>NZ_JAJFET010000010.1 GCF_020707215.1 Sphingomonas sp. PL-96
CGTTCGGCGGCGGCGGCGCTTCGGGGAGCTGGTGATGCATCTGACGGAACAGGATCATGCGACGGTCACCCAGGCGGTGACCGCGGCCGAGCGTACCACCGACGGCGAGATCGTCACGGTGGTGGCCGGCCGTTCCGACTCCTACCATGACGTGGCGCTGCACTGGGCGGCGCTGGCGATGCTGCTCGTCCTGGCGCTGCTGTCGGTATGGCCCGGCATTGCGGCGGCGCTGTACGAGCGCGTGTTCGACCCCTGGACTCAGGTGGTGCACCCAAGCGTGCTGCTGCTGATCGCGCTGGTGCTGCAGGTGCTCGCGTTCGCGGCCGTGCGGCTGCTGCTGCTGATCCCGGCGCTGCGGCTGCGGCTGACGCCGGGGGCCACCAAGACGCGGCGGGTGCGCCGGCGCGCGCTGGGGCTGTTCCGCACCGCTGCGGAAAAGCGCACGCGCGGGCAGACGGGCGTGCTGCTCTACCTGTCGCTGGCCGAGCATCGCGCCGAGCTGATCGCGGACGCCGCCATCCACGCCCGGGTCGCACCCGAGGTGTGGGGCGAGGCGATGGCGGCGCTGGTGGCCGCCGCGCGCGCAGGGCACGTGGCACAGGGCATGGCTGAGGCCGTGGCGCAGGTGGGGGTGGTGCTCGCCGAGCATTTCCCGCGCAGCGCCGATGACATCAACGAACTACCGGATCGGCTGATCGAACTATGAGCAAGGACGCGAACCTCCCCGTCGAGACCATGTGGGAGGGCAAGTACATCGTCGCCAAGAAGCAGGGGACGTGGGAATATGTCGGCCGCGCCCGCGGCATCGAGGCCGCGGTGATCCTGGCGGTGGATGACGAAGACCATGTGCTGCTGGTCGACCAGTTCCGCATGCCGCTGGGCCGCCGCTGCCTGGAATTGCCGGCCGGGCTGATCGGCGACGAGGTCGCGGGCGAGGACGTCACCGTCGCCGCCGCGCGCGAGCTGGAGGAGGAAACCGGCTACCGGCCGGGCCGGATCGAGGCGGTGGGCAGCTTCAACTCCTCGCCCGGCATGGTCACCGAAGGGTTCACGCTGATGCGCGCGACCGAACTGGTGAAGACCGGCGAGGGCGGCGGCGTCGACGGGGAGGACATCACCGTCCACCGCGTGCCCCTGGCCGAGGTCGAGGGCTTCATCGCCGCCAAACGCGCTGAGGGCTTCGCGATGGACGTGAAGCTGCTGCTGCTGCTCGGCGCAGGGATCCTGGCGGGGCGTTGAACCCCGCCCTGCGCTGTCAGCGGAAGTTGTCGGCGTAGGCCTGGAGCTTCAGAGTGCGCTCGGGCGCCGGGACAACGTGATAGGTGAGGCCCTGCTTTTCGGCATAGGCCTGCGCGGCCTCGGCGGTCGGAAAGCTCAGGCGGACCTGGTCGCGAGTGTCGCCGGAGCCGGCCCAGCCGGTCAGCGGATCGGCATGCTTGGGCTCGGCGGGCTCGAACTCCAGGATCCAGGTGCCGGTGCGGGCACGACCGGACTGGGTGGAATTCTTCGGACGCTGATAGATACGGGCGGACGGCACAAGCTTCTCCACGCGGGAATGGTTGTTTGGAAAACGCTCTAACGCGCCGCGCGCGCCCGTGCATCCGCATTTTTGGTGCGAAGCGTTGCCGAGGCGGATGCGGGGTCGTCGGGCCAGGGGTGGCGGGGGTAACGGCCGCGCATCTCTTTCGCCACGGCGGCCCAGCTGCCGGCCCAAAATCCGGGCAGGTCGCGGGTCGTCTGGATCGGGCGGCCGGCGGGTGAGGTGAGGCTCAGCACCAGCGGCACCGCACCGCCGGCGACAGTCGGGTGGCGAGCGAGGCCGAACAGCGCCTGGGGGCGAAGCTCGACGCGGGGACCGCCCTCGGCGCCATAGTCGATGGCATGGGTGGAGCCGGCCGGGCTTTCGAAGCGGGCGGGGGCGAGGCGACGGACGGCCTGCATCGCATCCCAGCCGGCGAGCGACTCCAGCGCTTGCGTCAGCGCGGAGGGTGCGATCGCGTCGAGGCGGCGCTTGCCCGAGAGCAGCGGCGGCAGCCATTCGTCAAGGCGGTCGAGCAGCACGGCATCGGATAGCGGATCGTCGATCCCGCCCATCTCGGCGGCAAAGCGCGCGCGGGCGCGCAGGGCAGTGGCATCGTCGCCCCAGGGGAGGAGGGTGAGGCCGTGGGCGCGCATGCCTTTGAGGAGCGCGGCTTCGATCTCGGTTGCCGAGGCGGCGCTGTCGGGGCCGGAGCTCAGCCGCAGCGCCCCCAGCGCGCGAGCACGGACGGCGCTGATCGCGCCGGTGGCGGGATCGAAGGCAACATCGCGGCGGACGGCGATGCGGTCGCCGAACAGCGATTCGATGGTGGCGAGGTCGATGGCGGCGGCCGAGAGGATGCGCGCGCCCGAGGCGGCGCCCTGCGTTTCCGCCACCGCCAGCCATTCGGCGCTGGCGAGCGGCGAGCTGGGGTCGAGGCGGAAACCGCGGCCGCCCACGCTCGCCCAATGCTCGCCGCTTGCGTCGCGACGGCGAGCGACGCGGTCGGGAAAGGCGAGCGCGACGCAGGTGGCGAGCGCCTGGGGGTCACGCTCGGCGGGAGGCGCCGCGGGGACGAGCTTTGCCCAGCGCTGGGCCATGCGGCGGCCAGCCTCGGCGCGCTGGCCGCGTTCGCTGCGCCAGCGGCGGTGGCGGAGTTCCAGGTCGGCGTCCTGGCCGCCGAGGCCGCGCTCGCCGAGCAGCACCGCGACTTCGGCGGCGACCTGGGCAAGGCCGCGTTCGCCGGCGCGCACCAGCATGTGGCCAAGGCGCGGGGGCAGCGGGAGGGACGCGATCACCGCACCGTGCGGAGTCGGGCGGCCATCGGCGTCGATCGCCTCCAGCGTCGTGAGGCGCGCCTTGGCCTCCGCGATCGCGGCGGCGGGCGGCGGATCGAGCCAGCGCAGCGTCGTGGGATCGGTGACTCCCCAGCGCGCGCAATCGAGCACCAGCGCGGAGAGGTCCGCCTCCAGGATTTCGGGCGGGTCGAAGCGCGGCAGGCCGGCGGTGGCGGCGGCCTCCCACAGGCGATAGGCGACGCCCGGCCGCTGGCGCGCGGCGCGGCCGGCGCGCTGCGTGACGGCGGCCTGGCTGGCGCGCTCGGTCACCAATCGGGTCATGCCCGCGGCGCGATCGTAGCGCGGACGGCGGGCGAGGCCGGAGTCGACCACGGTGCTGATGCCGTCGAGGGTCAGCGAGGTCTCGGCGATAGCGGTCGCAAGGACGAGCTTGCGGCGACCGTCGGGATCGGGGGCGATGGCGGCGCGCTGCTGGCCGGGCTCCAGGCTGCCGTGCAGGCGGTGGAGGACGATGTCGGGGCCGAGGCCCTCCAGCCGTTCGGCCGTACGCTCGATCTCGCCGACGCCGGGGAGGAAGGCGAGCACGCCGCCGTCGGTGTCGGCCAGCGCGGTGCGGATGGCGCGGGCCATGCCATCCTCGATCCGCTGTTCGGCGGCGCGGCCGAGGTGGCGGAGCTCCAGCGGGTGGCTACGGCCTTCACTCTCCACCACCGGCGCGCCGTCGAGCAGTCGGGCGAAGCGGGCGCCGTCGAGGGTTGCGGACATGGCGACGATGCGCAGGTCCGGACGGAGCCCGGCCTGGGCGTCGAGCGCCAGGGCCAGGCCGAAGTCGCTGTCGAGGCTGCGTTCGTGGACCTCGTCGAACAGGACTGCCGAGATACCGGCGAGTTCGGGATCGGCCTGGATGCGGGCAACGAAAATGCCCTCGGTCACGACCGTCACCCGCGTGTCGGCCGATCGGCGGCTGTCCATGCGGGTGGCATAGCCGAAGGTGCGGCCGGCGGGTTCGCCGGCAAGTGCTGCCATGCGCTCGGCCGCGGCACGGGCGGCGATGCGGCGGGGCGAGAGGAGCAGGATTTCGCCGGTGCACCAGGGCTGGTCGAGGAGTGCCGGGGCGACGGCGGTGGTCTTGCCGGCGCCGGGCGGGGCGACGAGCACGGCGCTGCTGCGCGCGGCCAGGTGGCCGAGCAGGGCGGGCAGGACGGCGTGGATCGGCAGGGTCATCGCGGCAAACGGTTGGTCGAAAGTTGGTCCAGGATGCGGGGTCGCACCGGCCGCCCGGAGGGGCAGCGTGGCGGCTCCATGCCATGGTTTGGCGGGGTAGGACAGCGGGGGGCGCCGGTGGCTCAGCGGGGGAAGGCGCCCAGCCGGCGCAGGAAGGCGGTGCAGCCCGTCAGGTCGAGGCTCTCGGCACGCCAGGCGAGGACGCCGTCGGGGCGGACCAGGAGCAGCGCCTGGGCGCGGTCGTCGGCAAGGCCGTAGCGGTCGAACAGGTCGGCGCGCTCGACCCGTTCGACGGCGCCGTGTGCACCCGCGGTCAGGCGGGCGAGCAAGTGGGTTGCCACGCGGTCCCCGGAGAGACGGGCAAGCGCGTCGGCAAGGCTACCTGCCTCCACCGGCGACAAGGGCCTGCGGGAGAGGGCGACGATGTGGAAGCGATACCCGGCGAGCAGGTCGAGCAGGTCGCGGTGGCGGCTAAGCTGGGCATTGGGCGCACGCTCGCCCGGTCGGGGGGCGGGACCCTTGGCGAGATCGGCGACGGCAGGGCCCGGACCATAGGCGCTGTCGATCTGGGCAAGTCGCCGGAACGCGCGCTCCTGCACCAGGTCGAGCGCGGATGCCGGGCCGACGAGCATCGGTGCGAGTGCGTCGCGCAGCCAGGCACGCCAGCCGACCTGGCCGGCCGCGGCGCTGAAGATTCGGTCGGTGAAGCGCAGCACCTCCTGTGCGACCGGCAGGCGCTCCGCGCCATAGCTGTCGAGCAGCGCGTCCGGGGCACCGCCGCGCAGCACCGACACCAGCTTCCAGGCAAGGTTGGCGGCGTCCTGCAGCCCGGTGTTCATGCCCTGCCCGCCGACGGGGGAGTGGATGTGGGCAGCATCGCCCGCGACGAACACCGGGCCATTGCGATAGCGGTCGACGGCACGGTGGTGGGTGCGAAAGCGCGTCAGCCATTGGGGACGGGACAGAGTAACCGGCAGGCAGCTTGCCTCCGCAAAGGCGGCCTGGAGCTCGGCAAGCGTCAGGTCGGGGGCGGCATGCTCGTCGGGATCGGCGCGCAGGTCGGTCGTCATCACCCGGGCCAGGCCGGAGCCGTCGAGCGGAAAGAACAGCCCGATGCGGTCGGCATGGACGAACACGCGGAACCGGTCCCCCTCGAGTGGCCAGTCGACCGCAACATCGCCGAGCAGGAAGTTCTGCGGATAGGGCGCGCCCTCGAAGCGGAGGTTCAGCGCGTGGCGCACGGCGCTGTGCGCGCCGTCCGCGCCGATGACGTAGCGGGCGTGGAGGGTGGTGGCGCTGCCCGTCGCGTCGAGCGCCGCCACTTCGACACCGTCGGGGCGGAGGGTGAGGCCGGTGACCGCCACCTCGCGCTCCACGTCGAGCCAGGCATCGTCGAGCGCGTCGAGCAGCACTGACTCCGTCTCTGCCTGGGGCAGCATCAGGATGAAGCGGAACGGCGTGTCCGGGGCGCTGGCATGGTCGAAGTTCAGGCCGCCCACGGCTTCGCCCGAGACGTGGAAGCTCATGCCGGTGTTGATCACCCCGCGCTGGAGCAGCGTTTCGGCAAGCCCCAGGCTCGCGAACAGCTCCAGCGTGCGCGCGGAAATGCCAAAGGCGCGGGATTCCCGAGTGGGCTCAGCGGCGCGGTCGACGATGCGGACGTCGATCCCCTGTCGCCTGAGCAACAGCGCCGCCATCAACCCGGTGGGTCCTGCGCCCACCACCAGCACCTCGCACCGATCGCCGTCCGACATGGCCTTGTCTCCACGCTGGCATCGCTTGGCGCGCTGTGCTTTGGGTCGGGACAGCAGCGCTGCGGCTCCACGCTATCGCGGGCCGCGCGGCGCGGCGAGCGGCGATTTTCACGGGAGCGGCAAATGCGCGTGCTGGGATATATGAGCGGCACTTCGCTGGACGGTGTGGACGCCGCGATCCTGGAGACGGATGGGGAGGCGATCACCGGCTTCGGCCCCGCGTTGATGCTGCCGTTCGGCGCCGAGGAGCGCCGCGTGCTTGTCCAGGCAACCGAGGATGCGATCGCGAGCGACGGCCATGGCCCGCGCCCTGCGAGCTTTGCCGAGGCCGAGCGCGTGATCCACGACGCCCATGTCCGCGCCGCGCGCGCGCTGCTGGCCGAGCCCGATGCGGGCACGATCGAGCTGGTCGGCTTTCACGGGCAGACGGTGCTGCACCGGCCCGAGCGCCGGCTGTCGATCCAGCTGGGCGACCCGGATGCATTGGCGGTGGCGCTGGGCGTGCCGGTCGTCGCCGACCTGCGCCAGGCGGACCTGGCCGCAGGCGGACAGGGTGCGCCGCTGGCGCCGATCTACCATGCCGCGCTGGCGGAATGGGCCGGGTGTGCGCGGCCGGTCGCGTTTCTCAACATCGGCGGGGTCGCGAACGTGACCGCGATTCGGCCCGACGGGAGCGTGGCGGCATTCGACGTCGGGCCGGGCAATGGCCTCATCGACCAACTGGTGCAGGCGCGCGGGCTTGGCCGCTATGACGAGGGTGGGCGGCTGGCGGCGGCGGGCAGCGTCAATCGCGCCGTGGTCGACCGGTGGATGGCGAGCCCCTACTTCACCCGGACTGGCGCCAAGTCGCTCGACCGCTACGATTTCCCGCTCGATGCCGTGGCGGCGCTGTCTGACGCGGATGCGGCAGCGACGCTCACCGCCTTCACGGTCGCGGCGGTGGTGGCATGCCGCGCGCAGCTGGGCGAGGCGGCGGACGACTGGCACTGGATCGTGTGCGGCGGCGGGCGGCACAACCCGGTGATGATGGCCATGCTGGCCGACGCGCTGGGGCGAGTGGATTCGTCCGACACGCTGGGCATGCGCGGCGACTTCATCGAAGCGGAGGCGTTCGCCTATCTCGCGGCGCGATCGGTGCGCGCGCTGCCGATCTCGTTTCCGGGTACCACGGGGGTGCCGCAGGCGATGACGGGCGGAGTGGTCTACCGGGGATAAGCGAACGGGCCTGCCGACGCGGCAGATGGCCCGTTGCCAGGCCTGCCGCAAATCCGCCGTCCCGTGAGGCGGAAGGCGTTCAACGCGCGTTCGTGGGGCACCGCCGCCCGAGGCGGCAGCAGAGAGGCTGATCGTGGGACGCAACCGCTATTACCAGGGGCCGCCGAGCGACCATTTCGACGGGACGCGCTTCTTCAATCCGGGACGGCCGATCGCCGACAGCCGGCTGGGCGACGTTCTGAAGTGGAAGTTCGGCACGCGTCCGGCGACCTGGCCGAAATCGGTGCCGGTCGTCCAGACCGTGCCGGAGCCGCGGGTGGCGGGGCTTTCGATTACCGCGGTCGGCCATGCATCGCTGCTGATCCAGGCCGCGGGCGTGAACCTGCTCACGGATCCGGTCTGGTCGGAGCGGGCGAGCCCCTTCACCTTTGCCGGCCCGAAGCGGGTGACGGCGCCCGGCATCGCGTTCGAGGCGCTGCCGCGAATCGACGCGGTGCTGCTGTCGCACAACCATTACGACCATCTCGACATGGCGACGCTTCGGCGGCTGCATGCGCGCGACCAGCCGCTGATGGTGATGCCGCTGGGCAACGACAGGATCGTCCAGAAGGGCGTGCCCGGCGCGCGTACGGTCGCGGGCGATTGGGGCGATCGCATCGCGCTGCCGCGGGGAGCTGCGACGACGCTGGTGCCGGCCAACCACTGGTCGGCACGCGGCACCGGCGACCGGCGCATGGCGCTGTGGGCGGGGCACTGGATCGAGACGCCGGTGGGCAGCGTCTATTTCGCCGGCGACAGCGGCTGGTGCGGCGGCGGCATCTTTCGCGACATGGCGGCCAGGCACGGCGCGCCCGATGTCGCGCTGCTGCCGATCGGCGCCTATGCCCCGCGCTGGTTCATGGCGCCGCAGCATGCCGATCCGGACGAGGCGGTGGCGATGTTCGAGGCGCTCGGTGCCCGCCATGCGCTTGGCATTCACTGGGGCACGTTCCAGCTGACCGACGAGGCGCGCGAAGAACCGGTGACGCGGCTGGCCGCGGCACTGGCGAAACGCGGCATCGCGCCCGAACAGTTCATCGCAGCGACACCCGGTATAACTTACGCGTTTCTTGCCTCGGGCCGGGAAACTTCTGCGACAATTGGTCGCTAAGCCCCCACCGGAGTGAACGCGCAGTTGCGCGGGTGGGAGAGTTGAATGCGTCCTTTGTCGACGGCAGCATGGTTGCTGCTGGGTGTGGCCACGCCTGCGCTTGCCGCTGCACAGACCGATCCGGTGCCAGCCCAGACGACGCCCGAGAACCCGGGGGATTCCGGCCCGCCTGAGGTGGTGGAGGAAACCGAGGGCGCCGACATCGTGGTCACCGGCCGTACGCCGCCCGGCACGGTGCCGGGGGACATCCCGCCCGAGATCCAGCTCTCCCCCGCCGACATCCGCTCCTATGGCGTGAGCTCGGTCGCCGAACTGCTGGAGGAACTGGCGCCGCAGACCGGCAGCGGGCGCGGGCGCGACGGCAATGGCACGCCGGTGGTGCTGGTGAACGGCAGGCGGACCGCGGGCTTCCAGGAAATCCGCGACCTGCCGACCGAGGCGATCCTGCGCGTCGACATCCTGCCGGAAGAAGCGGCGCTGAAGTTCGGTTTCCGCGCCGACCAGCGCGTCGTCAACTTCGTGCTGCGCCCGCGGTTTCGCAGCATCACCGGCGAGCTGACCGAGCGCATCCCGACCGCCGGCGGCAGCAACCAGTTCGAGGCGGAGGCCGGGCTCACGCGGATCAGCGACGCCGGGCGGCTGAGCATCGATCTCGAAGCGGAACGCGTGTCGAACCTGCTCGAAAGCGAGCGTGACATCACCTCCAGCACCAGTGCGCAACGGCCCTATGACCTTGCCGGCAACATCCTGGGCGCGGGCGGCGGGGAGATCGACCCGGCGCTGAGCGCGCTTGCCGGCAGCACGGTGACGCAGGCGGGGTTGCCGGCGGGGATCGCCAGCCCAGGCCTTGCCGATTTCGTCGGCACCGCGGGCACCCTCAACGTGACCGACACGACGCCGTTCCGCACCCTGCAGCCGTCGAGCAATCGGGTGGCGGCGAATGCGGTCTACAGCACCAGCATCTTCGGCAATGTCGCGGCGACGGGCACGGTGCGGCTGGAACGCAGCGAGAGCAACGCGCTGTCGGGACTGCCGGCCGTCACGCTGAACCTGCCGGGGGCAAGCCCCTTCTCGCCCTTTGCCAACGATACCACCCTCTATCGCTATGCGGACGTCGACCCGTTGGAGCGCAACAACCGCAGCTGGACGGGTAATGCGACGGCGGCATTCAACGGCGACATCGGCCGGTGGCGCTGGTCGCTCAACACCAGCTACCAGCGCGACGAATCGCGCACCTTCACCGAACGCGGCCTCGATGTGACGGACCTGCAGGCGGCAATCGACGCCGGCGATCCGGGTGCAAACCCGTTCGGGCCGCTCGACCTCTATGGCCGCACGGTCGACCGGGCGAAGTCGGTCAGCCAGGCGGCGGCGATCGACGCGCTGGCCGCGGGCACGCTGTTCGAGCTGCCCGCCGGCCCGGTCGGCGCCAGCGTGCGCGTGCTGGGCAATGCCAGCAAGCTGGAGAGCGACACGTTGCGCTCCGGCGTGGCGCAATCGGTCGACATCGGCCGCAACAGCGGCACCGCGCGCGCAAACCTGGACCTGCCGATCGCGAGCCGCTCGCGCGACGTGCTGGCGTTCCTGGGCAATCTGTCGCTGAACGGCAATGCCGAGGTGGAGCAGCTGTCCGACTTCGGCACGCAGCGGACACTCGGCTATGGCCTCAACTGGCAGCCGGTCGAGCCGGTGCGGCTGCTGGTGTCCGTCACGCATGAGGAAGGCGCGCCGACGCCGCAGCAGCTGGGCAACCCGGTGCTGGTGACGCCCAATGTCCGCATCTTCGACTATGTGCGCGGCGAGACGGTCGACGTCACCCAGGTCGAGGGCGGCAATCCCAATTTGCAGGGCGACAGCCGGCGCGTGTTCAAGGCGGGGCTGAACCTGCGCCCGTTTCAGGCCACCGACCTCACCTTGACGGCGGACTATGTGTCGAGCCGGATCAACAACCCGGTGTCTAGCTTCCCGGCGGCCACTGCCGAGATCGAGGCTGCCTTCCCCGACCGGTTCGAGCGCGGCGAGGACGGCACGCTGCTGCGTGTGGATACCCGGCCGGTGAACTTCGCCCGCTCCAATCGCAGCCAGCTGCGCTGGGGCTTCAACTTCTCCAAGCCGATCGTCACCGAGCGGCAGCGCCAGGAAGAGGCTGCGCGCGAAGCACGGCGTGCCGAGCGCGAGGCGGCGGAAGCGGCCGGCACGGCACCTCCGCGCGGGCCTCGCGGCGAGGGCCGCGGAGAGGGCCGGGGGCCTGGCGCTGGTGGGCCAGGTGGGCCTGGCGGCGGTGGCTGGGGCGGACGCGGCGGCCGAGGCGGCGGCGGTGCCGGCGGGCGGCTGCAGTTCGCGGCCTATCACACCTGGCAGTTCGAGAATTCGATCCTGATCCGCGAAGGGCTGCCCGAACTCGACCTATTGAACGGTTCCGCCTCCGGCAGCCGCGGCGGCCAGCCCCGCCACCAGGTCCAGCTGCAGGGCGGCTATGTCGTCAACGGCCTGGGCGCGCGGGTGAGCGCCAATTGGCAAAGCGCGACGGAAGTGAACGGCGGAGAGACGGGCGCCGACCGGCTGCGCTTCGGTTCGCTCGCGACGGCCAACCTGCGGCTGTTCGCCAATCTGGGGCAGCAGCCGGCGCTGGTGCGTGACCATCCTTGGCTGAGCGGCACGCGGGTGACGCTGTCGGTCGACAATATCTTCGACCAGCGCCAGGAAGTAACCAATGCACAGGGCACGGTGCCGCTGAGCTACCAGGGCGGCTTCCTGGACCCGCTCGGCCGGACGGTGCGGGTAAGCGTGCGCAAGCTGTTCTTCTGACGGGCGGGCGGGAGCGGCGTCGCTGCGCTCGCCAACCCACCCCCAGCCCCGGGAGGGGTTCGGTCGGTCAATGCGACGTGTCTTCTTCTCTCCTCCCTGAAAGGGAGGGGTCGGGGGTGGGTTCCGCCGAGGCACTCGGCGATTCATCCCCCTCCCGTTCAGAAAAGTCGCCGCCTCACGCCCTGCCGCCGAACCCGGTCTCCCCCGCCCGCAGCGTCAGCACCTCGACGCCGCTCGCCGTCACCGCTACCGTATGTTCGAACTGGGCGGAGAGCTTGCCGTCGGCGGTGACCACGGTCCAGCCGTCGCCGGCTTCTGCCACGCGGCGGCTGCCCTGGTTGATCATCGGCTCGACCGTGAAGGTCATGCCCTCGCGCAGTTTCGGGCCGGTGCCGGGACGGCCGTGGTTGAGCACCGAGGGTTCCTCGTGCATCTCGCGGCCGATGCCGTGGCCGCAATATTCGCGCACCACCGAATAGCCGTTCTTCTTGGCGTGACGCTCGATCGCGGCGCCGATGTCGCCCAGGTGGCCGCCGGGGCGGACCTGGCGGATGCCGGCCCACATGGCCTCCTGCGCAACCCGTACCAGCCGGCGCGCGGCGGGAGTGACGGTGCCGACCAGGTAGGTCTTGCTCGAATCGGCGATGAAGCCGTTCTTTTCCAGCGTGATGTCGAGGTTGATGATGTCCCCGTCGCGGATGATTGCCTCCGCGTCCGGCACGCCGTGACAGACGACCTCGTTGATCGAGGCGTTGAGAACGTACTGGAAGTCGTACTGCCCCTTGCTCGCCGGGCGGGCGGCGAGGTCGTCGGTGATGTAGCGCTCGACCAGGTCGTTGACCTGGAGGGTGGACATGCCGGCCAGCTGTTGCCGATCGAGCATCTCGAACACCGAGGCGAGCAGCTTGCCCGAGATGCGCATCAGCGCGAGTTCGTCCGGTGTCTTTTCCATCTCAGGCGGCCGCAGCCTGCGCCGGCGCGCTCTCGGCCGCGGCGAGTTCCTGCCGGACGATGTCGGCGAAGGAGAGGGTGGGGTTCGCCTCTGCCAGCATGCCGATCTTCATCCAGAATTCCGCCTGGGCGTTGATCGAGCGGCACATCACGGTGCTGGCGCGGCGCACCTGGGCATGGAGGTGGTCGTCGATCTTCACGATGCCCATGGCAGATCCTGTTACGAAATGCGAATACATGAAGCGTATATGGTTCGTATATCGCTGGGTCAATCGAGGCACTCGGCACACGCGCTGGCATGCGCTGCGGCTTTGCGGTAGCGGCGGTGCCTATGAAGCAACCGCATATCGTCGCGATCGGGGGAACGCTCCGCGCAAGCTCCGGCACGGCCCGCGCACTCCAGATCGCGCTCCACCAGGCGGAGGCGCTGGGTGCGCGCACCACCTTGCTGACCGGCGCTGCGATCGACTTCCCGAACTATGAGCCGGAAAGCGCGCTGGCGAATCCGGTGATCGCCGCATTCCTGGCGACGTTGCGTGAGGCGGACGGGATCGTGATCGGATCGCCGGGCTACCACGGAACGCTGTCCGGGCTGGTCAAGAACGCGCTCGACCATGTCGAGCTGACGCGCGGCGACGAGCGGGTCTATTTCGACGGGCTGCCGGTCGGGATCATCGCGACGGCGGCCGGATGGCAGGCGGCGGTCGCGACGCTCGGCACGCTGCGCACGGTGGCGCACGCGCTGCGCGGCTGGCCGACGCCCATGGGGGTCGCGATCAACACGCTTGCGAGCCCGGACTCGATCAACGAGGCCGAGCCGCAGATCGCCACCATGGTGGGGCAGATCATGGGGTTCGTGGGACGGCGCTGACAGGTTTGCGGCTCGCCATGGCGGGCCGGTCATGGCACCTTCCTCCTCGTCGGTGACGATAGGGAGGTGCGCGTGATCATGAACCGGAGACGCTGGATCAGCTTGCTTCTGCTGCTGGGTATCGCACCGGCGGGCAGAGCCGCTGTTGCTGCCGCCAAGCGCAAGCAGATCGTGCATCACGTCTTCTTCTGGCTGAAGAACCCGGCGTCCAAGGCGGATGCGGACAAGCTCATCGCGGGGCTTCGGACGCTGCGCGACATCCCCCAAATCCGCGAGCTGCGCATCGGCATGCCGGCCGCGACCGAGCAGCGTTCGGTGGTGGATAGCAGCTATCAGGTGTCCGAGCTCATGGTCTTCGACACGGTCGAGGACCAGCGGCGGTATCAGGACCACCCGATCCACAAGGCGTTCGTGGCCGCCTGCGAGGGGCTGTGGGAGCGGGTCGTGGTGTACGACACCGTCGATGTCTAAGGCCCGTCGAAAACGGATCGTTACCTCGACGGATCTCGCTGGAGTTACCGCGCATCGGGACGCAAGACGCGTCGTTCAGCAGCGACCTTCGAAGTTCTTCATATACTCAGCCATAGGTTGCAGCCCCATATCGGCGCGGCGCCGGTCGAGGTTCTCCGGGTCCAGGGTCTGTGCCGGCTGCCAGCGTCCGGCGACGCACGTCATCTGGCTGCCATACAGCTGCGGTCGTCCGTCGGCCCGCTCGGCGCGATCATAGATCAGGGCGAAGTCGGCGCCGCTTGCGTCTCCTGAAGCGACCAGGTGCTGCATTCGCGCCGCGACAGTTCGTCGGAACGCGGCGTCCGGCGAATGCTGCACGATCAACCAGGCTTGGCGGGACACGTCCACCCCGTCCCGCCGAAACTTGAACCAGCCGTCTGACGGCAGGATGGATCTAACATAGGTCGTGTTCGCCGCATCCACCTGTTCGATCCGCTGCCAAATCGCCACCGATGCCGCAGCTCGTTCTGTCTCGGAGAGGTTCACGAGAGAAGGTTCGATCTCCCGCCGCATAGCCTGCTCCAATGTAACCCGGGTGGCAAGGTTACGCCCGCGTTCCTCCGTGGCAGAGAGGGCGCGGAATGCCGCCCGTTCCGACGCAATCGCATCGTCGAAGCGCTGCACGGCGGCAGTGACAGCGCTTGTCGAGTCCGCCGCAACCGGAGCTGCCGGTGTTTGCGCGGAAGTTGATCCGACCGCTGAGAGCAACAGTAGCGAAATCATGGGGGGAGAATGCTATAGTACGGGGAACAGAGCAACTTGCATGTTTGCAGTTCTGTGCCTGGCGCGGCACCGTTGTAATGCAGGAAAATTCCCCCGGGAGCATCAGCTTCCGCGGTTCAACCAGTGACGGTGGACGAACCAGCCGGTGATACCTGCGGCGAGGAACACGCAGATCGCAACCACGCCGGCGAACGCCCAGGGTGCGTGAGCAAAGGGAATGCCCTCGACGTTCATGCCGAGCAGGCCGGTGAGGAAGGTCAGCGGCAGGAACACCATCGCCACGATCGCGATCTGGAGCGAGCGCTGGTCGAGCTGTTCGGCACGCAGGTCGGTCAGCGTCTCGTGGATCAGCGCGGCGCGTTCGCGGATCGCCTCCAGCTCCTCGGCCATGCGGGCCGCCTTGTCGGCGGCGGCGGCGAGGTGGAGGCGATCGTCGGACCCCAGCCAGTCACCGGGCAGCGTCGAGAGCTTCTCCAGCGCGGCACGCTGGGGGGCGAGGAAGCGGCGGTAGCCGATCGCCTGAATGCGGGCACGACCGACGACGCGGCGCAGGTCGAACACCCGGTCGGCGCTCAGCTCGCCCTCGCAATCGTCCAGTGTGTCGCCCAGATCGGCGACCAGCGGGTCGAGTTCGTCTGTGATTTCTTCGGCAAAGGCGACGATCAGGTCGCCTGGATCGGCAACCTGCGCCTGCTGCACTTCCGCGCGGACGGCCGGCATGGCGGTGAGCCGGTGGCGCGTCACCGAATAGACGCGGCCGGCGGTGGCAAAGAGACGCACCGAGGCGAGCGGGTCCGAAGTGGCTAGCTCGTCGGGGGAGAGGCCGCGCAGGTTGACGAAGGCGCCCTCTTCCAGCGCGGTGGCGCGCGGGCGCGTCTCGGTCGCGACCAGCGGATCAACGACCCAGGCGGGAAGGCCGGCAGTGTTTTCGAACCAGGGACGTAGCGCCGACTCCTCGCCGTGGAGGTGGATCCAGACCAATGCCCCGTCCGCTTCCAGCGCCGCCTCCAGCGGGATCTCTCGGGCAGTTCCGTCCTTCACCTGCATCGCAAAGCCGTTCAACGCATCATCTCCAGCAGGATCGTGAGGCCCGGCGCATCGGGCGGAGGGGTGTCGCCGACGATGCGGTCGGCATCGGCGCGGGCGCGGTCGAGGATGGCGGCGGGCACGTCGGCGGCGTGGACCAGCCGGTCTGCGCGCGCCAGCAGCCGGGCTTCGCGCAGGGTGAGCTCGTCCGGGTCGGGCGAGCGCAGGGAAATGCGGACGTGTTCGGACGGCGGCGTATCGGCGGTGTCGAGCCAGCGGGCCACGGCGCCGTCGTCGTGTGCCATCAGCGGGTCGAGGGCGCCCCCTGCCGAGAGCGCCGTGCCGAGCGCACGGCGGCGGGTGTCGCCGTCGGGGAAGCGCTGGCGCAGGGCAGCGCGGGCGGCGTGGAGCTGCTCGGCAAGGCGGCCGAGGCTGGCGGGGAGCAGGGTTTCGAGGCGCTGGCGGACGGCGGCGGCGAGGCCGGCGGAGATGCCGCCGGTGGCCACGGCGACCAGCAGGGGATCGCGGTCGACGATCGCCGGCAAGGTGAAGTCGCAGAGCTCCGGGCGGTCGACGGCGTTGATCAGGATGCCGCGGGCGCGGAGCGTGGCGATGGCGGCGTGCGCCTCTGCTTCGTCCGAGAGGGCGACTACCGCGAGGCGCGCGTCGGGGTGATCCTCGACAATCTCGGCGCCAGCGCGTTCGAGCAGGCGGCGCTTGGCGTCTGCGGCAGGGCCGCTGCCCTTCAGGATCACGGGCCTGCCGGCAAGCCGCAGCAGCACCGGCAGGCCGATCATGTCAGGCGAGCCAGTCCGGCAGCGTATCGGCCTCGACCATCGAGCGGATCGTCGGGCGCTCGCGCACCACGGCGAAGCGATCGCCCGAGACCAATACCTCGGGCGTGAGCGCGCGCGAGTTGTAGCTGCTCGACATGGAGGCGGCATAGGCGCCGGCGGTGCGGAAGGCGACGAGATCGCCGGCCGCGACATGGTCCATGGTGCGACCGGTGGCGAAGGTGTCGCCGGTCTCGCACACGGGGCCGACGACGTTGACGGTCTCGCGCTGGCCAGTGGGCTGGACCGCCTCGATCGCGTGATAGGCGTCGTAGAGGCTGGGGCGCAGCAGGTCGTTCATGGCCGCGTCGACGATCACGAAGGGGGCGTTGGCGCCCTGCTTCACGCGGATCACGCGCGACACCAGCACGCCTGCGTTGGCGACGATCAGGCGGCCGGGCTCAAAGATCAGGCGCGCGTTCCAGCCGGCGGTGGCGCGGCGGACCATCTCGCCATAGGCGGCGGGCAAAGGCGGCGCGGGCTTGGCCGGGTCATAGGGGACGCCGAGGCCGCCGCCGAGATCGGCGGTGGTGATGCTGTGGCCGGCCGCACGCAGCTCCGCAATCAGCGCGCCCATGCGGCCGAATGCGGCCTCCAGCGGGCCGAGGTCGGTCAGCTGGCTGCCGATGTGGACGGCGACGCCGCGTACCTCCAGGCCCGGCAGTGCCGCGACATGAGCGAAGGCGGCAACTGCGCGATCATAGGGGATGCCGAACTTGTTGTCGGCGCCGCCCGTCGAGATCTTCGAATGGGTGCCGGCGAGCACGTCCGGATTGACGCGGATTGCGACCGGCGCGGTGACGCCGCGTGCCGTCGCGACGGCGGAGAGCATGTCGAGCTCCGGCTCGGACTCGACGTTGAACTGGCCGATCCCGGCGTCGAGCGCCTGCGCCATCTCCTCCGCGGTCTTGCCGACGCCGGAGAAGACGATGTCCTGCGGGCGCACCCCGGCGTGGAGCGCGCGTGCGAGCTCCCCGCCGGAGACGACGTCGGCGCCGAGCCCGGCGCGGGCGAGGGTGGCGAGCACCGCGCCATTGGGATTGGCCTTGACCGCGAAGGCGATCAGCGGATTTTCGATGCCCGACAGCGCTTCCCGGAACACGGCGACGTGGCGGGCAAGGGTCGCGGTCGAATAGACGTAGACGGGCGTGCCGACTGCCTCTGCGATCGCCGCCAGCGGCACGTCCTCGGCATGAAGCGCGCCGTCGCGCAGCTGGAAATTGTCCATGGGTTCAGGGGCTCAGTTGCGGGGCGGAATGTCGAACGGATCGTCCGCGCGTTCGGTCGATTCGCGCAGCAGCTCGTCGCTGCGGGTAGGGCGCTGCTGGGTGGTGGGCGTCAGCAGGTCGCCGGGCGTGGGGGTCGCGGTCGCGCCATAGGGCGGCGGCGGCAGCGCCTCGCCCTCAGCCGGCCGCAGGTCACGGCGCGCGCCGCAGCCGGCGAGCGCAAGGGCGACGGCGGCGAGCAGCAGCGGGCGACGGGTCATGCGGCTTCCCCGGCTCGGGCGGCGCGGGCCGCGGCGACGGCAGCGCGCACGCGATCCGGCGCAGTGCCGCCGAAGCTGGTGCGGCTGCGCACCGATGCGTCCACGGTTAGCACGGAGTAGACGCTGTCGGTGATGCGCGGGTCGATCGCCTGAAGATCGGCGAGCGGCAGCGCGTCGAGCGCGACGCCGCGTTCCTCGGCGAGCTTCACGGTGCGGCCGGTGACGTGGTGCGCCTCACGGAACGGAAGGCCCGCCTCCCGCACCAGCCAGTCGGCGAGGTCGGTGGCGGTCGGAAAGCCGGCCTCCAGCGCGGCGCGCATGCGGGCGGGACGGAAGGTCGCGCTTTCGACCATGCCGGTCATCGCCGCGATCGACAGGGCGAGCAGGTCGGTCGCCTCGAACACGGGCGGCTTGTCGTCCTGCATGTCCTTGGAATAGGCGAGCGGCAGACCCTTCATGGTGACCATCAACGCGGTCATGCAGCCAAGGATGCGTCCCGAATGGCCGCGCACCAGCTCGGCGGCGTCCGGGTTGCGCTTTTGCGGCATGATCGAGGAGCCGGTCGACCAGGCGTCCGACAGGGAGACGAAGCCGAACGGCTGCGACGCCCAGAGCACGAATTCCTCGGCCATGCGCGACAGGTGCAGCGCGGCCTGCACCGCGGCGGTGAGATATTCGATCGCAAAGTCGCGGTCGGAAACCGAGTCGAGCGAATTGTCGGTGGGTCCGTCGAAGCCGAGCGCGCGGGCAGTCGCCTCGCGGTCGATCGGAAAGCCGGTGCCGGCGAGTGCTGCGGCGCCGAGCGGGCAGCGATTGAGGCGGGCGCGGGCATCGGCGAAGCGGCTGCGGTCGCGGGCCACCATCGCATTGTACGCCATCAGGTGATGGCCGAGCGTCACCGGCTGGGCGACCTGGAGATGGGTGAAGCCGGGCATCACCGTCTCGGCATGCTCATCGGCGCGCGCGATCAGCGCGTCCTGGAGCTGGGCCAGCGCGGCATCGACCGAGTCGATCGCGTCGCGCACCCACAGGCGGAAATCGGTCGCGACCTGGTCGTTGCGCGAGCGCGCGGTGTGCAGGCGCCCGGCCGCCGGGCCGATCGCCTCGGCCAGCCGCGCCTCGGTCTGCATGTGGATGTCCTCGAGCGCGAGGTCCTCGGCCACGCCCTCGCGCGCATAATGCTCGGCGACGCCGTCGAGGCCGGCGCGGATCGCGGCGGCGTCCTCCGCCGTCAGGATGCCCTGGGCGGCCAGCATCGCGGCATGCGCCTGCGATCCGGCGATGTCCTGCTGCCACATTCGCTTGTCGAACGGGATGGAGGCATTTATCTCCCGCATCACAGCCGAGGGACCCTCGGCGAAGCGCCCGCCCCACATCGAATTGGAGCCTGCCTTGCGCTCGGTAATCGCGCTTCTCCTTGCCACAACGCTGCTGCTAACCGGGGCTTGCGATAGGCGACCCGACCCGGCCCGGCAAGACGAAGCGGGCACGGTTCCCGACGTCTCTGCGGGCGCGGACTCCGGGGTGCCTGCGAAGGCGGGCAAAGTCGACCGCAGCCACAAGGGGGAGGCGGCGCCGGACGTCACCTTCGCGGGGCCGGACGGCAAGCCCACGAGCCTGGCGTCGTTCCGCGGCAAGCCGGTGCTGGTGAACCTGTGGGCGACCTGGTGCGCGCCGTGCATCCAGGAGATGCCGACGCTCGACGCGCTGGCGGGTGAGGGGAAGCTCAAGGTGGTGGCGGTGAGCCAGGACCTGGAGGACGGCAAGGCGGCGGCGCCGTTCCTGGCCAAGCATGGCTGGAAGAACCTCGCGGCCTACTCCGACCCCAAGCTGGGCCTCTCGACGGGGCTCAACGCGAACCTGCCGACGACGATCCTGTACGATGCCGCGGGCAAGGAGCTGTGGCGGGTGCAGGGGGCGATGGAGTGGACGGGCGCCGACGCGCGGGCGCTGCTGGGGGAAGCAGCGGCGGGCTGAGCGGCGGCCGAAGTCCCCTGCGGCAGCATCCGGGCGCTGGGGACTTTGTGCCCTTACCAGCGCCCGTGTCCCCGCGCAGGCGGGGACCCAGGGCCAGCAGAGCAACGGCGGCTAGCGTCCGGAACCCTGGGCTCCTGCCTGCGCAGGAGCACGGGAGTGCGACCGGCATGCTGCCGTTCCTGGTTTCCGCGTCATCCTAGGGAAGCCCGGCTCCATTGCGGCTCCGGCTCGGGTCTCAGGCAGCGGGCGCCTGACCCCGACGTTCATCCGGCTGGAGCGAACATCCTCCCATCCATCCGTACCCCGGCGAAAGCCGCGGTCCAGTGAGGAGGCGGTTGTGAAGGTGCGCTCCGCTACGACAACCATCGTAGCTGGACCCCGGCCTTCGCCGGGGTACGGCGGTGCGATGGTGCCGTGGCTCGAATGAGCGACCGGGCCGGCCCTGGCAAGCCAGGGCCGGAGATCCTTACTCCGCCGCCACCATTGCCGCTTCCGCTGCCTCGGCCGGACTGTCCGACAGCGGCTGGGACAGGCGGGTGAGCATTTCCTTGGGCACCACCTGCCAGAAGCGACTGCGGGTGCGGGTCCAGTCCTCCAGGATCTCGCCCGACCAGCGGCTGTCGGTGGCGCGGTGGTGCTGTTCGACCAGGTCGCGCAGCACGCCCTCCCAATGCGCGGAGTCGAGGCGCTGCCAGACGATGCTTTCCGGGTTGGCGTGGCGGGGGAAGCGATCGTCGGCGTCGTAGACGAACGCCATGCCGCCGGTCATGCCCGCGCCGAAGTTGGTGCCGGTGTCGCCCAGCACCACCGCGACGCCGCCGGTCATGTACTCGCAGCCGTTGGCGCCGCAGCCCTCGACCACCACGGTGGCACCCGAGTTGCGGACCGCGAAGCGCTCGCCCGCCTGGCCGGCGGCGAACAGCCGGCCCGAGGTCGCGCCATAGAGCACGGTGTTGCCGAGGATCGTGTTCTGGTGGCTGACGAGCTTGGAACTCACCATCGGGCGCACGACGATGACGCCGCCCGACAGCCCCTTGCCGACATAGTCGTTGGCGTCGCCGAACACTTCGAGCGTGATGCCCTTGCACAGGAAGGCGCCGAGCGACTGGCCGGCGGTGCCGCGCAGGCGGATGGTCACGTGGCCGTCGGATAGCTTGGACATGCCGAAGGTGCGAGTGATCTCGCTGGAGAGCCGCGTGCCGACCGCCCGGTGCGTGTTGCGCACCGAATAGGTCAGCTGCATCTTTTCGCCACGCGAGAAGACGGCGGCTGCGTCCTTGATCATCTGCGCAT
Source organism: Sphingomonas sp. PL-96 (assembly GCF_020707215.1). GTDB lineage: Bacteria > Pseudomonadota > Alphaproteobacteria > Sphingomonadales > Sphingomonadaceae > Sphingomonas. The sequence continues at coordinate 20,639 of NZ_JAJFET010000010.1, forward strand.
CGAGGCTGTCGGGCACCTCGTTGCGGAAGGTGCTCAGCGAGAAGCGGCGTTCCGCGTCGGTCGCGTCGACCTTGGCGAGGACGGGGTTCAGGTCCAGGTCGTCGAGATGCTCGGCACCGCGGCTGACCTGGCGGAGCAGCTCGGTGCGGCCGATCACTTCGTCGAGGCTGGAGACGCCGAGGCGGGCCAGGATCTCGCGCACTTCCTCGGCGATGAAGGTCATCAGGTTGATGACCTTTTCGGGCGAGCCGGTGAACTTGGCGCGCAGCTTCTCGTCCTGGACGCACACGCCGACCGGGCAGGTGTTCGAATGGCACTGGCGCACCATGATGCAGCCCATTGCCACCAGGGAGAGCGTGCCGATGCCGAACTCCTCGGCGCCCAGGATCGCGGCGATGACGATGTCACGCCCAGTCTTGAGGCCGCCGTCGGTGCGCAGCGTCACGCGGCCGCGCAGGCCGTTGAGGGTGAGCGTCTGGTTGACCTCCGACAGGCCCATTTCCCATGGGGTGCCGGCGTATTTGATCGAAGTCTGTGGGCTCGCGCCGGTGCCGCCGACATGACCGGAGACCAGGATGACGTCGGCATGCGCCTTTGCGACGCCGGCCGCGACCGTGCCGATGCCCGCCGAGGAGACGAGCTTCACGCAGACGCGCGCGCGCGGGTTGATCTGCTTGCAGTCGTAGATGAGCTGCGCGAGATCCTCGATCGAATAGATGTCGTGGTGCGGCGGCGGCGAGATCAGCGTGACGCCCGGCGTCGCGTGGCGCAGCTTGGCGATGAACTCGGTCACCTTGAAGCCGGGCAGCTGGCCGCCCTCGCCGGGCTTGGCGCCTTGGGCCACCTTGATCTCGATCTCGTCGCAGGCGTTGAGATATTCGGCCGTCACGCCGAAGCGGCCGGACGCGATCTGCTTGATCGTCGAGTTGGCGTTGTCGCCGTTCTCGTACGGCTGATAGCGCGCCTTGTCCTCGCCGCCCTCGCCCGACACGGCCTTGGCGCCGATGCGGTTCATCGCGATCGCCAGCGTCTCGTGCGCCTCGGGCGACAGCGCGCCCAGCGACATGCCCGGCGTGACGAAGCGCTTGCGGATCTCGGTGATCGCCTCGACCTTTTCGATCGCGATCCCCTCGTCGGGATAGTTGAACTCGAGCAGGTCGCGCAGATAGACCGGCGGCAGGTCGCGCACCCCGCGCGAGAACTGCATGTAGGTCGAGAAGCTGTCGCGGGCGACCGCCGACTGCAGCAGGTGCATCAGCTGCGCCGAATAGGCGTGGGTCTCGCCGCCGTCGCGCTGGCGGTAGAAGCCGCCGATCGGGAGCGTGGCGACCCCGCGGTCGAACGCCGCCTGGTGCTTGAGCATCGCGCTGTAGTGGAGCGAGTGATAGCCCTCACCCGAGATCTTCGCCGGCATGCCCGGGAAGAGGTCGTTGACCAGCGCGCGGGACAGGCCGACCGCCTCGAAGTTGTAGCCGCCGCGATAGCTGGAGATGACGGCGATGCCCATCTTCGACAGGATCTTGAGCAGGCCCTCATTCACCGCATGGCGATGCTGGTCGAGGCACTGGTCGAAGCGCATGTCGCCGAACAAGCCGCGGGCGTGGCGATCGGCGATCGCGGCCTCGGCCAGATAGGCGTTCACCGTGGTCGCGCCGACGCCGACGAGCACCGCGTAATAATGCGTGTCGAGGCATTCGGCGGTGCGGACGTTGACCGACGCATAGGAGCGCAGGCCCCGACGCACGAGGTGGGTGTGGACGGCAGCGGCCGCGAGCACGCCCGGGATCGCGACGCGATCGGGCCCGACATTCTCGTCGGTCAGGAACAGCTCGCTGCGACCTTCGCGCACCGCCTGCTCGGCTTCCTGGCGGATGCGCTGGATGGCGGCGCGCAGCACCTCATGGTCGTCCGACACCTCGAAGGTGCAGTCGATCTCTGCCGCCTGAGCGCCGAAATAGACCTTGAGCCGCAGCCATTCCTCGCTGGTGAGCGCCGGGCTGTCGAGCACCAGCACCTTGCTGGCGCGCTCTTGCGTGTCGAGGATGTTGGCGAGGTTGCCGAAGCGGGTGCGCAGCGACATCACCTGCCGCTCCCGCAAGGGGTCGATCGGCGGGTTGGTCACCTGGCTGAAGTTCTGGCGGAAGAACTGGCTGACCAGGCGCGGCTTGTCGGAGATGACGGCAAGCGGCGTGTCGTCGCCCATCGAGCCGATCGCTTCCTTGCCGCCCTCTACCATCGGGCTCAGGATCAGCTCCATGTCCTCGAGCGTCTGGCCGGCGGCGACTTGACGGCGGGCAAGCTCGGCGCGGGTGTAACGCGGCAGCTGCTCGCCCGCGACCGGCGCGAGATCGTCGATCGTCACGAAGTTCTGGATCATGGCCGGGTAGTCGGCCTCGGCCGCGAGCTGATCCTTGATCGTGCGATCGTCGAACACCCGGCCTTCGTGCAGGTCGACGGCGATCATCTCGCCCGGCCCAAGGCGCCCCTTGGCCAGCACGCTTGCCTCCGGCACCACGACCATGCCGGCCTCGGAGCCGACGATCAGCAGGCCGTCGTTGGTCTGGGTGTAGCGCAACGGGCGCAGCGCATTGCGATCCATGCCGGCGACCGCCCAGCGGCCGTCGGTCATCGCCAGCGCCGCCGGCCCGTCCCACGGCTCCATCACCGAGGCGAGATATTCGTACATCGCCAGGTGCCCGGCGGGCAGGTCCTCATTCTCCTGCCACGCCTCGGGCACCAGCATCAGCTTGGCGGTGGGCGCGTCGCGGCCGGAGCGGCAGATCGCCTCGAACACGGCGTCGAGCGCGGCGGTGTCGGACGCGCCGGCCGGGATCACCGGCTTGATGTCCTCAGACCGTTCGCCGAACGCCAGGCTCGCCATCTTGATCTCGTGGCTGAGCATCCAGTTCTTGTTGCCGCGGATCGTATTCACCTCACCATTGTGGGCGAGGCAGCGGAACGGCTGGGCCAGCCACCATTGCGGGAAGGTGTTGGTGGAATAGCGCTGGTGGAAGATCGCGACGCGGCTTTCGAACCGGTCGTCCTTCAGGTCCGGGTAGAAGTCCGAGAGGGACTCGGCGAGGAACAGCCCCTTGTAGATGATCGACCGGCACGACAGCGAGCAGATGTAGAAGCCGCTGATCTGCGCTGCGATCACGCGCTTCTCGATCCGGCGGCGGACGAGGTAGAGGTTCTTCTCGAACTCGGCCGCGTCGACCGTGTCGGGCATCGGCCCGGCGATCATGATCTGCTCGATCTCCGGGCGCGTCGCCTGCGCCTTCAGCCCGATCACCGAAACGTCGACCGGCACCTGGCGCCAGCCATAGATGGTGTAGCCGGCGGCGATGATCTCGCTCTCGACGATGGTGCGGCAGGTCTCCTGCGCGCCCAGGTCGGTGCGCGGTAGGAAGATCATGCCGACAGCCAGCCGGTTCGGGCGCATGCGGTGGCCGGAGACCGCCACCGCATCCTCGAAGAAGCGGGTGGGGAGATCGACGTGGAGCCCGGCGCCGTCACCGGTCTTGCCATCGGCATCGACCGCGCCGCGGTGCCAGACCGCGCGCAGGGCGTCGATCGCCGACTGGACGACTCGGCGCGAACTGGTGCCGTCGGTCGCGGCGACCAGGCCGACGCCGCACGCGTCGCTCTCGAACTCGGGGCGGTACATGCCTTCGCGAGCGAGGCGGAGGCGTTCGGATTCCAACGTGGGCATCACTTGGCGCTTTCGTAGTCGGGCTTCGGGGGCAGGTGGGCGGTCGCGGCTTCCACCTTCGCAATGATTCCGGGCATCGCCTTTGCCAGCAGCGGCGCGGACCTGGACATTTCCAGCATCACGTCCGGGTCAGCGAACAGCGACAGGAAATTCTCGGCCATCACCGTGCCCGAAGGAGTGGCGAAAAAGGCGTTGATGTCGGCCAGCTGGGCGACCGTGAAGCGGCGGGCAAAGGCGCGGGCGAGGCCGGCGCGCAGCTCCGGTTCGAGTTGTGTGAGGATGGGCGTGAGTTCCTCGCCCATCACCCGCACCATAATGTCGAGCCGTTCGTCGAAGTCCGGATCCTTGGCGCGCAGCGCGTCGAGCGGGCTGCCTGCGCCGCTCCCGCCGAGATCGGCTGCCGACAGCCCCTTCATGCCGGCGAGCGATGCCTCCAGCATGCGCGGCCACTGGTCGCGCGTCATCCTGGCATAGATGCCCTGCGGGACGAGCAGCGCGATCGTTCGCTGGGCCGCGGCAAGACGTGCGGGGTCAACGGGGCCCAGGGTTATCGCCGGGGTGGCGGGCTTGGTCTGCGCGCTCGCGACAGGCGCGGCAAGAAGCGCACTTGCCAGGAAGAGCGCGCGGATCATGCCGCGACCTTCGTGGCTTCGCGCTCCGGCACCGGAGCGGCGCCCGCCTTTGCGGCCTTGGCCTTTTCGCGCAGGTAGCGGTGCATGTGTTCGGACACGTCGCGGCCGTCGCGGATCGCCCAGACGACCAGCGAGGCGCCGCGCACGATGTCGCCGGCGGCGAACACGCCGTCGAGGCTGGTCATCATCGACTTGCCGTCAACGCGCAGCGTGCCCCAGCGGGTGACGCCGAGATCCGGGCTGCCGAACAGGGTGGGGAGATCCTCCGCATCGAAGCCCAGCGCCTTGATGACGAGATCGGCCTCCAGCACGAACTCGCTGCCCGGATCGACCTCGGGCGCGCGGCGGCCGGTGGCGTCGGCGGCGCCCAGGCGCATGCCGCTGGCGCGGACGGCCGTGACCTTACCCTCGCCCTCGAACGAAGCGGGGGCGGAGAGCCAGACGAACTCGGCGCCTTCCTCCTCGGCATTGGCGACCTCGCGCTGCGAGCCCGGCATGTTGGCGCGGTCGCGGCGATAGAGGCACTTCACCGAGGTCGCGCCCTGGCGGATGGCGGTGCGCACGCAATCCATCGCGGTGTCGCCGCCGCCGATCACGACGACCTTCTTGCCCTCCGCATTGAGCGCGCCGCCGTCGAAGGCAGGCACCGCATCGCCGAAGCTCTTGCGGTTGGAGGCGGTGAGATAGTCGAGCGCGTCGACCACGCCGTCGGTGGCCACACCCGGCGCCTTGATGGCGCGCGGCTTGTAGACGCCGGTTGCGACCAGCAGCGCGTCATGGCGCTGGCGCAGTTGCTCCATGGTCGCGTCGCGGCCGAGGTCGAAGCCTTCGTGGAAGATGATGCCGCCGTCCTTCAGCCGCTGCACCCGGCGGGTGACGACGTGCTTCTCGAGCTTGAAGCCCGGGATGCCATAGGTGAGCAGGCCGCCGGCGCGATCGTGCCGGTCATAGACATGAACCTCATAGCCCGCGGTGCGCAGCCAGTCGGCGGCCGAAAGCCCCGCAGGGCCGGCGCCGATGATGCCGACGGACTGGCCGCGTTCCGGGCCGACCGCGACCGGCTCGACCCAACCTTCGTCCCAGGCCTTGTCGGTGATGAACTTCTCCACCGAGCCGATGGTGACGGCGCCGTGGCCGGAGAATTCGATGACGCAATTGCCCTCGCACAGCCGGTCCTGCGGGCAGATGCGGCCGCAGATCTCGGGCATGGTCGAGGTGGCGTTGGACAGCTCATACGCCTCGCGCAGCCGCCCCTCCGCCGTCAGGCGCAGCCAGTCGGGGATGTGGTTGTGGAGCGGGCAGTGCACCGAGCAATAGGGCACGCCACACTGCGAGCAGCGTCCGGCCTGGTCCTCCGCGGTTGGCGTCGCATAGCGATCCGCGATCTCGCGAAAATCCTCCGCACGCAGCTCCGGCTCCCGCTTGGCCGGATAGGCCTGGGGGCGCGCAACGAACTTGAGCATCTGGTCAGCAGCCATGACTTCCTCCGGCCTGTGCGAAAAGCACAGCCGGAAGGCTAAGTCACGAAATATTATGTCGCTAGGTCAGCAATGCTGACCTTGTTCTTCGCAGAAGCTGGCAGAGTTGCGAAAGGTTCGCAGCTTCAGCGAAGAAGATGCGGCCGATCCGGTCCTACAGCTGCGAAAGCCACACGATGGCGACGCCGCCAGCGACGATTCGGTACCAGGCGAACGGGGTGAAGCCGTGGCGGGTGACGATCCCCAGGAACCAGCGGATCACCAGCAGCGCGACCACGAAGGACACGACAAAGCCGATCGCGATCGCGAGCCAGCCGTCGCTGCCGATGTCGGCGGCGTTCTTGTAGAGATCATAGGCCGAAGCCGCGAGCATGGTGGGAACGGCGAGGAAGAAGCTGAACTCCGCCGCGGTCTTGCGATCGACGCCCAGGCCGAGCGCGCCCATGATGGTGGCGCCCGAGCGGCTGACGCCGGGGATCATCGCCAGGCACTGGATGATGCCGATGCCCAGCGCCACCTTCCAGCTGATCTGCTCGACGTCCGTGGTGCGGGGCGTTTTCACCAGCCGCTCGATCACCAGGATGGCGATGCCGCCGACGACCAGCGCGACCGCGACCGTCATCGGGCTCTCCAGCATCGCCTTGACCATCTTGTAGACGAGCAGGCCGATCACGGCCGAGGGGAGAAAGGCGAGCGCCACGTTGCGGGTAAAGGCGATCGCGCGGGGGTCGCGACGGGAAAGCCCCACGAACACGTCCCAGAACCGCCGCCAGTAGAGCACGATCACCGACAGGATCGCCCCAAGCTGGATCACGATCTCGAACGTGCCCGATGCCTCGTCCTTGAAGCCCAGCAGGGCGCCGGCGAGGATCAGGTGACCGGTCGACGAGACAGGCAGGAACTCGGTCACCCCCTCGACGATGCCGAGGAGGATGATGGTCAGAAGATCGGTCATGCGTGTCCCGTCCGGAAAAGCGTCAGGCGACGTGCACGTGGCGCGAGAAGCGCCCGTTGCGACGATACTGGACCAGCCACTGCGGCGCGACCGACTCGTACGGGGTCGGCGTGACGCCCAGCGCCGCCAGCCCGTCCGTACCCGCGGTCACGACGTTGTCGTGGCCCAGCATGCGCAGCTGGTCGCGGGTGATCGGCGTGCCGGGAAGCGCTGCGACCAGACCGGCCATGCCGCTGCCGAGCTCCACCGTGCGGATCTTGCGGTCGAGGAGCGCGGCGACCTGCTGGATCAGCTCCGCCATCGTCAGCACGTCCGGCCCGCCGAGTTCGAAGGTGCGGCCGCCGAAGCGCTCCGGATCCTCGAGTGCCGCAACCGTAGCGGCTGCCACGTCGCCGACATAGACCGGCTGGAACCGCGTCTTGGGCGCCACCACCGGCACCACCGACAGCCTGGCGACCATGCGGGCGAAGCGATTGGCGAACTGGTCCTCGCGACCGAAGATCAGCGACGGGCGCAAGATGGTAGCGCGGTCGAAATTCTGGCGCACCGCCGCCTCGCCTTCGCCCTTGGAGCGGGCATAGGCCGTCTCACCATTGGCATCCGCGCCGATCGCCGACAGGTGCACCAGCGCCTCGACCCCGGCGGCGCGGGCTGCCTCTGCGACGGCGGCTGCGCCCTTGGCCTGGATCGCATCCATGTCGCCGGTAAGCGTGCCGGCCAGGTTCACCACCGCATTGGCGCCCATCATGGCGCGGGCGATCGTGTCGGGACGCGACACGTCGGCAGCGATGAACTGGGTCTGGCCCAGCGCGCTCTGCGTGCGCAGGAAATAGGCCTGGCGCGGATCGCGCTGGGCGATGCGCACCCGCGCGCCGCGGCGCAGCAGGGCCTGCGCGACATAGCGGCCGACGAAACCGCCGCCGCCGATCAGGGTGATTACCTTGTTTTTCATCGTGCTCAGCCTTGGTCCGACCAGGAATTTTCGCGTGTGTCCGCCCATGCCGCGATGTGCCCGGAAGGGCAAGGGAACGCTGCGGTCCTGAAAAATCGTACAAGGGGCTGTTGACACCCCCGGCAGGGAACCGTAGAGGCGCCGGCCTACCCCGTGCCCAGATGGCGGAATTGGTAGACGCACCAGCTTCAGGTGCTGGCGATCGCAAGGTCGTGGAGGTTCGAGTCCTCTTCTGGGCACCACTCTCCCTCCGGATTGTTCCGGAGGTCCAGGCGGCTGATTACTCAGCGTTCCGCCGGAGAAATCAACGGTTCGCGCCGACAATGAGCGGCGTAGCCTTGTGCTCTAATTTCACGACATCGATGTTCCGGCTGGTGCGGATAGATCCGGCTGCGACCGCTATCATCTTGCTGCGCCATGCCGATGCGCGCGAGATCCGCCACTTCTTTGGCTTCGGGACCCGCGCGCGCCCCGTGGAAGGAGCGTCGCCGCGAGGCTGGCGTCTTTGAAGGCGCCCTGCATCCGCTTGCCCCGGTGTGTCCCGTTCAGCCGCCGGGCTGAACGGGACGCCTCTGCATCAAAGGCCGACGACGCCGCCGTCGTCGCGCGTGATCACGATGGTGGACGATCGCGGGCGCTGGTCCGGAGCGGCCGCCGTCTGGCTGGCAGGCCAGTTGCTGGTCACCGCCTGTGCCTTGCCGTCGCCGACGATGCCCGGGATTGCCGCCAGCATCATGCAGTTGGTCTGGTCGGTAAAGGCGCTGTCGTCGGTCTGCATCCACATAAAGGGCGTGACCTGACCCGACGGGTTGCTCGGAAGGCCGAACCACAGGCCGTCGGGCGACGAGAAGTCGTTGGTCGCATCCAGGCCCTACAGGCCGATGCCGGGAACGGTGCTCCGCACTCGGGTGGCGGATGTCATCGCGCTTCCACCTGCCCGGCTGCTCCTTGCGGCGCGGCGGCCTTTTGCGTGTATTTCGCGCTGCACGGCTTACGGGTGCCGGGTTCGAGGGCAGGCCGCGGCTTGCCGGGCCGGATGATAAGACCGTGCTGACCGTCGCCCAGGCGATCGGCTATGCGGTGTCGAAGATCGCCTGCGGGGAGAATGGACATGGGTTTGCGGAACTTGTTCAGGGCGGCGAGGCAACAGACCCCTGAGAAGCAGGATCGTCTGCTCGTCGTTCGGGTGAACGGGCGGGAGGTTGCGAGCGTCGGGCAGGGCGACGTGCCCTGCGAAATCTGCCCGGATGTCCAACTCGACGCGCCTGCCACGATCGATTTCGAAGACAGCGCCGGGACGGTCCACCGCCACCAACTGCCAGCGGAACAAGGCTGGTTGCACCTGAGCGTCCGGGTTCACCCGCATCTGGGTTGCCAGGCCGATGCCGTGGTCACTGAACGGCCGGAGCATTCGTCGGGCGCGCCGATCGGCGAAGACGAGATTGGCATCCGGTTCCAGCCATTCTTCCTCCCGGAAGCGCCGAGCATCCCGGCGCTGGATGGACGCGGCCTGTTCGCGCGGGGCTTGCACTTTTCCGGACTGGTTACGCCAGGGAACATCCTGCTGTCGTGCGAGTGCGACCGCTGCGCCCGCACGTTCCTTGTCCGCTCCTTTCACGCGGGCTTTGGGGAGACTGCCTACTTCTATTCCGGTTCGAGCCGGTACACGCTGACGGTAGACGCGAGACTAGAGGGCGCCCCGGCGCCGCTGTCCGATCCCGATCCGGAGGCGCTCGCCGCGCTCGAGGCTCGCCTGCCGGCTGCGCCGGACGGATCGCGTTTTGCCTACCAAAATCCGTTTCGCTGCCCGCATTGCGACGCGCCGTTCATCGACTTTGTCGCGCATCCCGAACAGCGTGCGGGCGAATATTACGGGCTCTACCTGCCTGAAGCACCGCCGATCCGCTTCGCAAGGGAAGGTGTGGCGGCAGGAACTCCGCCGAACTGAGCTAGGTAGATTCTTGGCCCGGTGGAACGCGCGACTGGCGCGGGGGCAGGAACCTTCGTCCAGCCCGTGCGGTTCAGGGGCTCCCTAGCTGGAGACCAAGCCGTGGCGCAAAAGACCCTGGACACGCTGTTCCATGACACGCTCAAGGACATCTACTACGCCGAGCGCAAGATCCTGAAATCGCTGCCCAAGATGAAGCGGGCGGCGCAGTCGGAAGCGCTCAAGGCGGCTTTCGAGAAGCACAAGGAGCAGACCGAAGGTCAGATCGAGCGCCTGCAGCAGGTGTTCGAGATCATCGGCAAGGCGCCGCGCGGCAAGACCTGCGATGCGATCGAGGGCATTCTTGCCGAGGGCGAGGAGATCATGGAGGAATATAAGGGCACGCCGGCGCTCGACGCGGGCCTGCTCGCGGCCGCCCAGGCGGTCGAGCATTATGAGATCACCCGCTACGGCACGCTCAAGCGCTGGGCCGGCGTGCTCGGCCTCGAGGACGCGGTGAAGCTGCTCGACGAGACGCTGCAGGAGGAATCGCAGACCGACGAGGACCTGACCGCGATCGCCGACGCGGAGATCAACGAAGAGGCACTGCAACCCGCCTGACGGGTGCGGCGCGGCCAGCGGGCGTCGATGCGCCCGCTGGCCGCGCTGTGTCAGCCCAGGTGATCGGGATCGTCTTCCGGCGCCTCGGGCGGGAGGTTGCGTTCGTCGGTCTCGGGCGTGCCGACACGGGGTTCGTCTGCGGCGCGTTGGCCGGTGCCCCTGGCTTCGGCAAAGCTGGTGCCGGAAGTCTCCTCGACCACGATCGCGCCTGCCTCCGTCGGGACTGTGCGACGTTGTTCGGGGTGCTCGACGGCAGGGTTGCTGCCCCGCTCGCCCCGGAAGCCCGACACGCCCTGCGCCTGCTGGTCGGAATTGCCTTCCCCGTCCTGGGGGATGCCGGTTCTCTTGTCGGTCATGGCGGTGCGCTCCATTCAGTCGTTCGCCGGACCAACCATGGGCGGGCAGGGCTGTTCCCGCCACTCGGCAAATCGTAACTAGCCGCGCCAGTCGCGGATCGCCTGATCATAGCGGTCGCGTTCCGCGTCCCGCCTGCGGGCGAGGCGCGCCTGCTCGGACGCCTGACGTTTCTCCAGCGCGCGGCGCTCGCGGGCGAGGTCTTCTTCACGCCGGGCAAGCTCGGCCTGCTCGTCGGCATGGCGGGCCTCGGCGTCGGCAAGCGCATCCTCGGCCTCGCGCAGCGCGCCGCGATCGGGCTTCGGCTTGGGCGTGCGCGCCGGCCTTGCCTTGGCAGGCGCCTCCGCGCGGCGCGGCTTGTCCTTCGGAAGCGCGGCGATCTGCTCGGCGGTGGTGCCGCGCAGGCGGCGGATCACGGTGCCGGGCTGCTCCAGGGGCTCGCGGGTAAGCTCCGGGTCCTCGACCCGTTCGGCGATGCCGCGCGCGAACAGGTCGTGGTCGCTGCCCCAGGCCTCAAGCGCCGCCTTCTGGCTCGGCGCCGCGACATAGGCGTCGTGGAAGCCGATGGGCGTGCGGAACACCTTGAGCTTGGGGCTGCGGGCCATCGCCGACCCGCGCTCAGCCGGCCGAGCCCGGCTCCGAGAGGCCGCGGTGGATCTGGGCGGCGGTCTTGTCCGGCAGCGCGTCGGCGATGGCGCCCATGACCTTGTTCTTGAGCTTGGGCAGCACCTTGTCCTTGTCCGCCATCAGCGCGGCATAGGCGGCCTTGGCGACGTCGGCAGGGTCGTCCTTGTTCTCCATGCCGCCTGCGCGGGTGTCCAGCATGTCGGCGCGGTTGAAGAAATTGGTGTCGGTAACGCCGGGCATCAGCACGGTGACGGTGATGCCGGTGTCCTTCAGCTCGTTGCGCAGCGCCTCGCCGAACCAGCGCAGGAACACCTTGGTGCCGCCATACACCGCCTCGAACGGATCGGGCATGGTGGCCGCGATCGACGAGGTGAAGAGCAGCTTGCCGCTGTCCCGTGCAACCATGTCCTTGAGCACGAGCTTGGTGAGTTGCACCGCGCCGCGGATGTTGAGGTCGATCATCTGCAGCTCGGTCGAAAGATCCGTCTCGACGAACGCGCCGCCAAGACCAATGCCCGCGTTGACGCACAGCACGTCCACGGGCCGCCCGGTCGCGGCAATCGCGCGATACAGCGCTTCGACGGCCTGCTCCTGGCCCAGGTCGCTGGCGTGAATGTCGACGCCGGCGCCGGTGGCGGCAAGCGCGCCGGCCGCCGCGCGCAGATGCGCCTCGTCCTCGGCCGCGAGCAACAGGTCGTGGCCGTTTTCGGCGAACTGGCGGGCAAGCTCCAGGCCGATGCCGTTGGAGCCGCCGGTCACGACGGCGAGGGGGCGGGTGGCGGCGTCTGTCATGGAAATCCTCCGGGCTTTGGAGTCCCGAACGGGCGAGGCGGCGAAAGGCTGCGCGTGCGGGCGGCTAGCGCCGGCGGCCGATCTTTACCAGCGCATAGCCCATGAACCCGCTGATCCCCAGCGCCACCACCAGCCCGAGGATCGCGCCCCAGGTGGCGCCGTCCGGACCCGCCAGCATCCCGCCCAGCGCAAGCCCGAGCAGCGGCAGGATGATGAGCGCCAGGCAACCGATCGCGATCATGCGGGCGCAATAGCCGTGGCGGAAGGCGCGGCCAAGCAGTGCCGCTGTGCCAATCTGTCCGGGAATGCGCCTGGGGGGCGCGTGGTGGGCGCTGACGGGCTCGAACCGCCGACCCTCTCGGTGTAAACGAGATGCTCTACCAACTGAGCTAAGCGCCCGGTGCCCGTGCCGGTACGCGAAGGACGCGGGCGCTGCAAGGGTCAGCCGTGCGCATTCAGGCGCTGCATCGCCTCTGCGGCGATGCGGGTGCTGCGGCGGCGGTCGGCGGGGTCGTACATGGCGCCGGTGATCATCACCTCATCCACCTTGGTCCGCTCCAGAAAGGCGGCGAGCCCACGCTCGACGGTGTCGGGTCCGCCGATCGCCGAGCATTCGAGCACCTGGTCGAGGATCGCCGCGCCCTGGGCACCGATCGACTCGCGATAGCCCTCGACCGGCGGGGGCATCGGGATGGCGTTGCCGGTGCGGATGGCGACGAACGACTGCTCGGTCGAGCTGGCGAGGAAGCGCGCCTCTTCGTCCGTGTCGGCGGCGAGCACGTTGAACGCCGCCATGGCATAGGGCTTGTCGAGCTGGGCCGAGGGGCGGAAGTCGCGACGATAGATCGCAAGCGCCTGGTCGAGCGCTGCCGGCGCGAAGTGCGAGGCAAAGGCGTAGGGCAGGCCAAGCGCCGCGGCGAGCTGCGCCCCGAACAGGCTGGAGCCCAGGATCCAGAGCGGCACGTTGGCGCCGCCGCCCGGCACCGCCTCGATGCCGGTGCGGCCGTCGCCTGCGAACAGCGACTGCAACTCCATCACGTCCTGCGGAAAGGCGTTGGGATCGGTCTCCAGCGTGCGGCGCAGCGCACGGGCGACACGCTGGTCGGAGCCGGGCGCGCGACCGAGGCCCAGGTCGATGCGGCCCGGAAACAGCGCGTCGAGGGTGCCGAACTGCTCGGCGATGGTGAGGGGCGCGTGGTTGGGGAGCATGATGCCGCCTGCGCCCACGCGGATGCTGCGGGTGGCGGCCGCGACATGGCCGATCACGACGGCGGTGGCGGCGCTGGCGATGCCGGGCATGCCGTGGTGTTCGGCAACCCAGTAGCGCTGGTAGCCGAGTCCCTCGGCATGGGCGGCGAGATCGGCGGCGTTGGCGAGGGCGGTGCCGGCGTCGCCTCCGGCGACGATCGGAACCAGGTCGAGCAGCGAATAATCGGTCATGGGTGGGAGATGGGGATGGTGGGCCGCGTCTCCAAGCGGGTGGGCAGCGGCTTGGGACCGCCGTCTGTGCTGAGCAGGCGCTGAGCCCTGTCGAAGACCTTTTCGCCCAACGGCTACTCAGGACGAACCGGCGCGAGTTCGCGCGCGACGCGCTCTGCCTCCTCCATCACGCGCAGGACGTTGCCGCCGGCGAGCTTGGCCAGGTCCGCGTCGCTCCAGCCGCGGCGCATGAGTTCGGCGAGCAAGGCGGGGTAGGTGGCGACGTCCTCCAGCCCCTGAGGCAGCGTCGCCCCGACGCCGTCGAAGTCGGAGCCGATCCCGACATGATCGTGGCCGGCAACGCGCGCGACATGGTCGATGTGGTCGGCGACCTGCGCCAGTGTGACCCTGGGCGCGGGATGGGCGGCGAGCCATTTGGCATAATCGGCCGCCGCCTTTTCCGGCTCGCCGATGTCGAGGCCGTTGAAGGGCGGGGCGTTGAGCCGGGTCTTTTCCGCCGCTGAATCCGCCGACCAGCGCCGATAGGCGCCGGAGACATAGATGGGCGCGTAATCGACCATCACGACGCCGCCATTGGCGCGCACCAGCCCGAGCACCGCGTCGGAGACGTTGCGCGGATGGTCGTTGATCGTCCGCGCGCCGGAATGGGAGAAGATCACGGGCGCCCTGGTGACGGCGAGCGCGTCGCGCATGACCCGCTCGCTGACATGGGCGAGGTCTACCAGCATGCCTAGCCGGTTGAGCTCGGCCACCACCTGCCGACCAAAGGGGGTGAGGCCCCGGTGGCGCGGATTGTCGGTGGCGCTGTCGGCCCAGTCGATGGTGCGCGAATGGGTGAGCGTCAGATAGCCCGCGCCCAGTGCCGCATAGCTGCGCAGGACCGACAGGTTGCCGTCGATCTGGCCGCCGCCCTCAACCCCGATCAGGCAGCCGATGCGGCCATTCGCATAGGCGCGGCGGACTTGGGCGGCGGTGCGGACCAGGGTGAAGGTGTCAGCGTAACGGGTGCAGATCGACTTCACGAGATCGATCTGCTCGAGCGTCTGGATCACCTGCTCCTTGCCCGGCAACTCGGGCGAAACCCAGACCGACCAGAATTGCGCGCCCACCTTGCCGCGGCGCAGGCGGGCGATGTCGGTGTTGTAGCGGTCCGGCCGACTGGAGAGGTCGGTCAGGTCCATGGTCCAGCGCGCGTCACCTTCCCGCTCGCGCAGCACCTCCGGCCAGTCGTTATGGCCGTCGATCAGCGGCGTGGTGCGCAGGATACGGGCAATGCGCGCGTCCTGATCCTGCGCGTGCGCCGGAAGCGTTCCCGCCGGAACCGTCCCAAGCGCCGCCGTCAGCAGCGTGAGGATCAAGCGCCATCCATGCCCCTGTGCCACGATCCAATACCCTCCGCTTCTGCCGATCGGCGGGTCATGCGCGAAATCGGCGATGGGTGCCAGTTGACAGAGACCGTCCCTGCGTAGCGCCCGCCGCGAAATGAGAGGCATTCGCAACTTTCTTATTGCGAATGAGACGCAACTATCGTAGCCGAACGCCGCGGCCCCGATGGGGAGGGCCGGGGTCGGGGAAAGTCATGAAGTCGAAGATCGCGTTCCTGCTTGGCGGGGCCTCCATCGTCCTGGCAGCGCCTGCTGCCGCGCAGAGCGTGGAGGCGGAGGCGACCAGCAGCAGCCAGGCCAGCACCGCGACGCGCGAGACGCCCAGCGACGAGATCGTGGTGGTCGGCAGCTACACCCTGCCGGACGCGATCGACACGGCGACCGGCCTCGGGCTGACGATCCGGGAGACGCCGCAATCGGTCAGCATCATGACCGCGCAGCGCATCCTCGACCAGAATCTGATCACCGTGAAGGACGTCATCACCAACGCGGTCGGCGTATCCGCGAACGAATATGATGACGTCCGCAACACCTTCTTCGCGCGCGGGTTCGAGATCCGCAACACCCAGGTGGACGGGGTGCCGGCGGCCTGGACGCTGGCCGGCGGCAACGGCGAGACCAGCATCGACGTGTCCATCTATGACCGGGTGGAGATCGTGCGGGGCGCGACCGGCCTCCTCTCGGGCGCGGGCGACCCCTCGGCCTCGGTCAACCTCGTGCGCAAGCATGCCGATGCCACCGATCTGACCGGCTATGTCAACGCCAGCCTCGGCAGCTGGGACACCTGGCGCGTGTCGGCGGATGTCGGCGGCGCCCTCACCGCGGACGGGCGCGTGCGCGCCCGCGTCGTCGGCCGCTATGAGGAAGGCGAAAGCTACATCGACATCCAGAACAAGAAGAAGTGGGTGCCCTATGGCGTGGTCGACGCCGACCTGACCGACACCACGCTGGTGCGCGCAGGAATCAGCCATCAGGATACCAAGCCGGGGGGCGCGACCTGGGGTGCGCTGCCGACCTTCTACAGCGACGGCACGCTGACCGACCTTCCGCGCTCGCAGACGACGGCGGCGGACTGGACCTACTGGAACAGCACCAACCAGAACGTCTTTGCCACCGTCCGGCAGGAGTTCGGCGACCGGTGGAACCTGACGGCCAACTACAACCGGCTCAAGAACACCAGCCATACCCAGCTGCTCTATCTCTACGGCACCGTCGACAAGGAGACGGGCACGATGGACGGCACCAATCCGTACAAGTCGGCAGGGGTCAGCTATCAGAACAGCTTCGATGCGCAGCTGAAGGGTGCGGTATCCCTGTTCGGTCGCGATCATGAAGTGGTGGTCGGGGCGCTGCACAGCATCCTGAAGCGGCATACCGACAATTACGATGCGCCGCTGCCCTGGCTCACCGACATTCCGGTGATCGGCCAGGAAGGCATTCCCTACCCCGAGCCGGTGTGGGGTACCGAGCCGGTGCGCAACGAACAGGAGCGGATCAAGCAGACCGGCTATTATGGCGCGGTGCGCCTGAACGTCGCCGATCCGTTCAAGGTCATTCTCGGCGGCCGGCTGGCGAGCTGGCGCCAGACGGGCTTCGCCTGGAGCGGTCCGAGCGACTATGGCGACGACGACGTGTTCATCCCGTATGTCGGCGCGCTCTACGATATCACGCCCAACCACCGCCTCTACGCCAGCTACACCAAGATCTTCCAGCCGCAGAACCTGTACGACCGCGATCTGAACCTGCTCGATCCGCTCGACGGCGTTGCCTATGAGGTCGGTCTGAAGAGCAGCTTCTTCGGGGATGCGCTGCAGACCTCGGTCGCGCTGTTCCGCATCGAACAGGACAATGTCGGCCAGATCGACGGCGAGCCGATCGTCGT
Organism: Sphingomonas sp. PL-96; assembly: GCF_020707215.1. GTDB lineage: Bacteria > Pseudomonadota > Alphaproteobacteria > Sphingomonadales > Sphingomonadaceae > Sphingomonas. The sequence goes on from NZ_JAJFET010000010.1 coordinate 37,396, forward strand.
GAACGGCCAGACCCTTCAGCCCTATCGCTCGGCGCAGGGCGTGGTCAGCAAGGGCTTCGAACTGGAAGCCACCGGTCGTCCACTCCCGGGCTGGAACGTCAACGCCAGCTACAGCCAGTTCAAGGCCGAAGATGCCGACGACGTGCCCGCCAACACCGACCAGCCGCGCAAGCTGCTCAAGATCTTCACCACCTATGACCTGCAGGGTCCGCTGGCGGGCCTCACCATCGGCGGCGGCGTGAACTATCGCAGCAAGGCCTATTCGGACGGCACGAACCCGGTTCTGAACACCGCGTATCGTTTCCAGCAGGACGGCTATACGCTGGTCAGCCTGATGGCGCGCTTTGCCGTGACGGAGCAGCTGCAGTTGCAGGCCAACATCGACAATCTGCTCGACAAGACCTTCTACAGCAACGTGGGTTCGTTCAGCCAGTACCGCTACGGCGCGCCGCGCAACGCGACGGTAACTGCGAGCTATCGCTTCTGATGCCAGCCAGGCGCCGGCGTTTGCGCCGGCGCCTGCATCAGCCGCGTGCCGCAGCCGCGGCGGCAAGCGCCCGCTCGCGCGCGGGGCGATGGGCGATCAGGGGTTCGGGATAGCCGGCGGGCGCGACACCGGCGCCATGCGGATCGTGGATCGCGGCGTCGTCCACGCCGGCCAACTCCGGCACCCATTTGCGGATGTAGCCGGCGGCATCGAACTTGGGCGACTGGACCAGCGGTGCCATGATGCGGCCGAAGGGGCTTGAGTCGACGCCGGTGCCGGCGATCCACTGCCAGTTCACGGCGTTGTTGCCATAGTCGGCATCGACCAGGCAGTCCCAGAACCAGTGCTGGCCGCGCCGCCAGTCGATCAGCAGATGCTTCACCACAAAGCTCGCGGCGATCATGCGCACGCGATTGTGCATCCAGCCGATGTGCCAGAGCTGGCGCATGCCCGCGTCGACGATCGGATAGCCGGTGCGTCCTTGTGTCCACGCGCGGAACTCCGCCTCGGCGTCCGGGCCGGTGCGCCAGCGCAGGCTGTCCATCTTCGTGCGCCCGTGCGCGCTGCCATAATCCGGCTGCTGGACGATCAGGTTTGCGGCGAAGTCGCGCCAGCCGATTTCCCGCAGATAGCTCTCGGCACCCGATTGTCCGTCAAGCGCATGCCAGACGGCGGCGGGGGAGACTTCACCGAAATGCAGGTGCGGCGACAGGCTGGAGGTGCCGTCGGTCGATGGCAGGTTGCGGGCATGGTCATAATCGCCGACCGCGTCCGCGAACGCCTCCAGCCGCGCCTGCGCGCCGGCCTCGCCGGGCGTCCAGTGCGCAAAGCCCTCCGCCCAGTTCGGGGCAGTGGGAAGCAGGCGCCAGTCCTCCAGCCGCTCGCTGCGGGGCGGATGGGCCACGCCTTGCACGGCGGTGGGCGCCGGTTCGGGGGCGGGCGGCGGCATGTGGAGCTGGAGCGCGCGCCAGAAGGGCGTGAAGATGCGGAAGCGGCCACCGGTGCCGGTGCGCACGGCGCCCTCCTCGACGAGCAGGCGGCCGGGGTGGCACACCAGATCGACGGCTTGCGCCAGCGCATCCTCGGCAGCGCGCCACCAGGGTTCCTGATGGGCGAGGCAGTGGACGCGCTTGGCGCCGGTCTCCTTTGCAATCCTCGCGACTTCCTCGGCCGCCCGGCCGCGGCGCAGCACCAGCGGTACGCCGAGATCGGCAAGCGACGCGGCGAGCGCCGCGAGCGCATGGTGCAGCCACCAGCGCTGGGCGCCGCCGATCCGCCATTCGCCCGGTGTCTCGTCATCAAGCACATAAACGGCGAGTACCGGCCCTTCCGCCGCGGCGGCGGCGAACGCGACCTGGTCGGAGAGCCGCAGGTCCTGGCGGAACCAGACGATGCTGGGGGGTGGCGAGTGAGTCACCGGGGCAGAATGCGCGAGCCCGCGAACAGATGCATGAAGGACGCGAGCCCCGCCGCTGGAAGTCTCAGGCGCTATGGCTCCGTTCCGGCGCATAGGCGCGCAGGAACACTTCGGTCGCGGTGGCGGCGCCGGCCTCGATCTCGGCCGCAGTCGGCGCCGCCCCGCCCCAAAGCACGCGTTGTTGCAGTACCATGCACAGGTAGGTGACGACGTTCGCAGCATCGGCAGGGTCGGCCTGGCGAAGCTGCCCCGCGGCCATGGCGGCGGCGAAGAACTCGGCCAGGAGCTGACGGGTGCGCTGGGGCACGCGCGAGAAGATCAGGCCGACCTCGGGCGACCGCGCCGCTTCGGCAGCGACCAGGCGATGAAGCTGCACGGCGTCGCGCGAAGTGATCTTGGCGATGAAGCTGCGGGTAAAGGCGAGCACCGTCGCCCCCAGATCCGGCGTGGGGCGCAGCAGATCGGTCAGTTGCTGGCGGTAGGCGGCAGTCGCATCGTCCAGCACCGCGTCGAACAGCTCTTCCTTGGACGGGAAGTAGTTCCACAGCGTCGCCTTGGACCCACCCAGCTCGGCCGCGATCGCCGACATGGAGGTCGCGGCATAGCCGTTCTCCAGGAACATGCGTCGCGCGATCGCCATGATCGCCAAGCGTCGATCCTGCTTGCGCGCCTCCCGCTTGCCGGTCGCTGCCTTAAGGTCCCGTTCCATAACCGTACTATAGAGTACAGTTTCTGGTTGACAAGGCAGCGGCCCGCTCCCATCTGGCGCACCGTACCAATCAGTACGGTTTTTCTCCATGATCCGATTTTCTTCCCGGCAGTTGCTGCTCGCCGCCGCGGCCGGCGTCATCCCGCTGGCCGCCTGTGCGCCAGTGCCGAACCTGGGCGCCCGGCCCGAGGTGCGGACCTCCCAGAGCTTTGCCGCCGAGCAGAGCATGGCAACCACGTCTGTCGCCTCCGCCTGGCCTGCCACCGACTGGTGGTCGGGCTTCGGCGATCCGCAGCTGAGCGCGTTGATCGAGGAGGGGCTGACCGGCTCCCCCGATATTGTGGCCGCCGCCGCGCGGCTGCGCTCGGCCCGGGCGTTTGTCGAGCAGCGCGGGGCTGCGCGGCTGCCGTCGATCGGGATCGAGGGCAATGCCAGCGAGACCAAGCAGAGCTACAACAACGGCATCCCCGCCGATTTCGTGCCCAAGGGCTGGAACGACACGGGTTCGATCGCTGCGACCTTGAGCTTCGACCTGGACCTGTGGGGCCGCAATCGCGCCGCGCTCGCCGCCGCCACGTCCGAGGCGGAGGCGTCGCGGATCGACGTCGAGCAGGCGCGACTGGTGCTGTCGACCAACATCGCGGCGGCCTATGCGGACCTGGCCCAGCTTGCCGCCGAGCGGGCCGTGCAGCTGCGGTCCCTGGAGGTGCGCAGCCAGACCGAACGGCTGGTCGCGCAGCGCGTCGCCAACGGCCTCGATACCCGTGCCGAGGTCAAGCAGGCCGAAGCGGCGATCCCGGCGATCCGGGCTCAGATTGCCGCGATCGACGAGAACATCGGGCTGACCCGCAATCGCCTGGCAGCACTGCTGGGCAAGGGGCCGGATCGCGGCCTCACGATCGCGCTGCCGCCGCTCCCGGCGGGCACGCGGGCGTTGCCGGCCGGGGTCACCACCGACCTGATCGGCCGCCGCCCCGACATCGCCGCGGCACGCGCGCGGGTCGAGGCTCGCGCCAGCGAGATCAAGGTCGCGCACGCCGACTTCTACCCTGCGCTCAACCTGAACGCGCTGGTCGGCTTCCAGTCGCTGGGCCTGAGCAATCTGTTCAAGGGCGGGTCGACCTATGGCCAGGTCGGGCCTGCGCTCAGCCTGCCGATCTTCCGCGGCGGGCAGCTGTCCGGCCAGTATCGCGGCGCGCGCGCCAGCTATGACGAGGCGGTCGCGAACTATGACGGCACCGTCGCCAATGCCTATCGCGAGGTCGCCGATGCGGTGACCAGCCAGCGCGCGCTGGTCGAGCGGTTGGGCCAGACCCGCCAGGCGCTGGCCGCGTCCGAAGAGGCGTGGTCGCTTGCGCGGCAACGCTATGAGGGCGGGTTGTCGACCTTCCTCGACGTTCTCACCGCCGAAGACCGGGTGCTGCAGAACCGCACTGCGGTCGCCGACCTGGAAGCGCGGGCGTTCGCGCTCGACGTCCAGCTCGTCCGCGCACTCGGCGGCGGCTTTTCCACCAACACCGCGGCCGTGACCGCACGCAAGGACCCGACTCATGGCTGATGCCGCCCTCCCGAACCAGGCCGCTGCCGGCGCGGGCACCAAGCCCAACGGCAAGCGCAAGAAGCTGCTGGGGATCATCGCCGTCGTGGTGCTGATCGCCGCGGTGGTCTTTGGCGCCTATTACCTGCTGGTCTCCCGCCACTTCGTCGGCACCGACAACGCCTATGTCGGCGCGGACACCGCCAGCGTGACGCCTATGATCGCCGCGCAGGTGAAAAGCGTCGGGGTGGCGGACACCCAGACGGTCCGCAAGGGCACGGTGCTGGTGCAGCTGGACGACAGCGACGCCCGCATTGCGGTCGCACAGGCCGAGGCGGACCTTGCCCGTGCCGAGCGCCAGTACGGCCAGACCTCTGCCACCAGCACCGCGCTTGCCGCGCAGGTGCAGGCGCGCGACGCCGACATCGCCCGGGCGCGTGCGCAGCTGAGCGCCGCCCAGGCCGACTATGACCGCGCCCGCGTCGACCTCGCCCGCCGCCAGAAGCTCGCGCCCAACGGCGCGGTTTCGGGCGAGGAGCTGAGCAGCGCGACCAACGCCTTCGCCACTGCCCGTGCGAACCTGGAGCTGGCACGCGCCGGCGTTGCCCAGGCGAGCTCGACCCGCGGTCAGGCGACCGGCCAGCTGGCCGCCAACAATGCGCTGATCCGCGGCACTACGGCTGCGACCGCGCCCGAAGTGCTCGCTGCCCAGGCCAAGCTCGCGCAGGCGAAGCTCGACCTGGAGCGCACGGTGATCCGCGCGCCGATCGACGGGGTCATCACCCGCCGCAACGTCCAGGTCGGCCAGCGGGTCGCGCCGGGCACCGCGCTGATGCTGATCGTGCCGCTCAACCAGCTCTACGTCGACGCGAACTTCAAGGAAGGCCAGCTCAACCGTGTGAAGGTCGGCCAGCCGGTGACGCTCACCTCCGACCTGTACGGTGGCGATGTCGAATATCACGGCCGCGTCATCGGCTTTTCGGGCGGCACCGGATCGTCGTTCGCGCTGATCCCGGCGCAGAATGCGACCGGCAACTGGATCAAGGTGGTTCAGCGGCTGCCGGTGCGCGTCGCGCTCGACCCCAGGGAGTTGCAGGCGCATCCGCTGCGCGTCGGCCTCTCGATGGACGCCGAGATCGACCTCCGCTCGCACTAAGGACAAGCCCATGAACGGCAAGGCCGAGTCGCCCACGCCCCTCACGGGCGTGCGGCTGCTGCTTGCGGGGGCGGTCCTCGCGCTCACCAACTTCATGGTGGTGCTCGACACCACCATCGCCAACGTCTCCGTCCCCCACATCTCCGGCAGCCTCGCCATATCGAGCAGCCAGGGGACGTGGATCATCACCTCCTATGCGGTGGCCGAAGCCGTGTGCGTGCCGCTGACCGGCTGGCTCTCAGGTCGGTTCGGTGCGGTGCGGGTCTTCACGATCGGCATGATCGGCTTCGGCATCTTTTCGGTGCTGTGCGGGCTGTCGACCAGCCTGGGCATGCTGATCGCGTGCCGGATCGGGCAGGGGCTGTGCGGCGGGCCGCTGATGCCGCTGTCGCAGACTCTGCTGATGCGCATCTTCCGCCCCGACCAGCGCGCGCAGGCGATGGGTGCCTGGTCGATGACAACAGTGGTCGCGCCGATCCTGGGGCCGATCCTGGGCGGCACCATCAGCGACAGCTGGTCGTGGCACTGGATCTTCTTCATCAACATTCCGGTCGCGATGCTGTGCGCGTTTGGCGCGATGCGGCTGCTGCGCCATGCCGAGACGCCGACCCAGCCGCTGCGCGTCGACAAGATCGGCCTGATGCTGATGCTGCTGTGGATCGGCGCCTTGCAGATCATGCTCGACCTGGGGCGCGAGCATGACTGGTTCGCGGACCCGACGATCGTCGCGCTGGCGGTGATCGCGGGCGTCGGCTTCCTGGTGTTCCTGGCCTGGGAAGCGACGGAGGCCGAGCCGATCGTGGACCTGCGCGTGTTCCGGCATCGCGGCTATACGGTGGCGGTCACGTCGCTGTTCTTCGCGTTCGGCACCTTCTTTGCCTCCGCCGTCATCATTCCGCAGTGGTTGCAGACGAGCCTTGGCTACACCGCGACCTATGCGGGCTATGCCACCGCCTTCAACGGCGTGGCGGCGGTAGTCATGTCGCCGATCGTCGCCAAGCTGTCGACCAAGGTCGATCCGCGCGGGCTGGTATGCTTCGGCATCGTCTGGCTGGGCATGACGACGCTGCTTCGAACGCAGTGGAACAGCGGCGCCGATTTCTGGACGCTGGCCTTCCCGCAGCTGCTCCAGGGGTTCGGCATGCCGTTCTTCTTCGTGCCGCTGATGACGCTGGCGCTGGGATCGGTGGACCCGAAGGAGACCGCGGCGGCCGCCGGCCTGATGAGCTTCCTTCGCACCATGGCGGGCGCGATCGGCACGTCGGTGGTGACGACCATGTGGGACGACAGCTCCCGCGTGGCGCGCAGCGAGGTGGCCGGCCGGCTCAACGATGGCCACACCATCGACGCGCTGACGGGGCAGGGCATGCCGCTCGACCAGGTGCGTGCGATCGTGGCGCAGCTGGTGGACAAGGAAGCGATGGCGCTTGCCACCACCCACATCTTCCTCTTGTCGGCGCTCGCCTTTTTCGGAGCGGCGACGATCATCTGGCTGGCACCGCGACCACGCCGCGCAGCGGACACCAGCGCCGCGCACTGATCGAAAGGCGGCGGTGCAGCGGGTCTGCGCCGCCGCTTCCTCGTGCCGCATGCAATGCGCCAACACGCGCGGCTTTGCGCAGGCGGGTCCCCGAAGGGAGTGTCTGATTTTCTAGGAGAAAATGGTGCTGCCGGTGAGGATTGAACTCACGACCTCAGCCTTACCAAGGATGCGCTCTACCACTGAGCTACGGCAGCACACGCGGGCAATTGCCAGCGGAGGGGCGCCTATGTGCGGGGCGCGGATCATTGTCAACCCGGCATCGTGCGGTTTATGCCAGCCGTGATGAACGACCCCGAGAAACAGGCCCGGCTGGCGCAGGCGCTGCGCGACAATCTGCGGCGCCGCAAGGCTCAGGCGCGCGCGGCGGAGGGGACGCCTGCCGCCGCGCCCGAGGACGGGGCGGGGGAGCCGGACAAGTCGCCACCCTCTTCGTCAGGATGACGGAAGCGCGCCAATCACCCGATCGGCGCGCACTTCTCCCCCAGCCAGGCGCGGGTGTCTGCATCCAGCAGCGGCCCGGCCCGGCGTAGCGTTTCGGCGTGATAGGCATCCAGCCAGGCCCGCTCCGCCGGGGTGAGCAGCGCCGGCTCGATCAGCCCCCGCTCGATCGGCACGAAGCTGGTCGTCTCGAACGCCAGCATCGCCGCGTCGCCGCCCGTGGGCGTATGCTCGACCACCAGCATCAGGTTCTCGATGCGGATGCCGTATTCCCCGGCCTTGTAATAGCCGGGTTCGTTGGAGAGCAGCATGCCCGCGCGCAGCGGCTCCAGCGGGCCGCCGCCGGGGTAGCTCGGCTGGGCGATGCGCTGCGGCCCTTCGTGCACCGATAGGTAGGCGCCGATGCCGTGGCCGGTGCCATGCGCGAAATCGAGGCCGGCTTCCCACAAGGGGCGGCGGGCGAAGGCGTCGATCTGCGCCCCCGTCGTGCCATCCGGGAAGATCGCGGTCGCAACGGCAATGTGCCCCTTGAGCACGCGAGTGAAGCGGGCGCGCATCTCGGCGGTAGGCTCCGTGACCGGCATCACGCGGGTGATGTCGGTGGTGCCATCGGCGTACTGCCCGCCCGAATCGATCAGGAACAGCTGGCCCGGCAGGATCGGCGCGTTCGACTCTTGTGTGACCTTGTAGTGCGGGCTGGCGCCGTGCGCGCCAGTGGCGGAGATCGTCTCGAACGACAGGTCCTTGAGCACGCCGGTCTCGGCGCGGAACTCGTGGAGCCGGGCCGCCACGTCGAGTTCGGTCAGAGTGCCGGCAGGCGCGGTTTCCTCGAACCACTTCAGGAAGCGCACCAGCGCGGCGCCGTCGCGCGCTTGCGCCGCCTGGTGGCCGGCGATCTCGGCCGGGTTCTTGATCGCCTTGGCGAGGACGACGGGATCGCGCACCGGCAGCAGCGTGGCCCCGCCCGCGTCGAGCGCGTCGAAGATCGCGGCAACCGCGCGCTCGGGATCGACCGCGACGCGCTTGCCGGCGAGGGTGCGGAGAGCAGGCCCGAACTCAGCCTTGTCGCGGACGCGCACGGCGTTGCCGAGGTGGCGGTGGACGGCATCGCCGACCTTGTCGGGCGCTACGAACAGCTCGGCGGTGCCGTCGGCATGCACCAGCGCATAGGAGAGCGCGACCGGCGTATGAGTGACATCGGTGCCGCGCACGTTGAACGCCCAGGCGACCGAATCGAGCGCGGAAAGCACCAGCGCGTCGGCGCCCTGGTCCCGCAGCCAGTCGGCGATCTCTGCGCGCTTGTCGGCGGCACTGCGGCCGGCGAGATCGTCCGGCTGGACGGCGAGCGGCGCGTCCGACGGCTGCGGCCGGTCCGCCCAAAGCGCGTCGATCGGGTTGGTTGCAACCGGCACCAGCTTGGCCCCTCGCGGGGCAAGCGCGGCGGCGGTGCGTGCCACCCATTCGCGCGTGTGCAGCCAGGGATCATAGCCGATCCGCCCGCCCTGTGGCGCATGGCCGGCGAGCCAGCCCGCGATGCTCTCCTGCGGCACTTGGGCATAGCGCCAGTCGGCGCCGTCGACCTGCTCGCGCACCTGCAGCGTGTAGCGGCCGTCGGTGAACATCGCCGCCTCGGTCGCCAGCACCACCGCGCTGCCGGCCGAGCCCTGGAAGCCGGTGAGCCAGGCGAGCCGCTGGGCATAGCCGCCGACATATTCGCTCATATGCTCGTCGGTGAGCGGCACGACGAAGCCGTCGAGGCCGTCCTGGGCGAGGCGGGTGCGAAGGGCGGCGAGGCGGTCGGTATAGGGGGGCATCGGCAATCCATCTGGCGTTCGATCTGCGCCGCGAGGACTCCCCGCGACGACGAAACAACCCCGGATGTGCCAGATTCGGCGCCGCCGCGACAGGGCCGCACCAGACTCGGTTCACCGCTTGGGGGTTCATTCGGCGTGCCTGCTGCGATACCCCGCCGGCCATGCCCGATGCGATGACAATGCCGACCGCCGTTCCCCGCCTGCCCCGGGGGGCGTGGATGGCGCTGCTCGCCGTGCCGCTCTTGGCTGCATGTGGGGGCAAGCAGTTCCGGCCGGTCAGCGACGTGCCGGTCAAGATCGGCAAGCCCTATACGGTGCGCGGCATCCGCTACACGCCCGCCGAGGATCCGGACTATGACGCGGTCGGCTATGCCAGCTGGTACGGCAATGAGTCCGGCAACCAGACGGCGAACGGCGAGCGCTTCCGGCCGAAAGGCATCACCGCCGCGCATACCACCCTGCCGCTGCCGAGCTATGTCGAGGTGACGGCGCTGGACACCGGGCGCACCATCCTGCTGCGGATCAACGATCGCGGGCCGTTTTCGCGCGGGCGCATCCTGGACCTGAGCCGCGGCGCGGCCGAGCAGCTGGGGATCCGCGGCCAAGGCTATGCCGGGGTGCGCGTGCGCCGGGTGGAGCCGCCGGAAAAGGACCGCGCCCGACTGCGCGACGGCAAGCCGGCGCCAGAGCGGCGGCGGGCTTCGGAGACGGAGCTGGCGAACCTGCGCGAGCGGCTGGCGCTGGAGAGTGGGCGCTAAGAGGACGGATCGTACCGCGCTCCTGCCTGGGCGGGACCTTCACCAGGTCTTTCCGGTGCTCCTGCGCAGGCAGGAGCCCAGGGTTTCTCAGCCCGGCAAGCCGTTGATCTGCTTGGCCCTGGCCCCCTGCCTGCGCAGGGGTCCAAGATTCCGTTGGGTGTTTTGCAAAGGTCTCGCCTGCGCAGGAGCACTGTAGATCCGCACCGTACCTCCCCTCGACTTCGCGGGCGTGGCGGCCCACATGGGCGGCATGAACCATCCGACGCCCCCCATCGCAGAGCAACGTCCCCACCAATTCGAACGCCACGGCATCACCGTAGAGGACCCCTGGGCCTGGCTGCGCGACGCCGGCTATCCGGAGGTTACCGACCCGGACGTGCTCGGCTATCTCGAGGCGGAGAACGCCTATTTCGAAACGGTGATGGCGCCGCACCAGCCGCTCACCGACCGGCTGTTCCAGGAGATGCGCGGGCGGATCAAAGAGGACGAGGCCACCGTTCCGCAGAAGGACGGCGACTGGCTCTACTGGTCGGACCATGAGACCGGTGGCGAGTATCGCCGCTGGTGGCGCAAGCCCGTTTCGGGCGGCCCGGACGAGCTGATCTTGGACGAGCCGGCGCTGGCCGCGGGCAAGGAATATTTCCGGCTGGGTGCGCTCTCGATCAGCCCGGACGGCCGCTACCTCGCCTATGCGATCGACGACAACGGGTCGGAGCGGTTCGAGGCGCGGGTCAAGGACCTGACCACCGGCGCGCTGCTCGACGACGTGATCCCCGGCACGCTGTCCGAGCTGGTGTGGGTCGCGGACTCCTCGGGCTTCCTCTACGGCCTCGCGAACGACCAGTGGCGGACCGACAATGCGCGGCTGCATCGCCTCGGCACGCCTGTCGACCAGGACGTCGAGTTGTACCACGAAGCGGACGAGGGCTGGCGCGTGTCCGTGGGCGAGACCCAGTCGCGCCGCTTTCTGGTGATCTCCGCCGGCGACCATGTCACCAGCGAGGTGCGGCTGGTGCCGGCCGATGACCCCACCGCCGAGCCGATCCTGGTGCGTGCGCGCCAGCCGCACGTCGAATATGACGTGGAGGAGCATGACGGCACGCTGTTCATCCACACCAACGACACCAACCCGAACTTCCGGCTGGTAACCGCGCCGCTGGAGCGCCCCTCGGAGTGGACCGAGCGCCTGCCGGCGAGCGACCATTTCTACATGACCGGCGTCACCACCTTTGCCGACTTCTTCGTGGTCGAAGGACGCGAGGACGGGCTCGATCAGATCTTTTTGCACCGCTACGAAGGCGGTGAGGGGACGCCGATCGCGTTCCCGGAGGCGAGCTATGTCGTGGGCCTGGGCGACAACCCAGAGTACGCCGTCGACACGCTGCGGCTCGGCTATGAGTCGATGGTCACGCCGGGCACCGTCATCGAATATGACGTCGCCACCGCCGAGCAGCGCGTGCTCAAGGTCCAGACCATCCCCAGCGGCTATGACGCATCGAAATACGCCACCGAGCGGCTGAAGATCGTGGCGCGCGACGGCACGGAAGTGCCGGTGTCGGTGGTCTATCCCAACGGCTTCCCGCGCGACGGCACGGGCAAGCTCTACCTCTATGCCTATGGCGCCTATGGCTATGCGGTGCCGCCGGGCTTCTCGACCAGCCGCATGTCGTTCCTGGACCGCGGCGTTGCCTTTGCCATCGCCCACATCCGCGGCGGCGATGACCTGGGCCAGCAATGGTATCTCGACGGCAAGCTGGAGAAGCGCACCAACACCTTCAACGACTTCGTCGACGTGGCGCGCGGGCTGATCGAGCACGGCTTCACCAGCGAAGGGCAGATCGCCATCGCCGGCGGATCGGCGGGCGGCGAGCTGATGGGTGCGGTGGTGAACTCCGATCCCGAGCTATGGGGCGCGGTGGTGGCGAGCGTACCGTTCGTCGACGTGCTCAACACGATGCTGGACGATTCGCTGCCGCTGACGCCCGGCGAATGGCCGGAGTGGGGCAATCCGATCGAGGACAAGGCCGCGTTCGAGCTGATCCGCTCCTACAGCCCATACGACAACGTCCAGGCGCAGGCCTATCCGCCGATCTTCATCTCGGGCGGGTTGAACGACCCGCGGGTGACCTATTGGGAACCGGCAAAATGGGCCGCGAAGCTGCGCTTCACCAAGACCGACAGCAACGTGCTGCTGCTCAAGACCAACATGGGCGCAGGGCACGGCGGCAAGTCGGGTCGGTGGGAGAGCCTGAAGGAAGCCGCCGAGGAAATGGCGTTCGTTCTGTGGCAGCTTGGGGTGGAGGGCTGAGCCCTCGCGGGCGGAGCCTTGCGCTCCGCCCGTCGGGATTGCCGCGCCGGGGGCGCGGCTGGGCGATTAGGCCGCCTTGGCGAATTCGGCCACGACCGCGCGGTCGTTGGCAGCCGGGGCCTTGGCGTTAGCGGGCGCGATGTGCGCGCCGACGGTCTGGTTGCGATAGGCGAAATACAGGGCGATCAGGCTGAACATGGGAACCTCATGAAGTTGTGCTGCGGTGCAGCATGGTTGCCCTTCATGTGGCGTGTTCGCGCAATTGCAGCAACTGCAAGGAACTAGCCGGCGATTGCGTTGCGTGCATGTAGCCGCGAGTCGGTGCCGTCCTGAGCAAGCCGTTACTGGCCACGCCCGTCCGTGCGCCGAACCAGGTTCCTCCAGCACCATCTCTGTGGATAACCCGCGGATCCCCGCAGGCGCATGTTACGCCGGCAACAGCTCGAGCCGCACCAGCTCCGCCCGAAACGTAGCTGCGTCGGTGAAGTGCACCGCGTGCAGCCCGGCCGCGTCCGCCGCCGCGACATTGGCGGCGTTGTCGTCGACGAACACTGCCTCGCCGCGGCCTAGTCCGAATCGGCGAAGCGCCAGCGCGTAGATGGCCGGATCCGGCTTCACCAGCTTCTCGTCGCCGGACACGACCACGTCGCGGAAGCGGTCGAACAGCTCCGGCGCGGTCGCGCGGAACGGCGGCCAGAACTCGGCCGAAAAGTTGGTGATCGCATAGAGCGGCACGCCCGCGGCATCGAGCTCGCGGACGATCTCGGCCATGCCCGGCACCGGGCCGCCGATGCTTTCGTTGAAGCGCGGGCCCCAGGCGGCGATCAGCGACTCATGCTGCGGATAGCGCGCGATCAGCTCGGCCGAGGTCTCGGCAAAGGGGCGGCCGGCGTCATGCTGGAAATGCCAGTCATGGGTGACTACATCGCGCAGAAACGCCGCGAGCGCCTGATCGTCGTCGATCAGGCGCTCGTAGAGGAACCGTGGGTCCCAGTGGTACAGGACGTTGCCGACGTCGAAGACGACGGCCCTGATCGGGTTCGGTACCGACATCGCTACCGAACCGGCAGGATTAGCCCTGGCGTGCCTTGAAACGGCGATTCGTCTTGTTGATGACGTAGATACGGCCGCGACGGCGGATCACGCGGTTGTCCCGGTGACGATCCTTCAGCGACTTCAGGGAGTTGACGATCTTCATGACCGGGTTCGCTTCTCGAAAATTGGGCTGACAAAAAGAGGCGCCCGCCTAGAAGCTGACCGCTCTCAAGTCAAGATATGGCGCGCTGGGAGCAGATGCGGCAAGCCGCGCGTTGCACACGACACATCGACGACCGGCCCCGACCGGGCCGCACAGGAGCCACGGCATGAAGAAGCTCGTACTGGCACTTACCGCAGGAATGGCAAGCCTTACGGCCGGCTGCGCAACCACGCAGCGGGCGGCGCCTGTGGACGTGACTCGTTTCCACCTGAACATGCCCGTCCAGCCAGGCAGCTTCACCGTCGAGCCGCTGCGCACCAATGCCACGATCAGCCCGGAATATCAGACCTATGCCGATGCCGTGTCGCGCGAGATGGAGCGGCTGGACTTCACCCCGACTCGCACCACGGTGACCGGCGATTCGCAATATGTCGTGTCGGTCTCCTTCGTGCGCGCCACGCGCGGCTATGTGGACAAGCCGGCACCCTTCTCGGTCGGGCTGGGCGCCGGTGGCGGCAGCTTCGGGCGCCGTTCGGGCGTAGGCCTTGGCGGCGGCGTCACCCTGCCGGTCGGCCGCGGTCGCCAGCAGGCGGTGATCGGGTCGGAGCTTTCCGCCCAGATCCGCCGCCGCACCGACAACACGGTGGTGTGGGAAGGCCGGGCGGTCACCGAGTCGCTGGAGGGCAAGCCCGGCACCCAGCCGATCACGGTTGCCGACAAGCTCGCCAACGCGCTGTTCCGGGGCTTCCCCGGAGAGTCCGGGATCACTACCACGGTGAAATGAGCATCACCGTCAACGCCGCCTTCGACAGCGGCAACATCCGCCTCACCGGCATCGAAGGCGACACGCTGAACCTGGAGATCGTGCGCGATCACCAGTCGGACTTCTACCAGTGGTTCCACTTTCGGGTCGCCGGCGCCAAGGGGCGCCGGCTGACCTTCCGCATCACCAATGCGGCCGGCTCCGCCTATCCGTTCGGCTGGCCCGGCTATCGCACGCGCATGAGCACCGATCGCGAGGCGTGGCGTCAGGTCGCGGACACCGACTATGCCGATGGCGTGCTGCGCTGGAGCGTCGAGATCGACAGCGATGTCGTGTGGTTCGCCTATTTCGCACCCTATTCGATGGAGCGCCACGACGCGCTGGTCGCGCGCATCACCGCCGAACCGGGCGTCACCTTGCGCGAACTCGGCCAGAGCCTCGATGGCCGCGCGATCGACTGCCTCTCGATCGGCACCGGCCCCAAGCAGGTCTGGTTCTATGCCCGCCAGCACCCCGGCGAATCGATGACCGAATGGTTCATGGAAGGCGCGCTAGAAAAGCTGGTCGACCCGACTGATGCGACCGCACAGGCGCTTCGCGAGAAGGCGACGCTGCACCTGGTCCCCAACATGAACCCGGACGGGTCCTTCCGTGGCCACCTGCGCACCAATGCCGCGGGCGTGAACCTCAACCGCGAGTGGCATACGCCCACCGCGGAACGCAGCCCCGAAGTGCTCTGCGTCCGCAACGCCATGGATGAGACCGGCGTCGTCTTCGCGATGGACGTGCACGGGGACGAGGCGATCCCCGCCAACTTCCTCGCCGGCTATGAGGGTATCCCCGCCTGGACTGATCCGCATGGCGAGAAATTCTACGAATATGGCCGCCGCCTGGCCGCCGCGACACCCGACTTCCAGCTCGAGCTCGGCTATGTGAAGTCGCAGCCCGGCACCGCCAACCTGTCGATGTCGACCAACCAGCTCGCCGAGCGCTTCGGCGCCGTCTCGATGACGCTGGAGATGCCGTTCAAGGATCACGACCTGAACCCCGATCCGGAGTTCGGCTGGTCGCCCGAGCGGTCCAAGACGCTTGCCCATTCGTGCCTCGACACGCTTGCCGGGATGATCGACGAACTCTGATCGCCCGGCCCTGCCGCCCACTGTCACTCAAGGAGTCCTGATGCCCAGCCTCGTCCTCATTCGTCACGGCCAGTCCGCCTGGAACCTGGAAAACCGCTTCACCGGCTGGTGGGACGTCAACCTGACCGAGCAGGGCATTGCCGAGGCGACTGCGGCCGGCGAGCTGCTGGCCGCCAAGGGCCTGGACTTCGACCAGTGCTTCACCAGCCTTCAGACGCGCGCGATCAAGACGCTCAACCTGGCGCTGGAATCGATGGGCCGGCTGTGGCTGCCGGTCGAGAAGGACTGGCGCCTGAACGAGCGCCACTATGGTGGCCTCACCGGCCTGGACAAGGCGGAGACCGCGGCCAAGCACGGGGACGACCAGGTCAAGATCTGGCGGCGCAGCTTCGACATCCCGCCGCCCGTGGCCGAGGCAGGCGGCGCGTACGACCTCTCCAGCGACCGTCGCTATGCCGGCATCCACGTGCCCGCGACCGAGAGCCTGAAGGACACGATCGCCCGCGTGCTGCCTTATTGGGAGGCGCGCATCGTCCCCGAGCTCAAGGCCGGCAAGCGCGTGCTGATCTCCGCCCACGGCAATTCGCTGCGCGCGCTGGTCAAGCACCTGTCGGGCATTTCGGACGCGGACATCGCCAGCCTGGAAATCCCGACCGGCCAGCCGCTCGTCTATGAGCTGGACGAGGCGCTGAACGCCACCGACCGCTACTATCTGCGCGATCGCTGAGAAACCGCCCGCGTCCCGTCATGCTGACGAACGTCGGCATGACGGGTGGGGAACGCGGCCATCAGCCCCCGCAGCTCAAGGCCAACCCCGTTTGTCTCGAGCAGGGATCGAGCTTGTCGAGAGCCCGTGTCGAGAGAGCCGCCACCACCGACCTCTCGATACGCCGTCTCGACAAGCTCGACGGCTACTCGAGGCAAACGGAAGAAGACGCAGGTCGACGGGACCACCACATTCCCCTCCACCCTTGCCCCCCGCGGCCCCGCTCTCTAGGAAACCCGCTTCCTCGCATTCGGGACAGCGATGGCAGACCAACCTCTCGTCGGCATCATCATGGGCAGCACCTCCGACTGGGAGACGATGCGCCACGCAGCGGACGTGCTCGACGCGCTCGGCGTGCCGCACGAAACCAAGGTCGTCTCCGCACACCGCACCCCCCGCCGGCTGGTCGACTATGCCGAAGGCGCCGCGGGACGTGGGCTGAAGGTCGTGATCGCCGGCGCGGGCGGCGCGGCCCACCTGCCGGGCATGGCCGCCTCGATGACCCGGCTGCCGGTGCTGGGCGTGCCGGTCGAGTCCAAGGCGTTGAGCGGCATGGATAGCCTGCTCTCGATCGTGCAGATGCCCGCCGGCATCCCGGTCGGCACCCTTGCCATCGGTCGCGCAGGGGCCGTCAACGCGGGGCTGATGGCGGCTGCGATCCTTGCCGTCGCCGACGACGCGCTCGCCGCGCGGCTGGAAGCATGGCGGGCGAAGCAGACCGACAGCGTGGCGATCGACCCGCAATGACGCTGGCACCCGGCGCCACCATCGGCATCATCGGATCGGGTCAGCTCGGCCGCATGATCGGCATGGCCGCAGCCCAGCTCGGCTATCGCATCCACGTCTATGCCCCCGATACCGGTCCTGCCAACGACGTGGCGGCGACGCACAGCCGCGGCGCCTATGACGACGGCGTGGCGCTGGCGCGCTTCGCCGCAGAGGTCGACGTCGTCACCTATGAGTTCGAGAACATCGCCGCCGAGCCGATCGCGGCGCTGGAGCAGCAGGTGCCGGTGCACCCCTCCTCGCAATCGCTGCGCGTGGCGCAGGACCGGGTCGCCGAAAAGCGGTTCGTAGAGGAACTAGGCGGCCGCCCCGCCCGCTGGGCTGCGGTCGATACCCGCGCCGATCTCGACGCGGCGATCGCCACCATCGGCTGCCCTGCGGTGCTCAAGACCACGCGCTTCGGCTATGACGGCAAGGGCCAGGCTCGGCTCACGTCGTCGGACGACGCCGACGCCGCTTGGGCGGCGATCGGCGAGGGTCCGGCGATCCTGGAGGCGTTCGTCCCCTTCACGCATGAATTCTCGATCATCCTGGCGCGCGGGCCGGACGGCAGCCTGCTGAGCTATCCGCCCGCCTGTAACGTCCACAAGGACGGTATCCTCGACACCTCGACGGTACCCGCCCCGGCCGAAGTGGCCGCGCAATGGACCGAGGCAGCGGCGCTCGCCGGCCGCGTCGCCGAAGCGCTTGACCATGTCGGGGTGCTGACGCTGGAGTTCTTCTGCGGCCCGGATGGTCCGGTGTTCAACGAAATGGCCCCGCGCGTCCACAACTCCGGCCACTGGACCATCGAGGGCGCGGAAACCTCGCAGTTCGAGAACCACGTCCGCGCGATCTGCGGCCTGCCGCTGGGCCCGGTGCGGATGACCGGCCGCGAGGCGGTGATGACCAACCTGATCGGCGAGGACGCCGATGCCTGGCCCGCCCTGATGGCCGAGCCCGGCGCCCACCTGCACCTCTACGGCAAGCGCGAAGTCCGCGCCGGCCGCAAGATGGGCCATGTCACGCGAGTGGTGCGCGACTGAAGGCGGGCGTTGCCGGGCGGCGGCTGCCCGGCCCGTACGCGCCGCAACGGCTCGCCTGTCAGCGCGTGATCGCCAATCCGCTGCCGAGGACCAGTGCGTCTTCGACGAAGCCGCTCTTCGTCTGGCCGAACCGGCGCAGCGCGCGCATGCGGAGCGACAAGCCCACATAGGACGCCGCGATCGCGGTCGCCGCGGCTAGTACCGCAGCGGTCTTGCGCTGATCGGCCGGCGCCAGCGCTGCGCCCGCAAAGGCTGCGGTGGTCGTGCGTGCGATCAGTCCCGGCAGGACGGTGCGATCGGGTGCGGTGCGCATCTTGTCGCCCGCCATCTCCGCTGCGGCCAGCGCCACCGCACCGGTCGCGACCAGCGGATGCGTGAGCAGGTCGCGTGCCGGCGCATCCTGCGGCAGGCGGTCGCGCCGCGCGGCGCCCGCGACCAGCGCAAGCGGGGTCATCGCGCGCTGGCCGGCGACAAGGCCGATAAGAAGGGAGCGAAGCATGCGGATCTCCTGAAATGGTCCTGGAAGGCAACGAGCAGACGGCGGCGGGTATCCCGGCGGTCAGGCGGCGCCTTCGTCCACGTCGGGCGTATCCTCGGCATCCACCCCATCCTCGATCGCCGCATCGTCGGCTTCGAGCGCGGCGGCATCCTCGGCATGGATGCCGAAGCGCGCTGCCACGTCGGGCGCAAAGCGCAGCAGGTCGCCGCGCAGCTTCATGAGGGCCAGATCCTTCGACTTGCCCTCCAGCATCACGTCGAACTCCAGGCCATTGGCAGTGCGCATGAAGGTCGCGAATTCAAACGGGTTGGTGAAGTCGGCATGGCCGGTCCAGATCGGCGGGCGCAGCACCGTCTTCACGCGTGCGTTGGGCTTTACGGGTGCCTTGGTGACCTCGTCCTTGGCCGCCTTGCCGCGCTTGGCGGGGGTGATCTTCTGCTTCACCTCGCGCATCTCGGTGCGGGGCGAGGAGAAGTGGATCTTGGGCCGCACGCCGGTGGGCCAGCTCGCCATGAAGCGCTCCAGCGTGTCGCGCAGGTCCAGCCCCTCCGGGTTGAGGCACCAGAAGTGCTGATAGTCGAAGATCAGCCGGACGCCGGTGCGCTCGTGAATCCATAGCACGTCCGCCGCGGAGAAGCGGATGTCGTCATTCTCCAGCACCAGCCGGCGCCGGACATGGTCAGGGCATTGCTCCCAGCCTTCGATCCAGCGGGCGCGCGCCGCCTCGCGGTCGTCATAGACGCCGCCGACATGGGTGATCACCACCGCCTCGTCGTTCAGCCCCATGCGGTCGAGCATTTCCGACTGGCTGGCGAGATCCTGGATGCTTTTGGCGGTCAGCTCCGGATTGGGGCTGTTGAGCAGGATATATTGCGACGGATGGAAGGACAGCCGCATGTCGAGCGACCGCGCCTTGGCACCAAAGGCGGCGAGCTCCGCATCGCTTTCCGCGACCATGGCGTGGAACTGCGGCATGTCCGGGTGGGTGGCATAGGGCGCCAGGTCCGACGACAGCCGGTACATGGGAATGCCCTTGGCCGCGCAATAGTCGAGCACGCGGTCGACATGCTCGAGCGAGCATTTGAGGTGCGGGCTCGCCTGCCAGCGGCGGGTGTCGTTGCTCTTGAGTTCGGGCTTGCCCATCACCTTGACGGGAAAGCCCAGTCGCATCGGACGTTCGGATTGGTTCGGCATCGCCTGCCCAACGGGCGGCGGCGCCAGAGGGTCCGTTATTCCACCAGCGCGTCGATCGCCTGGGCCATGTCGATGTCGCGGGGGGAAAGCCCGCCCGCCTCATGTGTGGTCAGCAGGATGTCGACCCGGTTCCACACGTTCGACCATTCGGGGTGATGGTCCGCCTTTTCCGCCAGCATCGCGACCTGAGTCATGAAGGCGAACGCCTGGCTGAAATTGTCAAAGGTGAAGCTGCGCGTGATCGCGTCGCGCGCGTCGTCATGGTCCCAGTCGGGCAGCCCGTCGAGCGCATCGGCGCGCTCCGCCTCGTTCAACAGCTCCATTCGACCCTCCTTGTGCGGCCTTGCTGGCAGGGCCTATGGACGAAGCCATGTCCGAGCAAGCGCCTTTGCAGTTCGCCCCCGACGCCGCCCGTATCGAGGCGCTCGCGCGTACGGCGCTCGCCCGCATCCCCGAGCCGTTCGCCGAGCATCTGAAGGACGTCGTGCTGCTGGTCGAGGAGTTCGCCGACGACGAGACGCTCGACGCGATGGAGATCGAGGATCCGTTCGCGCTGACCGGTCTCTACCACGGTCTGCCGGTGGGCGAGAAATCCGCCTGGACCGGGGTCGCCATGCCGGACCGCATCCACCTCTATCGCCGCGCGCTGCTCGACGAATGGGTCGAGACGGGCGTCGCGCTCGAAGCGCTCATCACCCATGTCGTGGTGCATGAAGTCGGCCATCATTTCGGCCTGTCGGACGCCGACATGCACGCGCTGGAGGAAGCGGCGGGCGCGTGAGCGGCGCGGCGCTTGTGCTGGACGGCGTCGCTTGCGTGCGCGGCGGCCGGCTCTTGTTCAGGGGGTTCGGCCTGGCGCTTGGCGCTGGAGAGGCGGCGCTGGTGACGGGCCCCAATGGCGTCGGCAAGTCGAGCCTGATCCGCATCGCCGCCGGACTGCTGGCGCCGGCCGCGGGGCGGGTGGAGGCGCAGGGCAGCCGCGCGCTGCTGGCCGAGACGGCGGCGCTGGATCCGGAGCGGACGCTGGCGGACTCGGTCGCTTTCTGGGCGGCGCTGGATGGCGCGCGCGAGCGGGTGCCGGACGCGTTGGCGGCAGTGGGGCTCGGCGCGCTTGCCGAAGTACCGGTGCGGATGCTGTCTACCGGCCAGCGCCGCCGCGCGGCGCTCGCGCGGGTCGTGGCAGGCGGTGCCGCCATCTGGCTGCTCGACGAGCCGGTCAACGGCCTCGACACCGCCTCGACCGCGTTGCTTGAGGGGCTGGTCGCACAACACCGGGCGGAGGGTGGCATCGTGCTGGTGGCGAGCCATGTGCCGGTTGCGCTGCCGGGCGCGCGAGTGCTGCCGCTGGAGCCGGCGGAATGATCGCAATCGGCTTGCGCGAGCTGCGCCGGGCCTGGAGTGGCGGCGGGCTGATGCTGACGCTCGCCTTTTTCCTGCTGGTCGCGACGCTGTTCCCGTTCGCGATCGGCCCGGACGCGAAGCTGCTCGCGCGGATCGGCGGCGGGGTGGTGTGGGCAACCGCGCTGCTGGCAGCACTGCTGCCGGTCGAGCGGCTGGTGCTGCCGGACCTGGAGTCAGGCGTGATCGACCAGTTCGCGGTGCGCGGCCTGTCGGGTGCCGGCGTGGCGCTCGCCAAGATCCTGGGCCACTGGATCGGCTTCGGCCCGGCGGTGATGCTGGCGGCTGCGCTCAGCGCGGCGCTGCTGGAGATGCCGGCCGAGGTGCTGTTGCGGCTGGAGCTGGGGCTGTTGCTGGGAACGCCCGGCCTGGCGGCGCTGGCGGTCGCGACTGCCGCGCTGGTCGCCGGCCTGCGGGGCGCGGGCGCGGTGGCGGGCATGGTGATGCTGCCGTTCGCGCTGCCCCTGCTGGTGTTCGGCGCGGGTGCCCTGGAGGGCGGCAGTTCCGGCCTCAAGCTCGTCGCGGCGACGAGCCTGCTGCTGCTGGCCGGCGCCCCGTTCGTGGCTGGCGCTGCGCTGCGGTTCGCGCGGGAGTAGACCCACTCCGTTTGTCTCGAGCAGGGATCGAGCTTGTCGAGAGCCCGTGTCGAGAGAGCCACCACCGGTTTCTCGATACGCCGTCTCGACAAGCTCGACGGCTACTCGAAACGAACGGGGGAAGACGAGGAGGGCGGCATGGTTAGGCGGCCGGTGCTACCGCCGCCACCGCGCGAAAATCGCCGTCGGCAGCGTCAGCCCGCGCGCCTCCTCGCGGACGCCGAGTTCGCCGCACTCCACCGTGCCGCCCAGGTCGGCCAGCGCCTGGCGCAGCAGCTCGCCGATCGCGAGCGCGGACATGCGCACGGCGTAAACGGTCAGGAACAGGAAGCGCGAGTTGTCGTCGAGCAGCTGGCGGCAGTCGGCGATGAGGGCGGGGAGGTGATCCTCCAGCTTCCACACCTCGCCATTGGGGCCGCGGCCCCATTTGGGCGGATCGAGCAGGATGCCGTCATAGCGGCGGTTGCGGCGCACCTCGCGCGCGACGAACTTGGTGGCATCCTCGACAAGCCAGCGCACCGGCAGGTCGGTCATGCCCGACAGCACCGCGTTGCCCCGGGCGGCCTCGACCGACTTCTTGGACGCGTCGACGTGGACCATGCGGGCTCCGGCAGAGGCGAGCGCGAGCGTTCCGACGCCGGTGTAGCCGAACAGGTTCAGGCACTCAGGCTCAGGCGCGTCACCCAACTGCTCGCGCATCCAGCTCCACACCGGTGCCATGTCCGGGAAGAAGCCCAGGTGGCGGAACGGGGTGTTCTGCGCCGTGAAGCGGACCTGATCCCAGGCGAGCGGCCAGCCTTCGCGCGGCACGGGCTTGTCAAACTGCCAGCGGCCGCCGCCCTCCTCGTCGGAGCCGGGCACGAATTCGCCGTGCGCGTCCCAATCCGGTGACGCCGGCGCCCACATCGCCTGAGGCTCCGGGCGGATGAAGCGATAGGGGCCGTAGCGCTCCAGCTTGCGGCCGTGGCCGCAGTCCACCAGGCCGTAATCGGCCCAGGGCTCGCCGATCAGGCTGACGAGCTTCACGCGCGCGCGACCGCGCGCTCGGCGATATAGCCGGTCACCGCTTCGAACGTGCCGGGCAGCCGATCGCAGCGTTCCTCGCGCTCGAACAGGTCGCCGACGCGGGTAGGGAGCGGCGGGCGCTGGCCGGTCGCGCGCTCGACCGCGTCGGGGAACTTGGCCGGATGGGCGGTGGCAAGGGTGACGACGGGCACGTCGCCCGGAACGTCCGCCTCGCGCGCAGCCGCAAGGCCGATCGCGGTGTGCGGGTCGATCAGCTCGCCCGACCGCTCGCACGCCCAGCGCATCGCGCCCATCATGCCCTCGGCATCGATGCGCGCGCTGACGAAGAGCGCGGCGGCGCCGTCGCGGTGGGCGTTGGTAAGCTGCATCGCCCGGCTCTTCTCGAACCCCTGCATCTGCAGCGCGAGTGCCGCGCCGTCGCGACCGCCCAGATCGTGCAGCAGCCGTTCGAAGTTGGAGCTGACCTGAATGTCCATCGACGGCGTGTCGGTCGCCGTCACGCTGCCGGTCGAATAGTCGCCGGCGGACAGCGCGCGGTGGAGGATGTCGTTGACGTTGGTCGCAACCACCAGCCTCGCCACCGGCAGGCCCATGCGCTGCGCCACATAGCCGGCGAACACGTCGCCGAAATTGCCCGTGGGCACGGAGAAGGCGACCGGCCGCTCCGGCGCGCCCAGGCGCACGGCGGTGTAGAAATAATAGACCACCTGCGCCATCAGCCGGGCCCAGTTGATCGAGTTCACCGCCGACAGGTGGAAGCGGCCGGCGAAATCGGGCGCGTTGAACATCGCCTTCACCAGCGCCTGCGCGTCGTCGAAGCTGCCGTCGATGGCGATGTTGTGGACGTTGGGCGCGAGCACCGTCGTCATCTGCCGCCGCTGCACGTCGGAGACGCGACCGTGCGGGTGGAGCATGAAGATGTCGACGCCGGTGCGGCCTGCAAGCGCGTCGATTGCCGCCGACCCGGTGTCGCCGGAGGTCGCGCCGATCACCGTCACATGCTCCGACCGGCCCGTCAGGAAGCGTTCGAACAACAGGCCGAGCAGCTGCAGAGCGACGTCCTTGAACGCGAGCGTCGGGCCATGGAACAGCTCCAGCAGCCAGTTGCGATGGTCGAGCTGGACGAGCGGCGTCACCGCGGCATGGGCGAAGCGGTCGCCATACGCGCGCTGACAAAGGTCGCGCAGCTCGTCCTCGCTCAGGCTGTCGCCGACGAAGGGCAGCATCACCCGCACTGCCGTCTCGGCATAGGAAAGGCCGGCCAGGCCGGCGATCTGCTCGCGCGAGAGCGTCGGCCACGCCTCCGGCACATAAAGTCCGCCGTCGGCGGCCAGCCCTGCCAGCGTCGCGCCCTCGAAATCGAGGACGGGCGCATTCCCCCTGGTGCTCACATAGCGCATGCGGAGGCGTTAGCCCTGCTGCCGGGAGGGCACAAGCGGGGCAGGGCTTTGCACGGACGTAGGTTTTCCTGCCGCGTCGTGCTGGCTTCCGTCGGGAAGATGGGAGGGGGCTCAGCCGCGCAGGCGGCGGCGCAGGGCGAGCACGTAGATGACCAGCGCGATGGCGGCGAAGGCGAACCACTGCACCGCATAGGCGAGGTGGTTGTTGGGGAGGTCGGCCGGGTCGGGCTGACGACTGGGGGCGAGGCCGGGGGCCGCGGTTTCCGAGACGATCAGGCGCTCTCCCGTCGTCTTCCCGGCGAACAGTGCGGCGATCGCGGGCTGACCGGTGGAGGCCTGGGTGAGCATGCCGGTGACCACGCCGCCCTGCCATGCCGGGCGCAGCTTGGGATCGTTGCTCACCCCCATGTCGGCGCGAAAGCCCGGGCCTTCGGCGCCGGTGCGGCAGTGGGCGACATGGCGCCAGCCGGTGGCGCCGTCGCGCGTGCGGCCTGCGGTGGTGGTCCAGTCCGTCACCTCCAGGCAGTGGGCGGAGACGCGGCGGAACAGAGCGCCGGCATAGGGGAAGCCGGGCAGCGCCATCACCGGCTTGCCTGCATTGGCGGTGAAACGCGCGATCATCGCCCCCTTTTCGGCCCGGCGCTGAAGCTGCCACACGCCGAGCGCGAGCATGGCCGCGACGGCCAGCACCACTGCGACCGTGGCGGCAAGCGGGATGCGCCTCACGGCTCCTCGCGGGTCAGCCGCGCCTCACGCGCGGCGTTGCGGTATTCCAGCGCGAGCAGCAGCGCCTTGGTGAAGCGCAGCGACACCGCGACGCCCCCCAGGGTGAGCGGCAGCCACAGCAGTATGTGCAGCCAGGTCGGCGGGGAGAAGACGAGCTCGACCACCACGGCGAGCACGGTCACCAGGGTGCCGATCCCCATCGTCAGGAACACCGTCGGCCCGTCGCCGACGTTGAACCGGAGGAAGTCGAGGCCGCAGTTGGTGCAGCGGGGCGCAAAGGCGATAAAGCCGGCGAACAACGTCTTTGCCCCGCAGCGCGGGCACAGCCCCCCGGTCGCGGCGGCAAAGGGCTCCGGCGGTGCGCCGGCCGGCAGCGACTCCGGCGGCGCGCCGGCGGGGTCCGTCACGTCAGCCGGCGTGGACCGGCGCGCCCCAGCCGCCCCAGACATAGACGGTGACGAACAGGAACAGCCACACGACGTCGACGAAGTGCCAGTACCAGGCCGCGGCCTCGAACCCGAAATGCTGCCGGGGGGTGAAGTCGCCCTGGTAGGTGCGCACCAGGTTCACGATCAGGAAGATCGTGCCGATGATGACGTGGAAGCCGTGGAAGCCCGTCGCCATGTAGAAGGCGGAGGTGTAGTTGATCGTGCCGAACGGGAACGGCGCATGGGCATATTCATAGGCCTGGATGCACGAGAACAGCAGGCCGAGCACGATCGTCAGCCACAGGCCCTTCTTCACGCTGTCGTTCTCGCCGACGCCGAGCAGGCCCCACAGGCCGGTGCGCCGGCCGCCACGCTCGCCATGGATCAGCGCGTGGTGCGCCCAGGTGATGGTGGTGCCCGAAAGCAGCAGCAGGAAGGTGTTGAGGAGCGGCAGGCGAAAGGCGTCGAGCACTTCGATCCCGGCCGGCGGCCATTGCGCCGCAAGCTGCGAGGCGGAGTCGATCAGCGAGACGCCATCCTCATGGTCGAACTGCACTGCGGCCGGGAACAGCGAAAAGTCGAACCAGGCCCAGAACCAGCCCAGGAAGAACATGACTTCCGATGCGATGAACAGCACCATGCCATAGCGCAGGTGGAGCTGGACGACAGGCGTATGGTCGCCCGCGCGCGCTTCGCGGATCACGTCGGCCCACCACAGGCCCATGCAGGAAAGAACCGCGATCAGCCCGGCGCCGAACACCAGCCAGCCATAGGTCGCGTCGCGCATGACCATGATGCCGCCGGATGCCAGCACCAGCGCGGCAAAGGCGCTCAGCATCGGCCAGGGGCTCGGCGGCAGGATGTGGTATTCGTGGTTCTTGGTTCCGGCCATGCTCGTCCCCATCCTCTCTCGTTGCGAAAGGTCTAGCTCGCCGTTCGGGCCGAATCCACAGGGTAAAATGTATAGGAGAGCGTAATCACCCGCACGTCGCTGGTGTCGGGATCGCTTGCGAGCTTGGGATCGACGTAGAAGATCACGGGCATCCGCACTTCTTCGCCCGGCTGCAGCGTCTGCTGGGTGAAGCAGAAGCACTGGATCTTGGTGAAATACTTGCCCGCCTGGGCCGGCGTCACGTTGAAGGTGGCGGTGCCGGTAATCGGCTTGTCGGACAGGTTCTTCGCGGTGAAGAACGCCATGTCGCGCGCGCCGATGTCGATGGTGTCGGACGGATGCTCCGGGCGGAAGCGCCACTTGAGATCGGGCGCGACGTTGCTGTCGAACCGCACCGTCACCTTGTCGCCGATGCCACCGGGGGCCAGGTCGCCGCGCTGGGTGGTGCCGTTCAGCCCCGTCACCTGGCAGAACATGCGATAGAGCGGGACGCTTGCCCAGCCGAGGCCGGTCATCGCCACCGCGGCCAGGCCGGCCAGCAAGGCTGTACGGCCGTTGCGGGTCACATCATCCCTGCCTGAATTTTCACGATGCTGATCGCAAAGATGAGCAGCACCAGCGCACCGAGCAGCCAGGCCATCACCCGGGCGCGCGACTGCTGGCGGGCGCGGACCAGCGCTTCCTCTTCCGGCGTCACGGCAGCAGCCACCGGTCGACGACCAGCGCACCGAACACGACGAACAGGTACAGGATCGAATAGCCGAACAGGCGCTTTTCGGGCTGCATCGTGTCCCCCTCAGGCGCGGCCGTGCGCAGCGCCACGCGCAGCACGAACCAGCCGAACACCGCCGTCATGACGACCGACACCACGCCATAGATTGCGCCGGCCAACCCGAGCGGCCAGGGTGCGATCGCGGCCAGTGCCATCGGGATGGTGTAGAGACCGATCTGGGTGCGGGTGGCGCGTTCGCCGGCCACTACCGGCAGCATCGGCACACCGGCCGCCGCATAGTCCATGCGCACGAACAGCGCGAGCGCCCAGAAATGCGGAGGCGTCCACAGGAACACCAGGCTGAACAGGAGCAGCGGGAGCAGCGCGATCTCGCCGGTCGCGGCCGCCCAGCCGATCAGCGGGGGGAAGGCGCCGGCCGCGCCGCCGATGACGATGTTCTGCGGCGTCCGGCGCTTGAGCCAGACGGTGTAGACCAGCACGTAGAAGAGGATAGAGACGGTCAGGATCGCAGCGGCGGCGAGGTTGATCGCCAGCCCCATCAACGCGACCGAGAAGACCGCCAGCCCGACACCGAAGTGCAGCGCGGACTGCCGGTCCATGCGGCCGTCCGGCAGCGGGCGGCTGCGCGTCCGCTTCATGTGCGCGTCGAGGTCCGCCTCATACCATTGGTTGAGTGCGCCTGCCGCACCGGCGCCCAGCGCGATGCACAGGATGGCGGTGAAGCCGAGCACCGGGTGAATGCCGACGGGTGCTGCCAGCATGCCGCACAGGCCGGTGAACACCACCAGCGTCATCACGCGCGGCTTGGTGAGAGCAAGGAAGTCCCGCCAATCGGCAGGCATCGTCAGGGGAACGGCGGTGGTCATGATCTGCCCCTGTGTATAGGGAGACGGGCGCGCCGGCGAAAGGGTTGCCGCCCTCCCTGAATGGGATAGGATGGTGCATGCCGCGCCCCTTCCTTGCCCTTGCCGCGTTTGCGCTTTCGACGACTGCCGCGCCGGCATGGGCGCGTACGACCGAGGACGAGCAGGCGTGGATCAACGTCACGCTGAACGGGTCGGCTGGCGACCGGCTGGTCTATTTCGTCGAAGCGCAGCCGCGGCTGATGGAGGGCGTCTCCGAGATGCAGCAGGCGGTCCTGCGCGGCGCGATCGGTGTACGGCTGAGCGACCGGGTGAGCCTCTACCAAGGCTATGCCTATATCGTGCAGCCGCGCGACGGCCCGGAGCCCGACCGGGACGAGCAGCGCAGTTTTCAGCAGCTGTCCTGGACGCTGCTGCCGGGGGCAACCGAGCTGTCGTCGCGCACGCGGTTCGAACAGCGCTGGGTGGCGGGTTATCGCGACATGGGGCTGCGCGTGCGGCAGCTGGCGCGGCTCGAGACGCCGATTGCCCCGGGCGACAAGCCGCTGAAGGCGGTGATGTCGCTGGAGGGCATGTTCGTGCTCAACGAGACGGACTGGGGCTCGGCAAGCGGCTTTGACCAGCTACGCAGCTTCGTCGGCATGGAGGTGCCGTTGCGGGGCCGTTCCACGATCGAGGCGGGCTATCTGAACCAGCTGGTCAATCGCACCGGCGGCGATGTCGCGGTCAACCATGTGCTGTCGCTGACCCTGTCCGTCCGGCCCTGAACGGGGCCGGCAAGGAAAAGGCCCCGGGGAGCTTCCTCCCCGAGGCCTTTGCTGTTCCACACCCGCCCGGTCAGTCGACCCTGGGGAGCGTCTCGAACTGGTGATAGGGCGGGGGCGAGGACAGCGTCCACTCCAGCGTCGTCGCACCTTCGCCCCAGGGATTGTCGCCCGCGGGCCGGCCGCCCAGCAGCGACACCACCAGGTTGACGAAGAAGATCAGCATGCCGACGCCCATGATGACATAGCCGATCGAGGCGACCTGGTTCCAATGCGCAAAGGCATCGGGATAGTCGGGAATACGGCGCGGCATGCCGTTGGCGCCCAGGAAGTGCATCGGGAAGAACAGCACGTTCACGCCGACGAAGAACACCCAGAAGTGCAGCTTGCCGAGCAGCTCGTTGTACATGCGCCCCGACATCTTCGGGAACCAGTAATAGAAGCCGGCAAACAGCGCGAACACTGCGCCCAGCGACAGCACATAGTGGAAGTGCGCGACAACATAATAGGTGTCGTGCATGTAATCGTCGACGCCGCCGTTGGCGAGAATGACGCCCGTGACGCCGCCCACCGTGAACATGAAGATGAAGCCCAGCGCCCACAGCATCGGGGTGGGGAAGCGCAGGCTGCCGCCCCACATGGTGGCGATCCACGAAAAGATCTTGATGCCGGTCGGCACCGCGATGATCATCGTCGCCGCGGTGAAATACATCTTGGTGTTCACGCTCAGGCCCGTCGTGAACATGTGGTGCGCCCACACGATGAACCCGACCGCGCCGATCGCGACCATGGCATAGGCCATGCCGAGATAGCCGAACACCGGCTTGCGGCTGAAGGTCGCGACCACATGGCTGATCATGCCGAAGCCCGGCAGGATCATGATGTAGACCTCCGGATGGCCGAAGAACCAGAACAGGTGCTGGTACAGCACCGGGTCGCCGCCGCCGGCCGGATCGAAGAAGGTGGTGCTGAAGTGGCGGTCGGTCAGCAGCATGGTGATCGCCGCGGCCAGCACCGGCAGCGACAGCAGGAGCAGGAACGCGGTGACCAGCACCGACCAGGCGAACAGCGGCATCTTGTGCAGCGTCATGCCCGGCGCGCGCATGTTGAAGATGGTGGTGATGAAGTTGATGGCGCCCAGGATCGAGCTGGCGCCCGACAGGTGCAGCGCCAGGATCGCCATGTCGACCGAGGCCGAAGGCTCGCCATAGGTGGACAGCGGTGCATAAACCGTCCAGCCGGTGCCGGCGCCGCCGAAAAAGGGCGAGGCGAGCAGCAGGATGCCCGAGGGTACCAGCAGCCAGAAGGACACGTTGTTCATGCGCGGGAAGGCCATGTCCGGCGCACCGATCATGATCGGCACGAACCAGTTGCCAAAGCCGCCGATCATCGCCGGCATCACCATGAAGAACACCATGATCAGGCCGTGGGCCGTGATCATGACGTTCCAGAGGTGGAGCGATTCATCGA
Organism: Sphingomonas sp. PL-96; assembly: GCF_020707215.1. Classification (GTDB taxonomy): domain Bacteria; phylum Pseudomonadota; class Alphaproteobacteria; order Sphingomonadales; family Sphingomonadaceae; genus Sphingomonas. The sequence goes on from NZ_JAJFET010000010.1 coordinate 67,229, forward strand.
GGCTCTGTTCCGACCCGGCGAGCCAGGTCGCCCAGCTGCCCAGATGCTGGATGCCCGGCTCCGCCAGCTCCCAGCGCATCAGGCCGGAGATGGCGCCGCCGACGATGCCCATGAAGATCGCGAAGATCAGGTAGAGCGTGCCGATGTCCTTGTGGTTCGTCGACAGGAACCAGCGGGCGAAAAAGGCCGGGCGGTGGTCCGCATGATGGTCATGCGGATGCGCGTGGTGCGCCTCGAACGCAGAGGGGTGCAGGGCGGTGTCGGTCATGGCTTACTGATCCGCGTTGCCGGCGCCGGCCGGGTTGCCGGTTGCGCCCTGGGTGACGGGAGTGGCGGTGTCGGTCGCGTTGACGATGGGGCCGTCGCCGCCGGTGGGCGGGGTCGCCGTGTCGTCGGCCGCGTCCGACCCGGGCTGCGCCGGTGCCGTCGACGAGGGCTGGACCTGACCCGGCATGGTGCCGCCCTTGGCACGGATCCAGGCGGCGAACTCGGCCGGCGAGACCGCATCGACCGCGATCGGCATATAGGCGTGGCGGGCACCGCACAGCTCCGAACACTGGCCAAAATAGACGCCCGGCTCCTTGATGGTGAAGCTGGTCTCGTTCAGGCGGCCGGGAATGGCGTCGAGCTTCACCCAGAAGCTGGGGATCGCCCAGCTGTGGATGACGTCGTTGGCGGTGGTGATCAGCCGGATCGGCACGCCCACCGGCAGCACGATGCGGTTGTCGGTCGCGAGCAGGCGTGGGCCGTCGGCATCGGTGCGGTACCGCTGGCCGGGGGCGACCTGGTCGCGCTCCTTGAGCATGTTGGCCGTGACCGACACCCCGCCATTGTCCGGATATTCATAGGTCCAGAACCACTGGTTGCCGATCGCCTTCAGCGTCACGGCATTGGCGGGCGCAGGCTTGAACTGGTGCGCGAGCAACCGGATCGAGGGCACTGCGAACACCGCCAGGATCAGCACCGGGATCGCCGTCCACAGGATCTCGATGGTGGTGTTGTGCGACGTGCGCGACGGGTTGGGGTGGGCGGCGGCGCGGAAGCGGATCACCACCCACACCATCAGCGCCAGCACCAGCAGCACGATGGCGGTGACGACCGGCATCAGCAGGTTGTTGTGGAAGCGCGCCGCCTCCTGCCCGTTGGGCGTCACCTGGTTCTGGAGGCCCACGACGCGCGGGCTCGGCTGGCCATGGTTGTCGGTCGGGCGCAGCTTGGGGGTGCCATCGGGGTTGAGCGTCGGGTCGGCGACCGCTGCGGCGGGTTGCGCAGCACCTGCGGTCGCGGGCGGGGTGACGGTGCCGTCCGGTGCTGCCTCGGCCGAGCCCGGCGGCGGTGCGCCCACTTGCGGCGCCGCTGCCTGCGGGGCGGCAGCAGCCGGCGCGGCGGGTGCCGCGGCATGGCCGATTCCTGCGAGCGCCAGTCCGGCCCCCAGCAGGGCAAGCTTCAGTCCGGACCCCATCCCAGCCATTCGCATCCCCATCCACCCGTTTTTACCGCGCGGGCTTGCGCATCCGGGCCCCGGAAAAAGGCCCAGTTCAGGGGTATAGGCAGCGTTTTGCCGTGCCTCAAGCGCGTGCTGGCTGTTTTTGCAGCGCCGATTGCGGGCTCGCGCGCCTGCGCCTAGAGAGGGCCTCGACCATGACCGACGACGACATCCTGGCGGAATTCCGCGCGGCAGAGGCCCTGCTGGAGGGCCATTTCATCCTTTCTTCCGGACGCCACAGCGCGCGGTATCTCCAGTGCGCGCGCGTGCTGATGGACCCGCGGCGCGGGAGCCGGCTTGCCGACGAACTCGTGGCGCGGCTGCCCAGCGACGTGCGCGGCGCGATCGACGCGGTGGTCTCGCCGGCAATGGGTGGCGTGATTGCAGGGCACGAGATGGGCCGCGCGCTCGGCCGCCCGGCGATGTTCCTGGAGCGCCCGACCGGCACCTTTGAACTGCGCCGCGGCTTTCGCCTCGATCCCGGCACGCGCGTGCTGATGATGGAGGACGTGGTGACCACGGGCCTTTCGTCGCGCGAAGCCATTGCGGCGATTCGCGCGGGCGGCGGCCAGGTGGTGGCGGCAGCCGCGCTGGTGGATCGCTCCAACGGCCAGGCCGACCTGGGCGTGCCTTTCTTCCCGCTGATCCGACTGGAAGTGCCGAGCTACGAAGCCGACGCGCTGCCGCCCGAACTGGCGGCGATCCCCGCGATGAAGCCCGGGAGCCGGGCTGCGGCGTGACTCAGCCGATCCGCCTGGGCGTCAACATCGACCATGTCGCGACGGTGCGGAACGCGCGCGGCAGCGGCTACCCCGACCCGGTGCGCGCGGCGCTGATGGCGGCGGAGGCTGGGGCAGAGGGCATCACCGCCCATCTGCGCGAGGACCGGCGCCACATCACCGACGCGGACATCGCGCGCCTTTCGGCGGAGCTGCCGGTGCCGCTGAACCTGGAGATGGCGGCGACCGAGGAGATGCTGGGCATTGCGCTGCGCCACCGTCCGCACGCCGCCTGCATCGTTCCCGAAAAGCGCGAGGAGCGCACGACCGAGGGCGGGCTGGACGCGGCCGGGCAGTTCGACCTGCTCGCCCCCATGGTCGCGACACTGGGGGAAGCCGGCATCCGCGTGTCGCTGTTCATCGAGCCCGATGCCGCACAGATCGATGCGGCGGTGCGGCTCGGCGCGCCGGTGGTCGAGCTTCACACCGGCCGCTATGCCGAGCTGGAGGAGGCTGCACGCGAGGTCGAGCTCAAGCGGCTCGCCGATGCCGCGGCGCTCGCGGCCAAGAACGGCATCGAAGTGCATGCCGGCCACGGTCTCACCTTCGACAATGTCGTGCCGATCGCGGCGATTCCGCAGGTGCGTGAGCTGAACATCGGCCATTTCCTGATCGGCGAGGCGATCTTCGATGGCCTTGTACCCGTGGTGGCGCGGATGCGGTCGCTGATGGACGCGGCACGGTGATCGTCGGGCTCGGCTCGGACCTGTGCAACATCGAGCGCATCCAGAATTCGCTCGACCGGTTCGGGCAGCGCTTCATCGAGCGCGTGTTCACGCCGCTTGAGCAGGCCAAGGCCGCGCGCCGACCCTTCACCCGCGCCGGCACCTTTGCCAAGCGCTTCGCCGCCAAGGAGGCGTTTTCGAAGGCGGTCGGCACCGGCTTCAACCGCGGCGTGTTCATGCGCGACATCGGCGTCGTCAATGCGCCGTCGGGCGCGCCGACGCTGGCGCTTTCGGGTGGAGCCAAGGCCGCGCTCGATGCGTTGATCCCGCCGGGGCACGTCCCCAAGATTCACCTGACGCTCACCGACGACCATCCTTGGGCGCAGGCGTTCGTCATCATCGAGGCGCTGCCCGGCGCCGAACAGGAAGTCCGATGACCGGAGAGGACCTGGCGCTGCCGTCCGAACGCCCCCAGCCTGCCAGAACCAAGCGCAAGTCCACCGACTGGGGTGCGGAGATCCGCAACCTGCTGGTGCTGGTGCTGGCCGTGCTCGGCTTCCACAGCCTGGTGGCCAAGCCCTTCTACATCCCGTCGGAATCGATGATGCCGGGGCTGCTGGTCGGGGATCGCCTGGTGGTGACCAAATACCCCTATGGCTATTCGTTCGTCACCCCCGCCTTCCACCTGCTGCCCTTTTTCCACGGCCGGCTGTTCGGCAGCCTGCCCAAGGCGGGCGACGTCGTGATCGTGACGCCGCCGGGGACCAAGACCGACTATATCAAGCGCGTGATCGGCCTGCCGGGCGACCGGGTGCAGGTGCGCGCCGGCATGCTCTACCTGAACGGCAAGCCGGTCGAGCGCCGGGCGGTCGGCGACCGCATGATCCCGGTCGATGCCAACACCCATTGCCCGGCCTGGCAATATCCTGACGCCCAGGTGCGCAATGCCGCGGGCGGGGCGTTCTGCCGCCTGCCGATCTATCGCGAGACGCTGCCCAACGGTCGCTCCTATGACACGATCGACGCGGTGCAGGGTTCGATCGGCGACAATTTCGGACCAGTCACCGTGCCGGCCGGTCATGTGTTCCTGATGGGCGACAATCGCGACAACAGCGCCGACAGCCGCTTTCCGCTTTCCGAACAGGGGCTGGGCGGGCCGGTGCCGTGGGAGAATATCGGTGGGCGCGCCGAGTTCATCACCTTCTCGCTCGACGGGACCACGAGCCTCAATCCGCTCAGCTGGTGGCCGTCGCTGCGTGGGGACCGCGCGGGTACCTCGCTGCATCCAGAGGAAGCCGAATGAGCAGAGACGACCGGGTGGCCGTGGAGCGGGCACCCGGCCCGAACGAGCTGCGCGATCCGGTCACCCGGGCGGAACTGCGCAAGGCATCGGTGTGGTTCGGGGTCGCGGCCGCCATCGGCCTGGTGGTGCTGCTGATCCAGCCGCTGCTGATCATCTTTGGCGGGCTGGTGTTCGCCGCAATGCTGGACGGCGGCGTGCGGCTGCTCGGCAAGGTGCTGCCGATCGGACGGGGCTTTCGGCTGCTGATCGTCGTGCTGCTGGTAACCGCATTCATCCTGGGCACCTTCTACCTGACAGGCGTGCAGATCGCGGCGCAGGCCGAACAGCTGCGCTCGACCCTGGAGGTCCAGGGCAACCGGCTGATCGGCTGGGCGAACGACATGGGGCTGATGCCCGGCCGCTCCGACCTGAGCGGGATCGTCCAGCAGGCGATGGGTTCGGTCGGGCGGCTGACGTCCGCCGTGGGCACCGTGTTCGGCGCCTTTACGACGCTGTTCATGATCCTGATCATCGGGCTGTTCGTCGCCATGGAGCCCCGGATCTACGACCGCGGGCTGCAATGGATGATTCCGGTCGGCCAGCGCACGGAATTCGCGATCACCATCAATCGCATGGCGACCACCATGCGCCGGCTGCTCGCCGGGCGGCTGGCGGGGATGGTGTTCGAAGGGGCGCTGACCGGCCTCCTGCTGTGGATCGCGGGCGTGCCGATGGCGATGCTGCTGGGCATCATCACGGGTCTCCTGGCATTCATCCCCAACATCGGCGCGTTCATCAGCGGTGTGTTGATGGTCGCGGTCGGGTTCAGCGCAGGCTCCGACACCGGCTTCTGGGCGATCATCATCTATTTCGTGGTGCAGACGTTCGACGGCTATGTGCTGCTGCCGATCGTCGCCAGGCGTACGGTGGACCTGCCGCCGGCGCTCACGCTGTCGTCGCAGATCCTGACCTCGACGCTGTTCGGCATCCTGGGCCTGGCGCTCGCGGACCCGATGGTGGCGATGATCAAGGTCGCGCTGGAACGCGAGTCGGAGCGTGCGGCCAAGGCCGGCGTACGGATGGGCGAAGAGGACGCGGACGTGGACGGGGCGGCCGCCTGATCGGGCAGGGGCCGCCCTCCCGCCCTTAGATCTTCGTCGGGTAGACCGGCTGGATGTCGACGGGGATGCTGCCCATCGTGCCGACCAGCTGTTCGGCATGGGCATCGAGCTTCTGCCAGCGCGACAGCATCGCCTTGGCGCCGGCATAGTCGCCATTGCCCTGCACGACGATCATGTCGTGCAGCAGATCGCGCAGGCCCGTCTCCATCCGGGCGTTGTCGATGCGGAAGCGGCCCGCGGCGGCATCCCAGGCAAAGGCGCCCTTGTCGCGCAGATACCCGTACTGCATCGCCGCACCCCGGCCATGTGCCTCGGCCGTGCCGAAGCGCATCGCGCGGAACACGCCCGCCACATAGGTCGCAAACAGCTGCGGCTTTTCCGCGACCGGCAGCTCGCCCTTGTTCATCATGAACAGGATGTTCCAGACGCCCATCACGTCGGCCTTGGCCTCTTCGAGCGCCGACGCCTGCTCCTTCAGTTCCTCGTTCACGCTGGTCTTGCGGCCGTTCAGCGTGATGTTGCCCGGCCCCAGGCTGTGCGACAGCTCGTGGAACAGGGTTTCGAGCTGCATATACTTCTTGGCGACCAGCCCGGCCTGGTCCGGCACCAGAACCAGCGGCGCCATGGGTGCCAGGATGCGGTCGTACTTGGCGCCGAGCACGTTGGAGAGGATGACCTTCTTCGCGCCCTTGGCCTCACGCACCCGCTCGTCGTTGGGCAGGTTGAAGGCGATGGTGCGGCCGCCATGCTCGTTGTCGCCGCCGCCGCGGACCTGTTCGGCCACCGCGATCGGCGATTCGAAGCCGCGCGTGAAGTTCTTGTAGCGCGCATCGACCGGCAGGTTCGCCTCCATGTCGCGCAGATAGTGCTTGTACTTGTCGAGCGCGGCGGACTCCCCCGGGTCCTTCAGCGTGACGAAGCTCTCGAACGCGGCCTTCCAGCCGTAAAGCCGATCAGTGTAGGTCTCGTACGGCCCGATCGCCACTTCGATCGGCGTGTCCTTCAGGTCCATCCAGGCGAGCTCCGACTCATAATAGTCGTCGGTGCGGAACGCCTTGGCCCGCAGGGTGAGGAAGCGCTTCAGGCTGGGGTTGGTGGTGACGGCGGCGGCCTGTTCCAGCAGCTTGGCTGCAGGCTCCAGCCATTCGCGATACTCGATCGAATAAGGCACCGCCTTCAGCTTCGTGCCGTCGCGGCGCACCACTGTGTAGAGGCTGGTGAGCGCGGGCTTCTCGTCCGGGTGCTGGGCGAGATAGGCGTCGAACTCCGCGCGGGTCAGGTCCTCCGGATAGAAGCCGGCACCTTCCGGCATCGGCCGGTCGCCCCAGAAGGGGCGCAGCTCGGCGAAGTCGTCCCACGGGCCAAGGTTGGCATCGAACCAATCAAGGATCAGCGGCTGGTCGGCGCGGCGCATGCGCTGGATCGCCTGGCGCGTCTGCGGGTTGAGCGCGTCGCGCTGGCGCAGATAGATCGGCGTCATGAGGTCGGACGCCTGGATCAGCAGGTTCACCACCTGGCGTTCTTCGGCCGAGAGGAAGCCCGTGTCGGGCGCGATGTTGACGCGGGCGATCTTCGCGCGCTGCGCCTCGACCGAATAGCTGCCCTCGTCCGCCGGGGAAACGGCGGCCGATGCCGTTGCCGCTTCAGGGGCCGCGGTTTGCGTCTGCGTGCAGGCAGTAGTGGCGAGGAGCATTACGAGAATCGGAAGACGCATACAAACAACCTTGTCATTCAACTCAACAGGTTCAGGCGGCGAGGCTCTTGCTCACCTGTTCGAGCATGTCCTTGGAGAGGCCCGGAGCGGACAGGATGCGCTCCAGTTCGGCGCGCATCGCCTGCTGCCGGGCGGCATCGAAGCGGCGCCAGCGGCCGAGCGGCGGCATCATCTTGGCCGCGGTCTGCGGATTCAGCCGGTCGAGCGCGATCAGCTGGTCCACGAAGAAGCGGTACCCACGACCGTCGGCGGCATGAAAGGCGCGCTGGTTGACCCCAAAGGCGCCCACCAGCGCCCGCGCGCGATTGGGATTGGCCAGGGTGAAGTCGCGGTGGCGGGCAAGCGCCTCCACCCGGTCGGGCGTGTCGTCGCGGGTCGAGAGCGCCTGGGTCTGGAACCATTTGTCCAGCACGAGCGGCGTGTCGCGATAGCGCTCGTAGAAGCTGTTTAGGGCAGCCTCGCGCTGTTCCCACGGGCCGTTCACCAGCGTCATCAATGCGCCCTGGCGGTCGGTCATGTTGTCCGCCTGCTCGAACTGCGCAAAGGCGAGCGCGCCGATGTCGGGCGCGCCCGAGGCGGCGAGATAGCCGAGCGCCACGGTCTTCAGGCGGCGCTTGCCCTTGGCCGCCGGCGAATATTCGAAGGCGTCGCCATTGGTGTCGGCATAAGCCTGACGCCAGTCCTGCTCCAGCGCGCGGCCGATGTCGCGGCGCAGCGCCTCGCGGGCGCGGAAGATCGCTTCCGGGTCGACGACGGGCAGCTGGTCGCCGATGAAATTGTCGGACGGCAGCAGCACCGCCTCCGCGATGAAGGCGCGGTCGAGCTCTGGGTTGCGCAGCGTCTCGCGCACGGCATCCACCACCGCGCCATGATCGCCGCGGCCGCTGGCGACGGCGGCAACGAGCGTGTCGAGCATCAGCTGCTGCATCGCCTCGTAGCGGGCGAAGGGATCGTCGTCGTGCGCGGACAGAAAGGCGAGGTCCGCGGGGGTGCGGTTGGTGTCGACGATCACAGGGGCGGAAAAGCCGCGGTTGATCGACAGCACCGGGCGTTCGGTGATGGCCTCGAACCGCAGCGTCGCCTCTGCGTCGGACAGCAGCACCAGTTGCTCGTCGCCCAGCGGCTGGCCGGTGTTGCCGCCGAACAGGCGCAGCTTGATCGGCAGCACCATCGGCTGCTTGTCGGCCTGGCCCGGCGTCGGCGGCACGGCCTGCGACAGGTGCAGCGTCGCGGTGCCGCCGCCCGGCACATGCTCAAGCGTCGCAGTCACCCGCGGGGTGCCGGCCTGCGAATACCAGCGGCGGAACTGCGCGAGATCGACGTCATTGGCCTCTTCCATCGAGGCGACGAAATCCTCGCAGGTGGCGGCAGTGCCGTCGAAGCGGTCGAAATAGCGGTCGGTGCCGGCGCGGAAGCGCTGCGGGCCAAGCATGGTGTGAAGCATCCGCACCACCTCCGCGCCCTTGTTGTAGATGGTGGCGGTGTAGAAGTTGGAAATCTCCAGATAGCTGTCCGGGCGGATTGGATGGGCGAGCGGCCCCGCATCCTCCGGGAACTGCGCGGCACGCAGGGAGCGCACGTCTTCGATCCGCTTGACGGCGGCCGAGCCCTGGTCGGCGGAGAAGCCCTGGTCGCGAAAGACGGTGAAGCCTTCCTTCAGCGACAGCTGGAACCAGTCGCGGCAGGTCACGCGATTGCCCGACCAGTTGTGGAAATATTCATGCGCGACGACGGCGGCGACCGCGTCATAGTCGTGATCGGTCGCGGTGTCCGGGTCGGCCAGGATGTAGCGCGAGTTGAAGATGTTGAGGCCCTTGTTCTCCATCGCGCCAAAGTTGAAGTCGTCGACCGCCACGATGTTGAACACGTCCAGGTCGTATTCGCGGCCATAGACGCGCTCGTCCCAGGCCATCGACGTCTTCAAGGCTTCAAGTGCGTGGCTGGTCTTGGCCAGGTCCTTCTCACGCACCCAGATGGCGAGCTGTACCTCGCGGCCGCTGGCGGTGACGAAGGTGGCGCGGTTGGCGACGAGGTCACCGGCGACCAGTGCAAAGAGATAGGAGGGCTTGGGGAAGGGGTCGTGCCATTCGGCCCAGTGGCGGCCGTCGGCCAAGTCGCCGTGCGCGACCGGATCGCCGTTGGCGAGCAGCACCGGGAAGCGCGCCTTGTCGGCGGTCATGCGCACCGAATAGCGGGCGAGCACGTCGGGCCGATCCGGGAAGAAGGTGATGCGGCGGAACCCCTCCGCCTCGCACTGGGTGCACAGGTTCCCACCCGAGGCATAAAGCCCCATCAGCTGGGTGTTGCGCTCGGGTGCGATCGCGACCTCGGTCTCGACGACATGCGCGTCGCCGTGGAGGTCGACTACCAGCGCTTCGTCGCCGTCCATGTGCCAGCGGTCGTTGCTGCCAGCGACGCCGTCGATCCCCACCGACAGCGGCTGGAGCCCGTCGCCATCCAGGCGGAGCGGGCGGGCATGGTCGCCGTTGCGGGTGACGTGCAGCTTCGCCCGGACGACCGTGCGCGCGGGATCGAGATCGAAGTCGAGCGCGATCTCCGTCACCTGCCAGTCGGGCGCGCGATAGTCGCTGCGCAGGATCGGCGCGGGCGGCTGGTCGGGGGAACGAAGTGCGTCGGCCATGGGCAAACCCTTGCAGGAGTCGATCGGGGCCGGGTGCGCGCGATTGCGTCCGCGCACGGCCGGCTGCATAGCTGTTCCATATGCCCCCGACGCCAAGGATTCCAATGCTGCGTTCCGTCCTGTCGTTCGCCTTGCTCGCCACCGCCGCTCCGATCGCCGCGCCGGCGCTGGCACAAAAGGCCAAGCCCGCGCCCGCCGCACCGGCGGCTCCCGACCTTGCCCAGCGCAATGCCGCCGCCAACGCCCCGCTGCCCGCGGATCAGGCAGCGATGAAGGCGCATGTGCTGTTCCTCGCCTCCGACGCGATGCGGGGCCGCGATGCGGGGTCGCCCGAATATGACATCGCCGCCAACTATGTGGCGTCGCAATTCTATGCGGCCGGGCTGCGGCCGGCGGGTGACCAGGGCAGCTATCTTCAGAAGGTGCCGCTGCTGAACTACAAGCCGGCCGACAAGGGCGGCGTTGCGGTCGGCGGGGAGCCGCTGGTGTTTGGGGAGGATTACATCCCGGCCGGCAATCCGGCGCAGCCGACGCTGGCGATCGACGCGCCCGTCGTCTTCGTAGGCTATGGCCTGGTTGCGCCCAGCGTCGGTCGCGACGACTATGCGGGCGTGGACGTGAAGGGCAAGATCGTCGCGGTGGTCCCCGGCACGCCGGACGGGCTGAACGGCGAGGAGCGCGCGCACTTCGGCAGCCCCGCGACCAAGGCGGTCACCGCCATGGCCAAGGGTGCGATCGGCATCGTCACGCTGGAGACGCCGGAAGCCGCCAAGCAGCGGCCCTTTGCCAAGATGGCCGAGCAGTGGAACCAGCCGCGCGTCACCTGGGCAGACCGCAACGGCATCGCGCACGTGCCGGCACCCACCACGCCGACGCTGGGCATGCTGAGCGCGGGCGCGACGGCCAAGCTGTTCGCGGGCGGATCGGTCACCTGGGATCAGGCGGCGGCATCGCTCAAGGGCTCGGCACCGTTCGAGGCGGTCGCGCTGCACAAGAACCTGTCGGTGCGGATGAGCACCACCAGCACGCCGTTCACCAGCTACAACGTCGCGGGCCTGCTGCCCGGCCGCGATCCGGCGGTCGGCGGCGAAGTGGTCGTGCTGACCGCGCACCTCGACCATGTCGGCGTCGGCACCGCGGTAAAGGGCGACAGCATCTACAATGGCGCGATGGACAATGCGGTCGGCATCGCCTCGCTGATCGAGGAGGCCAAGCGCTTCCAGGCGTCGGGCCAGGCACCGCGGCGCAGCGTGCTGTTCGTGGCGGTCACCGCCGAGGAAAAGGGCCTCGTCGGCTCGGATTATTTCGCACACAACCCGACCGTCGCGAAGTCGGCGCTGGTCGCCAACGTCAACCTCGACATGCCGATCATCACCTACAAGTTCACCGACGTGATCGCGTTCGGTGCCGATCGCTCGACCCTGGGGCCGATCGTGCGGCGTGCGGCGGCGCAGGCGGGCGCCAGCTTCTCGCCCGATCCGATGCCGGAGCAGGGGCTGTTCGTGCGTTCCGACCATTATCGCTTCGTGCAGCAGGGCATCCCCTCGGTCTTCCTGTGGCCGGGTGAGGCGGGCGCGGGCAAGGCTGCGGTCGAGAAGTTCTTTGCCGAACATTATCACCAACCCTCCGACGAGGTGGTCCAGGACCCGGCGATCGACTGGGAGTCGGGCGTCCGCTTCATCAAGGTGAACTACCAGATCGCCCGCGACATCGCCGAGGCGCCGGAGCGGCCGGTCTGGAACGCAGGCGACTTCTTTGGCACGCTTTACGGCGGGATCGGCGCGGTCGCACCGGTCGAGCCCACCACGGAAGAAGTCGGCAAGGATCGCAAGACCTTGCGACATTCGGTTACAAAGTAGCAATTGCCAGCGCGCGAAGGCGGCGGCTAACAAGGCCGCCGTCCTTGCCAGCGCCTCGGCGGGGTGGCCGACAATGCCCAGGGGCGACAGCCACGGGTATGCGGTTGGCGGCTCCGGGAAGGGCGCCCGTATCCCTGGTGCACGCCGCGACCCTGTCGCAGCGTCGCCTAACGATCAGGCTTTTGTCGCTATGCACCCGGCTTTCCCTCGCGCGTCCTTGTCCCTGCTCGCCGCGGCCCTGCTGCTGGCCGGCTGTTCGCACAAGGAGGACGAGGAGCAGTCCGGCGGCCGCGGCGCCCAGCGCGGGCCCTCCCAGGTCGGCTTCGTGGTGGTCCAGCCGACCAGCGTCGCACAAACGGTGGAGCTGAACGCGCGAGTCACCGCCTATCAGCAGTCGGAGGTGCGGCCGCAGGTCGCTGGCGTCATCCGCCGCCGCTTCTTCACCGAAGGCTCGGTCGTGCGACAGGGGCAGACGCTCTACGAAATCGACCCGCGTATCTACAGCGCCGCTGTCCAGGAAGCGCAGGCGAACGTGCAGAGCGCGCGCGCCAATGCCGAGGCGACCCGCGTCAATGCCGAGCGGCTGCGGCCGCTGGCGCAGATGGAAGCGGTGTCGCAGCAGGAATTTACCAACGCCGCCGCCGCCTCGCGTCAGGCCCAGGCCTCGGTCGCCCAGACCCAGGCGCAGCTGGAGACGGCGCGAGTCAACCTGCGCTTCACCAATGTGCCCGCCCCGATCACGGGCCGCATCGGCCGGTCGCTGGCGACCGTCGGTGCGCTGGTGACCGCCAACCAGACCGAGCCGCTGGCGGTGATCCAGCGACTCGATCCCATCTATGTCGACATCCAGCAGTCGAGCGCTGACCTGCTGGCACTGCGCCGGTCGCTGTCGAAGGATGGCGTAGCGCCTGGCCAAGCCGCGGTGCGGCTGAAGCTGGAGGACGGCAGCGACTATGGGCTGACCGGCACCGTCGAGTTCGCCGAGTCGATCGTCGATCCCAGCACCGGCACGGTGACGCTGCGCGCGCGCTTCGCCAACCCCAACGGCCTGCTGCTGCCCGGCATGTTTGCGCGGGCGGTGTTTGTCCAGTCGATCAACAGCCGCGCCTTCCTGGTGCCGCAGCCGGCGATCAGCCGCAGCCCGGCGGGCGACGCGACGCTGTTCGTGGTAGGCCCTGGCAACAAGGCGGTGCAGCGAAAGGTCGTCGCAAACCTGACCCAGGGCACCAACTGGGTCGTGACCCAGGGGCTCCAGCCCGGCGACAAGGTGATCGTCCAGGGGACCGGCAACCTGCGCCCGAACGCGCCAATCCAGCCGGTGCCTGCCAACTCGCCCCAGCGCGTGGCGCCTCCGCAAGCCGGCCAAGGTGCCCAGGGCGGGCAGGGTGGCCAGTCGGGTGCTGCTTCCCCCGCCAAGGGGGGCTGAGCCGCCATGTCCAAGATCTTCATCGATCGCCCGATCTTTGCATGGGTGATCGCGATCATCATCATGCTGGCCGGCGTGGGCGCGATCTTCAGCCTGCCGATCGCGCAATATCCCGACGTCGCGCCGCCGCAGGTCAACATCCGCGCGACCTATCCGGGTGCCAATGCGCAGACCATCCAGAACAGCGTCACCCAGATCATCGAGCAGCAGCTGACCGGGATCGACGGGCTGCTATATTTCAGCTCGACCTCCAGCTCGCGCGGGCAGGTGACGATCAGCGCCACCTTTGCCAAGGGCATCGATCCCGACATCGCTCAGGTGCAGGTACAGAACCAGGTGCAGCAGGCGCTGTCCCGCCTGCCGCAGCAGGTGCAGGAACAGGGCCTGCGCGTCACCAAGTCCAATCCCGACTTCCTGATGATCGTCGGCGTCTTTGACGAGACGGACCGCAGCACCAACGGCGACGTTTCCGACTATCTGCAGTCGAACCTCGTCGAACCGCTCGGCCGGATCGAAGGCGTTGGCGAGACCAACGTGTTCGGGTCGCAATACGCGATGCGCATCTGGCTCGATCCCGCCAAGCTCGCGAGCTACAGCCTGGTGCCGGGCGACGTCATCACCGCGGTCACCAACCAGAACACCGAGGTTGCCGCCGGCGAGCTGGGCGGACAGCCGCAGCCCAACAGCCAGCTGCTGAATGCCACCGTGACGGCCCAGGGGCGCCTCCAGACGCCCGAACAGTTCCGCGCGATCGTACTCAAGAGCCAGGGCAGCGGTGCCACCGTGCGGCTGGGTGACGTGGCCCGCGTCGAGCTGGGCCAGGAAAGCTATGCCGCGCTCAGCCGCGTCAACGCCCATCCCGGCGCCGGCGTGGCCATTTCGCTGGCACCGGGCGCCGACGCGCTCAAGACCGCCGAACTGGTGAAGGCCGAGGTCTCGCGCTTCGCCAAGGCTTTCCCGCAGGGCTATGCCTATGCCTATGCCAACGACACCACGGCGTTCATCCAGCTGTCGATCGAGGAAGTCGTCAAGACGCTGATCGAAGCGGTGATCCTGGTCGTGATCGTCATGTTCGTCTTCCTGCAGAGCTGGCGGGCGACGCTGATCCCGACGATCGCGGTGCCGGTGGTGCTGCTGGGCACGTTCGCGGTCTTTTACCTCGCGGGCTTCTCGATCAACACGCTGACGCTGTTCGGATTGGTGCTGGCGATCGGCCTGCTTGTCGACGACGCGATCGTGGTGGTGGAAAACGTCGAGCGTTTGCTCGAGGAAAATCCCGAGATGACGCCGTACGAGGCAACCATCCAGTCGATGAAGGAGATCCAGGTCGCGCTGATCGCGATCGGCATCGTCCTGTCGGCGGTGTTCCTGCCCATGGCGTTCTTTGGCGGCTCGACAGGGGTGATCTATCGCCAGTTCTCGGTCACCATCGTCGCGGCGATGGTGCTGTCGGTGCTTGTCGCGCTGATCCTGTCGCCCGCACTCACCGCGACGCTGCTGAAGCAGAAGCCGCGCGACGCGGATGGCGCGCATGTCCGCGACGGCTGGTTCGCGAACCGCTTCCCCGGCGTGGTCCACTTCGCCGATCGCGCCCGCGACGGCTTCAACACGCGCTTCGACCGGATGATCGACCGCTATGAGGGCGGGGTGAAGCGGGTCATCAATCGCAAGTGGCTGTTCCTGCTGATCTATGCCGGCGTGCTCGCGCTGCTGGTGCTGTTGTTCGTGCGGCTGCCCACCAGCTTCCTGCCGACCGAGGACCAGGGTGCCGCGCTGATCCGCTACCAGCTGCCCGCGGGCGCCACCCGCGGCCGGACCGAGGCGGTGCAGCGCGCGATCGAGGACTACCTGCTGAAGCATGAGGGCAAGAACGTCCGCACGCTGTTGACCGTCAGCGGCGGCGGCGGCGGCGGCGCGAGTGGCCAGAACACCGGGCAGGGCTTCATGAACTTCGTCGACTGGTCCGAGCGGGAAGGCAAGGAGGACAGCGCGGACGCGATCGTCGCACGCGCCTCCGTCGCCTTCCGGGGCTTGCGCGACGCGCAGGTCTATGCGCTGATCCCGCCCGCGATCCGCGGCCTTGGCCAGTCGAGCGGCTTCACCATGGAGCTGCAGAATGTGAGCGGCATGTCGGCGGAGAAGTTCGCCGAGGCACGCGACAAGCTGCTCGCCGCCGCCAATGCCGACGATAAGCTGACGGGCGTGCGCCTGACCGAGCTGCCCGACGTGGCCACGCTGCGCGTGGATCTCGACCAGCAGAAGCTGTCGACGCTGGGCCTTTCCCAGAGCGACGTGAACACGACGCTGTCGACTGCCTGGGGCGGACGCTACGTCAACGACTTCATCGATCGCGGCCGTGTGAAGCGCGTGTATGTGCAGGGCGACGCCCAGTATCGTGCCGCGCCATCGGACCTCAGCCAGTGGTTCGTGCGCACCGGCGACGGTACCATGGCGCCGTTCTCGTCGTTCGCGCGCACCTCCTGGAGCACGGCGCCGACCACGCTGTCACGCTTCCAGGGCATCCCCTCCTACGAGTTCCAGGGCGATGCCGCCCCGGGCACGAGCTCGGGCGAGGCGATGGAGCGGATCACCGCGCTTGCGGGTGAGATCCCCGGCGTCGGCGTCGCCTGGGCTGGCCTCTCGTTCCAGGAGCGGCTGTCTTCCGGCCAGGCGCCGCTGCTCTATGGCCTGTCGCTGCTGGTCGTGTTCCTGTGCCTGGCCGCGCTGTACGAAAGCTGGTCGATCCCGGTCGCGGTGCTGCTCGTCATTCCGCTCGGCCTGATTGGTGCTGTGTTCTTCGTGACGCTGCGCGGGCTGGAGAACGACGTCTATCTGCAGATCGGTCTGCTGACGACGATGGGGCTGGCGGCCAAGAACGCGATCCTGATGATCGAGTTCGCCGAGCAGGCGGAGCGCAAGGGCGCGCGCGTGATCGACGCCGCGCTGGAGGCGGCACGCATCCGTCTGCGCCCGATCCTGATGACCAGCCTCGCCTTCATCTTCGGCGTGCTGCCGCTGGCGCTGTCAACGGGTGCGGGTGCCAACAGCCGCATCGCGATCGGCACCTCGGTGATCGGCGGCATGCTGACGGCGACGATCCTGGCGATCTTCTACATCCCGCTGTTCTTCGTGCTGGTGCGCCGCGGCGTGCGCGACGGCCTGGCCAAGCTGCGGGGCAAGCCCGCCGGGCATCAGCACAAGGAGGAGCCTGCGGCATGAACATGCGGCTGATCATGATGCTGCCCTTGGTGCTGGCAGGCTGTTCGATGGACCCGAAGGACGTGCGTCCGGCCTCTCCGGTGCCGCCGTCCTGGCCGGTGGGTGACGCCTATCTGCGCCAGAGCGAGGCCGCGCTGCCGGTGGTCAGCTATCGCGACGTGTTCGTCGATCCGCGCCTGCAGACGCTGATCGGCCAGGCGCTGGCGAACAACCGTGACCTGCGGGTGGCGGCGGCCAACATCCTGACGGCACGCGCGCAGTATCGCATCCAGCGGGCGGCGCTGTTCCCGCAGGTCGATGCCACGCTCAGCTATCGGCGCTCGCGCAACGGCACCACGGCGGTGACCGGGTCGGGTGGCGGCAACGTCCTGCCCGGCACCGGCGGGAACGGCACCGGCGACGGCACGGGCACGGGCACCGACGGCGTGGTCCGCAGCGCGTCGACCAGCGAGCAGTTCGGCGCCGACCTCGGCATCACCGCGTTTGAGCTCGACCTGTTCGGGCGGCTCCGCTCGCTGAGCCGCGCACAGCAGAACCAGTATTTCGCGACAGAGGCGGCGGCGCGCGCGACTCGGCTGACGCTGGTCGCCGACATTGCCGACGCGTGGCTCACCTACGCTACCGACGCCAGCCTGCTGCGCATCGCCGAGCAGACGGTGGCGAGCGCCGAGCGTAGCGTGACGCTCACCCGTGCGCGGCTGCGTGGCGGCG
This sequence comes from Sphingomonas sp. PL-96, assembly GCF_020707215.1. Classification (GTDB taxonomy): domain Bacteria; phylum Pseudomonadota; class Alphaproteobacteria; order Sphingomonadales; family Sphingomonadaceae; genus Sphingomonas. Next base: position 84,132 of record NZ_JAJFET010000010.1, read on the forward strand.
TCGCGCCGCGTACCGACCTGCGCCAGGCCGAACAGATCCTCGCCACCGCCCAGGCGGACGTGGCCGAGCAGCGCACCCAATTGGCGCAGGACGTCAACGCGCTCCAGCTGCTGGCAGGCGCGCCGTTCGACCGCGCGCTGCTGCCGGGCACCATCGAGCAGGCGGCGCCCGGCGTCGTGGCGCTGCCCGCAGGCGTCGACTCGAGCGTGCTGCTGCGCCGGCCGGACGTGGTGCAGGCCGAATATCAGCTGCGCGCCGCCAATGCCGAGATCGGCGCAGCACGCGCGGCATTGTTTCCGCGCATCTCGCTGACCGGGGCGCTCGGCTTTGCAAGCAATGCGCTCGGCTCGCTGTTCGACGGCGATGCCTTTACCTATTCGGTCGCGCCTTCGGCCTCCTATTCGATCTTCCAGGCCGGCGCCGCACGCGCCAACGTCCGGCTGACGGAGGCGCAGCGCGAAGGCCTGCTCGCCGAATATGAGCGCACCATCCAGACGGCGTTCCGTGAGGTTTCCGACGCGCTTGCGCGCCAGGGTACGATCGGCGAGCAGCTGCGCGCAACGCGCGTGCAGGCCGAGGCGGCTGAGGATACGTTCAACCTCACCCAGGCGCGCTATCGCGGCGGGATCGACACCTTTCTTGCCAGCCTGGATGCGCAGCGCTCGCTGTACGAGGCGCAGCGGACGCTGGCGACCACCCGGCTGGTAGAGGCGAGCAACCGCGTGAATCTGTATCGCGCGCTGGGCGGCGACACGCTGCTGGAAGCGACCGACCACGGCCCAATTCCGGTCGCGCCGGCGGACTGAACGGAACCCTCATCGTCGGCGCCGGTTCGAGCTTCACAAGGAGACGGACCATGAGCGACAAGCAACCGATGCAGGCAGCCGGCAAGGGCGTGGCCGAGGGCAAGGACGGCGTCGACCAGGAGCGGGTGAACAGCCGCAATGCGGGCGGCGAGAGCGGCGGCGGCGCCTATCCCAACCCGCACACGGGCAAGGACGAAAAGCAGAGCGGCTTCTTCGGCCACGGCGGCCAGACCGAGATCGACTATAGCGGCACCGGCGGCGGCGAAGGCGACACCGGCACCAACGCCAATGCCGGGGCGGGCTCGAAGACGGACTGAGGCCGCCGTTCAGGCGGGTCGGAGCGAGAAGATCGCAGCGACACCTGCTTGAATGCTCAGCCGACCCCTTCTCCCGTTTGTTTCGAGCAGGGACGGAGCTCGTCGAGAGCCCGTGTCGAGAGAGCCGCAACCGGCTTCTCTAGACGCCGTCTCGACAAGCTCGACGGCTCCTCGAGACGAACGGGAGGGGGGAGAGGGGGCTCTCGCTTACCCCGCCACAATCGGATGCCGCGCGCGCAGGTCGTCGGCGACCCGCTCCACCGCCTCCACCGCGGCGCCATTGCCGGACGGGTGGATCGACCAGTTGCAATGCGAATGCGTGTCCAGGCTGTGGACGGTGATGCCGCCGATCACCAGCCGCCAGTGGCGCCGCGTGCCCCCGGCATCGCGCACCAGCGTCGTGACGAACAGGTCGAGCAGGTCGGCAGCGGTCATGGCCGTGCTCATAGCCGCAGGTAGCGGAAGTACCAGACCTCATGCCCCTGGCGCCGTGCCTTGCGCTCGTAGCGGGTCTCCGGCCAGTCGTCGGGACGGGTGAGGAAATCCTGCGCGGTCTCGACCTGCCAGGCGAAGTCGCGGCGGCCGCGCATCACCATCATCGACCAGCGGCAATAGGTGGGATCGTCGGTGCCCAGGCGGAATTCGCCGCCCGGCTTGAGCTTGGCGGCAATCATGTCGAGCGGGCCGTCGTTGACCATGCGTCGCTTGGCATGGCGCGCCTTGCGCCAGGGATCGGGGTGGAGGAGGTAGACGCGCTCCAGGCTGGCGTCCGGCACCCGCTCCAGCGCCTCCAGCGCATCGCCCATGTGCAGGCGGACGTTCTCCAGCTCCCCGTCGCGGATGTGGTTGAGCGCGCCGACGACACCGTTCAGGAACGGCTCGCAGCCGATGAAACCATGATCGGGACGCATCGCCGCCTGGCCGGCGAGGTGCTCGCCGCCGCCAAAGCCGATCTCGAACTCCAGCGGGCGGGCGTCCCCGAACAGCGTGGGCGCATCCAGCACGCCTTCGTCAGGGATGCTGACGACGGGGAGCAGGTCTTCCACCAGCGCGGCCTGGCCCTGGCGCAGCTTGTGTCCCTGGCGGCGGCCGTAGAGGCGGCGGATCGAGGTCGGATCGTTCATGGCGCGGGGCTGTAGCCGCGCATTGCGCAGGCTCCAAGCGGCGATGGAGCCACGCACGTCCCCGGGGGTTGTCTGCCGGCACGCATGGAAGGCGACGGATGAGCAACGGCAAGACGGGCAGGACGCTGGCGAAGGTGCAGCGCGCCGACATCAAGGCAGGCCATGCGGCGGCGGAATGGCGCGACCATCCGGTGGTGCGGGTGCTGAAGCAGGTGCGCGAGCTCGCCGACCAGCCGCCGCTTATTGCGCTGTCGCTGGCGACGGCAGCGGTAGGGGCCGCGCGCGGCGACCGGCGGCTGGCGCGCACCGGCGTGCGGATGCTGGCGAGCCACCTTGCCGCGACCGCGATGAAAGCAGCGGTCAAGCGCCGCGTCGACCGGGCGCGACCGCGGCTGTTCAGCAGCGAACGCGACCACCAGCTGACCCGCGGCGAGCGCAACGAAGGGCCGCACAACAGCTTCCCGTCCGGCCACACCGCCGGCGCAATGGCGGTAGGGCGTGCGATCCTGCGCGAATATCCGGAGGTGCGGGGCCGGGCCTATGCAACGGTGGCAGCGATGGGCGCGCTGCAGCTGCCGACCGGCGCGCATTTCCCGATCGACGTCGCTGCCGGCGCTGCGATCGGCCTGGGCGCGGAAGCGGCGGTCGCGCGCGTATTCCCCGACGCCGCGTTCGAGCGGGGGAGGCGTGGCGACAAGGCTGTAGGAAAATGGTGCGCCCGGAACGATTCGAACGTCCGACCCTCAGATTCGTAGTCTGATGCTCTATCCAGCTGAGCTACGGGCGCTTGGGAGGCGGTCCCCTATCCGCCACGGGACTCGAGCGCAAGCCCCCCGGGGCTGAGGCACTACTTTTTTCTGGAAGGTGGATGCGGCGTGGTGGCTGCACGGGTTCGTGAGAGCCTTCTTCACCCTCTGGAGAAAGCGGGAGTTCAGGGTTCCACGCGGCCGGCCGTAGTCTGCCTCTGAGATCGGGAGGTCCGGCAGCAACCGTTGTGCTCGGATCTACTTCGCCTTGCCATTACCGTTCCGGAAAGCTCCGGGGCTGATGTTGATGTTCCGTTTCTTGCCCCGGGTGCTGACCTGCGACGTGACCGGGCCCCTGATCACGCGCTGCATCACATGCGAGGGAGAAGGGAGCCGATCCTGCGCTTGGAAAAAGGTGGTAGCGCCCAGATCGACGAGCGATACGTTCCAGCTGGGCGCGGGAGGGTTGCTTTCAGCCCGCAGGCTATTGGCAGGACTGGGGCCGACAAGCACGCCACGTCCGGCATCCGACAGGGCGATCAAATAGTTGTCCGTCGCTTCGTTCGGTCGATAAACGCCGCCGCCCTTGAGAGCCGTCGCATCTCGGCACCAAGCGGCTCGCGGCTCAGCTGCGGTTGCTTCCTTGTCCGCAGGGTCAGTCGCCGCCGCCACGCCAACGATGGCCGTCATCAACATCGCCCTGAGATCTTCCTGTGCCGGTCGGGACTTTCCGGATGTCACCAGCGGCGTGGAACAGTTGGTGACAGGGACGGCAGCTGGTGCCGGGGCGATGTCCGCTGGCCATTCGAGCTCGGCCAGTGCCGCACGCATCGCTGTGGCGAGGCTCGCCGCTTCCAGGGTTTTCGAGGAGTAGCGTAGTTTTACCAGCCAATTGCCGAACGGCAGGATGGCGACGCCCGTGCTGCGGTAGGCGTTCTTGTTCAGGGTGTAGGTTGCGATCAGGCCGCTTGCCGTCTGCTGGCGGGGCGGCACGAAACTGGGGCCGCCCACTGCGGCAACAGGCTTGCCGTAGACGTTGGGGCGGTGCTCGATCGACCAGCGGGCGCGATCAAACCACACCGGCAACGCGCCGCTTGCCTGGCGGTAGACATAGAGGCTCAACAGCTCAGCGCGGTCAGGGCTCTCATAATTGGCCGAAACATCGAGCAGATCTCCGCCGATGGTGACTGCCTTGTTGCGCGGCGCACGGGCCAGCGTCGCGGGCAAGCGAAGTCCACTCAGATCATGCGCGTACGGCTCGTCCGAAGAAACCTTGAGCTCCTCCACCTGCTGTGCTGCGGCAGGCATGCCCGACACGGTTGCGGCCGCGGCGATCGCCAGCGTGGCCGCAAAGATGCGCTTCATCATCCTTCTCCCCCCTGTTGCGGCAAAGCTGCCATCGCGCGGGGGAAGGGACAAGCGCAAAGGCGGGGCAGCTGCGCGCCGCCCCGCCTCAGGGAACTCAGGCCAGTTCGGACTTGAGCGCGTCGACCAGGTCGGTCTTTTCCCAGGTGAACAGGTCACCCTCCGCCTTGCGGCCGAAATGGCCATAGGCGGCGGTCGGCAGGTAGATCGCCTTGTTCATGCCCAGGTGGGTACGGATGCCCTTGGGGGTCAGGCGCACGAGCTTGGGCAGAACCGCCTCGATCTTCGACTCCTCGACGGTGCCGGTGCCGTGGGTGTCGACATAGAGCGACAGCGGCTCGGCGACGCCGATGGCGTAGCTCAGCTGGATCGTGCAGCGCTTGGCGAGGCCGGCGGCAACGATGTTCTTGGCGAGATAGCGGCTGATATAGGCCGCCGAACGGTCCACCTTGGTCGGATCCTTGCCCGAGAAGGCGCCGCCGCCATGGGGTGCTGCACCGCCATAGGTGTCGACGATGATCTTGCGGCCGGTGAGGCCTGCGTCACCGTCGGGGCCGCCGATTTCGAACAGGCCGGTCGGGTTGACATAGATGTGGCTCTGGTCGGCCGGCATCCAGCCCTGCGGCAGGACGTCCTCGAACACCGTCATCACATAGTCGCGCAGCTGCTTCTGGCCGGCGTCGCTGGACAGCGCCTTGCTGTGCTGGGTGGATACGACCAACGCAGTGGCGCCGGTGGGGCGGCCGTTCTCGTACTTGAGCGTCACCTGGCTCTTGGCGTCGGGCTCCAGGAAGTCGACCACATTGGCGTGGCGGTCCTGCGCCATCTTTTCCAGGATGCGGTGCGAGTAATAGAGCGTCGCGGGCATCAGGTCGGGCGTTTCGTCGCAGGCGAAGCCGAACATGATGCCCTGGTCGCCGGCACCCTCGTCCTTGTTGCCGCTCTCGTCCACGCCTTGCGCGATGTGCGCGGACTGGCCGTGGAGGTGGCAGGCGAACTCGGCGGTCTGCCAGTGGAAGCCGTGCTGTTCATAGCCGATCTTCTTCACCGTATCGCGCGCGGCTTTCTCGATTTCGTCGAGGGTCGGGAACACGTCCTGGTTGCAGCGGACTTCGCCCGCCAGCACGACGCGCTGGGTGGTGACCATCGTCTCGCACGCGACGCGGGCGACCGGGTCGCGCGACAGGAACAGGTCGACGACGGCGTCGGAGATCTGATCCGCGACCTTGTCAGGATGGCCTTCGGAAACCGACTCGGAGGTGAAGAGATAGTTGGAACGCATGGTTTTCCCTTTTCTGGTGGGAAAGCGCGGCCGTTGCCATGCCGATATAAAGCCTTCCTTATATTCGTGCCCTAGCGGGTGCGCCGCTGGATGGCAACGCCGACCAGCGCCAGCAAAAGACCCACAATCGCCGCAATCCAGTTACCGGCGCGCGCGAACAGCGTCGGCGCGCGGGCGGGGGGCAGCGGCAGCTCGATCGCCCCGGCCTTGCCCAGGGGGATGGTGGCGAGCAGCCGTCCGTCGGCGTCGATGATCGCGGAAATGCCGGTGGGGGTGGAGCGCAGGATCGGCAGGCCCTCCTCGATGGCGCGCATCCGCGCCTGCGCCAGGTGCTGGGGCGGACCCCAGGCGCCGAACCAGGCGTCGTTGGAGGGATTGAACAGCACGCGCGGGCGATGCGCGCGATCAACGATCCGTCCGGAGAAGATGATCTCGTAACAGATCTGCATGCCCACGGGACCAAAGCCCGGCAGGGTGATCGATTGCGGTCCAGGGCCAGGGGCGAAGTCGATGTCGCCCATCACCAGACGGGAGAGACCCAGCGGCTGAAGCAGCGTGCGCATCGGCAGATATTCGCCATAGGGTACCAGATGCGCCTTGTCGTAGCGGCCGACCAGTTGCCCGCCCGGCAGGATCGCGAAGACGGAGTTGCCGCCGGAGGTCGCCTGGCCGCGGGCGTCGAACATCATGGCAGTGCCGCCCACCAGCGCCGCGTCGCGCGGGCCAAGGGCCGACGCGATTTCCGCGCGCACCAGCGCCGGGTCGGCATCGTACCAGTAGCGCGGATAGCCATCCTCGACGAAGTAATGGAGCGTACCTTCCGGCCAGACGACCAGCCGCGGGGCGGGGCCGGGGCGGCCGCTCAGCGCCAGCAGTCGGTTGAACACCGTGGCCGGATAGGCCGGGTCCGCGACTTGGTCCTGGCCGATGTTGGGCTGGACGACCCGAACCCGCGGCGCTCCGGCGGGAGCGGTGGGATCAGGCGTGTGCAGCAGCGGCCAGCTCACGGCGAGCGCCACCCCGGCGACGGCCACACCGGCCGGAAGCGCCCAGCGCCGATGCGCCGCGAGCAGCAATGCGCCGGCGGCCAGCACGGTCAGGCCGGAGAGCGCATAGGTGCCGATCCACGCCGCCAGATGGGCAATGCCCGGCACCGGCAGCCAGATCACGCCGATCGGGTTCCAGGCGTAGCCGGTAAACACCACCGCCCGCAGCCATTCGGCAAGGATCCAGGCTGCACCCGCGACGAGCGCAAAGGCGGCGTCCGGGTGCTCGCCCTTGCGCCCCAGCCGCCAGGCAAGCCCGCCGGCAAGCATCGGATAGATCGCGAGGTAGAGCGCCAGGCCCACGACCGCGAAATACCCCAGCACCGGCGGCATGCGATCCTGGAAGTCGAAGGCGTGCTGGATCCAGTTGTTGCCGATGGTGAAATGCCCCACCCCGAACAGCCAGGAGCGCCACAACGCAGACTTCAGGCTGGGGGCCGCATGGACGCAATGCAGCCACAGCGCGAAGGCAAGCAGGGTGAGCGGCCACCATTGGAGCGGCGCGAAGCCGAGCGCCGAGACGGCACCGGCAAGAAGGACGAGCAGGGCAGGGGGAAGACGCACGCGGCGGATATCGTGCGCTTTGCGGGCGCGGGCAAGCGGTTCGCGTCGCGGCGGAGTGCAGTGCGGCAATGCGTCAACCGGCTTCCGGGGAAACGCGCCGTCGTCCAAGGCGTTCTGCGATCAACCCTGTTTCCAAGGTGAAGGACTCCTAAGTGAACGATCCCGTAACTGTCGACATTCCCCACAAGCTGGGCCGCGAGGGCGCCCGGACCCGGATTGAGGCGGGGCTGGGAAAGCTCGGCGCCATGTTCCCCGGCGGCAGCGTCACCGAGCATCATTGGGAGGGCGACACGCTTTCGTTCACCGTGCAGGCGATGGGTCAGCGGGTGGCGAGCCGGCTGGAGCTGTTCGATGACCGCGTGCATGCGCAGCTGGACCTGCCGCCCTTCCTGCGCCTGTTCGCCGACAAGATCCGGTCCAAGTTGCAGAAGGACGGGCCAGCGTTGCTGAAGTAGCGCGCAAGTCGAGGTGGTGCTCGGGAACTCGGCCCATCTCGTTTCGGTTGTGCAAGGGTAGGAGAAGCCCATGAAAGCACCGTTCTTCGTCCTGACCGCAGCCTCAGCACTGGCTGCCTGCTCGAACGATACGCCGGAGACGAACCAGGTTGCACTTCCCGTCGGCACTCAGATCGCCGACAATGGCGTCGTCGCCGCGCCACCGCAGGGTAGCGAGCCCAACATCCCGGTGGCGACCGGCGTCGGCACCGCATTTGGCCTGACCAAGCGGCAGCTGGAGGACGCAGAACTGCTGGGCGCCAACAATGCCGAACTCGCGGAAGTGGAGCGCACGACGACCGATGCGCAGGGCAACGTCAACGGCCTGGTGGTCGAGATCGATGCGGAGCCTGATCGTACCGTGCTGTTGCCGCTCCACGGCCTGGAGCCGGTGTCGGTGAACGGCCAGTGGCACCTGCGCGCCAAGACGCTGACGCGGGAGCAACTGCTGACCCTGCCCGAGGTGAAGGAGTAGGCGGGCCCCTCATCCGTTCTCCATCATGCTGACGCAGGTCAGCATCCAGACACGCAGCGCCTGATCCTCCGGCCCGGGCGGCAATCTCCGTGCTCCTGCGCAGGCAGGAGCCCAGGGTTTCGCGCGCCAAGCGCTGTTGTTCTGCTTGGCCCTGGGCTCCTGCCTGCGCAGGAGCACGTGCCCTCAGTGCGCGCCGGCTGCGCTGACCCGCCAGATCACGTTGCCGACGTCATCCGCCACCAGCAGGCCGCCGGTGCGGTCGGTGATGACGCCGACCGGGCGGCCCTGCGCCTCGCCATCCTTGTTCAGGAAGCCGGTCAGCACGTCGATGGGCTTCACACCCTTCACCGGGAAGCCGTTGGCGGCGAACGGCACGAACACGACCTTGTAGCCCGACGGCGGCACGCGGTTCCACGAGCCGTGCTGGCCAATGAAGGCGCCGCTGGCAAAACGCTGCCCGAGCTTCGCGTCGCCCGCAAAGGTGAGGCCCAGCGAGGCGGTGTGAGCGCCCAGCGCATAGTCGGGGCGGGCGACATATTCGCGCAGGTCCGGCCGCTGCGGCTGGACGCGATCGTCGATGTAGCCACCCCAATAATGCCAGGGCCAGCCGTAGAAGCCACCGAACTCGACTCGCGTCATATAGTCGGGCGGCATGTCGGACCCGATCATGTCGCGCTCGTTGACCACGGTCCACAAGGCGCCGGTCTGCGGTTCGAACGCCATGCCGTTGGGATTGCGCAGGCCGCTGGCATAGATGCGGAACTTCTTCACCAGCGGGTCGACCTCCAGGATCGTCGCGCGGTTCTTTTCGACGTCGAGCCCGTTCTCGGCGATGTTGGAGGCGGAGCCGACGGTCACGAACAGCGTCGGGCCGTCCGGGTTCACGACGACGTTGCGCGCCCAGTGGTTCGCGCCGCCGGGCAGGTCGACGACCTTTTCGGGCTGGGCGGTGATGCGGGTCTGGCCCAGCTGGAAGGGGAAGCGCACCAGCGCATCGGTGTTGGCAACGTAGAGCCACTTGTCCACCACCGCCATGCCGAAGGGCGAGTTGAGCCCGGTCAGCAGTGCGGAGCGCTGTTCGGCGACGCCGTCCCCGTCGGCGTCGCGCAGCAGCGTGATGCGGTTGGCGGATGGCACGCCCGCGCCGGCCCTGCCCATGAACAGGCCCATCACCCAGCCCTTGAGCCCACCGCCCTCGCGCGGCGGCGAGTTGCTCTCCGCCACCAGCACATCGCCGTTCGCCAGGCGATAGAGCCAGCGCGGGTGGTCGAGGCCACGCGCGAACGGCTGGACGCGCAAGCCTGCGGCCGGCGTCGGCATGGCGTTGGCGCTCCAGCCGATCGGCTTGGCGATGCGGACGGTGGGCACGGTCTGTTCGCGCGCGCGGCTCAGCTGCGGCTGGGCGCCGGTCACGGCCTGTTCGGGCAGCTCCGCCCGGTCGGGGCTGAACAGCCACCAAAGGAACGCGATCAGCAGGACAAGGGCAATGGCCGCGATGCGGATCAGGTGTTTGCGCATGGCGTGAGGATTAGGGGCGACCTGCCGCCGCGCCAACGAAAAACGCGCCGCCGACGGATGGGAGAATCCCGTCGACAGCGCGCTCCACGGCGCTGCGCCTGTCGGCGGCAGCGCATTCGGGCGGCGGGAATGGGGGAGGCGCCGCCCGTACTCCGGATCGGACCTATTTGGCGGCGTCGGCCAGCGCCATGCGGTCCATGTCCTTTTGCGTCTCGCGGTCCTCTTCCGACTTGCTCATCGTCGCCAGCCGTTCGCGGATGCGTTCGGCCAGGTTGGCGTCGACCGCTTCGAAATGGCCCAGCTGGCGGTCGATGATGAACTGCGGAATGCCGTGCATCGCCTCGGCGATGTTGCTGGCGGTGCGGGCTTTCTGGTCCTCGTCGAACAGGTTCCACAGGTCGCGCGGCTGGCGGAAGTCGTCATTGCCCTCGCTGTGATCCCAGTGCCAGGCGGTGCCCTCTACCTTGAGCGGCGGCTCCTTGTAGCGCGGGTCCTCGACCGGGCCGCCGAACGAGTTGGGCTCGTAATAGGCGTCCGGATAGTCCTGGTTGGTGTCCTCCATGAAGCGGAGCAGACCGTCCTTGTGATAGGTGTGCACCGGCACGTGCGGACGGTTGACCGGCAGCGCCTCATAATGGGTGCCCAGCCGGTGACGATGCGCATCGGCATAGGAAAAGATGCGCGCCTGCAGCATCTTGTCGGGCGAGAAGCTGATCCCGCGCACGACGTTGGACGGGCTGAACGCCGCCTGCTCGATCTGCGCGAAGTAATTTTCCGGATTGCGGTTCAGCTCGATCTCGCCGACCTCGATCAGCGGATAGTCGCCGTGCGGCCAGACCTTGGTCAGGTCGAACGGATTGTACCAGTGCTTGCCGACGTCTTCCTCGGGCATGATCTGGACGAACAGCTTCCACTTCGGGAACTCGCCACGGTGGATCGTGCCGTATAGCTCTTCCTGGAAGCTCTCGCGGCTCTTGGCGATAACTTCGCTGGCTTCCTTGTTGGTGTAGAACTTGTGGCCCTGCTGGGTCTTGAAGTGGAACTTCACCCAGTAACGCTCGCCTGCATCGTTCCAGAAGGAATAGGTGTGGCTGCCATAGCCGTTCATGTACTGCGGGCCCTGCGGCAGGCCGCGGTCCGACATCAGGATCAGCAGCTGGTGCATCGACTGGGGCTCAAGGCTCCAGAAGTCCCACATCGCAGTCGGGCTGCGCATGTTGGTGCGCGGGTGGCGCTTCTGCGTGCGGATGAAGTCCGGGAACTTGCGCGGGTCGCGGACGAAAAACACCGGCGTGTTGTTGCCGACGAGGTCCCAGTTGCCCTCCTCGGTATAGAATTTGAAGCTGAAGCCGCGCACGTCGCGCTCGGCATCGGCCGCACCCTGCTCACCGGCGACGGTCGAGAAGCGCAGCAGCATGTCCGTCTGCTTGCCGATTTCGGAAAAGATCTTGGCGTTGGTGTATTTGCTGATGTCGTGGGTGACCGTGAAGGTACCGAACGCGCCCCAGCCCTTGGCATGGACCACCCGCTCGGGAATGCGCTCGCGGTTCTGGTGAGTCAGCTTCTCGATCAGCTGATAGTCCTGCAGCAGCAGCGGGCCGAAACGCCCGACCGTGAGGGAATGCTGGTTGTCCCCGACCGGCGCACCAGCAGAAGTGGTGAGCGTCGGGCGCTTCTTTTCGGCATCGGCCATGGCACGTCTCCTGATCGTCTGGGCACGTTGGTGCCGCAGTCGATGCAATGTCTCAAACGCAGAGAAGTGCCGACTGTGATCGGATTTGGCGATGGCGCTAGGGATTGCTGCGGTGAAGGGCGGCACTGCGCGTGCCGCCGGCGCATCCCCGCGCAGGCGGGGATCCAGGGCCAAGCAGAACGGCCTGCGCTTAGTAACCCTGGGCTCCTGCCTGCGCAGGAGCACGGAGAAGGAAGTGCGAAGTTGGGTACGTTGTCCCTCGTCGAAACCGGGAGGCCGTCCCGCGGCGGCCCCTCCGCTATTCCTCCTCGACCTCTTCCGCCACTGGCGGATGGAGCCGCAGGCGGGTGACGCGGCGCTCGTCGCCGTCGACGATCTCCAGCGTCCAGCCGCTCGAGTGGACCAGCCGCTCGCCTGGCTTGGGGACATGGCCGGCGAGCACGAAGGCGAGACCGCCCAGCGTCTCGACATCCTCCTCCACCTCGCCAAGCCGCGGGTCGATCAGTTCGGCGGCGTCCTCCAGCTCGGCGCGCGCATCGGCGTCCCAGCTGCCGCCGTCGATGGGGATCATCAGCTCGGTCGGAGCCTCGTCATGCTCGTCCTCGATCTCGCCGACGATCTCCTCGATCAGGTCCTCGATGGTGATGAGACCTTCGGTGCCCGAATATTCGTCCAGCACCACCGCCAGATGGGTGCGGCTGGAACGCATCTGCGCGAGCAGGTCGAGCGTACCCATGGACTGGGGGACATAGAGCGGCTGACGCATCAGCGCGGTGATGCTCTCGGGCGGCGCACCCTCGCGCGCCAGGATCGCGAACACGTCCTTCACATGGATCATGCCGATCACATGGTCGAGCCGCTCGCGATAGACGGGCAGGCGGCTGTGGCCCGCCTCCGCAAAGATCTGCACCAGTTCGGCGAACGGCGTCGATTCCTCGACCGCGACGATGTCGGCGCGCGGCACGCCCATGTCGCCGGCATCGCGCTCGCCGAAATGCAGGATGTTGCGGACCATCTGCCGCTCGATAGGGGCAAGGTCGCCGGCGACGGGGCGGGCCTCTTCCTCCTCATGCTCGGTGATGACTTCCTCGATCCGCCCGCGGAGCGTTTCGTTATGTTCCTCGCCGAAGAGCAGGGCGCGGATGCCCCGCCATATGCCGCCTTCTCCTGCGGCCTGGCTACTGTCGCCCCCCGGGGCGGCGCTACTGGAACCGTCAGTCATCGAAGTCTCGTCAATCCTCTCGAACGGAATAGGGGTCGTGCAGGCCGAGCTGGCGCAGGGTTTGGCGTTCGATCTCCTCCATCGCCTCCGCCTCGGCCTCGTCCTGATGGTCATAGCCTAGCAGGTGCAGGCAACCGTGGACAATCAGATGGGTTGCATGGTCGGCAACCGGGATGTTGCGCTCTGCCGCTTCCGCCACGCACACGCCATGGGCGAGCACGATGTCGCCCAGCAGCACCTCGCCATCGTCGGAGTTCTGCGTGACGGTGTCGAGCAGGTCCGGCTGGATCATCGGGAAGGACAAGACGTTGGTCGGCTTGTCCTTGCCCCGATACTGGCGGTTGAGCGCGTGCACCTCGTCGTCGGACGTGAGGCGGATCGCCACCTCGATCGCCGCCGGATCGGTCGACCAGCCGGCATAGGGCGTGCGCGCGAACGCCGCCTCGGCCGCACGGGTGGCGAGCGCTTCCCAGTCGAGGTCGCTGGGCCACTCGCCCTCTGGCAATACGGCGATATCAAGCATGCGGCGTCTTCCGGTTGTCGGCAGCGGGGACGGGTAGCCCGGCGGGGACGCCCGTCAAGCGTCCTTCCCCTCATAGGCTTCGACGATCCGGCCGACGATCGGGTGACGGACGACGTCGGCGGGACCGAAGCGGGCAAAGGCGATGCCCTCCACTCCCTCCAGCCGCGCGGTCGCATCCGCCAGGCCGGAGGCAGAGACGCCGCCCGGCAAGTCGGTCTGGTTCGGATCGCCGCACACCACCATGCGGCTGTTCTGGCCGAAGCGGGTGAGGAACATCTTCATCTGCGCAGGCGTGGTATTCTGCGCCTCGTCCAGGATCACGAAGGCGTCGGCGAGCGTGCGGCCGCGCATGAAGGCGATCGGCGCGATCTCGATCTCCCCCGAGCTGATCCGGCGCTCGACCTGTTCGGCGGGCAGGCAGTCGTGGAGCGCGTCGTAGAGCGGGCGGAGATAGGGATCGACCTTCTCCTTCATGTCGCCGGGCAGGAAGCCGAGCTTCTCGCCCGCCTCCACCGCGGGGCGCGACAGGATGAGGCGCTGGACCGAGCCGGTGATGAGCTGTGCCACGGCCTGAGCGACGGCGAGATAGGTCTTGCCGGTACCCGCCGGCCCGAGGGCGAAGATGATGTCGTGGCCGACGAGCTGGCGCATGTAGGACGCCTGCGCCGCGGTGCGCGGCACGATCGTCTTCTTGCGCGTGCGGATCATGATCGAGGCGGCATTGCCGCCGTCCGCGCGCACGATACCATCCAGCGTCGGCTGGTCGGCCATCGCGATCACGGCGTCGATCAGGCCGGGGTCGACCTCTTCGCCGCGCAGGATGCGGTGGTGCAGTTCCTGCAGCACCTCACGCGCGCGGGCGACCGACTCGGCCGAGCCCTCGATCCCGACGCGGTCGCCCCGCGCGGTGATGTAGACGCCCAGCCGCTCCTCGAGCGCGAGCAGGTTGCTGTCGAATTCGCCGAACAGCCGCGGCAGCATCTGGGGCTTGTCGAAGCTGACCTCGACCCGGCTGCGTTCGCCGGAGCGGGCGGGAACGGGCTTGCGACTCATGCGATCCTTTCGTGGCGAACGCGGCGGGAAGGATCCGACGCGGTCATGCGGTGGCGACCGTCAACGTGCACGGCCGGCGCTTGGTTGCGCTTGGGTGAGAAGGGCTGCCGGGCTGCATGCGGGCCAAGTGTGGCAGAGCGGCAGCCGGGACGACAGGGGGAATATGGGCGCCGCGCGCCGAAGTGCCAGAGGAGGACGGTGGTTTTTGCGGCTGGGGCAGGGGCCTGATCGACCAGACGCCCACCCCGCTTGTCTCGAGCAGGGATCGAGCTTGTCGAGAGCCCGTGTCGAGAGAGCCACCGCCACCGATTTCTCGATACGCCCTCTCGACAAGCTCGACGGCTACCCGAAACAAACGGAAGGGCATGGAGAGGTGAGGGCTGAAGTCACCCTCTCAGCCGTACAGCCGCTCGTCCCACCAGACGGGCTCCGGCATCTCGTAGGTGATCGCAGCAGCATCCGGATGACGCGGGTTGATGAGGATATTGCGCTCCAGTCGGGCCGGGATCGAGGGGACGAACAAAAGCGCGGACCGCGCCGCTTCGAACCACTCCAGCCCCACCGCCTTGCAGAGGCGCTCGTCCTTGCCGTCCCAGCCCGGATGCGCCTCGGGCTGAAACACCTCATACGGCATATCGTTGGGGAAGGTGATGCGAATGAAATGCTGGTTGGGCGGCAGGATGCCGTTGGCGTGGACCAGCTTCTCCAGCATCGCGGTCGAATAATGCTCCGATGTGTAGATCACCGGGCTGGCCGGCGTGTTCCAGCGACCGGGATAGAGGCGCGCGCCTTCGCTGTCGTAGATCGGATAGCGGCCATGGGGATCGCCGATGCGAAAGGCGGTGAGGACCCGATCGGTCCTCGCCCCCTTCACGCGCCGCCGCCGTACGCCGCGCGCCCGAGCAGGTTGAGGACCAGGTCCGCGCCCGGCCCGGTGGCGAGCGCCACGTCGAGCGGTGGCTTGCCGTCGAGCATGGGCTGCGGGCGGGCGAGGAACGCGCGCGCCTTGTCCGGCGCCTGGTAGATGTCGAGCGCGAAGCTGAACACCTTGGCGAGTCGCGCCAGCCGGTCGCCCTCCTCGCTGGTCAGCCGTTGGGACGGGGACTTGCGGCGCCGCTCCAGCGTCGCCTTGGGGATCAGGCGGAACTTGAAGCGGGCATCGTCGGGCGCCACCGTGTCGGCGAGCCGGTCGAGTGCTGCAACCGGAAGCCCGTTCTCGATCGAATCAGCCAGCGCCAGTCGCGACGCCTGCCGCCCGGCGTGGACTCCCAGCAGTGTCTCGATGGTTGCAGCCTGCGTGGCCATGATGCGCTCCGTTTCAATTGAGGCAAATGTAGGCCTCAACTGAACCGGCAACAAGGGTGGTGTCTCCCGTGCTCCTGCGAAAGCAGGAGCCCAGGGTTCCAAGCGCTTCCAGCCGTTGTTCTGCTTGGCCCTGGATTCCTGCCTGCGCAGGAATACGGCAACGCCGCGCCGTTTATGTAAGGACCGCAACTCAGGCCGCGGCGGCGACTCGCTCCACGCCCGACATCGACACCGGGCCGGCGGCGACCAGGTCCACCTCCACCAGATCCCCGATCTGTGCGTCGGTGAGCAGGTGAACCGATTGAAGCCAGGGCGACTTGCCAAGCATCTGCCCGGGCAGCTTTGCGCGCCGCTCGATCAGCACCTGGGTGGTGCGGCCAACGGCGGCGGCGTTGAACGCCTGCTGATCCCGCAGCAGCGACGCCTGCAACTGCTGGAGTCGCGCGTCCATCACCTCGGCCGGGACGGCGCCCGCATAATCGGCCGCCGGGGTGCCGGGGCGCGGGCTGTATTTGAAGCTGAACGCCTGCGAATAGCCGACTGCGTCGACCAGCCGCAGCGTGTCGGCGAACTCCTCGTCCGTCTCGCCGGGAAACCCGACGATGAAATCGCCCGACAGCGCGATGTCCGGCCGCACCGCGCGCACCCGGTCGAGTAGCCGCAGATAGCCGTCGCGCGTATGGCTGCGGTTCATCGCCCTGAGCACGCGGTCGCTGCCCGACTGCACCGGCAGGTGGAGATAGGGCATCAGCTTCTCGACATCGCCATGCGCGTCGATCAGCCCCTGCGCCATGTCGTTGGGATGGCTGGTAGTGTAGCGGATCCGCGCCAGCCCCGGCAGCCGGTCGAGCGCGCGGATCAGACCGTCGAGCCCCTGGGTGCGCCCGGCCTCGTCCACGCCTTCCCAAGCATTGACGTTCTGCCCAAGCAGCGTGATCTCGCGCGCGCCAGCATCAACCAGCGCGCGCGCCTCATCGAGCAGTGCTGCCCAGGGGCGGCTGACTTCGGCACCGCGGGTATAGGGCACCACGCAATAGGTGCAGAACTTGTCGCAGCCCTCCTGCACCGTCAGGAAGGCGGTCGGCCCGGAGCGCCGCCGCGGGGCGAGCGCGCCGAACTTGCTGAGCGCCGGCATGTCGGTGTCCAGCGATGGCGTGCCCGCGGCCGCGGCGCGGACCAGCTCCGGCAGGTTGTGATACGCCTGCGGACCGACCACGACGTCCACCTTGGCGCGGCGAACGATCTCTTCGCCCTCCGCCTGCGCAACGCAGCCGGCCACCGCGATCATCGGACTGCGGCCGCCTTTGCGCAGCCGGCCGATGTCCGAATAGACCTTCTCCGTTGCCTTCTCACGGATGTGGCAGGTGTTGAGCACGACCAGATCGGCGTCGCCCGCATCGGCGGCGGCGGTCATGCCCTGCGCCGCCATCAGCTCGGCCATTCGCTCGCCGTCATAGACGTTCATCTGGCAGCCGAAGGATTTGACATGAAAGCTTTTTGGGGACGTGCTCATGGGCGCGGGCCTATACGCCGCTTTGGCGTCCGCTGCCAGCTTGCGCGGCCTCCATCCGGCGCCGCGCCTCGGCTGCCACGCCCTTGCGACCCAGGCCGGCGGGGTCGAAGGGGTCGAGAAAGTGGATCGTGAGGGGGATGGTGCCGGGGCGGGAGACGAGACGGACGGCGTTGTGGATGCCGGATTCGCCGCCGATCCAGCCGACCTCGGGCGTCGCATCGCCATAGTCGAGCACGACCGGCTGGACCTGCAGGCCGGGAGGAGCGGGGTCGGCAACCGCGAGCAGCGACGCCTTGAAGGGCAGCAGCACGGTGCCGTCGCCCGTGGTGCCTTCGGGAAAGATGGTGACCGGCCTGCCGCCGAGTGCGTCGCGCAGCGCCTGCACCTGGGCGGCAACGCCCAACCGGTCGCCGCGCTCGACGAACAGGGTTTCGTTCAGCCGACACAGCCAGCCGATCAGCGGCACCGCGCGCAATTCGCCCTTGGCGACAAAGGTGCTGCCCGAGACGCCGGCAATGGCGAGAATGTCGAGCCAGCTCTGGTGATTGGCGAGCAACAGCGCATTGTGCCGCATCGGCGTGCCGGTCGTGCGCACGCGTCCCCCGACCAGATAGGCAACGCCTCCGAGGAAGCGGCGCGGCCAGGGCGACGCGCGGCGGAACAGTCGCCAGCCGCCGTGCAGCACCAGCGCGAGCAGCAGCCAGCCAAGGATCGCCGTCACCCGCGCGGCGAGGCGGAGGTGCCCGGCCACGCCGGGCGTCCGGTCAGCCCTTGCGGTCGAGGCTGACGCCATAGAGCTCCATGCGGTGATCGACGAGGCGGAAGCCCAGCCGTTCGGCGATCTGCTTTTGCAGGAGTTCGAGTTCGGGATCGACGAATTCGATCACCTTGCCGGTCTCGACGTCGATCAGATGGTCGTGATGCGCTTCGGGTGAGGGCTCGTAACGGGCGCGGCCGTCGCCAAAGTCGTGGCGGTCGAGAATGCCCGCCTCTTCGAACAGGCGGACGGTACGATAGACGGTGGCGATCGAGATGCCGGGGTCGATCGCGGAGGCCCGTTCATAGACCTTCTCGACGTCGGGATGGTCCTCCGCTTCCGACAGCACGCGCGCGATCACGCGGCGCTGCTCGGTGATGCGCAGCCCCTTTTCCTGACACAGCGCCTCGAGGTCGATCCTGCGCGGCATTCCTTCTCCGTCTTTCTTCCGTAAAGTCCGCTATCTAGCCGAAGGCGGGCGGTTCGGGAAGCGGGCTTGACCGCCCGGTCGCCGGTTGAACGGCGGCCGGACGGCTCGAGGCCGTGGTGTCGTTGGTCGGGTCAGCGCTTGCGGTTGGTGCCCAGGCCGATCGCCTTGGCCAGGGTGCGGCGCTGTTCGGCATAGTTGGGGGCGACCATCGGATAGTCCGCCGGCAGGCCCCACTTGGCGCGATATTGTTCCGGGGTCATCTGGTAATGGGTCATCAGGTGCCGCTTGAGCATCTTCAGCTTCTTGCCGTCTTCCAGGCAGACGATGAAGTCAGGCTTGACCGAAGCGCGGATCGGCACGGCCGGCTCCTGCTTCGCCTGCGGCTCCGCATGGGCACCGCCAAGCGTGATCAGCGCGCCGTGAACATTCTGAATCAGCGACGGCAGGTCGGCAAGCGACACGCTGTTGTTGCTGACATGGGCTGCCACGATGTCGGCCGTATACGCGATAAGCGTGTCGACCGGCGGTTGCTGAACTTCCATGATACTGACCCTTTCACACAGGACCGGCTGAACACCGCCGTTCCTGTCGGGCCTATTCACCTACTGTGCTTGAATCGCAACAGAGTTGGCCGAAAAAATTTTGCAACCAATTGTTTCGTACTGTGTCACAATATGTCGAGAGAGTAACTGTGGGCATCAAAAGCCTCGCCCGATCTGCCGCGATAGTACAGCGGACGTTCTCCAACCTTTGCAAATCCTTCGCGGGTATAGAGATGAACTGCAGGATTGCCTTGGCGAACCTCCAGATGCAAGCGGGCCAGCCCGCGCCGTCGCGCATCCTCCACCACCGATCGCAACAGCATGCCACCAATGCCGCGGCTGCGTGCCGCGGGCCTGGTCGCGATCAGCAGCAACTCGCCTTCGTCAGCCACTGCGCGCGAAAGGGCAAAGGCGGCAAGCCGGCCGTCCTGTTCCGCCAGCGTCAGGCAGACGCCCGGCAGCGAGAGCATCCCCAGGCATTGGGCAGGCGTCCAGGCTTCGCCGAACCGCGATTCGAACGCTTCGCCCATCACGCCGGCCACCGCGTCCAGATCGGCCGCAGAGCCGGTGCGCAGCACGACCGGGGCAGGACTCCGGCTCATGCCTGCGGCGGCTTTGCATCTGGCGCGCGGCCGTAGAGCGGGCGTGGCGGCAGCGTGGCAAGTGCCTCCGGCAGCAGCCGCGCGTCGCGGGCATCGGGCAGGGCTTCGGCTGCGACACAGCCGGGGTCGAGCGCAAGCAACCGGTGGACGCCGGTGCCGACTGCGTGCCGGCCAGCCAGTCGCTCCAGCGCCGCTTCCGGGCGCAGCGAGGCGAAGGACGCGACCGGAGTCAGCGGATCGGCGGTGAATTCCTGCACGAACACCTCGCCATGCCCGCCTTCGAGCACGACCGCGCGGGTGTCGTCGCCGGGCCTCGCGGCAAAGCCGCCGGCCGCAACCAGCGCCAGCGAGGAAAAGCCCAGCACTTCCGCCCCCCATCCGATCGCCAGCCCGCGCGCGGCCGCCAGCCCGACGCGCACGCCAGTGAAGCTGCCGGGGCCGCAATCGACCAGGATGCGGTCGGCGCGCCCTGCGTCGGGAAGCTCGGCGATCATCGGCACCAGCCGCTCGGCATGGCCACGGCCGACCACGACATGGCGGAAGTCGAGGACGTGGCCGTCCTCCATCAATGCGACCGAGCAGGCGGCGGTGGCGGTTTCGATGACCAGCGTGCGCAAGGGATCAGGCGATCGTGTTGAACCGGTCGAACGCGGGGCGCGGCAGCCGCTCGTGCAGCCGGGACGGATCGCCATGGCCGAGCACCGCGATGAAGTTCGAGCGCACCGCCGGCGTGTCGTGGAAGAACGCCTTGTCCACCGCGCCATTGTCGAAGCCCGACATCGGTCCGATGTCCAGGCCCAGCGCACGCGCGGCGACGATCAGATAGGCGCCCTGCAGCGTCGAGTTGCGCATGGCCGACACCTGGCGCAGCTCCGCGGTGCCGTCGAACCAGGCCTTGGCATTCACATGCGGATAGAGCTCGGGCAGCAGCTCGTGGAACTCGGTGTCCATGCCGACAATCACCGCCACCGGTGCGGCGCGCACCTTGTCGGCGTTGCTGTCGCTGCAGCAGGCGGCCAGCCGTTCGCGTGCTTCGGGCGATACGCACCACACCATCCGCGCGGGCAGCTGGTTGGCCGAGGTCGGTCCCATCTTCATCAGGTCCCAGATCGCCTCCAGCTCGTCCTGCGTGACGGGCTGGTCGGTGAAGTGGGTGTGGCTGCGGGCAGTGCGAAAGATCGTGTCGAGGGCGGCGTCGTCCAGCGGCATCAAACGGCCCTCACTTCGGTGACTTCGGGGACATAGTATTTCAGCAGCTGTTCGATGCCGTTCTTCAGCGTGGCGCTGGAAGAGGGGCAGCCCGAGCAGGCGCCCTGCATCTGCAGGTAGACCTTGCCCTTGTCGAAGCCGCGATAGACGATGTCGCCACCGTCGTTGGCAACGGCCGGGCGCACGCGAGTCTCGATCAGCTCACGGATCTGCGCGACGATGTCGGCATCTTCGGGATTGTCGACGATATCGCTTTCGGCCGGGGGAACCGAGAAGCCGGCGCTGCCCTGGCGGAACAGCGGCATCGCGGCCGAGAAATGATCGAGCAGGATCGCAACCACGTCCGGCTTCAGGCTCGGCCATTCGACGCCGGGAGCCGCGGTAACCGAGACGAAGTCGCGGCCGAAGAACACGCCCGTCACATCGCCCAGCGCGAAGATCGCCTCTGCAAGCGGCGAGGTCTCCGCTTCCTCGGGGCTCGCGAAGTCGCGGGTGCCGGTTTCCATCACAACCCGGCCCGGAAGGAACTTCAGGGTCGCGGGGTTCGGGGTCGGTTCGGTCTCGATCAACATGCCCGTCATTTGGCGTGCCGGGGGTGCCGGATCAAGCCGAGGCGGGAAACGATGCGTTCGACGTCCCCGGCGTCTCCCCCTGCGCAGCGCGATGCCAGGCGAGAAGATTGCGGCGCGCCTCCTGCACGAACGCCGATCGCCGGACCAGGTCGAGCAGCAGGTCGGCCAGCCAGCGACCCGGCTGGCGCAGCGGCCGCTTGAACTGCAGCATCAGGACGACGCGGGTGCTGCCGGCGTCGTTCCACAGCTCATGCGGATAGGTGTCGTCGAACACCAATGTCTCGCCCTCCGCCCAGCGCAGCATGCGGTTGTCGAGCCGCATCCGCACGTCGCCGTCGCGCGGCACCACCAGGCCGAGGTGGCAGGTGATCAGCCCCTTTGTAACGCCGCGATGGGTCGGGATGTGGGTGCCCGGCGCCACGATCGAAAACATCGCGTTGGTGAGGCCGGGGATGCCGCGTAGCGCCTGCGCCGTCGCCGGGCAGCGCGCGAGATTGGCGTCGATCGCATAGCCATAGCCGCACAGCACCAGCGAGCGCCACCGGTCGACCGCGGCGAGGGTGAACGGGTCGGGCGCGATCGCGGCGAGCGGCGGGGCCGCGCCTTCGGGCAGGGCAACGCGTACCGCTTCCTCGCGGATCGCCTGCCACTGGTCGCGCAGGTCGCGCGTCCAGGGAAAGGCGCGCACGTCCAGCACCGGCGCGTTGGACACCAGCGACGAGGTGCGGATCAACGGATCGAACACACGGCGCAACCGCTTGCCCGCGCGCAGCGCAAGCGAGCGTCGGGCCGGACTTGCCCCGGCAAGACGACCTTCCTCGCCGATCGAACATGGTACGCGCTGCATTGCATCCCCCTGGCAATCGCAAGCTGCGCTGCAGAAACGGCGAAAAGGTGGCGGCGGCGTGGAAGATCGTGACCCGCCTGTTTCCGGGTGCTTTTGGATGGTTGCGGTACGCCCGTGCTGGCGGCGCCCGGAAAAGCCCGCTAGGCAGGGCACATGGCATTTCCCGTACGCGTGCGCCGGATCGCACTGCCGCTTCTGGCCCTGATCGCCACCACGCCGCTCGTTGCGCAGACCGCGCCGCCAGTCGCTCCCCAGCAACAGACTCGCCCGCTGCCGCCGTTGCAGCCTGTGGCGCAGGGGCCGGACACGCCCTGGCTGTTCAAGGGCAGCGACATCCCGCCCGACCGGACGTGGACCTATGGCGTGCTGCCGAACGGCCTGCGCTATGCCGTGCGTCACAATGGCGTGCCGCCGGGGCAGGTCTCGATCCGGGTCGCGATCGACGCGGGCTCGCTGATGGAGACCGAGCAGGAGCGCGGCTTTGCGCATCTGATCGAGCATCTGTCGTTCCGCGGCTCCACCCATGTTCCCGATGGTGAATCGAAGCGCGTGTGGCAGCGGCTGGGCGTGACCTTTGGTTCGGACAGCAACGCCTCCACCAGCTTCACCCAGACGGTCTACAAGCTCGACCTGCCCGGGGCGACTCAGGCGGGGCTGGACGAGAGCATGAAGATCCTGGCCGGCATGATGGCCGAACCGACGATCACGGCTGCCTCGCTCAATGCCGAGCGGCCGGTGGTGCTCGCCGAGCAGCGCGAGCAGCCGGGGCCGCAGATGCGGCTCGGCGATGCGACGCGCTCGCTGTTCTTTGCCGGCCAGCCGCTCGCGGATCGTTCGCCGATCGGCAATGTCGAGACGCTGCAGGCGGCGACCGCCGGCACGGTGAGCGCGTTTCACGATCGCTGGTACCGGCCCGACCGGGCCGTGGTGGTGATTGCAGGCGACGCCGACCCCAAGCTGCTCGAGGCGGCAGTGGTGAAGCACTTCTCCGGCTGGCAGGGCAAGGGTCCCGCGCCGACCAACCCGGACCTGGGCAAGCCCAAGGCCGGCGGTCCGCTCAGCGCCGTCGTCAATGAGCCGGCGCTGCCGACGCTGGTGCAGATGGCCACGGTGCGGCCGTGGACGGTCGGCAACGACACCATCGTGTTCAACCAGGAGCGCATGGTCGACCAGATCGCGATCCGGATCATCAACCGCCGGTTGGAAAGCCGCGCGCGGGGCGGCGCCAGCTACATCAGCGCGGGCGCCGACCTGGAGGATGTGTCGCGTTCGGCCAACATCACCGCCATTTCGATCCTGCCGGTCGGCAACGACTGGGAAGCGGCCGTGCGCGACGTGCGCGCCACGGTCGCCAGCGCGCTGCGCAACCCGCCTTCGCAGCAGGAGATCGACCGCGAAGTGGGCGAGATCCGCGCCGGCATGGAAAATGCGGTTGCGACTTCGCGCGTGGACGCGGGCTCCAAGCTCGCCGACAACTTGGTCGAGGCCGTCGACATCCGCGAGACGGTCGCCGGCCCGGAAATGTCGCTGCGCATCTTTGACGGTGCAGTCTCTGGCAAGTTCTTCACGCCCGCCAAGGTACAGGCGGCAACACGCAAGGTGTTCGACGGGGTCGAGACTCGCGCGCTGGTCAACACGCCCGCCCCGGATCCGACCGCGGCCAACAAGCTGGCAGCGGCGATCCAGGCCGATGTGACGGCGGCTACCGAGACGCGCGGGCCGCAGCGCACGGTCAAGTTCGACGAACTTCCCAAGCTCGGCACGCCGGGCAAGGTCACCGGCCGCAGCGTCGTGCTCACCGATCCCGAAATCGAGAAGGTGAGCTTCGCCAATGGCGTGAACCTGCTGATGTTCCCGAACAATTCTGAGACGGGCAAGGTCTATGTCCAGGTCCGCTTCGGCCGTGGCCTGAGCGCGCTGCCGTCGAACAGGCAGACGCCCGCCTTTGCCGGTGACCTGGCGCTGGTGGCGAGCGGCGTCGGCAAGTTCGGGCAGGAAGAGCTCGACCGGCTGACCGGCGACCGCCAGATCGGCCTGTCGTTCGGGATGCAGGAGGACGCGTTCGTCCTGGGCGGCATCACGACGGCGGCCGACCTGAAGGACCAGCTGCGGCTGATCGCGACCAAGCTTGCGGCGCCCGGCTGGGACCCCAAGCCGGTGGCGCGCGCGCGTGCGGTGATGCTGGCCAGCTATGACAGCCAGTCGTCATCGCCCGTGGGCGTGCTCCAGCGCGACCTGGAGGGCCTGCTCCATGCCGGCGACACGCGCTGGGCCTCGCCCGACCGCAAGGACATCGAGGGTCTGGATGCGGCGCGATTCCGCGCCTTCTGGGAGCCGCTGCTCGCGAGCGGCCCGATCGAAGTGCAGGTGTTCGGCGACACCACCGCCGACGCCACCATCGCGGCGGTGGCGAGCACCTTTGGCGCGCTGAAGGCGCGGCCGGCGGCGCCGGCGGCAAACACCGACGTGCGCTTCCCCGCGCATGTGGCGACGCCGGTGGTGCGCACGCACACCGGTCAGCCCAACCAGGCGGCAGCGGTCATCGCCTGGCCGACCGGGGGCGGCAGTGCGGGCCTCACCGAAAGCCGCAAGCTCGAATTGCTGGCGGCGGTGTTCCGCGACCGGCTGCTCGACAAGCTGCGCTCGGAAGCGGGGGTGAGCTATACTCCCAACGTCTCCACCGACTGGCCGGTGGGCCTGCCCAGCGGGGGCAAGATCCTGGCAATCGGATCGGTGCCGCCGGAGAAGACGGAATTCTTCTTCGAGCTCGCGCGCGGCATCGCGGCGGACCTGGTGGCGAACCCGATCCCCCAGGACGAGCTGCGCCGCGCCCAGGCGCCCGTGCTCCAGTTCATCGCCCGCGTGTCGAGCGGCAACATGTTCTGGATGCAGCAGACCGCCGGCGGCACGCTCGATCCCAAGCGGATCGACGCGATCAACACCATCGCCTCCGACGTCGGCACGACGACGGCCGCCGACATCCAGGCGCTCGCTGCCAAGTATCTGCGCCCGGAAAAGGACTGGTCGCTGGTCGTGGTGCCGGAGAAGAAGGCGAATTGAGGTCGCCGTATCCCTGCGCAAGCAGGGGTCCAGGGTCCTAGCGCAAAGGCTTGTGGCTCTGGGCTCCTGCCTGCGCAGGAGCACGGCATCGGCTGGGGTGCAGGGCATCCGCAGCCACCCTCGTCATGCTGGCGTAGGTCAGGATGACGGGAATAGGGGGCTCACCCACCACCGTGCTCCTGCGGAGGCAGGAGCCCAGGGTTGCGGGGCGGAACGCCGGCGGCTCTGCACCCCGCTCCCGCAGCAGCAAGACTACCGCTTAGCCCTTGTACAGCGCGTCCAGGCGCTCGCCGTAGGCCGCGCGCAGGATGTGGCGGCGGATCTTCAGGCTGGGGGTGAGCTGTTCGTTCTCGATCGTGAAGGGGGCGTCTGCCAGGATGAAGCGGCGGATGCGTTCCGTCACGGTCAGGTCCTGGTTCACCCGGTCGACCGCAGCAGCGATCGCCGCGCGATAGGAGCTGTCCTCGCCCAGCCGCTTGAAGTCGCAGGCGGTGCGGTTGGCGGCGCACCATTCCTGCGTCCACTCCGGATCGGGCACGATCACCGCCACCATGTACGGCCGGCGATCGCCCGCGATCATCGCCTGGGCGATCTGCGGCTGCAGGGTGAGCATGCCCTCCACCTTCTGCGGGGCGACATTCTCGCCCTTGTCGTTGACGATGATGTCCTTCTTGCGGTCGGTGATCTTGATCCGACCGGCCTCGTCGATCAGGCCGATGTCGCCGGTGTGCAGCCAGCCGTTCTTGAGCACGCGCGCCGTCTCGATCTCGTTGCGCCAATAGCCGTGCATGACGAGTTCGCCGCGCACCAGGATCTCGCCGTCGTCGGCGATGCGAACTTCCGTGTTCTGGAGCGGCGGGCCGACCGTATCCATGCGCACGCCGGCGGACGGCCGGTTGCACGAGATCACCGGTGCCGCCTCCGTCTGGCCATAGCCCTGGAGGAAGGTGACGCCGAGCGACTGGAAGAACAGCCCCACCTCCGGGTTGAGCGGCGCGCCGCCCGACACCATCGCCTTCATCCGCCCGCCGAAGCGCTTGGCGATCTTGGGCTTGAACAGGGTGCGCACCGCCAGCTGCGCGGGGCGGTCGGTCAGCCGCAGCCGGCCCTCGCTCTCTTTCGCCCCGACGTCGAGTGCCTTGGCGAGGAGATAGGCGGCCATCCCGCCCTGCTTCTCGACCGCCTTGGTGATGCGGGTGCGCAGCACCTCGAACAGGCGCGGCACGACGAACATGATCGTCGGGCGCACCTCCTCGATATTGGCGGCGAGCTTGTCCAACCCTTCCGCATAATAGATCTGCCCGCCCAGCCCGATCGCGAAATGCTGGCCGCCGGTGTGCTCATAGGCGTGGCTGAGCGGCAGGAACGACAGGAACACCTCGTCGCCCCACCCGAAATCCTCGGAGATCACTGCCGAGCAGCCTGCGACATTGTGCAGGATCGCACCGTGGTGCTGCATCACCCCGCGCGGCGCCCCGCCGGTGCCGCTGGTGTAGATGATGCAGGCCAGGTCCTCGCGCGTGAAATTCGCCTCGCCCGCGGCGGCATCGGCGCTGGCGGGATGGTCGGCGATCAGCTGATGCCAGCCGTGGAACTCCAGGCTACCGGGCTGCGAGAGGCGCACGTCCTCGATGCCGATGATCTTTTCGGGTGTGGAGGCGTGGAGCGCCGCCGGGATCAGCGTGCGCGCAAGCTTGGCGGTGGAGACGATCACCGCGCAGGCGCCCGAATTCTCCATGATGTGCTGGTGGTCGCGCTGGGTGTTGGTGACATAGGTCGGCACCGTCACGCAGCCCGCGGCCATGATCGCCAGGTCCGAGATGCACCATTCGGGCCGGTTCTCCGACACCAGCATCACGCGGTCGCCGCGCTTCAGCCCCAGCGCCTTGAGGCCGGCGGCGAGGCTCGCGACCTGGCGGGCGGCGTCCGCCCAGCTGAGCGACTGCCACTGGCCGTCCGCCTTGTGCCACAGGAACGGCGTGTCGCCCCGCTCGCGGGCACGCGCGAAGAACATCGAAACGAGGTTCGGGAAATGCTCGAGGGTACGCATGGCCTCTCCTGCCGCCCCGGCATCCGTGCGCCGGGGCTTGCCTGTTGTTATTCGGGCGGTCGGTTGCCGAAGCCACCGACGCGCTTGATGTCTGCAATCGTGCCGTCCTGGTGCATGGCGACGCCCTCGCTGCGCGGATCGGCACCGCCGACCCAGCGACCACCGACGCGCTCCACCGCATTGGCCTTGAGGCCGAGGGGGGCGATCTTCACCGGTTCGCCCAAGGCCTGCAACGCCGGTGCCATCGCATCGAGCTGGGTGCCCTGTTCCAGGGTCGCGACCTTGCCCGGCGCATAGATCAGCCCCAGGCCGATCGCGTCCTGCGCCGACAGCTTCCAGTCGATCACCGCGACCAGCGCCTTGGCGACCTGGGCGATGATGGTCGAGCCGCCGGCGGCGCCGATCACCATCCGCACCTTGCCGTCCGGACCATAGACGATCGTGGGCGACATGGAGCTGCGCGGCCGCTTGCCGCCCTCCACCCGGTTGGCGACAAGTGCGCCGTTCTTTTCGGGCACGATGTCGAAGTCGGTGAGCTCATTGTTGAGCATCGTGCCGTTCACGGCCAGGCCCGAGCCGAAATAGCCCTCGATCGTCGAGGTGACCGACACGGCATTGCCGCGCGCGTCGGTCGCGGCGACATGGGTGGTGCCCGGCACTTCGCTCGGCTGGGCGCGGATGCGGGCAGGGGCGCCGGCCGGCACGCCCGCGGCGACACCTGCCATGGTGCGGTCGGGCGAGATCAGTGCGGAGCGCCCAGCGATGTACTTCGGGTCGGTAAGGCCCTTCACCGGCACCGCCACATGGTCCGGATCGGCGAGATACAGGTCGCGGTCGGCATAGGCGAGCCGCTGGCTTTCGGCCATCAGGTGCCATGCGACCGGCGAGTCCTTGCCGAGCCTGGCCATGTCGAAGCGTTCGAGCTGCTTCAGGATTATCAGCACCGCGACGCCGCCTGACGAGGGCGGGCCCATGCCGCAGATA
This sequence comes from Sphingomonas sp. PL-96, assembly GCF_020707215.1. GTDB lineage: Bacteria > Pseudomonadota > Alphaproteobacteria > Sphingomonadales > Sphingomonadaceae > Sphingomonas. The sequence goes on from NZ_JAJFET010000010.1 coordinate 112,231, forward strand.
CGATAGGCGCGGTAGCTGCCGCACACAGGCGCCCGCTCCTTGGCATCATAGCTGGCGAGGTCGCCCAGCGTCATCTTCGACGGATTACGCGCGGCGGTGTTGACGGTCGTCACCAGCTTTTGCGCGTTCGGGCCGACATAGAAGCTGTCGGGGCCAAGCCGCGCCAGCCGCTCGAACAACGCCGCCTGTTCCGGGTTCTTGAGCAGCGTGCCGACCGGCAGCGCCTTGCCGTCGGGACCACGATAGTGCGCGGCGGCCCAGGGGGCGATGTGGCTACCGAAATTGTTGATGCCGGTGTTCAGCCGCTGGGTGATGCGAAACCCGTCGCGCGCCAGCCGGATCGCCGGCTCGAACAGCTTGGCCCAGGGGAGCTTGCCGCCGCGATCGTGCGCCATCGCCCATTCGCGCAGATTGCCGGGCACGCCGACGCTGCGCCCGCCCGGAACCGCGGCGGAATGGGTGAGGGGATTGCCATCGGGCGCGTAGAACCAGCGCGGGTCGGCCGCGGCCGGTGCCGCCTCACGCCCGTCGATGGTGAGCAGCTTGCCGGTTCTGGCATCATGCCCGACCCAGAAGCCGCCGCCACCGATGCCGGAATTCTGCGGCTCGACCACGTTGAGCGCCAGCAGCGTAGCGATCGCGGCGTCGGTCGCGCTGCCGCCGGCGCGCAGCATCTCGACTCCGGCCGCAGCCGCGCGCGGGTCCGAGGCGCTGACCACGCCCTGCGCCTTGGCGCTGGGTGCAGGCGGCGCGGCGGGGGGCTGCGCGGCAGCAGGAACGGCAAGCAGCAGGGCGGCGGGAACAAGAAAACGCTTCATCGCACCACGACTAGCGGGGAATACCGCGGGTGCAAAGGCGGGTGGGGTGCGGCTGGAAACCGCACCCCGGGCTCTCAGCTCCGGCGCGTCGCCGCCGCGTAGAGCGCGATTGCGGCCGCGTTGGAGACGTTGAGGCTTTCGATCTGGTCGCTGATCGGAAGCCGGGCGAGCGTGTCGCAATGTGCAGCCGTGTTCTGGCGCATGCCTTCACCCTCGGCACCCAGCACCAGCGCAACCTTGTCCGAGCCCATCGCCTGGTCGAGCGTCAGGTCGGTGTTGCCGGTGAGGCCGATCCGCCAATAGCCGGCCTCTGCAATCTCCTCGAGCGCGCGGGCGAGGTTCACCACCCGCACCCACGGCACGATCTCCAGCGCGCCCGACGCGGTGCGCGCGACGGTGCCCGACTCAGGGGGTGCGTGCCGGTCCTGCGTGACGATGCCGAGCGCATCGAACGCCGCGGCCGAGCGCAGGATCGCGCCGACATTGTGCGGGTCGGTGACCTGGTCGAGCACCAGCAGCGGGCGGGTGTCGGAACGGCCGCGTTCGATCAGGTCGCCCAGCCAGATATCCTCCAGCGGATCGACTTCCGCGACCATCCCCTGGTGCGGCGCGTCGCTGGGGACCAGCCGGCCGAGGTCGGCCGCTTCGGCATAGGTGACCGTCAGCGTCGACGGCAGGTCGAGTTGCGACAGGGCCTCATGCGTGCCCCACAGCTTGCGCACCGTGCGTTCGGGGTTGGCGAGGGCGGCGAGCACCGCATGGCGGCCCCAGAAACGGGGACGCTGCGGGGAGCCCTGGCTCGGGCGATGTCCACGACGTGCCATGATCAGTCCTCCTGCTCCGGCCACGCATAGGGGTCGGTCGGCTTGGGTTGGCGGGGGAAGGGCGGCTTTGGCAGCGGCTTGTCGGCATTGGCGGCGTTCAGCAGGAACGACGCCATGATGATCGACGCCTGACGCAGGTCGTCGCCCTGGAGATGGTCGAAGGTGTCGACGTTGGTGTGGTGCAGCCGGCTGCCGTAATCGAGCGGGTCCTGGATGAACTGGAAGCCCTGCAGGCCCACCGACTGGAAGAAATAATGGTCGGTGCTCTGGGTCGGGCGCATCGCCACCGTGCTCGCGCCCATTGCCTGGAAGGGGGCGAACCAGTCGCGGAAGATCGGCACCGCGGCCGGATTGTTCTCCGCATAGATGCCGCGGATCTTGCCCGATCCGTTGTCGAGGTTGAAATAGGCTGCGAGCTGGTCGTAGCCCGGCTTCTTGGTGATCGGCCAGCGCGTGTTCCAGCCGTAGAAGCGGGCAAGGCCCGTGGCAGGCGCGCCAGCGGCCTGCGCACGGGTGGCGATGTGCCGCTCGATATAGGCGAGCGAGCCCAGCAGGCCCTGTTCCTCGCCGGCCCACAGCGCGAAGCGGATCGTGCGCTTCGGCCGCACACCCATCTGCGACAGGATGCGCGCGGCCTCCATCACCACGGCCGAGCCGGCGGCATTGTCGGCAGCGCCGTCGCCCGCCGCCCAGCTGTCGAGGTGCGCGCCCGCCATCACATAGCCGGCCTTGGGATCGGTGCCGGGAATGTCGGCAAGCACGTTGTACGCCTGCACGTCGCTGTCGTCGAAGCGGACGTTGCTGTTCACCTCCAGCGTCGGCGCCTGGCCCACGCGGGCAAGACGCGCGAGGCGGCGGTAGTCCTCGGCCGCGATCTCGATGCCGGGCACCGCCGGCGTCTGCTCGCGCCCGAACAGATAGCCGCTGCCGTGCAGCAGCTTGCCGTCGCGCGACGACATGGTCGCCATCGCCACCGCGCCCTCGCTCTTCAGGAACGCGTCGAGCTTGGTCGCGAAGTCGAGCCGCTTGAGGCGGCGATCGGCCGCATCGGGATCGTTGACCGCGGGCTCGAAGAAGTCGTGGTCGCTCAACTCCTGCTGCGTCAGCCGGCGGAAGGGCGCGCGGTCGGGCTTCGAACCGGTATCGGGCTGCGTCACCATCACGATCTTGCCCGACAGCTGTCCGCGATAGCGCGCGAAATCGGCCTCCTTGGACATGGGCGCGACGATTACCGGCGCGGTGACGGTGCCGTTGGTGCCGGGCGTCCAGGCGATCGGGATTGCGGTCAGCTGGATCGGGCGCGGGGTAACCATGCGCACGCTGGAGCTGACGATCGACCAGCCGCGGCCGAACTCGAACCCTTCCTTGTGGACGTTGGTGAGGCCCCATTCACGGTACTTGGCCTGCGTCCATTCCTCCGCCTGGCGCATGCCCGGCGAGTTGGTGAGGCGTGAACCGATGACGTCGGTCAGGTGCTCGGCGATCGGCATCACCTCCGACTGGTTGGTGCCTTCGTCGATGATGCGGTTGACGGCGTCACGATCGACGGCCTGGGCGGCGAGCGGTGCGGCAAGGGGCGTGGCGGCAACGGTGGCAAGCAGGGCTAGACTAAGCGCGCGCATCGGGTTCCGTTCGTGCGAGGAGAAGAAAAGTGTCACAATCGACGCTATGCGGGCGGCGAAAGCCGCGCAAGCCGTTGACAGCCGGCGGATCGGGCGGCAATGGGCCACCTCGCTTCAGCGAAGCGGCCCCGTGGAAGGGTGGCCGAGTGGTTAAAGGCAGCAGACTGTAAATCTGCCCACGCAAGTGTACGCTGGTTCGAATCCAGCCCCTTCCACCATCCGCCCCGGCGCGGCGGATCGGTTCTCCCGACAAGAAGGGACACCAGCGCTGCCGACCCCCTTGATCTTCGTCGTCGCCGCCGCCCTCGAAATCGGCGGATGCTTTGCGTTCTGGAAATGGGCGCGGCTCGGCGCATCGCCCTTGTGGCTGGTCCCGGGCATGGTCGCGCTTGCGGGCTTCGCCTGGACGCTCACCCTTGCCGACACGCCGACTGCGGCGCGCGCCTATGCGGCCTATGGCGGCATCTATGTCGCAAGCTCGCTCGGCTGGATGTGGCTGGTCGAGGGACTGCGGCCGGACCGCTTCGATTTGATCGGCGGGGGGCTGTGCCTGGCCGGTTGTTTGGCGATCCTGTTCGGGCCGCGGTGAGGGGCGGCCCTTACCGTCTTCGTCTCCACTCCACCCAACCCAGTTTCCTCAGTATCTCCGTTTGCCTCGAGTAGCCGTCGAGCTTGTCGAGACGGCGTATCGAGAGGGCGGTTGCGGTGGCTCTCTCGATACGGGCTCTCGACAAGCTCGACGGCTACTCGAGGCAAACGGGATTGGGGTGGGAAGGAGGCGTTCTTCCCGGTGTGGATTGAGCTGTCGTCCCCGCTCTTGCGTCCTCGAGCCAGCGCGGCTACCTCAGCGCCAGCGGGCGGGTATAGCACAATGGTAGTGCAGCAGCCTTCCAAGCTGAATACACGGGTTCGATTCCCGTTACCCGCTCCACCTCTTTTCCGCTCCGCACGCTTCGGCGCCGCCGCGCGATTGCGGCCGCTGCGGACCAGCCCTAGAGAGCGCCGCCATGGCCCGCATCGAAACGCCCCGCCCCATTCGTGGCACCCAGGACATCTTTGGCGAAGACCAGCGCCGCTTCGGCCGCGTGGTCGACGCGTTCGAGCGCATCCGCCGGCTCTATTGCTTCGGCCGGGTCGAGCTGCCCGTGTTCGAATCGACCGCCGTGTTCGCACGCTCGCTGGGCGAGACCACCGACGTCGTCTCCAAGGAGATGTACAGCTTCGAGGATCGGGGTGGTGATTCGCTCACCCTGCGCCCGGAGTTCACCGCCGGCATCGCCCGCGCCTATCTGACCGACGGCTGGCAGCAGTTCGCCCCGCTGAAGATCGCGACCCACGGCCCGGTGTTCCGCTACGAGCGGCCGCAAAAGGGGCGCTATCGCCAGTTCCACCAGGTCGATGCCGAAGTGATCGGTGCGGCTGAGCCCGGCGCCGATGTCGAGCTGCTCGCCTTCGCCGACCAGCTGCTGCATGAGCTCGGCATCGCCGACGGCGTCACGCTGCAGCTCAACACGCTGGGTGATGCGGACACCCGCGACGCCTGGCGCGCGGCGCTGGTCGCGCACTTCGAGGCGCACCGGGACTCGCTGAGCGAGGACAGCCTCGCACGGCTCGACAAGAACCCCTTGCGCATCCTCGATTCCAAGGACCCGCGTGATCGTCCGATCGCGGACGGGGCGCCGGGGATCGACGACTATCTGACGGCCGAAGCCAGCGACTTCTTTGCCGCGGTGACCTCCGGCCTGGATGCCGCTGGCGTGCGGTGGACGCGCAACGACCGGCTGGTGCGCGGGCTCGACTATTACCGCCACACCGCCTTCGAGTTCGTGACCGACCGGCTTGGCGCGCAGGGCACGGTGCTGGCCGGCGGCCGCTACGACGGGCTGATCGGCTCGCTCGGCGGTCCCGAGACGCGGGGCGTGGGCTGGGCGGCTGGGATCGAGCGGCTCGCAATGCTGCTGGACGGTGCGCCGGCGCCCCAGCTGGATGTCGCAGTCGTGGTCGAGGACGAGCGCGCGCTGGCACAGGGCGTCGCCACCGTGGCGCGGCTCCGCAAGGCGGGGCTGGTCGCCGACCTCGTCGCCACCGGATCGCCGCGCAAGCGGTACGACAAGGCGCTGAAGCTGGAGCCCGCCGAAACGGTGTCGCTGCGCTTCGACGGTGACTCACCCGCGTCTGCTTTCCGCACGCTGCGCGGTGAGCCGCGCGCGGAGCAGGTGCTGCACCAGGCATGACCGCCATTTCCCCGGATCGCATCGCGCAGATCGAGGCGCGCCGCGACGAACTCCAGGCGTTGATGGCCACTGGCGAGCTGCCGGGTGACCGCTTCGTGGCAGTGTCCAAGGAATATGCCGAGCTGGAGCCCGTCGCCGAGGCTGCGGGCGCGGTGCGGCGGCTGCGCGCCGAAGCCGAATCGCTGGAGGACATGAGCCAGGACGGCGACGAGGAACTGCGCCGCATGGCCGCCGAGGAGCTGCACGAGAATCGTGAGCGGCTGGCGGCGGCGGAACGCGCGCTGGCGCTGGCGCTGTTGCCGCGCGATGCCGCCGACGAACGCCCGGCGATGCTGGAAATCCGCGCCGGCACGGGTGGCGACGAGGCGGCGCTGTTCGCAGGCGACCTGTTCCGCATGTATCAGCGCTATGCCGACCACCGCGGCTGGCGGGTCGAGATGATTTCGGCAAGCGTCTCGGACGCAGGCGGCTTCAAGGAAGTCGTCGCCTCGGTCACCGGCCAGGGCGTGTTCGCGCGGCTGAAGTTCGAAAGCGGCGTTCACCGCGTCCAGCGTGTGCCGGTGACGGAAAGCGGCGGCCGCATCCACACCTCTGCCGCGACGGTCGCGGTGCTGCCGGAGGCCGAGGAAGTCGACGTGCAGATCGACGACAAGGACCTGCGGATCGACGTCTATCGCTCGTCCGGCCCGGGCGGCCAGTCGGTCAACACGACCGACTCCGCCGTGCGCATCACCCACCTGCCGACCGGGCTGGTGGTGATCCAGCAGGACGAAAAGTCGCAGCACAAGAACAAGGCCAAGGCGCTCAAGGTCCTGCGCACCCGCCTGTACGAGGCGGAGCGCGAGCGGCTGGCGTCCGAACGCTCCGGCACGCGCAAGGCGATGGTGGGTTCGGGTGACCGGTCCGAGCGCATCCGCACCTACAACTTCCCGCAAGGGCGCGTGACCGACCACCGCATCAACCTGACGCTCCACCGCCTGCCCGAGATCCTGGAAGGCGAGATGGAGGAACTGATCGGCGCGCTGATCGCGGAGGACGAGGCCGAGCGGCTGGCCACATTGGACGCGGCGTGACACCCGCCACCGCGGGCGCGGCGGTCCGCGAGGCGGCGCAGCGGATCGCTGCCGTCTCCGACACAGCCCGGCTCGATGCCGAACTGCTGATGGCGCATGCCATGGGCGTGGAGCGCAACCTACTGCTGCTCGGGCGGATGGACGATCCGGTGCCGGCCGGCTTTGCCGCGCTGGTCGAAGCACGGCTCGCGCATACGCCGGTCGCCTATCTGACCGGCAGCCGCGCCTTCTGGACCGTCGAGCTGGAGGTTGGCCCGGGTGCGCTGGTGCCCCGTGCCGACAGCGAGACGCTGATCGAGGCGGCGGTCGCGCATTTCGCCGATCGCGCGCCTGCGAGCGTGCTCGACTTGGGGACGGGACCGGGCACGCTGCTGCTTGCGGTGCTCGACCATTGGCCGGAGGCAAATGGGCTGGGGATCGACCGCTCGCCCGAGGCGCTGGCCTATGCGCGGCGCAATGCCGAGCGGCTCGGGGTGGCATCGCGGGCGCGCTTTGCGCTGGGCGACTGGGCCGCGGGGGTGGACGCGCGCTTCGACCTGGTGCTCGCCAACCCGCCCTATATCGGCACTGGTGAGCAATTGCCGCACGAGGTGGCCGGGCATGAACCGGCCGGAGCGCTGTTTGCGGGGGCGGACGGCCTCGACGCGTATCGCCTGCTCGCGCCCCAGCTTGCGCGGCTGATCGCGCCAGGCGGGATCGCGGCGGTGGAGATCGGATCGACCCAGGCGGAGGCGGTGTCGGCGCTGCTGCAGGACCAGGGACTTTCGACCCGTGTCGAGGCGGACCTGGGCGGGCGTCCGCGCGCGGTGATTGCCGGTTGATTCCGGCGGCCGCACCCCCATATTTCCCCTTGGAGAACGCCCGGGCAGCCGCTAAGACCGGCGCGGGGCAAGCCACCTTTTACCAGAAACAGGTGAGTTCGGGGTTCTGCCCCCTCCAGCGTCATGCGCGCCACTGTGGTCCGGTGGCCATGGCAGACGGGGTCGTGCAGTGGCACGGCCTCGCGACAGGCAGCATCCGGGATCGACAGGATCGACGGACAGTTTGAACGGGACACAGACACGTTGATAAACAACCGGCAAGTCGGCCGCCGTCGCGGTCGTGGTGGGCAGCGTCCTCAAGGTGGGGGCAACCCCGGCCGTTCGGATAACGGCAATCGCATCGACAGTCGCGCACGGGGCAATGCCGCGCAGCTGCTGGAAAAGTACCGGAATCTTGCGCGCGATGCGCAGATGCAGGGCGACCGCGTGAACTCGGAATATTATTTCCAGTTCGCCGATCACTATTTCCGCGTGCTCAACGACAACAAGGCTCGGGTCGAAGAGAACCAGCGCCAGCGCGGGGACTTCGGCTCCGAGGACGATGGCGAGGAGTTCGAGTTCGACGGCGAGAACGGCGGCAGCGAGCGTCCGCAGCGGGAGGAACGCGCCCAGCGCGAGGATCGTCCGCGTCGCGAAGAGCGTGTCCAGCGTGAGGATCGCCCGCAGCGGGACGACCGTCCCCAGCGCGAAGAGCGTGCCCAGCGCGAAGACCGCCCCCAGCGGGACGCACGTCCGCGTAGCGAGCGCGCACCCCGTGGCGAGCGCCCGGCGGTTCAACAGACCGAGGTCGATGGCGCCCCGGTCGAGCAGGCAGAGCCCGTCCAGGCCGCCGTCGCCAACGACATCGAGGCAACCCCGGCCGAGGGCGAGGTGCGCGCACCCCGCACGCGCCGCCGCGTGCTGCGTCGCGATGCCGAACCGCAGCCGGCCGAAGCCGCATCAGCTGGCGAGACCCATGGGATCGAAGCCGATCGGCTGCCGCCGGCGCTCAGCCCGGCCGAAGGCGATGGCGAGGAGCGTCCGCGCCGCCGCCGCCGGGTCCGCACCGACGACGAGGTGATGCCGCCGGCCGCCTGAGGCCGACCGCAGCGTCCGACAAGAAGGGCCGGTACCGCAGCAGCGGTGCCGGCCCTTCTTGCGTTGGGTGGCGGCCGTCTCCCTTGCCCCCGGTCGTTTCGAGAAGCCGGCCGCGGCTCTCTCGACACGGGCTCTCGACACGCTCGATCCCTGCTCGAGACGAACGGGGCCTGTGCGTCGAGAGAGCCGCAACCGCCGCTCGGGACCGCGTCAGGGCAGGGCGTCCGGATCCTCATCCGTGGGGTGGTCCCGCTGGGCGAACCGGTCGACCGCATCGTCATGGCCGGTGCCCGAGCTCAAGAAGATCAGCCCCATCAGGACCGCCGCCATCAGCACCGACAGGCCAACGCCCAGCGCCGTCGCGATCGCCATGTGGATCGCCAGCGGCCCCACGAGCCACCATAGCAGCGCGACCGCCGCCACGGCGGCAAGCGCCGCGACTCCCGTCATCCACCACAGCAACCGCCGGAAGCGCGCCCATGCGAAACGCGCATAGGTCGGATCGTCCAGCGGATCGCGGTCGTGCTGCGGCATGGTCTTGCAATCCCACGCAAACATGGGATGCTCAACCCATGGCGCCGGCAGACGGCCGAAGGAGAGTGCGATGACGATCGCGGTGATCCTGAACAGCAAGGGCAATGACGTGGTCACGATCCAGGCCTCGGCAAGCATGGGCGACGCCGTCCACTTGCTTGCGGAACGACGGATTGGCGCCGTGCCGGTGCTCGACGGCGACTCGATCCTGGGCGTGTTTTCCGAACGCGACGTGATCGGATGCCTCCACCATGGCGGCGCCGCGACGCTCGAGCGCCCGGTCACCTCCGCCATGACTGCGCCCGTCGTTACCGTCTCGCCGGACGAGCCGGTGCTGGCCGCCCTGTCGCTGATGACCCAGCGCCGCATCCGCCACCTGCCCGTGGTGGACGCCGGGCGGCTGGTCGGGCTGGTGTCGATCGGCGACCTGGTGAAGCACCGCATCGATCGCATCGAGGCCGAGGCGCAGGCGATGCGTGCCTATATCAACAGCTGACGCGCGGCTTGTCCCGGTGCAGGGCGGGGCACCTGTGCCGAGCGGTTGACTTTCGGCGCCGCGGCGGGCGTTTGGCGCCATGATTTCCTTTGCGGACCGCCTGACATGGCATGCCAAGCGCCTGCGCCACCGCCGTGTCGCCGCACGGGTGCTCGCGACTCCGCCGATCCGGCAGGTCGACGACGGCGTCGTGCTGCTGTCGATGGTGGGAAGCGCGGTGGTGCTGCCGGCTCTGGTCGCGATCAAGTCGCTCCATGCGCAACTCGGCCGCGGCCGGGTGGCGCTGCTCGACGACGGGAGCCTCACCCCGGCCGATCGCGCGACCTTTGCGCATCATCTCGGCAATCCGGCGATCACCCACATCCGCGACGTCGACCTCGGCGCGGCACCGCCAGGTGGGACGTGGGAGCGGCTGCTCCACCTGCTTGACCTGCGCCGCGACCAATATGTCATCCAGGTCGATTCCGACACGGTGACGCTGGGCGCGCTGCCTGAGGTCGAGCAGGCGATCGACGCCGGGCGCGACTTCACCCTGCGCGGCGAGGCGGAAGCGGCGTTGGTGGAGGTGGAGGCGCTGCGCGACCGCTATCGCGGATCCGATCCCCGGCGGCCCGGGCTCCACGTCCAGGACGCGGCCGAGGAGGCGATGGGGCAGGTGGCGATCGCGGGCGGGGCGCTTCGGCGCTACGCGCGCGGCTGCTCGGGCTTCGCCGGCTTCGCGCCGGGCGGGCCGGGGCGCACACTCGCCGAGGGTTTTTCGCTCGAGATGGACCGGCTGATCGGGCGCGAACGCTGGTCGCGCTGGGGAAGCGAGCAGGTGACGTCCAACCTGGTGGTCGCCAACGGCAGCGACCCGCTGCTGCTGCCTTACGACCGCTACTGCAACTTCGAGGACCGGCCGCTGCCCGCTGACATGCGCTTCGTCCACTTCATCGGCACCTGCCGCTTCCACGGCAGCGCCTATCGCGACGCGACCCGCGCCAGCATCGCCGCACTGGGGCACTGACCGCTCACCCCCGCGCGCGAACCATGGCGATCGCTTCGCGGACACTTGCGGGTGCGAACAGCACCAGCGCTCCGAGGTAGGTGACCGCTCCCACCGCCACGAGCAGGCTGAGCCTCGCCACCGGCGGCAGGACCGGCAGCGCCCCGTCCGTGGCGAACACCAGCAGCGCCATCGCGGCCGCCGCGAGCACCGGCGGCGCAATCGCGCGCAGGTAGCGCCCGGGAGGGACGCCGAGTACCGGCAGCGCCCGCGCGGCGACAATCGCCAGCAGGATCGGATGCGCCACGATCCAGGCGGCGGCGATGCCGGCAATGCCGTATCGCGCACCGACCAGGAAGGCGACCGGCAGCAGCACCGCGCCGATCGCGGTCGTCCCGGCGGTGACTCCCGGGCGCCCGGCCGCATCGATGGCCGGCTGGAACAGCGTCTGCAGCGTCCAGCACGGCATGGCGATCGCCAGCAACTGCACGATCGGCACCGCCTCCAGCCATTTGGGGCCGAGCATCACATGAACCAGCGGCTCGGCCACCGCGGCGACGCCGAAGTAGAAGGGCATTGCCGCCAGCATCACCAACCGCACCGCGCCGGGGAAGGCGCCGGCCATGTCCCCACCCGACTGGTGCAACCGCGCATAGGCAGAGAAGGCGACCTCGTTGAGCGGGGGCACGAACTTGTTGGCGAACACCTGGGTCAGGAACAGCGCGGTCGTGTAGATGCCGACCTGATGGGCATCGAACCAGCGGCCGGCGATCAGCACATCGGCCTGGCTCTGCGCGAAGTTGAGCAGCCCGGATGCGGCCACCAGCCCGCCGAAGCGCGCGAGCCGCTCTGCCCCGGCAAAGCGGAAACTGGGCCACATCAGCGATCGTGCCGCGATCGTGAGCCCGATTGCGCGAGTGTAGAACAGGACTCCCGGCGCGAGCACCAGCGTCCACACACCCAGCCCGCCATAGGCGCCAACCAGCGCGGCGATGGCGCCCGCGACCGAAGAGAGGAGGTTGACCTGCGCCTGGCGCCGGAACTCCATGGTGCGTGCCAGCAGCGCATAGGCGAGCGAAGCAAAGGGGGTGGGGAGGTACAGCAAGGCCTGCACCCGCAGCAGCTGCGCCACCATCGGCTCATGGTAATAGTCGGCCACCAGCGGCGCCGCGAGGACCTGCAGCAGCGCGAGCCCGCCGTTGAGCAGCAGCAGCATGCCGAACACCTGCGCGATCTCGCGACGGCCGACATCCGCGTGCTGGATCACGGCGTTGGCGAGGCCATAGCCGTTGAGCATGCTGAGCAGCAGCAGCACCACGCCGGTCATCGCCACCAGGCCATAGTCGGACGGCGACAGCAGCCGGATCACGACAAAAGTGGAGGTCCAGGCGATCAGCTGCCCTAGGATCTGCGTGCCCGAACGCCACAGAATCGCCGAGCGGACTTGGCGGCGCAGCGATTCGCTTGGCTGATTCGGCGCCTGGAGCGGTGTTTCCATGGATCAGGGGTATGCGGGACAGGGGCGACACACCAGAAAAACCGCAGAAATGCGAGACTTTTGAGCTTTTCTGTCAGATTTGTGAAAAATGGGT
>NZ_JAJFET010000011.1 GCF_020707215.1 Sphingomonas sp. PL-96
GCATATGTTCTTGCCCCCAAGATCGATCTGATCGCCGTTTCCGGATCGGGCGTGCGCCCGGAAGATCTGATCACTGCGGTCGCCTTCGTGATCTATGCCTGCAAGCGCAGGCGTGCGCCGCTGAAGATGCCCAAGCATGTGGTGGTCTATGGGATCTTTATCGGCGTGAGCTATGTCTCGGCGCTGATCAACTATCCGCGAGAAGGCTTGATCGGGATCGTCTACGCGACTCGTCTGGTCGAATATATGGTCTGGTTCTTCGTCATGTACGAAGCCTGCCAGACGGTATCGCCTCGCCAGGTGCGAACCAGCCTGCTGGTCGTCAACGTCGCGCTGATCGTCTGGGGGGGGCTGGAAACCGCGGGGCTCGCCGGCGGCATCGGCAAGTTCACCGGTGCGAGCGAGCGACTTACCATCAACACCAGCGGTCCGTTCGAGACCTCGGTGATGCTGGCCATGCTCGGCTATGCCGCGCAGCAGTTGGTCGTGACGCCAGCCATGGGGGTCATGGTGATCCTGACCCAGTCGCGCATCACGCTGGTCGCGATGCTCGCGAGCTTCCTTGCGATCCGTCCGGGCCGTGGGCTGGTGCTGGCGGGCGCCACCCTTCTGGTCGCCGCAATCCTGGCGGGACCGATCATGTCGGTGCTGGGGGAGAGCCGCCTGGCGAAATCTGCAACCCCTGTCACGATGGTGAAGCTGCTGGTCACTCAGTGGGAGCGCCTGCCTCCGCTTGAGAATCCCGCCTATTTCCGTGCGCACTTCCTGGGTGCGGACACCGTGTCCCGGTACCTCGGCAACAGCAGCGCCCGCGGGGGCGACGTCAGCTTCAAGTTCCGTGCCGTGCGCTGGCCGCTGGTGGTCAAGTCCACGCTCTATTCGCCGGTGCACGCCCTGATTGGCTGGGCGCCGGGCGCCTGGGGCGTGGCGCTGGACAGCTATTACGTGCGGGTATTGGGCGAGGTCGGGCTGATCGGCACGGGCGTCTTCTTTTGGTGGCTGTTTGCCTTCCTGCGCAGCGCGAGGCGCGACAGCGTGGTCCGCTTCTCGATCTTCATGCTGGCGATCGTGGCGGTGTTCATCGACATCTTTACCTCCTCCAAGGTGATGCCGATCCTGTGGGCGTTCGCAGCCCTCGACCATGCGCGACATCCAGGCAGCCTGGCGTCGCCGATGTTCCGTCGCACCCCCCGCGCGCTGCCGCCGCCGGCCCAATTCGCATCGATGCCGCCGCCTCGCCTGCCGGTCCAGGCATAAGGCAGCAGTGGCGCTGCCAGCGCTTCAGATGGTGGGCGAAACTAGCAGGTGGTCGGTTGAAGGCATTGTCCCAGGCAATGCTAGCCGAGCCTTGATCCGCCCTCTATGGGTCTTGGGAAGGCAGTCCGAACCTCCGTCGGATCATGGTGTTGCGTAACATGTCTCTCGATAGCGAAGGACGGGGGGAGCGCAGCGCAGCCGCGGCGCCTTTACCTAGAGAAACCAGTAATTTATCCGGCCCGAGTGCGTGGGGTTCGGACATGACGACGCAGCAATGGCGTCCGAACAGCGGCGCCATCCGTCTGCGCACCTTTGTGTATCCCATCCTACTCGATGCCCTGTGCATCAGCGTCAGCTTTGCGGCCACGGCGCTGGCCCGGGGTGTTTTCTTCACGGAAACAAGCTGGATCTTCGTCCTGGCGCTGATCCTGCCGTCCTATCTGCTGGTGGCGTTGAACGGCAAAGTCTATTCAATCTCGCTCCTGTCGAAGCCCTGGCCGGCAGTGGGGCGGACGCTGCGCGCCTATCTGATCGCGCTGGCGGTGATGACGCTGGCGGGCTTCTACCTCAAAGCGAGCGAAGGCTTTCCCCGCCTGACCGTCGGCTTCGCCTCGTTGATGGCGGTCGTTCTGCTTGCCGCAAGCCGCTATTATTTCGTTCGGTATCGTCGCGCGATCGTCGGGGGAGAGCCCTACAGCGTGGCCCTGATCTGGGAGCCGGGGCAGCTGGTGCCGCCGATCGACTTTTCCGTGCGGATCGCGGCGGAAGGGTTTGCCGATCCGGAACAGCACGACCCGCTCATGTACGACCGGTTGGCAACGGCGCTGAGCGGCGTCCACAAGGTGGTCGTGTCCTGCCACCCCGACCGGCGCGCCGCCTGGACCCACGCCCTCAAGGGGGCCTGTATCCAGAGCGAGATCCTGATGCCCGAGCTCCAGTCGCTCGCCCCCCTGGGCATGAGCATCCATGGCTCCATGGCCGCGGTGGTGGTTTCCCATGGGCCGCTGAACCTTGCCGACCGCCTGATCAAGCGCGCCTTTGATCTCGTCCTGGCATCCATCGGCGTGCTTCTGCTATCGCCGATCCTGTTGCTGATCGCGCTGCTCATCAAGCTGGAGAGCAGGGGGCCGGTCTTCTTTCGCCAGAACCGGATCGGCCGTTCCAACCAGGTGTTCCGGATCATGAAGTTCCGCAGCATGAGCGTCGAGGGAAGCGACGGGCATGGCGTACGCTCGGCATCGCGCGACGATGACCGGATCACGCGGGTCGGCAAGATCATCCGCAGCACCAGCCTCGACGAACTGCCGCAGCTGTTCAACGTGCTGGCCGGAACCATGAGCATCGTCGGCCCGCGCCCGCATGCACTGGGGTCGCGGGCCGCGGACAAGCTCTTCTGGGAAGTGGATGAGCGATACTGGCATCGCCACGCCGCAAAACCTGGCCTGACCGGGCTGGCGCAGGTCCGCGGCTATCGCGGTGCGACCATCGTCGAGGACGACCTGCGCAATCGTCTCCAGGCGGATCTCGAATATCTCGAGGCATGGTCGATCTGGCGGGATCTCAAGATCATTGCCGCAACCTTCCGCGTGCTGGTCCACCGAAACGCGTTCTGATCTGCGCGGCAAGGCGGGCAGTGAAGCATGCGCAGCGGCCGCGCCGCCCTCAGCGGTATCAGGGCGCGTCGGGCTGCGGATGTCAGCAACGGTCCAGCAGATAGGGCAGGTGAGGTACTACCCCACAGCTACCTTTGCTGACCCCTTGCTGCGCAACCCTGCATTTGCGATCGTAGCGACGCGGCCCGGTCAGTCCCGGCCGTGGGGCGTAGGAACCCCTTCACCACGTCGATCTGGTCGAGTTCTCGGCCGGGTGGCCGACGCACATGTCCAGGGCTCTGCCTAAAAGCGGCGGCGCCTTGTGCGACGTGCAGGGTTCCTAACACCCGGCTTTTGGCCGGGCTCCGCCTCCTAAATAACCATGGAGGTACCTGTGCTGGACGATGACTTTGATGATGATGCTCGGGACGAGGTGCTTCAGCGCCTGGACGCACGAGTGAAGACCATGATCGGCGTGCTAGAAATGGAGTTTCAGGCCACGCCCAAGGACATCGTAACTTCGGTCGTGACGTTGCTCTCGGATCGCGATCCGGCAGGTATGGCGGATCATCTGACTGACCACGCAAACAGGCTGGTGACGTTTTTTGGAGCAGTCCCGCAGCGAAATTTCCACCCCAAGCTCAGGCGACGGTAGTCCTTGCGGAATGGTCCGCATCTCAGCCGACCACTCGCACTTGGGATTGCGTTAAGGCCCCGTTCCCGTCCGTCAAAAGCTTAGCGCACGATTCCGAGTATCCTTTCACCGGACCCTAGATAAGATCCTCCTTCCGAGGAAACGGGTTATGGATGAACCTTGCCGGCTTCGGCTTGGGAGTGGGTTCGATGCCTGCTGCCTCGGCTGCCTGAGCGACCATGGGGGGCGTCTTTTTGGCCGACTTCCGTGGCATTCCGAGTGCTGGTTTACCTTGGATCAAGGTGCGGACATATTTGGCGAACGCGGTGTGGCCGAACCGGATGCGGCCCTCGGCGCGAAGCTGCTCCCAGATCATGCGGCCGGACCAGCCCTCATCGAGCGCTGCCTGGATGTCGTCCTTGGCCCGCAGGAACTCGATCCGATTGCGGCTGCTGCTGCCCTTCTCCTCCGCGTTCACGAACTCCCACATGCGCTCGGCGAGAGATTTTTCTGGAGGTGTGTCGGTCATGGCGTTTCAACGCTACGCTCGCGCTCAAAGCAGGACAAGGCGGAACATTCCGCTACACAGCCGATCAAAGCCGCACAAACTTGATACAAACCTGCGTCAAACCATGTAAAAAGCAGAATGATGCAGGACAAAGGCGAACGTCCGGCTTTGTCCTGCATTGTACTAAGTTTGTATCTAGAGTGTCCGAGGTTTGTGCAGAGCAGACGAAGGGCAAGATAGGTGATGTTGGCTAACCAGCGAGCCGGCTAGCCAACATCACACCGCCTTATTCGCAGCGGGGCTGCTCAACGGCGATCTTGCTCTACGAGATCGAACGGCTACCGCCGTGAGAGGAGGATGCCATGGTCGAAGCAGCGGAGATCAGCGCCGACGACAAAGCGGGAACTAGCCGCCGCAGTCGTCATCTTCGCGTGCCCGTAACGGCCGAAGAGGGCCGCACGATCGAGGCGCTGGCAGAGCATGTGGGCCTGCCGATTGCGGCTTATCTGCGCCTGGTCGGGATCGGCTACCAGCCTCATAGCATGATCGACGTCGAGCAGGCCCGCGAGTTGGTGCGCGTCAACGGCGACCTCGGCAGGTTGGGCGGGCTACTAAAGCTCTGGCTTACCGACGATGCCAAACTGGCCGAGCTGAAACCGGACAGGGTGCCTGAGATTATCCGAGGCCTGCTGAAGCAGATCGAAGCCAACCAGGAGCAGATGAACGACATCATCAAGGCCGTGCTGCGCTCCCGCCAAAGCTACAGCGACTAGGGCCGCCCCGCCGATGATCGCCAAGCACAGCCCCATGAAGGTGACGCGCAAGAGCGACTTCGCCGGGCTGGTCCGCTACATCACCAGTGCCCAAGGCCGTGACGAGCGGGTTGGCGAGATCACGATCACCAACAGCACGGCTTACGCCCCGGAGGGGGCGGCGTATGACGCGATGCTGGTACAGTCGGCCAACCACCGGGCCGCGGCGGACAAGACCTACCACTTGATCGTCTCCTTCGCCCCCGGTGAGCATCCCGATCCCGCAGTCGTGCGGGACATCGAGGAGCGGCTGTGCATCGGGCTCGGCTTTGCCGAGCATCAGCGGATCAGCGCGGTTCATCACGACACCGATCACACGCACCTGCACATCGCGATCAACAAAATTCATCCCGACCGGCTGACGATCCACACGCCGCTGCGCGACTACCGGACCTTGGCCGAGCTGTGCGAGCGGCTCGAAATCGAGCATGGGCTGGAGCGAACGAACCACCAATCGCGCAAGCGAGGAGGGGAGACCCGTGCCGCCGACATGGAGCAGATTGCCGGCCTGGAGAGCATGATCGGGTGGGTACGCCGTACCTGCGGCGACGAGATCAAGGCGGCTGATAGCTGGCAGTCCCTGCACGCCGCCATGGCGGCCAATGGGCTGGCGATGCAGGCTCGCGGCAACGGGCTCGTCGTGGTCGCGCAGAACGGAACCGTGATCAAAGCCAGCTCGATCGCCCGCGAGCTGTCCAGGAAGGCGCTGGAGGGCCGTCTGGGGCCATTTGTGGCGGCCGATGCCGCGCAGGTGTCGACCGTGCCTGTACGAGCCTATGAGCCCCGTCCGATGCCGTCCCGCGTCAACACGGCCGAGCTGTTTGCCCGCTACCAGGACCAGCAGAACAGTCGCCGTACGGCCCGATCGGCTGAACTGGCAGCGGCATCGGCGAAGAAGGCGGCCGCGATCGAGGCGGTGAAGCGTGCGGGCCGGCTGCGCAGGGGGGCAATCAAGTTGACGGGCGGGAGTGGCCTCACCCGCAAGATATCCTACAGCCTCGCGTCCCACGCGGCGAAGCAGGCGCTCAACAAGATCGCGGCGGCCTACAGCCGCGAGCGCGATCGGATCAACAAACGCAACGATCGGATGGGCTGGCACGACTGGTTGCAGGTCGAGGCCAAGGCTGGGAACGTCGAGGCGCTGGCGGCCCTTCGCGCCCGTGAGGGCCGCAGGCACACACCTGCGAATGCGGTGCAGGCGAGCCCGACCGCCGGACACGGTCTCAGCGCGATCGAGCGCGCCGACCATATCACCAAGCGTGGCACCATCATCTATCGGACAGCCGGTGCGGCCGTCAGGGATGATGGGGCGAGGCTGCACGTCTCCCGTGGCGCCGAGATCGAAGGGATCACCGCCGCGCTCAGGATTGCGCGCGAGCGGTACGGTGAGGAGCTGTCGATCACCGGCAGCGCCGAATTCCGAGAACGGGTCGCGCAGGCCGCGGCCAGCGCCTCGCTTCCTATCCGGTTCAACGATCCCGAACTGGAGCGTCGCCGGCAGGCGCTCGCTGCCGGCCCCGACCGGCAGGAGACGGTCGATAAAGCCAGGCGGTATGCAGGCAGAATGCCGCCCATTGCTCGTATTGGTCGAAATCCACCGCCCCAAGCTCATGGCCGCGTGCGGCATCTGTCGGAACTCGGTATGGTCGACACCGCAGGCCGACCTTCGCTGTTGATGCGGAACAGGGACGCTGAGGCCCCACGGGAGCGACTTTTGCGGTGGAATGTGCCGAGGGCTGGGGCGGCGCCTGAACGGATCGATGCGGCGGGGAAATACATCGCCGAACGCGAGGCCAAGCGCCGGGCCGGAATGGATGTCCCGAAACACCGCCCCTTTGAGGCGGGCCACGGCCCGCTATCCTACGCCGGCACGAGAGAGGTGGAGGGCCAAAAACTGGCGCTTCTCCGACGCGGCGACGAGATCATGGTGCTGCCGGTGGATGCCGCCAGCGCGGCCAGGGCTGCCAGATTGGCAGTAGGCGATCGTATCGAGATCGGGGCCGATGGAGCCTTGAAGGGTAGGGGGCGGGGCCGATGAGCATCGACGTGCCATGTTGGCGTCGGCAAGCGTCTGCACGAAAGCATGCGGTGCGGCGAACCTCTGAGAGTCGACGCCTAGGGTCTGGCAGATCGTGGCGGTCAGCCGGTCCGGCAGCAGGACCACCGGCGGCACCTGGATCGGATCGCCGACGACAATGGTCCGATTGGCGCGCCGATTTCGAGCGGCATCTTATCGACGAGAGAGCCCGTGCCGGCCTGGCTGCCAGGCGTGCACGTGGTCGCTTGGGAGGCCGTCCCCCGGCCCTCACCCCCAAGCAGCTTCGCGAAGCCCGGCTGCTGCTCACCGGTCCCGAGGCGACGGTGACGGCCGTGGCCGAGCACTACGGCGTCAGTCGAACCACGCTCTACAAGGGGCTGAGGGAGCTTGCGGCCAAGGAAGGGAATGCATGAGAGCCATATTCATTCGTCATGGGCAGAGCACCGGTAACGCCGGCATGCCGTGTCATGATCTGGCGACGATCGAGCTGACCGAGAAGGGCTGGAACCAGGCTCGCCAGGTTGCGACGGACTGGACCGAAACACCATCACTGATCGTGACCTCACCGTTTCTCCGCACCCAGCAAACGGCCGCCCCGACGATCGAGCGCTTCCCAGACGTACCCATTGAGGTGTGGCCAATCGAAGAGTTCACCTATCTCCAGCCTTCCCGCTGGAACGGCACGCTGGCGGCCGACAGGGCGCCGCATCTGGTACGGTATTGGGACGAGGCCGACCCGGCCTATTGCGATGGCGAGGGCGCGGAGAGTTTCGGCGCGCTGCTACGCCGCGCCGAGGCTGCGTTGGGGCGGCTTGCCGCCCTCACCTTACCCGGTCCGGTCTACATTTTCAGCCACGGGCAATTCATCCAGGCGGTGCGTGCCGTCGTCACGGAGGCCGAGCTGGACGACCGTGGGAAGATGCTGCGCTTCTGGCGCAAGGGCGAGCCGCCGGCGATCGGCAACGCCGAGCTGGTGTCCTTCGCGTGGTCGGATGCTGGATGGAGCCACACGCCACCTGTCGCGGGTGATAGCGGGGTTGTGCCGTTCTGATATCAGGCAGGCGCGCGTGCGCCTGGAGCGATCGGGCAACCTGGTAGTGCCGAGCGGATGCGCAGCATGGCCAAGGTAGCCAGCGCGCTTGAGCGCGATCCGTAGCTTCAATCGGCGCTGCATCGTCATGCGCCCGAGCTCAAGCTGAACCTGGAACAGGATCAACCGATCGGCGACGCACTGGCAGCATCGGTCGCGACAGGGCGCGAGCGCAATCGGGTGGAGCCGGTAGTCGTTCGTGCTTTCGGATAGAAAAGGGAGATGCGCGGCAAGGATCACGAACCGGCTGCCGCGACGAGGGCGTTTGAGCGCCTACGCGGGGGCGCCTGACAGTATCTCGCAGTTCTTGGCCGTTCGGCTCACCGCGCTGATTTCCGCGGTAGTGCTCGGCAATGCAGGCAACACGCGCAACGAGCGCTCGGAATTCCGCTCTGACACGCAGCGGAACGCTTGCCGGCGACGGCCGTGACCCAGGAGCATCCGGCCATATGGCGTCGTAACCGAACGGTTGATGGATCTCTCCCTTGGTTAGAGGGATCGATCTGTGCGACGTCGCTCTTGCCTTTCCCAGGCGGCGAGGCGGTGCTAACGGGCAACCCTACAGGTACGTCATTTAACGTACATCATGGTCAGTTATCAAAGGGCGGCCAGCGAATAAATAGAAAAAGGCCGCAAACCGCTTTCAGAAAAGCAGAGACGCCCAAGCCGAGCAGAACGAAAATGTTTACATAGCAGGCCGCTAATCAAATGCGCGCAGGCCGCGATGATGCAGAAAGACTCTGGGGATGGTTAATCAAATCGCGCGCATGTCATTAAGTGCGC
Organism: Sphingomonas sp. PL-96; assembly: GCF_020707215.1. Taxonomy (GTDB): domain Bacteria; phylum Pseudomonadota; class Alphaproteobacteria; order Sphingomonadales; family Sphingomonadaceae; genus Sphingomonas. The sequence goes on from NZ_JAJFET010000011.1 coordinate 8,715, forward strand.
TCGATACTCTTACTGGCCTTCGGCGGTCGGCCAGACGGTGGATGGTATTCTCCGCCGACGTTCTGCTCTGTTTCCTGGCCGCTTGGATTTCACTGGCGCTACGGCTTGGTGAGTGGCCAAACGACTTTCGCATATTGCTGATATTGACTGCCGTTTCTGTTTGCGTGTGGGCACCGGTTGCTTGGCGGGTGGGGGTATACCGGAACCTTGTTAGGTTTTCCGGGGCCCGTGCATCGGGGCGCCTTTTCTACTCCTGTGCTTTGTTGGCAGCTGCTCTTGGGGTCATTTTCGGAATTCTACAGATACAGGGAATGCCGCGCACCGTATCTGTGATCCACCCCATAATATTCTTCCTACTGATGCTCTTCATCCGGCTGAGCATGCGCTTTGTCGTGGGGGATCTGCTGCACCTTGAGCCCGGAAAGGGGGCGAGCCGGCGGCGGCTGCTGATCTACGGTGCAGGACGCGGTGGCCAGCAACTCGCAAATTCGCTACGTCAAGAGCGGCATTTGACGCTCGTCGGCTATGTCGACGATGATGCGCGGCTAAGCAATCAGCAGATCGACGGATTCACGGTCTGGCATTCCTCGTCTCTTGATCGCGTTCTTGAAGAACGAAGGGTCGACGAGGTTCTGCTCGCGATACCCAGTGCGTTGCGAGCGCGTCGGCGCGAGATCGTAACTGCTCTGCAAGGCCGCAAGATACGCGTCCGAATGTTGCCGGGCTTAAGGCAGCTCATCGACGGCCAGGTCACCGTCAGCGACCTTCGCGACGTTCAGGTGGAGGATCTGCTCGGACGCGACGCGGTGCTGCCCAGCGAACTGCTGATGGCAAGCTCTCTGCTGAGCAAGAATGTCCTGGTGACAGGCGCGGGCGGATCGATCGGCAGCGAGCTCTGCCGCCAGATCCTGCGGTCGCGGCCCCGCCGCCTGATCCTTGTCGAGCAATCGGAATATTCGCTGTACGCGATCGAGCGTGAATTGCGGCAGCTGGCTTTGGTGGAAGGCTATGATGTCGAGCTGGAGCCGGAGCTTGCCGATGTGGCCGACCGGGACTCCGTTGCCCGGATCTTCCGCCGCTGGCAGCCGGAGAGCGTTTATCATGCGGCGGCCTACAAGCATGTGCCGTTGGTGGAGCGCAATCCGGTCGCGGGTCTGCGGAACAATATCTTCAGCACGCTCCATTGTGCCCTTGCGGCCGAAGCGGCCGGCGTGGGGCGCTTCATCCTGGTGAGCACCGACAAGGCGGTGCGCCCAACCAATATCATGGGGGCTTCCAAGCGGGTCTGTGAACTCGTTCTGCAAGCCAGGGCGCAGGAGCAGCAGAATACCCTTTTCACGATGGTGCGCTTCGGAAACGTGCTCGGTTCGAGCGGCTCGGTGGTGCCTCTGTTCAAGGCGCAGATTGCGGCGGGAGGGCCGGTCACGATCACGCACAAGGACGTCACCCGCTATTTCATGACCATTCCCGAAGCGACGCAATTGGTGATCCAGGCGGGCGGCATGGCCAAGGGGGGCGAGGTCTTCGTTCTCGACATGGGCCAGCCCGTCCGCATTCGCGACCTCGCCGAGACGATGATCCGGCTTTCGGGTCTTGCCGTGCGCGATGAAGCGACCCCGGACGGAGATATCGAGATCGTCGAGGTCGGGTTGCGCCCAGGCGAGAAGCTGTACGAAGAGCTCCTGATCGGCGGGGATCCCGCACCGACGGACCATTCGCGGATCATGCAGGCGCGGGAAGCGGTGCATCCCTGGGGAAGCTTGTCGGGCATCCTGGAAGAACTTCAAAGTCATTTGAGCAGGGGGAATGTTGGGAAATCTCTCGATATTCTGCAGCAACTTGTTCCGGAATACAAAAATCCGGAAATCAAGCAGGCTGCTCTTTATAAGCTATAAAACTATTTAAGCTGGGTGAGATAACGCGTGGATAGCAGCGTAGTGAAGGAAAGCCCGCGGCGGATATTCGTCACGGGAACGGCAGGGTTTATCGGATTCCACTTGTCCAAGTTGTTGTTGGACGAAGGCTTTGTCGTTGCCGGATACGACGGCATGACGGACTATTATGATGTCCGGCTGAAGCAGCGGCGTCACGAGGAACTCCGGAAAAGCCCCAATTTCTCCGCTACGGAAGGGATGCTCGAGGACCAGGCTCTGCTGGACGCGACCATCGATGCGTTCGCGCCCGACGTGATCGTCCATCTCGCGGCCCAGGCGGGCGTGCGCTATAGCCTCGAAAATCCCCGCGCCTATCTCGACAGCAACGTTATCGGCACCTTCAATGTCATGGAGGCTGCGCGTCGCAACGCGGTTCAGCACCTTCTGATGGCCTCCACCTCGTCCGTCTATGGTGCGAACGAGGAAATGCCGTTCACCGAAACGGAAAAGGCGGACACGCAGCTCACGATCTACGCGGCCACCAAGAAGGCCAATGAGTCCATGGCGCATGCCTATGCGCATCTGTGGAACCTGCCGACGACGATGTTCCGCTTCTTCACGGTCTATGGCCCGTACGGACGCCCCGACCTTGCGCTGTATAAGTTCGTGGACGCGATGCTCGATGGGCGTCCGATCGACATCTACAACCACGGCGACATGTACCGCGACTTCACCTATGTCGCCGATCTTGTCCGTGCGATCCGCCTGTTGTTCGATGCGGTGCCCGAGCGCCCGGCCTCGCGCGCGGACATCGTTCCGGGGGACTCGCTCAGCCCGGTTGCGCCGTTCCGCATCGTCAACATCGGCAACAACGACAAGGTACGCCTGCTCGACTTCGTCGATGCGATCGAGGAGAGCTTGGGCATCAAGGCGATCCGCAACTACATGCCGATGCAGACAGGCGACGTGCCCGCGACCTGGGCCGATGCCTCGCTGCTCGAACGGCTCACCGGATATCGCCCGGCCACCGACTTCCGCGACGGCATCGCAAACTTCGTCGCGTGGTTCCGCGACTATTCGGGAAAATGATCATGGATCGCACAGACATGGCAACGCCGGCTTCGCTCGAGGACCTCAGGGTCGCGGTCATCGGGCTTGGCTACGTCGGGCTGCCGCTCGCGGTGGAGTTTGGCCGCATTCGCGACGTGGTCGGCTTCGACATCAATCAATCGCGGATAGAGGCGCTGCGGCGCGGCGAGGATACGACGCTCGAAACCGATGCCGACGAACTAGCGGCAGCGAAGGGCTTGCGCTTCTCGACGGATCCTGCGGATTTGGCCGGGTGCAACCTGTACATCGTGACCGTCCCCACCCCGATCGACGAGCACCGGCGTCCCGACCTGACGCCGCTGATCAAGGCGTCGGAGACCGTCGGAAAGGTGCTGAAGCGCGGCGACATCGTCGTCTATGAATCGACCGTCTATCCCGGCGCGACCGAGGAGGACTGCGTTCCGGTGCTCGAGCGCCTTTCCGGGCTCAAGTACAATCACGACTTCTTCTGTGGTTACAGCCCGGAGCGGATCAACCCGGGCGACAAGGAGCATCGCCTGCCGACGATCCGCAAGGTGACTTCTGGCTCGACGCCGGAGATCGCGACGCTGGTCGACAGCCTCTATGCCACGATCATCACGGCTGGTACCTACAAGGCGGAAACGATCCGCGTCGCCGAGGCGGCCAAGGTCATCGAGAACACGCAACGCGACCTCAACATCGCGCTGATCAACGAACTCGCGATCATCTTCAACCGCATGGGTATCGATACCGAGGCCGTGCTCAAGGCCGCGGGTACGAAGTGGAACTTCCTGCCGTTCCGCCCAGGCCTGGTCGGCGGCCACTGCATCGGCGTCGATCCATATTATTTGACGCATAAGGCAGAGGCGATGGGGTATCACCCCGAAGTTATCCTTGCTGGGCGCCGGATTAACGACGGCATGGGCGCCTATATCGCCGGCCGGATGGTGAAGGCGATGCTCAAGCGCCGCATCCAGGTTGACGGCGCCCGCGTGCTGGTCCTCGGTTTGGCGTTCAAGGAGAACTGCCCGGATCTGCGCAATACCAAGGTCATCGACGTGGTAAGCGAGCTGCGCGACTATGGCATCGTCGCGGACGTGTACGATCCCTGGGTGTCGGCGGACGAGGCACACCACGAATATGGGCTGGAACTGATCGAGAACCCGGAAGCCGGCTGCTACGATGGGATCGTGCTTGCTGTCGCGCACCGCGAATTCGCTGAGCTCGGTGCCGACGGCATTCGGGCGTTCGGACAGCCGGGCCATATTCTCTATGACTTGAAATACAGTCTTCCGGCCGAAGCGGCCGATATCCGGCTTTGAGTATTGGCCGGGTGCTCTGGGACAGTATGTTAGCCGTGGCGTGCTGCCACGGCTCAGTCCGCGGACGCGCTCGGCCGTAGTTTTTCCTGCTAGCGCGACGTGGGGTCGACAGCACCGCACGTCTTTCAGTAAATCGGCATATGTGTACGCGGCGCGCATCGATGCAGGCCTTTCTAGCGCTTATCAGCGCCTCGACGTCGATGGCCGCTCGAAGTCCGGTGGCCGCGACACTCACCCCGGAGCAATTCGGTGCAAGGGGTGACGGTCGCACGGACGATAGCGCTGCCTTTGCGGCCCTCAGCGATGCAATCAATGCCGCCGGCGGCGGCACGATCGCACTTAGGCCGACCACGTACCTGGTGGGTACACTCGGCCCGGATCTTGTGCCGCGGCGCCTGCTGGAGATCCGGGGCTGCTCTAGCGCTGTAAGGATCAACGGCAATGGAGCCGTCCTGCGTTGTGCGTCGCGCCAACCATATGGCGCTTTCACGCAGGAGCTGAGGCCCATCACTGAACCGGCCAAGAAGGGTGATGGACGGCTCTTGTTGAGGCCATATGCTGCCATGGTGCTCGTTGAGGACTGTTCCGGGCCGGTTGCCATTGAGAATCTGGAGCTGGACGGAAACGTCTCCGGTCTGCGCATCGGTGGTCCGCATGGCGGAGATAGTTGGCAGATCGGCTGCTGGGGCGTCGGTTTGCGCAACAACGGCGGCTCAGAGCGCATCGTGAATGTCTGGGCGCACGATCAGGCGCAAGACGGCTTCTACATCGACGGGGTGGACAGCGATGCGCCCCGCGTCACGCGGGAGCTGATCCGGCTTCGCGCGCACCGTAACGCGCGGCAGGGGCTTAGTTTGGTAGGCGGACGCGGCTACACGGTCACCGCATCTGAGTTTGCTCAGACCGGACGAAAGTCGATCCACAGCGCTCCTGCGGCGGGAGTCGATATCGAGGCGCAGCGGGGGAAGCAGATCCGCAGGATCCGCTTTGCTGATTGTACGTTCTCCGACAATCATGGGTGCGGCCTTGTCGCGGACAGCGGTGACAGCGCTGACCTGAGTTTTAGCCGGTGTACGTTCGTCGGTACGACGAACTGGTCGGTCTGGGCTCGTAAGCCTGCCATGGTCTTTGAGCATTGCCGCTTCGTCGGCTCGATCGTCCATGGATTTGCGGACCCGAGCCCTGCGCGAGCAACGCGCTTCAGCGACTGCGTTTTTACAGATGAGCCTGCTCTCTCCCCAACCGGCATGGTGTACCTGCGAAAGAACATCATTGCCCACCTGCCGTATGCACAGAACGTGTTGTTCGATCGCTGCCGCTTCAGGCTGCGGCATGGTGGCGTGCTGCCCTGGAGTGTCGGACCCATCTGGCGGGACTGCAGCATGTCGCAAACAAGCAAGCAGATCGCCCACACGCGCGGAACCTTCAAAGGTACCAACCGCATCGATGGGCCGGTCTCTACCGCCAAATCGGTGATCGAAGGGATGCTGTATCTGAACGGCAGGCTCCTGCCCCGATCAGGTGCGCGATAGAGCGAATACCAAGAAGAGTGCGCATTCAGGCCTCGCCATTGCCTAGGGAACGCGCTGCCGCGATCAGGAGGCAAACAGCCGTCGACGTCTCCCTCTCTGTTGAAGGCGCAGCTCGTCACTTAGCCAATGTTGACCTCATCTTCAGGAGCGAAGGACCTCAAGCACTTTTAGCAGTTTGGGAGTGTCCGCGCCGCTTAGCGAAGGCCTCTCGAATAAGTTGGCTCTTCATAGAGCCAGTTCTGATATGGAACATAGCAAATTTCGAAATTGTTGCTGGTCGATGTCCATACATATAAAAATGCCAGAAACCCAAGGCTGATCACAGGCGCAAGCACCCGGCCAGGACGAAATCCCTCCAAATGTGCCGTCCGTGCAAATATCATCGCTTGGATGGGGATGAGATAATATCCAAGGCGGTCTGCGATAACCGACGACAGGGGCAGGATCAAAACCAAGCCGATCAGGGCGCCCGATCCGTATACAGCGAGCGGATAGTCACCGGGATACTCTTCGCGCCACTGTCTACGGAGAAGCAAAAAGAAGAAAATTCCGCTCACGGCCAGCATTGCCAAACGGTAGACTGCTCCGTTGGCATCGTAGCCGGTGTCTACGTATCGATCGATTGCCTGTTGACCGGCTGCGCCGAGCACAACCAAGCTTACGGCAGGCACAGAAAGAAGGCCCATAGTAACGATACGTGCGGTCGGTGTGAGGCGCTTGATCCCCAGCGGAGCTAGAATTACGAACACCAAGGCGCTGTTATGCAGCGAGGCGGCAACGGCAACCATGAAAACATACCGCTTCCATCTTCCAGCCATCAGACATGTTACTGCATAACACATGATGCCGATAGCGGCGCCCTGCCGGATACCGGACATCGGCATGTTGATGATCAGCACCGGGAAAAGCAGCGCCATGAAAAATGCGGGATTTGGCTGCCGCCTGGCGAGGCTGTGGACGCCAAAGAAGAATATCGCCGCGGTGATCACGTTGATCCACGGGAAGTATATATCCGATGCGGACAGGGCGTATATCATCGCCCACCACCCCGGTTCACTGTCCTTTAAAGATTCCGTTAGGCCGAGAAGGTAGGCTTTGTCATATTGAACGGCGTACCCCTCCCAGTCGCAGCCAACCTCATATCTGAACGCGACAAACGCGAACAGCGCAATTGAGGCGAAGTAGTAAAGCCTTTTCCGGGCAACAAGACTGGGTTCCGCTAAGTGAGAGGCAGCGAACAGAAGCAATGCAATCGTAAAGTAAACCATTATTCCACCACTGCCGCTATATTCCAGATCACCGAGGAGCGTGTTGGCGCTGCGCTATTATCGACCCAGCGCAATTCGGCCGGGAAGATGCGGACATTGCGACCCGCGGCGAGTCCCGGGTCGCGCGCCGCGCCGTTCACAATGCGGAGCCTGGGCAAACAGGCGAGACCGGACTAGCCTTATCAGGGGAAGGTTCATGGTTGCGTCATTCTGCCGGGGTTGGGCGAGCGGAGCGGAGCAGGGTCAGCACGCCGAGCAGGCCAGGCTGCAGACCCAGTGTTGCCGTCGATCGCCAGCTCATGAAAAAGCCCCGTGAGACCGAGCCTGCGAGCATACCGATCGCGACGCCGGAAGCGCCGTACCGATCAACCAGCAGCAAACTGAGTACAGTAGTAAACGCCAGTCCGAGCAGGAAACCGAAGGTGACGCTACCCTCCTCATTCGTCATGTTAAGCAGCGCCTGATTAGCTCCGAACAGGGCCGTGGCGAAGTGGGCGAGGGCCAGGATGATCATGGGCAGCCAGGCATCGCCATACTCGGGCCCGAACACCGCGACGACCAGCGGGGTACCTGCTGCCAGTAGAATAGCGATCAGCCCACCCGTCCCGAGGATAGACGCGATCGCGGCGCCTGCCATCAGCCGTTGCAAGCGGCGCTTCTCTGCCAGTGCATGAAATCGGGCGATATAAGGCGCTATAATGAGGTTGATGACGGTGATGGGTAAGCCGAAGAACAACGCGGTAGCAGCCGCAACGCGGAAGTAACCGGTCTCGGCGGGTAGGGCATTGAAGCTGATCAGCATGATGCCAACTTGCGCGTCCAGCGTTCGCAGCAACTCGGTCGCGAACATGGGCAGGCTTGCGCCAAGCCACGTCCTCGGTTGATAAACCCCCATATGGCTTCCAAGTCGCAGAGGCAAATAGCGGAGGATGGCCAGCAACAGCAGGATAAGAGCGGCTATGGCTGTCATCATGTTCAGCCCTAGGGCGCGTGCTGCAGACATTGTCCTGGTGAAGTGCATCACAAGGAACAAGGCCCCAGCGAACAGGCCTGGACGCAGCAGTGCGTCGAAGGAGCTTGCGAGAACGACATTGCCCATTCCACGCAGCACGCCCGAGCCGAACGAGATCAATGCATAAATCGGCACGATCAGCAGCAACCATGCATAAGCATCATGTTCTGCGGACCACGACGGCATCCAGTGCAACGCCGGAAATGCGACAATCAACGTCAGCAGGCTTGCTATGACAACACCTACTGAGAGCCCGACGAGCGTTCCTTTAAAGGCCGGCAGGTCAACCCTTGAGGAATGCACTGCCAGCTCGCGAACCACGAGTTGGGTGAAGCCGAACTGGCAAGGCACCGATAGAAGCGCCACGAGTGCCATGATCGTGCCGTACAGGCCGTACTGCTCCGGCCCGAGATAGCGGGCCAACTGAACGCCAACTCCAAAGGCCATTGCTGTTCCGAGTAAGCGTACCCCAGTGCTGCCGATGGCGGCGCGCGCGATTTCTCGGCCGAGCCGGCCCCCCAACCCAATGCGAGAGAGCAGGGATGCTGGGCCGTCGAGTTCGGGGGGTGGTGGCGAACCGACACTCATTGCAGCCGCAGTTCTACGGGCGAAGCGGCACCGGAACGACGCGCTACGATGCGTGCGTAGAGGGCGTCGTAGTCGCGCGCGCCTGCGTTTGTGGAGAACAGGTCTTCGGCAGTGCGGCGGCAACGTTCCGGCAGATTGGGATCAGCAAGGAACGAAACCAACTCGGCAGCCGCAGTCGCCATGTCATCTTCTGTGTCCACCAACACCCCAACACGATGATCCTGGACGATGGTGCGGACATCGCCGATGCCACCGTTGCAGATAACGGGAACCCCGCTGCCTAACGCCTCGGCCATACGGGTCGGGCAGCTTGCGAGCTTGGACGTACCCGAGCGGAAGAACATGGCCAGGGCGTCGAAAGTTCGCATGCGCGGTGCGACGGCCCCCGGGGCAAGGGCGGTAATCTCCATGTCGGCTGCGTCAAAGTCATGTTCCGCTGCAAGGGCGCGGATGCGATCAGGGTCATCGCGCGAGAGAATGCTGAAGCTGGCATCGGGCGCGATGCGCCGGATCTCACGGAAGCTGGCGAACAAAAGGTCGATCCGGAACCACCCACTGAGCACGGTGCCGACCGAGCCGATCCTCAACGGTCCAGAGGGCCGGGGCGCTGCCTGGGGAAAGAAGCGATTAAGGTCCGCACAGGTCGGAATCGAGACGATGTCCTTGTCGGCAGTCAGTTCCGGGTCGTGAGCGCGCAGGTGGTCGGCCGCCGCGTGGGTCACTAGCACAATTCCTGCGGCCCGGCGCATGCACAGCCGTTCCATCCCAACGATCGCCCGGTGAAGTAGCGAGCCCCGTTTCAGTCGATTTGCGGCGATCAGTTCCTCGGGCCAGAAGGCGCGCGTGTCGAAGACGAACGGGGTACGTGTGAGCGCGCCGATCAGTACCGCCACGAAACAGGGGATATAGGCACGTGCATGGATGATGTCCGTCTTGCCGCCTATGGCTTCCCTGAACGCAATTGCCGTAAGCACGAGCAGGTCCCATGCCGTTGCCAGCAGGCGGGGGCGGTGGTGATAGCGGAGCGGTATCCAGCGGATACCGGCAGCGTCGCATGCTTGTCTGCGCTCCGCGATCAACGCGTGATCCGCCAGATCCGCCGGCTTCTCGACCGTGACCAGGGTGATCTGGTGCTTCTTGGCCAGTCGCGTGAGGTAGCCGAGGACCTGAGAGACACCCAGCGGCTCCGCGAGCCCGGTATAGGACAGGTACAACAACTTCATCAGGCGAGCATCCTCGTGCGGCGAACCTGCCGGCGGGCCAGGGGTATGACGGTTAACTGGACGGGGTCTACCGAAACCGTTAGCGCGAAGCCAGAACGGGACGGGGCTTTGGCTGTATGAAGATGATTGCCTTCATGAAATATGGCGAAAAAGCCGCCAGTACTCGCCAGCGTCTCCTGCAATTTGTTCCGGAGCTAGAGGCTGCGGGTATAAAAGTTGAGTGGTTTCCTCTTCTTGGCGACGGCCAGATAAACCAGACCGGAAGGTTGCGCAATACTGCACCCATAATGGCAGCCTATCTCCGGAGAGTGCTGGCATTGCTGCGCGCACAACAATATGACCTAGTATGGATCCACAAAGAACTGTTCCCCTATACGCCGGGCTGGTTCGAGGGACTCATTGGCAGGATGGGCATACCGGTCGTCTATGACTTCGATGATGCGATCTTTCACAATTACGACCTTAGCCGCCGCCCGTTGGTGAGGCAGCTGCTGGGACGGCGCTTCGAGCCACTGCTGCGTCGCGTAAGCGCGGTAAGCTGCGGGAATGCGTATTTGTGGGATTATGCCGCGCGCTTCTGCCCGAACAGCGTGGTGATCCCTACGGTGGTGGACACCGACGGTTACCGGCCGCGGTCGCCGGCGCCGGATGCAGGTCCCCCGGTCATTGGCTGGATCGGGTCCCATTCCACCTGGAGCTATGTTGAGCCACTGGTGCCCATGCTGGAGGCGCTTGTGGTCGAAGGGCGTGCGCGCGTGCGGATCGTCGGCTCGGGGGTGGCGGCAGCGGATCTTCCGGCGTTTGAGATGATAGACTGGACGGAAGCGACGGAGATCGCCGAGGTCCAGGCGATGGACATCGGCATCATGCCGCTGACCGACGACCCGTGGAGCCGCGGCAAATGCGGCTACAAGCTGATCCAGTATATGGCGTGCGGCCTGCCCGTGGTCGCCTCGCCGGTCGGGGTGAACGTCGACCTGGCGCAGCCGGGCGTCAACGGCATGCTTGCGGAGACGGTGGAGGAATGGCGCGGCGCGCTGGTGAGCCTGCTGGAGGACGAAACCCTACGCGCTGCTTACGGCCGGGCCGGGCGGGAGCGGGTGGAGCGGGATTTTTCGCTGAAGGCCCATGCCCCGCGCTTCATCGCGCTGCTCCAGTCTGCCGTGGCAGACAAACAGGACGGACAACCGCGTCCGTGAGCGCTTGTATGGAACGGCCGATGACGGATCCGTATCCGACTGCGATGCCTCGGCTACCACGCTCCCGCCGAATGCTGCTTAACCTCGCGGAACGCAGCACCGGTTGAGCTGCATCAGGTGAGTTCGTGCGTGGAGAGAAGGGTGCGGTAGATCTCAAAATGCCGACGCGTCACATCGTTGACGTCAAACCGATCCTCTGCATGCGCGCGTCCTGCGACGCCCATGCGGACACACAGGTCGCGGTCGAGGATCAGGCGATCGATTGCATCGGCGAGCGCGATGGCATCCTTTGCCGGGCAGAGTAAGCCGGTGACTCCGATGGCGATCGCGTCCCGGCAGCCTGGCGTATCCGTTGTGACAATTGCGCGACCCGCCGCCGCGGCGTCGATCAGCGACTTGGGAAAGCCCTCGCGGTATGAAGGAAGGGCGACGATGTGCAGTTCCGCCAGCGCCGCTGCAATGTCCGAGGTGTACGGCACCCATTCGACCACGCCCTCGCGTACCCAACGCTCAATTTCGGCGGGCGTGACCGAGGTCGGGTTCGTCAAGTCGGGGTCGCCGATCAATGCGAACGTCGCGTTGCGACCGCGGCGGCGTAGCTCGCGCGCTGCGTCGACGAACTCGTAGACGCCTTTGTCGCGGAGCAGGCGTGCCGGGAGGCCGACACGCGTTTCCGGGCCAACCGGATGCGGCCGCATGGTAATCTTCTGAAGATCCACACCCGAGCCGCCGATCCGGTGGACCGATACTTTGTCGAGCTTGGCGAACTCGACCATCCGGGCGTCGTCGCCATTCTGGAAGATGAAGCTGACGGCGCGGCGGTTGAGCCCAAGCCGCATGAACGCGTTAATCGCCCGCCGCAGTACGCCCTTCATTCCGCCGCCGCTGCCCGTGTAGACATATCCGAGACCGGAGACGGCGCCCACGACGGGAACGCGGAGTATCTTCGACGCCAAACCAGCGTGGAGGATGCATTTGATCGCGATCGCGTGGATCAGCGTGGGGCGGGTATGACGGACGATAGCGAAGGCTCGAAGAAAGGTGAGGCCTTCGCCAAAGATCGATGTCCCGCCGCGGTTGATGTTCCACTCGATCCACTCAGCGCCGGCTGCACGAATTGCCTCAACCGCAGTCGCGTGGAAGGGGCAGGCAACGGTGACGCGATAGCCCTCTGCCACCGCCCCCTGGACCAGATTCAGTCGGTGCGAAACAAAAAACGGCGCATCCCCGACAAAGTAGAGGATGTTTTCAGCCATGTCTTTCACGGAGGTGCTGCTCATCCTTGTGGCGCCTCACCGGAGACAATACGATCGCCTCGACCGCGGCCGAACGCCGTCTGCAAGATGAGCGTGAAATTGATCGCCAGAGACTGCACCTTCATGTAGACATAATCACTGCGTGCCAGTTCTTGTGGACGGCTCATGTCGATCTCGCGGACCTGCGCATAGCCGGTGATCCCAGGCTTCATTGAAAAGATGCCAAGCGTCGAGCGCGCGTTCACCAATTCTTGTTGCACCGGCAGGCAGGGGCGAGGGCCGACCAGCGTCATCTCCCCCCGTAGCAGGTTCACTGCTTGCGGTAGCTCGTCGAGCTTGGTTCTGCGGAGGAACTTGCCGGCTTTTGTCACTGCACTGACGCTGACTTCGTGCGTACCGACCGAAGCGGTGTCGCGCTTCATCGTGCGGAATTTGTAAAGCGTGAAGGGCACCTGTCCCTTGCCGACGCGGGTTTGCGCGAAAATGGCAGGGCCGGGGCTGCCGAGGCGGATCACTAGCCACAGGACCAGGATCATGGGGAGAAGCAGAATAAGGATTGCCATTGCGGCCAGCACGTCGACCGCGCGCGTAACCCCCCGGTATAGGCAGGAACGCAAAAGATCGTCGGTCAGGATTTTCGGTTTCGGCAAATCGTTCTCAGGGTTCGCCACGTATACGGCCAAGCTCTGTGCTGACGTTGTTGGTTTAAGCGTCTTGAACAAGCCGAACAGCGCTCTGCCGAAGATCCCGAGCTGATTGAGGATGCCGAGCTTTTTGCCAAAAAAACTCTCATCGTAAAAGTAGCCGATATAAACGGTATCAAGACCTGCGCCTAACGAGGCAGAGAGGTTGCGCTGAGCCAGTCTCTTGCTAACCGCGTAAGGCGAGTCGTTGCTGTCATCCAAAGCCTGAACCGACGATATGTTGATGAACCGTCGACCGTTCATGCGCATGAAATGCGCACAAACAGCATTTGTGAAATCAACGTTGGCCCGGGTGAAATCTTCTAAAGTGCCAGGTTGATCGTTGTTGCGGACGGCAAGATGGATAAGCGTGTCGCAGATTTCTTGTCCGGGGAGTGCTTCGTAATCGGCGCAATCGACCTGGGGATGCTTGGCGTACATCGTCCGCAAAGCCGATGCATCGCGGCCAAGGGCAAGGATGCTATATCCCTGATCTCCCAGTAGCGGGATCAGGTGGCGGCCGATGTTCCCTGACGCTCCGGTTACGATGAAATCATATTGCTTAGATTTCTGGTGGGTCATTTGACCTTGAGCATCCGATACCTGCATGGGCGAGGGCGCGAAAGATCAGTCTGATCTGGAGTTGTCAATCCGGTTCCGGTCGGAGCGCCTCGGGCGTTGCTGCGCAACGATCGCCGGACGCGACGAGGTGCAGTTCCTCTGTTTCCCTCCAGGAGAGGATCGCATAAGCGACCAATCCTATGCGGAAAACCTCCAGCTTTATGGTCCGGTTCAGACCCACCCATGCACTGATACTCCTCTATGCCTTGCTGGTTGTGGTGGAAGTCGCTGGCGGTGCCTCGCGAGCCGATGCTTCGGGGCAGGTCATCGTCCGCGCTGCGGCATGGGTAGCGCTGATTGGTGGACTGTTGTTCGGCACCCGTCCCGATCTTCGTGGTGGACGCGCGGTGGCGTTGATCCTTGCCGCGGCGATCGCGCTGCCGCTGGTGCAGCTGGTTCCGCTTCCCCCCGCCATGTGGACGGCGCTGCCCGGGCGCGATCTCATCACCCACGCGGCTTTGGGGGCTGGCGAGCCGCAGCCTTGGCGGCCATGGGCCATCGCTCCAGGGGCGACCGTGAACGCCGCATCCTCCTTGGTCGTGCCTGCCGCGGTCCTTTGGCTCATGCTGGGCCTGGGGGTGGAGGAGCGCAGGCGGCTGCCCGGCTTTCTGCTGTGCCTCGTGCTCGCCTCCACGCTGATCGGTCTGGTTCAGGTGTCGAGCTTCAGCTTCGACAATCCATTGATCAACGAGTCTCCGCACACGGTCAGCGGCACGTTTGCCAATCGCAACCACTTCGCACTGCTGATGGCGCTGGGATGTCCGCTGGCGTCCGTCTGGGCGTTCGGTGCGCGGGAAGTCCGCCCCTGGCGCCACGTCGCCGGCCTGGCGAGCATGGCGCTGTTTCTGGTCGCGATCCTGGTCAGCGGCTCGCGTGCCGGGCTGCTCCTGGGGAGCCTCGGGCTCGGAATGGCGCTGCTTCTCTCGGGAGCAACGGTCAAAAAGGCGCTCGGCCGTTATCCGCGCTGGCTGTTTCCGGCACTGGTCGCCGGCGTTCTGGCGATCGTCCTGGGGCTGGTGTTGCTGAGTATTGCGGCGGACCGAGCCGTGTCGATCAACCGGTTGTTCGAACAGGATCCGGGACAGGACATGCGGAGCCGCGGGCTTCCGACCGTGCTGTCGATGATCACCGACTATTTCCCGTTCGGATCCGGGCTTGGCGGCTTCGACCCCATCTTCCGTATCCACGAGCCGTTCGAGCTGCTGAAGTCCACCTACTTCAACCATGCGCACAACGACTTTCTTGAGATCGTGCTTGACGCCGGCCTCCCCGGACTGGTGCTGCTTCTCGCGGCACTGTTCTGGTGGGGTTGGGCGAGCGTTCGCGCGTGGCGTGCCAGCTTAGGCCCGGATGCCATGCTTGCCCGGCTCGGCTCGGCGATGCTGCTGCTCGTGATGCTCGCCAGCGTCTTCGACTATCCAGCCCGGACGCCGGCGATCATGGCTCTGGTCGCAATTGCCGGGGTATGGCTCAGCGGGCGCTCAGGCGCACGTCGTGCAAGTTCTTTACCAGCGGCAGCATAGCCTCTAGGCGTAACACGTGGGGCCAGAAACTCCGACGTTTCCGAGAAAGTGTTTTTTCAAGAACATGCGTAGATTGTGTGTCGGACTGTTGTTGGCGAGCGCCTTGACAGCATGTGGGCGGACGCCCCCGCTGGAGCGCAATCCAGGCCTCACCGTGGTGGAGAACAGCGCTGAGCTGCCTCCGCCAAATCGCAACGATCTCACAGCGGCCGACCGGCCGGCACTGATCGGTCCGCTCGACACCATTCAGGTCGATGTCTTCAATGTGCCCGATCTCAGCCGAGAGATGCAGGTCGACGCAAGCGGCGGCGTCTCGATGCCGCTCGTCGGCATGATCGACGCTCGCGGCAAGACCGCTGGGGAACTCGCCCGGGACATCGAGACGTCGCTGCGCGGCCGCTATGTCCGCAACCCCCAGGTCACGATCAACATCAAGAGTTCGGTCAGCCAGGTCGTTACGGTTGATGGCCAGGTCGTAGAGCCGGGCCTGTATCCGGTCACCAACCAGATGACGCTGATGCGGGCGATTGCGTCTGCCAGGGGTATGACAGAATATGCTAGAGCAGAGGAGGTCGTGATCCTGCGCACGGTCGATGGGCGGCGCATGGCTGGTCTGTACAGCATCGCGGCTATCCGTCGGGGCGCGTACGAAGACCCTGCTATCTATGCCAATGACGTGATCGTAGTGGGCGATTCCCCACAGCGTCGCCTTTTTCGAGATCTTGTATCGTCAGCGCCGCTTTTTGTGGCCCCACTCGTGGCAGTCCTGCGGTAGATCTCACATGAACATGACAGCACAACAACTCCGGCACGGCGCGGTGGCCACGCCCGCTGATCCGGCCGGCACGGAAACGGACCGCCTCCCGCTCATCCGGCAATATCTGCGTATCGCGCTTCGCTGGCGCTACGTCATCCTCGCGGCGGTTGTAGGCTGCTTCCTTGTCGGCCTCATCAGCACGCTGCTGATGACGCCGCAGTACACCGCCAACACCATCATCGCGATCTCGCGGGAGTCGAGCAACGTCACCGACATCCAGGGGGTGGAGCGCGAGACCAGCACCGCCGACCAGGAGTTCTACCAGACTCAATATGGCCTGCTGCAGTCGCGTTCTCTGTCTGAGCGTGTCGCCAACCAGCTGCGCCTGGTCGATGATCCGGCATTTTACGAGCGGTTCGGCTATGCGTCGGAGGCGCCGGCGTTCCGACAAGTAAACGGGCGCTACCTTGCGCAGGGACGCACCACGCGGTTGCGCAAGGCGGGCGAGATCCTGCTTGCGAACGTCGCCATCAAGCCGACGCGACTGTCGCGGTTGGTGACAATTGCGTTTACGAGCCGCGACGCGAGCTTTTCGGCGCAGGTCGCCAATGCTTGGGCGGACAATTTCATCCAGTCCAACCTCGAGCGCAAGATCCAGGCGACCTCCTATGGCCGCGACCTTCTGCAGCGCCAGCTGACGCTTCAAAAGGAACGGCTCGACCAATCCCAGCGTCAGCTCGTCAATTATGCATCGGCCGAGCAGATCATCAACTTGCCGGCCCAGTCGAGCAACGGCACCACCACGTCCGAACGCTCGCTCGTCGCCGACGATCTGGCGACGCTGAATGCCGCGCTTTCCCAGGCGACCGCCGAGCGGATCCAGGCAGAGGCGCGCTTCCAGCAGGCCGGCAGCGCTGGCGCATCAACCGAGGCATTGCAGAATGCCGCGATCAACAGCCTGCGCCAGCGGCGGGCGGAGCTTGCGGCCGACTATCAGCGCCTGATGGTCCAGTTCGAGCCGGGCTATCCCGCGGCCCAAGCGATCAAGTCCCAGATCGACCAGCTCGATCGCTCCATCACGCGCGAGGAGACACGCGTCTCGGGTTCGCTGCAGGCCGGCTATCGCCAGGCACAGGAGCGCGAGCGCGCACTGACCGCCAAGGTGAACGAGCTCAAGCAGGGCTATCTCGACCTGCGGCGGCGCAGCATCCAGTACAACATCTACCAGCAGGAGGTGGATACCAACCGTGCCCTCTATGATGGGCTGTTGCAGCGGTTCAAGGAGATCGGCGTCGCCGGCGGCGTTGGCGTCAACAACACGTCGGTCGTCGATACCGCGGATGTTCCGCAGAAGCCGTCGAGCCCGAAGCTGCTGATCAATCTGCTGATCTCGCTGCTTGCCGGCTTGGGCCTGGGTGCGCTGCTGGCCTTCGCGCTGGAGCAGATGGACGAAGCCATCGCCGATCCGGCGGAGTTCGAGCGGCTGTTCGGGGTTCCGCTGCTGGGCACCGTGCCGAAGGTCGAGGACAGCACGCCCAAGCAGGCGCTGCTGGACCCGCGTTCGGATATGTTCGATGCCTATCTTGCAGTGCAGACCAGTCTGGCGTTCACCACCGAGCATGGGGTGCCGCGCTCGCTCATGGTGACGTCGACGCAGCCGGCAGAAGGCAAGTCCACGACGTCGCTTGCGCTCGCTGCCACGCTGGCACGCGCTCGGCGCAAGGTGATCCTCATCGACGGCGACATGCGCTCGCCGTCGGTGCACCTCTTGGGCGGCGTCAGCCATGATCGGGGTCTTAGCAACTTCCTCGCCGGCGAAGACGACGTCGCCTCGCTGACGTTTTCGATGGCGGATCTTGGCTTCACCGCCATGTCGGCCGGACCGATCCCGCCGAACGCGGCGGAGCTGCTCGCCGGCAACCGGCTGTCGCTGCTGATCGAGCGTCTGCTGCAGGACTATGATCATGTGGTGATCGACTCCCCGCCGGTGATGGGCCTGGCCGACGCGCCGCTGATCGCAAGCCGCGTGGAAGGCGTGGTCTGGGTGACCCAGGCTCAGGGCGCGCGCTCTGCGCTCGTCAAGACGGCGCTCCGCCGCCTTGCTGGCGTCAACGCGCGCATCTTTGGCGGCGTGCTGACCAAGTTCGACGCCCGGAAGGCGCACTACGGCTACGGCTACGGGTATAATTACGGCTATACCTACGGTCGCGACGGGAAAAAGGCGTAAGCAGAATCATGAGCGGGAGCGGGCAACTCGCGCAGCGCTCGCTCAAGGAGTGGGCCATCCGTGGTGGTGCCGCGGCGCTGTTGGCGGTCGCGGGCTACTTCAGCATGGCTCAGACCGTCGCGCAGGTGGTCGTGAAGGACGATCCTGCGCTCGCGGCAAGGATAGCGCCGTGGGACGGCCGGATCCTGTCCGCCGGGTTTGAAAGCATTCCTGCTTCTTCCGATTTCACTGAACGCAGCATGCAAGCCCAGGATGCGCTGCGGAGAGATCCAACGGCCGTGAATGCCGTTGCGCAACTTGGTCTCGCCGCACAAGCAAGGGGCGATGTCGCCGGTGCGGGACGCCTTTTCCGCTATGCGGAGCGGCTTTCCCGGCGCGACCTGCAGACGCAGCTCTGGGCGATCGAGGATGCCGTTGGGCGCGACGATATCGCCGGCGTGCTGCGGCATTATGACGTGGCGCTCCGCACCAAGGCGCAGAGCCGGGCCATCCTGTACCCGGTGCTCGCGTCCGCCATCAACGACGCACAGGTTCGTGCCGAACTCGTGCGGACGCTTGCGGGCAGGCCGCTCTGGGCCGACGACTTCCTCGGCTATGCGGCGTCGTCCAAGGAAAATTCGCAAGCGACTGCGGCGCTGCTGGCTGCGCTACACCAGCGCCATGTCCCCGTTCCCGAACCGGTGAATGCCGCCCTGATCGGCTCCATGGTCGCGCGGGGGCAGGGGGAAGCGGCCTGGCGCTTCTATGCGGCGGTGCGGGGCCACGCAGACCGCCGGCGCGCGCGGGATCCGCGGTTCTCGGCCGTGCTGGCGGCGCCGACAGTGTTTGACTGGACGCCCGTCAACGATGGAAGCGTGACCGGCTCCATCCAGCCCAGCGGCAGCAATGGCCTGTTCGACTTCTACGTGGTCCCCGGCGGAGGCGGTGCGCTCCTGAAGCAGATGCAGCTTCTGCCGCCCGGGACCTATCACCTCAGCGGTCACAGCCGTGGGATCGAGCAGGAGCGCAGAGCACTGCCCTATTGGGTTCTCCTGTGCGGTTCGCGGGAACTCGGCCGTGTCGAAGTTCCGAACTCCGCGGAAGCGGGCGGTAGGTTCGCAGGGCTTCTGACAGTTACTGCCGGGTGCCCTGTTCAGACATTGACCTTGATCGCGCGGCCATCGGAATCCGTGTCGGGTTTGGTGGGTCAGATCGACCGTCTAGAGCTGGCACCCGCACCATGAGGCGGATGCGCGGTCTCTTTCTCGGCCTCTGTCTGTTGGCGGCCGGCCCGGCGTTCGGCCAGATCGCGGATTCCACCGTCGGTCGCGTCGGCCAACGCCAGACGCGGCAGGAGGCGGCTCCCAATGTGCGGCCGCTTGCCCGCGTCTCCGGCCGCATCAGCAACCGGGTGCAATCGCGCATCCGCAACCGCATCGACCGGAACTACAACCCGCAGGCAAATGCGACGTCGCCGTTCGAAGTTGCGGCGGATCGGGCCCGTACCGGCAGGTCCCCGCGCTGACCTGCGGGCGGTGCAGGCCACGATCGTGCGGCCGCACCTGAAGCAATAGCCTGTGCCTTCACCGTGCTCCGGCAGTCGCGCTCGGATTGCGGCAACCACGCATCTGGCGCTGACCCTAACAGCACGAAGGCGCGGCCCTCGTGAACATCTCGGCTCCCAGTTCGATCGCCAGGGACAGTCCGAGCGACTTTGTCGTCGGGCGCGGATCCCCCATAAGGAACGCCTGGGCAGACGTGAGCGGCCGGACGTCGAGGTGAAGCCCGCCGAGCGCCTCGCGCACCTCGGCCAGGTTCGCCGCTCCAGTTCGTAAATCCCGTTCATGTGGAGAATGGATGGCTAGGAAGCTTCGGCTTGTTTGGCCAGGCTACACAGGATCGGTACTTGTCATTGTGAGCCAGATGCCGCAGCAGTGGCTCACATGGGTGTACCCGAAGGAGCTGCCATGTCGAACCCGGTCCGCGTCGCGCGCGTGTACCTGCGCGTCAGCACGGACGAGCAGGATCTCACCCGGCAGGAAGCGATCGTCGATGCCGCGCGCGCGGCCGGCTATTATGTGGCCGCGGTCTATCGCGAGAAGGCGTCGGGTGCGCGGCCGGACCGGCCCGAGCTGTTGCGCATGGTTGCCGACCTGCAACCCGGCGAGGTGGTGGTGGCCGAGAAGATCGACCGGATCAGCCGCCTGCCGCTTGCCGAGGCGGAACTGCTGGTGGCGACGATCCGGGCCAAGGGCGCGCGGTTGGCGGTGCCGGGCATCGTCGATCTGTCGGACCTCGTCGCCGACAGCGCGGGCGTCGCGCGCATCGTGTTGGAGGCGGTGCAGGACATGCTGCTGCGGGTCGCACTTCAGACCGCGCGCGACGATTACGAAACGCGCCGCGAACGCCAGCGCGAAGGCATCGAGATTGCCAAGCGGGCAGGGCGGTATCGGGGCCGGAAGCCGGACCTTGCCCACCATCGCCGCATCATCGGCCTGCGGGAGGCAGGCATGAGCATCGCCAGGACGGCCGAACTCGCCGGATGCAGCATCGCTCAGGTCAAGCGGGTGACCGCGCTGCACCGGGCGAAGAACCCGACGGACAAGCCCGAAATTGTGCCGAACGCCCGGCCTGTCGCGCCTCCCGCATGAGCCTTGAACGGCACCTCAAAGGTCGTCGTCACCGCGCAAGTCGGGGATCGTAGAGCCAACGGCGGACCTTCTGGGCGGTGATCCGCGTCGCATCAGCATGCGCGGGATTGATCAGGATGTTGTCTTCTTCCGGTACGATGACCGAGGGAACACACAGCAGCGCGGATCGGCGCTCTGTTATCCAGCGCGTACCAACCTCGGTGCTGGTCAAACCGGCAGGCTCCGCGTCCCATCCGACATGCTGGGCAGGGTCGATCGTCTCGCGTCTGGCCCAGATGTCTTTGGGGACGGTGACCTCGACCAGGTACCGGTTCAGCGGCAGACCCGAAGCGTTCAGGTGAACGACGGTTTCCAGGCAGGCGAGCGCCCGACTGCTGCTGGTGTAGGTTACAGCGGTGCCCTTGCTGTTCCAGCGGCCGCCGGTGATCCGGGCACCGGTTCCGGAAAGGTCGTCGGCTGTGTAGGTCAGGGTGTCAGTGCCGATCCGCCAAAGGCGGTGGCTCACGCATAGGCTCCGCTCTGAATCTGCGACAGCGCCTGTGCAACCAGTGCCTGTCCTTCCATGGTGTCGAGTAGATCGATCGGCTTGTCACCGCCCAGTGCGGGCAGGGGCTCCCGCAACCAATCCGCCAGCCACACAGGAGCATCAAAGCCTTCTGGCTCGCCGGCCTCGTCCACCATGGCTTCGACCTGGCCGATCAGCTTCGCCAGACCGACGACGCGTTCGCTCTCTTCCACCGATAGCGCACCGCCCTGTGCCGCCTTGCGGTTCACGGTCGCGGTCTTGAGGTTGAGCGCCTGGAACATGACCTGCTGATCAAGCTGAAGCTCGCTGCTCAAGCGCTTGACCCGATCAGCAGGGATCCCCGCCTTGATCACCTCGATGCGCCTGACCGGCGAAGCCCGATACAAGTCCATGAAGGCGAAGGAGCGCGCGTGGCGCACCTGTCCGTCCACTGACACGGCCAGACTCATCTCGATGCTCCTTTGAGCACCAATATAGCTCAACTGAGCAGTGGTGCAAGGTTCGCCCTGAGATAGCGGCTGTCATCCTCCGGAAACCGACACAAGCGGCGCCAGGGTGTGGAAGCTGCTGGAGTGGAAGACCAGCGGTGCGACATCGTCGGCGATCGCTGCGCGGTGGAGGCGGAACAGGATGATGTCGTGGTCGCCGGCGGCGATCTCCTGCTCGACCGAACATTTCAGCCAAGCCGTCGCGTTCCGCAGGAAGAGGGCGCCCTCCGGCGTCGCCTGATAGTCCAGACCCAGAAAGCGGTCGCCGGTGCTCTGCGCCAGCTGCCGCGCCGGTGCCCCATGGCTGCTGCCCAGAAACGAAATCCCGATCCGGGGACGCAGTCGCAGCTGCCGCCAGGTTGCGGATCCATGCCGGATGCATACGGACACCAGCGGTGGCGTAATCGAGATGGCGACAAAGGCGCTCGCGGTCATGCCCAGAGGATTGCCCTGGTCCATCGCGCACAGCGCGGTGACGCCGGTTGGGAAACAGCCGAACAGGCGGCGCAACTCGGCATCGCCGCGGATTTCGTCCAGGGCGTTCATGTGCTGTGGCGGACCCGCACCACCCCGGGGATCGTGCGGTCCAGGGGGGCGGGCCGCAGCCGGCTCAGCAGGGCAGGCATCGCGGCGTCTCCCATTGCCAGGTCAGGCCGAAAGCTCTGCGCGCACGATCGCGGCACCCGCGCCCAGGGCCTGCAGCTTGCCCTGTGCGACCTCCCGCGCCAGCGGCGCCATGCCGCAGTTGGTGGCGGGGTAGAGCTTGTCCGCGTCGACGAACCGGAGCGCGTTGCGCAGCGTGTCGGCAACCTGCTCCGGCGTTTCCACGGTGTCGGTCGCCACGTCGATCGCGCCGACCATCACCTTCTTGCCGCGGATCAACTCGATCAGGTCCATCGGCACGCGCGAGTTCTGGCACTCGAGGCTGACGATATCGATCTTCGATTTCTGCAGGTTGGGGAAGGTCTCCTCATACTGCCGCCACTCCGACCCCAGCGTCTTCTTCCAGTCGGTATTGGCCTTGATCCCATAGCCGTAGCAGATGTGCACCGCGGTTTCGGCCTTGAGCCCTTCCGCCGCCTTTTCGAGCGTGGCGATGCCCCAGTCGTTCGCTTCGTCGAAGAACACGTTGAACGCGGGCTCGTCGAACTGGACGATGTCGACGCCGGCTGCTTCCAGCTCGCGCGCCTCCTGGTTGAGGATCCGGGCGAACTCCCAGGCCAGCTTCTCGCGGCTGCGGTAATGGGCGTCGTAGAGCGTGTCGATCATCGTCATCGGGCCGGGCAGCGTCCATTTGATCGGCAGGTCGGTCTGCGCGCGCAGATATTTCGCGTCTTCCACGAACACCGACCGGGGGCGCGACACGGCACCGACGACGGTCGGCACGCTCGCGTCATAGCGGTTGCGGATGCGCACGGTTTCGCGCTTCTCGAAATCGACGCCGTCCAGATGCTCGACAAAGGTCGTGACGAAATGCTGGCGCGTCTGCTCGCCGTCGCCGACGATGTCGATCCCGGCCTTACGCTGATCGTCGACGGCCAGGCGCAGCGCGTCCTGCTTGCCCGCGGCCAGCGCCTCGCCCTCCAGCTTCCACGGCGACCAGAGTGTTTCGGGCTCGGCGAGCCAGGAGGGCTTGGGCAGGCTGCCCGCGGTGGTGGTCGGCAACAATGTCATGGTCGGAAATACCTTGTGAGGCGGGGAGATCAGAGGGCGCAGGTCGCGGACCATTGCTGGAGCAGCGCGGCATGCGGCTTGATGAAATGCTCCTCGGCAAAGCGGCCCTGCTCGATCGCGAGCCGGCTGCGTTCCTCGCGATCATAGACGATGCGGGTCAGCGAATAGTCCTGGTACTGGAGGCTCGGTCGATAGCGCGCCGCGGCGACCGAATTGGCGTTGTAGATCTCGGGCCGGTAGATCTTCTGGAAAGTCTCCATCGTGCTGATCGTGCCGGCGAGCTCCAGGTCGGTATAGTCGCCGATCAGGTCGCCGATATGGTAGAAGGCCAGCGGTGCCACGGCATGGCGCGGCATGAAGGTGCGGACCTTCATGCCCATTTTCGCAAAATAGGCGTCGGTCGCCGAAAGATGGTCGTTGCGATATTCCACGCCCAGGATCGGGTGCACGTTCGCGGTACGGTGATAGGTCTGGCTGCTCGACACGCTCAGGCAGATGACCGGCGGCTTGGCGAACCGCTCGCGATAGGCGCTCGAGTTCAGGAAGTGCTTGAACAGATTGCCGTGCAGGTCGCCGAACCCTTCCGGCGCACCGCCGCCCGGGTTCTGCCGCAGGTGGTCCGGCAGCACGACGCTGAAATCATAGTCGCGGACATAGGACGAGAAGTTATTGCCGACGATGCCCGCGATCCGCTCTCCGGTGCTCTTGTCGACGATGGTGGTCTGCAGGATCTCGATCAGCGGAAACGCCTCGCCATGCTCCGCGGCATCGATGGTCAGCGCCGCGGAGAGGATCGTGAGCTCGACGGCGTAGCGATCCCCTGTGGGATTGTCCCAGTGCGCCAACGAGTTGAAGCGGTTGTCGATCATCCGGAGCGTGTTACGCAGATTCTCCTGCCGGCGCTCCCCGCGCGCCAGATTGGCGAAGTTGGTGGTGATGCGCGTGTTCTCGGCGGGGCAATAGTCCTCGTCGAACGGGATGCTGCTGATCGTGAACGTAAAGCCGCTGCTGGTCATGACTCACCTGTCTTGTCCGGGCAGGAGTCAGGGGAGCGCGCAACGGAACAGCCGGGCCAAAGCAGTGGTAACGCCACAGGCCTTGCAGCAAGCGCGATCCACCGGAGGAACCCCCGTCCGAGGAACGTTATGGCGTCGAAGGCAGGTCTCCTGGCTTACGGGTCATCGCGGCAGTCCCGGCCTTCCCGAGCCCCTTGGCAAGGGGCTCAGTGACACGAAATGGGACCGCCGCTCGCCGCTTACAGTTGCGGGGGCAGCGCCGGACTCTGCCCAAAAAGGGCACCACCGGCTTCCCGTCTTAGCCCCATCGCCATGCCTGGGATGGGGAACCTCGACGCGCCGGTTGAACAGCATGGCGCGCCTGCTGTCAATATAGATATAAAGACATCTTTATATCTTGATGTGCTGGACGGTCAGGCTGTTGCCGCAGCATGGCTGGATCGTCATCGCGACCCTGCGCGCACGCCCGAAGTGCAAGACTGCTTTACATAACAAATCGTATCAAGCCGAAATTTGGGGACACTGCTAAGGTGGCTGGCGCGACCGCCAGGGCGCGCATTGGCGCCATCAACTATGCTGAGGTGCTACTTCGTGCATGCGGCGTGCCGGATGATGCCATGCTCGATCTCTGCCGACGCCGCGCTCCGCTGACGCCTACCACAACATGTATACACCACTACACGCATACAGCTTGTTGGATGACGAGGTTTACATCGAAAAAGCGTGAATTCCAGTCGGATACAGGATTTCCGCTTTCGTTCCGATGCCGTTTGACTCAGAATCATCCCATGCCGATCCGCCCGGAACATCGCTGGCTCTATCCGATCGACTGGCGCGAGCTCTCCGCCTTTGTCCGCTTCCAGCGCGCCAAGGGGCGCTGCGAGCATTGCGGCCGGCCGCATGGTGCCCGGGTGCAGCATCTCGGCGACGGCCGCTGGTATGACGAGGAACGGCGCTGCTGGCGGGACGATCGCGGCCGGCGGGTGCGCGGACTTGCGACCCCGGACCGTTTTCCCAGGCAGCTGCGCATGGCCGAGCTTGCAGGCGAGACGGTGCTGCCGCGAACGCGAGTGGTGCTCGCCAGCGCCCACCTCGACCATGATCCCGGCAACAACCACCAGCGCAATCTCGCCGCCCTGTGCCAGCGCTGCCATCTGGCGCACGACCGCCCCGAGCACCGCCGCCGACGCTGGACGACTCTGTTCCGCCGGCGAGCCTCCGGGGATCTGTTCCTGGGCGCCTATCGGTAGGGTTTGCCGTCCAGGCAGCGGCTCAACCTGCCAAAGCGACCAATGTAGCGCCCCCTCCGGTACACCGGCGCCACGCCCCTGAGGGGTATAGAAGCAAGGCCGTCGATCTACGCAGTTGGATGACTGGATGCGGAAAGCGGCAGTTCTCGGAATCTGAAGAAACCGGATTTCACGCGATCAGGCTATTTCTACTCGAAAGCACGAATAGCGTGGGCCGTGCCGGGCCTCCTCCCTCTGCCGGTCCCGCATAGGGGTGTGCAGATTCGTGCTTTCGAGTAGAAATAGCTCATGACCAAGACGCCCCCCGCCCCGCGCGCCAAAGGCGGCAAGCCCCAGCCCAGGAGCAAGCTGCAGCCTAAAAACAGGGCGGTGCCCCAGGGCGAGCTGTTCCTGCTCGACAGCCCACTGCACGGCGAGATCCGCGGTGAGCGGTCGCTGATGGCCTTCCCCTTCTTCGCGCTCGCCAAGAACGCGTGGATGAAGCCGCTCGCCTACAACACCGAGAGCGTCTCGATCGAGGTTCGGCCCAGTGCCAGCGGGGTCGCGACCATCTATGACAAGGAAATCGTCCTTTATATCGCCAGCCTGATGGCGGCGAAGATCGAGGCGGGCGAAGACGTGGCGCAGGACTTTATCTTCACCGCGCACGACCTGTTCACGGTTACCGGTAGCAATCATTCGGCGCGTTCCTACGGCCGGCTGTCTGAGGCCCTGGAACGGCTGCAGGGCACCCAAATCAAGACCAACATCGAAGCCGGTGGCGAAGGCGAGGAAGGCTTTTTCTCGTGGCTGTCGGAAGCCCGGCTCCATTACTCCAAGACGCGCAGCGGCGAGCGGCGGTTGAAGGCAGTCAAGGTCCGGCTTTGCGACTGGCTGTTCCGCGCGATTTTGCGCGATCGGCAGGTGCTCAACTATGCGCACGCCTATTTCCAGCTCGGCCCGATTGAGCGGCGGATCTATGAAGTAGCGCGCTCCACCTGCGACGGCGAGCGGATGGAGGTCGACCTCGCCACCTTCCGCCTACAGATCGGCTATCAGAACCCGCTGGCGAACTTCCGCAACGCGCTCAAGCAGATCGCCGGGACCAATGCGATCCCGGACTATCAGCTCGAGCTGGTGGAAACCGTGGGTGCGGTCGAACCGGCGCGGCGCGGGCGTAAGTCCAATCCGTTGCGCGTCGTCATTACCCCGCGCCTGCCCGAACTGCCGCTGGATCCGAAGCCCGAATCACCGGCCGCATCGGCGCTGACGACCGCGGAGCCCGCCGAGTAATTCTTACTCGAAAGCACGAAGTCACCGGCGATTTCCTACCCGAAAGCACGAATCTCGCGGGCATTTCCTACTCGAAAGCACGAACTTTTTTGGGCTTTCCTACTCGAAAGCACGAACCGTAAACCCTTCCGACGCGGCAGTTTTGCTGCGAGAATCGCAAGAAGGTCGGCGCTGGTGCCGACCACGGAAACGGAAAGCGGCTGTGACCCCATAAAGAAACGCCCGGCACGAGGCCGGGCATCCCAGGTTTGATGGAGCGACGTCGCCAAACGTCGACCCGAGGTCGCTAACTACCTCCTCCAGATACGCCTGTTCGAACTCCGGTTCAAGGATGCGCGTTTCGCGCCACGCCCTCTTTTTGTCTCGGTCCCAGCCCCGGTGAGGGGATGGAAGATGACGGCGTTTACCCTGGGGGAAGCGACGGCGCTGGCGCTTGGCAGCTTCGGCGGCGGCACCGCGCGTCGCAAGCCCGCGCGCTCGGGCGGGGTCCACCGCACCGGCGCGCCGGTGCTGCGCGACAGCGTCGAGGCGGGCAGTTTCGAGGAACAGTTCTTTGCGGTGCCGGCCAAGGGCGAGACCGACCGGCTGCTGCGCATGGCGCGCGCGGCGCTCGACGCCGGCCGCCGGCTCAAGCGCGCGGTGCGGGTCGAAGGGCGTGAGCTGTCGGCGGCCGAGCGCGCGATCGCGGGCATGACCGCGGGCGCGGTGCGGGTGTATGAGGAACTGCTGACGCTCGCGCGCCTCAACCGCGGCCGCGTCTATCCGAGCTACGACCATCTCGCCGCTGCCACCGCGCTCGGCCGCGCCACGATCGCGCGGGCGCTGCACATCCTGGAGCATGCCGGCTTCCTGGTTCGCCAGCGTCGTTTCCAGCGGGTTGCGGGCGACGGGCCGGGCCCGCGCTACGAGCAGACCTCCAACGCCTATCGCCCTACCCTGCCCCAGCGGCTGCTGGCGCATCTGCCGCGCTGGCTGCGTCCGGCGCCGCTGCCCGACGATGTCGTGCACCAGGCTGCGTTGCGCGCCGAGGAGCAGGCAACGATGCGCGCCCAGCTGACGTGCTGCGAGCTGGCCGAGGTCACGGTTGGCGGTGCACTCGGCAAGGTGCTCGCCAAGCTCGGTGCGCGGATCGATGGTCAGGAGCGCGAGTCTCAAAACCATCCGGAACCACTCCTAGACTCTTATTTCAAGAAATCAGCAGTCGCCGACCTAGCCGGTCGACGGCGTACCTGAGGACAAGACAGACACAACGCCACGCACGCCATCCAACGAAATACCCGCCTAACATTCGGGCGCGTCGGCTCCGCCGCCGCAATGCTCCCCGACGGGAGCAGGCGGATGGGGCATCGCGCCTTTGCACCGCAGGCAGTTTCAGGGACGGATCATGTCATAAATCCGGGCCTATCTTTGGGTACAACGCCTGACCGAAGCACCTCGGACCTACATTTCCGGCGCGTTGACATCCCTTATCCCTAAGGCCAGTGGTCCCCCGTTCCGTGCTGCCGAGATATGGCCGTGCCTGCCGATTGTTTCCTCTCTTTCGACACGAGGCTTATGAACTTTGATTATCTCATCGTAGGCGCCGGTTTCGCCGGGTCGGTCTGCGCAGAGCGATTGGCGAACGCGGGACATACGGTCCTGCTGATTGACCGGCGCCCGCATATCGGCGGCAACGCCTATGACGAGAAGGACGAGCACGGCATCCTTGTCCATCCCTATGGGCCGCACATCTTCCACACTAACGCCAAGCGGGTGTTCGAATATCTGAGCCAGTTCACCGACTGGCGCTTCTATGAGCATCGCGTGCTGGCCGAGGTCGATGGCGATCTGGTGCCGATCCCGATCAACCGCACCACCATCAACAAGCTCTACGGCCTCAACCTCGACGAAGAGGGCGTGCGCAAGTACATCGAAGACGTGCGCGTACCGCGCGAGCCGATCCGCACCAGCGAGGACGTGGTGCTGTCGTCGGTCGGCCCGGACCTGTGCGACAAGTTCTTCCGCGGCTATACCGCCAAGCAATGGGGGCTCGACCTGTCCGAGCTCTCCGCCGGCGTCGCCGCGCGCATCCCGACGCGCACCAACGACGACGACCGCTATTTCGCCGACAGCTTCCAGTTCATGCCCGCCGAGGGCTATACGCGCATGTTCGAGCGGATGCTCGACCACCCGAACATCGAAGTCCGCGTCGGCACCGACCTTGCCGACATCAAGGACAGCGTCGAATATGACCACATGGTCTACTCGGGGCCGGTCGACGCCTTTTACGACTGCCGCTTCGGCAAGCTGCCGTACCGCTCGCTCGAATTCCGCCACGAGCATCTCGCCGACGTGGAGCAGGTCCAGGCGGTGGGCACGGTCAACTATCCGAACACCGAAGAATTCACCCGCATCACCGAGTTCAAGCATCTGACCGGCCAAAAGGCGGCAGGCACCTCGGTGGTACGCGAATATCCGCAGGCTGAAGGTGACCCCTTCTACCCGATCCCGCGGCCGGAGAACGAGGCGCTGTTCAAGCGCTATCAGGAACTGGCGGACGCCGAGGAGAAGGTGACCTTTGTCGGCCGCCTGGCGCAGTATCGCTACTACAACATGGACCAGGTCGTGGCCGCCGCACTGGCGACCGCGGATGGACTTCTGAAGCCCCGCACGTGAGCAGCATCGCCGCCGTTGTTGTGACGTTCAACCGCAAGGCACTCCTGGTGGAGTGCCTTCGCGCGTTGCTGGGCCAGACCAGGCCGCTCGACCGGATCCTGGTGGTGGACAATGCCAGCACCGACGGAACGGGCGAGCTGCTGCAGGCGGAAGGGCTGCTGGACGCACCCGGCCTGCGCTACCTGCGGCTCGAGAACAACACCGGCGGCGCCGGCGGCTTCTACGCGGGCATGAAGGCCGCCTATGACGAGGGCCATGACTGGCTCTGGCTGATGGACGATGATGCCGAGCCGGCCATCGACGCAATGGCGAAGATGGTTCCCTATTTCGTGCGCGAGGACGTGTCCGGGCTTGCGCCGATGGTCACCGATGGCGCCTGGGCCGACGAATATGTCGAGCCCCACCGTGGTATGCGCGTCGATGGCGCGATCGCGGGCGTGGTGCGCCCGCTCGACCCAAGCGAGACGGCCGGGCGCGAGACGCTGGAAATCACCCACGCCTCGTTCGTCGGCCCGCTGTTTCCGCGGCGCACGATCGACCGGATCGGGCTGCCGATCTCCGAATTTTTCATCCACTATGATGACTATGAGTATGTCCAGCGCGCGCGCCAGGTCGGCCCAGTCCTGCTGGTGATGGATGCCAAGATTGCGCACAAAGAAGCGCGCAACAACAACCGGTTCGAAACCAAGGCGTTTCTGAAGAAGGAAGCGCAGCGGCCCAAATATGAGGGCCTGTGGCTCGCCTATTACGGCTACCGCAACATCACCTGGCTGACGCGGAAAGAGGGTGTGTCGCTCAACTATCTGCGGCTGATCTCCCGCCACGCACGCCAGTTGCTCGAGGTGGTCGCCTATGACGACCAGAAGTGGAAGCGAATTCGCTTCTGGAATGCCGCGCTGCGCGACGGGTGGTCCGGCCGCTTTCGCAACGACAGGCCGAAGCAGCTGTTGAAGCGCTGATTTCATGATGTTCGGAAAGCGCCCGCAAGGGCGGACAGCCCGCTGGGCGCGTGCGCTTGCCTGTACAGTCACCCTGTTGGCCGCAAGCGGTGCCGGGGCCCAGAGCTTCACCAATCCCGTCCTGCCCTCCGGGCCCGACCCCTGGGTCGCACGGGACGGCAAGACCTATTACCTCATGGTCACGCGCGGCGACCGGCTGACCATCCGTAAGACACAGGACATCACCCGGGTCGCCGATGCGCCCGAGGTGACGGTGTGGACCCCGCCTGCCACCGGCCGCAACGCGCTTTCGATCTGGGCGCCCGAACTGCACCGGATCGGCGGAAAGTGGTTTATCTATTACACCGCTGCCCCCAGCGGATTTGACGACAATCTCCACCGCGGCATCTTTGTGCTGGAGAATGATGGTCCCGATCCCACGCAGGGCCGCTGGATCGACAGAGGCCGCGTCAACACCAACCATTCGGCGATCGACGCGACGGTGTTCGCCTATCGCGGCAAACACTACTTCGTCTATTCGCACCAGCTCGGCTCCGAGAGCCGGCTCGTGATTGCGCGTCTGGCCAATCCCTGGACGCTGGTCGGACCCGAGGTGGTGATCTCGACGGCCGACAAGGATTGGGAACGCCAGATCTATCCGATCAACGAGGCGCCCGAGTTCCTGGCGGGACCCAAGGGCGAGCTGTTCCTGACCTATTCGGCGAGCGCCTGCACCAGCGACGACTATGCGGTCGGCCTGTTGTCCGCCCCGGCCGGGTCCGACCCGATGAACCCGCGTGCCTGGACCAAGGCACCCAGCCCCGTCCTCACCAAGGATCCGGGACCCGGGGTCGGGGTATTCGGGACCGGGCACAACGGCTTCTTCACGTCGCCGGACGGCAAACAGAACTGGATCGTGTTCCACGCCAATCCCGGACCGAGCATGGGCTGCACGTCCAACCGCGGCACCTGGATCGCGCCGTTCAGCTTTGGGGCGGACGGCAAGCCCGTCTTCCAGCGGCCATCGGGGCCGAAGGAGCAGCTGGCGGGACCAAGCGGCGAAGCGAACGGCCAGCGCGCGCCTCGCTGAGCCCGGATCGCCGCGCGTCCGGCGATCCTACCAGCGCGAATCCGGGGTGAACATTGCCGGCTCGGCGCGGCCTCGCTTGCCCAGCCACTGCGTCAGCCAGCGGCGCGCCGGCCGCTCGAACAGCACCAGCGACAGCCAGGCGACCGGCAGCATCAGCACCATCCCCGCGACCACGAACAGAGTCATGGTCACGCCCTGCAGCTTCAGGAACGTCGCGCCGACGCCCGTCAGCAGCACGGTCTGGACCAGCGGGTGCAGCATGTAGAGCGAATAGGTGAGCTGACCGAGCGGCGCGAGCCGGCGCGCGGTGCGCGAGGCGGGCTGTTCGGAGGCGGCGATCCCCAGGGCGCCGATGGCATAAACCAGCGGCAGCAGCAGCAGCTTGGGACATTGCAACAGGCATCCGGCCAGAAACACCAGCAACGCGACCAGCAGCCAACCGGAAGCCCAGGGGATGCGGCCCAGCAAGGTGCGATACCGGAAGCTGATCACGCCTAGCAGGAACGTCGGCAGGGCGCGCAGCACGCCCAGGTCGAACGACCATTCGAGCCACGACCAACCCGACTGGTTGGACACTACCGTCAGCAGCACGATCGTCGCAGCTACGATCAGCAGCGACAGGCTCCGCCGCGCCGCGATGGCTGCCAGTACCGGAAAGAGCAGGTACATGCCCATTTCCGCGCTGATCGACCAGCTCACATAGTTGAAGGTTAGCGAGGAGCAGGGTCCGAATGCGTGCAGCAGTAGCAGGTTCGGGGCCACGCACCGCGGATCGTAGATCTCCGGGTGATTGCTCGGCAGGTGCCCCATGGCGTTGAGGATGCCGAAGGCGGCGAAGACGGCAAAGGTCGCCCAGTGCAGCGGAAGGATGCGGGCCGCGCGCTTCCACATGAACTGTCCGAAGTCGCCGGCGCTGGAGACCCGGCCGGAATAAACCGAGCTGATGACAAAGCCGGAGATGAAGAAGAACAGGTCTACCGAGAGGGTCAGGCCTTCGAACCGGGCGCGCACGGCATCGGCATATTGCCCGAGGCTCATCTGGTTCTGGAAGTGATAGAGGATGATCAAATAGGATGAGGCGATCCGCAGCAGATCGAGATAGATCATGCGGTCGGATTCCAGCTTCAGCGCCAGCATATCCCGCTTCAACAACATTGGTTCATCCCCCTCACCCGCGCGTCGTGCCCTAGGCGATGCCGGCAGCCTGCTCAAGCGCGGCGCGTGGGCCTTTGCGGAAGCGATCTCGAGGCTTGTGCCGGCCACGGTTCGCGATCATGGAGAGGGCATGACCTCACGTACGGCGAAGCCGCGGGCCCGCCCCTGCCCCGTTCTCGCCAGCCAGGCGGCAAGGGCGCCAGGGGCAGCATCCGGCCGGGCGGCGCAGGGTGCGCCGGTCGCGGCACGGCAAACTCCGGAACTTCGATGATGGTCCCTACGGAACAGTCCCAGCGCATCGTGGCGGTGCTCGCCACCTATCGCGACCGTGCGACGATGCTGGAGGCGGTGCTTGAGCGCCTGCAGGAAGAAGGCGTCGCCCAGGCGGTGGTGATCGACAATGGCGCTACCTGGCCGCTGGTCGAGCGCTTGGCGGCGCGCTTCGGCGACTTTGTGAACGTCGTCGCCATGGGCGGCAATCGCGGCTGTGCGCTGGGCTATGCCCGCGGCATGGAACGCGCGATCGAGCTGGACGCCGATCTGATCTGGCTGCTCGACGACGACAACCGGCCCGCCCCCGGCAGCCTCGCCGCGCTGGTGGCGGCTTGGCACGAGGAGCGGGAACAGGTCGGGGCCGATTGCCTGGTGGTGACCGCGGTCCGCGACGAGCATCATGCCGATGTGCTGGCCGGCGTTCCCGAGCAGCACCTCAAGATCCGCTGGGACAGCTTTGGCGGGTTCCACGTCCGCGACCTTGCGTACAAATTGTGGCGCCGCACCCCATTCGGGCGCCCTTCGGGGCAGGCGCCCGAACGCGTGCGTGTCGACGTGACCCCTTATGGCGGCTCGCTGTTCCACCGCGCGGTGGTGGCGAGGTTCGGCCTGCCGCTGCTCGACTTCTACCAATATGGCGACGACACCGAGTTCATGTGGCGAGTGACGCGCGGCGGCGGCCGCATCGTCGTCGTCACCGCGGCGCGGATCGAGGACCTGGAGATTTCCTGGAACCCCACGGTGCAGCTCGCCAACCGCTTCAGCGGTCTGGTGGCCGGCTCCAGCGCGTTCCGGACCTATTATTCGACGCGCAACGCCGCCTATTTCGAATCCCGGTTCCGCCGTCGCAGCCGGCTGATGTTCGGGATCAACCGGCTCGTCTATCTCGGCCTGGTCAGCTTTTATGCGCGCCGCAGCGGCCATCCCGAACGTTTCGAGCTCGTCCGGGAAGCGGTGGCCGATGGACTGGCGGGACGGCTCTCGATCAACCCGCGCTACCAGCTGCCCTGACTGGCCGAGCCGTCGCCGGCCGGCGACAAGGACACCTGCCCTATCTGCGAGCGCGCGCGGCGCGGATCACGCCTTTGCCGGCTGCGCCTGTTCCGGTTCGGAATGCGGGACCACGCCGTTGAAGAGAAAGTGCAGCACCGCAAACCGCCGTATCAACAGTTCGTGCAGCAGCCAGCTTACCCCGAAGGAGGTGGCGGCCAACATCACGAAGTTGCCCGCCACGCTCAGGCGATTGCTGATCAGCAGGGGCGCGGCGATGCCGATGACGGGCAGGTGCAGGAGATAAATGGAATAGGAGGCCCGGCTAAGCCGGGACAGGAAGCGCGGCCGCCAGTGCATGGCAATCGCGGACGCCATGACGGAACAGCACATGCCTGCGGCGACAACTCCGGAAGCCCCGGCGATCGCCAGCTTCAGCAAGCGATGCTGCTGCGGAAGAAGATATCCCTGGAGGCTTTCGATCACCAAAAAGGCGATCAAGAACAGCACGACTCCTCCCCACGCCACGGGTTTGCGCCGGATGAGCCGAAGCAGGTCGGCGTGTTTCTGAACGACCATCCCTCCCAAATAATAGATCGCAACCGCAGGGGACTGCAGGAAATTGGATGTCCATACATCAACATCGATATGAGCAACAGGATAGCGTGATGCAGAAAGTAGGCCGCTCAACATTAAAAAGCTAGTCAAAACGGTTTTCGCGCCCGCCACCGCGCAGAGTGTGTTGATTATCTCTACCACGGATGGCCGGCTGAAAACCCAAGAGAACAGAGCCAAGTCCATCAGAAACCAGAGATGGACAGGGTTGTATCCGCCATGACCGAACACATTGACCTTGAAGTACTGCATCGGCAGCACCAGCAAAATCCAAGTGCTTAGAAAAGGTACGCAAAGTTGAGTAAGCCGGCGCCGAATCCATCCAATCTTCTTGTTCTGAGCGTGCGACGCCAGAAAACCGGCGATGAAGAAGAAGACGGGCATCCGAAAAAGCGCACTGGCGCGGAACATAGCGCCATATAGATCGGTTCCGAGGTGTAATTCCGCTGCCACGGCAGGGCCAGAATGGATCAATGGGCCGATAAGGAGGAGTGTAGCTCGGTACGTGTCGAGCCCATAAACGCGATCTGCCATTCCGGCTTTATTGCAGAAATACTAAACTTCTGTAACGACTCGATTACGGAATTGGCATGCCCGATCGAGATCTCACCCGACGCAATATCGGGCATGGAGATATGCCCGACGCCTTATGGGGGAGCGACTCTGCTAGCGCGGGGTGCGCGGCGGATATTGCAGCAGCAGTCCCAGTGGCTTGACGTACATCTTTGCGAGGCGTTCCTGTCCGGACTGCCGCAGGTGGACTCCATCGGCATAATGAGGTGAGGTACCGGGATCGGAACGGTCCCCAATCTCGGGATCGGCGGCGACGTCGATCACGGCGTCGGCACCGATGCTGTTGGCGCGGACCAGTTGATTATATTCCAGGCGCTGCTGCTCATGCGCGGGGTCCAACATCCAGCCTGAATCTCTGCGTGGCAGCACCGTGTTCACCGCGACGTAGAAACCGGCGGCCTGCGACAGCGACACGAACGGCTTGAGGATGTTGCCGTAGAGATGGGCGGCCGTGCTGCCGCCGAACAGGTCGTTGGTGCCCTGCTGGATGAGCAGGACCGACGTATGCTCCTTGTCGCGGAAGGGGAACAGGTCCTTGTCGCGCTGACCCAGGCCGGTCAGCATCCATTGGCCGCTGACGCTGACGTTGTGGATGGCGATGCCCTTAGGCAGGCCAAGATGCTCGATCGCGGCCCAGTTGTCCGCACCGAGCCCGACGCCGATGCTGTCGCCCGCTTGGACGATCACGCCATGCGTAGCCGGGATGCCGCTCGGCTTTTCGGTTGCGCGGCGCGCCGCCGGCGTCGCGTTCGCTTCGCCAAGCAGGGCAGTCGCTGGAATCGTGCTCGTCTCGTTGCTGTCGCCGGACACCAATCCGCACGCACCGAGCAACAGGCAGGCGCCGACGCATCCCAGGAGCCGGCGAGATCGGTTGAACGCTGATCGGATCCGCATCGATTGCTGTGCCCTCTTGAAGCCGATTGCTTCCTAAGCGTTGACCGCATCCTTGGCCAGTTCGTGCGACACCGGTTCGGAGAGCAAGCAACTCCGGCCAGTGGAACCCCCCTGCCCTCAATCGCCGATAGGGCTTTCGCCATGCTTTCTCAGCACGTCGTTGAACGCCTCGGCCATCAGCGCCTGGAGGCTCCTCCCCTGCCGCCGCGCCAGCATGTGCATCGCAAACGACATTTCCGGGGAGAAGAAGCCGGCGATCTGCTTGCGACCCTGACGGCTCGGTGGCCCGGCGGGCGCCTCGGCCGGTGCGGCCGCCGGTGTGGGGGCGGCCGCAGCCGGCGCGGTGCGGTCGCGGAGGTTGGCAAAAGAGGGCTTACGGCTCATCAGCGGGCCTTTCGTGCGGTTCGACGTGTCGACAGGCCGACCTGTCGGCATGCCCAGTCATAGAGTTGGCGGATTTCCTCTGCCGCGCGCCCGGTCGGCTCGGTCTCGAGCACGCTCAGGCCTTCGGCACTGGCGTGGCGGTACGCCGCCCGATCGGGAAGGGCCACCGGGCACGGCGGGGTGCCATAGCCCGTCACGAGCTCGCCCACCTCGGCATAGAGGCGCGGGGCGTTGGGGGAGCCGGCGGTGAACACCACAAAGGCCGGCTTCTTGAGGAGCTGCACGAGCTTGGCGGTGGTCTGGATGGCGGCGAGGTCAAAGGCGCTCGGCCGGCACGGGATCAACACTAGGTCGGCCAGCTCGACCGCGGCACGTGCGGCGCTGTCAGCATGCGGGGGCGTGTCGATCACGATCAGCTCGGCGCCCTGCCCTGCTGCCTGGGTGACCTTGGCGGCGAGCCGGGGTGGCGGGCTGTCGATCACCTCGGGCGGCCGGTCCTGGCGCCATGCGGCCCATTGGCTCGCCGTCGCTTGTGGGTCGGTGTCGACCACCAGGGCAACTCGCCCCGCCTCATGCGCTGCCGCCGCAAGATGGAGCGCAAGCGTCGTCTTGCCCGCCCCTCCCTTCTGGCTGATCACCGCCACTACCGCCATAACAACTATACCTGTCTACATGTATGCGTCGCGACTGGTCGACGTTTAGACTTCTTGCCCCAGCAAAGGGCAGCCGGCAACGCCAATCAGTCGAGCGACCGTGCACATACTCGAATTTGCAACGTGTCAGCGTGTCGACACGGCAAGGTCATTTCGCTCAGCTTCCGCGTGTCGACGTGTCAGATCATGTTTTCAGTACCAGTTTGCAGCGCAGCAACGCTATAGGACTGCCATCCCGCACGGTCAGAAAGGCACCTCTTGTCCCCCGTCCAGCTTATCCGACCCAAGCGCTTCGGCGATGCCCGCGGTTGGTTCACCGAAGTCTATTCGGAGCCGGCCTTTGCAGCGCTCGGCATCTCCTGCCGGTTCGTGCAGGACAATCATTCGCTGTCCAAGCCGCAGTTCACGCTGCGCGGCCTGCACTTCCAGGTGCCGCCGCATGGCCAGGACAAGCTGGTGCGCTGTGCGCGCGGGCGGATCTTCGATGTCGCCGTCGACGTGCGCAAAGGGTCGCCGACCTATGGCGAGTGGGTCGGCGCGGAGCTGTCGGCCGAGAACGGCCACCAGCTGTTCATTCCGATCGGCTTCGCGCACGGCTTTGTGACGCTCGAGGAGGATTGCGAGGTCACCTACAAATGCTCGGACACCTATTCGCCCGAGTGTGACGGCGGCATCCGCTGGGACGATCCGGCGGTCGGCATCGTATGGCCGATGCCCGAAGGAACGCAGCCGGAGCTCAGCGCCAAGGACAAGGTCCAGCCCCTGCTCGCCAATTTCGACAGCCCCTTTCCCTATGACGGCCGCCCGCTGGCGCCGCTTTCCTGAGAGTCAGACCCATGCGCATCTTCGTCACCGGCGGCGCCGGCTTCATCGGTTCGGCCCTGGTCCGGCACCTGATCGACAACACCGAGCATGAGGTGCTGAACTTCGACAAGCTGACCTATGCGGGGTCGCTGTCGACCGTGGAGCGGGTGGCGAACTCCAACCGCTATCGCTTCGTCCAGGGCGACATCTGCGATGCCGAGGCGGTACGCGCCGCGATCGCCGAGTTCCGGCCCGACGTCGTCACCCATCTTGCGGCCGAGAGCCATGTCGACCGCTCGATCGACGGGCCGGGCGCGTTTGTGCAGACCAACGTCGTCGGCACCTTCGTGATGCTGTCGGAAGCCCGCACCTATTGGCAGGGGCTGGAGGGAGACGCGAAGGCGGCGTTCCGCTTCCACCATATCTCGACCGACGA
The DNA here is from genome assembly GCF_020707215.1 of Sphingomonas sp. PL-96. Lineage (GTDB taxonomy): Bacteria > Pseudomonadota > Alphaproteobacteria > Sphingomonadales > Sphingomonadaceae > Sphingomonas. The sequence goes on from NZ_JAJFET010000011.1 coordinate 47,187, forward strand.
AGTGTACGGTTCGCTCGGCGACACCGGCTTGTTCACCGAGGAAACCCCCTATGACCCGCGCTCGCCCTATTCGGCGTCCAAGGCCGGGTCGGACCATCTCGTGTCGGCCTGGGGCCATACCTATGGCCTGCCGGTGCTGATCACCAACTGCTCGAACAACTATGGCCCCTATCACTTCCCCGAGAAGCTCGTACCGCTGATGATCGCCAAGGCGCTCGCCGGCGAACCGCTGCCAGTCTACGGCAAGGGCGACCAGGTGCGCGACTGGCTGTTCGTCGAGGACCATGTCCGCGCGCTGCAGGTGGTGTTCGAGCAAGGCGAGATCGGCCGCACCTACAATGTCGGCGGCTTCAACGAGAAGCAGAACATCGAGGTGGTGCGCACCGTCTGCGCGATCCTCGACCGGCTGCGCCCGCGCGGTGACGGCAAGAGCTATGCCGAGCAGATCACCTCGGTCGCCGACCGTCCGGGCCATGACAAGCGCTATGCGATTGATGCCTCGCGAATCAACCAGGAGCTTGGCTGGCACCCGGCCGAGACGTTCGAGACCGGCATCGAGAAGACCGTCGCCTGGTACCTCGCCAACGAGGGCTGGTGGCGTCCGCTGGTGGAAGCCAAAGCGTCCGAGCGGCGCGGCATCGCGGCCTGAAGCAAAGCAGGAGAGGGAGGCCCCATGACCAAGCCTTGTGTTCTGGTGACCGGCGGTGCCGGCTATATTGGCAGCCATGCCGTGCTGGCGCTGCTCGACGCGGGCTATCCCGTCGTGGTGGTCGACAATCTCGTGACCGGCTTCCGTTGGGCGGTGGACGCGCGCGCCGCCTTTGTGGAAGCTGACATCACCGATGATGCCAAGGTCCGTGCAGCGATGCGCGAGCATCAGGTCGGCGCGATCATGCACTTCGCCGGCTCGATCATCGTGCCGGAATCGGTGAGCGATCCGCTCAAATATTACCGCAACAACACTGCGGCGAGCCGCTCCCTGATCGAGAGCGCGGTGGCGTGCGGGGTGAAGCATTTCATCTTCAGCTCCACCGCCGCCACCTATGGCACGCCCGAGCGCGTACCGATCGTCGAAAGCGATCCGACGCAGCCGATCAATCCCTACGGCATGTCGAAGCTGATGACCGAGGCGATGCTGAAGGACGTGGCGCATGCGCATCCGTTCAACTTCTGCGCGCTGCGCTACTTCAACGTCGCCGGCGCCGACCCGGCCGGGCGCAGCGGCCAGTCCACGGCGGGCGCGACGCATCTGATCAAGGTCGCGGTTGAAGCTGCGACCGGCAAGCGCGGCCATGTCGGCGTGTTCGGCACCGACTTCGACACTGCCGACGGGACGGGCGTGCGCGACTATATCCATGTCAGTGACCTGGCCGCTGCCCATGTCGACGCGCTGGCGCTGCTGTTGGCCGAGCCGGAACGCAGCCAAATCCTCAACTGCGGCTATGGCCATGGCTATTCGGTGATCGAGGTGCTGGATGCGGTCGATCGCGTGACCAACGTGACGATCGAGCGCCGGATCGAAGGCCGCCGCGCCGGCGATCCCGCCGCCCTGATCGCGGACAACAGCGCGATCCTGGCGGCGCTGCCGTGGCGTCCGCGTTATGACGATCTCGAGCGCATCGTCACCGACGCGCTCGCCTGGGAGCGCAAGCTTGCCGAGCGCGCAGAAGGAGCATGATGCATACCCGTCAACTTGTCGACATGTCGGAAAATCGATGATCCAACACGCAATCCTCGTCACTGGCGGTTCCGGCCAGCTTGGCATCGAGTTGGCACGCGCCACGCTGCCCCAGGGGTGGCAGGTGGTCGCGTTCGATCGCACCGGGATCGACCTGACCGACCCGGCGGCGATCGCCGCCACGGTCGCAGGCGGGCATGACGGACAGCCCTGGGCCGCGGTGATCAACGGCGCCGCCTATACCGCGGTCGACAAGGCCGAGAGCGACATCGTCACCGCCTGGAAGGTCAACGCCCTGGCACCCGCTGCCTTTGCCGAGGCCTGTGCTCAGGCGGGCATTCCGCTGGTGCAGGTGTCGACCGACTATGTCTTCGCCGGCGACAAGCCTGTGAGCGGTGCCGAAGGATCTGCCCTGGGCAACGTCGAAGGGCAGGGGGCGTGGGAAGTCGACGACCCGGTGGGTCCGCTCGGCGTCTATGGCGCGTCCAAGCTCGGCGGCGAGCTGGCGGTGCGGACCTCCAGCGCGCGCCACGCGATTATGCGCACAGCCTGGGTGGTGAGCCCGCACGGCCATAACTTCATCAAGACCATGTTGCGGGTTGGTGCCGACCGCGGCCATCTGCGCGTCGTCGGCGACCAGCACGGCTCGCCCACCAGCGCGGCCGACCTGGCAGCAGCGCTGTTGACGATCGCGATGCGGCTTGCCGAGAATCCGGCGGCGCCCGGTGGCACCTTCCACTTCAGCAACGCCGGTGCGGCGAGCTGGGCGGACTTCGCGGCCGAGATCTTTCGCCAGTCGGCGGAACGCGGCGGCCCCACCGCCACCGTGGAGGCGATCACCACCGCCGAATATCCCACTCCGGCGCGTCGTCCCGCCAATTCGCTGTTGAGCCATGCCGCCATCCAGCGGGCCTATGGCATCACCCCGCGTCCCTGGGCCGAGGCCCTGGGCGATATTCTCGACGAACTGATCGGAGCCAAGAAGTGAAGGGCATCATTCTCGCCGGCGGGTCCGGCACGCGGCTCCACCCGGCAACGCTGGCAGTGAACAAGCAGCTGTTGCCGGTCTACGACAAGCCGATGATCTACTACCCGCTGTCGGTGCTGATGCTGGCCGGCATCCGCGACATCCTGATCATTTCCAGCCCCGAATATCTCGACAACTATCGGCGCCTGTTCGAGGACGGATCAGCGTTCGGCCTGTCGGTCTCCTATGCCGAGCAGCCGAGCCCCGACGGCCTGGCGCAGGCCTTTACCATCGGCGCGGACTTCATCGGCGACGACAATGTCGCGCTGGTGCTGGGCGACAACATCTTCTTCGGTGCGCACCTGACGGACCTGCTGGCGAGCGCGGTCGCGCGCACGCAGGGCGCGACCGTATTCAGCTATCGGGTCGAGGATCCCGAGCGCTATGGCGTGGTCGAGTTCGGCGAGGGTGGCCGAGCGATCAGCCTGGAAGAAAAGCCCGAGGCGCCCAAGTCCAACCATGCGGTGACCGGCCTCTATTTCTACGACAACCGCGTCGTGGACTATGCCCGCAACCTCAAGCCCTCGCCGCGCGGCGAGCTCGAGATCACCGACCTCAACCGCCTCTACATGGAAGCGGGCGACCTGTACGTCGAGCAGATGGGCCGCGGCTATGCCTGGCTCGACACCGGCACCCACGACAGCCTGCTGGAAGCCGGCGAGTTCGTGCGCACCATCCAGCATCGTCAGGGCATCCAGATCGCCTGCCTGGAGGAAATCGCCCTCCACCAAGGCTGGATCTCGACCGACCAGGCGCGCGCTGCGGGTGAGCGGTTCAAGAAGACCGCATACGGCCGCGCGATCCTGCACGCGGTCGAGGCGCAGCGAACCTAAAGGGGCGGCGTGTCTTGCGTGTCGGCTTTTATACGTGTCGACACGTAGGGCACGGAGCTGCGCAATGCTCGGGCGCATAGCTGCGCTGCCGATTGTGCCCCAATCGCTATTTGGTGACGCTTGCTGCAACGAGATCCGCGAGGACCTTGCCCGTACATCGATGCATCACATCGTTCGGGTGGAATAGGTCTCCGGCAAGCAGGCTGCCGAACGGGTATTTCCCTGAAGAAACTAGCTTTTTCATAAGTTTGTAGCGATCGAACACCGCGATGTCCTGCTGGTCCGCTACTTGGACCATGGCGTTCATATAGTCTTCGTAGAAGGCGGGCTGACGTTCATAGTGCTGGCCAGTTACGATGATCAGCTGGGACTTGCGCCTGATCTGGGTAACAAGGTTGTCAAAATCGACACGGAAAGCATCCACGCCGGCCTGGGTGGGCTGCGCCGCGGCATCGTTCACGCCCACCTGCAGGATCATGAGCTGGGGGTTCATCGCAAGCGCATCGCGCTGCAACCTGCTGCGGACTTGGGACAGGGAATCGCCGGGAACGCCAGCATTCACCACAACGAATTGGGCAAGACCGGTATAGTCTGCGAGCAGGCGCTGGGCCACGGCGACATATCCGTTGCTCGGCGAACTTGCCCCATTGCCCGCGGTGCTGCTCGAACCGATTGCCACGGCCAGGACCGTGCCACTGACCGGGGCGATCTGGAGGCCAGACCGGTTCAGGACCGAATCCTCAATGGTACATGCCGCCGGCACGACGATCGCATCCCCCCCCGGAGCCGGTGTCGGCGTGGGGATGGGGGTCGTAACCGGAGGAGTGATGACGCTGCCACCGCCATCGCTCTGCGCCGAGCCCCCGCCACAGGCGCTCAGCGCCAAAGCCACTCCCGCCACGCAAGCGACGTGACGGGTCACCTCCAGACACCGCTGGAGCGTAGTTTCTGACGACGGCATTTTCCCCCGGAATACGTACAATTACGTATGCGCCTGTGGGTCGCCTGTTACAAGGTGACGTCTCGCCATCGGGCACGGGCTGCCTGCCGCCCGAAAGATTGAGGCGGCGTTCCTGTCCCACTATGATCCTCGAGTGCCGATCACCGCGTGCCGGGCGCAGGCGAAGAGCGCGAGAATGGGATAAAGGAGAATGCGGTTGGGACGACGGAGTCTTGGGCTGGCGATGTGGGCGATCCTGCTGATGGTGGCTGCGACGCTCTACATGCCCTGACCGGCTGCAGCCGGCGGGCGGGCGGTCACGCCGCGGCCGCCCGGTGTATGCCGATCGCATCCTCGTAGACGCGCAGGGTCCGCTGGTAGAAAAGCTCGGCAGAGAAATCGCTCGCCATCCGCTGCCGGCCGGCCGCTCCCATGCGCTGGGCAAGGGCTGGGTCCGCCGTCAGGCGGCGCACGCGATCGACCATTGCCGCGACGTCGCCGGGCGGCACAAGAAAGCCGTCGATCCCGTCGCGCACGGTGTCGAGCATGCCGCCGATCGCCGAGGCGACCACCGGCGTGGCATGGGCGAGCGCCTCCACGCAGGTCAGCCCGAACGCCTCCGGCCAAAGCGAGGGCACGATCACGCACGCCGCCTGGCCGATCGCCGCCTGCAACGCATCGCCGCGCAGGACGCCCCGGAATTCCACATTGCCAAGGCCTTGGTCGCGCGCCGCCTGGATCAGATCCTCGCGCCGGCTGCCGTCGCCTACGATCACCAGTCGCTGGTCGGGCAATCCCGCGGCGATCTCGAGCAGCAGGTCGGCGCCCTTGGGCGTCTCCAGCCTGCCGAAGAACAGCACCTCGCCGGATCTCATGCCGGGCTGCGGCTGCGGCGGGATGTCCACCGGGTGATGCACGGTGACGAGCTTGTGCGGGTCCATCCCCATCCCGATCAGCAGGTCGCGCTGATAGTCGCTGACGGTGATGTAGCGCGCGATGTCGCGCTTGTGACCCAGCCAGTCGCTCGCCTGCATCTCGGCATAGTTCCAGGCGGATCGCACGAGCGATCCCCCCGCGCAGCGATGGCGGAGCACCTCCCGATAGCGTCCACCCCGGCACTCGGTGCAGAGCTGCCCGTCCCGGTACAATGTCGAGACTGGACACACGGCGCGATATTCGTGCAGGGTCTGCACCACCGGGATGTTGCGGCGGCGCAATTCCGGCAGGATCGCCGGCGTCAGCCGCTTGAAATAGCTGTGCAGGTGGACGAGGTCGACCGGATGCTCGTCGAGCAAGTGCGCAAGCGCACGCCGCGCGCCCGGAGAGTAGAGCGCCTGCAGCAAGGCCTTGGGGCTGGTGGCCTCGGTGCGCGGTGCCGGCGGAAAATAACGGGCATAGGGCGTGGGCGCGTTCTGCGGGTCGGCGGCGGTGAAGGGGATTACCTCATGGCCATGCGCGCGCAGCACGCCTTCCAGCGTGAACATCGCCACGTCCATGCCGCCGACGACGAAATAGTTCTGGCTCATATTCAGAATGCGCATGGGCGTCCGTCGTCGTGGAACTCAGATGCGGATCGCCCGGTCCCCGAGGCAGGGGTGGCGGCACCGCTGCCCGCTATGCCCTGCAACCCCTGGTGCGGGCAACGGCCGGGCAGGGGAAGGTGACCGTGCGGCTCAGCGCGACGGCGTGCGGACCGGGCGCTGGAGAAAGGGGCTCAGGACCGCAGCGTCCAGGATCGCCATGCGTTCCTGCCCTTTCAGCGACAGGTGCAAGGCGTCGGCATAGAGGTCCGACGTCGCCGGGTTGATGCCGTCGCCCAGCAACGGGTCCGCGGCGATGTCGTTGACCGCATCGGCCTTGGCGGTGTTGGCGCGCACCAGGTTGTTGTAGAGGATGCGCTGCTCCTCCATCGCCGCCGTCCAGCCACTGTCCGCGCGCGGCAGCAGCGTGTTCACCACGACGTAGAAGCCGGCGTCCCTTGCGCTGGAGACGAACGGCACCAGGATGGCCTGGTAGGTGAGGCTGGCGCTGGTGCCGTGATAGAGGTCGTTGGTGCCCTGCTGGATCAGCAGGATGGACGGGACGCTGGTGCTTCGAAACGGAAAGAGTTCGGTCTCGCGCATCCCGTAGCCGGTCTGCATGGTCTTGCCGGGGACGCTGACATTGTGGACGACCACGTCGCTGTCGAAGCCGAGATGGTCGATTGCTGCCCAGTCCTCGGTCGTCAGCCCGGAGCCGATGCTATCGCCTGCTTGCACGATGACGGCCCCCGGCACGGCCGCAATCGGTGTCGATGTCGAGGCAGGCGTGGGCGTGGGACTGGGAGCAGGGGACGGGGTTGGGGTGCCACGGACGACCACCACGCCGGCTGATGGGGCTGGCGTTCCTCCATCTTCGCCGCAGCCGGTCGCCATTCCTGTCAGGCTTAGGATACCGGCCATGCGAGCAAGGTACTGGAACAGGTTTCGCAACATGGTCGAACCTTTCGTTTCCTGACGCCGCCGGGGGCACCACGCCGTTGGAGCAAGATCTGCGCCTTCGGTTCGCTCGCGCAGGGTCCATGGATGGCACAACCGCCCATCCTGGGGTAAATCGCGGCTCCGCATCCCGAAACGAGGGCAGCTTGCCGATCCTGTTCCAACCTGTCGTCCGTCCGCATACCGATGCGCACGTATGTGGCCCGCTGTACGCCACGGGTCGTCGCGCCTGGCGCCTCCGATGATCGCGGCCCTGATCCAGAAGCTGACCGGCCGGTCCTATACGATCCGGTCGGGCGACATCGGCTATCTGCTCGCCAAGGGGGCCTGGCCGATGCTGCGCGGCCTGTTGTGGTCATGGTTGCGCCTCCGGCGGTCCAACGGCCTTCTACTGGGGCCGCATGTCAGTTTCGTGATGGGAAGGCGTTTGCGCGCGGGGCGGGGTGCCTCGATCGGCGGCTTTTCCTATGTCGATTGTTCGGCCGAGCACGGCGTCGTGCTGGCCGATCGCGTGACCATCCGCGAGCGCGCCTGGATCCAGGGGCGCAGCGGGCTCAACCAGCCTGCCGAGGGGCTGTGGATCGGGAAGGGCAGCTACATCGGGCCCAATGCGGTGCTGGGCATCGGCGGACCGATCCGGATCGGAACCGACGTGCAGATCGGCGCCGGGTTCACCGCATCGGCGGAGTCACACGTGGGCGACGCCAACGGCAGCTATGTCACCGGGCACGTCAGCAGGCGCGGGATCCGGATCGGCGACCGCTGCTGGATCGGCAACAATGTCTCGGTGCTCGACGGGGTGGAGATCGGCGAGGGCTGTGTGATCGGCGCCGGATCGGTGGTCACCCGCTCGCTGCCGCCGTTCAGCCTGGCGCTTGGGGTGCCGGCGGCCGTTCGCCGCAGCCTGTTGCCCTCGGGCGGGCAGGGGGGCTGACCCTTGCGCCGGTGCCGTGCCTAGGGCGCCTGTACCAGCAGGGCCTGCCAGTCGCCGCTCAAGGGCTGGTCGCGCGTTGCGAGCAGGGCAGGGCGATGCGGCCGATCGTTGCCGAGCGCTGCGATCGCATGCTGGATCGTGGCGACCCGGTCGGCCCATGCCGGATGCGAGCGGCTGCGCAGGATGCCGCCGGCGCGCTTCGGCCCGAAATCCTTCCAGAAACGCACCGCCACTTGCGGGTCGTAGCCGGCGTTGGCGAGCAGCGAGACCGACAGGATGTCGGCTTCCAGCTCGGTCTGGCGGAAATAGCGCGCGTTGCGTCCAAAGCCCGACAACATGCCGTAGTCGACGTTCTTCGCTTCCAGGCGCTCGCGATGGCGCAGGATGTTGTGCGCAAGCTCATGGGCGACCACCGCCGCCAGCTGGTCTTCCGGATAGGTTTCCAGGAAGGGGCTGCCGATCTGCACCATTTCCCCATCGGCCTTGGCCGTCCACTCGGTGCCGATCTCGACCTCGAAGCGGCTGCGGCAGGCCGGCACCGGGCGCACGGTCTGGGCATAGGCCGCGCCTTCCCTGCGACCGTGCACTTCCAAAGGCGTGTCGGGCGACAGCGCCGCCACCTGGCCCGCTACCCGCTGGGCCGCGGCGGTGGTGGCTTCCGCTTTCAGATCGGCAGGGGCGAACCGGGCGGTGCCGATGCCGAGCAGCGTATCGTCGGCACGGATCCCCGCTTGTGCGGCAGGCGAGCCCTCGATCACCGCTTCCACGCCGACCGGGCCGTCCAGGTGGAAGTAGCGGACAGCAGCCGCACGCAGGTCGCGGGAATATTGCTCTGGGGTATGGAGCACGAGCCCCAGGCCCGGTTCCTGCCGGTCGCACAAGGACGCGTTCGCGGTCGCCAGGCGATAGCCGATGCGGGCCAGCAGGGTGTCGGCGGTACGGATGGCGGGAAACACCGGGTCTGCGGCCGGTGCGGGTGCGCCACACCCGATTGCAAGCGCTGCGCCGATGCACCAACCCAAGCTTGCGCGGCAACCGCGCCGCACCATCTGCCGACATTCCCTGTTCATGGTAAAGTGCGTAAAGCAGTCGCGATGCTGACGAAACTCCTCTTTCGACGCCAGAAAACCATGGTGCCGGCCGCCAGCGTGCCGGAGGGCCGCCGGCTCTATGCCATCGGCGACATCCATGGCCGGTTGGATCTGCTCGACGGCCTCTTGGCGCAGATCGCGCAGGACGAGGCGGCGCGCGGCGGCCCTGCGGGCGAGCTGATCTTCCTGGGCGATCTGGTCGACCGGGGACCGGAGTCCGCCCAGGTGATCGACCGGCTGATTGCGCTCAAGGCCGAGCGGCTGGGCGTGCGTGTCCTTCTGGGCAACCATGAGGAGATCTTCCTCGGCGCACTGGCGGGGGATGCAAAGGCGCTCCGCCTGTTCAGCCGGATCGGCGGCGAGGAGACGATCCTGAGCTATGGCGTCTGCCCGCTGGCCTATGCCCGGGCCGATTATGACGAGCTGCACGGCCTGCTGGTCGATGCGGTGCCGGCAGCGCATCGCGCGTTCCTCGAAACCTGCGAGGATATGGTAGTGGCGGGCGACTATGTGTTCGTGCACGCCGGCATTCGCCCGGGCATCCCGCTTGTGGAGCAGCGGCCTGCCGATCTTCGCTGGATTCGCGAAGAGTTTCTTGGCGCCCGCACCCCGCTTGAAAAGCTGGTCGTGCATGGCCACACCATATCGGAAGAAATCGTCGAGCTGCCGCATCGTATCGGCATCGATACCGGTGCCTATCGCTCTGGAATCCTTACTGCGATGGGATTTGAAGCGGAAAAACGTTGGGTCCTGCAGGAACAGGGAGCCCGTGTAGCCGTTGCAGCCTAGTCTCGAGCGTTGCATAAGGCCAACACCAAGCCAGAATCGTATTGCACTGCACCAACCGGGTTGTCTCACACCAAGGCGGATGGTATCGGGCAATGGATTTGGATTTAAATAAGGGAGCGTACACTATGCGTATGGGCAAGCTGCTTACCGCCGTCGTGGCATCGTCGATGATCGCGGCTCCGGCAATGGCCAACGGAGCGGCGTCGCTGTCGGTCGCCAACAATGCCAAGGCTTCGACCTCGGCCAAGAAGTCGAACGAGCTGGCCGGTGGCGGCATCCTCATCGGCGTTCTCGCTGCTGCTGCCGTGGTCGCGGGCATCTACGTCGCCGTTGACTCGGACGACGACGCTCCCAACAGCAACTGAGCTGTCGGAAGTTTAGGAAGAATGGCGGCCTTTCGGCCGCCATTTTTTTGCCTGAAGCACATGGCTGTTCCGAGCGTCGGCCGTGGCGGTGTTCCTGTGCCGACGAAGGGAAATGACGATCGCTTTCTTGTGCCTTTGCGAGTTTCCTGATGGCCGGATTTGAGGCGGCGATGGACCTGCCCGCCCGCTACCACGCCTGGATCGAATGGATCGGCGACGGCACCGGCCTGCCCGACGCCATTCTGCATATCCATGCAGGCCTAGCCGTGCTGCTGCTGACTCGTCTCGTCAGCGGCCGCTCGCTCGGCACCTTTATCCCCTTTACCGCGGTGGTGCTTGCCGAGGCGGCCAATGAGGGGATGGACTATCTGCTGTACGGCATGCGCTGGGCGGATACGTTGAGCGACCTCGCCAACACCTTGTTCTGGCCCTTTGTCATCAGCCTGGGCGTGCGGGTGCGCCCGATGGCGCGGCGCGACCGCAGATAGCCCTGCGGCGCCGTCGCGCAGCGCGCGGGCGCCGGCAGGAGAGGGCCCGCTTCCCAGGCCCCCTGCACGCCTGCCTGTCTGGATGTCGACACGCCGACACCCAGACGCCTATGACAGATCAGGTGATGACGTCGGGCGCGGTGCGCCCGATGTGCGCCTGGATCGACAGGATCGCCTCGGCCGCGGCGACCAGCGGTGCCAGCGCGTCCCCGGTGACGAGGTCGAGCCGTCCGCCCGTCGGCTCGTAGCGTTCCAGATAGACGCGCAGCGTCGCCCCCTCAGTGCCGGTTCCCGACAGGCGCACCACGATGCGCGATCCCCCGGCAAAGCGGATACGCACCCCCTGGCGGTTGCTGGTGCTGCCGTCGGTGGGATCGGTATAGGCGAAGTCGTCCGCCGCCTCGACGGTGAGGTCGTCGACCGTCTCGCCGGGCAGGGTGGCGAGGCGGCCGCGCAACCCGGCCATCAGCGCGTCGGCGCCCTCCGTGGCGATGCCCTCATAGTCGTGACGGGCATAATAGGTCCGCCCATAGGTCTGCCAATGCTCGGCCATCAGCTGGGCGACCGGCATCTTGCGCACGGCCAGAATGTTGAGCCACAGCAGCACCGCCCACAGCCCGTCCTTTTCGCGGACATGGTCGGAGCCGGTGCCCGCACTTTCCTCGCCGCAGATCGTCGCCATGCCGGCATCGAGCAGATTGCCGAAGAACTTCCACCCCGTCGGCGTTTCGTGCAGCGGGATGCCGAGCTTGGCCGCGACCCGGTCGGCCGCCTGGCTGGTCGGCATTGAGCGCGCGATGCCCTTGAGCCCGCCGGCATAGCCCGGTGCCAGATGCGCATCGGCCGCCAGCGCCGCGAGCGAATCCGACGGTGTCACAAAGATGCCGCGACCGATGATGAGGTTGCGGTCGCCGTCACCGTCCGAGGCGGCGCCGAAGTCGGGTGCGTCCGCCGCCATCATCCGCTCATAGAGGTCGCGGGCATGGACCAGATTGGGGTCCGGGTGGTGGCCGCCGAAATCCTCCTGGGGGGTGCCGTTGACCACCGTGCCGGCGGACGCACCCAGGCGGTTCTCCAGGATCTCGTGCGCATAGGGGCCGGTGACCGCGTGCATCGCATCGAAGCTCAACCGGAAGCCGCCGGCGATCATCGCGCGGATCGCGGCGAAGTCGAACAATTGCTCCATTAACGCGGCATAGTCGGCGACCGGATCGACCACCTCGACGACAAGCTCGCCGACGCGCTGCTCGCCCAGTGCCGTGAGGTCGACGTCCGCCGCCTCGACGATGCGATAGCGGTCGATCACCGTCGTGCGCGCAAAGATCGCGTCGGTGATCTTCTCGGGCGCCGGGCCGCCGTTTCCGACATTATACTTGATGCCGAAGTCGCCGTCGGGGCCGCCGGGATTGTGGCTGGCCGACAGGATCAGCCCGCCGAAGGCTTCGCGCTTGCGGATCAGGTTGGAGGCGGCCGGCGTCGACAGGATGCCGCCCTGGCCCACTACCACCCGCGCAAAGCTGTTGGCAGCCGCCATGCGGATCGCGGTCTGGATCATGACCCCGTTGTGGAAGCGCCCGTCACCGCCGACCACCAGCGTGGCGCCTGCCGGCGCATCGATCGCGTCGAACACCGATTGGATGAAGTTCTCGGCATAGTGCGGCTGCTGGAACACCGTGACCTTCTTGCGCAGGCCTGAGGTGCCCGGCTTCTGGTCTGGGAACGGCGTCGTCGCGATCTCGGGCATGCGTGTCTCCTGTGGGGAGCCTGTTTGCGGCGGCAGGAACGCAGCCGCAAGGGGGGCGCGGTGTCGTGCAGTTATGGGCAGTACGGCGAAGGGTCAGGAGGGATGGCTACATGTCGGAGTGTCGACATGTAGCCATCCTTGCCGCCCCTGCAAGCTCATCCGGCTAGGCCGCCCACCCCCGCGACCGCGTCCATCTCGCCGCCGGCCTGGTACGGATCGGCCGTCCAGCGATCATCCTTGCGATAGTGACGCATCAGATCCTCGACATGCTCGTCCATGGAGAAGACATTCATGTCGCGGTCCCAGAACTCGTTGAGTTCGAGCTCCCGCCGGCTGATCCGGCAGACCTGGTCGACAAAGGCGTCGTGCTCGCCTGACTTGAAGATAAACTTCGGGTTGTGCGCGATCTCCTGGGCGCCGCCGCGATCAGACGTCAGGATGGGAATGCCGCGCGACACCAGCTCGATGGCCGTTTGCGGAAGATTGTCTTCCCACAGCACAGGGATAAGGCCCAGGTTCACGCCGCTCAGAACCATATCCAGGTTGGAATGGGTGTAGCCGTCGAAATAGCGCAGCGCCTTGAACCGAGGTGCAAGGTTTTCCATCCGTGCCCGTCGCTCCGGAAACGTGTTCTTGGCCGCAATTGTCACGGTCACTTCGGCAGCGACGTCTGCCGGGATCTTTTCCAGGCATTCGAGCAGGAAGTTGAAGCCCTTGTCGGTCCCCATGTAGCCGATATAGCCGAGATGTAGACCCGAACCGATGTCGCGGATCTTGGTGCTGGTGAGATAGGTGCTTTTGTGCGCCGTGCCGATATAGGACACCGATACCTTGTGCGCCGGAACGCCGCGGTCGATGATGACCTGCCCCGTTCGTTTCGAAACCGCCAGAACCCGGTCGAACACGTCCTCGAACAAGGCAATGTTGCTTTTCCGGAAATCGGCATAGGAGGCGGAGGACGCGCCGCTCTGGCTGCTGCTCAGGGCAGCGCTGGTGGGCGCTTCGATCACGTCCGCCTTTTGCCGCACCTTCAGGAGAAGGCGGCGGCCCCGCTTCGCCAGCGACACCAGGGGGGAGACGATGGCCATCGCCCGCGGATAGGATTCCTCGAGCGCCATTAGCCTGCGCCGCGCGCGGATATAATTGGGGTCGAAGATCGGCGCGAGGCACATGGTGCAGCCGACACCGTCGCGATAGTCCGTGCAGACCACGCGGTCCTGGTACCACAGGCTGACCCTAGGGCAGACAGGATGATAGTTGTGCACCGAGTACACAATCTGCGCGTCCGGAAACACCTGCCGCAAAGTGACAAAGAAGGACTTGGTCAGCCCTTCGATGTTCTGGAAATGAAAGACGTCGATCTTCCCGTATTTCTCCGCCAGCAGGGCGGGGATGAAATCGAGATCCTTGCTCGTCAGATAGATGTCGGGATCGCCGAAACTATAGGCTGCCGGTGCTAGCACGGGCGAGTTGATCACGACCGCGCGGTGGTACGCGTCCTCGCTGAACTCGACGCGCGGCTCGCGCTGCCGGGGCGAGTAGCGATCGCCCGAGCTCAGGAGGATCACGTCGTGATCCTTGACCAGCGCCTTGGCTAGGTTGTTCAGATAGACGCCAACGCCGCCGGCTCCGGGCTCTTCGGGTTGCACGAAGTTGTAAAGCAGTACTCGCATTGCATCTCGCCGCTGAGAGGAATTCAGGATTTCGTTGCCACCGGGGCTTCGGTGGTCTTTCCGCTTCCGCTCGCGGAAACGGCGCCAAGCAGGCCTTTAGGAGCGATCAGGCAGCCCAGATCCACAAGCGCTGCCTTGCGCCCGAACGTCCACCGTGTGTCATTCGCATAGGCGCCGTCGCGATGCAGCGCGCGCCACGCGTTCAACCGACCGATCATGCTTGGGCTGTCGTAGATCGCAGCCCGTAGCTGCGCATGGGTGGCGAACGTCTCGTACCGGGCAATCGCCACGCGTGCCCTTTGCCGCCATGTCTCGTCGAGCCGGTCGGAGGCGCGCGCCAGAATGGATGCCCGGGCTTTGGCCGCGACGGTGAGACTGGCGAAGTCCTTTGCCCGGATGTTGACCCAGTTTGCCACCTTCCCGCGCCAGTTCCGGGCAGGGCCGGCAAAGCCATAGGTGTTGTTGCCATGCTGCCGATAGCCGGCAAGCGGCTCGTCGATATAGGCCACTGTCCCGAACGCCGATGCGAGAAAGAAGAGCCACTGGTCGTGTGCCATCTTGTGTTGCAGCTGCAGATTGTCGACCGACAATTCCCAGAACTCGGAAAAGTCCAGCAACCGCCGGCGGACCATCATGGCAAACCCATAGGGATTCAGCATGGGGTTGGTGGAGGAGGGTAGGTTCCTGTCGAGCAGGGGATAGATATGGGCCAGCCCTAGGCGTTCGCCGGCGCTGTCGATCAGCCATGCTTCATGATAGCACAGCAGCACCTCCGGGTCCGTGAACGGCGCCGATACCCGTTCTAGCTTGTGCGCTTCCCAGATGTCGTCTTGGTCGCAAAGCGCGATCAGCTCCGACGTGCACAGCTCAAGGGCGTGCATGAAGTTGGCACGGAACCCCAGGCGAACCGGGTTTTCATGAACATGGACGGGGAAGGGGGCCGTCCGGGCGAACGCGCGCACGACGGCGATCGTGTCGTCGGTTGACCCATCGTCGGTTACGACGAGCTCGGCCGGCAGCACCGTCTGGGCGGCGATGCTGTCGAGCTGCTCGCGAAGGAAGCGCGCACCATTATAGGTCGCCATCGCGACCGAGATCGGGATCAAGCCATGGCTCCTTTGCCCTGTCTCCGCGACAGGAACGTTCCGCAAGGAGAGGGACGCGCGGTTCCAGCGCCCCTGGGGCAAGGCTCGGGCAGGGGCAGATCCATAGTCGTCACGAAAATCCGAATTCGGGGAGCCGCTAGAGACTTGATCATGAGTAACCGAGCACTGGACACGGACCAAGCCGTCGCGCAACGGACGCGCTCGGGAGCACTCCCGAAGCAAAGCCGCCACCGAGGCTGGCGCTAGAGCATTTGCCCCGGCGCGCAAAGCAAAAGCACAGGTTGCATGGCCGATCCCGTGTTCGCAGCGCTCGTGCGCGGCAAGGATGAACTGCAAGAGGGCCGATCCGTGCTGCCAGCGTGGCTTGTGGCAGGTTGCCGAGCTCCAGCATTCTACTTAAGAGCGCCCGGAGCCGCCGGACCCAGGCGGTCCGTCACGAGAGCCGATAGATTGCCGATCCTCCGCTTCGCCGTAGGCGTTATGTGATGCCGATGCTCACCGATCCTGCCCTTATTGGGCCGCGCCGGATTGTCCGGCGACTTGGGGGTGCGGAGGCGCCGCGTTTCTCGATCTGCACCATGGTGACGCGCTGGGACGAGTATGAGGGCTGTGCGGCATCCTTGCGTCAGCGCGGCTTTGACGAGAGTTGCTGCGAATATCTGGTCATCGACAACAGCAGTGCGAACGTCGCCGATGCCTATGTCGCGACCAACGAGTTCCTCCAGTCGGCGCGGGGCGACTACATCATCCTGTGTCACCAGGACATCGTCCTGCGCGACAGCGGGCGCGCGGAACTCGATCAGGCACTAGCGACCCTTGATGCGCTGGATCCCAAATGGGGCCTGTGCGGCAATGCCGGCCACACCGACGACGGATGGCCGGCCATCTGCATCTCCCACCCTCATGGCGATCCCGAAATTGCGGGCGGGCCCTTTCCTAGCCGCGTCGTCAGCCTGGACGAGAATTTCATCGTCGCGCGGCGTGTCGCCAATCTGGCGGTGTCGAGCGATCTCACCGGTTTCCATCACTACGGCCCCGATCTGTGCATCGTTGCCGATATTCTGGGATGGAATTGTTACGTGATCGACTTCCTCCTTCGCCATAACAGCGGGGGAACGCTGGACGCAGGCTACCAACGCTCGCGCCACGCGATCACGGAGAAGTACCGTCGCGCGCTTCGCCCGCGCTGGGTCCATCTCATTACCCGCCATCCCTTCCACATTTCAGGAAATGGGCAGGTCAATTTCGCCGCCCGGGCCATCCGGCGCTTGAAGCTGAAGCTGCGGCTTGCGCCCAGCAACGCCGATCTGGACAATCCGGCCAAGCGGCAACGACGGGATGCCCGACGCGCCAAGGCCAACCGCGCGGGCTGAAGCATTGCTGGTTGCCCGGCATAGGCGTGCTGCCTAAGCGTGCCCGCACGCGCCTGACGTCCGGGTAGCCCAATCGGAAGAGCGATGGATCTCGAGGAATATTGGCAGGACCTGTCGTCGTCCGATGGCCTGAAAGCGCGCTCGGTACGAGGTGCTTCGATCACCGCGCTGGTGCAGGTGCCAAAGGTAGTGCTGATGCTCGCCTCGCAGCTGCTGCTCGCCCGGCTGCTGCTGCCCGAAGACTTCGGCCTGGTCGCGATGGTGACGCCGGTGATCGGCTTCGTCCAGGTGCTGGCCGACCTCGGCCTCACCCAAGCGGTGGTCTCGCGCCCGCGGCTGCGGCTCGCGGAATTGAACGCGTTTTTCTGGATCAGCATGGGCTTGTCGGCCGGGCTTGGCATTGTGGCGGGATTGTCGTCGCCGTTGCTGGCCTGGCTCTATGGCGAGCCGCGCGTGATCGCCGTTACCCTGGCATGTGCGGCGCTCATCGTCCTGGGCGGTTTCGGCATGTTGCAAAGTGCGCTGCTCAACCGACAGATGCGTTACGGCGCGATCGCGATCATCGAGGTGAGCTCCCTTACGGTTTCGGTGGTGCTGTCGGCCGTCCTTGCCTGGTATGGCTGGGGCTATTGGTCGCTGGTGCTGGCCCAGACGGGTGCGAGCTTGACGTCGATCGCCCTCATCTGGGGGTTTTCGGACTGGCGTCCACGTGCGCCGTCCTTTGACCGGGGCGCGCTGTCGCTGGCCCGGTTCGGCAGCAACATCACGATCTCGAACCTCGCCGGCTATCTGAACATGACGGTGGACAACATCATGATCGGGGCGGCGCTTGGGCGAGTGGTGCTGGGTCTCTACGACCGCGCCTGGAAGCTCGCGGTGCAGCCCCTGTCGCAGATCCAGGCGCCCTTCAATCGCGTGGCCGTGCCGGCTCTTTCCCGCCTGGTCGATGATCCCGAGCGCTATCGCCAGGCCTTTCTGCAGATGACCCAGGCCATGCTGCTGGTGGTGGCGCCCGCGATGATCTTTGCGGGACTTCTGGCCGATCCGCTCATCGCCTTTGTGCTGGGTCCGCGCTGGCTGCCTGCCGCTCCGATCTTTGCCTGGCTTTGCCTGGGTGCCATCCTCACGCCCGTGAACTCCGCCACGGGGTGGCTGTTGATCAGCCAGGGACGCTCGCGCGAGCAGATGGTGTTCGGTACCGCCGCGGCAGCCATCAACGTGCTTGCCTATGCCTGCGGCTTGCCTTGGGGCATTGTCTACGTGGCCGCCGTATCGGCTCTGTCGGTATGCCTGATCCAGACCCCGATGCTGGTCGCGGTGGTGGTGCGTCAGGGACCGGTCCGGCGAGGGACCATGGCCCGGCTGCTCCTTCCCAACATTGTTGCATCGGCGGCCACGGGGTTGCTCCTGTGGCAGGCACGCCGGCTTTTCGAGATCACCGGCTTCGGGCCGCTGGCAGCGAGCGCCATCGGTGCGATGGCAAGCTATCTGGTGGTGCTGGCCTGCTTCCACACGAGCCGGGCACAGCTCAAGAGCTTGGTTATGCTGCCCTTGGCACTGCGCCGGTCCGGAACGTCGGCGATCGGCAAGACCGCTACCGAATAATTACTGGGCCGGCCATTCGACTTCCAGGCGGCGCTTACGCGCCATCAGTCGTGACGGTGCGTACAGCGGCGGGCAGAGTATATCGAGATGGAGCTTGAAATACTGCCAGTCCTCGTCGGATCCGGCGAGGGGGCGAAGCAGCGCTTCCAGATTCCCCGGAAGCGCTCCGATGAGGCGACGTCCTATCGACCAGGGGGCGTACCAGGTATTGTAGCACTCCACCCAGGCCTTTCTGGCGCGTGCGCGCCGGTCGGCGGGGACGGTCTCGGCAAAGCTCAGATGTTCGAGCTTGCCCAGCAGATGGTACCGCATCCGAACCACCATCCAGGGTAGCGTCCGCAGGGCAGATCGGCTGATGAGCCGGGGGCGCTCCTGCTCCTGTGCAAACGATGCGTTGGATTGGTTGCCGCCATGCAACCGATGTCGCGTCTGCGCTGCCGGGACATGGACGAACCCGCCACTCCACGCGGCCTCGATCGACATCAGCCAGTCGAACGGAGCTGCCCGCGAGAATACCGCCGCGCCGAACAGCTGCTTGCGTGCGATCATCGCATGCGCGGACACGAGTGGCCTTGCGAGCAGGCTCAAACGCTCACCCGGCATGAGACGCGGCCGAAGGCTGGAGGCAAGGTCGCGGCCGAACTCCCGGCCATCCCCATCAATCAGCCACGAGGTGCCGAAACACAGGTCGGCGTCTCCCATCCCGTCAAGCAGCAGGGCCAGCTTGTCGCTGGCCCAAACGTCATCCTGATCGGCAACGGCGATCAGATCGGCATCGGCCGCATCGGCCAGTTGCTTCAGCCGGAGCTGCTGGCCCAGATTGCCTGTGCTCGGGAAAATCCTGATGCGCGGATCGCCCTGGGCCAGCGCCCGGGTGACGGCAACCGTATCGTCGGTGGAGCCGTCGTCGCAGATCAGCATCTGCCAATCGGTGACGCTCTGATCCTGAATGGAGCGGATCTGCTCCTCCAGATATTGTGCGCCATTATAGGTCGGGAGGATAATACTGACGATCGGCATGCCGGTGCGTTGCACTGCATCACGAGACGGCGTCAAGCTTCGCGGACGATCCTCACGACGGGGGATCAGCAGGCAGGACCTTGCAATCTATTGCTCGTCCGGAAAGCGCGTCTGCACGCCGATAAAGGTGCCGACCTGCACGTCGTTGTTCGTGCCGTAGCGGTTGACGAGCAGCTGCTCGGGCTTGGGCAGGCCATAGACGTAATTGTCGTGGATCCGGATCCACGACAGCACGCCCTTAGGGACAGAGCCCAGCACCACCGGGCAGCTCGTGTGGCGGCAGTCGAAGACATTGCCGCTCGCCACCACGAAGCTGACATTGCCAGCCCCGTCGAGGCCGAACTGGATGCCGGCGGTCGTGAAGCGGCTGAAGTGGTTGTTGAGAATGGCGACGCCGCCGGTGTCGCCGGTGATCGAGACGCCGATCGGGGTCGCCTGGGTCCGGTTGCCGGTGATGGTGATGCCCGACGGCTCGCCATGGATGCGGTTGATGTGGAGCCCGGTCACGCGGCATTCGTCGAAGCGGTTGCCGGTCACCTCGACATCCGCGACGGTTTCCAGGAACACGCCGGTGGCGCAGCGCCGCACGCGGTTGCGGGTGATGCTCGCCTGGGTGCTGGTGACGGTGTTCGAGTTGGTGACGAAATTGTCGCCATAGACGTCAATGCCGTTATCGCGGCAGTCGGCAATGTCGTTGTCGTCGATCACCAGCCCGGTGAAGTGGCTCACCTGGATGCCAATGAAGCTGGAGTGCTCTACCCGGTTGCCGCGAATAACGATGTCGCGGCTGACCGCCTTAGGATGCCCCACCACCTGGATGCCCTGGCCGTTGGCATTCCGCACGATCAGGTTCTCGATCCGCAGCCGCTCGACATGCGCGCCGGCGGTGCCCAGCATGATCGCGGCACCGTTGGTGGCGTCGCGCTCCGCACCCTGGCCGGAGCGGTTGGCCTCGAGCGTGAAATCGGCGAGCTCGGCATCGACCAGGTTGGGGCTGGCGATGATGCGGCCAAAGGTCCCCGGCCCGCGCTGGCCATCGGCAAGGGCCAGCACCGAGCGCCGCCGGTCGGTCCCCTGGAGGCGCACGCCCGATCGCATCCACAGGCCGATCGGGCCGGTCCCGTCGGGTGCGGGCACGGTGACGATCCGGAACCGGCCGACGGGCACGAACACCGTCCCCCCGCCGCGGGCCGCCACATAATCGATTGCAGCCTGGATGGCGGGTCGATCGTCGGCTTGCCCGTCGCCGATCGCGCCGAACGCGCGGATGGAGGGATCATCGGCGACCAGTTCCCAGACGGCGCCGTCGGCGGAGCGGAAGCTGCCGTGGTGCGCAGGGGCCGCGGCGGCACGGCGGTACAGGCCGCCGCCGCCATCTCCAGGGCTGGCGAACCCGTCCGTCTGGACCATGGGCGCGTCGGCGGGAACGGCAATCGGGGACCGGGTCGATGCCAGGGAGAAGATGCCCGCGTGGCGCGGGGCGGCGGCAGCAGCTGAGCCCGGCGTTGCGGAGAGGAGGCCAGCGCCTCCCAGGGCGACGAGGCGGCCGGCCGCGAGCGCTTCCCGGCGGGTTGCCCCCTCGCTCATCGGGAAGGGGGCAGGATCGGGACGTGATGCTTGCGCATGAACACGCCCAGCGCCTGAAGGTGCAGCCGCGCCGCCCGGGACAACAGCTTCTGGCCCGAGGCCCGCTGGTGGTCATGAACCAGCTGGATGCCGGGCACGGCCGCGACCCGCCAGCCTGCCTTGCGCAGGCGCAGGCACAGATCGACGTCCTCCATGTAGAGGAAATAGTCGGTGTCCATGCCACCCACCGCCTCGAACGCGGTCCGGCGCACGACAAAGCCGGTCCCCATCACCCAGTCGGCGGAGAAGATCCCGCCATCCCAGGCGTCCTTCATCAGGTGGCGATCGACGATGCGCTGCCCGAGACCGAACTGCCCCAGCCTGGTCCGCCGCAGCAGGACGTCGAGCAGGCTGTAGTCGCGCCGCGCCGGAAATTGCCGTTCGCCGCCTGGATAGCGCAGGTCGAGGCCGAGCAGTCCGAGCGAGGGCTCCGCGTCAAAGATCCGGCCCACGTTCAGCACGTCGCTGTCGGTGAAATAGGTGTCGGGGTTCAGGCAGAGCACCAGGTCGTGCCGCGCCTGCTGCATGCCCAGGTTCACCCCGGCGCCATAGCCTCCGTTCTCCGTCGCCTGCACCAGCGTGCAGTTCAGCGCGGGGCGCAGGACCTCCATCGAGTCATCGCCGGACGCATTCTCGACGACGATGATGTCCTCAGGCGTGGCGATGCCGTGGTGCAGCAGAGAGCGGACGCATTTGATGGTCAGGTCGGGCGTACGGTAATTGACGATGATAACCGACAGCGGTTGCGTCATGGATCAACCGATCTTTTGAAGGGTAACATCATCGACCGCGACATTGCCGCCGCTGTCGTCTCCATCGGTGGTCATGTCGATGGCCAGGGTCTGCGCCGTGCATCCGGCCGGAACTGCAAAGGTCGCAAGACCGAACTGGGCGTCGCCCGGACCGGTATCTAGCGCAAGCTCGACGTTTGCAGGCAAGCAACGGATCGTCCAGCGCAGGCCGGTTGCGGCAGCATCCCCTTCCACCCGTGCGGCCAGGCGATAGCGGCCAGGCCGCAGCGCCATGGTCTGCGACACCAGCGTGCCGCGATAGTCGCTGCCGGGCGAAACCGACAGCTGCTTGCCTTGCTTGGGAGAGGGAACGATGCCGGCCACGCCGGTGCTTTCCGGGGTCAGCTGCCATTCGAACGGTGCGCCAAGCGCGCCTACGGCCGGCACATGCTCGAACCCGCCGTCCCAAGCCAGGGGAGAGGCGTTGTTCCCCGCGCTCCGCTGCTCGCGAAGCCAATAGGCATAGGCCGTCTGGCCCTGTCCCACCTGAACCAGTCGGGTCAGGTAGATGGCGCGCTCCTGCGGGTTGATCGGGGATCCGATCTTCGCAAGCTCGGCGATCAGCTTCGCCACATAGGGCATCTGGTCGGCCGGCAGCTGGAGCAGGCGATAGAAGAAATTACCCCGCCACAGCGGCCGGTCCGCCATCTGCTGCGCCAGCGCAGGTCGGAGCTGGTCGTCGGTGATGGAAGCCAGGAACAGCGGATAGGTGATTTCGGGCAGGTGATTGGTGCGGGCCAGGGCATTTGCCCGGGTCAGGGCGCTATGGACGTCGTTCTTCAGCGCATAGGCCTTGATCAGCCACAGCTGGAGCGCGACGTCGCGCCACCCCTGGTTCGCCGCGAGGGACATGATCCGGTTGGCGCCGGCCTGGTCGCCGGTCTGCTCCAGGGCCAGGCCTAGGGTACGCATGGCAGTAACGTTCAGCGGCTCGCGCGTCAGGGCGGCGCGCGCAAGGGCCATAGCCTGCTGCTGGTCGCCCTTGAGCTGGACGGCGGTGGCCACGCTCGCCAGAGCGCGGGCGTGGCCTGCGTCGAACAGCAGCGCCTTGCCGGACGCGCGGTTGGCGACGGCGGTTTCGGCAAGCTGCACCCGGGCAATGGGAAAGGCGATCAGCGTCCAGCCAAGGAGCCAGAGCACTGGCCGCAGCAGCTTCCTGCTCGACCCAGCCCGCTTGCCGCCCTCGCCTGTCACGATGGCTTACTCGGCTTCCTTAGAACCATAGCCGTAGCCGTAGCCGTAGCCGTAGTTGCCGCCGGTGCCATAGCCCATCATCCGCACGTCGTACTTGGTTAGGATGCCGCCCAGGATGTTGGCGCGCGCAGCCCGCAGACGGCGGACCGAGGTCTTGGCCTGGCCGCGATGGGCGCGATTGGCCTCGACCACCACGACCGTCGCCTCGGCAAAGGCCGCAAGCGTCGGCGCATCAGCAAGGCCCATCACCGGCGGCGCATCGATCACGACCAGGTCATAGTCGCTGCTGACTTCGTTCAGCAGCCGGTGCAGCCCGACGCTTGCGAGCAGTTCCGCCGGGTTCATCGGCAGCGGACCGGTCGGGATCACGTCCAGGCCGGCGAAGCTGGTCGGCTGCGTCACTTCGGCGCGGCTAGCCTGCTGGGTAAGCAGGTTAGCGAGGCCGAGCTTGTTCGACACGCCGGTCAGCTTGTCCTGGGTCGGCTTGCGCAGATCGGCGTCGATCAACAGCACCTTGCGGCCCACCTTGGCGAAATCGCGCGCGATGGCGAACGACGAGGTGGACTTGCCTTCCGATGCCGCGCTGCTGGTGAACACCATGGTCTTGGGCAGGCCGGACGCACTCGACAGCTCGAGTGCGGTGCGGATCGCGTAATAGGCTTCCGACAGGGGCGAGCGCGGCTTTTCCAGTTCCTCAGCGGGCGACATGCCCGCGGGCATCAGCGGCGTGCTGCCGACCACCGGGATACCGAGCTTGGTGGTCATGTCTTCCGGCGAGCGGACCGCATCGTCGAGATGTTCGCGAACGAACAGCACGCCAAGCGCAATGGCCAGGCCGGCCAGGATGCAGCCGGCGAGGATCAGCAGGGGCCGCGGCCAGACCGGACGGTGCGGCGTCTCCGCCCGATCGACGATCGACACGTTGCTGGATGTGAGGCCGGCCGCAGCGCTGACTTCCTTAAAGCGCTGCAGCAGCGCGTCATAAAGCGCGCGGTTGGTGTCCACCTCGCGATGCAGGATGTTGTACTGAACCGCCCGGTCCTGCTCAGATAGGGTCTGGTTCTTGAACTTCTCGAGGCTTTCGGAGACCGCACGCTCCTGCGCGCTGGCGACGAGGTAGCGCTGGCGGATGGCGTTCTTGACGCGTGTCGCGAGCGTGTTGATCTGCCGCTCCAGTCCGGCGATCTGGGCACTGGCCTGGACCATGGTGGGATGGTCGGGCTGCCAGTGCTTGCGATCCTGCTCATATTGCGCGAGCGCGCGCGCGCGCTGCTGGACCAGCCCCTGGATCGAAGGGTCGGCCTGTACTTCGGGCAGGTTCATGAGCGGCGCCTTGTTCGCCTGCTCCCAGCTCTGCTCCGCCGCGAGGCGGGCCGCCATCGCATTGGAATAGGAATTGTTGAGCTGCACCAGATTCGAGGTCACCAGCGAACGCGTGCCGGACAGCCCCTGGCCACCGGCATCCGAGCCGCCGCCGGTGTCGATCAAGCGGGCGGAGCGGGCATAGGCGATCAGGTTGCGCTCCGACTGCTCCACCTTGCGGCGAGTTTCATCAAGCTGCTCGGACAGGAACTTGCGGGCGTAGGAGGACGCGTTGTAGCGGCGATCGAGATTGCTGACGATGAACCGGTCAGCATAGCTGTTGGCGACCCGGGCCGCGAGTTCAGCGTCCGGCGAGGTGAACGACAGCGTCACCACGCGTGAATCGACCGGCAGGGCTGCCTTGAGGTTCCCCTGCAGCGCGCCGATGACCTGATCCTGCCGCATAGCCTGGCCGGCGGGGCCATTGGGAGCCTCGACCGGAGTGCCGCCCATGCGCGCGATGAAGTCGGGGCTGTTGTACAGGCCCAGGTCGCGCGCCACGCGATCCGCCAGCGAGCGGCTTTGGATGATGTCGAGCTGGGTCTGAAGGAAGCGATCCGTGTCTTGCGACGCGTCGCTGGGAGCAACGTCGTCGCCCTGCAGCACCTTGGTGCTTTGCTGGTCGACCTGGATCTTGGTCTCTGCCCGGAAGATCGGCGTGCTCAGATAGATGATCGCAATGCCGATGATCACCGCAATCGCGACCGCCGCCGCGATCAGCTTGCGGTTGCGGTACAGGGCCGCCCAGGTGGCACGCACGTCGATGTGAAGCCCGCCGGATGCCGGCTCCGAGCCCCAACGATCGGCAAGGGATTCCCCCCCCGCCGAATGGCGAGCCGGAAGAACAGCTGAGGAACTATCGTTCATTTCTGGTTATCCAGCGAAGCGAACAGGTTCTGATCCGCGCAGCGGGAATCAGAACGAGTTGCTGAGAGCAACAAACAGGCCCAGCGCAGGCGCGGTCGTCAGGAAGTCACGCCAGGCGCCACGCCGTGCGGAATGTCCTACAACCACCACGTCGCCGTTCAGCAACTCGGGATCCGGCATCTCGCCACGGTTGATTGCGGCGACGTCGAACATCGCGCCCATACGCTGATCGCCAACTGTGCGGAACACCGCCACGCGACGCTCGTCGGAAACGTTGGACGTTCCCCGGGCCATGGCCAGCATCTCGAGCAGCGACGTGCGACCCTGGATCGGGTAGACGCCCGCCTGGTTCACCTCTCCCTGCACGATCACCCGCTGGGAGACCGAGGCCAGGACCAGGATCGAAACCTGCGGGTTCACAATATATCTGGACAGACGCTGCCGGATCTCGGCAGCCAGCACCGGCGACGTCTTTCCGGCCGCAACCATCGGTCCGATCAGCGGAAGCGCCAGATTGCCTGCGGCATCGACTTGCGCCTGATCGGTCGACAGGTCCCGCTCGCCGAAAACAGTAATGCCCAATCGGTCGAGCGGACCAATCGTGTATTCCCGTGGGGAGGTATTAGCAGAAGCCACCGGTATGCGGTCATACGCTTCCGCGCCGCTTGGAAGGTTCAGCTTCGGGCCAGCACATCCGCCCGTTGCAACCAGTATCAAGCAGGCGAAAGGGGCAACGATCTTCCCCATATTCCTAAGGATATCCTACATTAACGCTACAAAGCGGGTCGCAAAGCTGGCTTTCGGATAGTCTCTATCCCTTAGCTTGGCTAGTCCCATCCGTGGTTGCCGGCGACAGGCAGCCGGCCAGAAACGCCAGGACGCAGGCCAGTCCAAGCGTGCGCAACGGATAGTCGACCAGCGAATGCGCGGCCAGCATCGCGATGCCCAGGACACAGGCCAGATGCAGGGAAGTGACCGCTCCCCAGGCCGCGGGACGCAAGGTCAGCCAGCTTGCGACCAGCCACAACAGCACGCCGAACAGGATCAGGGCGACGCCCGCCCAACCCGTCTCCAGCACGATCTCCATGACGTCGTTATGGGCATGGAATACATAGGTGAAATCCAGCGTCGTAATGCTCTCGTGACGCTGGAAGATCTTGATAAAGCTGCCCAGGCCGGAGCCGACCGGCTGATAATGGCCGATGGCTTGGATCACGTCCGGCCAGAATTTGAAGCGGGCATCCGGATCGCCTCCGAACCGGTCTAGCAGGCGCGACACCACGCCGCTGCTGGCGCCGACAACCGCCAGGCCAGCGAGTACCGCAGCACCGATCGCGGCGTCCCGGGGACGCAGTCGGCGCAGATATTTGCGCGGCGCCAGCAGCAACGCCGCTGCGAGCACCGCGATCGGCAGCATCAGCAGGCCCATCCGCGAATTGGCGGCAGGCACCGCCAGCGCCAGGACCGCGATGCCGCCGGCGACCGCCAGCGTGGGCGGGGACTTCAGGCCGAGCCGCCGTCCCGTGGACGCCAGGCCGCCGGCCAGCAGGATCGCGATCAGCAGCAGGTCCGCATGATGGTTCTTGTTGGCGAAAAAGCCGGTCGCCGCGGTGTAGCGGCCGACGTCATAGAGGTAGAAGCTCTGGCTGCCGCCGGCCTGAAGCAAGCCAAGCAAGGCGCCGGCGAGCCCCATTGCGACAATCACCCAGCCATAGAGCACGCGTTGCGCCTGGGTCGCGTGGAGCGTCACGATGAACATCGTGATGGGCGGGATCAGATAGGCGGCCGCCAGTCGCGTCGCGTCGGGTTGCAGGCTGATCGGCATCCATCGAGGTGCCAGCCCTGCGGCTTCAAGGATCCTGGCCGCGTCTTCGCGGCCCGGCAGCGCCGTCCAGATCGACGGGGGCAGGGGCACGAGCTGCACCAGCGGCAGCGCCAGGACCAGCAGCAGAAAGACGATCGCCGCGGCCGACCAGCGGTCCACCGGCGCACGCCAGCCCCGCAGCGCATACCAGACCAGCACGCCGGCACTGGCGAGCTCGACGATCAGCCGCGTCATCGGAAAGCGCAGGCTTCCGCCGCCCAAAAGCAGCGCAAGACCAAGCAAGGCCGCGCCGATCACCCTACCGTCGAATTTCACGAGCTTGTACCTGTTCACGCGTCCTGCCGAGCCTTTGCAACAGTTGGGAATGGGCGACAAGGCGCCATGCTTGTGGTCCGCAACCGTCTCGCACGATCGGATCGCTTGCACTAGACGCGCCGGCAAGCAGGGGTGAGGAGACCAAGATTGACGCAAGCCAAGCCGATCATCTGGCTGGTCGGGCCGTTTCCGCCGCCGCTGCATGGGCAAGCGGTCTACAATGCCGCCTTTGCTGCGCACCTGCGCCAGCATGGGGAGTTGCGCGTGCTCGCGACCGGTGAAGGCATTGCCTCGAAGCTTGCCGGCTATGGCCGCATCCTGCTGGCGGCGCTGTTCCGGATGCGCCGCAGCGACACCGTCTATACCTCCATGCCCGGGCAGATGGCGGCCTGGCTGTTTGCCGCGGTGGTGGCCGCGTTCCGGCTGCGCGGCATCCGCCACTTCGTGCACCACCATTCCTTTCGCTCGATCGTGCTCGGTCCACTCCCGGTGATGCGGTTGGTGGTCCGTTTGGGCGGGCGCAGGCAGCACCACATCCTGCTGAGCCCGGTGATGCGCGACCGCTTTGCCGCCCTGTACCTCGGCTCCTCGGGCGCGGTCCGCGCCCATGCGCTTTCCAACGCGCTGCTGTTCTGCCCGTCGGTCGCCTCCGCGCCGCCGCGTCCCCCGCGTTCGTTCACGCTGGGGCATATGAGCGTTCTTACCCTGCACAAGGGCGTGGACACGGTGATCCGGCTGTTCCGTCAAGCGGCGGCCAGCTGCCCGGAGCTTCGACTGGTGTTGGCCGGCCCGATCGCGGAGGAGGTTCTGCGCGCCGAGATTGCCGCCGCCGTTGCCGATTTCCCAGGGAGGGTTGAATATCGCGGGTCGATATCGGGGGAGGACAAGCAGCGCTTCTACGCCGACATCGACCTGTTCCTGCTTCCCACCCGCCTGGTCGACGAGGCCGAGCCTCTGGTGATGCTGGAAAGCTATGCCGCCGGCGTGGAGTTCATGGGCACCGACCGGGGCTGCATTCCCGAACGGCTCCGCCGTGCCGATGCGCTTCTGACTGGGGAAGAGGGCACCGATACAACCCGGATCCTTACTATTCTTGAGGAAGCTGCCGCGAACTGGGCATCGTCACGCCAAGCGTGCAGCCGACATGCTGCGGCATTGCACGCCAGCGCCGCTGTGGAAGGCCACGCCCTTTTCGTCGAGATGCTGGCGCGCCTCCCCGATCCGCAGCCTGCCGGATAGGCCTTGCGGGTGCGGGGCACGCCCCTTGCGGAAAGGACGGTCTGCGGATACCCGGTCCGCACACGGCCAGGACGCGTATTGTGAACATCCTGTTTCTTCTCTTCCTGGCATATGTTCTTGCCCCCAAGATCGATCTGATCGCCGTTTCCGGATCGGGCGTGCGCCCGGAAGATCTGATCACTGCGGTCGCCTTCGTGATCTATGCCTGCAAGCGCAGGCGTGCGCCGCTGAAGA
>NZ_JAJFET010000012.1 GCF_020707215.1 Sphingomonas sp. PL-96
GGCCCTGATCGGCCTGCTCATGCTGATGGGGCTGGCCGCCAAGAATTCGATCCTGCTGGTCGAACATGCCATCGAGTCGGAGCGCAGCGGCGTGTCGCAGCACGACGCACTGATCGAGGCATGCCGCGAACGCGCCCGTCCGATCGTGATGACCACGGTGGCGATGGCGGCGGGCATGGTGCCGACGGCGATGGGTCTTGGCGAGGGGTCCGAGTTCCGCGTGCCGATGGCGCTGGCCGTGATCGGCGGCCTGGTCTCGTCCACCGCGCTGTCGCTAGTGCTGGTGCCCGTGGTCTACGAGGTGATCGACGATTTCGAGAACCGGTTGCGCCCGCGCCTCGCCAGGCTGGTCGGTCCCGGACGCGCCGATGCCGTGCGGCCGGAGCACGGCTGATGGGGTATGAAGCGCCCATCCTGGGCACGATGACCGACAGCTTGCGCGCGAGCTTCGAGGTCGTCTGGTCTCTGCCGCGCGAGTTGCAGGCAGTGATCGACCGGCTTGGCCCCCCCGATGCCGGGGCCGCGGATCGTGCCTTCGGCCACGACCTGGCCGGCCTGCGCCCGCGCCTGCAGTCCTATGCCCGGTCGCTGAGCCGCGAGGACGAGTTGGCCGACGATTTGGTGCAGGAGACGATGCTGCGGGCCTGGGCGGCGCGCATGCGGTTTCAGCCGGGCACCAGCCTGCGGGCGTGGACCTTCACGATCCTCCGCAACACTTTCCTCAGTCAGTGCCGTCGAGGTCGGTTCGTTGCAGACTATGACGAGATCGACGCCGAACACCGGCTGGCGCAACCGGCCAGCCAGACCGCCATCGCGGAGTTGAGCGAAGTGGCTGACCTGATCGACGCGCTTCCCATTCCACAGCGGGAAGCGCTGCGACTCGTCGCGGTCGAGGGCCTGTCCTACGAACAAGCCGCGGAACGGTCCGGCATTTCGCTCGGCACGATGAAAAGTCGCGTGTCCCGCGCACGCGTCGCGTTGAAGGCGACGCTTGACGGCGTGCAGAGCAGCACCGTCAGCACGTCCGTGGAACCGGTGCAAGCGGTGGTGGAGAGGATCAGTGAGCCGATCCGCAAGTCCGGCAAGCTGCGGCGCGCCTGGGCGGACGCCAAGGCCGAAGGCCGGCCGCTCCTCATCGGATGACGCTATACCTTCATCGAGATCCGAGATCATGAATAGAAATCTGGCGGCCATCGCTCTTGTCGCCTGTGCACTTGCGGGATGTTCCACCGGTGGGCAGAAGCTGACGCGGTCGGGCTTCATCGGCGAACAGCAGCCACTGCAACGCGCGGGCAAGCACAAGAACGCGGCCTTCTGGGTCGCGCCGACCTATGATGGTGCGACGTATCGGCGCGTCGTCGTGGCGCCGGTCGAATGGCATGCGCCGCCTAGGGATGCCGCCGTCCAGGAGCGGCTGAAGCGGCAGTTTCGCGATGCGCTGACGGAGCGCCTCGCGGGCCGCTACCGGATCGTCGAGGCACGGGAGGCCGACGCGTCGACGTTGCGGGTCCGCGCCGCCATCACCAATGTGCGCCGCACCCGCTGGTACATCAACGCACCCGCCCAGGTCGCGTCGAGCCTGACCTTCGGCACCGTCAGCCTGTTCGCGCCGCTGCAGGGCGGCGCGAGCGAGGAGATACAGGTGGAGGATGCCCGCACCGGGGCCGTGCTGGCGCAACTCGCCGCCTATCGCAACGGCAAGCCCTGGAACGTCAAGGGATCCTACGTCGCCTACGACCATGCGCGCATGGCGTTCGCCGAGGCTGCCCGGCGACTCGACGAGGTGCTGGCAGGATCGATCGTCGCCGACCGGCCGGTCGAACGCTAAGAACCGGGTGAGAAGTCTCCGGCTGCATATGATCCCGGCGGTCGCGCTGGCGGTTTCCGGATGTGCGGCGATACCGGCGCGCACGCCCTACACGGCGGCCGATCTGTCGTCCGCTGCCCCGCTGGGCGGGCCGCAGCAGGTCCGCTTCTGGTCGGAGGGCGACGATGCGGCCTATGACCGCTGGAGTGCGTCGCTGCTCGACCAGCGCCGGAAGGCCGGGCTGGCGATGCCGCGTACACTGCTGGCGCTGTCCGGGGGGGCGGACAAGGGCGCGTTCAGCGCCGGACTGCTCGACGGATGGAGCCGGCGCGGCGACCGGCCGAGCTTCGACATGGTGACGGGCGTGAGCACGGGCGCGCTGATCGCCCCGTTCGCCTTCCTGGGTTCGCAGGAAGACGCGGCGCTGACCGCCATCTACACCGGCATCGGCGCGCGCGACGTGTATCGCCAGCGCGTGCTGCGGGGCCTGTTCGGCGGATCCAGCCTGCTCGACAGCCGCCCTCTCGCGAAGCTGATCGCACGCCATGCCGACGCCGCGCTGGTCGAGCGGGTCGCCGCGGAACACCGCAAGGGGCGCAGGCTGCTGGTGATGACGACCAACCTGGATGCCCAGCGCGGCGTGATCTGGGACATGGGCGCGATCGCAGCGGGCACCTCGCCCGATCGCGTCGCGCTGTTCCAGCGGGTGTTGCTGGCGTCCGCCAGCATACCGGGCGTGTTTCCGCCGGTTCTGATCGACGCCGGTGCGAACGGCCGGCACTTCGCCGAGATGCATGTCGACGGAGGGGCGGTGGCCGGTTTCTTCGTCCTGCCGAGCCGTTTGCTCGCACAAGCTCCGCGTGACGAGACGGGACGCGGTGCGATCTATCTGTTCTACAACGGCCGTTACTCCCCGGCGTTCAAGGTCGTGAAGCCCGAGACGTTTGGCATCCTGTCGCGCGGCCTGGCGACGGCGCTGAGGTACCTTGATCGCGGCGGCGTCGAAGAGGTGCGCCGCTTCACGCGCGACCATGCGTCCGCGTTCCGGCTGTGCTCCATCGAGCGGGACACGCTGCGGGACGATGCACCGCTGTTCGACACCGCCTACATGCGAGAGCTCTACGCGCTGGGTACAAGCGAGGCGGCAGCCAAGCCGAGCTGCCTGACGCGTTGACCGCCGATCCCCATTCGGAAAGATGGCGGGCTCGCGCGGTCTTGAGCCATTGAATTTACGCGGAACCATCCCATATATACGGTGTTCAGATAGCAGCCGATATAGAGGTCTTGAGCCGATCGATCGGCTCGGGCGTGTAGAGGAATTCATCATGACCATTTTCGGAAAACTGGGTATTGCGATGGCGCTTGGGAGCATGACGGTTGCGACCGTAATGCCCGCGCAGGCACAGGCGCAGCGCGAGCACGGATGGAACCGGGGTGGCGATCGGTCGTGGAACGGCAATCGTGGCTGGAACCGGGGGCGCGGCAATCGTGGCTGGGACCTGGGACGCGGCAATCGTGGCTGGGACCGGGGCCATGGCAACCGTGGCTGGGACCGGGGACGCGGCAATCGGAACCGGGACAACGCGGCGGCGGGTGCGGTTCTCGGCGGTCTGTTCGGCTTGGGTATTGGCGCCGCGATCGCCTCGAGCGCGCGCGACCGCCACGACGGCCCGCGCGGCTATGCCTATGATGCCCCGCCGCGCGTGACATACGGCGATGGTTACTACAACGATGCGCCGCCTCCGCCCCGCGGCTATTATGATCAGGCGGAACGCTGGGACTACTGACCCGAGGCGCGGGCGGACGTTGACGGGGGCGGGCGGCAATGCGCGTCCGACTCCGTCACCGATCCGGCCATTGTGCCTCGACGATCGAAGTGATGGTCGTGCCGAGCAGCATGGCCTGCTCCAGTGGAAATCCATCGGGCTGGGGCAACTCCTCCAGCGCCATCAATGCCAGCCCGTAGGCGGTGGCGATGGAGGCTGTTACCTGGGGGCTGACCACGGTTGTCGTGTCGTCCGTCAACTCGACGCCGCTGTAAGCGGCCATGAGTCGGGCCGTGCGCTCAAGCGATCGTGCCGCGGCAGCATCGAGGCGCTCATCCTTTTGCAGCGTCCTGGTCCGGAACATCAGCCGGAACCGTCCCGGATGATCGAAGGCGAAGCGCACAAATGCCGACACGTGCGCGCGCAGGTCTCTCGCGACCTCTCCGGTAAGGGCGACCGCATCCATGTAGGTCGCCTGCTCGTCATACGCCTTGATCGCGACCTCCGTCAGAAGGCCCGCCGTGCTGCCAAAATGATGTTTCGGCGCCCCCGGGGAAACGCCGGCACGCCGCGTCGCCTCGCGTAGAGAGAAACCCTCCAGCCCCCGCTCGCGGATGATGGCGTCCGCCGCGTTGATCAGGGTCTCCCGCAACGATCCGTGATGGTAAGTTTCTCTCTTCTGTGCACGCGTCATCAGGTGACCCCATCGGCGGAGAGGCGTGAAGATCGTCGCCTTCTATACGCCGTATAAATATAAATCATCTTATACCACAGCAGTCCATTGGTGGCGCAAGTGCCGGTGCACGCGATCTATCCGAGCATGAGATAGCCAGGCGCGCTTCTTTGCCCCCGCACCGGTGACCGACGCCTTACCAAGGTGCCGCAGTTTGCGTCCGGACATTGGCAACACTGCCGCGTAAGCCAGGACCGGTCGGATGCGACAAGACTTGCAACACCATCATCGGGGCAGGCGTCAGTCTATCAGGCGGAGCGCTGCTGCTGCCTGGCGGCGATCCGTGAGCGAGCGGGGCCAGCGCAACGGCAGGCGGTGCGATCGCAACGCGACCAGGAGCGACCGTCGACAGGTCATGTTGTTTGGCCTGGCGGAGGACGCCTGGTCCCGGGCGTCCTCCAACCCTGTTGAGGCGACCGGCTGCCCTATTACGACCAGCTCATCGGGACAGGAGAAGTCAGAGCTTCAGGATGTCGTCCCTCAGCGCCTCCGGGTTCTGGCACCCAATAGCCCCGTGAGAAGTTATGAGTGCCAACAAGTGACGGTCCCCCGGTTTCTCCTCCGGGCATGATGCAAGCATATTCGGCCGGCGTCAGCCAGCCAAGAGCCGTGTGAGGGCGGCTCTCGTTATAGTCCCGTCGCCATGCCTCGATCTTGGCCCGCGCGTCCGCCAGCGACAGGAACCAGTGGCTGTTGAGGCACTCGTCACGCAGGCGGCCATTGAAGCTCTCGACGAAGGCGTTATCCGGCATGATGCTTGGCGGTACCCCGTTCCCGATGTTGGTTGGAGCCGCTAGCTTCTGCTGATCCGGGCCATGGGGCACCGGGAGCACGGAGAGTGCGGGCAGGCCGTCGTACTGACATGAGCTGCGAGCTCGAGGTCGTTATCTGGCCGCCCCTGCGACTAGCCCGGATGCGCTGCGAGCGCGGATCCGTAATTGTCGTGTTGCCCGCCAGCTCCCTCAACCTTGTTGGACCAAGGAGGAGGTTATGCGGATTGTCGGCATGGACATCCACCGGGTAGCGGCCGAGGCCGTGGCGCTGCTCGACGGCAATTTGGTGAAGCTCGGCCGTATCCCGATGCTGCGCGAGAGCTTGGAGGAGTTCGCCAAGAAGGAGCTTACGCAAGATGACCACGTCGTCGTTGAGGCGACCGGCAACGCGGCAGCTGTTGTCGAGGTGCTCGCGCCTCATGTCGATCGCGTCATCATCGCCAATCCAAAGCAGGTGAGGCTGATCGCATGCTAAGATCAAGACCGATGCGATCGACGCGGCAGTGCTGGCCAAGCTCTACGCGACTGGCTTTCTTCCGGAAGTATGGGTTCCTGACGAGGCGACTCTTGCCCTCCGGCGACAGGTGGCGCGCCGCACCCAACTCGTACGCCAGCGGGTGCGCCTGAAGAACCTCATCCAGTCGATCTTGCACGCGCATCTCATCCCACCGTGTCCGCACGGGAATCTGACCGGCATCAGCGGACGAAAGTGGATTGCCGCTCAGCGGCTGCCCGACGATGAGCGCGCTGCCGTCCACCGCCATCTGGCCCAGATCGATCTCATTGAGGGATCGCTCAAGGACGTGGAAGCCGACATAGCGAGGGCCACCATGTCCGATCCGGTCATTCGGCGGCTAATGACCCTGCCCGGTGTCGACATGGCTGTTGCAGCAGGCGTTGCGGCTGCCATCGGCGACGTACGGCGCTTTAGCGATCCGACAAAGCTGGTCGGCTATCTCGGCCTCAACCCGAGCACCCGTCAGTCCGGCGAGGGACCCGCCTATCATGGGAGGATAACAAAGCAGGGCCGAGGCCAAGCCCGCGGAATGCTCGTCGAAGCGGCATGGGCAGCAGCTCGCTCGCCAGGTCCTTTGCGTGCCTTCTTCCAGCGGATAACGGCCAAGCGGGGCAAGCCCATCGCCGCGGTGGCGACCGCACGAAAGCTTGCCATGATCATCTGGCACATGCTGACGAAAGGCGAGGATTACATCTGGGTGCGGCCGGCTCTGCTGGCCCGCAAATTTCGCAGTATCGAGCTTAAGGCAGGCTTGGCGACCGAGCACGCCAAGCGCGGTGCAGCCTACGATTACAACATCCCGGAGAAGCGAGCCGCAGAGAGGGTGCGTGTTGAGGAGGCCGAAAAGGCATACGATGGTTTCACCTCGCGATGGCGAGCCAAGCCTCGTGCCGAACCCCGTTCGGCGAAGAAAATGCCAGCACCTGCATGAAAGGGCTTTTCTACAACATCCGTGTCGGTCGGCTTGCCTGGCCTTGAGAACTCGAGCGTTACGCCGTTCTCGTACGCCCAGCGGTCGAGCGCCTTCAAGATGAACTCCGGCCCATTGTCCACCCGTATGGTCTTCGGCGCACCGCGCACCGAAGCGATGCGCATCATCGTCGCGGCGACCTGCTCACCCTTGATGCCCTAGTCGACGTCGATCGCCAACACCTCGCGGGTGAACGCGTCGGCTACGGTCAACGCCGGCAACCGCCGTCCGTCGAACAATGCGTCCAAGAGGAAGTCCATCGACCACATCTCGTTGGCGGCGACCGCCGCAGGCTGCCGTTCGCGGTTAGCAGCGCTGACGTTGCGGCGAAGCTTCTTGAGCCGAAGGCTCAGCCTATCTTCCCGGTACAGCCGGTAAACCCGCTTGTGGTTCACGAACCATCCCTTTCTGCGCAGCAGGATGTAGATCCTCACATAGCCGTATCTGGTTCGCGTCGCCGCCAAGTCGCGGAAGCGCATCACCAGCGACGTCTGGTCCGGCCGGTGCGCAATGTAGCGCACCGACGACCGCTCGACGCCCAGCGCCGAGCAGCTGCGCCGCTCGCTGACACCGTGGAACGCCTGGACGTGCGCGACGATCTCGCGCCGTCGTGCAGGCGTCAGAGCTTGTGGGATGGTCCGCCCCCTTACGGAGCGACGCGGCCAGGAGCATCCTGGCTGCCTTCACTGAGGAGGACCGTCATGACAGGGGTAGCGGTAATTGGCATCGATATCGGCAAGAGCAGCTTCCACCTCGTCGGGCTCGACCCCAAGGGTGCGATCCTTTGGAAGAAGAAGTTCAGCCGCGCGCAGCTGATGCGCTTCATGGAGGCGCAGGAGCCGACGCTCGTCGGCATGGAGTCCTGCTGCGGCGTGCATCACTTGGGACGTGCGCTAATCGCGCTCGGCCACGATGCGCGCCTGATGCCGCCGCAGTTCGTCAAGTCGTTCGTGAAGTCGAACAAGAACGATTACCTCGACGCTGAGGCGATCGCGGAAGCCGTGCAGCGACCGACGATGCGTCTCGTGCCGGTCAAGTCGGTTGAGCAACTCGACCTGCAGGCGTTGCACCGCGTGCGCGAGCGGCTCGTTGGGCGACGCACCGCCGTCCTTAACCAGCTCCGCGCGTTCCTGCTCGAGCGCGGTATCGTGTTCCGGGTCGGGCGCGTTCACCTTGCGCGCGAAGTGCCGCTGTTGTTCGCCGACGACCGCTCGCCGTTGTCGCCGCGCATGAAGGCGATCCTGCAACAACTGTGGGCGGAATGGCAGCAACTCGAGCAGGATGTAGCGACGATCACGAAGGAGATCGAAGCTATCGCCGCTGCCGACCCGGCCTGTCGGCGTCTGCTGGCTATCCCCGGCGTCGGGTCGCTGGTTGCGACTGCGCTCGTCGCAGCGGTCGCCGACGGGACCGGGTTCAAGCGCGGACGCGATCTTGCCGCCTGGCTCGGCCTCGTACCGCGGCAGCATTCGACCGGCGGCAAGCCGACGCTGCTGGGCATGTCGAAGCGCGGCAACAGCAACCTGAGGCGACTGTTCATCCACGGCGCTCGATCCGCATGCCTGCACATGAAGCGCGAACAGGGGCTGGGGCCGCGGCTGGATCAGCTCGAGACGCGCGTGCACCGCAACGTCGCGTTGTGGCGCTCGCCAACAAGATCGTACGCATCAGTTGGGCGGTGCTTGCCCGAGGGGAGACGTACCGGCCGCCCGTGCCGATCGCCGCCTGACCGACAACGAGCACCGACAAGCAAGTCTGCAAGCACAAGGAGTGATGGCAAGCAGTCGATGGTGACACGGTCATAGCCTGAGCAAAAATGCAGCCGTCATCGGCTGGACCAGCTTGAAAGGACGACCGTGCGCGGATCCCATCATGGCCCGGGATCGAGATGTCCCGCAAAGAGGCCGGATACATTTACGCAGACTGTGCAGCCGGAACGATCAGCGCTTGCCAGACGGGGGCGGACCATACATTTTTTGCCAAAACGTCCTGCAAAATATGCTCGTCGAGACTCAGATCCGCGACCAGCTGTTTCAGCTTACGGTTCTCCTCCTCGAGCTGCACGCCGCAGCTCACCAACACCGAGCCCGACGGGCACCTTCTTCCAGCGGTAGAAGGTCTGCTCCGAAACGCCCATGCGACAGATGACTTCGGCCACCGGCGTACCCGTCTCCGCCTTCTTCACGCAAAGACGATCTGCTCTTCCGTGTACCTTGCCTTCTTCATGTCCCGGCTCCTTGCCCGCAGGCTTCAAAGGGCCGAAAACTCTCGCTCAGAATGGGCTAAAAAACATGGGGGACGTCAAGCTGCCGGCGTTCCCGATCACCGTTCGTTGCCGAAAACAGCTGGCTATGTGCACGTTTTTTTGACGTTCTGGTGATACCGCAGGTCTACGGGCGTAGTTGAAGAGGCAGACGTGTGGCAGATTGCAGCTTTGAGCGTGATTGTCAGAAACCGGAAACCGGCAGGGCTGCCACGCAGTCACTACCAGCGTTGTGCTGCCCTCCTCAGGCTTCGTCCGCAACATTGATGTACCGCTTGCCCGGCGAGACACGCACCATCACCGTGTACGGCAAACCAATCCGGATCGAGCAATCGCCGCCAAACACTGGCGCGGGCGAACGCCCGATAAGCAGGCCCTGATTGGTGCGGGCAACGTTCGATAGCAGCTTGCGTGGCGGCAGGGGCAGATGGCGGTTCCCAGCGCCAATCATCGGCTTTGGCGCATTGTGCGCCAGCCCGGCCTTGGGGGCACTGTCAGCCCTAGCATCACAACCAGTTTGGGTTCGTTCTCGCCGGCAGCGGTTAAAGCCGGAGCGGTGCCCGCCCTGCAAAGCAGGGCGGGTCTTACATGTTCATCTGGTGTATTGATGCTGCTCAGCGGCAACTACATCAGAGCAACCTATCGGAGCGGGAACGGGCTAAAGCTGAACCCGGCCAGTGGCACCACATCAGCAATTCCCTATATCTTGTCTGCTGATCCTGCAGGAACGATCGTTGCGGGCCAGAATGGCACGATCGACTATATGCAGAACAATCTACTCAACCTCCTCGGCTTGCTTGGAGGAAGCTCAGCAGACTTGCCGTTCTTTGTAAGGCCTAGTAGAAGCACGCCACCGGCGGTCGGAACCTACACCGACAGGATAACGATCAGGTGGAACTGGTACTTTTGTCAGGGTATTGGCCTTCTCGGTCTCTGCCTTGTGGGCGAGGACAAGGGATCAGCAGAGACCGTTGTAGATGTTACCTTGATGGTCACGCCGAAAGACATGGTGGTCAGTACCAGCATTAGAACTACGTGGGACCCGGTCAACGGAGTTTCTTCACCCAAGGCGATACCCGGCAGCAAGCAGCGCCTTAGCGTATCGATGATCAATCCCGACATCGTGCCGATCGATAACGGCATGATTGTGGTTGTCCCGATCAGCGGGCGACAGCCGATCGCATTAGATGGTGATGGAACAGCCGAGGCATCGAATGTGGTAACCGCCACAATTGGAAAAAGCACAAGCTTGACCTACACCGGCCCCGCGAGCGCGAGCGACGATGTGGAATTTTCCTCCGATGGCGGAAGCACGTGGACCTACGTGCCTACGCCGGGCGATCCGACTTCGCAGAGGGGTGTGACCGCGATACGCTTTCGCCCACGAGGCGGCTTGGCAGCTGGCGGCAACTTCGCAGTGTCCTTCCCAGTTACAACCCGATAAGCTTGCTGCTACTTCGTCGTGCATTGCTTGCTCCGTGACAGCCTGCCGTCCGTGATTTGAAGAGGCAGGTGCTGGTGAGGCGAGGAACCTACGGTCAGCACACGTTCCCGCGGGCGTCCCGAAACTCGATCCCAGCGGGCGAGCCTCGACCATCTCGCGGGGGTTTCAAATCCGCAAAGCGCTTGATCCGGTTACCTAAGTAATCGATCCTCATTCTGCGGCATGAAGCCGGTCGCAGGTGATAGTACGCAAAGACTGACGGCGGCTCGTCCTTGGTCTCCTCGGTGATGGTCCGACGCCAGCCAGTGAACCGCGCCGGGTTTACCGGAGGCCGTTGGATGTGAGTCACGCTGCCATATCGATTGTTCGCGGCAGCATAGTATTGCTCCTCGGCTTCGGCAGGCGGGATGTTGCCGATGGGTTCGAGCAGCCGGCGATGGTTGAACCAGTGCACCCATTCCAGCGTGGCGTACTCGACGGCTTCGAAGCTGCGCCACGCTCCGCGGCGGTGGATCACCTCGGCCTTGTAGAGGCCGTTGATTGTCTCGGCCAAAGCGTTGTCGTAGCTGTCCCCAATGCTGCCGACTTAGGGCTCGATCCCGGCCTCAGCGAGGCGCTCGGTGTACTTGATCGACACGTATTGGGCGGACTCAACCGGTCGTCGCAACACTTCGGCGGAGGAGGCTGCGATGGGCATTCGGAAGCGGCGGTCGGATCGATGTGGGCGACCGCCATTACGGTCACTTGGGCGACCGCCGGCATCCACGCGGAGCGAGCGGCAGCTGTTCTGGAGGTTCATTGCGACCGGGATGAGCAGCGAAGCTGCTGCTCGCCAAGCTGGCATATCGCAA
Organism: Sphingomonas sp. PL-96; assembly: GCF_020707215.1. GTDB lineage: Bacteria > Pseudomonadota > Alphaproteobacteria > Sphingomonadales > Sphingomonadaceae > Sphingomonas. Next base: position 11,125 of record NZ_JAJFET010000012.1, read on the forward strand.
CCTGTGGGGACCAGATGGTTCCGGGAGTCGGGCGGCATGCCACCAGCGATGTTCAGGCCCGCGGCGAAGCCGCTGTCGGGAAGGTATCTGTCCCCGGCGGAGCGCGAGGAGATCGCGCTGCTGCTCGCCCAGGGTTATAGCCTGCAGGAGATCGGACGTCGGTTCGGTCGTTTCGCCTCGACGATATCGCGGGAAGTCCGACGCAACGCGACCACCCGCAGCGGCGGTCTGGACTATCGCGCGACCGTCGCTCAGCGGTCCGCCCGTCGTCCCAAGGCGGCGAAGCTCGCCAGCAACCCCGCCTTACGCTCCTATGTGGAGGAGAGGCTCGCTGGCGTCGTGCGTAGCAGCGGGGGAAGTCCGGTCCCTGGGCCCACGATATCATGGAAGGGGCGTCGGCACGGCCCCCGACAGGATCGGCGCTGGGCGCGGGCATGGAGCCCGGAACAGATCGCCAGGCGTCTGGCCGTCGACTTCCCGGACGACGAGACGATGCGCATCAGCCACGAAACCATCTACCAGGCACTCTAACGTCCAGGGCCGTGGCGCCTTGCGCCGCGAACTGACCGCCTGCCTGCGAACCGGGCGGACCTTGCGAACGCCGCGTGCGCGGGTCGGCTTACGCGGCAAGACCTTCGTCTCGAGCGATGTCATGATCAGCGAGCGTCCTGCGGAAGTCGATGACCCGGCGGTGCCGGGTCACTGGGAAGGCGACCTCATCCTGGGGCTCGGCAGCTCGGCGATCGGCACGCTGGTCGAGCGCACGACGTGCTTCACGATGCTGCTGCACGTGCCGCGCATGGAAGGTCATGGTGCCGGGTCAAGCATCAAGAACGGGCCAACGCTGGCGGGACACGGCGCCGAGGCGGTGCGGGACGCGATCGCGCGGACCATCATCACCTTGCCCGAAGAACTGCGACGCACGCTCACTTGGGACCAAGGCGCCGAGATGGCGCAGCATGCGCGCCTCAAGGTGGATGCCGGCGTCCAGGTCTACTTCTGCGACCCGCAGAGCCCGTGGCAGCGGGGCACCAACGAGAACACCAATGGGTTGCTGCGCCAGTACTTCCCCAAAGGGACGGATCTGAGCGCCCACGCCCCAGACGCGCTCGCTGCGGTGGCGGCCACCCTCAACGCCCGACCGCGCAAGACGCTGGGCTGGAAAACACCGGCCGAGGCGCTTGACCAATGCCTCGCGCAGATCAACACACACCGTGTTGCGACGACCGGTTGAGTCCGCCTTGCGACCCGCGGTCACTATGATGAACCAGGCCGCCGCGATGAACCGGTCGGCGGTCGTGGGCGCTTGCTCGAGCGCATCGAGGACGAAGCTGGTATGCGCCGTCCTGCTGACGCGCCAGCCAACGATCCGGCGGGCATAGGTGTCGATGACGAAGGCGACGTAGACGAACCCCGCCCAGGTCGCGACATAGGTGAAGTCCGACACCCACAGCATGTTCGGTGCCGGCGCACGGAACTGCCGGTGACCCGGTCGAGCGGGCATGGCGCCGTCCTGTCGCTGACAGTGGTGCGCACCGGCTTGCCGCGGATCACGCCGGCCAGGCCCATCGGCCGTATCAGGCGCGCAACGGTGCAGCGGGCGACGTCGAACCCTTCGCGCCGCAGCTGCCGCCAGACCTTGCGCACGCCGTAGATGCGGAAGTTCTCCTCGAACACGCGGCGCACCTCCGGCCCAAGCGCACCGTTACGCCGACCCCGAGCCGACCTCCTGGTCGGCTCAATCCTTCTGGCTGTGTGAGCATGATAGGTCGACGGGGCGATCGGCAGAACCCGGTAGATCGGCTCGACCCCGTACAACTTGCGATGTGCGTCGATGAACGACACCATCACCTCGCTCGGCGGTCGAGCTCAGCCATCGCAAAATACGCCGACGCCTTGCGCAGGATCTCGTTGGCCTAGCGCAGCTCGCGGTTCCCCCGCTCCAGAGCCTTCATTCGGTGGGCGACGTCGCTCGGCACCCCGGCGCGCGTACCGTTGTCGACCTCGGCCTTCTTGACCCACTCGTGCAGCGTCTGGCCCGCGCACCCGATCTTCGCCGCGATGGACACGACCGCTGCCCAGCGCGATGGGTGATCCTTCTCGTGGTCCAGCACCATCCGTACCGCCCGAGCCCGCACCTCAGGCGAAAACTTGTTCGTAGTCTTGCTCGTCATAGCCCCTTCCTCTCAGGAGTCGGAGCCTCCGACAAACCCGGCGCGGTTCAAGCCGCCATGCTGACGACTTCAAGAACTACGGATGAGAGAACGACCACGGCGACAAGGATCAGCAGCGCCCGAAGCAGCCATTTCCTGGCTCGGCCCGTTGGTCGCGCTCATTCCTTCGGCAATCTATCCTCCTCCAAACCCCGAGCCGTGCAAGTCGGGAGGGACTAAGTCAGGGCCTATCGACTAGGAGAGAAACGGGGCCGATCAAGCCCGAGGGCCGCAGAGGCGCGTCCGCCTTGTAGGTGCCCAGCGCCGTATAGGTGATCTTCTTGGCAGCCGGTTGAGCGTCACCGATCAGCCGATTGACCCAGAGGTTCGCCACCTTGATCTCGAGCGTGTTGCGGCCGGCCCGCGCAGCCCGCGCGATGTCGAGCCGGTAGGGCGCATGCCACGCGGTGCCCACCAGTACTCCGTTGACTCGCACCTCCGCGAGGTCACCGACCGTGCCGAGATCGAGCATCATCGGCTGCCCCCGCTTCCACCCGGCCGGCGCCTCGAATGTCTTCGTGTAGGTCGAGACACCTGAGAAGTAGCGGACACCCTGCTCGGCCTGGGTGCTGAGCGACGCCAATTGTGGAAGCACCATCGAAGCCGGTGCGCCGCGGTCCGGCTGGAAGGCGACATTCCAGCTGCCGTTCAGCGTGGCGGCCTGAGTCAGCCGTGGCATGCGGACCTCGGCCGATGGCGAGGTCGTCGGCTTCCGGAAGACCACGAAGAACGAATCCTCCGCCACCATGTCGAGTGAAACGACCGTCGTATCGCCCTCGGTCCGGTACGACACCGGCTGCCAGGTGCCCGTGTCGGCACGCCAGATTTCCGGCGCCTTCCCGGTCACGCGAAAGCGGGCCTCGCCCTGATCGGCCTCATTGCGGCGATTGTTCACATAATAGATGTCGCCGTCGTCGAGCTTGCGATGGACGAATAGGACGCTGCTCGCCTGCGACGATCCCCGATACGCGAAGTCGGGCGTCACCCCCGCTTTGCCCAGGGCGCCCTCGATGTCCTTGCCCGCGATCACGAGGCCGCGTCCGACGCGCGTCTTGGGCTGCCCGGACCACAGCTGCGAGACGATGCGTCTGTACTCCGCGGCGTCGTCCTCAAGCTGCGGTGACGCGGTCGGTGCGTTGCCGACGATCGTCGCGCCCGCTTCGGCGAGCGCCGCCACGCGGCGGAGCATAGGCAGCGTCATCCTGTCGCTGGTGCCCGACAGGTAGATCATCCGGTAGCGCGCGCCGCTCGGCGCGACGACGTCGCTGCCGTCGACCGTGAGCAGATCGCGCAGCGCGGTCGAATTGACGAAGTCGTAGCCGTAGTGCGTCGGAACGTCGGGAAGATAGCGGTCGAACGTGAGCGGGACCGTGGGGGCCTCCTCCCCGTAGAAATAGGCGACATCCGCGTGGAAGCGGCCCTGCTGGAGCATGAGGCTGCTGCGCGCGATATAGTCGATCCACGGACGCGCCATCTCGGCCCAGGTCTCGTGCCGGTTGAAGGACTGGCCGAAGAACAGGAGCGACAGCCCCGGCACCTTGTCGTCGAGGGGCTGGTGGACCGACGTGTGGATGACGGGCCGGTTGATCCCGGACGCGAATTCGAGATCGACGATCCGGCGGAGGTCGGCAGGGGCATCGCCCCACGGGTTGAAGGCCGATGTCATCGACTCGGCCGCGACCAGGTTGCGACCGAAAAGGTGTGCGGTGGACGCCGCTCCCTTCATGTCCGCGAGGAAGGGGGTCCGGGGGCCCTTGTCGCGCCGGTAAGTCCAGAGCGCGCCCATCGGGATGTCCGCGTGGCTGCGCATGTCGATGTCGTCGCCGAACGAGAGGCGTCCGAGCTCCAGCGCCTCGCCGTAGACGGTCAGGCCGTTCCGGTGTGCGACCTCGGCGAGGGTGCCGTAGTGCTGGGACGCGATCAGGTCCGCGAGGGTGCGACGGTAGTCGTAGAGGAAGGCGTTGCTTTCCCGGGGCGATCCGATGATCGCGCCGGTCAGCACCGGCAGGAAGGGGATCGGATCGTAGCCGCGCAGCTTGCGGAACTGCGCCACCATGTCCGGCGTCCAGTTCGCGGCGCCCACCTCGATGCTGTCGGTCAGAAAGCCCCGGATGCCCCTGGCGCCGATGAGGTCGTCGCCGACCGCCTTGCGATACAGGCCGAGGTAGTGCTCCGCATAGGCGCGGACGGCCCGGCCGTCGTACTTGTCGACCTCAAGCCCCGTCGCCTCGTCGGTGGCGGGATGGTTGACCTTGCCGATCAGCGAGTAGCCCATCCGGACGACGCGCCACCTGCCGGCCGGCGGCGTCCAGTGGAGCGAGCCGTCGGGGCGCATCCGGCCGGTGAGGTCGACCACCTCGGCGGGAGGAACGCCCTGCGCCGGATCGGTGCCGACCCCGAGCGTGTAATAATTGTCGGTGAGCGAGAAGCCCGCCTTGGTCTCGAACTGATTGACTCGCGGCTCCGCCGAGAGCTTCATCTCGGCCAGTTTCATGGTCTTCCGCGGGCCGGACAACAGCTTGAAGAACGTGTCGTCGACGCCGGGCGCCGGTTTCCAGACGAACTCGTCGGCTCCGGGGTTCACCGGCATCACCACGCGGAAGTAGCGGGCCGTCACCGGCGCGAAGCTGATCGTGGTGGGCACCGCACTGACGGCGATGTCGCCGACCTTTCGCCAGCCCTGCCCGTCGGTGCTAGATTCGAGGGAGGGAAATATCTTCGGAGGCGACGCCGCACCGACCATGTCGGGAATGAAGAGGGTGAGCGAACGGACGGTCTGGGGGGCATCATAGCTGACGGTCAGGTCGGCCACGTTGTCCGGCGTGCTGACGGGCAGATCGATTCCGGTGGCAAGGCTGCCGTCGAAGACCGGGCGTGCGTCCAGTTTCGCGCCGCGGCTCGTGATCGTGGCGGGAGCGGCCAGGGGCTTGTCTGCGGGGATCCTGTAGGCGAGGACGGCAATGTCCGCGTAGAAGGTGGGCAGGACCTTCGGTTTGGTGATCGCGATTCCCTCGACCAGCGGCAGGTCCAGGAACGAGCCGGTGGTGCTCGGCGGCACCGCGAGCTTGCCCGAGAACGGGCGACCGCCGGTCAGGGTGGTTTCGCTCCACACCACCTTCTTCATGGCGTCCTTGGGCTCGACCCACGGACCGCCCGTCTCCGACCAGCCCGCCGACGAGGCAATCGTCAGTTCGAGCCCGTTCGCCTGCGCCTGCCCGGCCGCGTACCGGAACGCGTCCTGCCACTCGGGGGTCATGAAGGCGAGGCGCTTCTCGACGACCTTGGGCGTCGGAAGGTTCGCGTCGAAGTTCTGCAGGCCGCCGATGCCGGCCCGCTGCATCCATTCGATATCCTTGCGGATGCCGTCCTTGGTGACGTTGCCGTTCATCCAATGCCACCAGACGCGGGGGCGGGCGCTGTTCGGCGGCGCGACGAAGCTCTGCGCGAGCGCGTCCTCCGGCATGGCCGGCGTCGCGCCGGCGGATTGCGGACGCGGTGCGACCGCACACCCCCCCAGCATCGACCCGTATAAAAGGGAAATGGAGAGCAGCTTGCGGGACCGAAGGGGCGACATGAAAGGCCTTTCAACTGGGAGCATGAGCCCCGGCAACGACTCGACACTGTTTGAAACGGCGATCGCCGTCACCCGCTTCCCAGTGCCCCGGATCGGCGCGGCGCCTCCCTGCAAGCGGGAGTGTCGAACCCGATGCGCCCGGGAAAGAGGAGAACGGAGATGCTCCTCATCGTCCATGTTCCCCCGCGTCGGGACTGCCGCCCGGTTGATCCTTGCACAACAATCGTGCGCGCAGCGGGACGGCGGTGTTGATGAAGCCGGCCGCTCGATCGTACAGGCGCTCGGCTTCGGGCATCGGCACGATCGACCACGCGTGCGTCTGATTGCGCCCCTCGTCGTAATCGAGCCCGACACCCGCCGCCCTCCCTCGCTGAAGCAGCTGGAGGGCGTCGGCGTGAAGCAGATCGGCCGTTCCGCTGGCGACGAAGATCGGCGGTAGCCCGGACAGGGAGCCGAGGACCGGGCTGATCCGCGGATCCTCCAGCGGAAGGCCTGCTGCCCACAGCCGGGCGCCGTAGTTCAGGGCGGGACGCGCCAGGATGGGATCGCGGTCGTCCAGAGCCTCCTGCGCCGGGTTGTGGAGCGTCAGGTTCAGCCAGGGCGAGAACAGCACCAGCCCGGCCGGGAGCGGCTTGCGCTGATCCTTGAGCCACAGCGCGAACCCCAGGGCGAAGCCGCCGCCGGCGGAATCGCCCGAGAGGATCACGTCCTGCGGACGCGAGCGGGAGAGCAGCCCACCGTACACCCGGTCCATCAATGCATATCCGTCCCGCCAGGAATGGCGCGGCGCGAGGCCATAGTCCGGCACGATCACCGTCGCGCCGGTGCGCTCCGCCAGGCCGGAGACGATGCTCCACTGGAGCGAGCTCATCGGCCCGATGTACGCCCCGCCATGCAGGTACACGATCCGTCGACGGTTGCCGCCCTGCCGCGGAACGACGGTGTAGACGGTTCTGCCATCGACCACGCTCTTGGAGACCGCATAATGCGCGCGCAGCTCATCAGATGGGGGAGCGCTGCCCGCCTTCTGCTGTTCGGCGAACGAGCGGGTGAAGCTGCGCTCGTCGATCATGCCCTGTTTCGCGTTCATCGCCGGGAGAAAAATCTCGCGCAGGGCGTAGGAGCGCAGGCTTTCGCCGGCCGCCATGCTGACGAGCTTGAGCGCCACGATCGCGAGGACGATGGCGGCGACGAGGATCAGCAGTCCCCGAAGCAGCCACCTCCCCATCCGGCCCGCCGGCCGCGCCCGCTCGCTCATCACTGAACCTCCTTCAAAGCCCCGATCCGATCCGCCCTCGGCAAGGGCATCCCGGTTCGGATTGCCGTCTATCGCCCGGATCGTACGCGCCGCTGCCGCATGGCTCCGGCCGATCCCGCCATAGCTCAGTTCGGCAGCGTCGTCCGCCGTTTCAACACGAGGCTCGCCGTCGAGAACGGCAATCCCTGGTCGGGCTGTCCCCCCCCCACCACGACCGTGTAGCGGCCGGGTGCGACGGCGATCAGCCCGTCCGGCGACACGGAACTCAGATCCCGGGGGCTCAGCTCGAAGCGGAGCCTGCGCCTTTCGCCAGGTCGCAGCGCGACCCGCTGGAAGCCGCGCAACGCGATGTTGGGGGCACCCGGGACCTTCGGAAACCTGAGGTAGAGCTGCGCGACTTCGTCGCCGGCGCGCTTGCCTGTGTTGGTCAGGTCCGCCTCGACGACATAGCCGCCGTCCCGTCCACTGGGCCTGGCCGACACCGGCCCGTAGGCGAAGCGCGTGTAGCTCAGGCCATATCCGAAGGGATAGACCGGTGCGCCGGTGAAGTAGCGATAGGTCCGGTTGGCCATGCGATAGTCGTCGAAGACCGGCAGCTGACCCACGTCGCGGTAGAAGGTGACGGGGAGCCGTCCCGCCGGATTGGCCAATCCCGCGATCGTCCTGCCCACCGCGATCCCGCCCTCCTGGCCCGGGTACCAGGCCTGGAGGATCGCATTGGCATTGGCCTTCGCCCAGTCGAGATTGATCGCGCTGCCGCTCATGTTGACGACGACCAGGGGCTTGCCCGTGGCCTTCGCGGCTTCGAGCAGGCGCCGCTGGTCCGCCGGGAGGTCGAGCGATGTGCGGTCGCCCCCGGCGAAGCCCTCCAGCTTCTGCGTCGCCTCCTCGCTCTCCAGGCTTGAATCGATTCCGACAACCGCGACCAGCACGTCGGCGTTGCTCGCGGCCATACGCAGGTCGGCGATCGGATCGGGGGAGACGAGCTGCCAGTCCAGCTCCGCGAACATGAGGCCGGCCGAGATCGTGGTCACCTCGATCGAGTAACGCTTGCCCGCCTCGAGCCGCACCGTCTTCAGCGTGGCAGTGGTAGAAATGGCTGGTGACAGGCCAATACTGACGTGCTCGATGCCGTCCAGCTTGAGCGTACTGGCCGAGCCGCGGAGACCGAGACGGTAGGTGCCCGAAACTTCCGGCACCAGGAAGCCGGTAGTGACGATCTTGCCGCCTCGCGGCAGGATGGGGCTGGAGAAGCCCTCGGCTTTCAGATTGGGGATCGTCACCGTGCTCGTGGGGGTGGCGGCGAATTTGCCTCCGGCGATGCCGATCGCCTTCTCGAGCAACGAGCGAGGGGCCGGGCCGGGCGGGTTCGCGGTGTCGAAGGTGCGCATGGTGAGCCCCGGGCGCCCGTCGTCCGTCTGGAGGACGTCCTGCGGCACCACGTCGCCATCGGTCAGCGACTCTCCGGCGAGTGCCGAAGTGATGCGCGCGTTGGGAAGCGCCGCACGCAGGCCGTCCAGGACCGTCGGCAGCCGCGACGTGTCGCGCGACGTGTAATTGCCGCGCAAGACGCGGCGCGCGTCGGCGAGCGGGCCGACGACGGCGATCCGCAGCGGCTTGGCGGCCGCCAGCGGGAGGATGCCGTCGTTCTTGAGCAGGACCATCGACTTTTCGGCGGCGGCGAGCGCGAGGGCGGCGTTCTCCCGGGTCGCGAAGGACATGGACGGGGGTGTCGGCGTCGGACCGTCGTCGGCCAGCGTGCCCATCCGGATGCGGGCCGCGACCAGGCGCGTGACCGCCCGGTCCAGCTCGGCGACGGTCAGCTTTCCCTCCTTCACGGCGGCGGCATAATGGCCCGGGCGTCCGAACGTGTCGGGATCGAAGAAGCCCTCGTTCGAACACTCATTGTCCATGCCCGCCCGCACCGCGGCGCCCGCAGCGGCCGAGGCGGTCGGCAGGAACTTGTGGCCCTGGTAGATGTCGGCCACCGCCTCGCAATCGGACACCACATAGCCCTTGAAGCCCCAGTCGCGCCGGAGCGTATCCTGCAGAAGGAACGGGTTCGCGCAGGCGGGCTTCCCGTTCAGGCCGGTATAGGCGCACATGACGGAACCCGCCTTCGCCGTCACCACCGCCTCGCGGAAGGCGGGGAGGTAGGTATCGCGCAGGTCGTGCAGCGATGCGAAATTGTCGGTCCTGTGCCGGGTCGGCTCGGGACCGCTGTGCACCGCGAAATGCTTGGGCGTCGCGACGTTGATCGGATGGTCGGGATCGGGGCCCTGGATCCCGGTGATATAGGCTACACCCATCCTGCCGGTCAGGAACGGGTCCTCGCCATAGGTCTCCTGGCCGCGCCCCCACCTGGGATCGCGAAAGATGTTGATGTTGGGCGACCACAGGTCGCGGCCCGACATCATGCCGACGCGGTCGCCCCCGGCGACCCGGCGGTCGCTCGCCACCCGCGCCTCGGCGGTGATGACCTTGGCCACGTCGTGGAGCAGGGGCGTGTCGAAGGTGGCGGCGAGGCCGATCGGCTGGGGAAAATTGGTCGACTCGGCCTCGGCGATCACCCCGTGCAGCGCCTCGCTCCACCATTGGTAGGCGGCGACATGGAGCCGCGGGATGGCCGAAGAGGTGTTGAGCATCTGGCTCGCCTTTTCCTCTAATGTCATCTTTCGAACGATTTCGGCAGCACGGCGCTCCGGCGTCCCACCATCCTGAGCACTGGCCGCTGGGGTGCCAACTCCCGCGCCGAGCGCCAGCAGCGCGACGCTGTTCCGCAGCACGAGCCGGTAAAAGCCGCGCGAGGCCATTTCACTTTCCATCATGTGCGCAATCTCCCGTCCGGTTTGTGACTGTTCGATCAGGTTCGACCCCGCTTCCGCACCGGCGAGTTACTGCTGCTCGAGTCCGGATCAGCCTCATCAATGGGGCTAGTCTCACGCCCGGCTTTAGGTGCGCTCGCCAATCACGGCTTGAGGTGCTCGCGGAAGAAGGCTGCGGCCCGTGCAACGGCCGTCTTTGACTCGACGGTATTGGACACAATCGCCTGAAAGACGTGCGGCATGCCTTCGTATGCGTCGAGGACCGCCTCGTGCCCACCGCTCCGGATCGCCTGATAGTGCCGCACCGCGGTACTGAGGAAGATTTCGCGCAATCCCACCTGGATCAGCGTCGGCGGGAAGGCCTTCGAGTAGTCACCGTAAACGGGAGACGCATACGGGTTCTTCTGGTCCTCTGGCGCCGCATAGGCGTCTGCAGCCCACGAGAGAGATTCCGCGTCGAGGGTCGGGTCAGCCGCGGCGAGCGTCGTGTAGGTATCGCCGGTCTGCGTGATGTCCGACCACGGGGAGAGCAGCCACAAAGCTCCCGGCAGAGGCAGTCCTTTGTCGCGCATCTTCAGCACCGATCCCGCTGCGAGGCCGCCGCCGGCGGAGTCACCGAACATGCCCGTGTTGCTCGGCGTCACGCCGTTGGCCAAAAGCTCTCGCCAAACGCTGAGGACCTGATCGGTGACGATCTGGAATTTACCGTGCGGCGCCAACGTGTAGTCGATCGAAATGACTTCGTCGCCGGTCGCGTTGGCGATCAGCGCCGCCTGAACGAGTGAGGATCGTGCCGAAAAGCTGACGTAGCCGCCGCCGTGGACATAAATCAAAACCTGTCCAGGGCGGTAATTGGTCGGGCGTATGCGCAGCACGGGAACGCGGCCGATTGTCTCAGTCTTGTAGCTAATATTGAGCGGCTTCACCACGCCGTCGACGAGGGGCAGAATTGCCGCTTCGTTCTGCTTGGCCTGCCGGTCCCATTCTGCTGGTGATGTCGGCCGCGGGCCAGGTTTCTTTGCCATGAACCCGTAGACGAACTTGAGCTGCGCCGCAGTCTCAGGTGATACCGTATTTGGCACCTCCGTCGCAGACACAGCGGCGGTCGTCTGCGCCGTGGCACTCGTTGCGGTGATGCTCAGCGCAGTTACTGCGGCAAGCCTTCCGAGGATATTCATTGCTGGTGCCTTTTCAAGAGAGCAGATCGTGTTGGTTCGTGTCGAAGCATCCAATGAGCTATTGTCTCCCACCCGCAGACAAGTCGTAGCGCAGGGGTAATAACTAGAGCACTTGGCTCGTTTGCAGTTGCAAGGGGGAAAAGGACCTTTCCGATTGGCGAGAGGCTGCGTACCTTTTTCCCGCGCCCGCTGTAGCGTTCCGCGGCCCCACGCGACGGAGTTCGGACGGCCTCATGACGAGTCGCTCTCCACGTTTGCAGGGATGAGGGTTCGGGCAGACCGCGCGGCGGACGGCGAAGCTGCGGCTTCGCTGTGGCAAGCTGCAGAGACAGTGGCGCCCAGAACGCGCCGCCAGTGACAGCCCTCCGCATCTCTCTCCTCAATCGCGCGTACTTTTCGCCGCACGATAAAAAGATGCCTCGCCTTGAACTTTCCGTCAAGATCGGAAGTTTACGTGGGTCCGATGTTGAGGGCCGACGTTTATCGGGCACTTAAGGTTCAAGCTGGCGGAGAGGCTTAGGCTTGAGCAGATCGACGCTGACGGAGAAGGGAGCGATATTGTCGAAGGCCATTTCCCTGGTCGAGCGGGGGATGCGGGCCGCCGCGGCGTTGAGAACCAGCTATTGCGCTCGCTGTTTGGGAAGCCGGGGAGGTCATCCTGATCTCGGGCATGACCGCCGCGCGGCTTAGCCTCAATGCCGAGTTTTTCCAAAAGTGTGCCCATGCCTATGTCTTGGCGGCCGCGTCGGGAGCGCGCATTCAGCAGCTGCCTTGGCTGGTCCGTTGGATTGCAGGCGAGCGACTGCACAAGGATTAGCGCCGCGCCGCCCCCCGTGTTGCAGAGCAATGCCTTCCGGAGGAGGTGGTGGGTTATTGATGGGTCCTGCCGCCTTGCCTCAGCGAAAGGCAGGACAGGGGCGTTCCGCTGCAGCTCCGGTGTCATCAGCGACTGTGGAGAAGGAATTACATTCGAACCCTGACCGGATCACGGGGGCGGGACTAATCCCATATGCGCGGCTCCCTTTGCATCTCGTCGCCATATCGAGGGAGGCACGCCAGTCTGACGCCGAAACGCCTTCGAAAAGGTCGGAAGATCTTCATAGCCCAACAGGTTGGCGAGCTTCGTCAGCGGCATCGACGATGCCTCAAGATGCCAGCAAGCAAGGTCGTGCCGCACATCGCTGGTCAATGCCAGAAAGCTTAGATGCCGCTGCGCGAGGCGCCGCTGTAGCGTGCGAACGCCCATGCCGAGCGCTGCCGCAACCGGTTCAATGCCGTGTCGATGCTCACCCAATCCCTGTGCAATGAGGCTTCGCACCTCCAGCTCAAGGCGTTCCGCCTCGGCCTGCGCAGAGATCCGCGTTTCGGTCGCGCTGCCGACCATCGCCGCCGCCTTTGAGCTAACCGGGAGACGTAGAAGGTCCTCGTCATAGACGAGGCAATCGTGCTCCTGATCGAACAAAGCGGTGCAGCCAAAATGTCTCCAATACTGGATCGGATCAGCCACCCTCGAATGACTGAACTCTACACGAAAGGGTTTTACAGCTGAGCCGCCCAGTTGTCGGTTTATTCGGTTGAAGGTGCAGATGGCCATCTCATGATACTGTTGGCGCGAGGGTCGCTCACAGTGTCCAATGCGACGTACATAGAGTAGCCCCCCGTGACGCTGCATCCGCCAATGCTCGGCGGTGTGATGCAAGGCGATATGTTTATTCAAAATTTCCGACGCTGCCAGCAAGTCGGGCTGAGCCGCGAGCAGCTTGCCCAGCGATCCGATGATGGGCAAGCCTTGCGAAGCCGAAACCCTCATGCCGAAGTCAGGACAGCTGAACCGCACGGACGCCTCGTGCAGCAACCACACCACGCGTTCCAAATCGACCAGAGGAGTGGCTCCGTCCAGGACGCTGGCGTCCAGCCCTACTTCTTGCAACATGGCGGTCGCATCACCGCCCAATGCGGCTACCTCGGTGTCGAAGCCGCGCAGAGATCCTGCCCCAACTAGCGAAAAGACCGGCATGCCAAGCTCCCAAGGCAGCATTACTGGCAATGTCGTCGGCTGACAAGTTAGCGGGAAAAGCTCGGATTAGAAGGTCGGCGGAGTGGAAACGGGGCGAGGGTTGGACGAAAGGCCGCCTTCGGTCGAGTAGCAGTCCCGTTGGCTGGCCGACCCGCGATAGGCCGTGTTCAAGCGAGGTGACCCCATGAGCAGCATCACTGACGCGCGGGTCAGAAGGTCCCATCAAAGCGACAGAATGCGCCTTCACCGATGCAGAGACGGCTGTCCTCAAGCGTATTCGCGTCGGCTCTCGCACGCTTGCTGGGTCGCTCTGACATGGCATGCTTCTCAGAAGAACCGGCTGAGGGCCGCTTGGCAGGCGGTTGGAGAAGCGGCGTGACCGTGAAGGGCACGCTGCTCCACATCGCGCAGGACGATCTACCATTTGGCGTGGTTGGGCCAAGCGGGAACGGCGCATACCACGGGCGGGGGGGCCGCCGGTTCAGTCGTGCCCGGGCGATGCATCAGGTTGGATTCATCAATGCTCTGGAGCGGGTAGGGCCGCTTTCAGGTAGCCTTGCCGCAGCCGTCTCGAGACGGTGACATCGGGGCTTCGACGAGCCCGCTGCGTCCCACGCATACTTCCAGGTGGAAGAAGCAAACCGCTCGTCCGAAATGATCGGCTGAAGGCAGCGGTACATTGGGTTCCGGTCAACGGTTAGACGATAGTTCAATTCGACGCTTTCCGCCATTAATCAGAAGTGATGTATGAAGACCCGCGATCTCGCCTTCTGACCTGCGCCGAAGAAGCTTTCCTGAGTTGCGGCTATGGCGCGACCCGATTGAGCGAAGTCGCGTCGGCGGCAGGTATCTCGAAGAAAACGATCTATCGTCTCGTCGAATCCAAGGCCGCGCTTTTCGCCGCCGTGGTCGAGAAGGTCGTCACCGCTACGGTGCACCCGTCTTCGCTCGATGGCCCCGAAACGGAGGACCCGCAAGCCACCCTGCGCGCCTTCGTGCGCCCCTTCGCCCAACTTGCCCTTTCGTATCGTGGCATTCGAGCGCATCGGCTCGTTCTCACCGAAGCGGTGCAGTTCCCCGAGTTGGCGAAGCACAACGCGGACAATGTGCATGCAGCCGTGGCGGCGCCACTTGCGGCATGGATGGCAAGGCAAGTTGCAGCAGGCGTGCTCAACGTCCCAAACCCCGATATCGCGGTCGGCATGTTGATCGCGATGATTGTCTCCGAACCTTTGCAGGCCGCGGCTCTGGGAATTACGGACGCTCTGCAACCCGAAGCGATCGATGCGCGCGTGGACGAAGGTATACGGCTGTTTCTACTTGGCGCTCAGTGCCCGGCCGAGGTTCAGCGATCGCCGAGGTCCTGATCGATCTCCGCGAGAACAGTTTCATCGAGCGAGCCCGTGGCCGCCGATAGCGCGACGCGGCTGCGTTCGTAGTCCCGAAGGGCGTCGTTGAGGCGCCGCTTGGTGTCAAACACCTGAGCCTGCGCCGCCAAGACGTCGCTTTGTGTCCGGATGCCGATCTCCCGCCCGGTGGCCGCGGCTCTCTCCTGAAGTTCAGCCGACGCAAGTGCCGTCCGTAGTGCCGAGATGCCGGCGACACTGCTCGACTGGCCAATCCATGCCTGCTGCACGTTAAGCCGCACGTCCCTTCGGGCCGCCTCGAGCATCTGTTCGGCGCTGCGAGACTGGGCGGCCGCTTGGCGCTGCTGCGATGACAGTCCGCCTCCGGTGTAGAAGGGTATCGTGAGCCGGACGCCCGCCGAGAGGCTGTTGAAAGCCTCCGGGAAAGGCAAGCGGTTGTCGCCACCCGTGCGCTGCACGCGGGAAGCCGAACCAACGGCATCGACCTTGACCTGTGCCCCCCAGCGATACTGGTCGGCCTTGGCGCGAGCGGCGTCAACTGCACGGGAGCGTGCAACGACCAAAGCGGGTTTCCAGTCCTTACCCCCGCAGCCCACAAAGCCAAAAGGGCTGAATGTCTATCTAGCCCATTAATTGGGGCTTGATCAGGGAGGCGCTTTCCCAAGCAAAAAGCATATGCCGCCGTTCACTTGGGCATGCTTGCGAAAAGTCCCCGGTAATGGCTGACGAGGAGATGCCCATGATAAGCTATTTACTTGCGGTCCGTTCAGTAAGTAACTAGTTTAAATGTCGAGTGGTGTCTGGCGCCGGCCTCGCATGGCTGGGTCGTTATAAGCAGAGAGGGCGCGGGATGAGGATGATGCGACCACACGAGGACGTGGCTTGAGCACAGTTACGGTTCAGCAGGCCGCCAAGCGGCGGTCGTGGCGTTCGCATGTGGCACGTGCTCTCCTGCTCCTGCTCCTTCTGTTGCTGCTTGCCGCGGCGTCGGGTGCCGGCTGGTTCTACTGGCGGGCGAATCAACTCTTTAAGCCCACTCCGATCACGGTCCCCCAGAGCCTCGAAGCTTACGCGGGCGAGCAGCCCATCGAAGGAGTGCCCACCCAGAGCCAGAAGTCGATCGACTGGACGCACCTTGCCGATCCGCCGGTCGATGCCGGACCATACCTCCGTTGGTGGTGGCCGGGCGCCGATGTCGAGGCGGGCGAACTGCGGCGCGAGTTGCAGGTGATCCGAAAGGGCGGCTTCGGCGGAGTGGAAATCCAACCGTTTCTGATGGGGACATTCGCGGTACAGGATGCCGACCCCGCGGCCAAGGCGCGGATTTTGGGGGTGGACAGTCCACGCTACTTCGACCTGGTGCGCGGTGTCATGACCGATGCCGATCGGCTTGGCCTGAAGGTGGACCTAACCCACTATAGCGGATGGCCAGGGGGCAGCCCCGCGGTTACGCCGTTCTTTGGTAGCCAGTCGCTGGCCTGGAGCGAAGCAAGCTTCAAAGGAGGGCGGCGCGTGGAGATCGCCGTGCCGCGGCCCAGGCCGGGCTTGAACGCCTGGGCCAATGTCTTCGCCAGCATCTATTCAGGGCTGGGTGACTTCAACGACTTTGACGCAGGCGCCGCCCAGCTGATGAGTGCGGTAGTGGCTCGGCCGACAGGCGGCGGACACAGTTTGTTCTCGATCAGGGACACCCTGACCCTCGACCCAAAGAGCGTACGCGTGGTCGATGGCATGATCCGCAACGGCCGGTTCAGCTGGGATGCTCCGCCCGGCGACTGGGTGCTGGTCGCGTCATGGATCATGCCGACCGGCGAACAGGCCTCGCTCGCGGCGATGAAGGCGCCTGTCTACATCGTCGACCCGCTCAATGCCCGTGCTGTCGATGCCGAGTACAACTATGTCTACGGACAGAGGACCGGACTTTCGCACTTTTACGGCAAGCCGTTTCGCGCGATCTTCAACGACAGCTTGGAATTTAAGGCCGACCGGATGAGCGCGCGCGACTTCCTCGCCGAGTTCCGGAAGCGCAGAGGGTATGACCTGCGCCCTTGGCTGCCGATCGTCTACCGGGCCTTCGCCGACAACTTCACGATCGGCGAAGTCCTTCCCCATCCTGCCGTAGACTTCCGGATCTCGGCGCAAGACGAGCGGGTGCGTTACGACTATCAGTTGACCCTGTCGGACCTCATAATCGAGCGGTTCGTCGATCGGTCGCGGCGCTGGGCCGCTGCGCGCGGGTTGCTCTCGCGCGGGCAGTCCTACGGCATGGATCTGGACATGGTCCGCGCATTGGGCGCTAACGACATTCCCGAAACGGAGCAACTGTACGCCGGCGGGTCGGATGCCTTCCTGCGCTTCGCCTCGTCCGGCGGGATGCTTTACGACCGCCCGCAGGTCGGCGCGGAGTCGATGGTTTGGGGTAACCAGGACTACGTCGATAACGCCGCCAAGCTGAAGCTGTCCGCGGATCGAATGTTCCTGGCCGGCGTCAACCAGATCGTCTACCACGGATACCCGTACGATTGGCGGCGCGAGGATCGGGCGCGCTGGTTCCTGCCAACTGGATGGGACCCGTGGTCCTCACCCGAGCGATCCGAATACATGTTCTCGGGCAATTACTCCGACCGCTCACCGCTCTGGCCCGACCTGACTCGCCTCAACCGCTACATCGCCCGGGTGCAGAACGCGCTGCGCCAGGGTCAGCAGCAGGCGGACGTCTTGATCTTCTACCCCTTTCTGGGACTGCCGGTAAGCGGCTACGGTCCGGACGACACACGCGAGCCGCTGATGCTCGGCGAGTTCCCGCTCGCGGACCCTGCTGGAGGTGGATCCGGACGAGTGACGCGCGACAAGGCCTCCACCGACGAGCGCGTGGTCTGGCTACGCAAGGTGCAACCCCTGCTCGACGGGCTAGCGCAGCGTGGCATCACCTGGTCCTGGGTCAGCGGCGACGGCATCCGCAATCGGCTGTTGCCCGGTGGCAGGACGCGCGGGGGCGCGCGCTACGGGGGACTGTTGTTCGCCGATGCCGATGCCGTGCATCCCGCAGATCTGGCAGCCGCCAAGGCACTCGCAATCGCAGGCACGCCCGTTATGATCTACGGGCGACCGCCATCGCGGCAGCCCGGACTGGGCGATGCGAATGCGGGTGATCGCCGGGTTCGCGTCGACGCGGCTTTCCTCGCGGCTCGTTCGCCGCTCGACCATTCGCCCAGTAGTGGGGCCAATCGCATCGCCGCGCTGGTTGCCCCATCGTTGCGCTATACTTCTCCCGTGATCCGGCGCTACGAGCGGACCCTTCCAACCGGTCGCCTGCACTTCCTGGCAAACCCGACAGGTGCGCCGCAGCGGGTCCGGCTCGCCGGCGTGGGGCAAAGCGACTGGTGGTTCGACGCCGCCTCGGGCGGAATCGCCCCAACGGCTGTGTCGAGAGACGGCAGCGTCGAGCTCCGCCTGCCGCCTTACGGATCCCGACTGCTTGTTCAAGGTATCGTCAAGCCGGGCGCACCGCGCGAACTACCGGTATTTGCGATGAACTACGGTCGTCGTTGGAACGCCGGTGGGTGGACGATGCAGGTTGGCAGCTTGCGCCGCAGCGGTCTCCCGGATTGGCGCGCCGATCCTGAGCTGCGCTTCCTCGCCGGGCCAGCGACATACCGGGCTAAGCTCACGATGCCAGTAGACCCTGGGCGACGGTACGCGCTGGTGGCGCCTGCGCAGGCAGGGTCGGCGACCCTCTCCATCAATGGACGCGCGGTGGGCTCGATAAGCGTTCCAGGTGCCGACATCGACGTCACTCGACTGCTGCGTTCTGGCGTCAACATAATTGAGGTGCGGTATCGCGCACCGATCCGCAACGCGATGATCGGCGCGTGGAAGAATGGCGACAAGCGGGCCGCGCAGTTCAAGGGTCGCGAAGATGCACTCGTACCTGCCGGACTGCGTGGCGATATCTCAATCGTAGAGCTGACGCCGTAACGGTTGCAACCTTCGGAACCATCTCGGCAGATCCGGGGCTACGCTATCATTGCGTCCATCACCCTTGTCGCGGCTAAGGTCCTTCAGATCGGAAGACGGCGGAGCCTGAAGAACATGGCGGCTCGTGGCGCGCGCACTGTCCCTCATGCTTTGCCCTCCGCACGCGTCCGCTGCCACGCCGATTGCCTACATGGTATGCTGGACGACCTCGTCGTGAGACGGGACTGTCCAATGGGCTCGGCTGGCAGCGCGGGGCTGCTGCCTTCGTTGGCGCTTGCAAAGGGGTAAGAGTGGGGCATACACCCGCCAAAGAGCGAACCTCAGTAAACCAAGCGCACGTGACGTTGACGGCAGGAGGGCAGAACCGCCGGCCCCTGCCGAAGGCTCATCAAGGCGGCCGCGGAATGCCTCTACGACCTGCGACGTACCGCAACCACCATTTCGCTCGTCACGGCGCGAGCCGGTGTAAGCCGCGGCACCGTTCCTATGATTTCACCACCAAGGCCGACCTGATGAAGGCCGCGAGAGACACCGACTATCAGAACGAACGGCAAGTTTGACCAGACAGGCGCAACGCTTATCTCTCGGGAACATTCTGAGCATCTTCCCCGCCACCTCCTATGTTGTTGCGCAGGAAACCTGCGATGCAGACAACGAAATCCTTTGTGCCCTTCATAGTGACGCCGATCTCGCTGGCAAACTGCTTGGGTCAGAAGAGGCGATCGACGATGATGTCGACAGTCGTGGAGCAGACTCTGCAAAGCGCAGCCATATCGGTACAGGCCGCAATTGCAGGTCGCATGCTCGTCGGTGCCGCCGCCTTTCGAAGTCCGCTATCACAGAAATGTTGAGTGATAGTGAGGAACAGTTACAGGAAAGCCTCGCGTTCGTCGACGATCGAATGAGTTTCATGTTGATGGGCCGGCCCCCGGTTAGCGTAGCCGACCGACTGGCGCTGCCAGTACCGTTCGACGCTACAGGTCCGCATGTAAAAAGATGATCGTGAACCTACTGAACCAGCTTTAAAACGCTCACTGATGCGGCGGGCAGCTGCAACGTCAGGACTGAGCCAGCGGCAGCCGCCTTGATCGGGCGCGGCGCCACGGCGTCCGGGGCGTCGAAGCTGTTCGAGGCATTGACCTTGCCCGCGGTCAGCGTCTCACCGACGGCTCCCCTTGCCGTAACGCCGTTCAGGGTAACCGAGACGCGGGCTTCGCGGCTGGGATCGATGTTGGTGACCGCCAGCCAGACGGCACCATCCTTGCCGCGCGCCGCCGTCGCATCCACCCGCGGCAGCGTGACGCCGCCGAACGTGTAATCGCCCGCGCTGACGCTCAGCGGCACCGCCTGCGCGCCCTGGAAGGGCACGTACATGCGAAACACGTGATAGGTCGGCGTCAGGATCATCTTCGCGCCTTCCGTCAGGATCATGGACTGAATGACGTTCACCATCTGCGCGATGTTGGTCATGCGTACGCGATCGGCGTGACGCATGAATATGTTCAGGTTGACCGCAGCCAGTACCGCGTCGCGTAGGGTATTCTGCTGACGCAAAAAGAGGAAGTTTTTGCCCGTCGGTTTGAGCCATGCGCCCCACTCGTCGATCACCATTGCGACCCTTTTCCGCGGGTCGTACTTGTCCATGATCGCGCCGTGTTCGACGATCATGTCGTCCATGAGATAAGTCTTCTTGAGGAGCTGTGCATACTCCTTCTCCCCGAAGTTGACGGAGTCGTCGACCATCGGGAGCGGGGCAATCATGGTATAAAGGTGGAGGGAAAGCCCCTCGATGTTCCAGTAGGGAACGGTGCGTGCCTTCCAGGCGCTCATCACCGCTTCGGCATAGCCTGGGTGACCAAGATCCTGAGCCACGGCGATCCGCTGCATCGGATCGGTGCCAGTTTTGATAAGATCGGTGCGCTGTGCAGGATTGTAGTTCTGCACGAATGCGCTGAAGGGCTTCATCTTCTCGACGTAGCTCTCGGGCGCGAAGCTGCCGCCGCAGCCCCAACTCTCATTGCCTAAGCCCAGATACTTGATCCGCCAGGGCTCCTTGCGACCATTGCGGCTCCGTTCGGCACCAAGTGACGTACGCGCGTCGCCCGTCATGTATTCGAGCCAGGCGGCCGCTTCCTGCACCGTTCCGGAGCCGACGTTCACCGACAGATAAGCTTGGCTGCCGATCTGGTCGACGAAGTCCATGAACTCGTGCGTGCCAAACGTGTTCGGCTCGATGCTGTCACCCCAGCTGGCATTCACTCGCACCTTGCGCTGCGAGGTGGGGCCGACGCCGTCGCGCCAGTGGTACTGGTCGGCGTAGCAACCACCTGGCCAGCGGACGTTGGGCACCTTAAGTGCCCGAAGCGCCTGGACGACATCCGTTCGGATGCCACGGACGTTCGGTATCTTCGATTCGGGACCCACCCAGATGCCGCCGTAGACCCCTTCGCCCAGCATTTCTGCGAATTGCCCGAAGATGTTGGGATTTATGGTAGCGCCCGGCGTATCCGCGTCCAAATGGATTTCAGGTTCGCGCGACTGCGCCGGCGCTTGTGAAGCAATCGTCGCCGTGGACAGGCTTAGCAATACACGCAAAACGACAGTCTTCATGCTTCACCCAGACGACGGTACGTTGATGTAGAATCACGCTGACACCTCTTGATGTCGATCAGAACCTCGCGTCCAACGACAATCCTACCGTGCGCTTGGCCTCTGCTCCGACGAACTGCGATAACGACAGGGGGTCAAGCTGCTGCTGCGCCACCGGCGTCGCGAAGCGTGCGGCGGGCCGGAAGGTGTCGAACAGGTTGCGCGCGAAGACCGACACGCCGAATCGCCGGTCGCTGGTCCGCACGCCGATCCGCCCGCCGAAGATCGCCGCAGCATCGATCGCGGCGACCGGATCATTGGTCGCATCGCTGTATCGGCGAGAGGTGTAGACCACGTCAGCCTGGGCGAAGGCGTCAACGGAGCCGGTGAGGGGCGTGCCATATTCGGCGCTCGCGGTCACCTTCCACTTCGGCGCACCGACGAGTTGACGACCTTCGGCGCTCGTCGGCACGTTCTGGAAGTTGGGGATCGCATATCCGGCACCGTAGCTGGTGTCGTTGTAGACGACGCCGACGTTCGCGACGAGCGCGCGCGAGAGCGTCCCGAACAGGTTGGCGCTCACGCCCTTCGACGTGAGCTTGGGCGCGTTGCCGAAGAGGAAGGCACCGCCGGCCGAGGGATCGAAGAATTGTGCCTGGAAGTCCTCCACCTTCGTGTAGAAGGCCGTCGCGTTCAGCGCCGCCCGTCCTCCTGCGAGCGTCGCCTTGAACCCGATCTCACCCGACTTTGGGATCTCCGGCCGGACGACCAGCGGAACAGCCGCCGTGGTCGCGCCGTCGTTCACCGCGGCGCCCTTGTAGCCCCGCGTGTAGGTAGCGAAGACCATTAGATCGCGCGTCACGTCGTATTGCGCACCAACTCGGTAGGAGAAGTAGGTGTCCTTGGGATTTGCGCTCAAAGCCTCGAAGGTTATGAAAGGCGCGAACGCTCCGGGTGCCGTGGCGCCAGCTCCGGATACAGCCCTCAGGTCCTCTCGTCCGACGCGCGCACCGAGGATGACGCGCAGGCGGTTCGTGGCGTGGATCGTCGCCTGTCCGAAGGCCGCGTAGCTCTCCACCCGCGTGGCAATCGGCCGTGTCTGCCCGAAGCTCAGACTGCACAGCGTAGCGGCCGGCAGCGGGCAGGCGCCTATGAGTGGCAGGTCGGCGAGTACTTGGCCGATTTGCGATTGGAAGTAGTCCTGGGTGCTTCGAAAGTAGAACAGCCCGCCCACGTATTCAACTGCCTCGGAACTCGACGAGGAGACCCGAAGTTCTTGGCTGAAGTTGTTTGACCCGGTGCGAATGGTCTGGAACAGACGGTCCGCGGACGTGGCGTCCGCATCCTGCGCGGACGTGTTCGACCGCACGCGGCGAAGCGCCGTGATGGAGGTGAGGGTCGGACCGCCAAGATCGAGATCGACTTGGCCCGAGAAGCCGTAAGTCGTGATCGACCCTTTGTTTCCTGCGTTGACACAGCCCTCGTCGTTGCGTGCGCGGACATCAACACCGCAGGCGTTGAGACGGGCGGTAAGCGGGCTGGTGGGGGATGAGCTATAGACCACCCATGGTACGCCGCCGTTGGTATCGGTGTCGGTATAGTCGGCACCCAGGTTAACCGTCAGCCGATCGGTTGGCTCCCATAGGAAGCGAGCACGACCGGCCTTCGCCTGCCGCTTGAGATAGGTTCCGTCGAAGAGGTTCCGCTGCGTCTGCGGTTCCTGACTGAATGAGCCGGCGACGCGAAGGGCTGCGTTCGAGCTAACAGGAAGGTTTAAAGCCGCACGAGTGATGTAGTTGTTGTTGGTGCCGATGTCGGCGTGCCCAATCACTTCGACCCGTGACGGATCAGGAGCATTTGTGACGACGTTGACGACGCCAGCTGAGGAGTTGCGGCCGAAAAGCGTCCCCTGCGGGCCTTCAAGCACCTCGACGCGCGACACGTCGAAAAGGAGCGGTGGGTTTATCGACGTGTTCGCGAGGGACACGCCGTCCACAACCACGCCAACACTGCCTTCGGCAGATTGCGAGAACGATACCCCGCCGATCCCGCGGATGCTGACCGCGCCTCCGCCGGGCGGGCCAACCACGTTGAGGGCCGGAGCGGTGCGGGTCAGATCTTCGACCGCATTGATGTTCTGCCTAGTCAGTTGCGCGCCGTCTACCAGCGTGACCGTAACTGGAACCTCTTGCAGGCGTTCCTCGCGACGGTTCGCGGTGACCACGATGTTGGTCACGCTGTCGCGGTCGGCGGTGTTCTCCGGCGACGGTTCGTCTCCGGGTACCTGCTGGCCCGTGTCGGAAGTGCCAGCGGGCGCGGAGGGTGACGGCGTCTGAGGAGATGTCTGGGCTTGAGCGTGCGTCGCGATCCCCAGCACGCTGCAGCTTACGAGAATGCTAAACGCCTTCATGATCAATCCTCCCCGCATCGGGTCATTGCCCGACGTCTATCGGCATCTTGATCCCTTGCCCCTAATTAACTGTCAAGCACGAAAGTATTAAGCGGGTGTGTTGGGCATACTCTGCAAGGTGCGGTCGACTCCCGGCGGCGCGCGCAGCGATGGGCGGAGCCAGATGCCTAGGGGCACGACTCGTTGATCACAGCCAGAAGATCACGGTGGCAGCGGGAGCGACGGCGGAGAAGAAGGCCGTTGGGTACCGGTCGTAGCGGGTTGCGACGCGCGCCAGTCCTTGAGGCGACCGAGCATGATCTCGATTCGGCTGCGTCGACGATAACGGCGCATTTCGTACCTGACGGGCTCTTTGCGCGATCTGCGACCTGGAATGCAAGGCTGGATACCCTCCGCCTGAAGAGCGTCCCTGAACCAATCGACATCGTAGCCGCCGTCCCCGAGCAGCCACTGCGCTTTCGGCAGATCGTCCAGCAGAGCGGCTGCGCCGGTCTAGTCGCTGACCTAGCCGACGGTCATAAGGAAGCTAAACGGCCGTCCGTTTGCTTCGACAAGAGGTCCTGGCCCTAGCGGCGATGAGCAGCAGCATGCAAGCGACGCAAGGCGAGCTGGTGACCCCGCCAACGACGAACAACGGGCGGGAGTGGCCTTTTGCACGAGGTGACGGGATACTTTAGCCGTCGCCTACTTCTTTTCGACTTGTAGGACGCCGTTCTCGGCTGCGTTCTGGATGATAGCTCGAAACAAGTCTAGGGAACGCTTCACCTTTCCCGGATCGTCCACAAGGACGGTAGAAGTGGAGAGCCCGCGGATACTCCAGGCAAGCAGCCTGACTGCGTCGATCGTATGCTCGCGAGGGCCACCAAAGAGCTCTTGAGACCGCGAAATACTCTGCTCCTCAGCCTCGGCGGCAGCCGACCCTACGAGGCTCCAAAGCTCTTGATCACTGCGGGCAGCGATGACGATTTCCAGTACGGCCAAGCCTGCCGGGCTACTGTAGAGCTCCCAGAACAAATCCGGCCAATCTTCGACCTTGCTGCCGCGACCAGTCGACGTATGGATATCAAGAAGGACATCACGTTCCGCCTTGAAGACGCTGTCAACAACCTCTCTGAGCAAGTTCGCTCGAGACCCGAAGTGATGGATGATCGAGCCACGGCTAACGCCGGCTTCGTCGGCAATATTCGCGCTTGTAGCGGCTCCATAGCCACTCCGATGCAGTACGGTGATCGCCGCGCCAATCAGAGCTCGCCGTGTGGTCGCCGTTCGCTCCGCCTGGGTTCGACGATCCCGGGTTGCGCCGTCACCTTTTTTCAAAGTACTTGACTCCAATTCTTTACTCGAACTTCTTGGCTTCGATCCGGAAACGACGCCCTTGCTCAGGCCGACCGTTTGACCTCAACTCGCATCAAAGGGCCTCGTCGGCAATCCACCGAACGGACACGAAATAGCCTCTCGCGTCGACCTCACTGTATACGTCGACCCCTTCAGGATCCGACCGTGTGACAGTCCACCTCGCTGACAACCGCACGAACGAGCATGGAGTGTCCGGCTGGGAAGAACCCGCTCCACGCTGTGCGTCGCACTGTGACCTGACGGAACCAAAAACTGGAGGCATGCGGACGGTCCGCTCTTCGGCCAAAGCTGGCATAGTGATCACCACCGAAAACATACTTTCGGACTTGACAGGAAGTGGCCGGTGCCAGAATGCAGAGCCAGGCTGTATAGCAGCGCTGGGGATGGATCTGGCATCTGTCCGGGCATGTTCTCAGCTCCGGGTTTCGTTCGTCCGCTCCTTTTGGTTAGTTCCAACGGGATGTGAATAAAACGGTGGAGCAGGGCAAGCTCGCATGTCGGACTAGTCTCATTGCGGATGCTGCAACGCCGAGTCGGGGCCTTACTGCGGCCAAACGCCGCACGGTTTCCGGCTGTTGAGGATCCGGTCTGGAAGGAAGTCACCATGAGTATGATCTACCTGTCTCTTCTGGTCGCAGTTCCGAGCGCCCTAGTCGTCCCAGGCGCTCCCACTGCGCCCCAGACCGCATCTGCGTCGACGAGTACACCCGCGGCGCCGGTTGAGCCGCTCACCACCGACTCCACGATCGATGCTATCGCATCGACGCCTGCTGGTAAGGCTGTTCTAGACAAGGATTTGCCGGGGCTCACCGAGCATCCCATGTACGAGGCCATCAAGACCATGACGCTTAAGCAGGTGCAGCCGCTTTCCAACGGCATGATCACCGACGAGGCGCTCGTGCAAGTCGACGCGGACCTCAAGAAGCTCAAGCGCTAACGCAAACAGCGCGCCGCTCCAACCCTCTAGGCGTTCGGGGCGGCGGCGCTTCACTGCGACGTGAAGAGAATAAGCTTCTGCGGGACAGCCCCCCCGTTTGACATGAGGACATAGCGCACGTCTTTGCCCGTGCCACCAAGCCGGCCATGTCCGACCGACGCTGTTCTCATCACATTCGACCGCCACG
The DNA here is from genome assembly GCF_020707215.1 of Sphingomonas sp. PL-96. Classification (GTDB taxonomy): domain Bacteria; phylum Pseudomonadota; class Alphaproteobacteria; order Sphingomonadales; family Sphingomonadaceae; genus Sphingomonas. Next base: position 37,014 of record NZ_JAJFET010000012.1, read on the forward strand.
AGGTCACGCGCGCGATCCGCTTAGCACCCGAGCAGCCATACGACTCTGCACCTGTCCGTAGCGCCGCGCCGTCGATGGCGACGACTAGCGGAACATGACCGTGATCCCATTTGCGTTCTCTTCGGCGGCGAACAGGTTCTGGTCAGCGCAACGCGCAAGCCGTGGGTTGATAGCGCCGCAACCGCTCCTGGCACGTTGCCGACAGCAAGCGCGATGCGCCGGTAGATGCCGGCAACTCTGGCGGGTGAGGGGAGTTTTGCCCGCTGCACAGCTCACCAGCGGCGCCACGCCGTCCGCATCCTATTCGCCCCGGGGCGCATCTATCATTTGTTCAACACGTTGCCGCTCCCGGTCCGCTCCAACGCGGCGGAATAGCACCCCTTCCGCAATCCGCCTCTCCGCGTACCTCATTGCCACCCGCGGCATCGTTTTTGCCGATAAACGCCCAGGCGCCGAGACTCTCCTGGTCGGTTTTCGAGCGGGCAGATAAAAGAGGCCGGTGTCGTCCGCTTGCGGCCGCAGATCCTTGACTTCGACGCTGCCAGTTCGCTGACGCGCAGGCCAGCGTGGTGGCCGAGCCACAGCAGTGCGGAGTCGGCCAGATCTTGGCGCGCGTGCGGCCGGGGCGATGAACGATACTGTCCTCGTGCGCGAGCGCCGTCGTAGCCTGGTCGAAAAGGGGAGCCGCGGAGTCGGCCACGACTGAATGCCGATTATCGAGCGTTGCAGCAGCTTCAGGCTGAGCGGGCTCTCCAGAGAACCGGCGGCGCCCATGGCGTAGGCGCGCGAAACGAACGCGTCGGGATTGGGCTCGCCGAACGCCGTGAAAATCGCGAGAGTCTCGGTGATGTCGGGCGGGAGCAGCTGCGCAACGGTGATCGGCGGACCGCCGGTGCTGCGCGCCATCGCGGCGACGTCGGCGGCTTTAGTTCCAATCTTGGCGCGGCAGGTCAGCCGCCAGAGAGGTGCGCTGGATATCCTTCACCAGCTCGTCGACGTTACGACATCGGTCGCGCCCATCCGTACTCGTCGAGGACGTTGAGATAGAGCGTGCGTGGCGGCGGCGCGGCCCCGGTCTCGTTGGTGAGTTCGCGGACCTTCAAGGCCGTGGTGCCGTCGATCGCGGCTTCGGCTTCAAACACGGTCGACTGCCCGATCCCCGATTCCCGGAGCAAGACAAGACGACGAACGGATGATCGCGCAAGTCGGCACCGGGCTCTGCGGCCGGCAAGCTGCGCTCTTCATCGAAAACCTGAACGCGTCTGTTGATCATGCGCCCAGTTGCCTGGCACGCCCAGATCCGTCAGCGCTAATGAAGAACCGACTTATTGGACCGCGCTGACGACGAATGTGCCTCCTCGGATCAAAGCTCAGTCCTGCCAAATCCGACGACGGGATCCTTCAGCTTGTCTGGCTTGCCGGCCGGCTTCTGCCAGAGCCACCCCACCATAAGCCCTGAACAGGTCGGGTCGGTTGAAACCTCGATCGGACGTTCTGATCAATCAACTGCACTGCTGTATTGCCAGCCATCTTCACACCTGTCGCGAAATGACAAGCCGTGTACGAGCCGCCGATCTATCAAGGGGCGGTGGAGGCAGATATGACATACAAGCACGCGATCATTACTGGCGGCGCCAGCGGCATCGGTCGCGCGCTTGTGTCGCGCCTCCTTCATCGCGGGACTCATGTTGCTGTGCTTGATCGAACCATCCCATCCGACGTGATGCACGAGTTCACCTCCGTGGCCTCTTCCACTGGCGCGGCACTTACACCACTCAACGTCGACATAACCGATGCCGCGGGTGTGGCCGAGGCAATAGAAGCCGCTGTTGCGGTGCACGGCTCGCCCGACCTAGTGGTAAACTGTGCCGGCATATCGATGATCCGGTCGGCCCTCGACACCTCCCCAGACGACTTCCGGCGCATGGTTGACGTCAATCTGAACGGCAGCTTCAACATCGCGTCGGCCGCCCTGCCGCACATGAAACGCGGGAGTCGGTTGGCATTGGTCGCCTCTATGGCAGGCATCACCAGCAACTACGGCTACGCCGCATACGGCTCCTCCAAGTTCGGGGTCGTCGGACTGGCCGTGACATTGCGGTACGAGTGGGAGCCGCTCGGCATAGGCGTCAGCTGCATCTGCCCACCGGAGGTCCGTACTCCAATGGTAGCGGACGAAATCAACCGAGTGGACCCGCCACTTACCGAACGCGTCTCACGCTCATTGAAGCTATTCGCCGGGTCCCTCGACATCGATACCGCAGTCAACGAGATCTTGCGCGCTCTCGATGCAGGTCGTTTCATGATTGTACCGGGTGGAAAGGCGAAGGTCGCAGCTGGTATTTACCGTTACCTTCCTGCATTGCATTTCGCATCAGTCCGCGCGATTGTCGCCCGACACTTACGTCGCGCAGTAGAGGCAGGGTCACCCAGGGCGTGCGACTCGAAGAAGGCACATTGATAGTCCTGCCGCCCGCAACAAGGTAGCGGCGTCGAACCCCTCCTAAGCCGCTTCGGCTTTGATGCAAACCAGACCGCGCTGAACCTTGAACTGAATGGCAATTCGCAAGCCTCTTGGTCCCTTTTCCGTGATGCAGGTGGGCTCGCGTGTGGAGCTGCCTCTTTCTGCTACATCGATCCGGCAACGCTGTCGTGAAATGGCAAGTCAGCCCCCGTCCTTCGGACTACTCTCCGGTCAGGAGAATGGATATGCCTGATTTTGATGTGCTGATCATCGGCGCTGGCCTGGCGGGAGTCGGGATGGCCTGCCGCTTAGAGGAGGCCGGGGCGAACCTGCGCTACGCAATCTTGGAGCGGCGTGACCGAATAGGCGGAACCTGGGACTTTTTCCGCTATCCTGGAATTCGCTCCGACTCCGATATGTACACGTTGAGCTATCCCTTCCGGCCGTGGCTTAACTCCAAGGTACTCGCGGAAGGGCCAGCTATCCGCGATTATATCGAGGAGACGGCACAAGCATACGACGTCACCCGCAACATCGAATTTGGCATAAAGGTCGAATCGGCCAATTTTTCGACGGCCGATAATAGCTGGACGGTCACAGCGCGACGTGAGGTAGATGGCGCTGAGGTCGGTCTGACCGCGCGGTTCCTGGTTATGTGCACGGGATATTACGACTACGATCAAGGCTACCTGCCTGATCTGCCAGGACGCGAGCAGTTCCAAGGTATTTTGATCCACCCGCAGCATTGGCCAGAAGGACTCGACTGCGCTGGTAAAGCGGTGGTTGTGATTGGCAGTGGCGCGACTGCTGTGACGCTGGTGCCTGCCCTCGCCAAGACCGCGAGGCATGTAACGATGCTGCAGCGCTCGCCCAGCTACATCTTCAGCATTCCGGCGGAAGATAAGATGGCCCGTGCGCTCGGCCGCGTACTCCCAAAGAATTGGGTCTCGAGAATGGCCCGCTCACGTAACCTTCTGCTGCAACGCACGATCTACAAGGCGTCCCAAAGGTTTCCTAAGCAGATGCGGCGCCTCTTGCTTTCCGCGGTCCGTAAGCAGGTGGGTCCCGGCGTTGATCAATCTCATTTCCAGCCAACCTACAATCCCTGGGACGAGCGACTGTGCGCGGTACCCGATGGTGACTTGTTCAAGACTCTCCGATCAGGGGACGCCTCGATTGTGACCGACGCCATCGAGCACTTCACCGCCGAAGGTATCCTGCTCAAGTCGGGTAGGCACCTTGACGCTGACATCGTGGTTTCGGCGACGGGACTACGCCTGAAGATGCTCGGCGGCATCAGCATCCGGGTTGATGGAGCGGCGCAGATGTTGAACGAAGGCGTCACTTACAAGGGAGTGATGGCAGCAGGAATACCTAACTTGGCATTTGTGTTCGGTTACACGAACATACCATGGACCGTGCGTGCTGATCTGTCAGCGCTATGGATCGTCAGGCTTCTGACACACATGCGATCAAATTCCTTGACTCAAGCGGTCGCCTACGCTCCTGCCGAGGTCGTGGAGACAGCAAGCATCATGGATAGCATGCAGTCTGGCTACGTGAAGCGTGGGGAATCTGAGTTGCCCCGGCAAGGGCGTGGAGGGCCATGGCAAGTCACCAACGACCTTAATATCGACAAGCCGCTGCTGCTCCGCCAGCCGGTAGATGATGGCATCCTGCAGTTCAGTTGATTACCGGTTCGGTCTTGCTAGACGATCTTAACGAACTGTTTGACGCGGGATCGAGGTCGCCGGCTCGCCTTTGTTTTGACGTTAGGGCAGACGCACGACACGCAAGGGTTTGCGCCGTTGATCCGCATGATCCCCGACCGGCTCGACGCCGTGCTCGCCGACATGGGCTACGACGCCGATGCGGTCTGCGACGAGTTGGCCAGTGCGGACATCGAGGCGGTGATCTCGGCCAAGAACAAGCGTCACCACTCCGCACCTCTGGCGCGACGAGGTCGAGCCCCTGTTCTACAAACCTGAGAACTGTCGCCACCCATTACAACAAGGCCGCCGAATGCTACAGCCGCTTCGTTAGCCTCGCCTCAGTGTTGCTCTGACTACCCTTTGTCCACGAAGCCAGGGGTCAGGACTCATTGGTCATAGCCAAGATGACGGTGGCTGCGAGGGCGACGGCGGAGAAGAAGGCGGTAGGGCAGCGGTCGTAGCGGGTAGCGGCGCGCCGCCAGTCCTTCAGGCGGCCGAACATGCTCGATTTGCTGCGGCGTTGGTAGCGGCGCTGGTCATATCTGACCGGCTCGCTGCGATCTGTGACCCGGGATGCCGGGATGAATGCCCTTGGCTTGGAGAGCATCCCTGAACCAGTCGACGTCATAGCCGCGATCACCGAGCAGCCACTGCGCCTTGGGCAGATCGTCGAGCAGCGCGACCGCGCGCTATAGTCGCTGACCTAGCCGGCGGTCATGAAGAAGCTCAACGGGAGGCCGTGGACGTCGGCAAGCGCGTGCAACTTCGTGTTCATGCCGCCCTTAGTGCGTCCGATCAGACGTCTGAGATTCCCTTTTTACCCGCAGGCTCGATGCCGTGCAGTGCGCCTTCAGAGATGTCGTGTCGATCATGACCGTCTTCGGCTCGGCGTCCGGCGCAGCCAGCTCCTCCATCATCCGCGCGAACACGCCTCGCTCGCCCCTCGCTTTCACCGGTTGTAGAGCGTCTGAGCGTCTTGTGCGGGCCATAGTCCTTCGGTGCGTTCCGTCAGCGGGAGCCCGTTGCGGTTGACGAACACGATGCCGCTTAACACCCTGCGGTCGTTGAGCCGGGGCCTGCCGTGGCTTCTGGGGAAGAACGGCCGCAGGCGCTCCATCTGCTCGTTCGTCAGCCAAAACAGATGGCTCGTTTCAGTGTCCTCTCGGAGCCTGAATCAGATCGCAGCCGTCACATCAATGCGTCCTGAACCCTAGCTTTCGCAACGTCGGATCGCGAAGGGCATGCCGACCTGAGCACAATGGGCGACCTTGCGGAGCAATTGGTGAGGTTGGACAATACTGCTCGGATTTGATGATCGGCCGGACAACAGGCGCATCGACATTTGACGGAACATCATTGACCACCCCGCGTCGCCGCGGCGCTTCTCGTCACGGGATCGTAGGACCACGTTATAGCTCGAGGAACCGCACGCATCACCGACGAACTCTCGTTACGGAAGCCTTTGCTGTAGCCGGCAAGACCCCTGAACTGGTGACGCAGATAACCTGTGAGTCGCTCGATCGACGAAAAGCGCGGCGCTCACACGCCTCGCGGTATGACCTGCTCCTGCGGCGCCGGCTCGCCTCAGCGCCGGGAAGATCGCCGACGGTCATCCAAAACTGGCGAAGAGCGTCGGTGCCACGCTCGCTAGCGCGGTGATGTCGGTGCCCAGACTGCTCGAGCGGGAGCGCGCCAGCGACTACAAGCAGAACCACCATTCGGGCCAAGACTAAACAGACGAGCCCGCCAAGCCTACGCAAATGCGCGATCAGTTTGCTTGCAACACCTACAGGCTGGCCTGACTCCAGCTATAGTAACTCTGCATTTGAACTATAATCACGTCAGGCGCTCGGCGCACCGGAGACTGGCCTTGGAGGGGTGCGCCCCAACTCCGCGGCTGTGCGACTTGATCAGCTCCGCCGCACGGTCGCTCCCGCCAGCGAAGCCGGACGGCTACCAAAACGCTGGGCTCTCACAATGGTATAAAGAACAAAGGGGCACACGTCGGGGGACTCACGTTCATGTTCGGAGAGCTATGAAGGCATATGATCATTCCCACCCTGCGTAAGGCTCAGCGGCCGGTAGCCATCCTCGCACTCAGCCTGCTCGGAGCTTGCGGCGGCGTGAAGGATCCCACTCCGATGCCTAAGCCCGTGCTCGCCAGAGCTCCGAACCCGGCTCAATCGGCGTCGATCGACAGAGTTGCACTCGAGGGTCGATGGCCAATCACCGCGTTCGACGGGCGGCCGCCAGCAGCGGCGGATCATGCTGGCGCGTCCTCCCGGGCACCGTCCTTCACCTTCACCCGGACCGGGTACGCCGCAACCGCAGGGTGCAACGCGCTGGGCGGCATCGGCACGCTGCATGGTGCGCGATATTATACGATGCCGGGACCGCAGACCGCAATGGGGTGCCTGGGCGGATTGGCCGAGCGGGAAATCATGCTGGGCACTGTGATGCGTACGTCACCCACCATCATGACCGTGGCGGAAGGAGAAATTCAGCTGTCCGGCGGGGGGCATCGGCTCACGCTTCGCCGTGACCCGCAAGCCATCACTCCATCCGCCGATACCGCGCCGATGCTGGCCGGAACCCGGTTTCAGATCCAGTCGGTGGATGGCGCGGTGCTCGAACCTCGCGGCGGGACCGAGGATCGTCCGCTGGGCTTCGCTGCCGAGGATTGGCGCGCGAAGCCGGCATGCGGAACGGTCTCGGGCAAGTGGCGTCAGGACGGCTGGACAGTGCGTGCGACCGATATTGTTGTGTCGCAGGAAGGATGCGGCGCTAGCGGCAGCACCACCGGTAGCGTGGTCCGCGAGCTATTTGCGTCGCAACCGAACTTCTCGGTTGGTCCTAATGGCGAACTCCTCGTAGCGGGCGGCGGCCACTGGATCGCGGCCGAGCGCGACACGAGCGCCGCAGCGCGCGACATGCCGCGCTTGACAGGTAGCTGGGATATCATCCGCCTGGATGGGCAGCCGCTTCAAGCCAATAGTCCCGGCGAACAGCACGCGCGCCTGGACTTCGGCGCGATGGGCTACACCGGTTCTACCGGCTGCAATTCGATCAGCGGCGACTATGTTACTCGCGGTAGCCGCCTTTACACTAATCCCGGTGCCAGTACGGAACGGGGTTGCGGTACGTTGACCACCCAGGAAAGCCGCATCCAGGCGCTGCTGCGCGCGTCGCCTCAGATCAGCCGGACGGGCAACGACATTCAACTGATCGATGAAGCGGGCGGCATGCTGATCCGCCGGACAAGTCGCACGCCTAATGCGGTGCCTTCTGCCCATCCGCTGCCCACGCGATTTGTTGCCACCGCTATCTCGCTCAACGGGGAGCCCATGCAAAACGACGTCTCGGGTCCGAAATCCCGGGTCACGATCGCCGGCAAGGAAATCCGGATCGATATAGGATGCGGCATGGTGAGCGCGGTCATCAGACGCGATCCCCAAGGCACGTTCCTCATCTCGAATGCCAGCAGCAGTGATGGCAGCTCGTGTACCGGGGCAAGACGCGCCCAGCATGATCAGGTGATGCGGATCATGAACGATTCTGTCGAAGGTATCGTCGACACCAAGGGCGACTTGCTGCTTGCCGGAGAAGGCGTGTGGCTCACGGCTCGGAAGCTGGATCAAGCGCGCTAACGGCCCGGATGATCGCTCGCGGCACCATCTGTAGCTCCGTTAGCCTGAGAGCGACCAGAAAACCGCGCTCGACCTCCTCACCGCCGCAGCGCCGCGCTGGTCGCGAGCGTGCCCGCGCTCTATCAGACGATCTTCGGCACTCCGCTCAAGTGGGTGGCGATCCTCGCCCCGCTGGCGGTCGTGCTGCTGATCTCTTTCTGTGTCGGGCGGATAACCACCGCGCAGGCCCGCACCGCCTTCTTCGCCTTCGCCGCCGCGGTGATAGGCGTGTCGATGGCCAGCATCTTCCTAGTCTTCGCCGGCACCAGCATCGCACTGGCCTTCGTGAGCGCGGCAGCGGTCTTCGCGGGCATGAGCCTGTGGGGCTACACCACCAATATCGATCTGTCGCGCTGGTCGACCTTCCTGATGGTCGGGCCGATCCGCGTCGTGATCCCGAGCCTCGTCAACCTGTTCGTCGGATCCTCGACGCTGCAGCTGGTCTTCTCGATCGCGGGCGTGCTAATGTTCACCGTCCTCACCGCGCGGGATACGCAGCGGCTCGAGAGCAAGTACCTCGCCTATGCCGGCACCGAGCGGGCCGAAAAGCTCGCGGTGATGGGCGCGCTGTCGCTGCACCTGAACCTGGTCGACCTGTTCCAGCTCCTGCTGAGCCTGTTCGACCAGCGCGAGGAATAAGGGAGAGCGCCATGACAAGCCCATCGGGTACTTTCCCCTGGCCGGCGCCGGCGGCGACGCCCGCACCGGCGCGTCGAGGACGGGATTAGGCTGCTGCGACCGCTTCGTCCGGCCTGAGGCCGAGCGCCGTCGGACAAAGAAGGAGCTCCGTCTTTTTACGCGCTGCTTGGGCGGGTCCCCCGAACAATATGCAAGTGATAACAGGGCCCGGACGCTCTTGTCCGGAGACGCTCGAGTTAGACTCCAACTCCGCGCCTGGGGCACGTACCAAACAGCTGCTATCCAGATCGGCCGGGTGCTTAGAGCAGCTCAAGCCTCTGATTTAGCAGGCTCGCCGTGAACTCCGTGACAGTTCGGAAGCATCGCCGTTCCCTCTTCAGAATTGCCGGATCTCCGGCGGCGTCCTCGAAAGTTGCGTCCAATCCGCACGGAGAACGCCGGTGCGAACGTAGCAGGTGAACCGGCCTCCAGGAGAGGTCAAAGATGGCAAGCAGCACATGAACGTGACAGAATGACGGAGGACTGCCATGAGTTAAGCATTGAGGCCCACGTCCGCTGACCTCGCCGAGGTTATCGCCCTCCTAGCCTCTTCATGCGAGCAGATGCTGACCGCTATCAACGGGGATGATTGTCCCGGTGATCCGTTTCGCGGCGTCGCTGACGAGGAAAGCAGACAGCGCTCCTACATCCTCGACACCCACCAATTGTCCCTGCGGCACCGTAGCCGCGGCGCGCTCGAGTAGCTCGTCGAAGCGATCGATCCCGCTCGCCGCTCGCGTTGCGATCGGTCCTGGCGAGATCGCGTGTGCCCGAATTCCTTTGGGGCCGAGTTCCGCCGCGACATAGCGCGTCGCGCTTTCGAGCGCGGCTTTCACCGGTCCCATGAGGTTATAGTGCTCGACGACGCGCTCGGATCCGTAGAAGGTGACACAGAGCAAACAGCCGCCCTTCTTCATTAGTGGTTCCGCCAATTTCGCCATGCGCAGGAAGCTGTGGCAGGAGACGTCCATGGCAATGGAGAAGCCCTCTGCGGAGGAATCGACGACGCGCCCATGCAGATCCTCCTTGGGCGCAAAGGCGATGGAATGGAGGAGAAAATCGAGCCCGCCCCATTGCCGCTCGACTTGAGCGAACAGCGCCTCAAGCTGGCCCGGAATCCGCACGTCGCAGGGAGCTGTCCATTCCACCCGGAGCTGGTCACATACCGGCTGCACCCACTGCTTTGCCTTGCCGTTGAGATAGGTGGCGGCAAGCCTTGCGCCACATTGGGCGAATGCTTGCGCACAGCCCGCAGCAATACTTTGCTCATTAGCAATGCCGACGACGAGGCCGCGTTTACCTTCCAGATCGACAAGCTGCTTCATGCGGCTTGTCCTTTGATGATATTTAGTGTGTGCAAAGCGATCATGCGTTCCTCATCGGTCGGAATGACATAGACCCGGGGCCGGCTGTCCGGCATGCTGATCAGGGGGCCATCGCACGCGTTGGCAATTTCGTTGATCTCGAGACCCAGCCATTCGAGCCTGCGGCAGATGCGGCTGCGCATGTCCGCATCATTCTCGCCAATGCCTGCCGTGAAGACGATGCCGTCAACACCACCGAGAGAGGAAGCGAGTGCACCGGCCTCGCGCCCGACCCGCCAGGCGAAGAGCGCGAGCGCCTCTTCTGCTTCCGGCGCCATGCTCGCGGTCAGCGTGCGCATGTCGCTTGAAATCCCGGACACGCCGAGCAAGCCAGACTTCCTGTATAGCAGGTCTTCGATATCGGCTGGGCTCATGCCCATTTGGGTCTGAAGGTGCAGCACCACGCCAGGATCGAGGCTGCCGCTGCGCGTGCCCATCATGAGGCCATCGAGCGCGGTGAAGCCCATCGTGGTATCGACGCTCCGTCCGGCTGCCATGGCGCAGAGGCTCGCGCCATTTCCGAGATGAGCCGCGATCACCCGGCCCGATGCAAGGACGGGATCGATCTCGGCGAGGCGCAAGGCGATATACTCGTACGAGAGGCCATGGAAGCCGTAACGGCGCACGCCTTCGTCGTGCAGCGAGCGCGGCAGGGCAAAGCGTGCGGCCAGATCGGGCTTGTCATGGTGGAAGGCCGTATCGAAGCAGGCCACCTGCGGCAGCTCCGGCGCGAGCTGCGCGATTGCGCGTATCGCGGCCAGATTATGCGGCTGGTGAAGCGGGGCCAGCGGACAGAGCGCTTCGAGCGTGTCCACTAGCTCGAAATCGACCAGCCGGGGCGCCGCAAATTGGGTGCCGCCATGCACGACCCGATGCCCTACCGCGACGATCTCGCGACCCTGGAGCGGATGCTCGGCCGCCCAGGCGAACAGATCGGCCAGCAGGTCCGCATGGGAGAGCGCCGCGCCGTTGGCCCACTCACGCTCCAGCAGGGTCTCGCCGTCCACCGAACGGGCCTCCACCGCGGGGGAGATGCCGATCTTCTCGATCTTTCCGCCCGCGGAGAGCTGAAGCCCGCCGGTTTCGTCGATGGCGAACAGCGAGAATTTGATGCTTGATGAGCCGGAGTTGAGGCTGACGATCGCCTTCATGGTCGCGCAGTTTCAGCCAGTCCGGGGGCTGCCTTGAGGGCGGCGCGCGCCAGCAGGACGGCAACCGCGCAGGAGGCGAGGCGGGTGCGCAGACTGTCGGCGCGGCTGGTGAGGATGATTGGCACGCGTGCGCCGAGCACGATGCCAGCAGCATCCGCACCGCCGAGGAACGTGAGCTGCTTGGCAAGCATGTTGCCGGCCTCGAGGTTGGGAACGACGAGGATCTCGGCCTTGCCTGCCACGGGCGAGACGATCCCCTTCTCCTTTGCCGCTGCCTCGCTGATTGCATTGTCGAAGGCGAGGGGGCCGTCCAGAAGTCCCCCGCTGATCTGTCCGCGATCAGCCATCTTGCACAGGGCCGCCGCGTCGAGCGTGGATTGCATGTCCGGATTGATGGTCTCGACGGCGGAGAGGATCGCGACTCTCGGCTCCTCGATGCCGATCACATGCGCGAGGTCGATAGCGTTGCGGATGATGTCGGCCTTCTCGTCGATCGTCGGCGCGATATTGATCGCCGCGTCGGTGATGATGAGCGGGGTCGGGTGATCCGGCACATCCATGACATAGGCGTGGCTGATCCGTCGCTCGGTCCTGAGGCCGGTTGCGGAGGAAACGACCGCACCCATCAGTTCGTTGGTGTGCAGCGAGCCTTTCATCAGCAGCCTTGCCTCGCCCGAGCGAACCAGCGCGACCGCCTTTGTTGCCGCGTCATGGCTGTGCTCGGCGGGCACTAGCCGGAAGGGTCGAATGTCCTTGCCGGCCTCCTCGGCCGTCTTCCAGATCTTCGCCTCGGGCCCGACGAGGACAGGCGCGATCAAGCCGGCTTCCGCCGCTTCGATCGCTGCTGAGAGCGCGGCGGCGCTGCACGGGTGGGCCACGGCGGTCGGCTCGGGCTCGCCATTGGAGGTGAGCTCGATCAGCTGGCGATAGCCATCATGATCGCGGAGCCGAACCTCGGGCAATATCGTGCGCGGACGACGGACCTTTTCGGTCGGCGCCTTGACCTCGGCCTGGCCGATGATGACCTGCTCGCCCGTCTGGTTGACGCAGCGGCAATCCAACACGACGATGCCGCGCTCCGCCCGCTTCTCGGAAACTGTTACTGAGGCGGTGATCGTATCGCCAAGGCCCACGGGCTGGGTAAAGCGCAAAAGTTGGCTGAGATAGATGGCGCCGGGCCCCGGAAGCTCGGTCCCAAGGACGGCAGAGATCAGGCCACCGCCCCACATGCCGTGGGCGATCACCCTGCGGAACAGGTCGGTCGCCGCGTAGTCCGCGTCCAGATGGGCCGGATTGATGTCGCCCGAAACGAGCGCGAAGAGCTGGATGTCCCGTTCGGTGAGCGTGCGGGTCGTACTTGCCGTGTCGCCGACCCGGATCTCGTCGAATGTCCGGTTCTCGATCATCGCCTCTTGCGTCACTGCTCAGCGCTCCAGCACATAGTGGCCCGGCGCATCGGCGATCGCGCCGTAGCTTTTGTCGGCGGCGCCCATCGGCGGCGGCGCGATGGGCTCACCCGAGTGACGGGCAAGCCATTCACCCCATTCGATCCACCATGATCCCTGCTTCTGCTCGGCGCGCAGTTCCCATTCCTCGGGATCGTAGGTGGGGCCGTCCACCGCGCGCGTCAGCACCCGATAGCGCCTGCCCTTGTGTCCCGGCTCCGATACGATGCCTGCATTGTGCCCGCCGCTCGTCAGCACGAACGTGATCTCGGCGCCGGTGAGCAGATGGATCTTGTGCACCGAGCGCCAGGGCGCGACATGGTCGCGCTCGGTGCCGACCGCGAACACCGGCTTCCGGACGGCCGACAGACTGATGGTCCTGCCTTCGATTTTATATTTGCCTTCGGCCAGACTGTCCTCAAGGAACAGACGCCGCAGATATTGGCTGTGCATCGCGTACGGCATGCGCGTGCCGTCGGCGTTCCAGGCCATGAGGTCGTTCATCGGCTCGCGTTCGCCCATCAGATATTCGGTGAGGATCCGTGACCAGACGAGGTCATTCGACTTCAGGATCTGAAAGGCGCCGCCCATCTGGCCGCTGTCGAGATAGCCCCAGGTCCACATCATCTTCTCGAGCAGGTTCAGTTGCCCCTCGTCGATGAACAGGCCGAGCTCGCCGGGCTCGCTGAACTCGGTCTGCGCCGCGAGCAGCGTGATGCTGGCGAGTCGATCGTCGTCGTCCCGCGCCATCGTGGCAGCCGCGATCGCGAGCAAGGTGCCGCCGAGACAGTAGCCGACCGCATGGACGGAAGCGCCGCCCGTAATGGCCGTTACTGCGTCGAGCGCGGCCATAGGCCCCATCAGGCGATAGGACTCCATGTCGAGATCCCGGTCCTGCGGACCGGGATTGTGCCAGGAAATCATGAAGACCGTGAAGCCCTGGACCGTCAGCCACCGAACCAGCGAGTTCTCGGGCGACAGGTCGAGGATGTAGTACTTCATAATCCAGGCCGGCACGATCAGGATCGGTTCGGGGCGAACCTTCTCGACGGTAGGCTCGTACTGGATCAGCTCCATCACCCGGTTACGATAAACGACCTTGCCTCTGGAGGTGGCGACATTGCCGCCGACGCGGAATGCTTCGGCGCCCACGGGGGGGGCGCCGCGCACCAGACGCTGCATGTCCTCGAGCAGATGCTGAAAGCCGTCTACGAGGCATTGCCCGCCGGTCTCCAGGATTCTTTGCTGGAGCATGGGGTTCGTCGCGAGGAAGTTGGTAGGGGCGAGCGTGTCGAGCATCTGCCGGGCGGTGAAGGCGACCATTTCCTCATGGTGCTTCGAAAGCCCGCTCACCCCCGTAGTTGCGGCATGCCACCATTGTTGGTTGAGCAGGAAGGCCTGGGAAAGAAGATTGAACGGCGGCGTCTTCCAGACCGGATCCGAGAAGCGACGATCCTGCGGTAAGGGCTCGATCGCGGGTGCCGCATCATGGTCTTTGGCACTTCGCAGTGCATAGTCTAGGAGCCGGAAGGGCTTCCGTGCGCCTTTTGCTGCCAGTTGCAGCTGCTTGCCCGGTGAGACGGCGAGATGCAAGGCCCAGTCCGAAAAGGCCTGGAGAACGGTGGCAGGAGAGAGACCTCCGGTCATCTGTGCGATCACCGCGCCCGCGGTATTGTCCAGCGTTTCGGCGATGCCGTCAACCGGGTCGGGGGCGGGGGTTGAGTTTTCAGCGCTCATGACCGATCCTCACTCAGGAAGATGATGTGGGGCCGCGCGGACCACTTCCTCGCCCCGTCGCACCGCAGCGTCAGTCACGATCACAGTCTTGCCTCCGAAATTAGACATGCTCGTCTCCCGGCTCTGAGCTGTCGCCGGGTCGAGGCGGCGAGACCGTCCAAGCCGCACGGCAAAGCCGGGCGAGGGCGATACCGGCGCCATTCTTGCAACCTCTTCCGCCGCCAGATCCTGCTTGCCGATCATCCGTGCGCTTCTCTCGACACCGGCTACGGCATTGTCACGAACTAAACCTAATAGTTTCGTATTTCGATTGTCAAACCGCTTCCAGGGCGACTGCCCCGCTTCATCGTGCAAATACCGTCTTTCGCCTTGGTCGTTGGAGCTCAAGGCACGAGGCCCCGGATGATCCAGCGGCATGATCACGTTCGACAGTAAGATGCTGGCAGCGTTGCTCCAGTGCATGGCGTTCGCGAGATCGATCAATTGCAAACACGATCCATCAACGAAGGAGACGTACTGGCCTCACCGGCACCAACCGAAACAACGTGCGTCGGCTCTGACTGTGATGGAGAGGCTCGCGGTGATTCCGGGTTCCGCGCGGATAATCCCGCCGCGGCGCCCAGGCGGAACCGCAGCTTTGTCGATGCGCTGCAGTATCGCGAGCGTGATCTCGGGGGATGCTATCCGAGGGTGAGGTATCAAGCGCGAAGGAGTGGAAAGGCCCGGGCGAAAACATCGAGCGTCTGTTCCAGATACGCCTTCTTCGCCCTTGCCGAGTTCGGCAAGTCTAGCCTGATCAGGATCCGCATCCGCGGCACCATAACAAGGTTGTCGAAGATCATCGTCGCGAGGAATGGCAGGTCGAGGGACTTGACTTCATCCGCCTCCAGTGCCTCCTCCAGCACTTTCTGGATCAGCATCGGTCCGTGCTGGATGTTAATCTTCGCTTCGGCGTCGCCACTTTCGATAAGCTGGTCTCGCGCCCAGAGCGCCAGCTTCTCCACGGCGAGGATTTCAGGGGTGAGAGACACATCCAGCATTTTCCGTGCAGCACGCATCAAACGCTGGCGCGGGGTCCCCCGGCGTGCCGCGGCGACGATCGGCTCGTGTCGATCATCGATCGCATGTTCCAGTGCAGCGATAAGCAGGCCGACCTTCGAGCCATACCGGGCATAAAGGGTCCGCTTGGAGACCTTTGCCGCTAACGCGATGGCATCCATGCTCGTCTTGTCAGGACCATGCACGACGAGCTGGTCGAGCGCGACCTCAAGAATATGCCCTCCGAGGCGGGCAGCGATTTCCCGTGAGGGTCTGCCGCCCCTGGGGTCGCGGGGAGCAAGCATCTGCTTGGGCGAGGATGATTTCCGTGACGGCACATCTACGTCACTAGCCTTGCTGACGACCATATTGAAGGGCGCCCTTGATCATGGGCATCTTTCTGGGCCATATCGACACTGCCAGGTGTACATATGCCCGCCCGGAGAGCTTCTCAGAGCGAGAAGACAGGCACCTCCTGAACAATAGGGGATCGGAGGGCATGACAAGCATCGCTCTCGTTACCGGAGGCACGCGCGGGATCGGCGGCGCCATCGCCCGATCGCTGAAGTCCGCGGGCTGGCCCGTCGCGAGCGTCTATCATGGCAACGATCAGGTCGCCGAGCAATTTAGCCGCGAAACAGGCATATCGGTATTCCGGTGGGATGTCGCGGATGAGGCTGCCTGCCGCGAGGGCGTTGCCCTAGTGGAGGCCGCACTTGGCCCTGTGGCTGCGCTCGTCAACAATGCCGGGATCACGCGAGACGGGATGTTTCACCGCATGAGCTGGGTGCAGTGGCGCGAGGTGCTCGCGACCAACCTCGACTCCATGTTCGCCATGACCCAGGCAGTGATCGGGGGAATGCGCGAGCGTCGGTTCGGACGGATTGTCAATATCTCGTCGATCAATGGGCAGAAGGGCCAGGCGGGGCAGGTCAACTATTCCGCGGCCAAGGCCGGGGTAATTGGATTTACCAAGGCGCTTGCCCATGAAACCGCTTCGCGCGGGATCACGGTTAACGCGGTCTGCCCCGGATACATCGACACCGACATGGTTGCGGCCCTGAGGGGAGAGGTTCGGGATGAAATCGTCGCCGGCATCCCCGTCGGCCGGCTTGGCGAGCCCGACGAGATCGCCGAAGCCGTCTCCTATCTCGTCTCGCCCAAGGCGGCGTTCTGCACCGGGTCCGTCCTCACGATCAACGGTGGCCAATATGTCGCCAACGGGTGAACGGCCTTGCGCCGGCGCCGGTTCCGGGGAGGCATTTCATTTTCTGCAACGCAGCGTTAAGGGGAGAACTGCTCTCTGCGGTTCCGTTAAAGGACTCGAAGCTATGACCTATCCGTACGACCAGATCAGAGTGCTCGGTAAAGCCAACGGACAGTTGATAACATCGCTGTTCCAGAGCGCCCGCGAAGCGGTTGAGGAACATGCTCGAATCGGCGCCAAGGCGTTTGAAGTCGTTCTTAACCCGTTAGGAGATGGGAAGCCTGGAAGCGTACCTGCCTTCGACAGTGGGCGATTGGCGGCTCTCTTCGGTGAAGTGAAGGGGTCGCGAGAGGCGTCGGTTGCAAGGGTCAGGTCTGCCGTTGAAGAATGGCAGACCTGCTGCAAGGACGTGCTCGCGCAAGTGACGGAGAGCCAGCAGGCATTCGGCGAAAGCATGCTGGCGTGGTTCCAGCCACTGACCGAGATGTCGACGGACCCATCGAGGAAAACGGCGACCGTGGAGCAGGCGGCGCCCGATCAGGGGGCACGGGCGAAATCGCCCACCGCGTCCTGAGGCACCTTTGGTTCGGTATCGGCTGCCTCGTCTCGGAGGCGGGGCCGATAATGCCCCACAAAGAATGAGGACAGCGCACCAGCACATGGCTGAATCGAGACCGATCAGAGCAGGAAAGCGGCGGCATGCGAGCTTGGCATTGTCTGTCGGGGGACCAATCCTTCTAGCCGGATGCTCATTCGCGCCCGCCCATGTACGTCCTGCACAGCCTGTCCCGCAGGAGTATCCCGGCGCAGCCATCCCGGGGACATCGATTGCCCATATCGGCTGGTACGACTTCTTCCGCGAGGAGCACCTGCGCGCCCTGATTGCTGCCGCCCTCGAGAACAATCGCGACATACGGATTGCGACGGCGCGCATCGCCGAGGCTCGCGCTTCCTGGCGGATCGAAGGGGCCGCATTGTACCCCGAGCTCAACGCAGTCGGAACGGGCACGCGCGGACGCTCGATCATCAACCTCCCAGGACTTGGCACCCAGAGCTACGACGTCAAGCAGGTGAGCGCGCAACTCAGCGCAGGCTGGGAGATCGACTTCTGGGGACGGTTGCGGAACCTGAGGGAAGCAGCGCGGGACCAGTATCTCGCAACGGAGGAAGCACGGAGGGCGGTCGCGACGGACCTCGTCTCCCAGGTTGCGAACGGCTATCTGCTCGAACGTGAATATGAGGAGCGCGTGGCGATCGCGCAGCGGACGATCACGACGCGCGAGGAAGCGCTGCGGATCATGCGGCGCCGCTACGAGGTGGGCTCAGGCTCGAAGCTGGAGATGACGCAGGCGCAGATGCTGCTCGCGCAGGCGCAGACGACGCTGCAGAGCCTGGATCAGGACCGCGCGGTCAATCGCAATGCGCTTGCCCTGTTGGTGGGGCGGCAGATGGAGATCCCGCCGGGGCCGCTCGGCCTTGTCGAGGCTGCGCCCGAGATCAACCTGCCCGCGGGCCTGCCGTCCGAACTGCTCGCAAACCGGCCCGACATCCTAGCGGCCGAATATCGCCTGCGCGCCGCCGACGCGAACATCGGCGCAGCCCGTGCCGCCTTCTTTCCCAATATCAATTTGACCGCTGCATTCGGCGCGGCGAGTTCGGACCTCGATGGGCTTTTCGGCGACGGCAACCGCTCATGGAGCTTCACGCCGACGATCACGCAACCCCTTTTCAACGCCGGCCGCCTCGCGGCCAACCTCGATGTCGTGAAGGCCCGGCAGGTCGCGGCGGTGGCGGATTATGAAAAAACCGTTCAGGTTGCATTTCGCGACGTGTCGGACGCTCTGGTCCGGCGCCGCCAACTGGCGCTTCAGATCCAGACGACGCGCACCGTGCTCGATGCCCTGCAGGAGCGCGCCAGACTTGCCCAACTTCGCTTTAACAACGGCCGCTCGGCCTATCTGGAAGTCCTCGACGCCCAGCGCGACCTGTTCGAGACCGAGCAGGCGCTCGTGCAGCTTCGTCGCGGCCATCTTGCCAGCGCCGTTGCCCTCTACGCCGCACTGGGCGGCGGATTTGTCGGGCGGGCGGCTTCCGATGGCTCTGCCACCATTATTCAAAGCTCAGGAGAACAGGCGCGATGAAGGCAGCCCGGAAGACATGGCTGGTTCGGGGCGGCATCGTGGCGGTGGTTATCGCCGTGGCCTTCGTGCTGTGGCAAGTGCTCAAGCCCTCGGAGCTTCCCGTAGGAATTGCCAGCGGCAACGGCCGGCTCGAAGCGGTGGAGCTGGATGTTTCCGCCAAGTCCCCCGGCCGCATTCGTGATATCCTCGTCGACGAGGGTGCATTCGTGAAAGCGGGCCAGGTGCTCGCGCGCATGGACACCGATGTCCTGAATGCGCAGAAGGCGGAAGCACAAGCGCAGCTCGCACAAGCGCAGACCGCCATCCAGACCGCGGAGAGCCAGGTCGCACAGCGACAAAGCGAGCGTGCGGCGGCTCTCGCCGCCGTTCGGCAGCGCCAGGCGGAGCTCAACGCCGCGCGAAAGCGGCTCACGCGTTCTGAGACGCTGGCGCGGGAGGGCGCTACCGCGGTCCAGGAGCGCGACGACGACCAGGCTCAGGTGGAGGGGGCGAGCGCGGCCGTCGAAGCGGCAAAGGCGCAGCTCGCCGCGGTCGATGCGGCCATCGGCACGGCACGAAGCCAGGTGATCGGCGCCCGCTCCAATGTCGATGCAGCAAGCGCGACCATCCAGCGGATCGAAGCGGACATCCGTGACAGTGATCTGCGCGCCCCGACCGATGGGCGTGTCCAGTACAGGGTCGCACAGCCGGGCGAGGTGGTCGCCGGCGGCGGACGCGTCCTCAACCTCGTAAATCTGGGCGACGTCACCATGACCTTCTTCCTGCCCGAGACTGTGGCAGGCAAGGTGGCGCTGGGATCGGACGTCCGGATCGTGCTCGATGCGGCGCCGGACTATGTGATTCCGGCAAAGGTCAGCTTCGTCGCCGATGTCGCTCAGTTCACGCCCAAGACGGTCGAAACCGAGAGCGAGCGGCAGAAGCTGATGTTCCGGGTGAAAGCGCGGATCGATCGCAGGCTCCTCGAACGCAACATCACCCAGGTGAAGACGGGCCTTCCCGGCATGGCCTATGTGCGTGTCGATCCCAAGACGGAGTGGCCTGCGAAGCTGGCGGTCATTGTGACGCGATGACCGGGATTTCGCCGCCGCCGCTCGCGGCGCGCTTGTCGGGGGTCAGCGTACGTTACGGCAAGACGCTGGCGCTCGACGGTGTCGAGCTCGAAATCCCGGCGGGCCGAATGGTCGCTCTGATCGGACCGGATGGTGTCGGGAAATCCAGCCTGTTCTCGCTCATCGCGGGCGCGCGAGCGGTTCAGGAGGGCCGCGTCGAGGTCCTGGACGGAGACATCGCGGATCGTGAGCACCGTGAATCGGTGTGCCCGCGGATTGCCTATATGCCGCAGGGCCTCGGCAAGAACCTCTATCCCACGCTCTCCATCGACGAGAACCTGGAGTTCTTCGGCCGTCTCTTCGGCCAGGATGCGGCGGAACGGGAACGGCGGATCTCCGAGCTGACGGAGAGCACCGGCCTCGCCCCGTTCCGCAACCGCCCGGCCGGGAAGCTGTCGGGCGGCATGAAGCAGAAGCTCGGGCTGTGCTGCGCGCTTATCCACGATCCCGACCTCCTGTTGCTGGACGAGCCGACCACCGGGGTCGATCCCTTGTCGCGCGCGCAGTTCTGGGATCTGATCGACCGCATCCGCGAGGACCGGCCGCAGATGAGCGTGCTGGTCGCCACCGCCTATATGGAGGAGGCCGAACGGTTCGACTGGCTAGTCGCGATGGATGCAGGGCGGGTTCTCGCCACCGGTACTACCGACGACTTCTACGAACGAACCGGCACGAACTCCTTGGAGCAGGCGTTCATCGCACTTCTGCCGGCAGAGGCGCGGCAGGGTCATAAGCGGGTCGAGATTCCCGAGCGTGATACCGGCGGGGAAGAGATCGCAATTGAGGCGAAGGGCCTCACGATGCGTTTCGGCGACTTCACCGCAGTCGATCACGTCGACTTCCGGATCGAGCGGGGCGAGATCTTCGGCTTCCTTGGCTCGAACGGCTGCGGCAAGTCGACAACCATGAAGATGCTGACCGGCCTTCTCAAGGCGAGCGAGGGGCAGGCATGGCTATTCGGGCGCGAGGTCGAGAATGACGACATGGCGACTCGCCGCCGCGTCGGCTATATGAGCCAGGCCTTCTCGCTCTATTCCGAGCTGACGGTCCGGCAGAACCTGGAACTGCACGCGCAGCTCTTCCATGTGCCCGCCGACGAGGTCGCCGGTCGCGTTGCGGAAGTCGCGGAGCGCTTCGGCCTCACCCAAATCAGCGAGGCGTTGCCGGACGCCCTTCCGCTCGGTCAACGTCAGCGGCTCAGCCTTGCGGTGGCAATGATTCACCGGCCCGAGATGCTGATCCTCGACGAGCCGACCTCGGGTGTGGACCCGATCGCGCGCGATCAGTTCTGGCAGATGATGATCGACCTGTCGCGGCGCGACAAGGTGACGATCTTCATTTCGACTCACTTCATGAATGAGGCGGAACGCTGCGACCGCATCTCGCTGATGCACGCCGGAAAGGTGCTTGTCTCCGATACGCCGGGAGCCATCGTTGAGGCTAGGGGCAGCACCAGCCTGGAAGAAGCTTTCATCTCCTATCTGAAGGAAGCGACGGAAGAGGAAGAGCCGGCGGCCGACGATCGCGGGAGCGCCATGCGAGAATCGCCGGTCGGCGCGGAGCCTGAGGTACCGGCTTCTTCATCGCGCCGTTCGCATTGGTTCAGCCGCAGGCGGATGATGAGCTATGCCCGTCGCGAGGCACTGGAGCTTCGGCGCGACCCGATCCGGGCAACGCTGGCGCTGCTGGGAAGCGTGCTGCTCATGTTCATCATGGGCTATGGCGTCAGCACGGACGTGGAGGATCTGCCCTTCGCGATCCTCGACCGCGACGCCACCACCACGAGCGAGAACTACGCGCTGAATCTTGCGGGTTCACGCTACTTCGTGGAGCGGCCGCAAATCACGGACTATGCCCAACTCGACCGGCGCATGCGCTCGGGCGAGCTCAGCGTCGCGATAGAGATACCGCCCAATTTTGCGCGCGACCTGAGACGCGGTACGCCGGTCGAGATCGGCGTCTGGATAGACGGCGCCATGCCGCAGCGAGCCGAGACAGTGCAAGGCTACATCCAGGCCATGCATGCGCAGTGGCTGAGCGAGACAGCGTTGCAGGAACTTGGTGCCCGTCCGGACGCCGGTCTCGTCGGAATCGAGCTTCGCTACCGCTATAATCCCGACGTCAAGAGCCTGGTCGCCATCGTGCCGGCGGTGATTCCGGTCCTGCTCCTGCTGCTACCCGCGATGCTGACGGCGTTGAGCGTCGTGCGCGAAAAGGAACTCGGATCGATCATCAACTTTTATGTGACGCCGATCAGCCGTCTCGAGTTCCTGCTCGGAAAGCAGCTTCCCTATGCCGCTCTGGCCATGGCGAACTTTGTTATGCTGGTGCTGCTTGCGTGGGCAGTCTTTGGTGTGCCGATCACCGGCAACGTTCTTGTCATGACCGTGGGCGCTTTGTTCTACACGCTCTCGGCAACCGCCCTTGGTCTGCTCTTCTCGATCTTCATGCGCAGCCAGATCGCGGCGTTGTTCGCTACCATGGTGGGTACGATCCTGCCCGCAATCCAGTTTTCCGGCTTCATCAACCCGGTCTCATCGCTGGAAGGGGCCGGCGCGATAATCGGCGCGATCTTTCCGACCACGCATTTCGTGACGATTTGCCGCGGCGTTTTCTCCAAGGGGCTCGGCTTTGCCGATCTGACGCAGGAACTGGTGGCGCTGGCCATCGCCTTTCCCGTGATTCTGGGTCTCTGTGCCTTGCTGCTGAAGAAGCAGGAGAGCTGAGCCATGGAACATGCCTTCAACATCTATCGGCTGGGCATCAAGGAGCTGCGCAGCCTGTGGCGCGATCCGATGATGCTGCTCCTGATCGTTTATGCTTTTTCGCTCGGCATCTATGTGTCGGCGACAGGCACGCCCGAGACGCTCCACCGGGCGCCGATCGCGATCGTCGACGAGGATCAGTCCCCACTCTCCAATCGCATCATCAGCGCCTTCTACCCACCGCATTTTACCAAACCCTCGCTCATCCAGCTGAGCGAAGTGGATGCCGCGCTGGATGCAGGGCGCTACACCTTTTCGCTCGACATCCCGCCCGATTTTCAGCGTGACGTGCTCGCCGGCCGACAGCCGGCGGTGCAACTCAACGTCGACGCCACCCGCATGAGCCAGGCATTCAGCGGAGGCGCCTATATTCAGCAAATCCTACAGGGAGAGGTTTCCGAATTCATGCAGGGCACGCGTGCCAGCGTCGCCCCGCCCGTCGACCTGGCCCTTCGAGCCCGCTTCAACCCGACACTGGCGCAAAGCTGGTTCGGTGCCGTGATGGAGATCATCAACAATGTGACGATGCTCTCGATCGTGCTGACCGGCGCCGCCCTTATTCGCGAGCGCGAGCACGGGACGATCGAGCATCTGCTGGTCATGCCGGTAACGCCCTTCGAGATCATGGCCAGCAAGGTATGGTCGATGGGACTCGTCGTGCTCGCCGCCTGTGCGTTCGCCGTGACCATTGTGATTCAGGGGGTGCTGCAGGTGCCGATCGAAGGATCCGTGCTCCTGTTCCTTCTCGGAGCCGGCCTGCACCTGTTCGCGACGACGTCGATCGGCATATTTCTTGGGACGGTCGCCCGTTCGATGCCGCAGTTCGGCATGTTGCTGATGCTCATCCTGCTGCCGCTCCAGATGCTTTCGGGCGGATCGACCCCGAGCGAGAGCATGCCGGAGTTCGTACAGACCATCATGCTCGCCGCGCCGACGACCTACTTCGTGAAGATGGCCCAAGCGGTACTTTATCGCGGCGCGGGTTTGGACGTGGTCTGGCCGCAGTTCCTTGCTATCGGTGTGATCGGCGCGGTGTTCTTCGCCGTTGCGCTCTCCCGTTTCCGCAAGACGATCGGAGCGATGGCGTGACCTTGGAGCCTGTCGCAAATCGGCGCTGGAAGATGACCAAGGGGCGGTGGCTCGATCGTCGGCATGTGCTGCGTAGCGCTCCGCTCTTCTTCGGAGCGCTGGTGCTCGCACGCTCCGGCCTCGCCGACGCGCAGGTCGATCTGGACGGCCCATCTGTCGAAGACGCGGTTCGCCGAATGAAGCCGGGCGAGTATTTGTGGGCGCCGGAAGTGGCGCCTACCGGGCCGATCCTGCTGATCGTCAGCCTGCGGGTTCAGCGTGCCTACGTCTACCGCAACGGCATCCCCATCGGGATAACGACTGTCTCCACCGGCAAAGCAGGCCATGAGACGCCGACCGGCGTGTTCACGATCCTGCAAAAACGTGTCGACCACAAATCCAATCTCTACAATGATGCTCCTATGCCGTTCATGCAGAGGCTGACATGGGATGGCATTGCGCTCCATGCCGGTAATCTTCCGGGCTATCCGGCTTCGCACGGCTGTATCCGGTTGCCGTTGGCCTTCGCCCGTCTCTTATATGATGTCACGAGGATAGGCCTGACGGTACTGATCACCGACGGGGAGGCTGTGCCCCGCTTTGCGCCAACGCCCGCCTTCCTGCGTGGAAACGCTCGCGCTGGCAGCGAAGCGCTCGAACAAGGCGGCTCAAGCGTCTGGAATCCAGAATTGTCGCCAAGTGGGCCGGTGTCGATCCTGGTCAGCGCTCGTGACCGACGCATGATCGTGCTGCGCAACGGCATCGAGATCGGTTCGGCCACCATCGCTTTGGAGCGCGCGATCACCCGCCCCGCCGCTTACGCCATGAGCGCACGAGATGAAGCAGGTGATCACTGGATTCGTCTGAAGCTTCCGGGGCAGCCTCCCGAGACAGATCAGGAACTCACGGTTGAGGAGCGTTCCCGCTTGCGCCTGCCGGAAAATTTTCGCACCGCGTTGCGCGCGGTTCTTACACCCGGAACAACCGTGATACTCACGCAGGACAGCTTGAGCGGCGGCTCGGCCGGAGAACCACTGACCGTTATGGCAGGTGAGGCGACGCCCTAGCCGCACGGCTGCATTCTCGTTTCATCGGAGACACGCATATCGCAGCGAGGCTCTAGCCGCTTTCTTTTCTCAGGGGCTGGATCGCCGCTCGGACAGCGCCCGTTTTCTCGAAGATCTGGATGGAAAGGCTGAAGTGACGGCGTCCGGGATCGACACCTGCTCATTGGTGCCCTTGTATGTCGAGGCCTTTTACGGCGACCAGCTCCTTGGAGGTGCGACCGCGTTCCCGTGGTTGCGGTTCGACGGCCGTCTGTCCCTGGTGACGAACTGGCACGTCGTCTCTGGTCGCAACAACGAGACCAACGACGTCACGCATATGCAGGGCGGCATACCGGATCATCTACGGGTGCACGTTCCCTTGAACGATCGGGATCGACCGCCATTGATCGTCCGGGTCCCGACGGTCGATGCGGGCGGCGAGCCTTTATGGGACGAGCATCCGGAACACGGCCGCGCTGTCGACATCGCCGCTCTCGACGTCGATTTGCCGCCGCCCGGCGAAGCGTCAGTGATGCCGATGAACGCGATCCGCACCGTGCCGCTCAAGCAGCGTATCGGGATGCCGATCTTCATTCTCGGCTATCCGTTCGGTCGCCCCGGTATCGGGCTGCCCGTGTGGAAACAGGCAACTTTTGCCAGCGAGCCGTTCTTCACCGCGAGCAAGCATCAGCGCTATCTGATCGTGGACACCGCGTCGCGGCCGGGCATGTCCGGGTCACCGGTCATCCAGAGAGCGCATGGCGAAGTCGAGCTGGAGGGCACGCACGGCCGCATCGAAGCCGGCGATGGCGCAGTCAACTTCATCGGCATCTACTCGGGCCGATTTCACACCAACGATTCCTCGGACGCCCAGCTCGGTCGCGTGTGGCCAGCAGTGCTGGTGCGAGAGGTTGTCGCGGCGGCTGAGGCTCGCGCGAGGGGCCGACGTGGCTGACGCTCTTCAGGCGAGCGCACTGGAGACCGCCTTCCTGGCGCTTCGTGCCGTGCTGCCACCCCGGCAGCCGCGGGCGCCCAAGCAATTCTACGCGCTGGGCGACCTACAGGCGGCCTTTCAGGCGCTGAAGGGGCCGCTCGCGACCGCCAAGGCGCAGGGCGGTCTCGTAAATCCCTGGGCGCTGGCGAGCTTGGGCCATGATGAGGTGCATAACACGCGCGCTCTGGCCGGGCTCTGGATCACCGAGTTCGAAGGCGGGACCTCCAGACAGTTCTTGGCGCACTATCTTCGCGCTGCGCTGCCAGCGACGGATTTGGTTCGCGGCGCTGGAGGCGGGGTACCGGGTCGGCACGGAAATTTGCCCGATGGGAGATGCCGCTGACCGCCTGGATCTAATTATCGAAACCAGCCTCTATCTGATTGGTATCGAGGTGAAGATACGTGCCGGCCTCGGCCGCGATCAGCTCGAGCGATATAAGGCGTCGGTGTTTCGGCGCGCCGAGCTGCAGAAACGATCGGCGCGCATCGTGTTGCTGGCGCCATTCTCGCCCGACGTGCCGGACGGGGTGGGCTGACGTTGCGGGCGCCGCTCGCACCGCAGCCGGCCGGTCGGTAACAAGTCGGACCTTCGTACAGCAAATGATTGCCGCGTTCGGCGAGCATGTCGACGCGTTCTAGGAGGAACTGATCATGCCGGAGCCCGCCGTCGGCGCGCTCATCGTGAGCGATGGTGCTCGATGGCCCGGACA
This sequence comes from Sphingomonas sp. PL-96, assembly GCF_020707215.1. GTDB lineage: Bacteria > Pseudomonadota > Alphaproteobacteria > Sphingomonadales > Sphingomonadaceae > Sphingomonas. The sequence continues at coordinate 63,329 of NZ_JAJFET010000012.1, forward strand.
ATCGCGGCGCCTTTGTCTCCTATGTCCGCCAGGTGCTCGTGCCCGACCTGTCGCCCGGCGACATCGCCATCATGGACAATCTGTCGAGCCATATGGCTCCCGCCGCACGCGAAGCCATCGAAGCCGCAGGAGCAAAGCTGCTCTTCCTTCCGCCCTATAGTCCCGACTTCAACCCGATCGAGCAGGCCCTCTCCAAGCTGGTGAGCATGGGGGAGCAGGCATGCGAGGCGACGGGTGTCGATACGCTCACGGTGCTGGCCGACCGCGGCTACTTCTCAGGTCCCCAGGTGCTGGCCTGCAAGGAGGCAGGCCTCGTGCCGATCTGCCCCAAGCCGCTCACGTCGGGTGCGAAGGCCGACAGCCGCTTCGGCAAGCAGGATTTGTCTACCAGCGGGATACCGACACCTATCGCTGCCCGGCGGGCGAAATCCGACCAAACGCTTCTCCAGCCTTGAGCAGGAGCTGATCCTCCATGGCTATGCAACGCTTGCCTGTCGCTCACGCTACGCCGTCAAGGCGAGCTGCACCGCCAGCATCGAGCGACGCATCAAGCGATGGGAGCACGAGGAAGTGGTTGAGGCCATGCAGGCCGCCTTGAGCGTTGGCTCGACGCCATGCGTGTCCGACGAAGAACGGTCGAGCACATCTTGGCACGCTCAAGGACTGGATGGCCACTCCAAGATGCGGAGGCTCGACAACGTCGCAACCGAGGCCAGCCTCCATATCCTAGCCTACAACATTAAGCGCGTCATCGCCCTCCTCGGCGTGATAGGGTTGCTCGCCGCCATGCAAGGCTGAGTGCTCGGTCTCGCTACCGTCCCTGCGATCTCCGCTCACAAGCCGTTCTCACACAGCCTCCACCACTTCCCGCCATCACGTTGTCGCAGAAGCGGCGATATATGCGGTGCTGGGAAGGCAGTATATTAGCAACAGCGCAATGACAGCTAGCGGCTAGCCCGGCTATTCGGCTCGTGATTCCAGAACCGGACACATGCCCGGTTTCTGGCTATGCTCAAAGATAGTCAGCGAGTGTCAGGGTAAGGTCGCGTCGAACGCCCGCGTGTTCGACAGTCAATGCGATTTTCGTCCCGGCGGGATCGTACATGCGGTCGATCAAAGCATCGAAGTCCGCACCGATGAGGCGATCGCCGCGCTCCAGTCCCGCCTCTTCTGCCGGGCTGCCTGCGCCCACCACGCCCACCTTCGTCTCCTTGCCGTCTCGCTCGATCCAGATGCCTGCTCGATTGTATCGCTCGGACTGCGGGCCCAGGCCGTTGCGCTTCAGGTAAACCGCGCCTTCAGCCGCACCTGTCGCGATGTTGAACCGCCGGAGAAGCGGGAGCCCCACGATACCCGCATCGAAGACCCCCCACTCGGGTCTATCGAGCATGGTTACCATCACCCCTTCAATGGTGGCGCCGGCCAGCTCGAACGCCGGTGCTCGCACCATGCGGCCCTTGCCGCCGGGGGCTGTCGGGCTCCAGCGCGGGCCGTCCCAAAGTCCCATCGCCTCTGCGGCCTTGCGGTAGACCCGGGTCGAGTTTGGCATGCCGGTGTCCAGTCCGAACCGGAAACTCCTTCCGCCGAGCACGACGTCGGCAAACATGAAGGCCGATCCGTTGCGGTTCCCATGATGGACGATCGCCCGCTCGTAGCGCGTCCAGCCCGTTCGATCGGGGCTGCCGTCCTGATAGATGCGCCATTCGCGCATTTCGAAGTCGAGCTCGCCGTCGGCCGCCGTCAGCACGCCAGCGGCGAGCGAGCCCACCGCGCCGCCGCCGAACCCGAAGTCCTCGACGCCCGCGAACGCCGCACGTGGCTGACGCAATTGTCCGCCAAACTCGAAGTCCGGCACCTCAAGGATCGGATAGGGTTTGCGGCCGACCGTCAGCGCCAGCGTGGTCTGGCCCAGCATTTTGAGCTTGAGCTTCTCGGCAAGCTTCATGTCGATCAAGCCGATCGTGCCGCCGGTATCGATCAGAAATTGGAAGGGGCCGCGCCCACCAATCGAGCAATCGACGAGTACCCTGCTCTCCGTGAGTTCGATCGGGATCCGGACAGGTGGGGTCGTCCCACGAGTTACGGATGCCGGGAGAAGGGCCGCAGCGCCCACCCCGACGATGAGGCTGCGGCGCTGGATGGACATGGTTGATTCTTCCTCCACGAGCTCAGCAGGATAGGGTCACGCCGTGACAGCATGGTGATAGGCGCCTGCGCCTGGACGAAACCGCTCCCGCGATATCGGGGCCAGGGCATGCGCTGGCCGGCAGGCCCGTCACGGCCGCAGGACGATGCGCCCTTCCACCTTGCCGCGGCGCAGTCGGTCCAGAACATCGTTCACGGCGGAAAGCGGCTCCACCGCGACCGTCGTCCTGACCTTGCCTTCCGCGGCGAAGGCCAGCGCCTCCGCCAGATCCTTGCGCGTGCCCACGATGGAGCCGCGTACGGTGATCCGCTTCAATACCACGTCGAAGATCGGGGTCGGAAACGCGCCCGGGGGCAGGCCGACCAGGGCCACGGTGCCGCGCCGGCGCGCGCAACCGATCGCCTGCTGGAATGCCGCCGGGGAGACCGCGGTCACGAGCACGCCGTGCGCGCCGCCGCCGGTGGCGGCCACGATCTTTGCCGGCGCATCTTCGGTGCTGCAGTTGGCGACCACGTCCGCGCCGAGCTCGGCTGCCAGATCGAGCTTGTCCTGCGCAACGTCGAGTGCCGCGACGTGCAGCCCCATCGCCTTGGCATACTGGATGGCGACGTGCCCCAGCCCGCCGATCCCCGAGATCACGACCCACTCGCCCGGCTTGGCCTCCGTCTCCTTCAGCCCCTTGTAGGTGGTGACGCCGGCACACAGGATCGGGGCGAGTGAGGGGAAGTCTGGGTTGGCCGGCAGGAGCCCGACATAGGGTGCGCTGCCGATCGCATATTCGGCATAGGTGCCGTTCACGCCGTAGCCGCTGTTATGCTGCTGCTCGCACAACGTCTCCCAGCCGGTCTGGCAATATTCGCAGCGGCCGCAGGCATCGTGCAGCCACGGAATGCCGACCGCGTCTCCTTCCTTGAGGTCGTCGACGCCCGGCCCCAGGGCCGCGACATAGCCGACCCCTTCATGCCCGGGGATGAGCGGCATGATCGGCTTGACCGGCCAGTCGCCGTCGATGGCGTGCAGATCGGTATGGCAGACGCCCGTCGCCTCGATCTTGACCAGCACCTCGCCGGGGCCGGGTGTCGGTATCGGAAGCTCCTCGATCACGAGCGGCTGTCCGAAGTTTCGCGCAACCGCCGCCTTCATGATCGCCATTCGAGATGTTCCTTGTGATGCTGATGCTCTACCTACGCAGGCTGCTCCCGGCTGAACTTGACGCCCGTCAAACAGGCGCGGCTTTTATCCGACGCGAACGTGCGCCTGCCGCAAGCTCCACCACTTCCGCGGTGATCTGCTCCTGGCGTCAGCCGCTCTTCCACCTGCAGGGCAGCAAGCCGGCCGTCGATGTTGGTCTTGCCCGCTGCCATGGTGGTCATCCGCGCTTCATTCTCCGCGGCGCAGGCCTCGATCGCGGCCTCGCACAACTGGGCTAAGACGTATTCCTCACCGTGCCGGGCGATCAGCTCGCCCGGAGCCAGGTTGACCACCGGCGGCAGCGCGGACGGCTGCGGCGGGTGCGCGTTCTCGTCGAACGGCAGCAGGGTGCGCCGGACGAGATGGGGACCCTGGCCTGTCCGCCAGACCGGAGAGACGAGGTCGATCGGCGTTGCCCCGGCGTCGACCAGATAGGCATAGACCGCATCCAATATCCGCGTCGCTAAGTGGGTAAGGGCGGATGCCCGGTTCGGCAGCGGCGCCGTCCAGGCGGGGTTCGGCCGCGTTCGGTCGCGAGCGTGATGGCGCGGCTTCCGACCAGAAAGACATGGCCGTCGGCAAGCGCATCCTGCACGGCGTCGACCACCAGTTCGGCAAAGGTGCCGGCAAAGCCCTGTTCGGCCCTGAACACCACTAAGCCCGGGCGCATGGTGCGGAGTGCTTGCGACCCCGCCGACGTCGGCCGCAGCGCGCGCGGCGGCGATGCCGCGCATCGCATCCACCACGCCCCCCCCAGCTGCCGGACCGTGGCGCATGCCTTCACGAAACGGTCCCGACCACGACGCCTTCGTGCTGGAGGCGGTGCAGCAGCACCAGCAGCACGCCGCTGCGTGCACCGTAGACCGCGCGTGGACCGGTGACATGCGCGAAGCTGTTGAACAGGATGCGGCCGTCTGCGATTGAATCGACGAACACGCTGGGGGCAGGGTCGGTCAGAATGGCATCCTCCTCGGCAAAGGCCTGGAGCAGGATTCTTTTGACCTTTGCTGGATCGGCTTCGATCGGAACTGAGAACTTGATCTGTACCCGCCCGAGAGGGCTGGTCAGTGTCTTGTTCAGCACCGGCTTGGTGATGAGTTCGGAATTGGGGACGATAAGCGTGGAATGATCGTCCAGCTCGATCTCGGTGGATCGCACGTTGATCCGCTTCACGTCGCCTTCGTCGGCTCCAACCCGGATCAGGTCGCCGATCTTGATCGGCCGCTCGGCCAGTAGGATCAGGCCGGACACGAAGTTTTGCGTGATTGCCTGAAGGCCGAAGCCGATGCCGACCGAAAGTGCGGACAGCAGCAACGCTAGCCGCTCGACTCCTACCCCCAGGGACGCCAGCGCCCAGATAATTGCGAGCGCTACGCCGATGTAGCGAGACACGAGGCTGACCGAATTGCGGGCGGACCCATCGAGGTCGGTGACCGGCAGGTAGCGGGTGTCCAGCCAGCGCATGAAGGCGCGCATCAGGGCGAGGCCGACGAGCAGCACCACCGCACCGCGCAGGATCGTTCCCGGCGACACGGAGACCTCCCCGATCTCGATGCCCTGCGAGAGCGTGCCCAAGCGCCCGAACATGCTCGACAGGCCGCCGCTGCCACCGAACGGGGAAAGCAGCGCCCCGATCGCCAACACTAGGATGACCAAGCGCGTGCCTCCCGACAGGATCAGGCCGAACTGGTCCACCGCGCTGCCGCGAAGTCCCAATCCTCGCGTCAAGGTTCGCCCGAGATGGCTTTCTCGCGTGAACACGCTGGTGAGGATGTCGTCGCTCGCCTTGCCGAGCAGATAGGTGGCTGCCCCCAGCACGGTCGCCCAGGACAGGAACTGCACGATGGTGAACGCCAGCCCGATATAGCCGCTAAGAAGGGCAAGGAGGGCGACACCCACCGCCATCCATGCCGCCAGTTCGAGTAGCCCCAACCCCGCCCGGGTCGTGGAGGCATCGCCGTCGTCTTGGCGGGACCGGTCGGTGCGGATGCGCCCGAGCGCGAGCAGGAACGTGCCGATCAGCAGCAGGTAGAGCAGCGCCATAACCGCTTGGGTGACGACCCGTGCCGGCTGGCTGGCACCAACCGCATCGTTGAAGCCGTTCACCAGCAGCCAGGCCGCACCCAGTCCCGCCAACATCCAGGACAGGGGGCGCAGACGGTTTGCCACCTCATCGTCGATCGGTGCGAGCCGCCACGAAGGCTGCGACCGCATCAGAACGGCACCGGTGATTGCAGCGGTGAACCCGCCGAAGCCGAATGCGGCCATCGCGACGTTCAGGAGGTCGTCCCACCGCACGGGTGCAAGCCCCGACCAGCGCAGGCCCTGCACCACAGCGAAGGCAGCCAGGAGCGGGGAAAGCGTGCCGAGCAGCACCCTCCAGACGGCATAGGCCGACCGACGGACCCGGTGACCGGGCGCCCCCTCGATCAGGTAGCGTTGGCCTAGCCGCGCCAGCCACTGGCGGCCGGGAAAGAGCAGCGCCACGGCGAAAAGCACGCCGCACATGGCGGCCCAGGGGAAACCTGCATCCACCTGCGCCCTGATCTGCCTGGCACCCTGGGATGCGAACATCTCGATGCGTCGGAGATCGCGCGGCACGGATCGGAAGACCGAGCGCCAGAAGGCAGGAGTAATCGGCGACACCACCTTGGCGGCCACCGTCTGCGCGAACTGTTCGGCTTCGCTACGATCGAGTTCTTCGGCGAGCTGGCTGGCTTCCACGTCGGCCAGACCGGCACGTTTCACCGCAGCGTCGATCGCCGATCGCTGCAGGCGCAACTGCCTGCGCTGTCTCGCGATGTCCGGCGCCTCGTCCGCGGCGGCGTCACCCAGACCGGACAATCGGGCATCGACGAGCGCGAGCTGCTTGGAGAGTTGCGAAGCAGCGAGCGCCACGGTCGCCCGGGCCGCCAGGATCCGGGTGCGCAATCCGCGACGCTCGTCGGCATCGACGCGGACATCAAGCGCGCGATCCACGCCGCGAACGTCCTGCTCGGCTTGTGCCAGCTGGCGGTTGGCCGTCAACACCGGCGTGTCCTGCGCGAGGGCCGGTGGCGATGGTGCCGCAACCGCCGCAAGCAGCATCAGCCAGCACATCCGGCGGATCAGGTTTGTGACGTGCATGGGCGGCTCATCTTGAAAGGCGGTCTATTGCGTCTACAGGGCGGGGGGGCACGAGGTCGGACGCCTCCGGCCCGTCGTAATGAAGCGACCCTACCGTGCGGTGAAGCCGGCCTCCTGCGCCTGCGCAGCAGCCGCCGCGGCACGCAGTTCGCCCTTGCTGATTTTGCCGCTGTTGTCCGCGTCGACGGCGGCGAAATTATCGGCCAACTGCGGCAGGACCGCCGCCTCGCTGGGATCAATGCCACTGTCCTGGTTGGTGTCCAAGCCCGCGAAGGCGCTGTCGAGCTGCTGCGCCTGGCGCGCTAGGCGGATGCGCATGAACCGATCGAACTCGGACCGGTCGACCTTGCCGTCGCGGTTGGCGTCCATCGTGGCGAAGCCCGCGTCGATATACGCCTTGGTACGGGCATCCGTCTGCGCCGTCGCTGCGGTGGCAAGCAGGGTGCCGCACAGCATGGCGATGCCGAACTTCTTCATTTTTTGACTCCAGAAGTGAATGGGGACCGAGATCGATCAGGTGGGCTTGCGAGCTCCGTATGGCCGGACGCTCGATGGCGACGAGGCTTTCCAGGCCGGACGGTTGTCCCGTCCGTCGCGAGCGTTGACCGACCGATCGAGATTTCTGATCCGATAGCGCGGCTGGCGACGGTCTTTGCTGGTCACATTGCCGATCGCACCACCGGCAGCTGCGCCGGCCGCGCTCGCCCAGGGGTCGCCGCCAGACAGCAGCGCTCCGCCCAGCAGGCCCAGGCCCGCGCCGATGATGGTGTTGCGGGTCTTGTCGTCGCTCGACCGGTCACGGTGTTCGTGGCGAGCCTGCCAATCCTGCGCAGAAGCGATTTGGGGCACCGTCGACATGGCGCCGGCCACAAGCGCGGCGGCCAGAATTTGCTTGTTCATTCCGTCCTCCGGAAAAAGCGCCCGCCATTCGCGCTTGCGTCGCCGATGGTTCAGGCTGTTATAGGGTGCCGCCATCTATACGGCGTATAGAGGATGACGGCGATCTATACGCTGTTCAAACGATTGGGTTCCGATGGCGCGCGCGCAAAGCAGAGAAACCTATCATCACGGGTCGTTGCGGGAGACCCTGATCGCCGCGGCGGATGCCATCGTTCGTGAGCGGGGGCTCGAGGGGTTCTCGCTCCGGGAAGCGACCCGACGCGCCGGCGTGTCCCCGGGGGCGCCGAAGCACCATTTCGGCAGCGCCGCCGGGCTTCTAACAGAGGTGGCGATCAGGGCGTATGACGAACAGGCAACCTACATGGATGCGGTTGCGCTGAGCGGCGAGGTCGCGAAAGACCTGCGGGCGCTCGTGCTGGCATTTGTGCGCTTTGCGTTCGACCACCCCGAGCGGTTCAGGCTGATGTTCCGGAGCAAAACCTTGAAATCGGACGATAGGCTGCATGCCGCGGCAGTAGGATCTCTGGAGCGCATGGTGCGGTTGATGGCGGCCTACAGCGATGTCGACGTCACCGATGATACCTCAACGATCGTCAACCCCGAGGTCGTGGCTTCGATCGCCACAGCACATGGGCTGGCATCGATGGCACTGGAGAACCTGCCGCAACCCGAAGGCGTGCCACCGGAGCAGGCCACGCTGCTAGGCACCAGCATAGTTTCGATCATCGAGGCGCGCTGGCCGGATCGCTGAACAGGTTGGGCGGTAACGCGCGCGCGCCTCGCGCCGACCGCGTTTCAGCTAGTAGTCCCAGCGTTCCGTCTGACGATAGTAGCCGCGGGGTGGCGGGGGCGGCGCGTCGTTGTAGTACCCGCCGCGATACGTCACCTGCGGCGGGGTATCATAGGCGTAGCCCCGCGGTCGGTGGTACCTGTCGCGAGCGCTGGATGCGATCGCGGCGCCAAGGCCTAGGCCGAGCAGACCGCCGAGAACCGCACCCGCGGCCGCCCGGTCATGGTTCCGGGTGCCACGCCCTCGGTTCCAGCCGCGATTGCCATTCCAGGACCGATCGCCGCCCCGGTTCCACCCGTTCGCGCGCTGCGCCTGTGCCTGCGCGGGCATCACGGTAGCAACCGTCATGCTTCCCAGCGCCACCGCCATACCCAGCCTGCCGAAAATGGTCATGGTGAACTCCTCTACACGCCCAAACCGGTCGACCGGTTCACGGCTTCATTATCCGCCGCTATCTGAACACTGTATAAATGGGAGGGTTCCCGTGGGAATCAAACGGTTCATGGCGACCAGAGACCCGCCATCTCTCCGTGAGGGGACGCGGGATCAAGGCGTCAGGCAGTTTGGCTTGGCTGCCGCCTCGCTTGTACCTAGCGCATAGAGCTCTCGCATGTGGGCGGTGTCGAACAGCGGCGCATCCTCGCGTAACGTGTCCCCCTCGATGGAGCACAGCCGGAACGCGGACGTATGGTCGCGCGTGAAGCGGCGCACCTCTTCGACGCCGCCGCGATCCAGATACCTCAGCGACGTCGCCAGCCCGCGCGACAGGATACCAAACGTGTCAGGCTTCACGACCTTGAATGCCGGGGTGTAACGGCCGTTGTAGAACAGATAGATCGCACCGCGTCCCGCTTCGTCACGCGGAGCCTGTGCGAGCAAACGGCTCGGCAAAACGAAGAAGCCGGACACCGCACCTCCGTCAACATGCATCTCGGCAAAGTGCCGGCCGTTCGCGGTGGCGTCGATCAACACCGGCGGAAACACGCCCGGTATGCTCGCGGACGCCAGCAACACCTGCTGGAACAGGGCAACGCGACCGGGCGAGGTGCCGGCGGCGATCGCGCCCATGTCCCAGATCACGCCGCGTTGGGCATCCAGGTTGGTGGTCATCACCAGCAGCCTGCGTCCCTTGCGGTGTTCGGCGGCGACTCGCTCGACCAGCGCGACGTCGGCATAGCGTGCGATCAGTTTCGCAAGGGGGCGGCTGTCGACCAGGCTGGATCCGCCGAACAGACCCCGAAGAACGCGCTGGCGATACACGTCGCGTGCGCCGATGCCGGTGTAGATGGCGGTCAGCGCCGCGTCTTCCTGTGGACCCAGGAAGGCGAACGGTGCGATCAGCGCACCCGTGCTCACGCCCGTGACCACGTCGAAGCTTGGACGATCGCCGCGCCGGCTCCACCCGTTCAGCAGTCCGGCACTGAACGCGCCTTTGTCGGAGCCTCCGGACAGCGCCAGCAGCGTGCGCGGCATCGCCAATCCGGCGTTCCGGCGCTGGTCGAGCAGGGACGCACTCCAGCGGTCATAGGCCGCGTCGTCGTCCTCCGACCAGAAGCGGACCTGCTGCTGTTCGCCCAGCGGCATGGCGGATGACAGATCGGTCGCCGTGTAGGGCGTGCGTAGCGGCATCGTCGCACATCCTGAAACCGCCAGCGCGGCCGCCGGGATCGTTCGTAGCCAGAAGCGTTTCATGCGACCCTCAGCGTCCGTCCGATTGGCCGGCAACGATCGACCCGGCCAGCACCTCGTCCAGCCGCCGGGCGGCCTCGGCGAACGCCATGCGGGCATGATCGTAGGCGACGTATGACCCCTTAACGTTCCAGGGCTTGCCGTTCCGAAAGGCGGCGAGTTTCGCGAGCACCGCCCCGGTGCGCGCATCCTCGATCTGTACCTCCTCGCTCGCGCCACCCTGAAGCGGCGCGAACAGGCTGACGGTGCCGAAAGTCAGGCTGGACGCGACCTGGGCGGGTGCGTTGATGTACCAGCGGGTCCGACGCACGTTGGTGATTGCGGCGCGCACCCGCAGCGTCGACGCGTCGGCGTCGCTCTCCTCGACGATCCGGTAGCGGCCGGCGAGGCGCTCGGTCAGCGCATCGTGGAATTTTCGTGTCAGCTGCTCCTGGACCGCGGCCTCCCTGGGGGGGGCATGCCATTCGACCGGTGCCACCACGACACGCCGATACATCGCACCGTGGAACGTCGGCGCCACCCAGAAGGCGGCGTTCTTGTGCTTGCCCGCCCGTTGCAGCGGCTGCTGATGGCCGAGAAAGCCCGACTGCGTCAGCTTCTGCCCGCCGGTCGAACATCCCGCGACCAGGCAGGCGGCAAGAGCGATGGCTGTCAAGTTTCTGGTCATCACCTCAACTTCTCAATAGAGGGGCTTGCTGTCATCCGATCAGGAGCGGCCGGCCTTCCGCCTTGGCTTCCGCCCAGGCGCGCCGTAGTCTGCCGGGCTCGCGGATCGGCTCCGCGACCGCTTGCGGCGGTTCGATGGCAGCGGTCGGCCTGCTTTGCTCCCCTTCCAACATCGCCTTCAGCGCGACGCGCGCACGGCACACGCGACTTTTCATCGCGCCGAGCGAGATCCCGGACTGTTGCGCCGCCTCTTCGTACGAGAGGTTCTCAATCGCCACGAGGCGTAGCGCTTCCCGCTGCGCGGCAGGAAGCACGTCGACCAGGCCAGCAACCTCGCTCAGCTCCGCGATGGCGGTCTGGCTGGCTGGTTGCGCCAGCCTGTGTTCGGCGTCGATCTCGTCGTAGTCGCCCACGAAGCGTCCACGGTGGCGCTGGCTGAGGAAGACATTGCGGATGATCGTGAAGGTCCATGCCCGCAGGCTGGTACCCGGCTGGAACCCCGAACGCGCCGACCAGGCCCGGAGCATCGTATCCTGCACGAGATCATCCGCCACCTCTTCCTCGCGGCTGAGCGAGCGGGCATAGGACCGCAGGCGCGGGCGCAGCGCGGCAAGGTCGCGGCCGAAGGCGCGATCCGCGGTCCCGGCATCCGGCGATCCGATCCGATCGATCAGCTCCTGCAGTTCGCGTGGGAGCGCCGCTGAGACCTCGAAGCTCCCGCGCAGGCTGTAGGAGATCGCGGCGAGGATTGGCGCTTCGTACCCCATCACGCGTGCTCCTTCCGCCCGGTCTCGGCGCGTCCGGGGCCCACCAGCCTGGCGAGGCGTGGTAGCAGCCGATTTTCGAAATCGTCGATCACCTCATACACCACGGGCACTAGCACCAGCGATAGTGCGGTGGACGATATCAGACCGCCGATCACGGCCAGCGCCATGGGAACGCGGAACTCGGATCCCTCCCCGAGGCCCAGGGCCGTGGGCACCATGCCTGCGGCCATCGCCACCGTGGTCATCACGATCGGGCGGGCGCGCTCGCGGCACGCCTCGATCAGCGCGTCGTGTTGCGACACGCCGCTGCGCTCGGACTCGATGGCATGTTCGACCAGCAGGATCGAGTTCTTCGCGGCCAGCCCCATCAGCATGAGCAAGCCGATCAGCGCG
>NZ_JAJFET010000013.1 GCF_020707215.1 Sphingomonas sp. PL-96
GCCCCTTCACCCGGGTCGCTTCCGACTGCGCCTGCGCGGCCTGCGCCTGCGCCTGCGCGAGCTGCGCCCGGCCCTGTGCGATCTTGGACTGGAGCAATGCGGGATCGAGGATCGCGAGCGGCTGGCCGCGGCGGACGGTGTCGCCCTCGTCGACCAGCACGTTCGCGATGCGATAGCCAGACAGCTCGGACGTGACCGCCGCTTCCTCGAAGGGGATCAGCAGGCCGGATGCCTGAAGGCTGCCGCCCATCGCGCGCGACGCAACCTGCGCCACGGTGACGGCGCGCGCGGCATCGGTCGAGGGATTGGTTTCGGTTTCGTCGTGGCCCGAACAGGCCGACAGCGCGGCGGTGATAGCAAGAACGGGCGCAAGCACCGCGGCGCGGGCGGCAATGGTCATGGTCTATCCTCGGGGTTCGTCGTGTCCGGGGTGGCGGTCCAGCCGCCGCCGAGCGCCTGGAAGGCCTGGACCGAGCGGGTCAGCCCTTCCACCCGCGCCGCAGTCAGCCCGCTGCGTGCGCTGCGCAGGGTCCGTTCCGCCTCCAGCACTTCCTGGAGGTCGGTGAAACCGAGCTGAAGCCGCTTCAGCGCGGCGTCGTAGCCGCGCTGCGATCGGACAACGCCGTCCTGCAGCGCGGCAATGCGACGGCGATCGGCATCAAGACGGATCAGCGCTTGGTCGGCCTCGCCATAGGCGTTCTGCACCAGGCGCTCATAGGCGAGCACCGCCTGCTCGGCGCGTGCGCTGGCGGTGCGCAATTCAGCGTGAAGCCGCCCACGATCGAAGACCGGCGCGGTAAGGCCGCCCGCGCCGGTACCAGTTAGCGTCGTGGTACCGATGCCCCCAGTCTGCGCGGCATAGGCGAGCACTGCCTGGAGCGTGATCGTAGGGTAGAAGGCGAGTTCGGCTACTCGAACATTGCCGGTCGCAGCGTCGAGCTGCGCGCGCGCTTCGCGCAGGTCGGGTCGTCGAACCAGCAGTTCGCCCGGCATCGTTGCCGGCACGGCAGGGACCGTCGGTAGAGCGGCCGAAATGGGAAGCGCGGGAAGCGGGGAAGAGCCCGAGCCGATCAGGATCAACAGCGCTCGCCGCGCGGCGTCGAACGCACCTTCCAGGTTGCTCACTTCGGCTTCCGCCTGCGCTAGGCTCCCCTCGACCTGCTCGGCTTGGGTCGACGGGTCGAGGCCGCGGCGCACCCGGCCGGCGACGACCTCGTTGAGGCGGCGCTGGTTGGCTGCGGTCGCGCGGGCGTCTTCCAGCTGCGCAGCAAGTCCACGCGCCTCGAACAGCGAGCGCGCGACATCGGCGGCAAGCGTCGCCCGCGCGCCCTCATAGGTGAAGCGCGCCGCCGCCAGGGTGGCGTCGGCGACGCGGCGATTGGCGCCCCGGCGGCCGAACAGGTCGAGTTGCCAGCTGATCGGCAGGCTGGCGTTAGCCGTGCGCGTGGTGGTCGGCGCGAACAGGTTGGTCAGAAGCTCATCGGGTAGGCCCGGTATCTCGTCGATGCTGAGGATCTTGCTTCGCTGAACCTGCGCGTTCGCCTCGATATTGCCCTGAAGCCCGAAGCGTGCCAGCGCGCCTGTTCGCGTCGCCCGCGCTTCGTCAAGGCGGGCGAACGCCTCCCGCACCGAAAAGCCGTTCGACAGGGCATGATCGACCAGCGAGGCGAGTTGCGTGTCGCTGTAGAGCGTCCACCAGCGATCGATCGCGATCGCGGGCAATTCGCTGCTCTGTGCATCGTACGCTGGTGGAACAGCGGTCGTCGGGGTGCGGACGGCCGGCGCATGGGCGCAGCCGGCAAGCAGCAGCGCCGACCCGCACGCCCATGCGGCAGGAGGACCAGCGAACTGGATAAGGCGGCGAGGAGTCATTCGGCAGGGCATCATCGGTTGAGGGCGGCAGATCGAGCGCCCCTAGCTGGTAATCTATACGTCGTAAAGATTGTGTTTGTGCTTGATTAAAGGCGACCTATGCATTGTATGGGAGGGCCCGCTTTCTGAAGTGCGCGGGCAAGTGTATGGAAGCTCGCCTACGTGAAGATCCGCGTGATCATGGAGCTGCCATCACGCGTCACGTCGTTTCCCTCCAACGCCTTCATCCGGCGGCGTGTCGCGCACGGGGCGGAGGCTGGCACCCGCGGCACCTACCTCCGGGAGGCAAGGAGCGAGTTGCTCGGCTAGGCGCTCGCCCGCTTTTCCGGTGTGGGGGAGCCACGAAGCGCCGTGAGCCGAGCCGGTTCCCACGAGTTCCGCAGTTCGTCGCGCCCTTACCGATTTCGCTGTCAACACGGGTGCTGAAGCCGCGTTTATCCATAAGCGCGGATCCTTTGTCGCAAATCGTTTCACTGTTTGCGGTGCAAAAAGCAGCCTGGTCACAGCTCGAAGCGGGCGGCGAACGACCCCTCGCCTCCCCGGCAGCAGCCATGCTCAAGTTCATCAGCATCAAACAGGGACAGTGCTTTATCCGCCCCCACAATAGCCCCCTGCTTAGTCTCTCGAGAGGCGACATGCTGATGCCACTCCATACCGAGAGCAACGTTGTGACCAGCGACGATGGCGTAGCGGCTGCCGATGGTATGTCGCTGTTCGCGGATCAGGCTCGGGCTGATCGCCAACCTGGATAGGTCCGATACGGTCCGCTGTGGCGTTCGCTATGGACTCGACGACGGAAACGTGGATCTGCTGCGTTGGTACCCAACATAGATGCGGCCTCCAGCACAAACCCGCGCGAGGCGCTGTTGTAGAAGATCTGCGTCTTCGGATCGTAGCTGCGATACGGGAGCCATTGAACGAGCCTCGGCACCGCCGTGCTGGTGGGCGTCTTCCGCCTGCGAGCTGTCACCGAGCAACGACGATAACAGATTGCGGACCATGCTCATGGCTGAACTCCCGGGAACGAGATGGCGCATAAGACCGTCAGCGGCTTTGCGTCTTGGACGGCGGTTCGCGCCTGCGGTTCAGCCTGCGCCAGACCGGCGCGGACCGCAGGTTCGCCGCCACAGCGGCAATTGCTGCTCGACCGGCATCTGTCGCCTGCGCCAATACTGCTATCGCCGGCGCAATCGAAGCGACGGGGCAAACGAGTTGCGCGGATGGGGAAGAGGCGGTGCTAGAAGAAGACCCCGCGACCTTAATCGCGGGCGTGCCGGTGCTGGCTGGCAAAGGGTACGCCGTTCCCTCAGCCCGGGCGCTCAGCGGCTGAGCGTTAGCAGAGGGTGGCGCCGCCGCAGGAAATACACGGCTGACGTGCTGGCGGCGCGGTGCGGTGAGCGGCGCGAGACCTAGTCCTTGATGTCGCGGATCGGGTTAGGGCTCGCCAGTTGTTGCGGCGCTGCTGCGGCAACGGCCGCCTCGCTCGGCATGCCCGCATTGTTCTCAGCACCCTCGACTATCAGCGGGTCGGCGCGCTCGACTGCCGCGAGCAGGGATGTCGCCACCTGTAGCCGCGGCGACATCCCTGCGATGCTACTGCGCAAGCAAGTTGCCATAGCCGATGACCAGCGTCGCGAGCACGAGGAGGCCGACGCCGGCCCACACCATCCTGCGGGTAGCTGGCGCGGCGTCCCTCCATTCGCGAAACGCGAAACCCCAAAGCGTGCCGAAGATGATGATCGACGCCATGTGGATCGTCCAGGACGAAAAGCCGAAGCGCCCCATTTGGCTCTCGCCCATCGTGTAGAAGAAGAATTGGAAATACCACAGCGTGCCGCCGAGCGCGGACAGCAGATAGTTGCGCAGCAGCGGCAGGCGCCCGCCTGCGTCGGAAGCTACCGTCTGAGTGGACGCGCGCCCTAGCCATTGGCCTGCGCTGCGGTTGCGCACGATCAGGAAGCTGCACCACAGCCCGTTGGTAATCAGCCCGCCCAGGGTCACCAGGCAGATCACCGGCAGTCCGACCCACAGGACGCCGGTTCCCGCCGCCGCCCCAAGCTCGCGGATCGGTTCGCCCGCAGCCAGGCCAAAGGCGTAGCAGCTCGACATGATGCCGGAGAAGATCGCGACGACGATCCCCTTAGAGAAATGGAACTCGGCCACCGCCGCCGCCTTCTGCTCGGCAGAAAGGGTCGCGTCCTTGCGCGCGCCGGCCAGGGCGACCACGACGATGCCCACCACCGTGATCGCCAGGCCGAGCAGATTGATCCGCCCCGGCACGGTGCCCAGCAAGGTGCTGCCAAATTCGCCGGCGACGATCGGCGGGATGAGCGTGCCGAATACCGTGCACAGACCCAGCACCACCGCCATGCCGAGCGACAATCCGAGATACCGCATCGTCAGCCCATAGGTGAGGCCGCCGAATCCCCAGAGAACGCCGAACAGGACGCAGTAGAATTTGGTGCTTGCCGGCGCGGCGGAGAGGACGCCGATCAGGTCATGGGTCTGGATGCTCGCGAACAGCCAGGGGGCGACGAGCCAACTGAAGATGCCGCCGGTCAGCCAGAAGATCTCCCAGTTCCACCGCTTCACGCCGCGATAGGGCACGTAGAAGGTCGCGGACGACAATCCTCCCAGCCAGTGGAAGAACACGCCGAGAATTGGATTGCCCATGATGTCGCGTCCTAGAGAGAGAGGCCGAGGCGATAGATGCGGTTGGCAGTGCGGCCGAAGAGGTCTCGCCGCTCGTCGTCGGAGAACGGGGCCGAAAAGTCGTACAACGCCTGCATGGTGCGGTCGAAAGGGGCGAAGAGCGTATCGGTGGGGGAGTCGCTGGCCATCATGCAGCGATCAGGACCGAACAGGGCGACTGCCTCTTCCAGAAACGGCCGGATGCGATCGAGCGTCCAGTTCCGGTCGATGAAGCCGAGTCCGGACAGCTTGATCGCAACGTGCGGAATCGCCGCGAGCGCCTTCAGGCCTTCGCGCCATTGCGCCACGCCCTCGGGGTCGGAGAGGACCGGCATGCCGAGGTGGTTGAGGATCACCGGCACGTCCGGGCGGCGCTCGATCAGGGGAGCGAGCCCAGGCATCTGCGCCGGATAGCATTGCAGGTCGAAGGACAAGCCATGACGGCCCAGCGCCGTGAAGCCTGCCTGCCATCGCTCGTCTCTGGTCAGGTCTTCCGGAGTATAGCTACGTCGAGGATCGACATGCCAGTTGACGATCTGGCGGATGCCCCGCACGCGGCGATGCGCCGCTTGCGCTGTCAGTTGGCGATCGACGTCCGGAGCGTCGAGGCTGGCGAAGGCGACGATCGCGGTCGGCAGCGCGTCGGTGTCGGCGACACCTTCCAGCCACTCGGTTTCGCGGAGCGCCTCGGAGGCATCGGCACCGGCATCGATATGGACTGCGCCCGCAACGGCCCATTTACCCGCATCGGCGCGGTAGTCGTCGGTGAGGTAGTTGCGGGCGATCGCCTCGACGTTGCCGTTGGGGCCGTCCGCGAACGGCGGCGTCAGCCACGGATAGCGGATGTGCGCCAAGTCCCACAGGTGAATATGGGCGTCGACGAAGGGTAGGGGGGCGGCGGTCATACGGGGCTCTCCTGCGCGCGGCCTCTTGCGGGCCGTCGCGCGTCCGATTTCGGGCAGGGATCAGAAGGTCGTGCGGCCTCCGGACGTGTCGAAGGTCGACGCGGTGGTGAAGCTGCACTCCTCGCTCGCCATGAAGCAGACCATCGCCGCGCTCTCCGCGACCTCGCCCAGGCGACCCATCGGGATCTTCGAACGCATGTAGTCGACCTGGCTTTGCGGAAGCTGCGCGAGAATCGGGCTTTCGAAGGTGGCGGGGGTAAGCGCGTTGGCGATCACCCCCTTGGCGGCGAGTTCCTTGCCGAGCGACTTGGTGAAGCCGATCACCCCCGCCTTGCTGGCCGAGTAGGCCGAGGCGTTCGGATTGCCCTCCTTGCCGGCCACGGAGGCGATGTTGACGATCCGGCCGTACCCGTTGGCCAGCATCATCGGCACCACCGCGCGGTTGCAGTAGAACAGCCCGTTCAGGTTGATGTCGATCACGCGCCGCCAGCTATCGGTGGGATACTCGTGCGCCGGTGCAGTCGCGCCGGTGATCCCCGCCGAACAGACCAGCACGTCGATCCGGCCAAGTGCGGCCAGGCTCGCCCGGGCCGCCCGCGACACGGCATCCTCGTCGGCGATGTCGACGGCAACCGCCTGCACGGCACCCACGTCCGACGCCGCCGCGTCGAGAGCGGCCTCGTCGAGGTCCCACAGCACCACGCTCCCACCTTCGGCGACAATGCGGCGCGCGACCTCCCGGCCGAGCCCGGACGCGCCGCCGGTGACGATCGCCGCCCGCCCGGCGAACCGGCCCGCGTAGGTCGTCATGCCTGCGACTTCGCGCCGACGGGCTGCCAGGCGACGACCTGCTGGCGCTGCGTGCCCAGACCTGCAATCCCGAGTTCCATCACGTCACCTGCCTTTAGATACACGGCCTCCGGCTTCTTGCCCTCGCCGACGCCGGGCGGGGTGCCGGTGATCATCAGGTCGCCGGGTTCGAGCGTGACGAAGCGGCTGACATAGGCGATGAGCTGGCGGACATCGAAAATCATCGTGCGCGTGTTGCCGGTCTGCATGCGCGCGCCGTTGACGTCGAGGTGCATGTCGAGCGCCTGCGGGTCGTCGAGCTCGTCGGGCGTCACCAGCCACGGCCCCAGCGGGCAGAAAGTGTCGTGGCCCTTGCCCTTCGACCATTGGGTGCCGCGCTGCTTCTGGTTGAAGCGCTCCGACACGTCGTTGGCGAGGACGTACCCGGCGACGTGGTCGAGCGCGTCGGCTTCGTCGACGTAGCGGCAGGTTTTGCCGATGATGACGCCGAGCTCGACTTCCCAATCGCCGTGGGTGGCGTCCTTGGGCAGGATCACCGGATCGTTCGGGCCGCTTAGGCTCGAGATCGCCTTCATGAACATCATCGGCTCGGTCGGGATCGGCAGGTTCGATTCGATCGCATGGTCCTCGTAGTTGAGGCCGATCGCGACGATCTTGCCGATACCCTTGAGCGGCACGCCGTAGCGCGGCTCGCCTTCGACGACCGGAAGCGCGGCGGCGTCGGCGGCAAGGGCAGTGGCCAGCGTGTCCGCGGTGAGGTCGGGCACCACGGCGGACAGGTCGCGGATGCGGCCCTCGGCGTCGACGACGCCCGGCTTTTCGGAACCGATCGGACCGAAGCGGCAGAGTTTCATGTGCGTGTCCTCAATGCGTGAAGGGGCGGTGGAGCGGGATGTCGCGGTTGAGTTCGACGCCGAACCCGGGACGGTCGAGCGCGGAGGCGCGCAGGCGGCCAGCCTCCGGCACCGGCTCGCCGATCAGCTGCGGATGGAACATCGGCTGCACGCGGTCGGCCTCGGGCGCCATCATCAGGAACTCGGCGAAGGGCGAGTTGTGACGCGTGACGACGAAATGATAGCTGTAGACGGAGGAACCGTGCGGCACGACGAGCTTGCCGCGGGCGTCGGCCAGCGCGGAGATCTTGAGGAGTTCGGTCACGCCGCCGCACCAGCCGACGTCGGGCTGGATGATGTCGCAGCAGTCCATCTCGAGCAGCATCCGAAAGCCCCAGCGCGTCGCCTCGTGCTCTCCGGTGGTGACCAGCAGCCCCTTGGGCACGTTGCGTTTGAGTTCGGCATACCCCCAATAATCGTCGGGGCTGATCGCCTCCTCGATCCACTTCAGCCCGGCCTCCTGCCAGGCGCGGTGGGCGAGGCGCGTTGCGTAGTCGACGTCGAGCGCCATCCAGCAATCGAGCATCAGCCAAAAATCGTCCCCGACGCGGCTGCGCATCTTGATGAGTTCGGCGAGGTTCTTCTCCAGCCCCTCTTCGCCCTCGGCGGGGCCGTGGTGGAGCGGCAGCTTGCCGCCGATGAACCCCATCTCCTTGGCAAGGTCCGGCCGTGCGCCGGTGGCATAGAAGCGAAGTTCGTCGCGCACTGCACCGCCGAGCAGCTGATACACCGGTTCGTCGCGCAGCTTGCCCAGCAGGTCCCACAACGCCAGGTCGACGCCGGAGATCGCGTTCACGACCAAACCCTTGCGCCCGTAATATTGGGTGGAGAAGTACATCTGGTCCCAGATCTTCTCGTATTCGGCCGGATTGCGCCCCTCCAGGAAGCGGGCGAGGTGCCTCTCGACGATGTACGCCGCCGGCATCCCTCCGGTGGTCACCGCGAAGCCGATCGTGCCGTCGTCCGCCTCGATCTCGACGATCAACGTACCGAGCACGTTGATGCCGAAGCTCTGGCGCGACTGCCGATACTCCGGATAACGCGCCATCGGCGTGGCGATGTGATCGTCGATCCAATGATAGCCCTGCTGATCATGGTAATCCGCCCCGCCGCCGCCCTGAACCACGAAGGCGCGAACCTGTTTGATTTGCGGTAACGGCATGAGGTTTTCCGCTCCTGGGCGTTGCTGGGCAGAGACAATCACCGGCATGCGTCAACTTTGACGTTGCCATCATGTGAAATGAAGTTTTAAAAAATGAAAATGGATGCGTCAATGCAAAGGATCAGCACTGCGGAGACGAGCTCGTCCGGAGGCGGCAGCCAGACGCTGCTGCGCGGGCTCGACGTGATTGAGGCGGTGGGGGAGGCGCCGGTAGCCCTCGCCGAACTGAGCGAGCGTCTCGGCCTGGCGAAAAGCACCACCTATCGCCTCGCCACCGCGCTGGTCGACCGGGGCTATCTCGCGTTCACGCCGCGGCTCGGCTATCGGCTCGGGCCGAAGCTGCTCGCGCTCGGCCACCTCGCCCAGGCGCAGACCGACCTCATCCAGGTCGCGAGGGCGCATATCGAGGCGCTGGCCGCGAGCACTGACGACACGGTGCATCTCGGTGTGCTCGACGACGATCAGGCGCTGTATCTCGACAAGATCGCGGGCCGTCGTCGCATCAACATTTCAAGCCGGGTTGGCGATCGTCATCCGCTTACCTCGACCGGTCTCGGAAAGGCGCTGATGCTGGACCATCCGGCGGACTATTGGGCCGCTCGGCTGCAGGCCGAGCAGCGTCGTGACGCGGAGGGCGGCTCCGGGCTCTGGCACGGTCGCATGCAGGGCTATGTCGAGGCGGGGCATGCCTTCGACCTGGAAGAGAACGAGGATCAGATCCGCTGCGTCGCGGCGCCGATCCGCGGCGCGCAGGGCAGCATCGTCGGCGCGATCAGCGTCTCCAGTGCCGCGCAGTATATGAGCGACGACCGTATCGCCGCCCTGAGCAGCGATGTTCGTGCGACCGCCGAGGCGATCAGTCGCGATCTGGGCTGGTCCGACGAAACCGGCGAGCGGCGGCGGGCAGAGCGACTAACGGCGAAGTAGGAGGAGAGGGTAGGATGCGGCTGCTGGACGGCAAGACGGTTCTGGTGACGGGTGCCTCGGCGGGCATCGGCCGCGCCGCCGCGATCGGCGCGGCAGCGCATGGCGCGCAGGTCGCGATCAACTATCATGCCGACGATGCGGGCGCGCAAGCCTGCGTCGACACGATCCTGGCGGCGGGAGGCGAAGCGATCGCGGTACAGGGCGACGTCGCCGATCCGCAGACCGCTCAAAGCTTCGTTCGGCAGGCCGTCGAAGCGTTCGGCAAGGTCGACGTCTTCGTCAACAACGCCGGCATCTGCCCGTTCCACGCCTTCCTCGACATGCCGGTCGAAACCTTCGAGCGGACGATGCGGGTCAACCTGCACGGCGCCTATTTCATGGTGCAGGCCGCAGCCAACCAGATGGTCGCGCAAGGTCACGGCGGCGCGATCGTCGCCGTCTCGTCGATTTCCGCGCTGGTCGGCGGGGAGTACCAGACGCACTACACGCCCACCAAGGCCGGGCTTCATTCGCTGATGCAGTCGACCGCGATCGCATTGGGCAGGCACGGCATCCGATGCAATTCGGTGCTGCCCGGCACGATCCTTACCGACATCAATAAGGACGATCTGGCCGACAGTGGCAAGCGCGAGCGAATGGCGGCACGGGTGCCGCTCGGCAGGCTGGGCGAGCCCGAGGATCTTGCCGGGCCGATCGTCTTCCTGGCGTCCGACCTCGCGCGTTACGTGACCGGCGCAGCGCTGCTGGTCGACGGCGGCGCGTTCGTGAACCTGCAGTGAGGGTGTGATGAAGGCTGCTTCCGCCCTCGACTATCGCGCGCTGGCGCAGCGCAGACTTCCTCCCTTCCTGTTCGAGTATATCGATGGTGGGTCCTACGCCGAGGTGACGCTGCGGCGGAACATCGCGGATCTGGAACGCGTGGCGCTGCGCCAGCGCGTGCTCACCGACGTTTCCTCGCTCGACCTTTCCGTTGAACTCTTCGGACGGTCATTGGCCCTGCCGGTGGCGCTCGCGCCAATCGGGCTTGCGGGGATGAATGCGCGTCGGGGCGAAGTGCAGGCGGCACGCGCCGCGGAGGCCGCGGGCATTCCCTTCTGCCTTTCCACGGTGTCGGCGTGTCCGCTGGACGAGGTGGCGCGCGCGACCAGCCGGCCGTTCTGGTTCCAGCTCTACATGATCCGCGACCGCGGTTTCATGCGCGAGCTGATGGCGCAGGCGCAGGAAGCGGAATGTTCGGCGCTGGTCTTCACAGTCGACATGCCAGTGCCGGGATCGCGTTATCGCGACTATCGGTCGGGCCTTGCGGGTGCGCCCGGTGCCGCCGGTGCATTGCGACGGTTCTGGCAAGGCGTGACCCACCCGCGGTGGGCGTGGGACGTCGGCATCCACGGTCGCCCGCACCAACTCGGTAACGTCGCTCCGGTTCTGGGCAAAAACACTGGACTGGAGGACTTCTTCGCCTGGATGCGCAGCAATTTCGATCCGAGCGTTACGTGGCGCGACCTCGACTTCATCCGCGCCAACTGGCGTGGACCGCTGATCATCAAGGGCATCCTCGACGTCGAAGATGCGGTGGAGGCGGCACAGCTTGGCGCCGATGGCATCGTCGTATCCAATCACGGGGGACGGCAACTCGATGGCGTGCCGTCGACGGCTGCGGCGCTTCCGTCGATCGCGCAGGCAGTGGGAGACCGGCTCACCGTCCTCGCCGACGGTGGCATCCGCTCCGGGCTGGATGTCGTACGAATGCTGGCGCTCGGCGCACGAGGTGTGCTGCTCGGCAGGGCCTGGGTTTATGCGCTGGCAGGCGGCGGTCAGGCGGGCGTGAGCCATATGCTTCGATTGATTGAAGCGGAGATGCGCGTGGCGATGGCGTTGACCGGCGCCCGCACGATCAACGCGATCGATGGCAGCAGGGTGGCGCGAACGGTGCGGTAGGCGTGCCGTCCCGCAATCCGTCGCTCACGCAGTCCGCAGCAGGCCGTCCTTTACCGTCGTCGGTCCAGGGGTCAGTCGCTGGTCCATGCACGGGTCGCCGACACAAGCGCCATCCTCAATCGTGAACCGTGCGACATGCCAGGAGCAGGCGATCAACTAGCCGCCCGGCGCGAGATAATTGTCCAGCGCCTGCGCCAGCGACCGGCGCGCATCTGGAGGACTAAGGCGCCCCCCCTCCCATCGGCTATTTAGTCAATCGGACCGACCGCCACGCCAGCGGGGTCGGCGAAGATACGCGTGTAGGCCGTGACCAGTGGGGGCTGGGTTGACGGTCGGGCTGTGCCGCGGAGAACCCCGCAGCTCGCGTGCCCGCTCGCCTGCCGCCGTCCGCCGACGGTGGAGAGCGAGCGTGACGCCGAAGCACTCGGCCGAATAGAGCGGAGGCACGAGATGGCTGTCGGCCAGGCTCGGCGCTCCGCCACGGACCGTTCCACAGGGGTCCGCAATAGACCACTGGTCTCGACTTTTTCCTCCTGATTACCGACGCTTAGCAGACCGGTTCGGCCTCGGCCGTCCGTGCCCATCCAGCAAATTGGAAGGGCGAAAACGAGGTACGCGCGGTCGAAAAACGAGGTATTTTCGGAGACCGAACCATGCTTACCGATGCCAAGGTGCGCGCGGCCAAGCCGCGCCCCAAAGCGTATAAAATCGCCGACGCCAATCGCCTTTTCCTGATGGTGACGCCCAGCGGGGGCAAGCTGTGGCGCTGGAACTATGAATACGACGGCAAGAACAAGACGATGGCCTTCGGGGCCTATCCGCTCGTGTCGCTGGCCGATGCTCGCGAGAAGCGGGACGGAGCCTATTCGGTGCTGTGCGAGGGGCAGGATCCCAATGTCGCAAAGCGGTTGAAGATCGAAGCGAACCTTGAAGCCGGGCGCCAGACGTTCGAGCGTGTTGCTCGCGAGTGGTATGGGAACGCCAAGGGGCAATGGGCGACGATCCATGCCAGTGACGTCATCCGCAGCCTGGAGCGCGATGTCTTTACAACGATCGGCTCCTTACCGATTGCGCAATTGACCCCACCACTGATCCTCGGGGTTCTGCGCGAGATCGAGGCTCGCGGGGCAATCGAAACAGCGAAGCGCGTCCGGCAGCGCATCTCAGCGGTGTTCGTCTGGGCCATAGCTCAAGGCACCGCAACGGCAGATCCCGCAGAAAAACTGGGTGCCGTTCTGAAGCCGCTGCGCAAGGGACGCCAGCCGGCCATCACGGACCTCGTGCCACTCCGCAACATGATCCTAGCGGCTGAGGATGACCATGCGCGGCCGATCACACGACTTGCGCTGCGGATGCTGGCGCTCACGGCAGTGCGGCCAAGCGAACTGCGCGGTGCCGAATGGGCCGAGTTCGAAGACCTCGACGGGAAGCGGCCACTCTGGCGCATCCCCTCGGCTCGGATGAAAGGCGACCTCGATCGCAAAGAGGAAGCCGGCGGCGACCACCTCGTTCCCCTCGCGCCGCAGGCAGTTGCAGTCCTGCGGGCAGTTTGGCCACTGACGGGGAGCGGCCCGCTGATATTCCCCAGCAACCGGCATGCTCACCGGCCGATGAGTGAGAACGCGATCGGCTACCTGCTTCACCGTGCCGGCTACCATGGGCACCATGTCCCGCATGGCTTTCGAGCGGCATTTTCGACGATCATGAACGAGTGGGCAGAGCGACACGGCGACCCGCATGATCGCAAAGTGATCGACCTAATGCTGGCCCATGTGCCCAAGGAGAAGGTGGAGGGGGCCTACAACCGCGCCGCCTACATGCCTCGCCGTCGCGAAATCGCTTTGCAGTGGGCGGACATGCTGAGCGAGGGGCTCCCCGATCCGGTTTTACTTGTAGGTCGTCCAACCAAGAGACTTGGCCCAATATCGCGCCGCCGGGTGCCGGAGCCTGTAGCTCCTGATTTCACCTTCCCCCTGGCGGCGGCTGAGCCAACCGCGGGTATGACGATGACAGCTTCAGCAGGGCGCGCGCACCACCGATCAAGAGCAGTCTGAGTACAAACTTGGGGGTGTTTGAGGAATGGCGCGTCTCGAACAGCCGGGTGCGGCCCATTAGCCTGTAACTATGTCACACAGTGATGAACAGAAAAGCCGAAAGAAAATCAGCGAAGTACCGGATTCACTAACTAAGCTTGCGTAGGCGCGATAATGTCGTTTGACGAAATGCGCACAACCTGCCCGGGCGTTTGGTCTTCTCTTGATCGTGGGCGGGCCGTCTCCTTTTCAGGTGATTCTGGTGGAGGCACGAACCCGCTGCGCGGGAGGGGTGCTTGAGGCACGGTTGAGGTGAAGGGGCGAGCGTTCCGTTCGGATTGAGCGCGGCCGGAGGCAGGCAGAGCATCGGGGCTCCACAAGAAGGAGCCCTGCCATGAACATCCTCACCCGAGTTGTTGGCGTCAGCCCGCTACGCCAGCGTCTCATTGACGAGATGGAGATACGGCGGTTCGGCCGCGACACGCAGCGTAACTACATCCGTGACGTCAACCGGTTCGCAACGTGGTTGCAGCGCTCGCCCGACACAGCAATGGCGGAAGAGGTGCGGCGCTTCCAAGTCGAGCAGCGCGACCTGGGCGTGACAGCGCCGACCATGAACAGCATTGTGGCGGCGCTCCGGTTCTTCTTCACTCACGCGCTCGACCGGCCGGATCTCGCGCGCAAGCTGGTCCGCACGAAGCACGAGCGTAAGCTGCCCGTGGTGCTGAGCCAAGACGAGGTGGCGCGGCTGCTCGACGCGACCACATGCCTCAAGCATCAGGCGACGCTGTCGGTCGCCTACGGTTCGGGTCTGCGCGCGGCCGAAGTCTCAGCGCTGAAGGTGCGCGATGTCGACAGCGAGCGGATGCTGCTCAGGGTCGAGCGCGGCAAGGGAGGTCGGTATCGCAATGCCATGCTCCCGGCCGGGCTTCTGGCGCTGCTGCGAGAGTGGTGGAAGGTCGGGCGCCAAGAAGGCGTGCTGCACGTCGACGGCTGGCTGTTCCCCGGCCAGCACTATCTCAAGCCGCTCAGCACCCGGCAGCTCCACCGCATCGTCGTCGAGGCCGGTGTGGCGGCGGGCATCGGCAAGCGGGTTGGGCCGCACACGTTGCGGCACTGCTTCGCGACCCACTTGCTGGAAGACGGGATCGACGTCCGCATCATCCAGGCGCTGCTCGGCCACGCAAAGCTCGATACCACGGCTTTCTACACGAAGGTCGCCACCCGGACGCTGCGCAACGTGAGCAGCCCATTCGACAGGCTGGGGGTGACCGCCATGGAGGGAAGATCGTCCAGCGGGTGAGCCCGCATGCGCGCCTCCATCGAGGTCGCTGACATCTTCCGCGCTGCCGGTCCTGCGTATCGGGCCGCCCGCGCTGGTCACCTGAGCCTCGACCAGCTCAAGGTCATGTCGGCTATCGAGACCTGCCGCACCGCCGTCATGGGCGGCCACGTCGAAGCCTGCACCGACTGCGGGCACTGGCGGGTCGCCTATAACTCCTGCCGCAACCGGCATTGCCCCCGGTGCCAGGGCGCGGCCGCACGCACCTGGCTCGCCGAGCGCGAGGCCGACCTGCTGCCGGTGGGCTACTTCCACGTCGTCTTCACGCTGCCGGCCGAGGTCGCCGACATCGCGCTTCAGAACAAGGCGGCGGTCTACGGCCTGCTGTTCCAGGCGGCATCCGAGACAATGACCACCATCGCGGCCGACCCGAAGCACCTTGGCGCCCGCATCGGCATCACCGCCGTGCTCCACACGTGGGGCTCGGCCATGACCCACCACCCGCACATCCACATGATTGTGCCGGGCGGCGGCCTGTCGCCGGATGGACGCCGCTGGATCTCGTCGCGCCCGGCGTTCCTGCTGCCCGTCAGGGTCCTCGGCAAGCTCTTCCGCCGTCTGTTCCTGACCCGGCTGACGGCGCTGCACGAGGCCGGGCGGCTCGGCTTCTTCGGCAGCCTCGCCCAGCTGGCCGACCGGCGCGCATTCCTGCGGCATCTGGCGCCGGTCAGGAAGAAGCGCTGGGTGGTCTATGCCAAGCCACCGTTCGCAGGGCCCGAGACGGTGCTCGCCTATCTGTCGCGCTATACCCACCGGGTCGCCATCTCGAACAGCCGCCTCCTCCGCTTCGACGAGGGCGGGGTCACGTTCCGCTACAAGGACTATCGCCGCAGCGGCGCCGACCGCCAGCAGGTCATGACGCTCACCGCGGACGAGTTCATCCGCCGCTTCCTGCTCCACGTCCTGCCGAAGGGTTTTCACCGCATCCGCCACTACGGCCTGCTCGCCGGCGCCACCCGCAAGGCTCTGCTCGACCAGGTCCGCCAACTGCTCGGCGCGCCGCCGGCCACAGCCGAAGCACGGGCCGAGCCGGACGACACCCGCCCGCCGTGTCCATGCTGCGGCGGGCACATGGTCGTCATCGAGACCTTCGAACGTCAGCGCCAGCCCCGCGCGCCGCCAGCTCCTGCGCCGCTACCCGGGACACAGGCGTCGTGACCCGGCACGGCCTGGCAGCAACATACCCCGCAGCGTCGATGCCTGCGGAGCCGATGTCACCTGCGTCGATCGCCGTCAGCGAAGTCGTCACCTTAAGCCAAGCCGAACTGCTCGCGCCGGTGAGCCCAGCATGGCCACCCAGATTCAGACCGTCCGCATCCAAGGTCGCGCCCGCACCTACCGTGCCGCTCGTCATCCCCGCGGGCCGAAAACCGAAAACCCCATAGCACACCGCTCGTGGCCCGCGGGTTCGGGCCTCCAAGACTTTCGTACGCCTGCCGGCATCCGAAACTCTTCAGGGGAGCGGTCGGTCCGCTTTTAAGCGGTCGATCGCGGTAAGCTGCCGCTCGTTCAGGAGGTAGCACAGGGGGGCACGAACGCCTGCTGGTGGTGGAGACCAGCGTGTTGTCCTTGTAGGCCTCCGTCGCCGTTTAGTCAGTGATGATGGCCTAGTTAGCGGGTGCCATCGCGAGGAATGTGCGAAGCTCGTCGCTGTGCAGGCCATTGCTGTCGACCACCACCCGCATGTCAAAGGTCTCAAATGTAGTGCCGGAATGGCAGGGGCGGGAGGTCGCCGACCGGCGCCGCGGTAAGTATGTCCCCGACCGCGTCGGCGAACTTGAGCGTGACAGGCAGCCCGTCGGCGAACACGCAGGCGTTGAAATTGATCTTGGTGAGGCCGAGGACGTCGGTCATGACCCGCTCGAGATCGGCCTCGCCGCGATGAATCTCGACGAGAAGCGGGTTCGGCACCTCCCAGCCGGGGTAGGTCGCCAGCCGCGGGACAAAGCCCTTGGTCCACAAGTAGCCGAGGCGATCGCCGACCATGTAGGCAGTGCCTCGCTGAACCGCCGTCTTCCCGAGGCGCATCAGCTTCAGCTCGCTGGTCGGTCGGATCCGGACGCCGACCAGGCTGGTCCCAGGGGGGACGGCAGACGAGAATCCCTCCCATTCTTCGTCGCTGAAGCGCGCCTTGCCATGAATGAAGAGCTCGGCGGGAGGCATACCGTGCATGTCGCGGTAGGCGTCCACGATCAGCGCCATCAGTTCGGCCGCCTTCGCCTCGGTCAGGTGGAAGGACTTGTCGGCTTCCGAATACCAGGGACCAACTGCGCCCCGGAAGACGACGCCGTCGCCGCTGTCGAGGAACATCTGGGCCCCGCAGCAAGCGTTGGCTCCGCCGAGCGCAGTGTCGTCTTTCTTGAAGACGAGCCCGACGTAGCAGACGCCAGGTCGGACGTCGACCAGCCGCCAGGGTTTGCCGCTGGATTTGAAAAAGGCGGTCGTGCAGAGGTTCCAGGCGATCGTCGCCGGATCCTGCGTGGCGCGGACCGCGCGTCCCTTGTCGTCGACGAAGGCCTCAGGCGCTAGAGTCGTCTCCCGGGCGATCTGGATGACCGCCTTCTGGTCGAGCAGCTTTGCCTTCAGCTGATGGTGGAAGTTCAGTTCGAAGCGGTAGATCTCGGCCGCCTCCACGTCTTCGGCGAAGAGCGATCCAGTCTCCAGGACGAACTTGCCGGCGCGCCGGCTCAGGCGCGCATCGCCTTTGACCCGCTCGCCTCGCGGCACGACCGACTTCGGTCGTCCGAACCGGTGGACGTCCTCCGGGATCACAACGAACCACATGGTCGGAGGCGCCTCCTCCTGCCGGAGGTAGCGTCGTATCGGGGTCTCGAAAATTGCGACGGCCTTCGAGATCGCCTCGTGCCGGTTCTCGATGCGGATCGCGTTCGCAAGCGCGTCGGCGTCCACCGCGATCTCGGTGATCGGACGGTCCGGCCAGCGCGTGTCGAAGACGGCCTCGAACCCGGGCCAGCTCGCATGGTGCGCCGAATCTGCGTTTGCCGAGGGGATGTGGCCGCGGATCCGCTTCGTCCAGGTATTGAAGTGGCCGAGGCCCTCCGTCGTGCCGATCACGCCGATCCGCATCTCCGCGGGATGGGCGCCGTCCTCGAGCGGGCCGAAGAGGAAGAGGCCATCCTTGGGATGCTCCATGCGCTGCTGGTAGCCGAAGCCGAGCAGCGGTTCGGGAAGCTGGAGGAGCCTGAGCGGCGACGTCATGCCTGGTCCTCTCCGAGATCGTCGAAATCCGCACGGTCCTCGCCGTCGTCGAGCGTGTCGGCCGAGGTCTCGCTCTCGTTCGCGTCCTCGTCGGGAGAGATGCTGTCCCCCAAGATCCGGGTTGGCGCCTCGAAGGCAATCAGTTCGCCCCTGAGGGTGAGCTCGGCCGCTCCGCCAAGTGGTATCCTTATCACGCCGTCGTCGTCGGCGAGGAAGCGGACGTAGGCGTTCAGCAGCGTGCGCCACTGGTCGTTCCACCAGTTCTTGCAGAAGCTCTTCCGCAGTCGAGCCATCTTAGGCTTGCTGTCGATCGGCTTCGAGCCATCCTCGGTGAACACAACCTGTGGCTTGAGTTCGAACAGCCATCGCTGGCCGACGACGGGGTGCATGGTCACAGCGAAGCTCCAGTAGACCCCACGCTTCTCGCTTCGGCCCGTAAGCCGCTTGCGCCGGCGCTTGCCGTTGCGGTCGTCGAAGACGACGGTGTCCTTCTCGATCAGGCCGCGCGGAACATACCATCCGGTGCTGTTCGCGAATTCGTAGGGAAGCAGCCCCTTGCTGGCCGCAAAGCCCTCCCAAGCCTGCCGCAGCAGGTTCGCGACCATGCGGCGCGCGTCGGCGGCGCGGAGCTGCGGCGCATTCTCCGTTCGGCCCGCGACGAATGCCCGCAGGCCGACGGCGTAGGCGTGCTCGACGGTGAGATCGGGAGCTTCGGCTTCGACGACCTCGCTTGCGCGCGCAAAGCCGAGGCCGAGCCTGTCCCAGGCGATCACGGGCGTAGTGAAGCGGCTGAGCGCTTTGGCGACCGACCTGGGGTCGCCGCCGAACCGGTTCAGATAGGCGGTGGCGGGTAGCGTCTCGATTCTAAGCCAGCTGCCTTCGAGGATTTCGGGCTCCTGCGCGATCGAGGCGCTCTGCCGCAGTCGGAAGTTTCGAAACTCGGCGATGCCCTGTTCGCGCGCGCTTTCGATCTTGGCGATCTCGCGCTCGTCCAGCGCCTCGAGGAGGCGGTGGAGCCCGTCCGCCCAGTTGCCGTTGAAGTTAATGGCGTTGAGCCTGATCACCTGCTCCGGAAACTCGTCGAATGGGAGGTCGTCGAGGCGGACCGGGATTATGAACTTGGGGTTCTTCAGCCTGCGCGCCGTCGCGACGGCAAGCGCGATCTCGTCGAGGACGCCGGGTTTCTGGAACGAAGAGCGCGACAGGACGAGCACGACGACCGCCGCATGGTCCTTGATCGCGTCGCCGATGTCGCGCCAGAACGGCTCGCCTCCTATCAGTCGAAGCAGATCGCTCCAGACGTGGTAGCCGGCGCCGATGAGGCGGGTTCCCAGCCAAGCCGTGAATTCGTTGTCCTCCGGATTGGCGTGGCTGATGAATACCGTCCGACGCGACGAGGCGTCCGCGCCATCATTTGACTGAGGAGAGGTTTCAGCATCGGCCATGACGCATCATGGCCGCCGGGAATACTCTCGTCCACAAGGCTGTGTCAGATGCGGATTCGAGGGGCGGAAAGAGGGTTTTCGGGATGGGACGGGAAAGACTCTACATCATCGGGAACGGCTTCGACCTGCATCACGGAGTTGGATCGAGCTACGCCGCGTTCGGGGCCTATCTAAAGCAGGTCGACCGACGCCTGGCGCGGACGATCGATCGCTACTTCCCGGTCGATGGCGCGTTCTGGTCGAACTTCGAGGCCGGCCTAGCGGATTTCGACAGCGATGGCGCGACCGACGATGCGTCCATGTTTCTCGACGACAAGGGGTATAGCGACTTCCAGTTCGAGCTTCAGCAGATCGCCGAGCAACTTTCCGATGGCCTGCCTGCGCGCTTCGGGGACTGGATCCGCAGCCTCGCAATACCCGCTCGCGCCACGGTTGGACGCCCGCTGCGTGTGGACCCCGCTGCTCGATTCCTGTCCTTCAACTACACCCCGACATTGGAGACGGTCTACAGCGTTCCGCGAGCGCAGATCCTCCACATCCATGGCAGCGCAGAGGATCCCGACGCCAAGCTGATCCTCAGGCACGGCTGGGAGCGGTCCGATGAGGAGTTTCTGAGTCACGGCACTGACGGGCCGGATGACGGTTGGCGGGTGCGAGACGGGCTCTCACATCTCGATGAGTTCCTGAGCGCGACGCTTAAGCCCACGGCGGAGATCATCGCGCGCGAGCAGGATTTCTTCGGCGACCTCGCCGGCGTTCGCGAGGTGTTGATCATGGAGCACGGTCTCCATTCTGTGGACGCACCGTACATCGACGCGGTGATCTCTGGCGTCGACAAGGGTGCCGCTCGGTGGACGATCAGCGTCTATGACGATCTGCCCGAGCGGCAAGCTGCATTCGGTGCCTTCGGCATAGACCCTCGCCTAGTGCGCTACCTGCCTTTGTCCGAAATGTAGCTGTGCTGCGTCCGACGCGACGCCGGATCAGGCAGCGCGTGCGCGCAAGATGGCCTCGCGCGTTACTTCGGTGCAGTCCAGACGATGATCACCTGCCTCGATCAACCGATCATTTTGAGAACGCCCGCCGAGCTTGGGACAAGAGCGATTCCTGGCAGAACGCTCGCAGCCGATATTGACAAGCGACCGAGATTGGGAAGCGGCAGAACCGACACAAATGACCGGAATTTGGTCGACGTACTCATACCTGTTCTAGACGGGTGGAACCGATACCGACCGGCCCGATCGATCACTTCTTCTTTTTGTCGGGCGCTGAGACAGTGCGGATCCAGCTGCCGTCTTCGAGTCCTTGCCGGTTCGACCGTCCTTCAGGACCTTCGAGGCTGCCTTGCCGGCTTTTTCGCTCGTGTGCTCGTTCTTTGCCATCTTTCGGCTCCAAGCAAGCACCATCTTGTGGTGCAAAGGACCAAACCGTCTATTAGTTGGTCAGTTCCCGACTTTTTCCGGTGAGGGCGCGGTCTTGGATGGCGACATGAACGACCGTCGACTTATGGGAAGCGTTGTCGGTGCCCTGAACGTCGGAAAATGGGTCGAGCGGGCCCCAAGCTGCTGTCGCGCTCCAT
The DNA here is from genome assembly GCF_020707215.1 of Sphingomonas sp. PL-96. Taxonomy (GTDB): domain Bacteria; phylum Pseudomonadota; class Alphaproteobacteria; order Sphingomonadales; family Sphingomonadaceae; genus Sphingomonas. The sequence goes on from NZ_JAJFET010000013.1 coordinate 20,817, forward strand.
GCCGCTACGTCTTCGATTGGACGGATCAATGTTCCAAACTGTTCTACCAGACGGCACGGATGCGCGGCGAAATAGAGCGCGCCCAGGTGACGCCCGTGCCGCCCGCCAGCCGCTGTCGCCATCGTTGAACACCAATCGGATAGTCGGCGCGAGCCGAGCGCTCGATCCATCATTGGAGCAGTACGGGCAGCCCTACACCTATCCCATCTGCAGGGTATTAAAGCCACTTAGGTCATGACTTGAGGTCGGCGATCGTTGCGGGCTCGTCACCTTTCAGCTCAATAGCGAACACGTAGCGAAGCGCCGATCGTGCGGGGACGGACAGTTAGTCCCTGCCGAATGAAGAGAATGGAGGGCTTCTGGATCACCGTTTGGTCATCCGCGATGTTCTTGACGAACACGCCCAGCGTCAGATTGTCGATGTCGACGCCCGCATCGAGGTCGCCGACCCAATAATCCTCCCGGACGTAGTCGGAGTCGGTGACCGTGAAGCTGCCGCGGCTCTCGCCGGTGTAGTTCCAGTTCATGGTGGCGTGCAGCGCCAGACGCTCGCTCAGGCGCCGGTCATAGTCGACCCCGAGCATCAAGGTTTTGTTCGGCACGCCGAGCACCTTCTGGCCGACCTTCGCGGTCGATCCTGCGGCCTCCTCCGTGATGTGCGCATCGGTGACGCCCCCTGTCACGTTCAGCGTCAGCGCGTCGGTGACGCGCGCGGCGATCTCCAGCTCGCCGCCCTGGCTGCGCGCATCGCCGGCGTTGGCAGTGATGACATAGCCGCAGGACGCCAGCCGGAGCTGCTGCTGGATGTTGCTCCAGTCGATCCGGTAGGCCGACGCGTTGACCCGCAGCCGGTTGCCGAAGAAGCCAGCCTTGCCGCCCACTTCATACGCCCAGATCGTGTCCGAGCCGTAGGATTTCACGCCAACGGCGGTGAGGCCGATTGACGTGATCGCCCGGCCGCAAAAGCTGGGCAGCGTGTTGTTCTGGCCGCCTAGGCGGAAGCCCTTGGTCGCGCTGGCGTAGAGGCTCAGTTCGCGGCTCACGGCGTAGTCGAGCGCGAACTTGGGCGTGAACGGGCTTTCGTCGGATTTCACCTTCTCGGATGCGGGGGTGCCGTCGGCGAGCCAGCCGCCTTGTGCCATTCGCGATTCGGTCCAGGCCTTGACCTGTCTCACCCCTACCGTCGCCTTGAGCTTCGGCACGATCATCAGCGATCCCTGCGCGAAGCCGGCGATCTGCTTCAGCGTGCGGTCGGAGTGGAAATAGCCGAGCAGGTCGTCGGGAGCGGCATAGCCGATGATCGACTGGACACTGGTGCCGAACTGGCCGGTGACCGCGTCGTTGAGGCCGTAGACATATTCGTCGTCGAGCGATTGCGCCTTGAGGCTGTTGAGATAGGCGCCGATCTGCCACTCGTACGACCGGCCACCGGCCTTGATCCCCGGCGAGGCGAGGCGCAGTTCCTCCGACCAGTTGGTGATCCGGTCGACATTGGCGAGGACGCCAGGCAGCGCCGCGATCCTGTCATAGGGAGCGCCATAGTCCGGATCGATGGCGCTGGCGACATATTCGCTGTCGAACACGGTAGCGTCCAGCCGGCGGTCGAACTTGCGCTTCGTGTAGGACGTGATCGAGGTCAGCGTGTAATCGCCAAAGGAAGCTTCGGCGGTCAGGCTTGGCACGATCAGGGTGTCGCGGCTGGGTTCGAGGACCTGATTGGCGCGCTGGAAGCGCGGCAGGCTGAGGTTGAACACGCTGCTGTCATCGGTCTTGCTGTATTGCCATTGCAGCGTCGGCGTGAGCTTGAGCCAGTCCGTGGCCTCGACGAGCAAGGTTGCGCGCACCGCATGGTAACGCTCGGCGTCGACATTCTGGCGGTCGACGGCACCGGTGGCGTCGACATGATCGATGAAGCCGCTCTGGCGCCCACTCACTCCGGCGATGCGCAGCGCGGCGCGCGATCCCAGCGGCAGATTGACGGCGCCGCTCACCTCGTAATCGGTGCCGCCGCCCTTGACGGCCGCAAGTTGGCCGTTGGCATAGCCGCTGATCTGGCCGAGTTCGGGCTGGCTGGTGATGAAGCGCAGCGTGCCGCCCAGCGAACTGTCGCCGTACAGCGTGCCCTGCGGGCCGCGCAGCACCTCGACACGCTCGAGGTCGAACAGCCGCGGCAGCGTGGTGCCGGTGAACGACTGGTTGGGAAAGGAGAGGGCGACATCGTCGAGATAGACGCCCACGGTCGCGGCGCCCGATGCCGAGGCGACGCCGCGTAGCGCGATGCGGCTCAGCCCCGAGGCGCCGGTGTTGGTGAAGGACAGGCCGGCCACGTTGCGGGCGAGATCGCCATAATCCGTGATATGCGCGCGGGAGAGCTGCTCGGCATCGAGCACGCTGATGCTCAACGGGATGTCGCGAACCCCCTCGACCCGCTTCTGCGCGGTGACCACGATATCGCCGGGCTCACTGGTGCCTTCCGGCACGCCTGCCTGTGCAAAGGCGAGCCCGGGCAGCGCGACCAGGGACGCGAATGCCAGGGCGGACCGGCTTAGCATCCCGGCCGAGCGATACCGGCGCGCCAGGTGCGATACGCGAGGAGTCTTGATAGCTTGCATCGACCATCCCTTTAGTGTCTGTCCGCAGCGTTCCTCCCTCGACGGCGCCTGCCTTTGCAGGTCGCAGAAGTTTCCTCGCGCTAAGATCGCGATGTCCTTGTTCTGGATGGAGCGGATGCCGGCTGAATGCCGCTCCCCGCGGCGGCTTATCCGCCGCTCGACCGTCACAGAGTTGCAAAGATCGCGAGGCGAAAAATGCCGCGACGCACAAAGATGGTTGGCGGTTTTGCAAAGTGAGCGGCGACAACCGGCCTTTCGTCCCGGGAGCGGCGCGGTGCGGGCATGCTTAGTTGCCGGGCATTGCAACCATCATTGCCGAGCGGGACATTTGCCCGATGTCTTCGGCTTTTCAAAACTGCGGCAACGATATGCTTGAGGGAGTGCAGTTGCGTGGCCGAGCCGCAGAAAATGCCCAAGCCCCTGATCGTCGGCCGGCCCGTGCTGGTGGTGATCGACGTTCAGAAGGGAAGTTTTGCGGATTGGGAGGAAAGCGAGCGGCTGCCCATGCTGCCCGATCGGGTGGAGCGGATGTACCGCGTGCGCAGCGTGGTCGACGCGGCGCGTGCCGCCGGGGTACCGGTCATCTTCTTCAAGGAGGAGCATCGCGCCAATCTTGTCGACTTCGGCCGCGAGCTGGACGGGACCGAGAACATTCACTGCCTCGAGACCTCGCCCTACACGCCGGTCGCCACCGAGGAACTGGGCGTGCTCGCCGACGACTATGTCATCACCAAGCGCCGCTATTCGTGCTTCTTCGGCACGGAGCTGGAGATCCTGCTCAAGGGGCTGAAGGCGAACACGCTGCTGATGGCCGGCGGCTTCACCGACGTGTGCGTGCACTACACCTTCGTGGATGGCCACCAGCATGATTATTACTGCCGGGTGATCGAGGATTGCACCACGGCATCCTCGCCGCCCGCGCACGACGCCGCGCTCAACGCGATGGAATATCTTCAGCACGGCGCGGTGCGCAGCGCGCAGGAAATCATCGATGCGTTCGCCGCACGCGACTATGCGCCGCTGGCCTGACGGGAAGCCGCGATGACCAGCGCGACCGCCGATCCCCATGGCGCACAGGCGCATGCCCGCGCCCAGGCCGGGACCAAGACCGAGGCCATGCCGATCCTGCCCGCGCGCGATGCCGATGCGTTGCCGGCGGGCGTGGCCGCCGATGCGATGCTGTGGGCCGAGACGCTGGCGGGCGGCGGCTATGCATCCAAGATCGTCGGCCGCGGCGCGCGGATCGAACTCACCGATCTCGCCGGCGACGGCTGCATCTCGCTGCTGGCGTTCAACGCCGAATGCGCCGTGGAGCGGCTCAACGTTGCCGACACGCTCAAGGTCCAGTGGCACGGCTATCTCGGTGCCGGGCGCTTGCTGCTTTCCGACATGGGGCGCGTGCTGCTCTCTATCGTCGAGGACGAGGCCGGCACCCACGACGCCTTCTGCGGCGCGTCGAACCGGGCGTCCAATGCCCGCAGATACGGGGATGGCGACAATCACGGGGCGCATCCCAACGCGCGCGACCGCTTCCGCATCGCCGTCGCGAAATACGGGCTCGGCCGCAAGGACATCCACCCGTGCGTCAACTTCTTCAAGGGCGTGCGCATCGCCCCCGACGGCGCCACCCAGCCCGAGGTCGGCCCGTTCGCGCCGAACCGCCGGCTGGTGCTTCGCGCCGAGATGGACCTGATCCTGGTATTGGCCAACTGCCCGCACGTGCTCGATCCGCGCGCCGATTATCACGCGACCCCGGTGCGTGTCCGTGCCTGGCGCGACGCGGTCGCCGCTCCGGACGATCCCATCCGGACCGGCACGCCCGAGGGCTTGCGCGCCTTCCTCAATACCGAAGCCTATTATGCGAGGTGAGCCGCGTGGCCGACACTGACATCCTCCACGACGAGACCGTGCCGGCCCGCGCGCCGTGGATGCACGATGTCGCCAAGGGGCAGACGCTGAAGATCGTCGACCTGGAGGGGAACCAGGCGGTCGACTTCCTTCTCTACAGCAGCGCCGACGATGCCGAGCGGTACAGCGCGCAGGATACGATCGCGGCCCAGGGCAACATCTTCCTGCACACCGGTGCCGTGCTGCTGTCGAACGAGGGCAATCCGATGATGCGGATCGTCGCCTCCACCGTCGACTATCACGACACGATCGGCGGCGCCTGCTCGTGCGAGTCCAACACCCTGCGCTATGGCCACCATACCAGGTCGCAGCATTCCTGCGTCGACAATTTCCTCGACGCGAACAGCCGCGCCGGCCGCAACAAGCGCGACATGGTCTCGAACATCAATTGGTTCATGAACGTGCCTGTCGAGGCAGACGGCGCTCTCGGCATCGTCGACGGCATTTCGGCGCCGGGGCTGTCGGTGACGCTGGAGGCGCTGATGGACGTCACCGTCGTGGTTTCGAATTGTCCGCAGATCAACAATCCGTGCAACGGCTTCAATCCGACTCCGGTTCGCATGATCGTTCGCGCATGATGGACGCGGGCGCGATCGCGGACGCGGTCCACTCCGGCGAGCAGAGCGCCCGAGCGACGGCGCAGACCGCACTGGACGCGATCGACGCCTACCACACCGTTCAGGACACGGTGTGGATCGAGCGCCTTTCGTCCACGGCGGTGCTCGAGATCGCGGATCGGACAGACGCACGGGTGGCGGCGGGCGAGCACCTGCCGCTTGCCGGGGTGCCGTTTGCCATCAAGGACAATGTCGATCTCGCCGGGCTGCCGACGACGGCTGGTTGTCCCGCGTTCGCCTACACACCGGCGCGGTCGGCGGTTGTCGTGGAGCGGCTGCTTGCGGCGGGGGCAATCCCGATGGGGAAGACCAACCTCGACCAGTTCGCCACCGGGTTGAACGGCACGCGCAGCCCGTACGGTGCCCCCGCCTGCGTCCGCAACCGTGCGTTCGTCAGCGGCGGCTCTTCGTCGGGATCGGCGGTGGCGGTCGCGGCGGGACTGGTCGCGTTCGCGCTTGGCACCGACACGGCTGGATCGGGCCGCGTGCCCGCCGCGATCAACGGCCTTGTCGGGCTGAAGCCGACCCGCGGACGCTGGAGCAGCAGCGGACTGGTGCCCGCGTGCCGCTCGCTGGATTGCATCAGCGTGTTCACCAACACCATTGCCGATGCGGCGCTGATCGATCGCGTCGTCGGCGGCTTCGACGGCGAAGACGCCTATTCACGTCCGCTCGAGGATCTGCCGCGCGCCGGACAGCGGATTGGCGTTCCGCTGCCGCACCAGCGGGTGTTCCTGGGCGATGAGGCGTCCGCACATCTCTACGCCCGCTCGCTCGACGCGTTGGCTGCCACTGGCGCCGACATCGTACCGCTCGACATCGGTTTCCTGAACGAGGCCGCGCAGCTGCTCTACGGCGGTCCCTGGCTCGCCGAGCGGACCGCCGCGCTCGGCCCGCTGCTCGATTCCGACCCTGCCGCCATCGATCCCGTGGTCCGCGAGATCGTCGCTGCCGGGCAGGGCATCCGCGCGGTGGAACTGTTCCACGGCGAGTATCGCCGCAAGGCACTCGAGCGGCAGGCTACGGCGATGTGGGAATCGATCGACCTGCTCGCGCTCCCCACCGCGCCATGCGTGTATCGCATTGCCGAGATGCGGCAGGAGCCGATCCGGCTCAACAGCGCGCTGGGCACCTACACCAATTTCGTCAACCTGCTCGACATGAGCGCGCTTGCGCTGCCCGCCGGCTGTCGATCGAACGGCACCGGCTTCGGGATCACCCTGATCGGGCCGGCGCATGCCGATCGCGCACTGCTGGCGGCGGGCGAAGCCTATCTCGCGGCGGCCGCACTGGCCGCGCCCCCTCCGCTCGACCTGGGAGACACCATGGACACGATCAAGCTCTGCGTCGTCGGCGCGCATCTGGAGGGCATGCCGCTGCATTGGCAGCTGACGTCGCGCAACGCCACGCTTGTCGAGAAGACCCACACCGCGCCGACCTACCGGCTCTATGCAATGGCGAATTCCACGCCCCCCAAGCCGGCCCTGGCGCACGCCGAAGATGGGCAAGAGATCGAGGTCGAGGTCTATGCGCTCGACGTCGCGGCGTTCGGCAGCTTCGTTGCGGACGTGCCCCCGCCGCTCGCCATCGGTACGGTGACCCTGGCGTCGGGCGAGCCGGTCAAGGGCTTCGTCGCGGAGCCCCGCGCCCTTGCGGGCGCGGAGGACATCACGGCGCTCGGCGGCTGGCGCGCCTACATCGCGCGCGGCTGATCGGGCTGCTGCAGCGGACCTGGCGCCGTCAGGTCCGCGCAGTTGCCGGGCGCCGGCGCGCCGTTCATCACCTTGTCGACGAAGGCGGGCGAGTCCGCGAGCGAGCGCAGTACCGCGGAGCCGTGGGTCGCGCCGGGATAGTAATGGAACTCGACGCGGGTCCCTGCCGCGCACATCGCCGAGACAAAATTATACTGCTTGGCGGGCTGTGCCTCGCTGTCGGCCAGCCCCATGCCGATGAATACGGGCGTGGTGATCCGCGTGTCGGGGAAGCGTGTCGACGCGAATACCCGCCGCTCCAGCGCATCGATCGGCCGCTTGTAGAACTTGGCATAAGGCAGCCGGATCTCGGCGGCATAGCTGCGCAATCCGCTCATGCAGCTGCTCTGCGCCTTTTGAGCCATCGCCTGGCCGGCATCGGAGATATAGTCCTCGGGCCGGATCGCGCCGGGATCCATCGACCGCGCGGTGCCGAGGAACCACAGGATCTCATAGGCCGTGTTTCCGTAATCGGCCGCGTTGGCGTAGAGCGTCGGCACCGCCGCCTGGGGCGCCTTGCCGGGATTGGCCGTTTCGGCGACGATGCCGGTCGCCACCGTGCCCCTGATCTTGAGCTCAGGTGCGTAGCGGGGCGCCAGGTACGCCGCCGCGATCGCTCCTTCGGAGCCCTGCGACTGACCCATGGTGAGGATCTTGTCACGCGAGAGTTCGGGGTAGGCGCGGATCGCCGCGCGGATGCCGTCGAGGATGTCGATGCCCTCCGCCTCATAGTGAAGATACGGGTGTACGCCCGGGGTCCCAAGGCCCTGATAGTCGGTCGCGACGATCGCATAGCCGGCGTCCAGCCAATGTCTGAAATACGTTGCATCGCGTTCCGAGCGGGGCAGCGAGGAGGGGGCGCAGACATCGGCGATGCCGGTGGTACCATGCGCCCAGGCGATCAGCGGCCAGCCTCCCTTCGGCGGCGTACCCTTGGGAAAGAAGACGACACCCGATACGGGGATCCGGCGGCTCGGCTCGCGCCAGTCGCTGGAGCTGTAGAGAATTCGCTCCGCGCGGCCCGCTGCGGGGATCGAGACCGTGGCCGGCGCCGGCTCGGACCTGAGTATCCGGCCCGGCCGACCGGTCACCGGTTTGGTCCAGTGATAGAAGGGCGGCAGCCCGCCATCGCCTGCCCAACGATCGCTTTGCGCCTGCACCGGCACGGAGGCGAGCGGGAGGGCGCTCGCCGCGACGGCGGCAACGTGCCGTTTGAAGTGTGAAAGCATGTCCATCATCCTTCGGTTCTCGCTGCTGTCGCCGGCAGCATGGCTGGGTAGGGGGGCGTTCCCTGACCGACGCCCGGGGCGGGTGATTCGCGCGCCCGGGTGGCTTGCTCCGGCGCAGAAAGACGCTTGTTCGAGGCTCAAGCACGGGCGGCCAATGATTTTCAGCGCCCGTGTTGATGGCGATTGCAACTGCTGCCCAGACGCCAAGGCGCGAGCGGACCCTGTCGCATGCCGGGGCCCTGCCTGTTTTTTAGCCTGTGCCTCGCCACGTTAGTTCCTGCACTTGCTGTACGACGGCGCACCGTTGCCCGGATTTCGAGCAGGCTGCGCTGCAATGTTGAGCAAGACCTGGCGTTCTGCGGCCAACACAGGATGGGTCCTGATTGGGTCTTTCACTCTCTCCAGATATGCTGCGATGCGAAACTTTATAAGTTTTTCGCTTGCCCAGAAGCGTCAATCTCATGACATTCAAGGCGATCTCTGTGGGGGAGGGAAATAACGCGATGCAAAATTTTGGTTGCCGGGAGGGTCAACTATGGAGTTGGGCGTAAAGCGGTTCACCGGCCGCGTCAGCGACAACGACCTGCGGCTGCTCCGGACCTTCTGCACGGTGGTGCGCCATGGCGGCTTCGTGGCGGCAGAATCGGAATTGCAGATCGGGCTGCCGTCGATCAGCCGCTACATCAAGGATCTGGAGATCCGCCTCGGCATGCGCCTGTGCGATCGCGGCCGGCGCGGCTTCACGCTGACCAACGAGGGACGTCAGGTTCACGACGCCTGCGCGCGCCTGTTCAACAATCTGGACGAGTTCGCGCAGCAGGTACGCGACATCCACGCCAATCCCGCCGGAGCGGTGCGCATCGGCATGGTCGACACACTGATCAGCGAGCCGCATTTCAGCCTGTCCGGCGCGATCCGCGATTACAAGGCAACGTTCCCCAATATCCACTTCAGCCTGGCGACGATGACCACCAACGTCATCGAACAGGAAGTGATCAACGGCAATCTCGACCTGGGGATCATCTTCGAGCGCCGGCACATGGAGCAGCTCTCCTACCATGTGCTGTTCGAGGAGTTCAGCTACCTTTATTGTTCGGTTGCCCATCCACTTTGGCGCGACCATGCAGGCCGGATCGATGATGTCGATCTGTCCGCGTACGAGTTCGCCGGGTTTCCTATGGCGCACATGATGGAGAAGATGGGCGTGAGCGGCCTGCTGCATCGCACCGCCACCGCGACCAGCATGGAGTCGATCGCGATGCTGATCGACTCCGATGCCTACCTCGGCTTCCTGCCCGAACAATATGTTCAGTCGCTGCATTGCGCCGATCGCTTCCGGGTTATCGCGCCGGAGAAGTTCAGCGTAGGCAGCCGCATCTCGGCAATCACACGCTCGGGCCTGGTGCCGCCGCTCGCGGGATCGTTCATCGAGCGCCTGTTGCCCGACCGCCAGCACCACGGCATCCCCGCACGCGTATCGGCCTGAACCGCCGAACGTGCCAAGCGACGCAAGTTTGGTTTCCGATCACTCTATGGATCGTGGTGGCCCGACATGGGGTCATGCGGCCATGACCATTTCCTCGCTGACGCCGCCAGCCGCCACCCTGCCGGAAGCCCCCCGCACCGAAAGCCGCAAGGCCTGGGGGATCCTTGCCATACTTACTCTGGTCTACAGCTTCAGCTGGATGGATCGGTTCCTGCTCATCATCTCGCTCGATCCGATCAGCCGCGATCTCCACGTATCCAACACTGAAATCGGCCTGCTCACCGGCTTCGGTGCGTCGTTGCTGTATTCGCTTGCCGGCTTTCCGATAGCGCGGCTCGCCGACCGCAACTCGCGGATCGGCGTTATCTCAACCGCTCTTGCGGCTTGGAGCACGCTCACCGCGGCAATCGGCCTCGTCGCATCGTTCGTGACGCTGGCGGCGTGCCGGTTCGGCATCGCGATCGCATCCGCAGGTTGTTCGCCTGCGGTCTATTCGCTGATCGCCGACATCTTCCCCGCGCGCCGTCGGGGCACGGCGATCGCGATCTACTCGCTAGGCATTTCGATCGGCACCTGGGCGGGGCTGACATTGGGAGGCTATGCGGCGGACTCTCTTGGATGGCGTCGCGCCTTTGTGGTGCTTGGGTTGCCGGGGTTCTGCTTGGCAGCCATCCTGTTCTTTCTCGTCCGCGAGCCGTCGCGCGGCACACTCGAAGACGTCGCTGGCGAGGATCAGCGCAACTATTCGCTTGGAGAGGCAGTCCGGTATGTGATGGGGCAGCCCGCGTTTGCAGCCATCGTGATCGGCTTCGGGCTCGTGTCTCTGGCAACCTCGGCATTCGAGAACTGGGTGCCTACCTACCTGATCCGTGCTTATGGCCTGAGTGCTACGGAGGTGGGATCCGTCAGCGGCCTGGCCCAGGGATTTACCGCAATCGTCGGCGCCTTGATCTTCGGAATCCTTTCCGATCGCCTCGCCCGGCGCAATTCCTCGTGGTACATTTGGGTTCCGCTGATTTGCACGGTTGCGGCGACGCCTCTGATCGTGTTGTTCTTCATCGTGTCGAAGAGCGCAGCGTATGTGTGCTACTTCCTGATCGAGTTCTGCATCTCGGGCTATTCGGCGCCGCTGTTCGCGGCGAGCCAGATGCTGCTCCCGCCGCGGCTCCGCGCGGTCGGTATGGCTACTGTCCTGTTCATGCTCAATGTGCTCGGCACCGGGCTCGGCACTTTCCTTACTGGCTGGGCCAGCGACTTGATCGGCGGCGCCGGCCCTGCCGGCGGCCTTTCCGTCGCGATCATCGCCATGCAAGTATTGGGACTACTCGGCATGGCGGCGCTCGCCTATGCCGCAAGAGTCTTCCGGCCCTCCTGAGGATTCCGATCCCGTGAGCAGCGCTCGAGGTGCCGCGCGGCGACAGCAGTTCCTGAGCATCAGCACTCCGGTAGCAGTAGGTCGGCTTGCGCCAGTTCATGCCGAGGAGCTCGAGCTGAATGAACGTCTGGAGTTGGCGCGGCGAAATCGTGGCCCGAATGGCGAATGCGGGTCCTCGCTACACTGAACGGAGCGCAGGCATCAGCTGGAATACCTCTTCCAAGTGAAGCCGACCCGGCTTTCGGCCCAACTCCGCAGGCGTGCCTGAACTCCTGTGCCTTCTTGCAAGGCCGCTGTTAGCGGATGTACGCGCGGCTCAGAGGAGTTCAGTGACGATGACGCTCGTGGACAATGTGCTAGCTGGAGGCTGCCACTGCGGTGCGGTCCGTTTCGAGGCAACGCTTGTTGACGGCTTCGACACAATCCGACGCTGCACCTGCTCCTACTGCCGCATGCGCGGCGCTGTGGTCGTTTCGGCGGCAATGGGCGGGGTCAGCATCGTCGAGGGTAGGGACACTCTGACGAGCTATCACTTCGGCACGCGAACGGCGGAGCACTTCTTCTGCTCCCGATGCGGCATCTACACGCACCATCAGCGCCGATCCGACCCAAATCAGTATGGCGTCAATGTTGCCTGTCTGGACGGAGTAAGTCCGTTCGACTTCGCAGAAGTGCCGGTTGTCGACGGCGTGAACCATCCTAGCGATGTCGGTGGCGCGGCACGTCTCGCGGGCATTCTCCGCTTCACGCCCGCAGATTAAGCGCTCCGCGACGAGCGTCGGCTTGGGAGTGGACGCCTCGTCTGGTCCGCTTTTGCTGCCCCGTTAGAGATGTCCGGCATGTCCCTTCCGATCACCTTCGTCGTGCTTGTGGCAGCGGTGCTGCACGCGAGCTGGAATGCGCTCCTGCGCGCCGGCTCGGATCGGCTGTGGTCGATGACGGTTATGTGTGCCGCCATCGGCATAGCCTGTGCGGTGCTAGCCCCGTTCGTACCACTTCCACTATGGGCGAGCTGGCCATACGCCATCCTCTCGGCCGTCATCCATGTCGGCTACAGCTTGTTCCTGGTTCGAACGTATCGGACCGGGGATCTGGGACAGACCTATCCTATCTCGCGAGGATCCTCGCCCGTGCTGGTGACGCTGGGCGCGGCCATGTTCGCGGGCGAGCTGCCCGGAACCGCCGCCCTTGTCGGGGTGGCACTAGTATCAGGTGGTATTGTCTCGCTCGCCTTCCAGGGTCGCGGGGTCGGGAGGGCAGGGTTGCTGAGTGCGCTTGGGACAGGGTGCCTGATCGGCGCGTACAGCGTGACGGATGGCATTGGCGGCCGGCTCTCTGGCTCGCCGGTCGGCTACACGGTGTGGATGTGCCTGCTCTGGGGCGCTATGATACCGCCGGTGTACCTGGCACTCCGGGGCCGGCGCGACCTGCTGCGCAGCCCGCGCGAGATGCTGATATCAGCAGGCGGCGGTCTCGTGTCGCTCGTCGCGTACGGCATCGTCATCGTCGCCATGTCGCTAGGCCCAATGGGGCCGGTCTCCGCCCTCCGCGAGACGAGCGTAGTGTTCGCGGCGGGTAACCGTCCGGTGAGCCGCGTGTTGTCCAAACGGGCGTAGCCATCGATGTCTGGACCTGTGGTGGTCTCCTTCTGGAGTCCAGAAGGAGGTCAGGAGATGGGGCGGATGGAGGTCATCACCCGGACGGAGCGCCGGCGGACATACAACGAGGCGGAAAAGGCGGCGGTGGTCGCGGAGGCTTCGGTGCCGGGCGTGACGGTGCGCGAGGTGTCGCGGCGGCTCGGTATCGCGGAGAGCCTCATCTACAACTGGCGGTCGACGCAGCGGAAGGCGGCGAGCATCGCCAGCGAGCCGTTGCAGTTCATCCCCTATGGCCTGGTGACGGACGTCGTTCCGTCTGAGCCGAGCGTGGCGCTTACGACGGCAACGCCTGCACCTGCGCCGGCCAAGCCGTTGCCACCTGCCGCAACGACGGAAGATTTGGTCCGCCCGCATCCGGGGTCACGACCGGGCGGCATCGACATCGATCTGCCGACCGGTGTGCGCCTGTCGGTCGACAGCTACGTCAACGAGAAGGCGCTCGCCCACGTGCTGCGGGCGCTGGGACATGCGTCGTGATAGCGCTGGCGCCGGGCACCAAGGTCTATCTCGCCTGTAAGCCGGTCAGCATGCAGAAGGGCTTCGACGGGCTGACCGCGCTTGCCAGCCAGATGCTCGGCGCTGACCCGTATTCGGGTCACCTGTTCCTGTTCCGGGGCAAGCGCGGCGACTATCTCAAGGCGCTGTACTGGGACGGCTCGGGCATGTGCCTGTTTGCCAAGCGGCTGGAGAAGGGTCGGTTCGTCTGGCCGCCACTGGTCGACGGCGGCATCGTGCTAAGCCCCGCGCAGCTGGCGCTGCTCATCGAGGGCATAGACTGGCGGCGCACCGTGGCGCCGGCTCCGGTAGCCGCGCCGACGCTCGTCTGAACGACGCTTTTGCGTCCTTTTCGCTTGGCCTGAGTCGGGCCGGTGGTAGGATGGGCCATGTCGCTGGCGACGGTCGATCTCCCCTCCGACCCGGACGAGCTGCGCGCCTTTGCACAGGCGTTGCAGGCCCAGCACGCAGCCACTGCCGCGGAACTGGCCAGCACCGCTGCCGAGCTTCGCGCGGCCAAGGCAACTATCCAGCTGACCGCGCTGGAGATCGAGAAGCTCAAGGTCCAGCTGGCACGGCTCCGCCGCATGCAGTTCGGCCAGTCGTCCGAGCGGCTCTCCCGCGAGATCGAGCAGCTGGAGCTGCGGCTCGAAGAGCTGGAGACGGTTGAGGCCGAGGCGACCAGCGCGTCCGCCGACGCGGGCGTGCCGCCACCCGTGCGCGAGAAGCGCCGCCCCAAGCGCCTGCCGCTGCCCGACCACCTGCCGCGCCACGAGGTCGTCCACGCCGCCCCGCATGCGGACGGCTGCGGCGCGTGCGGCGGGACCATGTCGGCGCTGGGCGAGGACGTGACCGAGGTGCTGGAATATGTACCCGGCCGCTTTCAGGTCGTTCGCCACGTCCGCCCCAAGCTCGCCTGCCAGCGCTGCGACGCCATCACCCAAGCGCCGGCCCCAGCACTGCCCGTCCCACGCGGCAAGGCAGGTCCCGGCCTGCTCGCGCACGTGCTGGTGTCCAAGTACGCCGACCACCTCCCGCTCTACCGTCAGGCGGAGATCTACGCCCGAGAGGGCGTCGACCTCGACCGCTCGACCATGGCGGACTGGGTTGGCCAGGTCAGCTGGCTGCTCCAGCCGCTGGTCGACCACATCCGCGTCCACGTGTTCGCGGCCGACAAGATCCACACCGACGACACACCGGTGCCCGTTCTGGCGCCGGGCACCGGCAAGACGAAGACCGGCAGGCTCTGGGTCTATGCCCGCGACGACCGGGGCTGGCAGGGCATCGGTCCACCGGCAGCTGCCTATTTCTACACGCCCGACCGCAAAGGTGAGCGAGCGCGCGCGCACCTCGCTGACTTCAGCGGCTTCCTGCAAGCCGACGGCTATGCGGGCTACGACCAGCTGTATGATGGACGCCGACAACCCGGCCCATCCTCGAGGTGGCGTGCTGGGCGCATGTCCGCCGCAAGATCTACGACGTGTGGAAGGCGACGGGTTCGACCACAGCGCGCACCGGCGTGAGCATGATCGACCTGATGTACGAGGCAGAGGAACTCGGGCGCGGGCTGCCGCTGGAGGACCGGCTCGAACGGCGCCAAGTCGTCAGGGTGGGCGTGGACGGCTTCTTCAACTGGGCCGAGGACACCAGGCGCCGCATCTCGGGCAAGGGCGCGCTCGCCGACGCCATCCGCTATGCCGTGAAGCGGCGCGAGGCGCTGACCCGCTTCTGCGACGACGCGCGGCTCGAGGCGGACAACAACCGCGCCGAGAATTGTCTCCGCCCCGTCGCGCTCGGCCGCAAGAACTACCTCTTCGCCGGTTCCGACAAGGGCGGCGAGCGGGCAGCGGCGATCTACACGCTTATCCAGACCGCCCGGCTCAACTTCGTCGACCCGCAAGCCTGGCTGTGTGACGTGCTCACCCGCATTGCCGACGGGCACCCGGTCAACCGCATCGGCGAACTCGCGCCATGGCTCTTTCATCGGGGTGGTTGTCGTCAGTAGCGTTACTTTTGACCAAGGAGAACTGTACCGTGCTCGCTATCGCCGCTGCGCTGTTGAGCGCCACCGCGCCAAGCTGTGCCTCCGTGCCGGGTGCAGATCGCCTGTGGCAACCAGAGACTTGGTGGGTCATTGTGGGCGAAATGCACGGGACGAACGAGTCACCTGATGCCTTCGCCAATCTGGTTTGCCTAGCGAGTGCAACAGGCCGCCCGGTGACTGTTGCTGTAGAACATACTTCCGATGACCAGGCCGCCATCAATGCCTTTCTGGCATCCGACGGGTCACCGTCCGCCCAAGCTGCGCTGTTGAAGCTGTCGTTGTTCAAATCCGAGTTCCACGACGGACGCGGCAGCGTCGCCTTTATGCGCCTGTTCGACCGATTGCGTGTGTTAAAGCAAGCAGGACGCATTGACGGTGTAATCGCTTCGGACGTTGGCCGTGCGACTCCCGAGGGTCAGGATCGCAATGCGGCAATGGCACAAACGTGGACAAAGATTGCAGCTCCCGACGATGCAATCATCTTGGCCTACGTCGGCAACTTGCATGCCATGCGAAAACCGATCGCCTTCGGCCACCGCATCATTGTTCCCGCGGGCGCGATGATGCCGGTCAAGCGAACCATGACCATCAATGTTGATGGCAATGGCGGCAAGGCTTGGAACTGCCAGGATGATGGGTGCCGCCCCCACGACAATGGCTATACGCGTCAGGTCGCACCCGGCATCAAATATTCCGTTGCTGCCGACAGGCAGTGGGACGCAATCTATGAACTCGGGGCGCCGACGACCGCAGCACTGCCGGCGAATGGCGCGAGTGCCACAACCGCGCTCAGCAATTAGGTGGCAACGGTTTTATGTCGGGAGGGCTGCTTTTTAACGCAACGGTTCAGCCCGGACGCATACGCCAAGACCGCTGTCAGCATCATAAGCGCCATCACGAGTTGCGCCGTGTATGTCTTCATCAATGTCGTCACGGGCAGCATCGTCGCCAACGGCCTGTTGCTTGCGGATAACTGTGTCATGCGGAGACTCCTTGGAGCCCGACAATCGCTGAACACTGCAACAGACGGTCGCGACGATTGTAACGCTATGTGTCGGTCGCAGCCGGGCGAGAGGGGGCGTCGGGAAGTCGGCGCAGTCGAAGGCTGGCGCGTAAGCCGCCCTCGCGGCGGTTCTCCAACTCCAGAGAGCCTCCGAACCGGTGCGCAAGCGCCTGGACGATCGACAGACCTAGTCCAACACCGCCCGTGTGACGAGCGCGCGATGTCTCCAGCCGTCGAAATGGCTTGGGCAGACTTGCCAGATGCTCGTCAGGGACACCCGCCCAGAGTCTTCGATATTCACGACCAGTTCCTCGCCGCGGGGGGGGGGTAGTGTCACCCGCGCGACGTTACCGCCGTATCGGAGCGCATTATCGATGAGGTTCTCGATCATCCGCTGAAGCGCGACCGCCGTTATCAGCCCTTGGCACTTCTCGGGCGCGGATTCAAGGGCGTGAAGCGGATGCTCACCAACATCCTGTGAAATCGTATTCTCATTATAGAAGAGGCCATGCGCGGTTTGCGGGACGCTGACGATCATGTGACCCGCGCTTCACCTGTGCTCTGCAAAGATCAGCGCTTCGGGATCGACAACATTCGACGCGTCGACTGGAGGGCGCTCTCGAACGGATCATGCGTCCGGACGATTTTCGCCATGACGCTTGCGCCTAGCCACTGGTTGTAAAGCGCCGCCGCGACATCCGCGGCGGGGTCCTCGATGTGCAACGAGCCATCAGCGACGCCCACTTCGAGAGCTGCCGTAAGGCGCGACACGATACCGGCGGTCCCAACCTTGAGGGCAAGGCGCATCGGCTCCGACAGATCCGCGACCTCCGCGCCAAGCTTCACCGCCAGGCAACGCCCCTGACAATCAGAGGCCCCTTGGTTCTCCCGCCAGTTGGCGAAATACAGCATCAAGCGCTCCGCGGCAGTAAGCCCCGGCTTGCCGAAAATCTGTTCCATCTCGGCCAGATAGTCGTCGAAATAGGTCGCGAGCATGGCTTCGCCGAAGGCGTCCTTCGAAGGGAAAAAATGGTAGAATGATCCCTTGGGAACACCGGCTGACGAGAGAATCTCGTTGAGACCGACGCCGGAGAAGCCTTTGCGGCTCATGATCGACTGACCCGAGGTGAGGATTGCGGAACGCGTATCGTGTATCGGTCGAGCTGGTGCCATATTAGAAGTTTAGGATCATATAGACCGGTCGTCTAGTGGCGCGCCGTACTTTTTAATGCGCGCGTTAGGTGCTCAGTCAGGGTAGCAGCAGCGAAGCTCGCCAACCGGAAGGAAAAAGTGCGACCTCGTACTAGACGACCGGTCTAGCAAGTGCTACATCCCTTTCATCGGTTGATTGGCGAGGCCTTGATTCGAGCAAGTCTCTGGCACTTCCTCGCGCCAGCTAGAGCCGACCGGTCTACTCGAATGCGGTGATAGAGGCCGCGATATGGAGATGAATATGAAGGTTCTGATGGTTCTAACGTCGCATGACAGGCTCGGCGACACGGGTCGCAAGACCGGCTTCTGGCTGGAAGAGCTGGCGGCCCCCTATTACGCGTTCAAGGACGCGGGCGCTGACATTACGCTCGCCTCTCCGCAGGGCGGCCGCCCGCCGCTCGATCCGAAGAGCAACGAGCCTGATTTCCAGACTGACGAGACCCGCCGCTTCGAGGCAGATGCGGCCGCGATGAAGCATCTCGGCGAAACCGTCCTTCTGGCGCAGGTGTCGTCCGGCGATTTCGATACGGTGTTCTATCCCGGCGGCCACGGTCCTCTGTGGGATCTGGCCGAGGACAAAACGTCGATCGCGCTGATCGAAAGCTTCATCGGCGCCGACAAGCCTGCGGCGTTCGTTTGCCACGCGCCTGGCGCCCTGCGCCATGTGAAGGGTGCCGACGGTCGCCCGTTGGTCGACGGCAAGCGCGTGACAGGCTTTACCAACACCGAGGAAGAGGGTGTCGGCCTCACCGAAGTCGTGCCTTTCCTTGTCGAGGACGAGCTGAAGGCCAAGGGCGGCATCTTCTCGCGCGGCCCGGATTGGGGATCGTATGTCGTGCAGGACGGACTGCTGATCACCGGCCAGAACCCGGGATCTTCTGCCGCGACCGCGCGGGCACTGCTGGACGCCGTGCGGGTAGCCGCGTGACAGCGTACGTCGTCCTTGTTCGCGAACGGACGACCGATCCCGATGCGCTAGTGCGTTATCGGGATCGGGCGCCGCTTGCGCGGGAGAAGCATCCCCTCGAGCCGATCGCCTTTTATGGGCCGCACGAGATTCTGGAAGGTGACGAGGTTGAGGGGGTCGCGATCCTGAGCTTCCCATCGATGGCGGCGGCACGGGCGTGGTATCTCAGTCCCGAGTATCAGGCGGCGCTATCCCACCGGAAGCAGGGTAGCGTTTCGCGCGTCATACTCGTCTCCGGCGCAGACGAACCTGACACGATGGATGGCGCATAGTCGCGGCAGAATAGCAGGGCTGTTGCGCTGGCTCCGGCGGGCCCTGACCTCGCAGCCGCTCTACGCAATAGAGATCGAAGCGTTGTTGATGACAATCGATGCGATACGCATCGGAGTATCGGTGACTGTTCGCTCGCGCCCGACCTGATCCGCCGCGCAGCCCTGCTGCGGGCTGCTGGCGGTCGGTCCACCTCAATGCACTGCCCTCACGCGACGACGGTGACGCGCGTGCTGACGGATCAGGGCAGAACACGGGAACTACAGATGAAAGACGGCCTCCTTCTGACCTCCGCCCGGCTGGGACGGCACACTCTGCGGAATCGCATCGTTCTTCCTCCGCTTACGCGGCAACGGGCGGCGCAGCCTGGCAACGTGCCCACCGAGCTGATGGCGCGCTATTACGCGCAGCGAGCAAGCGCAGGGTTCATGGTGACCGAAGGCGCGCAAGTCGAACCCCGAGGTCAGGGTTACGCCTGGACGCCAGGTATCTACAGCAAGGCTCAAGCCATCGGCTGGCGCAAGGTGACCGATGCCGTTCATGCGCGGGGCGGCGTCATCTTCGCGCAGCTCTGGCATGTAGGCCGTGTTTCGCACACGGCACTCCAGCCAGACGGCGGCGCGCCGGTCGCCCCATCACCCGTGCCCGCTCAGGGCGTCAAGGCATTCATCGAGACGGCCCCTGGAGTCGGCACTTTGGTCGAACCGTCCGCCCCGCGCGCGCTTGCCATAAGCGAGATCTGCGAGTTGGTCGGCGCCTATGCCAGGTCGGCGCGTCTCGCCATCGACGCCGGTTTC
Source organism: Sphingomonas sp. PL-96 (assembly GCF_020707215.1). GTDB lineage: Bacteria > Pseudomonadota > Alphaproteobacteria > Sphingomonadales > Sphingomonadaceae > Sphingomonas. The sequence continues at coordinate 40,241 of NZ_JAJFET010000013.1, forward strand.
GACGGGGTCGAGATCCATGCCGCCAACGGCTACCTCGTCAACCAGTTTATCTCGGTGCATGCCAATCAGCGGGATGACGAGTATGGCGGGACGCTGGAAAACCGCCTGCGCTTCCTGGCCGAAATCGTCGCCGCGGTATCCGCCGAGGTCGGGCCGGATCGATTGGGAGTGCGGCTCACACCGCTCTTCGAAACGACCGATCAGGATCGCGTCTATATCGGCCTCGTCGAGGCCGATCCGGACGAGACCTACATCGCGGCGATCAATCTTCTTGAAGCTGCGGGCATCGCCTATGTGTCCATCGCCGAGGCAGACTGGGACAATGCGCCGGATCTACCGCTAACGTTCCGGACGGCGGTGCGATCGGCGTTCACCGGCCGGATCATCTATGCCGGTCGCTACACGGCGGTGCGTGCAGAGGCCTTGCTGGCTACAGGCCTCGCGGACTTGGTCGCATTCGGCCGCCCCTACATCGCCAATCCAGATATGGTCGAGCGGATCGCAAACGGTTGGCCGCTCAATCCGCTGAGGCCCGAGACCATCTACGGCGGGGGCGAGGAAGGCCTCATCGACTACCCGACTTATGGCGCGAGCCCGACCGATCCGACAGCGCGGCGAGCCGCTTCTTTGCTGGCTTCGCACGTGGCCGGCTGACGCATCAACCAGACACAAACGGACGGAACAGGACACATGACTGAAGGTATCGAGGGAAAGGTGGTGCTGATCACCGGGGGTAGCACGGGGATCGGTGCGGAGGCGGCGCGGCTGCTGGCGTCGCGCGGCGCCAAGGTCGCGATCGCGGCGCGACGCAAGGACCGGCTCGAGGAAGTGGCCGCCGAGATTGCATCGAGAGGCGGAGCCGCAACTGCCTATGCGCTGGACGTCACGCGCAAGCAAGATGTCGAGGGGGCGGTCGCCGCCGTCGTCGCCGATCTGGGGCGGGTCGATGTGCTGGTAAACAATGCCGGCTTGATGCCCATCCGACCAATGTCGGAGGTCAACACCGATGAGTGGGACGCCATGATCGACGTCAACCTCAAGGGCACGCTCTACGGGATCGCGGCCGTGCTTCCACGCTTCCTGGCACAAGGTGGCGGACACATCATCAATCTCAGCTCGGTCGCCGGCATCAAGGTCTTTGCGCCGGGCGGCACGGTCTACTCGGGAACCAAGTTTGCTGTCAGCGCGATCTCGGAAGGGTTGCGGCAAGAGGTCGGCGACAAAGTAAGGGTGACGTCGATCGAGCCGGGAGCTGTCGAAAGCGACCTGAAATACGGGACGACAGGGATGGCAGCCGACACCGTGATGGACTTTTACAGGCAGGCGATCCCGGCGAGCGCCGTCGCACGCGCTATCGCGTTCGCCATCGAGCAACCGGCTGAAGTCGATGTCAATGCCATCGTTATCCGGCCAACCAGCCAGCAGTTCTGATCAGGCCCGACCGCGGGCGCCGACACCGCTTCGCTGTCGAGGCACACCGAAAGTGAAACCATGCAAATTTCGATTTCCGAAACGCTGAAAGCCGATGGCTGGATGCGGCAGACCAATGCGATCGGAGGTGTCTGGCGCGGCTCCGCGGAGGGTGCGACCCTCGAGGTCACGGACCCCGCATCCGGCGACGTGATCGGCTCGATTGCCTGGAGCACGGACCTGGAGCATGACATAAGATGGACGCACAGGACCATAACCGGTTTTTGCTGCGCTGCGAGAGATGACATGATAGAACGTCGCATGTCTGACACGATGGAGCGGTGGATGGGAATGCGACGGCGTACGGTCATCGGAGGGGCGGTAGCGGTGGCCGCTACCATGTCGGCTGGCGGGCTTGCCGCCACCCCCAGAAAGCGGGTGGGGGTCGTTGGTGGCGGCATTATCGGGGCCTCGGTCGCGTTCCAGCTCGCCCGAGCCGGTGCCGACGTATTCCTGTTCGAGAAGGAGCGCCCGGCCGCAGGCGCGACGCAGGCGTCGGTCGCCTGGATCAATCCGGTGGTGAACGACGCTACCTACATGCGCCTTCGCCTGGAAAGCATGGCGGCGTGGCTCGAGGACGATCGTGTCCTCGGGTTGCAGGCGGTCTGGGGTGGTTCGGTAAGCTGGGCCTATGCGGACAAGGAGAAGGCGCTTCGCGCCAAGGCCGAGGTGCTTCAGGGCACCGACGACCCGCCGCGCACCCTTTCGGCCGGACAGATCCGGCAGACGTGCCCGGGTGTGAACCCCGGCGACGGCGTGGCGTTCGCGTTCCAGTCGCACAAGGACGGGCACGTCGATCCCGTCCACGCGACCGAACGCTATCTGGCTGCCGCAGCCGCCGCGGGCGCGAAAATCCTCTATCCATGCGAGGTCACGAAGATCCTCCTGACTGGGAGCCGAGTGACGGGAGTCCGGACCAGCAAGGGAGACTTCCCGCTCGACATGCTGGTCAGCGCGACGGGGACCGACACCCCCCACATCATGGCGATGGCGGGGAAGCAGTTGCAGCTTGCCCACAAGCCCGGCCTCGTCATCCACACCGACGCCCAGCCGGTCGTCACCGACAAGGTATTCGAGGCATCGAGCCTCATCGAGTTCAAGCAATATGCGGACGGCCGCTTCCTCACGAGCTTCACCGGCGGCCCGCCCGATCTTCCCGTGCATGCCGAAGTGCTCAAGCGGCAGATGCAGCATCCCAGCGAGGAGCTCCGGCAGTTCCACGGCCAGATGCTGATCGCCCGCACGGCCGAATACATCCCGGCGATCGGAAACGCCCAGCCCGTGAAGATCCTGGTCGGTTTCCGGCCCTATCCGCTCGACAATCGCCCGATATGCGGCCCGGTGCCGGGGGTGGAGGGCCTCTATACCATCGTGACCCATAGCGGGATCACCCTCGCGCCCATTCTCGGCAGATATGCCGCGCAGGAGATCGCGACCGGCAGGCAGGCGCCGTCGCTCGCTCCCTACCGGCCGAGCCGTTACATCGCGGCGTGAGCGTTCGGACCGGTGCCTGCCGCGCGGTTTCGCTGCGGCTGGCGCCGGTCCCGCCGATCGCGCGCGCCGATCGAATCCCATCGGAAAGCTCGGACGTGAATTTCCGCCAGCTCGAGATCTATCGTGCGCTCATGATCGGCGGTTCCGCTTCGCGGGCGGCCGATCTGCTGGGCATCAGCCAACCGGCGGTCAGTCGCGCGGTCGCCGACCTCGAGCACCGCGTCGGCTTTCCCCTGTTCGACCGGATCAAGGGACGGCTGATCCCGACTCCCGAAGGAGAGCTGTTCTTCAAGGACGTCCACAGCTCCTTCCTCGGTCTGGACCATCTGCGCGCCTCGGCGGCGCGTATTCGCGACTTCGGGTCGGGCAACCTCAAGATCGCCAGCCTGGCGGCGCTCGGTTCGACGGTTGTCCCTCGCGCGGTGCGCCGCTTCCGCGATGCCAATCCGAAGGTCAGCCTGACGCTTCAGATCCTATCGTCGGCGGGCGTTCGCGACCATGTCGTCAACAAGGGCTTCGATATCGGGCTCGCCGCCGACGAGGTCGATCTCTCCGGCGTCGACCATAGCATCCTCTACAGCGTGCGGGCGGTCTGCGTCCTCCCGCCGGACCATCCGCTCGCCAGTCGAGCCGTGATCCGTCCAGAGGACTTGCATGACATTCCGTTCCTGGCGCTGGCGCCGGAGGACCGCGCCCGAATGCGCATCAACGAGGGCTTCGATGCTGCAGGGGTAGAACCGCACGTCATCATGGAAACGCCTGCGTCGCTGACGATCTGCGCGCTCGCGCTGCAGGGGGTGGGCGTGGGGCTGGTTAATCCCGTCGCGACCGACGGTTTCGAGCAGCGCGGCCTGGTCATCCGACCGTACGAACCACCCGTCTACTTCAAGGCGTACATGTTGTTCCGTCCCGACGCGCAACGCGCCCAGCTCGTGCGGGAGTTCGCTGCCGCCTTGAACGATACGCTTCGCGCCGGCCGCTCCTGAGGTTGCGGCGAGGCTACGACTGCGCGGTTCGGCCGAACCGGGCCCCATCGTGACTTGGCTCGGGTCGACCGGGCGCTCGCATCGGTGGGGCGCCCGATCGTGTCAGCGGCTGGACCGGGACAGATAGGCGATGATCTTTTGCCGCTCCTCGGCGCTCGGCACCGTGGTGAACATCCTCGTGCCGGGTACGACTGCGCCCGGGCGGGTCAGCCACCGGTCGAGCGTGGCCGCGTCCCAGCGCAGGCTGCTCTTCTTGAGGGCGGGCGAGTAGGGGTATGCCGTGCGGGCCGCCTTCTCCCCCACGACACCGTGCAGGTTCGGACCCATGGCCGATCGCTGGCCTGGGCGGTCAGCATGACAGGAACTGCACCGCCGCTTGAACAGCGCCGCTCCCTCCGCGCTGCCGCTTTGCGCGGCGGCCGGGACGGCGATCGTGATCGCGAAGGCGGCAAGCAGCGCGGCAGACGAACGATGCATCAACTTCTCCGTTGTTGGCGAGCCGACAGCGCCAGGAACCTCAGTTGCGTCCCAGCGACCTTGCTTCGCGCGTCGTGCCGGCGCTCGGCGCAACGCGGGTTCTGGACGCGCGCTGCCACGCCGGCAATTGCCGATCGCTTTACGCTCCATGCGTGGAGGTCATGGGAGCCCAGACGCGCACGCCCCCGACGCCCTCATAAGCTCGACGCATCGAGCTGTGTCGGTTGGGCAATTGAAGGGGCCACTTCGATCCGCCAAGCTGCATGGCGACAATCACAAGAGCGCGGGGCGACATCAAGGTGGCGATGATATACCGTATGGCTCGCCCACGGCGAAATCGCGCGGCGGATCGGGTGGGCGCGTGCTGAGCGTGGCGAACCGGCTCGCGCAGCTTGGTATCGTGCTGCCGGACACCGCCAGCCCGATCGCCAACTATGTGCCGTTCACCCGTTCGGGCCGGACCGTGTACGTGTCGGGGCAGTTGTCGAAGGGGGCCGAGGGTGACGTTCGCGGCGTCGTCGGGGTGGACGTCACGCGCGAGCAGGCGGTCCACGGCGCACGTTTGTGCGGCATCAACCTGCTCTGCCAGCTGCGTGCCGCGTGCGGCGGCAACCTCGACCGGGTGACCCGCATCCTCAAGCTCGGCGGCTTCGTGCAGGCAGGGCCGATGTTCGATGCGGTGCCGGCGATCGTGGATGGCGCCTCCGACCTGATGGTCGCCGCGTTCGGAGATCGCGGGCGGCATGCCCGCTCCGCCGTGGGCGTCTTCCGCCTGCCGCTGGGCTATGCCGTCGAGATCGACGCCATTGCCGAAATCGCCGCCTGAGCCGGCACCCGGTCGATCGAAGCATTCGGAGCCGCCACCATGAAAAGCCGACGCCAATTCCTCGCCGGCGCGAGCCTTGCCGCTGCGGCGACGGTTGTCCGTCCCGCGCTGGCGCAGCGGCGCGCGAACGTGTCGCTTCCGCCATCCGCGTTCGAGGCGATGCAGGCGGAACTGCTGCGCCTGTACGATGTCGATCGCACCATCGCGAATTTCGACGCCGCCTACTACGGCGCCATGACCAAGCCGGTACACGCCGCCTATCTCGCGCGAACGGCATGGGTGAACCGCTACAATTCCACCTTCCTGCGAAGTGCCGTCGACGGCGTGCCGAGGGATCCCGAACTGGACAAGTCGCGTGCGGCGGTCGCCCGGTTGATCGGCGCGTCGCTGGACGAGGTTGCCCTGAGCGGCGGCGGCACCGAGGCACTGTACGCCCTGATCGCCAACTACCGGCCGCTGAAGGCCGGCCACGCCGTGATCTACGCGGACGTCGACTATGACGAGATGCAATATGCGATGGACCATCTGGCGGAGAGCCGCGGCGCCCGGCTGGTACGCGTTTCGTTGCCCGAACCGCATAGCCGAGCCAATATCCTCGCGACCTACGATAGGGTGCTGAAGGATACGCCGCGCGCCAAGCTGCTGCTGCTGACGCATGTTTCCAACCGGAACGGCCTGATCCCGCCGGTCAAGGAAATCGTCGCCCTCGCCCGTTCGCGTGGTGTGGACGTGATCCTGGACAGCGCCCAGGCGGTTGGGCAGATGCCGTTCGATGTCGCCGATACCGGAGCCGACTTCATCGGCCTGTCGCTCCATAAGTGGATCGGTGCGCCGCTCGGCACCGGCGCGATCTACGTCCGCAGGCAGCGGCAGGGAGACATCCAGCCCTGGCTCGGCAACCGCATCCATGACGCCGGGGACATTCGAGCGCGGATTCCCACGGGCACCGTCGACTTCGCCGCGCGTCTCACCATCCCCACCGCTTTGAAGGTTCAGGCCGACATCGGCGTCGATCGCAAGTTCGCCTATCTGAAAGGCGCTCGCGATCATTGGCTGGACCGGGTTCGGGAGGTTCCCGGCATCGAATTGATGCTGCCCGACGAACCCGGCAACTATGGTGCGATCAGCGCTTTCCGTCTCCCTGGCATGCGGACCCTGGAGCAGGCAAAGGCTGCGCAGGCGCGCTTCGTCGCCCGCCACCGGCTGTTGGTGGTGGCGAAGGCCGGCCTGGCGTCGGGGCCGGTGCTGCGGGTGACTCCGGCGCTGTTCAACACCACCGCCGAACTGGATCGGCTTGCGGCGGCGATTCGTGCGGAGCGCCGCCTGTTCGCCTGATCGGACGTCGGTTCGCGGAGCCCCCCTCACGATGGGAGCAGCGGCATCGCTCGTCGGAACCCCTCCGGCTCTGGCAACCAGATGTCCCCCTCGGAAGGCGGCAGCGTCGACGAGACACCGGGGGATTGTGCCGATCGGGTTTCCAAAATCGCTTGAGCAATACCAAGCGCCCGGTTACGGGATGATGTCTCATATCATAATTGGCGTTCGTGGGGGAAAATCTCGAATGATGAAGTTCAAGGGGCGAACGGCGGCTGCCGGCCTGATGGTGGGCGCGAGCGTGTTCGGCGCGGTTTCCGCCAGTGCGCAGACGGGAGCGACTCCGCCGGTCGTCGCGGCGGACACCGTCGCCTCGGACCAGCTTCCCGACGACGCTCCCTCCGAGGCCCAGGACGTCGTCGTGACCGGCACGCGCTTCGGTGGCCGCTTGATCGCCGAGTCTCCCGTTCCGATCGACTCCGTGTCCAATGCCGACTTGCGCAAGGGCGGCTACACGCAGCTCGAAGATCAGCTGAAGGTCCAGGTGCCGTCGTTCAGCATTCCGCGGCCGGCGACGGCGGGCGCTGTCGACTTCTACACCGCGCCATCGCTGCGTGGGCTCTCGCCGGGACAGTTGCTGGTGCTGGTGAACGGCAAGCGGCGGCACTCGTCGGGCGACCTCTCGATTCACAACCAGATCGGTCGGGGCGACGTCGCCTACGACCTGAATGCCATACCGTCCGCCGCACTCGGGCGGGTCGAGGTGCTGCGCGACGGCGCCTCGGCGCAATATGGCTCCGACGCAATCGCAGGCGTCATCAACCTGGTGCTCGATCGGAGCATCGGCGCCGGCGTCGACACGACACTCGGCATTACCGACAAGGCCGATGGCGAAACAGCCGACATCAACGCGTGGCTTGGCGTTCCGCTCGGCGACGGCGGCTTCGTCCGGACCACCTTGTCGTACCGTACGACGGATGGAACCAACCGGGCGCGGCCGGATACGCGCCAACAGTATTTCGGCTCCGACGGCACGCTGATGCCTTCCGGCAACTATGGCTCCGGAACGGGGCTCACCGCGTCAAACGGCACACTCGATCCCCGGGAAGCAACCGTCGACCGCGATACGTTCCGGCTGGGCGAGCCCGAGTACAACCAGAAGTCGGCGTTCGTGAATGCCGAGCTGCCGCTTGCTCCGGGCATCGATCTCTACGGCTTCGGGGGATACAGCCGACTCGACGGCAAGTCGATCGGCTTCGCCCGCCGCGCCGGCCAGGACGAAACCGTCCGCGCGCTGCATCCGGACGGCTACGCGCCGGTGGTGGAGGCGACGCTCCAGAACGCGTCCGGTACGTTGGGGGTGCGCGGCGACGATCTCGCGGGCTTCGGCTACGACGTGTCGACGGTGTACGGCGGAAGCATCATCGACATCGACCAGGTGAATTCGAACAATCCCTCGCTCGGGGCGGCAAGCCCGACCCGTTCGTATCGCGGCGGAACGCGCTTCTTCCAATGGACCACCAACGCCGATCTGACCCGCGAAATTCCGCTCGGCGACACGTCGCCCCTGAAGCTCGCGTTCGGCTACGAGCATCGCGAGGAATATTATCGCATCGTCGCCGGCGATACCGCGAGCTACACCAACGGCGGCGTTGCGATCCTGGATGGTCCGAACGCCGGCAAGCCGGCGGCGATCGGCTTTCAGGCGAACTCCGGCATCACGCCCGAAGAGGCACGCAAGGAAAGCCGCAACAGCGAAGCCGTCTATGTGGAACTCGAGAAAACTTTCGGTCCGCTGCTGATCTCGGGCGCGGGGCGGTACGAGAGCTTCTCCGACTTCGGCGACACGACCAATTACAAGCTGGCGGCCCGGCTGCAGCTCGCCGAGCCGCTGGCGCTCCGCGGCTCGATCAGCACCGGCTTTCGCGCGCCGCAGCTGCCGCAAAGCTATTTTGCCACCACCTCGATGACGATCGTGAACGGCGCGCAGACCTCGTCGCGCCTGCTTCCCGTGTCCAATCCGGTCGCTCGGTTGCTGGGCGCGACGGACCTTAAGCCCGAGAAGTCGGACAACCTCTCGATCGGCGCGGTCCTCACGCTTCCCGGGCTCAGTGCATCGGTCGACTTGTACCAGATCAAGGTGAAGGACCGCATCGCCCTGTCCTCGACCTTCCAGGGCGCGGCGGTCACGAGCCTCCTTGCGGAGAACGGCTTCACCGGCATCAGCGCGGTGAGCTATCTCACCAACGCGGTGGACACGACCAGCCGGGGCGTCGACCTGACCGCGCGCTACATCCACGACTTCGGGGCGGCGGGAAAGCTCACCACGACGCTGGCGGCGAACTACAACAAGCAGTCGTTCGATCGCATCGCCGGAACGCCCCAGGCGCTGGCCGACCTTGGCGTCACCACGCCCTTGTTCGACCTGACGCAGCAGGTGCGGTTCACCGACAGCCTTCCGCGCGACAAGGTGACGCTCGACTTTGCTTGGGATTGGAAGGCGTTCACGCTTAACCTCAGCAACACCCGCTACGGGCGTGTCGGTGCCGTCGCGTTCACGAGCCTGAGGCAGGATCAGATCGACGTGCTGACGCCGGGATACGACGTCGACATCGTTGCGATCGACGGCAGCACCAACAGCCAGGTGATTCAGTACTTCGGCGCCAAGATCATCACCGATCTAAATCTTGCCTGGCGCGCCACGGAGAAGATGACGCTCACCGCCGGCATTAGCAATCTGTTCGACACCTACCCCGACAAGAACATCGCGTCGACCGCGGAGAGCGTGGCGGTCGGGACGAACGGTTCGGACAATGCCGGGATCTTCCCGTACAACTACATCTCTCCCTTCGGATACAGCGGCCGCGCCTATTATCTGAAGGCAGGGTTCCGATTCTGAGGAGTATCGCGATGACGGAACCGGTGCTCGCCATCCGTGGCGTGACGAAGCGATTTGGACCGCGAAGTGCGCTGAACGGCCTCGATCTGCGGATCGAGGCGGGCGAGGTGTTCGCGCTGCTGGGTCCCAACGGCGCGGGGAAGACGACGACGATCAACCTGATCCTCGGCTTCCTGCGCGCCGATGCCGGCAGCGTCGAGGTCTGCGGCATCGACAGCGGGCGCGAGCCGCTCGCTGCCCGGCGGCACGTCGCCTACATCCCCGAGCAGGTCGCCCTCTATCCCGGCATGACGGGGATCGAGAACCTCCGCTACTTCACCACGCTGGCCGGCCTCTCGCTCGACGAGTCGACGTGCCGAACGTTGCTGACGGACGCCGGTCTTGCCGCCGAGGCACAGGACCGCAAGGCGGGGCGCTACTCCAAGGGAATGCGCCAGAAGGTCGGAATCGCCATCGCAGTCGCGCGCGAGGCGCAGCTGCTGCTGCTCGACGAGCCGACATCGGGCCTCGATCCGAGCGCCTCGGCCGAATTCTCGCACGTCGTTCGCGCGGCGGCCGCGCGCGGGACGGCGATCTTGATGGCGACGCACGACCTGTATCGCATCAAGGAGGTGGCGGATCGGGTAGGCGTGCTCCAGGCCGGCAGGATCGCGGACGAGATCGACCCGGCGACGCTCGATCACGTCGCGCTCGAGCAGATCTACATCGAGCGCCTGGCGGCGGCATGAGCGGGCGCCTGTATCGGACCGAACTCGCGCTGCTGCTTCGGGCGGCGCGGGTCCGCTGGATCGCCGGCGTGCTGCTACTGCTGATTGGCATCTCCTTCGCGCTCGCGTGGAGCGAGGCCCGCCAGAGCCTCGCGGAGACGAACGCGCTCCAGTCGACGGAGCGCGCCCGCTGGCTCGACCAGGATCCCAAGAACCCGCATAGCGCCGCGCATTACGGGCAATGGCTGTTCAAGCAGCCGTCGCCGCTGGCGGTGCTCGATCCCGGGGTCGAGCCCTATGTCGGCCGGATGATGCGAGCCGAAGCGCATCACTACAACGACGCGATCTTTCGCGCTGCGCAGGATCGCAGTCCGTTGACTCGCGCCGGCACCGGCACGGTCGCCGACATCCTCCATCTGGTGGTGCCGTTGGCAGCGATCCTGCTGGGCTTCTCCGCCTTTGCGGTGGACCGCGAGCGCGGGACGTTGCGGCTCGCGCTCGGCAATGGAACCGCGCCGGGGCGGCTGCTCGCGGCGCGGTTCGGGGCGTTGTGGACGGTTCTCGTGCTCGCCATCGGGATTCCGTCGCTGCTGCTCGGCGGCTTCGCCTCGCTCACGCTCGGTGGTGCGGGATGGCAGTCGGGAACGCGGGTGCTGCTGTGGGTCGCGGCCGAGATCGGCTATGTGACCGCGTTCCTCGCGTTCGCGTTGCTGGCGTCGCTCCTCGCACGGACGGCGCGCGGCGCGCTGGCGTTCTCGCTGCTCGCCTGGGCGCTGCTGTGCGTCGCGGTTCCGCGGCTCGTCACCGCCGGGGTCGAGACGATCGCTCCGACGCCGTCGCAGCAGACGATGATCGCAAGGGTCGAGGACGAAATCCGACGCTACAACAGCGGTGAGGCCAATGCGGAGCGGCAGCGCCGCCTGCTTGCCCGCTACGGCGTGCGCTCGGTCGACGAACTGCCGGTGAACCTGGGCGGGACCCTCGGGCACGAACGCGAGCAGCACGACTATGCCGCCTACGATCGCGGGCTGGCGGAATTCCATGCGGCGCTGATCCGCCAGGATCGTCTCGCCGGATGGGCCGGGATACTCTCGCCGATGGTCGCGATCCAGTCGGTCAGCCAGGCGATCGCAGGGACCGACTTCCGCCGGCACATCGAGTTCCTCACCAGCGCCGAGCGCTATCGGCGCCGGCTGGTCGACACGATGAACCTCGATCTGGCGGCACATCCCGCCGGTACGGACAGCCCGTACCTCGGCAGGCGTGCATTGTGGGAGCGGGTGCCGCCCTATGCATACAACCCGACCGCGCTCGCGACCTCCCTGCGCGACGCATCCGTCCCGCTCGCGATCCTGGCGGCGTGGATCGTTCTCGTGATCGGGGCCGCGGCGGTGGCCGCAAGAAAGGTAAAGCCATGAGCAACGCGGCGCTGTTCCGCCTCGAGCTGCGCGAAACGCTGCGGCAACCGCTCACCTGGATCGTGCTCGCGCTTCTCGCGGCGGCGATGCTGGCAGGCTGCGCCGTCGGGGCCGCGCGGGTCGCGGCGGAGCGCGCCGCCTTGGCCGAGGTGACCGACGAGGCCCGGGTCTCGGTCGAGGAAGCGAAGGCGACGGCCAGGCGCTACGCTGCGCCCGCGCAGCTGGAAGTGGCGCAGTTCCGCGATCCCAGCGACGCCTTCGGCTATATGTACAACTTCCTCACCGTGTACGCGACGCGGGTTCCGGCGCCGCTCGCGGCGGTGACCGTCGGCCAGTCGGACCTCACGCCGCCCTTCATCCGGGTCAACTTCGCGAACGTGTTTCCCGACAGCGGCTACGAGTTGCGGAGCCCCCGGATGCTGGCGCTGGGAGCGTTCGATCTCGGCTTCGTCCTCGTCTACCTCGTGCCGCTGGCGGTGATCGCCCTGGGCGGCACCCGATTGGCGGGCGAGCAGGACAGCGGCATCCTCAGGATGATCGCCGCCCAGCCCGTCGCGCCGCGGCAGGTCGCAGCAGTCAAGTTCCTGGCCCTGGCCGCAGTGACCGTTCCGTTCATCGCCACGGTTCCCCTGCTCGCCCTCTGGAGTACCGGAGGGATCGGGACGGGAAGCTCGGCAGCCATGCTGTCCGCGCTGGCGATCCTGAGCGCAGCCTATGCCTGCTTCTGGATCGCGATGTGTGCGCTTGCCGCATCCTTGTGGCGCGGTTCGGTCGCGGCGCTGGCGATGCTCGTGCTCAGCTGGGCGACGATGACCGTGCTGCTGCCGTCCCTGGCCGCGCTGCTGCTTGATCTCGCGGCACCCGCGCCGTCGCGGCTCGCCTATGTCGACGCCAGCCGGGTTGCTGCCGACCGAGAGGCTATGGACAAGGGCGCGGCCGCGGACTGGTTCGACAGCCGGCATGACCTCGGCTGGATCAATCCGAACCCGGTGTTCGGGCCCGAACTCGCCCGGCTGGCGCGCGACCAACATAATCGGGCGGCGTTGCTTCCGCTGCGGCAGGCGTTCGAGGGCCATGCCGCGCGACTGCAGGACGGCAGCACCGTGGCACGGCTGGTTTCGCCCGCACTCGTCCTGGACGGAGCGCTGCAACACCTGGCTGGAACCGACGGGTCGCGGCAGCAGGCCTATGTCCACGCCGCCGATGGCTATACCCAGCATCTGCGCCGCTGGTTCGAACGACGCGTGGTCGCGGCCCTGGGTAAACCGCCGCGGTGCCCCGATTGCCCGGGCCGGCTAAGTTTCCGGGAGCACGACCGGGTTCCTGCGTTCCGGGCGTCGATCCCGGCTCCCGATCCGGCGCCGCTCGCATGGGCGATCGGCTATCTGGCGGTCGCCGTCCTCGCGGTTGCATCGCTTGCCTATCGCCGGCTGCAACGCTGGCCGCTCTAGCCCGCCGGGCCGCGCAGGGTGCGGTCCGGCGGGCGTCGGGTCAGAAAGTCACGCTCTTGGTCGCGCTTCCCTCGAAGCGAAGCGTGCGGGTGACGGCGCCGCGGCGGACGTTCACCTGGTTCACCTGCGACGGATAGATGTCCGAGAGCAGTCCCGAGCGGATCGTTAGGGTCTTGACCTTCGGCTTGATCCGTCCGCCGAGCTCGATCCGGATTTCGGACGCGCCGAGCGTCCGTCGCGTGATCTTCAGCGCGACTTGCCCCCGCTCGGTCGCGAGCGAGAAGCGGCGCTGGAGATAGGCTTCCAGCGCCGCCACCGCCTCCGGATCGTCGAAGCTGGGTTGTGCCTGGGGCGCGATCTTCGAGAGGGCAGGTTCCAGGTCGTGGCGCTCGAAGCGGTGCGAGACGCTCACCTCGCCGGTATCCGCGACCGTGACCACCGTCAGCGAGTCATGGCCGCGGTGGGCGATGGCGGCAGGGGCCAACAGGGCGGCTCCGATCGCGCCGGCGGAAAGGAACGCGCGGATCATCGGGCATCTCCGGTTCGGGCATCGCTCGTGCGCAGCGATGCGGGTTCGACCTTCTTGTTGGCGTCGCGCATGCGGTTCTCGGTCTCACGGGGTGTCTCGATGCCGAGCGTGCGCTCCGCGATGCGCCCGGCGAAGACGTTGTTCGAGCGGTCGGCGTCGGCGGTTTCCCAGAGCGGATCGACCTCGGCGCGCACCACCGTCTTCGGCGTGACATGCTGCCACGTTACGACATGGGCGTTCCTGCGCCAGATCTCGGCCGGGATGCGGATCGTCTCGCTGCTCTTGTCGGCATAGTCGAGCTTGAGGATGACGGGCATCACCAGCCCGCCGACGTTGCGGAAGCGGAAGCGGTAAAAATTGTCCTTCACCTGGCGGGCGGCGCGTTCCTCCGCGGTAAGCCGCGCGTCGGCTTCGCTTGCTTCGCGGGTCTGCGACGCCGTCACGGTGTAACGATCGCTCGCGTTGTAGAAGTCGCGGGTGTCCGGGTCGCGTTCGACGACGGTTCGCTCGGTGTTTCGTGTTGCGGTCAGCGATGCCGGCTCCGAATTGTCCGATTGCCGGCGGGCTGCCGCCTCGGTCTTCGGATCGCCGCTGTCGATGCGGGCGCGCACGACGTCCTCCAGCGCGATGTCGACATGGTCGGTGATGTAGAACCAGCCGCGCCAGAACCAGTCGAGATCGACGCCCGAGGATTCCTCCATCGTGCGGAAGAAGTCGGTCGGCGTCGGGCGCTTGAACCGCCAGCGATTGGCATATTCCCGGAAGGCGCGGTCGAACCGCTCACGCCCCAGGATCGTCTCGCGCAGGATGGTGAGCGCGGTCGCAGGCTTGCCGTAGCCGTTGGCGCCGAACTGGAGCACCGAATCCGATTGCGTCATCAGCGGCACCTGGTCGCGCGACAGCATGTATTCGGCGATGTCGCGCGGCTCCCCGCGGCGGGAAGGGAAGTCCTTGTCCCACAGCTTCTCCGCCTGGAACTGGAGGAAGGTGTTCAGCCCCTCGTCCATCCACGTCCACTGGCGTTCGTCGGAGTTGACGATCATCGGGAAGTAGTTGTGGCCAACCTCGTGGATGACCACGCCGATCAGGCCGTTCTTGGTGGCTTCGGAGTAGGTCAGCTCGCCGGTGCGCCGGTCGCGGACCGGGCGCGGGCCGTTGAAGCTGATCATCGGATATTCCATGCCGCCGACCGGCCCGTTGACCGACTGCGCGACCGGATAGGGGTAGGGAAAGGCGAACCGCGAATAGACATCGATGGTGTGGGCGATCGCCTTGGTGGAATAGGCGTCCCAGAGCGGGCGCGCTTCCTTGGGGAAGAAGGACATCGCCATCACGAGCGGCTGTTCAGGGGAATCCTGGCGGACACCCATCGCATCCCAGGCGAACTTGCGCGACGATGCCCAGCCGAAGTCGCGCACGTTGGTCGCGGCGAACTGCCAGGTCTTGGTGCCGGACGCCTTGCCACGTTCCGCCGCTGCGGCTTCCTCAGGCGTGACGACGTAGACCGGCGCTTTCGCCGACCGCGCGGTCGCCAGCCGGCTGCGTTGGGCAGGCGTCAGCACCGCGTCGGGGTTCTGGATCTCTCCGGTCGCCGAGACGATGTGGTCCGAGGGCACGGTCAGGGCGACGCGATAGTCGCCGAACTCGAGCGTGAACTCGCCGGCGCCCAGGAAGTTGAGGGTGTGCCAGCCCTCATAGTCGGAATAGACCGCCAGCCGCGGGAACCACTGCGCACCTTCGAAGATGCAGTTGCCGTCCTCCCCCGGCTGGGTGAAGCATTCGTAGCCCGATCGACCGCCGACGACCTTGTTCTCGACCATCGGAAAGGACCAGTCGATGGTGAAGCTGGTCTCTCCGCCGTTCGAGGCCACGGCGGTGGGCAGCTCGATCCGCAGCAAGGTGTCGCTGAGCGAGAAGCGCAGCGGGTTGCCTGCGGCGTCGCGCACTGCGGCGATGGTGAAGCCACCCTCCCATTCCTGCATCCGCTTGGCGCGGCGGATCTCGCCCAGGCTGATCTCGTCGCCCTCGACGGTGCGGGTCAGCTCCGCGGCCGAATCACGGCGGTAGTCGTTCTGGTCGAGCAGCAGCCAGAGATAGGGCAGCGCGTCCGGCGAGTTGTTGCGATACTTGACCGTCTGCGTTCCCGAGACGGTGCGGCGCTGCTCGTCGAGGGTGGCGCGGATGTCGTAATCGACCTTCTGCTGCCAATAGCGATAGCCGGGGGCGCCGCTGGCGTTGCGATAGTCGGTGGGGGTGGGCCAGTCCTCGCCTTCCAGCTGCCGGAACTTGTCCTGGAAGTCCCCCTTGGTCTGCTGCAGCGCCTGCGCGTGGGAGGGGGTGGCCGGAAACGCCGAGGCGATCGCCAGGGCGAGAAGCGAGGAGAGTGGAACGGGGGTCCGAGAGACCATGCGCAGGGTCCTTTGCGGTGCTGGGCGGAGGGTGTGCGGAAGGCGCCGCATCATTCGGGCACGTAGACGAGGTCGCCGCTCGGGAGGCGGTAGGTGACGCCGGCCTTGACGCCGCCGCCCTGGCCGACGCGATCGGACGCCGTGTAGCGTTCCATCTTCTCGCCATCCTTGACGGTGATGGTCATGTCCTTCTGGCCTGGGTTCTCGACCACAACGACCTGTCGGGACTGGAAGGGATTGAGCGGATTGCGCGCGATCAGCACCATCAGCACCGCGGTGACCACCAGGAACAGGTCGACCAGGTTCACCACCGACAGGATGGGATCGTCGTTCTCGTCGTCCTCGATGAAGCGCATCAGCGTGTCGCCGTCTCGATCGCGCGCAGCTCTTCGAGAAGCCAGCGCCGCCGGATCGTGTAGACGAAGAAGCTGATCGAGGCGGCGACCAGGGCGAGGATCACCGAGGAGAAGGCGACCACCAGATTCTCACCGACCGCCTGCCCGTCGTTGCTTCCGAGCGCCAGGAGCGCGGGGCCCATCGGGATCATCGTCGCCACCAGCCCCAGCATCGGGGCTGCGCGCGATACGATCCGCAGCCACTCGAGGCGGCGCAGCACCACGAGCTCGAGATCGTCGGTCGCACAACCCGTGCGCTGCTGATGGGCCGAAAGCCCGCCGCCCCGCCGTCCGCGCAGCCGCTGGAGCGCTTCGACCGCGAAGCCGCCCAGGCTCACGACGGCATAGGCGAGCGCCGCGAGGATCAGCACCATGACGGGAACGAGGAACAGGCGCGACAGATCGTAGAGGGTCGCCTCCAGTACGGGCATCGGCATCATCCTTGAACGGGCAGGTAGCGGCGCCCGCGCAGTTCGCGCGCGGCGCCCAAGACGAAGAGGAACGACAGCAGCGCGAGCATCGGCACGAGCTGCCGCACGTTTGCCGCCGATCGCGGCTGTGGGCGGCGGCGTTCGAGAACCATGCCGCGCGGCGGGGGCATGGCCGCAGGCGGGGCGGGGGCTGGAGCCGCCTGCGCACGACCGCTGGGCGCCTGGGCTGCGACGCGCAGTCCGAAGCCGCCGGTGCGCGCCGGTGCGGGCAAGCTTCCGGAAGCGGCTGCGGCGCGAGTCAGGCTGGCGCGCTTCGATTCGAGCGAGCGGCGCGTCGCCGGGTCTGCGTCCCAATAGCCGCGCCGCACGGCTTCGAGCATGCGGTCGACCATCTGCAGTTGCGCGGTCGGATGAACGCGCGCGAAGAACCGGTCGAGCCCGAGCCGTCGCGTATCGCGGACATAGGTGTCGTGCATCGCCTGCCACTGGTCGGCGCGGACGCTGCCCGGATCGGTGACCTGCCATCCCCAGAGATTGTTGACGATGCCGAGCATCGCGTTGGCGCCGGCATAGCCCTCCGCCTGCATCGCGCCGATCCACTGTGGATTGAGGTAGCGGCCGCGCAACTCGCTGGAAAGGAACGCACCGGCGGTGGCGACCTGCCCCTCGGAGCCACGCAGGTCTGCAACATAGAGATCGGGCGTCCTGCCGCTCATGCTGCGCACCGCGAGCGAGACCCCGCCGAGATATTCGAACGGATGGTCCGTCGACAGCAGGCCCTGCAGCGTCGACGAGCGCGACAGGACGGCGGCGTCGACGTCCCGAAGCTGTTCGGCGAACAGGTTCTCGCCCCGGGTCGCGGTTCCCCAGTCGTCGGCGCCATAGGCATATTGCAGCCGCTGAAGGTACGGCTCGACTAGGTCGCCTTCCGCCTCCCATCCCTTGTCCCTGGCGATCCGCTCGGGCAGCCCGCTGCCATAGTCCCCCGGGGCGTTGCTGAAGATGCGCAGCCGCGAGAGGCTGCGCGCGCGCTCCGCCGGAATGCCGCGCGCGACGAGGCGCGCCTCCAGCGCCTTGGCGGCAGCCGCGGGGCCGCCCGGCTCGTCGAGTGCGGCGACGCGGTCGATGCCATCGGCCAGCAGACGCATGAAGCCGTCGAACTGGTCGCGGTAGACGCTGCTCGCCTGCACGACCACGTCGATCCGGGGACGGCCGAGTTCGGCGAGCGGCACGACCTCAAGACGGTCGAGACGGTCGCCGCGGCCCCATGTCGGGCGCAGGCCGAGCGCGTGGAGGATCTGCCCCTCGACGACGCCGAGCTGCCGGATCGTCTCGCCCGAGAACATCACGAAGGCGAGCTTTTCCGGACGCTTGCCGGCATGCTTGTCGGCATAGGCCGCCACCAGCTTGTCGAGCATCGCGCCGCCCTGTTCGTAGGCGGCGCGCGTCGGGATCTTGTCCGCCTCGAACGCGTAGAGATTGCGCCCGCTCTCGACATCAGGATTGCGCACCGGGTCGCCGCCTGCGCCAGGCAGCACGAATCCGCCTGCGAGACCCGCGAGCAAAGCCTCGGTCTCGCCCGGCTGCGCGAGCCGCTTGTCCAGCACCGATGCCCGCTCGATCTGCTTGCGAAGCGCCGGATCGGCGATGCGCGCCGGGTCTTCGCCTTCGCGAAGGTAGCGGGCCAGGGTTCGGTACGGCTGGCCGTCGGCGATCGCGCGGAAGTCCTCGGCGAACGCCTCCACGGGATCGAGGCCGAGCGTCTCGAGATAGGCTGGCCCGAGCTGCTGCATCACGGTCGCGAGCCGATGCTCGGGTGTCGCCGGCTCGCCGAAGCTGTGCAGCCCGAGCGGGATCGCGGTGCGCGCGACCTGATGCAAATGATCGTGCAGCGCCGAATAGAAGCCGGCGAAATCCCGATCAATCGCGGCTGCGTCCCAGCCGATGTCACGGTCGAGCTTCGCTGCCGATGCCTTGGCACGGATTTCGGCAGCGACGCGGTCGCGCACCCCACGTGCGTCGAGCTGCGCATATTGGTGGATCAGCGCGTGGATATCGCGAAGCTCGTCGTAGAGGCCGGAGGGGCCGAACGCGGGTGTCTGGTGACTGATCGTCACGGCCCGGCCACGCCGTCGCGCCTGAATGGCCTCGGCGACGTTATCCTGGATATAGGGATAGAAGACCGGGAGGTCGCCGACGAGCAGGAAGGGATAATCGCCCGCCCATAGGCCGCGGTCCTTGCCCGGCGTCCATTCCTGCGTGCCGTGCGTGCCGAAGTGGACGATCGCATCGGACCGGGTCCGTGCCCACAGATAGGCGGCCAGATAGACATGGTCGGGCGCCAGCTTCTGGTCGTGGTAGCTCTTGGTCGGATCGCCGCCGCGCGGCGGTTGCGGCAGGATGGCGAGCTTGCCGAGCATCAGCCGCGGGATCACGAACGCGCCGTCGCGCAGCCAGGGGCTGTTCTCCGGCAGACCCCAGCGCGCGACGATCTCGTCGCGGCGCTCGCGGGGTAGCGTCGCGAGCCATGCCTGATAGCCGGAGAGCGGCAGCGTCGCGGCGAGACCGCGTTGCCGCAGCGCGGCGAGCGTCTCCGGCCTGTAATAGCCGGCCAGCATCGCCTGTCCGTCCGCGATCAGTTGCGCCTCGTCCGCAGGCGGCACGTCGTATCCCGCCTCTGCCATTGCCCGTGTCACGTTGCCGATGCTTTTGGGCAGGTTGAGGTTGGAGGCGGCGAGGTTCTTCTCGCCGACCGGATAGTTCCAGAAGAACAGCGCGACGCGCTTGTCGGCGGCCGGCTTGCTGCGCAGCGCGGCGAGGCGCTGGAGCTTGCCGGCGAGCAGCGCGACCTGTTCGGGGATCGGCACCGCCGAGCCATGCTCCACGGCGCTGAGCACGAGCGGGTCGGATGCGCCCCAGCCCTCCGGCACGCTCAGCAGCACGGCGGCGCTGGCGGCGGCGACTCCGCGTGGCCGCGCGCGCCACTCGGCGACGCTGGCGGAGCGCTCCGCCAGGGCCTGGATCACGGGGATGTTCAGCGTCGCGAACTCGGCGGCGCGGGCGCTGCCGTTCTGCATATGCGTCATGTTGACCAATGCCACCGCGTCCAAGGCGCGCGCGACGGTCGTGATCGCTTGCGGATCGGCCTCGTCGTACCAGAAGGGTGCCGCGAGCAGCCCCTTGTCCGCCAGGCCCGCTACGACGGCGTCCAGGACGCCGGTCTGCATGTCGCGGATGAGGCCGTCCGAGATCGCGATCGCGACGATGGGCCGCCCGGCATATCCCTGGCCCTGCGTCCAACTCTTGAAGGCCGCAGCATCGGCAAAGGGCATGGGGGCGTCCGGGTGATGGAGACCGGTCTTGCCGAGCCGGGTAGGGGATGGGAGGCCGTCGAGGCTCCTGCCGTCGAGCACCCTTGGCAGCGCCTGGATGAGAGCGCGAAGGTTCGCCTCGCCGCCGCCGGCATAATAGCCGATCAGGCGCCGAGCGGCGTCCGGGGCGAGCCCGCCCGAGCGCGGCGGCCCGCCCCCGACCGCGATCCATGGCATGGCGAGCCCGTCGGCCCCGCCTACCGCCTTGTCGATCGCGGCCATGTCGCCCGGGCGTGGCCCGTCGAGCAGCAGGAGGTCGGCGCCCGCGGTCAGTTCGGCGGCGGCGGCGGCGTCTTCCACATATCGCCACTCCAGCCGATAGCCCTCCTCGTGCGCCCATGCCGCCAGCCGATCGAACTTCGCCGGGAGCGTGAAGCGGGTGGCGATGA
>NZ_JAJFET010000014.1 GCF_020707215.1 Sphingomonas sp. PL-96
CGAGGCACCCGCACCCGCACCCGCAGCGCCCGCGGCACCAGCGCCGGTCGAGCCGGCGCCAGTGGCCTCCCCCGTCCTGGCGGTCCCCGTGGCCCCTGCGCCCGTCGCGCCTGCGCCCGCAGCACCCGCCCCCGCGCCGTCGACCAGCGAGCTCACCACCTTGAAGGGGCTCGGCCCCAAGGTTGCCGCGCAACTGGCCGAACTGGGCTTCACCACCGTTGCCGACCTCGCCGCGCTGACCCCGGCAGAGGCGGAGCGCCTCGATGCGTCGCTAGGCGCCTTCCAGGGCCGCATGGCGCGCGACCGCTGGATCGAGCAGGCACAGCTGCTCACCGCCGGCGACCGCGCCGGCTATGAAGCCAAGTTCGGGAAGCTGGGCTAAGAAACTCTGGGGGCCGGACAGCCCCTACACCCACCCGTTCGTCTCGAGCAGGGATCGAGCTTGTCGAGAGCCCGTGTCGAGAGGGTCGCGGCCGGTTTCTCGAGACGCCGTCTCGACGAGCTCGACGGCTCCTCGAAACGAACGGATGGTTGGACCACGCTGGCATGGCCTGCTGCCGTTCATCCTGATAGCCAGCGGGCGCGGTCGAAATGGCGTATCGAAGGACCGCCACCGGTGCTTCGATACGGGTCTTCGGCTTCGTTCAGCCCCACGTCAGCGAGACCTTAGCAAAACCCCTTCTCGTGCTCCCGCGCAGGCGGGAGCCCAGGGCTCCAGACGCGGTACGCCGTTGTTCTGCTTGGCCCTGGATCCCTGCCTCCGCAGGGATACGGTAATTTTTTGGGCTCCCGTTCCGCGCTTTTGCAAGGTCTCACTCAGCACGAACGGTTCTGGTGGACCCCAGCCTAGCACCGAGCCCAGCTCCCAGCCCGATGGCCTCAGCCCGCGGTCGCCACCAGCAGCTTGTCGATCTTGCGGCCGTCCATGTCGACGATCTCGAATCGCCAGCCCTGCTCGACGAAATGCTCGCCTTCTTCGGGCAGGTGCTTGAGCACTGCGAGTGCAAGGCCGGCCACCGTCGCATAGTCGCGGTCCTCCGGCAGCTCGATGCCGAGCCGTTCCGCCAGCGCATCGGCCGACAGCTGGCCCGACACCAGCAGCGTCCCATCCTCGCGCTCGATGACGTTGGGCGTGTCGCCCGGCTCGACGTCCGAGGCGAAGTCGCCGGAGATCGCCTTCAGCAGATCCGCCGGGGTCACCAGCCCTTCGAAATGGCCATATTCGTCGTGAACCAGACCCATCGGCACTTCGGCACGGCGAAGCGCAGTGAGCGCGTCCATCGCGTCGACCTGGTCGGGGAGCACTGCGGCCACTCGCATCAGCCGACGCAGGTCCAGCGGCTCGCCGCGCATCGTCGCGGCAACGATGTCGCGCGCCTGCACGACGCCCACCACTCGGTCGATCGAGCCTTCCGCCACCGGCAGCCGGGTATGCGGCGTCTCGGCAAGCGCCGCGCGCAGCTTCTCCGGCTCCAGTTCCAGGTCGAGCCAGTCGACGCTGGTGCGCGGCGTCATGATCTCGCGCACCGGACGATCGGCCAGCCGCACCACGCCCGAGATGATCGAGCGTTCATGCTCTTCGATCACGCCCGACTTGGTCGCTTCCGCCACCAGCAGTTGCAGCTCCTCGGCCGTGACGCGATTCTCGGTTTCCCGATCCAGCCGCAGCAGCTTGAAGACAAGGCCCGTGGTGGTGTCGAGCAGCCACACGAGCGGCGCGGTGAGCTTCGACAGCCACAGCATCGGCAGTGCCAGCACGGCCGCGATCGGCTCGGGCGAACGCAGCGCGAACTGCTTGGGCACCAGTTCACCGATCACGAGCGAGGCATAGGTGGTGAGGCCGATCACGATCGCGAACCCGATGGTCTGGCCGGTTTCGGGCGTGAGGCCGAACCAGGCGCTCAGCCGCTCGCCCACCGGCCCGCCCAGGCTCGCACCCGAATAGGCACCTGCCACGATGCCGATCAGGGTGATGCCGATCTGCACGGTCGACAGGAATTTGCCGGGATCGCTCGCCAGCCGGCGCGCGGTGGCAGCGCCCCTGCCGCCGGCACGGGCCAGCGCCTCCAGCCGGGCGGGCCGTGCGGACACGATCGCGAGTTCGGACATGGCGAAGACGCCGTTCAGAAGGACCAGCGCGAAAATGATCGCGACATCGATCCACGGGAAAGGGGTGAACTGGGTCATTGTTCTGCACCATGCTTAGCCGCAATGCGGCAGCGGCCACAACGCACGATGTTGCTTTTGGTCAGCCGAGGTTCAAATCGCGGGCGGAACAATCGCGTTCGGGTCGGTGTTCACCGGCACAAGAGAACCAGAAAAGTCCATCACGGAGGATAATGATGCGGAGTGTTTCGAAGCTGATGTTGGCGAGCGCACTTGGCGCCATGACGCTGACCAGCGCGTGCGTGACCAACCCGGAAACCGGCGAACGCACCATTTCGAAGACGGCGCTCGGCGGCATCGGTGGCGTGCTGGGCGGCTATCTGCTCGGCGATCTCGTCGGCGGTCGGAACGACCGCACCGAAAAGATCATCGGCGCGGGCCTGGGCGGCCTCGCCGGCGCCGGGATCGGCAACTACATGGACCGCCAGGAGCGCGAGCTGCGCGAGCGCACTGCCGGCACCGACGTGCAGGTAGTCCGCCAGGGCGACGACCTGCTGCTGAACATGCCCTCGGGCATCACCTTCGCCACCGACAGCGCCAATGTGCAGCCGCAGTTCCAGCCCACGCTGGACCAGGTCGCCGACGTGCTGAAGCAGTATAACCAGACCTATATCGACGTGTACGGCCACACCGATTCGACCGGTGCTGACGCGTACAACCAGACGCTGTCGGAACGTCGCGCGTCCGCGGTCGCCGGCTATCTCTCCAGCCATGGCGTGCAGAGCGCCCGCATCGGCACCCGCGGTTTCGGCGAGACTCAGCCGATCGCCGACAATGCGACCGAAGCCGGCCGTGCGGCCAACCGTCGCGTCGAGATCAAGATCGTGCCGATCAACCAGGACGAACTGCGGTAAGCCCAGCGCCGCCGTCTCTGCGGTCCCGTGCTCCTGCGCAGGCAGGAGCACGGAACAGGTACGAAGCGCCCGTCGGTCTTCCCGGCGGGCGTTTTGCTATCCGTTCCGCATTCGAGAATTTGCCCTAGCGCCGCCCGGCGAAAAACGCGCGCAGCAGCGCCGCCCCCTCGCGCTCGCCGATGCCGGGATAGACCTCAGGCCGGTGGTGGCAGGTCGGCTGTGCAAAGAAGCGCGGGCCATGTTCGATTGCCCCGCCCTTGGGGTCGGACGCGGCATAATAGACACGCGCGATTCGGGCATGCGCGATCGCCCCGGCGCACATGGCGCAGGGCTCCAGCGTCACCCACAGATCGCAATCCTCCAGCCGCTCGCGCCCGAGTTCGGCGGCGGCAGCGCGAATCACCCGCATCTCCGCATGCGCCGTCGGGTCGCACAGCGTACGCGGGGCATTGCCGGCGGTCGCCACCACCCGGCCGCGATGCAGCAACACCGCCCCCACCGGCACCTCGCCCGCCGCTGCCGCCGCGCGCGCGGCGTTCAGGGCAAGTCGCATGGGTTCGGGAAGTGGAAAGGCCATGCGCGGGTCATGGCCCGGCCAGCGCGGTTACGCCAGCCGGACACACACCGTGCTCCTGCCCAGGCAGGAGCCAGGGTCGCGAAGGACATCGCCTGAAACCCGGTGCTCCGGCCTGCGCAGGAGCACCGACAGGATCAAGGCAGTCGTCCGTGCTGCCCCTTACTGCGCGGTTGCGTTGTCGGCGCGCTGGATGTCGACGGTCGGCACCTGCACCGTGCGGTTCTCCGTACCCAAGTCGACTCGGCCGACGTCCGCCTCGAACTTGGGCGCCTGCACGGCCCCGGGGCGGACCATGTCGATGTTGACCAGGCCAAGCAGCATGGCGCCAACCAGCAGGAGCACGAGAAGGCCGAGAATGAACAGGATCGTGCGCATGGAAAAATTCCCCGGTTGCCAAAAGGATTCGCCGCCGGAATAACGCGCCCAGGTGGCGGGCGGTTGCACGCTGCGCAACGTCCTCCTGCTCGTCGAGCGGTTGACGGGGCGCGCCTCTGCCGTTACTAGCGCCGACTTTCCCGGGGCAGATGCCCCGACCATTGCCGTAACCAGGAACCAACGCATGTCGCGCATTTGCGAGCTGACCGGCAAGGGCCGGCAGGTGGGTAACAACGTTTCCCACGCCAACAACAAGACCAAGCGTACCTTTCTGCCGAACCTGCAGAATGTGACGCTGCTTTCGGACGCACTCGAGCGTGGCGTGAAGCTGCGCGTGTCGACGCACGGCCTGCGCTCTGTCGAGCACGTCGGCGGCCTCGACAACTGGCTGCTCAAGACCAGCGACACCGACCTGTCGCTGCGCGTTCGTCGCCTGAAGCGCGAGATCGCCAAGAAGGTTTCGGCCACCGCGCAGGCGGCGGCCTGATCCAGCTGCCTGGCCGCCCTTTCGGGCGGCCGGGCACCGGATCCCCTCCCTTGCCGCCTCCGGGCGGCGGAGGAAGCCGGTCTCTGTTACCTCCTGCCCTTGGGCGGGAGGTCCAGCCGGAACTTCAAGAGCAAGGATTGCTCGAACCAATTCTGGTTGTCGTCGGACGCGAGCCACAGGATGGTCGCGTCTTTTTCATAGGTGACGGCCAGCGCCTCGTAGTTGTCATGCACGACCTCGCCCGCCAGTCTGGCGAGTTCCCGGCCCTGCACCACCGCTCCGGGCCGAATCGCATCCGGTTCGACCACCGACAGGATGGCGGTGAACCCCTCTCGCAGCGACGCCTTGCGATGCAGCACCAGCAGCCTGCCGTCGGCGAGCTCCACCATATCCGTGGGCGCATAGTCCTTGGGCGGCAGATAGCGGAAGTGAAAGCCGCGATTCGGAGCTTCGGTCGGATCCCCGGCGAATCGGATCGCATCCAGCCCGATGGCTGGGCGATTCGCGCCCGAACGCTTCCGCACGCCTTCACTAAGCACCAGAAAGGCGCCGGAGCGTAGCCGCACCATCGCCTCCGGCCCGCTCTGCTTGGGCCATTTCCGCATGGCCCGTGGCGCAACGTGCCGCTCGGGGGCGGAAAAGTCCGGTGCATAGCGCCAGATCGCATTCACCCGTTCGAAACCGACCCAGATACGGCCGGTGGCCGGATCAACGGTCATCGATTCGCTGTCGCGGTCGCGCTTTTCCCAGCCGGTGCCGGGCCCGCCGGGCAGATCCAGCGACTGCGGCTCCGAGAGGGTCCAGTCCTTGCCCAGTCGAAAGCGCAGGACCGTCCCAAAGTCGCTCAGCAGTGTGAACCGGTCCCCTTCGACTCGCATCGCGGAGAAACCGCCGAACGCCCGATCGCGGCTCGTCAGGCGGACCCCGCCCAGATAGGTGAGCGCCCCCAACCGGCGGTCGCCCGGCGCGCTGGCGCGCAGCGGGACCGGATGCACGGAGACGTCGGGGTGCTTGCCCAGCTTCTGACGGGGGAGGGTCCCGCTCCAGCTCGGCATCAGGGCCAGGGTCAGAAGTGCCACGGTCGCAATTCGCATGCTGCCGCCCTTACGAAGCGATCGGGCACCGCGACAGTCCTGTTGGCGCCTGAACGGGGGATAACAGGCGCATTCAGGCTCGGCTCAAGGCGACTCGGCCAAAAGGGCTGCATCGACGACGGGCAGTCCCGCCGCTGACGAAAGATTTCGAGTAGGGAGACCACCGATGTTCAAGAAGCTTTCTCTCGCAGGCGCCGCCCTCGCTATGGGCTTCACGGCGCTGGTTCCCGCCGCTCCTGCGGCCGCCCAGGGCCGCTACTACAGCGACCGTCATTATGACCGCGGATATGACCGTGGGTACGATCGCCGTGATGACCGCGGCTACGATCGGCGCAGCTATCGCGGCAACGATCGCCGCTACTACAACCGCAACCATCGCCGCTGCGACAATGGCGACGGCGGCACGGTGATCGGCGCGGTCGCAGGCGGCCTGCTCGGCAACCAGGTTGCGGGCCGCGGGGATCGCCTGCTCGGCACGGTGCTCGGCGGTGCAGTCGGTGCGGTTGCCGGCCGTGCGATCGACCGGTCGGACAGCTCGGGCCGCTGCCGCTAACAGTTCCGCTCCCCTGTAGCGTATCGGGAGCCGGGGCCGGTCCAGCGATGGGCCGGCCCTTTTTCATCATGCGAAACCCGGCAAACCAGGGTTCCGCCTCGCATCAGTACATGTGCTGACCGCCGTTGATCGACAGCGTAGAGCCGGTGATGAAGCCGCCGTCCTCGGCGCAGAGGAAGGCGACGCCGCGCGCGATCTCATGCGCCTGGCCCAGGCGACCGACCGGGATCCTGGCGACGATCTTTTCCAGCACGTCGGCCGGCACCGCTGCCACCATTTCGGTGTCGATATAGCCGGGCGCGATCGCGTTCACGGTCACGCCAAAGCGCGCACCTTCCTGCGCCAGCGCCTTGGTGAAGCCGTGGATGCCCGACTTCGCGGCCGCATAGTTCACCTGGCCATATTGGCCGGCCTGGCCGTTGATCGAGCCGATGTTGACGATGCGGCCCCATTTGCGCTCGCGCATCCCCGGGAACACGGCCTTGGCCATGTTGAAGCAGCCGCCCAGATTGGTACGGATCACCTCTTCCCACATCTCCGGCGTCATCTTCAGGATGGTGCCGTCGCGGGTGATGCCGGCATTGTTGATGACGACGTCGACCGGACCCAGTGCCGCCTCGACCTCTGCCACGCCGCGCTGGCACGCGTCATAGTCGCTGACGTCCCAGCGGAATGCGGCAATGCCGGTGCGCTCGGTAAAGGCCTTGGCCTTTTCCTCATTGCCGGCATAGTTCGCCGCCACCGTCATGCCGGCATCCTTAAGCGCCAGGCTGATCGCCTCGCCGATGCCGCGCGTACCGCCGGTTACAATCGCTACCCGTGCCATGATGTCCTCTCCTTGCGCGTGCGGCCGCTATCAACCGCCTGCCGTCGAACAAGGCTAAGCGGCGGGTAACCAGCCTGCAAGCTCCGCTGCCAATATGCTGCGCAACATTTCATGTCCCGCAGGCTCTGCATTGAGGCACGGGAGATAGGCGAATTCGGTTCCGCCGGCCTCCATGAACGTCTCGCGACCGCGGATCGCCAGTTCCTCCAGCGTCTCGACGCAATCCGCGGAAAAGCCCGGCGCGACGATTGCGATACGGCGCTTGCCGGCACGCGCCAGCTCCGCCAGCGTCGTATCGGTCGCCGGCCCCAGCCATTTCGCGCGGCCGAAGCGGGATTGGAATGCGCCGACCAGCTCCATGCCCAGCGCCTCCGACAGCAGCCGGCCGGTCTTCTGGCAATGGCAGTGATAGGGGTCGCCCAGCTCCAGCGTCCGCTGCGGCATGCCGTGGAAACTCGCCATCACCACGTCGGGCGTGAAGGGCAGCTTGGCGAGATCCTCGCGCACCGTCTGCGCAAGCGCTGCGATATAGGCGGGGTGATCGTAGTAGGGCGGCAGCGTGCGGATCGCCGGCTGCCAGCGCATCTGCGCCAGCGCCTCGAACGCCTTGTCGTTGGCGGTGGCAGTCGTTGCTGCGCAATATTGCGGATAGAGCGGCGCCAGCAAGATGCGCTCGCAACCCGCCGCCTTCATCGCGCGCAGCCGCTCGCCGATCGACGGATTGCCATAGCGCATGCCCCAGTCGACCAGCACCTCCGGCCCGAACGCGCCCTTCAACCCTTCGGCCTGGGCGCGGGTGATCGCGGCGAGCGGCGAGCCCTGTTCCGACCACACCTGGCTATAGGCATGGGCCGACTTCTTGGGCCTGGTCGTCAGGATGATGCCGCGCAGGATCGGCTGCCACGCAATCGCCGGCAGCTCCACCACCCGGCGGTCGGACAGGAACTCGCCCAGATAGCGCTTCACCGCGCGCGGTTCGGGCGCGTCCGGGGTGCCCAGGTTGATGAGCAGCACGCCGATACGCGGCGCGGGAATGGCGGGATGGTCGATGGGCGGCATCATGCGTCTTCCGGTAGCAGCGGAAGACGGCGGAGGCGAACCCCGGTTGCGGCCATCACCGCATTGGCGATGGCCGGGGCGACCGGCGGCACGGCGAGTTCACTCACCCCGCCCGGATCGGCATCGCTGCGGATCACCTCCACCGACACCTCTGGCGCGTCGGCAAGGCCAGGCAGGTTCATGTCCCCGAACCCGCGCACATCGGCGAGATTGTCGGTAAAGCCGGTACTGGCTCCCAGCGCGGCGGCCAGACCGAACATCAGCCCGCCCTCGATCTGCTGCAGCACCAGGTCGGGGTTGATCTGCCGTCCGCAGTCCACCGCCGCGACAAGCCGATCGACCTTCACCTGCCCGCCAGCGCCCATCCGCGCCTCGGCCATCACTGCGATATGGGAGCCGCGCATCTGGTGGCAGGCGAGCCCCTGCCCACTCCCCGGAATGCCCCCCTGCCAGCCGCCAAGGGTCGCCACGGTCGAGAGGCAGCGCGCCAGCCGCGGATTGCCGCCCAGCATCGCCATGCGGAACGAATGCGCCTCCACGCCCGCGACATGGGCGAGTTCGTCCAGGAAGCACTCGTTGAAAAAGGCGGTGTAGCTGTGCGCGCCGGATCGCCAATAGCCGGTCGGCACCCCGATGTCGGCCGGATGATGGTCCACTGCCAGCGCCGGGATCGCATAGGCCGGCACCGCCCCATCCACCGCCAGCGTGTCGCCGCCGCGCGGTCGCAGCATCGCAGCGCGCGCGGTGGTGTCGCCGGCCAGCAGCCGCTGCGAAAGCTCGTGACCGACCGCGGGGGCTGCGATCTTGCACAGCCACCCGGCCACCCCGCCGCCCTTCCCCAGCCGCGCGGTCATGCGGGCGGCGGCCGGCGGGCGATAGCGATCGTGGAGGCAAGTCTCGCTGCGCGACCAGGTGAGCTGCACCGGCTTTCCGAGCCGCCGGGCGAGCAGCGCCGCCTGTTCGGCCACGCGATGTTCCAGGTTCGCGCCAAAGCTGCCGCCGGCGATGGTGGCATGCAGCACCACGCGATCCTCGGCGATGCCGAGCGTCCGCGCCGCGGCGGCGCGGGCCAGTGCCGGCGCCTGCGTGGGCATCCACAGGGTCAGCCGCCCGTCGCGCCATGTCGCCGTTGCCGCGGTCGGCTCGATCGCGGCGTGCAGCGCGGCACCGACGCGATAGTCGGCGGTGACGACCTGCGCATCCTTGAACGCGCCGGCGAGATCGCCGACGCTGGTCATGCGGCTGCCCTCGCCGTCGAGCGCGCTGTCCAGCGCCGCATCGATCGACGCGCTGTCGACCAGTGCGCCGCGCGTCTCGAACCGCGGTGCCAGCGCGTCGAGCGCGCGGTTGGCGGCCCACCAGGTTTCCCCGACCGCCGCGACCCAGTTCGGGTTCTCGATGACTGCCGAGACGCCGCGCACGCGATCGGCCGCGGCGCGGTCGACGCGCACCAGCCGGCTGTCGCCGATCGGCCCCTGGCGGATCGCGGCGAACACCATGCCGGGCAGTCGGATGTCTCCGGCGAAATTGGCGCTGCCGTCGACCTTTGCGGGCGCATCGAGCCGCGGCAGCGACTGGCCGGTCAGCCGCTTTTCCTCGCCGGTACGCAGCGGCAGGTCGCCGCCCGGCAGCGATTCCTCCGCAGCGTCGGCCGCCAGTGACCCGAACCGCTCGCGCTGTGATGCCATCACGACAAAGCCGTCGACCGTGTCGCAGCTGTGCCAGTCCGTGTCCCAGCGCCGCGCCGCCGCCTTGCACAACAGGATGCGGGCGGCGCCTCCCGCCTGGCGCAATTCCTCCTCGAATGCGCGCACCGAGGTCGAGCCGGCGGTCAGCATCAGCGTCTGCGCCTCGGCATGGCGGCCGCGCAGCGGCTCGGGCACGTCGCCCAGCGCATCCTCGAACAGGATCCGTGCGGCCAGGCGGTTGGCATAGAGCGGGTTGATCGGCGCCGGCTCGACCGACACCGTCCGCCAGTCGGCGCCAAGCTCGTCCGCCACGATCTGCGGCAGCGCGGTGTACACGCCCTGCCCCATCTCCGCCTGTGGCACCGCGACGGTCACCTGCCCGTCCGCGCCGATCTTGAGCCAGGGGCCGAAGATCGTCTCCCCCTCCGCTGCGGTCAGGTTGACGGCATAGTCGCGCGGCCACAGCGCCCAGGCGACGACCAGCCCCACCCCCGCGGCGCCGCCCACCAGCAGCCTGCGTCGGGTCATCCCTGTTCCCGGGGCGGTGGTCTGGGGTGCGGGATGCTTGGCCATGGCGGCAGCGTCTATCGCCGGGCAGGAGCCCACGCCAGCGCGGACGCTTCCGCGCTTGGGTTTTCCCAACGGGCGGCGTACCAGCAGCGCACAGACATCCGGAGCCCCAGACTTGATCCTTTCGACGCTAGCCGCTGCCGGCGGCCACATCCGGTTCGACCAGCTCGGGCTAGACCCCGTGGCGCTCGACCTCGGCTTCTTTACGTTGAAATGGTATTCGCTCGCCTATCTCGCCGGCATCCTGGTCGGCTGGTGGTATCTGCTGAAGCTGCTCGCCCAGCCGGGTGCACCGATGGCGCGGCGCCATGCCGACGACATGGTCTTCTATGCGACGCTGGGCATCATCCTGGGCGGGCGCATCGGCTATGTGCTGTTCTATGGCGAGGACATGTGGTCCGATCCGTGGCGCATCCTGCGCCTGTGGGACGGCGGCATGTCGTTCCACGGCGGCGTGGTCGGCACCTCGATCGGCATCCTGCTGATGGCGCGCAAGCACAAGCTCAACTGGCTGCGCATCCACGATTACGTCGCCTGCTGCGCGCCGTTCGGCCTGTTCTTCGGCCGGCTGGCGAACTTCGTGAACGGCGAACTGTGGGGCAAGGCGAGCGACGTCCCCTGGGCGATCGTCTTCCCGCACACGGTGGCCGGCGGCCTCGACCCGGCGCGCCACCCCAGCCAGCTTTACGAGGCGGGGCTGGAAGGCATCGTCCTCGGCCTGCTGCTGTGGTTCCTGTTCTGGCGCACCAACGCCCGCTACCAGCCCGGCAAGCTCGTCGGCTGGTTCCTGCTCGGCTACGGTCTCAGCCGCTTCTTCGTGGAATTCTTCCGCGAGGCCGACGAGCAGCTGATGGACTTCGCCCGCCAGACCGGCCTGCACATGGGCCAGTGGCTGACGCTGCCGATGATCGTGGGCGGCATCTATCTGATCGTTACCGCCAACCGCCGCCGCCAGCGGATCGAGCCGATCGCGGGGACGGAGAGCGTCGCTTGAGCGAGGGGCCGCTTCCAGAACGGCTCGCCCGTGCGATCACGCTGGGCGGGCCGATCGCGCTGTCGCAGTTCATGGGTGCCGCCAACGCGCATTATTATGCAACGCGCGACCCGATCGGTGCCCAGGGCGACTTCACCACCGCTCCGGAAGTGAGCCAGATGTTCGGCGAGCTGGTCGGCCTGGCGCTTGCCGAGGCCTGGGATCGCGCCGGCCGCCCGCCTGCCCGCTATGTCGAGCTGGGGCCGGGCCGCGGCACGCTCGCCGCCGACGCACTGCGGGCCATGGCGCGGGTGGGCCTCAAGCCTTCGGTCCACTTCGTCGAGACCAGCCCCACCCTGCGCGCGGCCCAGAAGGAGCGCGTGCCGGACGCCGAATGGCACGTTGACCTGGTCGGCGTGCCGGACGACGGCGCGCTGCTGGTCGTCGCCAACGAGTTCTTCGACGCACTGCCGATCCGCCAGCTCATCAAGACGGCCGAGGGCTGGCGCGAGCGGCTGGTCGCCTGCCAGGACACGCTGTTCCTGCCCATCGCTGGCACCACCGGCTTCGATCCGATCGTGCCGGAGGGGCTACGCGGTGCGCCGGTGGGCTCGATCCTGGAGACCGCGCCCGCCGCCGTTGCGATCATGCGCCAGCTTGCGAAGCGGCTGGTTGCGCAGGGCGGCACCGCGTTCGTGATCGACTATGGCTATTCCGGCCCGGCGATCGGCGACTCGCTGCAGGCGGTGCGCGATCACGGCTTCGCCAACCCGTTCGAGACGCCGGGCGAAGTCGACCTCACCGCGCACGTCGATTTCGGTACGCTGGTGGAGGCGGCGCGGGTCCAGGATGCCAAGGCCTATGGCCCGCTCGAACAAGGCTTCTGGCTGACGTCGCTCGGCATCGACGCGCGGGTGGCGACGCTCGCGCTCGCCAGCCCCGAGCGGGCGCAGCAGATCGCCGAGGATCGCAACCGGCTGGTCGCCCCCGACAAGATGGGCGAGCTGTTCAAGGCGATTGCCGTCACCGCGCCCAACTGGCCAGCGCCGGCGGGGTTCGCATGATCCTGCGCGATGCCGTGCCGGCAGACGGGGCGGCGCTGTCGGAGATGGCCAAGCGCTGCTTCGGCGACACCTTCGGCACGTTGTACCGCGCGTCCGACCTTGCCGCGTTCCTGGACTCGACCTTCGGCGAGGCCGGCCTGCCCTCGCACCTCTCGGACCCCGCGTACAAGGTTCGGCTGGCCCAGGCGGAGGATGGCGCGATCGCCGGCTTCGCAAAGCTCGGCCCGGTCCTGTTTCCGGGCGAATGGGGCGCGCGCACGGTCGAGCTGCACCAGCTCTATGTGCTCGGCCCCTGGCAAGGCGAAGGCGTGGCCCCGGCGCTGATGGACTGGGCGCTGGCCACCGCACGGGCCGGCGGCGCCGACCGGCTGGTGCTCAGCGTCTATGTCGACAACCATCGCGCCCAGCGCTTCTACGCGCGCTACGGCTTCATCGAGGTCGGCCGCTATGAATTCCTCGTCGGCGAGCAGATCGACGACGACCGCATCTGGAGCCTGGACCTGTGAGCGAAGCCCCCGAAGTGATCCGCGCCGCCGCACTGGCGGGCGTGCCGCATGGTTTCCTCGGCCGGCGCGGTGGCGTGTCGAGCGGTATTCATGCCGGTCTCAACGTCGGCTTGGGCTCCGGGGATGCTGCCGATGTGGTGGCGGAGAACCGCCGCCGCGCGACGGAGGCGGTGCTGCCGGGCGCGCAACTGGTGACGCTCTATCAGGTTCATTCGGCCGAGGCGGTGGCGGTGACGACCCCATTCGAGCAGGCGTTGCGCCCGCACGCCGACGCGCTGGTGACCGACCGGCCGGGCCTGGCACTCGGGATCCTCACCGCCGATTGCGCTCCCGTGCTGCTGGCGGACGTGCAGGCGGGCGTGGTCGGCGCCGCCCATGCCGGGTGGAAGGGCGCGATCGGCGGCGTCACCGACGCGACGCTCGCGGCCATGGAGCGGCTGGGCGCGCGGCGCGACCGCATCGCCGCGGCGGTCGGCCCCTGCATCGCCCGCGCCAGCTATGAGGTCGATGCCGCATTCGTCGACCGCTTCGCCGCTGCCGATCCGGAGAACGAACGCTTCTTCACCGACACGCGCGAAGGCCACGCCCAGTTCGACCTGGAGGCCTATGTCGTCCATCGGCTCGCAACGGCCGGCGTGCGGCGCATCGAGGCGCTGGGGCTCGACACCTATGCCGATCCCGATCGCTTCTTCAGCTACCGCCGGGCGACGCACCGCGGTGAGCCGGATTATGGACGGCAAATCGCGATTATCGGGCTCACCTGACCGCCATACGGTTCTGCGCCAGGCTCAGCCCCTGCTCAGCAGGAACGGACTGGAGAGGGCCAGACAAGCCCTCACCCCCCGCCGATCCCCTCGATCACCTTGCCCGTACCCTCGCATTCCGGACATTCGGCACCATCGATCTGCCCGCTTCCGCTGCAGCGCGGGCAGAGGTTCTCGCCGGTGCCGGGGGTGCCGGGTGCGGCGTCGTCGCCGGGCGACAGGGGTTGTTCGGCCATGGCTTGCTCCTCTTCCTCTTGCCTTCAAACGCACCGCGCCGCCTGACGCTCCCGCGCGATCGCGGCTCGACAGCAGCCGCGCGCAGCGGCATCAGGCGGCCATGTCCCCCCGTTTCGACTTCACCATCCACGCGACCGACGGCCGCGCCCGCACCGGCGAGATCGCGATGCGCCGCGGTACCATCCGCACCCCCGCCTTCATGCCGGTCGGCACCGCCGCTACGGTGAAAGCCGTCAAGCCCGCCGACGTGCGCGCGGCCGGCGCCGACATCCTGCTCGGCAACACCTATCACCTGATGCTGCGGCCCGGCGCCGAGCGCGTCCACCGGCTGGGCGGGCTGCACGGCTTCATGGGCTGGGACCGGCCGATCCTGACCGACAGTGGCGGCTATCAGGTGATGAGCCTGTCGGACCTCACCAAGCGGTCCGAGGACGGTGTCGAGTTCAAGAGCCACCTCGACGGCTCGCGCCACCTGCTGAGCCCCGAACGTTCGATGGAGATCCAACGACTGCTCGGCTCCGACATCGTCATGGCGTTCGATGAGCTGGTGCCGACCACCGCCACGCGCGACGTGCAGGCGCGCGCGATGGAGCGCTCGATGCGTTGGGCCAGGCGCAGCCGCGACGGCTTCGACTCGGGCGGTGCCCATGCCGAGGGTGCGGCACTGTTCGGCATCCAGCAGGGTGCGCTCGACGAGTCGCTGCGCCGCGAGTCGGCCGATGCGCTCAAGGACATCGGCTTCGACGGCTATGCGATCGGCGGCCTGGCGGTCGGCGAGGGCCAGGAGGCGATGTTCGGCGTGCTCGATTATGCCCCCGGCCAGCTCGACGCGACCAAGCCCCGCTATCTGATGGGCGTCGGCAAGCCCGACGACATCGTCGGCGCCGTCGAGCGCGGCGTCGACATGTTCGACTGCGTACTGCCCACCCGCTCGGGCCGCACCGGCCAGGCATTCACCCGCACCGGCCCGATCAACATCCGCAACGCCCGCTTTGCCGAGGATACGGGGCCGCTCGACCCCGAATGCCCCTGCGCCAGCTGCACCGGCTGGAGCCGCGCCTATATCCACCACCTCGTGCGTGCCGGCGAAATCCTGGGCGCGATGCTGATGACCGAGCACAACCTGTGGTTCTACCAGCGGCTGATGGCCGATCTGCGCGCGGCAATCGCGTCGGGCAGCTTATCCATGTTCGCCAACGACTTCCGGACGCGCTATTCCAGTCGCGGATGATCGCACCCGGAGAGGAAAAATGACCGACACCCACCCGATCAACGAGGTCGAAGCCGCCTGCAAGGACGCCAAGCGCGTGCGCGAAGCTGCCGGCGACACGCGTGAGCACGACCGCCCCACCCGCTGGCCTGCCGTGCCGATCAGCATCGGCGTCGGCATCGGCTCCGCCGCGCTCACCGCCGCGCTCCTCTACGCCAACCGTTCCCGCACCAAGCGCTGATTCCAGCGCACACCAAGGCTGATCGATGCTCCATTTCCGCGCGGCACTGCTGCTCGCCACCGCTCTCGTTCCCGCAACCGCCAGCGCGCAACCGGCCCCCGGAGCATCGACCGCCACACCACCGGCTCCCGCCCCGGTGGCCCCGCTCGCCTATACCGAGCGGACGCTGGCGAACGGCCTGAAGGTCTATGCGATCCGTGACACCTCGACGGCGAACGTGTCGGTGCAGGTCTGGTATGACGTGGGCTCGAAGGACGATCCGCGCGGCCGCTCCGGCTTTGCCCACATGTTCGAACATCTGATGTTCAAGCAGACGCGCAACCTGCCGTCGGAGGCGTTCGACCGGCTGACCGAGGATGTCGGCGGCTACAACAACGCCTCCACCGCCGACGACTACACCAACTATTTCGAGGTGGTGCCCGCCAACCATCTCGAGCAGCTGTTGTTCGCCGAGGCCGATCGCATGGCGACGCTGGTGGTGGAGCCGACCAGCTTCGCCTCCGAACGCGGTGTTGTGAAGGAGGAGCTGCGCAGCCGCGTGTTCGCGCAGCCCTATGGCAAGCTGTTCGGCTTCTACCTGCCGATGATCTCCTACACCCGCCACCCCTATGCGCGGCCGGGCATCGGCAGCATCGAGGATCTGGACGCGGCGACGATCGACGACATCCGCGCCTTCCACGCGACCTACTACCGGCCCGACAATGCGGTGCTGGTGGTCGCGGGCAACTTCGATCCCGCACAGCTGAACCGTTGGGTCGACCAGTATTTCGCGCCCGTTGCCCGCCCAAACCGGCCGATCCCGCGGGTGGCCGTCAAGGAACCTGCGCGCACTGCCGCCACGCGCCATGTCGTCCACGCCGAAAACACCCCGCTCCCCGCCGTCGTGCTCAGCTACCAGATTCCGCCGGACAACCATCCCGATCAGGCCGCGCTCGCGGTGCTGAACGCGGTGCTGTCGAGCGGCCGCAGCTCGCGGCTGTACCAGTCGCTCGTCTATCGCGACCAGCTCGCCCAGTCTGCGGAGACCTATCTCGACGGTAGGAAGGACACCGGCGTGCTCGCCGCCTATGCGATCGCCGCCGGCGGCAAGGACATCGATGCGGTCGAGGCGGGCCTCAAGCGCGAGGTCGCGCGCCTGCGCGATGCGCCGGTGACCGCCGCCGAACTTGCCGAGGCCAAGAACGAGATCCTCGCCGCCTCCCTCGCCCGGCGCGAGACCGCCGAGGGTCGCGCCTTTACGCTTGCCAGCAGCGTGATCGTCGACGGCGATCCGCGCGCCGCCGACCAGCAGCTCGCCGCCATCGCCAAGGTGGACGCGGCCGCCGTCCAGCGCGTGGCCCGCCGCTATCTGGGCGAGAATCAGGTCGCGGTGCTCCAATATCTGCCGCAGGCGGACGGCGCCCCTGCCGACACTTCGCTGTCGGTGCCGAAGACGGTCGAGACTCGCCCGCTCGCGATTCCGCCCGGCGTGCCGGTCCACCAGGTCGCGGCCGAGGGTGAGCGCACGCCGCTGCCTGCGATCGGCGCACCCGTGGCGGCCGCGCTGCCGGCGCGTACCGAGACTCGCCTCGCCAACGGCCTGCGGCTCGTGACGGTGCCCAAGCCCGGCCTGCCGCTGGTCGCCGCCACCATGGTGGTCGACACGCGCGAGCTGTCGGCGCCCGGCCGCCGCCCGGAACCGAGCCAGTTCGCGACCGAGCTGCTGACCGAGGGCACCCGCACCCGCTCCGCCACCCAGATCGCGGCCGAGGTCGAGGCGCTGGGCGCCTCGCTCGACACCGGGGCCGAGGATGACGGCGCCAGCGTCTCGCTGCTGGTCGGCACCAATGGCCTAGCACCCGCGATGAACATCCTGGCCGATGTGGTGCGCAACCCCGCCTATGATCCCAAGGAGATCGAGCGGGTCCGCACCCAGTGGATCGACGCGCTCCAGATCGAGCGATCGGACCCCGGCGCGCTCGCCGGCAAGGTCGCGGCGCGCGCGGTGTTCGGCGACAGCCGCTATGGCAAGGTCGGCACCGAGACGAGCTATCGCCAAGTCGACCGCGCGCAGATCGTCGCCGCGCACGGCGAGAGCTGGCGCCCGGACCGCGCCACGCTGATCCTGGTCGGCGACATCACCCCGGCCAAGGCGCAGGCCATGGCAGAACAGCTGTTCGGCGACTGGAAGGCTCCGGCCGGCACGGTGGCGGCACCGGCCGAACCGGCGCTGCCCAAGACCCCGCGCGTCATCGTCGTCGACCTGCCCGGCAGCGGCCAGGCGGCCGTGGTCGTGTCGCGCGCAGCGCTGGCGCGCGGCGACGCCCGCTTCCCGGCCGCGCGGCTGGCGAGCACGGTGCTTGGCGGCGGCTTCTCGTCGCGGCTGAACCAGGAGATCCGCATCAAGCGCGGCCTCTCCTATGGCGCGCGCGCCGCATTGGATGCGGACCGCGGCGTCGGCGCGTTCAGCGCCACCGTGCAGACCAAGAACGAATCCGCCCCCGAAGTCGTCGACCTGATCGTCGGTGAGCTGCAGCGCATCGGCCGCGATCCCGTGCCGACGGCCGAGCTTGCCACGCGCAAGGCGGTGCTGTCGGGCGGGTTCGGCCGCGACGTCGAGACGCGCGGCGGCCTCGCCGGCAAGCTCGCTGCCTATGTGCTCGCGGGCCAGCCGGTCGACGCCATCGATCAGGCGCTCGCCGAGATCGAGGGCGCGGACGCTCAGGCCGTGCAGCAGGTCGCGGGCCAGGTGCTCGACCCGGCCGGCGCGAGCATCGTCGTGGTGGGCGACGCCAAGCAGTTCGCGGACACGCTGCGCAAGCGCTACCCCCAGGCGGAGGTGATCCCGGCGAGCGCGCTCGACCTCGACAGCCCCAAGCTGACGCGCTGACCGGCGGCCGCGTGAGGAGCTGGGGACCGCTTCGCACGCGGCGGCGCGCCGTGCTGCTGCTGGCCGGCGGCGCCGGCCTCGCCTTTGCGGTCCATGCCGGCTCGATCGCGGTCGACCAGCAGCAGCGCGCCGCCGCCCGACGCATGGCGCTGCCGCCGCGCAGTAGCGCGCAGGCGCAGGCCCCTGTCTTTTCGGGCGCACTCGCGGCACCGCAGGCGGGCACCACCGGTACGACGACGCTGCCGGACTTGCCGATCCCCGCGCTGGCGCTGGAAGGGGACGGTTCGATCGTCCCGGCGCAGCCGTTCCACGCGCGCGGCAGCGTCATCGATCAGGCACGCGCGCTCGAATGCCTGACCACGGCCATCTACTACGAGGCGGCGAACGAGCCCGACGACGGGCAGCAGGCGGTCGCGCAGGTGGTGTTGAACCGCGTGCGCCATCCGGCCTTCCCCGCCACCGTCTGTGGCGTCGTCTATCAGGGATCGGAGCGGCGCGGCTGCCAGTTCAGCTTCGCCTGCGACGGCGCCCTTGCCCGAGCGCGTGCCCCCGGACCCTGGGCCCGCGCCCGCCGAGTCGCGGCGCGCGCACTCAGCGGATCGGTGTTTGCGCCCGTGGGCCTGGCGACTCATTACCACACCTATGCCGTCACACCGGCGTGGAACCGCTCGCTGGTGATGACCGGCGCGTTCGGCGCCCATTTCTTCCATCGATGGAAAGGCTGGTGGGGAACCGCGGACGCCTTCGCCGATCGCTATGTGGGCCACGAGCCGGTACCCGGCCCGCACGTCCGCTCCCCGCTGGATCCCCTGCCGCTTCCGCAACCGACCACTGCCGCCCCGGCGGAGGCTGCCCCAGCAGAGCCGCTGCCGGTCGCGCCGCGCACCGCCCCGACGCCCGCACCCCAGCCGCCCGAGAACAGCCTGCCGGAATCCGCCATCCGCGACCGCTGGAAGGATTCGGGCAAGCCGCTGCGCTGATGCAGCGACGCCCCGCCGTTGCCGGCGAGGCGTCCCGGAAGTCCGAAGCGACAGGCTCAGCGGCGGTGGCCGCGATGCTCCTGGCGATCATGCTTCTCGTAGCGCGTGCGTGCGGTCAGCTGGTCCAGGCGACGGTCGAGGTCGCGCCGCTCGCTGACGGACAAACCACCGCCGCTGCGGCGATAGCGATTCTCGAGTTGCGCGATCTGGCGAACCTCGGTGCGCAACTGCACGGCCTCGCGGCGGTTGAGCTGGCCGCTGCGCACGCCCTGGTCGATGCGACGCTCGATGGTCGCCTGGCGCTGATTGACGCCCTGCCACGGAGCGGCGCTGGCGGCGGTGGGCAGTGCGGTCACGGCGATCCCGAGGCCCGCAATCATCAGTGCGATCTTCTTCATGGTGACACTCCTCAAAACCGACCGTCGTTCGGTCGAGAAGCAATCTGGGCCTGGCTCGTCGCGCAGGTTTGTCAGCAACACCGCTTTTGTGTCGCCGTCTGTCGCAAGTGCGAGCGGTTCGTTCAGCTTCGCACGGGCTTGGTCTACTCCGCAAAAAAAGAAAGGGCGGCTCGCCCACGGCAAGCCGCCCCAAGGGGGACGAAGGGAGCTGGTAAGCGTCAGGCAGCGCGGGTGCGCGTTCCGGCGAGACGCCCGCGACCGATGCTGGTCAGCAGCGTCTCGAACTGGTTGGTGGTGAAACCGGCTTCCAGGAAGCGGCCGATCTCCGACTTGGGCAGATTGTCGCCGCGGTGCCATGCCAGCACAGAGATACGACGCAGCGCCTCCAGCCGTGGATCGGCGAGCGGCAGGCGGGCCCGCATGCCGAACACGGATGCCAGCGCCACCGCAATGCGGCCCGGCTGCTTCAGGCTGGAAAGCCGCTCGCCCCGCGCGATCGCGACTACCGACCACTCAAGCGCCGACAAGCCTGTGGCGGCCGGTACCGGATCGGCCTTGGGCGCCGGTGCGGCGACCCATGCCTTGGCAGCGGCGGCGCCGC
Organism: Sphingomonas sp. PL-96; assembly: GCF_020707215.1. Lineage (GTDB taxonomy): Bacteria > Pseudomonadota > Alphaproteobacteria > Sphingomonadales > Sphingomonadaceae > Sphingomonas. The sequence continues at coordinate 20,093 of NZ_JAJFET010000014.1, forward strand.
CCAGTTCGCTGAATGTCAGATAGCCCATGGCCTTCCCTCGCTTGGCAGATGGGCCGGACCAGGGGGGATGCCGCTGTCGTGCCCTCAATACCTACTGGGCGGTATAGAAGCAGCTCGTGGCCGTCAATGACATTCCATACCCGGCGGTATATTTTCTTGAAACCCAGCGTTCAGGCGCTCGGCCACATCGCCAGGCTGGTGTCGACAAGGGCGTCCAGTGCCTCGCGGCTGGCACCCGCACCCGCCTGGACGCTGATGCCCTGGAGAATGGCCACCAGATAGGCGGTGAGCCCGGTCGCATCGATCGACGCCGACAGATCGCCCTCGGCCTTGGCACGCTCGAAGCGGGCGACCACGGCATCCTGCGACGACGCCCGGCGCTTGATGACCTCGTCACGGATCCCTTCGGCATCGGCCCCACAGGCGACCGAGCTGATCACGCCCAGGCAGCCGCGCGGACCCGACGCGCTCGCATGGCTCTCCACCGCGCCGCGCAGCAGCCGCTCGGCCACTCCGCGCGCCGTCGGTGCTTCCAGCGCGACGTTGATATAGCCGAGCTTTTCCTGCTCGTAGAGGTCCAGCGCCTTGCGGAACAGCGCTTCCTTGTTGCCGAACGCGGCGTAGAGGCTGGGGCGGGTGATGCCCATCGCCTCGGTCAGGTCCGACAGCGACGCCCCCTCATAGCCCTTGCTCCAGAAGACGCGGAGCGCGGCGGCCAAAGCCTCGTCGACATCGAATTCGCGGGGACGACCCCGACCGGAACAGCACAGCACGCTTTTCATAATTCCTGTCATATAAACAACTTAGCGCCGACCGCTAGAGCTGCCGCAAGGCGCGTGCCGGACGGACGCCCAGGATCGGGAGCGCCCCCAGGATGCCGATCAGCAGCGTAACGCCCGCCCCTGCCGCAAGCGTACCCAGCACCGCCCCATAGTTCGGCAGCCAATCGAATGCGAAGACATCCACCACCACATACCAGGCACCCGCCAACCCCAGCCCGAGCGCCAGCACGGCGACGGCGAGGCTCAGCAGCACATATTCCAGCGCCTGCACCGCCAGCACCTGCCCCCGCGTGGCGCCCAGCGTCTTCAGGATCACGCCGTCATAGGTTCGCGCTTCCCGCGCCGCGGCAATCGCGCCGATCAGCACCGCGATGCCGGCCAGGATTGCGACCGAGGCTGCGGCGGCGATCGCCGTCGCCATCTGGCTCACGATGGTACGCACCTGCTCCACCACGCCGCGCACCTCGATCACCGAAACCGAGGGGAAGCGCGGCAGCAACGCACGCGTGACCGCCCCCTCCTGCCCCTTGGACAGGTCGATGGTGGCGGCCAGGTTGTGCGGCACGTCGGAAATGGCGTTGGGGCTGAACACCATCACGAAGTTGAAGCCCATCGTGTCCCAGTGAATGCGGCGGAACGAGGCGACCCGCGCCTCCCGCTCCACCCCCAGCACCGAAAAGCCGAGGGCGTCGCCGATCCGCAAGCCCAGTGCCCGCGCGAGGTCGACGTCGAGGGAGACGAGCGGCGGCCCCGCATAGTCCCTGGGCCACCACTTGCCCTCGACCAGTTCGTTGCTGTCGGGAAGCGTCGCCGAATAGGTAAGCCCACGCTCGCCCCTGAGCGCCCAGGCCCCCTCGGGCAGCGTCTTGAGGTCGGCGACCCGCGTCCCGGCATAGGCGGTGATCGTGCCGCGCATCAGCGGCACGGTGCGGATCTCGGCCGCCGGGGCCGCCGCGGTGACGGTGCGCCGGAACGCATCGACCTGGTCGCGCGGCACGTCGAGCGCGAACAGCGCCGGAGCCTTTTGCGGGATGGTCTCGCGGATGTTCGCATCGATGCTCGTGCGGATCGCCGCCAGCAGCACGAACAGGGTGAGCCCCAGCCCGAGTGCCACCACCAGCGTCACCGTGCGCGCCCCCGGCCGGTGCAGCCCGGTAAGCGCCAGCCGCAGCAAAGGCCCGCGCGGACGCGGCAGCCGCTGGGCGAGCCAGCGCACGCCCCAGCCAAACCCGGCGAGCAGCAGCAGCGCGCCCGCGATCGTCGCCAGGAAGCCGGCGGTGAGCCCGGGCTGGTCGGCGGTAGCAACCGCGATGCCGACGATCAGCGCCCCTGCCCCGCCCGTCCAGGGCAGCACGCGCCGCCACGGCGCGCGACGCAGGTCCAGGCTGCCGCGCAGCAGCCCGGCGGCGGGCACCGTGCCGGCCCGCACCAGCGGCGGCGCGGTAAAGGCAAGCGCGGTCAGCAGGCCATAACCCGCCGCCAGCGCCAGCGGCGCCGGATGGATGGCGAACTCCGGCGCGACCGGCAGCACGTCGCCCGCCACCCACAGGATCAGCGGCACCGCAGCGATCCCCGCGATCACCCCGAGCAGGATGCCGATGCCGGCGACCACTGCCACCTGCAGCAGATAGACGCGCGCGATCCCACCCGAGGTCGCGCCAAGCACCTTCAGCGCCGCAATGCTGCCGCGGCGGCTGGCGAGATAGGAGCCGACGCCATTGCCCACGCCGATGCCGGCGATGGCGAGCGCGGCAAGCCCGACGAGCACCAGGAACTGGCCCATGCGATCCAGAAAGCGCGCCGCACCCGGCGAGGCGCGATTGCGCGTCTTGCTCTCCCAGCCGCCGTCGGGAAACGCCCTCTTGATCGCCTCTGCCGCCGCATCCGGCGACCGCCCGGCGGGCAGTGCGACGCGGTATTTGGTTTCGTACAGGCTCCCCGGCTGGATCAGCCCGGTTCGGGCGACCCCCTCCAGCGAGACGATCGCGACGGGGCCAAGCGTGAAGCCCTCCCCCAGCCGGTCGGGCTCGTCGGCGATGATGCCGGCAATGGTGAAGCGCGCGCTACCCAGTCGCAGCGGCTCGCCGACCCTGACGCCCAACCGCTCCGCCAGCCCAGGCGCGATCCACACGCGCGTCGGATCGGCAGGATGGGCGGTGCTTCCGTCTGCGAGGCGCAGGTTGCCGTACAGGGGGTAGGCCTGGTCGACTGCCTTGAGGGTGACGGGCACGGTCTGTGGCCCGGTCGTGCCGCCGTCGCGCACCGCCATCGCCTGCATGCTGCTGGTCTGCGACACCCGGCCGAGGCGCGCAAAGGCCGTGCGCTCGGCATCCGTAGCCCCACGCTGCGACGTCGCGAACTCGACGTCGCCGCCCAGGATCGCGGCGCCACGCGCCTTCAACTCGCCGTCGATCGCGGCCGACAGGCTGCCGATCGCAGCCAGTGCGCCGACGCCTAAGAACATGCACACCAGCAGCAGCCGCAGGCCGCGGAAGCGCCCGTGCAGTTCGCGCCGCGCCAGCCGCCAGGCCAGCCGCCATTCGCTCATCGCGTCTCGTCCCGCGCGATGCGTCCGTCGGCGAGCGAGACGATGCGGTCGCAGCGTTCCGCCAGCGCGGCGTCATGGGTGATCACCACCAGCGTCGCCCCCGTCACCGCGCGCCGTTCGAACAACAGGTCCATGATCGCAGCGCCGGTGGCGGCATCGAGGTTGCCGGTCGGCTCGTCGGCGAACACGATCTCCGGCCGCCCGGCAAGCGCGCGGGCGATGGCGACGCGCTGCTGCTCGCCGCCCGAAAGCTGGGCAGGATAATGGCCCAAGCGATGACCGAGCCCGACCGCGTGCAGTTCCGCCTCCGCCCGCGCGAACGCGTCTGCCGCGCCTGCCAGTTCCATCGGCACCGCCACATTCTCCAGCGCGGTCATGGTGGGGAGCAGGTGGAATGCCTGGAGCACGATGCCGATCCGCCCGCGCCGGGCGCGGGCCAGTGCATCCTCGTCGAGGGCGCCGAAGTCGAGCCCGGCCACGGTAACGCTGCCACCGGTCGCGCGTTCCAGCCCGGACAGCACCGCCATCAGCGACGACTTGCCCGAACCCGACGCGCCGAGCAGCGCAAGGCTGGTGCCGCGCGCGACCGACAGGTCGATCCCGCGCAGGATCGGGGTCGCCGCATCGGCAGCGCCCAGCGTCAAGGTGACATCGCGGGCGACGATCACCATATCGCCGTGGTCGGTGTTGAGCATGTCGGAGGATCGCGTTGGAGAATGGAAGTGTGCGTTATGGGGCGGGTGCGCTGCTTCTCCAAGCACTGCTGCTCGGCGGCTGCGATGACCAGAGCGCGCAGGGCGTCGCGCCCGAGCAGGCGAATACGCCGATGAACGACGCGCAGCCGACGGCCACGCCCGCCGCAAGCGTGCCCCAGGGCCCCGAGCGGCTGGTGCTGGCGTTCGGCGACAGCCTCTATGCCGGCTATGGCCTGGCGCGCGGGCAAAGCTTCCCGGACGGGCTCCAGACCGCGCTGCGCAGCGCGGGGATCAACGCGACGGTGGTCAACGCCGGCGTCTCCGGCGACACGACCGCGGCCGGTCGCCAACGGCTCGCCTTCTCGCTCGACAACCTCAAGCGCACGCCGGACCTGGTGGTGCTGGGGCTGGGCGGCAACGACGTGCTGCGCCAGATCCCGCCCGCCACCACGCGCGAAAACCTCAAGGTGATGCTGGACGAGCTGAAGCGCCGCAAGATCCCGGTCGTGCTGACCGGCATGATGGCGCCGCCCAACCTGGGCGCGGACTATGCCGGCACCTTCAACCGCATCTTTCCCGAACTCGCCGAGGAATATGACGCGGTGCTCTATCCGTTCGTCCTCAACGGCGTGATCGGCAACCCGACGCTGATGCAGGCCGACCGCGTGCACCCCAATGCGAAGGGCGTGCAGCAGATGGTTGTGCGGATTGCCCCGGTGGTGACGGAACGGCTGCGGCGGCTGGAGTAGGAGGAACTTCCGACCGGATCGGTCGCTACACCGCGACCGATTTGACATCCGGGCCGCCGCTTGGTCCTCTTCGGCATGCGCTCCGTATGTCTGCTGCTGCTTTCCTGGCTGCTGGTCGGTACTGCGCCGCCGCTGCCGGACGCTCTGAAACCCTATGTTCACGAGGGCCGCTTCGACCCCGGGGACTACGGCTGGATGCGGGGGCGGTTCGAAGACGCGAGGCCTGCGGACAAGGAGGCGACTGCAGCCATTTCGGCCTGGCTGGACGCGTGTTTCATGACAGACATGGCTGAAACGCGCGCCGAACTCCGCGCAATGGGCATTGCCGATCCTAAGCTTGAGCGCGGCGCTTTCCGAGATCTCCTGTGCGCTCAGGTCGCAAGCGCACCCTACCCGATCGACCTACATTCCTTTTCGAAGTTCGAGCAGGCGGTCAGCACCGGACGACCTGTTGCGGAAAGCTATTTGGCTGCCACGCGAGCGGCCGAGCAGGCGGGAGGAGCCAAAGGACCTTCGCTTAGGGATGCGTTGCTGGCGCGCCCTTTGCGCGAGCAGATGCTCAGGCTCGGCCTCGGATGGGGTGAGGGTGACATGCAGAACGTTCCTCCGCTCCCATCCGATACAAGGGCGGTCGTGGTATCGCGTTTCGCTGTAGCATTGGCGGAGACGGACCGTAGCAACACGCAATGGCTCAAGAAGATCATTGCGGATCGAGGTTGGCCGAAAGCATCCGAGATCGGCCAAGACGGCGCGAGGGAGGCCTGGCTGTTGGTCCAACATGCAGATGCGGACCCTGCGTTCCAGCTCAAGGCGTTGCGCTTGATGCAGCCCCTGCTGGCTACCGGCGATGTCTCCAAGCGCAATTATGCTTATCTGCACGACCGGGTCATGCTGAAGTTGATTGGCAAACAGCGCTACGCGACTCAGGTTACCTGCGAAAACGGCAAGCGGATCCCCCTGCCATTGGAAGATCCTGAGCATCTGGATCGGCTACGCGCGGAAGTTGGCCTTGAGCCCCTTCCTACGTACATGGACCAAATTCGAGAATCGGCAGGGGAGTGTCCGCGTTCAGTCCCTGCCGACTGAATGCTGCCTGTGCTCTGATCACCAGCCGGACACAAGGTCAGCATCCAGACGCACTGCACCGCACCTCGTCCCGTTAGCGAGGTGGATACTGACTCCCGTCAGGATGGCGAGGGTGTCTCGCAAGCGCGTCGTTCGAAGCGCAGTCGGGCGTGGCGGTTGCCGATCAAACCGACCCTGCCTCTGCAGGCGCGTACCCCTCAGACCGTGAAGCTCTCGCCGCAGCCGCAGGCACCCTTGGCATTGGGGTTGTTGAACACGAACCCAGCGGTGAAATCGTCCTCGACCCAGTCCATCGTCGAGCCGACGAGGTACAGGATCGAGCCGCCGTCCACGAACAGCGTGCCGCCGGCGGTGTCGATGCGCTCGTCGAACGGCTTGGCCTCGGTCACATAGTCGACCGAATAGGCGAGGCCCGAACAGCCGCGGCGCGGGGTCGACAGCTTGACGCCCACCGAGCCGTCCGGCGCCTTCGCCATCAGGTCGGCGATGCGCTGCTCGGCTGACGGCGTCAGCGCGAGGGCTGCGGGACGGGGGCGAAGGGTGGTAGCCACAACGTGTTCCTTGCTTACAGCATTCCGAGTTCGAGCTTGGCCTCGTCGGACATCTTCTGCGGGTCCCAGGGCGGATCCCAGATCAGGTTGACCTCGGCCGTGCCGACGCCCGGCACTGCGCCGACGCGCAGCTCGACCTCTCCCGGCATCGATTCCGCGACCGGGCAATGCGGCGTCGTCAGCGTCATGGTGACGGCGACATGGCCGCCCTCCGTCACGTCGACGCCATAGATCAGCCCCAGGTCATAGATGTTGACCGGGATTTCCGGGTCATAGATTTCCTTCAGCGCCTGGATAACGCCGTCATAGATCGCGCCGCCGGGCTCGCCCGCCGACTGCGGCTCGGGCTTCTGCGCCAGGAAGCCGTCCAGATAGTCGCGGCGGCGCGGTTCGGCCGCCGGGGCGTCGACCACGTCGTCCACGCGCGCCTTGCGCGGTGCGTCGACCGCGTCGACCTCTTCCACTGCGATCCTGCGTGTCTCGTCCATTACCCGAAGATCCTGCTCACTCGTTCCAGTCCGCGCACCAGAGCATCCACATCAGCGGCGGAGTTATAAACGCCGAAGCTCGCGCGCGCCGTCGCCGGCACGCCGAGCCGATCCATCAGCGGCTGTGCGCAATGATGGCCGGCGCGGATCGCCACGCGTTCCTCGTCCAAGATGGTGCCGATGTCGTGCGGATGCACCCCCTCGATCGCAAAGCTGACGATGCCGGCGGAATCCTCCGGCCCGAACAGCGTGACCGAGTTGATCCGCCCCAGCCCCTCGCGCGTGGCGGCGACCAGCGCCGTCTCGTGCGCGTGGATCGCGTCCAGACCGATGCCGGACACATAATCGATCGCGGCATGCAGCCCGAGCACGCCGACGATGTGGGGCGTCCCCGCCTCGAACCGGCCCGGCGGCGGCGCATAGGTGGTGCGCTCGAAGGTCACCCGGTCGATCATCGACCCGCCGCCCTGGTAGGGCGGCATCGCTTCCAGCAGCTCGCCCCTGCCCCACAGCACGCCGATGCCGGTCGGGCCATAAAGCTTGTGGCCGGAGAAGACGTAGAAGTCGCAGCCGAGCGCGCGGACGTCGACCGGCAGCCGCGCGACCGCCTGGCAGCCGTCGATCAGGATCTTGGCGCCGACGCCGTGCGCGAGCGCAGTCGCGCGCTGCACGTCGAGCACCGAGCCCAGCACGTTCGAGACATGGGCGAGCGCCACGAGCTTATGCTCCGGCCGCAACATGCGCTCCATGACGTCCAGGTCGATGCGCCCATCGGCGGTGAGCGGCACCACGTCGATCGCCGCACCCACGCGCTCGGCGACCATCTGCCACGGCACGATGTTGCTGTGGTGCTCCAGCATCGACAGCAGGATGCGATCGCCGGCCTTCAGCTGCGTGCCGGCCCAGCATTGCGCGACCAGGTTGATCCCCTCGGTCGCGCCGCGCGTGAAGACGATCTCGTCCGACGAGCCCGCGCCGATGAAGCTCCCGACCCGCCGCCGGGAGGCCTCGAATGCCAGCGTCATGTCGGCCGAACGCTGGTACACCCCGCGGTGGACGGTGGCATAGGTCTCGCCATAGCCGCGCGCGATCGCGTCGAGCACCGGCCGCGGCTTCTGCGCGGTGGCGGCGGTGTCGAGATACGCCCAGCCCGCCGGGATCGCCGGGAAGTCGGCGACCACGTCGAGCGGGCGGGTGTCGGCGAGCACGCTCACAGCGCCGCTTCCAGCCAGCGATCGGCGTCGGCCACGAACGCCTCGCGCACCGTCTCCTGGCCGATACGGTCGAGCGAATCCGCCACGAACGCACGGGTCAGCAACGCCTTGGCGCGCGGGCGCGGCACGCCGCGGCTCTGGAGGTAGAAGAGCGCGCGATTGTCGAGCTCGCCCACGGTCGCGCCATGCGCGCACTTCACGTCGTCGGCAAAGATCTCGAGCTCGGGCTTGAGGTTCACCGTTGCCGTGCGCTGGAGCAGGATGCCGCGCAGCGACTGTTCGCCGTCGGTCTTCTGCGCACCGCGCGCGACGTCGACCCGCGCGGCGAGGCTCGCTGCCGACTGGTCGGCGGCAACCGCGCGCCAGGTCTGGTGGCTGGTGCCGCGCTCGGCCGCATGGCGGACGGTCACCGCACACTCCTGCCGCTGCTCGCCGCGGGTCAGCAGCGCGCCGCCCATTTCGGCATAGGCGTCGGTGCCGCTGACGACCAGTTCGCCGTCGATGCGGCTACTCATGCCACCGGCACCCAGGAAGGTAGCGGCATAGCTCGCCGCCTGGCCGACATCGACCTCGTCGCGGATCGAAACGAACCCGTCCGCCTGGATCAGCCGGACCGAGCGCATCAGCCGCGCACCGCGGGCGAGCTCGATACGGGTCTGGCGATTGGCCCAGCCGCTGCCGACGAACGTCTCGACCACAGAGGCCGCGGCATCGGCCGCCAGCACGATCGAGCCGCGCAGGTGATTGCCGCCACCCGAGCCGAGATGCACGATCTGGATCGGATCGGTTACCGCTTCCTGGCCAAGCTCCAGCGCCCAGCCTTCGCCAGGAGCAAAGCGGGCGAGCGGGTGCTCGCTGGTCCAGGCCCGGCTGCCGACCGCAACCGGTCCCGGCGCGCTGCGCGCGGCGTCATAGACGCCGTCGACAAACACCAGCCGCGGGCCGTCGATCGGCAGCAGCGCGGAGTCCAGATCGGGCGCAACACCGCGCGGGCTCTCGGCCGCGCGCTGCAGCGCCGGCAGGTCCGCCCAGCGCCACCGCTCCGACTTGGGCGAAGGAAGTTCGAGCGTGCTCACGCGGCCACCTGCGCGTAGCCCTCGCGCTCCAGCTCGTGCGCGAGTTCCGGGCCGCCGGTACGCACGATGCGGCCGTCGGCGAGCACATGGACGACGTCCGGCTTCACGTAATCGAGCAGCCGCTGATAGTGGGTGATCAGGATCACCGCCTTGTCCGGCGCGCGCATGATGCGGTTGATGCCGTCGCCGACGATCCGCAGCGCGTCGATGTCGAGGCCGGAGTCGGTCTCGTCGAGGATCGCGAGCTTGGGATCGAGGATCCCCATCTGCACCATCTCGTTGCGCTTCTTCTCGCCGCCCGAAAAGCCGACGTTCACGGGACGCTTGAGCATCTCGGCATCCATGCTGAGCGCATCGGCCTGCGCGCGGGCGAGCTTCAGAAACTCGCCGCCCGACAGCGGCTTTTCGTCGCGGGTTTTGCGCTGGGCGTTGAGCGCCTCGCGCAGGAACTGGACGTTAGAGACGCCGGGGATCTCGACCGGATATTGGAAGCCCAGGAACAGGCCGGCGGCGGCGCGTGCGTCCGCCTCCATCTCCAGCAGGTCCTCGCCTGCGAAGGTCACCGAACCCTCGGTCACTTCATAACCGGGGCGACCGCCGAGGACGTAGCCCAGCGTCGACTTGCCGGCGCCGTTCGGCCCCATGATCGCGTGCACTTCGCCCGCGTTTACGGTGAGCGTCAGGCCCTTGAGGATCGGCTTGCCGTCGATCTCGGCGTGAAGGTTGTTGATTTCGAGCATCGTCATCTTTCAAGCCCCTCCCCTTCAGGGGAGGGGTTGGGGTGGGGACCGGACCAGCGATCCGGCGCGTTGTTCAATGCGTGCGCAATATGCGTGAGCACGCCTTCCATGTTGTTCAGCACGTCGCGATTGGTGACGCGGACCACAGTGTAGCCATGTGCAACAAGCCAAGCGTCGCGCACCGTATCCGCGCCCTCCGCATGGGTGTTGCCGTCAACTTCAACCACCACTGCCTTCTCCGGGCAGAGGAAGTCGGCGATATAGCGGCCGATTACTGCCTGACGCCGGAACTTGAAGCCTGCGAGCTTGCTGCCGGACAGCGCACGCCAGAGCCGCTTTTCAGGCTCGGTCGGTTCGCTGCGCATGGCGCGGGCATGGGCCTGCAACGGGGCAAGTGTCTGCTTGGACAGGCCCCACCCCTTGCCCCTCCCCTGAAGGGGAGGGGTTTGCTCATTCTCTAAGCCCCTCCCCTTCAGGAGAGGGCTTGGGGCGAGGCCTTCCTGGTTCACCCCACGCTCCCCTCGAGGCTGATCCCCAGCAGCTTCTGCGCTTCGACCGCGAACTCCATTGGCAGCTGCTGCAGCACTTCGCGCGCGAAGCCGTTGACGATCAGCGCGACCGCCGCTTCCTGGTCGAGCCCGCGCTGCATCGCGTAGAACAGCTGGTCCTCGCTGATCTTCGACGTAGTCGCCTCATGCTCGATCTGCGCCGACGGATTGCGCACCTCGATGTACGGCACCGTGTGCGCGCCGCACTGGTCGCCCAGCAGCAGGCTGTCGCATTGGGTGAAGTTGCGGACGTTCTCCGCGGTCGGCCCCACGCGGACGAGCCCGCGATAGGTGTTGTCCGAACGCCCGGCCGAGATGCCCTTCGACACGATCGTCGAACGCGACCCCTTGCCCAGATGGATCATCTTGGTGCCGGTGTCGGCCTGCTGGCGGTTGTTGGTGACGGCGACTGAATAGAATTCGCCGACGCTGTTCTCGCCCGCCAGGACGCAGCTGGGGTACTTCCAGGTGATGGCGGAGCCGGTCTCGACCTGCGTCCACGACACCTTCGAGTTCTTGCCCTGGCACAGCGCGCGCTTGGTGACGAAGTTATAGATGCCGCCGACGCCGTTCTCGTCGCCCGGATACCAGTTCTGCACGGTCGAATATTTGATCTCGGCATCGTCCAGCGCGACCAGCTCGACGACAGCCGCGTGGAGCTGGTTCTCGTCCCGCATCGGCGCGGTACAGCCCTCGAGATAGCTAACGTACGCGCCCTTGTCGGCGACGATCAGCGTGCGTTCGAACTGGCCGGTATTCTCCGCATTGATGCGGAAATAGGTCGACAGCTCCATCGGGCAGCGCACGCCCTCCGGGATGTAGACAAAGGTACCGTCCGAGAAGACCGCGGAATTGAGCGTGGCAAAGTAATTGTCACGCTGCGGCACGACCTTGCCGAGCCACTTTCGGACCAGCTCGGGATATTCCTTGATCGCCTCGCTGATCGAGCGGAAGATGACGCCCGCGGCTTCCAGCTCCTTGCGGAAGGTGGTGGCGACCGAGACGCTGTCGAACACCGCGTCGACCGCAACCTTGCGCGCGCCCTCGACCCCGGCGAGCATCTTCTGCTCCTCGATCGGGATGCCGAGCTTTTCATAGACGCGCAGGATTTCGGGATCGACCTCGTCCAGGCTGCCGAGCTTCGGCTTCGCCTTGGGCTCCGCGTAATAATAGGCGTCCTGATAGTCGATCGGCGGGACGTTGAGCTTCGACCAGTCCGGCGCTTCCATCGTCTGCCACAGGCGGAACGCCTTGAGCCGCCAGTCGAGCATCCATTCGGGCTCGCCCTTCTTGGCGCTGATGTAGCGGACGGTGTCCTCGCTCAGTCCCTTGGGCGCGAAGTCCTGCTCGATGTCCGAGGAGAAGCCCCACTCGTACTTCTTGTTCGCGGCGGCGAGCGCCTCTGCGTTCTTGGTAGCCATTATGCGTGCACTCCGGCACCGGGACGAAGGCCCGGCTCCAGTTGGGAAAGGGTCTGTTCGGCAGGCTCGCTGCCGACGGGGTAGGAAGAAGAAATCGTCGCCAGGCTCACCGAGGCGAGCGCATCGCGGACCAGCGCATTCACGCCACCCCAGTGCGGGCGGACCCGGCAGCTTCCCTCGACCGCGCAGTCGTGCCGGTCGGCGTCGACGCAGGTGGTAAGCGCGATCGGTCCCTCCACCGCCTCGACGATGTCAGCAAGCGAGATCGCCGCTGCCGGTCGCGCCAGGCGGAAGCCGCCGGCAGCGCCGCGCCCGGTCTCGATCAGCCCGGCGGCCGACAAGCGGCTCACCAGCTTCTGGACGGTCGGCAGCGGCAGGCCCGTGTCCTCGGCCAGCCGCGTCGCGTTGAGCCGCGCCACGCCACCGCAATGGCGCGCGGTCGCGCTCATCATCACGACGGCATAGTCGGCAAGGCTCGAAAGACGCATGGCTCCCAATCGGATCGTTCCGGTCTGAATTGCAGATGGTGGTGCGGACCGCGTGGGTCAACCGGATTTTGCGGCTACGAAGCTCGCGCCGGCCTTATTCTTCCGATCACAGTCATCGCCGCCCGCCATCGTCGCGCAGCCAGGGGCTTTGACCCCCTTTCCCGCCGCTGCCATAGCCCGGTCATGCGCTTCTACCATCCCCTGCTGTTCGCGCTCGATGCCGAGCGAGCCCATCGCCTCACCATCCGGATGCTGTCCGCCTGGGGTGCCGCCGGCACGCCGCTCGCGCCCGGTGCCGGCCGCGACCTGCCGGTCACGATCGCAGGCCTGCGCTTCCCCAATCCGGTCGGGCTTGCCGCCGGGGTCGACAAGGATGCCGAAGCGGTCGCCGGCTTCTTTGCGCTCGGATTCGGATCGGTCGAGGTCGGCACGCTGACCCCGCGGGCGCAGCCGGGCAATCCGCAGCCGCGGCTGTTCCGGCTGGTGGAGGACCGCGCGGTGATCAACCGCATGGGGTTCAACAACGGCGGGCTCGACGCGGCGCTCGACCGCATCGCCCGAATGCCGCAGCGTCGCGGCGTGCTCGGCATCAACGTGGGCGCCAACAAGGAGTCGGTGGCGGGCGACAGCGCCATCGCCGACTATGTCGCCGGCATCACCAAGGCCGCGCCCTTCGCCGACTATCTGACGATCAACATCAGCTCGCCCAACACGCCGGGCCTGCGCAACCTGCAGGCACAACCGGCGCTCGGTGAGCTGATCGCCGCCTGCGACGCTGCACGCCACACGGGCGGCAAGGGCGTGCCGCTGTTCCTGAAGGTCGCGCCCGACCTCGACCGCGCCGGGCTGGAAGTCGCCGCCCGTGCGGCGATCGACGGCGGCATCGACGCGCTGGTCGTCTCCAACACCACCATCTCGCGGCCGGCGGGGCTGCGATCGGTTCATGCCGGGGAGACGGGCGGGCTTTCGGGGGCGCCGCTCGCCGAACTCGCCCGCGCAAAGCTCGCCGAAGCGCGCGCGATCACCGGCGGGCAATTGCCGCTGGTCTCGGTCGGCGGCATTGGTTCGCCGGACGAAGCTCAGCGGCGGCTGGATGCGGGTGCCAGCCTCGTCCAACTCTATTCGGCGCTCGTATTCGAAGGCCCGGGCTTGGCCCGGCAGATCGTAAACGGACTGCGCGCCAGCCGACCGCCCGCCCCCGCCTTCTAGGGGCTCTTCGCGTCTCCCGCCGCCGTGCTCCCGCGAAGGCAGGAGCCCAGGGTTTCAACGAACCGCACTCCGTTGTCCTGCGCGGCCCCGTATCCCTGCCTGCGCAGGGATACGGCAGGATGCGACGGTTTGCCCCCTCTTCGTCAGTAGGACGACGAGGGATGAGACCCCCTCAGTCCTCCGCGGCGATGGTCACGCGCAGGCCGTCGAGCGCCGGGGTGAACTGGATCTGGCACGACAGGCGTGAGCGTTCGTCGCGGTCCGAGGTGCTGTCGAGCAGCTCGTCCTCGTCCTCGCTCATCGTCGGCAGCAGCGGCAGGAACTCCTCGTCGACATGCACGTGGCAGGTTGCACAGCTGCAGCAGCCGCCGCACAGCGCCAGCAGCTCGTCGAAGCCGGCGTCGCGGATCACTTCCATCACGCTCAGCCCGACTTCTGCGGGCACGCTGCGTTCTTCTCCTTCGCGCGTGGTAACGGTAAGCGTGGGCATGCATTTTCTCCAGAACAGCTGGCAGGGCATTGGCGACCGCCGCCGCCAAATTCAAGGCGCACGGGCATGGGCCTGAGTGCGGAACAGCTGCGCGAGGCGCTCGACGCGCTCGCCACGATCGAACCGGCGTTCGCCGCCGCCGTCGGGCGCGTCGGCTATCCGCCACCCCGCATCCGCGAGCCGGGCTATGCCACGCTGCTGCGCACGATCGTCGGCCAGCAGGTCAGCGTGCATGCCGCCGCCGCGGTATGGCGCCGGCTGGAGGAAGCGCTGGGCACCGCAGACGACCCCGCCCGCCTCATCGCCGCCGACGACGAGACGCTGCGCGCCGCCGGCCTCTCCCGCCAGAAGATCGGCTATGCCCGCAGCCTGGCCGAGGAAGTGGCGAGCGGCCGCCTCGACCTCTCGGCGCTCCCCAAGGACGATGAGGAAGCCATCACTGCCCTCACCCGCATCAAGGGGATCGGGCGCTGGTCGGCCGAAATCTACCTGCTGTTCGCCGAAGGTCGCCCCGACATCTGGCCAGCCGGCGACCTGGCCGTGCAGGTCGAGGTCGGCCGTATCCTCGGCCATGCCGAGCGGCCCAACGAGAAGCTGGTCCGCGTCCTGGCCGAGCCGTGGCGCCCGCACCGCGGTGCTGCCGCGATCCTCGCCTGGCACCATTACAACAGCAAGATGGAAGTGATCTGAGCGCCTTTGCCGGCCCGGCACCACGTGCCTGGCCCCCGCTACCATTTCGCTTGCGCAACCCCGGTCCCGGACGAATAACAGGCGCGTGGCATTCTCCCCCGTCCTCTCCACCGTTGCGGAAACGATCCAGGTCGCGATCGCGCCCGTCTTTCTGCTCGCCGGCCTCGGCGCGATCCTGAACGTGATGGTCGGGCGGCTTGCCCGCATCGTCGACCGGTCGCGCCAGCTGGAAGTGCTGCACGTCAGCACGACTGGTCTGGAGCGGCAGCGGCACATCCAGGAGCTGCGGCTGATTGACGGCCGCATCCGCACGATCAACACCGCGGTCTATCTGAACGTCATGGCCGCGATCGCCATCTGTCTGGTGGTGGCGATGCTGTTCGTCGCCGAACTCGGCAACTTCCAGATCGGTCAGGTGATCGCCGTCGCCTTCATCATCTCGATGCTGCTGCTGACCGGCGGGCTCATCTGCTTCCTGATCGAAATCCATATGTCGGTGCGCGCGATCCGCGTCCGCTCGGACCTGCTCGAACTGCCGCTGCCGTGAGCCGCAGCGCCGAGCGCCGGCTGCTGCAGGGGGTGGTGGCGCTGCTGTGCCTGATCCCGCTGTCCACCGCCAGCGCCGGTATCCTTGGGGGCGCCGAGTGGCTGGCGCACACGCCCGTACGCGCCGATCTCGACAGCCACTTCCGCTATCTGTCCGGCATCTTCCTGGGCCTGGCGCTGGGCTTTGCCAGCTGCATCCCGGCGATCGAGCGCCAGGGGGCGCGCTTTTGCCTGCTGGGGATGATGGTGGTGATCGGCGGGCTGGCGCGCGCGTGGTCGCTGCTGTCGGTGGGTGCGCCGTCCACCGGCCACCTCGTCGGCCTGTGCGTGGAACTGGGCGCAGTGCCGCTGGTGCTGCTGTGGCAGGCCAGCCTCGCCCGCCGCTGGCGGCACGGCTAGGGGGCAAGCCCGCTCCCGCGCGCACCGTATCCCCGCGCAGGCGGGGATCCAGGGTTCAGCGGAACAACGGCGGTGGCCGGTAACCCTGGGCTCCTGCCTGCGCAGGAGCACTGCGATGCCAGCCGCTGGCGCCCCTACCGCGCCGCCTCCAGCCCGCCGTCGGTCGGCACACTCGCGGCATAGCCCGGCTTCACCCGCATCCGCCCGCGCTGCTCGAACGCATAGCCTGCTCCCAGCAGAAGCGCCTCGCTGTACTTCGGCCCCAGGAAGGAGAGCCCGGCGGGCAGGCCCTGCACCAGCCCCATCGGCACGGTCAGGTGCGGGGTGCCGGCCACCGCCGGAAGCTCGCTTGCCGACGGCGGCATGAAATGGTCGCCATGGACGGGATCGGACAGCCACGGCAGGCCATAGGTCGGCGACACCAGCAGCTGCACCTGTGCCTGGCCGAGCATCGCGTCGATCCCCTCGGCGCCCGCCAGCCGCAGCGCCTTGGCGCGCGCCGCCTTGTAAGCCGGGTCGTCCAGGCCAGGCATCTTCTGCGCCTCTTCGAACGTGTCCTGGCCGAAAAAGCGCAGTTCCGCATCGCTATGCGCCGCGTTGAAGGCGATGATGTCGGCGAGCGTCCGGCTCTTCACCGCGGGCGGCGTGGAGGCGAGATAGGCGTTGAGGTCGGCCTTCAGCTCGGCCTTGAGCACCAGGAACTCCGCCTCGCCCAGCCCCTCCAGCTTGGGCGGGGTCACGTCGACCAGGGTCGCACCGGCCGCACGCAGCACCGCCAGCGCCGCGTCATAGCGCTTGGCCAGCGCCGCCGACATTTCCGGCCGCAGCACGCCCACGCGCACGCCCTTCAGCGCATCCGCAGAGAGGCCCGCCGCATAGTCGCTGCGGTGCCGGTCGGCGTCGCGGGTGGTCGGGTCCGCCGGGTCGCTGCCGACCATTGCGGACAGGAGCAGCGCGGCATCGCGCACGCTGCGCGCCATCGGTCCGGCCGTGTCCTGGCTGTGGCTGATCGGCACGATATGGGTACGGCTGACCAGGCCGATCGTGGGTTTGAGCCCCACCAATCCGTTCATCGCCGCCGGGCACACGACCGAGCCGTCGGTCTCGGTTCCCACCGCCGCCGCGGCGAGGCTCGCGGCCGCCGCGGCGCCGCTGCCGCTCGACGATCCGCAGGACGTGCGATCGAGCGCATAGGGATTGCGCACCAGGCCGCCGACCGCGCTCCACCCGCTCATCGAGGCGGAGGAACGGATGTTCGCCCATTCGGACAGGTTGGTCTTGCCCAGAATGACCGCCCCTGCCGCGCGCAGCCGCGCCACCACCGGCGCGTCACGCCCGGTGCGATTGTCCTTCAGCGCCAGGCTGCCTGCGGTAGTCGGCAGCTCGCGCGTCTCGATATTGTCCTTCACCAGGATCGGCACGCCATGCAGCGGACCCCGAACGCGGCCGGCACGCCGTTCGGCGTCCAGCGCCCGCGCCTGCGCCACCGCATCGGGGTTGATGGCAATGACGCTGCGCAGCGTCGCCCCCTGCCGATCGAGCGCCTCGATCCGGGCGAGATAGGCGCGAGTCAGCGCCTCGCTGCTGGTGCCCGCCGAAAGTGCCGCTGCCGCGTCCGAAAGCGAAAGCTCCTCGACCGCTGTCTTCTCCTGCGCCACCGCGTGGCCCGTAACCGCAAGCGCAACCAGCGCCGCTCCCATCATCCCAGCCTTCAGCCGTCGCATACACTCAACCCCTTGTCTCGGGCCTAGCTTGGAGCCACCCGCGGCAGCTTGCAAGCCGGACCGCCGGGGCGCCGACCGAGTGCGCCGGAACAGTCCGGAACGGCCGCATCAAAAATTTTTCGCCGTGCGGTTTTCGCTTGAAGCCTAGGTATTTCCACGCGTCGCGCGGCCATCGAACCGATGAATGCCGGATTCATTGCGGCGAAGCGGCTTGCCTCCCGAACCGCTTTGCGCGACACCAAGTCTTGTGGTGGCGCCCGGGAAGCGGCGCTACTTCTGGTATTCGGCGTACGCTTCCACAATGAACGTTATGCAGCGGAAAAGCTGCGTTTTTGATGGTGCCAGGGTCATCCAGCCGCTGGCGGCCGCGTTCGGCGAGGCGACGACACCGGGTCGGATTCGATCCGGAACAGACAATAGGAACGAGGGCAGCATGGACTTCACCAGGGACAGCCACGACACGCGCGCAAGCGACAGCACCACCACGCTGGACGCTCCCGCCGCAGCCGTCGCGCGCGACAGCCGTTCGGTCGCAGCACCCTATCCGGTCACGGTCGATCGCTCGCGCGACGCGCTGCTGACCGAGTTCGGCAAGGAGACGCTCACCGATCGCTATCTGCTGCCGGGGGAGAGCTTCCAGGACCTGTTCGTCCGCGTGGCCTCGGCCTATGCCGACGATGCGGCGCATGCGCAGCGCATCTACGACTATATCTCTCAGCTTTGGTTCATGCCGGCCACCCCGGTGCTGTCCAACGGCGGCACCGGCCGCGGCCTGCCGATCTCCTGCTACCTCAACTCGGTTCCCGACAGCCTGGAAGGCATTGTCGAGACCTGGAACGAGAATGTCTGGCTCGCCTCGCGCGGCGGCGGCATCGGCACCTATTGGGGCAACGTCCGCGGCATCGGCGAGCCGGTCGGCCTGAACGGCAAGACCAGCGGCATCATCCCGTTCGTGCGCGTGATGGACTCGCTCACCCTCGCGATCTCGCAGGGCTCGCTGCGCCGCGGTTCGGCCGCCTGCTACCTCGACATCTCGCACCCGGAGATCGAGGAGTTCCTCGAGATCCGCAAGACCTCGGGCGACTTCAACCGCAAGGCGCTGAACCTCCACCACGGCGTGCTGATCCCGGATGCCTTCATGGAAGCAGTGCGGGCCGGCGCCGAATGGAACCTCACCAGCCCCAAGGACGGCTCGGTTCGTGCGACCGTGGACGCGCGCGCGCTGTTCCAGAAGCTGGTCGAGGTCCGCCTCGCCACCGGTGAGCCCTACATCGTCTTTTCCGACCATGTGAACTCGACGATGCCCAAGCATCATCGCGACCTGGGGCTCAAGGTGTCGACCTCGAACCTCTGCTCGGAAATCACGCTGCCGACCGGCACCGACCATCTCGGCAACGACCGCACGGCGGTTTGCTGCCTGTCCTCGCTCAACCTGGAAAAGTGGGACGAGTGGAACGGCGACAAGCGCTTCATCGAGGATGTGATGCGCTTCCTCGACAATGTGCTGACCGACTACATCACCAACGCACCCGACGAGATGGCGCGCGCCCGCTATTCGGCGGAGCGCGAGCGCTCGGTGGGCCTGGGCGTCATGGGCTTCCACAGCTTCCTCCAGGCGCGCGGCCTGCCGTTCGAGGGGGCGATGGCCAAGTCGTGGAACCTCAAGATCTTCAAGCACATCAACGCCCAGGTGAACGAAGCGTCGATGCAGCTGGCGGTCGAGCGCGGCCCCTGCCCGGATGCGGCCGACATGGGCGTGATGGAGCGGTTCAGCTGCAAGATGGCGATCGCGCCGACCGCGTCGATCTCGATCATCTGCGGCGGCACGTCTGCCTGCATCGAGCCGATCCCGGCGAACATGTACACGCACAAGACGCTGTCGGGCTCGACCGCGGTCAAGAACCCGCACCTCCAGAAGCTGCTGCGCGAGAAGTCGAAGGACTCGGACGCAGTCTGGAACTCGATCCTCGAGCATGGCGGCTCGGTCCAGCACCTCGACTTCCTGTCGCTGGACGAAAAGGCGTGCTTCAAGACCAGCTTCGAGATCGACCAGCGCTGGCTGCTCGAACTGGCCGGCGACCGCACGCCCTATATCGACCAGGCGCAGTCGCTGAACCTGTTTATCCCGGCCGACGTGGAGAAGTGGGACCTGCTGATGCTCCACTTCCGCGCCTGGGAGCTGGGCATCAAGTCGCTCTATTACCTGCGGTCGAAGTCGATCCAGCGCGCGGGCTTCGCCGGCACCGGCGGCGTCGAGGCGGACAACACGCCCGAGGCGCCGAAGTTCGAGATCGGCGAGAGCACCGACTACGACGAGTGCCTGGCCTGCCAGTAAGCAGTGCGAGGTCCTACCCTCCGGTCCGTTCGGTGGCCATGCGGTTCCGCATGGTCGCCGGACGGATTTTTCGTTAATCAGGGGATCAACTGCGGGCGCAGTTCGGGAACGGCCGTCGCCAGCTCGTCCACGACCAGCTTCGAGAAGAAGTCGGCGCCTGCCGCTCCCAGATGCGTATAGTCGAACGACAGCTTCGGATCGCCGAACCGCTCGACCTGCGCGTTGTTCTGCGCGGACGCGCTGCCCGGCGCGGTGGCGCCGCTGTTGGCCGCGATCGTCGTGCCCGAAAGCATTGCTGAGGCGACCTCCGGCGACGGCGGCAGCTGCGCAAACCGGGCCGAGCCCGCGGCGCCTAGCACCTCTACGACGTCACTGCTCCGCCGCAGCAGGTCGATGATCGGCGTCCTGGTTTCTGCTGCCACCTTGCGAATGGCCTCTCCCCAGGCGTCGAGATCGCGGACGAGCCTTCCATCCTTGAACTGGCGCCGCGTCAGCGGGGTCACCAGGATCGGCACCGCGCCGGCCGCGCGGGCTTCAGCGACATACCGCCGCAGGTTCTGCGGGAATTCAGTGGCGAGATCGGTCGAGCGGCCCGGCTTGCCCGGCTGGTCGTTGTGCCCGAACTGGATCAGCACATAGGTGGCGGTGAACCCCGGCGTCTTCATCTCCGCCAGCGCCAGATCCCAGCTGCCTTCCGCACGATAGCTGTAGGTGCTGCGCCCGCCCCGCCCTAAGTTCACGCAGGCGATGAACGAGCTGACGTGATAGCCGCAGAAGCTGCCGCCCCAGCCCGAGTTCGCCTGCATGGTCGAATCGCCGACCAGGACGATCTTCGCTGCGCGGATCGGCACTGGCTTTGGCCGCGGATGGATGCCGTCCGTGGCCGGCGGCGCGGGTTGCGCATGGGCGCTGACCGCAAGGACCAGGGCGGTCGCAGCCGCTGCCGGAAATCGCATGCATCCTCCATTGCTTGTTCTGGCAGAGGGTATGACACCGATATCATGCGGCCGGAAGGCATGCGGCTGCGCGAGCCAGCGGGATGGACGAAGGCGTCCCCGGGCCCGATAGCGGGCCTGGCACTGGTTGCACGGAGGAGCCCGCATGCGCGTCTTGATGATCGGCCTGGGGGACATTGCCCGCAAGGCGTACCTGCCCGTGCTCACCACTATGGCGGGGCTGGAGATCCACCTGGTGACTCGGGACGCCACGGTGCTGGAGGAACTCGGCACTCGCTACCGCCTCGCCCATCGGCACCAGAGCCTCGACGCAGCCCTCGAGGGCACGGCGTTCGACGCCGCCTTTGTTCATGCCGCCACGCCCGCCCATCCCGCTCTGGTCGAAGCCCTGCTGCATCGGGGCGTTCCGGTGATGGTCGACAAGCCGCTGGCCGACAATCTGAACGATGCGGAGCGACTCGTCGCGCTCGCGGAGCGTCAAAAGGTGCTACTCACGGTAGGCTTCAACCGCCGCTTCGCGCCCGACTATGCGGCGCTGCGCGATCGGCCGCGCACCCTGGTGCTGATGCAGAAGCACCGCCATGCGCAGCCGGCCGCGATCCGCCAGACCGTGTTCGACGACTTCATCCATGTCGCGGACACGCTGCGCTTCCTGGCCCCGACGCCAGTGCAGCACGAGCAGATCGACACGCTGGTGCGCGACGGCCTGCTCGAAGCGATCACCCTGACGCTGCGCGGCGACGGGTACCGCGCGATCGGCATCATGCATCGTGCGTCCGGCCTCGACGAAGAGACGCTGGACATCCTGGGCGGCGACCGCAGGCATTCGGTGCACGACCTGTCGAGCCGGGTCGAGTGCGACGGTGCCGAGCGCCGGAGCCGGCGCGGCGACTGGACATCGGTCGGGCGCCAGCGCGGCTTCGAGGCGATGTGCACCCACTTCCTCGACGCCGTCCGGGCGGGCCACCCCACGGCCGCGGAGGACCTGCTCGAAACCCACCGGCTGTGCGAGCGGATCGTACGACACGCACAGCCAAGCTAGAGCGGGGTGAGGTCGAGCAGATCGGTTCGTGCCGAGTAGGGGCGGAGCTTGTCGAAGCCCGTATCGAAGCACCTGGAGCCAGTCCTTCGACACGCCCTCACGTCCAGCAGCCGTCCGAAAAGCCCGTCCCCGCCTGAACAACCCGGCCGCCGGCTCGTTCGTCCCGCATGTCCTCGTCATCGCCCCGCCCCACCCCCTGCTGCATGCGCACCGGCGGGGCCGGCTGCGCTCGATGACGATCTTCTTCACCGCCGACACGCATTTCGGGGACCATCGCACCATCAACATCTGGCGCCGGCCGTTCGCGAGCGTGGCAGAGATGGACGCGCTGCTCATCGCGCGCTGGAATGCCGTGGTGAGGCCGGGGGACAGTGTCTGGCACCTCGGCGACGTCGCTCGCCGCCCGGACGCTGTCTCGGGCCTGCTCGGCCAACTGAACGGCACCAAGCACCTCCTGCGCGGCAACAATGATCCCGACGCGACGCTCGCCGCATCCGGCTGGGCGAGCACCGGCGACTATGCCGAGATCGAGGCGGACGGCCACCGGCTCGTGCTGTGCCACTACCCCTTCCGATCCTGGAACGGGCAGCATCGCCGCGCGATCAATCTCCACGGGCACAGCCATGGCCGGCTGAAGCCGATGCTGCGCCAGTTCGACGTCGGCGTCGACGTCCACGACTTCGCCCCCGTCCCCCTCGCCCGCCTGCTCGACCCCCTTCGCAAGGACGACATCCATGACCGATGACCGAGGCGGCGACGGCCGCGCAGTGCCGAGCGGCCGCTTGTCGCGGCTGGGGCGGTTCGGCCGCATGGCGGGTGGCGTTGCTGGCGGCATGGTCGCCGAAGGGGCGCGCCGGCTCGCGGCGGGCGAGCGGCCGCGCATGGGCGACCTGCTGCTCACGCCAGCCAATGTCACCCGCGTTGCCGACCAGCTCGCCCACCTGCGCGGCGCCGCGATGAAGCTGGGGCAGATGATCTCGATGGATGCCGGCGACATCCTGCCGCCCGAGCTCACCCAGATCCTGGCCCGGCTGCGCGACAATGCCCACCACATGCCGCCGCAGCAGCTCGACCGCGTGCTCGCCGCCGAATGGGGCCGCGACTGGCGCCGCCGCTTTCGCCAGTTCCAGGCGCATCCGACCGCCGCTGCCTCGATCGGCCAGGTCCATCGTGCCGAGCTGCCGGACGGACGCGTGCTCGCGATCAAGGTGCAATATCCCGGCGTCGCCGACAGCATCGACGCCGACGTCGACAATGTCGCCACCCTCCTGCGAGTCTCCGGCCTGCTGCCGCGCGAACTCGACGTCGCGCCGCTGCTGGAGGAGGCCAAGCGCCAGCTCCACGAGGAGGCGGACTATGCCCGCGAACGGACCATGCTGGAACGCTATCGCGCGCTGGTGGGCGACGATCCCGCCTATGTCGTGCCGGCCGCCGATCCCTCGCTCAGCACCGGCCATGTCCTGGCGATGGAATTCGTATCCGGCGAGCGGATCGAGGCACTGGCCGATCGCAGCCAGGAGGAGCGCGACCGTGCCGCCCACGCCGTGGTCGCGCTGGTGCTGCGCGAGTTGTTCGCCTGGGGAACGATGCAGACCGACCCGAACTTCGCCAACTATCGTTGGCAGGCGGACACCGGCCGGCTCGTCCTCCTCGACTTTGGCGCGGCCCGCGACGTGCAGCCCGCCACCCGGAACGGCTACCACCGGCTGCTGATGGCCGGGCTCGACGGCGATCGCGACCGGGTGCGGGAAGCAGCCGTCGACGCCGGCTTCCTCGGCCAGGCGGCGGCGGAGCGGCACGGCCCCGTGGTCGACCGCATGATCGACGTGATCCTGGGCGAACTCGGCCGCACGGGGCCGTTCGACTTTGGCGACCGCGCTTTCATCTCGGTGCTGCGCGAGGAAGCGACCGTGATGGCCCAGGATCGCGCGACCTGGCACCTGCCGCCCGTCGACACGCTGTTCGTCCAGCGCAAGGTCAGCGGCACCGCCCTGTTGTGCGCCCGGTTGAAGGCGCGGGTCGACGTGCGCGCGATGATCGAGAGCTACCGCGACCGCCCGCCGGTTCAGAACGCGTAGCGCACCTCGCAGTAAGGCATCGCCTCCCCCAGCCAGCTGAGGAAACGGTCGAGCCACTGGCGCTTCCACCCTGCCTTGTAGCGCAGGTTGCGCATCCCCGACTGGCTCCACTTCTGCTCCTGCAGGTCCGGCCGCCACAGCCATTCCTCGGCCCGCGGGTGCCAGCGCAGGTTCAGGTCGTGCAGCGCTTCATTGTGGGTGAGGAAGATGACCTCGCACTTGAGCTGCGCGCGCGCCGCGGGCGACAGCGCGGCATCGAGTTCCGCGAACAGCGCCTTCCACTCCGCCTCCCAATGTTCGTGCACGATCACGGGCGAGAAGTTGACATGCACTTCATAGCCGGCCGCAACGAAGTCGTTGATCGCCGCGATTCGCTCGCTCATGGCCGAGGTGCGCACGTCCACCACCCTGGCGATCGTCTCCGGCATCAGCGAGAAGCGGATGCGCGTGCGCCCTTGCGGATCATAGCCGAGCAGGTCGCGGTTGACGTATTTGGTCGCAAACGACCCCTTCGCGCCGGGGATGGTGCGGAACGCCGCGACCAGGTCGCGGACATTGTCCGACAGCAACGCATCCACCGACAGGTCGCCGTTCTCGCCCAGGTCGTACACCCAGTCGCGCGGGTCGATGCTGTTCGGCTCGGGCTTCGGGCCGAGCCGGGCGGCGTGCCGGCCGATCGCGCGCGTGATCTCGTCGATGTTGACGAACACGCTGATCGGGTTCGCATAACCCTTGCGCCGCCCCACATAGCAATAGGCGCACGCCATCGCACAGCCGTTGGAAGTGGAGGGCGCGATGAAGTCGGCCGACCGCCCGTTCGGCCGCATCGCCAGCCCCTTCTTCACCCCCAGCACCAGGATCTCGCGCTTCACGCGCAGCCAGTCCTCGGCGAGCGCCGGGTCGCCGAGCTCGGGGATCTTCCAGTGGCTCGCCACCTCGACCTGTTCGGCATCCGGAAAGCGCGCCAGCACTTCGGCACCGCGTGGGAAGGCCCGCACGCCGGGCTCCAGATAGATCAGCCTGGGTTCGATCAGCGTTCGGGGCAGCGCCATACGACAGATATGGGGATTCCCGTGCCTGGAACCACCTCTTGCACCGGAACAGCGCCGGGGCATGAAGCGTCCTTCGGAAACAATGGCGATCAAGCGAACCCCGGGGTGACGGTCACGCACAAACCACCCCCGCCGGTCACTCCGGACGGGCGCTACATCGTCGTGCGCGGCCGGCTGTGGCGGCGGACCAACCCGCATCTGGACGCGGACCGGCGTGAAACGCTTGTCGCCGAACTGATGCAAGCGCGCCGGGCGGTGGGCATCGCAGGACGGTCCGGCGACACAGGGGCGCTCGCAGCCGCACGGGCGCGCGTGCACGCTGCCAAGGTCGCGCTGGGCGAGCGTGGCCCCGTCTGGTGGAGCGACGGAGCGCCGGATCAGAATCGGCGCATGGCGCGCAACACCGACTATGCGGACTGGTACGCCGCGCTGGAGGGGCAGAACTGAACTGCGCGGGAGGCGTGCCCAGGCCCGGCGGACATGCTACCCTATGCCGATGCACCCTCTGACGAAGATCCCGGCAGAACCCGCCAACACGCCCACTGCGCAGCCCGCCGTGGACTTCGTGGTCATCGATGTGGAGACCGCCTGTTCGCGGGTCAGCAGCATCTGCCAGATCGGCATCGTCGGCTTCCGCGACGGGCGTGAGGTCTTCGAGTACGAGACCCTGGTCGATCCGCGCGACGAGTTCTCGCCCTTCAACACGCGCATCCACGGCATCCATGGCGGCCATGTCGTGGGCAAGCCGACCTTCGCCCATATCCACCAGCTGGTCGACGGCCATCTCGCCGGCCGGATCACCGTCGCCCACTCCAGCTTCGACAAGGGCGCGCTCGCTGCTGCCTGCCTGGTCCATGATTGCCAGGCGATCGAGACAACCTGGCTCGACAGCGTGCGCGTGGCGAAGCGCGCCTGGCCCGATCTGCCGAGCCACCGGCTGAATGTCCTCAGCCGCTTTCTGGGCGTACGGCATCAGCACCATGACGCGCTCAGCGACGCTCGTGCGGCCGGCATGGTGATCGTGCGGGCGATCGAGCACACCGGCATCGAGCTGGCGAACTGGCTGACCGTTCCTGCGCAAAAGCAGGGACGTGCGCCCAAGCCCGCGGCAGAGGGACCGCTCAAGGGGCAGCGGGTGGCGATCCTCGGCGCCTCCCGTACCAGCGCGCTGGCGCAGTGGCTGGCAGGGTCCGGCGCGCGAGTGGTCGCCTCGGTCGGCACGACGACGACGATGCTGGTGATCGGCACCGAGCAGCCGTTCGGCCGGTTCGCGCACGCAAGCCCGCCCTATCGCAAGGCAGAGGAACTGCGCCGGGGCGGTGCCCCCCTGGAGATCGTGACAGAAGCGGCGCTTCGGGAACGGCTGGCTGCTGCCGCCTGAGCCCTCCCGCGCGACGGCGCGCGGGAGGTGCCGGAGCCCTTAGTTCAGCCCACCACCCAGCGAACGATAGAGCTCGACCAGGTTGTTCGCCCGGTTGAGCCGGGTGGTGACCAGCTGCTGCTCGGCCGCATAGGCGGTGCGCTGCGCGTCGAGCGTGGTGAGGAACGAGTCGATGCCGGCGCGGAAGCGCGCGTTCGACAGCCGCGCTGCGGTCGATGCCGCCGCCGCACGCGCGGTCTGGGCGTCCACCTGCTCATCGATCGTGCCGCGCTGTGCCAGCGCATCGGCGACTTCGCGGAACGCCGTCTGGATCGAGCGTTCATAGGTCGCGACCGCCACCGCCTGCGACGCGCGGGCATATTCCAGATTGCCCTGCCGCTGGCCGCCGTCGAACAGCGGCAACGAGATGCCCGGCGCCGCATTGTAGGTGAAGCTGCCGCCGGAAAAGAGGCTGGAAAGCGCGGTGCTGATCGTGCCCACCGTCGCCGTCAGCGAAATCGTCGGGAAAAAGGCCGCGCGCGCCGCGCCGATGTTGGCGTTCTCCGCGATCAGCTGATGCTCGGCCTGCAGCACATCCGGACGCCGCAGCAGCACCTCCGACGAGACGTTCGCCGGCAGCGCGTCCCGCGTGACCGCTTCCTTGCCGAGTGCGACCGGAAGCTGGTCGGCAGTGACGGTCGTCCCGACCAGCAGGTTGAGCACGTTCTGGTCCTGCGCAACCCGCGTCTCCAGCGTCGCGATGTCGTTGCGGGCCGCCTGGAAGCTGGTTTCCGCCTGGCGGACCTCCAGCTCGGAGCCGACGCCGATGCGGAACTGTGCGGTGGTCAGATTCAGCGTCTGCTGGAAGGTCTTGAGCGTCTCGCGCGAGACGCGCAGCTGTTCCTGGTCCGACGCCAGGGTCAGCCACGCCGTCGCGATCTCGGCGATGAGGCTGATCCGGGTCGACCGCTGCGCTTCCTCGCTAGCGAACACCTGCTCCTGCGCGGCGCGGCTGAGGTTGCGCACGCGTCCGAACAGGTCGAGCTCGAAGGAGGAGAAGCCGGCGTTGACCGAATAGATCTCCAGATCGGAACTGCTGCTGGTGCCGACGCCAGCCCCGGTACCCACACCGGTGCCGCTGCCCGTCCCAGTGCCGGTGCCCGTGCTTGCCCCTGAGGCGCTGAGCACGTTGTTGGTGTAGGTGCCCGATCCGGTCACCGTCGTCGCCGGCACCAGCGCCGAACGCTGCACCCGCAGCTGGGCACGCGCCTGCAGCACGTTGCCCGCAGCGATGCGCAGGTCGCGGTTGTTGGCGAGCCCCGTCTCGATCACCTGCCGCAGGCGGGGTTCGAGGAAGAAGTCCCGCCAGCCGATGCGCGTCACGTCCGGCGCATCGGTCGCGGCGGCGGGATAGATGCCGCCTTCCGGCAGGGTGGCAGGCACCGCGCCCGTGGGCCGGGCATAGTTCGGCGCCAGGTTGCAGCCGGCGAGCATGGTTGCGCCCGCCAGCATGGCGATCAGCGACTTGGTCTTCACATCAGGCTCCCTGCGGCGCGGTGCCGCCTCCGGAGGATTTGTTGCCGCCCTCGGGCTCCACGTCCGAGTTCGCGCTCGGCCGGTCCGTCTGCCCGTGCTTGAACAGACGGGCGACCACCACGAAGAACATCGGCACGAAGAAGATCGCGAGCACGGTTGCAGAGAACATGCCCCCGACCACCGCACGCCCGATCGCGTTCTGGCCGCCGGCACCCGCGCCGGTGGAGACCGCCAGCGGCATCACGCCGAAGATGAACGCCAGCGACGTCATCAGGATCGGGCGAAGACGAAGCCGCGCCGCTTCCACCGCCGCGTCGAACGCGTTCATGCCGTCGCGTACCCGCTCTTCGGCGAACTCGACGATCAGGATCGCGTTCTTTGCCGACACGCCGATGGTCGTGATGAGGCCCACCTGCAGGTAGATGTCGTTGTTCAGCCCCGTCAGCTTCGCGGCGAGCACCGCACCAAGGACGCCCAGCGGCACCACCAGCATGACGGCGATCGGCACCGACCAGCTTTCGTACAGCGCGGCAAGGCACAGGAAGACGATCAGCAGCGACAGGGCATAAAGCGCCGGCGCCTGGCCGCCCGACAGCCGCTCTTCATAGGAGAGGCCGGTCCACTCCAGGCTGGTGCCCGGCGGCAGCTTCGCCTGCATCTCCGTCATCGCCTCCATCGCAGCACCCGTGCTGAGACCGGCCGCAGGAGCACCCTGCAGCTGCATCGCCGGACGCCCGTTGTAGCGGGTCAGGATCACCGGTGCCGTCTTCCACGACAGGGTCGAGAAGGCGCTGAACGGCGCCATCTGGCCACTGGTGCTGCGGACGTAGAAGTCCCCGATCGCCTCGGGCGAAGAGCGATACTGCTCGTCCGCCTGCAGATAGACGCGCTTGGTGCGCCCGCGATCCAGGAAGTCGTTCACATAGGCACCGCCCCAGGCCGAGGAGATGGCGGAGTTGATCGCGCTGATGTCCAATCCGAGCGCGCCGGCCTTGTCCTGGTCGACGTCGACCAGAAGCTGCGGCGCATCGTCCAGGCTAAGCGGACGCACCTGCGCCACCCGCTTGTCCTGCGCGGCCATGCCGAGCAGCTGGTTGCGCGCGGCCAGCAGGCCCTCGTGGCCGACGTCTCCGGTGTCCACCAGCCACATGTCGAAGCCGGTAGCGTTGCCCAGTTCCTGCACGGCCGGCGGCACCAGCGCAAAGATGCTCGCATCCTTGTACTGGGAGAAGACGCCCATCGAGCGGCCCACGATCGCCGGTGCACGATTTTCGGCACCATCGCGCTCCGCCCAGTCCTTCAGCTTGATGAAGGCGAGGCCGGCGTTCTGGCCCTGACCCGCGAACGAGAAGCCGCTGACCGTGAACACGCTGGTGACGTTCGCGCTCTCGCTCTTGAGGAAGTGGTCCCGCACGACGTCCAGCGCCTTTTGCGTGCGCGGCAGCGTCGCACCCGGAGGCGCCTGGACGAGCGCGATCATGGTCCCCTGGTCCTCTTCGGGCAGGAAGCCGCTCGGCAGGCGCATGAAGGTGATCGCCATCACCGCCACGATCAGGATATAGACGAGACCCGAGCGCTTCCAGCTGCGCGCCGTCCGCTTGACACCGCCTTCATACTTGTTGGTGCCGCGGTCGAACTTGTCGTTGAACCAGCGGAAGAAGCGCGCGAACGGGCCGTTGCCCTGCTGCTGCTTGGGATCATGGGCCTTCAGGATGGTGGCGCACAGTGCCGGCGTCAGGATCAAGGCGACCAGCACCGACAGCACCATCGAGGCGACGATGGTGATGGCGAACTGGCGATAGATCACGCCCGTCGAGCCGCCGAAGAACGCCATCGGCAGAAACACCGCCGACAGCACCAGGCCGATGCCGATCAGCGCGCCGCTGATCTCGTCCATCGACTTGCGCGCCGCCTCCTTGGGAGAGAGGTGCTCGGTCTGGATGAGGCGTTCGACGTTCTCGACGACCACGATCGCGTCGTCGACCAACAGGCCGATCGCCAGCACCATGCCGAACAGCGTCAGCGTGTTGATGGAGTATCCCAGCGCCGACATGACGGCAAAGGCACCCAGCAGCACCACCGGCACCGCGATCGTCGGGATCAGCGTCGCACGCCAGTTCTGCAGGAACAGGAACATCACGAGGAAGACGAGGACGACTGCCTCGACCAGCGTGTGGATCACCTGCTCGACCGACAGCCGCACAAACGGCGTCGAGTCATAGGGATAGACGACCTTCACGTCGCCCGGGAAGTTCTTGGCGATGCGCTCGATCTCGGACTTCACCAGGTCCACCGTGTCGAGCGCGTTGGCACCCGTCGCCAGGCGGACGCCGAAGCCCGATGCCGGGTGGCCGTTGTACTGGGTTTCGAAGCCGTAGATCTCGGCCCCCAGTGCCACGCGTGCGACGTCGCGCAGGCGCACCACGGCACCGCTCTGGTCGGTCTTGAGGCGGATCGCGCCGAACTGCTCCGGCGTCTGCAGGCGCGACTGGACCGAGACGGTCGCGTTCAGCTCCTGCTCCTTGGACGAGGGCAGCTGGCCGATCTGGCCGGCCGAAACCTGCGCGTTCTGCGCAGTGACTGCCGTGGTGACGTCGTCGATCGTCAGGTTGTAGCTGCGCAGCTTGAGCGGATCGACCCAGATGCGCATCGCATACTGCGTACCGAACACCTGCAACTCGCCCACGCCGGTGACGCGGCTGACAGGGTCCTGCACCTGGCTGACGATATAGTCGGACAGGTCGTTGGCGGTGTGGCTGTCGTTGTCGGAATAGATCGCGGCGACCAGCAGGAAGCTCGCCGCCGACTTGGCGACGGTCACGCCCTGGCGCTGCACTTCCTGCGGCAGGAGCGACGTTGCCGCCTGCAGCTTGTTCTGCACCTGGACCTGGGCGATGTCCGGATCCGTACCCTGCTCAAAGGTCAGCGTGATCGTCACGCGCCCGGCCGAGGACGACTGCGCCGAGAAGTAGCGCAGGTTGTCGATGCCCTTGAGCTGCTGCTCGATGATCTGCGTGGTGGTGCGTTCCAGCGTCTCCGCATCGGCACCCGGATAGGTGGCGCTGATCGACACCGTGGGCGGTGCGATCGACGGAAACTGGGCGATGGGCAGGCTGCGGATCGCGATCACGCCGGCCAGCATCAGGACGATGGCGATGACCCAGGCGAAGATCGGCCGGTCGATGAAATAGCGGGGCATGATGGATTACTTCGCCTGTGCCTGAGACTGCGACGGCGCCTGGCCCTGCGGCTGGCCCTGGCGCTGTCCTGTCGCGGGCTGTGCCGCCGCCTCACGCAGCGGCACGCCCTTCACCGGCGTACCGGGCCGCAGGTTCTGCGCCCCTTCCACCACGACCTTGTCACCCTGCTTCAACCCGCCGGTTACCAGCCAGCTGTTCCCGACCGTCCGCGGTGCGGTGAGCTCACGCAGCTGCAGCTTGCCGTCGGCACCGATCACCAGCGCGGTCGGGTTGCCGCGCTCGTTGCGCGACACCGCACGCTGCGGGATCAGCAGGCCGTTGGACTTGGTGCCTTCCGTCAGCTCGGCCCGCACATACATGCCCGGCAGCAACAGCCCGTTGCTGTTGGGGAAGGCCGCGCGCACGACCTGGCTGCCGGTGGTCGGATCCACGGTCACGTCGGTGAAGCGCAGCGTGCCTTCCACCGGATAGGTGCTGCCGTTCTCCAGCTTCAGCCGGACGCGGGCCGCGCCGCCTTCGCGCGACAGGGCGCCGGACATGATCTGCTGGCGCAGGTTCAGCACTTCCGCGCTCGACTGCTGGATGTCGACAAACATCGGGTCGAGGCGCTGGATGGTGGTCAGCGGCTCGGTCTGCGACGCGGTCACCAGGGCACCAGTCGTGAAGGTCGAACGGCCGATGCGGCCGCTGATCGGCGCCCGGATGGTGGTGCGGGCAAGGTCGATCTCGGCGTTGCGCAGCGCTGCCTGCTGGGCAGCGACGTCCGCCTGCGCCTGCTGTGCCCCGGTCACCGCATTCTCGGCCTCCTGGCGCGAGATGGCGTTGATCTTGACGAGCTCGTTGTAGCGACGTGCCAGCGCCGCGGTGGACGCGATCGCCGCACGTGCGCGGGTGACGGCTGCACGGGCGCTCGCCACCTGCGCCTGATAGGGGGACGGATCGATGCGGTAGAGCGGCTGGCCCTTGCGCACCATGTCGCCCTCTTGGAACAGGCGCGCGAGCACCAGGCCGTTGACCTGCGGCCGGACGTCCGACGTCTCATAGGCGCTGGTGCGGCCCGGCAGCTCGGAACTGAGCGTCACCGGCTGTTCTGCCACCGTGATGTACGAGACCTGCGGCGGGCCGGCGGGCGCCGGAGCCTGCTGTTCGGAGCCGCCGCCGCAGGCAGCGAGAAGCAACGCCAATCCGGCTGCTGGAACGATCTTCTTCATGCCCACCTTCGGTCCGTTGTGCGTGTGTGTCGAAGCAGTGTCGCGAACGTGCTCGTCACCGTCCATTACACAAGGCACGGCGCGACTCGTGGTTCTCAAATGACCCGAAATCGTGAACAACATCTGCTTCATCCGAATATCGAGCGCCTGTGAAGGGCGCAGCCAAAACGCTCGCCAGCGCTCTTGCGCGGCGATTCCAGCGGAATCCTCACCCTGCATCGGCCGACGAATTTGCGTATGCGCCTCGTCCGACATATGAGTGATTGCTCACTCACAATTTGGTCCCTAGGGCGATGGCGGCCGCTTGGCAAGCATGTTGAAGAGGATGGCGATGACGACGCAGGCAGCAGATCGGCAGGGACGCGGCGCCCGTGCGGATGCTCGCCGGCGCCACCTGCTCGATGTCGCGCGCAGCCTGTTCGTCGAACAGGGCTTCCATCAGACCGGCATCGCCCAGATCGCCACGGCGTCGGGCATCAAGGTCGGACAGATCTATCGCGATTTCGAAAGCAAGGAGGCGATCATCGCCGCCATCTGCGAATCGGACGTGACCGGCTGGCTTGAAGAGGATGTGCTGGCGCGCGCGGTGGCAGCCAAGGACCTGGCCGCCATCCGCGCTTGGCTGACGCGATTCGGCAGCCAGGCGGAAACCGCCCATGATTTTCGGCTGATGACGGAAATCCTGGCGGAAGCAGGCCGCAATTCACGGGTTGCAGAGATCTATCGGACGCTGGACGGCCGGGTCCACACGAGCCTGTCGGCGGCATTGGCAGCCCTCGCCCCCAGCGCAGGCGCTGAGGAGATCGAGTATCTCACCGAACTGATCCTGACGCTTGGCGCCGGGACCGCATGCCGGCGGATCGTGCACGGCGAAACCTCGGCCAAGACTGTGGACTGCATCCTCGACAGGGTCCTGAACAACGAGATGGACACGCTTGCCCGCGCAGCCGGCACATCCTGCACGACCTAAGCCCACCGTCTAAGCTCACCGCTTGCCGGCGGGCGGCTCAGACACCGCCCGCCGCTCCGCGCGTATGCTCCAGAAAGAACCGGACCATTTCGCGTGATGCGTCCGGTCCCTTGGGATCGGTGTAGGAGCTGGCCGGGTTCCCGCCGGACCAGGCGTGGCCGGCACCCGCAATCGTCCAATGCTCGATCTGAACGACGCCTGCCGCATCCACGTGCATCTCGCGCCGGAACGCGCTGCCGCCGGCGCTTCGTCCTTCCTCGGTCCGGACTCGAAGCGAGCCCCCCGCCGCGGCCACAGCCGAGTCGACGATCTCGCGGCTGTTGGTCGCATGCACCGTCTGGTCGCGATCGCCGTGAAAGGTGATGACCGGCACAAAGCGGCGGCCCGCCGCCTGCGTCCGCGCCGCCCCGCCCCCGCGCTGCATGGCCGAAAGCGCGCTCGGCAGGTCGCGGGCCGCCCCGCAGGCCAGCCCCGAGTGGATGCCCGCTGCCGCAAACAGGTCCGGATATTCCGCCGCCAGGATCGCGGCCGCGGCACCGCCCGCGGACAGGCCGGCGACATAGACCCGCTTCGCATCGACGCCATGCTCGGCGATCACCTGCCGCGTCACGCCCGCCAGCAACGCCGGCTCACCGCGATCGCGCTGCTGGTCGCCCGGCTTGAACCAGTTCCAGCATTTCTGCGGATTGGCGGACTGAGCCTGGCGCGGATAGGCGACCAGAAAGCCCAGCGCATCCGCCAGCCGGTTCATGCCGGTCCCGCGCGCGAAATCCTCGGGCGACTGGGTGCAACCGTGCAGCATCACGATCAACGGCATCCCCGGGGTCGCGCCGGCAGGCACATAGAGGCGGTAGTGCATCGTGCCGCCGCTCCCCTGATAGACATGCTCGTCGAACCGCGCTCCGGCGGGTTCCGCAGGAGCGGTCCGGGGCGACGACGCCGGCCCCGGCTGCCGGCGCGGCAACAGGTCGAGCAGCCCGGCGGCCGTGTCGTCGGGCGACGGCGGTGCGGGTGCATGCGTCGGCTTGAGCGCGTCGCGGAGCAGCGCCGTCGCGCCCGCAAGATCGCCGGCGCGGGTGCGCCGAAGCGCTTCGATCATCGATGCGTGCAGGGTCATATCCGAGTCCTTTGTCACAGCATGCGGTCGGCAAGCGCCGCCTTGATCTCCGCGCTCGCATGCAGCGCGCCAAGGACGGTCAGGGATGCGATGGTCGCGCGGGCAAGTTCGGGCGACACGTCGCCTGCGATGCTGGCGAGTCCCAGCACGCGAATCTCGAGCGACTCGCCGCGGGCGCGCACCGCCTCCAGCTGGGCGCGGGAGAAGTGGCTGATGCCCAGGTCCAGCTGCTTGCGGACCACCGACTTTTCGGCCGCCTCGCGGTGCCGCTCCAGCTGGTTGCGAATCGCGGTGCGGATGCAGTCGGTGCGGTTGGCGTAGAAACCCTCCTGCACCAGCAGGTCGATGTGCCCCAGGTCGACATAGCCCAGGTTGATGGTGATCTTTTCGCTATCGCCTTGCTTTGGGTCCTTGAGCTTGA
This sequence comes from Sphingomonas sp. PL-96, assembly GCF_020707215.1. Classification (GTDB taxonomy): domain Bacteria; phylum Pseudomonadota; class Alphaproteobacteria; order Sphingomonadales; family Sphingomonadaceae; genus Sphingomonas. The sequence goes on from NZ_JAJFET010000014.1 coordinate 54,815, forward strand.
CCATCTCTTCTCACCATCCTGCTGGATGGTATATGGATGGCACGACAGGCGGATACAAGGGCAGCGATCGATTTGGTGCGCGGCTTTCTTGCTGAGGCGAACGGACGGAGAAGCCAAAGGCGCGACACCGACGGCAGCCGTTGCAGCTATGTACCAGATATAGCGTCGCTATCGAGCAGCAGCCCCAGATGCTGGGGTTTTCCACAGGAAAGATGGGGAAGCCATGTGGATTGAGGGTGGCGCGGGCAGCCCGATATGCGTAGGATGCGGGCCACGAACTTCAGGGCCGTTGTGCTGCTCTACGGCGGCACCAAACCGCGTTGCGAGGAGCCAGAGCCGGATGGACCAGATGCCGAGCCCAAGGGCGTTGCCGATCGCTCCGCCGCAGTTGGGGAACGCCGCCGTTCGCGGGTGACGCTGTCCGGCCGTTGGGGCCAGCTAATGTGGGAACATGCGTGCCGGGAGCAGCCGCTCCCGCACTGATGCGATCCGCCCCGCAACGGGGCGATGGGGATGGAATGAACGCAGGCTCGATCAGGTTCGGAACCGCCGCAGCGGCCCGCCAGTCGCGGGCCGCTGCGGCGTTGCCCCGATCAGAGCGGCTCGCCGCCCTCTTCTTCCTCAAAGGTCACCGCGACGTCGGCGTTGGCCGACAGGCGGACCTGGTCACCCTCGACTTCGGCGACGAGGCCGGTCGAGATGAAGTGATGATGGTCGGTGTGGAGGCCCTGGTCGACACCCTCGATGTCGGCGCCCGAGTCCTTCTTGGTCAGCTTGATGCGGTCGCCCTCGACCCGATCGACGGTGCCGACATGGACGCCGTCCGCGCCGATCACTTCCATATGCTCCTTGATGGCCGACAGGTCTGCCATGGGTGTCCTCCTTGGTTGGTGTCGGCCGATCAACGCATGTCGCAGCGGATGGTCGCATGACCACCCCGGTGCTGATCATGTACGGCGTGGCATTCGTCGCAGGCGTCGCCGGGGCCGCGCTGCTCCTGCGGCTGCGCACCGCCGGCAGCGAAGCCGCGATCTACGGCTATCGCATCGCCGGCACGATGCTGGCCGCGCTGGGCCTCGTCCTCACCCTTTTTGCGACGGCGCAATGGTCGTGGAGCCAAACCCCATGACGACCCGCCGCGCCCGCCCCATTCCAGTTTCAGGAGTCTGACCCATGCCCCTTCTCGACGCCCGCAAGACCTACAAGCCTTTCGAATATCCCTGGGCATATGAATATTGGAAGCGCCAGCAGCAGGTCCACTGGCTGCCGGAGGAAGTGCCGCTTGGCGAGGATTGCCGCGACTGGGCGCAGAAGCTGTCCGATCACGAGCGCAACCTGCTGACGCAGATCTTCCGCTTCTTTACCCAGGCCGACGTCGAGGTGCAGGACTGCTACCACGAGAAGTACGGCCGGGTGTTCAAGCCGACCGAGGTCAAGATGATGCTGACGGCGTTCAGCAACATGGAGACCATTCACATCGCGGCGTACAGCCACCTGCTCGACACCATCGGCATGCCCGAGAGCGAATATGGCGCCTTCCTCGACTATGCCGAGATGAAGGACAAGCACGACTATCTGCAGCAGTTCGGGGTCGACAGCGACGAGGATATCGCCCGTACGCTGGCGATGTTCGGCGGCTTTACCGAGGGCGTTCAGCTGTTCGCGTCGTTCGCGATGCTGATGAACTTCCCGCGCTTCAACAAGATGAAGGGCATGGGCCAGATCGTGTCCTGGTCGGTGCGCGACGAGAGCCTGCACTGCGAAGGCATCATCCAGCTGTTCCACGCCTTTACCAAGGAGCGCGACTGCCTGACCAAGGCGGTGAAGGACGACATTGCCGATCAGTGCCAGACCACGATCCGCCTGGAAGACGCCTTCATCGACCTCGCGTTCGAGATGGGTCCGGTCAACGGCATGACCCCCAAGGAAATCAAGAAGTACATCCGCTACATCGCCGACTGGCGCATGGGGCAGCTGGGGCTGAAGCCGATCTACATGATCGACGAGCATCCGCTGCCGTGGCTGACCCCGCTGCTGAACGGCGTCGAGCACGCAAACTTCTTCGAACAGCGCGCCACCGAATATTCCAAGGGTGCGACCCGCGGCCAGTGGAACGAGGTGTGGGACAGCTTCGACAAGCGCCAGAAGGCCAAGGGCCCGACGGCTGCGAACGAGGAAGCCAGCGAGAGCGACATGTTCGGTCACAACGGCGTCGCGGCGGAGTAATCCGTCCGGCCACCCGCGAGCCGTCAACAGGACAGGGCCGGGAGAGAGGGCGTCGCAGATGCGGCGCCCTTTTCGTTCCCGGGGGGCCGTCGCCCGCACGCCTGGCGCCTTTCATTCGGCGGCCGGCAACCCATATAGGCTGCATCGGGGGCAATCCGCTTTGTAGGCGCCCTCGACTGAGAGACGCACGCGCTTTCGCTTACAAGCCGGAGGCGCTGCCATGGATCTCAACTATCTTCTTGCTCGACACCAGATCTCGCTGATGCGGGCGCAGGACGCCAGCGGCAGCGAGGCCCGCGTCGCCCATCGCCGGCTTGCCAGCGAATATGCCCAGCGCATCGAGGCGCTGAAGACGCAGCTCGGCGCCGACTTCCACACTGCGGCAGTCGCCTGATGGTCAGCGCTGCGCCCGCGGCAGAGCAGCCGTCCACCGAAGCCGGCGAACCGGCCGAGGCCGCCCGCCGGCCGATGCGCCGCCAGTTCGTCAATCGCTATAAAGCACCGCGACTGTCGCCCGAGGAAGCCGATCGTCAGGGCCGCGTGACGCTGATGGCGTTCCGGATGCTGGGCGGTCGCGACCAGGCGATGGACTTCCTCAACACGCATGATCCGGTGCTGGCCGGCCGGCCGCTCGACCTGGCCGTCGCCAGTGCGTCGGGGTTCGAGGCGGTGGAGCAGGCGATCGCCGCGCGTGCCGCACGCGGCTGAGCCTCCATTGCCGGGCGGAAGCGCGCTCGCCCATGCGGAGGCGACGCTGCGCTCCGGCGCGCGCTTCCTCGCGGCCGGGTTGCAGGCCGGTGCCGGCGTTCCCGCACCGATCACCGGTCGGTTCCGTGCCAAGGTGATCGGCAATGGCCTGCGCGAACTCGACCGCTTCCTGAACGTGCTTGCCGACGAGGCTGCGGTGGCCGGCGGGATCCGGCCGGCACGCTCCGATCGCAACACCGCCAACAAGCTGCGCACGCTCTTCCCCGGCCAGCCGGCGGGGGAGCATGACCGGCTGGTGGCGCTGGCCCGCGCGCGCGCCTGCCTGTTCTATTGCAGCGGGATGGTGACACGCGGCGACGTGCGCGGGTCGCAATGGCTCACTGTCGGCTGGAGCGATCCTGGCCACGCCGGCCGGCTCCGCCGCTTCGCGGTCGGGGCCGAGCTTGCCATCACCAGCGAGGATGTGGCCGACATCTGCGGCTTCTATGTCGGCATTGCCACCCGGCTGCGCGCAATGGCCGGCGACGCCTCGCCGAGCGTTCAGAGGTCGCCCAGCCCGCCCTCGCCGGCGTCCTCCGTGCCGAGCTGAACGAAGCGGTCGAGCAGCCAGGCACCCGCCGGCCCTGGCGGCGTGTCGCGGCGCCAGATCCCGCCGAACCGGTACATGCCGCCGGGATGATCGGGCATGGCCAGCCGCTTGAGCGTTCCCGCGATCAGGTCCGCCTGGATCAGCGGCAACGGCATGTTGCCCCAGCCGATCCCCTCCCGCAGCAACGCGTGCTTGGCCCCCAGATCCGCCAGTCGCCAGGTGCGTGCGCTCAGGACCGCGAAGTCGCGCCCCTCGGTCCGCTGCGACCGATCCGACAGCACCAGCTGGACATAGTCGCGCGCCGCACCCGGCGGGATCGGGTCCAGGCGCGCTAGTGCGTGGTCGGGTGCCGCCACCGGCACCATCGCGACCGATCCGGCGGCACGACAGTCCAGCCCCTCCACCCCCGCGCCAAGCGGCCCGG
>NZ_JAJFET010000015.1 GCF_020707215.1 Sphingomonas sp. PL-96
CCGGCAGCAACGCCGGGCCGAAGCTCTGCTCCATGATCGCGCGCACCATCGCATGGCTGGGATCGTTGCCGTCGAACTTGGAGCAGATCAGCCGGACGAAGCTGTAGTCGACGTCGATCCCCGCTTCGTCGAGCTGCGCCAGCACCTGATCCATCATCGACAGGAACTGGACCGTGGAGCAGAAATCCGGTGTGGTGGCGGCAAGCGGGACCAGCAGCGCATTCGCCGCCTGCATCACAGCCAGGCTGATCGTCCCCAGCGCCGGCGGGGGATCGAGGATCACTACGTCATAGTCGCGTGCCAGGTCCGCCAGACCCTTCTTGAGTTTGCGGAACCGGGCGGCGAGCACCGAACCGCCATCGCTGCCGGCCGCCGCCAACTCATATTCCACGTCGAACAGTTCCAGGTTCGACGGGATCAGGTCGACGTTCGGCCAAGGGGTGGGCTTTACCGCATAGCCGAGATCCGCCTGGGTCGGGTCGATCGAGAGATAGGGATAGAGCGTCTCCGCGCGCGTGATGTTGAAGTGCGGATTAAAGCCGAACAGCGTGGTGGTGGTTGCCTGGCTGTCGCAGTCGACCACCAGCACGCGATATCCCTGCACTGCGAAGTAGTGCGCCAGATGCGTTGTGACGGTCGACTTGCCCACCCCACCCTTGAAGTTCTGCACCGCGATCACCGCAGGCACGTCGAGCGGGGCACGGCGGGGCGAGGCGCCCAGCACCTCGCGCATGTGCAGCAGCGCCTCGACCGTGTAGCCTAGCCGACGGCCGTTCTCGGCAGCGGGCGGAGGCGGCAGGCGACCGTCTTCCTCGGCCATGCGGATGCGGTTGGTGGAGCAGCCGAGCAGTTGCGCCGCTTCCGCGATGCCGAAGCGGACGCTCAGACCCTTGCGGCTTTCGGGCAGAAACGCCTTGCGCCGCAACCGCTCGATCATCCGCTCGCCGGCATCGGCCAGATCTCCGATCTGGCTCACCACTGCATTCATCCGACGCCCCGCCTTCACCGTTGAAGCTTGTTCCACGTCGGGATGCCACGAAGGGTTCAAACCGGCAACTCCATCGACCAAATTCATGCAACAGCTGCAAGGGCGGGCTCGCTTGCATGGCATGCCCGCGAAAGTTATCTGAGTAATTCCTCTCAGGTGATCTTCCATGCAGACTATCGCTTCCGCGCTTCAGGTGGACCCGCGCGACGATGTTGCCACGGCGCTTCGCGACCTAGCCGCGGGCGAGACTGTCCTGCTCGGCACGGGCGCGGTCCCGCTGTGCGAAGCGGTGGCCAAAGGGCACAAGCTCGCCGTTCGGCCGATCAAGGCGGGGGCGGAGGTGGTGAAGTTCGGATGGCCGATTGGTCGGGCGACCACCGACATCGCTGCCGGGGCGCACGTCCATACGCACAACGTGCGGACCCTGCTCGAGGAGGCGCAGCACTACGCCTATGCGCCAGCGAAGTCGCCCGCGCAGGTGCATGCGGCACCGTACAGCTTTGCCGGCTATCGCCGCGCCAACGGCTCGGTCGGGACGCGCAACGAGATTTGGGTCCTGTGCACGGTCGGCTGCGTTGGCGCGACGGCCCGGCGCCTGGCTGAGCGCGCGGCACAGCGTTTCGCCGGCCGCGTCGACGGCATCCACGCCTTTCCGCATCCCTATGGTTGCTCGCAACTGGGAGACGACCTCGACCATACGCGCACGATGCTCGCCAGCCTGGCCCAGCATCCCAATGCCGGAGGCGTCCTGCTGATCGGGCTGGGGTGCGAGAACAACCAGATGGACGCGCTGCTCGCCTCCGCACCGGGCATCGACCGCAATCGCCTGCGTGCTTTCACCACCCAGATGGTCAGTGACGAGGTTGAGACGGGCCTTGCGATGATCGAGGAACTGGTCGCGATCGCCGAACAGGACGTGCGCGAGCCGGTGCCATTGTCGGAACTGGTGCTGGGGCTCAAGTGCGGCGGGTCGGACGGGTTTTCGGGCGTGTCGGCCAATCCACTCGTCGGGCGGGTCGCCGATGCCGTGGCGAACGCTGGCGGTACCCCGGTTCTGACCGAGATTCCCGAGATCTTTGGCGCAGAACGCATCCTGATGGCACGCGCGAAGGACGCGGCGGTGTTCGGCGAGATCTGCCAGCTGGTGGAGGACTTCAAGGGCTATTTTATCGCCCATGGGCAGCCGGTCTATGAGAATCCGTCGCCTGGCAACAAGGCCGGCGGGATCACCACGCTGGATGAAAAGTCGCTGGGCGCGGTGCAGAAGGCAGGACGTGCGCCAGTGGTGGACGTGCTGCGCTATGGCGAGCGCGTCCGGCAGAAGGGGCTGGTGCTGCTGGAGGCGCCGGGCAACGATGCGGTGTCCTCGACGGCGCTGACGGCAGCCGGGGCGACCGTGATCCTGTTCACGACAGGGCGGGGCACGCCGATGGGGTTCCCCGCGCCCACGCTCAAGATCGCGTCCAACACCGAGCTTGCCGAGCGCAAGCCCGGGTGGATCGACTTCGACGCCGGGCCGCTGCTGCAAGGGGAGGCGCCGGACGTGGTGACCGAGCGGCTGCTCGAGCTGGTGATCGCGACCGCTTCGGGAGCCGAGACCCGCGCCGAGCGCAATGGCGAGCGCGAGATTGCCTTGTGGAAGCAGGGGGTCACAGTGTGAGCGACGACGGCCGCCAGGCGCCTGGCGCGCCGCGTACCGGCGGGCGCAAGCTGTACCAGGCGATCATCGACGCGCTTCAGGCGGACATCGCCGGGGGCCGCTTCACCGCCGGAGGCCGCTTGCCAACAGAGCGCGAGCTGGTTGAACGGTTCGCCGTCAGCCGGCTGACCGTGCGCGAGGCGGTGATCGGCATGGAGATCCTGGGCCTCGTCGAGGCGCGGCGCGGCTCCGGCGTCTATGTCATGGCCAATGCCGCCGAGCGGCTCCAGCCCTCCGATCTCGACATCGGCGCGTTCGAGCTGATCGAGGCCCGGCGTCTGGTAGAGGGCGAATGCGCGGCACTGGCGGCGATCACCCGCAATGACGAGGATGTGGCGGCGCTGCGCGACATTCTGGAGCGGATGATTGCCGAAAATGCGATCGACAGCCCGGACGAGTTCGCCGACCGCGACTTCCACCGCCAGATCGCACGGGCGACCGCCAACGACGCAATGGTGCTGACGGTCGAGACGCTGTGGGACGTGCGGCATCGCTCGCCGCTGTGCGTGGCGGTGCTCGACCGGGCGCGGCGGGCAGGGGAGAAGCCGCGGATCGAGGACCACCGCGCGATCCTGGAGGCGATTGCGGCGGGCGATCCGGAGGCGGCGCGCGCGGCGATGCGCCGACACCTGGGGCGGGTGATCGAGCATCTGCTGGAGGCAACGCAAGACGATGCGCTGGAGCGGATGCGGGCGGAAGCGGCGCAGCTGCGCGATCGCGCGAACCGCTTCCCGGCGGCCAGCTGAAAGCGGCGCCTCCTACAACCGCGCCAGCGTAGCGCGCGCGCCTTCCGCCTCGAGGCGGTGGAGCCAGGCCGCGAGCATCTGCGCAAGCCCGGTGTCCTGCGCGAGCGCGGGCGGAAAGATCGCGTCGATCGCGAGCAGCGCTGCGACCTTGTGCTCGGCGGTGTCGGCGTTCTGCACGGCGGCCGCGGTGCGGGCGGCGAGCGGGTCGTCGACCGCAAAGACATCGCCGTGGTCGTTCATGCCCGCCTGCCAGCGCATCCAGGCGGCGACCGCGAGCTTGAGCGCGGGGCAACGCGCGCCGATCGCGCGCCGGGCGGCGATGGTTGCGAGCAGCCGCTGCGGGAGCTTCTGCGACCCATCCATCGCGATCTGCCGGGTGCGGTGCTGGAGCGCCGGGTTCGCGAAGCGGATCATCAGCTGGGCGCGATAAGCGGCAACGTCCAGGCCGGGAGGCGGGGACAGCGTCGCCTGCGCCTCGTCCCACAGCCGCTCGACGAAGCGGCGGCCTTCGGGCAGCGCCACCACCTCGTGCACGAAGTCGATGCCGGCCAGCCCCCCCAGATAGGCGATACCGGAGTGGGCGCCGTTGAGCAGCCGCAGCTTGGCCTCTTCCCAGGGCGCGACATCGTCGGTCAGCTGCACGCCGAGCGCGGCGAAGTCGGGGCGGGGGCCGGCGAAGCGGTCCTCGATCACCCATTGGGTAAAGGGCTCGGTCTTGACCATCGCCTGGTCCTCGACGCCCAGGGTCGCAGCGAGATCGGCAACGTCGGCATCGGTGGTGGCAGGGACGATGCGATCGACCATGGTCTGGGGAAAGGCGCCCTCTGCCTCGATCCAGGCGGCGAGGTCGGGGTCGTGCGCGGCCGCCATGCGCTGCACCGCCTGGGCGAGCCGCGCGCCATTGTGGGGCAGGTTGTCGCAGCTGATCGCGGTGAAGGGGGCAAGGCCGGCGGCACGGCGACGGGCGAGGGCGGCGACCAGGAAGCCCGGGGCGGTGCGCGGCGCGTCGAGGCTGGCGAGATCGGCGGCGACGTCGGCATCCGCCTCGATCAGCTGGCCGGTGGCGGGATCGAGCTTATAGCCTTTTTCGGTGATGGTGAGCGTGACGAGATGGGTGTCGGGGCTGGCGAGCGCAGCAACGACCGCGCCCGGATTCTCGGGCGCGACCAGCACGGTCTGCACCGCGCCCATCACCTGCAGGCGACGGCGGTCGCCCTCGCGCTCGACCAGCGTATAGAGCCCGTCCTGCGGCACCAGCTGGTTGCGGACGCTTGCCGAGCGCAGCGACACGCCGATGATGCCCCAGCGCAGGTCGCCGGCGGCCAGCGCCGCCTCGAACACCGCCGCCTGGTGCGCGCGGTGGAAGGCGCCGATGCCGAGATGGACGACCCCCGGCTTGACCGCGCTGCGATCATAGGCCGGGCGCGCAACCTTGGACGGCAGCGCGGCGAGCGTTGCGTTCGACAGGCGTGCGCTCACAGCTTGTATGCCTGTTTCACCAGGTCATAGGTCAGCGCCTTCGCGACCTCGTGCGCCTCCTCCTCGGGCAGCTGGTGCTCGGCGACGAGGCGGGCGAGGAAGGCGCAGTCCATCCGCCGTGCGACGTCGTGGCGGGCGGGGATCGACAGAAAGGCCCGAGTGTCGTCATTGAAGCCGACGGTGTTGTAGAAGCCGGCGGTCTCGGTCACGCGCTCGCGGAAGCGGCGCATGCCTTCGGGACTGTCGTTGAACCACCAGGGCGGGCCGAGCCGCAGCGCCGGATAATGGCCCGCGAGCGGGGCCAGTTCGCGCGCATAGCTGTCCTCGTCCAGGGTGAAGAGGATGATGGTGAGGCGCGGGTCGGAGCCATAGCGGCTGAGCAGGGGATGGAGCGCACCGACGAAGTCGGTCGCCATCGGAATGTCGGCGCCCTTGTCGCGGCCGAACTGGCGCATGACGGTGGCGTTGTGATTGCGGTGAACGCCGGGGTGGATCTGCAGCGTCATGCCATCCTCGATGCTCATCCGCGCCATTTCGGTGAGCATCTGGGCGCGGAACAGCTCGGCCTCCGCCGGCGTGCAGCTGCCGGAGCGGACGCGCGCGTAGAGGCGTTCGGCCTCCGCCTCCGACAGGTCGGCGGTAGCGGCGCTGGGATGGCCATGGTCAGTCGCGGTGGCGCCGCCGACCTCGCGGAAATAGGCGCGGCGGTTTGCGTGCGCGCGCAGATAGCCCTTCCAGGTCGACACGTCCTCGCGCGCCAACTCGCCCAGGCGCTCGACATTGTGCTGGAAGCCTTCGAACTCGGGATCGAGCGCAGCGTCGGGACGGTAGGTGGTGAGGACCTTGCCCCGCCACCCGCTCGCGCGGATCGCGCGATGGTGGTCGAGCGGGTCGAGCGGCCCTTCGGTGGTGGCGATCGCCTCGATGTTGAAGCGCTCGAACAGGGCGCGCGGGCGAAAGCTTTCCTGCTTCAGCGCGGCATCGATGGTGTCGTAATAGCTGTCGGCGTTGTCGGCCGACAGCAATTCGTCGAGCCCGAAGATCTCGGCAAACACCCAGTCGAGCCACATGCGCGACGGCGTGCCGCGGAACAGGTGGTAGTGGGCGGCGAAGCGGCGCCAGATGGTGCGCGGGTCCGCCTCCGTCGGGCCGCCATCGATCCGCGGCACGCCCAGTTCCTCCAGCGCCACGCCCTGGCTGTAGAGCATGCGAAAGACGTAGTGGTCGGGAACGATCAGCAGGCTGGCGGGATCGCCGAACGCTTCGTTGCGGTCGAACCAGGCCGGGTCGGTATGGCCGTGCGGCGACAGGATCGGCAGGCCGGCGATCCGCTCATGGAGGCGCCGTGCGATTGCCCGGATCGTCGGATCGGCGGGGAAGAGGCGATCGGGGTGCAGCGAAAGCTTCGTCATCAAGGCGCCTCGGCAAGAGCAAGCGTGTCGAGGCGAGGATGGCAAATGGTTCGAGCGGCTGTCCACCGAATTTATCAGATAGCTTTCAGCTCGACGGCGCGGCGACCGAGGCGCGGCGGATCAGGGTGGAGAGGAACAGCGCATGCTCGTCGCCATGGTCGCCCGGGCCGGTGCCGATCAGCTTGAGCGCTGCGGCGCGCGCCATGGTCACGATCGGCCAGCGCACGGTGGTGAGCGGGGGCCAGATATGGGAGGCGATGGTGGTGTCGTCGAAGCCGATGACGGACAGGTCGGCCGGGATCTCCAGCCCGCGCTGCCGCGCGACATGGATGGCGCCGGCGGCCATCTCGTCGTTGCAGGAAAAGATCGCGGTCGGGCGCGGCGACAGATCGAGCAGCCGCTCGGTCGCGCGGATGCCGGAGTCGAACGTATAGTCGCCGGGTGCGATCCAGGTGCGGTCGAACGGCAGGCCCGCAGCCGTCATCGCCTCCTCATAGCCCGACTGACGTTCCAGCGCGGAGCGGAAGCCGCGCGGCCCCGCGATGACGCAGATCTGGCGGTGGCCCGCCTCGATCAGGTGCGCGATCGCGTGGCGCACCGTCTCGCGGTCGTTGGATGCGACCATGTGCTGCGGCACGTCGAACGGTGCGGAGCCCATGCGAACATAGCGGCAGCCGATTTCCGCACACAGGCCGGCGAGCTGGTCGTTCTCTGAGATCGGCGGCAGCAGCATGACGCCATAGGGGCGTTGGCGCTCCAGGAAGCGGCGGACCTCCCCCAGCATCTCCGGGTCGCCGCGATCGACCGGGTGGACCAGCAGTTCGAACTCGGTGTCGCGCAGCACTTCCAACAGGCCGTGCTGGACGCCCAGCACCATCTGCGCATTGGGATTGTCGTGGATCAGCGCGATCACGAAGTTACGCCGCAGCGCCAGCGCGCGTGCCTGCGGGTTGGGCGTATAACCGAGCTCGGCGATCACCTGCTCGACGCGTTTGCGCGTATCGCCGTTCAGCAGCTCGCTGTTGTTGATGACCCGGCTGACCGTCTTCTTGGAGACACCGGCCAAGCGCGCGACATCGTTGATGGTGGGCTGGGAAGCCTTGTTCATGCGCCCTGCATAGCGGCCGGAGGGATTGTCGCCAGCGACATTTGCCCGCGAAAACTTACGCAACGCTTAGCCGGCAACACTTTGAACAACTGCTGCGGCGTGGGGAATACGGCGGCGTGGGGAATGGCGGCGCGCGAAAACCGGGCTTGCTCCTGACACCGGTTTCCAATAGCCATGCGAAACGAAACAAACGAGTGGGCGTAAGGGTGGTTTGTCGATGAGCGGGGAAGCAGCAGTCGCGCAGGCCTTTGTGGAGGCACGACGCGCGGGCACACCGCTCAGCAGCTATCCGGGAACGCCGCCGACCTCCCTTGCCGGCGCCTATGCGGTGCAGGATCATGCGATCGGGCTGCGCGGGGGCGTCGTCGCCGGATGGAAGGTGGGCCGGGTCCCCGCGCCTTTTCTGGAGCAACTGGGTGTGCCGCGGCTCGCGGGGCCGATCTTTTCCGACCAGATCCAGATCGCGGGCGACAGCCCGGCAGCACTGCCGGTGATCGATGGCGGCTTCGCGGCTGTCGAGGCGGAGTATCTGTTGCGGATCGGCCGGGCCCCGGTCTCGGGCACAACGCGGCTGTCGTTGGAGGAAGCGCTCGAACTGGTCGATGCGGTGCATGTCGGCTTCGAGATCGCGAGCTCGCCCTATGCCGGGATCAACACCGACGGGCCGCTGGTCACGATCAGCGACTTCGGCAATCACAATGCGCTGGTGATCGGCGCACCGGTTCCCGACTGGTGCAGCCGCGCCTTTGAGGACTGGACGGTCTCGACCGAGGTGGATGGCGATTGCGTCGGCACGGCAAGCGCGCGCACGATGCTGGACGGTCCGTTCGGTGCGGTCGCGTTCCTCGTCGAGAGCCTGGGCGCCCGCGGACGGACGCTGGAGCCGGGACAATGGATCTCGTCCGGCGCGGTGACCGGCGTCCACCAGGTGGCAGTCGGCGCGCGCGTCGCGGCGCGGTTTGGAGAATTGCGGGTGAGTGGCACGATAGAAGCCGCCGCCCGACAGGAGAGCATGTCGGAGACGAAGCATGGAGAACGGACGGGCTGATCCGGTTGGCGGCGCGGTTGCGCGCGCGGGTCGCTATCGTTGGGGGATCGTCGCGCTCCTCTTCACGGCGACGGTGATCAACTACATCGATCGGCAGATGATCGGTGTGCTCAAGCCGACGCTGTCGGCCGACCTCGGTTGGAGCGAAACCGACTTCGCCGACGTCATCTTCTTTTTCCAGCTGGCCTATGCCATCGGCTATCTGGGCTTCGGCCGGATCATGGACGTGATCGGCGCGCGCTTCGGCTATGCCATCGCTTTCGTCATCTGGCAGGTCGCCCACATCGCCCATGGCGGCGCCTATTCGGTGACGCAGTTCGCGCTCGCGCGGTTCGGCCTGGGCCTGGGCGAGTCCGGCAACTTCCCCGCCAGCATCAAGGCGGTGACCGAGTGGTTCCCGGCACGCGAGCGGGCGCTGGCGATCGGTGTCTTCAACGCCGGCGCCAATGTTGGGGCGATCATCACGCCGCTGGTGGTGCCGGTGATCACCGTTGCCTATGGCTGGCGCGCGGCCTTTGTCGTCACGGGCCTGGTGAGCCTGGTGTGGCTGGTCGCGTGGCTGGCCATGTACCGCCGCCCGAGCGAGCATCCCAAGGTCACGCGCGAGGAGCGGGCCTGGATCGAGCAGGATCCGGCCGACCCGGTCGAGCCGATCGCATGGAAGCGGCTGATCCGCGTGCGCGAGACCTGGGCCTATGCGCTGGGTAAGTTCTTCATCGACCCGATCTGGTGGTTCTTCCTGTTCTGGCTGCCGGGCTATCTGGGCCAGCGCTATGACCTGGACCTGTTGAGCTTCGGGCCGCCGCTGGTCGCCGTCTACCTGCTGTCGGACCTGGGCAGCGTGGCGGGGGGCTGGCTGTCGAGCCGGCTGATGAACGCGGGCAAGAGCGTCAACTATGCGCGCAAGATGACGATGTTCATTTGCGCCTGCGCGGTGACGCCGGTGTTCTTTGCCCAGTCGATCGACAATCTGTGGGTGGCGGTGCTCGTGATCGGTCTCGCGACCGCGGCACACCAGGCGTTCTCGGCCAACCTCTATACGCTCCCGTCCGACCTGTTCCCGCGCGCGGCGGTCGGATCGGTGGTCGGAATCGGCGGCACGGTGGGGGCGATCGGCGGCATGCTGATGGCGAAGTATGCGGGCTACGTCCTCGACAGCATCGGCAGCTATGTGCCGCTGTTCGCGGTGGCGGGCTCCGCCTATTTCCTGGCGCTGCTGTGCGTCCACCTGCTGTCGCCCAAGCTCGCGCGCGCCGAGCGGATCTGAACCCTACGCGCGGGCGAGACTGTGCGCCCACCGACAAAGACCGGGGAGAAGGCGATGGGGTTGAGCAGGCGCGACGCGCTGGGGACGGCGTTTGCCGGCGGCGCAGCGGCGATGCTGGGCGGCACGCCCGCGCAGGCTCAAGCGGCGTCCGGCGGCTGTGCGGGGACCCCGCCGACGCAGTGGAAGCGCGGGCTGGACAACCAGCGCATCGGCGACCTGGGCGATGGGCGGTTCCTGAACCCGGTGCTGGCGGGCGACCGTTCGGATCCGGCGATCCTGAAGGACGGCCGCGATTACTACATGACGTTTTCCAGCTTCGACAGCTATCCTGGGCTGACGATCTGGCACAGCCGCGACCTGGTAAACTGGCAGCCGCGCAAGGCGGCGTTGACCCGCAACATCGGCGCCGTCTGGGCGGTGAGCCTGGAAAAGCACCAGGGCCGCTATTTCCTCTACATCCCGGTGAAGGCCGAGCCGAACGACATCCATGTCATCTGGGCCGACCATATCGACGGGCCCTGGTCCGATCCGGTGTCGCTGGGGCTGCACGACCATATCGACCCCTGCCATGCCGTGGCCGAGGACGGATCGCGCTGGCTGTTCCTATCGGGGGGCGACCGCATCCGCCTGGCCGATGACGGCCTGTCGACCGTGGGCGAGGTCGAGCACGTCTATGATCCCTGGCACTATCCGGACGAGTGGGACGTCGAGGGCTTCTCGCCCGAGGGACCCAAGATCGTGCGGCACGGGGGCTGGTATTACCAGATCACTGCCGTCGGCGGCACGGCGGGGCCGCCGACCGGACATATGGTGATCGTAGCACGATCGCGATCGCTGCACGGGCCGTGGGAGAATGATCCCGCCAACCCGGTGGTGCGCACAACCGACGTCGCCGAGCGCTGGTGGTCGCGCGGGCATGCGAGCCTGGTGGAGGCGCCGGACGGGAGCTGGTGGTCGATCTATCACGGCTATGAGAACGGCTTTTGGACGTTGGGCCGCCAGGCGCTGCTCGACCCGATCGAGTGGACCGCCGATGGCTGGTTCCGGATGAAGGGCGGCGACCTGTCGCAGCCGATCGCCAAGCCCGGGGGCGGTACCGCGCTGCCGCACGGACAGGCGCTCTCCGACGACTTCCGCACGCTGCAGATCGGCTCAAAGTGGAACTTCTTCCGCCCGGGGCCAACCGAACCGGCGCGGGCGCGGGTGGAGAATGGCGCGCTGGTGCTGAAGGCGAGCGGCAAGGCGCCGAGTGATTCTTCTCCGCTGATGTTGATCGCGGGCGACCGGGCGTACCAGTTCGAATGCTCGATCGAGATTGCGCCGGGCGGGACGGCGGGGTTGGTGCTGTTTTACGACGACCGACTCTATTGCGGGCTGGGCTTCGACGAGACGCGGTTCGTGACCCACCAATATGGCATCGAGCGCGGGCGGCCGGCGAACCCCTATGGCCGGCGGCTGCGGATGAGGGTCGCGAACAAGGAGCATATCGTCGCCATCCACCTGAGCGGCGACGACGGGCGGACGTGGAAGCGCTTCGACCGCGGCATGGAGGTGTCAGGCTACCATCATAATGTGCGGGGCGGGTTCCTGATGCTGCGACCGGGATTGTATTCGGCCGGCACGGGCGAGGCGCGGTTCCGGGACTTCCGGTATCGGGCGCTGTAGGCGGTCCCCCGCCGGCGGCGGCTCTACGGATGGGCGTGTGGTACCCTGGGCTCCCGCCTGCGCGGGAGCACGGTGGGGGGGCAGGTGAGGTGGCGCCAGTCTCCATAGGCTTCGGTGCGCATGCGGCCGTGGCGGAGCATTGCCTGGTGGAAGCGCACGCGCTCGGCGGGGGCCACGCGGGCGGCGGTGTCGGCAAGGTCCAGCCAGGCCATGGCCTCTGCCGCGCGGGTGGCGGGTTCCCGGGCGATGCGGGGGAGATCGACCTTGAACGGCGCGAAATAGCCGGGCTCGCCCTGCCAGGCGGAGAGCTGGGCGCGCGCCTGGTCGACGCTCCATCCGTCGAGGTGGATGCCGAGGTCGGCGAGGCCGCGGGTGACACGGAACAGCAGCCAGTGGATGTGGCCTAGCTCGCCGAGCGGGTCGTTGCGGTAGACGCCGTCCGCCGCTGCGAGCTGTTCGGCATACATCCCCCAGGCCTCGCCGAAGGAGGGGGCGTACCGCAGGCGCAACGGATGGGGAGGGGCAAGCACCTCCATCGGCATCTGCGCCATATGGCCGGGAAGCAGCTCGTGGTGAACGACGCTGGTCAGGCTCCAGCTGGGGCGGCGGGCGACGTCCTTCAGGTCGACGACATAGGCGCCAGGCTTCCCCGGGGTCGGCAGCTCGCGATAGCCGCCACGGCCGGCGGCGAGCTCGGCGGGCGAGAGGCGGCGGGCGGTGACGTCGAGGCAGAAGGGCGGGACGGACCCCAACAGCACGGGAATGCGCGCGCGGGCGGCGGCGAGCACGCGGTTCATGTCGGCGACGGCCCGGTCTCGGCCGGCGTCGCTGTCGGGATAGTTCCACTGCGGGTCGGCGAAGAGGGCGCGGTAGCGGTTGCCGACCGACCCCTGGGTACGGCCGAGGCTGCGGAACAAGCGGTCGGCGCGGGCGGCGAGGTGGTCGAGTTCGCGCATCAGCCGCTGGCGGGTGTGCGCGGGCGTGACGTTGGTGCCGCTGCGCTGCTGAAGGAGGAGGGCGAAGCGTTGTGCGCCGGTGGCGGCCGTGAGGCGTGCGTCGATTGCGAGGCCGGCGCGGGCGGTCAGCAGGTCGAGGCGCTGGCCCGGGGGAAGCGCCCCGGCGTCGAAGCCGGCGAGGTGCGCGAGGTCGCCGTCCTTCTCGGCCGCGTCCAGCGCCACGCCGAGGTCGTCCTGGCCCCCGAGCGCGCGCGCCGGGGTGGCAAGGACGCCGAGCCCGGCGAGCACGGCGCGCCGCGTCGCCTTCATCGCCGGGCGAGCCCGGCGAGCGGGACCTGGTTGTTCTGGCGCGTCACCTCCGGGGCGTCCGCGGGAAGGGCGAGCCGGACTGAGAGGCTGGCGGGATCGACGCCACCGGGGATGGTGAGCCGCACGGCGGCGGTCTTCGGCGCGAGGTCGGTGGGCGCGGCGAGGGCCGGCACCGCCGCGCGGGCGACTTCGCGGCCGGTGCTGTCGACCAGCGCCACCGTGCCGCCCGCCACCGGTTGCGAGCCGAGGCTGTGGACCGTCACCGACACGCGGCGGCCCTGCATGGTCACGTCATCGCTGCCGATGCCAAGGTCCGGGCGCTGCTCGACCGGGCTGCTCGCCTGGTCGAGGGTGAAGTCGAGCACGGTGGTGGTGCCGGGCGCGAAGGTCACTTCCGTGGAGGCGCTGCGTTCGAGGGTGAGCTGGCGGGTTTCGGCGGGGGTGAGGGTGGTGCCGCCGTCTTGGCTGGTGGCGGCCTTCATCGTCCAGGCCCCGGCGGTCACCATCCACCCCGTCATGGTCGCGCGCTGGGGCTGGCTGGTGGTGTTGTAGGCGATGACGCGGAAGCTGTCCGGCTTTGGGTTCGGGACCAGGATCGCGACCTCAGTCGCGGCCTCGGGCTGGTCGAAGCGCCAGCTGACCGTGTTGCCGGGCCAGGTCTGGTTGCGGCGCAGGGCAATGCCGCCCAGGCGCTCGCGCTGGAGGATCTCGTTGGGTTGGTCGACGCGGTCCGACCACCAATGGCCTTGCGTGTACATATACATGTGCTGCGCCTTGTCGGCGATCGCGTCCGCATGGAGGCGTTCGAGCCAGTTGCGGTCGCCGGTCGCGGCCCAGGCGCCGTAGAGTGCGAAGGGATCGGATGAAGCCTCGGCCCTGGCCGGGGCGGTTTCGAGGAGCTGGCCGCCCATCGGCAGCGCCTGAAAGGCGTTTTCGTTGAACTCGGCGAGCGCGGCGAAGCCTGCCTTTGCGAGACGGGCTTCGATCGGGCGGAGATATTTGGCGTCGCCGGTGAAGCGCCACGCGGCCCAGGCGGATTGGAGCGGCGTGGTGGCGCCGCCGCCGTCCCCGACGCGGGTGGCATCGGTGCGCCAATTGACCTCGTTGGGATAGCTCCAGCTGCCGTCCGGCCCCTGGGTGCCGTGCGCCATCAAGCCGTCTACCACGCCGGTAACGAGGCCGCGGGCGGCCGGGTTGGCATTGAAGAGGCCGAGCAGGATGGGGCCGTGGAGGACGGTGAAGCTGTAGGGCTTCTGCCACTCGAACGCCCCCTCGCGGTAGACCTTACGGGCCCCGTACCAGTTGGACGAAAAGTGGAGGTGCCCCGCTGGGTTGCGGGTGATGATGCCGCCGAGCGCCTTGGTGGTCGCCATGATCCGCTCGACCGTCCGCGGCTCGCCCCAGTTGAGGTAGAGGCGTTCGGCGTCGGCGTTCAGGCCTTCCTCATAGGCGTGGAGCTCGTCGGTGGTGAGGACGCCCAGGCCGTTCTCGATCATGCCGTTCTTGTAGACAGCCTCGTCCAGCGCGCGCAGCGACGCGTTGATCTTGTCGGGGTCTACGCCCATCAGCGCGAGGCCCGGCCATTGCTGGGTCAGGTCCGTGTCGTCGGAGATGCCGCCGCCGAAGTCGCCATAGGGCACCTGGCGCTCGTCGATCCACCAGTTCACGAACTGGCGGGCGAGCTTCAGGTCCTGAAGCTGGCGGAACGCCCAGAGCGGCACGCCGGCGGGCGGCTGTGGCTGAGTGAAGGCCGGCATGTTTTCGGGGCGGTAGTTGATGTCCGCCCAATAGCGGCGCGCCTCCGCATGATCGGGATCGACGCGCAACAGGTCGGAAATGTCGGCGAACAGGCGGCGATAGAGGCCGGCGTTCTTGGAGGCGGTGTGCTCCTCGACCAGGAAGCCCCAATTGTCCTTCACTTGGTTGAAGCGGTCGGCGACATGCTCCTTTGCCGCTTCTGCCCGGTCCTTGAAGACGAGGCGGAGCCTGGCGCCGTTGAGCGCGTCGGCGGTGAAATCGGGGGCTGCGGACGCGATCGTCAGATAGAGGCTGTCGTTGGTGAGGACGCGGTCGCGCAGGTCCAGCCACAGCGTGCGTGCCTCGCCGGGACGGACCGAGACCTGGACGTCGATCATCTGGCGTTCGGGCCAGATCGGATCGTGGACGACGATGCTGAGCGGGATCAGGCCCTTTGCGTCCCCCTTCAGCTTCATCGCCGGCAGGTCGATGGCGATGCCGTCGAGCCCGGCATGGAGGTTCTGCCAGCCATAGTCCCAGGCGCGCGCGAGCGGCTTGTCGGGAAAGGCGTCGCCGAAGTTGGAGGGCACCAGCAGGTGGACGATCGGACGGGCGTCCGGACGGCGGACGGCGGCACCGCTCTCGGCCGAGCTGCCGGCGCCGACTGCGGTCTTGATGCCGCTTGCCGGCATGGCGACAGCGGTGGCCTGCTCGTCGGGCGCATAGCGGCCGGTTACATAGGCGTTGAGCGCGGCGAGGGCGGGAAGCTGCGACGACGCCTTGGCATCGACGACATAATCGAGGCTGAACAGGCCCTTGGGCGCTGCTCCTGCGGCGACATTATAGGCCCAGATCTCCTGGATCGGCTGTTCCTGCATCACATTGGTGAAGCGCAGGCGCCCCCCCGCCTTGGTGGCGAAGCTGTCGCTGGTGCGGACGGCACCGTGGGGGCGTTTGGCGAGGGTCGCATAGTCGCCGCCCTCGGGCGCATAGGCGAGCGTGCCATAGGCGGCGCCGCGGATGGCGACGCGGTTGAAGCGCTCTCCGGCAGGGACGGCCAGGTCATAGCTCTTGCCGCCCTCGACATAGACGTTCCAGTCGGGCAGCTCGAAATAATCGTCGCGGCCGGGGAGCTTCGAACGGTTGTAGACGCCGGGCCAGGTTGTCTCGGGGATGCCGTCGACGCCTTTCCACATCCATTGCTTCAGGTCCTTTGCGTCGGCGAACTCGACCTTGCGGATGGTGGTTGCAGCGTCGGCGAGGACGGGCGGTGTCTCGCGGTCCCAGCCATAGCGATGGAGCCACGCCGTGCGGCGGGCAGCGGCATCGTCGGCCGGGGGGACCGCGGGCTCCTGCTTCGCGGCGAGCGCGCTCACGCCGGTGGCACCGAGCATGCGATCATAGACGCGCAGGTCGTCGACGTCGGACCCGCGCATGAAATTATAGCGGCTCTGCACCTGGTGGGGCGAGATCACGCGGCCGGCGAGACCGAACTGGTCGAGGCCGGAATCGAGGTCGGCGACCTGACGCTTGGCGGCAACCTCGCGCCCGTCGACATAGAGGCGCACGCCCACGGTCTCGTCCCAGGCAAAGGCGAGGTGGTGCCAGGCGTTGGGATCGGGGATCTGCGGGATGGTGTAGGACACGCGGATCCGCGCGAGGTTGGCGTCGGTGACAAAGGCGTCGAAGCCGTGGCCATTCCAGTCGATGCGCAGGAACGCCATGTCCCAGCTGGTGTGGTCGGCAAAGCCGGTCCGGAAAATCACGAAGGGCACGTCGTTCAAGGGATCGCGGGCGCGCCACCAGAAGGCGAGGGTGCCGCGTTCGGCGCGCATGTTGGCGGGGGCCTTCCAGGCGACATAGCCCGCGTCCGACCAGCGGGCAGCGCCGCCGATCGCGCCATCGCCGACGGTGCTCATGCCGCTGCGGAAATTGGGGACGGGGTCGCCCGCCGCGCGTTCGGCGGTGAAGCCGGTGTCGAGCGTGGCGTGGAAGATCAGGCTCTGGTCTGCGGGCGCGGCCGGGGCTGCGGGCGTCTGGGTCTGGGCGGCGGCCGGACTCGCGAGGAGGGCGACGGCGAGCGCCAGCACGGACACTGGGGGGATGGTCATTCTCTCTCCTCGAGCCGCCGGAACTGCGGGGCATTCCCCGTCTGGGTTGCCGGTGGCGGTCGTCTTACAGTGGCAGGTCAGGGCAGAGGCCGGAAACCTTCAGGCAGATTGTACCCCGGCGGGGACCGCGGTCCAGGTGCGGCCCAGGTCCGTCACCAGGCGACGATGGTGCAGGCGGCGGTCAGACGGTTGTCGAAGCGGACGTCCACGCGGGCGCCGACCGAGACCTGGTGAACGCCGGTGACCGCCCCTGACGAGATCCAGTCGCCCGGCTGCAGCGCAATGCCGCGGGCCGCGAGCAGTTCGAACAGGAAGCGGGCGGCACCGAACGGGCCGTCGAGCATGGAAGCGGCGGTGGCGGCGCCGATGGGCGCGCCGTCGATGGTGAGCTCGACCGGCCAGTCGGCGATGCCGGCGGTGCGCCAGTTCTCGATCGCAGGGCCGATCACCAGGCCGTTGTTGTTGCCAAAGTCGGAGATGGTGACGGTGGCGCCATGGTCGTTGATGCCCGGAAAGGGCGAGCTGGCGATCTCGATGCCGACATGGACGGCGTCGCGCAGGTCGATCGCCTCCTCCATCGAATAGGTGCGCTTGGCGGGATCGGGCGCGGTGCCGATCCGCAGCAGGAACTCGGCCTCGGCCGCCGCAAAGCCGCGGGCGAAGACGGGCATCGCCACCGGTGCTTCGGTCGCGACTACGATCTGGTCGGCAAAGATCGGGCCGGCGAGGCGGTTCTCCCCTTCGGTCGGCGGGTGGATCTTGCCGACCTTCCACCCGGAGACGCGTCGGCCGTCGAGTGCCAGCGCGTGATCCTGGACGGCATAGGCTTCGGCAAGCGCGTCCGGAATGGTGCCCGGAAAGTCGAGGACGGCCGTGCCGGCGCGGCGGGCCTGCACAAAGGTTTCGGCGATGCGTTCGACGTTCTGCTGCATCGGGGTGGCCACCAGGGAGTCTCCAATCAGGAATTCGGGGGAAAGCGATGTCCGTTGCCGGAACTGCAACGCCGGGAAGCGGCGTGTCAGCCGAAGCCATGCCTCTGCGCCCAGCGCGCGAACAGCTCGGGCCAGACAGCGGCCGGCTTGCCGGCGGCGCCGCGCAGGCCGAAGCCGTGCCCACCTTCGGCAAACAGATGCGTCTCGACGGACACGCCGGCCTGCTTGAGCGCGGCGCGCATCAACAGGCTGTTGTCGACGGGAACGACGTCGTCGTCCTCGGCATGGACCAGGAAACAGGGCGGGGTGGTCGCGCGCACGTTGCTGGCGACGGTGTGCGCAGCCTCGAGCGAAGGTGTCGGGGCGCCGCCCAGCAGCTGGGTGCGCGAGCCGGCATGGGCAACCGGCAGGCGCATCGATTGAACCGCATAGATGGGCGCCGCAAGGTCGGGACGGGCGCTCAACCGGTCGGCCGCGTCGACCGGTGCATAGACCTGCGCATCATAGCGCGTGGCGAGATCGCCGCAGACATGGCCGCCGGCGGAGAAACCCATTGCAGCGATGCGGTCCGCGCGGATGCCATAGGCCGTGGCGCGCGAGCGGATCAGCCGCATCGCCCGCTGGCTGTCCTGCAACGCAGTGTCGGGTCCTGCGGCCCAGCCATCGCCCGGCAGGCGGTAGAAGAGCACGAACACCGTCCAGCCTCGCTCTGCCAGCCAGCGGCCGATTTCGAAGCCCTCCTTGTCGAGTACGACGCGGACATAGCCACCGCCGGGCGCGACCAGCAGTGCCGATCCGTTCGGCTTTCTGGGGCGGAACACGACCAGGCGGGGGCGGGAAGTGCCCGTGACGGCTCGGTCCGAGCGGCCGGGATCCTTGCTGCGCTCCTCGATCCGCTCGACAGGAAGGGTTGCCGGTGCACCGGGGGCGCCGGCGGGCCAGAGCTCAAGCACTTCGGTCGGGTCGGGCGCGGTCCCGCGTGGCGGAGGCGCGCGGTCCTGGGCTCGTGCAGCACCTGCGGCAGCCGTAGCCACCACCGATCCCAGCGCCGCAAGCGTGTGTCGGCGATCGATCATCGTGCATCCCTCAGGGGAAAAGGGCGCCCCGCATTCGGCGGGGGCGAGGCGCCCGTTCGGCCTACATCTTGAAGCGACCGCCCAGCATGAAGGTCCGCCCGAAGTGGTTGGACTCATAGTTGCGCTGTGCGTCGATGTCGGTCCAGCGGTCGCGATACTCGTCGGTGAGGTTGGTCCCCTCCAGCGAGAGTTCGAAGCTTGGCGTGATCTTGTAGCGGATCGAGGCGTCGACATTGACGGTCTCGTCATAGCCCTCGAACAGATTGCCGGTGGCAGACGCACCGTCGATGTACGGGCTGCGGTAGCTGACCGAGGCGCGTGCCGAGAACTTCTTGTCCTCATAATAGAGCGTGCCGTTGTAGGCGCGCTTCGACAGGCCATAGAGGGTGGCGTCGCGCGTGGTATTCGGCAGCGCGCCCAGCGTGCCGCCAGGCAGCACGATCGTCGTTGCTGGTCCGCCCTGCGAATAACTCGCGCTCGAATCGACAAAGGTGGCGTTGGCAAGGAAGCCGACGTTCTTGAGGAAGCCCGGCAGGAAGGTGAAGCTCGCCTGCAGCGCGATCTCCATGCCTTTCAGCGACGCGCCCTCGCCGTTCACCGGGCCGCTGATCTGCCACAGCTGCCCTTCCGGGTTCTGCGCGGCCGGCGAGCTAGCCGGAATGACGCCCAGCGGCAGGCCGGTCGAGGCATAGGTGCCGCTGCGGGTGCCGGAAACCGGGAAGCTGGCGATGTTCTTCTTGAACAGCGCGACCGAGAACAGCGACTGCGGTGCGAAATACCATTCGGCCGAGACGTCGAACGAGGTCGCGCGGAACGGATCGAGCTGCGGATTGCCGAAGTTGACGCGATAGTTGAACCCGTCGACCGAGCCGCCGGGGGTCAGGCTTCCGAGCGACGGACGCGTGATCACCTTGGAAATGGCGCCGCGCAGGACGATGTCCTCTGTCGGGAACAGCGCGACGTTCACCGCGGGCAGCCAGTCGTCATAGCTGCGCTCGACGGTCACCTCGGTGTTGGTGGTGACACCCCCGGCCGATGCCGAGGTCAGACCGGTCGATTTCTGCGCAGTGTGTGCATAGCGCATGCCGGCGTTGGCGGCGTAGCGCAGGCCGAGCAGGTCGCCCTCCACGTCGAACTCGACATAGCCGCCGGTCACCTCCTCGGTCACGCTGCGGGTGTCGCCGACCAGGACGCTGGCGGTACGGCCGTAGAGGCCGGTGAAGTCCGCCGCCGCGTCGATGTTCGGGATCAGGAACTCGGTGGTGGTGCCGCCGGGCTGGCCCGCGCTACCCAGCGTGAAGATCTCCCCCAGATTGCCGGCGGGGAAGCCATAGACGCCCGTCGGGCCGATGTTGCTGCTGGCGGTGCAGGTGATGGTGCCGAGCACCGCGTCCGTGCCGCCCGCGGTGGGACAGACCACCGCGTCGCGCGAGAACCCCTGAGTGTCGAACGAGAAGCGGCGGTACATGGCGCCCGACTTGATCTTCAGCCCCTCAGTCACGTCCCATTCGGTGCGCAGTTGGGCGGTGCGGAAATCGTTGACGGTCTTGGACGGGCGGTCGCGGATCTCGGCCAGCTGGAAGTTCGCCGGATCGGTGACGCTGGTGCCGAAGCTGATCACCGGGCGCTTCATGTCGCTATAGTCGTAGCTGAAGCCCTGCGCATCGCGATCGTCGAACACGAAGGTGGTCTCGACCGGGATGGTCGCGTTCGACCTGGAATAGCCGCCCAGCACGGTGAAGCGGAAGTTCTCGGAAACGTCCTGATCCCAGCTGCCGCCGATCTGGTAGAATTCGGTCTGGGATTGGCGCAGATAATGTTCGGTGCGCACCCAGGCGTCGTCGATGGTGGCGGAAATCAGGTTGTTGTTGTCGTCGATCGTATAATCACTGACGTTCATCTGCCGCTCGTTGGAGCGCAGCAGCACCTCGCCCCACTTCTCCTCGCGCGTTTCCTTGAAGCGCGAGTAGAGCGCGTCGAGCGAGACCTTGGTGGACTCGGTCGGCGCCCACTGCACGCTGCCGGTGATGCCCAGGCGCTCGCGGTCGTGGCGCACCGAGCCATAGCGCGGGATACGCGGGTGGAAGGCGAGCCCGACCTGATCGCAGACGCCGCCGGCCGTGCCCACATAGGTGCCGCCGCGGTTCGGCTGCGTGAAGCAGGGAGTGCCGTCGACCGAGTCGAACACGCCCTGCGCCCAGCGCACGGTGTTGTTGCCGAGCTCGAAGTTGTTGGTGTTCTGGTACGCCGCCGACAGCGCGACACCAAAGGTGCCATCCGGGTTCTTGTACGACAGCAGGCCGGCGAGGCGTGGACCCCAGTTCTCCGACAGGTCGTTGTACGAGGCCTGGCCCGAAGCGACAAAGGTGAGGCCGTATTTGCCGGCCAGCGGATTGCCGGTGTTGAGGTCGACCACGGCGCCCAGCGAGCCTTCGTCAAGCGACGCCTCGGCAGTCTTGTGCACCACGATCGAGTTGAACAGTTCGGACGCGAACACGTTGAAGTCGAACGCGCGGTCGCGGTTGGAGCTGGCGCCGTCGGTCGAAGTGGCGACCGTCTCGAGCCCGTTCACGCGCACGCGGGTGAACTGCGCGCCAAGCCCGCGCACGGTGATCGCGCGGCCCTCGCCGGCGTCGCGCTGGATCGAAATGCCGGGGATGCGCTGCAGCGATTCGGCGAGGTTCTGGTCGGGGAACTTGGCGATGTCCTCCGCGACGATCGCGTCGACCGAGGACACGGTGTTGCGCTTCAGCGCGATCGCAGCGCCCAGCGACTGGCGAAAGCCCGTGACGACGATGTCGCCGGCAGCAGTTTCCTCCTGCGGCACGACCTGTGCGGAAGGATCGGCAGCGGCGTTGTTCTCGGCCGGCACGATCGCGGTCTGCGCGGGCGACGGGTCCTGCTGCGTGGGATCGCCGGGCGTGACGGCTTCCGGAACCTCGGCCGCCTGCGCCAGGGCGGCGGCCGGCATCAGCAGCGCAACGGCCATCGCGCCGAACGAGGCGCCAGCGAGCCGCAGTGATCCGCGGCACGGATGACGGGACATGGTCATGCGAAATCTCTCCCCTCATGGCCGGCGCATGCGCACGGCGACGATTTCTGACGCGCTGCACGGCGCACGGGGATCGGGAGGGCGAGCAGCAGCGCTCGCGGGTCCGACATCCTCTCGATCCGACGCGCCTTGCGGGCTTCGTCAGCCGGCTCTGTTTTGTTTTAAGTAACCGGTGTCAGAAACATGCGGCCGATCGCGAACGCTGTCAACAACCGGTTCGATCAACAAGAAATCAGGTGCCGGGCTGAATATAGGGGACGCGTGCGAACAACTCGCGCTGCCAGCGGCGGGGGTCGTCCTCGACGCGACTGCGCACGTCGAAGATCATGGTGGTGCGCCCGGCCAGTTCGTAGCGCGGCCAGTTCGGCAGGCCATGGTGATTCGGATCGCCGGTCTTGGTGAAGGCGACGAAGCTCTCCTGCATCGCGGCCGAGGCAGCCCGTGCATCCGCGGCAGTGCCGGTCTGCGATCCGGCCGCGTCCAGCGTGCCGAACACCAGCGGAATGTCCATGGTGTGGAAGGCGCCCCGACGCGGATCGGTGCGCGAGCCGAAGTCGACCTGATAGACCCAGCCCGGCGCTCCCGCCTTGGCGCGCTCCTCCGCCTCGATCACCTGCCCGCGCCAGCTGCGCCCGCAGGTGGTGGCGTCGTAGAAGACCTGGGTGGGCGTCCAGTCGGGAAAGCGTTGGCGATATTGCGCGACCACCCATTCAGGGAGGATGTCGATGCGCAGCTCAGGCGCGATGCGATCCGCGACATTGTCCCAGGTTAGGCCCTGAACCCTTGGGCTGTCGGGGCTGAGAAAGGCGCGCGTCTCGTCGTGGGTGTTGCCGAGCAACATGGGAATGGCGAGGCCCTGGGGATGCGCGTCGGGCCAGAAGGGGTGGCGGGTGAGCCACTTCATGTCGAGCACGGGGCCGAAATAGACCCCGCCGCCCAGGATCGGATCGGTCGCGTCGAGCGCGTCGACGAGCCGTTCGGTGGGCATCGTCAGCAGCGGTTCGAGGTTGCTGTCGGTGACACCCAGGCGCTGGAGATAGGCGCGCGCGCGCGCGGTGGCGTTGAGCGGGCCCGATGCCGTGACCTGCTGGCCGCTCATGGTCGCCGCACGGTGGAACAGGCCCTTGGCCGCGGGCATCGCCATCATGGTAGCGATCTTGGCGCCGCCGCCCGACTGGCCGAACACCATCACGCAGTTCGGATCGCCCCCGAACGCAGCGATGTTGTCACGCACCCACTGCAGAGCAAGGATCAGGTCGAGCTGCCCCAGATTGCCGCTGTCGGCAAAGCGCGGGTCGAGCCGCGCGAGATAGAGATAGCCGAACGCGTTCAGCCGGTGGTTGACGGTCACCACCACCACGTCCCCGCGCGCGGCCAGGCGCTGGCCGTCGTTCATGGGATCGGTGACGCTGCCGTTCGAATAGGCGCCACCATGGATGTAGAGCATCACCGGCTTTCTGGCGGCGGCGCGCGGCTCTGCGGTCCAGATGTTGAGGAACAGGCAATCCTCGGATCGGGGCTCGTCCCCTTCAGCCTTTTGCGGGCAGATCGGGCCGAAGCGCTGCGCGGGAACGCGGGTGCCGGGCTGGGTGACGGGCACGGCCGCGCGAAACCGCTCGGCGCGGCCGTAGCGGATGCCGCGAAAGGCGTGGACGCCGCCCTCACGCGTGCCGACGAAGTCGCCGGCAGGCGCGCGCACGGTGCCGGCCGGGGCGGCGGCAAAGGCCGGCGCACTGGCGGCGAGCGCAAGCCCGCCGGCAACCACCGACCGCCGGCTAACGCCGGACGTCGAACCCGCCTTCGAAGAAGCCATCGATATCTCCCTGAGCAAACAGGCTGGCGTCGCCCGGCAGCGAATGCTTGAGCGTGGTCAGCGCGAGGCCGGTGCGTGCGACCGTCTCCAGATCCAGGCCGCGGCGCAGCCCGTGCAGGATGCCGCTGGCAAAGGCATCGCCCGCGCCAATGCGGTCGATGATGCCGGTGATCACCGCCTCCTCGGTCTGATGCCCGCGCTCACGCGTGTCGATGCGCGCCGACACGCGGTTGCGGTCGGCATCATCGGCATGGCGCGCAGTCGAGGCGATGACCTGAAGCCGCGGAAAGTGCGCGAACGCCGCCTCCGCCGCCTCGCGCCGCCGGTTGGGGCCTCCGCCGCCAAAGGTTTCGCCGAGCAGCAGTGACACGTCGCGATGGTTGCCGAACAGCACGTCGGCATGGGAGATCAACGTCGTCAGCGTGGCGCGCGGATCGCTGTCCCACGCCTCCCACAGCCGCGCGCGATAATTTCCGTCGAACGAGACCGGCACGCCAAGCCGGCTCGCCGCCTCGACCGCGGCGATCGCTGCGGCGGTGCCGTTCGGCCCAAGCGCCGGGGTAATGCCCGACAGGTGGAAGCGATCGGCACCGGCGAGCAACGTGTCCCAGTCCCAGGCATCGGCGGGTGCGTCGGCAAAGGCGGAATGGGCGCGGTCATACAGCACGTCGGTCGGGCGGAAGCCGGCGCCGGTAGTCGCGAAGTAGAAACCCATGCGGCCCGGCAGTCGGCGGATGCTCCGGGTGTCCACGCCGTGGCCGCGCAGCGCAGTCACCGCCGCGTCGCCCAGGCCGTTCGCCGGCACCGCGCTGACGATCGCGGTGTCGTGATCGAGCCGGGCGAGCTGGGTGACGACGTTCGCCTCGGCACCCGCCACCCACACGTCGAGCCGCGGCGTCTGCAACAGCAGCTCGCGCCCCGGCGGCGACATCCGCAGCATGATCTCGCCGAACGCTACGAAACGACCCATTCCCCTGTCTCCGTTTTGTTTCGAGTGGGGATCGAGCGAAGTCGAGAGCCCGTATCGAGAAAGCCGTTATCGCGTATCCCTCGATACGCCGCCTCGACAAGCTCGACGGCTATTCGAGACGAACGGTGTGGCAGTACGCCGTCAGCGCGCCAGCCACCCGCCGTCAACCGCCAGGATATGGCCCTGGACATAATCCGCCGCCCGGCTCGCGAGGAACACGGCCGCGCCGCCGAGGTCCGACGGGTCGCCCCAGCGGCCCGCGGGGATGCGGTCGACGATCGACTTGTTGCGAACTTCGTCGGCCTGCAGTGCCGCGGTGTTGTTGGTGGCGATATAGCCGGGGGCGATCGCGTTCACGTTGACGCCTTTGGTCGCCCATTCATTGGCGAGCAGCTTGGTGAGGCCGCCGATGCCAGACTTGGACGCGGTGTAGCTCGGTACGCGGATGCCACCCTGGAAGGTCAGCATCGAAGCGATGTTGATGATCTTGCCGCCGCCATTTGCGATCATGTGGCGACCGGCGGCCTGGCAGAGGAAGAATACCGACTTGAGGTTGGTATCGACCACCGCGTCCCAATCCGCTTCGGTGAAGTCGACCGCGTCGGCGCGGCGGATGATGCCGGCGTTGTTGACCAGAATGTCGAGGCCGCCGAGCTTTGCCACCGTCTCCTCGACCACGCGGCCGACCGGCTCGATGGTGGAGAGATCGGCGGAAACGATCTCCGCCCGACGGCCGAGCGCGCGCGCCTTGGCGACGGTGTCCTCGGCCGGCGTGCGGCCGACCGCGGCGATGTCGGCGCCGGCGGCGGCAAGGGCGAGGGCGATCGCCTGGCCGATGCCGGTGTTGGCACCGGTGACGACGGCCACGCGGCCCGTGAGATCGAAGGGGTTGGTCATGATCGACTCCTCCCCTCCCTGGAAGGGCGGGGCTGGGGGTGGGTTGCGACGCGAGGCGGCGCTCTTCGGCCGATGGGAGCAGCCCGAGCCTGCGGCTCGGTACCCACCCCCGACCCCTCCCGTGCAGGGAGGGGCGTGGCGTCGGTTACGCCAGCTGGCAGATGTCCAGCACGTTCATGTCGGTATAGTCCTGGTTCTCGCCGGCCATCGCCCAGATGAAGGCATAGGCCTTGGTGCCGGCACCCATGTGGATCGACCAGGGCGGCGAGATCACGACTTCCTCGTTCGCCATGACGATGTGGCGCATCGCCTCGCCCTCGCCCATGAAGTGCATCACGCGGTCGGTGTCGGGGTTGTCGAGTTCGAAATAGCAATAGATCTCGCTGCGCCGCTCGTGGATGTGCGGGGGCATGGTGTTCCACACGCTGCCGGGCTTGAGCACCGTCAGGCCCATCACCAGCTGCGCGCTGTCGCAGACGCCGGGGATGACGAGCTGGTAAATGGTGCGCTCGTTGGATTCCTCCAGGCTGCCACGGTCGAGCGCCTTCGCGTCGGAGATGCCGAGCTTGCGGGTCTGGAACGCCTTGTGGGCTGGGCAGGAGGCCAGATAATAGCGCGCGCCCTCACCAGCGAACACGACTTCCTTCGCCCCCATGGTGACATAGAGGCAGTCCTTGTTGGCGAGCGTGAAGCTCTCGCCGTCGACCGTGACGGTGCCCTCGGACTTGCCGATGTTGACGATCGCGAGCTCGCGGCGCTCCAGGAACGGGTGGCCGGCGGCGGACGCAGGCTCAATCTGGTCGGGAAGCTTCACCGGCTCGGCCCCCGGGGCCACGCCGCCGATCACAAAGCGGTCGGCGTGAGTGTAGTTGAGCACGCACTCGCCTTCCCGGAACAGCCCCTGGATCAGGTAGCGGTCGCGCAATTCCTCGTTGGAGACGCACTCCATCATGTCGGGATGGGTGGCGTAATAAGTGCGTTCGAACATGGTGGCTCCTCTTGGGATCTCAGGCCGTGCGGTGCGCAGCACAAGCGTAGGGGGCGGGGACGGGAGCTGCAACGAAGACCCGACTGCGGGATGACCCGGCAGTCGGGACGCAGGTTTCGCAAGCTGGCGCGGTCGGCTCCGGCACGCATCCTCCTCTTCGCCTCTTTGCGGGCGTGGCGCTTTGGTAAGCGGTGTCAGGAGCTGGTGCAAGGCACGTCTTTGCCGCATTTGCTACCGGCTGCTGGGACCGCCTTGTCGCATAAGCGGGTGACGTGTAGCGTTATTCCGCTATTCGCGAGGTTACAGAGCGGAATAACGCATGGACGATACCATCTTCACGACGCTGGGAGAGCAGCTGCGGGGCTTTCGCATCCGGCGTGGCCTGAGCCAGCCTGCAATCGCGCAGCGCCTGGGTCGGGATCGTGCGCGCATTTCGGAACTCGAGCGCGACCTGCTGGGAAGCCGCTGGGGACGTGATCGCCTGACGCTGCTGGCGGAGATGTGCGATGCGCTGGACGTGGTACCGGTATTGGTGCCCCGCGCTCAGGCCGCAGCCGTTCGCGCCGGGATCGACGGCGAAGCGCCGGAAGCGCGGCAGCCCGCCGGCTCGGCGTTCGACGAATTGTTCGTCGATCTGGAGGATGAGGGCTGATGGCCACGCCGGCAATCCTGGGTGTCCATCTGCTCGACAGGGTGCGTGGTGCGGTGCGCGTCGGCACGCTGGTGCGCGACGGCGACGGTGCGGTCAGCTTCACCGTCGCCGAGGCCTATCTGCGCGACCCGGCGCGACCGCTGCTGAGCCTGGGCTGGTATGACCCGACTGCGGATGCGGGCACGCGCGATCGCCTCGCATCGCGAGCCGACAAGATCGGGTTGCACGGCACGCTGCCGCCGTGGTTCGCAGGGCTGCTGCCCGAGGGCGCGCTGCGCACGCTGGTGCTGAGCGAAATGGGGCCGGGCGATCACGACCAGTTCGACGTGCTGACGCGGTTGGGCGCGGACCTGCCGGGAGCGGTGCTGGTGGTGCCGGAGACGCAGGCGCCTGCCTCAGCCGGACCGCTCGACCTGGGATCGGTGGTGGGCTTTCGCGCGGTGCGGCCTGACGGCGTCGTCAAATTCTCGCTTGCCGGAATCCAGCTGAAGTTCAGCGCCAATCCGGATGGAGAGCGGCTGACCGTACCAGGGCGGGATGCGACCGGGCGCTGCATCCTCAAAGTAGGAAGCGAGCGCTTTCCCGCGCTTCCCGAGGCGGAACATGGCGCGCTGCAGCTCGCACGAATGATCGGGGTCGATACTGCGCCCTGCCGCCTGGTTGCGCGCGAGGCGGTGGAGGGCGTGCCGGACGCGCTGCTGGCGGATGGCGAGCAGGTGCTGGTGGTGGACCGCTTCGATCGCACCGCCGAGGGAGAGCGCGTGCACATCGAGGACGCCGCACAGATCCTGGGCGCGATCGGCGACCGCAAGTACACCATGGCGACCACCGAGACGGTGCTCAACATGGTGAGCCGCTTCAGCACCGATCGCCGCGCCGACATTGCAGAAGCGGTGCGGCGGGTCGTGGCCGACGTCCTGCTGGGCAACGGCGACAATCACCTGAAGAACTGGTCCTTCCGCTTTCCCGCACCGGGCCAGGTGCGACTGTCGCCGGCCTATGACATCGTGCCGACGATCTTCTTCGTGCCCGGCGATACGCTGGCGCTGCGCTTCGTGCAGACGCACCAGTTCGAGGCGGTAAACCTGCGCCGGTTCGAGCGGGTTGCGCGTTTCCTGCAACTCGACCCGCGCTGGATCGCGCGCGAGGTGAAGACGGCGGTCACTCGCGCACTCGACCTTTGGCCAGGTGCGGCACCGGCGCTGCTGGGGGAGGCACGGGCGGCGGTGCTGGTGAAGCGGCTCGATCGCTTGGAACTGGTGCGTGAGGTGCGGGGCTGAAGACCTCAGCCAGCCTGCGTGGAGAACGTGACCATGGTAGCTTCGATTGCCGTTACTCTGACACGCGACAGCGTCTGCATGGCCGATGATGTCGACGCGCCGCATCAGGAAGTATTTGCGTTCGATCCAGACCTGGATCTTATGGGTATGGCTCGCCGCATCGCCCGGAGCAGCTATCTGCC
This sequence comes from Sphingomonas sp. PL-96, assembly GCF_020707215.1. Lineage (GTDB taxonomy): Bacteria > Pseudomonadota > Alphaproteobacteria > Sphingomonadales > Sphingomonadaceae > Sphingomonas. The sequence goes on from NZ_JAJFET010000015.1 coordinate 28,368, forward strand.
CATGCCGAGCGATGCTTGGGGATGGACGATCGAGCATGGCTATGCCGTGGTGGCCGTCCGGCCGCGACTGCTGACACGCTACGCCATTTGCCTGCGCGGCGACCCCGCCACGGTCCGGGCCGCCGATATCGCAACGCTGTCAGCAACCTATGTACGGCCGAACTCGCCTTGGCGTTTTGCGAGACACGGGCCGTAACAGAGCGGCAGCGTCAGATCGATAGCCTAGATTATGTAAAAAAACGCCGAGCTTTTTACGGATCAGCGATCAACTGGCCCCGGGTGCGCGCTCGCGATATCCGGGTAGCGCTCTAGGACCGCGCTTGCCACGCCATTGGTCCAGCCAAAGCCGTCCTGGGTCGGATATTCGCCGCCGCCGCCGGGCTTGCGTTCCTCGACATCATATTTCTCGAGCATCTTGCCGGTCTCGGCATAGGCGGTCGCAACGGTGTCGATCCAGCGCCGCGCGATCTCTCGCGCAAGGTCGGGTTGGCCCGTGCGCTCCAGGCCCGCGATCGCGATCCATTGCAACGGCGCCCAGCCATTGGGCGAATCCCATTGCTGGCCGGTGCGCAGCGGCGTCGTGCGCAGTCCCCCGGTCGCGAGCAGCGTCCGGCGCACGGTCGCGGCAACCGCCGCGGCCTGCTTTGGCGAGGCGGCGCCGGCGAACAGCGGATAGAGCATTGCCGCCGACACGCGCGGCGTGGGGGTGCGGGAAACGCGATCCCAGTCAGCGTAGCGGCCCTCCCTGGCCACCCAGAAATAGCGATCGAGCGCTGCCCGGCGCTGGGTGGCGAGCTTCGTGAACTGCGTCGCGCAGCCCTGGTCGCCGGCAGCAGTGCAGCGCCGCGCGATCGACTCCTCCAGGATCAGCATCAGGCTGTTGAGGTCGACCGGCACGATGTCGGTGGTGCGAACGGAGGCGAGCTTGCGGGGATCGGCAAGCCACCGGCTGCTATAGTCCCATCCACTCTCCGCCCCGGCCCTCAGGTGGCGGTACAGGGTTTCGGCCGGGCGAGCGGGATCCTCCTTCGCGGTCGCCACGTCCTCGGCATAGGATTCGTCGCGCGGCAGCGGACGATCATCCCAATAGCGATTGAGCAGCGTGCCGTCGGGCATGCGCACCACCCGCGCACAGGCGCCGCTCGCGTCGAGGCAGGTTGCGCCCTGCATCCAGTAGCCATGCTCGCGCCTGAGCGCGGCGAGCCGGCGCGCGGCAAGGGCCGGGTCGCTGTCCTTTGACAGGTCCAGCATCAGCGCGAAGAAGGGCGGCTGCGAGCGGCCGAGATAATAGGTCCGCATGCCGTTGGGGATGTGGCCGTAACGCTCGATCGTGTCAGTGAAGTCGGCGAGCATGGATTCGACCAGCGGCTGCTGCCCGTCGACCGTCAGGCCCAGCATCGTGAAATAGCTGTCCCAGTAGTAGATCTCGCGGAAGCGCCCGCCCGGCACCACATAGGGCGCCTGCATCGGCAGTGCGGAGCTGCCTGCGGCGACCGGCTCGGGCTGGCGCACCAGGGTCGGCCAGAGAGTGCGGATGTGGCGGCGCAGATCCGCGACGCCACGGTCGTTGACGCCCGGCACGGTGAAGTTCGCCAGCACGAACGCCCGCAGCGCCTCCGGCGTCGCGGGTGCTACGCGGCGATAGTCGGCCAGGATCGCCTCGGGCGCGCGCTTGGGCACGGCATCGACAAAGGTCTTGCCGTCGGGGAAGATGCGACCGGTCTGCACCGCGCTGAACAATGCACCATAAAGATCGGCGGGCGACCGGTGCTGTGCGGCCAGCGGGCTGGCGACCAGCGCCGATACCGCAAGCAGGCTGCCGATCAGCGAACGCGCAAGCTTCATTTCCGGTCCCTTCTTCCGCGCATCGTCCGTACGACGTGCCTTGTGCGTCCAGATGCCGGGGGAAGCGTGCTGCGACAAGCGGCACGCGCTCCTCCTGCTGCCGCGGCAGCGCACCCCCCTGCCCTCCCCGTCTGTGGCAAAAAAGCAGCAGTGGATCGCCGTCGTAACTTGCACCTATCGCGGGTCTTCTCGCAATCCATTATAGCGCTTCTCGGGCCTTCGGAGCCCGATCTTCGAGCCGAGCCACAAGAGCCGGCCGAACCATGGTGAGGGGAGAGAAGATGCTTTCCACGTCTACCCGTCAACTGCTGCGCGGTGTTGCCGCAGGCGCGCTGCTGGCCAGCCATCCCGCTTTTGCCCAGACCGAAACCGATGCGGCCCAGGCCGCCGACAGCGCGCAACGCGCCGAGCCGGACGAAGGCCTGGTCGACACCAGCCAACCGCGTGGCGAGGAAATCATCGTGGTCGGCACCGCGGGCGGCGGCACCAGGCGCCAGGACGCGGCCTTTGCCGTAACGGCGCTCTCCAATGACGCGATTGAGCGCGCGGCGCCCAACAGCACCGCCGACGTGCTGCGCGCGGTGCCCGGCGTGATGTCGGAAAGCTCGGGCGGCCAGAACGGCGCCAACATCTTTGTGCGCGGCTACCCGTCGGGTGGTGACGCGCAGTTCGTCACCTTCCAATATGCCGGCGCGCCGATCTTTGCGCCCCCTACCCTGTCGTTCCTGGAAAACTCGCAGCTGATCCGGCTCGACGAGACGGTGCAGCGGATCGAGGCGGTGCGCGGCGGCACGGGCTCGCTGTTCTCGCTCGGCCAGCCCGGCCTGACGGTCAACGTGGTGCCGCGGATCGGCGGCAGCGAGTTTCACGGGCTCGCGAAGCTGTCCTACACCGATTATGACGAGGTCCGGGGCGATGCCTGGGTCTCGGGTCCGCTGGCCGAGGACACCGGCTTCATGATCGGCGGCTATTATGCGCGTGGCAACGGCCTGCGCGATCCCGGCTTCCGCGCTGAAAAGGGTGGGCAGATCACTGCCAACATCCACCACGACTTCGCGGGCAAAGGTTCGGTGGAGGTCTATGCCCGCTATCTGAACGATCATGGCGCCTGGCTGCTTCCGATCCCGATCGTATCGGACAGCGACGGCGACATTCAAGCCTATCCGGGGTTCGACGCCGGCACCGGCACGCTGATGGGGCCGGACACGCGGGTCACCACCAATGTCGTCGGCCGCACGCTCGACCTCGCTCAGGGGCGCGGGGCAAAGGTCATCAACACCGGCATCAACTTCGACTATGAACTGGCCGAGGGACTGCGCGTCCGCGAGCGGACCAGCTATCTGGGCGGCAATGCCGATACGCTGGGGCTGGTACCGGTAGAAGCGCCGGTGGCGGCATCCGCCATGGCGGTGACGCTGGGCGGCGCAGGGTCGACGGTGAGCTCGCTCAGCTATGCGACCGCCGGCGGCGCGGTCGAGGGCGGTGCCGATGCGCGTGTGCTGCGCGCCGGCATCTGGGAAGTGCGCAAGAAGATCTCGTCCTTCGTATCCGACACGGCGTTCGAATGGTCGGCCGGCACGAACAAGCTGACCGGCGGCTTCTTCTACACCAGCTATAGCTCGCGCGACGTCTGGGCCCTCGGCAATGAGGTGCTGCTCTCGGCCGAACCCAATGCCCGCCGCCTGGACATGGTCCTGGACGGTGGTCGGGCGGCGACGCTCGACGGGTTCACCAGCGGCCCGGGCTTCCAGGTCCAGGCGAACTACGAAGGGCAGGACTATGCCTTTTACGCGGTCGACGAGCTGCAGCTGACCTCGCAGCTGCGGATCGACGGCGGCATTCGCTGGCAGCGCCACCTGGTGGACGCGGTGATCCGCACGCCCGCGGCCGGTGGAAATATCGACCTGGATGGCAATCCGCTGACCCTCTACGACGATTCGGTCACGGTGCTCGGCGACCCGCGCCCGATCCGCTATCGCGACGACGCCTGGTCGTGGACGGCGGGCGCCAATTACGACTTCACCGACCAGATCGGCGTGTTCGCCCGCTACAGCCGCGGCAACAGCTTTCCGCAATTCGACAATCTGCGGGAGGCATCGGACGCGGACATCGACAGCGGCAGCGGCCTGGCCGCGACGGCGGAGGTCGACACGTACGAGGGCGGCGTGAAGATCTCGACCGGGATCGCCAACCTCTATGCGACGGTCTTCCACAACAAGTTCGAGGGGCTGGCCACCACCACCCTGATCGACAATGTGCCGCTCGCCTCGAACGGCGGGGCCAAGGCGACCGGCGTGGAGCTGGAAGGTGCGCTGCGGCCAGCACCATGGTTCAGCATTACCGCAGCCGGCACCTATCTCGACGCGACCTATCGCGACTTCTTCACCAGCAACGGCACGATCGACAACACCGGCAACCGCGTGCAGCGCCAGCCCAAGTGGATGTGGCGGGTGACGCCGGCAATCGACGTCGATGTCGGCAGTCTGCGCCCGTCTGTTTTCGCGACGCTGCAGTACACCGGCGACCGCTTCTCCGATCCGGAGAACCAGCAGGTGCTGCCGCACTTCTACCAGCTCGACGCCGGCGTGTCGGTCGAAGTGGCACAGCGCATCCGGCTGCAAGTGACGGGCAACAACCTGACCGACGAGATCGGTCTGACTGAGGGCAACCCGCGCATCATCGGCGGCCAGGGCACCGGTGCTATCCTGGCACGGCCGATCCTGGGCCGCTCGTTCCGGTTCAGCGCCGCGTTCGAGTTCTAACCCGCGAATAACCGGCGCTGCCCCAACGGGGCGGCGCTTCCCCTTGCGAGCCGTTCGCGATAGTAGAACGGCGTGTCAGGGGCGCGGAACAGAGACGGCCGCAAGGGGCGCAGCAACGGCAACGCCGCGGCCGGTCGTGGCTGAGCCCGATCCCGCGGCGCGGGCTGCCCTGCTGCGGCAGGGCCGCACCGCGCGGCTCGCCTGGCTGGGTCTGGGGCTGGTGCTGGTCGCGATCGGCTTTGTCGGCGTCTTCGTGCCCTTGCTGCCGACCACCGATTTCCTGATCCTCGCCCTACCCTGCTTTGCGCGGTCCTCGCCGCGACTGGAGCTATGGTTGCTGCGTCACCCGCGCTTTGGCCCTGCGCTGGTGGCGTGGCGCGAACGCGGGGCGGTGCCGCGGCATGCCAAGCTTGCCTCGTGCGCGGGCATGGCGATCGGCTTCGCGCTGTTCTGCTGGGCGGTGCGGCCACAGCCGCTGGTCGCGCTTGGCGTGGCAGCGGTGCTCGCAGGCTGTGCCGCCTGGATCCTGCGCCGCCCGTCCTGAGCTTCAGCGCGCTGCCTGGCTTTCGCGCCGCACCGCCTGGAACTCGGAACCCGCATTCCAGCGCGGCCAGCGTGCGGAAATCGCGAGGCCGCGACCGACCTGGTAGGCAAGCGTCACGTCGGCGGCCGCGCCCCGCAGATCCCAATCCGCCCGCCATGCGTCGCATGCCTGATGGTAACAGACCATATAGCTTTTCAGCCATGCGTCGCCGGCGGGTCGGCCCCCCTGCACCAGGTCGGGCGCGCCGCTGATCGCCATGAACAGCAAGGTCGGTACACCGCGCTTGGCCAGCGAGAAATGGTCGGCGCGATAGAAAAGGCCGCGCTCCGGCAGCGCCTCGGGCGTGACCGTGCGACCCTGCACGCGGGCAGCGGCGGCAAGATCCTGCTCGAGCTCGTTCTGCCCCTGCCCCACCAGCATCACATCGCGTGCCGGTCCTGCCGTTTGAAGAATGTCTAGGGTGATGTTGGCGACGGTCTTTGCGGCCGGATAGACGGGCCTCGCAGCATAGGCCTCGGAGCCAAGCAGGCCGCGCTCCTCGGCGGTCCACACGCCGAACACGACCGAGCGCCGGGGCGCGGGCGCAGCCTTGAACGCACGGGCGATCTCCAGCAGGCCGGCGACGCCGAGTGCGTCGTCGTTGGCGCCGGGCCTGATCGTGCCGTCCGCCGCACGGCCATAGGCGTCCCAATGCGCGCCATACATCACCACTTCGTCCGGCCGCTCGGAGCCGGGAAGACGCGCGAGGAAATTCCGGCTCTCGATCCTGCTGGTCCGGACCGGAAGGTCGGTCGAGAAACGAGCGTCACCCAGTGCCACGGGGCGGAAATCGGCGCGACGGGCCTGGCGCCGCAGCGCCGGCAGATCCTGGCCGGCGCGCGCAAACAGCGTAGCCGCAGCCTCGCCGCTCAGCCAGCCCTGCAGGGGCACGCGTCCGGTGCTCCCGGCGATGTCGAAATTCTCGCCACGCGGGGCCGTCACCGTTTCCCAGCCATAGCCGGCACCTGCGGTGTCGTGCACGATCAGCGCGGCGACCGCGCCTCTGCGCGCCGCCTCCTCGAACTTGTAGGTCCAGCGGCCATAATAGGTCATGCGGCGGCCGCCGAACCTGCCCGCGACCGGCTCGCCTGCCGCAGCCTCGAAGTCCGGATCGTTGACCAGAAAGACGGCAACCTTGCCCTTCAGGTCCACGCCCTTGAAGTCGTCCCACCCGCGTTCCGGTGCGGAGACGCCATAGCCGACGAACACCATCGGTGCGTCGGGGATCCGCACCTGCGCCACCGGCTGCACGGTGCTGACATAGAGGTCGCGGCCCTGCACCAGCGGCATCGCGGTCCCGCTGCCAAAGGCCACGGCTGCCCTGCCCTCCCCCAGTTCGGTCCGGACCAGCGGCACCGGTTGCGTCCAGCTGCCGTTCGGGCCGCCGGGCTCCAGCCCCAGCGCCTTGAATCGGGCAATCAGCCAATCAATCGTCTGCGCCTCACCCGCGGATCCGGGCGCTCTTCCCTCGAACGCATCGGAGGCAAGTACCCGCACTGAGTCCGACAGGCGATCGGGCGAGATCGGCGCGTCGGAAGCGGTGGGGGCGACGGCAGCGGCTGCGGCCGCAAGCAGGATCAGTTTCACGCAGGGCAGCTCCTTGGAACCCAGAGGCTATGCGGCCGCACGCCTGCGTGCAACCAAGGGAAGCGCCCTCCGCTCACCCCGCCGGCCGGGACAGCTGCCGCGCAGCGACGATCATCAGCAGCGCGACCACCGCAGAGGCGATCGTTACCGCCATCGCAATGCCGGTCGCGCCATAGATCGGGGCCACCAGAATCGCCGTTGCCACCATTGCCGCCACGCCGGCGAGACGGATCGCAAACACCCGCCCCGCGCGCCGCATTGCGGTGAGCACCGTGTCCACGCCCGTTGCCGTCAGATCAAGGCAGCCGGCAAGGGCGAGCCACAGCAGCATCGTCCAGGCGTGGCGGAACTCTCGCCCGCCGACCAGGCTGAGCACGGGCTTTCCAGCCACCATCACCAGCAGCATGATCGCGCCCGCGGCGACAAGGCTGCCCAGGAACAGCCGCCGGATCAGCCGTGCCAATGCTTCGGGCGGGGCATCGCGCAGCGTCCGCACCACTTCAGGAAAGGCAGCGCGGGAGATGAGCTGGGAGAGCTTGCCCAGGCCTTGCGCGATCTGCGAGGCCAGGCGGAACACGCCTGCGGCCGCTGGCCCTGCCGTGGCGCCGACCAGCAGCAGCGGCAACTGCTTGCTCGACAGCCCCAGGGTCGCGCTGGCGTTGGTGCTCACGGCGAAGCGGACGATGCCAGGGTGCTCGTCCGGCAGGCCGCGGGAACCGCGCGCGCGCCACATCAGGCGCAGATCGCCCTGTCGGGCGACCAGGATCCAATAGACGGCGGCCGTGAGCACTTCGGCCACCCCCCAGGCGACCAGGAAGCCCTGCACCGTGGGATGGATCAGCCAGACCGCGATCGCACCCACGAACCGCGCCGCCGGGGTGACGCTGTCGGCCAGCGCCGACAGTGCGAACCTGTCGCGCAAACGCAGGATGCCGAGCGGAGTGGACCGTACGGTCAGGAGCTGCACGATCGAGAAGATCAGCGTCGCCCGCTCCAGGGTCGGGGCGATCCCCAGCGCCTCTGCCCAGATCGACAGGATCGCCCAGGCGAGCAAGGCGCCGACTAGCGCCCCTGCAAGGTCGAGCAGCGCGCAGCCGCGGAACAGGCGTCCGAGCGCGCCCCGGTCGCCCGCCGCATGGGGCGCGACGCCGTATTGGATGATGATCTGCCAGGTCTGGAACGCCACCAGCGTCGCAAGCGTCTGCGCCGCGCCGGTGATCAGCGCGAAGCGGCCGAACCCCTCCACCCCGAGCGCCCGCGTCGCGATGCCGAGATAGAACAGCGACAGCACCGCGAGCACGCCGCGACTGGCCAGCAACCATCCCAGGTTGCGCGCCGCCGCACGAAACAACCCGGCGGGTCGGGGAGAGGATGAAGAAGCGGCATCCATGGACGCCGGTGACCTAACGGCGAGGGCGCCGTCCGGCAATCGCCTTGTTGCCCCGAAGACCTACCCCTATGAACGCACAGCAGAAAAACACGCACGGGGGGACGTTCACCATTTGCGGAATTGCAGGACTTTGGAAACCCGGCGGCGCAGTCCCGGCGGAACTGGTGCGCGCGCAATGCGCCACCATCGTTCATCGCGGGCCGGATGACGAGGGCGTGTTTGCCGACGGCGACTTTGCGTTCGGCATGCGGCGCCTTGCGATCATCGACCTGGCCGGCGGTCAGCAGCCGGTGTTCTCCGCGGATGATCGATACGCCCTGATCTTCAACGGGGAGATCTACAATTACCGCCGCCTGCGCGACACGTTGCGGGCGGCGGGGCGGGTTTTTCAAAGCCACTCCGACACCGAAGTCATTCTCGCCGGATATGAGGCCTGGGGGGATGCGGTATGGGCGCGCCTGGACGGCATGTTCGCGGTCGCGCTGTGGGACCGGGCCGAGCGCACGCTGACGCTGGTACGCGATCCGACCGGCATCAAGCCGCTCTATTACTCGACTCAAACCGCAGGTTTTGCCTTTGGCTCCGAACTGCGGACGCTGACCGGCGTGCCCGACTTCCAGTTCACCACCGATCCCGCCGCGCTGCTCGACTATTTCCGGTTCGGCCATGTGCGCGGGCCTCATTCGATCCACTCGGAAGTGGCGACGGTGCCGCCGGGCCACCGCATGACCATCCGACGCGGCGTTGCCGAGGCACCCGAGCCCTTCTGGACGCCGCGGTATCGACCGGCCGCCACCCGCGACGAGGCGGACTGGGTCTCGAGCTTCCGCGACACCTGGCTTGCGACCGTGCAGGACCAGATGGTCGCGGACGTCGAGGTCGGCGCCTTCCTGTCGGGGGGCGTCGACTCCTCGGCGGTCGTGGCTGCGATGATGCGCGTCTCCGACCGGCCGGTGCGCACCTTTACCATCGGCTTCTCAGGCGCCCGCTATGATGAAAGCGGCCCGGCCGAGGCGATCGCCAAGGCGCTGGGCACACGCCACCAGACCCGCATGCTGGAACTGGCGCATGCGCGCGAGATCCTGCCCCAGGTCGCCGCCGCCTATGACGAGCCCTTCGCCGACCCGTCGATGGTCCCGACCTGGTACGTCAGCCAGGTCGCGGCCGAACAGGTAAAGGTCGTATTGTCCGGCGACGGCGGCGACGAGCTGTTCTTCGGCTACAAGCGGCATGCGACCGAGCGCACGATCGGCAATCTGCCGGCGCTGCTTCGCCATGGCGCGCGCGCGATTGGCGCGGTCCCTCCCCTGCCCTCGCGGCGGCTCAACGAAGTGCTGCAGCGCTGGACCAAGACTGCGGCGAGCGCCGGCCTCCCCAGCGGTATCGCGCGCTTCTTCGCCAAGACGCAGATTACCTCGCAGCCCTTGCGCAACCGCGTGTTCACGCCCGAGTTTCTGGCGCAGGCAAACGGCGGGCGGAACGAGATCGCGCAGCTGGTCGAGCGCTATTTCCCGGATCCGCGGGCCATTTCGACCGATACGCTGGAGCAGTTCGGCCTGGCCGACCTGGTGCTCAATCTGCCGGGTGCGATGCTGACCAAGGTCGACCGGGCGAGCATGGCGCATTCGCTGGAAGTGCGGGTACCGATGCTGGGGCAGCGCATGGTCGACCTCGCGCTGTCGATGCCCGCCGCGATGAAGCTTCGCGGCCGGACCGGCAAGCATGTGGTGCGCGAAGCGGTCGCGCCCTGGCTCCCGGCGGGCGTGTTCGACCGGCGCAAGCAGGGGTTCCAGATGCCGTTGCCCATGTGGTTTGCCGGGGACTTTGGACGCGATGCGGAGGGGCTGTGGCGGGACAGCGGCGCAAACCGTGACGGCTTGTGGAACACGGCCGAGGTGGAGCGTGTCTTCGCCGAGCATCGTGCAGGGCGCGCCGACCACAGCCGCTTCCTCTATGCGCTGGCGGTCTATTGCTTGTGGAAGAGCCGGCAGGCGCGATGATGGAGACAACTGCTGCCCCTTCCCTTCTCCTGACTCTCAAAGGAGAAAACTCTCCTGCGGGGTTAGAGGGGTTAAACCCTAGGTTAGACGGTTAGCCGCCCCGGAACTGTCGAAAGCCCATGGCTTTTCAGGCAGATGGGCGGTCGCCGCGTTCCTGAAGTGTCGGAGCATCGTTCCTGACGTGTCGAAGGTCCCGTTCCCGATGTGTCGGGGATGAGTTCCCGAAGGTCCGGGAAGCGTTCCCGATGTGCCGACGGTCTACTTTGACGGGCGATTGCGCGATGAAGTTTGAATCATTTCCAACACGCGCATCTCCAACAAGCTTCAAATCGGACGCGTCCCGTCGAGCGGCGGAACGATGGGGCGCGAGGGACCCGACACTTCGGGAACACAAAGCGCGAGAAGACGGGTCAGTGCCGGGTCCGCGAGAGAACGGCGTGGGGTGCCTGGCGCAGCAGGCCGACCCCCGCGAGATCAGCGGCCGAGTTCGTGGCGGTTCTTGGCGTCGTAGCGGCGGACGAAACCGATAAAGGCATTCTGGTAGCTGACCGGGGTCCGTGCGGGATCGGCATCGATCCAGGCGCGGAACTCGGCGTACAGCGTCTGATAATCCCAACCCGGACATTCGGCGCGCAGGGTCGCAAGCGTTGCGTCGGTGATCTCGCCGGCCGTGGCACGGGTAGCGAGGCTGGTGATCGAACGGCGGATCACCGCGGCGGCGTCCATCAGCTCTTCCGTCCGTGCCGCCGAGATTGGCAGGGAGGGCGGCGGCGCAGCAGCGGGGGCAGGGGAGGACGCTGCCGGTGCCTTGACGGCTTGGGGAAGTGGCGGCTTGTCGGCGCGCGCGTCGGGCCGACGGCACATGCGCAGCAGCGGCTCGCGCTTGTCGGCGGGCTGTTCCCACTGAAGGCTGTAGCCGGGCAGGGCATCGCGCTCGGCAATCTTGGCGAGCTCGAACTTGAAGCGGCGATACTGCCCTTCCGCCCCCGACTTCTCGAACAGGGTGGGAAGTGAAATCGCAAAGCCCTGATCGCCCGCCCCGCCTGCATGTTTGCGCGCGACTCGGTAGAGCCACCGCTCGCGCCCGCCGGTCAGGTCGAAATAGGCGCGGTCGATCGACAGCACGCCGCCGGTCATCATCACGCCTTCCCAGAACCAGTTCGACAGTTCGATCGTCATGCCGCGCGAGCGCTCGGTCTTTTCATCGACCAGCTGGGTCCAGCCATCGAGCCAGCTGAACGTCGCCTCCCGCCGGTTCTCGGCGCGGATATTGGTCTTGATGGTGGTGGCGACGAGCCGGTCGAGCGCCTGGCCGAGCAGCTCATAGGCGCGGCCGGTTGTAGGACGGCCGATTGCGCGCAACAGGTCGTAGGGCATCAGGTGCAGCTTGCGCGGCACATCGTTGACGCCGCGCCGGGCCATATCGGCAAGGACGCTTGCACAATAGATCAGGATGTCGGCGTCCCAGATCGTCGCCATGCCGTAGTCCGGGTTGGCCGAGACATGGACCCACAGCTTGCCGTCCGGCGAGCGGTAATCGATCGGCTTCGCGCGCTTGGATTTCGCCAGGCTGAAGAACGGCCGCTCCATCATCTCGCGCTGATCGCGCAGCGGCAGGTCGGCGACATAGGGCAGGAACAGGTCGAACTGTTCCGAGACGGCTTCGCGGGCAGCGCGGCTCATCGGCGCGGCCCGGTGTTTCCCCGGGGAAACAGATCGGAGCGGAGGGGAGAGGACGGTGAGGTGTTTCCCCGGGGAAACACGCCAGGCCCTCGTGGCCGCATCATCGCTGCAGCCCCCGACCTTCGCGTTCCAGCTGCGCCAGGGCTTCGCGCAGCGCTTCGACCAGCTGCTCGGTGTCGGCGCCCGACCCGGCGTGGAGGCGGATGGTCACGCCCTGCCGGTTGGCCGACTGGACGCTGAGGCCCGGGCGACCGTGCGGAGTGGTCCACACGAAAGGCTGGGCTGTCTCACGCAGTGCCTTGGGCGCGTCGAGCAGCCTGCGGGTTACCTCGGCAGCGGGGAAGGGGAGGTCGCCCGCCGCACGCCGAGCAGCCTGTTGCTTGGCGAGCTGTCCGGCCACAGCGACGATCGCCTTTGCCTGCGTCCTGTCGTCGAGTGCCTGGGCGAGCGCATAGCCCGGCTTCAGCGCGACATCCGCCGGAGAGGCAAAGGCGGCAATCACCGCGTCCGGCAGCGCCGCGACCCGCAGCATCTTCGACAGCCAGCCCTTCGACACTTTCAGCCGCTCGGCCATGCGGGTCAGGTGATTGCCATAATGGGTCTTGAGCGCCTCGGCATAGTTGCGCGCGCGCTCCAGGTCCGACACGTCCTTGCGCGCGCGGTTCTCCAGGTCGGCGAGGCGGAAGGCGGCCTCGTCGTCCAGGTTCGCGACCTGGGCCACGAACTGCAGCTCCGGATAGGAGTGGGCGCGCAACCACGAGATCGACCAGTGCCGGCGGGTGCCGGCGATCACCTCATAGTCGTGATCCGGATCGCCCTCGATCCGGCGGACCACCGCCGGCACCTTCTGCCCACCCTCGGCAATCAGCGAGTCGATCAGCTCGCGGCAATTCTCTTCCGACAGATGCGCATAGGCGCGCGCATTGCCCGGCCAGATGCGTACACGTGCGGGGTCGAGCAGCAGCTGGGTGACCTGGCGCACCTCGCCGCTGGCCACGCGGGCAAGGGCGGATTCGCGGCCGAGCAGCGTCGTGCCACGGGCGCGCTCGCTACGCGGACGCTCCTCCGCCGCTGGCGGGGTGGCAGGCGCCTCGGCCGGCTCGTCCGCCAGCAACGATGCCAGATACTCCGACTGCTTACGCGCCACGACTCACCTCCCGGTGTGAACGTAAGCAGAACAAGTCCAACATATCCAGTCCCTCATGCCGCGGCATGGATCACATCCTCTTCCGCCGCCGGCGCGACGCGCCCCCACCCTTGGCGCACCAGCTGCTCGATCTGGGCAAGCGCCTCATCGAGATTGGCCTTGCAGCGCTTGTGCGTCTTGGGGGTGCCAATCGGCTTGTCGAGTTCGAAGACCGTCATCATCCGCATCGCGGCATGGCTGATCTCGGCCGAATCGAGGATGGGCACCGGCAGCAACGCCGGGCCGAAGCTCTGCTCCATGATCGCGCGCACCATCGCATGGCTGGGATCGTTGCCGTCGAACTTGGAGCAGATCAGCCGGACGAAGCTGTAGTCGACGTCGATCCCCGCTTC
>NZ_JAJFET010000016.1 GCF_020707215.1 Sphingomonas sp. PL-96
GCGGGCGCGTTGCGGTGCGTGCAAGGGCTCGGTCGCGCAGGAGCGCGGCGGGGGGAAGGCGGGAGAGACTGGCGTGGGGCAGGGTGTGGGTTGCGTGTCCCTTGCCGGGCAGGGGGCCAGGCTCACGCAGAGCAACGGCGGGTAGCGCTTGTGGCCCTGGGCTCCTGCGTTCGCAGGAGCCCGGACGAAGGGGCGGGCAGCGACCTGGCTTTGCTGAAGAACGGCGGCCTGGCCGGGGTGCGGCGGCAGGCGCCGGCAAAAGCGGGATCAGGCCTCCAGCTCGGCGTCCCAGTAGAGCCAGTCGTGCCAGGTGTCGTGCAGGTGGTTGGGCGGGAAGCGGCGGCCGTGTTCCTGCAGCTGCCAGTTGGTCGGACGGATCGGCGCGATGTGGAGCGGCATGTCGGCCTGGCGAGGGGTGCGGCCGCCCTTTCTGAGGTTGCAGGGGGCGCAGGCGGTGACGACATTTTCCCAGGTGGTGCGGCCACCCTGGGCGCGCGGCACGACGTGATCGAAGGTCAGGTCCTTGGGCGCGCCGCAATATTGGCAGGCGAAGCGATCGCGCAGGAAGAGGTTGAAGCGGGTGAAGGCGGGAAAGGCGGAGGGGCGGACATATTGCTTGAGCGCGATGACCGAGGGGAGTTTCAGCGAGGCGGTGGGACTGTGCACTTCGCGTTCGTAATGGGCGACGATGTCGACCCGGTCGAGGAACACCGCCTTGATCGCGGTCTGCCAGGGCCACAGGCTCAGGGGATAATAGCTGAGCGGGGTATAGTCGGCGTTCAGCACCAGCGCCGGGCAACTGTCCGGATGGCGCATCAGATCGGGATGAAACATGCGTTCCCCTCGCCCTCGTTCGCAGCTGCTTTTGGCAAGCCGCGGTGACAGGGGCATGACAGCATGGCGCGCACACGCCGGTCAAGGGGAAGTATCATGAGCCATGTCAGCCGCTTTGCGCCAAGCCCGACCGGGCGGCTGCACCTGGGCCATGGCTGGTCGGCGGTGGCGGCACATGCGCTGGCGCGAGCGACGCCGGGCGGGCGCTTCCTGCTGCGCATCGAGGATATCGACCAGGGACGCAGCCGGGCGGAGCATGTCGAGGCGATCCTGGCGGACCTGGCATGGCTGGGGCTCGACCATGACGGGCCGGTGGTGTTCCAGTCGGCGCGGATGGCGCTCTATGCCGAGGCGCTGGAGCGGCTGAAGCGCGAGGGGCTGGTCTATCCGTGCTTCTGCACCCGCGCGGACATTGCGCGCGAGGTGGCGGCGAGTGCGTCGGCGCCGCATGGCAGCGACGGGCCGGTCTATCCGGGGACCTGTCGCGCGCTGCCGCCGGAGGTGCGGGCGGATCGGCTGGCGCGCGAGCCGCATGCGTGGCGGATCGACATGGCGCGGGCCGTGGCGGTGGCAGGGCCCTTGGAATGGCACGATGTATTCGCCGGCACGATCGCGGCCGATCCGGGGAGCCAGGGCGACGTGGTGCTCGCGCGCAAGGATGCGGGGGTGAGCTATCACCTGGCGGTGACGGTCGACGATGCCGCGCAGGGCGTGACCGACGTGGTGCGCGGGCAGGACCTGTTCGTGGCGACGCATGTCCACCGGCTGCTCCAGGCGCTGCTGGGATTGCCGACGCCGGAATACCACCATCATCCGCTGCTGGTGGGGAGCGACGGGGCGCGGCTGGCCAAGCGGCATGGCGCGCCGACGCTGGAGTCGATGCGGGCCGCGGGGGTGGACGGACGGGCGCTGGCGGCAGAACTGCGGGCCGGGCGGCTGCCGCTTGGCTTCGGCCTGGCAAGCGCCTAGGCTCGCGCCCCATGAACGTGTTCCTTGTCCTGCTCCTGGTCGCGGCGATGATCGCCACGGTGGTTGCGCTGGTCCGCGGCGTGGTCACGTTCCTGAAGACGTCGGGCGAGGAGGCGCGGGGCGAAGGCCCGAGTGCTGCGAGCCTGAAGTCCAACAAGATGATGCAGGCGCGGGTGCTGTTCCAGGCGGTCGCGATCCTGATCGTGGTGCTGATCCTGTTCGCGGCAGGGCGGACGTGAGGGGCCACGCGCGGGCGTATCCCTGCGAATGCAGGGATCCAGGGTTCAGCAGAGCAACGGGTGGTAGCGCGCGGAACCCTGGGCTCCTGCCTGCGCAGGAGCACGAAGAGGGCGGGCGCGGGACATGGTGAAGCTCAACAAGATCTACACGCGCACCGGCGACGACGGCACGTCCGGGCTGGCGGATGGGTCGCGGGTGGCGAAGTCTTCGCTGCGGATGATCGCCATCGGCGATGTGGACGAGGCGAACAGCGCGATCGGCGTGGCACGCACGGCACTGGGCGCGGGCGTGGTCGAGGAAGCGCTGGCGCGGATCCAGAACGACCTGTTCGACCTGGGCGCCGATGTCGCGACGCCGCTGGTCGATGGCGAGGCGGCGGGGGCGGCGTTGCGTATCGCGGAGTCGCAGGTCGCACGGCTGGAGAGGGAGATCGATGCGTTGAACGGCGATCTGAGCCCGCTCACCAGCTTTGTGCTGCCGGCCGGCGAGGCGGCGGCGTCGGCGCTGCACCTGGCGCGTGCGATCGCGCGGCGCGCCGAGCGCAGCGCGGTGGCGGCGGCGGGCGAGGTGACGCTGAGCCCGCTGGCGCTCGCCTATCTGAACCGCCTGTCCGACTATCTGTTCGTCGCGGCCCGTTGGGTGAACCACAAGGGCGCGGGCGACGTTCTGTGGGTGCCAGGGGCGCAACGATAGCGAAGGGACGGCGGCGATGCAGGGGATCCAGTACGAGCCTGCGCGCCACCCGCTCCAGCTTCATTTCGCCGAAGTCCGGGCGCTGAGCGAGGCGCTGGTCGCGCCGCTTTCCGACGCGGATGCGACCGTGCAGTCGATGCCCGACGCGTCGCCGGCGAAATGGCACCTGGCGCACACCAGCTGGTTCTTCGAGACGTTCGTGCTGCGCGATCATCTGCCGGGCTATCGCTTGCACGACGCGCGCTTTCCGTTCCTGTTCAACAGCTATTATGAGGCCGAGGGGCGGCGGCACGCGCGGGCGCGGCGCGGCATGGTGACGCGGCCGAGCCTGGCGGAAGTGCTCGGCTACAGGCGCGCGGTGACGCAGGCGGTGCTTGACGGCTGGGAGCGGCTGCCGGCGGCGGCGATCGAGCTTGTCGAGCTCGGCTGCCACCATGAGCAGCAGCATCAGGAGCTGCTGCTCACCGACGTGCTGCACCTGTTTTCCGAAAATCCGATCGAGCCGGCGCTGTGGCCCGCAGCCCCCAAGCAGCCTGTCGCAGTGCCGCCGCCGATCGGCTGGATCGAGCATGGCGGCGGGATCGTCGAGGTGGGGCATGACGGCCGCGGCTTTGCATTCGATTGCGAGGGGCCGCGCCACCGGGTGCTGCTGGCGCCGCATGCACTTGCGGACCGGACGGTCACCAACGGCGAATGGGCGGCATTCCTTGCGGACGGCGGCTATCGCGAGCCGCGCCACTGGCTGTCGGACGGCTGGGCGTGGGTGCAGCGGGAGGGGATCACGGCGCCGCTCTATTGGGAGCAGGGCGAGGGCGGCTGGACGCGGTTCGGGCTGGACGGACGGCGCGCGATCGATCCGGCGGCGCCGGTGACGCATGTCAGTTTTTACGAGGCGGATGCCTATGCGAGCTGGGCGGGCGCGCGGCTTCCGACCGAGCAGGAGTGGGAGGCGGCGGCAGCCGGCTGCGACGCCGCTGGCGGCAACCAGCTCGACGCGCCGGGACCGGTGGAGCCGCGGCCGGCGATGTCGGGCCCGGCGTTCTTTGGCGACGTGTGGGAGTGGACCGGCAGCGCCTATCGCCCCTATCCGGGCTTCCGGCCGGTCGAGGGTGCGGTCGGCGAATATAACGGCAAGTTCATGAGCGGGCAGTTCGTGCTGCGTGGCGGATCCTGCGCGACGCCGCGCGGGCATGGGCGGGCAAGCTATCGCAACTTCTTTTATCCGCACCAGCGCTGGCAGTTCACCGGCGTGCGGCTGGCCCGGGACCTGGACGCATGACGGTGATGGAGCGGACGCAGGTGGTGACGGCGGACCCGCGGTTCCGGGCGGACGTGCTGGCGGGCCTGGCGATGCGGCCGCGCGCGATTCCGGCGCGCTGGTTCTACGACCGGCGCGGATCGGAGCTGTTCGAGGAGATCACCCGGCTGCCGGAATATTATCTCACCCGGACCGAGACGGCGCTGCTGCACGCGGCGGTGCCGGAGGTGGCGCGGCTGACCGGGCCGGGCCGCGCGGTGGTGGAGTTCGGGTCGGGATCCTCCACCAAGACGCCGATCCTTCTGGGCGGGATCCTGCCTGCGGCCTATGTGCCGATCGACATTTCGGGCGACTTCCTGCGCGCGGCGGCGGCGGAGTTGCAGCAGGCGTTCCCGGCGGTGCCGGTGCATGCGGTGGAGGCGGATTTCCTGCAGCCCGTCGCGCTGCCGCACGGGGTTTCGGGGATGCCGAAGCTGGGGTTCTTCCCCGGCTCTACGATCGGCAACATGGAGCCGCATGCCGCGGTCGACCTGCTGCGGGCGATGCGCGGGTCGCTGGGCGAGGGCGCGCAGCTGCTGATCGGGATCGACCGGGTGAAGGCGCAAGCCGTGCTGGTGCCGGCCTATGACGATGCGCAAGGGGTGACGGCGGCGTTCAACTGCAACCTGCTGGAGCGGATCAATCGCGAACTGGGCGGCAGCGTGCCCGTCGAGGCGTTTGCGCACCGGGCGGTGTGGAACGATGCGGCCTCGCGGATCGAGATGCACCTGGAGGCGGTGCGCGACGTGGCGTTCGAGGTGGCGGGGGAGGCGTTTGCGATGGGGGCGGGCGAGACGATCCACACCGAGAACAGCCACAAATATGGCGCGCGCGGTGCCCGCGTGCTGCTGCGCGCCGGGGGGTGGACGCCGGTGGGGGAGTGGAGCGACCCGGACGGGTGGTTCGCGCTGATCCTGGCGGAAGCGCAGGGGTTTGCGGCGGCGCCTTGAGGGGGCGTCTGGGCGGTATCCCGATACGAGCCCTCGATACGCTCCTTGCGGAGCACCTCGGTCTCTACTCGACAGGGATGGGGAGGGATCTACCGCCTATCGCACTACCCGGGCGCGCCAGGTGGGAAGGTAGGTCTTGCTGCCGCGGCATTCGCGCATCTCTTCCTGGGCGGCGAGGCGGAAGCGGGTGCCGTCCCAGACGAACTCCTGGCGGATGCCGCAGTCGCCGAGACCGCGACCCCGCGCGAAGCTGGTGAGGACGCCGTTTTCGAACCCGCCATCGACGACGTTCTGCACGGGCGCGTCCGCGGCCGAGATGCCCGAGGGGGCGTCGAACTTCGCCGGCTCGAACTTGCCGTCGCGGACCGTGAACACGGCCAGCATCCGGTTGTAGGCGCCCGAGGCGCACGGAAGCAGGACCAGGGTGCGCCCGTCGAGCGGCTTGGCCTGGGGCTGGCCCAGGTCGCGGCCGGTGTCACAGCCGGCCACATGCTTCATGGCGGCGACGCGTGCCGGGTCCAGCAGCGCGGCCTCTCCGCGCACCGGGATGGCGCGGATGACCGGCAGGGCGGGGGCAGGCGCGGTGTCGGGTTTCTCGCCGATGGCCACCAGCGCGCCGGTGGTGCCGGCGCGTGCCTGTTGGGCGTCGATCCAGCGCAGCGCGGCGCCGGCACCATCCAGGCTGACGGTGCCGATGGGTTTGCCGTCCCGGCCACTGACGCTCAGGCGGCGGCCGGTGCCGAGCTTCGCCGCGATGTGTGCGGCGTCCTCGCCGTCGAACACGACCGCGTTCTCGGCGCCCTTGCCGCCCGTAGCCAGCTGCGTGCCGTCGATGGATACCGCAAGTGGGCCAGCCAAGTCCGGGCCGGTGAAGCGCAGCACCGGTGCGGCACCCGGCCCGGCGGCGCGGTCGAGCACCAGCATCAGCACGGGGTTGGTCGCATCCCTGGGCGCGAGTGCTACGGCGCGGCAGGCGAGGCCGTTGTCGCAGCCGACGACCCAGTCGCGAAAGGTCTTGGGCTCGCCGGGCCTGGGCGTGGCGCCGGTGTCGGCGTCCGGCTGCGGCGCGGCGGCTAGCGCGCGCGGGGTGGCGGGCGTGGCACTCGCCTGAGGGGCGGGGGGCGGCGCCTTGTCGCCACAGGCGGCAAGCGGCAGGAGAAACAGGGTCGCGAGCAGGGTGGGGCGGTGCATGGCCGCGACACTATCGCGCTGCGCCGGTGCCCGAAACCCGCTATTCCCCTGCACAAAGGCAGGAGGATGGATGATGCAGGCAGTTGGAGTGATCGGGGCGGGGCAGATGGGCGCGGGCATCGCGCAGGTGGCGGCAGAGGCCGGCTATCGCGTGCTGCTGTCGGACGTGTCGGCCGAGCGCGCCGAGGCGGGCAAGGCGGGGATCGCCAGGCAACTCGCGCGCGCCGTCGACAAGGAAAAGATCACCGCGGAGCACCGCGACGCGGCGCTTGGGCGGATCGAGCCGGTGGGCGACGTCGCGGCGATGGCGCCATGCGACCTGGTGATCGAGGCGGCGACGGAGCGCGAGGAGATCAAGCGCGCGATCTTTGGCGAAGTCGGCAAGGTGCTGGGCGCGACCGCGATCCTGGCGAGCAACACCTCCTCGATCCCGATCACGCGGCTGGCGCAGGCATCGCCCGATCCGGCGCGCTTCATGGGGGTGCATTTCTTCAACCCGGTGCCGGTGATGGGGCTGATCGAGCTGATCCGTGGGCTGGCGACCTCCGACAACACGGTGGCGCGGGTGGAGGCGTTCGGCCAGTCGCTGGGCAAGCGCATCGTCCATGCCAATGATGCGCCGGGCTTCATCGTCAATCGCGTGCTGATGCCGATGCTGAACGAGGCGTGCTTTGCGCTGGGCGAGGGCGTGGCGACGATCGCGGACATCGATGCTGCCTGCCAGCTGGGGCTGAACCATCCGATGGGGCCGTTCACGCTCGCCGACTTCATCGGGCTCGACACCTGCCTGGAGATCACGCGGGTGCTGTTCGAAGGCACGGGCGATCCCAAGTTTCGGCCGGCGCCGCTGCTGGTGAAATATGTCGAGGCGGGGTGGTACGGCCGCAAGACCAGGCGGGGGTTCTACGACTATTCGGGCGCGGAGCCGGTGCCGACGCGCTGATGCTTCGGTGCTCCCGCGCAGGCGGGAGCCCAGGGGCGTCCTACACCCGAGCCGTTGTTCTGCCTGGACCCTGGATCCGTGCCTGCGCAGGGATACAGGGGTTGAGGCGCGGGCACGGAACCTCTGCCACGGGTGGGGCATTGCGGGGGTGAGGTGCGAACCGCGCGCATCCGCAACAGGAAAGGATCGGGCCATCCCCTCTGCCACTTCGGGTCGGCTGCTACGGCGACCGCTTCATCCGGTGCATGGGGTGCTGCTCGCAGCCACCCTCCCGCTGTTCCTGGGAGCGCTGCTCAGCGACATCGCCTATGGTCGCAGCGCGGAGGTCCAATGGGCCAATTTCGCGTCCTGGCTGAACGCCGGCGGCATGGTGTTCTGCGGCTTGGCGCTGCTGTGGGCGGTGATCGAGCTGGTCCGCAAGGACCGCCGGACGCGATCGGCGATGCTGGTGTTCGGCCTGTTGCTCGCGACCTTTGTGCTCGGCTTCATCGATGCGCTGGTCCATGCCAAGGATGCCTGGGCGATGATGCCGGAGGGGCTGATCCTGTCCCTCATCGTCGCCGCGCTGGCGATTGCGGCGACCTGGGTCGGGTTTTCCAGCTATCGGACCGGAGACGCGAAATGAAGCGGTCGAGCCTTCTCGCCGTCGCCGGCCTGTCCGTGATGCTGCAGGCGTGCGGCAGCCAGCCGGAAGCGGCGCAATATGGTCCCAATCCCGACCTTCCCGAGCGGCAGCGCGGATTATTGCCGACGATGAAGATCGCCGACCCGGTCGGCTGGGGCAACGAGCGGCCGGTGGTGCCGCAGGGCTTCACGGTGCGCGCGATCGCGACCGACCTGAAGGTGCCGCGCCAGACGCTGGTCCTGCCCAATGGCGACGTGCTGGTGGCCGAGGGCAAGGGCGGCGGCGATGCGCCCGCGCTTCGGCCCAAGGACATCATCGCCGGCTATATCCAGGCGAAGGGGACCACCCCGGTGAAGGGCGGCGACCGGCTGACCCTGTTGCGCGATGCCGATGGCGACGGCGTCTATGAGGGGCGCGCGGTGTTCGCGGAGCATCTGAACGCGCCCTATGGCCTGGCGCTCGCCAATGGGTCGATCTACGTCGCCAACCAGGATTCGCTGGTGCGCTTTGCCTATCGGGACGGCCAGATCCGCGCGAGCGGCCCGGCGGTCAAGGTCACCGACCTGCCGGGTCAGATCAACCATCACTGGACCAAGTCGCTGGCGGCGAGCCCCGACGGGCGCACGCTGTATGTGGGCATCGGCTCCAACAGCAACATCACCGAACGCGGCATGGCGGCGGAGGTCGACCGCGCGATGGTGTGGCAGGTCGATGCCGCGACCGGTGCGCACAAGCCGTTCGCGACCGGCCTGCGCAACCCGACCGCGCCGGCGGTGCAGCCGGGGCTGGGCCAGCTGTGGGCGGTCGTGAACGAACGCGACGAGCTGGGGCCGAACCTGGTGTCGGACTATCTCACCTCGGTGCGGGAGGGGGCCTTTTACGGCTGGCCCTACAGCTATTGGGGCAACAACGTGGACCCGCGCGTGAAGCCGCAGAAGCCGGAGCTGGTCGCGAGCGCGATCCGCCCGGACTATGCGCTGGGCGCGCATGTCGCGGCGCTGGGCGTCAGCTTCTCAGGGCCGGTGATGGGCAGCCGCTTTGCCGAAGGCGTGTTCGTTGGCGAGCATGGCAGCTGGAACCGCAGCGCGCCGTCCGGGTACAAGGTGGTGTTCGTGCCGTTCCGCGGCGGGCGGCCGGCAGGGGCGCCGATCGACTTTGCGACCGGCTTCATGGGTGCGGATGGCAAGACGCGCGGACGGCCGGTGGGCGTGACGCTCGATCCGCGCGGCGCGCTGATCATCGCCGACGACCTGTCGAACACCGTTTGGCGGGTGACGCCGACGCGTTGATGCAGGGGCGGTAGCGAGGGGCTTCCTTTGCTGGCCTCGGGTCGAGGGCGGGCTGTGGCGCAGGTCCGGCACTCTCTCGACACGGGCCCTCGACAAGCTCGATCCCTGCTCGAGACGAACGGGGTGGGGAGCGGTGCGGTGCGGTGCATCGGGCGGCTACGCCAGGGCCGGAGGGACGCCGCTGTAAATCACTGCCGTGCTCCTGCGGAGCACTGCCGTGCTCCTGCGGAGGCGAGGCCTGGCAGCCGCGCACACTCCCGTATTCCTGCGCAGGCAGGAATCCAGGGCCACGCAAAGCAACGGAAGTTTGGGTTCGGTACCCTGGGCTCCCGCCTTCGCGGGAGCACAAGAAGGGTCTGGAGGTCTAGCGGAGGCAGGAGCCCGGGGTTGCGCGCGAACGCCTGTTGTCCTGCCTGGCCCTGTATCCCTGCCTGCGCAGGGATAGGGCAGCTTTGCGACCGTTCGCGGGGTGGCCGGAGGCCTGCCGAGCCGCTAGGGCTCGTTTCCGGAACGAAATGACCGCTCGCGCGAAACAACTGCGGGGCTGTTGGGTTAGGAATGGCATGCAAGCAACGACGGCGTCCGCAGCTCTGCAAGAGCCTCCCCATTCCCTTCTCTCCGAAGCAAGCCTGTTCCTGGATTTCGACGGGACGCTGGTCGAGCTGGCCGACCAGCCCGATGGCGTGGCGGTGGACGACGCGCTGCATGCGCTGCTGCAACGGCTGGCGGATCGGCTGGATGGCCGGGTGGCGATCGTGAGCGGGCGTTCGGTGGCGCAGATCGACGGCTTCCTGGGACCGGCGCTGGGCGCGATTGCGGTGGTCGGCAGCCATGGCGCAGAGATCCGCCGAGTGGGCGGCGCAATCGTGCGCCCCGAACGGCCGGCGGCGCTCGAGACGGCGGAGGCCGCGTTCGCGGAGCGGTTTGCGAGCCATGCCGGCGTGGTGATCGAGGTCAAGACGCTGGGCGTCGCCATTCACTATCGCATGGCGCCCGACGTCGAGGCGGAGGCGAAGGCGCTGGTGGAAGCCTATGCCCGGCACGAGGGGCTGGAAGTGCAGCACGGCAAGATGATGGTCGAGCTGCGCATGGCCGGCCATGACAAGGGTACCGCGATCACGCAGCTGGCAGACGAAATGCCGTTCCAGGGCCATCCGCCGGTGTTCGTGGGCGACGACCTGACCGACGAGCCGGGGTTCGTGGTGTGCGCGCATCATGGCGGGGCGGGCATTCTGATCGGCGCACCGCGCGACAGCGCCGCCCGCTTTCGGTTCGACGGGGTCGCGAGCTTCCGCCGCTGGCTCGAGGCGGCGGCGTGACGGCGACGCTCGACCTGTGGCCCATCGGTAATTGCCAGGTTTCCGCGCTGGTCGACCGCGCCGGGCGGTTCGTGTGGGGATGCGTGCCGCGCGTCGATGGCGAGCCGACCTTCTGCTCGCTGCTCGACGACAAGCCCAAGGGCGGCGAGGAGGGTTCGCACGGCTTCTGGGACATCGACCTGGACGGCTGCGTCGAGACGACCCAGTCCTATGTCCGCAACACGCCGGTGCTGCGCACCCAGCATCGCGACGCGGACGGCAATGCGATCGAGGTGATCGACTTCGCGCCCCGCTTCCACCGCAACGGGCGCATGTACCGGCCGGTCGCCTTTTGCCGGATCGTGCGGCCGGTGTCGGGATCGCCGCGCGTGCGCGTGCGGCTGCGCCCCGCGCGCGACTGGGGCGCGCGGGTGCCCGAACGGACGCGCGGCACCAACCACATCCGCTATCTGCTCGACGACATGGTGCTGCGCCTGTCGACCAGCGCGCCGGTCGGCTGGATCGAGGACGAGCGGCTGTTCCGGGTCGAGCGGCCGCTGTATTTCTTCCTGGGGCCGGACGAGAGCTTTTCGACCGAGATCCCGACCGCGGTCGAGGCGATGCTCGACCATACGGTGGCGGGCTGGCGGCATTGGGTCCGGGGCCTGGCGACCCCCGCCGAGTGGCAGGACGCGGTGATCCGCGCGGCCATCACGCTCAAGCTCTGCCAGCATGAGGAGACGGGCGCGATCGTGGCGGCGCTCACCACCTCGATCCCCGAGCATGCGGGCTCGCAGCGCAACTGGGACTATCGCTTCTGCTGGATCCGCGACGCCTATTACACGGTGCAGGCGCTCAACCGGCTGGGCGCGCTCGACGTGCTGGAGGGGTATCTGGAATACCTCCGCAACATCGTCGACAATGCCAAGGGCGGGCATATCCAGCCGCTCTATGGCGTGGGCGGCGAGGCGCGGCTGCCCGAGGGCGAGGCCGAGGCGCTGAACGGCTATCGCGGCATGGGGCCGGTGCGGATCGGCAACCAGGCCTATGAGCAGGTCCAGCACGACGCCTATGGCCAGATCGTGCTGTCCAACGCGCAGGCGTTCTTTGACCAGCGGCTGTTCCGCATCGCGGGCGAGCAGGATTTCGAGGCGCTGGAGCCGGTGGGCGAGCGCGCGTGGAAGGCGTTCGACCAGCCCGATGCCGGGCTGTGGGAGCTGCGCACGCGCAGCCATGTCCACACCTATTCGGCCGCCATGTGCTGGGCGGCGTGCGACCGGCTGGCCAGCGTCGCGCGGCACCTGGGACTGAGCGCGCGCGCCGAGTTCTGGCAGGGGCGCGCCGACACGATGCGCGAAAAGATCGAGACGGCGGCGTGGCGGCCGGAGACCAACCGCATGTCGGCGACCTTCAGCGGCGACGATCTGGACGCGAGCCTGATCCAGCTGCTCGACCTGCGCTTCGTGGCGCCGGACGACCCCCGTTTCCGCGGCACGCTGGAGGCGGTGGAGGCCGGGCTCAGGCGCGGATCGCACATGCTGCGCTACGCGACCGAGGATGATTTCGGCCTGCCGCATACGGCGTTCAACGTCTGCACCTTCTGGCTGATCGAAGCGTTGCACGCGACCGGACGAGTCGGGGACGCGCGCGTCCTGCTGGAGGAAATGATCGACCGGCGCACACCGGCAGGGCTTCTTTCGGAGGATATCGATCCCGCCACCGGCGAGCTGTGGGGCAACTATCCGCAGACCTATTCGCTGGTGGGACTGATCAATTCGGCGATGCTGCTCAGCAAGCCGTGGACGGAGGTACGATGAGCCGCCTGATCGTCATTTCGAACCGGGTGCAGGCGCCCACGGCGGCCGGCGCGGGCGGCGCGCAGGGCGGGCTGGCGGTGGCGCTGACGGCGGCGCTGCGCGAGGAACACGGCATCTGGTTCGGCTGGTCGGGCGAGACCGGCAAGGACCACGAGCTGCGGTTCGAGACGTACGAAGGCGTGACCTCTGCGGTGATGGACCTGTCCGAGCAGGACGTGGAGGAATATTACGACGGCTTCGCCAACCGCACGCTGTGGCCGCTGTTCCACTATCGTCTGGACCTGACCGAGTTCGAGCGCGACTTCCAGGGCGGCTATGAGCGGGTGAACCGCGTGTTCGGCCAGGCGATCGGCCCGCATATCGAGCCCGATGACGTGGTGTGGGTCCACGACTATCACATGATCCCGCTCGGCTGGGTGCTGCGCC
Source organism: Sphingomonas sp. PL-96 (assembly GCF_020707215.1). GTDB lineage: Bacteria > Pseudomonadota > Alphaproteobacteria > Sphingomonadales > Sphingomonadaceae > Sphingomonas. The sequence goes on from NZ_JAJFET010000016.1 coordinate 12,573, forward strand.
AGCAGGGCGTGCAGAACCGCATGGGCTTTTTCCTGCACATCCCGTGGCCGCCGACGCGCCTGCTGGTGGCGCTGCCGCAGCATCGGCGGCTGGTGGAGTCGCTGTTCGCCTATGACGTGGTCGGGTTCCAGACCGAGGAATGGCTAGAGTCCTTCCGCCATTATGTCGTGACGGAGATGGGCGGCACCTTGTCGGAAGGGGACTGCGTGACGGTCGGCGGGCGGACCATCCGCGCGATCGCCTGCCCGATCGGGGTGGACGCCGACAGCTTCATCGCCGCCGCCAACGGGCCGGTCGCCAAGGCGACCCAGCTGCGGATGCTAGAGAGCGCGGCCGGGCGCAGCATGATGGTGGGCGTCGACCGGCTCGATTACTCCAAGGGGCTGGCCGAGCGGTTCTCGGGCTATGAGCGGTTCCTGCAGAACCATCCCGACCGGCGCGCGCTGGTCTATCTGCTGCAGATCGCGCCGCCGTCGCGGACGGCCGTGCAGAGCTATCGCGACATCCGCGACAATCTGGACGCCATGTCCGGGCGGATCAACGGCGCCTATGCCGATGTCGATTGGGTGCCGATCCGCTACGTCAACCAGGGCTATCCGCGCGACGTGCTGGCCGGCATTTACCGGGCGGCACGGATCGGCCTCGTCACGCCCTTGCGCGACGGCATGAACCTGGTCGCCAAGGAATATGTGGCGGCACAGGACCCGCATGATCCGGGCGTGCTGATCCTGTCGCGCTTTGCCGGGGCCGCCGCGCAGATGCCGCAGGCGATCCTGTGCAACCCCTATAGCGCCGAGGACGTCGCCGACGCGATCGACAAGGCGCTGCGCATGCCGCGCGAAGAGCGGATCGCGCGGTGGAAGCCGATGTTCGACAATGTCCGGCACGAGGACGTGCTGTGGTGGCGCCGGCGGTTCCTGGACGTGCTGACCAACGCGCCGCTGTGCGAGCGGAACACGATCTGAGCGCTGCTTTCTGACCTCAGGGCCAAGCAGGACAATGGTGCGCGGAGCTTAGAAACCCTCGTGCTCCTGCCTGCGCAGGAGCACGAGAGCAGCCCGCTTACGGCAGCAGCAACCCCGCCAGTGCCGCCGACATCAGGTTGGCGAGGCTGCCGGCGACCAGCGCGCGCACGCCGAGCTTGGCGATCATCGGGCGCTGGTTGGGGGCGAGGCTGCCGGTCGCGGCCATCTGGATCGCGATCGAGCTGAAATTGGCAAAGCCGCAGAGCGCAAAGGTGACGATCGCGACGGTGCGCGGCGACAACTGGTCGCGCAGGTTGCCGAGCTCGATGAATGCCACGAACTCGTTCAGCACCATCTTGCTGCCGAACAGCCCGCCGGCCAGGCCCGCCTCGTGCCAGGGGATGTTGAGCAGGAACATGACCGGTTGGAACACCGTGCCGATGATCATCTGGAAGCTGAGCTCCGGATGGCCGAACCAGCCGCCGACCGCGCCGAGCAGGCCGTTGGCAAGTGCGACCAGCGCCACGAACGCCAGCACCATGGCGCCGACCGCCACCGCGATCTTGACGCCGACCTGCGCACCGGTGGCGGCGGCCATGATGAGGTTGGCGGCGCGTTCCTCCTCCATGTGCACCTCTGCGGCGCGGATGACCTCTTCCTCGTCCGCGACCTCGGCCGTGACTGCGCCTTCGGGCGCAAGCGGCGTGTCGGGCATGATGATCTTTGCCATCAGCAGCCCGCCGGGCGCGGCCATGAACGATGCTGCGAGCAGGAAGGGCAGCGACTGCGGCCCCAGGAACGACGCATAGGCGGCGAGGATGGTGCCGGCGACGCCCGCCATGCCGACCGACATGACCGCGAACAGCTGAGACGGGGTAAGGCTGGCGAGATAGGGGCGGATCACCAGCGGCGCCTCGCTCTGGCCGACGAAGACGTTGGCCGCGGCGCACAGCGATTCGACCTTGGACACGCCGGTGATCTTTTCGATGCCGCCGCCGACCCAGCGGACGACGAACTGCATCACGCCCAGATGGTAGAGGATCGACACCAGGGCGGCGAAGAAGATGATGACCGGCAGCGCCGAGATGGCGAAGCTGTGGCCGCCCATCTCCGGCCCGGCGAGCGGCCCGAAGATGAAGTTGGTGCCGGCCTGTGCATAGCCGAGCAGCGCCGACACGCCGGCGGCCGCCCCCTCGATCAGCCGGCGGCCGATCGGGACATAGAGCACCAGCACGGCGATGCCGACCTGCAGCGCGAACGCCGAGCCCACCACGCGCAGGCGGATCGCCCGCCGGTTCGTCGAGATCGCAAAGGCGATCAGCAGGATCACGGCGATACCGGCAATGCCGATCAGAAAACGATTCATTCTTGGTTCCGGCCCCGTGCCTGGTCGCCAGGCGTGAAGAGTGGTCGTGCAGCCTCTGGCAGGGCAGCGCGGCGGGACTATGGCCAAGCGGGGGCCGCGGCAACAGATGTTTCGTGCGCAAGCGTGCCATTTCAGGCGGTTGCGCGCATTGACGGACACGCGAAAGCGTCTAGCGTCGCGCGGATGACTCCCCATCCTTCCACCGCCCGCCCGCCTCTTGCGGTGCCGCGGTCGCTGTTCGCCTTCTCGATCTTCTATGGCGGCATGGTCTGCATCGCGGGCGTGCTGGGCAACAAGCAGGTGGCGCTGGGGCCGTTGGCGGTCGAGGCGGGGATCTTTGCGTTCCTGCTGCTGGTGGTGGTTTCCAGCGCCACGGCCGAACTGCACGGCCGCACCACCGCCAACCGGCTGGTGCAGTTCGGGTTCGTGCCGCTGATCTTTTCGATCCTGCTGCTGCTGGTGGTGCTGAGCGTGCCGGCCGCTCCCGACATGGCGCCCGACCGGCTGGCCGCGTTCGACCTGATGATGCGCGCGACCCCGCGCATTTGGGGCGCGGGCATCGTCGCCTATGGTGTGTCGCAGACGCTGAACGTGACGATTTTCGCCGCGATGCGCCGCGGGGCGGGCAAGCTGCTGTGGCTGCGGGCCGGGACCGCCAGCGCCCTGTCGCAGATCGTCGACACGCTGATCTTCATCACCATCGCCTTTTATGGCGCCTTTCCGATCGGCCAGCTGATCGTCGGGCAGATGCTCGCCAAGGTCGCGCTGTCGGTGGTTCTGGTGCCGCCGCTCATCTACCTGTTCGTGGCGCTGGGCCATTGGCTGGACGGCACCAAGGGGGATGCGCAGTGAGCGACGAATATGTGTACGACGAGGCGACGGGCGAGTGGATCAGCCCGGCCGATGCCGCGGCGGCAGCACCCGTCGCGGCCGACGACGGGGTGGAAGTGCGCGATGCGGCGGGCAATCTGCTGGCCGACGGCGACAGCGTGACGCTGGTCAAGGACCTGAAGGTCAAGGGGGCCAACCAGACGCTGAAGCGCGGCACGGTGATCAAGTCGATCCGCCTGACCGGCGATGCCCAGGAGATCGACTGCCGGTTCGAAGGCATCAGGGGGCTGGTGCTGCGCGCGGAGTTCGTGCGCAAGCGGTAGGGGCTGCGACTGCGATCTCCCGCGTGCTCCCGCGCAGGCGGGAGCCCAGAGCCAAGCAGGGCAACGGCCGTCGGGGCGCGAGACCCTGGGCTCCTGCCTGCGCAGGAGCACGGGAAGGGCGGCGCTCCTTCAAAATCTTTGGCGTGTCGCGCGCTTGGCGCTACAGGCGCGCGCATGACCGACCATTCCCCCGATCCCCGGATGCTTGCCAAGGCGGAGACGCTGACCGAGGCGCTCCCCTATCTCCAGCGCTATGCCGGGATGACCTTTGTCGTGAAATACGGCGGGCACGCGATGGGCGATCCCGAACTGCAGCGCGACTTTGCCGAGGATGTGGTGCTGCTGAAGGCGGTGGGCATCAACCCGGTGGTGGTGCACGGCGGCGGGCCGCAGATCGGTGCGATGCTCAAGCGGCTGGGCGTCGAAAGCCGCTTCGTCGACGGCCTGCGCGTCACCGACGCTGCGACCGCGGAGGTCGCGGAGATGGTCCTGGCGGGCAAGATCAACAAGGAGATCGTGTCGTGGATCGCGGCGGCCGGCGGGCGCGCGGTCGGCATCTCGGGCAAGGATGCCGGGCTGGTGCGCGCCGAAAAGGTGCAGCGGACCGAGCCCGACCTCAATTCAGGCATCGAGCGGCACGTCGACCTGGGCTTTGTCGGCGAGCCGGTGGCGGTCGACCCGACGCTGCTCAACAGCCTGGCGCGCGACGGCTTCATCCCCGTGGTGGCGCCGGTGGCGCTCGGGGCGGACGGGCATACCTATAACGTCAATGCCGACACCATGGCGGGGGCGATCGCCGGCGCGCTGGGCGCGGCACGCTTCTTTCTGCTCACCGACGTGCCCGGCGTGATGGACAAGCAGGGCGAGTTGCTGACCGACCTGAAGCCTAGCGACATCGCCGCGCTGAAGCAGGACGGCACGATCAAGGGCGGCATGATCCCCAAGGTCGAGACCTGCGTGGCGGCGGTCGGATCGGGCGTGGACGCGGCGGTGATCCTGGACGGGCGCATCCCGCACGGGCTGCTGCTGGAGATCTTTACGCGCCAGGGCGCGGGGACGCTGGTTCGCGCCTGAGGACGGGCGCGCGGCGGATCTCTCGACACGGGCTCTCGACAAGCTCGAAACCAACGGGGTTGGTATAGGCGGGCTTTGCATAGGGCCCGGCAATCGCCTCAAAACCTGCCGTACCCCTGCGAAGGCAGGGATCCAGGGCCAGGCAGAACAACCACTTGCGGCGGATGACGCTCTGGGCTCCTGCCTTCGCAGGAGCACGGCAAGGCGCTTTGCCCAGGTGTCATCTTCGCCGGGATGGCGGCGCGGCGGTGCCGAGCACGACGCGCTTGTCCGCAGCGGGGCGGGTGAGGTATTCGGGCGGCAACCAGTTTCGGAGCCGCCGCGTTGAATATCCTCATCGACATCCTCAACTATCTGCTCAACGTCCTGTGGTGGGTGATCTTCGTCCAGTTCGTGCTGTCGATCCTGATCGCCTTCAACGTGATCAACACCCACAGCGATTTCGTGCGCAGCGTCTGGCGGGCGCTGAACGTCATCACCGAGCCGATCTACCGGCCGTTCCGCCGGATCCTGCCGGACCTGGGCGGGATCGACCTAGCGCCGATGGCGGTGCTGGTGACGATGGGCATTCTCCAGACCATCCTGCTGCCGGCGCTGTATCGCGCGACCTTGCCCTACGCGGTTTGATGCGGGGCGGGGCGGCCTGGTCGCCCGATCCCGCCGGCATCCGCATCGCGGTCCGCGTGACGCCGCGCGCCGCACGCGAAGGGTTCGGGGGCGGCGACGCGGACCATTTCGTCGCACGCCTCACCGCGCCGCCGGTCGAGGGCGCCGCCAATGCTGCGCTGGTGCAGCTGGTCGCGAAACGCTTCGGCGTGGCCAGGCGCGCGGTGACGCTGGTCGCCGGTGACACGGCGCGGCTCAAGCGGTTGCGGGTCGAAGGCGACACGGCGGCGCTGGAACAGACGGCCGCGAGCCTCTATGCGACAAAGCCATGAGCGCTGACATCATCGACGGAAAGGCCTTTGCGGCCGAGTTGCGGGGCCGGGTAGGCGAGGCCGCAGAAGCATTTGCCAAGGCCGCGGGACGGCCCGCCGGGCTGGCGGTGGTGCTGGTCGGCGAGGACCCGGCCTCGGCGGTCTATGTCCGCTCCAAGGGCAAGGCGACGCTTGCCGCCGGCATGGCGAGCTTCGAGCATCGCCTGCCTGCCGACACCGACCAGGCGACGCTGGAGGCGCTGGTCGACACGCTCAACGCCGATCCGGCGGTCGACGGCATCCTGGTGCAGCTGCCGCTGCCCGGCCATCTGGACGCCGACGCGGTGCTGCTGCGGATCGATCCCGACAAGGACGTCGACGGCTTCCACCCGGTCAACGCCGGGCGGCTCGCCTCCGGCCTGGCGGGTTTCGTGCCGTGCACGCCGCTCGGCTGCCTGATGCTGCTGCGCGACCGGCTGGGCGACCTGTCGGGCCTGGAGGCGGTGGTGATCGGCCGGTCGAACATCGTCGGCAAGCCGATGGCGGCGCTGCTGACCGCCGACAGCGCGACCGTCACGCTGGCACATTCGCGCACCCGCGACCTGGCGGGCCATGTCGGCCGCGCCGACATCGTGGTGGCGGCGGTCGGCCGGCCGAACTTCGTGCAGGGCGCCTGGCTGAAGCCCGGCGCGACCGTGATCGACGTGGGCATCAACCGGGTGGAGAGCGGCCTGGTCGGCGACGTCGACTTCGCCTCTGCCGTGGAAGTCGCGGGCGCGATCACGCCGGTGCCGGGCGGGGTGGGGCCGATGACCATCGCCGTCCTGCTGCGCAACACGCTGGTCGCGGCACATCGCCGCGCGGGCGTGCCGCTCGACGACGCTACGCTGTAACGCTCAGATCCGCGCATGCTCGAGCTGTTCATCTCCTCGCTGATCACCTTTTTCGTGGTGATCGATCCGCCGGGCTGCGCGCCGATCTATGCCGGGCTGACGGCGGGCGCCTCGGGCGTGCAGCGCCGCGGCATGGCGATCCGCGCGGTGGTGACGTCGGCCGCGATCCTGCTGGTGTTCGCGCTGTTCGGGCGCGGGCTGCTCCATGCGCTGGGCATCAGCCTGGACAGCTTCCGCATCGCCGGCGGCATCATGCTGTTCCTGATCGCGCTGGAAATGGTGTTCGAGAAGCGCACCCAGCGCCGCGAGGACCGCGCGGCCAAGATCATCGAGACTCACGAGGTCGAGGACGTCTCGATCTTCCCGATGGCGATGCCGATGATCGCGGGACCTGGCTCGATCGCCAGCGTGATGCTGCTGATGGGCCAGACCGACGGCACGGCGGAAAAGCTGGTGGTGCTGGGCGCGCTGGTCAGCATCCTGCTGGTGATGCTGCTCGCGCTGCTCGCGGCGGCGCCGCTGATGCGGCTGCTCGGCGACAAGATCGAGGCGGTGATCACCCGCGTATTGGGCGTGCTGCTGGCGGCGCTGGCGGCGCAATTCGTGATCGACGGGCTGCGCGCAAGCTTCCTGTAAGGGACGAGGGAAGCGCGCGGTCGGGGGCAGCCGAACGCGAATAATCCTACTGTGCCAGTGGCTTTGTTGCCAAATCGCGACAGCTGCGAACAAAAATTGCGCGCCGGAACTAGGGGTTCTTTACAATCTTGTCAGCGCAGGGGCATGGGGATCCGCCGTTTGCCGGACCGCGGTCCGCTGCAACGAGCGGGTAAGGGGATTGTGAAATTGCTTAACACTTCGATGTTGCGCGGCACGACCGCGCTGACGGCGCTGGTACTGGTAGGCGCGGGCATCTCCGCTCCGGCCTTCGCACAGACCGCCGAGGCTCCCGCGGCCGCACAGGCCGACCAGGTCACGCCGCCCGCAGTCGACGAGGCTGCCAGCGACACCACCGCCGCCGGTCAGGAAATCGTCGTCACCGGCTCGATGTTCCGCCAGGCCGTGACCCCGTCGCCGGTCACCGTGGTTTCCGCCGAGTCGCTCGACCAGCGCGGCATCACCACCGTCCAGGAAGGCATCCAGCGGCTCGCGGCCAACAACGGCCCGGCGCTTACCAACTCGTTCAGCGCGAACGGCGCGTTTGCGGGCGGCGCTTCGGCCGTGTCGCTGCGCGGCCTGTCCAGCAGCTCGACGCTGGTGCTGTTCGACGGCCTGCGTGCGGCCTATTTCCCGCTCGCCGATGACGCGACCCGCAACTTCGTCGACCTGAACACCATCCCGGACGAAATCGTCGAGCGCGTCGAAGTGCTGCGCGACGGTGCGTCGTCCAGCTATGGCGCGGACGCGATCGCGGGCGTGGTGAACATCATCACCAAGCGCAGCTTCCAGGGTGTCGCAGGCCGCGCCGAAGCCGGCATTTCGGAGGACGGCAACGCGCCGACCCAGCGCCTGTCGCTGACCGCCGGCACCGGCGACCTCGATAACGACGGCTACAACGCGTACGTCAGCGGCTTCTACTATCGCGCCGGCGCGACCTATAACCGCGACCTGCCGTACCCGTTCAACTCGTCCGACCAGAGCGGCATCGGCGGCCCGAACGACACGATCAACCCGAGCACCTGGGGCGTCACCAACGCCGGCTCGAACCTCTATGTTCGTCCGGTCGGATCTACCCAGTATTCGCTGCTGTCGGGTGCGTGCGCCAACGGCACGGCGACCGCCACCGGTGCCGCTGCGACCGGCGTGACGCCGAGCACGATCTGCAGCCAGGACAACATCAACCAGTATGGCGTCGTGGCGCCGAAGGTCGAGCGCTTCGGCGGTTCGGCGAAGTTCACCGCAAAGGTCGGCGACAATGCTGAAGCCTATGCGCAGTTCAACTTCCAGCAGACCACCAGCAGCTATTCGGGCACCCCGTCGCAGATCTATGCGAACGCCCCGGCCGGCATCTACTTCCAGCCCTATTCGACCCGCTCGAGCGCAGCCTCATATGCGGCGGGTTCGGGTCCGCTGACGCTGCCGGCGTCCAACCCGTACAACACGCTGGGCGTGGACGCGGAGCTCGTCGGCTGGCTGCCGAACTCGGTCGAGCGTGACGAGACCCGCAGCCGCGTGTACCGCGCCGCTGCCGGCATCCACGGCACGGCGTTCGGCGACTGGGACTATCGCGTCGACCTGACCGCGATGCACACCGACCTGCAGCGTCGCCAGAACGGCTATGTCTACATCCAGCACCTGCTGGACGTGATTGCGGACGGTTCGTACAACTTCATCGACCCGTCGGCGAACAGCCAGGCTGTTACCGACTATCTGATGCCGGAGAACATCACCAACGCGTCTTCGGATCTGTATCAGGCGCAGTTCTCGGTCAACAAGGCGGTCACCCAGCTGCCGGGCGGCGACCTGGAAGTCGGCTTCGGCGGATCGATCTATTATGAAGCCGTGGACGCGCCGAGCGCGAACTCGGACATCAATGGTCCGACCGAGCGGTATTTCCGCCTCAACGCGTTCGGCACAGAGGGTAACCGTACCGTCACCTCGGCATTCGGCGAAATCAACGCGCCGATCCTCGACCAGCTGAGCCTGAACGCGTCGGGCCGCTACGACCATTATTCGACCGGCCAGGGCGCCTTCTCGCCGAAGCTCGGCGCCAAGTTCACGCCGATCGAGCAGCTGACCGTGCGTGGTACCTGGTCGCGCGGCTATCGCATCCCGAGCTTCGCGGAAGCCAACGCACTGCCGACCACGGGCTATGTGACCAACTCGGCGGGCCTGTTCACCGATGCGTTCCTGGCGCAGTACGGCTGCTCGGTCGCGACGTTCAGCACGGCGTGCCCGACCTACATCCGTTCGGGCAGCTATGGTTCGACCACGCTTGCGTCGCCGGACCTGAAGCCGGAGAAGTCGCGCAGCTTCACGGCCGGCGTGGTGTTCGAGCCGTTCCACAACGTCGCGTTCACGGTCGACTACTTCAACATCAAGAAGACCAACGCGATCACGTCGCTGACTTCTGGTGATGCGCTGAAGGCCTATTACGCGGGCGAGACCATCCCCGATGGCTTCACCATCACCCCGGATGCGCCGGATGCGGCCTTCCCGAACGCGACGCCGCGCGTGCTCTACGTCGCGTCGGCGCTGGTCAACGCCAACACGATCAAGTCGGAAGGCATCGACTTCGGCATCAACAGCCGCCTGCAGTTCGGCGACGTGACCTGGGTGAGCAACCTGGACGCGACGCTGCAGCTGGAGCTGAGCACGACCTTCCCGGATGGTCACAAGGAAAGCTATGTCGACACGCTCGGCAACTACAACCTGACCGCAGGTACGGGCACGTTCCGCTGGCGCGGCAACTGGCAGAACACGCTGCTGGTGGGTCCGTACTCGCTGACCGCGACTGCGAACTACACCTCGGGCTATGACCTGTCGGCAGAGGACCAGGGCGGCGAGGCAGGCGACTGCAGCCTGGCACCGAGCCCGAACTACACGGGCTGCCGCGTGAAGAGCTACTTCACGATGGACCTGAACGGCAGCGTCAACGTGAACGACAACCTGACCTTCTACGTCAACGTGCTGAACCTGTTCGACCGTCTGCCCGACGTCGACCCGGTCACCTATGGCGCGTGGCTGTACAACCCGGTCCAGGCCGGCGAGAACATCTACGGCCGCCGCTTCCTGGCGGGTGCGAAGGTCAACTTCTAAGTCGACCTGCGTACAGACCGGACGAAAAGAGGGGCGGCTCCGCAAGGAGCCGCCCCTTTTCTTGTGGTTGGAGGGTACCGTCCGCAGGGATGGCACACAGCGGTTGCTCCATTTCCCGTGTCCGGATCCGGGCCAAGCAGAGCAACCGCTTGCGGTGGATGACGCCCTGGGCTCCTGCTTCCGCAGGAGCACTATAGGGGTTGCCGCCGCGCTTCCGCCTGGGCGGGAGCGGGCGTTTACGCCACCGTCAGCCGTAGTGCGCCTTCGCCCTCCTCGACCGTGACGGTGGAGCCGTCGCGGACCTCGCCCTTGAGGATCAGGTCGGCGAGCGGGTCCTGCAGGTAGCGCTGGACCGCGCGCTTGAGCGGCCGCGCGCCGTAGACGGGGTCGTAGCCCACCCGGCCGAGCCAGTCGCGCGCGCCCTCCGTCAGCTCGATGGCGATCTTGCGATCGGCAAGCAGCTTCGCGACCCGGCCGACCTGGATGTCGACGATCGGTGCCATGTGCGCGCTGCCCAGGCGGTGGAACAGGATGATCTCGTCCAGCCGGTTGAGGAATTCCGGGCGGAAGTGGGCGCGGACGACGTCCATCACCTGCGGCTCGACATCGTCGACCGACTGACCCTCGGCAAGGTTGGTCAGATACTGGCTGCCGAGGTTCGAGGTCAGGATGATGATCGTGTTCGAGAAGTCGACCGTGCGGCCCTGCCCATCGGTCAGCCGCCCGTCGTCGAGCACCTGGAGGAGCACGTTGAACACGTCGCCGTGCGCCTTTTCCACCTCGTCGAACAACACGACCTGGTAGGGCCGGCGGCGGACCGCCTCGGTCAGCACGCCACCTTCCTCATAGCCGACATAGCCCGGAGGGGCGCCGATCAGCCGGGCGACCGCGTGCTTCTCCATGAACTCGCTCATGTCGATGCGGACCATCGCGTTGGGATCGTCGAACAGGAATTCGGCGAGTGCCTTGGTGAGCTCGGTCTTGCCGACGCCCGTCGGGCCGAGGAACAGGAACGAGCCCAGGGGGCGGTTCGGGTCCTGTAGCCCGGCGCGGCTGCGGCGGACGGCGGTGGAGACGGCGCGCACGGCCTCGGCCTGGCCGATCACGCGCTTGCCCAGCTGTTCCTCCATCGCGAGCAGCTTTTCGCGCTGGCCTTCCAGCATGCGGTCGACCGGGATGCCGGTCCAGCGGCTGACCACCCCGGCGATGTCGTCGGCGGTGACCTCCTCGCGCAGCATCGCGCCCTTGGTCTGGCTCTGCGCTTCCTCCAGCTGGCGGGTGAGCGCGGGGATGCGGCCGTAGGACAGCTCGCCGGCGCGCGCGAGGTCGCCCTGGCGCTGCGCCTGCTCCAGCTCGACGCGGGCGGCGTCCAGCTGTTCCTTCAGCTTGGCCTCGGCACCGATCTTGTCCTTTTCCCCCTGCCAGCGGGTGGTGAGCTCGGCCGACTGCTGTTCCAGGTTGGCGAGTTCTTCCTCCAGGGTCGCGAGCCGGTCCTGCGAGGCGGCATCGCTTTCACGGCGCAGCGCTTCCCGTTCGATCTTGAGCTGGATGATGCGGCGGTCGAGGGTCTCGATCTCCTCGGGCTTGGATTCCACCTCCATGCGGATGCGGCTTGCGGCCTCGTCCATCAGGTCGATCGCCTTGTCGGGCAGGAAGCGGTCGGTGATGTAGCGGTTCGACAGCGTCGCTGCCGACACCAGCGCGCCGTCGGTGATGCGCACGCCGTGGTGGAGTTCGTACTTCTCCTTCAGGCCGCGCAGGATCGAGATGGTGTCCTCGACCGTGGGTTCGCCGACGAACACCGGCTGGAACCGCCGCTGGAGCGCGGGATCCTTTTCGACGTACTTGCGATATTCGTCGAGGGTGGTGGCGCCGATGCAATGGAGCTCACCGCGGGCGAGCGCGGGCTTCAGCAGGTTGCCGGCGTCCATCGCGCCCTCCGACTTGCCCGCGCCGATCAGCGTGTGCATCTCGTCGATGAAGAGGATGATCTGGCCCTCGGCGCCCTTCACCTCGTCGAGCACGCCCTTCAGCCGCTCCTCGAACTCGCCGCGATACTTCGCGCCGGCGATCAGGCTGCCCATGTCGAGCGCCATCAGCGTGCGGTCCTTCAGCGTGTCGGGCACGTCGCCATTGGCGATGCGCAGCGCCAGCCCCTCGGCGATCGCGGTCTTGCCGACGCCGGGCTCGCCGATCAGCACCGGATTGTTCTTGGTGCGGCGGGCGAGGATCTGGATGGTGCGGCGGATTTCCTCGTCGCGGCCGATGACCGGATCGAGCTTGCCGGCGTGCGCCGCCTCGGTCAGGTCGCGGGCGAACTTCTTGAGCGCGTCATAGCGGTCCTCGGCAGTCGCGGTGTCGGCGGTGCGGCCGCCGCGCAGGTCGTTGATCGCGGTGTTGAGCGCGTCCGCCTTCACGCCGGCGGCGGCAAGCGCCTTGCCCGCGGCGGTGGTGGGGGACAGGACGAGGGCGAGCAGCAGCCGCTCGACGGTGACGTAGCTGTCGCCGGCCTTTTGCGCGACCTGCTCGGCCTGGTCGAGCACGCGCACGGCGTCATTGTCGAGGCCGGGGGTCTGTTGAGCGCCGCTGCCGGAGACGGCCGGGATCCGGGCGAGCGCGGCGTCGGTGTCCGCGACGGCACGGCGGGCGTCACCGCCGGCGCGCGCGATCAGCCCTGCGGCCATGCCCTGGTCGTCGTCGAGCAGCGCCTTGAGCATATGCTCGGGCGCGATGCGCTGATGGTTGAGGCGAATGGCGACGGTCTGTGCCGCCTGCAGGAAGCCCTTCGCGCGGTCGGTGAATTTCTCTAGGTTCATGACGAATCCCTGTTACCTTCGGGAAGCAAGATGGTGTTGCCATTGTGCAACACAAGAGGGGTGAGATGCTGACATTCGCGTTGTTGACCGTGGCTGCCGTGCAGGATGCCCCGCCACCGGCGCCGGTCAAGCTGGTCGTGCCGCCGGGTGCGTGCAAGCCGACGATCGATGGCGCGGCGGTGACGCTCGACGGGCTGCGCGCGGCGACGGCGCAGTGGGTCGCCGCAAAGCGCGAAGTGCGGTTCGAACCCGATGCCAAGGCGGATCCCGCCTGTATGCAGGACGTGCTCAAGCTGCTGGCTGCGGCAGGCGCGGGCGAGCGCTTCCCGATCGCCTTTGTCGAGAACGAGGCATATTCAGGCGTCGAAGGCGGCTGAAGCGCAACGGGAGGCAGGCCGTGGCAGATATTTCCCCTTTCCTGCCGTCTCCTCCGGCATCCAGATGGACGCGCCCTGCGGGCCTGGGTGCGGCGGTGGCGGTGCACCTGGTGGTGCTGTTGCTGCTGCTGCTTCTTTCGGGCCCTCCCGAGCTGGTTTCCTCGCCCAAGGAGCCGCCGCTCAAACTCTGGACCTTGCCGCCGACGCCGGAGGTGCCCGAGCCGCCTCGGCCGGTTCCGCCCCAACCGCGCCCCGCGCCGGCCGAGGCTCCCGCTGGTGGAAGCGATGCGGCGGCGCCGCCCGCGCGCGTGATTGCACCGGTGCCGCGCAGCCCCGATCCGGTTCCGCTGACTCCGCCGCCGGTGATCGTGCCGCAGCCGATGGAGCCGGCGGTGCAGGCAGCGCCGGCTGCCTCGCCCACCGATGGCGCGGGTTCGCGGGGGCAGGCCAGCGG
>NZ_JAJFET010000017.1 GCF_020707215.1 Sphingomonas sp. PL-96
GCCATGCTCGCCGGGCTGGTCAAGGCTCCCTCCCGCCTCGCCCCCACCGGCAACCTCCAGGGCGCGCGCGAGCGGCAGGCCGTGGTCGTCTCGACCATGAAGGCCGCCGGCTTCCTGACCCCGGCCGAAGCGCGCGCGGTGAAGCCCGCCCGCCTGCGCGTCGCCAAGAGCGACGACCTGCCCAGCGGCACCTATTTCGCCGACTGGGTGCTGCCGGCCGCACGCGACCGCGCCGGCGGCGTCGGCACCGACCTGCGCGTCACCACCACGCTCGAGGCTCGCGTGCAGCGCGCCGCCGAACGCGCGATCCGCCGCGCAGGCCTGCGCCAGACCCAGGCGGCACTCGTCGCCATGCACCCCGACGGCCGCGTCATCGCGATGGTGGGCGGCAAGAACTACAAGGCGAGCCCGTTCAACCGCGCGGTGCAGGCGCGCCGCCAGCCCGGCTCCACCTTCAAGCTGTTCGTCTATCTCGCCGCCCTGCGCTCCGGCCTTTCCCCGGACTCGCCCGTGCAGGACGAACCGGTGACGATCGGCGACTGGAGCCCCAAGAACAGCGACGGCCGCTATCTCGGCACCATTCCGCTCACCCGCGCCTTTGCCCGGTCGAGCAACGTGGCCGCCGCGCGGCTGACGCAGGAGGTGGGCGTGCGCAACGTCATCCGCGCCGCCCGCGACCTCGGCATTTCGACGCCGATCCCCAACGAGGCGACGATTGCGCTCGGCACCGCCAACGTCTCGCTGCTCGAACTCACCGCCGCCTATGCCGCGATCGCCGCGGGCGAGGCGCCGGTGCGGCCCCATGGGCTTGGCCAAGAGGAGGAGAGCAGCTGGTTCGAACGGCTGCGCAACAGCAGCCGCCCGCTCGGCCGCCGCGAGCTCGACGGCATGCGCGCGCTGCTCGCCGCCTCGATCCGCGGCACCGGCCACCAGGCGAACCTGCCGGTGGAGGCGTTCGGCAAGACCGGCACCACCCAGAATTCGCGCGACGCGCTGTTCGTGGGCTATGCCGGCGACATCGTCGCGGGCGTGTGGCTCGGCAACGACGACAACACTGCCAACCCCGGCCTCGCCGGCGGCGGGCTTCCGGCCCGCATCTGGCGCGACTTCATGACCGAGGCGCTCGGCGTGCCGCTCCCCCCGCCTCCGCCGGAGGTGAACGAGGACGCAGAAGAGGTGATGGACAACAGCCTCGAGGGCGCCGACGAGGCGCTCGACGAGGCCGGCGTCGCCATCGATGAGGCCCGCGACACCATCGAGGACCAGGTCCAGGGCATGGGCCTCAACCTGCGCTTCGACCGCGACGGCGGCATCCAGGTGGAGCGCAATGGCGACCGCCGCGCCCCCCCGCCCCCGCCCGAACAAGACGCCCGCCGGTTTGAGGATGAGGAAGATTGATCGAACCGAACGGCCGGAGCCGAACGGCTGGATAGGGTGGAAGGCGGGTCGTCAGCTTCTGGGGAAGTGATAACGACAGCAGACATGACTGCCCGCACGCCTTCTAACGGGGAGGATTCCGGGTAAAGCTATCCTCGGCGACCATTTCGCCTCGATACACGACGTGTATCTTGTTGCCGTCAGGATCGCGCAGGTAAGCACCATAATAGCCCGGACCATAGTGCGTCCGCGGGCCAGGTCTGCCGTCGTCGATGCCGCCCGCCCTCAACCCTTCAGCATGTGCTCGCTCCACCGCCGCGATCGTCGGGGCAAGGAACGCCACCATGCTGCCGTTACCGTGTGAGCTGGGCCTCCCATCGAACGGGAGGTAGGCGTAGAAGCGCGGAAACGCCTCACCTTGTCGGTGCCAACAACGTGATGGTGGACCACCATCCGGCATGACAATGCGCTGGGAAAGGCCAAGCGGCCCAAGCACCGCATCGTAGAAAGATCCGGCCCGATCGAGGTCGCTTACGCCCACGGTCACGTGACTGAACATAGCCGTTCCTCTCAGATCGAACCCACAATCGACGCGATCTCGCTTATCCGTTGGTCGTTGCGGCGGTAGAAGGTCCACTGCTTGATGCGCTTGGCCGTCACCAGCCCACTGGCTTGCAGCACGCGCATATGCTCGCTGAGGGTGGAGGCGTTCACGCCGAGCTTGTCGGCGATAAACTGGCCGCACACTCCATCCTCAATCAGGTCGCCGTCGCGTTGCGGGGGAAAATGGATGGTCGGGTCGCGAAGCCAACCTAAAATTTGTAGGCGCCGTTCATTACCGAGAGCGCGGAACAGGTCAGCCGTTTCCATATCGAGAGTTTGCCAATCGACGAACTACATGTCAATCAGCGGGCGAACAGCCTTGGGGATCGTGTCGTGCCTTCTCTTCCGTTTTACACCGCCGACGTGTTCACCAGCGCGCGCTTCGGCGGCAATCCGCTCGCGGTTGTGATCGGTGGTGACACGCTCGACAGTATGACGATGCAGGCGGTCGCCGCCGAGTTCAACTTGAGCGAGACTACATTCGTACTGCCGCCCGCCGAACCGGGGCACACGGCGCGGGTTCGCATCTTCAACCGTACAGCGGAAATGGCGTTTGCCGGTCATCCGATGATCGGTACCGCCTTCATCCTTGCCGGCCTCCATCCTGATCTTGCTGAAGCGACGTTCGAGATACCGGCCGGGCTCGTCCACATCCGGATCGAGCGAAATGCGGATGGGGAGCCAGTCGGCGCTGCGGTCACAACGCCGCAGACCCTGACGCTAGGGGAAGCGCTGGAGCCAGAGGTGATAGCCCGCGTCCTGCGGTTGGCCGCCGGCGACGTGGTGACGACGACGCATCCGCCGATGATCGCGTCGAACGGCAATCCCTATGTCATTGCCGAACTGACCGACGACGCGCTGGTGCGCTGCTCGCCCGATGTGGATGCCTTTCGGGACGCTCTAGCGGCGCATCCGCAGGAGGGAGGCCGCTTCTCGGTCCACGTCTACTGCCGGCACGCGCGCACGTTGCGCGCTCGCATGTTTGCGCCGCTGGCAGGTACCTGGGAAGATCCGGCCACGGGCAGCGCGAACGCCCCGCTTGCCTGCCTCCTGCTGGCGCTGGACCCGGGACGTGAGGCGGCCGTGTTCACCATCCATCAGGGGATCGAGATGGGACGGCCGAGCCTCCTTCGCGTTGAGGCACGCCGCAGTGCGGATGGCATCGCCGCCACGCTCCACGGGTCATGCGTGCAGGTCATGCAAGGTGAACTCACGCTCTGACGACGTCTGCTCCTGGGTGCCGGTCGAGCCGACCTGAAAGGCGGGTTTCGGGCGCGAGCTGCCGTCCGGCTTCCTTCTTCGTCATGCCAGCGAAGGCCGGGATCCACCGGGCCACCGGCGCAAGCGGAGGCAGGATCCCCGGCCTTCGCCCGGACGAGCGCTGCCCGGGTGCCAGCGTCGCTGACGGCTCCGGGGCAGCGGGAGTTGCGAGCCTCCGCCAACTCCCCGTTGACCTCCGCCGCGCCCCCGCCCAAGGCACCGGTCATGCGCTTCTTCTCCGACAACGCCGCCGCCGCCTGCCCTCAGGTCATCGACGCGATCCTCGCCGCCAACCGGCTCGACACCGCCTATGACGGCGATGCGCTCAGCCAGGCGCTCGATGGCCGCCTGTCGGAGCTGTTCGAGACCGAGGTCGCAGCGCTCTGGGTCCCCTCCGGCACCGCCGCCAACTGCCTGGCGCTCGCCGCGATGTGCCCGCCGCACGGCGCCGTCGTCTGCCACGCCGACGCGCACATTCAGAACGACGAGGGCGGCGCCCCCGAATTCTACACCCATGGCGCCAAGCTGCTGCTGGTCGAAGGTCCCGGCGCCAAGCTCACGCCCGACGCGCTCACCGCCCGGCTCGATCGCATCGTCAACGGCGTCCACTGGGTACAGCCGCACGCCGTCTCCATCACCAACGCCACCGAATACGGCCTGGTCTACACGCCAGCCGAAGTGGCCGAGATCGGCGCCATCACGCGCGCCCGCGGCCTTGGCCTGCACATGGACGGCGCGCGCTTCGCCAACGCGGTCGCCCACCTCGGCTGCACGCCTGCCGACGTCACCTGGAAGGCCGGCGTCGACGCCTTGAGCTTCGGCTTCATCAAGAACGGCGGCATGAGCGCGGAAGCACTGGTGTTCTTCAAGCCCGAGCTTGCCGCCGTCGCCAAGGCCCGCCGCAAGCGCGCCGGCCTGCTCGCGTCCAAGGGCCGCTTCCTCGCCGCGCAGATCCTGGCGATGGTCGAGAACGACCTCTGGCTCGCCAGCGCCCGTGCCGCCAACGCCGGTGCGGCGCTGCTCGCCCAGGCCGCCGGCGATCGCCTGGTCTATCCGGTCGAGGCCAACGAGCTGTTCCTGCGCGCGACTCCGCAAGAGGCCGCGTCCCTGCGCGCGCTCGGCTTCGACTTCTACGACTGGGCGGCCGGCGAAATCCGGCTGGTCACCTCCTGGGACCAGACCGAGGAACAGATCCGCCCGCTCGCCGACGCCATCGCAGCGCTGTGACCACGCCCGTCCCCCCGGGCGAGACGCCGCGCTCCGCCACCCTCGGCGTGCTGGTCCCGTTCGGGATCGTCACGCTGATCTGGGGGTCGACCTGGATCGTCATTCGCGACCAGCTCGGGGTGGTGCCGCCGACCTGGTCGGTCGCCTATCGCTTCGGCACTGCGGGCATCGTCATGCTGGTGTGGGCGCTGCTGCGGCGCGACTCGCTGCGTCTCGATGCGCGCGGCTGGGGCTTCGCTGCCGTGCTGGCGCTCACCCAGTTCTGCCTCAACTTCAACTTCGTCTATCGCGCCGAACAGTTCGTGACCTCCGGCCTGGTCGCGGTCGTCTATGCGCTGCTCATCGTCCCCAACGCCACGCTCGCCCGCATCTTCCTTGGCCAGCGCATGGGCCGCCAGCTGCTGGTCGGCTCGGCCATTGCGATGGCCGGCGTCGCGCTGCTGTTCGTGCATGAGCTGCGCCAGGCGGCGGCAGACAGCGACACGGTGCTGCTCGGCATGGGGATCACGCTTGCCGGCGTGCTCTCGGCCTCGGTCGCCAACGTCATGCAGGCGACCAAGGCTGCCAAGCGCTATCCGATGGCGCCGGTGCTCGGAATCGCCATGCTGATGGGCGCAGCGATGGACGCGGCCTTTGCCACCGCAACCGTCGGCCCGCCGGTGTTCGACTGGCGCTGGGCCTATGTG
Source organism: Sphingomonas sp. PL-96 (assembly GCF_020707215.1). Taxonomy (GTDB): domain Bacteria; phylum Pseudomonadota; class Alphaproteobacteria; order Sphingomonadales; family Sphingomonadaceae; genus Sphingomonas. The sequence goes on from NZ_JAJFET010000017.1 coordinate 5,154, forward strand.
GCCGGCATCCTCTATCTCGCGATCTTCGGCTCGGCGATCGCGTTCGCGCTCTACTTCGGCATCATCCGCGCGATCGGGCCGGCCAAGGCGGCGTACAACGGCGTCGTGGTACCCGTGATCGCGATGCTGCTCTCGACCCTGTTCGAGGGCTATCGCTGGTCGCTGCTGGCAGGCGCCGGCGCGCTGCTGGTGCTCGCCGGGCTCGTCATCGCATTGAGCGCGCGCAGGCCGAACCGGTAATCGGGAAAGCGCGGTCGCCAGCCGAGCACGCGCTTCGCCCGCCCGTTCGCCACCCGCCGGTTCTCGGCATAGAAACCCTGCGCCATCGGCGACAGGCTATCGAGCGGCACGAACGGCGGCGGCGCCATTCCCAGCAGCCGCGCGGCATAGGCGACCACCGCATTCTGGTCCGCCGGCAGGTCGTCGGACAGGTTGTACGCCCCCGCCGGCCCGTTCAGCGCCGCCACGACGCCCGCGGCGATGTCGTCGACATGGACGCGGCTGAACACCTGACCGGCCAGATCCACGCGATGCGCGCGCCCGGCCCGCACCCGCTCCAGCGGCGAGCGCCCCGGCCCATAGATGCCCGGCAGCCGGAGCACCCGCGCGCCCAGCGCCAGCCACGCGCGATCGGCCGCCACCCGCGCCGGCCGCCGCCCACCCAGGGGCGCACTCTCGTCCACCCAGCCGCCGCCGGCATCGCCATAGACGCCCGTCGACGACAGATAGCCCAGCCAGCACCCGCGCTCCGCCAGCGCATCGCCATACGCCGCCAGCACCGGGTCCAAGTCGCCTTCGGGCGGCACGCTCGACAGCACCGCATCGGCCGCCGCGATCTCGAACCTCACGCGGTCGACATCGCCAAACGCGATCGTGCCATCCCGCCCGTCTCGGCTCGTGCCGATCACCCGCCAGCCCCGCGCGCGCAGCCGGTCGGCAGCAACCCCCGCAGCATAGCCTAGGCCGAACACCAGCATCCGCATCCTAGGCCGACCCCATCCTCACCACGCCATTCCCTCTTATCCGTTTGTCTCGAGTAGGGATCGAGCTTGTCGAGAGCCCGTATCGAGAGAGCCGCCAGCGCCGCCCTCTCGATACGCCGTCTCGACAAGCTCGACGGCTACTCGAGGTGAACGGAAAGGACGGAGACCCGTCCTACTTCGCCATCGGCCCCTGGTAGAGCGTCCCGAAATAATCGCCCTTGTTCCAGCGCGGTCGGTCCGGCGCATCCGCCAGCGTGCGCACGATCGCCTGGTTCACGTCCACGAACGCCTCCGCCGCCGTCCAGTCGATCGGCAGCCCGATCTCGTCCGACGGCTGGTGATAGTTGTTGTCCAGGAACGCCTTGGTCGCCGCCGCGCCGGGTCCGCCCGGCCCCGGGTTGAGCGACACCGACGGCACCCCCTGCCGCACGAAGCTGTAATGGTCGGTGCGCACGAAGTCTGCCTCCTCCGGCGCCGGGTCCGGCACCAGCGCGAGGCCACGCGCCTTGGCGGCGGCGGCCACCGCCGGTCCGATGCTCGACCGGTCCGCCCCGAACGCCACCAGGTCGACAAAGCGATAGGTCAGGATCGGCATGTCCAGGTTGACGTTGGCGACCACATTCTCCTTCGCCACCGTCGGGTGCTGGGCGAAATAGTCGGAGCCGATCAGCCCCTTCTCCTCGGCGGTGACGGCCACGAACAACAGGCTGCGCTTCGGCCGCGCCTTCTCCGCGCCGAACGCCTTGGCGACCTCCAGCATGGACGCAATGCCGATCGCATTGTCGAGCGCGCCGTTGTTGATCGCGTCGCCATTCACCGGCTTGGTCACGCCGATATGGTCGAGGTGCGCGGACAGCACCACCACTTCGCTTGCCAGCGTCGGGTCCGACCCGCGCAGCATCCCCACCACATTGGCACTCGGCACTCGCTTCAGGGCAAAGCGCTGCTCGGTCGACAGCGTCGCCGCCAGCGCCCCCGTCGGCAGCTTCCTGCCCGCGTCGTCCGCGGCGCGCACGTCGCTCCAGCGCATCTTCGATCCCGCGAACAGCTTCTCCGCGCCCGCAAAGCTCAGCACGCCCAGCATCGGCGCGCCACCGTCGCGCGGGCTTCCGTCGGCGTTCGCCCAGGTCACGCCGCGCGTGTCCCAGCCCTCGGCCATCGCCTCGAACGGGAAGACCTGGTGGATCTGGCTCGTCTCCAGCATCACCACGCCCACCGCACCCCGCGCCTGGGCCGCACGCGCCCGGTCGAGCCGGTTGCTCAAGTGCGCCGCGATCTCGCTGTTGAGCCCCTTGGGCCCGCTGTACAGCAGCGCGACGACCTTGCCGCGCACGTCCAGCCCGCGATAATCGTCCCGGCCACTGGCCTTGTCGACAATGCCATAGCCCGCGAACACCACCGGCGCGGACAGCGCGATCCGCTCGGCCTGCGGGCTCACCCGGATCGTCCAGTCGCTCCCGAAGCCCATCGCCACCGGCCTGCCGCCGACCGTCAGCGCCATCGTCGGCTCGCCTGCGGGCTTGGCCGCGACCAGCGGCACCGGCTGGAACCAGCTGCCGTCCGGCCCACCCGGCGCCAGCCCCGCCGCCAGCATCTGCGCCGCGACATATTCCGCCGCCACGTCATAGTCCGGCGTCCCCGCCTCGCGTCCCCGCAATGCGTCGGAGGCAAGAAACGCGACATGCGCCTTCAGCGCCGCCTGCTGCGGGCTGAGCGGCGCCTGCGCCACGGGCGCGGCAGGCACGGCCTGGGCAAGCGCAGGCTGCGCCACGACCAGGGAAAGCAACGGCAGGCTCAACAGCAAGGAACGCATCGGCGACTTTCGGGAGAAGGAGGAAAGCGCCACCTTAGAACAGGATAGCCCCCGGCAGAAGCGCCTCCCGCTCCCTCAAAGGAACCAGGTCGCAACCAGCGTGACGGTGCAGAGGAACGTGACCAGCGTCGTCACCCACCCCAGGAAATTCGTCCAGCGCCCATTGGTCCGCGCGCCCACCACCTTGCGGCTGTTGGTCAGCAGCATCATCAGCAGCAGGAGCGGCGGCACCGAGAACCCCTGGACGATGCCCGACCACACCAGCATCTTCATGGGGTTGAGCCCCAGGAAGTTCATCGCCACCGCAAGCGCCGTCACCGTGCCGATGATGCCGTAGAACAGCTTGTTCTGGCTCGGTGCGTCGTGGAGGCTGCCTTCGCGCCCGATCCCCTGCACCACGTCATAGGCGGCACCCGTCGTCATGATCGGCACCGCCAGGAAACCGACCCCGACCACCCCTGCTGCAAACAGATATTTCGCGCCTTCGCCTGCCAAGGGCTCGAGCGCGGCGGCGGCCTGGGCGGCGCTGTCGATCTCGGTCTGGCCGGCGGGGTGCAGCGTCAGCCCGGTCGACAGGATGATGAAGTAAAGGATGAGGTTGGAGAACACCATGCCGACCAGCACGTCGCGGCTGGTGCGCTTCATCTCCCGCCTGGTCGCCCCCTTGCGCTGCCACAGCCGGCGGCGGCCGATCGCGATCTGCTCCTCCACCTCCTGGTTCGACTGCCAGGTATAGACATAGGCGGACAGCGAGGTGCCGATGCACGCCACCACCAGCGCGATGAACTCCGAACTGAACTCGATGCGCGGGAAGAAGGTGGCGCGCAGCACCTCCAGCGGGTCTGGCCGCGCCAGGATCGCGGCCGCGACATAGGCGAACAGGATCAGCGCCAGCCAGCGGAACACCCGCCGGATCAGCGTGTAGGACCCGAAATACTGGACCGCATAGATGACCGCCGCCGCCGCGACCACGATCAACGGCACGGGCACCGGCACCAGCAGGTTGAGTGCGGCGCCGATGCCGCCCAGGTCCGCCGCCGCCTCGATGATGTTGCCCAGGAACGCCAGCGTCACCATCGGGTAGAGGACCCAGCGGGGAAACTGGTCGCGGATGCAGGCGAACAGTCCCTTGCCGTACACCTGCCCGATCTTGGCCGACAGATAGGTGACGACATACATCATCGGCAGCAGGACCGGCGCGATCCACAGGAAGCTGAGCCCGAAGCGCGCGCCTGCGCTGGCATAGGTGCCGATCGCGGAAGGATCGTCGTCGGCGGCCCCGGTCACCACCCCGGCACCGACCAGCTTCATGAAGCCTGCGGGCGGGGGCGGCGCATGGACCTGGGTGTCGGCTTCCAGAGGCTCGCGGATAGGGTCGATCACAGAAGCCTCGCTCGTGGGTGCCGAGCGGCTCCAACCCTTCAGGCGCGCCGTGGTTCACCGAGCGCCGCGGAAAGCGGAAACCGTTACCGACCCTTCCCGCGCTCCTGCGCAGGCCAGACCTGCCCGACCGCTCTTGCCGTGCTCCTGCGAAGGCAGGAGCCCAGGGCCACAAGCGCCGCACTCCGCTGTTCTGCCCGGCCCTGGATCCCTGCCTGCGCAGGGATACGGGAAGTTCTCCGGGCAGTTGCCGCCCCTTCGCCCCCTCAGACGCTCCCGATCAACCGCGCCGCCTGCGCCCGCGCCTCGTCGGTGATCTCGGCGCCCGACAGCATCCGCGCGATCTCCTCGCGGCGCTCCGCCGGATCCAGCGGCGTCACGCCCGTGCGCGTCACCACTCCGTCGCTGCGCTTGGCGATCAGCAGGTGGCGCCGCCCGCGCGCGGCGACCTGGGGGCTGTGCGTCACCACCAGCACCTGGGTGCGCTCGGCCAGCCGCGCGAGCCGGTCGCCGATTGCCGACGCCACCGCGCCGCCGACGCCGCGGTCGATCTCGTCGAACACCATCGTCCCCGCGCCGCCCTCTTCCGCCAGCGCGACCTTGAGCGCGAGGATGAAGCGCGACAGCTCGCCGCCGCTCGCGATCTTGATCAGCGGCGCGAACGGCGTGCCGGGGTTGGTCGCGATCTCGAACTCGACGCGGTCCTTGCCCGCGGCCGACCATTGCTCGGGCCCGAGCGGCGCCACCACCGTGCGGAACCGCGCCGCCTCCAGCTTCAGCGGCGCCAGTTCTCCCGCCACCGCCCGGTCGAGGCCCCCGGCCGCCGCGCTGCGCTGCGCCGTCAGCGCTTCGGCCGCCGCATCATAGGCCGCCCGCGCGGTTGCGACCGCCGCCGCCAGCGCGGCAATGCCTTCTTCGCCCGACTCCAGCCGCCGCAATCGCCCGCGCAGCTCGTCGGCGAGTTCGGCGAGTTCGTCCGGCCGCACCCGATGCTTGCGCGCCACCCCGCGCAACTCGAACAGCCGCGCCTCGTCATCCTCCTGCGCGCGCGGGTCGAACGCCAGCGCCGCGCGCGCCTCGCGCAGCCGGTCCTCGGCCACCGCACCCTCGATCACTGCCCGGTCGACCGCCGCCAGCGCCTCGGCCAGCGCGGGATGGTCGTCGCCCAGCCGCTCCAGCACCCGCGCCGCCTGGCGCAGCTGCGCAAGGCCACCGCCCGATCCTTCCAGCAGCGTCTCCACCGCGCGCAGATCGTCCGACGCCTTTTCCGCGCGCTGCATCAGGCGCCGCCGATCGGCGAGCGACTCTTCCTCGCCGGGCTCGGGCGCCAGCGCGTCGAGCTCGGCGACCGCATGCTCCAGCCACTCGCGATCCCGCTGCGCCGTCTCGATCTCCGCCTGCGCGTCCGCCAGCGCGCTTTCCGCATCGCGCCACGCCCGATAGGCCGCACTCGCCGCGCGCGCGTCGATCCGCGCATAGGCATCGAGCAGCGCGCGGTGGCCGCGCGGGTTCAGCAGTCCCCGGTCGTCGTGCTGGCCATGCACCTCGACCAGATGCTGGCCCATCTCCCGCAGCAGCGCCGCCGATGCCGGCTGGTCGTTGACGAACCCGCGGCTGCCGCCGTCGCGCTTCACCAGCCGCCGCACGATCAGCGGCTCGCCCGGCTCCAGCTCCAGGCCATTGTCTTCGAAGATGGCGGCAAGCGGCGTGCCCGGTGCGGGTGCATCAAAGCTCGCGGTCACCACCGCCTGGGTGGCGCCATCGCGCACCAGCCCGGTGTCCCCGCGCGCGCCCAATGCCAGCCCCAGCGCGTCGAGCAGGATCGACTTGCCCGCCCCCGTCTCGCCGGTCAGCACGCCAAGGCCGACGCCGAACTCCAGGTCCAGCGCCTCGATCAGCACCACGTCGCGGATCGACAGTGCCGTCAGCATCGATCCGTCCTCATGGCCAGGGGCTGCCGCCGCGCGTCAGGCGCCCTTGGCGGCTGCGGTCTGGGGCGCATGCTCCTGCATCAGCTTGTACGCGCGCTCATACCATTCGGTGCCGGGATAGTTGGTGCCCAGCACCGCGGCCGACTTGCGCGCCTCGTCCGGCACGCCCAGCGCCAGATAGGTCTCGGTCAGGCGCATCAGCGCCTCGGGCGCGTGGGTGGTGGTCTGATACTCGTCCACCACGCGGCGGAAGCGCATCGACGCCGCCAGCCACTGGCCGCGCTGCTCATAGAAGCGGCCGATCTCCATTTCCTTGCCGGCCAGGTGGTCGCGCACCAGGTCCATCTTCAGCCGCGCGTCGGCGGCATAGTTGGACTGGGGATAGCGGCGGATCAGCTCGCCCAGCGCCGTCATCGCCTGGTCGGTGATCTTCTGGTCGCGGGTCACGTCGGCGATCTGCTCGTAATAGGAGATCGCGATCAGATAATAGGCGTAGGGCGCTTCCTGGTTGCCCGGATGCACCGACAGGAACCGCTGCGCGCCGGCGATCGCCTTGGCATAGTCGCGGTCCAGGTAATAGCTGAACGCGCCCATCACCTGCGCGCGCCGCGCCCAGACCGAATAGGGATGCTGGCGCTCGACCTCGTCGAACAGCCCGGCGGCCAGCTTGTACTGGCCACGGTCGAGCCGATTCTTGGCCGCGGTGTAGAGCGTCCCCACGTCGCGCGCGACATAGGGAGTGTCGTTGGAGCCGCCTCCGCTGCGCGCGCAGCCGGAGAGGGTTGCCGCTCCAGCGGCGAACAGGGCCAGCGTGCTTGCACGGAACAGGGACTTACGCATGAGCTGCGTCCTAGCCGCTTAGGGGTGGCGCGAACAATAGCTTTCGCGCAACGGTGGAACCGATCGGACGTGTGGCGCGCTCGCCGTGCGTCCGGACGCTCTATTTGTCCTGAACGGAGAAGCACTTTGCCCGCAACGATGCTCGAAACCCACCGCGTCGAAAAGCCCTGGGGCCGCCACGACCTGTGGCCCGGCTTCCCCGATCCGGCCCCGGGCAGCGATCCGATCGGCGAGGTATGGTTCAAGTCGCCCGGCGATTCGACCCCCGACCTGCTGGTGAAGTATCTCTTCACCAGCGAGAAGCTGTCGGTGCAGGTCCACCCCGACGACGCCCAGGCTCAGGCCCGCGGCCTGCCGCGCGGCAAGGACGAGTGCTGGGTGATCCTGGCGGCCGAGCCGGATTCGACCATCGCGCTCGGCACGCTCGCACCCATGAGCCACGAAGAACTGCGCGCCGCGGCCGAGGACGGTTCGATCGAGCACAAGCTCGACTGGAAGCCGGTCAAGGCGGGCGACTTCTTCTACTCGGCCTCGGGCACCGTCCACGCGATCGGCGCCGGCATCACCCTGATCGAGATCCAGCAGAATTCCGAAACGACGTACCGCCTCTACGACTACGGCCGCCCGCGCGAGCTGCACCTGGAAGACGGCGTCGCGGTCTCCGACGCAGTGCCCTTCGTCGCCCCCGCCGCCCCCGGCCGGATCGCCCAGGACCGCACCATCCTGGTCGAAGGTCCCAAGTTCGTGCTGGAACGCTGGCCCGCCGGCACCCGCACCGTGACCCTGCCCGAAGGCACCACCGGCTGGCTGGTCCCCGTGACCGGCGACGGCACCGCCGACGGCACGCCCTTCAAGGCCGGCGAATGCCTGACGCTCACCGGCACCACCCAGGTCGAGGCGACCGAAGGCGCCGACCTGCTCTTCGCCTATCCGGGCACGACGTACATCGAAGATTGACGCGCAGGGCGTGCCTTGGCCTAGGCCAGCGGCGCGCCCTCATTCGGCTCCAATCGGCCCCTCGCGCGCGAGCAGGCTGCGATTGTACAGCAGTCCGCCCGCCACGGTCAGCACACAGGTGAGCGCCAGCATGATCCAATACGGTGTCATGCCGGCATCCCGCACCCGTGCTGCCGCCAGAACGCCGCCCGCGATCAGCGGCGCGGCGAACAAGATCGGGCGTATCGTGCGCAGCACGCCGGGCGAATAGTCCGTCATCCGCCATGCCCAGATCGCGGGGACGCTCAGGATCAACCAATATAGCGGATTACCACGCGCTTCGATCTGCGGCCCCTTCACCAGCAAGGTCACGACACCGATCGTCGGCAGCAGCAGCGCAAGAAACGCGACAAAAGCGGCAATGCCCGTCGGTATGTCCTGCTGAAGACGGCGGCGGTGGCTATCGAGTGAGGTCGACATCGGAGTACCTGGCCTTTTCCTCAACGACCCACAGCACCAGTTCGTGGATGATGCCTCCGTCGCCGCTGCTGTACACGCCCAATACTGCTCCCGTAATCTCGACGTGCTCCCGCGCAGGCGGGAGCTCAGGGTTCCGAGCGCTACTTCCTGCGGAGCGTACCAAGCCAGCGCCCCATCCGCCGGTAAAGCAACCGCGGAAACCACTCCCGGGCCATGCTCGCGCCGGACCGCTTCTCGCTCTCCGCAACGAACCGGTAGAAGGGCGGCTTCGCATCGAAGAAGATCTCTCGCGCAATATGCAAACCGGAGGTTGGAAAAAGGCCGGCAGATATCGCCAGCTCCGGTCCTTCTTGTGGGCGATGAAAGATGTGCGTGCCGCAGCGGCGGCAGAAGCCTCGCTCGGCGAACACGGAGGACCTGTGCACGGCCAGATCGTCGCCGCTGATGACGGCGCCAGGCACTTGTAGCGCCATCCAGGGCCCGCTGCCCCATTGCCGGCATGTTGCACAATGACAAACGCCTACGTCATTCCTCCGGGCTGGAATCCGCACGGAAACGCTTCCGCACAAGCACCCGCCTGTGACTTCTTCGACCTGCATCGATCCGCCTCTGCTCAGCGTGCGGGGAGGTCGTCGAGGGGGCGACTGCCGTCAAGCTACGCCTACGCACACCCGCCCCCGCCCACGGGAACAGCGCCCCCAGGCCATCGTTGAAGCTCCAACAGGCGAGGAGCACGCACATGGCCACCACACAGCAAGCAAATACGGGAAACGTCGGCCGCACGGTCGCGATCGGGGCTGCGACCGGCGTTGTCGCCGGGCTGCTCGCCAACTTCGTGCGCAAGGCCGCCGTCCAGGCACCGACCGCGTTCGCGGGCAACTGGGACAAGGCACTGGCGGCCGAACATGCCGCCGCGCTCAAGATCTTTGATCTTCTGGAAAAGACGTCGGACGGGAACACCGGCCGTCGCGCCTTCCTGCTGATGCAGCTCAAGCATGCGATCAGCAAGCACGCGTTCCAGGAAGAAAATGTCGTCTACGCCATGATGCGCGACCAGGGGCTGACCGACGCTGCCGATCACCTCAACCACGAACATGGCTATGTGAAGCAGTATTTCTTTGAGCTGACCGAGATGGCGAAGAGCGATCCCGAATGGCTGCCCAAGCTCAAGGAGTTCCGCGGCATGATCGAGCAGCACATGCGCGAGGAGGAAGACGATCTCTTTCCCAAGCTGCGCGGGCAGTTGTCGGATGCGCAGAACAAGCACATCACCGCCGCGATGAACAAGGAAGGCCTGAAGCTCGCCTGACGCCACCGCCGCCTGCCCACACCCGGCAGGCGGCCGGCCGCTGCGACATCAGGCGATCGGGTCGAGTGCAGGCTGGCCCGCGCATGAACGGCAGGTAGTTTGCCGTTCACGCAACCCCCATCCGCCCGCACCGTTCTCTCCCCACTGATTTCAAGTGGAGACTGCCAGATGCGTATTCCCCTGATCGCCAGCCTGATGGCTGCGATGGTCCTTCCCGCCATTCCGACCGCCGCGTCCGCGGCCCCCGCCCCCGCGCAGCAATGGCGCGACCAGGACTATCGCGACGCCCGTGCCAGCCAGCAGCGCGACCGCAACGAGCGCCGCTTCGATGCGCGCCGGGACGACGACCGCCGCCGCGGCAACGGCCAGCGCGACTGGCGCCAGTATCGCAACTATGACTACAACCGTGCCGAGCGTGGCCAGGGTCGCTATTATGCCGACCGCTATTACCGCAGCGGCGACTATTACCAGCCGCGCTACCTCAGCCGCAACGACCGCATCTACCGCGGCGGCAACGGCCGCTACTACTGCCGCCGCACCGACGGCACGACCGGCCTGATCGTGGGCGGCCTGGCCGGTGGCGCACTCGGCAACATCCTCACCAACGGCGATTCGCAGCTGCTCGCCACGCTGCTCGGCGGCGCCGGCGGTGCCCTGCTCGGCCGCTCGCTCGACCGCCGCGAAGTGGTCTGCCGCTAAGCAGCCAGCGACCCGTACCCCGGCACCGGCCGGGGTACGGCGTCACGCCTCCGCCGCCACCCGCCGCCGGCGCCCGGCAAGGCTCCCGCCCACATAGACCGCCAGCCCGGCCCAGATCAGCGCAAAGCTCACCAGGGTCCGCGCATCCAGCCGCTCCCCGAACAGCGTGATCGCCAGGAGGAACTGCAGGCTCGGCGCCACGAACTGGAGCAGCCCCAGCGTCGCCATGCGCAGCTCGCGCGCCGCGGCCGCGAACAGCAGCAGCGGCACCGTCGTCACCGCGCCCGCCAGCACCAGCAGCGCCGTCAGCCCCGCTTCGCGACCAAAGCTCAGGCCGCCATGGCCCGACAGCCACGCGACATAGCCGAGCGCGACCGGCGCCAGCAGCAGCGTCTCGATCGTCAGCCCTTCGAACGCCTCCACCGGCGCCAGCTTGCGGATCAGGCCGTAAAACGCAAAGCTCAGCGCGATCGTCAGGCTGATCCACAGCCCCCCGTCCGCCCCGAACGCCAGCACCGCGACCCCCGCGCCCGCCAGCAGCACCGCCACCGCCTGCGCCCGCGTCAGCCGCTCGTTCAGCAGCGCGACGCCCATCGCGATGTTGAGCAGCGGGTTCAGGAAATAGGCCATGCTCGCCGCCAGCACCTGGTGATGGAGCACTGCCCAGACGTACATCAGCCAGTTGGCCGCGATCAGCGCCGCACTCGCCGCCAGCATCGCCAGCACCTTGGGCGTGCGCAGCGCCGCCCACAGCTTGCCCCGGCGCCCCAGCAGCAGCACGATCGGCACCAGCAGCACGACCGACCACAGCACCCGCTGCGCCACGATCTCGCCCGCATCCACCCGGTCGACCAGGTGGAAATAGAGCGGCAGCAGCCCCCACAGCGCATAGGCGGTGGCGCCGTGGATCAGGCCACGGCGGCTTTCGGGCGGGTGAGTCATGGCGTGCGGATCCGCGGTCGGGAGGAAGGGGACGCGGCCGCCGTGCCGCCAAAGCGCCCGCCTGTCCACCCGGCTTCGGCAACCAGGCGGCCACCGGACCTCTGCACACCCGCGCTCCTGCGCAGGCGAGACCTTTGCGAAAGGCGCGGCAGCCGCGCACACTCCCGTATTCCTGCGCAGGCAGGAATCCAGGGCCGCAAGTGCCGCCAGCCATGGTCCTGTTTGGCCCTGGATCCCTGCCTGCGCAGGGATACGGGGGTATGCAGGCGTGCGTCATGCCTCTCGCGAAAGCGCCGCCTGCACCGCTTCTGCACGCAACCCCCACAGCTCGCAGTCTGTCCGCCGCGCCCCCGCTCGACAGCCGCGCCCTATCCCATGGCCGACCCAGGGAGATCGGCATGAGCGCCACCAACCACCACCATCGTTTCACCTTCCTCGCCAAAGTCGCCGGCGCCGTCGCGCTGCTCGGCGTCGCGCAATGGCTCTTCTATGGCGAGGAGCCGGGCGGCACGCTCGGCATCTTCGCGCTCGCCTGGGCCGCGGTGCTCGCCCTCACCCGCCCCGACCTGCGCCGCAGCCGCGTCGCGCTCGCCGCACTGCTCGCCGCCGCCGCCTTCGGCCTCGCGCTGGTGGACGATCCCGACCCGCTCGACTGGTGCCTGTTCTGGACGGCGCTCGCCACCGCCGCGCTGCTCCCGCAGCACCGCTTCCACACCGCGATCGGCTGGACCGGGCGGCTGATCCTGCACGGCCTCGTCGGGCTCGTCGCCCCGATCCGCGACCTCCGCCGCTGGCTGCGCGCCGGCCGCTCCCCCGCCCGCCGCATCCTCCCCGCGGTGCTCGGCGTGCTCGCGATCCCCCTGATCGGCAGCGTGGTGTTCCTCACTCTGTTCGCCAGCGCCAACCCGCTGATCGGCAGCGCCTTTGCCGCCATCCGCCTGCCCGACCTGTCCTCCGCTATCCTCCACCTGCTGTTCTGGAGCATGGTGCTGTGGCTGGTCTGGCCGAGCCTGCGCACACGCCTGCGCCCGATCCGCTTCGAACCCGCCGCCACCGCCAGCTTGGCCGAGCTTCCCCTCGCCACCCTCACCCTGTCGCTTGTCACCTTCAACGCGATCTTCGCCGTCCAGAACGCGCTCGACCTCGCCTTCCTGTGGAGCGGCGCGCCGCTACCCGCCGGCGTCACCCTCGCCGACTATGCCCACCAGGGCGCCTATCCGCTGATCGTCACCGCACTGCTCGCCGCCGCCTTCGTGCTCGTCGCCACACGTCCGGGGAGCGCAGGCGCCACCAGCCGCCCGGTCCGCGCCCTTATCCTGCTCTGGGTCGCGCAGAACCTGCTGCTGGTCGCCTCCAGCATCCTGCGCACGCTCGACTATATCGACGCCTTTCTCCTGACCGAGCTGCGCCTCGCCGCGCTCGCCTGGATGGCGCTGGTCGCGGTCGGGCTGGTGCTAATCGTCTGGCGGATGCTTGGCCACCGCACGCTCGGCTGGCTCGTCAACGCCAATGCGCTCGCCGCCGGGCTCGTGCTCACCGCCGCCACCATCGCCGATCTCGGCGCGATCGCCGCTGCCTGGAACGTCCGCCACGCCCGCGCCGGCAGCGACCTCGACCTCTGCTATCTCGAGCGTCTCGGCCCGTCCGCGCTGCTGCCGCTGATCGAGCTGGAGCGCCGCGCCGGCGGTCCCATCTTGCGCGACCGCGCCACCTGGCTCCGCACCGAAGCGCTGGCCCAGGTCGAACGCGAGCAGGCCGACTGGCACAGCTGGACCTGGCGCAACGCCCGCCGCCTCGCCGCCGCCCGCGCAAGTCTCGGCGATCACCCGCCGTCCCCGAGCCTCGCTCCGAACGGCCGCAACTGCGGCGGGGAGCCGATCCCGGCCGATCCGCTCCCGCCGACCGGCCCTCGCGCTGCGCCAACACCGCCCTCCCCACCCACGCCGTTGACGGGAGCGCGCCAACCATGATCCTGTGCCCCATGCCCCGCACCATCCTGATCGCCGACGACGATCCCCACATCCGCCAGCTGCTGGTGTTCGCCCTCGGCAAGGCCGGTCTCGACGCGATCGAGGCCGAGGATGGCGAGGCCGCGCTCGAACTCGCCGAGGCTCGCCAGCCCGACCTGGTCGTCCTCGACATCAACATGCCGCGTCTCGATGGGCTGGAAGTCTGCCGCCGTCTGCGTGCCTCCGGCGAGCTGCCGATCCTCTTCCTCTCGTCGCGCGATGACGAGATCGACCGCGTGCTCGGCATCGAACTCGGCGCCGACGACTATGTCGTAAAGCCCTTCTCGCCGCGCGAAGTCGTCGCCCGCGTGATGGCGATCCTGCGCCGCACCCATGCCCGCCCGCCGGCTGCCGACCATGTCGGCGCCGCCATTCGCCACGCCCGCCTCACCCTTGATGTCGAGGGGTGGCAGGCGCTGTGGGACGGCGCCGAAGTGCCGCTCACCGTCACCGAATTCTCGATCCTGCGCACGCTGGCGGTGATGCCGGGCAAGGTGTTCAGCCGCGACGCGATCATCGACCGGCTCCACGGCCCGGGCTTTGCGATCACCGATCGCACCGTCGACAGCCACATCCGCAACCTGCGCGCGAAGTTCGCCAACCTGGGCGGCAGCGACCTGATCGAGACGCGCCCCGGCATCGGCTATCGCCTGGGGGCCTGCACCGGCGCCGAGGCGTGATTGCGTCGGCAAAGGCCTGGGCCAAGCGCCACTGGCCGCGCCTGTCGCTGCGCAGCTATCTGTTCGCCAGCTTCTTCCTGGTCGCCGCCCTCCCCGGCGTCGGCGCGGTATCCTTACGCGTCTACGAAAACACGCTGGTCCGCCAGACCGAGGCAGAGCTCGCCGCCCAGGGCGCAGCGCTTGCCGCCAGCGCCGCCGCGCTGTGGCCG
>NZ_JAJFET010000018.1 GCF_020707215.1 Sphingomonas sp. PL-96
AGGGCCGGCAGGGGGAGGGCCGGCAGCGGGAGCGCTCGGAGGCCCAGGCGGGCGCAGCGGGCGAGGGCGGCGGTGGTGGCGGACATGGTGGCTTCCCCCTTGGGCCGGGCATCGGCGGGACCGGCGAGCTTTTTTCCGCGAAACGGATAGGTTCCGCAAAATCTTGCGGCAAGCGGAACCCCACCTATATGCGCCAGCGTAACGACGCGTTGCCCGGCATTGGGGGCGCGTTTTCAACAAGTTTGACACTCAGCCGGGGGCCTACGAGGGAATATGGCTAAAGTAATCGGGATCGATCTGGGTACCACCAACAGCTGCGTCGCGGTGATGGAAGGCGGTACGCCCAAGGTTATCGAGAACGCCGAGGGCGCGCGCACGACGCCGTCGATCGTCGCCTTCACCAAGGATGGCGAGCGCCTGATCGGCCAGCCGGCCAAGCGCCAGGCGGTCACCAACGGCGACAACACGATCTTTGCGGTGAAGCGCCTGATCGGCCGCCGCTTCGACGATCCCGTCACCCGCAAGGACACCGAGCTGGTGCCGTACAGCATCGCACGCGGCCCCAACGGCGACGCGTGGGTGAAGGCGGGCGGCGAGGAATATTCGCCTTCGCAGATCTCGGCCTTCACGCTCCAGAAGATGAAGGAAACCGCCGAGAGCTATCTGGGCGAGACGGTGACGCAGGCCGTGATCACGGTGCCGGCGTACTTCAACGACGCCCAGCGCCAGGCGACCAAGGACGCCGGCAAGATCGCCGGGCTGGAAGTGCTGCGCATCATCAACGAGCCGACCGCGGCGGCGCTGGCGTATGGCCTGGACAAGGACAACAACAAGACCATCGCGGTCTATGACCTTGGCGGCGGCACGTTCGACATCTCGATCCTGGAGATCGGCGACGGCGTGTTCGAGGTGAAGGCCACCAACGGCGACACCTTCCTGGGCGGCGAGGACTTCGATTCCAAGATCGTCCAGTACCTGGCCGACGAGTTCAAGAAGGCCGAGGGGATCGACCTCACCAAGGACAAGCTGGCGCTGCAGCGGCTGAAGGAAGCGGCCGAGAAGGCGAAGATCGAGCTGTCCTCGGCACAGTCGACCGAGGTCAACCTGCCCTTCATCACTGCGGACCAGAACGGGCCGAAGCACCTGGTGAAGACGATCGGCCGGGCGGACCTGGAGCGGCTGGTCGACGACCTGATCCAGCGCACGCTGGAGCCGCTGCGCAAGGCGATGGCCGATGCGGGCGTGAAGGCGAGCGCGATCGACGAGGTCGTGATGGTCGGCGGCATGACCCGCATGCCCAAGGTGCGCCAGGTCGTGAAGGACTTCTTCGGCAAGGAGCCGCACACGGGCGTCAACCCGGACGAGGTCGTGGCGATCGGTGCCGCGATCCAGGCGGGCGTGCTGCAGGGCGACGTCAAGGACGTGCTGCTGCTCGACGTGACCCCGCTGTCGCTGGGCATCGAGACGCTGGGCGGCATCATGACCAAGATGATCGACCGAAACACGACGATCCCGACCAAGAAGTCGCAGGTCTATTCGACGGCCGACGACAACCAGGGTGCGGTGACGATCCGCGTGTTCCAGGGCGAGCGCGAGATGGCGGCCGACAACAAGATGCTGGGCCAGTTCGACCTGGTCGGCATTCCGCCGGCGCCGCGCGGCGTGCCGCAGATCGAGGTCACCTTCGACATCGACGCGAACGGCATCGTCAACGTCTCTGCCAAGGACAAGGGCACGGGCAAGGAGCAGCAGATCCGCATCCAGGCTTCGGGCGGTCTCTCGGACAACGACATCGACCAGATGGTGCGTGATGCCGAGCAGTTCGCCGAAGAGGACAAGAAGCGCCGTGCGGCGGCCGAGGCGAAGAACAACGCCGAGAGCCTGATCCACACCACCGAGCGCCAGCTGGCCGACAATGGCGACAAGGTCGACGCGAGCCTGAAGAGCGAGATCGAGGGCAAGATCGCCGAAGCCAAGACGGCCGTGGAAAGCGGCGACGCGGACCAGATGACCACCAAGGCGCAGGAACTCGCGCAGGTGGCCATGAAGCTGGGCCAGGCGATCTATGAGAAGCAGCAGCAGGCCGAGGCCTCGCCGGGTGCCGAGGGCGGTGCTGCCGCTCAGGACGACGATGTGGTCGACGCGGAATTCTCCGAAGTCGACGACAGCAAGAAGTAAGCGGATGCCGGGGTGCTCCTGCGGGGGCGCCCCGGTTCTTGCGCCGGGGTACGCCCGATAGGGGGCACGCCGGCGTCTCCGGCTGCGACCGGCGGCAGATGGAAGCGGCATGAGCACCGAAGTCGACTATTACGAACTGCTCGGATGCGAGCGCACCGCCGATGGCGCGACGCTCAAGTCTGCGTATCGCAAGATGGCGATGCAGTATCACCCGGACAGAAACGCCGGGTGCAAGGATTCCGAGGCCAAGTTCAAGGCCGTGTCCGAAGCCTATGAGGTGCTGAAGGACCCGCAGAAGCGGGCGGCCTATGACCGCTATGGCCATGCCGCGTTCCGCCAGGGCGGCGGCGGTGGCGCGGGCGCGCAGGACTTCGGCGGCTTTTCCGACATTTTCGAAAGCGTGTTCGGCGAGTTCATGGGCGGCGGTCGTGGCGGCGGGCGTGCCGGACCGCGCCGCGGCGCCGACCTGCGCTATGACATGGAAGTCACGCTGGACGAGGCGTTCCATGGCAAGGCGACCGAGATCACGGTCGACGTCTCCAGCGCCTGCGGCCCGTGCGGCGGCAGCGGCGCCAAGCCGGGGACGGCGGCCAAGACCTGCACCACCTGCGCCGGCCACGGCAAGGTGCGCGCGCAGCAGGGGTTCTTCGTGGTCGAGCGGGCGTGCCCGACCTGCCACGGCGCGGGCCAGGTGATCGCGGACCCGTGCCCGGCCTGCCACGGCGAGGGCCGGGTCGAGCAGACCAAGACGCTGTCGGTCAACGTGCCGCCGGGCGTCGACGAGGGCACGCGCATCCGCCTGACCGGCGAGGGCGAGGCGGGCGCACGCGGAGCACCGGCGGGCGACCTCTACATCTTCCTGCACGTCAAGCGGCACCCGCTGTTCGAGCGCGAGGGCACGACGCTCTATGCGCGCGCGCCGATCAGCTTCACGACCGCAGCGCTGGGCGGCGAGATCGAGATCCCGGGGCTCGACGGCGAGGTGCGCACCGTGCGCATCCCGGCGGGCATCCAGTCGGGTCGCGAGCTGCGCCAGCGGGGTGCCGGCATGCCGGTGCTGCAGGGCCGCGGCTTTGGCGACCTGGTGGTGCGCGTCGAGGTGGAAACACCGACGCGGCTGTCGGCCAAGCAGCGCGAGCTGCTGCAGGCGTTCCGCGAGACCGAGACGGGCGACGAATGCCCGGAAAGCCAGGGCTTTTTCGCCAAGCTGAAGGCGGCGCTGGGCTGATGCAGACCGGCCGCGGCGGTGCCGCGGCCGGTCTGGCCGAATGCGGGCGAGCGCGGGCCGGGTATATACCCACGCGGCAGGATCGTGCCCGGGGCCTGCGCCCCGCAGGTCCGCTTGCCCTGAAGAACAGATAGCGGCTTTGCCCGTGCGCCGAACGGCGCGTGGGCCAGGGATCGGGCCTGCCTTTCGCGGGCGGGCGATGCCCTACGTAAATTCCGGCACATCGGCTGGATCGAGTGCCGACGAGGCGTGCCGCGCGCGCGCCTGGCCGAAGTCGGGCGTGCATCCGTATTCGTGCTGACGCGGCCTGCCCCCAAGCCAACTATCTGTAATTTGGGACTTTGGCCGGCTTCTTCGGCAGCAATCAGATTCAGGGGGATGCATGGCGCTTCTGGCAAGCCGGCGGGCCGATGACGGCTGCCGTGAACCCGACATCGGGCGCGCGCCCACGGCCGAAACGGCGGCCGATCTCGACCAGCTGAGGTCCGCGCTGTGCGCGGTTCTTCCCGACATCGGCGCTGCAGCCAAGCAGACCAGCAGCAACCGATGCGTGCCGCCCGCCTCCATCGGGCTGCTCCAGCAGACCGGGTTCATGCAGGCGTTGCAGCCCGTCCGCTACGGCGGGCTGGAGTTGCGGGTCGGCGACTTTGCCCCGCTGATCGTGGACCTTGCCGAAGCCTGCCCGTCCACCGCCTGGGTCGCCGCGATCCTGGCACAGCACGCGCACGCGATCGCGCTGTTCTCTCCCGTGGTGCAGGAGGAAATCTGGTCCGGGAACCCGCAAGCACTGGTCGCGTCGTCGGTGGCGCCGGTCGGAAAGGCAGAGAATGTGCCCGGCGGGGTTCAGCTGTCGGGGCGCTTCGGCTTTTCAAGCGGCTGCGACCATGCGGAATGGTTCATGCTCGGGTTCCGGCGGCCGGTGCGCGGGGACGCCACGGAGCCGCAATTCGCCATCGTGCCGCGCAGCGCGGTCGCGATACACGACAACTGGCACACCGCGGGCCTGCGCGGAACGGGCAGCAAGATGCTCGTCGTCGAGTCGGTGTTCGTGCCGGAATATCGAACGGAGTCGATGTTCGGGATGAACTTCGGCCTGTCCAAAGGCTTTGGCACCAACAAGGGGCCGAGCTTTCACGCGGCGCTGCAGCCGCAATTCTCGCTGTCCTTTTCCGCCGTTGCGGTCGGGATCGCGCGCAAGATGGCGTGGGTCTATCGCGATTGGACGCTGGACCGCGTGCGGGCCTACACCGGCGCCAACGCGGCGGGCCGGGCACCGGCGGCGATGCGCCTGGCGCAATCGACCCAGCAGATCGAGGCCGCCAGAGCGCTGCTGGAAAAGGACTGGGCGGCCATGGATGCCCTGTGCGAGCGACGGCGGTTGCCCGGACCGGACGACCTGAACCGCTGGCGCGCGAACCAGGCCTTTGCCATTTCGATGGCGATCCAGGCCGGCAATCGCCTGTTCAGCGCGTGCGGCGGAAGCGCGTGGTACGAAAGCAGCGCACTGCCGAGCCTGTGGTGCGACCTCAACATGGTGGGGTCGCATGCCTGGGCCGACTATGACACGGCCCGCGAAATCTATGGCCGGCAGCTTCTGGGCCTCGATCTCGACCCGGCCTTGTAGCGGCGCCTCGAAGCGGAAGGGCGCGGGGAGGCTGTCGAGCGTGCGCGGCGCGCGAGCGGATGGACACGGGCGCAGGGAGGCGGCACGTTCGCGCGGTACGCGGCAACGGGCTGTTGCCGCGTTTTCCCCGCACAGGATGGTCCGATGCCCTCGACATTTCTGCGGTTGCTGCCGCTGCTCTCGCTTGGCCTTGCGGTGCCAGCCGCCGCGCAGACCGAACCGGTGGCGGGCGTGGACGAGGAGGTCCCGCTGACCCCCGCGACGCTGGGCGATGCGCTGAGCTGCCGGTCGCACCCCGCCGCCGTTGCCTTCGCCACCGCGTTGTTCCTGGAGGGCAAGCCGCCCGAGTGGATGCGCGCCGCCGGCGAGCGCAAGGAAACCGAGGGCATGATCGGCCTGTTCGGCTATACGCTGTCCCAGCCGGTCGAGATGCTGGGGGAGCCGGTCACGACCGTCTATTTCCTGAAGGACTGGGTCCTCACGCTGCTGCCGCGCAGCAAGGCGACGGCGTTCCTCGCGGCGCAGAAGCTGGAGCGCGCGCCGATCAAGGTGGCCGAGCAATATTACCGCTTCGTCGATCCCGAAGCCGGGCCGATGCTGGGCGCGTTCGAGCCGACCGGCGGATCGATGGAGGCCGCGTTTGCCCGGGCGTTCGGCGAGAAGCCGCCGCCTTCCGCCCCCAGCGACAGCCTGTTCGTGGGCTGCAACTACGCGCCTGCCACCAAGGCCGAGTTCCTGGAGATGGCCGCGCAGTCGGAGGCGATGCTGGACGAGGTGGCCAAGGGAATAGCGGAAGCAATGGGCTCCGCAAAACCCGAGTAGCGGAGGCCGCGGCGGCCCTTCGTTGCCCGGCGCTTCGGAGCCGTCCTGACGAACGTCAGCATGGGGAGAGCACGACCTTTGCAACGGCCATGAGGCGCGATGGCGGGGGCGGGCGGGGAGCGGCGTCAGTAGGGGATGGGCTCGCAGGCGATGCCGTCGCTGTCTCCGTCCATCTCCGGTCGGTAACCGGGCGTGCCGCGGTAGATGGGGGCGGCGCCGGCGGCACGTGCGGCGTTGCAGCCGCTGTAGGTAACCGACCGCTCGACAGCCGCGATCTCCGCCGGGGTGCGGGTGGAGAGCGCCCAGACGCGGTGCAGATCCGGCGTGATGATCCAGGTGACGGCAAACACCGCGACGCAGCCGGTCACGACGGTCGCGGCAAAGGAGGTTCGCCTTTGGGAAGGCGCGCTGCGCTGGCCGAAGGGGTCGGGGTTCGCCTGCGCATGCCGGAAACGAGGGTAGCGGTTCGCCATCGGTGCAGCATGGCGGGCGATGCTTGCCAGGACGCTAACGGGGTAGGCGCCTCACAGGGATTTGGCGCTGCCAGGCTGGCGAGGCCATTCGCGCCCGTGTCTCGGACAGCATTTTGTGTGGCACGCACCCGATCGCGCCGCTGTCGCGTTGTATCGGCCAAGGTTTGAGGAGCAGTCATGGAAGATCGACACGAACGCGGAAGCGATGCGACGGACCCGCGCGATCCTTCCCGCAAGCCGGCCATGTGGCTGGGTGCCTATATCGTGATCGCGTTCCTGGTCGCGATCGTCGGCGTCTATTTCGCGTTCGGCTGGGGCGGGCACGACGGGGCGACGCAGGTCGAGCAGGTCGGAAGCTGACCGGCAGGCGCGCCGGATTGCGGCAGGTGGAGTGGGTCAAGCCCTTGCGAAGCCTTGAAGTTTCGCGCGCGGTTCCCACATCCGGATCACTGTTCAACAGCTGAAAGGAGGTGGTCGAATGTCTCATTGTCATATGCCGCGCATGGCGGGTCGAGTGAGCAAGGCCTTCTCGGGGGTCCACTGCCTCTGACGGTTCGCCGCGCTTCACGCGGCTGACAATGTAGGGTCGTCCCAGCGATGGGGCGGCCCTTTGTCGTTCGGGGTAGGGTCGTCCCAGCGATGGGGCGGCCCTTTGTCGTTCGGGGCAGGGTCGTCCCAGCGATGGGCGGCCCTTTGCCGTTCGGAGGACGCGCCGGAGCGATGGGGCGCCTCTGTCGTTTCCGGACCAGCGTGGGCTGGAATGAAGTGGCGAGCGGGGGACGCGCCGACTATCACCGCGCCCGCCAAGCAGACTGCCGGGGACACGCGCATGATTGAACGCCATTTAATGAAGATCCGCGCGCGCGATACGCTGTCGGCCGAGGAGGAGCAGGCGATCCGCGGCGCGCTAGGCGAAGTGCGCACCCACCCGGCCGGCCGCACCATCATCCGCGCGCACGAGGAACTGAGCGAGTCCACGCTGCTGCTCGACGGGATCCTGGCGCGCTTCAAGGACCTGCGCAGCGGCCAGCGCCAGGTTACCGAGCTGCACGTGGCGGGCGATTTCGCCGACCTGCACAGCTTTACCCTGAAGCGGCTGGACCATGACATCATGACGCTGACGCCGTGCCGCATCGTCACCGTGCCGCACGACAATCTGCGGCGCATCACCGAGGCCCATCCGCACCTGACGCGGGTCTATTGGTTCGCCACCAACCTGGACGCGGCGGTGCATCGCGAATGGGAGGTGTCGCTGGGACGGCGCACCGCGATCGCGCGCATGGCGCACCTGTTCTGCGAGCTGCATGTGCGGCTGGGGATCGTCGGGCTGGTGGAGGGCAACCGCTATCAGCTGGACCTGACCCAGCTGGAGCTTTCCGAATGCCTGGGGCTGACGTCGGTGCATGTGAACCGGGTGCTTCGCGAACTGCGCGAGCAGGGCGCCGTCGAGTTCCGCAGCGGGCGCGTAACGATCCGCGACCGGGCCCTGCTGGAGCGGATCGCCGAGTTCAATCCCAGCTACCTGTACCTGGAGCAGCGCGCGCGCTGAGCGGTCGGCAAGTCACGGCCAAGAAAATCGTGCTGATCTAGATTGAAGTCGGCAACGCCGCAGCCGCCCGGGCTTTTCAATGGCATGCCTGCATATTCCTTTCATCTTTGCACCACGGCCGAGAGCCGCCCGATCCGCAACACGCATAGCGAGTTCCCGGACGTGGGCGCGGCGCTGGCGGAGGCGGCGCGGATCGGGAGCGGCATGATCCGGCAGCGGGTCCGCCGCAAACCCTGCGAGCTTCGCGCGCATCTGGACGTGCGCGACGAGGGCAATGCCCCGGTCGCGCGGATCCTGCTGGCGGAACTTGCCCGCCAGATGTCGTAAGGACCCAGCCCGTGAACGAATTCGACACCACCGGCCGGGACCATCCGGTGCCGGAACCCGAGGACGTCGCGTTTCCGGGCCGCATCACCCTGAATGTCGATGCGCGCGATGTGACTCGCCGCATCTTTCGGGTGCGCGAGACGATCCCGGTGCCGGCGCCGGGCGTGTTCACGCTGCTGTTTCCGGAATGGCTGCCGGGCTATCACGCGCCCCAGGCGCCGATCGAGCTGTTTGCCGGGCTGACGGTGCGCGGCGGCGGCGAGACGCTGTCGTGGAAGCGCCATTCGACCAAGGTCCATGCGTTTCACGTCGACGTGCCCGAGGGCGTTCGGCAAGTGGAGGCGTGCTTCCAATTCCTGTCGCCGACCGACAGCGCGCAGGGGCGCGTGGTGGTGGGGGCGGAGATGCTGAGCCTCCAGTGGAACACGGTGCTGCTCTACCCGGCGGGCTATTACAGCCGGCGGATCGAGGTGGACGCGCGGCTGACGTTGCCGGACGGGTGGGAACAGGCGTGCGCGCTGGCGGTGACGGGCCGGGAGGACGGTGCGCTTGCCTATGAGACCGCGCCGCTCGACGTGCTGGTGGACTCGCCGGTGTTTGCCGGGCGGAATCACAAGCGGGTGGCGCTGGACGATGCCGAAGCGGTGCACCTGGCGATCTTTGCCGATCGTCCGGAGCAGATCGCGTTGACGCCGGAAAAATTCGCGCCGCATCGCGGGGTGGTCGAGCAGGCGGAGAAGCTGTTCGGGGCGCCGCCGTTCGACCGCTATGAGGTGCTGTTTGCGCTGAGTGACGAGATCGGCAGCATCGGCGTAGAGCACCACCGGTCGTGCGAGGCGGTGACGCTGCCGAGCTATTTCACCGAGTGGGACGAGACATTCTCGCGGCGCGACACCATCCCGCACGAGTTCATCCATGCCTGGAACGGCAAGCACCGGCGGGGCGAGGACAGCTGGACGCCGAGCTTCGACCGGCCGATCCGCAACAGCCTGATGTGGGTGTACGAGGGCCAGACCCAATATTGGGACCGGGTGCTGTGCGCGCGATCCGGGCTGTGGACGCCGGAATGGGCGATGGGGGCGATGGCGCTGACCGCCGCCACCCATGCGGCGCGCGCGGGCAGCCGCTGGCGGCCGATGAGCGACACGACGCGCGACCCGATCATCGCCGCCCGCGCGACGCTCCCCTGGGCGAGCTGGCAGCGCAGCGAGGATTATTACTCCGAAGGCGCGCTGGTGTGGCTGGACGTCGACACGCGCATTCGGGAGCTGTCGGGCGACACGCGCTCGCTGGACGATTTCGCGCGGGGCTTCTTTGCGGCGGAGGAAGCCGGGACCTGCACGACCCGGACCTATGTGTTCGACGAGGTGGTGGCGGCGCTGGAGGCGCTGGCGCCGTTCGACTGGGTCGGATTCTTCCGCGACCGGATCGAGGGACGGCACACGGGCGCGCCGCTGGAGGGGCTGGAGCGGGGTGGCGTGCGGCTGGTCTATCGCGCGGAGCCGAGTGCGTACTGGGTGAATTCGGAAAAGGTCGCGGGCAACGTCAACCTGATGTTCTCGCTGGGGCTGACCGTGGGGAACGACGGCAAGCTGCAGGAAGTGCTGTGGGAAGGGCCGGCGTTCGAGGCGGGGCTGACCACCGGGGCGACGATCCTGGAAGTGGCGGACGAGGCGTTTGCGCCGGACGTGCTGCGCAACGCTGTGGCCAAGGGCGAGGACGTGCGGCTGCGGGTGCGGGTGGGGACGCGCGAGCGGGAGGTCGCGATCGGCTGGTCGGAAGGGCATCGCTATCCGCATCTGGAGCCGATCCAAGGCGCGCGGCCGCGACTGGCGGAGATCCTGGCGCCGCGCGACTGACGCGGGCGGGCCCTCCGCGGCGCTTGCCTCCGGCCGGTGGCCGCGCGACAGTGCGGGCATCGACCAAGGGGGGAATGATGATGCGACGGGCGTGGATGCTGCTGCTGGTGCCGGCCGTTCCGTTGATCCAGGCGGCCGCGCCGCCGGTGGCGCAGGTGGCCCCCGCGACCCAGGACGCGGCGCTCAACGCGTTTCTGGACGCGGCGTTCGACGCGCAGGTGGCGTTGAGCCCGGAGATGCAGACCCATCTGGGGCTGAAGACCAACTATGACCGGCTCGACGACTATACCGACGCGCTGTCGGTGCGGCGGATGGCGCTGGCCGAGCAGCAGCTGAAGGACATGCGCGCGCGCTTCCGGCCCGAGCAGCTGAGCGACAGCGCGCGGGTGAGCTATCGCCTGTTCGAGTCCGACACCGAGCGGGCGCGGGCCTCGTTCCAGTTCCGCCGCCTGCGCTTTCCGGTTTCCACCAACGGCAGTCCGGCGGGCTCGATCCCGGTGCTGCTGATCAACAACCACAAGGTGGACACGGTCGCCGACGCGCGCGCCTATATCGCTCGGCTACGCGACACCGAGCGGGTGATGCGCGAGGTGGCAGCGACCATGCGCGAGCAGGCGGCGGCCGGGATCGTCCCCAACCAGGTCAATTTCGCACCGGCGCGGGCCGACGCGCAAAAGGTCATCACCGGGGCGCCGTTCGACAGCGGGCCGGATTCCACGCTGATGGCCGATTTCCGGAAAAAGGTCGCGGCGCTCGACGCACCGGCGGCGACCAAGGACACGCTGCTGGCGGACGCGCAGGCGGCGCTGACCGGGCCGTTCCGCCAGGGCTATGGCGTGCTGCTGGCGGCGTTGGATGCGATCGAGCCCCAGTCGAAGGGCAATTTCGGCGCGTGGAGCCTGCCGAACGGCGCGGCCTATTATGCCGACCGGCTGAAGAATTCGACCACCACCGACATGACCGCCGAGCAGGTCCATGCGCTGGGCCTGGCGCAGGTGGCGGCGATCCGCAAGGAAATGGAGGCGGTGAAGCAGCAGGTCGGGTTCACCGGCACGCTGGAGCAGTTCTTCGACCACATCCGCAGCGATCCCAAGTTCAAATATCCCAACACGGAGGCGGGACGCGAGGCGTATCTGGGCGATGCGCGCGCGGTGATCGCGTCGGTGATGGCGGTGGCGCCGCGCTATTTCCGGGAGCTGCCCAAGGCGCCGCTGGAAGTGCGCGCGGTGGAGAAATGGCGGGAGGGGACCGCCTCCACCGCCTTCTACAACCGGCCTTCGGCCGACGGGTCGCGGCCGGGCATCTATTACGTGAACCTGGTCGACATGAACCAGACGCAGAAGGTGCAGGTCGCCGCCATCGCATCGCACGAAGGCGCGCCCGGCCACCATTTCCAGATCGCGCGGCAGCAGGAGCTGACCGGCATTCCCAAGTTCCGCAAGTTCGGCGGCTATGGCGCCTATACCGAGGGCTGGGGGCTGTATTCGGAGCGGCTGGCGGACGAGATGGGGGTGTACAAGGACCCCTATGCGCGGTTCGGCATGCTGTCGCTGCAGGTGTGGCGGGCGATCCGGCTGGTGCTGGACACCGGCATCCACGCCAAGCGCTGGGACCGCGAGCGGGCGATCGCCTATTTCAAGGCGAACAGTTCGGTGTCCGACACCGACATCGCGCGCGAGGTGGACCGGTACTTCAACTGGCCGGGGCAGGCGACCAGCTACATGGTCGGGCAGCTGAAGATCACCGAGCTGCGCCGGCGGGCCGAACGCGAGCTTGGCGACCGGTTCGACATTCGCGACTTTCACGAAGCGGTGCTGAGCCAGGGCGCGCTGCCGCTGGACGTGCTGGACGAGCAGGTGTCGCGGTATATCGCGGCGAAGCGGGGGTAGGGGCCGCTAGTTTGCGAGGGGGTTTGGACGTCTGATCCCTCCCCGTTAGTCTCAAGCAGGGATCGCGCTTGTCGAGCGCCCGTGTCGAGAGAGCCGCAGCCGATTTCTCGATACGTCGTCTCGACAAGCTCGACGGCTATTCGAAACAAGCGGGATGGGGCGGCCTAGCGGGGGTGGGCCGTTCGTGCTCCTGCTTTCGGGACCTCTGCATGCGGTGCGACAGCCGCTTCCAGACCTGCCGTATCCCTGCGCAGGCAGGGATCCAGGGCCAAGCAGAACAACCGCTGGCGGCGTATGACGCCCTGGGCTCCTGCCTCCGCAGGAGCACGGCTGAATAAGGGGCGGGCGGCTAGTCGGCCGCGGGGAGGGTCAGGCGGAAGCTGGTGCCGGCGGGGGCGTCCATCAGGTCCAGCGTCCCTCCCGCGGCTGCCAGCAGCGAGCGGGCGATGGGGAGGCCCAGGCCGGTGCCGCCGCGGGCGCGGCGGGAGGTGAAGAAGGGCTCGAAGATGCGGGCTCGGTCGGCGTGGGGGATGCCGCTGCCGTTGTCGGACACGGTGAGGATGACGGTGCGGCCGGGGGTGATGGCGATGGTGACGGCGGTGGCGCCGGCCTGGCGGCTGTTTTCGAGGAGGGTGGTGAGCACCGCCTCCAGCGTGGGCGCGGGCACGGCGGCGCGGACCGGTTCGCGATCGGTGGCCACGGTGACGGCCAGGTCCTTGCCGCGCAGCCGGCGGGTCACCGCGACCACGTCGGCGACACCGTCGCTCGCCAGCGTCATGTCTGCGCGGGCGAGTTCGAGCAGGCGGGAGACGAGCAGCGTCAGCCGTGTCGCGTCGGCATCGACATTGGCGAGGAAGCGGCGGCGGTCCTCCGGCGCCATATCTTCGGCATGGTCCTGGAGCAGCTCGATCGCGCCGCGGATGGCGGCGAGCGGCGTCTTGAACTCATGGCTGACGGCATGGGCGAAGTCGCGCAGGTAGCGCGAGCGGGTGTCGATCGCGGCGGCCATGACGGCGAAGTCGCGATAGAGGTCCTGGATCTCGAGCGCGGCGGTGGGCGGCACCGGCGGCACCGCGCCCTGGCCGGCGGCGACGCCGCGCGCGGCTTGGCGCAGCGCGTCGATGGGCCTGGCGATGCCGCGCGAGAGCAGGCCCGACAGCCCGACCAGCGCGCCCAGGATCGCGAGCACGCCGAACGCGATCTTGCCGCGATCCTCGTACAGGCCGACGAACAGCGCGCGCGCCGAGCGCGACAGGAGCAGCACGCCGACGACGCGGCCGTTCACCAGCACTGGGCGGGCGTGGTGGACGCGCAGCGCCGCGGCGCGCGACAGCCATTCGAAGCGATAGACCGCGCGATAGGCAGCGTTGCGGCGGAGCGTGGTGGCGGAGGTGCCGGCGAGCGCGGCGGCGACTTCGGGAAGGGCCACGTAGCTGCCGCGGGCGGTGGTGCCGGTGACGATGCGGCCCTCGCGGTCGAGCAGCAGGATCGAGGCGAGCGTGGCGGGACGGGTCTGGGCGAGGATGGGGGCGAGGCGTTGGCCCGCCTGGCGGGCGTCTTCGGCGGGGGGCTGCGCGGCTTCTGGCGCGGGTCGTTCGGGGA
>NZ_JAJFET010000001.1 GCF_020707215.1 Sphingomonas sp. PL-96
CGGGGGCGGGGGCGGTGGCGCCGGCGGTGCCAGCGGATGGTAGATGCCGTCCGAGGTGTAATAGCCGTCGATGATGCCGTCGCCGTCGCGATCGGCAGCGACGCTGCCCGACACGGCGCCCGGCGGGGGCGGCGGAGCGGTGGCGACGGGCGGCTTCTTGGCACAGGCGCCCAGCGACACAGCGCCGGCGGCCAAGAGTAGCATGGCACGGAAACGCATCTTTATCCTCCCTTCAAGGACCGACCAACGCCTACGTGCGCTGGCCGTTCAGACCCCCGTAGAAAAACGGGACCCGCAGGTGGCGTCCCGGCGCCTTAACGGGAGGTGAAGCCTGGCGGTGGGCGAACGATCAGCCGTTCAGCCAGCGCGGCGACATGCGCAGAAGGCCGCGGTAGCCGTGCTCCCGCGAAGGCGGGAGCCCAGGGTTGCACGCGCTATCGGCCGTGGTTCTGCTGGACCCTGGATCCCGCCTGCGCGGGGATACGCGCCCTTGGAGGGGGAGGGCGTCAGCCGCCGAGCCTCAGGCGAAAACCTCGTCGAGCAGCCGTGCCAGGCGCAGCCCGCCGCGCTCGACCTGAAGCTGGGCGACCGGCACCAGCTTTTCGATCGTGGCGGCGTCCAGCGTCACGCGGCCTTCCGGCGCCGGCCCACAGGCGTTGCCGCCGTACGCCGGGGCATAGGCAGAGTCGCGGCTGACCTCCCAGCTTTCCCGGCTCCAGTCCTCGATGGTGCCGGCGGCGATGGTCGCGCGCTCCTCGGGGCTGTAACGCCGCACGATCGACGGCGGCGTGGAAATCGCGCGCTCGGCGAGCAGCCCGTCCCAGATGCTGTGCAGGTTCAGCCGCTCCGGCGCATAGCCGCCATACGCGGCCTTCACCCGATTGCCGCCCAGGTCGCCGCGGTCGCCCGCGTGCAGCGGCATGTGCAGGTCGCCGACAAAGTGGACCAGGAAGACCAGCGCCTGCACCCGCTCGCGCACCGGCACCTTGGGATCCTTCAGCAGCTTCAGGTCGCGCTCGATCTGCGCCGACACGCAATTGCCGTCCTTGCACGCCGATTTCAGGTCGAACGGCTTGCACACATCGACGTTCTGGTAATGCCAGGAATAGGCGTAGCTGAAGCGCTCCCCAAGCGGCTTCACGCAATCGGCCCAGACGCTTGCCTCCTCGATCGTGCGCGCCGGGCAGGTCGGGGTTTCCAGCAGCGCCTGCTGGCGCAGCAGCGCGTCGATCCTGGCGCGGGTCTGGGGCGTGACGTTGCGATAGGCGATCGTGGCGACGGTCTCATGCCCATATTCCCAATAGGCCTGGGCGGGCGAGGCGAGGAACACGAGGGCGAGCGCGAAGAGGAAGCGGCGAATCATGGAGGCGCCTTTAAGCCATTGCTGCGGTGCGCGGGAGTGGGGATGCGCGGGGTTCGATTTGAAGGGCCTGGAAAATCCCGTTCGTCCTCAACAGCGTACATCCGTTGGTCCTGAGTAGCCCTTGAGCGAAGTCGAAAGGGCGTATCGAAGGACGCTTTGATTTGGAGCTTCGGCGAGCCCGATCCTGCTCGAGACAAACGGGGTCCGCAGACTGAGGGCCTCCCCTACCGCTCCGAGTCCTCCGGGTGCGGGATCCAGCTGTGGTTCTCGAGGATGGTCGACGCCACTGCACGCCCCTCCGCATCGCGGGAGGGGTAGAAGCGGAAGCGGCGCTGGATTGCCCGACAGGTCATCGAGTCCAGTTCGGGATGACCGCTCGACGCGGTGACCTCGCAGTCGCCGACCCGGCCGTTGACCTCCACCACATAGCGCACGCCCACGGTGCCCCCGAGTCCCGCTGCCCAGAGTGCTTCCGGATAGTCGGCATCGCGCAGGTCGCCGCTGCGCCAGCGGGGCGGGGTCTCGCCTGCGCCGCCACCGCCGCCGCCATCGCCGTCCCCGCCGGCACCGCTGCCCGTCCCGCGGCCCACGCCGCCGCTGCCGGTGCCAGGCCCTGCGACCGGGGCCGCGCCGGTGGTGCGCTGGCTGCCGAGGCCGGCGATCTCGGCGGTCACTAGGGGCGGGGGCTGGACGACGATCGGCACCGGCGGGGCGACGATCTCGCTCGCCTTGCCGCGCAGATTGGCCGCAGAGGCGGCGCCTTCCGGCCGCGGCGCGGTGGCCCGCCTGGGCGCTTCATGGACCTCGCGCTTCGGCTTGGAGCGGATCGGTGGCGGCACCTCTGGCTCGGGTGTGGGCAGGATGCCGAACACGCTGGGTGCCTGCGCGGCGATCCGGCGCACGTCCACCGAAAGCCCGGCGATCAGTGCTGCGCCCAGCCCGATCGACACCGCCACTGCGGCAGCCGCGCCGCGCGCCCGCTCAGCCGGAGTGCTGCCGAACCCATGCATGCCGCCCCATGTGGGCGTGCCCGCGGCTCGGGCAAGGGTCGCTCAGCCCTCGTCGCCGTAGATCGCGACCAGGCGCTTGGCGTCAGAGGTCGCCTTGCCGCGGTACATGCCGGGGGTGTTGAAGCTCCACGTCGCCTCGCCGTTCGGCCCGGTGACGATCACACCGCCGGTGCCGCCCAGCGCCAGCGTCTCGGCCATCACCGTGTCGGCCGCCTGTTGCAGGCTCTCGCCCTTGAAGCGGATGCGCGCGCAGATCTCGTGCGCCACGCCCTCGCGGATGAAGAACTCGCCCGCTCCCGTGGCGGAGACGGCGCAGGCGCGGTCGTCGGCATAGGTGCCGGCACCGATCAGCGGCGAGTCGCCGACGCGCCCCCAGCGCTTGCCGGTAACGCCGCCCGTCGAGGTGGCGGCGGCGACATGGCCGGCCTGGTCGCGCGCGACCGCGCCGACGGTGCCGTATTTCATGTCGACGTCGAACCAGCCGAGCTTCTTGGCCTTGAGCTCATCGAGCTGCCGGCGGCGCTCGTCGGTGGCAAACCAGCTCGGGTCGACCTGCTCCAGCCCCTGTTCGGTCGAGAAGATGTCGGCGCCCTTGGCCGCGAGCAGCACGTGCGGGCTCTTTTCCATCACGGCGCGGGCGAGGCTCACGGGATGGCGCGTGCGGGTGACGCCGGCGACGGCCCCTGCGGCGCGGGTCGAACCGTCCATGATCGCGGCGTCGAGCTCGTTGGTGCCCTCATAGGTGAAGACCGCACCGCGGCCGGCGTTGAAGCTGGGATCGTCCTCCAGCACGTGGATCGCGGCTTCGACCGCATCGACGGCGCTGCCGCCCTTGGCGAGCACCGCTTCCCCCGCTGTCAGCGCGGCGTCGAGCCCGGCGCGCGCCGCTGCCTCGCGTTCGGGCGTCATGCGCGCGCGCTCGATCACGCCGGCACCCCCGTGGATCACCAGCGTCCAGCTGGGCTTCTGCTCGGCGGCGGCGGGAGAGGACATCAACAGGGCTCCGATCAACAGGGCAAGGCGCATCGTGCGGCTCCGGAAAGTCGGCCCGCTGTAGCAGACGGCACGATCCACGCCACCGGCTCCGCCTGCCTTTCGCCTGCCGTCCGGCGCGGCTATATGGGGGACAAGCCCCCCGAAGTCTCTGCGAGAAGATCCCCCATGTCCGTCCGCCCCTGGCGCGATATCGTCCGCCGCCCGAGCCGCCAGATCATGGTCGGCAACGTCCCCGTCGGCGGCGATGCGCCGGTGACGGTGCAGACGATGACCAACACGCCGACGCCGGACGTGCGCGCGACCGTGGAACAGATCCGCCGCTGCGAAGAGGCGGGCGTCGACATCATCCGCGTGTCCTGCCCGGACGTGGAATCGACGGCGGCGCTCAAGCAGATCGTGCGCGCGTCGCGGGTGCCGATCGTTGCGGACATCCACTTCCACTATAAGCGCGCGCTGGAAGCCGCCGACGCGGGTGCCGCCTGCCTGCGCATCAATCCCGGCAACATCGGCTCGTCCGAGCGGGTGGCGGAGGTGGTGCGCGCGGCCAAGGCCAATGGCTGCGCGATCCGCATCGGCGTCAACGCCGGCAGCCTGGAAAAGGACCTGCTCGAGAAATACGGCGAGCCGTGCCCGGAGGCACTGGTCGAAAGCGCGCTCGACCATATCAAGCTGCTCCAGGACCATGACTTCCACGAATACAAGGTCGCGGTGAAGGCGTCGGACGTGTTCCTGGCGGTCGCGGCTTATCAGGGCCTGGCCGAGGCAACCGACTGCCCGCTGCACCTGGGCATCACCGAAGCGGGCGGGCTGATCGGCGGCACCGTCAAGTCCTCGATCGGCATCGGATCGCTGCTGTGGTTCGGCATCGGCGACACCATTCGCGTCTCGCTCTCGGCCGAGCCCGAGGAGGAAGTGCGCGTCGGCTTCGAGATCCTGAAGGCGCTGGGCATCCGCAATCGCGGCGTGCGCGTCGTCTCCTGTCCGTCATGCTCGCGCCAGGGCTTCGACGTGATCCGCACCGTTCAGAAGCTGGAGGAGCGGCTGCAGCATATCCGCACGCCCATGTCGCTGTCGGTGCTCGGCTGCGTGGTCAACGGCCCGGGTGAGGCGCGCGAGACCGACATCGGCATCACCGGCGGGGGCAACGGCCGGCACATGGTCTATCTGTCCGGCGTCACCGACCATCATGTCGAGGATGCGGCCATGGTCGATCATATCGTCCGGCTGGTCGAGGCCAAGGCCGCCGAGCTCGAGGCGCAGGCCGCAGCGGTGGAGCAGGCGGCCGAGTAAGCGCCGCCAACCGCGGCCGGGGTGGACGGCGCGAGCGTTTGCCCGCATCCACCGCCCCATGACCCGGACCCACACCCCGCCTGCCGTCGCCTTTGCGGCGGCATCCGCGGGCATCGCCATCTATTCGTGCATGGACGCCCTGATGAAGGGGCTGAGCATCGCCAGCGGCGCGTACAGCGCGGTGCTGTGGCGCTCGGTCGCAGGCGTGCTGCTGACGGGCGCGGTGTTCCTGGCGCGGCGCCAGCCCTGGCCCGAGCGCCAGGCGTTGCGGCTGCACGTGCTGCGCGGGCTTGCGGCGGGGCTGTCGGTGCTGCTGTTCTTCTGGGGGCTTGTCCGCGTGCCGATGGCGCAGGGGGTGGCGCTCACCTTCCTGTCGCCGCTGATCGCGCTGTTCCTTGCCGCCGCAATGCTGGGCGAGCGGATCCGGCGCGCGGCCATTCTCGGCTCGCTGGTCGCCGCCGTTGGCGTGCTGGTGATCGCCTGGGGACAGGCGCAGGCGGGCGCCTCGAGCGAGGTGGTGCTGGGCGCGCTCGCGATCGTGCTCGCCTCCGTCCTCTATGCCTACAGCCTGATCCTGCTGCGGCAGCAGGCGCAGGTCGCCGATCCGCTGGAGGTGACGCTGTTCACCAGCCTGGTGATCGGCGTGCTGCTAGCGCTCGGCGCGCCCTGGCTGGCGGTGTGGCCGGCGAGCGACCAGCTGGCGCCGATCGTCGGTTCGGCGGTGCTGGGGTCGATCTCGGCGCTGCTGCTCGCCTGGTCCTATGGCCGGGCGGAGGCGCAGGTGCTGGCGCCGGTCGAATATACCGCCTTTGTCTGGGCCGCGCTGCTCGGCTATCTCGTGTTTGACGAGCGGGTGTCGCCGTTCACGATCGCAGGCGCGCTGTTGATCGTCGGCGGCTGCCTGGTCGCGGTGCGCGGCGCATCGCCGGTACCGCAGAGCGAGGCAGGGGCATGACGACGATCCGATCCGCGACCTCAGATGACGCCGGGCTGATCTTCGGCTTCGTGCGCGACCTGGCGCGTCACGAGGGTGCCGAGGCCCAGCTGGTGGCGACCGAACCGCTGCTGCGCGCCGCGCTGGACGCCCGCGAGGTCGAGGCGGCGATTGCCGGGAAGCACGGCGAGCCGGTGGGCGTCGCGCTGTTCTTTCACAAGCATTCAACCTGGGGCGGCTGGAACGGCCTCTATCTTGAGGACCTGTACGTCACGCCCGACGCACGCGGGACGGGCGCGGGCAGGGCGCTGCTCGCCCATGTCGCCGAACTCGCCGTCGCGCGCGGGTGCACGCGGGTCGAATGGGCAGTGAGCGACAGCAACCTGGCGGCCGCCGGCTTCTACCGCAGCCTGGGCGCCGAGCCGATGGGCTGGCGCATCTATCGCGTCTCGGGCGAGGCGCTGACACGGCTGGCGAGGACTTAGGCAGGGAGGGGCGGCATGGCCGTCGATGCAGGGCTGATCGAATGGGTGGCGGAGGCGCTGGCGCCGGTCGGCCATGTCACCTCGCGGCGGATGATGGGCGGGGCGACGCTCTATTGCGACGGCACGATCTTTGCGATCGGGTTCGACGATGGGCTCTGGTTCAAGGCGGATGCCGGGAGCGACGCGGCTTGGGACGCGGCCGGCTGCGCGCGCTTCACCTATGCCAAGGGCGACGGCACCACCGGATCGATGAACTACCGCCGCGCGCCCGACGACGTCTATGACGATGCGGACGCGATGCGGGAGTGGGCCGGGCTCGCGTTGGCGGCGGGGGCGCGCGCACCGGCGCCGAAGCGCAAGAACAAGCGCTGAAACGACGAACCCCGCCGGCACCTAGGTGCCGACGGGGTCCGGATCACGTGTTGCTCGGCGTTCAGTCGCGGCCGGGCACGTCGTGGTCGAGCGGTTCCTCGCCCGCCGCCTTGGCGGCGTTGTAGCGGTCGATCGCCTCCAGGGTGATGCGCGCGGCTTCGGCGGCGTCGCCCCAGGTGCCGACGCGCACCCACTTTTCCTTCTCCAGGTCCTTGTAGTGGGTGAAGAAGTGCTCGATCTGCTGGAACACGATTTCCGGCAGATCGGCGCGGCCACCGACCTTGGTGTAGTAGGGGAAGGTCGAATCCACCGGCACGCAGACCAGCTTCTCGTCGCCGCCGGCTTCGTCTTCCAGGTTCAGGACCGCGATCGGACGCGCGCGCACCACGCAGCCCGGGATGAACGGCGTGCGCGACACGACCAGCGCGTCGAGCGGATCGCCGTCCGGCGACAGCGTGTGCGGCACGAAGCCATAGTTCGCCGGATAGCGCATCGGGGTGTGGAGGATGCGATCGACGAACAGCGCACCGGACGCCTTGTCGAACTCATACTTCACCGGCTCGCCACCGGTCGGCACCTCGATGATGACGTTCAGGTCTTCCGGCGGGTTCTTGCCCACCGGCACCATGTCGATCCGCATGTCGTATAGTCCCCTTTACTTGGCGGCGAGCAGGCGATCGAGGCCCGTCTCACCCTGTCCGGTCTTTTCCAGACGCGGATAGCGCAGGCCATCGTGATAGTCGATTGCCACGTCACGCAGCTTGTCGCCGTTCTTGACCAGCAGGCGGACGGGCGTGCGGTTGCCCTTGGACGCGGTCACCGCCGCCTTCAGGCGGTCGGCGCTGTAGCTTTCGCCGTTCACCGCGACGATGCTGCTGTCGACGGTCATCCCAGCGTCGAATGCCGGGCTGCCCCAGCTGACCGAGTTGACCGAGCCCGACTTGCCCGTGACGATCCCCAGCGAATAGCTGAGGTCGGCCTGGTCGCGGGTGCGATCGTTGTTGACGAAATAGGGCGTCGGCTGGTCGCTGTAGACCAGGCGATAGCCGTTGTTGGTAAAGCCGGCGAGCGGCGCACGCTGCGACACGCCGTTGACGCGGCTGTTGAGGAAATCGGCCCAGTCATAGGGCTGGATGCCGTTCAGCGTCTTCACCACGTCGTCCAGCGTGTAGGTGAGCACGCCCCAGTCGCCGTCGCGAACGCCGAAGAAGGCGCGGGCGAAATCGTCGATGCTCTTGGTGCCGCCCGACTGCTGGCGCAGCATGGAATCGACCTCCATCCAGATCAGCAGGCCCTCGTTGTAATAGTCCTCCGAGCGCTGCCAGCTGGTCCAGCCCTTGGGTCGGCGCGCCGAGATGATCGGGTCGTTGGTGGTATCGACCAGCGGGCGCCATTCCCGCGCACGACGCGTATCGAGGCTCGCTGCGATCGCGGCATAGGCGTCCAGCGTGTCCTGCTTGGTGACGATGCCAGAGCGCGCCTGCAGCACATAGCCCCAGAACTGGGTCTGGCCCTCATAGACCCACAGCAGCGAGTTGCGCATGGGCGTGCGGTAGTCCGGCGTCCACAGGTCGGCGCCGCGGCGGAACTTGCCGTCCCAGCTGTGGGTGTATTCGTGCGGCAGGAGGTTGCGGCTGCCGGCACCCTCGTTCCACTTGGTGAAATAGCCCGGCTTCACGCCGTTTTCGGAGCTGCGATGATGCTCCAGGCCGATGCCGCCCATGGTGTCGGTGATCGCCAGCAGGAACTCGTACTTGTCGTAGTGCTGGGCGCCGAACACGCGGGTCGCCTGCTCGACCAGGCGCTTGTGCGCGTCGATCTGTTGCGGGGTGGCGTTCAGCTCTTCCGGGCTGTCGGCAAAGACGTTGAGGTCGACGCGCGGCGACAGCGCCCACTCGCGATAATATTTGCCCGCGAAGGTCGGCGAGTCGACCAGCGTTTCATAGCTGGTGCGCTGGTAGGAATAGGTCGAGCCGGTGGCGGTCGACGGCAGGCCTGCCGCAGCGCTCCAGCCGGCCGGGTATTTGGCGACCGCCTGGATCGGGATGCGACGGGTGAAATAGCCCGCCGGATAGAGGCTGACCGAGTTCCACTGGAGGTTCAGCATGGTCGGGGCTGCGACCACGCGGCCCTGGTCGCCGGCGGTCGCCGACAGGAACTGGAAGGAAACGTCCAGCTTCTTGGCGCCGGCCGGCACGTCGATGTGGAAGGCGAACACGTCTTCCGGATCGCGGATCCAGGGAAGGACCTTGCCGTTGGCGCGGATTACCAGCCCGGCCAGCTTCTCGATCTCGCCGCGCGGGCTGTGCGCGCCCGGCAGCCACTTCGGGAACAGCAGCGCCATCGGGCCCGCGTCGGCAACGGGAATCGTTTCCTTCACGTTGAAGATGCCGCGCTGGATGTCGGTCGCGTCCACTTCCAGCAGGAGGGTGCCGGGATAGTCGATGTCGCGCGGCGCCGGGATGGTGTCCGTGAAAGGCACCGGCTGCGGCTGGCTGTTGCCGGCGGGGTTCAGCTGCGCATGGGCGGGAACGGCAGAGGCAAGCAACAGGGCGGCAAACGCAGAATTGCGAAACATGGCGGCCTTTCAGCGGGTTGGAATGAGGATGTGTAACGACATATCGCAGCTCCCGTCCAGCCTGTCGCAGCATGGGACGATGATTCCGGCTTCGATCCGCCTGCGTGCGCGGCTAGGGTGCGACATGGCTTCGACCCTAGCGCCTCCGCCTGCCGACGCTGCCGGCATCTCCGGCCAGCGCCCGCGGTCCGCGGTGAGCGTGGGCACGGGGGCCGCCGGCATGATCGGGCTGC
This sequence comes from Sphingomonas sp. PL-96, assembly GCF_020707215.1. Classification (GTDB taxonomy): domain Bacteria; phylum Pseudomonadota; class Alphaproteobacteria; order Sphingomonadales; family Sphingomonadaceae; genus Sphingomonas. The sequence goes on from NZ_JAJFET010000001.1 coordinate 9,262, forward strand.
TCGCCTGGGTGGCGGTCGCACGTCACTATGGCATGGACGGGCCGTTCTCGGCGCTGGTCAACCTTCTCGCCTGCGGGCTGCCGATGCTCGCCTGGTCGGTGCTGGTCGACAAGGTGCACCGCAATTCGTCCACCGGGCTCGACTGGAGCCGCGCTCGTCCCGTGCAGGAGACTGCGCGAGTCAGCGCGGTGAAGCTCGTCGGGCTGTGGGCGACCTGGGCGGGCATCGCCACGCTCTACGTGACCGGCCGCTTCTACTGGGACGGCGGCTTCGGCTTTGCCATGTGGTGCTTCGGCTACGCCGCGCCGGTCTTGTTCGTGCTGTCGATCCCGTACGTGCTGTGGCTCGACCGCCACCTGGTGGAGCCGCGCGACGGCTGCTGGGCGTTCGGCGCCTGGCTGCTGCACCTGGGCGAGCCCATCGAGCACGAGGCGATCTATAACCATCTGCGATCCTGGGCGGTGAAGGCGTTCTTCCTGGCCTTCATGCTCGGCATCGTGCCGGGCGGCTTCCGCGAGTTCGTGAATACCGACGCCGCCGTCGCGCTGCGCGATCCGGTGGCGCTGGCGCAGTGGCTGATCACCTTCATGTTCCTGGTGGACGTGGCTTTTGCGACCTGCGGCTATATCCTGGCGCTGCGGCCGATCGACACGCACATCCGCTCGGCCAATCCCTATGCGGCCGGCTGGGTCGCGGCGCTGATCTGCTATCCGCCGTTTGTGCTGATGGGCGACGGCGGCCCGCTCGACTATCATCCTGGCGGGGCGGAATGGACGCACTGGTTCGCGGGGCACCCGGTGATCCTGGCGGCGATCGGGGCGGTGCTGGTGGGGCTGACGTTCGTCTATGCCTGGGCGACGGTGGCGTTCGGGTTGCGCTTTTCCAACCTCACCAACCGCGGGATCATCACCAACGGGCCGTACGCTTGGAGCCGCCACCCGGCCTATCTGTCGAAGAACCTGTTCTGGTGGCTGGTGAGCTGGCCGATGCTGGTGACGACGGGCAACTGGCTCGACGCGTTCCGCAACACCGCGATCCTGGGGCTGGTGAGCGGCGTCTACTACTGGCGCGCCCGCACCGAGGAGCGCCACCTGCTCGCCGATCCGGAGTACCGCGCCTACTATGACTGGGCGGGTCGCAACGCGGTCGTGCCGCGGTTCTTTCGGTGGCTGGCAGGATAACAGCGCCGTGCTCCTGCGCAGGCAGGAGCCCAGGGTTCCAGGCGGGATCGTTCGTGGCCCTGGACTCCCGCTTTCGCGGGAGTACGAATCAGAACGTCAGTTCGTCGTACACCCGCGTGACGTCGCCGTCCCAGCTGCTGCCATAGCGGTCGAGCAGCTGCTGCGACGGCACGCGGCCGTCACGCACCACGTCGCGAAGGGGCGTGAGGAAGCCGGTTTCGTCGTCTCCAGCCGCGTCCAGCCGCCCGCGCGCCTTCAAGCCCGCGCCGGCAATGTCGAGCACTTCGCGCGCAATGTCGCGCAGCGTGCCCCTGTCGCCGAGCGGCGCATCCAGCCCCAGCCGCGGCACCGAGTCGCGCAGCGCCTGGCGAGTCTCCAGGCTCCAGTCCTTGACGAGGTCCCAGGCGGCGTCGAGCGCGCCCTGGTCGTAGAGCAGGCCGACCCAGAGTGCCGGCAGCGCGCAGATCCGGCCCCAGGGGCCGCCGTCGGCACCGCGCATCTCCAGAAAGGTCTTGAGCCGTACTTCGGGGAAGGCGGTGGAGAGATGGTCGGCCCAGTCGTCCATCGTCGGCAGCTCGCCGGGGAGGACGGAGAGCTCGCCCTTGAGGAAGTCGCGGAAGGAGAGGCCGGCCGCGTCGATATACTGGCCGTCGCGGTAGACGAAGTACATCGGCACATCGAGGGCGTAGTCGGCGTAGCGTTCGTAGCCGAAGCCATCCTCGAACACGAACGGCAGCATGCCGGTGCGGTGCGGATCGGTGTCCGACCAGATGTGGCTGCGGTACGAGAGCATGCCGTTGGGCTTGCCTTCAGTGAAGGGCGAATTGGCGAACAGCGCGGTCGCGAGCGGCTGGAGCGCAAGGCCGACGCGGAACTTCTGCACCATGTCCGCCTCCGACGCATAGTCGAGGTTCACCTGGATGGTGCAGGTGCGCAGCATCATGTCGAGACCCATGCTGCCGACGCGCGGCATGTGGTTGAGCATGATCTTGTAGCGGCCCTTGGGCATGATCGGCAGCTCGGCGCGGGTCTTGTCCGGCCACATGCCGAGGCCCAGGAAGCCCAGGCCCAGCTTTTCGCCGACGGCCTTTACCTGTTGCAGGTGGCGGCCGGTTTCGCCGCAGGTCTGGTGCAGGTTCTCGAGCGGCGCGCCCGAAAGCTCGAGCTGGCCGGCGGGCTCCAGGCTGACCGTGCCGTCCTTGCCGGCAAGCGCGATGACCTTGCCGTTCTCCTCGATCGGCGTCCAGCCGAACTCGGTCAGCGCCATCAGCAGGTCGCGGATGCCGCCGGGCTCGTCATAGCTGGGCGCACGATGGTCGCTGGTGCGGAACACGAACTTCTCGTGCTCCGTGCCGATGCGCCAGCGTGCGGCAGGCTTCTCGCCGCCTGCGAAATAGCCGATCAGCTGGTCGCGGGTCTCGATGACCGCTGCGCTGGTTTCCGAAACGGTCTTGGTGCTCATGGGCTGCGCCCATAGGGGGTGCTGCGGTGCGGCGCCAGCGCCGTTTTGCTACCAGTCGCCGGCGCTTGCCATCCAGACGCTGATCGCCGCCGCCGCCGCGGTCTCCGCGCGCAGGATGCGCGGGCCCAGCGTCAGCCCGTGCGCCTGGGGCAGGGCGCGGATCGCCTCGCGCTCCTCCGCGTCGAAGCCGCCCTCCGGCCCGATCAGCACCGCGCCCGGCCCGCGATGCGCGGCCATGGTCGCCGCCGCCGGGGCGCCGCCGGTTTCGTCTGCGAAGAACAGCGCGCGCTCGGCCGGCCAGTCGCGCAGCAGCGCGGCGAGCTTCACCGGCTCGGCAAGCTCGGGCAGCGCGGTGCGGTCGCACTGCTCGGCGGCCTCGACCGCATGGGCGCGCAGCCGGTCGAGGTTGAGCCGGTCGACCACGGTGCGGCGGGTGAGCACCGGAACGATACGCGCGACACCCAGCTCGCACGCCTTTTCCACCGTCCAGTCGATGCGCCCCTTCTTGAGCGGCGCGGCGCACAGCCACAGGTCGGGCACCGGCTCGCGCGGGCGCAGCTGGTCGGTGACCTGCAGGGTGAGGTCGCGCTTGCCGGCGTGGGCGACGGTCGCGAGCCACTCGCCGGTGCGGTCGTCGAACAGCTTGACCGGATCGCCCGGCTTCGCGCGCAGCACCGACAGCAGGTAATGCGCCTGCAGCCCGTCGATGCGGATCGCGGCGTCGGGCGTGATCGTCTCGTCCAGGAACAGGCGCGGAGTGGACTGCGGCGGCCAGGCGGGAGTTGCGGGCATGGCGGCGGTGTTAGGCGAAGCGCGGCGGTTCGTCACGCCATCGTCAACCCGGCGTCCGCCATCACGATGCGGGCACGCCCTTCCTTCTTTGCCTGGTACATGGCGGCATCCGCGCGTTCGGTCGCACGATCGATCGTGTCTGCCGGGTCGACGCGATAGACGCCGACGCTGAGGGTTACCGCCACCGCAAGGTCGTCGCCCAGCTCGATCTCGCTCGCGCACACCGTCTTGACCACCCGGGCGGCGATCGCCTCCAGGCTTTCGGGTGCGTGACCCGGCAGCAGCACGATGAACTCGTCCCCGCCCCAGCGGCCGCACAGGTCGGCCGGGCGCAGCGTCTGCTGGATACGCCGGGCGATCTCCGCCACCACCGTATCGCCCGCGACATGGCCGAAGCGGTCGTTGATCTGCTTGAACCGGTCGACGTCGATCAGCAGCAGGCCCATGGTCGCCGCCCCGCGGCTCCCCTGCATCTTGTCGAAGGCAGCCACGAAGCCGCGGCGGTTCGCAACACCCGTCGCCGAATCGCGATAGGCCAGCTGCTCGAGCTCGAGCGTGCGCTCGCGGACGCGTGCCTCCAGCGAACGCGTCTGTTCCGCTACCGCATGCGCCATCGCCGCGAACCGGCGCGACAGCCGGCCGATCTCGTCGTCACGGCGCAGGTCCAGCTGTTCGGCGGGCTGGAAATTGCCGCGTTCCGCTTCGGTGACGCTCATCTCCAGCAGGCGAAGCGGATCCAGCACCACCCGCTTGAACATCGCCACCGCCAGTGCGCCGCCCAGCAGCAGCATCAGCACGATCAGCGCCGCCAGCGGTCCGAACAACCACCGGTCCACCATCGCGCTGGGATCCATCACAGTCACATTGTACCAGTCGAGCCCGTCGAGATAGCCGACGCCGACCAGCACCCGCTTGCCGCCCATCTTCAGGAAGTCGGAACGCGCCGGCGCCTTGCCGGAGGCGACATCGGCCATCATCGCGCGCAGCAGTTCGCGGTCCGTGCGGCTGACCATGTCGAACACGGTCGCGGCAGCGATGTGGCGACCGTGGGAGGCACGGCTGACCAGGCGCGGGTCCCGGTGCGCCTGCACGGCACCGGTGCGGTCGACGAAAAAGGTCGAGACGCCCGGCTGCGTATCGGCCAGAGCTTCGCGCACAAAGGCGGACAGGTCGACCGCCGTGCCGGTGATGCCCAGCGCCTTGCCCTGATCGCGCACCACGCAGTTGACGAACACGCGCGTGCGCAAGGCGAGATCGTCGGAATCGACGTTCAGCTGGCAGTCGCGCGGCCGGGCAAGCGTGTCAAAGAACCAGCGATCCCGGTCCTTGCCGCGCTGAAGGGTCAGGCGCGGGTGATCGGCCGTATAGCCGCTGCCGGCCTCTTCGTAATAATAGGCGCGCGTTGCTGCCGAACCGACGAAAAACGTGCCTCCGGCCGAAAGCTGGACGACCCGCCGCAACTCGGCAATCGCGACCTGCCGCTTGGCGGAACTCTGCTCGTCGCGCAGCCAGCGGATCAGCGCCTGCGATCGCGCGTTGGTTTGCGCAAGCGCGACGTCGCGCTGCAGCGTGCCCAGCCCGCGCGCACGATCATACAGGACCTGGCGTTCGGCCAGGCCCGTGCCGAGCCGCGCCAGCGTCATGTCCACCACGCGATCGAACGCCAGGAATCCAGCCGCAGCCAGCAGGCCGATCAGCAGCAGTCCGACCAGCAGCACGCGTGCGGTCAGGCTTGCGGCAATCGTCCGCCAGAACCCCCTGAAGGGGAGCATCTCGTTCGACGCGATCGTCCGTCTCCTGGAACCGGTGCTTCTCTCGGCGCCGTTCCAGGGCCTCATGCACGTACAGCTATAGATAGGTTAGTCTGGAAGGTGGGGCAACGCGGCACCGCCCGGATGTTTCCCGTGTTTGCGATCGGCCGAGCCGTGCAAGCCCATTCGATTTGTGGCAGCAGGGCGAATGATTTCCGTTCCTTTCCCGCTGCAGCAGCCGCTCTTGCTTCCACCCTTCCTCCGTGTCGAGGATTGCGCGCGATGACCGCAGCCGTCGAGATCGTGCCCGACAGCGAGCATCGCGGACTGGTCGGCCGGCTGCCGGCGCGGCTGAGGCCTTTTGCGCTGCTCGCGCGGTTCGACCGGCCGATCGGCTGGTGGCTGTTGTTCTGGCCCGGCGCCTGGGCAATCGCGCTTGGCGGGCAGGCGATCGCGCGCTGGGACATGATCGCCTGGTTCCTGCTCGGAAGCATCGCGATGCGGGGCGCGGGCTGCGTCTACAACGACATCGTCGACCGTGACCTCGACCGGCAGGTGGCGCGCACCCGCAGTCGCCCGCTCGCAAGCGGGGCGGTGTCGCTGAAGGCCGCCTGGGCCTGGCTGCTGATCCTGTGCGTGGTGGGGCTGGTGGTGCTGGTGCAGCTGCGCCTGCCCGCCGCGATCGTCGCGGTATCGAGCATCGTCTTGGTCGCCGCCTATCCATTCATGAAGCGGATCACCTGGTGGCCGCAGGCCTGGCTTGGCATCGTGTTCAGCTGGGCAGCGCCGGTCGGCTGGGTGGAGGTGACCCACGGCAGCATCGTGCCGATGCTGCTGCTCTATGCCGGGTCGATCACCTGGGTCGTCGGCTATGATACCATCTACGCGCTGCAGGACGTGGAGGACGATGCGCTGGTGGGCGTCCGCTCGTCTGCGCGGCGGATGGGCAGCAAGGTGCGCCCGGGTGTCGCCATCCTCTATCTCCTGTCGCTCGCGTGCTGGGCGGGTGCCTTCTGGCAGGTGTTCCCGACTCCGCTCGCGCTTCTCGCGCTGCTGCCGATGGCACTGCACCTGGGGTGGCAGGTGGCGACGCTCGATGCTGGGGACGGGCACAACACGCTGGCGCGCTTCCGCAGCAACCGCAACGCCGGATTGCTGATGTTCCTCGCCTGCCTGGTGGTAGGCACTGCAGCCTGAATCGCCGGCACGGCTTTGACCTTGGAGCCTGGGCTCCCTAAGTCGCTGGCATGCAGAACCCCGAACAGGCGCAGGCTCGCGCCGCGCAGGCGATCGAGCGTGCCCGCGCTCGCGGCGCCGATGCCGCCGATGCCATTCTGATTGCCGATACGGCGCTGTCCGTCTCCGTGCGCCTGGGGGCGCTGGAGGACGTCGGCCGGTCCGAGGGCGGCGAGCTGGGCCTGCGCGTCTTTGTCGGCAAGCGCTCGGCAAGCGTCGCCACCTCGGACCTGTCGGACGCCGCGTTGGACGAAGTGGCCGAGCGCGCGGTCGCGATGGCGCGGCTCGCGCCGGAGGATGCCTGGGCAGGGCTGGCGCCGGCCGAGCGGCTGATGAAGGGCGCCGCGCCGCTGCTCGACCTGGACGATGGTGCCGAGGTGTCGCCCGAGCAACTCAAGGCACAGGCGCTGGCAGCAGAAGACGCGGCGCGCGCTGTCGCCGGTGTCACCAATTCGGAAGGGGGCAGCGCCAGCGCCAGCCGCGTGGTGGTGGCGCTCGCCACCAGCCACGGCTTTGCCGGCAGCTATGCGGTCACCAGCCACGGCGTTTCGGCCAGTGTGCTTGCGGGCAGCGGGTCGGGCATGCAGCGCGACTATGCCTATCACAGCGCCCGGCATCGTGCCTCGCTCGACCCCGCCGAGGAAATCGGGCGGCTGGCGGGCGAGCGTGCGGTCGCGCGGCTCGATCCGGCGCGGATCGCATCGGGGCCGATGCCGGTGGTGTTCGACCCGCGCGTGGGCGCCAGCCTGCTCGGCCATCTGACCGGCGCGATCGCCGGGCCGGGCGTGGCGCGCGGCACGAGCTTCCTGCGCGATGCGCTCGGCACGGCGGTGTTCGCGCCTGGCGTGACCATTCGCGACGATCCGCACCGCCCGCGGGGTCTGCGCTCACGGCCGTTCGACGGCGAGGGGCTGCCGGTGTCGCCGCTCGCCATCGTCGAGGACGGCGTGCTGCAGAGCTGGCTGCTCGAAAGCGCCTCGGCCCGCCAGCTGGGGCTGGAGCCGACCGGCCATGCGACTCGCGGCATCGGCGGCGGGCCCGGCGTCGGCACCAGCAACCTCTACATGGATGCCGGGCGCATCTCGCGTGAGGCGATGATCGGCGACATCGCGCACGGCGTGCTGGTGACCGAGTTGATCGGCCAGGGCGTCAACGGCGTGACCGGCGACTATAGCCGCGGCGCGGCGGGCTTCCTGATCGAGAATGGCGAGCTCACGCGGCCGGTGGCCGAAATCACCATCGCCGGCAATCTGCGCCAGATGTTTGCAGCGCTGGTGCCGGCAAGCGACCTGGAGTTCCGCCACGGCGTCAACGTGCCGACGTTCCGGATCGACGGGATGACGGTCGCGGGTGGCTGACACGCTGCTCGACCGACTGGCCGGGATCGCCGGCGAAGCGGCAGCGCTGGCGCATGCGCGCGCGTCCACCGACTTCGAGCGGTGGGAAAAGGCGCCGGGCAATCCGGTGTGCGAGATCGACTTGGCTGTCGACGCATTCCTGCGCGAGCGGCTGAGCGCGCTGCTTCCGGACGCCGGCTGGCTGTCCGAGGAATCGGCCGACGACCATGCCCGGCTCGCCTGCCGCCGCGTTTGGATCGTCGATCCGATCGACGGTACACGCGACTATATCCGCGGCCGGCCGGGCTGGTCGGTGTCGATCGCACTGGTCGAGGACGGCCAGCCGGTGCTGGGCGTGCTGGACGCGCCGGCCCGGCACGAACGCTGGCGCGCTGCGGCGGGCGAAGGCGCGTGGCGCAATGGCGTGCGGCTGAAGGCGAGCGACGTAGCCGAGATGGCGGGCGCGCGCACGCCCGTAGACGCGCTGCCCAAGGCGGATCGCGATCTGGTGGCGGTGGCAAAGCCAAACTCGATTGCGCTGCGCATGGCAATGGTCGCGGCTGGCGAGGCGGACCTGCTCGCCACCTTCCGCTGGGGCAATGAATGGGACGTGGCGGCCGCCGTGCTGCTGCTGCGCGAGGCGGGGGCAGCGGTGACCGATGCCCTGGGCAAGCCGCTGCGCTTCAACACCCCGCGCGCGCAGGCATTCGGGGTGCTCGCGACCGCACCCAGGCTCCACGCCTCCGCGATCGAACGGCTGCGACCGCGCGCAATCGCAGCCCTGGGGCGCCGCTAACCCGAAAATACAGTGCACCGCACAAGAAACCGCTCGACCTTGATCTATGTTTAGAACAAGGATCGGAGTGGTCCCGAATTGGTAGGGACCCGAGGATGGTGCGCACGTGGGGGTCGAGTCCGGTCTAGGTTGGTTTGGGGCGTGTCTCGCCAATCTCGTTCGCGACGTGCGTGGCAGCGTCAGCGTCATCGGCGTATTCGCGCTGGTCGCCCTTGTTGGCATTGCTGCGCTGTCGATCGAACTGGGCCAGGGCTATCGGGCAAAGCTCGCGCTTCAGGGCGCTGCGGATGCGGCTGCGCTTGGCGCGGCGCACGCCTATGCGGCGTCGCCGACCGAGTTAATCCTGAACGCCACAGCCGAAGACGTGGCACGCGCCAATGGCCTGGCGATCGGCAATGTCTCGGTGTTCCACCGGCCCAACTACAGCAGCACGGTCCCCGATGCGGTGGAGGTGCAGCTGCGCACGTCGATCCCCCTGTTCTTCGCGCGGATCTTTTCTGCCGAAACAAGCTATGGCGTGTCAGTGTCTGCAGTGGCGTCCCTGCCGACGGAGACGACGCCGCCTTGTATCCTGGCGCTTGCGAACAGCGGGGGTCTCACGCTGTCGGGCGGTACCTCCCTGTCCGCCTCGCACTGTGCGGTCGTGTCCAACAGCAGCATCAGCGTCACCGGCGGATCCACCCTTACGGCCAAGTCGACCCTGTCCTCCGGCGCGTCGTCCGCGAGCGGCGGCAGCCGACTTTCGGCGGAGACCATCACCTATGGCACCACGGTGAGCGGCGTGACGGGCAAGACCGTTCGCCAGGCGAACAGCACCAGCGATCCGCTCGCCAGCAATGCCGCGCTGACAGCGGCGTTCGACCGGCTGGGCATGAGCACGACCCCCGTCATGCCGAGCGGGACGTACGAGGACCTGACCCTCGGCTATAATCCCACCACAATGACCTTTCAGGGGCATGTTGGTACCCTCACCGGCGACAATGTCTGGCACTTTCCAGCCGGTGACTACAAAATTCGGGCGCTCAACGTCGGCAGCCTGAAACTCGTCATCGAGGGACCGTCCACCATTTCGGTGAGCAGCGGCGTGACGGTCGGCGGGGGTGGGGGGATCGCGTTCGGCGACGGTGACGTGACCGTGAAGGGCGCGATGGTGATCGGCGGTGGCGCAAATGTCTCCTTTGGCGCCGGCGCCCATGTCATCGGAAGCGATGGTGCCGGCAAGGCGATCGAGCTCGGCGGCGGCAGCACGCTGTCCTTCGGCGACGGACCATTCAGCGCCGACGGCGCGATCGTGACGGTCGGCGGCACCACGCTCACATTCGGCGCGACCGCCAACCACTATATCAACGGCAACCTCACCCTGGCGGGCAGCTCGATTTTCGGGGCCGGCACCTACACGATCAACGGCAACTTCACCAACGGCACCGGCGGCGCCATGACCGGCAGTAATGTGAGCTTCATCCTGGCGGGCACGCTGAACCTGGCCGGCGGCACGTCGATGAACGTGGCGGCGCCCGGCAGCAACTCAGGCACCGGCATTGCCGACATCCTGTTCGCCACCCGCAGCACGGCGGCGACCGTGCTCGGCGGTGGTGCCCAGACCATCCTGTCGGGCGTGGTCTATGCCCCCAATTCCGACGTCAGCATGAGCGGCGGGGTCAGCGCGTCGGGCAATTGCTTCTCGCTGATCGCGCGGACGATCAAGATCGAGAGCGGGCCCACCGCCGCCACCGCCTGTCCGACGCTCGGCAGCGGCGGGCTGAGCGGCAGCGTGGGGCTGATCCGATGAGGGGCATGCAGCGCCTCCGGACGCTTCGGCGCGCGCGGACGGGCGCGGCGACGGTCGAGTTCGCGCTGTGGAGCATCCTGATCTTCGCGGCCCTGCTGCCGTGCCTGGACTTCGCGCTCTATCTCACCAACGCCGGCCGGCTGAGCACGGCGGTGCACCAGGGCGCCATGCTCGCCTACAAGGCGCGGGACAGTGCGATCGATGAGGGGCAGCTGATCCGTTACGTCCAGGCCAGCAGCGGGCTGCAGGCGGGCACCGTCAGCGCGACGGTTCGCTGCAACGGCGGCACGCAAAGCTGCACCGCATCGGTCGCCACCCGGACCTGCACCTGCATCACGGCGACAACACCGGTGAGCTATGCGGCCACGGCCTGCACTGCGACCTGTTCGAGCGGGGCCAAGCCGGGTTTCTACTTGACGCTGCAGGCAAACCACCGTCACCGCTCCCTCTTCCCGGACCCGTGGCTCGACGGCCGCGAGCTGTCGCAATCGACCACGGTGCGGCTGCAATGATCCGCGCCTTTCTTCGCTCCCGGCGCGGCGCGTCGGCGGTGGAGTTCGCGCTGGTCGCGCCGGTGCTGCTCGCCTTCATCCTGCTGCTGATCGAGGGCGGGCGGATGCTGTGGACGCAGCAGGCGCTTCAGGAGGTTGCTTCCGCCACCGCGCGGTGCCTGGCGCTTGGCGCCGAAGGCTGCGAGACGCCCGCCGCAGCAGCGCAGTTCGCCCGCGCGCGCGGACCCGCGCGCGGCATCTCGCTTGTCGGGGCGACCATCACGCCGCGTCTGAACCAGACGTGCAATGGGACAGCCGGCATGGCTCAGGTCGCGATTGTGCTGCCCTTCCAGGTCGCAGGCGGGCTGCTCCCCGGCGGCCCGAGCGAACTGGACGCCAGCGCCTGCTATCCCGCCCTTTCCTGATCTCGCCTAGTCGCGCGCCAACTCCTTCAGCCGGTACAAGGCGTCGAGCGCGGCCCGCGGGCTAAGCGCGTCCAAGTCCAGCGTCGCGAGCTCGCTGCGCAAGGCATCGGACTTCTCCTGCTCGACCGGCTGGATGGCAGCGAACAGCGGCAGGTCGTCGAGCCCGGCCGCAAGCCCGCCGGTCTTCTGGCGCCCGGCCTCCAGCTTGGCGAGCACCGCCTTCGCGCGCGCGACTGTCGCCGGGGGAAGGCCGGCGAGCCGCGCGACCGCGAGGCCGTAGCTGCGATCGGCCGGACCCTCACCCAGTTCGTGGAGCAGGACCAGGTCGCCCTTCCACTCGCGCGCGCGGACGTGGTGGAGGCTCAGCGCCTCGCAGCGTTCGGCCAGGCGGGTGAGCTCGTGATAGTGCGTCGCGAACAGGCAGCGGCAGCGGTTGTCCTCGTGGATCGCCTCCACCACCGCCCAGGCGATGGCGAGCCCGTCGTAGGTGGAGGTGCCGCGGCCGACCTCGTCCAGAATCACGAAGCTGCGCGGGGTCGCCTGCGCGAGGATGGCGGCGGTCTCGACCATCTCGACCATGAAGGTGGAGCGGCCGCGCGCGAGATTGTCCGACGCGCCGACGCGGCTGAACAGCCGGTCGACCAGGCCGAGCGTGGCACGGGTCGCGGGGACGTAGCTGCCGGCCTGGGCCAGCACCGCGATCAGCGCGTTCTGGCGCAGAAAGGTCGACTTGCCGCCCATGTTGGGGCCGGTCACCAGCCAGAGGCGATTGTCTTCCGACAGGCGGCAGTCGTTGGCGACGAACCGCCCGCCCGCCTTGGCGATGGCGGCCTCGACCACCGGATGGCGGCCGCCCTCGATCTCCAGGCAGGCATGGTCGACCAGGTCGGGCCGCGCCCAGCCGCCTTCCGCTGCGCGCTCGGCGAGGCCGGCGGCGACGTCGATGCGGGCAAGCGCGTCGGCGGTGGCGGCGATGGCCTCGCGGGTTCCGAGCACCTGGCCGGTCAGTTCCTCCAGATGCGCGGCTTCGGCGGCGAGCGCATGGGCGCCTGCCTGGGTGACCTTCAATGCGACATCGTGGAGTTCGGGCGCGTTGAAGCGCACGCAGCCGGCGAGCGTCTGGCGATGGGTGAAGCCGCTGTCGGCCTTCATCAGCGCGTCGGCGGCGCGGGCCGGGACCTCGATATGATAGCCGAGCACGCCGTTGTGACGGATCTTGAGCGCGTTGACGCCGGTGCGGGTGCGGAACTCCGCCTCCAGCGCGGCGATGGCGCGGCGGCCGCCGGCCCCGGTGGCGCGCAGATCGTCGAGCGCGGCATCATAGCCCTCGGCGATATAGCCGCCGTTGGCCGCGTCGATCGGCGGCGAGGGGACGAGCGCGCGGGTGAGCAGCTCGACCAGCGCGCCGTGGCCGCGCAGAGCCGGCACCAGCTGGCCGAGCAGCGGCGGCGCGTCGGCGAGCTGTTCGAGCCGGTCGCCCAGCGTGCGTGCGCCGTCGAGGCCGTCGCGCAGCTGCCCCAGGTCGCGCGGGGAGCCGCGGCCGGCAGCGATGCGGCCGAGCGCGCGGCCGACGTCGGGGAGCGCGCGCAGGGCGGAACGAACGCCGTCGCGCAGGCCCGGGTCGTCGTGGAAGCGGGTGACGGCGTCGAGCCGCGCCTCGATCTCCGCCCGGTTCATCAGCGGCGCGGCGATGTCGGCACCCAGCAGCCGCGCGCCCGCACCCGTCACGGTGCGGTCCACCGCGTCGAGCAGGCTGCCGCTGCGGCTGCCGGAGGTGGTGCGGGTGAGCTCCAGGCTTTCGCGCGTCGCGGCGTCCACCGCCATGCACTGGTCGTTGCGCGACACCAGGGGCGGGCGGAGGAAGGGGAGGCTGCCGCGTGCGGTATGGTCGAGATAGGCGACCAGCCCGCCGGCCGCAGCGAGCCCCGCGCGGCTGAAGCTGCCGAAACCGTCCAGGGTCGCGACCCCGAACAGCGCCTTCAGCCGTGCCTCGCCGGCGGCGCTGTCGAAATCGATGCGGGGACGCAGACTGGTTGCGATCTCGGCAAAGGCGGAAGACTCGGAGGCGACCACCTCGGCCGGCGCGAGCCTGGCGATGGTGGCGGCGAGTGCATGCCCGTCCGTCTCGATCAGCTCGAACCGGCCGGTGGAGACGTCTGCGGCGGCGATCGCGACCTCGCCGCCCGCCTCGCCCACCGCCACGCACCAGTTGGCGGCGCGCGCGTCGAGCAGCGCTTCCTCGGTCAGCGTCCCGGCGGTGACCACGCGCACGATCGCGCGGGCGACCAGCGCCTTGGAGCCGCCGCGCTTCTTGGCCTCCTCGGGCGTCTCCACCTGCTCGGCGATGGCGACGCGGTGGCCGGCCTTGATCAGCCGCGCCAGATAGCCCTCGGCGGCGTGGATCGGCACGCCGCACATCGGGATCTTTGCGCCCTCATGCTCGCCGCGTGCGGTGAGCGCGATGTCGAGCACGGCCGAAGCGATTTTCGCATCGTCGTGAAACAGTTCAAAAAAATCGCCCATGCGGTAGAACAGCAGGCAGTCGGCGGCTTCGGCCTTGAGGGCGAGATATTGCGCCATCATCGGCGTCGGGGCTGGAACGGCAGGCATGGGCGCGTGGGTAGCCGAAGAAGCTGCCGCCGTCATGTCCGGGCTGGGGGTGACGGAGGCGAGGATGCGTCTTAAGGGCAGGGCCATCAGTGCGGGAAGGTTGCAGATGGCTGAAGAATCAAACGTCCAGTTCTCCGAGCGCGAGGCGCTGCTGTTCCACTCGGAGGGGCGGCCGGGCAAGATCGAGATCATCGCGTCCAAGCCGATGTCGACGCAGCGCGACCTGGCGTTGGCCTATTCGCCGGGCGTCGCCGTGCCGGTGCGCGCGATCGCGGCCGACCCTGCCACCGCCTATGACTATACCGCCAAGGGCAACCTGGTCGCGGTGATCTCCAACGGCACCGCCATTCTGGGCCTGGGCAATCTGGGCGCGCTCGCGTCCAAGCCGGTGATGGAAGGCAAGTCGGTGCTGTTCAAGCGCTTCGCCGACGTCGATTCGATCGACATCGAGCTGAAGACCGAGGACGTTGACCGCTTCATCGACGCCGTCGAGCTGATGGAGCCGACCTTTGGCGGCATCAACCTGGAGGACATCAAGTCCCCGGAATGCTTCATCATCGAGCAGACTCTCCGGGAACGCATGAACATCCCGGTGTTCCATGACGACCAGCACGGCACCGCCATCATCGCCGCCGCCGGCCTGATCAACGCGCTGTATCTGACCAAGCGTGACATCGCGACGACCAAGGTCGTGATGAACGGCGCGGGTGCGGCGGCGCTCGCCTGCGCGGACCTGGTGAAGGCGATGGGCGTGCGGCAGGAAAACCTGCTGGTGGTCGATCTGGACGGCGTGCTTTACCAAGGGCGCGAAGTCGGCATGAACCAGTGGAAGTCCGCCCATGCGGTCGCCACGGACAAGCGCACGCTGGGCGAGGCGCTGGATGGCGCCGACGTATTCATGGGGCTGTCGGCGGCCAATGCGCTGCCGGCCGAACTGCTCAAGAAGATGGCGCCGAACCCGATCGTGTTCGCGATGGCCAACCCCGATCCGGAGATCACCCCGCCCGAGGCCAAGGCCGCGCGCCCGGACGTCATCATTGCCACCGGCCGTTCGGACTATCCGAACCAGGTCAACAACGTGCTGGGCTTCCCCTTCATCTTCCGCGGTGCGCTCGACGTGCGCGCGACCACGATCAACGACGAGATGAAGGTCGCGGCCGCCCAGGCGATCGCCGCGCTCGCGCGCCAGCAGGTGCCCGAGGAAGTCGCCGCCGCCTATGGCACGCAGCACAGCTTCGGCCCGGAATACATCATCCCGGCCCCGTTCGACCCGCGCCTGATGGAACTGGTGCCTGCCGCCGTCGCCAGGGCGGCGATGGATACGGGTGTCGCGACCAAGCCGATCCTCGACATGGACGCCTATCGCCAGTCGCTGCGCGCGCGTCTCAACCCGACCACGGCCGTGCTCAGCCTGGCCTATGAAGGCGCCAAGGCGCACCCGAAGCGCGTCATCTTTGCCGAGGGCGAGGAAGAGGTGGTGCTGCGGGCCGCCATCAACTTCCGCGAGGGCGGCTATGGCACGCCGGTGCTGGTGGGGCGCGACGACGTGTACGATCGCCTGCGCGCGCTGGGCGTGACGGACCCGGAGACGTACGAGGTCCACAACAGCCGCCATTCGCCGCTGGTGCCGCAGATGGTCGACTTCCTCTACGCGCGCCTCCAGCGCCGCGGCTATCTGCGCCGCGACTGCGAGCGGATGGTGAACCAGGATCGCAACATCTTCGGCGCGCTGCTGCTGCAGCTGGGCGAGGGCGATGCGATGATCACGGGCGTCACGCGCACCTATGCGCAGACGATTCGCGAGCTGCGCCGCGTGATCGATCCCAAGCAGGGCCGCACCCCGTTCGGCATCCATGTGCTGGTCGGGCAGAGCCACACGGTCTTTATCGCCGACACCACCGTCAACGAGCGCCCGAATTCCGAGGAGCTGGCTGACATCGCCGAGGCGACCGCCCAGGTCGCGCGCCGCATGGGCCATGAGCCGCGCGTCGCGTTCCTGAGCTACGCCAACTTCGGCAATCCCGAGGGCAAGTGGCTGGAGCAGCTGCGCGGTGCCGTCGGCGTGCTCGACAAGCGCGAGGTGAGCTTCGAGTACGAGGGCGAGATGACGCCCGACGTCGCGCTCAACCCGCGCCAGCTCGCGAACTATCCGTTCGCGCGCCTGTCCGGCCCGGCCAACGTGCTGATCATGCCGGGTCTGCAGTCCGCCAACATCTCGGCCAAGCTGCTGCGCGAACTGGGCGGCGACGACATGATCGGGCCGATGCTGGTGGGCATGGAAAAGCCGGTGCAGATCGCGCCGATGACGTCGACCGCCAGCGAGCTGGTGACGCTCGCGGTGCTCGCCGCCGGCGGCATGCTCGACGGCTGATTGGCAAGGGAGGGGCCGCGGTGTGCGGCCTCCCCTCCGGTTTGTTGTGCTCCTGCCTGCGCAAAAGCACAGTATCGGAAATTCTGCCTCTCGCCTTTGCCGCGGACGAGCGGTCCGGCGTTCGGAAGCCCTGAAGCGGCTCATCCGGTAGTCGTTCGTGCTGCGTAGGGGCTGAGCTTGTCGAAGCCCGTATCGAAGCAGCATACGGTCCAGCGACAGTCCGCCGGCACCACGAAATCGACGGACACGAAAATACCCGCCGGAGACTGCGCTCCGGCGGGTATCTTTCCTCCCCAGGAACGGCTGGGCGCGAGCTGGAGGCTCGGCCGAGAGGGAAGCTCGAGGTGCTGCCTGGACGCTCGCAGCGGTCGCGGGCGCGCCGCGATCTTGTCACGTCCTTTACAGTTCCTCGCGTAAGCTCGGTGCAGCTCTTGTGCCGCAGGCCGCGCGATTTCCTAAGGCGATGCCACTGAAAATGCGGTGAGCCTGTCGAACCTCTCGCCCTTTGCTCTGTCGGTGTGTAAAGTCTTTGCACCTTTGGGAGGCGAAGCATGGCGGAACGCAAGCTGTTGGCAGGCCATGCGGTTCGGCGGGTGCGGCGCCAGGGTGGCCTCACTCAGGCGGCGATGGCGGAACTGCTCGGCATCTCGCCGAGCTACCTCAACCTGGTCGAGCGCAACCAGCGCCCCGTCTCAGCGGCGCTGCTGGTGCGGCTGGCCGAGCGGTTCGACTTCGACGCGCGCAGCCTCGCGAGCGGCGAGCCTGCGGGCGGGGCCGATGCGCTGCGCCGCCGCCTCGCCGACCCGATGTTCGCCGACCTGGAGATCGATCGCCACGAAGTCGCCGAATGGCTGGCAAGCGCGCCCGGCGGAGCCGAGGCGTTCGCGCGCGTGTTCGACCGGCTGGGCGGCGGGACGACCGCCAGCGCGGCATCAACCGCGGACGATCCGCAGGGGCTGGTACGGCGGGAGGTCGAACGCTGGCGCAACCACTTCGCCGATCTGGACACGCTGGCGGAAGGGATTGCCGACGAACTCCGGCTTGCGGCGGCCGATCTGGGTGCGGCGCTCGCCGAGCGGCTGCGCGTGCGCCACCAGCTGTCGGTGCGCGTGCTGCCGGTCGACGTGCTGCCGGATCGACTGCATCGCCTCGACCTGCACGCCCGCCAGCTCCAGCTGTCCGAGCTGCTGAGCCCTGCGCAGCGGCTTCACCTGCTCGCCCGCCAGATCGGGCAGAGCGAGGCGCGCGGGAGCATCGACGCGCTGGTGCGTGGTGCCGGCTTCACCGATCGCACCGCCGAGCGCCTCTATCGCCGCCACCTGCTGAGCTATTTCGCCGCGGCGCTGACCATGCCCTATGCGCGGTTCCTGCGCGCGTGCGAGGCGACCGGCTATGACGTGCCCTTGCTCGCGCGGCGGTTCGGCACGTCGCTCGAACAGGTTGCGCACCGGTTGACCACGCTCAACCGGGTGGGGGCGCGCGGGCTCGCCTTCTGTCTCCTGCGCGTCGACCGGGCCGGGCAGGTGTCGAAACGCTTTGCCGGATTGAGCGGCGCACCGATGGCGGACGCCGCCAGCCTGTGTCCGTTGTGGAGCGGCTTTGAAGCGTTCGCCCGCCCCGACGCCGCCGTCTCCCAGCTGGTGGAGCTGGAGGACGGCAGCCGCTGGTTCAGCTGGGCGCATGTCGTGCACCCCGCGGTGGGCGAGGTCGCGGGCGTGCGGGCGCGCTATGCGGTGGCGCTGCTGCTGTCGGCGGATCAGGCGCGCGGCTGGGCTGCGGCGCGCGGCACCGAGGTGGCGGGGGAGGCGGTCGCCATCGGGCTTGGCTGTCGTGCCTGCGCCAGGCGCGACTGCGGGCAGCGTTCGGCGCCGCCCCGCGGCCACGCGCTGCTGGTCCATGAACGCGAAGCCGGGGTGACGCCGTTCGCCTTTGCCGGCGATTGACGGAAACCAGATCCTAAGACTTCGCTGCGCAAGGTGGAAGCATGACCAAGATGCCCCCCGGCAGATGCGCTGGCTGCCGCGAGGGGCAGGCGCTCGACTTTTCGATCGCGATGGCGTTCCAGCCGATCGTCGACCTGCGCAGCGGCCGCGCCTGGGCCTATGAGGCGCTGGTGCGGGGCGCGGAAGGCGAATCGGCCGCAGAGGTGCTGGCGCAGGTCACGCCGGAAAATCGCTACGCCTTTGACCAGCAATGCCGCGTGGCAGCGATCGAGGGCGCCGTCGCCGCCGGGCTGCTCGACACCGACGCGCGCCTGTCGATCAACTTCCTCCCCAACGCCGTGTATTCGCCGCTGGCATGCATCCAGCTGACGCTGCGCACGGCCGAGGCCGAGGGGCTGCCAACCGACCGGCTGATGTTCGAGTTCACCGAGAATGAGGAGATGGCCGATCCCGACCATGTGCTGAACATCGTCGAGACCTATCGCCGCATGGGCTTCACCACTGCGCTGGACGATTTCGGCGCGGGCTTTGCCGGGCTGGGCCTGCTCGCGCGGTTTCAGCCGGACGTCCTCAAGCTCGACATGGCGTTGCTGCGCGGGCTCGACACCAGCGAGCCGCGCCGTCTGATCGTCGAGAGCATGGCGACGCTTTGCCGCAAGCTGGGCGTGACGGTGGTCGCCGAGGGGATCGAGACGCAGGACGAACTCGACGCGGTCCGCGCACTCGGCATCGATCTCGTCCAGGGTTATCTGCTGGCGAAGCCCGCGTTCCAGGCGCTGCCAGAGCCGGTCCTCTCGTAAGGCCGGCCTAGACGCCCGCGTTCGTCATCCGCTCCAGCTGTTCCTTGCTGAGCGTCAGGTCCCAGGAACCGGTCAGTTCCTCCACCTGCTCGACGCTGGTCGCGCTGGCGATGGGTGCCGTGACCCCCGGCTGTGCGGCAAGCCAGGCGAGTGCGATCTGAGCAAGGCTGGCGCCGGTTTCCGCCGCCACCGAGTCCATCGCCGCGAGTACGGCCGCGCCTTTGCCCTCCAGCAGCTCGGCCATGCCGCCGCCGCGCACGCTCTTCGACAGGTCGTTGCGGCTGCGATACTTGCCGGTCAGGAAGCCCGAGGCGAGCCCGTAATAGGGCGTGACCGCGATGTTGTGCTCGACGCACTGGTTCTGCAACTCGCCTTCGTAGCGGGTACGGCTGACGAGGTTATATTCGGGCTGAAGCACATGGATGTGCGGCAGCCCCTCGCGCGTCGCGATCTCGATCGCCGATTTCAGCCGCGCGGCGTGGAAGTTGGATGCGCCGATCACGCGGATCTTGCCGGCTTCGACCAACCGCGCGAAGGCGGCGAGATAGTCCGCCTGTGGCACCGTCTCGTCGTCCTGGTGCGCGAAATAGACGTCGACATGGTCGGTGCCGAGCCGCTGGAGCGAGGCGTCGATGGCCGCAGCGATGCGCGCGGGGGCCAGCTTCTCGCCGCCTTCGCCCGGCAGCATGCCGACCTTGGTCGCAATCAGCACCTGGTCGCGCTTGCCCGATTGCTTGAGCCATTCGCCAATGACGCGCTCGGACTCGCCGCCCTGATGGCCATCGACCCAGGCCGAATAGACGTCGGCCGTGTCGATCATGCGGCCGCCGCGCTCGACAAAGGCGTCGAGGACGCGAAAGCTCGTCGCCTTGTCGGCGGTCCAGCCGAACACATTGCCGCCCAACACCAGGGGCGGGGTCTCGAGGTCGGTGGCGCCCAGCGTGCGAAGAGGAGTCATGGCCTGTCCATCTGATTGTCGGCGGAACGCGCCGGAGCCTGATTGTCGGCGGCGAGCGCTGCGGCGCTCACACTGTTCGGGCGGAGCATCTCGGCAGCGTCGTTGATCGCCTGCGTTTCTTCCGGGCGCAGCGCATCCGCGGGTCCGTCCTGCGACCCGCAGCCGGCGAGCGCCAGCGCCGCCGGTAGGAGCGGCATTCGGATCGCCCACGCGGGCATCCGAAACAGCGTCCAGGTGGCGCAGTCCTGCCGCGCCACCTGCATTGTCTTAGCGGTTCTGGAGGTCGTTGCCGGCCTTTTCCAGTTCCTGGCCGGTTTCATGCGCGCCATGGTCAATCGCGCGGCCTGCGTCGTCGGTGGCGTTGCCGATGGCATCGCCGGCGCGGTCGAGGCCGTTCTCGGCGGCGTCGAATGCGCGATCGCTTGCCGCCTCGACATCGTCCACGGCTTCACCCATCGTCGCATTCGCGTCCGCTGCGATGGACTCGGCAGCCTCGCTGGTCTCGTTCTGCGCCTTGTCGCTGCAGGCGGAGAGTGCAAATGCGGCGGCAGCGGCGAACGGAAGCAGCATGACCTTCTTCATCGGGGTTCCTCGTTTTTTGATGCAGGATGTTTGAGGGGGCGAACGCACCCGCCCCATGCTTGTTTCCATGGCGCAACGGGCTGACGCAACCTTCGCGCGCCGTTGACCGCATATAAAGAATTCTTTATATGTACTGCCATGGCTCCAGCACTCGACATCTTCCGCGCTCTGGCGGACGCGACGCGACTGCGGATCGTGGCGTTGCTGCGCTCGATGGAGCTGTCGGTCGGCGAACTGGCGCAGGTGCTGGGGCAGAGCCAGCCGCGCGTGTCGCGGCACGTGAAGATCCTGGTGGACGCCGGCTTGGCCGAGCGGCGCAAGGAAGGCAGCTGGGTGTTCGTGGCGCTGGGCGAGGAGGCGCGGATCGCCCCGGTGCTCGCCGCGATCGATGCCTGGACGGGCGAGGGCGATCCCTGGACGCTGGCCGACACGGCGCGGCTCGCAGCAGTGCGCGCAGACCGCGCGCAGGCGGCCGCCGCCTGGTTCGAGGCGCATGCCGGCGAATGGGACGCGATCCGATCGCTGCACGTGGCCGAGAGCGAGGTCGAGGCGGCGTGTGCGCGGGCGCTGGGCGCGCAGCCGATCGGCACGCTGGTCGACATTGGCACCGGCACCGGTCGGATGCTGGAGCTGTTCGCGCCCCAGGCGGCGCACGCGCTGGGTGTCGACCGCAGCTCGGAAATGCTGCGGCTGGCGCGCGCCAAGCTTTCCGAGCGCGGGCTCGACAAGGCGGAGCTGCGCCAGGCCGATTTCTACCGGCTGCCGCTGTCGGACGACGATGCGGACGCCGCGATCCTGCACCATGTGCTGCATTTCGCGCAGCACCCCGGCGCGGTGATCGCGGAAGCGGCGCGCGTGCTGGCGAGCGGAGGGCGGTTGCTGATCGTCGATTTCGCGCCGCACGAGCGCGAGGACCTGCGCACGCGCGATGCGCACGCGCGACTTGGATTTTCGGACGAGCAGATGCTCGGCTGGTTCGCCGCGGCCGGGCTCGCGCCCGTGCAGACGGAGACGCTGGAAGGCGGCGAATTGACGGTGAAGCTGTGGCTGGCGCGGAAAACCGGCGCCACCCGGGTGGAGAAACAGGCGGCATGACGATTTCGGTGAACCAGCTCGAGGAAGCGCGCCGCGCGCTGGAGGCGCCGCTGTTCGCGGACGTGGCGGGCGACGCCGCGGTGTCGTTCGAATTCTTCCCGCCCAAGTCGGCGAAGATGGAAGAGACACTGTGGGAGGCGGTGCGCACGCTGGAGCCACTCGGCCCCCGCTTCGTTTCCGTCACCTATGGCGCAGGTGGTTCGACGCGCGAGCGCACCCATGCGACCGTCGCACGCATCCAGCGCGAGACGAGCCTTGCCGCCGCCGCGCACCTGACCTGCGTCGAGGCGAGCCGGGCCGAGATCGATCAGGTGGCCGAGGAATATTGGGCCGCGGGCGTGCGCCACATCGTGGCGCTGCGCGGGGATCCGCCCGTCGCGGGGCAGGCGTTCCAGAGCCATCCGCAGGGCTATGCCAATGCCGCCGACCTGGTCGCGGGACTGAAGAAGCTGCATCCGTTCGAAATCTCGGTTGCCGCCTATCCCGAGCTGCACCCGGATTCCGGCACCCAGGCGGCCGACCTCGACAATCTCAAGCGCAAGCTCGACGCCGGCGCCACCCGGGCCATCACGCAGTTCTTCTTCACGCCCGAAGCATTCTTCCGCTTCCGCGACGCAGCGACCGCAGCGGGCATTTCGGCCGAGATCGTGCCGGGGATCCTGCCGGTCTCCAACGTCGCCCAGACGCGCAAGTTCGCGGGCATGTGCGGCGCTGCGATCCCCGACTGGATGGACCGGCTGTTCGAGGGGCTGGACGACCACCCCGCCTCACGCCAGCTGGTGGCGGCGACCATCGCGGCGGAGATGTGCCGCCGGCTCTATGCGGGCGACGTGCGCCACTTCCACTTCTACACGCTCAACCGCGCCGAGCTGAGCTATGCGATCTGCCACCTGCTGGGCCTGCGCGCGAAGAAGGTGGCGGGGCAGGCGGCGGCGTGAGTCTGTCCCACCCCCACCGTCATGCTGATCTCGTTTCAGCATCCACCGCGCAGCAAGCGGCGGCGGCGGGTGTGGACGGATGGACCCTGAAACAAGTTCAGGGTGACGACACTATTGAGGGCGGCGGCGCCCGACGCGACGAAGGAAGAACGGCATGACTCCCCGCGAAACCCTGCTGGCCGAGGCCGCCAAGCGCGTGCTGATCACCGACGGCGCGTTCGGCACCGAGATCCAGAACTGGAAGCTTTCGGAAGCCGACTATGCCGGCAGCCTGGGCCTCAGCCATGACCAGAAGGGCAACAACGACATCCTGGCGCTGACCAGGCCCGAGGTGCCGGAGTCGATCCACCGCGCCTATTTCGAAGCCGGCGCCGACATCGCCGAGACCAACACCTTCTCCGCCAACCGCATCAGCCAGGCCGACTATGGCGCTGAGCATCTTGTGCGCGAGATCAACGTCGAGAGCGCGAAGCTCGCGCGCCGCATCGCCGACGAGTTCCAGGCCAAGGACGGCCGCCCGCGCTTCGTCGCCGGCGCGATCGGGCCGACCAACAAGACGCTGTCGCTGAGTCCCGACGTCAACGATCCCGGCTTTCGCGAGATCGACTTCGATTATCTGAAGGACGTGTACCGCGAGCAGATCGACGCGCTGGTCGAGGGCGGCGCGGACTTCGTGCTGATCGAGACGGTGTTCGATACGCTGAACGCCAAGGCCGGGATCATGGCGGCGATCGAGGCGGGCAATGCGCTCGGCCGCGACCTGCCGATCATGCTGTCGATGACGCTGACCGACCTGTCCGGACGCAACCTGTCGGGGCATACGGTCGAGGCGTTCTGGCATGCGGTGCGCCATGCGCGTCCGCTCACCATCGGGCTCAACTGCTCGTTCGGGGCGGAGCAGCTGCGGCCGCACGTGAAGACGCTGTCCGGCATCTGCGACACCCTGATCATGGTCTATCCCAACGCCGGGCTTCCCAACGAGCTCGGCGCCTATGACGAGGCGCCGGAGACGACCGCCGGGCTGGTGCGCGACTGGGCGGAGAACCGCCAGGTCAACGTGCTGGGCGGTTGCTGCGGATCGACCCCGGCGCACATCCAGGCGATTGCGCAAGCAGTGCGGGAACTGCCGCCGCGCAAGATCCCGACGCCGGAAGTGCGGACGCGGCTTGCCGGGCTCGAGCCGTTCACCATGGCGGCGTGAGGTCTAAAATCCTCCCCGGCACGGGGAGGGGGACCGCGCCCGAAGGGCGTGGTGGAGGGGGCTCTCCGCGAGCGAGTTCCCTGCGGCAACCCCCCTCCACCAGCTTCGCTGGTCCCCCTCCCCGTACCGGGGAGGATCAAGAAGAAGACAGATGAACGCCACCGCCTCCTCCACCAGCTTCGTCAACATCGGCGAGCGCACCAACGTCACCGGCTCGGCGCGCTTCAAGAAGCTGATCATGAACGGCGACTATGCCGCCGCAATCGAGGTCGCGCTCCAGCAGGTGGAGGCGGGCGCGCAGGTGCTGGACGTCAACATGGACGAGGGGCTGCTCGACGCGCACCACGCCATGACGACCTTCCTGAAGCTGATCCAGGCAGAGCCCGACATCGCCCGCATCCCGGTGATGGTCGACAGCTCGAAGTGGGACGTGATCGAGGCGGGGCTGAAGTGCGTGTCCGGCAAGCCGATCGTCAACTCGATCAGCATGAAGGAAGGGGAGGAGATCTTCCTCGAACACGCCCGCAAGTGCATGGCCTATGGCGCCGCGGTCGTGGTGATGGCGTTCGACGAGGTCGGCCAGGCCGACACCCAGGCGCGCAAGGTCGAGATCTGCGAGCGCGCCTACAAGCTGCTCGTCGGCATCGGCTTTCCGCCGGAGGACATCATCTTCGATCCCAACGTCTTCGCGGTCGCGACGGGGATCGAGGAGCACAACAACTACGGCGTCGACTTCATCGAGGCGTGCCGCGAGATCAAGGCGCGCTGCCCGCACGTCCACATCTCAGGCGGCCTTTCGAACCTGTCGTTCAGCTTCCGCGGCAACGAGCCGGTGCGCAAGGCGATGCACTCCGTGTTCCTCTACCACGCGATCCCGGCCGGCATGGACATGGCGATCGTCAACGCCGGCCAGCTCGAGGTCTATGACCAGATCGAGCCGGAGCTGCGCACGGCGTGCGAGGACGTGATCCTCAACCGAGATCCCGATGCGGGCGAGCGGCTGGTGGCGCTTGCCGAGCGCTTCCGCGGCACCGATGCGGTGGCCGAGAAGCAGGCGGCGGAATGGCGCAGCTGGGGTGTCGCCAAGCGGCTGGAGCATGCGCTGGTGAAGGGCATCGACGCGCATGTCGTCGACGACACCGAAGAGGCGCGCCAGCTCTACGCCCGGCCGATCGAAGTCATCGAAGGCCCGCTGATGGACGGCATGAACGTGGTCGGCGACCTGTTCGGATCGGGCAAGATGTTCCTGCCGCAGGTGGTGAAGTCCGCGCGTGTGATGAAGAAGGCAGTGGCGCACCTCTTGCCCTTCATCGAGGCCGCCAAGGAGCCCGGCTCCAAGGGCAAGGGCAAGGTCGTGATGGCGACCGTGAAGGGCGACGTCCACGATATCGGCAAGAACATCGTCGGCGTCGTGCTCCAGTGCAACGGCTTCGAGGTGGTGGACCTGGGCGTGATGGTCCCCTGGTCCAAGATCCTGGAGGCGGCGAACGAGAATGACGCCGACATGATCGGCCTCTCCGGCCTCATCACCCCCTCGCTCGACGAGATGGTGACCGTGGCCGAGGAGATGAAGCGCGCCAAGATGGTGATGCCGCTGCTGATCGGCGGCGCGACCACGTCCAAGGTGCACACGGCGCTGCGCATTGCGCCCGCCTATGACGGGCCGGTGGTGCACGTGCTCGACGCCAGCCGGGCGGTGGGTGTCGCGACCACGCTGGTGAGCGACACGCAGCGCGACGATTATGTCGAGAAGGTCGCGGCCGACTATGCCGCGGTGCGTGCCGCACGCGAGGGCAAGGGGCAGAGCGCGCTGCTGCCGATCGCTGATGCGCGCGCAGCCGGCTTCGTTGCCGACTTCGCGCAGAAGCCGGCCGCGCCCGCGCAGCCGGGCATCCACCAGTTTGACGACTGGGATCTCACCGACCTGCGCGGCTACATCGACTGGACGCCTTTCTTCCGCGCCTGGGAACTGGCCGGCAACTTCCCTGCGATCCTGGACGACGAGATCGTGGGGGAAAGCGCGCGCGGGCTCTACGAAGACGCGCAGAAGATGCTCGACACCATCATCGCCGAGAAGTGGCTGACCGCACGCGGCGTGGCGGGGCTGTGGCCGTGCCATCGCGACGGCGACGACATCGTCGTGCGCACCCGTCACAGCGACGACCAGGTGAGCCCGGACGGCGCGCACTTCCCGGCCGACCTGCACACGCCCGACCTGGACCCCGGCAATGAGGCGAACGTGCGCCTGCCGATGCTGCGCCAGCAGATCGCCAAGCGCGAGGGGCGGGCGAACATGTGCCTGGCCGACTTCATCGATCCGGCGGGCGACTGGTTCGGCGGCTTTGCGGTCGGCATCCACGGCATCGACCCGCACATCGCCCGCTTCAAAGCGGCGCACGACGACTATAACGACATTCTGCTGAAGGCGCTGGCGGATCGCCTGGCCGAGGCGTTTGCCGAGCGGCTGCACCAGCATGTCCGCACGACGCTCTGGGGCTATGCGCCCGACGAGCAGCTGACCAACGAGGCGCTGGTGCGTGAACAGTATCGCGGCATCCGCCCGGCGCCGGGTTATCCGGCGTGCCCGGAGCACAGCCTGAAGCCGATGCTGTTCGAAATGCTGAACGCAGGGGAACGCGCCGGGCTGGTGCTGACCGAGAGCTTTGCGATGCTGCCGACGGCGGCGGTGTCGGGCTTCTACTTCGGCCACCCGGATAGTCAGTATTTCGGGGTGGCGCGGATCGGGCGGGACCAGCTGGAGGACTATGCCCGGCGCCGCGGCGTCAGCGTGGAGCAGGCCGAACGCTGGCTGCGGCCGAACCTGGACTGAGCTTCGCCAACCGCCTCACCGTGCTCCCGCGAAGGCGGGAGCTCAGGAGCCGCAGGCGGTGTCGCTCGTGGCCCTGGACTCCCGCCTTCGCGTGACTTCTGCAAAACAGGGGCCATCGTCCTTTGGTCCACCCGTATTCCTGCGCAGGCAGGAGTCCAGGGCCAAGCAGAGCAACGACTTGCGGTGGTTGGAACCCTGGGCTACTGCCTTCGCAGGAGCACGGCTGGTGGTTTCGCAGAGGTCTCGCCTGCGCGGGAGCCCAGGGAGGCAGGCGTTGTCGGTTGCGATATGGCTCCCGCCTCCGCGGGAGCGCGTGCTCGCTCAGGCCGGCTGCAGCACCACAGCACGCTTGCGGTCGAGCGCCACCGACAGTGCCCAGATCGGCAGGCCGCCCAGCGCCAGCACTGCACCGATCGCGCCGGTCGTCTCCAGGCCCCAGCCGGCGGTGATGGCCATGCCGCCCACCCACGGACCAATCGCATTGGCGAGGTTGAGCGCCGAGTGGTTGAGTGCCGCCGCCAGGCTCTGCGCCTCGCCGGCCACGTCCATAAGCCGCGTCTGCAGCACGGTGCCGAGTGCCCCGCCCAGGCCGATCACGAACACGCACGGGACGATCGTCCACAGCGATGCGGCGGCAAAGGTATAGAGTGCCAGCATCGCAGCGCTCCATAGCAGCGTGAAGGCAACCGTCGGCATCAGCGCCCGGTCGGCGAAGCGCGGGACGATCAGATTACCCGCAGTCATGCCGATGCCGAACACCGCCAGCACCACCGGCACCAGCGCGGACGACACACGCGTCACCTCCAGCAGGGTCGAGGCGACATAGGTGTAGACGCAGAACATGCCGCCAAAGCCTACCGCCCCGATCGCAAGCGTCAGCCACACCTGCGCGCGGCCCAGCGCGCGCAGTTCGGCAAGGGGGCTCGCGCTGCGATCCGCCCGGTCGCGCGGGGCAAGTGCTGCCAGCAGCACGACGGTCAAGAGCGCCAGCACCGCAACCACGCCAAAGCCCCAGCGCCAGCCGACCGTCTGCCCCAGCGCGTTGGCGGCGGGCACGCCCAGGATGGTGGCGACCGTCAGCCCCAGCATCACGCGGCCGACCGCCTGGGTGCGTTTCTCCGACGGCACCAGCGACGCCGCGACCAGCGAGGCGGCGCCGAAATAGGCGCCGTGCGGCAGTCCGCTCAGGAACCGGAACGCCAGCATCCAGCCATAGGTCGGCGCCAGCGCGCTAAGCCCGTTGAACAGCGCGAACGAGCCCATCAGGCTGATCAGCAGGGCGAAGCGCGACATGCGCGCGCCGAGCACCGCGATCAGCGGCGCGCCGACCACCACGCCCAGCGCATAGGCGCTGATGACATGGCCGGCGGTCGGCTCGGAAATGCCGAGACCGGGGGCGAACAGGGGCACCAGGCTCATGGCTGCGAATTCGGTCGTGCCGATCGCAAAGCCGCCGGTGGCAAGGGCAAGGTGCACCAGCGCGACGCTGCGCGCGGGCACGGAAGGGGAAGAGGCCATCCGGGCGCAAATGGTTGATGCTGCACCGCAGCGCAAGCGCAGCATCCGCAAGGCTGGGTTGCACAAACGCAAGCAATCGGCGGCGGAGCGACTAGGCCGCACCCTCGACGCCCGCCAGCCCAGGCGCTAGGCCGGTCGGGTGATGCATGCCCCTCTTCGCCTGCGGCTCGACAGCGCCGCGCTTGTCCACAACTGGCGCACGCTTGGTCAACGGAGCGGCCCGGCCGCCTGCGGTGCTGCGGTCAAGGCCAACGGCTATGGCCTGGGCGCGCGCGAGGTCGTGGGTCGGCTGGTCGAGGCGGGCTGCCGCGATTTCTTTGTCGCCACCTGGGCGGAGGCGGAGGCGGTCGCCGACATCGCGCCCGCCGTGTCGGTGCTGCACGGCCTGCGCGAGGAAGACCTGCCGCAGGCGCGCCGCTGGCCGCACATCCGCCCGGTGCTCAACACGCCCGTCCAGATCGCGCGCTGGCGGGACAGCGGCGGTGGGCCATGCGACGTAATGGTCGACACCGGCATGAACCGGCTAGGGGTGCGCTGGGACGCGCCGACGGCGCTGTTCGAAGGCCTGGAGATCCACACGCTTCTCAGCCATCTCGCCTGCGCGGACGAGGACCACCCGCTCAACGCCGAACAGCACGCGCGCTTTGCCGAGGTCGCCGCACGGGTGCCGGCAAAGCGTACCAGCCTCGCCAACAGCGCCGGCATCTTTCTGGGCCAGGAGTTCCGCTTCGACCTGACCCGGCCAGGCCTGGCGCTCTACGGCGGTGTCCCGTGTCCGGCGGCCGAGGGCGTGATCCGGCAGGTCGTCCATCCCGAGGCGCAGGTGCTCCAGCGCCGCCGCATGCGTGCGGGCGAGACGGCGGGCTACAACGCAACCTATGTGGCGCAGGCGGACCAGGAACTGGCGGTGCTCAACATCGGCTATGCCGACGGATACGGCCGCGGCTTCTCGGATACCGGCACCGTCTTCGCAGGTGACGTCGCCTGCCCGGTGCGCGGCCGCGTCTCGATGGATCTGCTGATCGTCGATGTGACCGGCGCAGACGTTGCCGAAGGCGACTGGCTCTCGATCGACTATGCACTGCCGCGCGCTTCGGCGGCGTCCGGCCGGTCGCAATATGAACTGCTGACCGGCCTGGGCCGTCGCTTTGACCGGGTCTGGCGCTAGGCCAGACCCGCACCCGGCCTTACGGCCGCTCGACGCACATGGCGATGCCCATGCCGCCGCCGATGCAGAGCGTCGCGAGGCCCTTCTTCGCGTCGCGGCGCTGCATCTCGTAGAGCAGCGTCGTCAGCACGCGCGCGCCCGAGGCGCCGATCGGATGGCCGATCGCGATCGCGCCGCCGTTGACGTTCACCTTGTCCGCGTCCCAGCCCATGTCCTTGCCGACCGCCAGCGCCTGCGCCGCAAACGCCTCGTTCGCCTCGATCAGGTCGAGGTCGCCGACACTCCAGCCCGCCTTTTCGAGCGCGCGGCGGGAGGCGGGGACGGGGCCGATGCCCATGATCGACGGGTCGACGCCGGCGGTCGCCCAGCTCTTGATGGTGGCAAGCGGCGTGATGCCGCGGCGCTCGGCTTCGTCCGCCGACATCACCACCAGCGCAGCCGCACCGTCGTTGATCCCGCTCGCATTGCCCGCGGTCACGCTGCCGTCCTTCTTGAACGCCGGGCGCAGGCCCGACATCGCGTCCAGCGTCGCACCGGCGCGGATATATTCGTCGTCCGCAACGATCGTGTCGCCCTTGCGGCCCTTGACGGTCACCGGCGCGATCTCGTCCTTGAAGCGGCCGTCCGAGCGCGCCTGCTCGGCAAGGTTCTGCGAACGCACCGCAAAGCTGTCCTGATCCTGGCGCGTAACCTGATACTGCTCGGCCAGATTCTCGGCGGTGATGCCCATGTGATAGCCGTTGAAGACGTCGGTCAGGCCGTCCTTGATCATGGTGTCGACCAGGGCGACATCGCCCATCTTGGCACCCGCGCGCAGCGCCTGGGCATGGGCGGAGAGCGACATGCTCTCCTGGCCGCCTGCGACCACGATCGACGCATCGCCGGTCAGGATCGCCTGATAGGCGAGCGCCACCGTGCGCAGGCCCGATCCGCAGACCTGGTTCACGCCCCAGGCGGGCACCTCCTTGGGGATGCCGGCGGCCATCGACGCCTGACGCGCGGGGTTCTGCCCCTGCGCGGCGGTGAGCACCTGGCCCAGGATCACTTCCGACACGTCTTCCGGCGCGACACCCGCCTGCTCCAGCGCGGCCTCGATCGCCTGGCGGCCGAGCTCGTGCGCGGGGGTAGTGGCAAAGGCGCCCAGGAAGCTGCCGACCGGGGTTCGCTTGGCGGCGGCGATCACGATCTCGGTCATGGCAGTCCTCTCAGAAACGCGCCGCTTGATGCGACGCCGTGTCCCTTATTTAGGCGCGGGAAGTCGGGTTATCCAGTCGGCGAGTGGTGTCCACAGCAGTGCCGGCGCACGGCTTCCGACGACCATGCCGACATGTCCGGCGGCGACGGGATGCCGGTCGGCCAGACCTGTCGCACTTTGCGCCGGTACGATGCGGTCACCCTGCGCCACGAAGTCGATGGTCGGGCAGGCAAGGCCACCGGGCATGACCGTGCGCCCATCCAGCTGCCAGCCCCCGCTTCCCGACAGGTCCTCGCCAAAGAAGCCCTCGAACAGCTGCCGTCCCGCGGCAAAGGTGAGGGGGGCGCCGGCGTTCGCCCAATCCTCCAGCGCAACGAACGCGCGGGCCTTGGCGCTCGCCGGATCCAGCGTGGCGAACCCTTCGAACTTGGCGACGGTGCGGGCTGGATCGAGCTGCCAGAAGCCGGATTGCAGCACCTCCATCGGCACCAGCCCAAGCGTTGCACAGGTCGGCTCGGCCGCTCGCCACAAGGACGCGATCCGTGCGCGCGCCGCCTCTCCGAAGCCCGCGAAGTGCCACGGCGCCGCGATCAGCGCGACGCCCGCCGCTGGCCGCAGCGTCGCCGCCGCCAGCGCGATCGTCCCGCCCAGGCAATAGCCGACCAGCACCGGCGGTTCCGGCAGCGTGTCCAGCAGCGGCAGCAGCAGGTCGGTGACATGCGCGTCGACGTCCTGCTCGCGTGCATCCGGCCCCGGCGTGCCCCAGTCGACCAGCAGCGGCCGGACGCCCCGGCCGGCAAGCCAGCGCAGCAGCGAATTATCCTCCGCCAGATCGAGCACGAACGGCGGGTTGATGAGCGAGGGGACGAACACCACCGGCCGGCCGGTCCCGACCCCATAGTCGAGCAGCGTCGCGCGCCCGCTTCGCGCCACCACCGGCGGAGCGGGCGGTCGCGGCGCGCGTGGCGCCTGCTGGTATGCACGCAGTCCCGCCAGTGCTGCGGCGCGGCGTTCCGGCGCCTCCGCCGTCTCCGACCTCAGCATGTCCAGGAACAGCGGCAGCGGGCGCGGCCCGCGTTGCAGCGCGGCAGAAAAGGATGATAGTGTCGGATCAGACATTCAGGGGTTCTGCATGAAAAAGACCGTGTCGGATGGCGGACCCGTCATCATCAAGAAATACGCTAATCGGCGTCTCTACAATACCGAGACTTCGTCCTACATCACGCTGGACCATCTGGCGGCGATGACTCGCGAGGGCCGCGACTTCAAGGTGGTCGATGCCAAGAGTGACGACGACATCACCCACAATGTCCTGACCCAGATCATCATGGAAGAGGAAAGCCGCGGGCAGACGATGCTGCCGGTGAGCTTCCTGCGCCAGCTGATCTCGCTCTACGGCGATTCGATGCAGGCGATGGTGCCGGGCTATCTGGAGGCATCGATGGACAGCTTCCGTCGCAACCAGGAGCAGTTCAAGTCGGCGGTCGAGGGCGCCTTTGCCAACTCGCCGTTCGCCAACACCCCGTTCGCCGAAATCGCCAAGCGCAACATGGCGATGTTCGAGGCGGCGACTTCGGCGTTCAAGGCCGGTGCCGCCAACGACAGCACCGCGACGTCCGCACCCGCGGCGGAGGGCAGCGAAGGCGAGATGCGCGCGCTGCGTGCCGAGCTCGCGCGCCTGCAGGAAAAGGTCGACAAGCTGGCCAAGTGAGCCCGAGTCCCTGGGGTGGACGGCTCGTCGGGCGGCCAACCCCCCGGGGCTCCGCCGTGCTCCTGCGAAGGCAGGAGCCCAGGGTCCCAAACACCGCCAGCGGTTGTTCTGCTTGGCCCTGGACCCCCGCCTGCGCGGGGGTACGGGTATATCGGACGGTCTGGCGCGCCTCTCGCGCAGCTTTCTTGGATACGTCGGGGACGGGCGTCCCCGTTCATCACCGCGGCTTCACGAAGCGCAGGGTCATCCGGTCGCTTTCGCCGATCGCGGCATATTTTGCGCGATCCGTGTCGCCCAGCCGATAGCTCGGCGGCAGCGTCCACACCCCTTGCGGCCAGTCGGCGGTGTCGCGCGGGTTGGCGTTCACCTCGGACCGGCCCGCCAGCTTGAACCCGGCCTTGGTCGCAAAGCCGATGACGGTGCTTTCCTTCAGATAGCCGCTCTTTTCCTCGGCGGCGGAGTCTCGCGCCTCGGGCAGGCGATGCTCGACCACGCCCAGCGTGCCGCCGGGCTTTAGCATCGCGAACATGGCGTCGAACATCGCCTGCGCCTGGTCCGCGCCGCCGAAGCGCCAGTTGTGGGCGTTGCGGAAGGTCAGCACCACGTCGGCGCTGCCGTTGGGCACCGTCGCGTCGCCGGGCTTGGCCGGGAAGCCCGCGATCCGTATCTTGCCATAGCGGGCGGCGTCCTTCGCCTGGAGCGCCTGCACGCCCTTGGCGCCATTGGGCAGCGGGGCCGCCGCCACATAGCTGCCGCTGCGCGCGAGATAGGGCGCGAGGATTTCGGTATACCAGCCGCCGCTCGGCCAGATCTCCACGACGGTGTCGCTCGGCTTGACGCCGAAGAAGGTCAGCGTCTCGGCCGGATGCCGATAGCGGTCGCGCGCCACATTGGCAGGCGTGCGCGCGGGCGAGGCGATCGCGGCGGCAAGTGCCTGCTTGGGCGTGCCCGACTGGGCGACGGCGGTCGCCGCCAGAGGAACCGTCGCGGCGGCGAGGGCAAGGATCGGCAGGATCGGGCGCATCGGGAACCTCCAACAAGGTGACGAAGCGATGTTGTGCGGCTAAGCCTGCCGGATGCAAGCGGGACTTTGGAGCGGAGCGGCCGCACTGGCGGCAGTGGCGGTGGCCAGCGGCGTCGCCGACGCGCGACGCGCACGGAGGCGCGACCTCGACCGAGTGGGCGTGATGCCCTGGCCCGGCATCCAGATGGCCGCGATCCTGTGCGCCGTGATCTTGGGCGCGCTTGCGCTGACGGGATGAGGGATCAGGCTTCGCTGCTGTCCCGCAGATCGGCTGCGTCGAACCGATAGCCGAGAAGATCGCCAGGACTGCACTCCAGCACCGCGCACATCTTTGCGATGGTGGCGAAGCGGATCCCGCGAACCTTGCCGGACTTGAACAGCGAAAGCTGGGTTTCGCTGATTCCCACTCGGCTCGCGAGTTCCTTTCCCGTCATCGCGCGACGCAGGAGCATGGTGTCGAGGGTGACGAGGACGGGCATGGTCAGATGAACTCGTCCAGTTCCTGCCGCATCGCCGCCGCACGGCCGAACAGCTGCGAGAACAAGGCAAGGGTCGCGCCGACGATGCCCAACGTCACCGGCGAGGGCTCAAAGGTCGCGATATACGCCTCTCCCTGAACCAGTGCAGTCAGGAGCGGAACCCCGAACACCGTGAAGAGGGCGCCACCGAAGAGGGCGGCGCCGGCGCGGAACAGCAATTGCGCGATCACCCCCTCGAACAGCGCACCCTCCGCAACCTTTTTCAGGGCGCTTCGAACCATCCATATCGCCCACATGTAGAGGAACATGGGGAGATAGTAGATCGCGACCGTGTCCGCGAACCGGCCGCCCTGCAGGACGATGTTGCCGAGGAGCGCGCACGTCAGCAGCGCGAGCACGACAAAGGGGATGGTGACGAGCCACATCAGGATGCGGGCGTTCTTGTGGAGCACTGGAATGGACACGGAAGATCCTTTCGCTTGCGGGCATATTTAAGTAAAACTTAAATATGTGCGGAGTCAAGCAGCACGTGCGTCAGTAGAACCGCGCCAGGGTCAGCGTCCGCTGGCTGCCGTCGCACAGCTCCAGCCGCACCGTGCGGCCAGGGGTGTCGGCGGCCCAGCCGAGATCGGCCGCGCCGTTGGCGATCTCGCGGACGGGGGCACCATCGACCTGGCAGATCTGCTCGCCCTTGCGCCAGCCGCTTCGCGCGGCGGGACTGCCGCGCATGACGTGGAGCACACGCAGGCGTCGGGTGTCATAGCTCAGCAGCAGCCCGCTGGTGGAGCGGGGCGGGCCCTCGGCCGCTGCTCCGGCCGGCTCCAGCAGCAGGCGACCGGCAGCCGGATCGAGCAGCACGCGGAAGCGCCGGAGAAACCCGGTGCCGATCCGGCTGGGGATGCCGGTGCGATCGGCAAACGCCTGGCCTTCGATGCGCAGTTCCGACTCGGCGGGCGTCGCCTCCCCCAGCCGCAGCGCGTCGGTGACGGTGAGGCCTGCCTCCACCGGCCCGGCCAGTCCGTAGGAGATGGTCGAGGTCAGGGTGCGACGGGGCAGGCGGGCGCTGCGCCACTGGTCGCGCGTGACGCTGATGCTGGTGCCGTCGCCGGTGTCGATCATCACAGCGCGGAGCGTTTCCCGCCCGAGCCGCGCCTCGGTCACATAGAGGCCATCGGCGTTGCGCGAGAGTGGCGCGCGGGTGCCGGCGAATGGCTCGGCGCCGGTTGGCAGCAAGCGGAAGCGCCGGTGCTCAAAGTCGATGTCGAGCGCATGAGGGCCAAGCAGGTCGGCGCCGATCAGCGCGTCCACCGGCCGACCATCGCCGGCCTGAACCTGGGACAGATCCAGCAGCGCCATTGCCCGCTCGGTGACGTGCAGGCCGCCGAGCGAGAGGCGGGCAACGCGCGTCCAGCCAAGCGCCACCTCGCCGCCCAGCGCCGCGGCGGTGCCGCGCCGTTCGATCTTCAGGCGCGCGTCCCGCGCAAAGCCGGTGCTCACCATCGAATGGCTCACTCCGGTGTCGAGCAGGGCGGTCGCGGGCCGCCCGGCGATCTTCATGGCGAAGCGGATGTGGTTGGCCGGGGTGAGTTCGAAATGCACCCAGCGTTCGGCGCTGTCGTTCGTCAGCGTCTCCGCTGGGGTGCGCTCGAACTGGGTGGCCGGCAGGGCCATCGACGGGGCGGCGGCAACAGCCACCGCGAACAGGGCGAGCGCATAGCGCATCCCGAAACCGTAGAAGCCGCGGACGAGTCGCGCCACCCTGCGTGAGTCTCCCCTTCGGGATCGAGACGAACGTCAGCATCGATTCGCCCGACGAAGTCTTCGCATCCGGCCTCTCGTGCTCCTGCGCGGGCCTGAGCACAGTCTCGAAGAACCGTCGCCGGTGTTCTGCGTGGCGCTGGATCTGTGCCTGCGCAGGGCTACGGCTGTCGGGAGGTGCGCAAAGCGGCACAGCCGCAGACGCAGCGGATGCTGACCTGCGTCGGCATGACGAGGGCAGGAAAGGGCGGGGAACGCCGCCCTACAGGCACGCCTCCAGCATCGCCTGGTCGAAGCCGTACTGCTTGGCCTTGTCGAGCGTATAGGGGCGCAGGCCCATCGAGCGGTACTCGCCGATGATCTTGCCGTCGGCGGACTCGTCCAGATACTCGAACTTGAACAGTTCCTGGGTGACGATCACCGGCCCTTCCATGCCGATCACCTCGGTGATGTTGGTGACGCGGCGCGAGCCGTCGCGCAGGCGCTTCACCTGGACGATCAGGTCGACCGAGTCGGCGATCTGGCGGCTGATCGCTTCCTTCGGCACCTTGATGTCCGACATCATCACCATGTTCTCCATACGCGCCAGGCATTCGCGGGGCGAGTTGGAGTGGAGCGTCGCCATCGAGCCGTCATGGCCCGTGTTCATGGCGGCGAGCAGATCGAAACACTCGGAGCCGCGGATTTCGCCCAGGATGATGCGATCCGGGCGCATACGCAGCGCGTTCTTGACGAGGTCGCGGATGGTGATCTCGCCCTGGCCCTCCAGGTTCGGCGGACGGGTTTCGAGCGGCAGCCAGTGCGGCTGCTGCAGGCGAAGCTCGGCCGCGTCCTCGATCGTCAGCACGCGCTCGCCCGGGTCGATCATCTTCGACAAGGCATTGAGCATCGTCGTCTTGCCCGAGCCGGTGCCGCCCGAGATGACGATGTTGAACCGGCTGGCGCCCGCGATCTTGAGCGCGGTCGCCATCTTCGGGCTCATCGAGCCGAAGCCCGCCATCATGTCGAGCGTGATCGGCTTGGCCGAGAACTTGCGGATCGAGATCGCGGTGCCGCGCAGCGACAGCGGCGGCACGATCACGTTGACGCGGCTGCCGTCCTTCAGGCGGGCGTCGGCGAGCGGCGTGGTCTGGTCGACGCGACGGCCGACCGAGTTGCAGATGCGCTGCGCGATCTGGAACAGATGCTCCTCGTCGCGGAACTGGATGTTGGCGAGCTCCAGCTTGCCCTTGCGCTCGACAAAGGTCTGGTCGGGTCCGTTGACCATGATGTCGCTGATCGCTGCGTCGGCCAGCAGCTCCTCGAGCGGACCCAGGCCCAGCAGCTCGTCGACCAGCACCTTTTCCAGCGCGAACTGCTCGCGCCGGTTCAGGGTCAGCTTCAGTTCGGCCAGCACCTCGCCGATGATCGGGCGGAATTCCTCGGCCAGCTCATCCTTGCTGAGGGTCGCGGCCGCTTCCGGGTCGACGCGCTCCAGCAGGCGCGGGAGCACCTGCTCCTTGATGCGGTGGATCGAGCTTTCGAACCCCTCGACCCGGCTGTTGCCGGCCTCGCCCGACGCGGCCTGACGCTCGGCAAGCCGCTGCATGGCATCGGCATGAACCGCGGGCATGTCGATCGGGGGAGCGGCGAGCGGCGCCGTATCGCTGCGGGGGAGGGGGATGTCGGCGATCGGCGGGAACTGGCCCGAACCGTCGGTGTCGACCGGGCGGGCGATCGTGCTTCCCTGCATCGGGCGAGCGACCCCGAACTGGGGGCGCCCGGCGGGACCGCCGAGATGATTGCGTCGTCCGAATGCACTCACTTGCTACGTCCTCAACGCCCGAAAACTCTGGGCAGCACGGGGGTAACGCACAAGCTTTGACAATTGCCTAACCGCGACACGCGCGCCTGAAACGACACCGGCCCGCCCCGCCGCCGGGAACACCGGGGCAAGGCGGGCCGGTGATGGACCCGACGGGCTCGGCGGCGATCAGCCGGCGCGTTCGGCCAGCACGGTCAGGCCGCGGTCGTTGACCTCGGCAAAGCCGCCGTGAATCGCCAGCGTCTCCGGCTCGCCACCGGCGGTGCGGAAAATCTGGAGCGCACCCTCGCGGATCGTCGACATGAAGGGGGCATGCCCCTCCAGCACGCCGAAGTCGCCTTCGGTGCCGGGCACCACCACCATGTGGACCTCCTCCGAGCGGACGAGCTTTTCGGGGGTGACGAGTTCGAAGTGCAGCATCTTTTCATCCTCTGCCCGTCCCCTGCGAGCAGGGGACGGGTGGGTTGGTCTTCTTTACGCGTCCTGCGCCATCTTCGCGGCCTTGGCGACCACGTCGTCGATGCCGCCGACCATGTAGAAGGCCGCTTCCGGCAGATGGTCGTACTCGCCGTTCACGACCGCCTTGAACGAGCGGATCGTGTCTTCGATCTGCACGAACGCGCCCGGGATGCCGGTGAACACCTCTGCGACGTGGAACGGCTGCGACAGGAAGCGCTGGATCTTGCGGGCGCGGGCGACCGTCAGCTTATCCTCTTCCGACAGCTCGTCCATGCCCAGGATCGCGATGATGTCCTGCAGCGACTTGTACTTCTGCAGGATCGCCTGGACGGCGCGGGCAGTCTCGTAATGCTCCTGGCCGACGACGCGCGGCTCGAGCACGCGGCTGGTCGAGTCCAGCGGATCCACCGCCGGATAGATGCCGAGTTCCGAGATCGCGCGGTTGAGCACGGTCGTCGCGTCCAGGTGGGCGAACGAGGTCGCCGGCGCCGGGTCGGTAAGATCGTCCGCGGGGACGTACACGGCCTGAACCGAGGTGATCGAGCCCTTGTTGGTCGAGGTGATGCGCTCCTGAAGGGCGCCCATGTCGGTCGACAGGGTCGGCTGATAGCCCACCGCCGACGGAATGCGACCCAGCAGTGCCGACACTTCCGCGCCCGCCTGGGTGAAGCGGAAGATGTTGTCGACGAAGAACAGCACGTCCTGGCCTTCCTGGTCGCGGAAATATTCCGCGATGGCCAGGCCCGACAGCGCGACGCGTGCGCGGGCGCCCGGCGGCTCGTTCATCTGGCCATAAACCAAGGCGACCTTCGAACCCTCGGACGTCGGGTTGCCGTCCGCGTCTTTGGCGATGACGCCCGCGTCCAGGAACTCGTGGTAGAGGTCGTTGCCCTCACGGGTACGCTCGCCCACGCCTGCAAACACCGAGGTGCCGCCATGGCCCTTGGCGATGTTGTTGATCAGCTCCTGGATGAGCACCGTCTTGCCGACGCCGGCGCCACCGAACAGGCCGATCTTGCCGCCCTTTGCGTACGGGGCGAGCAGGTCGATGACCTTAATGCCGGTGACCAGGATCGCGCTCTCGGTCGACTGCTCGACGAACGCGGGCGCCTTGGCGTGGATCGGCGCGGTGACTTCGGCATTGACCGGGCCGCGCTCGTCGATCGGCTCGCCGATGACGTTGAGGATGCGGCCAAGCGTCTTGGGGCCGACGGGCACGCGAATCTGCGAGCCGGTGTCGGTCACGGTCTGGCCGCGGGTCAGGCCGTCGGTCGCGTCCATCGCGATCGTGCGGACGGTGTTCTCACCCAGGTGCTGGGCGACTTCGAGCACCAGGCGGTTGCCGTTGTTGTTCGTCTCCAGTGCGGAGAGGATCGCCGGCAGCGCGCCGTCGAAGCTCACGTCGACGACCGCGCCGATCACCTGGCTGATGCGGCCGACGTTGTTGGTGGTCGCCACGGGGGCGAAAGTCTCTGCGGCGGTGGCCATTGTTTCTTCCTTGCCTTCGGAACTTAGAGCGCTTCCGCGCCGGAAATGATCTCGACCAGCTCGGTCGTGATCGCGGCTTGGCGGGCACGGTTGTACTGGATCGACAGGCGCTTGATCAGGTCACCTGCATTGCGCGTGGCGTTGTCCATCGCGGTCATCTTGGAGCCCTGCTCGGACGCGGCATTCTCGCGCATCGCGCGGAACAGCTGCACCGCGACGTTCGAGGGGAGCAGATCGGCGAGAATGTGCTCCTCGTCCGGCTCATACTCGACCACCGCGTCAGCGGCGCCGGCTGCTTCCGTCGCGGCGGGGATCGCCACCGGGATCAGCTGCTGCTCGGTCGGCTCCTGCGTCAGCACCGACTTGAACGTCGCGTAGAACAGGTGCGCGACGTCGAACTCGCCGGCCTCGTAGCGGGCGATCAGGTCGTCGGCATAGCCGCGCGCGTCCGCAAAGCCGAGCTTGCCGAGATCGCCGGGCTCGACCGCGTGGACGAAGCCGTCGCGGAACTGGCGGGCGAGCACCGCGCGACCCTTGCGGCCGATGGTGTAGAACTTGACCGTCTTGCCCTCCGCCTGGAGTTCCAGCGCGCGGCGACGGGCGAGACGGGCGATGTTGCTGTTGAACGCGCCGGCCAGCCCCTTGTCGGAGGTGGCGACGACGAACAGGTGCACCTGGTCGCGGCCGGTGCCGGCGAGCAGCTTGGGGCTGCCCTCACCGATCGCGACGCGCGAGGCGAGGCTCGACACCACCGCCTCGAGCCGCTCGGCATAGGGGCGGCCGGCCTCCGCCGCCTCCTGCGCACGGCGCAGCTTGGCGGCGGCGACCATCTTCATCGCCTTGGTGATCTTCTGGGTCGATTTGACCGAGTTGATCCGGACCTTGAGTGCCTTGAGAGAGGCCATTTAGTTCGTCACTTCCCCAAACCGTCATGCTGAACTTGTTTCAGCATCCATCTCTCCAATCGCATCGCCGCCGCTTGGGGCACGATGGACCCTGAAACAAGTTCAGGGTGACGGGCGTGTTTGTTGTGCCGTCAGCCCTTACGCGAACGTCTTGGCGAAGCTGTCGAGCGCTGCCTTCAGGCCCGACTTCGCCTCGTCGCCCAGATCCTTGGTGTCGCGGATCTTGGCGAGCACGCCCGAGTGGTTGGCGCGCAGGTCCGACAGCATCGCCTGCTCGAAGCGGACGACGTCGCCGACCGGAACCGAGTCGAGATAGCCCTGGGTACCAGCGAAGATCGACGCGACCTGCTCCTCGAACGGCATCGGCGAGAACTGGGCCTGCTTGAGCAGTTCCGTCAGGCGCGCGCCGCGGTTGAGCAGCTTCTGGGTGGAGGCGTCGAGGTCCGAGCCGAACTGCGCGAACGCGGCCATCTCGCGATACTGCGCCAGCTCGAGCTTGATCGAGCCCGCGACCTTCTTCATCGCCTTGGTCTGCGCGGCCGAGCCGACGCGGCTGACCGACAGGCCGACGTTGATCGCCGGGCGGATGCCCGCGAAGAACAGGTCGGTTTCGAGGAAGATCTGGCCGTCGGTGATCGAGATCACGTTGGTCGGGATGTAGGCCGACACGTCGCCCGCCTGCGTCTCGATGATCGGCAGCGCGGTCAGCGAACCGCCGCCCATCGCGTCCGACATCTTGGCCGCGCGCTCGAGCAGGCGGCTGTGCAGGTAGAACACGTCGCCCGGATAGGCTTCGCGGCCCGGCGGACGGCGCAGCAGCAGCGACATCTGGCGGTAGGCGACCGCCTGCTTCGACAGATCGTCGAACACGATCAGCGCGTGCATGCCGTTGTCGCGGAAATACTCGCCCATCGCGGTGCCGGTGTAGGGCGCGAGGAACTGGAGCGGCGCCGGCTCGGAAGCGGTCGCGGCGATGACAATGGAATATTCCATCGCGCCATTCTCTTCGAGCGTCTTGACGAGCTGGGCGACCGTCGAGCGCTTCTGGCCGACCGCGACATAGACGCAGTAGAGCTTCTTCGACTCGTCGGTGCCGGCGTTGGCGGTCTTCTGGTTGATGAAGGCGTCGATGGCGACGGCCGACTTGCCGGTCTGGCGATCGCCGATGATCAGCTCGCGCTGGCCACGGCCGACGGGAACCAGCGCGTCAATGGCCTTGAGGCCCGACTGCATCGGCTCGAACACCGACTGGCGCGGGATGATGCCCGGTGCCTTCACCTCGACGCGGCTGCGCTTCTCGGCGACGATCGGGCCCTTGCCGTCGATCGGGTTGCCCAGACCATCGACCACGCGGCCGAGCAGGCCCTTGCCGACCGGCACGTCCACGATGGTGCCGGTGCGGCGGACGGTGTCGCCTTCCTTGATCTCGGCGTCGGAGCCGAAGATCACGACGCCGACGTTGTCGGCTTCGAGGTTGAGGGCCATGCCCTGGATGCCGTTGGCGAACTCGACCATCTCGCCCGCCTGGACGTTGTCCAGGCCGTAGATGCGCGCGATGCCGTCGCCGACCGACAGCACGGTGCCGGTCTCCGAGACCTGGGCCTCGGTGCCGAACGACGAGATCTGGTCGCGGATGACCTTGGAGATTTCTGCGGCGCGGATATCCATGTTCAGCCTTTCATCGCGTGCGCGAGAGTGTTCAGACGGGTCTTGATCGAGCTGTCGATCATCAGGCTGCCGATCTTCACGACCAGCCCGCCCAGAAGCGAGGGGTCGACCTTCAGGTCGACGGAGACGTCGCGGCCGACGCGGGCACGAAGCTGCTGCTTCAGCGCATCGACCTGATCGTCGGTAAGCGTGTGGGCGGAGGCGACCTCTGCGGTCACCTCGCCACGATGGTTCGCCGCCAGCGCCCGGAACGCGCGGATCACCGCGGGCAGTTCCTTCAGGCGGCGGTTCTGGGCGAGCACGCCCAGGAAGCGCTTGGTGGTGGGATCGACACCGATCGAATCCGCCACCGCCTCGATCGCCTTGGTCGCGGCGTCGCGCGCCACCAGCGGGCTCGTCACCAGCGCGCGGAATTCGGCCGATTCGCCGAGCGCCTGGCGCACGCCGCCCAGGCTCTGTTCGACCGTCGCGATCGACTGGTCGTCGCGCGCCAGTTCGAAGAGCGCGGTCGCATAGCGGCCTGCCAGGCTCGCCTGGATGCCACCGCTTATATTGCCGCCGGAAGTCTCCACGCGATCCCTATCCCAACTTGTCCAAGAAGGCGCTTATGCCATGGGGAACAGGGCAGTGCCGGATAAACGCCCCCCTGAATGGCTGGCGCGCGGTTAGCAAAGGGGGGCTCAGGATGCAAGTCGCGCGCCCGTTTCCACGGCGACAATGCCCAAAGAAACGGCAGCGGTGGACCGATCCGGCCCCGCCTGACAAGAAAAGCCTGTGGGGCGATCCCTAGCCGAAGGAAATGACAGATGAATGGCAGCATGATCCGGATGACGATGGCGGACGGGGCCGAGATCGGGGTCTATCACGCCGTGCCGCAGGGCGAGCGGCGCGGCGGGCTGGTGCTGGTGCAGGAGATCTTCGGCATCACCGACCATATCCGCGACCTGTGCGACGGCTTTGCCGCGGACGGCTATGAGGTGCTGGCACCCGCGCTGTTCGACCGGGAAGCGCCCGGTTTCGAGGCAGCCTATGGCGGGGAGGGGCTGCAGCGCGGCATCGAGCTGTCGCGCGACATCCACCCGATCGAGACTTCGGTCGCCGATGTGCAGGCGTGCGTCGACGCGCTCCGCCCCAAGGGGCCGGTGTTCGCGGTCGGCTATTGCTATGGCGGCTCGGTCGTCTGGCTGGCGGCAGCGCAGGTCGAGGGACTGGCGGCGGTGTCGAGCTACTACGGCCGCCTCGTGCCCGAATCGGGGGAAGTACCCAAGGTGCCGACGATCGCCCACTTCGGCCGCCACGACCACGGCATCCCGATCGAGGGCGTCGAGGCGCTGGCCGCCGCCGAGCCGGCGAACGCGACCGTCTACATCTATGACGCCGGCCACGGCTTCAACTCCGACCGGCGCGACGATTATTCCCCCGAGGCGGCCAAGCTCGCCCGCGACCGCACGCTGGAGCTGTTCCGCGTCAACGGCGGTTGAATCAGACGACTTCAGGTAGAACCTTTCGTGCTGAGTAGGGGCTGAGCTTGTCGAAGCCCCGTATCGAAGCACGGGTGGCGGCCCTTCGATACGCCGTTTCGACTTCGCTCAACGGCTACTCAGGACAAACGGGTACACACAACGTCATCACGCGCTAATCAGCGGCGGACCCGTCCAGTTGCAGCGTCATGCAGCAGCTGAACGGGTCCTCGCGATAGTCGGCGAAGGGCGCGCAGCGGACGAAGCCGTGCCGTTCGTAGAGCCGGCGCGCGGGCGCGAAGCCCTCGGGCGTTCCCGTCTCCAGGCTCACGCGCGTGTAGCCGCGCTCCCGCGCAACGCGAAGAAGGTGGGCGAGCATCGCGGCGCCCACACCGCGGTTGCGGGCGTCGTCGACGGTGCGCATCGACTTGATCTCGCCATGGCTGGCGTCGAGTTCGCGCAGCGCGCCGACGCCGAGCAGCTGCCCGTCCGCGTCGCGCGCGGAGAAGAAGGTCAGGTCCGGGCGCCGCAGCCCCTCCAGCGGGAGGGCGTGGACGGATTCCGGCGGGGACTGCGCGTGCATCCCGGCGAGATGCGCCGCGAGCAGCGCCTGGACGTCCGGGCGGTCCAGTTCGCGCGCGTGGAAGCGGATCTGCCCCTCAGCGCTGGGCACGGCCTGGCCTGGCGACGGCATACATCTCGCGCGCGATCTGCTTGGTGAGCGCGGCGCGGTCGCCGTCCGCCTCATAGAG
Source organism: Sphingomonas sp. PL-96 (assembly GCF_020707215.1). GTDB lineage: Bacteria > Pseudomonadota > Alphaproteobacteria > Sphingomonadales > Sphingomonadaceae > Sphingomonas. The sequence goes on from NZ_JAJFET010000001.1 coordinate 53,239, forward strand.
ATTGCCGTGGTCCTTGCCGGGCACGAAGCGGAAGGTGGATTTCGCGCCCAGCCCGTCGAGCACCGCCTTCAGTCGGTGCGCGGGGCCGTCGAGATAGAAGGTGTCGGCGGTGCCCACCGTCAGGTGGATCTTGCCGTCCAGGTCCGGCTTCAGCGTCTGCCAGTCGCGCGCGACGATGTGCGCGACGTCATAATGGTCGCGCCAATAGGCGACGACCTGCTTGTCGATCGCGCCGGTCGCGCGGTCGAACACCGGCAGCGGCCGCCCGTCCGCGCCCTTGGGCGAGAACACCCATTCGAAGCTCGCGAACTGGCCGCCATAGGCGCCGAGCACCTGCTCCAGCCGCCCGAACTGGCGCAGCGTGGCGATGACCTTGCCGTCCTTGCGCACCAGCGGATGGTCCTTGCCATCGGCACCCGCATAGAAATTGACGTCGTCGTAAAGGTTCACGTTGGTGAAGTCGTGGAAGTCGGCCGGGTCCGGCGCGGTCGGCCAGCTGCCGCCGAACGTCTTGGGGTATGCGACCTGCAGCCACAGTGTCGACCAGCCGCCGGAGCTGTGGCCGGTCAGGAAGCGGCCGCTGGGGCGCGCATCCATCCAGTAGCGTTGTTCGAGCGCGGGAATCACCTCTTCGACCAGCGCCTGGCCGACGGGGCCGTTGTTCACCGAGTCGGCGAACTCGTGGGTGCCGGTGGCGATGTGGTGGTCGAGATAGACCCAGATCATCGGCGGGGCGTCGCCCTTGGCCATCATCGCCGTCATGCTCGCAGCGCTCATTCGCGCAGAGCCAAGCGTGCTGCCGAAGCCGCCGTCCGAATAGACGGTGGGGTAGGTCGTCTTGCCCTCGGCATAGCCGGGGGGCAGCGCGACCCAGCCGTTGATGCTGGTCGGCCGGCCCCAGAAGCGGGTGAGGAGGGGGCTGTGCACCTCGACCGGCTCGACCCTGGCGAGCGCCGCCTCCAGCGGCTTGCGGCGTTCGGCCGGCAGCCGCGCGAGCGCTGCGGTGTCGTCGGCTGCGGGCTCAACATGGTCGAGCAGCAGCGTCGGCACCGGGCCGGGCAGCGTCACCGTCACCACCCGGGACAAGAGGTCGCCGGCGTCGCGGCCGCCGTAGTTGTAGCTATGGTCGCGATCGAGCAGCGCCTGCACGCGATAAGTGCCCGGCGGCAGGCTGGCGAAGGCGGCAGGATAGGCGTCGGTGCTGGTATCCACCAGCGCCGGGGTGCCGGGGCGAAGATCGCTCACCTCGCGCGCCGCGACATAGGTGGCGTTGGGAGAGAAGGGGGAGACGTCGATCGCCTCCTCGGGCTTGGCGCCCGGCTCCGCCGCCGTGGCGAACACCAGCAGCCGGCCGGCGTTGGTGGTGCCGAGCGAGGGTGCGGCGGCGACGGGGATCGCGAGCGGCGGCGCGTCCTGTGCGGACAGCGCGGTGCCGGACAGCAGCAGGGCGGCGGTGGCGGTCAGCGTCAGGCGCAGCATCAGTTCGTCCCTCGGGCAACATGGCAGCTATAGACCAGCCGTTCGTTCGGCAGCGGCGGCAGCGACGTGCGGATCGCCGCCTGTTGCGTGGCAAGGTTGGCGCGTCCCGCGCTTTCGCCGGCACATTGCTTCAGGTCGACGCCCTCGCGCAGCCGCCGCGCCTCCGCCATGCGCTCGGCGCTCAGCAGGTAGCGCGTGTTGATGTAGGTGCCGGTCGCCGGCTCATAGCGCAGCACCGACACGGTCTGCTCCTCGTCCGGCACCAGGATGCGTTCCCAGCCCTGGTTCGGCGCCTCGGCATATTGGGTGCGGCCGTTCATGCAGCCGTTCGCCTGCCAGTCCATCGCGACCTCGGGCGTGGCGGAAACGGTCACCCGGCTGCGCTCGGGCACCAGCGTGCACAGCAGCTTGCCGGTGAGGCCGTTGGCGGCACTGGTGGTCCTGGGCGGTTCCGGCACCGAATCCGGGTCGAACGAGGGGCGCGCCACGAACAGTCCGATCGCGCCCAGCAGCAGCACGCCGCCGCCGGCACCGGCCCAGATCGCCTCGCGCCGCTTGCCGCGCGTCGCCATCATCCCGGCGCCCCCGGCTGCCAGGCCGGCCAGCACCAGCAGCACCGCCGCGCCCGCCATGAAGTTCTCGCGCGCTGCTTCGTTGCGTTCGCGCGCACTCTCGATCGCGGTCGCGCGGGCGGCGGCGGCGCGTTCGGACGCGACTCGCGCACGGGCGGCATCCTGCTGCGCGGCATCCGCTGCGGCGGCGCGGTCCTGCGCCAGCAGCGCCTCCATGCTGATGCAATTGTTGCCGACGATCGTCGCTTGCTGCCCGGCTTCGCGCAGGAAGCCCGACAATTCGCTGCCGGCGATCGCGAAGCCGAAGCTCGCATCGCCATCGTCCCCGCGGGTGAGTGCGGAATTGACGCCCAGCACGCGGCCGCAGCGGTCGAGCAGCGGTCCGCCCGAATTGCCGCGCGCGATGCTGGCGGTGTGGAGCAGCACGCCAGTGGTGCCGAGCCGGCGCAGGCCCGAGAACACGCCCTCCGAGCGTACCGGCGACTGCGGCAGGATATAGTCGGAGGCAGATTGCGCAGTCGCCAGGTCGACGTTGCCAGGATAGCCGAGCGCGACCGTCGCCTCGCCCTCGCCGACCGGGCCATTGTACAGCGCGAGCGCGGGCAGTTTCAGCCCCTCGACCTCGATCAGCGCCAGGTCGCGTTCCGGATCGAGCGCGATCAGCCGGCCCTGGTAGGACTTGTCGCCTTCCGATGGCACGACGCCGATCACGACATTGCCTTCGTATCGCCCGGCAAGTTCGACCACATGCGCGTTTGTGACGATGCGGTTGGGTCCGACCGCAAAGCCGCTGCCATGGCCGAAGCCGACGACTTCATCGTCGACCACGGCGATGGTGACGACCCGCACGACGCCGCGGCCGGCGGCGGAAATATCATCGGCCTGCGCGGGGACTGCCCACGCGACCAGAAACCCCAGCATCAACAGCAGTCGCGCCACGCCCATGCCCCCAGAAAACGTGGCGCCTGTTTCGATCAAAGTGCTGCGGGGTTCAAGCGGGGTGGTGCTTAGCCGGCCCGATCGTCATCCTGACGGAAGCCAGGATCCACTGCCGCAACGTCTTGCGGGGACGCGACTGGGTGCCTGTGTAAGCGCACCTTGGTGGAACCCTTGTCGTGCTCCTGCGGAGGCAGGAGCCCAGGGCGTCATACGCTGCAAGCCGTTGTTCTGCTTGGCCCTGGATCCCTGCCTGCGCAGGGATACGAGGGTTTTGGGAGCGCGTCGGCCTCCTCGCGCGGAGCGGCAATGGGTCCCGACTTCCGTCAGGATGACGCTGGGAGCGGCCGCTACAGGAAGTTGTACGGGTCCACATCCACCGCGACGCGTACCTTGGCCGACCATTCGACCTGGCCCAGCCAGTCACGGATCACGTCCTGCACGTCCAGCTGCCGGCGGGCGTGGACCAGCAAGCGGAAGCGGTGCCGTCCGCGCAGCATCGCGAGTGGGGCGGGGGCGGGGCCGAAGACGTGCATGCCCTCCACCTCGGGCGCGGCGCGGCCGATACGGCGGGCCGCGTCATTGGCGGCGTCCTTGTCCTCGGACGAGACGATGATCGCGGCATAGCGGCCGTACGGCGGGACATCGGCCTCCTGCCGGGCCTCGGTCTCGGCGGCGTAGAAGCTCTCGGCATCGCCCGACACCAGCGCGCGCATCACCGCGGCATCGGGTGCGGTGGTCTGGATATAGACATGCCCCGGCTTGTCGCCGCGCCCGGCGCGCCCGGCGACCTGCATGATCTGCTGGAACGTGCGTTCGGCCGCGCGCAGATCGCCGCCGGCCAGCCCCAGGTCGGCGTCGATCACGCCGACCAGCGTCAGGTTGGGGAAGTGATAGCCCTTGGTCACCAGCTGGGTCCCGACCACCAGGTCGATCTCGCCCGCCTCCATCCGGTTGACGAACTCGGCGGCCTTGGCTGGGGACCAGAGCGTGTCGGAGGTGACGATCGCGATGCGCGCATTGGGGAACAGCGCCGCCGCCTCATCCGCGATTCGCTCCACGCCGGGGCCGCAGGCGACCAGCGCGTCCTCGGCATCGCACTCCGGGCACTTGCGCGGCGTCGGGATCATGTGGCCGCAATGGTGGCAGGACAGCCGGTGGATCAGCCGATGCTCGACCATCCAGGCGGTGCAATTGGGGCACTGGAAGCGATGTCCGCACGACCGGCACAGGGTGAGCGGTGCATAGCCGCGGCGGTTGAGGAACAGCAACGCCTGTTCGCCGCGCTCCAGCACCTGGTCGATCGCGTTGACCAGCTTGGGCGCGATCCAGCGACCCCGGATCGGCGGCTCGGCGATCAGGTCGATTGGCTCGATCGCCGGCAGCTCCGCCTTGCCATAGCGGCCGGGCAGCTTGAGTTCGGTGTAGCGGCCGAGTGCCACCTGGTGGCGCGTCTCGATCGCCGGGGTGGCGGAGGCGAGCACCACCGGGCAGCGTTCGAACAGCCCGCGCATCACCGCCACGTCGCGCGCGTGATAGTGGACGCCCTCCTCCTGCTTGAAGCTGGTCTCGTGCGCCTCGTCGACGACGATCAGGCCGAGGTTGGCATAGGGCAGGAACAGCGCCGAGCGTGCGCCCACCGTCACCAGCGCCTGACCGGTGGCGATCGCGCGCCAGGCGCGGCGGCGCTGGGTGGAGCGCAGGTCCGAATGCCACGCCACCGGCTCGCAGCCGAAGCGGGCGTGGAAGCGCTTGAGGAAGGGTTCGGTAAGGGCGATTTCGGGGAGCAGCACCAGGCTCTGCTGTCCACGCGAAATGGCGGCGGCGATCGCCTCGAAATAGACCTCGGTCTTGCCCGATCCGGTGACTCCGTCGAGCAGAAAGGGTTGGAACGGCTGGGTGTTCACCGCGTCGCACAGCACGCCGGCGACATCGGCCTGCTGTTCGGACAGCACCGGCACGCCATGGGCAGGGTCGGGGATCGGATAGGGGACGTCGATGTCGACGCTCACCGCCTCGATCGCACCCAGCTTCACCAGCCCGCGCACCACCGCCTCCGACACATCGGCCATGGTGGCGAGCTCGCGCACCAGCCCCTGGCGGTCGCCGATCCGCTCCAGCGCCTGCTCGCGCTGCGGCGTCAGCCGGTCCGGCACCTGGCCGGTGGCGCGATATTCGGTGGCGAGCTTCGCCCCCTCCAGCGCCGAGGTGGAGGACAAGGCCATGCGCAGCACCGAGGCGGGTGCGGCGAGATAATAATCGGCGGTCCACTCGATCAGCCGGCGCAAGGGGGCCGGGATCGGCGGCGCGTCCACGACACCCAGCAGCGGCCGCAGGCGATTGTCGCCCACTTCCTCGCCCGGCAGCCGCTCCGGCTCCCACACCACGCCCAGCAGCTGGCGGGGGCCGAGCGGCGCGACCACGATCGAGCCGGGCTCGACCGTCATGCCGTGCGGCACGCGGTAGTCGAGGGGCCCCAGGGCGGCGTTGAGGACAAGGACACGGACGCGCGAGGAAGTCATGCGCGCCCTAGATAGGGACGCGACCGCGGGTTGGGAATCGCCGACCTGTCAGTCGGCAGCCTGGTCGGTGCTCCTGCGGCCGAAGCTGCGATAGCCCCGTGCCGATCCGCGCCGCTCGCGCTTGGCCTCATACAGGGCCTTGTCCGCGCAATGGACGAAGTCGCGCGCCGATCCGTGAACCTCCGAATAGCAGGCATAGCCGATCGTGGCGGAGGTCGGGACCAGCCCGGTGGCAGTGCGGACCGGCTGGCGCAGGCGTTCGAGCAAGCGCTCGGCGGTCCGGGCCAGGTCGCCGAGCAACTCGGGCGCGGTCACGATCAGCGCGAACTCGTCGCCACCCAGCCGTGCCGCCAGGCTGCCACGCAGGGCCGGGTCGGTCAGCCGCTCCCCGGCTGCGCGCAGCACATCGTCCCCGGCGAGATGTCCGTGCGTGTCGTTGGTGCCCTTGAACTCGTCGAGGTCCACCAGCATCAGCGCGAGCGGCGCTCCCGTCATGCGGCTGTTCGTGATCGCATCGGCCAGCAGGCGGTTGAACGCATTGCGGTTGGCGATCCCCGTCACCGCGTCGGTATCGGCCGAACGGCGCAGCTTTTCCTCCAGCTGCCAGGTCTCGGTCACGTCCTGCATCACGCCGGAGATACCGGTCGCGCGTCCGTCCTCGAACTCGGCCTGCCCGACCGCGCGAACCCGGCGCTGCTGCCCAGTCGCGGACACGAAATTCGCCTCCAGCGTATAGGGCTCGCCGGTCTCGATCGAATGCGCGACCAGGCTGGACAAGGCGTCGCGATCAAAGTCCGTATAATGGGCAAGCGCCTGGTCGACCGTCAGGCTGCGTTCCGGTGGCAGATCGTAGATGCGGTACATGCCCTCGGACCAGACCGTCTCCTCGGTTTCCAGCGAGAACCACCAGGACCCGATCCGCGCCAGCCGCTCCGCCTGGCGAAACGTCAGGTCCTGCCGGCGCAGCATCAGGCTCTGTTCGGCCGCAGTGCGCGCGACCGCCACGGCGCGCGCGGTTGCGACCTCCGCCTCGATCACCTTTTCCAGCACGTCGCCAAGCTCGCGCAGCGCATCGAGCACGCCGGGCGGGAGCGATCGAGGCGTCACGTCCATCACGCACAGCGTGCCGACGGGCTCGCTCACATGCCGCGCGCGATCGGTGACGTGCAGCGGGACGCCCGCATAGAAGCGCACCGGATCGGTCGCCGTCACGACCGCCAGCCCGCGAAAGCGCGGATCGGTGGCCGCATCGTCCACGACCAGCGGGGCATCGTCCCGGACGGTCACGTCGCAGAAGGCTTCTGCGCGCGGCAGCGGCGCCTTCGGCATGCCAAAGCCTGCCTTGACCCAGAAGCGGTCGCCCTCGATCAGGTTTACGGCGGCGATGGGGGCAGCGACCAGCTGGCGGGCAACCTTGGCCACCATGTCGAAGGCCGCGTCGGGCGCGGCGGCAAGCAGCGTCTGGACCTCTGCGGGCGTGATCGCGATTTCGCGCGCAGCATTGTACAATCGCTCCGGCATTCGGCAGGGCTACACCCCACGAAGTTGATTTTCGGTAACTTTTCAGGAGGGGCGGGGCGCGTGGATGCAGGGGAGGGAACCGGCGCGGAGCCGCTGCCGCTGGGATACGGCCGCCATCTCGCCCGCGATCGCAGGCGGTCGGCGCATACGGTGCGTGCCTATCAGGCGACGGCCGAACGGCTCATGGCGTTCTTGCGCGGCCATTTCGGCGGCCCGGTCGGGGAGGCGGAGCTGAAGGCGCTTTCCGCGTCCGACCTGCGCGCCTTTCTCGCCCAGCGCCGGGCCGAGGGACTGGGCAATGCCTCGGCCGCGCGCGAGCTGTCGGCGGTGCGCAGCTTCCTCGGCTGGGTCGGCGGCGAGGGCGCGTCGCTGCCGCGGGTGAAGGGCCCGCGCGTGAAGAAGGGGGTGCCGCGCCCGATCTCCCCTGACGAGGTGATCGCGCTCGCGGAAGATGTCTCGGAGGAGGCGGCCGAGCCCTGGCTCGCCGCGCGCGACTGGGCGGTGCTGCTGCTGCTCTATGGCGCGGGGCTGCGCATCGGCGAGGCGCTGGGGCTGACCGGCGCGGTGCTGCCGCTGGGCGAGGTGATCGCGGTCACCGGCAAGCGCGCCAAGACGCGGATGGTGCCGCTGCTGCCGCCGGTGCGCGACGCGATCGACGCCTATGTGCGGCTCAATCCCTGGGGCACGGCGCGCGATGCCGAGCTGTTCCGCGGTGCCAAGGGCGGGCCGCTCGATGCCGGCGTCGTGCGCCGTTCGGTGCGGGCGGCGCGGGTGCGGCTGGGGCTAGGCGACCGCACGACGCCGCATGCGCTGCGGCACAGTTTCGCGACTCACCTGCTCGGCCGCGGCGCCGACCTGCGCGCGCTGCAGGAACTGCTGGGGCATGCGAGCCTCAGCTCGACCCAGGTCTATACCGCGGTCGATGCCGCGCACCTGCTCGACGTCTATCGCAACGCCCACCCCCGGGCGTGATCGCACGGGGATGCCGAGTCATCGGTTCGTCCTGAGGTGCCGTTGAGCTAAGTCGAAATGGCGTATCGAAGGACGGCCACCGGTGCTTCGATACGGGGCTCCGACAGGCTCAGCCCCTACTCAACACAAACGGCAATGTTGGTGCGGCCGCGCTTCCCCGCGCAACCACGACTGCTCACCGCTCCGCGCGCGGCTTCCAGGTGAGGACGCGATAGAAATACCCCAGCGCGATCGCGACCGCGAGGCCGATCGTCACCGGCCCGACATAGCGCTCCAGCTCGCGGAAGTTGGACCCGAAATAAAGTCCCGCCCAGGCGAGCACCGCGTTCCAGATCGCGCTGCCGGCAAAGGTCGCGAGTAAAAAACGCCAGTGCGGCATGCACGCCATGCCGGCCGGCAGCGACACCATGGTGCGGAACGTCGGCATGAAGCGGAACACGAACACCACCCAGCCGCCGCGCGAATGGAAGAAGCGCTCGAGCTTTTCCACATCCTCCCACTCCAGCGTCAGCCAGCGGCCCCAGCGATCCACGAACGGCTTCAGCCCGTGGTAGCCGAGCCGCCGGCCGAGCGCGTACCAGAAGTAATTGCCCGCAACCGATCCCACCGTGCCCCACAGCACCAGCGGCACCATCGACATGGTGCCGCGTGCGACCGCCATGCCGCCCAGCCCCATGATGACCTCGGACGGGACCGGCGGCACCACATTCTCGAGCGCCATCAGCAGGGCGATGCCGAAATAGCCGCCCCAGGCGATCGCATCGAGGATGAAGTCGGTCATGGCGCGCCCAACGCGCGAGCGGGCACTTCGGCTACCGGCTCAGCCGCGCTCGCGTACGCGCCGCTCGATCGCGTCCCAGATCATGCCGCCAGTGTCGGTGCCGTTGAACCGGTCGATCGCGACGATGCCGGTCGGGGAGGTGACGTTGATCTCGGTTAGCCACTTGCCGCCGATCACGTCGATGCCGACGAACAGCAGCCCGCGGCGCTTGAGCTCCGGGCCGAGCTCCGCGCAGATCTCGCGCTCGCGCTCCGTCAGTTCGGTCTTTGCCGCCGAACCGCCGACCGCCAGGTTGGAGCGGATCTCGCCTTCGCCGGGCATGCGGTTGATGGCGCCCGCCACTTCGCCGTCGACCAGCACGATGCGCTTGTCGCCCTGCGCAATCTCCGGAAGGAAGGCCTGCACCATGTGCGGCTCGCGATAGGCGGTGTTGAACACCTCGATCAGCGAGGAGAGGTTCTGCCCGTCGGCGTCGATCTTGAAGATCGCCTTGCCGCCGTTGCCGTGCAGCGGCTTCACCACGATCGAGCGATGCTCGGCCAAAAAGATCCGCGCTTCCTCGACCGATCGCGTGATCAGCGTCGGCGGCATGAAATGCGCATAATCGAGCACGAACAGCTTTTCGGGCGCGTTGCGGACTTGTGCCGGGTCGTTCACCACCAGCGTGCGGTCGGCGATCCGCTCCAGCAGGTGGGTCGCGGTGATATAGCCCAGGTCGAACGGCGGATCCTGGCGCATCAGCACCACGTCCGCCTCGTCGCCCAGGTCGAGCTTGACCGGATCGCCGAAGCTGAAGTGGTTGCCCTCGACCCGCTGCACCGTCACCGGATGCGCGCGCGTCCAGACGCGCCCGGCCTCGTAGTTCAGATCCTCGGCGGCATAATGGAACAGCCGGTGCCCCCGTTCCTGCGCCGCCAGCATCAGCGCGAAGCTGGAGTCCCCTGCGATGTTGATCGATTCGAGCGGATCCATCTGGACGGCGACGGTCAGCGGCATGCAGGCACTCCTTGTTGCCGGCGGGAGGTAGGGGGCGCGACGGGGAATGTCACGGGTTGGCAGGGATCTTCGGCGTAGCCCTCGTTCCTACCCCCGTTCGTCTCGAGTAGGGATCGAGCTTGTCGAGAGCCCGTATCGAGAGAGCCACGAGCGCCGACCTCTCGATACGCCGTCTCGACAAGCTCGACGGCTACTCGAGGCAGACGGGGTGTTGTGGATGAGCAGAGGCAGACGCTCACCCGATCCAAGCATTCTCGATATGCCGCACGGGCACTCCGCGCGCGACCAGCACGACATCGATGCGGATGTCGTCGCCCGGCCCCGCATAGCGCGCCACCAGCATTTCCGCCGCCGCTGCCACCCGCCGCAGCCGCCGCTCGTCGATCGCGAGGTCCAGCGCCGCGGCACTCCCGCGCGCCTTGACCTCCACGAACGCGACCACCGACCCGCGCCGCGCCACCAGGTCGACCTCTCCCGCGCGCGTCCGCACGCGCCGGTCGAGGATGCGCCAGCCCTTGAGCCGCAGATACCAGGCCGCCCAGCGTTCGCCTGCGCGGCCCTGCGCCTCGGCCGCGCGGCGGTCCCTCACTGGCCCTTCAGCTCCATCGCCCGCGCGTAGAGCTCCTTGCGGTCGAGCCCGAGCTTCTTGGCGACCTCGCCCGCCGCCTTGGAGACGGGCAGGCGGGTGAGCGCCTCGGCAAGCGCCGCATCCGCGGTCTCGGCATCGGCAGGCGGCGCCTCGCCAGGCGGGGCCACGACGATCACGATCTCGCCCCGGGGCGGCGCCTCGGCATAGCGGTCCGCCAGCTGGGACAGCGTGCCCGTCACGCACTCCTCGAACTTCTTGGTGATCTCGCGCGCCACCGCCGCCTCTCGGTCGCCGAGCCCTTCGGCCAGCGCGGCGAGTGTGGCGGCCAGCCGCGGCCCGCTTTCATAGAGCACCAGCGTTGCGCGCACGGCGGCGATCTCGGCGATCGCCTCGGCGCGCGCGTGCTGCTTGGGCGGCAGGAAGCCCAGGTAGAAGAAGCGGTCGGTTGGCAGCCCCGCCAGCGTCAGCGCCCCGATCGCCGCGCACGGCCCCGGCACCGTCACCACCAGATGGCCGGCCGCGCGCGCGTCGCGCACCAGCTTGTAGCCGGGGTCGGAAATCAGCGGCGTCCCCGCGTCGGACACCAGCGCGACCGCCTCCTGACCCATGCGCGCGACAAGGCCGGGGCGAACCCCTTCGGCATTATGGTCGTGATAGGGGATCATCGGCCGCTTGGTGCCGATGTGGCGGAGCAGGCCTGCGGTCACGCGGCTGTCCTCCACCGCGATCACGTCTGCGGACGAAAGCACCGCCGCGGCGCGAGGGGACAGGTCGCCGAGATTGCCGATCGGGGTCGCGACGATGTAGAGGCCGGGGGAGAGTGGTGCGTTCATCAGGGGAATGTCATGGCAGACGCGGCAACCGGACCGCAATGGACGCGTGGGCTTATCCGCACGGCAGCCTTCGCAGGCGCGCTGCTGCTGGCGGGGTGTCAGACGCTGGTGCCCAAGGGCGTTCCCGACCGCGCACCGCCCCCGCCCAGGGAGCAGCCGACCCAGAGCACGGGTCCGGAAACGATCGAAGCGGGCATTCCCGAGGACCAGCAGCGCCACCGCGTCGCGCTGCTGGTGCCGCTCACCGGCCCCAATGCCGGCGTCGGCCAGAGCATCGCCAATGCGACTCAGCTGGCACTGCTCGATTCGCGAAGCGAGCAGGTGCGCATCACCACCTATGACACGGCAGCAGGCGCGGCGGCGGCCGCCCAGCGCGCGCTGGCAGAGGGCAACCGCCTGATCCTGGGGCCGCTGTTGTCCGAGGACGTGCGCGCGGTCGCCCCCATCGCCAAGCGGGCGGGGGTGCCGGTGCTGAGCTATTCCAACGACGCAAGCGTGGCCGGCAACGGCGCCTATGTGATGGGCTATTCGCCGGCGCAGTCGATCAGCCGCGTGGTCGACTATGCCAAGCAGACCGGCATCACCAGCTTTGCCGGGCTGGTGCCGACCGGCGTCTATGGCCAGCGCGCCTCCACCGCCTTCCTGCGCGCGGTCGAGAGTGCGGGCGGCCAGGTCGTATCGCTCCAGACCTACAACCGCGGCAATGGCGGGATCGCAGCGGCCGTCACCCGCCTGCCCAAGAACTCGCCCTACCAGGCGGTGCTGATCGCCGACAGCGCAGGCACGGCCGCGACCGCGGTGCCGGTGCTGCGCCGGGATGCGGCGACCGCGCGCGTGCTCGGCACGGAGCTGTGGAACACCGATGCTGCCGCGCGCGGCAATGCGGCGCTGAACGGCGCCTGGTTCGCCAGCGTGTCGGACGGGCTCTACCGCCAGTACGCCGGCAAGTACCGCACCCGCTTCGGCAACGCGCCCTATCGCCTGTCGAGCCTGGGCTATGACTCGGTGCTGCTCACCATCCGCATCGCGCGTGACTGGAAGGTGGGCGACCGCTTCCCGGAAGCCAAGCTGACCGACACGGGTGGGTTCGCCGGCCTGGACGGCGCCTTCCGCTTCAGCCGCGACGGCGTCGCCGAACGCGCGCTGGAAGTGCAGGAGGTGCGCGGCGGTACGACGGCCACGGTCTCACCGGCGCCGCGCAGTTTCGAATAGCCCTGGAAAACCTTTGTACCCCCGGCGAATGCCGGGGGTACGGGGGGCGCCGATAGCTAGCCCCGCGCCACTTCCCGCAGCACCGCATCGAGGAGCGGCATCCCTGCGGGGGTGAGCGCCAGCCGATCGCCGTCGCGTGCCACCAGCCCCTGCGTGGCCAGGCGACCGATTGCAGCCAGGTCGACCACGGCGTCGATCTTCGTCCCACCCAGCGCCGCGACGCGCGCCAAGTCGATGCCCTCGCGCATCCGCAGCCCCATCACCAGCGCCTCCGTCACCCGTTCCGAGGGGGCAAGCGCGACCTCGCTCTCCGCGCCATGACCGTTGCGCTCGACCGCAGTCAGCCAGTTCTCCGGCTTCTTGCGGCGAAAGGTCGCGACCCCGTCGCGCCGCCCGTGTGCGCCCGGGCCCACGCCCGCATAGTCGCGATAGCGCCAATAGGTGAGGTTGTGGCGGCTCTCGGCACCCGGTCGCGCATGATTCGACACTTCATACAGCGGCAGCCCGGCGGCAGCCGTGCGCGCCTGAGTCGTCTCCCACAGGTCCGCGGCCAGATCCTCGTCCGGCAGCGTCAGCTGGCCCTTCGCAGCCAGCGTCGCAAAGCGCGTGCCCGGCTCGATCGTCAGCTGGTAGAGCGACAGATGCTCGGTCCCAAAGCCGAGCGCGCGGTCGAGCTCCGCCTCCCAGGCAGCAAGGCGCTGCCCCGGCCGGGCATAGATGAGGTCGAAGCTCACCCGCCCGAAATGGCGCTGGGCGGTGGCAAGGGCGGCCAGCCCTTCGTCGACGCCATGCGCGCGGCCGAGAAAGACCAGCGCATCGTCGTCCAGCGCCTGCAGCCCCAGCGACACGCGATTGACCCCCGCTGCGGCGAGATCCGCGAAGCGCGCCGCTTCTACCGACGAGGGATTCGCCTCCAGCGTGATCTCGATGCCCGGCTCGGGCGACCAGTGCGTGGTCGCCGCCTGGATGATGGCGGCCACCGTCGCGGGCGGCATCAGCGAAGGCGTGCCGCCTCCGAAGAAGATCGAGGCCAGCCGCCGCCCCGGCAGCCGCGCCGCCTCATAGGCGAGGTCGGCCAGCAGCGCATCGCGCCATGCCTGCTGGTCGACCGCCTCGCGCACATGGCTGTTGAAGTCGCAATAGGGGCATTTCGAGACGCAGAACGGCCAATGGACGTACAGCGCCAGCGGGGCCGGGCACGAGATTTGTTCCGCAAGCATCGCCGCCCCATATGGGGCGCATGCGTGCGTGGCAAAATATCCTGTGGGCACCGCTGGCAATGCTGGCCGCCTGTTCCTCCCCCGAAGGCGCCGAGCGCGTGGTCGAGGCGCGCAGCTTCCAGGGGACGGCGCCGCGTGGCCCTGCGCTGCTGCGCCAGGCGATGCAGCAGGGGCATGATGCGGCCCGGGCCGAGGTCGGCCTGCCGCCGCTCACCTGGTCCGACGACCTCGCCGCAGGTGCGCGCGTCTATGCGCAGACGCTGGCGCGGACGGGCCGGTTCGAGCACTCCCCCGAGTCGCAGACGGTGGACCGCGTCGGCGAGAACCTGTGGACCGGCACGCGCGGCGCCTATCGCTATGACGAGATGATCGGCCACTGGCGCGCCGAGAAGCGCGACTATGTGCATCAGCCGGTGCCGGACTTCTCGCGCACCGGCCGCTGGGAGGATGTGGCCCATTACGGCCAGCTGGTGTCGCGCCGGACGCTCCGCTTCGGCTGCGCAATGGCAAGCAGCAGGCGCGACGACTATTTGGTGTGCCGCTATGATCCGCCCGGCAATCTGGTGGGCGCGCGCGTCTACTAGGCGGCGTCGCTCGTGTCCGCGCATCGGCGGACGACGCGCTCCGCCTCATGCGCCATGATGGTGAGCAGCGTCGGGTCGAACGCAACGGTCCGCGGCTCGCTGTCGGCGACGCACAAGGTGCCGAGCGGCTGCCCATCACCATCGAGCACCGGCACGCCTGCATAGAAGCGCAGGAAGGGGGCTGCGACGACGGTCGCATAGTCCGCAAAACGGGCGTCCTGCAGCGCGTCGGGCACGATCAGCGGCGTATCCGGCTGCTGGATCGCCACCGCGCAGAACGCCGTGTCGCGAGTCGTTTCCTGGATGCCCAGGCCATGCTCGGCGAGCAGGACCTGCGCGCGACGGTGGATGACGGACACGGCTGCGAACCGCGTGCCATAGTGGGAGGCGGCAAGATCGACGATGCGCTGGAGTTCCGGGGCGCCGCACAGATCCAGCGCGCCGCTCTGGTCGACGGCGTCCTGGCGCCTGCGCTCCTTGTCAAAGGCGCTCAGCCATGTGTCGACCTGCTGCACCTGCGCCTCTCCCGAATGCGGTATTCTATGCTCCGGAGCACTGCTGCGTGGCCGATACCAGTCGCCGCGGCCGGGCAGCTGTTCCTATTGCGAGCCGGTCGCACAGTAAAGAGCGGTTCGAAGGCGCAGCGCTTCTTTAAACAGCCAAGTAGTTTTGGCGCTTTTCGTACGCCTGTTGTTCGCAGGCGCGCGTGGACCTCAACCCGGAGCCGCTGCCGAGCCGGCGAGCAGCCCCCCGTCGATCGTGAGTTCAGCGCCCGTCATGTACGCCGCTTCGTCGGAGGCGAGCAGCACCGCAAGCGCGGCCACCTCCTCCGGCGTTCCGAAGCGGCGCATCGGCGTGTCGGCCACCAGCGCCGCCATGCGCGCCTCCCGCTCCGGGCCGTCACCCAGCATCGGTTCCCACATCGGCGTCAGGATCGCGGCCGGGTGGATCGAGTTGCAGCGGATCGACCAGCCCTGTTGCGCGCAGTAAAGCGCCACCGTCTTGCTGTGATTGCGGATCGCTGCCTTGGACGATGCATAGGCGGCGGCGAGCGGGATTCCGACCAGCCCCGATCGCGACGAGATGTTGATGATCGACCCGGTCCCCCGTGCCTTCATCGCGCCGATCGCATAGCGGCAGCCGAGAAAGGTGCCGTCCAGGTTGACCCGGTGGACCGCTTGCCAGCGTTCAAGGGTGCAGTGTTCCGGGTCGTGCGGCGCAGCACTCTCTTCGAAGCCGGTGATCCCGGCATTGTTCACCACCACATCGGCGGCGGGAACCTGTTCCGCGAGCCGGTCCCAATCCGCTTCCAGCGCGACGTCGAGCGGCACGAACGCGCAGCCGATCGCCGCGGCGCTCGCAGTGCCCGCCTGCCGGTCCTTGTCGGTGGCGATGACCGTGGCGCCTTCGTCGTGAAAGGCCTGGGCAATGGCGCGGCCAATGCCGCGTGCGGCGCCGGTGACGACGCACGTCTTTCCTTGCAATCTGGGCATGATGATCCTGTGGTCCGAATGGCTGCGCGTCATCTTTGCAGCACCCGTGCTCCCGCGCAGGCGGGAGCCCAGGGTAGCAGGAGATGCCGTGGGTGTGCTTGGCTCTGGGCTCCCGCCTGCGCGGGAGCACAAAGCGCCGCAGGTGTTCCGCCTTAGCGGGCGCGCCGGACCATGATCATTCGCTCCTTTGAACTCGGAAGCAGGCTAGCCTGGATGAACCTTCCGCACAACGTCGGACCTGACGCCTTCACCCGTTCGTCGAGCAGGATGGCTACTCGAGGCGAACGCGCGAAGGGCTTGGCGGGACGCTCGCGCTGAAGGCGGATCCAGCCAGAGCCCGTCCTTACAGAACCGCCGCCACCAGCTGGCGGAAGGCGTCGGCGCGGTGGCTGATCGCATGCTTCTGCTGCGGATCGATCTCGCCGAAGCTCTGGTCCATGCCGTTGGCGATGAACATCGGATCATAGCCGAAGCCGAGCTTGCCGCGCGGCGGCCACACCAGCGTGCCGTCGACGCGGCCTTCGAACCATTCGACGTGCCCGTCCGGCCAGGCGAGCGCCAGCGCGCAGACGAAATGCGCGTCGCGGCTGACGTCGGGGCCGAGTGCTGCCAGCCGTTCCTCGACCAGACGCATGGCGAGGTCGAAGTCCTTGGCCTCGCCGCCCCAGCGCGCCGAAAAGATGCCGGGCTCGCCGCCCAGCGCTTCCACGCACAGCCCGCTGTCGTCGGCCAGCGCCGGCAGGCCGGAGAGGTCGGCGGCCTGGCGTGCCTTCAGCTCGGCATTGGCGACGAACGTCGTGCCGGTTTCCTCGGGCTCGGGCAGGTCGAGCGCGCCCGCCGAGATCGGCTCGATGCCATAGGGGCCGAGCAGCTCGGCGATCTCGCGCACCTTGCCGGGATTGTGGCTGGCGATCACCAGCTTGCCGGGGGCGAGCTTGCGGATCGCCTGGGGCTCGGGGCCTTCGCCGCTCACCGACCGGCGGCCTTCAGCTGCGCGGCGAAGATCTCGCCGCAGCCGATGCGGGCGAGGCGGAGCAGGCGGAGCAGCGCTTCCTCGTCATAGCAGGCGCCCTCTGCCGTGGCCTGAACCTCGGCGATGTTGCCGTCGCTGGTCAGCACGAAATTGGCGTCGGCGTCGGCGGCCGAGTCCTCGGGATAATCGAGGTCGAGCACCGGCGTTCCCTCATAGATGCCGCAGCTGACGGCGGCGACCTGGCGGGTGATCGGGTCGGCGGTGAGCTTGCCGGCGGCCATCAGGCCATCGACCGCCAGCCGCAGCGCCACCCAGGCGCCGGAGATGGAGGCGGTGCGGGTGCCGCCATCGGCCTGGATCACGTCGCAGTCGATCGTGATCTGGCGCTCGCCCAGCGCCTTGAGGTCGCAGACGGCGCGCAAGGAGCGGCCGATCAGCCGCTGGATCTCCTGGGTGCGGCCGGACTGCTTGCCCTTGGCCGCCTCACGGCTGCCGCGGGTGTGGGTGGCGCGCGGCAGCATGCCGTATTCGGCCGTCACCCAGCCTTCGCCTTTGCCGCGCAGGAACGGCGGCACGCGCTCTTCGACGGAGGCGGTGACCAGCACCTTGGTCTCGCCAAAGCCGATCAGCACCGAACCTTCGGCGTGACGGGTGAAGTTGGGCTGGATCGAGATGGCGCGCATCTCGTCGGGGGCGCGGCCGGATGGGCGCATGGGTTCAGTCTCCTGCAAGATCGTTGCGGGCACCTAGACCGCCGACGGGCGTTCCGCCAGTCCGACGAAACAGGAGACAAGGCTTGATCCGGGCGACGATGATGGCGGGCGCGGCACTGGCGCTGGCGGCGTGCACCCCGAACGGCGGCGGCACGGCGTCTGCGGGCAGCGAGGCTGCGGCCGCGGCGGGCGAGACGATCCGCTTTGCCACCGATCGCTGCTTCGGCACCTGCCCGGTGTACAGCGTCACGGTGCGGCCCGACGGCACCGGCACCTTCGAGGGCGAGCAGTTCACTGCCGTCACCGGCGCGCGCGACTTCACGCTGACCCCCGCCCAGTATAGCGCGTTTGCCGATCGGCTGGCTGCGTTCCGCCCGGAGGAGCGCGAGCGGCGCGTCGAGCCCGGCTCGCCGCTGTGCCCCGATCATGCGACCGACATGTCGTCGGTGGACGTGACCTGGTCCGGCGGGGCGGGGGGTACGCGGCATCTCCACCAGTATCTCGGCTGTGTCGGCGAGGATGACCGCGACACGCGCACGGCGCTGCGCACCGCACCCGAGCTGCTGCCGATCGCGGCGTTCCTGGGTGAACGGCCGGCCGGGCGCTGAGGACTCCCCCCTCCACGGGGAAGTGCCGGCCCCACATACCCTACCCCGGCGAAGGCCGGGGCCCAGTTGCGGCGTCGTGGGTGAGGGGGCGCTGTCCCTCCGGGCGCTTTCCCAACTGGGCCCCGGCCTCCGCCGGGGTACGAAGAAGGGAAGGCGGACCAAGTCCGTGCTCCTGCGCAGGCAGGAGCCCAGGGTTATCGAAGTGCCGCGCTTCTGGCTCTGGGCTCCTGCCTGCGCAGGAGCACAAGTCGCGGTTACGTTTCGACGCGCTTGCCAACGGAACCCGCATCGCATTTCACTTCTGGAGCAGGCGCACGGCAGCCCCTACATGACACCCATGAACCCGCCCATCACCGAGCTGACCGACCGCGCCCGCGACGTGTTTCGCCAGGTGGTGGAATCCTACCTCGAATCCGGCATGCCGGTCGGCTCGCGCACCATCTCCAAGATGTCGGGGCTGAACCTGTCGGCCGCCTCGATCCGCAACGTCATGCAGGATCTCGAGGAGGCGGGGCTGCTCGCGGCACCCCACACCAGCGCCGGCCGCATGCCGACCGACCAGGGGCTGCGCCTGTTCGTCGACGGCATGATGCACGTGATGGAGCCTTCCGCCCAGGAGCGGGCCGCGATCGAGGCGCAGGCGAGCATCGCCGGTTCCGTCGAGGAGGCGCTGGCCGGCACCACCGCGACGCTGTCGGGCCTCTCGGCGTGCGCCGGCATGGTGATGGTGCCCAAGCGCGACGTGGTGATGCGCCAGTTCAGCTTCGCGCCGCTCGGCCACGACCGGGCGCTTGCGGTGCTGGTCGGCTCGGACGGGTCGATCGAGAACCGCGTCGTCGAGCTGCCGCCCGGCATGACCGCGTCGGCGCTGGTGGAGGCGTCCAATTACCTGACCGCCCGGCTCGGCGGCCAGACGCTGGCCGATGCGCGCACCGGCATCGAGCAGGAGATCCAGGCCGAGCGCGCTGCGCTCGACGAGGCGGCGCGCATGCTGGTGTCGCGGGGCTTGGCGCTCTGGAGCGAGGATGGTGACCGCCGCCCGGTGCTGATCGTGCGCGGCCAGGCGCGGCTGCTCGATCCGTCCGCTGCCGCCGATCTCGACCGCGTGCGCCAGCTGCTGGACGAACTGGAGGGCAAGGAGGAGATTGCGCGCCTGCTCGCCTCCGCGAGCGAAGGCGATGCCGCGCGCATCTTCATCGGTTCGGAGAACAAGCTGTTCGCGCTGTCCGGCTCGTCGGTGATCGCCAAGCCCGTGCGCGCGCTCGATGGTCGCGTGGTCGGCGTGGTGGGGGTGATCGGCCCTGTGCGGTTGAACTACGCGCGAGTCGTGCCCATGGTGGATTTCACTGCCGCAACGCTCACGCGTCTGCTGGCCTGATGCTCGAGAGAAGAGAATGATCCAGGAAGAGAACACGCCCAACGGAACCACCGAAGACCTGCGCGAGGAAACCGCACAGGACGCCCCCGAAGTCGCCGAGCACGACCGCGCGGGCGAGCTGGAGGCGGAACTCGCCGAGACCAAGGCGCAGCTCCTCTATGCGCGTGCGGACATCCAGAACGTCCGTCGCCGCGCCGAAAAGGAAGTGGGCGACGCACGCGCCTATGCCGCGACCGGCTTTGCCCGCGACATCCTTTCGGTTGCCGACAATCTGTCGCGCGCGCTGTCGGCGATCCCGGCGGAGCTGCGCGAGGACGAGAAGATGAAGGGCCTGGTCACTGGCCTGGAGGCGACCGGCCGCGAACTCGACAGCGTGTTCTCCCGTCACGGCATCTCGCGCATCGTGGCAGAGGGCGAGGCGCTCGACCCCAACCGGCACCAGGCGATGCTGGAAATTCCCAGCAACGATGCCGAGCCCGGCACGATCGTGCAGGAGATCCAGACCGGCTACATGATCAAGGACCGCCTGCTCCGCCCGGCGCTGGTCGGCGTCGCCAAGAAGCCGGACGCCTGACGGGAACGGCGGCGCACGCGGCGACGCGGTCATGAGCCCAGGCGCGCCCAGTGCGCTGACCCTTCCGCGGTTCGAACATCTCGCCAACCGCCGTGCGATCATCGATCGCGCGGCACTGGCGGAGCAGCTTGCCGCGCTGGAGGCGCCCGACACCGCGTCCTTGCGCCGCGCGGCGAGCGCGTTGCTGCGCGACGCGCTCGACCGCGGTCGTGCGGAGATCGCCCGCCGGTTCGAGGAGAAGCCGACGCAAGGGCTCCAGACCGCGGCGGCTGGCGCCTATCTGACGGACCGGGTGCTGCGGCTGCTGCTCGACTTCACCGTTACCCGCCTCCATCCCAATCCGAACCCGACCGCAGCCGAGCGGATGACCATGATCGCGGTCGGCGGCTATGGCCGCGGCGAGATGGCGCCCTTCTCCGACGTCGACATCGGCTTCCTCACGCCCTGGAAGCAGCCGCCCTGGTGCGAGCAGGTGATCGAGTCGGTGCTCTATGCGCTATGGGACCTGGGGCTGAAGGTCGGCCATTCGTCCCGCTCGCTCGACGAGATGATCCGCCAGGCGCGCGCCGACCATACGGTCCGCACGGCCCTGCTGGAGGGGCGGTTCCTGTGGGGCGACGCCGCGCTTTATGACGAGGCCGCCGGCCGCTTCATGAGCGAGGTGCAGGCGGACGGTGCGCGCCAGTTCGTGGCCGAGAAGCTCGCCGAGCGGGAGACTCGCCACGTCAAGATGGGCGACAGCCGCTATGTGGTCGAACCCAACGTCAAGGAGGGCAAGGGCGGTCTGCGCGACCTCCACGCGCTCTTCTGGATCGGCAAGTTCGCGTACGGTGTTCAGCGCGCGGCCGAACTGGTCGAACATGGCCTGTTCACGCCCCAGGAATATCGCCAGTTCCAGCGCGCCGAAAACTTCCTCTGGGCGGTACGCTGCCACCTGCACCTGATCGCCGGCCGCGCGGAGGAGCGGCTGACCTTTGACGTGCAGCGCCAGATCGCGGAGCGGATGCGCTACGCCGACCGGCCGGGCAAGTCCAAGGTCGAGCGGTTCATGCAGTTCTATTTTCTGCAGGCCAAGCGCGTCGGCTACTTGAGCGGGCTGTTCCTCGCCCATCTCGACGAGACCTTTGCCGGACGTGGCCGCCGCTTCGGCCTGCCGCGGCTGCGTCGCCGCCCCAGCCGGCTCAAGGGCTTCGTGCTCGACCGCGGCCGCCTGGCACTGCCGCACGACGACTTCTTTGCCGAGGATCCGGTCCGGCTGGTCGAGATCTTTGCGCTCGCCGACCTGCATGCGGTGGAGGTGCATCCGCTCGCGATGCGCGCAGCCGCGCGCGACGCGCACCTCCTTACCGACCATCGCCGTGATCCGCGCGCCAACGCGCTGTTCCTTGACGTGCTGACCTCGCCGCGCACGCCCGAACAGGTGCTGCGCTGGATGAGCGAGGCGGGCGTGCTCGGGCGGCTGGTGCCCGACTTCGGCCGTGTCGTCGCGCAGATGCAGTTCGACATGTACCATCATTATACGGTGGACGAGCACACCATCCGCGCGATCGGCCTGCTCAACCAGATCGAGCGCGGCGACCTGGTGCAGGACCATCCGCTCGCCACCGCGCTGTTCCCCGGCGTCGTCCAGCGCCGCGCGCTCTATGTCGCGGTGTTCCTGCACGACATCGCCAAGGGCCGCGATGGCGACCATTCGATCCTGGGCGCCGCCGTCGCCGAGCGGTTGTGCCCGCGCTTCGGCCTGACCGCGGCCGAGACCGAGACGGTCGCCTGGCTGGTGCGCCACCACCTGCTGATGTCGGCGACCGCGTTCAAGCGCGACCTGTCGGACTTCAAGACCATCCTCGACTTTGCCGAAGTGGTGCAGAGTCCGCAGCGGCTGCGCATGCTGCTGGTGCTCACCATTGTCGACATCCGCGCGGTGGGGCCGGGCATCTGGAACGGCTGGAAGCGCCAGCTGCTCTCCACCCTGTTCGACACGGCCGAGGAAGTGCTGCGGCTGGGCCACAAGCAGCGCGGGCGCGGCGAGCGCATCGCCGCCAAGCAGGATGCCCTGCAACAGGCGCTCGGCTGGGACGCGGATCGGCTGGCGAGCTTTGTCGGCCAGCTGCCCGAGGCTTATTGGGTGGCCGAGCCGAGCGACGTGCTGGTCCGCAACGCGCGGCTGATCGACGGGGCAGGGGATGCACCGCTTGCGATCGACACCGTCGCCGACCCGGAGCGCGATGCGACGCTGGTGACGGTGCATGCGGCCGACCATCCCGGCCTGTTCTACCGCATCGCGGGCGCTATCCATGCGGCCGGCGGCAACATCATCGACGCGCGCATCCACACGACGCGCACCGGCATGGCGCTCGACAATTTCCTGGTCCAGAATCCGCAAGGTGGCCGCTTCGACGACGAGGGCCAGCTGGAGCGGCTGCGCACCGGCATCGCCGACGCGCTCGCCAACCGCGCGCGCCTGACCGAGCGGCTGTCGGCCAAGCCGCTGCCGCACCCGCGCGCCGGCGCCTTTTCGATCACGCCCAACGTGCTGATCGACAATCAGGCGTCGAACCGCTTCACCGTGGTGGAGGTCAACGCCCGCGACCGCCCCGCGCTGCTCCACCATCTCGCGCACGCGCTGTTCCAGTCGAAGGTGACGATCCACTCCGCCCATGTCGCCACCTTCGGCGAGCGGGCGGTCGACACCTTCTACCTGACCGACCTCACCGGCGACCGAATCACCGCCCCCGCGCGCATCCGCGCACTGGAAGCGCGGCTGCTGGAGGCGGCGGGCGGCGCGGCGGACGCGGGAGCGGCGTAGGCGGCGCGCCGGTGCTCCTGCGGAGCGAAGAGCCCGCAGGCTGACGCATCAGCGATACGGAAGACGTAGGAAGCGACGGAGGTGGACAAGAGGAAAGCGTGCTCAATCCATCAGCGCGTCCGAGAGGGCGCGAAAGCGAACGCGCGGCACCCTGAAGCAGAATGGTGCGCCTTCGACTCCAAGCGACCGCAGCCACTCACCCGCCTCGAAGGTGGTTGCGAGCATGGGCTGGACTGAGCCGATCTCGATAGGCAGGTCGATCTTCGAATAGGCCAATCCCCTTTCGTCAGGGACGTCTGCCACGGCGGCCTCCTGCAGGGTCAGGAATCTGATCGCCTCGTCCCAGCAGGTGAAGAACGCCGCAAACTCGCTCGGTAGATCGGCGCGCTCCGCCTCTTGTGCGAGAAGATCGATACTCAAGCTGTTTCCAGCGTCGACGATCCGGCTATGGCAGCCTGAAGCGGAACACTCATGCTGAAATGCAGCAGAAGCATGTGAGGGAAGTACGTCGCTGAAGACCCGCGTGGCGATGGCATAGCCTATGCTGTTGAAGATGTTTCGGATGAACAGAACCAGCGATGGGGATGCCTGCCCGTGAAGTTCCCCGACGTATAAACGCCAATTGCTCTGGAGCGGGGATGGAAACACCGCGCGAACGGGCCCGAGAAGTGAAGGGCCAAAATGCCCGTGACGGTAGGTGAGGATAGTGAGAACGGTTGCGCCGCCCCGTTCGAATAGTTTGATGCCTTCTGGGACGAGTGGCTGCACCTGCCGAACAGGAACAGTCCAGCTAGCGTAGAGCACGTCACGGACGTCGCTGGTCAACGTCATGAACGGCAGGTGAGATAGGATGCGACGGCGTAAGCGTCGAAGCACGACGCTGTTCGCCACGCGCTCTTCAAGCTTCCCTCGCCATCCCTGGTTGGGCGATTTGTAGAGGTTCAGCACGGGAAAGGCATCGCATCCATGCCGAACATCTGCAACTGAGCGTTAGCAGGCGCACCGAAACTTCAGTCCAAGAGTGGCGCGTTTTGGATCGTGTGGCCAAGGCCGAAGGCAATGGCGCTCGGCCAGTTCCGTCTGCCCACGGGCGGGCCGTGGTCCGGAGACTCGCGCTAGCCGCTCCGGCCGTAGCGACAATCGATCTTCATGTTCGTCAGAATGACGGGGTCCATCGGGAGGGCGGTCGCCCGTGCGGACGGAAGGAAGGGCACCTTTTGCCCACAACCCCCAACAAACGAAAACGGGCGACGAAACCGCCGCCCGCTTGTCGCTCTTTGCAGAGGCGCCGCTTACTTCGGTGCGAGCACCATCAGCATCTGGCGGCCTTCCATGCGCGGATAGGCTTCGACCTTGCCGATTTCGAGCACGTCCTGCTGGACGCGCTGGAGCAGCTGCATGCCCAGCTGGCCGTGCGACAGCTCGCGGCCGCGGAAGCGCAGCGTGATCTTGACCTTGTCGCCTTCGCCCAGAAAGTCGTGGACCTTCTTCATCTTCGTATCATAGTCATGATCGTCGATGTTCGGACGCATCTTGATCTCCTTGATCTCCTGCGTCTTCTGGGTCTTGCGGGCGATGTTCGCCTTCTTCTGCGCCTCGTACTTGAACTTGCCGACGTCCAGGAACTTGGCAACGGGCGGGTCGGCGTTGGGCGACACCTCGACCAGGTCGAGCCCGACCTCCGCGGCCTGCTCGATCGCCTCGCGCGTGTACATCACACCCAGATTCTCGCCGTCCTGGTCGATCACGCGGACCTTGGGCGACTGGATGAATTCGTTGAAACGCGGGCCGTTCATCGGCGGGGGCGCCATGGGACGGCGCATCATGGGCGGACGGATAGGTGTAGCTCCTTCAGGTTGTGTCGAGTCTCTATGTAGTGGACGCAGGCGCCCATGAAAAGTTCAGTCGCGCGGAACTCGCCCCGAAAGGAGCGGATTCCCGCGCGAAAGAACCCCTAGCGCGCGCCCGGCGTCGGTGTGCCGATCAATTGCGGCGCAGATCGGGCGCCACCGCCTCTTGCGTCAGCATCGCCACCGCCTCGTCGAGCGTCAGCATCTGCTGCCCCTGGCTGCCCAGCCGGCGCAGTGCGACCGTGCCTTCCTCGGTCTCGCGCTTGCCCACCACCAGCAGGTTGGGGACCTTGGCCAGCGAATGCTCGCGCACCTTGTAGTTGATCTTCTCGTTGCGCAGGTCGGTCTCGACTCGCAGGCCCGCGGCCTTGAGCTTCTCCACCACCTGCTGCGCGTAGTCGTCGGCGTCCGACACGATGGTCGCGACCACCGCCTGCACCGGTGCCAGCCACAGCGGGAAACGGCCGGCGTGATGCTCGATCAGGATGCCCAGGAAACGCTCGAACGTGCCCAGGATCGCGCGGTGGAGCATCACCGGGCGGTGGCGATTGCCGTCCTCGCCGACATAGCTCGCGTCGAGTCGCTCCGGCAGCACCCGGTCCGACTGGATCGTGCCGACCTGCCAGGTGCGGCCGATCGCATCGGTCAGGTGGAATTCGAGCTTGGGCGCGTAGAAGGCGCCTTCGCCGGGCAGCTCCTCGAAATTCGCCTTGATCGCGTCCGACAGGTTCGACTCGAGCACCGCGCGGCGCAGCTCGTCCTCGGCCACATCCCACATTTCGTCGCTGCCGAAGCGCTTCTCCGGACGCAATGCCAGCTTCACGGCATAGTCGGCAAAACCCAGGTCCTGGTACACGCTGTCGAGCAGTTCGCAGAAGTTGCGAACCTCCTCGACCAGCTGGTCCTCGCGCACGAAGATGTGCGCGTCGTCCTGGGTGAACTGGCGCACGCGCATGATGCCGTGCAGCGCGCCGTGCGGCTCGTTGCGGTGGCAGCAGCCGAACTCGGCCATGCGGATGGGCAGGTCGCGGTACGACTTGATCCCCTGGCGGAAGATCAGGACGTGCGCCGGGCAGTTCATGGGCTTGAGCGCCATGAGATCGGCGTCGCCGGAGATCACCGCGCCCTCGTCCTCGGTGTTCGGGACCTCGTCGGGCACGACGAACATGTTCTCGCGATACTTGCCCCAGTGGCCGGACTGCTCCCACTGGCGCGCGTCCATCAGCTGCGGCGTCTTGACCTCGTCATAGCCGGCCGCATCCAGGCGGCGGCGCATGTACGCCTCCAGCTGGCGCCACAGGATATAGCCCTTGGGGTGCCAGAACACGGAGCCCTGCGCCTCGGACTGGAGGTGGAACAGGTCCATCTCCGCGCCGATCTTGCGATGGTCGCGCTTGGCGGCTTCCTCCAGCCGGGTGAGGTGCTGGTCGAGCTGCTTCTTGTTGAGCCAGCCGGTGCCGTAGATGCGGCTCAGCATCGCGTTCTTCTGGTCGCCGCGCCAATAGGCGCCCGACACGCGCGTCAGCTTGAACGCCTGCGGGTCGAGCTTGCCGGTCGATTCCAGGTGCGGCCCGCGGCACATGTCGAGCCACGCGTCCTCGGCCTTGCCGGCGCGATAGACGGTCAGTTCCTCGCCGTCGGGAAGCTCGGCGGCCCATTCCGCCTTGAACGTCTCGCCCTTCTCGCGCCAGCGCGCGATCAGCGCCTCGCGAGTCCACACCTCGCGGATCAGCGGCTCGTTCTGCGCGATGACGCGGCGCATCTCCGCCTCGATCGCGGGCAGGTCCTCCTCGGTGAAGGGCCGGTCCTTGGGGGCGAAGTCATAGTAGAAGCCGTCGTCCGTCGAAGGACCAAAGGTGATCTGCGTGCCCGGGAACAGGTTCTGCACCGCTTCGGCCAGCACATGGGCATAGTCGTGCCGGGCGAGTTCCAGCGCGTCCGCCTCGTCCTTGCTCGTCAGCAGCGCGAGGTTTGCGTCGCCCTCGAACGGGCGCTGCAGGTCGCGCAGCTCGCCGTCGACGCGCGCGGCGATCGTCGCCTTGCGCAGTCCCGGCCCGATCGCCTGCGCAATGTCCGCGGGGGTAGTCCCCGGCGCTACCTCGCGGACGGAACCGTCGGGCAGCGTGATGCGGAACAATGCGGACATGGGGATCACTTCTCGGCTGATTGGAGGAACCACGGCCAATGTCGTGGCAGGGGTCCTTTAGACAAGTCGTGCGCGTTGGTCACCTATGCGGGTGGAACACGGCCGCGCGCGCCCCATATGGGCGCGGTGCGGCCCTCCCGCACCCGAATTCCACGAACTGCAAGGAACCTCCATGCCCAGCAACGCCAATGCCTTTGCGGCGCAGAGCCCCGAGTCCCCGCTCGCCCCGTTCAGCTTCGAGCGCCGCGATCCCGGTCCCCGCGACGTGGCGATGGACATCCTGTTCTGCGGCGTGTGCCACTCCGACCTTCACACCGCCCGCGGCGAGTGGGACGGCACGCTCTACCCGTGCGTTCCGGGCCATGAGATCGTCGGCCGCGTGACCGCCGTCGGCAGTGACGTGACCAAGTTCCAGGTCGGCGACATCGCTGGCGTCGGCTGCATGGTCGACAGCTGCGGCGAGTGCCATTCCTGCCGCGACGGCGAGGAGCAATATTGCGAGGGCACCGGCTTCGTCGGCACCTACAACGGCCCCGATCCGGTGCTGGGCGGCCACACCTTTGGCGGCTATTCCGACCATATCGTCGTCGACGAGGGCTTTGTGCTGAAGGTCGGCCACCAGGCGGACGACCTGGCCGCAGTGGCGCCGCTGCTGTGCGCCGGCATCACCACCTATTCGCCGCTCAAGCACTGGAAGGTCGGGCCGGGTCAGAAGGTTGGCATCGTCGGTCTCGGCGGCCTTGGCCACATGGGCGTGAAGATCGCCGCGGCGATGGGCGCCGACGTCTATGTCTTCAGCACCTCGCCCAACAAGCGTGAGGATGCCAAGCGTCTGGGCGCCAAGGACCTGATCGTGTCCAAGGATGCCGACGCCATGGCCGAGCACACCGGCAGCTTCGACTTCATCCTGAACACGGTCGCGGCCAGCCACAACCTCGACCAGTTCCTGACGCTGCTGAAGCGCGACGGCACCATGACGTTGGTGGGCGTGCCGGAGGAGCCGCATCCCTCGCCGTCGGTCGGCAACCTGGTGTTCCGCCGCCGTTCGCTTGCCGGCTCGCTGATCGGCGGCATCGCCGAGACCCAGGAGATGCTCGACTTCTGCGCCGAGCATGGCCTGACCGCCGACATCGAGATGATCGACATCCAGGACATCAACACCGCCTACGACCGGATGGTGAAGAGCGACGTGAAGTACCGCTTCGTGATCGACATGGAGTCGCTCAAGAACGCGGCATAACGGGATGGCGGGGTGCGCCGCGCGCATCCCGCCTCCACCTTCAACCCGCCCCGAACGGCACCACCATGTTGCCGGCCGCATGGCCGATCTCGGCCCGCCCCAGATAGGGCACGCCCAGCACGCCCGCCCAGCGGGTCATGATCGCCTCCACTGTCTCGCCGAACTCGCCGTTCTCCGGCACGTCGGTGACCTGGCCCAGCCGGATGCCGGCGAGCCCGTGCAACTGGGTGGCGTTGCCCACGGTGAACATCATCCGGTCAATGCGGTAGATCGCCTCCGACACTTCCTCGACATAGAGGACATGGTCGGTGAGGTCGGGTAGCCAGGGCGTGCCGACCAGCGCCTCCAGGATGGCGAGGTTGAACGCCGCCGCAGGCCGTCCGTCCAGGTTGGGCTCCAGCACGCGTCGGTCGCGGTTCACCAGCCAGGCGAGCGCGCGCCCGACTGAGGCGCCGCCGTCGGAGCGGCCCACGTCGATCGGCATCGGCCCGTGCACCTGCCGCCCGATCCGCCGCGCATAGAGCGCGCCCAGCAGGAACCCCATGTCCGAATAGCCGAGGTAGGTCTTGGCCGCCGCCGCGCGGTTGAGCTGCGGCAGCACCGCGCCCAGGATCCGGTTCGATCCATAGCCGCCGCGTGCGAACCAGAGTGCATCGAAGCCGGGGTCGTTGGCGAACTCCAGGAACGCCGCCGCCCGCTCGGCATCGGTGCCGGCAAAATGCCCGGCCTCCAGGAAGCATTGCGGATGCACGATCAGGTCGACCTGGGGGAAGGTGATCGCCGCGAACGCCTGCACGCGCGCAGCCGCCTCCGGCGTGATCGCACGGGCGGGGGCGACGATACCGATGCGCATGAACTGCCTTTCGCGGATGCCGGTCTGTCCGCCGGCGAAGCGCCAGTGGCTTGCCCCCCGGCCGCCCCGCCGATAGCGCGGGGAAATGGACCACGGCAAATCCTTCTTCCTCGTCGGCATCGGCGGCAGCGGCATGCTCCCGCTCGCGACCATCCTCGCGCGGCGGGGTGCTGCCGTCGCAGGCTCCGACCGGGCGCTCGACAACCCCGCGCTCGGCCCCAAGTTCGCGGCGCTGCGCCGGCAGGGCATCGCGCTGTTCCCGCAGGACGGCAGCGGCATCACCTCGGCCGACCAGACCGTGGTCGCCTCCGCAGCCGTCGAGGCAACGGTCGCCGACATGGTGGCGGCCGACCGGGTCGGCGCCCCGCGCATGACTCGCCCGCAGCTGCTCGCCGAGCTGTTCAACGCCAGCCCGCTTGGCATCGGAGTGGCCGGCACCAGCGGCAAGTCGACCGTGACGGGCATGATCGCCTGGATCCTCCACGCCACGGGCCGTGACCCCACGGTGATGAACGGCGCAGTGATGAAGAATTTCGTGCGCTCCGACGCGCCCTTCGCCAGCGCGCTGGTGGGCGAGGGCGATGCCTTCGTGAGCGAAGTGGACGAGAGCGACGGCTCGATCGCCTTCTATCGGCCGCGCGTGGCGGTGCTCAACAACGTCAGCCTCGACCACAAGACGCTGGAAGAACTGCGCACGCTGTTCGGCGGCTTTGCCGACCGTGCGCAGACCGCGGTGGTCAACGTCGGCGACGCCGAATCCGCTGCCCTCGCCGCCGCAATCCCGCCCGCGAAGCTGCTGAGCTTCGCGGTCGAGGCGCCCGCCGATCTCTCGGCCGAGGCGCTCGCACCCGAGCCCTTCGGCATCGCCTTCGACCTGGTCGCGGACGGCAGCCGCCGCCGGGTGCGGCTGGGCGTGCCCGGCCGCCACAATGTCGCCAACGCGCTCGCCGCCATCGGCGCGGCGGTGGCAGCCGGCGTCGACCGCGACGAAGCGGCCGCGGCGATCGAGGGCTTCGCCGGCCTCAAGCGCCGGTTCGAGCTGGTGGGGGAGGCGAATGGCGTCGCGGTGCTCGACGACTTCGGCCACAACCCGGACAAGATCGGCGCCACGCTCGACACGCTGCACGACTTTCCCGGCCGGCTGCTGCTGCTGTTCCAGCCGCACGGCTATGGCCCGCTGAAGGTGATGCGCCGCGAGTTGGTGGCGATGTTCCTCGGCAAGCTCGCGCCCGGCGACCGCCTGGTGCTGCCGGATCCGGTCTACCAGGGCGGCACCGTCGCGCGGGAAGTGACCAGCGCCGACATCATCGCCGACCTGGCCGTGGCCGGCATCGACGCCCGCCACATTCCCGACCGATACGCGGCGGCCGCCCATCTGGTGGCGGAGGCCAACCCCGGCGACCGCATCGTCATCATGGGCGCCCGCGACGACACGCTCAGCCTGCTGGCAGCCGACATGGTGGCTTGGCTGGGGAAGGTCTGAAAAGCTGCCTTGTCGAAATGACAAGCAAGGTTGACACGCCCCGTCGACGACGTCAGGTTTCCTTTACAGACTGGAAGGGAGCTTTGTCATGACCTCGTCCACTCCGGCCGTAAAGCGCTACACCCGCCGCTTGCTTTGGGCGTTCGGGGTCTATGTCCTCGCTCTGTTCGGCGCGAACTGGATCGACCATGCCTATCACCCGAAGGGCGGGACGCTGATTGCGCTGTCGATCGTGCCGGCGCTGCCCATCCTCGCCCTCATCACGATCATCGGCCGCTATCTGGTCGAGGAGCGGGACGAGTTCCTGCGCCAGCGCATCGTGACCTGCATGTTGTTCGGCACCGGCGTGCTGCTTGGCGCGGGCACGGTGTACAACTTTCTGTCGGGCAGCGGCGCGATCGACCCGATGCCCCGCTTGTGGGTGTTCCCCATCTGGTGCTTCAGCTATGGTGCCGCCCAATGTTTTCTGGGCCTGCGCGACCGCTTTGCGGGCCAGCCGGCATGAAGAACCGCCTGCGCGTGCTGCGTGCCGAGCGCGGCTGGAGCCAGGGCGACCTGGCCGAGCGGCTGGAG
This sequence comes from Sphingomonas sp. PL-96, assembly GCF_020707215.1. Classification (GTDB taxonomy): domain Bacteria; phylum Pseudomonadota; class Alphaproteobacteria; order Sphingomonadales; family Sphingomonadaceae; genus Sphingomonas. Next base: position 84,146 of record NZ_JAJFET010000001.1, read on the forward strand.
GTCTCCCGCCAGAGCGTCAACGCGATCGAGACCGGCCGCTACGACCCCTCGCTCCCGCTCGCCTTCCGCATCGCCGACCTGTTCGCGCTCTCGATCGAACAGATCTTCGTCAATCCTGCGCTGGAGGCCCGCGAAGGAGGTTGAGCTCGACTTGTGACGTTTCGCCGAGCGACTCAACCTCGGCCAGCAGGGCCGCCGCTGCGAGGCAAAAAACCGGGCGGGCTGCCGTTCCGAGGACGGTGACGGCTCGGGAAAGTGGCAGTCGGCGCTTACCCCCCACCGGCCGTCAGATCCTGAGCGTCATTCGTCCTTACAGCATGCCGAGGTTGTGCAGCCATTGCTTGACCTGTTCCGGCCATTCGCGGGAGATCGGGTCGGCGGTTGGTCGCATCCCGAAAGCGTGACCCCCTTTCGCATAGATACGCATATCGACTGGTACGCCTGCATCGCTGAGCGCCAGGGCGTAGGCCAATGGCTGCCGAACTGGATCCGTGGGATCGTTCATGGCGTGAAGAATCAGGGTCGGCGGTGCTTTGGGGCTGATCGTTACCCAGGGCTTGAGTTCGAGACTGTTCCTGCCCTTGCTGTCATCCAGCATACGGGCCGTGTAGGCGACGATCGCGAAGTCGGGCCGTGGCGATTGGCGATCGGCCGCATCCGCGAGCGGATAGGTGCGCTCTTCGGTGTTGCTCATATTCGCTGCGAGATAGGCGCCTGCCGAAAAGCCGATGACGCCGATCTTATGGGGGTTGATCCCATACGACGATGCCTGCTGTCTCAATAGACCCATAGCGCGCTGTGCGTCTTCCAGCCCCAAAAGCACCTTGGGCCGCTGTTGCTTTCCGTTCGCCCTCGGCCAGATCTGCGGCACGCGGTACTTCAACACGGCGCAAGTCATTCCTTGCTGCACCGCCCAATCGCAGATTTCCGTGCCCTCCAGATCGAGCGCGAGGACGGTGAATCCACCACCCGGCAGGACCAGCAAGGCAGCGCCGCTGTTGCGGCCCTTTGGTCGGTAGACGGTCATGGTGGGACGGGTGACGTAACTCGCCCAATTCCATTTACGCCCGCCAACAAGACCTGTGCCGTTCCCAAGCCCCTCCGGACGGTCGCCAGAGTCAGGCTTGGCGAGAGGTGTGCTCGCGGACCATAGCGGTATCTGAACTCCGCCTTGCGTGGGTTGCCAGACGCCTGGGCGTTCGTTTTTCGGCAGGACTTCTTCCGCGGGTGCCGTGTGAGGCTTGCTGGTCTGACCGCAGGCTGCCCCAGCGATGCCGATTGCGAGAAGCGAAGGCACAACAAGTCGAGACCACGACAAACCATCTCTCCCACAACGAGGAAGCCCGCTCAGGGCAAAGCTCATTTCCGCAGGAGGAGATTAGCGGCCGAAGCGCGACGCGCAACGGGTGCCTTCCCCTTCAGGAACCTGGGTTGGGAAAGCGCCTAACGGACGGCTGCTGTCGGTAGCGCATCTGGGGGTTTGCAGACATTTCCGCCGACCGTTTCACCCCCATCGAACCCCGCTCGCGCACAAGGGCTGTCCTACAGCCCTCCCGCCGTGGCATGGGACGGCTATGGCATTTCCTCGCACCTTCCGCCGATCCGCTGATGCGGCCACGGGCGCGGCCGCCAAGATCCAATTTCCTGCCTCAACTTCCTCAACTTCCGCGGTGCATCATGACTGAAGCTGCTCCTGCCGAGCGTCCGCTCGCCTTCCACCACACCCCCGGCACCGGGCCCACGATCGTGTTCCTGCCGGGCTATGCGTCCGACATGACCGGCAGCAAGGCGCTCGCCACCGAGGCTTGGGCGCGCGAGCAGGGGAGGGCGTTTATCCGCTTCGACTATGGCGGCTGCGGGCAGAGCCCCGGCGCGTTCGAGGATCAGACGCTGGCGCTGTGGCGCGACGATGCGCTGGCGATCCTCGACCATGCCGTCGAAGGCCCAGTGGTGCTGGTCGGATCGTCCATGGGCGGGTGGATCATGCTGCTCGCCGCGCGCGACCGGCCGGATCGGGTGGTGGGGCTGGTCGGCATCGCGCCGGCGCCCGACTTCACCGACTGGGGCTTCACCCCTGAGGAAAAGATGACGATGCTGACGCAAGGGCGGCTGGAAAAGCCCTCGCCCTATTCGGACCAGCCGACCGTCACCACCCGCGCCTTCTGGAGCTCGGGCGAGGCGAACCGGCTGATGCACGCCATCATCCCCGTCGATGTGCCGGTGCGACTGATCCAGGGCCAGCAGGACACGGACGTGCCGTTCCAGCGCACCGTCCACCTGGCGAGTGTGCTGCGTTCAGCCGAGGTGCAGACCTGGCTGGTAAAGGACGGCGACCACCGCTTGTCCCGCCCGCAGGACATCGCCCTGATCCTGCGCGCCATCGAAGATGTGATCCGCTGATGCTCCTGCCGCTGCTGCTCCTCGCCCAGACTGCGCCCGCCGCCGGTCCGCCCGCCCCCCGGAGCGGCGACCGCTATGCCGAATGCATCGACCAGGCGCGGCGCGATCCCGCCGCAGCGGTCCGCGGTGCGACCGCGTGGCAGCAGGCCGGCGGCGGCTTCCTGGCGCAGCAGTGCCTCGGCATCGCACAGGTGACGGCAGGAAATTGGGCCGCGGCAGCCACCGCGTTCGAGGGCGCCGCACGCGCCGCCGAGGCGGGGAAGGACGCGCGCTCGGGCGGCTTCTGGGCGCAGGCGGGCAATGCCTGGCTCGCGGCCGGGGACGCGGCCAAGGCGCAGGCGGCGCTGGACGCGGCGCTGATCGGCGGCACGCTTACCGGCCTCGACCTGGGGGAGGCGCATCTCGACCGCGCCCGCGCGCTGGTCGCGGCCGGGCGGCAGAACGACGCGCGCGCTGATCTCGACCGGGCGCTGACGCTCGCCGGCGACGATCCGCTCGCCTGGCTGTTGTCGGCCACGCTGGCCCGTCGCACCGGCGACCTGCTGCGCGCGCGCAAGGACATCGGCCGCGCGCTGGCGCTGTCGTCGGACGATGCGGCGGTGCAGCTGGAGGCCGGCAACATCGCCGCGGTCGAGGGCAACGCGGCCGCTGCGCGCACCGCCTGGGAAGCGGCGGTCCGCGTCTCCCCCGGCAGCGCCCAGGCGCAGGCCGCGAGCGACGCGCTGGCGGCGATGGCGGGGACGGGGCCGTAGGGCGGTAGTTCGTGGGTGGAAGCGGCTTGAGGTGGTGGTTCGCCACCGGGCTGCTTCAGGCGAGGTGAAGCGGAAAACGGATGTTCAAGGCACAGGGGGAAGCGATACCGGATCGCTTGCCTTGTAGCTGATAGAGGCTTCCTTCGCGCTGAGCTTGCGCTCGAAGATGCGAGCCTTCGACGCATATGCGACAGACAACTTGCCGGGCGCGGACCAGATGACGTTTATCCAGACTGCGCCCCCTTCACCTTCAGTCGCGGTGCCATGGTTACCGTCGGCGACAAAGACCTCCGTTGCATCGGTTTGTGGCTGGCTCGCTCGGCCAATGCGTACGACTGTCACAAAATCTGTCGTAGTCCCGCAGTTCCGCACTTCGGTCGTGGCGTAGCGATCACTTGCAAGATCGCGCGCCACCTGCAGCACCTCGGATGAACAAAGAGGCTCCTCGCTGCAGCCAGCTAGGCCCAGAACCCCTAACCAGCACAGACGAACCATCCTCATAGCCTTAAGCTGAACGAACGGCGGTCTGACGGCAAGTTGGATCGCCTGCTTAGGACCGTCTTTTGGCGCGGCTACCGCCCCGCTCATTACCGGGGCGAAAACCGGGATCTACCTCGCCACTCACGCTTGTGGACCGGTGGATGCCGGCGTTCGCCAGGTGACGGTTGAAGCGGAAGCCGGCCTTGGCAAACCGTCGTGGTTCGACCCCCTTACTCCAGGTAGAAGTCCACCGTGGTCACCACGCGCACCTTCTTGAACGGCGTGTCGGCGACGCCGTAGCCGGCCTGCTCGCCGTCGCGGGCCTCGACCGAGAAATAGCCCTGGGTCGCGCTCTTGATGCCGCCGACGCCGGTGTTGCTGTCCTTGGCGAACTGCTCGGCGGCGGCGCGGGCGTCGCGGGTCGCCTCTGCGACCATCGGCGGCTTGATGTCGTTGAGCCTGGTGAAGCTGTAGCTGATGCCCGAGCCCTCCTGAAGGACGACCCCCTGGCGGACGAGGTCGAACTGGCGGGCGACCGCCTGGCGGGCACGGGTGATGTCAGTGGTGCGCAACTGCAGCCGCTGGGTGATCGTCACCAGCGGCACGCCATCCTGATGGGACTGGCTGACACCCGCCCCGGCCGGGGTCAGCGCGTTGGCCGGAAACCCCAGGGCGGCAAAGAAGCGGGTGATGCTCTGGGTGTCGCGGTCCATCTCCGCCTGCACCTGCGCCAGATCGGTGCCCTGCTTGGAGTAATTGAGCGTCCACACCGCAAGGTCGGCGGTGACGTCGCGCTCGGCCAGGCCCCGGACCGTCACCGAACGGTCGGCATGGCGCGCCCGCACCAGCCCGTTGCCGAGCAGATAGCCGCCGACGATCATGCCGATCGCCAGGATGGCCGCCACCACCAGCAGCACCGTGCCGCGATCCTTCGCCGCGATGCTTTCCATCCGCGCCTCCTGCCCCATATAGCGTGGGAGCCTATCGTGCCCCCGGCGCGATGCAACCATGCCGTGATGACCAGCGAGAGTCCTGCCCCATGAAGTATCTGCACACCATGATCCGCGTGACCGATCCGGATGCGACGATCGCCTTCTTCAACGTGCTGGGGCTGACGGAAACCCGCCGCATCGAAAATGAACAGGGCCGCTTCACGCTGATCTTCCTGGCCGCCGATGAAGACAGCAACGGCGTTGGCCAGCGTGCCGAGGCCGAGGTGGAGCTCACCTACAATTGGGATCCCGAAGACTATGGCGAGGGCCGCAACTTCGGCCACCTCGCCTATCGGGTGGAGAACATCTACGAGACCTGCCAGCGGCTGATGGACGCGGGTGTCACGATCAACCGCCCGCCGCGCGACGGCAACATGGCTTTCATCCGCACACCCGACAACATCTCGATCGAGCTGCTCCAGGCGGGCGACCCGCTGGCGCCGGCCGAGCCCTGGACGTCGATGCCGAACACGGGCCGCTGGTAATGGCGGCGGCGGCGTCTCCGCTCGAGGTCGTCCGGCTGCCGGCGCTGTCGGACAACTACGTCTGGCTGCTCCACGATCCCGCCTCTGGCGAGACGGTGGTGGTCGACCCGGCGGAGGCGCCGCCCGTGCTTGCAGCGCTTGCCGAGCGGGGGTGGACGCTTTCCGCGATCTGGAACACGCACTGGCACGGTGACCACACCGGCGGCAACGCGGGGCTGAAGGACGCGACGGGCGTGGCCGTCTTCGCGCCGGCGGCGGAGGCGGCGAAGATCCCGACGCTGGACCATGGCCTCGCGGAGGGCGACACGCTGCGGGTCGGCGACCATGTCGCGACCGTGCTGGAGGTGCCGGCGCATACCGCCGGGCACATCGCCTTCCACTTCGCCGACGACGCGCTGCTGTTCAGCGGCGACATGCTGTTCGCAATGGGGGCGGGGCGGCTGTTCGAGGGAACGCCCGAGCAGATGTACGCGGCCATGCGCCGGTTCGAGGCGCTGCCGGATGCGACTCAAGTGTTCTGCGGCCACGAATATACCCAGTCGAACGGCCGCTATGCGCTGGCCGCCGAGCCTGGCAACGTCGCGATTGCCGAGCGCATGGTGGAGGTCGACCGGCTGCGGGCGGCGGGCGAGGCGACGGTGCCGACGACGATCGGGCTGGAGCGCGCAACCAATCCCTTCCTGCGTGCGTCCTCGATTGCGGAGCTTGCCGAGCGCCGCCAGGCGAAAGACAGGTACCGCGGATAGAGCGCGCCGACGAAGCGCGCCGGACTCAAGAGGAGAGAAGGCATGCATCGTTGGACGTTGACGCTGGCAGCCACCGCGCTGCTGGCCGGCTGTGCCACCGCCGCGGACGAGGCCAAGCGCCAGGCCGCAGGTGAGCGCGAACTCGCCGAGACGCTGGCGGGCTATACGCCCGGCCGCACGCTCAACTGCGTCGATCCGCAGCTGGCGGGTGGCCCGCAGATCGTCGGGGACTCGCTGCTCTATCGCGCAACGGCGAACACCTATTACCGCAACATCGTCGCGCCCGACTGTCCATCGCTGCGCGGCGACCAGATCGTGGTGGCCGAAGTCTATGGCTCTGGCCTGTGCAAGAACGACCGGTTCCGGCTGGTCCAGCGCGGCGGGACCGTAGGTATTCCCTCGGCCTATTGCCGCTTCGGCGAGTTCGTCGAGTATAAGAAGAACCCGCAGAACTAGGTAGCAAGCAGACCGTTCGTCCTGAGTAGCCGTTGAGCGCAGTCGATACGGATTTTCGACGAGCTCAGCCCCTGCTCAGCACGAACGGGCCTGTTTTTGGAGCCTCAGCTTACAGCACGTAGCGGCTGAGGTCGGTGTTGCGCGCGACGCCGGCCAGCTGCCGGTCGACATAGGCAGCATCCACCACCAGCGTCTCGCCGCGGCGATCCTCGGCGTCGAAGCTGACTTCCTCCAGCAGCTTTTCCATCACCGTCTGCAGGCGGCGGGCGCCGATGTTCTCGACCTCGCCGTTCACTTCCGCAGCGATGCGGGCGACGGCACGGATTGCGTCTGGAGTGAAGTCCACCGTCACGCCCTCGGTGCCGATCAGCGCCTTGTACTGCTGCGGCAGCGACGCCTTAGTGTCGGAAAGGATCGCGACGAAATCATCCTCGGTCAGGCCCTTGAGCTCTACCCGGATCGGCAGGCGGCCCTGGAGTTCGGGCAGCAGGTCGCTTGGCTTGGCGACGTGGAAGGCGCCCGAGGCGATGAAGAGGATGTGGTCGGTCTTCATCGGCCCGTACTTGGTCGCAACCGTGGTGCCCTCGATCAGCGGCAGCAGGTCGCGCTGCACGCCCTCGCGGCTGACGGAGCCGCCGCGCACGTCGGAGACGGCGATCTTGTCGATCTCGTCCAGAAACACGATGCCGTTGGCCTCTGCGTCTGCCAGCGCCACGCGGCTGACCTCGTCCTGGTCGAGGCGCTTGTCGGCCTCTTCCTCGACGAGCTTTTCCCAGGCAGCCGGCACGGTCAGCTTGCGGCGCTTCATCTGGCCGCCGCCGAACGCCTTGCCCATCATCTCGGACAGGTTGATCATCTGCGGCGCGCCGCCGGGAATCTCGAACGGCATCGAGGGCTGCGCCTCCAGCTCGATCTCGATTTCCTTGTCGTTGAGGTGCCCGTCGGCCATGCGCTGGCGGAATGCCTCGCGGGTCGCCTCGCTGGCGCCCTTGCCGGTGAGGGCATCGAGCAGGCGGGACATGGCGGCTTCCTCCGCCTTGTCCTTCACGGCCAGGCGGCGGCGTTCCTTTTCGAGCCGGATCGCTTCCTCGACGAGGTCGCGGGCGATCTGCTCGACGTCGCGGCCGACATAGCCGACCTCGGTGAACTTGGTCGCCTCGACCTTCACGAAGGGCGCGTCGGCGAGCTTGGCGAGGCGGCGGCTGATCTCGGTCTTGCCGCAGCCGGTCGGGCCGATCATCAGGATGTTCTTCGGGGAAACCTCGTCGCGCAGCTCGGGCGCGAGCTGCTGGCGGCGCCAGCGGTTGCGCATCGCGACGGCGACGGCCCGCTTGGCATCCTTTTGCCCGATGATGTGCGCGTCGAGCGCGGCGACGATCGCCTTGGGGGTGAGATTGTCGTTCATGGGTTCGCTTCGTTTCCCCTCCTTGAAGGGAGGAGGTGGGTTGGTGCGCCGGGAGGAAATGCCTCGGCCGGTGCGGTGTTGGTGAGGGCGGGGCTCGCCTTTGGCTCGTACCCACCCCCGGCCCCTCCCTTGCAGGAAGGGGAGAAGGGTTACGCCGTTGGCAGGCTTTCCACCGTCAGCCGGTCGTTGGTGTAGACGCACAGCTCGCCGGCGATCTTCATCGCCTTGCGGCAGACCGTCTCGGCATCCTGCTCATATTCGTCGAGCGCACGTGCGGCGGCGAGGGCGAAGTTGCCGCCCGAACCGATCGCGGCGATGCCGCCTTCCGGCTCCAGCACGTCGCCGTTGCCCGTCACCACCAGGGTCACTTCCTTGTCGGCGACGATCAGCATCGCCTCCAGGTTGCGCAGGAACTTGTCCGTGCGCCAGTCCTTGGCGAGCTCGACCGCGGCGCGCAGCAGCTGGCCCTGGTGCCGCTCGAGCTTGGCCTCCAGCCGCTCGAACAGGGTAAAAGCGTCGGCGGTCGCACCGGCGAAGCCTGCGATCACGCTGCCGTCGCCCAGCGGGCGCACCTTGCGGGCGTTGGGCTTCATCACCGTCGGGCCCTGGGAGACCTGGCCATCGCCTGCGATGACGACGCGGCCGTTCTTGCGCACGGAGAGGATTGTGGTGCCGTGCCACACCATGTCTTTGCTCATGGCCGGCATGTGGGGGGCGCGTGGCGGGGTTGCAATCCGGGCGGCGCAGGATCGTTTCGGGTGCGCAGTTCCTGGCGCGGCCGGCGCCCGCCAGCGCCAGCGTCAGGATCGCTGCGGTTGCATGGGGGGGCCCGGCCCCGGTCTGCGCCGGGGTCCGAAGAAGAACAGGGAGGCGTGGGGGTCAGCGCTCCGTCCCCTTGGCCTTGCCCCAGGCGCGCGCCGCCGTGTAGCCGAGGTAGCCGGTGCCGAAGAGGGCGTAGAGCTCTTCTGGAATGCCGCGCAGATAATTGGTCATGCCGCGTGCGACTGCATCGGCAAGCGCGGGCTGGAAGGCCGACAGGATCCCCATCGGGATTGACCACAGCAGCAGCGCGTACATGACATAGAGGAAGCTGGGCCGGGCGCGGCTGGTCCAGCTGTCTTCGGATTGCGCCTCGGCAACGATGGCGGAGAGCTGGATGCGGGAGGCCTCCAGTTCGCGCATGTTGTCGAGCTTGAGCAGTTCCAGCTTGGCCGCGTCGCGGGCCTTGGCGTCGGGAATGATGCGGTCGAGCAGCCCGGCGATGGGGCCGATCACGCCGTCGATGATGCGCATGGGACTGTCCTTTGTGCGGGGTTCGGACGGTGGAAGTTGAGGAAGTTGAGGCAGGATCAGCCCAGCCGGTTGGCGAGCCAGCCGTAGAGAAATGCCTCGTTGGCCGGCCGCTGCTCGGCAAGGTCGAGGTAGCGCGCGCCCTGCAGCGCGTCGCAAGCCTTCACCAGCACCGCTTCGCCGAGCGTCCCGCGGCTGGCGCGAAAGGCGTCGAGCGCCGCGAGCGTGACCGAGCCGATCGCGCCGTCCACGCGCAGATCGGCATAGTCGCTGGCGCCGCGGTTAAGCGCGTTGAGCGCGCGCTGGAGGAAGCCGGCCGCGACCGCCGGCCCCATGTTGATGCCGGTGTCGAACAGCTCGGCTGCCAGGTCCGGGGCGCGGGCGGCAACCTGGGCGAAGCCGGGCCGCTCCCAATAGAGCCGGCGGTGGAGATCGGCGGCGACGCTGCGCGGCAGGGTGCGCATCGGGCCGTCATAACCGTTGGCGCGGGCCACCGCCTCCGTCACGCCCCAGCGGGTCGGCCCGCCGCGATCCGCCGCATGGTCCACGAACCCGCCCTCGCGGGCGATCACTTCTTCGATCAACGTATCGATCGTCATGCCATCCTCCTGTGCAAGGTGGATGGTGAACCATATGGGTTCGAATTAGGAAAGCGGTTGCGCAAAGAACACGGGCCAGGAACGGCATCGCCCGCGAGCCGTTCCTGCTATCCTGATGGTCCCCGGATGTCCCCTGATCGTTGCTGGAAGGGGCGAACGGAAGGGCTGGTACCTTGCAGCGTGTTGCAGTCAGCCGACGGGTTGCAGGCAGCGCCTATCGTCGGCCAAATGACCTGCCGCCCGTGCGGTGCGATACCCATCCTATTCGAACCGGAGAGACAAGGCCCATGAGCATCCGCCGCGAGCGTGTCGAGAACGGCGGGCTTATCCTGTTCCTGGCGCTGATCACGATCAGCCTGACGCTGGTGGTGTCGAGCTTCATCGGGGCGCTGCTCTGGGCCGCGCTGGCTGCGCTGTTGTTCCAGCCGCTGTTCCAGCGATTGCTCGCCCGCTGGCCGGACCATCGCAACCGTGCGGCGGCCGTTACGCTACTCATCATCACGGTGGCGGTGGTGATCCCGGCGGTGATCGTCGCCAGCCTGGTCGTGGACCAGGCGGCCGGCGTCTATGGCCAGATCCGGAGCGGTCAGATCAACTTCGCGGTCTATTTCCAACAGGTGCACGACGCGCTGCCCGAGCGGCTTCAGGATATGCTCGACAGTTCGGGCTATGGCAGCTTCGAGCGCGCGCAGGCGCGCATTTCGCAGGCGCTCAGCAGCAGCGCGAGCATGCTGGCATCGCGGGCCTTTTCGATCGGCGCAAATGCGGCGGCGTTCCTGCTGGCGTTCGGCGTGGGGCTCTATGTCACCTATTTCCTACTGCGCGACGGCGAGCGGATCGGGCCGGCGGTGGTTCGTGCGCTGCCGCTCCAGTCGGAGGTCGCCCACCGGCTCAGCGACAAGTTCGTCTCGGTCGTGCGCGCGACGATCAAGGGGTCGGGCGTCGTCGCGCTCGTCCAGGGAGCGCTGGGGGCAATCACCTTCTGGATCGTCGGGCTGCCGGCGGCCCTGCTGTGGGGCATGTTGATGGCGATCGCGGCGCTGCTGCCGGCGGTCGGGCCGGCAATCATCTGGGGGCCGGTCGCAATCTATCTGCTGGCGACGGGTGCCATCTGGCAGGGCATCGTCGTCATCGCCTCAGGCGTGCTGGTGATCGGGCTGGCGGACAATATCCTGCGGCCGATGCTGGTCGGCCGCGACACCGGCATTCCCGACTGGCTGGTGCTGGTGACGACGCTGGGCGGCATCGACCTGGTGGGGTTGAGCGGCATCGTCGTCGGGCCGCTGGCCGGCGCGCTGTTCATCACCGGCTGGCAGATCCTGACCGAGCAGCGCTCCGGCCGGACACCGGATGCTGGCGAACCGGTGCCAGCATCCGGGACGTCGGCAAGCCCGCCCCGGGAGTGAGGCGGCCGAGCGACTTCGGCTTTATGGCTGGGCGCCGAAGGCGAGCGCTTCTGCCGGGCCGACTTCCTTTTCGCCCGCGAACAGCTGGTCGAGGCGCTCCAGGACGTCGTGGCGATAGCGATCGCGGGTGCTGCCGCGCGGCGGGTTGATCGACACCTCGCAGGCGATGGCGTCCTTGATGCGGTCCACCGCGGCCTCGCTCAGCACATTGGCGTCGCGCAGTTCCTTGCAGAGCTGGACCAGGCCGACCGCCGTCGCCTGAGCGCGCAAACCGACGTTGATGACGTCGAAATGCAGCTTCTTCTGTTTGTCGTACGCGTCGTACATTGTTTGCTCCTTCCGTGCGGAGGCGGAGTGGCGATCAACGATGCTCGCAACGCCCGCGTCCGACCCCGAGTCCCTTTTTCGGACCTGGGTACCGTGCACTGACAATGGTTGTGCAACCATTGCGATTGAACAAACAACGGTGTGCGGCGTGGTCGCGTTCCTCAGGCGCCGGGGACCGGCAGCGCGGCGGGCGCGTCGGCCTCGAAGCTGCCGATCGGATAGGCGCAGTAGTCGGCCGCATAATAGGCGCTGGGGCGGTGGTTGCCCGAGGCGCCCAGGCCGCCGAACGGCATGTTGGCGGCTGCACCCGTGGTCGGGCGATTGCGGTTGACGATGCCGGCGCGCGACGCGTCGAGGAACGCCTGCCACTGGTCGGGATCGCTGCTTACCAGGCCGGCGGACAGGCCGAAGGCCGTGGCATTGGCGGCATGGACCGCGGCGGCGAAATCGCTCACGCGCGTCACCTGGAGCACGGGGGCGAACACCTCCGCATCCGGCACGGGGATGCCGGTCACGTCGAGGATGGCGGGGGTGACGAAGGCGTCGCTGCGCCCGGCGACCCCTTCGAACGCGCGGATGGTGCGGGCACCGGCAGCGACCAGGCCCTGGACCGCGGTGTGCGCGCCCCTGGCCGCGGCGGTGGAGACGAGCGGGCCCATGAACGCGTCGCCCGGCTCGTCCCAGGCGGCAACGCGGATGCGGGCGGTGAGCGCGTCGAGCGCGTCGACGATCGCGTCGCCCATCGCCCCCGCCGGCACGATCAGCCGGCGCGCACAGGAGCAGCGCTGGCCAGTGGTGACGAACGCGGAGTGGACGATGATCGAGGCGGCTTCCTCCGGCGAATCCCAGACGATCAGCGGGTTGTTGCCGCCGAGTTCGAGCGCGAGGATCAGGTGGGGGCGGTCGAGGGTGGCGCGCTTGAGGGCCGCGCCCGCACCGGCCGAGCCGGTGAAGAGCAGCCCGTCGATGTCGCAGGCGACCAGTGCTTCGCCGGTTTCGCGCCCGCCCTGCACGAGGTTGAGAACGCCGGCGGGCAGCCCCGCCTGCTCCCATAGCGCGACCATGTGCGCGCCGACCGCGGGGGTGATTTCCGACGGCTTGAATACCACCGTGTTGCCCGCGAGCAGTGCGGGCACGATGTGGCCGTTGGGAAGATGGCCGGGGAAGTTGTAGGGACCGAGCACCGCCATTACGCCATGGCCGCGATGCCGCAGCACGGCGCGGCCGAAGGCGGTGTCGCTCGACCGCTCACCGGCGCGTTCGGCCTGGGCGGCGATCGAGACGGCGACCTTGCCGGCCATCGAGCCGACTTCCGCGCGGGTTTCCCACAGCAGCTTGCCGGTCTCGCGCGAGATCAGCGCGGCGAACGCCTCGCGGTGTTCCTCCAGCAGCTCGGCATAGCGGCGGGCGACGGCAATGCGCTCGGCGAGCGGCGCGTTGCGCCAGGCGGGGAGCGCGGCGCGGGCGCGGGCGACAGCGGTGGCGCAATCCTGCGGGCCGGCGGCGGTGCCTTCCCAGACGGGAGTGCCGGTGGCGGGATCGAGCGAGCGGAACACAGTCATGCCCGGTCTCCTGAAATGGGGTCGTGGAAGTCCACCCGGCCGACGGGCACGGGGGCGAGGAGGCGCTGGACTGCGCCCGCGAGGTGGCGGAGGGGCTCCGGCACCAGTTCGGTGTACCAGGCGGCGTTGGACGGGCCGATGCCATGTTCGGCGCTGAAGCTGCCGCCGTAATCCTCGACCACCGCGCGGAAGACGGTGGCCCGGGCGGCCTCGGCGACGGTCGCGTCGAAGGGGCCGGCGTCGGGCGGCCACACCAGGTTGAAGTGCAACCCGCCGTCGCCGACATGGCCGAAGTCGTGGAGGCGGAGCTGGGGGGCGACCGCTTTCACGCGGGCGGCGACGTCACGGCGGAAGCGCATGACGTCGCCGCGGCGGAGCGCGATGTCGCAGGCGACGACCTTGCCCGAGGCGCGCAGCCCCTCCGGCACCGCGTGGCGGATCGCCCAGAGCGCGTCGCCACGGTCGAGCACCGCATCGACCACGGTGCCGCGCTCCATCCAGGGGGCGAGGGTGTCGCCTAGGCGTTCCTCCAACCAATCCGCTTCGATCGCGGCGCCCGCGGAAAGCTCGATCAGCACGGCATAGGCCGGCAGCGTGCCGGCGAAGGGAGCGCGCAGCCGGGGAACGTGGGTGAGCGCGGCCGAGAGCGCAGGCGCGGAAATCCCCTCAAATGCGGTGAGCAGCGTGCCGAAGCTGGCTTCGAGCGCGAGCAGCAGCTCGACCGCGCTTTCGTCGGCGTCGAGGGCGAGCATGGCGGTGACGCGGGCGGCGGGAAGCGGCGAGAGCGCGAGGGTGGCGCGGGTGACGACGCCGAGCGAGCCGGAGCTGCCGACGAGCAGCTGCTTGAGGTCGATGCCGGTGTTGTTCTTCCACAACGGCGCGCCGAGCTGAAGCAGGCGCGGCTCGGCCTCGGAGGTGACGAGTTCGAGCGCGAGGAGGTTGCGGCGGACGTCGCCATAGCGCAGCAGCCGGGCGCCGCCGGTGTTCGCGGCGATCATGCCGCCGATCGACGGGTCGGCGCCAAGGTCGATCGGAAAGCTCAGCTGGTGCGGTGCGGCCGCGGCGTTGAGCGTGGAGAGGCGCACGCCGGCATCGACCTCGGCCGTGCGGTTGACCGGATCGATCGCGGGCGCGCGCGACAGGCGATCGAGGTTGAGGAGCAGCAGTTGTGCGTCCTCGCCCGGGATGGCGGCGGCGACGAGGCCGGTGCGCGCGCCCTGCGGCACCACCCGCACGCCCGCGGCATGGGCGGCGCGGAGCACGGCGGCGACTTCTCCGGCGGAGGACGGGCGCACGACGCCGAGCGGCCGGCCGGTGACGCCGCGGCCGTCGCTCGCATAGCCGGCAAGCTCGTTGGGATCGGTCAGCAGGTTCGCCGGGCCGACCGCGTCCGCCAGTGCCCCGGCCAGCGCCGGGTTCATACCGCGCGAGTCATGGCGAAGATGCCGGTCGCATTGGCGCTGTCGAAGGCGAGGTCGAGGGTGCCGTCGTCTTTCGGGTGGCGAGTGATGAACTCGTAAAAGGAGCCGGGAACGCTGCGGCGGACTTCCTCGCCTTGCGCGTCGACGAAGCTGCGCTCGACCGGATCCGCGCGGAACGCGGTCTGGCGCACGCGGCCGCTGCCGGAGATTTCCACGCGCTCCTTGATCGGCCAGCCGCAGTCGCGAAGCCGGTCGGACAGCGCCTCGACATCGGTGACGCGGTCGGTCGCGTGGTTGAAGGCGTTGCCCTCGGTCGCGATCCACGCGGCCTCGCCCGACTGGGCGAGCAGCGTTTCATAGTCGGCGACGGCCGGTGCATCGTGCTGGCGGTCGAACGCGGCGGCGATGCGGGGAAGGGCGGCCTCCGCATCGGCATAGGCGACGGCACCGTCGCGAGCGAAGCCGTCGAGCACCGCGGCATCGGCGGGGGTGAGCGGATCGCGAGAGCTGCCGAACACGCGCGCGGCAGCGCTGGCGAAGGTGGCGTCGAAGCGGTCGACGTGCAGCTCGCTCACGAAATACTGCGGGATCGCCTCCGGCAGGTCGCGGTGGCAATAGGCGTGGCCGGTCATCTTGAGCGCGGGCAGCGGGTAGAGGCTGGCGACGGCGTAGCCCAGGGGTTCGAGGATGCGGGCAAAGGCGTCCTGACCCGCAGGCAGTGCGCCGGTCGGCCCTTGCGGAAAGCGGATCGTGCGCAGCGCGCCATGGTCGAACAGGATGCGTTCGCCGGCCGCGCGGCGATCGGCGACATAGCGCGCGCCGCTCGGCACGCGGGCGAGCAGGTCGTCGAACAGCACGGCGGCAAGCGCCATCGCAAAGACCGCGCGCGGCACTCGGTCGCCGGTCACCTCGGCAAGCTCTGCGGGGACGACCAGCGTGTCGAATGCCTGTTCGGTACGGTTGCCCAGCATGCTGCGGACCAGCCGCGCCAGCACCGTGTCATTCTGAATGCGCATCAACGTCCCTCGCTTCGAACCGGCAGGCGAATCTAGGCGGGCGGCGTGCTAGCGCAACCGCAAAGGAGTCATGTGCTGATGCCAGACGGGAATGAAGGCGGGCGCCGGCTGCTGCCGCCCATGGCCGCGCTCAACAGCTTTGCGGCGGCAGCCCGGCTTGGCGGCTTTTCCCGCGCCGGCAAGGCGGTGGGGCTGACGCAGAGCGCGGTCAGCCGCCAGATCGCGCTGCTGGAGGATTGGGTGCAGGCGCCGTTGTTCGACCGGGTGGGCCGGCGGGTGACGCTGAACGCGCAAGGGCGTGCCTATGCGGCCGAAGTCGCGCCGGCGCTCGACCGCATCCGCCGGGCGACGGCGCGAGTCGCGGGCGGGCGGCCGACCAACACGCTCGACATCGCGACGCTGCCGAGCTTCGGCATGCGCTGGCTGGCGCCGCGGTTGCCGCGACTGACCGCGCGCCATCCGGAGCTGGTGGTGAACCTGGCCGCGCGCACCGATCCACTGGGGATGGCAGACGAGCGGTTCGATGCGGCGATCGACTTCGGCCGGCCGGAGTGGCCGGGCATGGCGCACGACCTGCTGTTCCGGGAGGCGGCCATTCCCGTGTGTGCACCCGCCTGGCTGGCACAGAACCCGATCCGTGCGCCGGAGGATTTCCTGGGCAGGCCGCTGCTGTTCCAGAGCTCGCGCCGGGGCGCCTGGGACCAGTGGCTGCGGGTAGCAGGCGTCGAGGCGCCGCCGGTGCCGGCGGGGCCCAGCTTCGAGCACTTCCTGATGCTGGCGCAGGCGGCGGCGGCAGGCGCGGGGGCGGCGTTGGTGCCGAGCTTCCTGATCGGTCCGGAGCTGGAAAGCGGCAGCCTGGTGTCTCCGCTCGAAATCCCGCTCACCAGCGACGACGCCTATTATCTGGTGCGCGCGCAAGGGGCGGAGAGCCCTGCGCTGGCGCGTTTCCGGGAGTGGATCGTGGAGGAAGCGCGAGGGGGCGGCGCGCCGTGACGGGCGCTATGCTCCCTGTGCGCCCTGGGGCACGGCGAGCGTGGCTGGCGTGCTCAGGATCGGGGCTTGCGGGGAGACGAGCGGGCGAGTGGGGCGTCCAGCCCACGGCCACCGGGGCGTGATGCGCTGATCGAGCAGGTCGAGCCTGGGTTTGAGCCAGGCGCGAGCCAGCGGTTCGATGCGCATGGCGACGATCCAGGAGAGGGCGGCCACTGCCAGCACCGAAACCAGCAGCGCGAGCGCAGGCGGCACGCCGGCCGCAAGCTGCCAGGTGCTGAGCGGAACGCCGAACGGAAGGTGGAGGAGGTAGACCGGATAGGTCATCAGCCCAAGCGCCCGCACCGCCGCCGCGCGTGGCCCGAGCAGTGCGTGCGCGGCGGCATTCCATCGGAGCGAAGCGGCGATGCATGCGAGCGCGACGGCAAACGTCAGCAGGGCGGGCGTGGCGCTCATCGGCACGCTTGCCCAGGCCGCGGCGTGGCGGGCTTCGTTGCGGATCTGCACCAGGCAGGCGCCGACGAACAGCGCGAGTGCGAGGAGGCGGCGGGAACTCGCACCCTTTTCGCGCAGGATCCAGACCAGCACGCCGACCGCAAAGAAGCAGCCGTGCTGGAGCAGCAGCTGCTTGGGCAGGCGATGGATGGCGAGGCGCGTAACGACCTCTCCGGCCGCGCCGGAAGGCGCCATGAGCACTGCAGCCCAGAGCGCGAGCGACAGGCCGCCGAGCACGAGCACGACGCGTTCGAGCCGGTCGAACCGGTTGCGGCACAGGACCAGGAAGATCAGCGCGTAGAACAGGATCTCGATCGGCAGTGTCCAATAGCTCCCCGCCACCCAGGGGCCGGTCGGAAAGACGACCAGCGACAGGAGGTAGCGCTGCACCGTCTCGCCAAGCGGCATGCCGGCGAGCAGGAGGGCAAACAGCGAGAGGGTCGCGCAGATCCAGATGCCGGGAACGAGCCGGAGGATGCGGCTGCGCACAAAGGCCGAGGGGCTGCGGCCGTTGGCGGTGTAGGCGATCACGAAGCCGCTGATCACAAAGAAGATCTGCACACCGACCCAGCCCGTGTCGACATAGGGCGTCCAGCCCATATAGGCCAGGAACGGCGCCGCGGCCGCCGTGCCCCGCTGGTGGGGATCGGCCCATTGCAGATAGGTCAGGTGGTAGACCGTGACGAGCAGCGCGGCCGCGAGCCGCAGCAGATCGAGGCCGACGCCCTGCGTCGGCGTAGCCCGTCCAGGCGTGCGCATCAGAAGATCTTCTCGCGGATCCGGATGGTGTCGCCCGGCTGGATGCGGGTCGCCGCGGTAACCTCGACCTTGGTCTCCTCGGTCTCGCCCGCACGCGTGATCATGACCTTGCGCTGGTTGGCGCGGTAGGTGAAGCCCTGGGCGGTCGCGACTGCGCTGTAGAGGGTGAGGCCGGGGGTATAGGGGTACATCCCCGGCTTGGTGACCTCTCCCAGGATATAGAAGGGGCGAAACGCGATCACTTCGGCCGAGACCTTGGGATCGTTGAGCAGGCCGTTGCCGAGCCGGTGTTCGAGGTCGGCGCGCAGCTGCGGCACGGTCTTGCCGCTGGCCGGATAGTCGCCGATCAGCGGGAAGGAGATGATGCCGAGTTCGGAGACCTGATACTCGCCGGTCATTCCCTCTTCGTCATAGACCGAGATGCGCAGCTTGTCCCCGGAACCCAGCCGATAATCGGGGGTAACGGCGGAGCTTGCGCCAGCGGGCGCAGCAAGCTGCGCAGCACCAGGGCTGGCAGCGAGAAGGAGTGCGATTGCCAGTCCGGCCCACCTCGTGCGCATGCCCATATTCCCGTGCGTTGATGGCTCAGCCGATCATGGCGCCGCAGCGGGTGGGCGTCACGTCGGCGTGATTACCGATGCCCCCGCATCATCGGTAAGCCCCGGCGGACGTGCGAAGCGGGACGGCGATCGGGGGCGCCGGCGCGATGGCCAGGTCGACGGGCGGGCGCGCGGCGGGCGTGCTCCAGGTCTGGTAGGTCCGGCCGCGCCACGCATCGACCATGCCGAGTCCGGTCGCCCAGAATTGCCGCAGCGCCTCCCGCGCCGTGCGGACCGGGGCGAGCGGCAGGCGGGCAGCCAGGATGCATGCTGCTCCAACGATGGCGACCAGCGGGAGCCCGAGTGCCAGTCCCAGGTATGCGATGGCGGCAAGGCCGGCAAACAGCAGCGAGGCGAGCGCGAGCCAGATGCCGTACCAGCGGATCAGCTTGTGTGAGGCGTATTTGGCGATGTCCAGCCAGGACATGGACAG
The DNA here is from genome assembly GCF_020707215.1 of Sphingomonas sp. PL-96. Classification (GTDB taxonomy): domain Bacteria; phylum Pseudomonadota; class Alphaproteobacteria; order Sphingomonadales; family Sphingomonadaceae; genus Sphingomonas. The sequence continues at coordinate 102,759 of NZ_JAJFET010000001.1, forward strand.
GAGCTGCCCGCGCAGGTGGCGGTGGGTGCGATAGGCGCGGCAGGCGATGCGGCGGCGGCGGCGGAACTCGTCCGCGCCTTCCAAAACGGCGGTTTCATAGGCGTGGACGTCGGGCGCGCTCACCAGCCGCAGGCCGCGCAGCACGACCGTCATCGACACGATGAAGTCGTCGAGCAGGTCGGCGGGCACGTCGGGATAGAGGAGGCGTCGGGTGGCGAAGATCGAGCCGTCGGCGCCTATGGTCGAGCCGCTGGCGGATTCGCGTGCCTTGATCCGCTCCTCCAGCCGCCAATAGGCCGAGGAGGTGACGGTCGCCTCGCTCGCATCCGGGTTGGTGTAGTGGAGTGTGCCGCAGATGCCGCCGACCTCCGGGTCGGAGAAATAGGCCAGCAGCCGGGGCACGCAGCGCGGCTCCAGCAGGACGTTGGCATCGGTAAAGATCAGGATGTCGGTGTCCGAGGCGGCGACGAGGCGGCGCATGCCCGTCGCCTTGCCCACGCGTTCGCCCACGGTATCCACCTCCACCAGATCGGACGCGGCGCGCAGCAACGCCAGCGTGTCGTCGCTGCTCTGGTCGACGAAGCAGCGAAAGCGCATCGTCGGCCAGACGTCCCGGATCGCGCGCAGGTTGGCGAGCTTCGCCGGGATCGAGGCGGCTTCGTTATAGGCGCAGAACAGCAGCGTAGCGGTGGGCGCACGCCGCGCGCGCAGCCGGAGTGGTCGGCGCGGCGCGAGGCCGAGCGCGAGCGGATAGAGGGTGTAGGGGAACAGGAACAGCATGCCGGTCACGGCTGCCGCGGCCAGCAGCGCCAGCGGGATCATGCCAGCCCCCCGCCCAGCACCGGAGCCTCCAGCCGAGTCGCCGCCATCGACGCTGCTGCCGGCATCGCCATTCGCTGCCGCCGGTGCTCGTGGAATGCCTCGACGATGTCGGCGCCGCGGGTGCGCCAGTCGAAGCGGCCGTCGCAGGCGGCAAAGGCGTTTTCCTGCAGGCGGTTGAGCCGATCGACGTCGTGGACCAGCCGTATGCAGGTCTGCGTCAGGGAGGCGAGGTCCGGCGCCTCCACGAAGTCGATGCCGGGACGGAGCGGCAAGCCGTCGATCGCGCCGGCGATCCCCGCCATCGGCAGGCGCGAGAAGATGTAGCTGGTCAGCCGCACCTTGACCCCGCGCCCGACCGTGTCTGGCACTACGCCCAGCCGCGCGCCCTGCAGATGCGCGTCGAGATCCTCGACAAAGCCGGAGAAGTGGATCGAGGGGTGCCGCCGCGTGAGGGCCGCGCGGAACTCCGGATCGATGTTGCCGACCACGTCCATTTCGATGCCGGCTTCCGCCATCGGCCCTGCGCAGGCATCGAGCCAGTCGCGTAGGATGTTGCGCTTGTGGATCGGGCCGCGCCCGCCCAGCAGCGCGATGCGCAACGGAGTGTCCGCGGTGATGCGCCGCACCGGACGCCGCGTGCCGTCGTAGCCGGGCAGGGTCGTGATATAGCGTCGTGCGCCGACATTGGCCTCGAACAGGCTGCGCTCGTGCGGGTTGATCAGGCTGACGATATCGGCGCAGCGCACGACATCGTCTTCCCAGCGGCCGACCTTCCAGCCATCGAGCCGCATCGCGACCGTCCGAAGCGGATTGCCACCGGCATAGCTTGCGTATTTCTCGGTCCGGGTGGTGCGCTCATGCTCGTGCGAGAGGTAGAGGAGGCAGGCGTCCGGATGGGCGTCGCGCCAGGCAGCGAGCTGCGGCAGCGCGTGAACGGAGGCGATGTGGTCCAGCACCACCGCGTCGAACGGCTCGCGCAGCAGCTCGGCCAGCGCCTGGTGATAGGCAGGGGTCGCGTTGCGCCACATGATGTTGGGCATGCCGGTGAACAGCGACAGCGCCTGCGGCCGGCGCGACTGGGGCACCAGCCGCCAGCGTACGCCGTTCTCCTCGAGAATGCCCACCGGCCTTTCGCCGTTGGTGGTGGCGAGCACGGTCAGGTCGCAGGCGTGGCTGAGCGATTCCAGGACGCCGCGGGAATAGGCGATCTCTCCCCCGAACACCGGGCGATAGGGGTAGACGCGCGTCACATAGAGGACGCGCATCGACGACAGCCTGAACCCGCCCCGCATCCCACCGCTCCTCAAACCCCTTGTCTGCAGCCACCATGGCGGAGCGCCGGAACGCCTCCTAGTCGGCCCGATTACCGATGCGCGGGCCCGCAGGCTTGGCCATGGTGCCAAAAACCGACGGGAGACGAGGATGTCGCTGGGGAAGATCGGCGTCGCGCTTGCGATACTTGTTGCCACCGCCGGCGTCGCGCTGCGCGTGCCGCCGGGGGAGGGCGAAACCGCGCTGGTGGTGCATGTCGGCAATGACCCCGCGGAACTGCGGCAGTTCGAGCACTGGCTGGGCTGCCCGGTGGACGGGGTGGCGGTCCATACCGGGCAGGCCGACTGGGCCGACTGGTCGGGGTCGGTCGGGTTCCAGCTGAACCGCTGGCGGGGCACGCAGCGGCGGCTCTACTGGACGATCCCGCTGATCCCGCTGGGGGCCTCGCTGGCGGAGGCGGGCCGGGGCCGGTACGCCCCCCGCTATGTGCGAGCGGCGCGCGAGATCCTGGCCGGCACGCCAGGGGACGCGACCATCCCGATCCGGACCGGATGGGAGTTCAACGCCGACTTCTTCCCCTGGGCGTCGCGGGGGCGCGAGCGCGAATATATCGCCGCCTTTCGCGGGTTCGTCGCCGCGTTCCGCTCGGTGTCGCCGCGTTTCCGCTTCGAATGGGTGCCCAACATCGGCGGGGAAGAGGATCCGGCGCATTCCTATCCCGGCGATGATGTCGTCGACGTGATCGGGATCGACGCCTATTACGACACGCGCTGGCTGCCGCAGGATGCGCGGCTGGCGTGGGTGTACAACCTCGAGCGGCCCTATGGCTTCCGCTGGCTCGAGACGTTCGCGGCGGCGCATGACAAGCCGACCGCCTATGCCGAATGGGGGGTGATGGCACCCGGGGCCGGACCCTATGTCGCAGAGGTAGCCGCCTGGTTCGACCACACCCGGCCGCTCTATCAAGGCTATTGGAATTCGGACTCGACGTTTCAGGGCAAGCTGAGCGGCAGTGCGCTCAAGCCCGCGGGGGCGGCGTATCGCAGCGCCTTTGCCTCATGCCGCAAGGCCGAAGCCTAGCATCGTCACGTCCGGGCAGTGCTGCAGGCGCCAGTCGGTGCCGCGCGCAACCACCGCCGCAGCGAAGCCGGCCAGCGGGCTCCAGCTCTCGGACGCCCAGTCGACCCTGCCCCAGCGGGTGGCAGGGCCCGCACGGCGGGTGGTTTCGAAGCTGGCCATGTCGACGATCATGCCGGTGCCGATGGCCTTCAGAAAGGCTTCCTTGCGCGTCCAGCAGTCGTAGAACAGGCGCGGGCGAAGCGGGAGAGGGACGGTGCGCAGCATGCGGCGTTCGGCCGGACCCAGGCAGAGTTCTGCGACGGCATCCACGTCGACATCGCCGCGGACCTCCTCTACGTCGCAGCCGACCGGGCGATCGGTGCTGAAGGCAGCGATCATCACGCCGCCACGCGAGGACTGGCTGACGTGGATACCGCTGCCGGGCACCTGCGGCCGGCCGAGCGGATCGCGGGCGAGCGCGATCTCCCGTGCCGGTCGCCGCAGCAACCGCGCGAGATTGGCCCGCATCGCCGCCCGCCGCGCAAGGAAGCGGCGCGCATCGGCAGGGTTGCGCCGGCGCGCCGCCTCCTCGCGTTCCCCCGCAGTGGTAAGGGCGGTCAGCACCTCCGGCAGCACCGCATCCAGGTCGACGCGGACCAGCTCCACCGTCGCCGCTGCGGCCATCATGCGGTCGCCCGCTCCGCCGTCCGGCGGCGCACGTGCTGGATATGGGCGGCGATGCGCCGTCCCAGCGTGGCGACATGCGGGGTATCGAGCACCGACACATGGCCGCCCGGCACGTCCTCTACGCGCAGATCGGCGACCAGGTCGCGCCAGCCGGGCGCATAGTCGATCTTGCCCTCGCGCGGCTGGAACAGCGTCATCCTGCCGGCAAAGGGGACCGGATCATAGTCCTTCACAAGGCGCATGAAGCGGTCGTTGAGGTCGAGCAGCTCGCCCGTCTCGGTCCGGGCAGGGATGTGCCGCCGCCGGAAGCGCGATGCGTAGCCGCGCAGCGTCTCCATGGCGAACGGCATCTTGCACCCGATCGGCAGGGTGGCGAGCTGTGCGACCTGGTGGCGCACGCGTGCGGCGGCGGTGCGATAGCGCGCCGGATTGGACGTATCGAGCAGCACCAGCAGCGACACCTCCGCACCGCGCCGCTCCAGCTCGGCAGCCACTGCGTAGGCGAGGATGCCGCCATTGCACCAGCCGCCGAGCATGAAGGGTTCGGCGTAGGGATGCGCCTGGATGCGGGCCGCAACGTCGCGGGCGATGTCGAGCACCGTCACGTCGCCGCGCAAGCCGTCGTAGCGGTCGAGGTCGATGGGCAGGCCAACGATCGCCTGGCCGGTGCCGACCGCCGCCGCCATCGCGCGGTAATAGCCGGGCCTGAGGTTGGGCACCGCATCAATCCAGAACAGCGGCGGCCCGACCCCGTCCTGGATCATCACCGTGTCGGGAACGCCGCCGGGCACCTCTCCCCGTTCGAGCATCGCCGCCATGGTGCGGATCGTCGGCGCGCGCAGCAGGGTGGAGATCGGCAGCCGCTGGCCGAATTCCGCGGCGATCCGCCCCATCATGCGCGCGGCAAGCAGCGAGTGGCCGCCCAGTTCCTGGAAGTCGTCGGTGACGCCGATGTCGGGAACCGACAGGATTTCGGACCAAATGGCGGCGAGCCGAAGCTCTGCCTCGCCCTGCGGCGCCTCGTGCAGCCGCGGTTCGCGTGCCTGCGGCTCGACCGCCGGAAGCGCCTTGCGATCGACCTTGCCGCTGGTGGACAGCGGCATCCGAGCGATGGGGGCAAACTGCGCCGGGATCATGTAGGAAGGCAGGATCTGGCGCAGATGGTCGCGCAGATCCGCCGCAGTCGGCGCTGCGCCAGCGCGCGGCACGTAAAAGGCGGCGAGGCCGACTTGACCGGCCTGGTCGAAGGTCTTGACCGCGGCCAGCGCGACGCCCGGATGCGCGGCCAGCGCCGACTCCACGTCACCCAGGTCGATGCGGAAGCCGCGCACCTTCACCTGGCCGTCGCGGCGGCCGAGCCACTCGCAGCGGCCGTCCCGACGCAGGAGCGCGATGTCGCCGGTGCGGTAGAACCGTTCACCCCCGACGCTGTCGAGCCGGGTGAAGGTTCGGGCCGTGAGTGCCGGATCGCGATAGCCGCGCGCCAGACCATCGCCGCCGATCAGCAGATGGCCGGCGGTGTTGGGCGGCTGCGGGCGGCCGGCGTCGTCGAGCACCAGCATGCGCGTGTTGTCGATCGGCCGGCCGATGGTGATGCGGTCGGCACCGACCTTTTCGATACTCGACCAGACGGTGGTCTCGGTCGGGCCGTACATGTTCCACAATGTCATGCCGGCGGCCAGGATCCGGTCGGCAAGGTCGCGAGGCAGCGCCTCTCCCCCGCACAGGATCTTGAGGCCGGGCTGGCCGGTCCAGCCTGCGGAGAACAGCGCCCGCCAGGTGGCCGGCGTCCCCTGCATCACCGTGCAGCCGCTCCGCGCGACGGCATCCGCCTGCAGCAGCGGATCGCGCGATTCGGCGCTGGTTGCCACCACCACGGTGCCGCCGGCGACCAGCGGCAGGAACAGCTCCAGGATGGAGATGTCGAAGGTGGGCGTGGTGATCGCGAACAGCACGTCATCCGGACTGAAGCCGGGCGCGCGGCGCATCGATTCCAGCAGGTTCACGACCGAGCGATGGGCGATTTCCACCCCCTTGGGCACGCCCGTCGATCCGGACGTGTAGATCACATAGGCGAGGTCGTCCGGGTCTGGCTCTGCAACGGTGACGCCGCGGCCGGAGGCGGGGTGGATGGCGGGCAGGTCGTCGCAGGTGAGCACGGGGATGCCCCAGCCGGGCAGCACGCCGCCGCTCGACCGGTTGGTGATCACCATCACCGGCAGGGCATCCTCGACGATCGCGTCGAGCCGCGAGGCGGGGAAGGACGGGTCGAGCGGCAGATAGGCGGCACCGGCCTGCATGATTGCAAGCGGCGCGGCGACGGTGTCCGCCGAGCGCGTCATGCACACGGCGACCAGATCTCCCTTGCCGACCCCGGCGAGGCGCAGGTGAGTGGTGAGTTCGTCGACGCGCTTCCACAGTTCCGCATGCGTCCAGCTGGTGCCGGCACAGCGGACGGCAGGGTGCGCGGGCCGCGCCCAGCTGGCCTGGCGGGCATGTTCCGGAAGCGCGCGCTCCGGGACTGGCCGTGTTTCCCCTTCCGCGATCCGGAGCATGGTGGCGGACTCGGTCGCGTCCATCATCGGCAGGTCGATGAGGCGGGTCTCCGGTGCAGTCGCCGCAGCGCGCATCAGCCGCTGCCAGTGCCGGGCCATGGCGGTGATCGTCTCCGCATCGAACAGGTCGGTTCCGTACATCATCCGCACGCACAGCCCGTCGCCGGTGTCGGTGATCTCCGTGTACAGATCGTATTTGGCGGTGCGCGGGGGCACCTGCAGCGCGATCAGATCCCAGCCCTCCAGCTCGCGCGAGCGGGGCGGGTCGAGCGTGAACATCACCTGGAAGATCGGCGCGATCCCGGTTTCGCTGCGGATGCCGAGCGACTGAAGGAGCTGGCCGAAGGGCAGCTCGCTGTTCTCGATCGCGCCGATCACCACGTCGCGGACCTGGTGGAGATAGTCGCGGAACGACAGATCGGGCGCGGGGCGGCTACGCAGCGCCATGCTGTTGATGCAATAGCCCATCATCCGCTGGGTCTCGGGCCGGCGGCGGGTGTCGGCGACGCCGCCGACGATGAGGTCGTCCTGGCCCGAATAGCGGTGAAGCAGCGTGCAGAAGGTGGCGAGCACCGTCATGTAGAGGGTGACGCCCTGCGCGCGGCTGAGCTCCTGAAGCGCCGCCAGCAGGTCCTGCGGCACCTGGAACGTCTCCATCGCGCCGCTTGCCGATGAATCGGGCGAGCGCGGACGATCGGCCGGCAATTGCAGGATCGGCGGATCGTTGCCCAGCGTACGGCGCCAATAGTCGATCTGCCCGTCCCAGGCGCGCTGGCGCGGCGCCTCGCGCTGCCAGACGGCATAGTCGCCATATTGGGCAGCAGGTTCCGGCAGGCTGGGCGGCCGCTCCTCCATGAACGCATCGTGGAGCGCGGCGAGCTCCGGCATCATCACGCGGGTGATCGAGATACCGTCGAAGATGAGATGGTGGAGGACGAGGTAGAGCCGGTGGTCGTCCTCGGCCAGTTTGGCGACGCGGCCACGGAACAGGGGCCCGTGGACCAGATCGAACGGCCTCCAGGCATCGACCTCCGCGAGGGCCAGAGCTTCGCGCTCGCGATCCTCCATGCGCGTGATGCCGGTCAGATCCACCGTGGCGAAATGAAAGGGCATTTCGTCATGAATGACCTGGACGGGTCCGCCATCCTCTTCGGCGAAGGTGGTGCGCCATGCCTCGTGCCGGCGCACCATCTCCTCGAAGCAGGCCTGGAATGCCTGCAGGCTGGACCGACCCTTGCGCAGGATGGTGAACGGTTCATTGTACAGCGGCGTGCCGGGGAAGCGCGCGACGTGCAGCCAGACATGGCGCTGCTCTTCCGTCATCGGTGTCGCCGCCCCGGGGGGGCGCGGCGCGATCGGCGGGGTACGCGCAGGACGCGGGCGGGGGGGCGCGAGGACGGTCGCCATGTCAGCAGACCTCCGGCTGGATGCTGCGTCGAATGGCGCCGCCCGGAAGCGCACGCCCGCGATGGCCGGTGCGGAAGATCATGCCCGCCGGATCCCTGCCGAAGGGATCGGGGACGAACCGTTCGGCGGTGAGGTGCGGGCGGTTGCGGTAGCCGTGGCCGACGCCGGCCCCAGCGATCCACAACTCGCCTTCCTGCCCCAGCGGCACCCGCTGGCCGTCTTCATCCAGGATGTGGATGGCGGCGCCCGCGATGGGGCGGCCGATATGGGGTGAGCCGGGGCGCTCGTTGCGGTGGACCAGGTGCGCGGCGCTGACCAGCGTGCACTCGTCCTGTCCCCAGGTGGCAAGGATGCGAAAGGATGGAGATGCGGGATAGCGCCTCGCGCGTTCGGCGTCCGTCATCACCAGGCGCAGGCGCGCCTCCCGGCCGAGCGGTGCCTGGGCAAGCGCGTCGATCGCGTCTTCGCCGGCGATCATGGCAGTGATCGCCTCCGCCTCCAGCCAGGCGCGGATCGCGACCGGGCTCGCCGCGATGGCGTCGTCCATCACCACCAGGGTCGCACCGGCGGCGAGGCAGGGCCACACCTCCAGCATCGCCGCCGAGCTCCCCGGCTCTGCCATGTGACAGACGCGGTCGCGCGGGCCGATGCCGCACGATGCCTGCAGCCAGTCGGCGAGCAGCAGCACATTGGCGTGTGTGATTTCCGCGCCGCAGCTCGCCCCGCCGGCGCAGGTCGCCGACGCAAGCCATGCGACGCTCGCCGGACGGGAGCCGGATGCGGTAGCCGGCAGGTCGCGAATGCGCGTGGGAAGGGCGGGGTCAATCGCCAGAACCTCGGCGCCGGCGGCGAGCGAAACGATGGGATCGCGTTCATTTTGGACCACGAGCAGGACGACGCCACAATCCGCCAGCCGGAAGCGCAGCATCTCCAGCGAATCCTGGGGCGACAAGGCGAGGCAGGCCGCACCGATCTTGAGGACGGCGAGGCAGGCGGCGATCTGCTGGACGCCTCGGGGCAGGCACACCGCCACCGTCTTGTCCTGCTCGGCACCGGCGGCGAGCAGGCGTTGGGCGAGCGCCTCCGCCATGCGCTCCAGATTGGCGCGGCTGGTGTTGCCGCCGTTGTGCGACACAGCAATTCGATCGGGTTCGGATGTTGCGTGACTTGCGATGCGACCATCCACGGTCGTATTTCCATCCGCAGCGTGGCGGCTGCCCCGATGTAACATGTAACGTCGCCTCCGCATCCAGAAATGTTTAGTAATGAAACTGCCCCGACAAGGAGGAAATAGCCGTTCAGATTGGATGTATCGCTCCGCCGTCGAGCGGGTCAAAACGTGTTAACTACGGATATCTTGGCTGGCGCCCGCCCATCCGTGGTTATACGTACTTCCTAATGGTCCATAAATCATGTTTGAGTAACCTAGGGGAACCTTCGTCAGGACTCCGGCAAGGTGGAGCATGGCACCAGTCATGACGGCACAGCGCGATCAGGGAGAAGGTACGGGGCCGGATCTAGTCCGCGTGGTGATCGGCGACACCGGCATCTGCCTGGACGTCGTGCTGGTGGAGGGCGCCCACGCCACGCCGAGCATCGCGTGCGTCGTTGTCGTCGGTGAGGACCTGAAGGCGTTCGAGGTCCGGCGCTGCCCAGCCGAGTCGACAAGCGCGCGGGTCGACGCTGGCGGGGTTTCGGGGAAGATCGGCTCGGCAGGCAGCCCAGCGGCAGGCGCGCAGGAACCGCGGCACGGCGCAGCCGCGGCGGGGAATGGGGCAGCCGCTGCGCGGAGTGGGGTCGCCACGCAACGGGACGGGGGCGGGACGCCGTCCCAGGCTCCCGGGGCGCAGCCGCAGGATAGCGGGGCGCGGCTCGGCGACGGACGTGGGGACACCGGTCAGCCGATGCGTGTGACGGTTCATGGGTCCGGCGAGACCCGGTTGTCGCCGCGCGAACTGGTGGTCCTCTCGCACCTCGCGGCTGGTCTGTCGAACAAGGCAATCGCGCAGGCAATGAAGATCTCAGGCGAGACGGTGCGGGCGCATGTGAAGTCGATTTTCCGGAAGCTCGGCCTGGAAAACAGGACCCAGGCAGCACTTTGGGCGGTGACCTTGACTTCACCCGATCAGGGGGATCGGGCGAGCCAAGCATCTCTGGATTCACAAGAAAGGGGAGGCGCAAGTCCCAATACCCCATAAAGGGGGGATGACTTGACTAAGATCAAGTTATATCGAGGTCCGGCAACGAGTTTGCATGAGCAAGCAAAGACCTGATGAGTGATCTTGCTGTCGCACATCGTGGCGTAAGGTCTTCTACATCTTGGCTGTGTGCAGGTATTTCAATCGGACACGTCGGAGGCAAAATGATTGGCCGTCAAACTGTGTCGTGGGACTCGGCTTCGTTGACCGCCCGGGAACGGGAAGTCCTGGAGCGTGTTGTCGAAGGTCTCTCCGCCAAGGAAATCGCGATCGAGCTAGGCATCGCGCATCGTACCGTGGAGTGCCACATCGAGCATCTGCGCTCGAAGACGAACAGCCGCAACCGCGCGCAGATGGCGGCCGAAGCCGTGCGCTCGGGTGTCGTTCCGATGGTGCGGGCTGGGCACGTGGCGGCTTGAGCATCGTGCGCGGGGCATGGGGAGTGGCGCGCAGCCAAGCGGGCCGTGCCTTCGCGTCGCGCAGTTCGGCGATCTGCTGCGCGGGGGCGGCGTAAGAACGCGGGCGATCGGTCCCGAACCCGCCCCCAAAGCGCGCGACAGAGCCGAGCACGAACCGAGGCGCGTTTCCATGGGGGACGGGCGGGCAGACGGGCAGCGCGCCCGCGGGGCCGCTGGAGCGGCTCGGCTGTCTGGAGGGGTGGAATGGCCTCGATGCTGCAAAATGCATTTCGATCCTGGAACTCTTGGTCGTCGTTGATGCCCGAGCCGCTCCTCGGCATGGCGATGCTGCTTCGGCGCGGGCTGCCGGCGTTGATGGACCAGGCCCGCGATCGCACCGACCTGCTGATGCTGGAGGCGCGGCTGCCGCCGGTCGACCTGCATGTCGCGCATGTCGCCATGCTGCGGAACACCGGCCTGCACGACCGCACCTACCTCGACTGGCGTGCGCGCCGGATCGAAAAGCTGCTTGAGATCTATGGGACGGAGTATTTCAAGGGTAGGCGCGTGCTGGAGCTGGGCTGTGGCCATGGCGACATCGGCGCCTTTTTTGCCGACCTGGGTGCCGAGGTCCTGTGCGTGGATGGGCGGGTCCGCAACATCAACTATGCCAAGCTCCGACACCGGGCAGTGCCGCGGCTGTCTTTCGTGCAGATGGACCTGGAGCGGGACTTTGCCGCCCTCGGCCGGTTCGATCTCCTGATCAACTTCGGGCTGATCTATCATCTGCGCGAAGTGGACGCACACCTGGCCTGCTGCTTTGGCATGGCGGACGAGATCGTGCTGGAAACCGTGGTCTGCGACTCGCTGGATCCCCATCATATCCTGTTTCGCGACGAGCGGGTGGAAGTGGACGAGGAGGCGCTGAACGGCGTGGGCAGCCGGCCTTCGCCCTTCTACGTAGAGCGCCTCGCGCAAGAGGCCGGGCTCGATGTCGAACGCCACTTCTCGCCGGATCTGAATTCCGGAGGCTTTTTTCGCTACGATTGGGAGCATCGCGACGACGGGGCACCCAACGACGATTTTGGAAACCGTCGGTTCTGGCGATTTGCGCGCGCGCAGGGGTGACGGTCAGGCGTTGCGGGGTGCGCGCCTCACCTGCGTTCCATCACCCTACCCGGCTGGCAGTCGGACAATCGACGAACCGACCGCACCCCAGCGGCGTCGCTGCGTGCGTGCGAGTCGGACCGGCCGGAGGCAGGCGACGGCAGGCCAGGTATCTGTCCGGTCAGCGGTCGGGCTTCGCCAGCGTGGTGATGACGGGAAGCGTGCGAAGGCCGCGCAGCCCCAGATTTTCCCGCCACTCGAGTGACGCGCCGGTGAGCTCGATCGTGGCAGCACGTCCGAGCAACTCGCCGAATGCGATCGCCGCCTGCATGCGAGCGAGCGCGGCACCGAAACAGAAATGCGGACCCCAGGCAAAGGCAAGGTGGCGGTTGGGGGTGCGAGCGATGTCGAACCGGTCGGGGTCATGGAAGACGTGCGGATCGCGGTTCGCCGCGGCGGTCATCACCATCACCGCGTCGCCGCGCGCGATCGCCTGCCCGCCCAGCGTCGCGTCGGCGGGGGCGATGCGGCCGCTGAACTGGCTGGGCGTCTGGTAGCGCAGGATCTCCTCGACGGCGCTGCGCATCACGGCGGGGTCGTCGCGCATCCGCTGCATCGCGCCGGGGTGGAGCGTGAGCGTGGCCACACCGCTGGAAATGAGGTTGGTGATGGTACCCAGGCCGCCGACCAGGGTGATGATGACATTGGCGATGATGTCGGCATCCTCGAGCGGATCGGTGTCGCCCTGATCCAGAAGCGCGCCGATCAAGCCGCGTCCCTCGCCGCGGCGCTGGTCGGCGATGATGCCGGCGACATAGCCGCTCATCTGGTCGAGCGATGCCGCGAGCCGGTCGCCCTCGGACCGCGACTGGTGGAAGTTGCCGATCAGCGCGGCGAAATCGTCGGACCAGATCTGCAGCTGGCGCCAGTCCTTGAGCGGAAGCCCGGCGATCTCGGTGGTGATCATCGCCGGCAGCGGCTCGGCATAATCGGCGTGCAGGTCCCAGACGGCGCCGTCCTGCACCCGGTCCACCAGCTCGCGGCAGATGGTGCGCATGCGCTCCTCCATCCCCCGCACCCGCCCGGGGGTAAACAGGGCGGAGCAGGCGTTGCGCACGCGCATGTGCCGCGGGGGATCCATGAACATCATCTGCCGGCGCAGCACGTCGGCGGCGGGCGCGAGCATGGGCAGCCCCATGCGGCCGAACGTCTCGGCACTCGGCGTGCGCGCGGCCAGATATTCCTGGAACACCGCCACCGCCTCCGCATAGCCGGTAACGATCCAGGTGTGGACGTACGGATCCCAGATGACCGGCCCGCGACTGCGCATCTCCCGATAGAGGAGATGCGGGTCGGCGTGGATGTCGGGGCGCAGGAGCTGGGCGAGGCTTGGACCGCGCTGCGCAGGGTGCGCGGTCACGGTGCGTGCAACCCATGCTGCGGCGGCGCCTCCATGTCGGGCACAAAGCCGTGGGAGCGTGTCAGGCGCGCGTCGATCTCTGCAGCCAGACCTTCGACCGTTGGAGTTTCAAACAGGTCGCGCAGGGTCAATTCGACCTCGAACACTTCGCGACACTGGATCACCACCTGTGTCGCCAGCAGCGAATGGCCGCCGATGAGGAAGAAATCGTCCTCGGCCGATACGTCGTCGATCTCCAGCACGCCCGTCACGATCTCTGCGACCGCAATCTCGGTCTCCGTTTCCGGCGCGCGCCCGGCGCTGCGGACACTTTCGGGCGCAGGAAGCGCGTCGCGGTCGATCTTGCCGTTGCGCGTCATCGGAAGTGCGGCCAGCGCCACGAACTGCGCGGGGATATGGCTGCGCGGAAGGTGGCGTTCGAGGAAGCTGCGCATCGCCTCTGGCGTGGGAAGGGTGGCCAGCGTGGCGCCGGTGTCTCCGGGAACCGGGGCGACATAGGCGATCAGCTGGCGCCCGAGCGTGTCATCCTCGCGGATCGACACCACCGCGGCCCCGATCGCCGGGTGGCGCTGAAGGCAGACCGCCAATTCGTCGAGTTCGATGCGGACGCCGCGAATCTTGGCCTGGGTGTCGGTGCGGCCACAAAAGGCGAACTCGCCAGTGTCGAGCCGGCGGGCGCGGTCGCCGGTGCGGTACAGGCGCGCGCCCGGTCTGATCGAGAACGGGTCGGGCACGAACTTGGCCGCAGTCAGCGCCGGCCGGTGGCGGTAACCGCGACCCACGCAGCGCCCGCCGATCCAGATCTCGCCCTCCACGCCTTGCGGCACCGGCTGCATCGCCTCGTCCAGCAGATGGATGTCGGCGCCGTCGATCGGCCAGCCGATGGTCGGCAGGGTCTCGGCGCTTTCATCGGCTTCGGTGCCGTCGCGCACCGGCACCAGGCCGGACGTGGCGGCAATGGTGCACTCCGACGGGCCATAGTTGTTGATGAAGTCGAACGGGAACACGGCCTTTGGAAAGGCGCGCAGCACGTCGCCGCCCGTGAGCATCAGGCGCAGCGCGATGTCCTCCGGCCAGGATGCGGAAAGCAGCGGCTCCGCCAGTGCCATGGGCACGGTGCCGATGGTGATCCGGCGGTCGATGAGCCAGCGGCGCAACAGGTCGGGAGAGGTGCGGGTGGTGGCGTCGACCACCTCGATCGCGGCGCCGGCGGCCAGATAGGGCCAGATCTCCGACTGGGCCGCGTCGAAAGTGAGCCCCATCGCATAGCCGGCGCGGTCCTGCGCCGTCACCGCAAAGGCGCGGAGCGTCCACTGGATGAAGCTCAGCAGATTGTCGTGGGTGATCTCGACGCCGTTGGGAACGCCGGTGGTGCCGGAGGTGTAGACGACATAGGCGAGATCGTTGCCACCGGCTGCGGGCAGGTCGATGCCGCGGCCGAATTCCTCTTCCTGATCGAGCCGGATTTCGCCGGGTGCCAGAGGGCCGTCTGCCGCTCGCGCCACCACGGCGGCGGCGCCGCTGTCGGCGATCATGAAGGCGCGGCGCTCCTCCGGATCGTCCGGGTCGATGACCAGAAACGCGCAGCCTGCCATCAACGTGCCGAGCAGCGCCACGATCTGGTCGGTCGAGCGTCGCATCCGCACGGCCACCACCGATCGCGGCGGCGTGCCGGCGTGCAGCAGCCGCCGCGCCAGCGCCGTGGCCCGGCGCTCGAGCCGGCGATAGTCGGTGTCCACGCCGGCTTCGCTGATTGCCACCCGGGTCGGGTTCGCCAGTGCGGCGGCGAGGACATGATCGTGCACGCCGACGGCTTGCTCGGCGTAGGGCCGCAGGGGACGCAGCATGCAGGGCTCCTTGTCGCGGTGTTGCGGTTCCCCAGTGCCGCGGCGGGGCGCGGGCTGCCCCGGCGGCGCTATGAGTTCCGCCTAGCTACCAGCCGGACCTGCCCCGGTAACTCGTGCAATCTACCGAGCCGGCGCGTGCCTCCGCAAAACTACAGCGGTGCGGCCAGCGTGCCTTCGGTACAGTGCTGCCAGCGACTTACCGGATGGAGCGGAGCGATGGCGGACATCAGCTTCAGGACCGCGCTGACGGCCGGCATCGTTGCCGCCTATATCGCCAGGAATGCGCTCAAGATCGACGAGGTCGAGGCGCTGATCCTTGCAGTGCATCGTACCCTGGGGACCCTCGAAGGGGAGTCGGCGGAGACGCCGGCTGCGGCCGACGCCATGGACGCGGCCGAGGCAGATGCGGCCGCGGGGTTCGTGCGCAATGGCGTGCGATCGGTGTTCGCAGACCATCTGGTGTGCCTGGACGACGGCAGGTCCGTCGTCTTCCTGGCGCGGCACGTCCGCAGCCTGGGATCCGACATGGAAGGCTATCGTGCGCGTTGGAACCTGCCGGCGGACTATCCCACGGTGGCGAGCGCCTACGCCAAGGAGAAGCGGCGCATCGCGCTGAGCTTCGGCTTCGGGCGGATCGGGGGCATCCGTCCGCGCGACGGCAAGACGGGCGGCGCGCGCAAACGGCCGCGCATCCGCGGCACGCTCGGCATCGCGCCGCCGCCGGACGTGACGCACTGACGGTCAGCTTTGACAGCACCCAGCCTTCCAGGTGGAGGCGAGTGGCGCGGGCAAGTACGCGCCGTTCAATGGCGCGCCCTGCACGAAGAAGCGGCCGCGCTCCACATCCTCATGCTGCTGCGACTCGCGGATGTCGAAACCGGCGGCGGCGAGCGAGCGGGCTGCACAGGCGACGATGCCGGCGCGTTGCGGCAGGTGAGGCGCGCGATCACGCGCACGGAATGCATGCCTGCTGCGGCTGCCCTGGGATACCGCTCACCGCTGGAACCGCACCGTCAGCAGGATGCGGTCGTCGCGAAAGTTGCGCAACCCGCTGGCGGCCGACGAGTCCTGCCCCAGATGCTCGTACCGAAGTTCGTAGACGGCGCCGCGGCCCATGCGGTAGCGCGCGCCCCCTGCCCATTGCGGGCGCTCGGCACGTCCGCCGGTGCCCTGGAACGTGTCCCAGGTATAGCCCGCCTCCGCCGAGACGATGAGGCTGCGCAGCAGCTCATAGTCGGCGCGGGCGATGATGTCGGTGCTCAGATAGGCAGGCGTGTCGGCCTGTGCGGCATCCTCGATCCGGCGGCCGCCCTCGACCGTGATGGTGAGCACGGGCTTGGCGAACCACTCGATCCGTCCGCGCCCGCTCAGCCCCTTTGCCCACCAGCTGCGGTTCGGCCCTTCCTGCGACAGATAACCGGCCTGGAAATGGCCGCGCACCTGGCGCGTGATGTCGAAGTCGGCGCCTCCTTCCACGGTGAAGCCCCAGGAGTCGCGATCGAACCCTGCCGGTCCCAGTCTGCGGTAGGAGCGCCGGTTGGCAGTGGCATCCACATAGAGCGCCAGCGCCGGGCTGACCGCATAATCGACGCGGGCGAGGGTTGAGAACACGTCGCGGTCGCGGAAGTCCTGCGGCAGCGGCGCGCCGCTGATCGCCTGGGCATCGTTGAAGCGATAGCGGTGCCAGTCCAGGCCGGCGCGCGCGGTGACCTGGCCGAACGGATATTCGCCGACCAGCGTGCCGCCGGTACTGTGGAAGCGGATCGGGCGATCGGCGGCGCCCGGCGCATCGACGTCGCGACGCGACTGGGTGAGCTTGGCGGTTTCCAGCGACAGGTCGAGATAGCCGCGCTCCAGGTCCAGGCGCCCGCCGGCCGCCAGCTGATAGTCGGTCGTGCTTTCGCGCTCGGCTTGCAGATACTGGCGGCTCGATACGGATGCGCTGGCGTTGAGCGCGTTGCGCGACCAGTCGCTGCGGATCGCCAGATTGGCGCCCGCCGTGACGATCAGGTCGTCGATCGGGTCCTGGTCCAGCGCATAGATGTTGCTGTCGTACTGGGTGCCGAGGTCAATCGACGGCTCGACCAGGAAGCTGCCGAGCGGAATGCCGAGCGGGTCGAGCTCGGGATGGCGCCGCTCGACCACCGAGAGGTCCGGATCCTGTTGCCGGTCCTCGAACGGCCGGTCCTGCAGCGCCTGTGCGCCGGCAAGTCCAGGCCAGGCGGCGACGCAGAGGAGGGCGGCAGCCCCGCGGCGCGCCCTCACCGCGCGCCCTGGCGGAGCAGCACCGCCGCGGGCGTGCGCAGAAGGATCCCGAGGTCGCGGGCGAGCGACCAGTGCTGCGCGTAGGCAGCATCGAGCCGAACCCGTTCGGCATAGGAGAGGTTGTTGCGCCCGCTGACCTGCCACAGGCCGGTGACCCCCGGCGTGACCCTGAAATAGTGGCGCGCGCTGGTGCCGTAGCGGCAGAGTTCCTCGCGCGTGATCGGCCGCGGACCGACCAGGCTCATCTCTCCGCGCACGACGTTCAGAAGCTGCGGCAGCTCGTCCAGGCTGGTCTTGCGCAGCAACCCGCCGATGCCGGAGACGCGGGGATCGCGTTCCAGTTTGCGGGTGCGGGACCATTCGGCAGCGCTGGCCGGATCGCTGGCGAGCAGAGCGGCAAGCCGCTGGTCGGCGTCGGCGTACATGGTCCTGAACTTCAGGCAGCGAAAGCTGCGCCCGTTCCGCCCGACGCGCGCATGACCGTAGAAGATGCCCCCCGGGCCGCTGTTGCGGATCAGCAAGGCGATGCACAGCAGGAGCGGCAGCAGCGCAATCAGGATGATCGACGCGACCGCGAAGTCGCCGACGCGCTTGACTGCCTGGGCTATTGCACCAGTCCACGCGTTGCGGCGATCGGCCGCGATGCGAACCATCAAAGCCGAGACGGCGCCGCGATCCTGCATGATGTCCCCTTTGGCGTGCCAGTACTTATACGGATGGATGCAATCCTCAGGCACTATCGTCCTGGTCTTGCAGCATTGTCTCCGGCAACGTTCTTCTTAGAACATGCTGACAGGGAAAGGGCAATATCGCGCTATATCGGGAAACTACCTACCAGAACCAAGACTGTTCGGAAGGGCGATGCTCCTGGATTTAGGGAATTTCTTCTTGAGGAAGAAGGGTGAGGCGAAAACGCGCCGCCTAGGCATTTTGCACGACAGATGGTGCGGGGCGAAGTCTCTACCGTGACGGCCATCGGGCGGAGTCCCGGACCAGCAGGGCAGGGGTCGTGATGAACGGTTTTACGAGGCTGCGTAGTCCCCGTGACGTGGTGGGCCTGTTCGCCCGGCGACTGGGGCTGTTCCTGAGCGTCGCTGTCCTGACGGGACTTGCGATGGGCGCGTTCATCGCCACGCGCGTGCCGCGGTTCGAATCCGCGGCGCAGATCGAGATCGACGTGCATCGCCAGTCGCCCATGGCCCCGAACATCGCCATGCCCGACAAGTCGGACCAGGGAATCGTGGGCACGCAGATGAAGCGGATCGCTTCACGGTCGGTCGCCGCGCGCGTGGTCGACCAGCTCAACCTGACCCATGATCCCGAATGGTCGCCGGAGCCCGGACGCCTGGCAAAGCTGATTGCGCCGACCGCGGTGGTTTCGGAGGAGACTCGCCGGCGGCGTGCGATCGATGCGCTGATGGCGCAGCTGACGGTGGAGCGCGACGAAGTGGCGCCGGTCGTGACCGTCCGCGTCGCCTCCCGCGATCCAAAGCGGGCCGCGGACATCGTGAACGCGGTAGCGGACTCCTATCTGGAGGAAGCGTCGGAGGCTGGCCGCGCTTCGGCAAAGGGCGAAGCCGACATTCTGCGGCGGCAGCTCGATCGCCTCGCGTCAGAAGTGACCGCTGCCGATACGGCGCTCGCCGACTATCGTGCGTCGCGCGGCCTGACCGCGTTGTCGGCGACTACCGGCGGGGCGGTCGAGCAGCAGGCGGCGGCGCTGGCCGGGCAGCTGGCGGCGGCGCAGTCCGAGGCAGCAGCGGAACAGGCGCGCGCCTCGGTGGCGTCGGGCATGATCGCGTCGGGGCGCGGCGACGGCTTCACCGAAGTGGTGCAGTCGCCCGCCATGACTCAGCTGCGCCAGCAACAGGCGACGATCGCGGCGCAGTTGGCCGAGGCGCGGGTGCGCTATGGCCCGAACCATCCGCGCGTGCGGCGGATCGCGGCGCAGGCGGACGACATCGCCCAGGCGATCGGGCAGGAGCAGGCGCGGATCGCGGGCAGCGTGCAGGGAACGGCGCTGGCATCGCAGCAGGCGGCGGGCGCGGTCGCCGCGCGGCTGTCCGCAGTGCGCGGGCAGCAGGCGGCGCAGACCACCGCCCAGGTCGGCGCGGACCGGCTGGCGCGCATCGCGGATGCCAAGCGTGCGACCTATGTCCAGCTCGCCCAGTCGGCGGCACGATCGACGCAGGAAGGCGCGCTCACCTCGCTTCCGGGCATGGTCATCACCCGCGGCGTGCCGGCGATGACCGCTTCCTATCCCAAGACGGAGCTGCTTGTGCTGCTCGCGCTGCTGGCATCGCCGGCGATGGGGGTGATCGCAGTGCTGGGGGTCGAGGCGTTCGACACCAGGGTACGCGAGCCGGCGGAACTGGTGGCGCTGCCGGGTGCCAGCCACATATCCGCCGTGTCGAAGGTGAGCGGCAAGGTGCTGCGGCAGATCGACCGCCGGGCCAAGCCCTGGGACTATGTGCTCGCGAAACCCATGTCCTCCTTTGCGGAGTCGGTGCGTGCGGTGCGGCGGCGGCTCGCCTTCTGTCGCAGCGGCCGCGGCGGCGCGCTGGTGGTCTGTGTCACCTCTTCGGTGTCGCACGAGGGCAAGTCGACGTTATCGGCGAGTCTCGCCCGCACCATGGCGCTGGCCGGCGACCGGGTGCTGCTGATCGACTGTGACCTGCGCCGCAACGGCCTGGCCGAGCTGTTGCCGGATCCGCCCGAGGCAGGGCTGGGCGAGGTGCTGGAAGGGGGCATGCGGCTGGACGATGTGCTGATGCGCGATGCCGCCCCGGGCCTGGACGTGCTGCCGCTGGCCGGTCCGCGTTTCACGCCGCAGGACGTGTTCGGCGACGGCCGCATGGCGCAGCTGATGGTTCGGCTGCGCGAGGACTATGAATATGTGATCGTCGATGCGCCGCCGGTGCTGGTCGTCGACGATGCGGTGACGCTGGCGCGGCTTTCCGACGCGGTGCTCCTGGCGATCCGCTGGGGATCGACGCGGGTGGAGACCATCTCTGCGGCGATGGAGCGCCTGCGTGAGGCAGGGGACCAGACGATCGAGCTGGTCATGACGGCGGTGGAGTCCCGCGCGCCTTTTTCCTCCTACCACGACCCGCATTATTATCTGTCGGCAGCGTCCGGCTATCATGTGAACTGACGGGCATGGCGGACCTGACAGCCCGAGAGACCGGGCGCCTGTGGTTCCTTGCCCTCAAGGGCCTGAACCTGGCGCTGCTGATCGCCTATTCGTTCGGCATGGTGTTCGTGCTGGTGCGCGCCGTGCCGCCTGGCTTCTATCCCTGGATGGTGATGCTGTCTTCGATTGGCGGCTATGTGCTGGCGGTTGACCTCGGCTTTTCCAACTATGTCTATTCGGTCGTCCGGCGGCGGTTCCTGACCCACGAACTCGCGGGGGCGGAGGAACTGGTGGCGGAGGCGACCAGCCTCTACCTGATCGTCGCGGCGATCGCCTGCGCACTGGCGGCGCCGTTCGTCCTCGCGCTGGCACCGGCGGGACTGAAGCTTGCGATGTTCGGCTATTTCGCGACCATCGTGCTGCCGCTGCCCTGGATGCTGATCCGGCGCGCGGCGGCGGCCGTGGACCTGCATTTCCAGATCGAGGCGCTGGAATGCACGCGCAGGGCGGTCTTTTGCGGGTTCGGCGCCATCATGCTGCTGGGCGTGCCGTTGCTTGGCTTTGTCGTGCTGTCGCTTGGCGGCTGGCTGGTGGCGATGACCGCCGCCTGGGCCTTGCTGCGGCGGCACGGCTTTCACATTCGCCCCGGCCGCCCGGGGCGCGTGCTGGCATTCCTGGCCGAGAACCGGGGCGGGGTGATGCAGTCGGGCTGGTTCACCGCGCTCGAGTTCGCGATCTACAACTTCCCCTACCTGGCCATTCCCGCGCTGTTCCAAGGTCCTGCGAACCTGGTGGGCTTCGACCTGTTCAACAAGGTCGCGCGTTTCGGCGGTGCCGCCTATTCGGTGCCGGCCGAGGCATTCAGCCCGCAACAGACGCGCGCCTATTACGCGGGCGATGCCGATGGCGTGGAGCGATACCAGCGGTTGATGTGGGCGGTGGGCGCGGTGCCGATGGTGATCGGCGGCGGGCTGCTGATTGCCCTGGGCGGCCCGGTGTTCGACCGGCTGCTCGCGGGTGTCCACGCCATTCCCATGGAGCTGCGCTGCGCCATGGCGGCCATGCTGGCGGCGCTGCTGCTGCAGAGTTCGGCCGGCGGCTTCCTGCTGTCGGTAGGGCGCTATGAGGAGGTGTCGCGGGTCGCGCTGGTCACGGCGGGGCTGATGGTGGCGGTGGTGGCGGTGACGGCGCTGTTCGACCTCAGCTTCACCGATTTCATGCTGCTCTACGTGCTCGCCTATTTCGTGCACGCGATCCTGTTCGAAGCGTGTTTCCGCCGGCTGTCGGGCCGGACGCGGCGGGTGGAGGTGCTGGCATGACCGTGCTCGCGCGCATGCCGGCGGTGCCGTTCGCGCCCATGCCTGGAGCCGAGTGGCGGGCGGCACGGCGGACCTACCCGCGGCTGGCGCTCACCACGCTCACGGGGACAATGTGGCTGGGAGTGCTGACACAGAAGATCGCGCTGCCCGGCAATGTCGAAGTGACGCTGCCGATCCTGCTCGGTGCAATCGCGTTCCTGATGGTGACCGGGCGGGCGCGGCTGAGCCTGCCGCGGCTGCTGGTGTTCGCGCTGCTGGGCGTTGCCGTCGGCCTGGGCCAGGCCGTGGCGGCAGACCATCGCGACATTTCTGTCCCCGCCATGGCAATGGCGGCCGCCATCTATGGCATGTTCCTGTTCGTGGTGCCGCTGACTGCCGACGAGCGGATGCTGCTGCTGCGCCGCTTCCAGGGGCTGGCGCTGTTCATCGCCGCGATGGTGGGCATCCAATGGGTCTGCCAGCTCGCAGGGCTGCCCATGCCGACGTTCGAGATGCTGCTGCCGCAGACGGCGCTGTTCGAGTTCTACAACTCGGTCCAGCCGCTGGCGTGGAAGGCGGCCTATATGAAGCCCAACGGCATCTTCCTGCTGGAGGCATCGCACGCTTCGCAGTTGCTGGCGATGGCGGTGGTGATCGAGATCTGCATCTTTCGCCGCTGGGGACGGGTGGTGGCGTTGCTGGTGGCGCAGCTGTCCACCTTTGGCGGGACCGGCTTCATCCTGCTGCTGGCGTCCGTGGTGCTGCTGCCCTTCTACCTTTCCAAACGGAGCCTGGCGGCGCTGGTGGGAATCACCCTGCTGGTGGCGGTGGGGACGAGCTTCACGCCGGTGTGGACCAATTTCGCCAAGCGCAGCGCCGAGATCGGCGCCGAGGATACGTCGAGTGGCCGCGGACGGTTCGTCGAGCCCTATCTGTTCATGGTAGACCGGCTGTCGGCGGACCAGCGCACGCTGATCTCCGGCCTGGGGCCAGGCAACGGCAAGCTGGATCGCGACCGCACCGGCCAGCTGGTGATGAACCCGGTCGTCAAGGCGACCGTCGAATATGGGCTGGCCGCAGGGATCCTGTGGATGCTGTTCGTGCACGGCTGCGTGCTGCGCACCCGCATGCCGTTCGTGGCGGCGTTTGTGGTCATCCTGCAATATGACTTTCTGAACGGGTCGCTGCTGGTGCCGATCAACCTGCTCTATTGCTGGATCCTGGCCGGCGCGCACGCGCGCGCAAGCACGGATCCGCCCTTTGCGAACACGCCGCCGCCTGCGGCGCAGGGGGGACGCTGGCCATGATCTCCATCATCGTGCCCACGCGCAACCGGGCCTATACCTTGCGCAAGGTGCTGCCGTCCTATTGCAGCCAGGAGCTTGTGACCGAGCTCGTGCTGGTGGACGATGCGGGCGAGGACGACACGGCTGAGGTCGCCGAAGCGATCGCCGGCGAATATCCGTCCATCACGCTGCGCATCGTCCGTCATGCCCAACGCATGGGGGCGGCACGCTCTCGCCAGGATGGTGCGGCGGCTGCTGCCAACCCCTTTGTGCTGTTCTGCGATGACGACGAATATCTGGAGCCCGGCTATGCCGCCGAATGCTTTGCCCTGCTGATCGCCCGCAACGCCGGCGCGGTGTCGGGACGGCGGGTGTACATGCGGACCGGCGAGACACGCGCGCAGGCGCTGGCGCGGTTTGGCGACGGGATGCGGCGGACCGCACCCTTCAACTATGCGCTGTGCGAGACGGTGAACGGCGCGGTCTTCACCGGCGCGGTAAGCATTCCGATCACCAATTCCAACATCCTGACCCGGCGCGAGCATGTGCTGAACTTCGGCTTCGATCCGCACTACAGCGCGGGCAACGGCTATCGCGAGGAAAGCGACTTCCAGATGCGGCTGTTCCTCGCCGGGTTTCCCGTCCTTGCGAGCAACGACGCCCATAGCCTGCACTTGCCGATGGACGAGGTGCGGACCGGCGGCCAGCGCATCCGGCGCCTGCGCAAATTCCTGTGGTCGGTGCGCTACAACGGCTATTTCCTGGACCAGCATTACCGCGCCTATGCCGAGCGCGTCGGATTGCGCCAGCCGCTGTGGATCGCGCGCGTGCGGGCGGCGGGCTATCTCGCCTGGCGCAACTTCCTGCGGCCGCCGCTCCATGCGCTGGCAATGACGGCGCGCTACGGAGCGCGGGGGTAATGCCCGGCGAGCGGCCGCTGCGCATCCTGCTGTCGATCCACCATCGGCTCGACCGGGACAGTGGTGCGGCCGGCGTGGTGATGCGCATCGCCGAGGAATATCGGCTGCTCGGCCACCAGGCGCGGGTCCTGTCACACGATGATCTGCCGCCATGGGCGCGGGACCGCGCGGGCTTCCTGTTTCCACTGCTGCTGGCGCGCCAAGTGACGCGCTGGCGGCCGGATGTGGTGGACGCGAGCAGCGGGGACGGCTGGCTGGCCTTTTCGCAAGGGATGCCGGCCCGGCCGCTATGCGTGACGCACAGCCACGGGCTGGAGCATCTCTCCTCCGCCAGCGAGATCGAGGAGGCGGCAAGCTCAGGGCGCCGGCTCGCGCTTGCCAAGCGGCTGTGGCGGCACGGGCTGCGGCTGAAGCTGGTGGCGCGATCCTTTGCTGCGGCCGATCTGGCGCTGGTGCTCAACGACGCGGAGGCGACCTGTCTGGAGCAGCGGCTGGGGGTGGCCGCCGACGCGATCGAGCGCATCGCGCTCGGCACCGACCATGCAGGCGTGCCGATCCGGGTCAGCGGGCGCGCACCCGCAGGCGTTGTGCAGATCGGGGCGTACAGCCGGCGCAAGGGCGTCCAGGTGACGGCTCGGGCGATGACCGCGATCCTGGGCGAGCGAGCCGACGCGACGCTGACCTTTATCGGGACCGGCGTACCGCGCGAAACGGTGCTCGCCGACTATCCGGCCCATCTGCATGGCCGGATCGAGGTCGTGTTGCGCTATGCCAATGCGCAGCTGCCAGCGCTGCTGGAGCCGCATTCGATCTGCCTGATGCCGTCGCTGTTCGAAGGCTATGGCATTTCCAAGATCGAAGCGATGGCCTGTGGCCTGGCCGTCGTCACCAGCGACGATGGAGGCGCGTGCGCGGACGTCGTGGACGGCGTCAACGGCCTGGTGGTCCCGCGGGGGGATGCGACCGCGCTGGCGGCCGCGGTCCGCCGCTTGTTCGACGATCCGCAAGAGGCGGCGGCGCTTGCAAGGACAAGCAGGATCACGGCGGCGGAGCGCTCCTGGGCGACCGTGGCGCAGGCGCGACTGGCCCTGTATCGCAAGCACGCCCGGTCCCCGGCAGGGGTCGCGGCACCCGTGCAGCCGAAGATCCGCCGCGGCTTTGAAGCATTGCCGGGACTTGCGCGGGACTGATCCGCGTTCACGAAACTATCTCCGTCGCGTAACCGGGACGTAACAAGTCTTCGCCACCCACGCCTCTGCAAGACAATGGCTATGGGGATGACGATGTCTTGGAACGTGGTGATCCGGGGCGGATCGCTGCGCTAGAACGCACGCCTGATCGGCCGGAACTCGGCGCGCGCCAGCAAGGCGGGGCGCCGGAACGGCACGGCGCGCAACACCATGGCGGCAAACACCGAGCGGTTCGGACGCATGCGCGTCCGGGCGTGCCGGTGTTCGCCCGCAATCTGCGCCGGCCTCGCGCCGCGGCGCCGCATATCAACCGGGGGGAAGAAGTAACATGAGCCGCACGAACCACACCGCCGCACGCTCGATCCAGCTTCTGCTCGGCGTCGCCGTCGCGGCACTGCTCGCGATGCCGGCCGCCGCGCAGACCGCGCCGGCCTCGCCTGATACGGAGGCCGAGACGGGCGAAGAGATCGTGGTTACCGGCTACAGCCGCAGCCTGGAGGAGGCGATCGACATCAAGCGCAACACGATCGGCTTTTCGGACTCGATCGTAGCAACCGATATCGCCGACTTCCCCGAGCAGAACCTGTCC
Organism: Sphingomonas sp. PL-96; assembly: GCF_020707215.1. Taxonomy (GTDB): domain Bacteria; phylum Pseudomonadota; class Alphaproteobacteria; order Sphingomonadales; family Sphingomonadaceae; genus Sphingomonas. The sequence goes on from NZ_JAJFET010000001.1 coordinate 128,212, forward strand.
GAAGCGCTGCAACGCGTGCCGGGCGTGACGATCGAACGCGACAAGGGCCTGGGCACCCGCGTGAACGTCCGCGGGCTGCCGACCGAATTCACCTTTGTGTCGATCAACAAGCTGGCGACCGCATCGGGCTCGGGCGGGCGCGACGTCGAGTTCGACATCTTTGCTTCCGAACTGATCCAGTCGGTGACGGTCCAGAAGTCGCCGACCGCGGCCGATGAGGAAGGCGGCATCGCCGGTTCCGTCTACATTCGTACCGCCCGGCCGTTCGACAATCCCGGCCTGCGCCTGGTCGGCAGCGCCGAGGGGGCGTACAACTCGATCTCCGAAAAGATCGACCCGAATTTCTCGTTCCTCGCGAGCAACACCTTTGGTGACTTCGGCGTGCTGGTGTCGGTTGCCAAGCAGCAGCGTACCAACCGCACCGATTCCAATTCCGGCATCAACTTCCGCCCGATCGCCCGCTGGACGGATCGGACGGGCACCACCTATCGCAGCCAGGCGATCGACGTGCTCCAGCGCGACGCGGGCATCACCTATAGCGACGACTTGAAGAACCGGATCGTGTTCCTCGACAAGGTCGGCGACCGTGTCTACCAGAACGATCAGGATCGGCTCGGCCTGTCGGGCTCGGTGCAGTACAAGCCCAGCGATCGTTTCAGCCTCGCCTTCGACGCGTTTGTCGGGTCGTACGACACCACCGAGGACGAATATGACGCCGCCGGCTATTCGGCGTCGAGCAACTCGACCCTCGACACGATCCACGAATATGACGCGACCACGCTGGCGGACGACGGCATCATCGTGCTGCGCGACGTGTCCTACACCAACACCCAGCACGAATTCCTGAGCAAGGAATATATCAACGAGACCGACTATCGCCAGTTCGGCAGCGAGTTGAACTGGGAGGTGGGCAGCTGGAAGATCAACGCGCTCGGCGGCTATTCGGGCGCGAAGAAGACGCTTGATTATGCCAACCTCAAGCACGTTGCCTATGCGCCCTCACGCACCCGCTATACGGAAAATGGCGGTGAGACGATCCCGAGCGACGATCCCGCCACGATCGACATGTACGACGCGCCGGAAAGCTATTTGTTCGAGGCCTATGAGACCACGCGCGAGCGGATCAAGGACGACAAATATGCAGCACAGCTCGACATCGGCCGCGCATTCGAATCGTCGTTCCTTGCGCGCTTCGACTTTGGTGGCCGCTACACCAACAAGACCAACGAGCGCGAATATGGCGAGGAAAAGATCCAGGGTCCGACCCGCGGCAGCACGGCCTATGTGAACACGCGCACCCTGGCCGACAGCCCGCTCGAAAGCGTGACCGCGATCGTCGGCGGCAAGGACTATCAGGTGCGCGACCTCGATTGGGCACAGGTGTCGAACGACTATGCCCGCGCCTTCTTCCGCCCGGCCGGTTTCGAGACGCCGTTCGCAGACGCCAACTACTACAAGGTCAAGGAAGAGACGATCGCGGGCTATGCGATGGTCGACTTCGAATTCGACGTGGCGGTGCCCGTGTTCGTGAACCTGGGCGGGCGCTATCTGCGCACCACCATCCAGTCGGAGGGCTTCCACCAGGTCCAGAACTCCGACGGCACCACCGGCCTCACGCCCGAGCCGGTGTCGAGCGAGGGCAGCTATGAGAAGCTCCTGCCGTCGTTCAACGCGCATGCCGAGCTGACGCCGAGCCTCTACCTGCGCGCCGCTGCCTCGAAGACCCTGATCCGCCCGGCCCTGACCGACCTCGCCTACAAGCGCACCGCGAGCTACAGCAACTATCGGTACACCGACGGCAATCCAGGGCTGAAGCCAACCCTGGCCGACCAGTGGGAGATCGGTGCCGAGAAATATCTGGGCCGCGGCGGCGTCCTGGCGGCATCCTATTTCTGGAAGAAGATCAAGGGCGTGGTCCAGAGCGAGCTGACCGGCGTGGTCGAGGGCGTGACGGTGTACAACGCCAATGGCACGGTGAACGGCGTTTACGACTTCGACGTCTATCAGCCGGTCAATGCCGAGGGTTCGTACAAGGTGAGCGGCGTCGAGCTGAACGCGGTGATCCCGTTCGGCATGTTCGCCGACTGGGCCGACGGCTTCGGCATCAACGCCAATGCGACCTTCCTGGACAGCTCGCTGACCGGCGAGTCCGACCTCGGCATCGACACCGCGCCGATCGGACTGGCCGACACCACGTACAATGCCACGGTCTTCTACGATAAGGGGCCGCTGTCGCTGCGCGTCTCGTACAACCGCAAGGGCAAGTATGTGGAGCGGATCGAGCGCAATATGTATCCGGTGTACCGCGACGCCTATGGCCAGTTCGACGCGTCGGCGAGCTACCAGTTGACCCCGAACTTCCGCGTGGAGTTGCAGGGCATCAACGTCGGCAATGCCAAGACCACCGGCTACACCATGGATCCGTCCTTCCCGACCACCTACGAATTTTCGGGAAGCCGCATCAGCCTGGGCGTGCGCGCGCAGTTCTGATCCGAACCGGCTCCCGCCGCGGCCGCGGCAGGGAGCTGCCGTCACCGCATGCAGTTTCGTCCCCGGAGTACCTACAGCATGAAAATCCGCATCCTCGTCGCAGCGCTCGCTGCCCTTGCCAGCCAGCCGATCGCGGCACAGGACGCCGCCCCCGATCTGTCGCGCGCGGCGCGCGGCGATGTGCGGGAGCCGGGTGGCGCGCGCCGTCTCCCCGGTGACATGCGCGAGACCTATGCCAAGCTCTCGACCGAGGGCGAGGTGCGCAACGTCATCCTGCTGATCGGCGACGGCATGGGCGATTCCGAGATCACGCTGGCCCGCAACTATGCCGAGGGGGCAGGCGGCTATTTCAAGGGCATCGATGCGCTGCCCTTCACCGGTCAGTACACGCACTATTCGCTCGATCGCGAAACGGGCAAGCCGAACTATGTCACGGACAGCGCGGCGTCGGCCACCGCCTGGGCATCGGGCGTGAAGAGCTACAATGGCGCGATCGGCGTCGATATTCACGGCAAGCCGCACAAGACCCTGATCGAGCGCGCCAAGGCGGCGGGGCTCGCCACCGGCGATGTGTCCACCGCGGCGATCCAGGACGCGACACCGGGCGCGCAGATCGCGCATGTCGTCCGGCGCGACTGCTTCGGCCCGTTCGTGACGAGCGAGCGCTGCCCGCAGAATGCGCTGGAAAAGGGCGGCGCGGGCTCGATCACCGAGCAGCTGCTCGATACGCGCGCCGATCTGGTGTTGGGCGGTGGCGCCGAAAGCTTCGAAGAGGCGGCAAAGGCTGGCAAGTGGAAGGGCAAGACCCTGTTCCGGCAAGCGACGGCGCGCGGTTTCCGCGTCGTGCGCAACGCCGCCGAGCTCGACGCGGTCACCCGCGCCGATGACAAGCAGCCGCTGCTCGGCCTGTTTGCGCCGGGCAACATGCCGGTGCGCTGGATGGGCCCCAAGGCGAGCTTCCATGGCAACATCGACAAGCCGGCGGTCACCTGCCAGCCAAATCCGGAGCGCACCGCCACTACCCCGACGCTGGCGGCGATGACGAAAAAGGCCATCGCGCTGCTCAAGGACAAGCCCAGGGGCTTCTTCCTGCAGGTCGAGGGTGCGTCGATCGACAAGGAGGATCATGCCGCCAACCCGTGCGGCCAGATCGGCGAGACGGTCGACCTGGACGAGGCGGTGCAGGAGGCGCTGGCGTTTGCCAGGGCAGATGGCCACACGCTGGTGATCGTCACCGCCGACCATGCCCACACAAGCCAGATCGTCGGCAACGGCACGCGCGCGCCGGGCCTGACCGCCGCACTCAACACGCGGGAGGGCGGGGTGATGACCGTCAACTACGGCACTGCCGAGGAAGGTTCACAGGGGCATACCGGCACCCAGCTGCGCATCGCCGCCTATGGTCCGCGCGCGGTGAACGTGAGCGGCCTGCTCGATCAGACCGATCTCCACTACATCATCCGCGACGCGCTGAAGCTCGACTGAGCCTCGCGCGCGCCAGTCCGGCGCGCTTTGCCGAAGGGGAATAAACAGCGCGGCCGGCTCCCGGGCGGGAGCCGGCCGCGGCGGGCTTAGCGCCCGCGCTAAATTCGTCGCCTTCCATAGGATCGGCGCGTCGCCCGAGAAATGTGTGCGGAGCGCGTCTGACAAGGCGGTCTTGCGATGGACCCTGGAAGCGCAGAACGGCGCCGTGTCGATGTATTTCGACGCAGCGGCAGTCATTCGGCGCCGGTGCAACATCCCTGAAACATCAACGCAACCATCGAGAAACATCCAAGCCGTCATCTTGCAACAAGTGCTGCCTAGAGGGCGCCCGTTCGGACCTAGCGGTCCGAGGGGGAGAACACACGACATGTTACATTATTCGCGCCTGCTCTGGGCGACCTTGCCGCTCACGCTCGCGGCACTGGGCGCCGCGCCGACCGCCATCGCACAGACCAACGCCAGCGCGTCCACCAACGGCGAGCAGACGCCCGACGCGGTGACCGGCAGCGAGGCCGAAAGCGGGGGCGAGATCGTCGTCGTCGGTTCCTATGCGGAGAGCCTGGCTGCCGCGACCGAAACCAAGCGGCAGGCCGCCTTTGGTGTGGATGCGATCAACGCGACCGACATCGGCAAATTCCCCGCGCAGAACGTGGCGGAAGCACTGCAGCTGGTTCCGGGTGTCGCCATCACCCGCCCGCGCGGCGAGGGCCTGTATGTCAGCGTCCGCGGGTTGGGGCCGCAGTTCCAGAGCACGCTGCTCAACGGCCGGCCGGTCGCCATCAACGACCTGATCGAGAATGGCGGCGCCAACGGCCGCCAGTTCCGGTTCGAGATGCTGCCGGCCGAGTTCGTGTCGCAGATCGACGTGGTGAAGACGCCGACGCCGGACATGACCGAGGGTGCGCTGGGCGGCAACATCGACGTGCACACGTTCCGCCCGCTGGAGGTGGGCAACAAGACCACGCTCAACCTGCGCGGCACCTATACGACGCTCGCCGACAAGGTGAAGCCCAACGCGACGGCGCTTACCAGCTTCGAGAACGGCGAGGGGACGCTCGGCTTCCTGATCGCCGGGCAATATTGGGAAAAGGAGGTGCGCAACGACCGCACCTACAACACGGGCTGGTACCTGGATAAGTTCGTGTCGGCGCTGGGCGAGGGCTTCTACACGCCGGGCCGCACGCGCCCGACGGTGGAGACCGAGAACCGCAAGCGCCTGTCGGGCATGGTGTCGGCCCAGTGGAAGCCGAGCGCAGAATTCGAGACCACGCTCGACGTGCTCGCGACCCGTCTGGACGTGGCCTATGACGAATATGGCCTCGACATCTATCCCGACGACACCAGTGTGGCTGGGCACCGCCCGGTCATCGTGCCGGAGTCGGTGAAGCTCGACGGCAACACGGTCGTCGCTGCGACCATCAACGACGTGCGCTTCATGGGCACGCGCGAATACAGCCTCAACCGCCACGACCTGATCACGGTCGGGTTGAAGCAGGCGTGGAACCCGGGCCGCTGGCATGTGGTCGCCAATGCCAACTGGTCCTACGCGCACAGCTACCACCCGAGCTATGCCCAAGGCACGGTGCGCAGCCGCATCCAGTTCTTCGCGCCGCTCACCTATGACGCGTCGGAGGGCTACAAGGTGGCGCCGACGATCTCCACGCCGACCGACGTGCTCGATCCGGCCAACTACACGCTCTACCCGTTCAACATCGCGCCCAAGAACAGCAAGGACTGGGACACCTATGGCCGGTTCGACGTCGACCGCGAGATGGACGGGTTCCTCACCAAGCTGAGCGCGGGCGGCGAGTACCACTGGCGCAAGCGCGACTATTGGCGCCGCGACTTCACCGTCACGCCGGCGGCGGGCACGACGCTGACCGGCTTTGCGCCGGACGGCTTTGAGCAGATCCCGTTCGACGATTTCCTGTCAGGCGTCGATGGCGATTATCCGCGCACCTGGCTGGTGCCGATCACGGACGTGTTCTTCGACAAGCTGTTCACCGACGCGATCGCCAACGCGCCTCTGACCGCGGGCGACCTGCGCGCCTCCTATGTGGTCACCGAGGAGACGGCTGGCGGCTATGTCCGCGCCGACTATGGCTTCCCGGTCGGCAGCGTCGCCGTCACCGGCAACGTCGGCGTGCGCTACGTCCACACCGACCAGGTGGCGAGCGGAACGCTGACCACGGGCACTGTGGCGACTCCGGCAAGCTTCCCGCAGACGTTCAGCAACTGGTTGCCGAGCTTCAACCTGCGCGCCGAGCTGACCCACGACCTGGTCGCGCGACTGGCCGCCAGCCGCGTGCTGACCCGCCCCAACGTGACGCAGAGCGCGCCGCAGATCAGCGTTTCCACCGACCAGCCGACCGCAAGCGGCGGCAACCCGGCGCTGCAGCCGTTCCTGGCGACCCAGTTCGACGGCTCGTTGGAATGGTATTTCAACCGTGCCGGTTCGCTGACGGGTGCGCTGTTCTACAAGGCGATGGACGACTACATCACCGCGCAGAACATCAACGTCGAAATTCCGGGGCGCGGTACCGTGCTGCTGAGCACACAGGTCAACGGCGGCAACGCCAAGGTCTATGGCGCGGAAGTCGCCTACAACCAGGTGTTCACCTTCCTGCCGGCGCCGTTCGACGGCCTGGGTTTCCAGGCGTCCTACACCCACACGTCGGTGCAGGCCGACTACACGGCGGGCGCGCGGCCGATCAAGGATCAGCTGATCGGCCTGTCCAAGAACAGCTTCAACGTGGTCGGCTTCTACGACAAGGGGCCGCTGTCGACGCGGCTGTCCTACACCTGGCGCGACAAGTATCTGACCGGCATCGGCAGCACGACCCAGGCGCCGACCTATCAGGCGGCGTTCGGGTCGCTGGACGGCAACTTCTCGATCCGCGCGACCGAGCAGCTGATGTTCAGCGTGGAGGCGATCAACATCGCCAATGCCAATACCTACAGCTACAATGACCGCGAGCTGCAGTTCGGCGAGATCAACAACTACGGCCGCACCATCCTGTTCGGCGTGCGGGCGCAGTTCTGATGCTCAAGGCGATCCTTCTTGCCGCCGCCGCGCTGGTTTCGACCGGCGCGGCAACGCCGCGGGCGATGAACGACATCCAGGTCGTCGGCTCGCACAACAGCTTCAAGGCGCGGATTCCGGCCGCAGTGATGGCGAAGCTCCGTGCCGCCGAGCCGAAGCTGGCTGACGGGCTGGAGTATTATCACCTGCCGCTGGCACAGCAGCTCGACGCCGGCGTTCGCCAGATCGAGCTCGACATCTTCGCCGACCCTGAGGGCGGGCGCTACGCCAATCCCAAGGGTGAGGCCTGGGCGCGGGCGGCGGGGGAAGCCACCAGCTTCGATCGCGCGGCGATGCTCAAGCCCGGCTTCAAGGTCTTCCACATTCCCGACGTGGATTATCTCAGCACCTGCCCGACGCTGGTGCGCTGCCTTAGCGAGGTCGACCGCTGGTCGCGCGCGCACCCCGATCATCTGCCGATCATGATCACCCTCAACGCTGCCGACACCCCGTCGGGGCGGCCGGGGATCAGCGATCCGCTGCCGCTCGACAATGCCGCGCTGCTCGACGCGCTCGACGGCGAGGTCCGGTCCGTCCTGCCGGCCGGGCGCCTCATCACGCCGGATGATGTGCGGGGGCGTGCGTCCACTCTGCGCGAGGCGATCCGCGGACAGGGGTGGCCGACGCTTGCGCAGGCGCGCGGCCGGATCTTCTTCCTGCTTGACGTGCGGGCACCCGTGTCCGACGTCTACCGGGTCGGCCATCCCTCGCTTGCGGGACGGGCGATGTTTGGTTGGTATCCGGAGGGCCAGCCCGAATCCGCAATGCAGATCGTCCAGGACCCGCTGGTGGACGGTGAGCAAATCCGGCGCTGGGTTCGCGAGGGCGTGATCGTGCGCACCCGCACCGACGCCAACACGGTCGAGGCGCGCGCGCGGGATCACGCAAAGGCCAAGGCCGCGTTCGCAAGCGGTGCTCAGGCAGTCAGCACCGACTATTATCCCGGAGCTCCCGATCCGATTGGCACCGGTTTCGTGGTGACCCTGCCGGGCGGCGCAATGGCCGGGTGCAGCCCGGTGCGGATCGCCGGGGGATGCAAGCTGCGACCATGAGGGCTTGCCCGACCGAGCATCGCCGCTCGGTCGGGACTTGGCGCGTGCTTCGCGTCAGAAGTTGAACCGGCCGTTGACTCCGAAGTAGCGGTCCGCCTCACGCGGGATGATGTAGCGGTAGCTTCCGCCAGGCCCGCCGCTGGTGATCGACGCGGCAAAGCTCTGGTCGAACAGGTTCTTGACCTGGAAAGCGATGCGGAAGCGGTCCTGCGGGTCGATCAGCGACAGCCCTGCGTCCACCAGGGCATAGTCCCCGATCGTGGTTGCCGCGCGGATTGCCTCCGACGCGTCGAACTGGCTGATCTGTTCCGACTGCCACGACGCCTGCGCGTTGAGGCCGAGGTCGATCGCGCCGCCGGTGCGGATCCGCCAATCGCCGGCAAGCGAGGCCTTCCATTCGGGCGCATAGGGCAGCCGCGTGCCGGCCTCGATCACTCCTGTGACGGTGCCGGTCGGCTGGCGGAATTGATCGACATGGGCATCGGTATAGGCGAGGCCGCCCGAGATCGAGACGTCGGTCGCCGGGTTCCAGATCAGGTCGAGTTCGGCACCGCGGGTCGAAATCTCGCCTGCATTGGTGAAGCGGGTGACGAGCACGCCAGCGACCACATCCGGGTTGTTCGCCTGGAAATTGTCGTACTTGGCGTAATAGCCGGCGATGTTGAGCACCAGCTGCCCGTCGAACAGCGTGTTCTTGATACCAGCTTCGTAGCTGTCGACCGTCTCCGGCTCGATGACGTTGGTGCCCGTGCCGGTCAGATTGTAAAAGATGTTGTACGCCGGCCCCTTATAGCCGCGGGTCCAGGTCGCATAGACCGTGTGGTTGCGGCTCAGGTCGAACTGGGCACCGGCCATGCCCGACCAGTTGTCGTTGGTCGTCTTGGCAGTGAAGGGCACACCGTTGGAGGCGGCGACCGCCTGGGTCTGGGCAGTCGTGGGAGCTACTCCGCCGGCCACAAGCTCGAGGTAGCGGTCGTACACGCCCTGGTCGAAGTTCGGCTGGATGCCCGCGCCGGCCAGCGCCGTCTGACGGCTGTGGAACACGTTCAGCTGGTCATGCGTGAAGCGGATGCCGCCCAGCAGCCGCAGCCGATCGCTGAGGTTCACGGTGAAGCGGCCAAAGGCGGCGAGGTTCTTGAAGGTGGACCCAAAGGTCGCCGTACCGGTGGGCCGGGTGACGGTCACGCCAGAGGCATCGCAGGTGGTGAGGCTATCGCCATTGGGTGCGCACACGGTGACGTCGCGCCGGAAGGTGCGCTCCGTATCAGCCCAGCTGTAGAAGAGGCCGCCGACATACTCGATCAGCCCGCCGGTCGGCGAGGTGAGGCGTAGCTCCTGGGTAAAGGTCTTGCCGACCTGTGGGCCGAAATCGTGCAGCTCGTTCAGCCCGGCATTGGCATAGGGCTGGTCGAGCCAGTCACCGTCCCGGATCTCCTCATTGTCGTAGCGTCGCCACGCGGTGATGGAGGTGACGGTGTTTGCGCCCAGCGTCGCATCGATCTGGAGCGAGCCGCCATAGCTCTCCTCGTTGGTGGCGGTGACCAGGTTCTGCCGGATGCGCCGGGTCTCGTCGCCCTTGGCGGTGGGCAGCACCTGTGCCGCAAGATTGGTCGGCGTGGTGCCGATCACTTCGGCGCAGCAGTCGTCGTTCGCCCGCCGATAGTCGCCGATCAGCGTGATGGTGAGGTCCGGGGTGGGATCGGCGACCAGGATCCCGCGTACGCCCCAGCGCTTGAAGCCGTTGACGCGCCGGTCGACATTCGACGCCTCGTTGAAGAGGTTACCGTCATAGTCGCTGTAGAAGCCGGTGACGCGCGTCGCCACATGCTCGCCGAGCGGTACGTCGACGGCGGCGCGGGCGCGATATTCGTTGCCGTTCCCGAAGAAGAAGCCGCCCTCGGCATAGCCTGAGAAGGTGTCGCCGGGCTTTTTGCTGACGATGTTGATGACGCCCGCGGAAGCGTTCTTGCCGAACAGCGTGCCCTGCGGTCCGCGCAGCACCTCGATCCGCTCGATATCGACCAGGTCGCTGAACGCTTCGCCCGCGCGGCTGTAGACGACGCCGTCCACGACGGTGGAGACGGAGGGTTCACCCGCGATCGAAAAGGTGGAGGTGCCGACCCCGCGCAGGAACAGCGACTGGTTGATGCTGGTCCCCGCCTTGCGGAAGTTGAGGGTGGGGACGAGGTATTGCGCACTTTCCAGGTTGATGCCGCCCTGCTGCGCGATCAGGTCGCCGCTCACGACCGACACGGCGACCGGCACGTCCTGCAGCCGCTCCTCCCGCTTCTGGGCGGTGACGACGATCTCTGCGCCGCGCTGCTCCTGGGCTGCGACCGGCGCGGACCCTGCGGCAACTTCCTGAGCCGCGGCCGGCGCAGCAAGGGCGATCGCCACGGCAGCGGTTGCAACACCCGATCGTGCGAAAACAAGCTTCATACAGGCTCCCCAGGTCAGTTCTCGGCGAGCGTTATATCTCCCAGCTTCTAAATAGGAATAAGCCTTTGCTTCGCGGGCGCGTCGTCACGCTTTAGGTGTTGGCTTGGGCATGACCGTGCGGATCCAGGCGAAGCCCAGCAGATAGGATGCTGCCGCGAACAGGAAGAGCGGCAGGTATCCGCCGCCTGCAGCCAGCACCAAACCCGTGATCCAGACGATCGCCACTCCGCCCATGTTGCCGCAAAAAGCGCCAAAGGCGGTCACCCTGGCGACCTTGGCAGGCGGCACCATGTCGGTGATCGTGCCGAAGATGCTGAGCGAGAAGCCCTGGTGCCCGGCCAGCACCACCCCGATCATGATGGTCACGGCCCAGAAGTTGCCCAGATGGAGGACCAGGGGAACCGGGGTGACCAGCAGCGCGCAGACGAGCATCACCGTCCGCCGTACGCGCTGGGCGGGCCAGCCCGCCGCCAGAAGGCGGTCGGATACCCATCCGGCGAGCAGGGCGCCGAGACCGGAGCCCAGGAACGCAATCGCGAGCGGGATGCCAAGCTGCTCTGTCGAGAGCCCCAGTTCGCGCCGGTAGAAATCGGGAAGCCAGAAGTTCAGCAACCACCAGGTCGCGTCGGACAGGGCCTTGGCGACGACGATTGCCCAGGTCCGCCGCTCCAGCAGGATCGGCCCATAGGGGGCTGTCCCTTCGGTATCTTCGGCGGACCGAGCCTCGGCGCGATCGTCGAACACGATCCCCCGGGCGGCGATCCACCACAGCCCCAGGATCAGAAAGCCTCCCGCGCCGGCAAAGATCAGCGCCCCCCGCCAGCCCCAGGTGGCGGCAAGTAGCGGGATGAAGAACGGCAGCGCGATGGTGCCGGCCGCGCCGATCAGGGTTCCCGCGCCGATCGCGAGCGAGCGCAGCTTGGGCCCGAACAGGATGGCAACCGTCTTGATGGTGAGCGGCGTCTGCACCGCCTCGGTCGCGCCCAGGCCGATGCGCGCGGCAACGACCTGCCAGCCGGTCATGGCCCAGCCGTGCGCCACGGCTGCCAGGCTCCACGCGGTGACCCCGGCGACCATGGATCGCCGCACCCCCAGCCGGTCGATCAGCCAGCCGGTGAACAGGAAGGAGAGGGCCGCCGCGAACTGGGTGACTGCAGCCAGCCGGCCGAAATCCGCGTCGGTCCAGCCGAACTCGGCCGACATGTCCGGCTTCAGGATGGCGATGATCGGACGATCCATCGCGTTGAAGATGCCGGCTGCGCACAGCAGCGCGAACAGCAGCCACGCGCGGCTGCGCGAGATCGGGGCCGGCGTCATGCGTTCAGGCGATCAGACGGCAAGCGGCGCGTGGTCGAGACGGGGCAGCACATGGCGTGCGAACAGGTCCGCCTCCGCCGCATGCGGGTAGCCCGATAGGATGAATGCCTCGATCCCTGCCTCGCGATAGGCGTTCAGCTTGGCGAGAACCTGATCGGGATCCCCGACGATCGCCGCGCCGCAGCCGGAACGCGCACGGCCGATGCCGGTCCACAGGTTCGGCTCGATATAGCCGTCCTGCCGCGCGGCTTCCTCCCGCAGCTCCGCCTGGCGCGCAACGCCCGCCGACTGGCTGTCGAGCGACTTGGCGCGGATTGCATCCCCGGTCGCGGCGTCGAGCTTGGACAGCAACCGGTCGGCGGCGGCGCGCGCCTCAGCCTCGGTCTCCCGAACCACGACATGCACGCGATAGCCGAACTTGAGGGTGCGGCCGCGGCTGGCAGCGCGTTCCGTCAGGTCGGAAACGATGCCGCGCACGCCGTCCAGCGTGTCGGGCCACATCAGATAGACGTCCGCGCCTTCTGCCGCGGCCTCCCGCGCCGCCGGCGACAGGCCGCCGAAGTAGAACGGTGGGCACCTGCCCGAGACGGTGGTGAGCCGCGGCGGCGCGACGTCGAGCTGCCAGAACTCGCCGTCGTGGTGGAGGTGTTCGCCGTTCAGCAGCGTGCGCAGGATGTGCATCGCCTCCACCGTGCGGCGGTAGCGCGGCGCGCTTTCCAGCGTCTGGCCCGGCAGGTCGCTGGAGATGATGTTGACGGTCAGCCGGCCGCCGAGCATCTGGTCGATGGTGGCGATCTGGCGCGCAAGCTGCGGCGGCCAGCTCTCGCCGATACGCACCGCCATCAACAGGCGGATGCGCCGGACCAGTGCCGCCATCGCTGCCGCGAACGCCGTCGTGTCGATGCCAAGCGCATAGCCGGACGGCAGCAGAACATTGTCGAAGCCGCGGCTTTCCGCCTGCAGCACGATGTCGCGGCAATGCTCGAAGCTCGAGGCGAGCTTCGGATCCGGTACGCCCAGGAATTCATAGTCGTCGTCGCACAGCGCCGAGAACCAGCTGACCTCGCACGGCTTCATGGCAGTTGCTCCCCGGTTCCCGCTTGCATCACCGCGTACCAGCGCGCGCGGTCCCATTCGACCCTGAACGCATCTGTCGCCGCGCGGATGCGCGCGGCGTTCTGCGAACCGACGATCGGGATGATGCGTGCCGGATGCGCCATGATCCAGCTGAGTGCCGCCGCAGCGGCATCGACCCCATAGGCTGCACCCTGTTCCGCCAGCAGCGCGCCGGCGGGATGGTTCGGGTCCGTCAGCCGTCCGCCGCCGAGCGGGGACCAGGCGAGCACGGTGCGCTGCTCCGCCATCGCCTGGTCCAGCGTGCCGTCGTACAAAGGCGCGACCCGGACAGGCGAGAACTCCGGCTGGGTGGAGACGATCGGCAGGTCCAGGAACCGCTGCAGCGCGCTCAATTCCGCCGGGCTGTAGTTGGAGACACCGAGCGCGCGGACCTTGCCCGCCTCGACCAGCCGGGTCAGCGTCGCCGCCACCTCCTGCGGATGGGTCAGGAAGTCGCGCCGGTGAATCTGGTAGAGGTCGATGACGTCGGTCGAAAGCCGCCGGAGCGATGCGTCGCAGGCTGCCTCAAGATAGGCCGAGCTCGAGTCATAGGGCACCGGGGGCGTGATGCCGCCCTTGGTCGCAAGCACGATCCGCCCGCGCAGGCTCCGGTCGGCAGCCAGCACCTGGCCGAGCAGCGCCTCGGCCCCGCCGAAGCCCTCCGGCGCGTCGAAGCCATAGATGTCGGCAGTGTCGAACAGGGTGATCCCGGCGTCGAGCGCTGCATGAACCAGCACCGCGGCGGCGGACACGGATCCGGTCATCCGCCACATGCCCCAGGCGAGCGGGGAGACGAGGATTTCACTGGTGCCAAGGGGGCGGGGCTGGCGGTCCGGGACGAGCTTGTGCATATGCCCATCACCTAAATAGGAATACCGTCATGAGTTCAACCGTTCGTTACGGCATCGTCGGCACCGGCATGATGGGGGTCGAGCACATCCGCAACATCGAGATCCTGCCCGACGCGGAGGTCGTGGCGATCGCCGACCCGGTGGCCACGTCGCTCGACTGGGCGCGCGATGCACTGGGTGCTGCTGCGGGATCGGTTGCGGCATTTGCCGACGTGGAGCGCTTCGCGCGGGAGGCGCGGGTCGACGCGGTCGTCGTCGCTTCGCCCAACTACACGCACCGCGCCGTGCTGGAGCCGCTGTTCGCCACCGATGTTGCGATCCTGTGCGAAAAGCCGCTCGCGACGACCATGGAAGACGCGCGCTGGATCGTCGAGCGGACGGCGGAGCGCGCGGCCCCGTTCTGGACCGGCATGGAATATCGCTACATGCCGCCGGCCGCGGCCTTTATCGAGCAGGTGCACGGCGGGCGGGTCGGGCGCCTGCAGATGCTGTCGATGCGCGAGCACCGCTTTCCCTTTCTCCACAAGGTGGGCGACTGGAACCGCTTCTCGCGCAACACCGGGGGCACGATGGTCGAGAAGTGCTGCCACTTCTTTGATCTCATGCGGCTGATCGTGGCGTCGGAGCCGGTGCGCGTGTTCTGCTCGGGTGGGCAGGACGTGAACCACCTGGACGAACGGTATCACGGCGAGCGGCCGGACATCCTCGACAACAGCTTCACCACCGTGGAGTTTGCGAACGGCGTGCGGGCGATGCTCGACCTGTGCATGTTCGCGGAAGGGGCCGAGCATCAGGAGGAAATCTCTGCAACCGGCGACAAGGCGCGGCTCGATGTGCTGATCCCGCCGGGCGATCTGGTGTTCAGCCCCCGCGTGGACTGGCGCGGGCCCAAGTCGGTCGAGCGGACTCATGTGGCGGTCGAGGATTCGGCAATGCGGGCCGGATCGCATCATGGCGCCACCTACTATCAGCATGCCGCCTTTGCGGCAGCCGTGCGCGGCGAGGCACCGGTCGAGGTCACGGCCGAGGACGGGCTGCGCGCGGTCGCGATCGGGGCTGCGGCAGAGATCAGCGCGCGCGAGCACCGGGTGGTGGAAATGGCCGAACTGGGTCTGTGATGGCGACCTCCACCTTGACCGCCGACGACCATGTGCTGATCGTCGGCGGCGGCTTCTCGGGGACGCTGCTGGCGATCAACCTGCTTCGGCATGATGGCCCGCGAGTCACCCTGGTCGAGCGTCGGCGCGATCAACTCGCGCGCGGGGTGGCGTATAGCGCGGCCGACGAGAGCCACCTGCTGAACGTCCGCGCGGCCAACATGAGCGCCTTTCCGGACGATCGCGATCACTTCGCCCGCTGGCTCGCCGATCAGTCGCTCGGTGGCCCCGCAAGCTTTGTGCCGCGCACCGTCTATGGCCGGTATCTGCGCGAACTGCTGGAAGATGCCCGTCGCGACGGTGGCGACCGGCTGTCGTTGATCGACGGAGAGGTCGTTGCGCTCGATCCGGCAGGCCAGCGGGTTGAGGCGCTGTTGGAGAGCGGGGAACTGCTCCAATGCGACCGCGCCGTGCTGGCGCTCGGCAACCTGCCGCCGCACCCGCCGGCCGGCATCGATGTCGGCTCGCTGTCGAGCGACCTGTACTGCGACGATCCCTGGGCGGCCGATATCGCGGAAGGCCTGACCGACGGGGACGAAGTCCTGCTGCTCGGGACCGGTCTGACGGCGATCGATGCGGCGCTGCTGCTCGAACGCCGGGGCTTTCGCGGATCGATCACCGCCATGTCCCGGCGCGGACTGCGCCCACGCCCGCATGTCGACGGTCAGCCTCCGGTCACGCCCGCGGGCGAGAAGCCCGCGGATACCCTGTCCGCGCTGGTCCGCAGCGTCCGCACTGCTGCCGAGACCGTCGGCTGGCGCAACGCCGTCGATGCGCTGCGTCCCGTCACCCAGCTGTTGTGGGAGGGGGCGGATGGACCGACACGGGCGCGCTTCCTTCGCCACCTCCGGCCCTTCTGGGATGTGCATCGCCATCGCCTGGCGCCATCGGTCGGATCCCGGATCGACGCCATGGTCGCGCGCGGGCAGCTGCGGTTCGCAGCCGCCAAGCTTGCCGCGGCCCAGGCCGAGGGGCGCGGGGTCGCGGTTGCGTATCGGCCGCGGGGCGCAACCGAGCTCCAGCGCCGCCCGTTCCGGCGGATCATCAACTGTACCGGGCCGCAGGGCGATCTGCTGCGGACGCAGGAACGGTTGCTCGCCCAGTTGGTGCAGGCCGGAACGATCCGGCCGGACGCCTTGCGACTGGGGGTCGACGTGGATGCCACGAGCCGGACGATCGGCGCGGACGGACGGCCGCAGCCGTGGCTTTATGCGGTAGGTCCGATGACGCGCGGTGCGTCCTGGGAGGTGGTGGCGGTGCCCGACCTGCGCGTGCAGACGTGGAGCCTTGCCCGCACCCTCGCCAACGCACACTGGGTCGGCGGGGAGGGACTCTGACCGGCAGGGGCAGGGCGCCGCGCCGCCCCTGAACCCGTCGCCTAGTTGCCGCCGTTGGTGGAACGCGCGGCCTCTCCGATCCGCTTGAAGAAGGCCTGGCTGGCGGTGCTCGTCGCCACGTCCCACTCCGGGTGCCATTGCACGCCCAGGACTTCGGCGCCGCACCCGTCCCCGCGGATCGCTTCGATGATGCCGTCGTCGGCGGACACCGCATCAACGGAGAGGCCAGCACCAAGCCTGTCCACCGCCTGCTCATGGACCGAGTTCACGCGCAGCCGCCGCTCGCCTGTGAGCGTGGCCAGGCGGCCGTTCGACGCAAGCTCGACGTCGTGGCGATGCTGAAACAGCCGATCATACTCGCCGGCCGGAAGAAAGCCGCGGTGATGACGGCCCCGGCACACCTCCGAGGAAAGCGAGCCTCCGAACAGCACGTTGATCTCCTGCATGCCCCGGCAGATGCCGAACACCGGCTTGCCCATCTCGATCATGCGTCCGGCAAGAGCGAGGGCGACTTCGTCCCGCTCCGGGTCGACCGGCCAATCCGGGCAGGGCGGTCCAGCGCCGTAGCGCTCCGGGCCGACATGGGAGCGCGATCCCGTCAGAAGCAGCGCGTCGAACAACGCCGCGAAGCCCTGCACGTCCGCGGTATCGGCGACCGCCGGGACGAGAAGCGTCGAAGTCCGCGACACGCTCGCCAGCGGCAGCAGGAAACGGGTTGCCACCGTCTGCACGGCGCGATCCACCAGTTCGTTGCAGCACAACAGGCCGACGATCGGTCGCCGCGTCTCCATCAGTCCGCCTCCGCCAGGATGTCGCGGAGCGCGTGGCCGTCGCGTCGTTCCAGCTGGCGGGCTTCCGGCTGCACGACGACGCTGTCCGGCGGCACGTCCGAAAGCAGCCACACGTTTCCGCCGATGACCGACCGGGCTCCGATCGTGACGGGGCCGAGGATCGTTGCCCCCGCGTAGATGACGACATCGTCCTCCACGGTCGGGTGCCGAATGTACCTGCGTGCGCTGCCGAGTTCGCCGGGCGCGCTCGGGGCGCCCAGCGTGACGTGCTGATATAGCCGGACGCGCTCGCCGACCACCGCCGTCTCGCCGATCACCACGCCGGTACCATGGTCGATGAAGAAGCCGGCACCGATCGTGGCACCCGGATGGATGTCGATCCCGGTCCGCTCGTTTGCGATCTCCGAGATCATGCGCGCGACCATCGGCGCGCCCAGGTTGTAGAACTCGTGCGCCAATCGATGGTGCAGGCACGCGATCGCCCCGGGATAGCAGATCAGGACCTCATCGACGCTGCGCGCGGCCGGATCGCTCAGAAAGGCCGCTTCGATGTCGCTGTCCACTTGGCGCCGCACCTGTCCCAGGCTCGCGGCGAACAGGCGTACCAGGCTTGCCGCCTGATCCGGGTCGAACTCTGCTCGTGCCTCCTTCGCCCAATAGCCGAACTCGGCGGCCAGCTGCCCCTCGAACCCGCTCAGCGCCGTGCGCAGCTTGCTGCCGACGAAGGCATCTTCGTCGCTGCCTCCGCGAAGTCCGCCCAGGCGGCGAGGGTAGAGGGCGGCAAACAGGAGCTCAAGATCGCGTTCCACGGCCCGCCGTGAAGGAAAGCTCTCCACGTCTCGCGCTTCGCCTTCCCGAGTGCGCCACAGCCTGCGCGACACGCCGAGCGCCTCGACCGCCGAGCCAAGCCACTCGAGGTTTTCGGGGATTGGATCCCTGCTCATCCGAACCGCCGCGCCGGGCGCTTTTCCTGGAGGCGACTGCCGAGGCGCGCGCCCCGCCGATCCGGCGCCCTCGCGCTTCGAGGGGGCGTTGTGCGGACCACGGCACCGGTCAGACAAGCACGCCGGGACGAAGCCCACGCGGCGTTCCTCGCCCGATCCATGTGAGTTGCCGCACTCGCCACCAGGATTGCTCCAAATCCCATCGAGCTGATGGGTAATGAAGATGATGCAGATGAGCAATCGGCCCGGGCCAAGAGATTCTTGTGCCGGTATCTACCCAAAGTTGAGTCGGAACCGCAGGCAGGGGCAGGTGGCCGCCGGCGCCGAGCGCGGCGACCTGCTGTGCGCGGTGGGAGGGTGCAAGGACAGCGCGGCGGAAGCGCGCGCGAAATAGCGCTGCCGGCTCCCAGTCGGGAGCCGGCGCGCGGAGCCTCAGCGGCCGCGAAGGGTGTTGAGCACGGCGATCGCCGCGACGCCGGCAAAGGCAGCGCTGGTCCAGGGGCGCGCCTTGGCGAAGTTCGTCGCCTTCTGCGTGATCGGCGCATCGCCTGAGAAGTGCGTGCGGATCGCGTCGGAAAGCGCGGTCTTGCCGTTCGACTTGGTGGCGGTTGCTTCGGTCATGACGATCTCCTTTTTCAAGCACAGAACGTGCTGTGTCGGCGTTCTCAACGCAGCCAAGGCCATTCGGTGCCACCCATCGTCGGCACGCCGCACCCGTTCGGCGCACGCTTGCCAGCCGGGGTGAACCGATGGCCGCGCCCGGCAGTTGTGCGCAACACAATGGGTTGAGCAGGAGCGGCTATGCGTAGAAAAGTGCTTGTTGCGGGCGCGCAGGGGGTGATCGGCCGGGCGGCGGCGCTGCGGTTGGCCGCCCAGCCGGATACCGAGGTGATCGGATTGTCACGCCGGACGGAGCCGGCGCTGCCCGGCGTGCCGCTGGTCGCCGTGGATCTGCTGGACGCTGCGGGAACCCAGACTGCGCTGGCCGACCTGCACGACGTGACCCATATCGTGTTCGGCGCCTATATCGAGAAAGCGACCGCTGCCGAAAAGAGCGCGGTGAACGTCGCCATCCTGCGCAACCTGCTCGATGCGGTGGAGGCAAGCTCGCCCGGGCTTCGCCACATCAGCTTCTATCAGGGCGGCAAGGCCTATGGTGCCGACCTGGGGCCCTTCAAGACGCCTGCCCGTGAAGACGATCCGCGGCTGATGCCGCCCAATTTCTACTACGACCAGGAAGACTTCCTGCGCGAGCGACAGAAGGGGAAAGGCTGGAGCTTCACTGCGCTGCGGCCCGAAGCGGTTTGCGGCTTTGCGGTCGGCAATCCGATGAACCTGCTGACGGTGATCGCGGTCTATGCGACGATCTCGAAGGAACTGGGTATCCCGCTACGCTTTCCGGGCACGGAGGCCGCCTATCGCGCCCTCTATCAGGTGAGTTCGGCCGACATTCTGGCGCAGGCAACGGACTGGGCGGGAACGGAGCCCGGCGCGGCGAACGAGATCTTCAACATCACCAACGGCGACTATTTCCGCTGGCAGCACATGTTTCCCAAGATCGCGGCCATGTTCGACATGCCGCTGGCCGACCCGGTGCCGACGCCGCTCGTCACCTATATGACCGACAAGGGCCCGTTGTGGGAGCGGCTGGTCGAGCGTCACGGGTTGCAGCCGATCGCCTATGAGGCGGTGGCGTCCTGGGCTTTCGGCGACTTCATCTTCAACAGCGGCTTTGACAACATCAGCAGCACGATCAAGGCGCGGCGCGCGGGTTTCCACGCGTGCATCGACACGGAAGACATGTTCCGCGAACAGTTCGAGCAACTGCGACAGCTGCGCGTGATCCCGCCACTGGGATAAGGGAGGCGTCCCCCATCGTCTGCGAGCGGGTTCAAGAAGAGGAAGACTTTCATGTGGCACTGCCTGCTGCTCGACCTGAAACAGGATGCAGCGCTGATCGAGGAATATCGTCGCTGGCACCGTCCCGGCGCCGTGCCATCGGCGGTGGTGGCGTCGATCCGGTCGAGCGGGATCGAGGAGATGGAGATCTATCAGCGCGGTGACCGGCTGGTGATGATGATGAAGACCGGACCGGCGTTCGATCCTGCGGCCAGGGCGGCCGCGGATGCCGCCGATCCGGAGATCGTCGCGTGGGAGGCACTGATGTCGCGGTTGCAGCAGCCGCTGCCCGACGCTGCGCCGGGCGAGAAGTGGTTGCCGGCCGAGCGCATCTTTGCGCTGTCGGCTCAGCCGGCAGGTGCCGGAGGCTGACGGCTCAGGTCAGCGTGCGATCGAGGTGCGTGTAGCCGCCATCGGGCAGGATCCACTGGCCGGTGGTGTGCGACGACCGGTCCGACAGCAGGAACACGACCGTGTCGGCGATCTCGCGATCGGTCGTCATGCGGCGCCCGAGCGGGATGCGCTGCGTGATTTCAGCCAGCTTTGCGGCCGGGTCGTCGAAGCTTTCGACCCAGTTGCGGTAGAGGGGCGTCATCACCTCGGCCGGCAGCACGGCGTTGACGCGCACGCCGTCTTCTATCAGCGCGGCCGCCCATTCGCGGGTGAGCCCGAGCTGCGCCGCCTTGGCGGCGACATAGCCACTGGTGCTCCCCTGGCCGGTCAGCGCGGTCTTGGACGAAATGTTGACGATCGCGCCGCGGCTCGCCTTCAGCTGCGGCAGGCAATGATGCGCCATGCCGTAGTAATGCGCGAGATTGCTCGTCAGCGACTGCACGAATGCGGCGGTGCCGGCCTCCAGCCCGATGTTGTCGTTGGCACCGGCATTGTTGACCAGCCCGTGGATGCCATGGCCCTGCGCGACGATGTGCGCGACCGCGGCGGCGCAGGCTTCGTCGTCGCGCAGATCGAGCTGGCAGAAGATCGTGGCCGGCTGGAGCGCACGGATCTGCGCCTCGAACGCAGGGTCGAGCGGGCTGCGGCCGAGGATGGCCGGGATCGCGCCTTCTTCGGCCAGCACCGTCGAGATCGCACCGCCGATGCCGGCGCCGCCACCCGTGACGATGACCAGCTTGCCGCCGAGGTTCAGGTTCATTCGTGAGGCTCCGCAAGCTTGTAGAGGCGCCGCGCCGTTTCGCCGAACACGGCGGCGCGATGGTCCGGGCAGGCGCGCTGGATGAAGGCGTCGACCAGCGCGACGACTTGTCCATGATCGGCAGCGAGCGTGCACACCGGCCAGTCCGAACCGAATATCAGCCGTTCGGGACCGAAACAGGCGAGAAGATGGTCCAGGTAACGCTCGATCTCGTCCGCGGACCAGGCGGCGTGATCAGCCTCCGTTACCAGGCCGGACAGCTTGCAGGCCACGTTGGGGTGTCCGGCAATCGCGCGGATGGTGTCGGCCCAGGGCTGCCACTCGCCGCCGGCGATGTCGGGCTTGCCGCCATGATCAAGTACCAGCGCGCCGTCGCCGACCGCGTCGAGAAAGGCGGGCACCTGCAATAGCTGTGCGCTGCCGCGCACGAGAATGTCGTAGGCGAGGTCCTCAGCCAACAGCGTCCGCACGCCCGCCTGGGCATCGGCGCGCAACAGCCAGCGGGGATCGGGATCGTCCTGCACCATGTGCCGAATGCCGACCAGCGGCATGCCCCGCCAGCGCGCCAGCCGGGTGTCGAGATCGGACGCCGTCAGATCGGTCCAGCCAACCACGCCGAGAATCCAGGAATGGTCGGCCGCCAGCGACAGCAGCCAGTCGGTTTCGGCTTCATCCTGTTCGGCCTGCACCGCCACGCATCCGGCAAAGCCTGTGGCATCGAGCAGCGGCTTGACGTCCTCCGGCATCCGATCGCACGCTAGCGGGCCGCCGGGCTCGATCCAGCCGAAGCGCTCCGCCGAATAGCGCCAGAAATGCTGGTGCGCGTCTATCTGGACCATCGCGGGGGCCTTTGCCTCTCTTGCCGTCGCGCATTACCTGTGACATGAAATTTCATATATGCAATGCCGTTGCACATGCTGCGGCTTCATCCCCGATCCGAAAACGGACGGGCAGCCAGGAGCGGACGCTTGAACCAAGGATCCATGCACCAGGCACGAACGCCTTCCGATGCCCCATCAGATGGGCCGTTGATCCTGCCGGGGTATCGCGTCGGATTCGTGCTGATCGTCAGCCTGTTCTTTCTGTGGGCGGTGGCCGGCAACTTCAACGACATCCTGATCCGCCAGTTTCAAAAGGCGCTGGACCTCAACCGCGCGCAGGCCGGGCTGATCCAGTTCGTCTTTTACATCGGCTATTTCGTGATGGCGCTGCCGGCGGGCGTGGTGACGCGCCGCTTCGGCTATCGCGCCGGCATCCTGACCGGCCTTGCGCTGTATGCGGTGGGAGCGTTGCTGTTCTGGCCAGCGGCCGAAGTGCGCGAATATGGTGCGTTCCTGGGCGCGCTGTTCGTGCTCGCATCGGGCGCCGCGTTTCTGGAGACGAGCGCCAACCCCTATGTGGTTGCGTTCGGCGATCCGGCGCGGGCGGCGCAGCGGCTCAACCTGGCGCAGGGTTTCAACGGCTTCGGCGGGGTGGTGGCGCCTGCGATCGGCGGCCTGTTCATCTTTTCCGGGGTCGAGCATGACTCGGCCACGCTGGCTGCCATGTCGAGCACGCAGCTGGAGGCGTATCGCATCAGCGAGGCGCAGATGGTGCAGGTGCCGTATCTGGTGCTGGCGTGCATCGTGGCGGTGATCGCGGTCGCCATCGCGATGGTCCGCCTGCCCCAGGTGCAGACGCGCAGCGACGACGCACATGACGGATTGCGGCAGGTGCTGCGGACGCCGGGGCTGCTGGCGGCCGTGGTCGCGCAGTTCTTCTACGTCGGGGCGCAGGTCGGCATCTGGAGCTTCTTTGTCGACTTTGTGAAGGACAGCGTTCCCGCCACGCCCGAAAAGACGGCGGCCTATCTGCTGTCCGGCAGCCTGTTCCTGTTCATGGCCGGCCGGTTCATCGGTGCTGCGCTGATGCAGCGGATCGCGGCGACCCGGCTGCTGCTGATCTTTGCCGCCGTGAACGTCGTCTTGTGCGCGGTCGCCGCGCTTTCGTCCGGGTGGGTGGCGGTCGGCGCACTGGGGCTCACCAGCCTGTTCATGTCGATCATGTTCCCCACGATCTTCGCGCTGGGCGTGCGGGACCTGGGCCCGCGCGCCTCCATCGGCGCTTCGCTGATCATCATGGCGATCATCGGGGGCGCGATCGTGCCGCCGCTGATGGGCCTGGTCGCGGGCGCCGCCGGTGGCCTGCACATCGCCATGCTGCTGCCGCTCGTCTGTTTCGCAGCGGTTGCGCTGTTCGCCTTCCGATCGGACCGTGCGTCCGTGACACTCCAACCATATCCGAGGACCCAGGCATGAGACTGAACGGAAAACGCGCGCTGGTGACCGCTGCGGCGCAGGGCATCGGCCGCGCCATCGCCGACGCGTTCGTGGCGGAAGGGGCGACCGTCTATGCCGCGGACCTCAATGGCGAGTTGCTGGCGAACGTACCCGGCGTGACTCCGATCGTGCTCGACGTGACCGATCGCGAGGCGGTGGCGGCGCTGCCGCACCAGATCGGCGCAATCGACGTGCTGGTGAACGGCGCCGGCTTCGTCCACGCCGGCGACATCCTGGCGTGCGACGAGGATGCGTTCGCCTTTTCGATGAACATCAACGTCACCGCCATGTACCGGCTGTGCCGCGCCTTCCTGCCCGGGATGCTGGACCAGCAGCAGGGGTCGATCATCAACATCGCCTCGATCGCGTCGAGCGTGAAGGGCATTCCCAACCGCTTCGCTTATGGCACCACCAAGGCGGCGGTGATCGGCCTCACCAAGGCGATCGCGGCGGATTATGTCGCCAAGGGCATCCGCAGCAACGCGATCTGCCCCGGCACGATCGACTCGCCGTCGCTGCGCCAGCGCGTCGCCGAACAGGCGGCGGCATCGGGCACCGACCTTGCCGAGGCGACCGCGGCGTTCGTTGCGCGCCAGCCCGTCGGGCGCCTGGGCCGGCCCGAGGAGATCGCCGCGCTTGCGCTTTATCTCGCCAGCGACGAGTCCGCATTCACCACCGGCACCACCCATGTGATCGACGGCGGCTGGGTCAACTGAGCCCAAGCGCCTTTCAGCATAAAGGTATTTCCACATGAAGCTTCTGCGTTACGGCCCGCTGGGCCAGGAAAAGCCGGGCGTGCTCGACGCCGATGGCGTGATCCGCGACCTGTCCTCCGTCGTTCCCGACATCGCCGGGGCGACGCTGACCCCGGAAGGTCTGGCTGCGCTTGCCGACCTCGATCTGAAGACGCTGCCGGTCGTGCAGGGTGACCCGCGCATCGGCGCCTGCGTCGGCCAGGTGGGCAAGTTCATCTGCATCGGCCTGAACTACAGCGACCACGCCGCCGAAACCGGGGCAGAGGTGCCCAAGGAGCCGGTGATCTTCAACAAGTGGACCAGCGCGATCTGCGGGCCCAACGACGATGTCGAGATGCCGCGCGATTCGACCAAGCTCGACTGGGAGGTCGAGTTGGGCGTGGTGATCGGCAAGCCCGGCCGCTACATCGACCAGGCCGATGCGATGGACCATGTCGCCGGCTATTGCGTGATCAACGACGTCAGCGAGCGCGCCTTCCAGCTGGAGCGCGGCGGCACCTGGGACAAGGGCAAGGGCTGCGACACCTTCGGCCCGATCGGCCCGTGGCTGGTCACCGCCGACGAGGCGCCGGCGCATGGTTCGATGCGGCTGTGGCTGGAGGTCGACGGCCACCGCTATCAGGATGGCACCACCGCGACGATGGTGTTCGACGTGCCCACGATCATCGCCTATCTCAGCCGCTTCATGAGCCTGCAGCCGGGCGACGTCATCTCCACCGGCACGCCGCCGGGCGTGGGCCTGGGTCAGCGGCCGCCGAAGTTCCTCTCCGTCGGGCAGGTGATGCGGCTCGGCATCGATGGCCTGGGCGAGCAGACGCAGCGGGTGGTGGAGGCGCGCGCGTGACGCAGATCACCGGCCTGCGCATCCGCGATGTCCGCTTCCCGACCAGCCAGTCGCTGGACGGGTCGGACGCGATGAACCCGGATCCGGACTATTCGGCGGCCTATGTCGTTCTGGAAACCGACGCCGCCGGGCTGGAGGGGCATGGCCTGACCTTCACGATCGGGCGCGGCAACGAGATCTGCGTGGCCGCGATCGGCGCCCTGCGCGAGCGCGTGATCGGGCTCAACCTCGACTGGATCGCCGAGGATGCGGGCCGCTTCTGGCGTCACATCACCAATGACAGCCAGCTGCGCTGGATCGGGCCGGACAAGGGCGCGATCCACCTTGCCACCGGTGCCGTCGTCAACGCGGTCTGGGACCTGTGGGCCAAGGCGGCGGGCAAGCCCGTGTGGCAGCTCGTCGCCGACATGAGCCCGGAGGAGCTCGTCCGCACGATCGACTTCCGCTACATCACCGACTTCATCACGCCCGAGGAAGCACTGGCGCTGCTCACCGAGCGCGCCGAGGGCAAGGCGGAGCGGGTGGCGACGCTGAAGGCAGAGGGCTATCCCTGCTACACCACCTCGGCCGGGTGGCTCGGCTATTCGGACGAGAAGCTGTACCGGCTGGCGCGGGAAGCGGTCGACGCCGGGTTCGACCACATCAAGCTCAAGGTCGGTCGCGACCTGGAGGACGATATCCGCCGGCTGCGCATCGCGCGCGAGGCGATCGGCCCCGACGCCAAGCTGATGATCGACGCCAACCAGATCTGGGAAGTCGACCAGGCGATCGAATGGGTGAACGCGCTTGCGTTTGCCAAGCCCTGGTTCATCGAGGAGCCGACCAGCCCCGACGACGTGCTTGGCCACGCCGCGATCCGCCGCGGCATCGGCGACGTGAAGGTCGCGACCGGCGAGATGTGCCAGAACCGCATCCTGTTCAAGCAGTTCATGGCGGCCGGTGCGATCGACGTCGTGCAGATCGACGCCTGCCGGCTGGGCGGGGTGAACGAAGTGCTGGCGGTGCTGCTGATGGCGGCCAAGCACGGCCTGCCGGTGTGCCCGCACGCCGGGGGCGTGGGACTGTGCGAATATGTGCAGCACCTGTCGATGATCGACTATCTGTGCTTTGCCGGTACGCGTGAGGGACGGGTGATCGAATATGTCGACCATCTGCACGAGCATTTCGTCGACCCCTGCGTCATCCGCGATGCCGCCTATATGCCGCCGACGCGGCCGGGCTATTCGATCGAGATGAAGCCGGAGTCGATCGAGCAGTACGCGGTCTCGGCCGAAGTCCGGTACTAGGGCGATGATCGTCTCCTCCACGCTCGACTTCCGGGAGGCGGCGCGGCGGCGGCTGCCGCGCTTCCTGTTCGATTATGCGGACGGCGGTGCCTATGCCGAGCATACGATGGCGCGCAATGTGGCGGACCTCGCCGACATCGCGCTGCGCCAGCGGGTGCTGCGCGACGTGGCGGAGATCGACCTTGGCACTAGTCTGTTCGGGCGGCGGATGGCGCTGCCGGTCGGGCTGGGGCCGGTCGGCATCAGCGGCATGTACCATCGGCGGGGGGAAACCCAGGCGGCACGGGCCGCGGCCCGTGCCGGGGTGCCGTTCTGCCTGTCGACCGTGTCGATCTGCCCGCTGGCCGAGGTGAAGCGGGCGAGCGGTTCCGGGCCCTTGTGGTTCCAGCTCTATGTCATCCGCGACCGTGCCTTCATGCGCGACCTGATCGCGACGGCGAAGGAGCAGGGTGCCGAAGCGCTGGTATTCACCGTCGACATGCCGGTGCCGGGCGCACGCTATCGCGACGCCCATTCGGGCATGTCGGGGCCGGGTGCCTCGTTCAAGCGGGTGCTGCAGGCGCTGGGGCGGCCCAGATGGGCGTGGGACGTGGGCCTGCGCGGCCGCCCGCACCAGCTCGGCAATCTGGAGCCGGTGCTTGGCGCGAAAAGCGGGCTCAACGATTATATGGGCTGGCTCGGCGCGAACTTCGATCCGTCGATCTCCTGGGCCGATCTCGAATGGATCCGCGCCGCCTGGGACGGGCCCTTGATCATCAAGGGCATCCTGGACGTCGAGGATGCGCGCTCGGCCGTCGCGATCGGGGCGGACGGGATCGTCGTTTCCAACCATGGCGGGCGGCAGCTCGACGGGGTGCTGTCGACGGCACGCGCGCTGCCGGCGATCGCCGATGCGGTGCGCGGGCAGGTGACGGTGCTGGCGGACTCCGGCGTCCGGTCTGGGCTGGACGTGGTGCGGATGCTGGCGCTGGGCGCGGAGGGCGTGCTGCTCGGCCGCGCCTGGGTCTATGCACTGGCTGCACGGGGCGAGGCGGGAATCGACCTGCTGATGACCCTGATCGAGCGCGAGATGCGCGTGGCAATGGCGCTCACCGGCGTCCGCAGCATCGCCGAGATCGACCGCTCGATCCTGACGGCCTGAAACGATCCGGGGCCGACCTGGTGGTCGGCCCCGGAAGGTTCGTCAGTAGGTGATCCGGGCGGTGATGCTCACCCGGCGATCGTTCAGGACATAGGACTGCGGGCGGCTTTCGATCCCGTAATAGGTCCGGTTTTCCGTGTTGGTCAGGTTGATGCCGTCGACGGTGAGCGCGAAGTTCGGCGACACCGTGTACGTCACCGACGCATCGAGCTGGCCGCGCTCTGCATTGAAGATCGGCAGGTTGCCGCTGCCGTTGCCGGCGGTGGTCACGACATACTTGCTGCGCCAGTTGTAGGCGACGCGGGCCGAGAGCGGGCCGCGATCGTAGAAGCCGACCAGGTTGTAGCTGTACTTCGACAGCTGCTCGAGCGGCACGAACAGCTGGTTGCCCGACGTGTCGCGCGCGCCGGGGCTGGGCGCCTTGCTGTCAACAAAGGTGAAGTTCGCCTGCGTGCCGAAGCCGGAGAGCCAGCCAGGCAGGAAGTCGAAGAAGGTGTTGCCGCCCACTTCGAAGCCCTTGATCTTGCCGTTGTCGCCGTTCAGCGGACGCGTCACCTGGTAGGTGTAGCTGTTGTCGCCGAAGGTGAAGGTCTCCGGTGCCGTGACGTTTGCGATGAAGCCGTCGACCTTCTTGTAGAAGCCGGCCGCGTACAGCGACCCCGTAAGCGAGAAATAATATTCCAGCGAGGCGTCGAACTGACTGGCCGTCAACGGCTTCAGATTGGCATTGCCCGAGGAAGCGACACGCTGCCCGCCGGTCGTGACATATTCGTTGATCGCGATGTTCGGGTTGAGCTGCGAGAAGTCGGGACGGCTGAGCGCCTTGGAGGCCGCCAGGCGGAGCTGAAGCTGGTCCGTCAGGTGGAAGGTCAGGTTCAGGCTCGGCAGGAACTTGGTATATTCGGAGTCTGCCGTGATCGGGACAAACGACACCGTACCGTTGCCATAGACCGGGAGACCGGTGACTTCATCGGTGCCGGTCTGGACTTGCGGTGACCGGCTCTCGAAGCCGGCGGTGCCGACTTCCGTCTTGACCACGCGCAGGCCGATGTTGCCGTCGAACGGCACGGCAAAGGCGTCGCTGCCGAACTTGACCATGCCATAGGCGGTGTAGGTCTTTTCGCTCTGCGTGTTGCGGTCGCTCGGCTGGTAGCCGACGCCGTCGAGCAGCGCCTGCTGCTGCGAGGGATCGACGAACGGCGCGAGCGCGGCACGCGTGTCGTCATAATCGAGCACGATGTTGCGGTTGAAGAAGATCGCCCCGGCGGGGAGCACTTCGTTGCCGCGATACAGCTCGCCCGCCAGCGGCCGCAGTTCATAAAGGTCGGAGCTCAGCGCCCGGGTGAGGCCGTAATAGGCGTAGGTGCTGGAATCCGTCACCGCCGAACGATCGGTATAGCGCACGCCGGCGCTGATCGACTTCAGGAAGCCGTCGAACTTGTACTGGACGTCGAAGCGCCCGGCATATTCGGTGCCGACCGAGTGATCGATATGGTCGAGATAGCCCGCGCCCGAGGCATAGTTGGCCGGATCGGTGGTGATGCCGTTGCCGTTGGAGGGATCATTATCCGGCGAGATGATCATCGCCGGTACGCCATTGCCTGCGGTCATATAGACGCGCTCAGCCGTCGAGGAGAGGATCACGATCGACCGCTGGCCGCTGGTGGTGCCCCGGATGTACTGGAAATCGCCGTTGATCGTCAGGCGGTCGTTCGGCGTCCACTTGGCATTGAGCGAATAGTCGCTCGTCACCGAATGGCGGGTTTCCAGGCTGGTGTTGGCATTCACCGGGACGTTGGCAAAGGTGCCGCTGGTGAAGTTGCCGTCCTCGTCATAGGTGAACGGCTGGGTGTAGTCCGGGGTGATCGGGTTGTCGCCGGTGTAGGCGAAGTAGCTGTAGTCGCCGTAGCGGAACTTATAGTCCGAGCGGATATATTCGCCGGTGAGCAGCAGCGTGTCGGTCGGCTTCCACTGGATGGCGACGTCGGTGCCCAGGCGGCGGCGGTCGCCGATATATTCGCCGATGCCGACGCCGTGGCTCAGATAGGTCGGCTGCCCGGTACGGCCGAGGCCGGCCGCGGTCGCGACATCGCCCGGGCTGATATACTCGCCGTCGGCGTTGCGCGCCTCGTTCAGCAGGTAAAACGGCTGGCTGGAGATCTGGTCCTGGCGGAATGCGGTCTGCTGATAGGCCACGTCGACCATGACGCCGATTTCGCCGATGCCGGTGTCCCAGCGGTTCGAAAGCAGCAGGTTCGCCTGCGGCTTGCTGGCGCCGTACAGGTCATAATAGTTGATGCCGCCGCTGACCGAGGCCTTGAAGCCGTCGAAGTCGAAGGGCTTGCGCGTGCGCAGGTTGATCAGGCCGCCGATGCCGCCCTCGATCAGGTCCGCCGACGGGTTCTTGTAGACGTCGACGCCCGCGAGCAGCTCGGACGGCACGTCCTCCAGGCTCAGCGAGCGACCCCCGCTTGCCGTGAAAATATCGCGGCCGTTGATTTCGGTACGGACCTGGCTGAGCCCGCGAATGGCGACGGAGCTGCCCTCGCCATAGGAGCGCTGGATCTGCACGCCGGTGATGCGCTGCAGCGCCTCTGCCACGTTCCGGTCGGGAAGCTTGCCGATGTCCTCCGCCACGATCGAGTCGACGATCTGGTCCGCGTTGCGCTTGATGCTCTGCGCGCTGGAGAGGCTGGCGCGGACACCGGTGATGACGATCTCGTCCGATGCGACTCCGCTGCTGTCGTTCTGGGTGTCGACCGACGCTGCGTCACCGCTGGGGGAGACCGTCGCGCTCTGCGCCGCGCCAGGGCCCTGCGGGATGTCGGCGGGAGCTGCGGTCTGTGCCGCCGCGGGCGCTCCAAGACCCAGAAACAACGCAAAGAGCGATGCCCCTGCGTTCAACCGATGACGGCGCAGCATCTGCGCAGAAGCTAGGTGTCCCATGATTTCCTCTCCGTATGGGCGGCTCCTTACCGAAGCGCTTGGTTCAACTTACCGCAGTTCAACGACGTATGAAATATGAAAACAGGTTTCATACTTGATGATTCTCGAGCCCCTTGTTTGCACTGGAGGGTGCGTTCAAGCTGGTGCACGGGAGAAAAGGATGACGACGAAATCGCGCTACCAAGCCCCCGCTCTGAAAAAGGGGCTGGAGATCCTCGAGCTGCTGGCGACGGCGGAGGCAGGCCTGTCGATGTCCGACATTTCCGGCGCGCTCGGGCGCTCGGTCAGCGAGATCTTTCGCATGCTCCAGGTGCTTGAGGAGCATCGCTACATCCTGCGGGACGAAAGCGGTTTCCGGCTGACCAGCCGCCTGTTCTCGCTGGGCATGCGCCAGCCGCCGGTGCGCGACCTGGTGTCTACCGCCTTGCCCGTGATGCAGGAACTGGCGCGCAACACGGGGCAGAGTTGCCATCTTGCCGTCCCGTCCGGGTCCGACATGGTCGTGATCGCAGGCATCGAGGCACCGGGCCTGATCGGCTTTGCCGTGCGGATCGGCTACCGCCGGCCGCTGCATCTCTCCGCATCGGGCCGGATCCTGCTCGCCTTCCAACCGCGCAACG
The DNA here is from genome assembly GCF_020707215.1 of Sphingomonas sp. PL-96. GTDB lineage: Bacteria > Pseudomonadota > Alphaproteobacteria > Sphingomonadales > Sphingomonadaceae > Sphingomonas. The sequence goes on from NZ_JAJFET010000001.1 coordinate 159,235, forward strand.
CCCGCGCCGGTATGCTGGCCGAGGTGCGCGAAGCCGGACACGTGGTGGATGAAGCCGCGTTGTTCCCGGTCCTCGACGCCCTCGCGGCAGACGGGGGCGGGGGCGCGCCCAGCCCGGTGCTGAACGGCATCATGGACATATCCGTCCCCGTGCTGTCGGGCTATGTCGCTCGGGCGGCGCTCACCATTCCCTTTGTCGACGGTCCGGGCAGCCGGGTTGCCCTGGCGGAGACCAGGGCCGCGCTGGAGGCAGCGGCGGCGGAGGTCAGCGGGCAGCTGGCGCCATCCGGCCAGCCGGACCAGCTCGCGCTCCCGCAGACTTAGCGCGGGCGGGCTTGCGGCGACAGACCGCAGGATTGGGGCTGGGCGCCGAGCGTCAGGCGATGCCACCGCCGTCGATCCGGATCACGGGGACGATCGCATCGCTGGCCGGCATGTCGAGGTGCAGTCCCGCCGCGTCGCGCCGGTGCCGGATCGTGCCGCCTCCAAGCAAGGTTACGCGTTCGACGACGCCGTCCCGCCAGTGGCGAGTCCCCAGCGACTCGATCGAGACACTGCCGCGTGGTGCTTTGAGGAACAGGGCGTAGAGCGCGCCCTTGTTGACGGTGAAGCGGACGTCACGCGGCGTGAAGCCGGCGAAGCTGCCCTCGTTCTGCATGCCCGCGACGAGCTTGGTCGGTCCTTCGCCATAGACCCGCCATGGCCGGGAGCCGAAAATCGCCGCGTCGTTGACCTGCATCCACGCGGCCATGCCGTCCAGGATCTTCTCCTCTTCGGAGTCGATCGACCCGTCACCGGGTTGCGGGATGGAGAGCAGCAGGTTGCCGTTCTTGGACACGACATCGGCGAGCCGTTGCAGCACGTCTTCCGCAGTCTTGTAGCTGCGGTCGTTCAACCGGGCGACGTTGTAGAACCAATCGCCGATGCAGGTGTCGGTCTGCCACGGCTCTTCCCACAGATGGTCGGTGAAGCCGCGCTCGACGTCTTGGACCAGGCCGAAGCGGGCATAGGGCTTCAGCTGCTTGGCCGTGACGACGACGTCGATCTTGCCGTGCCACTCGATCGACCGATTGTAGTAATCGGCCACCGCCTGCAGCCCGACCGGGCCGAAGGGCAGCTCATAATCGTCGAAATAGACGAGGTCGGGCTTGTACTTCTCGACCATGTCGATCTGGCGCAACAGCCAGCGCGTGACATAGCCCGGGTCGTTGGCAGGCCCGTGCTCGACCCACTGGCCGTCGTTCTTGTCGTGCCATTCGTTCATGGCGGCGATGCTGTCGATGCCGTCGGGCGCCACCATATGGCCGCCGGTGTAGAGCCGCTGCGGGTCCAGCCCCTCCCACCATGTGCCGCGACCATCGGCCTTGGTGCGCCGGAACGCGTCGTAGCGCTCGCCCTTGCGCGGGCCGGTCGGGTCATAGCCATAGCCGGTCTGGTACCAGTGCCAGGCGTGCGCGGCATGGTTGGAGATGCCGAACTTCAGCCCCGCGTTGCGCGCGACCTTTTCCCAAGTGCCGACGATGTCCTTCTTCGGACCCACCCGCAGGCTGTTCCACTCGTGATAACGGCTGTCGTAGCAATCGAGATTGTCGTGGTGGCAGCCCAGCGCCATGAAGTACTTCGCGCCCGCCTTCACATAGCGCTGCATCAGCGCCTCGGGCTCCCACCGGTCGGCAGTCCAGCGGTTGAGGATGTCCATCATGCCGGTGCCGGTCGGATGGCCATAGGTCTTCAGGTGATGCTCGTACATCGGGTGACCCTGCATATACAGGAACCGACCGTACCAATCGCCTTGCTCGGGCACCGACTGCGGGCCCCAATGCGACCACAGACCAAGCTTGGCGTCGCGGAACCAGTCGGGGTAGCGATACTGGCTGACGAGCGAGGGCCAGGTCGGCGCCACGGGGCCGCGCGCCATGCCCATCGGGCTTTGCGCATGGGCGGTGCGGGCTATCCCGAGCGCTGCCATGCCGGCGAGCACCGAGCGGCGGCCGAGTGCGCTCCCGATCACTTGCCGAGCACTCGTGCGATCGCCGCGAGCGCGACCGGCCGCATCGCGGCATAGCCGGCGGGCGTCGGGTGTACGCCGTCGCTCGCGAGGCCCGGCTTCATCGCGCCGTCCGCGGTCGCGAGCACCGGGTGATAGTCGACATAGGCGAAGCCGTTGGCGGCGGCATAGCGCTTCAGCCAGGCATTCATCTCGGCGATCTGCGGGACGGGCCGCTTGTCCGGGCTCCACGGGAAGCTGGCGGCGGGCGGGATGGAGGCCAGGATCACCTTGATGCCGTTGGCACGCGCCAGTTCGGCCATGCTCTGAATATTGCCCTGAACGAACGCCATGGTTGCCGCGCCCGTGTTGCCGGCGATGTCGTTGGTGCCGGCCATGATGTGCACGGCCTGCGGCTTGAGCGCGAGCACGTCCTGGCGGAAGCGGACCAGCATCTGCGGCGTCGTCTGCCCGCTGATGCCACGGTCGACCCGACCCTCGGTAAACATGCCAGGATCGGCGTTGATCCAGTTGTCCGTGATCGAATCGCCCATGAAGACCACCCGGACCGGCTGCTTCAGTGCCTCGGCATTCTGCGCGCGATAGCGGCACAGCTGGCCATAGTCGCGGGTCAGCATGCGCAGGTTCCACATCTGCCAGCCCTCGCCATCCTTGGGCATGGGGTGGCTGGGGCAGGGATCGGCGACGATTCCCACCGGATCGCCGGCATAGGGGTCACCCGGAACCTTTGTCTGCGCGGCCGCCGGGGCAGCGGCGCTGCCGAGGAGGATCGGGATCAGGAAAAGGCGGGAGAGGGGGTGCCGCGAACGCTTGTCGGAAGCGCCCTGGTTGTGGAACCATTCGCCCCGACGGCGGATCCCCGCGTCGGCCAGCGCCCGGCAAGTCGAAAGCCCTTGCATCCAGTCCTCCCCTGCGCGTCGCCTTGTGGCAACTGTCGCGGCTAGTAGAAACAGAAGGAGACACGACCTATTTCGAAGATGCGCGCTCTCCGCACTTGTTAGCGGTATCGTCCATGCTATCAGGAGCCGTCAAGTGACCGCCCGCGGAAGGTTGGGCGGCGCTCGGCAGGGGAGGTGATGTGAGACAGCGATCAAGGCTGCGCAGCGCAGGGCAGATGGCTCTGCTCCTGTCCCTGTTGCCGTCGCCCGTCGCCGCCGAACCGATTACGCCCTCCGCCCCGGCGCCCTATGTTTGGCAGAATGTCGTCGTCGGAGGCGGTGGATTCGCGCCCGGCATCGTCTTCAGCCCGGTCGAGCGCAACCTCGCCTATCTGCGCACCGACATGGGCGGCGCCTATCGCTGGGACGCGCGTGCGCAGCGCTGGATCCCGCTGCAGGATGCCAATGCCGTCTCCAGCCTGATGGGGATCGAGAGCATCGCGCCGGATCCGGTGGATGCGAGTCGCGTCTACATGGCGGCGGGGATGCATGCGCGCGGAGAAGCTGCGATCCTGCGCTCCACCGATCGCGGCGCGCATTGGCAGATCACGCCGGTGCCGTTCCGCATGGGCGGAAACGAGGATGGTCGCGGGCTCGGCGAGCGGCTGGCGATCGATCCGCACCACCCCCGCACCCTGTTGTTCGGATCCCGTCACGATGGCCTGTGGCGAAGCGAAGACGCGGCGGAGACGTGGCACCGGGTAGCGTCGTTTCCGCTCGCCGGCCTGGGCGCGCCGCCCGTGCGCAGGACGCATGGCGGACTGAGCTTCGTGGTCTTCGATCCCAAGCGCGCCGGGCGCGTCTTTGTCGGTAGCGCTGATCCGGGCACGCGGCACCTGTTCCGTTCCGACGATGGCGGCCGCAGCTGGGCGGCGGTAGCCGGCGGGCCCGAGCGGACGCTGCTTCCGGTCAAGGCGGCGCTGGGCGGGGACGGCGTGCTGACCATCACCTATTCCGACGCGATCGGGCCGAACGGCATCACCCGGGGGGCGGTGTGGCGCCATGATCCCCAGGCGCAGCACTGGCAGGACGTGACGCCCGAGCGCGGGCCGGGCGCCGCGCCCGGCGGCTACATGGGCGTGGCGGTTTCGGCGCAGGACCCGCGTACGATCGCGGTTTCCACGGTCAATCGCTACAAGCCCGGCGATACGGTTTGGCAGTCGAGCGACGCGGGCCTGCATTGGGACGAGTTGCGCCGGCGCAGCACGCGCGACGTCTCGGCAACGCCGTTCCTCGATTTCGGCGACAAGGCGAACTTCGGGCATTGGATCGCCGGCCTCGCGATCGATCCGTTCGACCCGCAGCATGCCGCCTATGTGACCGGCGCGACCTTGTACGCATCTCAGGGGTTTGGTTCGGGCGGGGCCATGGCGTGGAAGCCGTGGACGAAAGCGATCGAGCAGACGGCGGTCATCACGCTGGTGAGTCCAACCGGCGGCGCGCCGCTCGTGTCGGGGTTCGGCGACATCGCCGGCTTCCGCCACGACGATCTGTTGCAGTCGCCACCGGCGATGCACCGCAATCCGCTGCTCAGCAACACCAACACGCTCGACTATGCGGGGACGGCGCCGGAGGTGATGGTCCGCAGCGGCAGCACCCACACGCGCGAGGTGCCCGGCGCCTCGCTCGCCTGGTCCAAGGACGGCGGCGCAAGCTGGCAGCCGCTGGTGCCGCCCGCGTCAGCACCGCGGGCAGACGGCACGCCCGCACCGGAGCGGACGGGCGATGCTCCCATCATCGTGTCGGCCGACGGCAGCGGCTTCCTGGTCGTGACGGACCAGCCGGTGCGCACCGGTGATCGCGGCAGGAGCTGGCAGCGTATCGAGGGGGTGCCGGCGGGCGCGCGTCCCGCCGCGGACAAGGTCGATCCGCAGCGCATGTATGTCGTCGACACCCAGGCGGGTCGCTTCCTGCGCAGCAACGACGGCGGCCGCCGCTTCGTGTCCGTTGCGACCCGGGGACTTCCCGCCGATCTTTCCGCTGCACGCTCTCCCAATCGCGAGGCGCAGAACCCGCTGATGGCGACACCGGGCAAGGCAGGCATGCTCTGGCTGCGCCTGGGCGAGCAGCTCTATCGCAGCGTCGATGGCGGCGACCATTGGGTTCGCCTTGGCGGCGAGCTGGCGATCACGCATTACGGGCTCGGCGCCGCCGCGCCCGGGGGCCGATGGCCGACGCTCTACGCGATCGGGCGCATGCAGGGGCTGACGGGGATCTGGCGCTCGACCGATGGCGGCACCGACTGGCAGCGGATCAACGACGACCAGCACCAATGGGGCCTGCGGTTCCGGGTGATCTCGGGGGATCCGCGCCGGTTCGGGCGGGTCTATATCGGCACGGATGGGCGCGGCATCGTCTTTGGTGATCCCGCGCCGACTGCCGACCAGAACAAGAGTGGCGCGGTCGCGCGCCGGACAAGGGGATGACCATGAAACCATTCATCGGCCTGCTCGGCTGCGCACTTCTTGCCGCCGTGCCGGCGTTCGCGCAGGCGCCTGCAACCGAGGTGCCGCAGCTGGTGACGCGCAACGGGCGCCACGCACTGATGGTCGACGGCGCGCCCTTCCTGGTGCTGGCCGGGCAGGTCCACAACAGCAGCAACTATGCCGCCGCGTTGCCGCAGGTATGGCCGACGCTGGACCGGATCCACGCCAACACCATCGAGATCCCGGTCGCCTGGCAGCAGGTCGAACCGGTCGAGGGGCAGTTCGACTTTTCCTTCGTGCAGACGTTGCTCGACCAGGCGCGCGCGCACGACAAGCGCGTCGTGCTGCTCTGGTTCGGCACCTGGAAGAACACCGGGCCCGCCTATACGCCGGACTGGGTGAAGCTCGACAACCGCCGCTTCCCGCGGATGAAGGCGAAGGACGGCAGCGACCATTATGTCCACACGCCGCACGGCCGCGCCACGCTGGAGGCGGACAAACGCGCCTTTGTCCGGCTGATGACCTATTTGCGCGACCGTGATCCGCAGAACACGGTGATCCTGGTCCAGCCGCAAAACGAGGTCGGCAGCTATCGCAGCCCGCGCGACTATTCGGCCGAGGCGAACCGGCTGTTCGCGCAGCCGGTTCCGGCCGCGCTTGCCAAGCGACTGGGCAAGCCCGTGGGCACCTGGAGCGTGCTGTTCGGGGCGCAGGCGGACCGGGCGTTCAACACCTGGTACACCGCGCGCTACGTCGACGAGATCGCGGCCGCCGGCAAGGCGGTGAAGCCGCTGCCGATGTTCGTGAACGCCGCGCTTGCGGGCCCCTCGAACGTACCCGACCCGACCGGCGTCGCCAGCGGCGGGCCGCAGCAGGACGTGCTCGACATCTGGAAGGCGGCGGCGCCCGCGATCGATTTCGCCGGGCCGGACATTTACGACCGGGCGAGCGGCAACGTCGTCCAGTATCTCGACAAATATGCGCGTGCCGACAACGCGCTGATGGTACCGGAGATCGGCAACGCCCGCGAGTTCGCGCGCTTCTTCTACGAAACCGTGGGTCGCGGCGGGATCGGCTTCTCGCCGTTCGGCATGGATGACACGGGGTATTCCAATTATCCGCTGGGCGCCAAGACGCTGGACGCGGAGACGCTGGATGCGTTCGCGCTGCCGTACGGAGTCTTCTCCGGCATGATGCGCGACTGGGCGCGGATCGCCTTCGAACGCCCGACCTGGGGGGCGGCCAAGCCCGACGATGGTGCCGAGGTGCGCACCACCATGGGCGACTGGAAGGTCTCCGCCGGCTGGGGCGAGTGGCAGTTCGGCGAAAAGGCCTGGACCTGGCTGAAGTCGGAGAAGCCGGCCTGGGCCGACGCCCCGGTGGGCGGCATCGCCGTGGCCCAGCTGTCGGCCGACCAGTTCCTGGTCACCGGCGACCATGTTCGCGTCCGGTTCGAGGACGCCAAGGGTGCCAAGAACGCGATTCTGTTGCGCGTGGAGGAGGGGCATTTCGCCGAGGGCCGCTGGGTGACCGATCGCGTCTGGAACGGCGACCAGACCGACTATGGCATCAACATCATCGATCGTCCCACGCTGCTGCGGGTGACGATGGGACACTATCGCTGAGATCATGCCCTTTGAGGCTGGCGAACAAAGATACACGGGGAAGGACGCACATGAAAAAGGCAATGATCATCGCCCTGCTGGCCGGGAGCGCGATCGCAGCGCCCGCGCTTGCGCAGGGGAAAGGTGGCTATGAGCGAACCGCGGGTGGGGTCGTGGTCACCCCCGCTTCCGGACCGGCGGCGCGGGTCGAGCTGACGGTGCATGGCGATGGCGTTGTCCATGTCGTCGCCAGTCCCAAGGGCATGGAGGGTCTGACGCGCGGCGACAGCCTGATGGTGCCGCAGCCCCCCGCGCCGGGCGCCTTCACGGTCGCCGAGAACAAGGGCCATGTGCAGCTGAAGGCAGCGCGCACGACGGCGGACGTCGACCTCGCCACGGGCAAGGTGCGTTTCCTCGACGCCACGGGCAAGGTGCTGCTGGACGAGGCGGGAGCACCGACGTTCCGCCCTCGCACGGTCGAGGGGCGCCAGTATGTTGCCGCCTCGCAGCAGTTCAACCGCGGCACGGACGAGGCGATCTATGGCCTAGGCCAGCACCAGAATGCGCAGATGAACTTCAACGGCGAGGACGTCGAACTCGCCCAGCACAACATGGACATCGCCGTCCCGTTCATCGTCTCCACGCGCAACTACGGCTTGTTGTGGGACAATGACGGCATCACCCGCTTCGGCAACCCCAAGCCCTATGCGCTTGTCGGCGAGGGCATGAAGGTGACCAGCGGCGGCAAGCCCGGCTTCTCCGCGCAGTATTTCCTCGACGGCAAGCTGGCGGTCAGCCAGCGTGAGGCCACCATCAACTACCAGTACATCCGTGACCAGGCGAAGTGGCCGGCCGCGGCAAAGGCCGACACCACCGCCGCGACGGGCGGGCAGAACACCGCCGGCAACGCCGTGCAGAAGCAGACGGTCGTCTGGACCGGCACACTGCATCCCGACAACACCGGTACGCACAAGTTCCAGGTCTATGGATCGAGCTACTTCAAGGTCTTTGCCGACGGCAAGGAAGTGCTCAACCGCTGGCGCCAGAACTGGAACCCCTGGTACGCGAACTTCGACCTGCCGATGACCAAGGGCAAGCCGCTCGACATCCGCATCGAGTGGGAGCCCAACGCCGGCTATATGGCGTTCTTCCACAATGATCCGTTGCCCGCGGAGGATCGCAACTCGGTCTGGTTCACCAGCGACACCGCGCGCGCGGTCAATTACTGGTTCGTGCCCGGTGCGAACATGGACGGCGTGATCGCCGGCTATCGACAGCTGACGGGCAAGTCGGTGATGCTGCCCAAATGGGCCTATGGCTTCTGGCAGTCGCGCCAGCGCTACAACACCCAGGCCGAAGTGATCGGCGTGGTGGAGAAATACCGCAGCCTGGGCATCCCGCTCGACAATGTCGTGCAGGACTGGTTCTACTGGCCGGAGAATGCGTGGGGCAGCCACGAGTTCGAGAAGAGCCGCTTCCCCGATCCGCAGGGAATGGTGGACCGCATCCACGCGCTCAACGCCCGGTTCATGATCTCGGTCTGGCCGAAGTTCTATCCCACGACCAAGAACTACAAGGAAATGGCCGACAAGGGCCTCATGTACCAGGGCAACCTGCGCATGGCGAACAAGGATTGGGTCGGACAGGGCTATCTCAACACCGACTATGACGCCTATTCCGACGAGGCGCGCAAGATCTACTGGCGCCAGATCGAGAAGTCGTTGGGCAAGATCGGCACCGACGCCTGGTGGCTGGATGCGAGCGAGCCGGACATCCACTCGAACCTGTCGATCGACGAGCGGATCGAGACGATGGGACCGACCGCGCGCGGCCCGGCGGAGGAGTTCTTCAACAGCTATCCGCTGGTGCATGTGGGCGGGGTCTATGCTGGCTGGCGCCGGTTCAAGCCGGACGTGCGGCCGTTCATCCTGACCCGCTCGGGCTTCGGCGGCCTGCAGCGAGAGGGCGCGGCGGTCTGGTCGGGCGACGTGGCGAGCCGCTGGTTCGATCTGCGCGCGCAGATTTCCGCCGGCGTCAACACGGCGATGTCGGGGCTGGCCAACTGGACCCATGACATCGGCGGGTTCGCGCTGGAGGACCGCTATGCCAAGAATCCGACGCCCCAGGCGCTGGACGAATGGCGCGAGCTGAACCTGCGCTGGTTCCAGTTCGGCGCGTTCAGCCCGCTGTTCCGCAGCCATGGCGAAGCTCCGTACCGCGAGATCTACGAGATTTCGCCCGAGGGCAGCCCGATGCGCGAGTCGATGGTCTGGTACGACAAGCTGCGCTACCGGCTGATGCCCTATATCTACACGCTGGCGGCAGACACCTGGCACCGCGACGGCAGCATCATGCGCGGGCTGGTGATGGACTGGCCCAACGATCCCAAGGCGCGCGACATCAACGACGAATATCTGTTCGGCGACGCGTTCCTGGTCGCGCCAGTGACGGAGTACAAGGCGCGTACGCGCTCCGTGTACCTGCCGGGTGCCTCCACCAGCTGGTACGACTTCGACAGCGGCAAGGCGTACCGCGGTGGCCAGCAGGTGACGGTGCCCGCGCCCTTCGAGCGGATGCCGCTGTTCGTCCGCGCGGGCGCGATCGTGCCGATGGGACCGGTCACGCAATATGTCGACGAGAAGCGCGACGCACCGCTGACGCTGACCGTCTACACCGGCGCCGATGGGCGGTTCTCGCTCTATGAGGACGATGGCACGAGCGAGCAGTATCGTTCGGGCGCGTTCAGCCGCATTCCGATCGCGTATGACGAGGCGACGGGCGCGGTCATGATCGGCGCGCGCGAGGGACAGGGCTTTGCCGGCATGCCGGCAACGCGCGAGTTCCGCATCCGCTGGATGACGCCGGGACGGCCGCTCGGGTCGGCAGACGAGCCTGCCGACGCGACCGTCGCGTATACGGGTGCCGCCGTGCAGGTCGCCCGGCCGCGCTGAGGCGGCGCCGGGGGCGGCTTGGTGCCGCCCCCGGCAGCGGTTATCGGTACCCCGGCAGAGGTGAAACCTTTGCATGAGCTGCGACAACCGCCTCACATGCTGCCGTATCCCTGCGCAGGCAGGGATCCAGGGCCAAGCAGATCAACCGCTCGCGGTATGTGCCGCTCTGGGTTCCCGCCTGCGCGGGAGCACGTCGAGGGAGTTGCAAAGGCAGCGGGTTCGGGTGCGAAGACGGTGGAGAGAACGCGCCCTCCCGAGCCACACCGCTACTGGACCCCAGCCTTCGCCAGCGAGCACGGTGCGTTTCGGACGCCGGCTACCCTTTAGCGGCGGACCTGCTTGGCGGTCGCGCGCTCGATCGCGGCCTGGGCGATCGGCGCCATGCGGGCGTATCCTGGCTTGAGCGGGTGAACGCCGTCCTCGGTGAGCGGGCGCTGCATCAATCCCTGCGCGTCGACCAGCGCGGCCGCATAATCCGCATAGACATAGCCACGGGTCGCGCAGAACTGCCGAAGCCAGGCGTTCAGCGCGCGCAACGTCTCCGGCCGACGTTCCTTGAGCACGTCCTTTGCCTGTTCGGTGTAGTTGTTCACCGGCAGCAGCGATCCGAACACCACCGCGATGCCGTGGCGATCGGCGAGGTCGGCCATCGCCTCCCAGTTGGTCTCGATCTGCTCGGGGGTCTCCTGCTGCAGGAAGCCCTGGATGTCGTTCACCCCGGCCAGGATCACCACCGCCTTGGGACGAAGCGCAACCACGTCCTGGTGGAAGCGCAGCAGCATCTGCGACGTAACCTGGCTGCCGATCCCGCGGTTGATATAGGGTTTTCCCGGGAAGCTCGCGGCGAGGTCCCAGCGATCCGTGATCGAATCGCCCAGGAAAACGACGCGCTGTTCGCCGGCCTTGGGTGGTCCTAGTTTGCGGTTGGCCTCCGCGTAGAGATAGCGCTCGCCGAAGTCCTGCATCAGGCTTGGCACCAGCTGCTGGCGGAACGGGCCGAGCCACGGGCCCCAGTCCTTTTCCGCTACCGTGCGTCGCGGGGGCGAACTCTGGTGCACCGGCTCGCTTTGCGCCTGCGCGCTGCCCGCGACCACCGCCAGCAGCAGCGCCGTCGCCATCCGCCTCATGCGCGGAAGATGCCCTTGCGCATGCCATAGGCGTGGAACAGCTCGGGCCAGGCGGCGGTGGTCATCGGCGGCCTGGGTCGCGCGCCATAGCCATGGCCGCTCTCGTCGAACACGTGGAGCGCGGCCGGCCGCTCGGCCGCGAGCAGCGCGTTGTACAGGGCGATGCTGTTCGCCACCGGCACCAGTCCGTCGTCGCCCGAATGGACCAGGAAGGTGGGCGGCGTGTCCTTGGTCACGCGCGTCTCGACCGAGGCGGCGCGGCGCAACGCGGCGGGCGCATCGGCACCCAGCAGATTGTCGCGCGACCCGCCATGGGTGAACGGCGCCTCCATGCTCACCACCGGGTAGAGCAACCCCGCAAGATCGGGACGCGCAGACAGCCGATCCGCTGCGTCCACCGGCGCATAGACCTGTTCGGCAAAGCGCGTCGCCAGCGAGCCCGCAAGATGGCCCCCGGCCGAAAAGCCGAGGATCGCCACGCGTGCCGGATCGATGCCGAACTCGCCGGCGCGCGAGCGGATCACCCGCATCGCCCGCTGCGCGTCCTGCAGCGGCACCAGTTGACGCTGGTCCCAGCCTTCGCCCGGCAGGCGATAGAGCAGGATGAAGGCGGTGATGCCCCGCGCGTTGAGCCACGCTGCCTGCTCGGTGCCTTCATTGTCGTAAGACAGGAACCCATAGCCGCCGCCCGGCATCAGCAGCACCGCCGCGCCGTTGGGGCGGGCAGGCCGGCGCACGACCAGGACGGGCTTGGCGATGCCGGTCACCCAGCGGTCGGGATGGGCCGGATCCTTTGACTGGTCTTCGATCTTGCGGGCGATGGTGGCGTGACGATCCCCCGGGATTGCGCCAGGCCACAAGGCGACGCTTTCGTCGCCGGGGGCAAGCTGCGCGCGTGCCGGCATCGCCGTAAGCGCCGCGATGCCGGCGCCCGCCACCAGAAACTGCCTTCTCGACGCTGCGTCCATGCTTTGATCCCCTCCGCCCGGTCCGTCCCGGTTCTCCTGAAGGAAAGACGTTAGGGGAAGTTGCCTCGCGACGTAAGCTCCGGACGATCCAGAATCGCAGGCAAAGGCCGTTCACCTGCCGGCGATCGCGCGCTAGGCTTGCTGCAGGATCGCCGCTCAGGCGACGGGGGAGGGAACCGGCATGGGGTATCATCGAGTGTTCGTGGCGCTGCTGGTGCTCTCCGCATCCGCCGCAGCACAGGACTCCAAGCAACAGGCGCGTGCGATTGCCGGTGAGCCCGTAGCTGCGCCGCAGCGGCTTGCGCTGACCGACTTGCCAGTACCGACGGGTAAGGCGACGGCGTTGTTCGATGGACGCAGCCTGGAAGGCTGGGAGCCGTGGCTTGGCTATGCCGATCCCTCGATCACCTACCAGGCGAAGCCCGCCGCGACTCCGATCGGCACGGGCCGCGACACTCGTGGCGACTTTGCCGTGCGCACCGTCGATGGCGCGCCCGCGATCTGGGTGAAAGGCGCGACCTGGGGCAGCCTGGTGCACCGCGCCGACCTTCGCGATTACCACCTGCGCCTGCAGTTCAAATGGGGTGCAAAGACCTGGGCGCCACGCGAGAAGCAGCCGCGCAACAACGGCCTCCTGTACCACAGCCATGGCGCGCCCGGCGAGGTGTTCGGCACCTGGCGACCCTCGGCCGAGTTCGAAATCATGACGGGCTCCACCGGCATGATCGTCGCGGTGGGAAGCAAGATGCGCGGGCGCACCAATGTGGCGTTCGATCCCTCCTTGATCGCGCCGCATCTGCGCTTTGACCCGACGGGACGCGAGATCGACATCGTGAACGCCACGCCGACCTGGAATGTCGAGGCAGCGACCGACGCCGAGCGCCCGATCGGAGCGTGGAACACGCTCGACCTCTATGTCGTCGGCGATCGTGCGGTGCACGTCGTCAACGGCGTGCCGGTGGCGGAAGTGCGGGATCTGGCGACGATCGCTGCGGACGGACGTCGCGAGCCTCTGACCCACGGCCAGATCCAGCTTCAGTCCGAAGGTGCCGAAACGTGGTTCAGGGCAATCACCGTCGAGCCGATCAGGACATTGCCCCGGATTGTTGTCGCAGGACGGTAGGTCTGGGCAGGTCGGCCACGTCGCACGGTGCCGGAGGGCTTGCCGCGCGACTGGTGTTCGAAGAAGCCTGCTGTGCTGCGGCTCTCGAGCTTGCTGGCGTCGATTATTGGGCCAGTTCCTGCTCTGCGCCTGCTGGCGAAGAGGGCCCAGCGAGTTCTCGTGCGAAGTCGCTGATCTTGTTGGTCGGGGCGACAGGATTCGAACCTGCGACCCCCACACCCCCAGTGTGATGCGCTACCAGGCTGCGCTACGCCCCGACCGAGCGCCGCCCTCTAGGCGCGTCGCGCGCCGCTTGCAAGCATTAAGGACGCCCGTTGCCACGCGGGCACGCGCATGATAGCGCGCGCCGCTTGAACGGCCCGGCGTCCGCGGCCTTTTTTTCATCAGGTTTCCAAGCACCCATGCTCGTCCCCAAAGCCTTTGCCCAGTCCGCCGGTGCGACCGCCCAGGGCGGTGCACTTGCGTCGTTCGTGTCGATCGCGCCGCTGATCCTGATCTTCGTGGTCTTCTACTTCCTCATGATTCGCCCGCAGCAGAAGCGCATGAAGACGCTGCAGACCGCGATCGCGAACGTGAAGAAGGGTGACCAGGTCGTGACCGCCGGTGGCCTGCTGGGCCGCGTGACTCGTGTCGAGGACGCCGTGGTCGAGGTCGAAATCGCACCCAACACCCGCGTGCGCGTCGTCAAGGCGACCATCGCCGAAGTGACGCCGCCGGCCGGCGCCAAGCCCGCGAACGACTGATGCTCGATTTCCCGCGCTGGAAGGTCCGGGCCATCTGGCTCGGCGTCCTCATCATGGTGTTGCTCGCGGTGCCGAGCCTGCTGCCGGAGCGCACCCGCGCCCAGTTGCCGGGCTGGGTGCCGACGCCGACGATCAACCTGGGTCTCGACCTGGCGGGCGGCAGCTACATCCTGCTGGAGGCCAAGACCTCCGACGTCGCCACCACGCGGCTGGAACAGATGCGGGAACAGGTCTCGACCGAGATGCGGCGCGCCCCGCGCGTCCAGATCGGCGACATCTCCACGCGCGGCGGGCGCCTGTCGTTCATGGTGCGCGACGTCGCACAGGTGGACGCGGCGCGCGAGAAGCTGCTGTCGATCACCGGCGGTGGCGCCGGGCTGACCGGCCAGCGCGAATGGGACATCGAGGTGGTCGACCAGACCCGCTTCGTACTGACCCAGACTGACGCGGGGCTCACCCAGGCCGTCGACCGGGCGATGGACGACGCGACCGACGTCGTGCGCCGCCGCATCGACGAGCTGGGCACGCGTGAGCCGACCATCATCCGCCAGGGTTCGAACCGCATCGTCGTGCAGGTCCCGGGCCTGAGCGACCCCAAGGCGCTGAAGGAGCTGCTCGGCAAGACCGCGCGGCTCGAGTTCAAGCTGGTCGACACGACCGCTGATCCGGCAGCGGTGCTGCGCGGCGACGCGCCGGTCGGCAGCCAGATCCTGCGCTATCAGGGCACGGGCCAGCCGATCGCGGTCAAGCGCAACACGATCATTTCGGGCGACCAGCTTGCCGACGCGCGCCAGTCCTATGACCAGAACGGCCAGCCCAACGTCGACATCACCTTCGACAGCGTGGGTGGTCGCCGCTTCGCGACCGTCACGCGCGAGAATGTGAACAAGCCGTTCGCGATCATCGTCGACAATCAGGTGATCTCGGCGCCGAACATCAACGAGCCGATCCTGGGCGGTCGCGCCTCGGTCTCCGGTGGCTTCACCGTCGACGAGGCGAACCAGCTGGCGATCGCGCTGCGCTCGGGCAAGCTGCCGGTCGACCTGACGGTGGTTCAGGAAAGCACGGTGAGCCCTGAGCTTGGCGACGATTCGATCCGCGCCGGCATCCTGGCGTCGGTGATCGCAGCCGTGGCCGTGATCGCGTTCATGATCCTGACCTATGGCCGGTTCGGCATCTATGCGACCACCGCGGTCGTCATCAACGTGCTGGTGATTCTGGCGGTGATGGGAATGCTCCACGCCACCCTGACGCTGCCGGGCATCGCCGGCTTCGTGCTGACGATCGGTACTGCGGTCGACGCCAACGTGCTGATCAACGAGCGCATTCGTGAGGAGCGGCGGCGCGGCCGCAGCGTGATCCAGTCGTTGGAGCTCGGCTACAAGGAAGCGAGCCGCACCATCTTCGAGGCGAACGTGACGCACGCGATCGCCGGCCTCATCATGCTGCTGCTCGGCTCCGGCCCGATCCGCGGCTTTGCGGTCGTGCTGCTGCTGGGCATCGCCACCTCGGTCTTCACCGCGGTCACCTTTACGCGCATGCTCGTGTCGGGCTGGGTTCGCAGGAACCGGCCGACCGAGATCCACATCTAGGACGCCGATCATGCGCCTTTTGAAGATCATCCCCGACAACACGAACATCCAGTTCGTCCGCATCCGCTACATCGCCTTCGCGGTCACCGCGCTGCTGACGATCGCGGCAATCGGCCTGGTGTTCGCACGCGGCCTCAACTTCGGTGTCGACTTCGTCGGCGGTGTCGCGATCGAGGAGAAGTTCGTCACCGTCCCGCCACAAGCCGAGCTGCGCAGCGTGGTCGACGAGCTTGGCGTCGGGGAGGCGGCGCTCCAGCAGCTCGGCAGCGATCCGAACACCTTCTCGATCCGCCTGCCGTTGGCGGACGACGCGCCCGAAGGCGCGGCCGACGCCGTGGTCGAGAAGGTCAAGACAGCGCTGGCAGCCAAGTTCCCCGGTGCGACCTTTTCCAACTACACCACGGTTTCGGGCAAGGTTTCGGACGAGCTGATCCGCAACGGCGTGCTCGCTGTGCTGCTGGCGGTGGCCGGCATCGCGGTGTTCAGCTGGTTCCGCTATGAATGGCAGTTCGGCGTGTCGACCGCGGTCGCGATCCTGCACGACGTGCTGATGACGCTCGGCTTCTTCGCGCTGACGCAGATGCCGTTCGACCTCAACATCGTCGCGGCGGTGCTGACCATCATCGGCTATTCGATCAACGACAAGATGGTGATCGACGACCGTATCCGCGAGAACATGCGCAAGTTCCGCAAGATGGACATGCCGCAGCTGATCGACCTTTCAGTCAACGAAACGCTGCCGCGTACGGTAATGACGTCGCTGACGATCCTGCTGGCGCTCGGATCGCTGCTGATCTTTGGCGGCCATGTGCTGCAGGGCTTCACGGCCGCCATGATCCTGGGCGTGATCGTGGGCACGTATTCGTCGATCTACGTCTCCTCGTCCCTGCTGATCACGCTGAACCTGAAGGCGGGCACCAAGGTCGGTTCGTCCGAGCCGACCGCGGCGGAGCGCGCCGAGCGCGCGCCGCGCTGATGCGCATCGACAAGGCAGGCCGGGCCGAAGGGCCGACGATCTCCGGCATCGTCGGCCGCGGTTTTCGCGTGGACGAGGGCGTCTATGAGGGCCTGCTGATTACCCCCGAGCGGGCGGATGGCTGGACGCCGCCTGTGTTCGGCGAGCTGACGGTCGAGGCGCTGGCACCGCTGCTCGCGCTCGATCCGCTGCCGGAGTTCCTCCTGCTCGGCACCGGCACCCGCATGCTGCGGCCTTCTCCGGCGCTGGTGGCGGCGTTGGACGCCCGGGGTATCGGCGTCGAGCCGATGGACAGCCGGGCTGCGGCGCGCGCCTGGGGCGTGCTGCGCGCCGAACTGCGCTGGATCGCGGCGGCGCTCTACCCGCTCGACTGAGGCGGGCTGGCGCGGAGCCGGCGTTTTTCGGCCCTGTTCAGTTCGTCGGGAGGGCGTGGCGGAATACCGGTCTCAGCGGGTTCTCGGTAGGGCTTTCGACAAGCCCGAACTTTGCTCGAAACGAACGGGGGCTAGGCGGCCGCCTCCACCAGGCCGCGCAGGTGCGCGTAGAGCGCGTCGCGGTTGGCGTCCCAGCTGAAGCGGGCGGCGGTCGCCTTCACTTCCTCCGCGCTGGGCGGGTCGGCGAGCAGCGCGGCGATGGCGTCGGCAAAGGCAGCAGCGGTGCGGGCGACGATGTGCCCGGCGGCGGGGGTGGTCATCACCTCACGTGCGCCGCCGGCATCGGGGATGACGATCGGCGTGCCGCTGGCGAGCGCCTCCACCCAGGCATTGGCGAGGCCTTCCGAACTGGAGGCAAGCGCCATGACGTCAGCCGCGGCGAGCAGCGTCGGCAGGTCGGTGTGCGGAACGGCACCTGCCAGGCGGATGCGGTCGCGCGCGGGGCCAGCGGAAATCTGCGCTTCCAGCCGCTGGCGCTCCGGGCCCTCGCCGACGATCCAGAGGGTAACACCGGGCAGGCTGGCAACCGCATCGGCGACGATGGCGTGTCCCTTGCGCGGGATCAGCGCGCCAAGCGAGAGGACCAGCGGGCCCTGGATGCCGAGTTGCGCCTTTGCCGCGGCGCGGTTCAGCGTGCCGAAACGGCTGCGGTCGATGCCGGTCGAATGTACCGTCGGGCGAGGCATGCCGAGCTCCGTCATATCGTCGGCCATCGCCTGTGATACCGCCAGAAGCCCGTCCGCCCGGTTCGCAGCGGCGAGCAACTGACGCGCGGTCGCGGGTGCGGTGCCCCAATGGTGGATGTCGGCGCCCCGCGCCTTGATCGACACGGGCACGCCAAGCCGCTGCCCCAGCGCGACTGCGGCGGGGCCATCGGGGAAGAAGAACTCGGCATCGATCACGTCGAACGCGAAATCGCGGCGAATGCGCGTGAGCAGCGGCATCAACGCCCGAGCGAGCAGCGGCGCGTGCCAGCGCCCGGCGGTGGCGGGCAGGTTGGCAAAGCGCGGGCGGTGGACGTGGAGGCCCTTCCAATGTTCCTCGCGCGGAAGCGTCACGAGCGGCGCGTAGCGGGGGAGACGGTCGAACGGGAAGGGCGGAAGCCCGATCGGGGCGACAACCCGCAGCTCGACATCCGGGCGGGCGGCGAGACCCAGCGTTTGGCGTTCGACGAACACGCCGAAATTGGGGCGGCTCGCGTCCGGAAACAGCGTGGAAAGGGTCAGCACGCGCAACATCATCGCGGGCTAGCGCGCGGTGGGGCTGGCGTCACTAGGGAGCGGGTGCGCAACTGCGGCGGAAGCAGGAGGTTTGGGTGCTGCCGGGGAGGCGAGTCCTTTGAACTAAGCACCCGCCTCGTCATGCTGGCGAAACCGCGTCCGCGCCGCCCCGGCTGCAAGGAGGCGGCGGGCCGCCCCCTCCGGGTTTAAGCCTCCAGGCTGTGCTCCAGCGAAATCTCCGCCTTCAACAGCTTCGACACGGGGCAGCCGGCCTTGGCCTCCTGCGCGATCTGTTCGAACTGGTCTTGGGCAATGCCGGGCACGCGTGCCTTCAGCGTCAGCGCGGAGCGGGTGATGGAAAAGCCGTCCCCGTCCTTGTCCAGCGTCACCTTGGCGCTGGTCTCCAGCGTGCCGTCGCTGAAGCCTGCCTTGGCGAGCGCGAAGCTCAGCGCCATGGTAAAGCAGCTGGCATGCGCGGCGGCGATCAGCTCTTCCGGGTTGGTGCCGGGGGTGTCCTCGAACCGGGTCGCAAAGCCATAGGGCTGGTCGGAAAGGACACCCGACTGGGTAGAGACCGCGCCCTTGCCGTCCTTGCCGAGTCCTTCGTAACGCGCCGAACCGCTGCGGATCATATGCTGCTCCTGCTGATGGTGAATGCGCACACGAAAACGGGCGGCGGAAGCTGTCGTTCCGCCGCCCGTCATCAGGCCCGTGTCAGTCGAGGCTTAGCGGCACTTGCTGCCGCCGCGATCGATCTCACGACCGGCGACTGCGCCTGCGGCGCCGCCGAGCAGCGTGCCGACGGTGCGGTCGCCGCGGGTGTCGATCGTGCGGCCGAGCAGCGCGCCGGCAACGCCGCCGACGACCAGGCCGGTGGTGCCGTCCGGCTTGCGGCAGTGGCGACGACCGTCGCGGCCCTTCCACTCCTTGTACTTGTAGCGCTTGTGCGACTGGGCCGACGCCTGGTCAGTCGGGACAACGGCCGCGACCGGAAGTGCCAGCGAAAGCGCGGAGAGCGCGAGAACGAAATTACGCATCAGTGAATACCCCATTTGATGAATTGCGATCCTATAAACGCAGCTTTCACGTGGCAGTTTCATGAACGAAACGATGTCTAACGTTCAGCTTCGAGTTCAGGTTGCAGCAGAGGAGGAGCGGACGTGCCCCAGGTCTTGAGTTCGGAAGCTGCGGCGCTGATCGCGACGCTGGGCCTCGCCCCGCATCCGGAGGGCGGCTGGTACCGGGAGACGTGGCGCGCGCCGGAGCGGGAGGGCAGGCGCGGGGTAGCAACGGCAATTCTGTTCTTGCTGGCCGAGGGCGAGCGCTCGCACTGGCATCGGGTGGATGCTGACGAGCTGTGGCTGTGGCATGCCGGTGCGCCGCTGGCGCTCCTGCGCGCGGAAAGCGGGGGCGCAACGGTCGAGCGGCTGACGCTGGGCGGGAATGTGCTGGCGGGGGATCAGCCCCAGCTGCGCATCCCGGCCGGCTGGTGGCAAGCGGCGGAAGCGGAGGCCGGCTGGACGCTGGTCAGCTGCGTGGTGGCGCCTGCGTTCCGGTTCGAAGGGTTCGAGCTTGCGCCGCCGGGATGGTCACCGGGCACGTCCTGACACGGTGTAAATGCCCCTGCCTCAGCCGAGCGGATAGCGCGCCACCGCCTCATAGCTGGCGCCGTCGCGAGTCAGGGTGCTTTCGAACAGCAGCATGTGGGAAAGGGTGAAGGGCGCGCTCGCCAGGCCCGCGTTGCACGCCACAAACGCGTCAGTCGGGCCGCCGGCGCTGTTCATGCGTGCCAGGGTGATGTGCGGGTGAAAGGCGCGGCCTTCGTGCGGCAGGCCCAGGCGGGCCAGCGCCTGGTCGACCTTGCGGTGGAGCGCCGCGACCCCTTCGTGCGGGTGGACGCCGGCCCAGAGCGCCGTCGTGCGCCCCTTTCGATCGAAACAGCCGACGCCATGGAGGCGCAGCGTGACGGCGGGGCCGTGAATGCTGCCGAGGGCGGTTGCGATGTCCTCGGCCACCGGGCGTTCGACGGCGCCGATGAAGCGCAGGGTGAGGTGCAGCTGCTCGTCCTCCTGCCAGCGGGCATTCTCGACGCCCTCCATCAGCGCCAGCAGCTGCTGGCGAATGTCCAGGGGCGGGCGCAAGGCGACGAACAGGCGGTGCATTACAAACTATTGCTAGACCGGTGTACGCCGAAGGGCCAGCCTGGCCCTCCCTTGAATTCAGATGCCCCGGGAGCATATGAAAGTCTGACCGGCACCATGCCGGTGAAAAGGAGTTTGTACGAGATGGCCAACTGGTCGGATCCCCGAACGACCGCGGCGCCGTTCGCAACGGCCGCATCGCGCGCTCAGGCGTATGATGCGGGGCTGCGGTCCTATATGCTTTCCGTGTACAACTACATGGCGTCGGGCGTGCTGCTGACGGGCATTGTCGCGCTGCTGTTTTCGTGGGGCGGTGCCAGCTCGCCGGCCGCTGCCGTGTTCATGTCGCCCGGCCCGCTCAAGTACCTGATCATGTTCTCGCCGCTGGCGTTCGTGATGGTGCTGAGCTTCGGCATCCAGCGGCTGTCCTATGGCGCTACCCAGGCGCTGTTCTGGGCGTTCGCGGCCGTGATGGGCCTGTCGATGTCGACCATCTTCCTGGTCTACACCGGGCCGTCGATCGCGATCACCTTCTTCGCGACCGCAGTTGCGTTCCTGTCGCTTAGCCTGTGGGGTTACACCACCAAGAAGGATCTGTCGGGCTTCGGCACCTTCCTGATCATGGGCGTGGTCGGCTTGATCGTGGCATCGCTCCTGAACCTGTGGTTCAAGTCGCCGGCGCTCAACCTGGGTATCAGCGCGATTGGCGTGCTGCTGTTCGCAGGCCTCACCGCCTATGACACGCAGCGCATCAAGAGCATGTACGCCTACGTCGCGGGTACGGACATGATGGGCAAGGTCGTGATCATGGGCGCGCTGTCGCTCTATCTCGACTTCGTGAACATGTTCCAGTTCCTGCTCTCGTTCCTGGGCAGCCGCGACTAAGCGGCTCCCGCGCGACGCAGAAATGGGGCTCGGCGAGACGATCGCCGGGCCCTTTTTGCTGGGTGCGCCGCGCCGTCGTGGCGCGGCCGGAACGACCAGCGTTGCCGCTCGTTTTTCCCCGGGACACGTTCGAGGAGAGAACAGATGAGCGGAGACAAGGACTCGATCGATCCGGAGGCCATGGACACCATGTCGGTGGCGCCGCACGATCCGGGCGAAACGCGCCGCGACGCAGGCCACGACGAGTCGATCTGCGAACGGCTGGAGCGCAACCCCGAGAGCAAGGACGCGCGGCTGGACCGCGGGCTCGACGAGTCGATGGATGCGTCGGATCCGCCGGCATCGACTCAGCCGATCCACAACAGCGGGCCTGCACCTTCCTCGGGCTATGATGCCGAGGCGGAGCGCAAACGCGCCCAAAACCAGGGCTGATCGACGGCGACCAAGTTGAACGGCGCCCGGCGCATGGAGCTTCCCTCCGTGCGCCGGGCGCAGTAGCATCCGCACCATGGCATTTGCGATGCAGCTTCGATCGCTTCGCGCGATGGTCACCTTTGGTGCGGCGGCGCTGCTGTCGCTGGGACTGGCGGGCCCGGCGCAGGCGGGCGTGACGATCAGCTTCTGGTCGCACGAATTCGGGAACGAGTTCCCCCATGCCTTTTTCGTCCTGGAAGGGACGCCCGATGCTGGCGGCGAGCCGGTGCAGGCGAGCTATGGCTTCACGGCGAAGGCGATAACGCCTGCAATCCTGATGGGCAGCGTGCCCGGCCGGATCGATGAGACCAAGCACGGCTATATCGAGAACAGCGACGTACATTTCTCGGTGATGCTGACCGATGCGCAATATGCCGATGTGCTGCGCCTGGTCGAGGAATGGGGCGAAGCCGGCGACCACCACTACAACCTCAATCGGCGCAACTGCGTGCATTTCGTGGCGGAAGCGGCGCGCCGGTCCGGGCTGACGGTAGTGGAGGTGCGCCAGCTGATGAAGAAGCCGCGCTCGTTCGTGCATTCGCTGGAGCCGCTCAACCAGGGCCGGGTCCGGCTGCTGGAGATGGACGGCGAGAAATTCTATGCGCTGGCCGACCGGACCGCGGCGCCCGGGAGTGTGGCTCCGGCGGTGCAGGCCGCAGTGGCGCCGCAGCCGGCGGGGGCAAACTGACGTCCTAGCGGCGCAGCGTGGCGATCCGCGCCACGCCGGGGCGGTCGAAGCCCCAGAGCAGCAGCGCGTAGAGCAATGCGCCAGCGCTCACCAGAACGGCGAGGCGTGGCTCCGCTGGCCAGGATTGCAGCAAACCGCGCACCAGCCACACCAGCAGCGCCATGATCCCTGCCAGCAGCAGCGGCCGCGCAACCGCGCCGACCTGGCGCGAGAGTGGCAGGTCCGCGATGCGGGCGAGAACGCCAGCGCCGGCCGGGATCGTCACCAGCATGCGGGCGCTGAACCCCGCGACTGCCGCCACGAACCCGAGCTCGCGGGTCAGCAGCACCGCCGCCATGGCAAAGCCGAAGCTGATCGCGGCGTTGAACACCAGCGGCCCCTGCACCCCGAGCGTGCGCATCAGCCCCGGGCTCAGCACCCGCGTCAGCCGCATGCCCCAGAATAGCGCCAGCAACTGGACTGCAGGCACCGCGGGCGCCCAGCGCCCCCCGAAGATCAACGGGATTGCGTCCCCCGCCACCGCCGCCAGACCCAGAAACAGCGGCAGCACCGCGAGCGCGATGGCATGGCTGCCGATCTCGAAGATGCGCGCAAGATCCTGTCCGGCGCGGTGCGCGGTGGCGAAGAAGCTGAGCGACACGCGTTCGACGGATGCGGTGATCATGGCGCCCAATTCGTCCACCAGCCGCATCGCGAAGTTGAGCAGCCCCAGATCGTGCAGTCCGTGGAACTTGCCGAACAGCAGCACGAACCCGCGCACGGCAAGGGTCGTCAACGCAGCCTCCGCCATGATCAGCCATCCCATGCGCAGCATCGACAGGAGACTGGCGTCGAACCCGCGCCAGCGGGGCAGGCGCGGCTGGGTGCGCCAGAGCAGCAGGACGCTGGCAAGGCTTCCCGCCAGGCTGCCCGCGACGAGGCTCCAGGGGCCAAGGCCCGAGGCTGCGGCAGTAAGCGTCGCTGCGATGCTCACTGTCTTGAACCAGAACATCCGCAGCGCCAGGCTGCGCGTGCGCATCTTGCGGGTGAGCAGCGCCGTCGGGAACTGCACCAGCGCCTGGAGCAGGCAGTCGATGGCCTGCGCCGCGATCAGCCACAGCAGCAGTGGCGAGCCATAGAAGCGGGCGAGCGGCGCTGCCAACAGCCAGCAGGCCAGGGTGGCGGCGATGCCGAGGCCCAGCAGCACCCAGAATGCCTGATCGCTCAGCCGCGGAACGAGGTTCGGCGTGCGCAACATCGCCTGCGGCATGCCGGCAAACGCCAGCATCTGCACGATCGCGACAACCGCAAAGGCGATGGAGGCAAGGCCGAAATCGGACGGGGTGAGCAGCCGCGCGACGACCAGGGTCGCGACCAGGGTGGCGCCAGCGGAGAACAGGCTTTCGGCCGCAGCCCAGGGCGCGGCACGGCGCAGCCGCGCGAGCAACCCGTCGCCTACGCCTGCGCGCCCGCGCTCGACAGGAACCGCGATCAGAAGGGGCCTCCCGCATGCTGAAGCCGATTGCCGGGCACCTGTGCCACGGACAGGCGGCCGAACGGCTCCCCCGAGAAGGTGGACAGCGGCGCAAGCTGGTCGGGATTGCGGGTGAGTCTGTGGACGCGCAAACGGTGGCGATGATCGGGTTCAGCGGCTGCGACATCCTCGAGCGTCGCATGCCATCCGGAGCGCACCACCGCCCCCGAAACGCGGACGTTGCGCACGAAATCGACGGGTGTGCAGAAGCGCAGAAGGGCGGTGGAGGTGGCGAGGTCGTGCGGCTGGGAAAGCCAGTGGATTTGCTTGCCGCTGGTGCTGCGCTTGCCGAGCGGCGGGGGCAGCCGTTCGTCCAAGGTCGTATCCGCCTGCCGCCGGCCGATCGGCCCCGCGTTGATCTGCAACGCGCCACGCCAGGGGCGATCGGCCAGTGCCGGCCCCCAACGACACCGGTTCGACACCGCTATCCGCCGCGCATGCGCCTGGGCGAATGGGAACACGGCGCCCAGCTTCTCGCCCGCGACGGGACAGTCCGGAACGGCGGCGAGAACTGGCTGGACCAGGGTCGATCCCGCCCCGCCATCGCCGGGCATGGAGACGGATGTCTTGATCTGGTGGCGCTGCCTGGCGCGCGCGCGTCGGGGAAGGCTCATCGGCACCTCTGCGGTTTGGTGGCAAAGGACATCGGTCAGCTTCGGGCCAGCGCGGCCGAGCCCAGCCGCCGCGCCTTTTCCAGCCCGCGCGAGAGGAGCGAGCGCGCGCGTTCGGCAGGGCCGAGCGGTTCCAGGGTACGGCGCGCCTCCTCGATCGTGGAGCCGTACTGCACCTCCATCACCGGAAAGGGGAACACCGCACGGATCGGCATGCCATGCGCCCAGAAGCGGTCCATTTCGTCGTCGATCGGACGTTCGACGCGGCGGATCGAGCGGCGGAAGCGGGCGGCGCCGCGGCGGGTGAGCAGATAGGCCTGGGTGCCATAGGCCTTGCCCGTAAACCGCGCGATGTGGCGGTGGAGGAAGTGCGCTTCCTGCCGGACGCCGGCTGGCACCTTGGCGTAGAGGCGCAGATAATCGATCCGGCCCATCGCCAGTACCGCTGCATCGAGCCGCTGAAAGAACACCGGGTCGAGCAGCAGGTCGTCTTCGAGGACCAGCAGCAGGTCCGCCTCGTTGTTGTAGAGGAAGTCCCCCCACAGCGCCCAGTGGCTCCCGAAGCAGCCGAGTTCGCCGATGGTCAGCACGCGGCCGCGCGCGATCCGCGCGCGCGCCGGGTCATAGGGCAGTTCGGCAGGCGGGGTGCGCCAGGCGTCGAAGAAACGCCATTCAAGGCCGGTGGCGTCCAGCTGCTCGGCCATGCGGGCGCGGCGATCGGTGCATTCGGCCAGGCTGATGACGCGCACCATCACGCGAGGGGCGCCATCCCCGGGGATCGTCACGAGCTGCTTCCCTGGCCGAAGTGGCACCGCGCATAGCGGGCGGCGCCGGCAACTTCCCACCACAGGGTCGAGGGGCGCGCGCGCATGCGTCGTGGCAATCCCGCCCAGCCGCGCAGGGCCGCGCCCGCAGCACGGTCGTGGAGCAGCAGCTTGGCGTGATAGGCGCCGCGGCCATAGTCATAGTCGCGGAAGAGCCCGCGCACGTGCCTGGCCTTGCGTCCATGGTGGTGGGAGACGGTGATGCTGGGGTCGTACGCGCCTGCCCAGCCGTGCAGGCTGCACCGGCCGGCGGCGTCGACATCCTCCGCAGGAAACCGCGCGCCGCTGCCGAACAGCGGATCGAACCAGCCGATCGCGTCGAGTGCCGCGCGACGAAAGGCGAGGTTGGCGCCGCGGATCGCACCCGGCGCAAGATAACGGCCGGGCGGAAAGCGAAGCGGCTGGGTCGATTCGTTGATGGTGGCCGGATAGTCGCTCGGATCGTGCAGCAGGATCCGGCCGCTGACATAGCCGAGATCGGGTTGCGCAAAGGCGGCTACGACGCGCGTCAGCAGGTCGGGGGCAACGTAGCAGTCGTCGTCGGTAAAGGCGACCAGCGCGCTCTCCGCGGCCGCGATGCCGGCATTGCGCGCGTTGCCGAGACCCGGCACCGGCTGGTGGACGATGCGGACTGGAAAGGGGACCCGGACCCGGAACGCCTCGATCGTCGCGCGGGTGGCGTCGGTGGAGCCATTGTCCACCATCACCAGTTCCCAGCTGCCGTCAAAGCGTAGTCCGGCCACCGCCTCCAGGCAGGGGCCGAGCTGTGCAGCGCGATTGCGCGTGCAGATGATGAGCGAAATGTCCAAGCCGTCCTCCGCGTGCGGGATGTCGCTCGTCTATCGCCTGCGCAGACATACCGGGAACGCCTTTGGGCCCGAAACGGTGGCTGTCCGGTGTCTATGGGGGCGCTTCCCCTCCGAACCGG
Organism: Sphingomonas sp. PL-96; assembly: GCF_020707215.1. Classification (GTDB taxonomy): domain Bacteria; phylum Pseudomonadota; class Alphaproteobacteria; order Sphingomonadales; family Sphingomonadaceae; genus Sphingomonas. The sequence continues at coordinate 185,408 of NZ_JAJFET010000001.1, forward strand.
TCGCATCCCAGCGCGCGGGCGTGAACGCGGAGGAGTAGGCCCGCACCGGATCCGGCAAGAGGGAGCCAGGCATGGGAGTGGCGGGGTTGGCGGTGCTTGCCGCAGGTACGATCACCACTTTGGCGGCCCCGGTCTCGTTGGACGATCTGGCGGAGGATGTCGCAAATCGTGCGCGCCTCGGGATGGAGGCGCGCGTGCTGTACGACGACAATGTCCTGCGGCTGGACGCGGATCGGCCGGTGCCGCCGAACCGCAGCAAGGACGATGTGCGGACCACCGTGTCGGCGGTGGTGGACGTGGCCCAGCAGGTCAGCCGCCAGCGCGTGTTCCTGCGCGGGGCCGCCGGATACGACTTCTATCGCGAGAACCGCTTCCTGAAGCGTGAGCGCATCGACGCGACCGGCGGTGTGAACTGGCGCGCCGGATCGCGGTGCGACGGCGAGGCGTCGTTTCGCTACGGTCGCGGGCAGACGGATCTGAGCGATCTCGGCGCGGCGGTGCGCAACCGGCGCGACAGCCGGACGCTGGTGCTCGATGGCGGCTGCACGCTGGGCGTCGGGCTGCACCCGGAGTTCGGCTACCGCCGGCGTACCATCGAGAACAGCGCGGCGATCCGCCTGCGCAGCGACCTGGAAGCGGAGCGGTTCTCGGCCGGCATCGCCTATGACCGGACGGGGCGGCTGGGCGTGGCCCTGGTCGCTGCGTCCGAAACCTTGGACTTCCCCAACCGCCGCTTGCCCGAGGGCGGCGGCGACGCGACGCGGATGCGCAGCCTGACGGGGCGAGTCACGGCGCGCGGCACCGACCTGATTGCACGTGGCGTGCTCGGCTATGTCGAAGCGGACAGCCGCAATCCCGGCGCGCGCGACTATTCGGGCTGGGTAGGCGGCGGATCGCTCGCCTGGGCGCCGGGGCCGCGCCTGCGGCTGACTGCGTCGGCGCGCCGGGAGGTGGACGCGAGCGGGGACGTGGCGGCCGGCTATTTCGTGGCAGATCGCGGTGAACTGGCCGCCCGCTATCGGATCGGCCGTGCGCTCGACCTCGAGCTGGGCGGACTGCTTGAGCGGCGGCGTTTCCGGGCTGTCGATGTGGCAAGCACGGGCGCGCGCAGCTTCGACCGGACGGCCCAGGCGCGCGCCGCGCTCGGCTGGTCGCCGGTCGACCGGTTCCGCATCGGCGTGGAGGCGGTGCACGCGCGCCGCACCACCGACGCGCTTTACGGCACCTATCGCAGCACCCGAGGCCTGCTGGTCCTGGGGCTCGCGCTTTGAAGAAAGGGGAAGGCATGGCGAGGTGGATGGAGAGTGGCCGTGCAGCGGTCGCGCTGATGGTGATGGCGCTTCTGACGGGTGCCCCCGGCGCGCAGGCGCAGGGGGTGGTTCAGGGCGCTGGCGGGACGGCCGGGCAGCCGGGCAGCACCTCGCCCGACGCGGCGACAGGGGCGACAGGGGAGACGCTTGCAGTGGCAGCGCCGGTAATTGGGCAAGGTGGCGAGGTTCGGCTCGGCCCCGACGACCAGATCGAAGTCAACATCTATGGCCAGCCGGACATGCCGCTGAGGCTGCGGATCAAGCAGGACGGGAACGTGACTTTGCCGCTGATGGGCAGCGTGACGGCTGCGGGCGAGACACCGGCCGGGCTTGCCGAAAAGGTGCGCGGCGAGCTGGTGCGGGGCGGCTATCTGCGCGATCCGCGAGTCAATGTGGAGGTGACGAGCTATGTCAGCCGCAGCGTCACGTTGCTGGGCGCAGTGGTGCGGCCCGGCATCTATCCGCTGCAAGGCGCGCTGCCGCTGTCTCGGGTTCTCGCCACGGCGGGAGGGCAGCGCGACGGCAGCGAGACGGTGGTGCTGCGCCGCGGTAATGCGCCGCCGCAGCATATCGCGATCTCCGCGCTTGCGGCTGGCGGAGCGGGCGATCCCGTGCTGCAACCCGGCGACTTCCTGTTCGTGCCGACGCCCGAGCTTTTCTACATCTATGGCCAGGTGCGTGCGCCGGGCAGCTTTCCGATCCGGGCGGGCATGACCTTCCGCCAGGCGCTGTCGCAAGGCGGCGGGCCGAACGACGCCGGGACGCAGAACCGCATTCGCCTGACGCGTGGCGGCGAGCAGAGCGAGATCACCGACCTGGACGCGCCCGTTCAGCACGGCGACGTGATGTTCGTCCGCGAGCGGCTGTTCTAGCGACATGGCGCGTGAGGCGGTGCCATCGCCCCGGATGCCCGACGGCGCGGCGGCAGCCGCGTCCGCCGCCCGGTTTCGGCGAGCGGCGCTGGCGACCTTGTGGCTGGCGCTGCTGTTCAACATCGCGCTCTCCTGGGTGAACGCCAATGTTGCTGCGATCAACGGCAGCGTGGTGACTGCCGTGCAGGGACTGGTGATGGGGCTCGCGCTTGGCATTGGCCTGGCGGGGCGCCGCGGCGGCTGGCGACGCTGGACCCTGTTGCTGGCGGGCGCCGGGCTGTTGTGGCTGGTGCTGTCGGTCCTGCGTCAATCGGTCGAGCTGAAGTTCCTGGGCGATGTGGTGCTGATCCCTGCCTTTGCGCTGCTCGGCACCTGTCTAGGCCGGCGCGAGCTGATCCGGTGGCTGGTGCTGGCGCAGCTGCTGATCGGGGTGATCGCCACCTGGGAGTTGATCGCGCCCAGGGGGTTCGCCAGCGTGTTCAACGTCACCGCCTATTACGTCAACACGCGCGGGATCGAGGCGGAAACCTTCTGGTCGGGCGAGGGCGAGGGGCTGTTCCTGAACGTGGAACGGCCGAACGGGCGCAACCTGTTCGCCAGTTCCGGGCTGAACCGTGCGACGTCGGTGTTCCTGGAGCCGGTGTCGCTGGGCAACTGGACCGTCGTGGTGCTGATCGTGCTGGTCACGCTGTGGGGGCGGATGGGCTGGGGGACGCGCGTGCTGCTGGTGCTGAGCGACCTGTACCTGGTGGTGGCGTGCGACGGCCGCTTTGCGCTGGTCTGCGGCGTCGGCATCCTGCTGGGCGTGCCGTTTGGTCGCTGGGCGCCGCGATTGTGGCCGCTGGTCTACCTCCCCGTGCTTGTGGCGACGCTGTTCGCGCTGCGGGCTACGGAGTTGCTGCCGCGCGGCGGTGACACGTTCGCAGGCCGATTGCGCAAGGGTGTCGACTATCTCGGGCGTCTGGAGGTTGCCGATGTCTTCGGCGGTCAGTCGAGCGCAAGCATCTATGCCAATGCCGACGCCGGCTGGGCCTATCTGATCCAGTCGCAGTCGCTGTTCGGCTTCCTAGCCTTTTGGCTGATGGTGGTGCTGATGGCCCGGGAGCGCACGGCCGAGCTACGCAGCTTCGTCAACGCGATGGCCATCTACGTCGCGCTGTGCATGCCGATCAGCTACTCGTTCGTGTCGATCAAGACGGTGGCGCCGCTGTTTGCGCTCTACGGATGCCTGATCGCCGTAGCCCGGCGGTCGAGTGAGGCCACCGGGTTGCTCGGGCTGCCGATCCGGAGCCCTAAACTGTCGGGCGCCGGCGTCTGGGCGGCGCGGCCCGCGCTGGGGGGCAGTTGATGCGCGGCCCGCGCGCACGGTCGCAGAAGCGCACACGGCGCAACCCGGCACTGGCCGATGCGCTGGCCGCGTGCCGTGCGCACCTGATCCATGCGGCGCTGTTCAGCGCGCTGCTGAACCTGCTGTATCTCGCGCCGTCGCTGTACATGCTGCAGGTCTATGACCGCGTGGTGCCGACCCGCGGTGTCACCACCCTGGCGATGCTGACGCTGATCTTCCTGGCGGCAGTGGCGACGCTTGGAATGCTGGACCTGCTGCGCACCCGGCTGCTGATCCGGGCGAGCGCCCGGCTCGACCGGCTACTGGGACGCCCGCTGATCGCCACGCTGCTTCAGGCGCCCAATGCGCTGAAACAGGGCGGGGTGCTGCTGCGGGAATTCGATACGCTGCGCCAGACGATCACAGGGCTGGGCGTGATCGCGCTGTTCGATGCGCCCTGGTCCCCGATCTACATGGGCGTGTGTTTCCTGCTTCACCCTGCGCTGGGGTTGATGGCGGTGGCATGTTCGGCGGTGCTGCTGCTGCTCACCTTCCTCAACGAGCGCGGGACCAAGGCGCTGGTGCAGGACGCGTCGGCGGCCCAGCAGCACGGCTATCAGATGGTCGAGGCAAGCCTTGCCGCCGCCGGGGTGGTGCGGGCGCTGGGCATGCAGGATGGACTGGTGCGGTTGCACCTGCGCGATCGACAGGTGGCGCAGGCGCTGCAGATGCGCGCGGCCTTTATGGGCGCACGCTATCTCACGCTGGCGCGGACGGTGCGGATCGCGATGCAGTCGCTTGCGCTCGGGTTGGGGGCGCTGCTGGCGATCGAGCAGCAAATTTCCGGGGGCACGATCTTTGCCGCGTCGCTGCTGATCTCCCGCGCGCTGGCCCCGATCGAGGGGATCACCGGCGCCTGGCGCAACATGATCCAGGCGCGAGCTGCCTATCATGGGCTCCAAGCGGTGTTCGAGGCGAGCGGGCCGGCAGGCGGGCAGACGCGGCTGCCGGAGGTTCTCGGGGAGATCGCGGTCGAACAGCTGTCGGTGGCCGACGCGGAGGGAGAACGGCTGGTGCTGCACGGCATCAGCCTGCGTGTCCGAGCGGGCGAAATGGTGGGCGTGGTCGGCCCAAGTGGCGCCGGCAAGTCGACGCTGGTGCGCGCCCTGGTCGGCGCACAACCGGCAGCGGCGGGCATGATCCGGATCGACGGTGCGGCGCTTGGCGACTGGCCGGAGGCGCAGCTGGCGGCGGCAATCGGCTATGTGCCGCAGGAGCCGACGCTGTTTCAAGGCACGATCAAGCAGAACATCGCTCGCTTCCGCCACGCTCAGGGCAACGAAGCGGCGGCACTGGACGCAGAGGTGATCCGCGCGGCGCAGCAGTGCGGCGCGCACGCGTTCATCCTACGGCTGCCCCAGGCCTATGACACACGGCTGGGGTGGAATGGGGCGGGCCTGTCGGTAGGGCAGGCGCAGCGGATCGCGCTGGCCCGCGCGCTGTTCGGGCGGCCGCGGATCCTGGTGCTCGACGAGCCTAACGCCAGCCTGGATGCGGAAGGCGAGGCGCAGCTCACCGCCGCGCTGGCCGAGCAGAAGCGGGCCGGCGTCACCATCGTCGTCGTCGCACACCGGACGGGCATCCTGGCTGCGAGTGACAAGCTGGTCGTGCTGCGGGACGGGCGCCTGGACCTGTTCGACACGCGCGAGGCGGTGGTGCGCCAGCTCTCCGGCAACCGCGCGATCGCGGGGGAGCCGGCCGCGGCGGGAGGCGCGGCATGATCCGCCGTCTGACGCAGGTGATCGCCGCTGCACGGGTTCCGCGGGCCGCCAAGGCTGGAACCGCACTGGTCGTGCCGAACTCCGGCACGCTTGCCGATGGGACGGAGCGCGAAGGCCGGGTCGGCTGGCTGCTCGTGCTGCTGTTTTTCGGTGTATTCCTGGGTTGGGCCGGGTTCGTGCGGCTCGATGCGGCGGCCTATGCAGGCGGCACCGTGGCGGTGGCGGGCAATCGCCAGGCGGTGCAGCATCAGCAGGGTGGCATCGTCGCGGCGCTGAAGGTGCGCGAAGGGCAGCGGGTGGTACAGGGCCAGGTGCTGATCGAACTCGCCGGCAGCGAGACGCGCGCATTGGAGCGTTCGTTGAGCGCACAGGTGATCGCGCTTCAGGCGCAGCGCGCGCGCGTAACGGCGCAGCTGACCGGCATGCCGCTGGAGCCGCCGGCGCAGTTCGCGACCTTGCGAGGCGAGGACGCGGTCGAGGGCGAGCGGGCGATGGCGCTGCAACGGCGCGAGCTTGCGGCAAGCCAGACCGCGCTCACGGATCAACGCGTGGTGGTGGCGCAGCAGGGTGCGCAACTGGTGTCGCGCAGCGTCGGCATCCGCGAACAGCTGCGCGCGATCGATGACCAGCAACGGTTGTTGCAGGATGAACTGCGCGGGATGAGGGCCCTGGCGGTAAAGGGGTTTGCGAGCGAAAACCGAATCCGCGCCTTGGAACGCAGCGCCTCGGCGCTGGAGGGAGAGGCGGGACGGCTGCGCGCGAGCGATGCCGAAGTGCGCGAGCAGATCGGCGAAAAGCAGCTGCAAAGCCGCTCGCTGACCTCCGGGGACCGACAGCAGCTGACCGACCTGCTGCGAACAACGGAATTCACCCTCAACGACTTGCTGCCCAGGTTGAGCGCCGCGCGTGAAGCGCTGGCGAACACGCAGATCCGCGCCCCGGTAACGGGGCAGGTGGTGGGGCTGACGGTCCATACGATCGGCGGCGTGATCGGTGCGGGGGAGCGGCTGATGGAGATTGTGCCGGAGCGCGCGGGACTGGTGATCCAGGCGCGCATCGCACCCGACGACGCCGACGACCTGCTTGTCGGTCAACAAGCGGAGGTACGCATCCCTGCGCTACACGCGCGGGCTCTCCCGGCTGTTCTGGGCACGATCAGCCGATTGTCGGCGGACAGCTTTGAAGATGAGCGCACCGGCGCGCACTATTACACGGGTGAGGTGCTGGTGCCCGAGGCAGGGCTCGCGACCGTGCGTCGCTATGCCGAGGGGCGGGAGATCAAGCCCGGATTGCCCGTCGAAATCCTGGTTCCGCTCCGCCGGCGAACCTTGCTGCAGTATCTTCTGGAGCCGCTCAATGGCAGTTTATGGCGAAGTTTTCGGGAGCATTGAGGCCAAACAGCAGCGTTCCACCAATCCTCTGTCACGGAACTGAAGCTTCCTCTTGACCGTTGCCCAAGGCAAGGAAATAGTCGGAGCAACAAGAGCGGGAACGCCCGTCTGGAGAGAGGAACGATGATGAAGGTGCCGTTTGATCAGCCTGAGGACACAATGCCGGCAGCCCTGGCAATGAGTTTCCTCGTTTCGGGTGTGATCGGTGCCGCCATCTGGTCTCTGGTCCTGCTCGCCATCCTTTGAAAAAGGCTGCCCTGAACTTTGCTGCAAGACAGCACTGAGAGGTTGCTGCGCTGCAATATTGTAGTGGATGGTAGCAGCTTCGCGGTCATTGGCTTAGCCGGTCGTTCAATGCAGAGACTATGCTGCGGCGCGGTATCTATCGGCAGATGACGTCGGGTTCGGCCTTCCGTCGCAGGCAGAATCTGCTGCGAATCGGGAGCCGATCGACGTGAGGCGCCGGGCGCGTAGGCGTGGCAACTGCCTTGGGCTTTCACTGGTTCCAAGCCAACCCAAAACGATGCAGCGACTGCCGACCGGACTCGGCTCGCGAAGATCTGATCACGCGTTGATCGGCAGCGTGGGGGTCGCTTTATAACCCGAGCAGCTACCAAACAGCTCCAGATCGATCGTCCTCCGCATGCGGTTGCTCAATTCGCGGGGAGAGTCGTCTTTCGCGCTCCGAAGCATTTGTGCTCTGCCTGTTTCGGCGGTCGCAGCACTGACGAGGCAAGTACCTTCATAATGGATGATAGGTTGATCCGAGCCGCACCCAAGTCTTCTGGTGCAGGACTCAGGCGCCGCTAAGCTGACGTTTGGAGATCGTCAGCAAGCAGGGGCAAGGCGCCATGATCCGCCGGAAAGATATCCGCCACAAGGATATTGGCAGAGGGGTGCGGCAGGCGGAAGCAACTGCCGCGTACTTCTGCACCGATCGAGGCAGCCGCAGTGTCTGCATCGCCTATCCACGAGCAACTGCAAGGATAGCGGGGACTCCGGCTCGTCCGAAGGACGCAGCGTGGACTTCGATTGCGCCACCCGAACTATGGTGCGGTCCTGCGGAGGTCCGCGTGTTTCCGTCGAACAGCCGGATAGGTGTGCGGCGGGGTGCGACCCCTACTCCGCCGCACGCCGTTTTCCATGTTGAGCCCGGCCAAGCCGGTTCCTTCGCCGACACCTTCCATGGCTACTAAGCTGCCACCCAGCCCGCCATCGCCTGCGGGGGCGCCTGACGGGGGTGTGCTGGCTGCAAGGGCCGTGCGGACGGCGCGGCTGGCGAGGCAGGACTCGGACATGGCGGAGGCGCAGGTGGCACGGGAATTGTCGCTTGCTCCGCAAGGCCAGGATGCAAGGAGCGGACCCAGGGAGATCGTCGAGGCACCCGCCCGGTTGGCGCAAGATGCTGGGGCGGGGCAGGGGAAGCGGGTCGGGAAGGCGCCGTCCTTCTCTGCGTCGTCCCTCCACGGGATGCGCATTGTCCATGTCGTGCGGCAGTTCGCGCCCGGCGTGGGCGGCATGGAGGAGTATGTCCGTCAGCTGGCATTGCGGCAACGTGCCGCTGGCATGGTGGTGCGGGTCGTCACGCTCGATCGCATCTTCGATGGCGTGTCGCAGCAACGGCTGGCGGCGCGTGCGTGGGTCGATCGGATCGAGGTTGTCCGACTGCCCTGGTGGGGCTCGACGCGCTATCCGATCGCGCCGGGCGTATTGCGCGCGCTGGATGGCGCCGATCTGGTGCATGTGCACGGGGTCGACTTTTTCTGCGACTTCCTGGCTGCCACCCAGCCGCTGCACGGGCGGCGGATGGTGCTGTCGACTCACGGCGGCTTCTTTCACACGCGCTTTGCAGCGGGTGCCAAGCGGCTGTTCTTCACGGTCGTAACGCGCTGGAGCTTGCGCCGTTATGCGGCCGTGATCCCGTCCAGTCTGGCGGATGAAGCGCAATTCCGCACGATCCGGCACAAGGGCCTCGAAACGGTCGAGAACGGAGTTGATCTCGCCAAGTTCGATGGCTGCGCGGATGCCAGGGCGCACACCATGATCTATTTCGGCCGGCTCGCGCCCAACAAGGGGCTTGAGCGGCTGATTGCCTGGTTTGCGGCGGTGCACCGCCGCGACCCGCGGTGGCGATTGATCGTGGCAGGCCGGCCGATGGGGGTCGATCCCGATATGTTGATGCATCAGGCGAGCGCCCTTGGGGTGCGCCACGCCGTCGAAGTCTGTACCTGGCCGTCGGACGCCGAACTTCGCGGGTTGATTGGCCGGAGCAGCGTCTATGTCTGCGCCTCGGACTATGAAGGCTTCGGCATCGCCGCAGTGGAGGCGGTGGCAGCCGGGCTGTACCCGCTGCTGCGCGACATCCCAGCCTTTCAGAGAACGTTGGCGCGGCTGGAGCATGGGACGCTCATCGACTTTGCGGCAGAGCCGGGTGCGGTCGCCGAGGCGCTGGACACGGTCGAGGCGGCGCTCGCCCACCCGCTCGACCCGCAGGAGCGGCAGCGGCGACTGGCGTCGTTCGGCTGGGATGGTGCCGCCGACGCGATTGCAAAGATCTATCTGCGTGCGCTGGGGCGCAGCCGGCGGCAGATCGGACGCGTGTCGATCACCGTCTCGTGCCAGCACGCGCTCCTGCGTCTGATCGACCGGACGCTTGCCGATCCGAGCCGGCCACCCTTGTTTGTGGCATTTTGCAATGCGCATACCGCCGACACGGCAGAGCGGAACCCGGCGTTCGCGGACGCGATCGCGCAAGCGGTGGTGGTGAACGATGGCGCCGGCGTGGATATCGCCAGCACCGTGCTGTTCGGAAAGCCATTCCAGGAAAATCTCGCCGGGACCGACCTGATCGACCGTCTGCTCGAACGGACGGAACGCAGCCTGCGCGTGTTCCTGTTGGGGAGTCCACCCGGCATTGCCGAACATGCGGCCCGGCAGTTGAGTGCAAAGGCGCCGCGGCATCGCGTGGTCGGCACTGCGCACGGATTTTTCTCCGACGCCGACGTGCCGGATCTGCTGTCGCGCATCCGAGCGAGCGGGGCTGATGTGGTCCTGGTCGGCATGGGGCATCCGCGCCAGGAAATCTGGTGTGCCAGACACTTCCGGGAAATCGGCGCCGTCACGATCGCAGTCGGCGCCTATCTCGACTTCCTTGCCGGCGAGGTGCGACGGGCACCGCTGTGGGTACGGAGACTCCGGTGCGAGTGGTTGTACCGCTTCGTGCAGGAGCCGCGGCGGCTCTGGCGGCGATACCTGCTTGGCAATCTGCGGTTTCTCGGGCGGCTGCTGGTGCAATGGTATGGCGGCGCCCGCATCTGATGTGTGGGCGGCAGCATTGCGGGCGCCATGGTCATCCTTGGCGCGCAGCTATTCGGGTGACGGCACTAATGCCGGCAGAGTGGCACGACCCATGTCGGCGAAGCGGCGGCGGAGGAGATAGTGGCTCGCGTGTTCGGAGCGCGCGGGGAACACGCATCCGTACTTCTCGCCCCCAACACCTCGAGCGCGCAATGGCAGACGCGCGAGGCTCCGGACTCCACCAGCGCGTGTACTAGGTTGTGACTCATAAGCCCGTAGCCGCATTGAGGCGAGTTGGACCATGGCGAGGAAGTTGGCGGCGAGTTTGTCGTAGCGGGTGGCGGCGCGGCGGAAGTGCTTCAGCTTGGAGAAGAAGCGCTCGATTAGGTTGCGATCGCGGTAGAGGCGCTTGCTGAAGCAGGGCTGCCACTCGCGGTTGCTCTTCGCCGGGATATTGGGCGTGGCATCCCGATACTGGATCAGCTCGCGGACGCGGCCTGCGTCATAGGCCTTGTCCGCCAGCACGATGGTGCGAGGGCCAAGGTGATCGAGCAGGCGATCGGCGATCTGCCCATCATGCGTCTGCCCGGCAGTCAGGCCGAGCCGGATCGGAAGGCCTTGTGCGTCGACGACGACGTGGATCTTGGTCGTGAGCCCGCCGCGTGATCGACCGAGACAGTGGTTTGCACCCCCTTTGCCGTCGCGGCCTGCTGGTGAGCCCGCACGGAGGTGCTGGCGATCATCTGGATGTCGCCATCGTGGGCGGCGCTGATGGCGTCCATCAGCCGGTTCCATACGCCCGCCTTCCGCCATCGGGTAAAGCGATTGTAGCAGGTGGTGCGCGGCACATAGCGCTCGGACAGATCGCGCCACGGTGCCCCGGCCGCAGCACCCAGAAGATCCCGTTCAGCACGCGTCGGTCATCGAGGCGCGGCACCTCCGCGCCACCAGCAGGCCGCGGCGGAAAAGGGTGCAGATCAGTGTCTCGGTCGATCACGCGGTGGGCTCACGACCAAGATCCATGTCATCGTCGACGCCCGAGGTCTGCCGATCCGGCTCGGCCTGACCGGAGGACAGGCGTACGACGGGCAGATTCCCGACGCGGTGCTCGAACGCTTGGCCCGCGGACCAGCGTAGTGGCGGACAAGGCTTACGATGCCGACCACTGCGCGAGCTGATCCAAGACCAGGGTGCAACACGGAACATTCCGCCCATGCGCAACCGGCGCTTGAAGCCTCGCTTCAGCAGGCGGCTCTACCGCGAGCGCAACCTGACCGGGCGTTTCTCCTCGAAGCTGAAGGACTTTTGCCGCGTCGCCACCCGCTACGACGAGCTCGCCGCCACTTCATTGCGATGATCCAGCTCGCCTCAGTGCGGCTGTGGTTGCGGGCTCATGAGTCTAGACCTAGGCGGGCCTGCGCGCCGTTCCTTGCCAAAGCTCAGGGCGCTTCGATGCGGCCGCGGTTCCAAGCGCGTTGAGGTTTGGGCCGCAAGGAGGTGCTGCGGCAACCACGGCCAGAAGCGCTTGTAGGGTGGGTCATGTCCAATCTCGGCCGATCATCGCACGTGTCGCGTGCGTCCCTTAGACCGCGGAGCCGTCCCCCGGAGGTCAAGCCGGCCAAACTCCGACGGCTGGTCCAGCCTTGGCGCCCGGCCCGATCTCTGGCGGAGCGATACGCGCTTCTCCTTCAGGCGATCTCCCGGCTGTGGGTGACGGCGTGGAAGGTGGCCTGGTCCAGCGTCTCGCACACGGCGATGCCCGGGAGGTCGGCCGTCCATTGTTCGGCGAAACCACGCACCTTGCCATAGCTGTTGTCCAGCACGGCATGGGGGATGCCCATCAGGACGCTCAGAATATGGCCGTGGAGCCGGTCGGTCACCACTGCTTCACCCGATCCTAACAGGGCGCGGCCCCGCTCCAGCTCGGCGCGGGCACGGGTACGGAAGCGGCGATAGTCGGGCTCGCCGCCTGCCAGCATGATGGCGGTGCGGCCGAGCTTCGCGACGGCGCGGTCCCATCGGCTTGGGACGCGCGCGCCGTGGATCCAGTCCGCCACCAGGCTGTCGAGCGGCAGGTCTGGCACACCGCGGCCGGACGCCTGCTCCTGATCGGTACGCAGGAGGTAGACGATGTCGTGCACCGGCAGCGCCGGGCGCGAGAGGCTGCCGAGGCAAAAGGCCATGTCGGGGCAGAGCGCCACCGGGCAGCCAAGCTCCGCTTGCGCAAAGGCGAGGCTCGCCTGATCGCGCACCAGCAGGGTGAAGTTGCCATGGGCGGCGATCGCGTCGCGGGTCGCCTGCACCTCGCCCAAATTGGAGAAGTGGATCGTCTGGGGCAGCTGGACGATGCGGCGCCCGGGGAGGGCCGCCAGCAGCATGCAGCGGAACTGCTGGAACCGCGGCCATAAGTCGCCGAAGTTGCCGCCGCCGCTCAGGAAGATCGGCCCGGTCGGCACCGCGCGCAGCAGCGCGTCCAGGTCGAAGCCGTGGATCGTGCTGACATAGCCGGGCGGGCGCGGCGCGGCGCGATCGAAGAAGGCGAGCTCACCCAGCCAGATCAGGCTGTCCCCCACATTCGAATAATCCGGAAAGTCCAGCAGCGCGTAGCCGCCAGACAGGTCGGCAAGCGGGGTGACGGTGCGCCACACCCGCTCGGCCAGTTCCTCAACCCGCTCGAACATCGTATCCATGGGGCGGTGGTCGCAGGCTGGCAGATGGAGACAAGATGGCCCCTCCGTAATGGTGCCGTTCCCCAGGCGTGCCTCCTCGGCGTGCCTTGAGAATGCTTCCATCCCGGAGATGCTTGTCTGCTGGCGTCCGGCCGTAGATAGGCGGACCGGCCGCGCCGCCTGAAGGAAACGCTGCCCGACATGTCTGACCCGACCGAACTGATTCCCGCCGCGACGCTGATCGTGATGCGCGACGGATCGGCCGCTCCCGAGCTGTTGATAGTCCAGCGTGCCGCGAAGATGGCGTTCGCGGGCGGGGCCCTGGTGTTTCCAGGTGGGCGGATCGACCCTGGCGATGTGGCGCTGGCAGAGGGCGATGCGGTGCTTGCCGCCAGGATCGCCGCCATCCGCGAGACGATCGAGGAAGTCGGGGTGGCTGTGGGGCTGGAGCCCATGCCCGATGCGGCCGCCCTCGCTATCATGCGCGCGCGGCTGCATGCGGGCGAGCCGCTGGGCAGCGTCCTTGGAACGCACCGGATCACGCCCGAGCGGCTGATCCCCTTCGCGCGCTGGCGGCCCGAGCGGCTGGTCGCGCGCCTGTTCGACACGCATTTCTTCCTGGCGGCGGCCCCGCCCGGGATTCCCGAGCCGATGGAGGACGGGACGGAGACGCAGCGAAGCTTCTGGGCAAGCGCGGCACAGGTGCTGGCGGACGCGGACGCCGGTCGCGCGCAGCTGATCTTTCCAACCCGGCGCATGCTGGAGCGCCTGGCGATCCTGCCGAGCTTCGCCACGGCGGTGGCGCATGCGACAGCCTATCCGGTGCGTAGCATCACGCCCTGGGTGGAGCGGCGTGACGGGACCGACCAGCTCTGTATCCCGGATGACCTGGGCTATCCGGTCACCGCCGAGCCGCTGGACCGGGTGCTGCGCCAGTGAAGCGGGTTCGGCAGGGCACGCGGGCGATCGTCTGGATGCTGGTGCTCGTGGCGATCGGCTTTGCGCTCTATGCGCTGGTGCGCAGCCGCCCGCACGATGTGCCGTGGCGGCCGCTCGACCTGGCCGACCCGGTTGGCATGTTCACCGGGCGCAAGCTCGCGGGGCTCGCCGATGGCTTTCCCAAGTGCCGGCAGCTGCTGGAGCGGGCGGGCGTTCGTTATCAGCCGCTGGCGCCGCTAGTATCGGGCCAGTGCGGCTATGCCGATGGCGTGCGGCTGACCAGGGGCGGCGCGCGCACGATCCGCTTTGCACCACGCGATGTGGGCACGTCCTGTCCCGTCGCGGCAGCGGAAGTCATGTGGGAATGGCAGGTGGTCCAGCCGGCCGCGCGCCGCTATTTTAAAAGCGAGGTCGTGCGGATCGAGCATTTCGGCAGCTACAACTGCCGGCGGATGTACGGCCGGTCCAAGGGCGACTGGAGCGAGCATGCGGCGGCCAATGCGCTGGATGTCGCTGGCTTTGTGCTGGCGGACGGTCGCCGGGTCACGGTGGTGGGCGACTGGAAGGGCAATGCCGAGCGCGCCGCCTTTCTGCGCGACGTGCGCGACGGGGCATGCGAGCTGTTCTCGACCGTGCTGTCGCCCGACTACAATGCCGCGCATCGCGACCATTTCCACCTGGACCAGGCGCGGCGCGGCGCCATGGGCTGGCGCGCGTGCCGGTAGTGCGCGCGGGCGCCGCTGGACTCGGGGCAAGCGCGCGGTACGATCCGGCATGCGCTTGCTTCCTTCGCCGTTACAGCGGCCGCTCCTCGCGCTGATTGGCATCGGCGGGCTTACTGCCTGTGCGATGGTGGGGAAGCAGGGGGTAAGCGACGGCGTGAGCTTCGTTCGGCCATTGGAAATCCTTGCGGCAGACAGCGTGTCGCCCCTGCCGGCGGATAAGTTCGAGATGCTGGGTGAGGTCGACCCGGAGCATCCGCTGGACGGCATGATGGTGGCACAGACTCTGAGCCTGTTCGGCAGGGAGGATCTGATTGCTGCCAGCAGCTATGATTATCGCGCGAACCGCTGCGCCGCCGCGTCAGCGGGCTCCGAGGTGCTCGACGAAATCGAGCGTTGGGCACGGCGGACGTCGATCGTAATCATCAATGAGAGCCACGAGCGATCGGAGCATCGGGGTTTCAGCGCAGAACTTGCGCGGCGGCTGCGACCGCTGGGGTATGATGCGCTGGCCATGGAAACGCTCGCCAATCCGGAGCCCAATGTTTCAGCGGCAACGCTGCCTGCGGTCCTCGCACGGCCCGATCAGCCGTTCCTGGAGGATGAAGACGGATTTTACCTGTCCGAGGCGGGCTTCGGCCGGCTGGGGAGGGTGGCCAAGGCGCTGGGGTACAGGCTTGTACCCTATGAGGAACAAGAAGACGCCAGCGCTGGCGGCACGGCCACGCGCGAGCAGCGGATCGCCACCCGCGAGGAAACGCAGGCGCGCAATCTGGTCCGCTTCCTGCGCGAGCATCCGAACACCCGTTTGCTTGTCCATGTGGGCTATTCGCACGCTACTGAAGTGCCGCTCCCCGACGGGGGGATCTGGATGGCGGCGCGGCTGAAGGCGAAGACAGGCATCGATCCGCTCACCATTTCGCAGACGAGTTGTCGCGGTGGCGGAGATCGGGTGCGGCTGGCGGATCTGCCCGCGGATGAGCCCGCGGGAGCCTTTGACCTGGTCGTCGACCATCCCACTGCGCGCTTTGTGCGGGGGCGGCCTGCGTGGCGATTGGCTGCCGGGGACCGCGCGGTCGATATCCCAGCCAGTCTGCGTCCGGTGGCCTGCGGCTGGCGGGTCATCGAGGCACGGCCGGTCGTGGAGCCCGATGCCGCGGTGCCGATGGATCGGGTGGCGATCCGTCCGGGCGAGACTGTCGCCCTGATGCTGCCGCCGGGACGGTATCGGCTCCGGGCTATCGACGTGCCCGCCGCGAAGCGCGCGGCGCCCGAACAGCCCCGCTAGGCTGCGGCCGTCGCGCGGCAGCCTCGTCGGCTCAGTTCTGCAGCGTCCGCGGATCCACCTTTTCCACCCAGGCCGGAAAGAAGGCCGGCTGGCGCAGCGACCATCCCGAGGCGGTGGCGGCGGCTTCGCTGATCGACTGGAGGAGCTTGCGACGCAACTCGGGATGAAGGTGGGGCAGGGCTGCCGAGGCGCAGAACGCAGACGGAAGCCACGGCCGCGCCTCCGCGCCGATCAGCCGCTCGTACAGAAAGCGGTAGGCGGAGAAGGAGGTGAGGCGCCCCTGGCCCAGGTCGAAGGCGGTGACGACCAGCAGCGGCGCCATGAACGGCTCGACCAGTTCCAGGCCGCTGTCGTCGGGAACCAGCGTGCGGATTTCGGGGAGTCGGTCATAGAGCCGCGCCTGGGCGCGAATGCTGGCGGCCTCCACCACGTCGCGAGACCAGCGCTCCATCGCATCCTCGCGCTCTAGACCGATGTCGAGCGAACGCCGGATATAGCGCTGAGTCGCGGCGCTGAAGCCTGCGAACTCCTTCATTTCGGCCAGGGTCATTGCACCTTCAGCTGGCTTCATTCTCGCGCCCATCGATCCTGCTCCCGGACGTGCTCCATCCGCTGCCATCCTGCCCGGCATCGGTTAACAGCATGCTGAACCGACCATCCGATCTTCAACGGCTCGCGATCCAATCTGTTGCGATGCAGCAGAAAACGCGATGAATGGAGTGAGTCAGCGGGCGCGGGCCCGGATCGCGGCGGCCGGAACCCAGCCGGACAGGCACGGGCCATCATAGCCGCGCCGGCTGCCGACCGGGCTGGCGACGCCGCAGCCGTCCTCGGGCGTAGCAGCGGGCGGGGCGACGATCCCGAGCCAGCGCTGGTCGATGGACCGGGTGCACACGAACAGCGGGCGCCCCTGTTCGAGCGTTCCGGCGACTTTTGCCTCCTCGAAGGGCGCGGTGCGGACCGGGATGGTGGGCGCGAGCACCACGCCACCGATGCCGCAGGCGGCAAAGCTTGGTCCTTGCTCGCCGATCCGGACGGGGGTGGTGCCCGGCGAAAGCGCGGTCGCCGTTGCCCCCGGCGCCGGACTCCCGGCTTCATCGGGAAGGGGAGCGCTGTTGCACGCGCCCAGCAGCAGCGTGGCGAGAAACCAGGATCGCATGGAGTTCTTCTAGACGGGTTTCGGCGGCACGGGAACGGCGGCGGACTCGCGGCCGCGAGAGTGCGAGTCCGGCGTCAAAGCGCTGGGAAAACGTTGGGCGCGCAGGAAAAGTTGCGCCCCCAGAGGCCTTCTGGGGGGCAACCATCGACGCCTAAACACGCTTCGTCGGAAAAGGTTCCATCGACGAAGTGCATGGGGTTTCGCGGCAGCAAAAACCCTGCTTCACACACTTCCACGAGCTTCAACGACCTTTGGGGGGTCCATGAATTTCCGGGCTTTTGCAGCGCGTTTTGCGCTGACGCTATCGCTTTGCCTGCTGACGACCGCACCGGCTGAGGCACGCTTCTGGCAGTGCGCTCCCTATGCCCGCGAGATTTCCGGCATCGACATTCATGGCAACGCCAACACCTGGTGGGGCCAGGCGGCGGGCAAGTACCAGCGCGGTGCGACCCCCAAGGAAGGCGCCGTCCTGTCGTTCGAATCGACCCGCCGCATGCGCCTGGGCCATGTTGCGATGGTGTCCAAGGTTCTGAACGAGCGCGAAGTTCTGCTGACCCATGCCAACTGGTCGCGCCGCGGCGGCATCGAGCGCGACGTGCGGGCGGTGGACGTGTCGGCGGCGGGTGACTGGAGCGAAGTGCGCGTGTGGTTCGGCCCGGTCGGCGGCCTGGGCACCTCGAGCTACCCCACTAACGGCTTCATCTATTCGGGCCAAGCGCCGCAGGGCGAGACCTTTGCGCCGGTGCAGGTCGCCAGCGGCGGCAACACCATCGGCAAGGGCATCACCGCGCTGGTCGACTGATCGGCCGAGAGCCGAACGTACTGGAACAAGAAGGGCCGGAGGAGCGATCCTCCGGCCCTTCTTGCTTGCGGATGGTGCCGTAGCGGAGCGTGTAGCGGGCTTTACGCCCTCGGACGAAACGTCATCGCCACGCCATTCATGCAATAGCGCTTGCCGGTGGGCTTGGGACCATCGTCGAAGACATGGCCTAGGTGGCCGGCGCAGCGGGCGCAGCGGACTTCGGTGCGCGCCATCCACAGCGAGCGGTCCTCGTGCGTCGCGACGGCTCCGCGCAGCGGCGCCCAGAAGCTCGGCCAGCCGGTGCCGCTTTCGAACTTGGTGGTCGACGCAAAGAGCGGCTGGCCACAGCCCGCGCACGCAAAGGTACCGGCGCGCTTCTCCTTGTTGAGCGGGCTGGAATAGGGGCGCTCGGTGCCTTCCTCCCGCAGGACGCGGTACTGGGCCGGGCTGAGGCGCGCCCGCCATTGTGCGTCGCTGAGCTGGAAGGGGGCGGCCGGCGCCGCATCGCTGTCGGCCGCGCACGCACCGATCGCCAGCGCGGTGCCGCCCAAACCGACCAGCCCCAGCAGGCGACGGCGATCAACAAGATACTGTGTCATCAACCGCTTAGATGGGAAGGCGCAACCGAGGTTTCCAGCAGTCCCTTCAGCGCCCGAGCAGCTTGGCCAGGCGGAATTTCGGTCCCGCCGACTGCAGCACGCCGCGGCGGAACAGCCGCGCGCCGAGCGTGATGGTGAGGGCCACCCACAAGACCTGCCACCCGATCGCGAGCAGATGCGGCCAGAGCTCCGGCCGGTTCGCCGCACGCGCCGCCATGGCGAAGGGCGAACTGAACGGAAACCCCTCGGCAATCGTGGCGATCCAGCTGCCCGGCTTGCCGGCTGCGGCCAGCGACAGCGCAAACATGCCCATCTGGAACAGGGTCAGCGGCAGCGACAGCATCTGGATCTCACGCGGGGTAGACGCCTGCGCGCCGATGCCCAGGAACACCGCGCCCAGCAGCAGAAAGGCGGCGGCGAAATAGATGGCGAACAGCAGCGTGAACACCGGCAGGCCGACGGCTGGCGCGAGGCCGGTCAGCGCCGCAGCCGCGTCGCCGGGCAGGAGCGCGCCGACATTGCCGATCAGCGTGCCCCAGAACAGCACGAACAGGATCGCGACGCCGAACATGCCGATGAGCTTGCCCAGGAACACCGCCTCAAGCGGTACGGCGGCGGCAAGCACCTCGATCACCTTGTTGGAGCGTTCCTCGGCCATGGTGCCGACGGCCTGGCTGGCGAGGATCAGCGTGACGGCGAACAGCGCGATCACCGCCGCGCCCGCGGCCGCATTCTTGCCGCCGATGGTGCCGGTCGCGCGCGCGATCTGTTCGAACTGCGGCTGGCTGGCCGGGCCGTCGACTCCCGAGCGATGGTCCCGCGCGACCTGTTCAGCGAGCATCGCCAGGTACTTCGACATGCGCGACATGGGATTGGCGTGAAGGATGTGCGGACGTTCGGGCGATCCGTAGAGCACGGCCGGGACGTCGCGATCGTCCTCTGCCAGCAAGCGCCGGGCCTGCGCCGCCGGATCGCTTTCCGGCGTCACGACCTCCAGCGCCGGTGGCAGCGCCTCTTGCGACAGGAAGTCGCGCGCGGCGTGGTCGGCGGCGAGGAAGCGGGCGGCGTCGGCCGGCCCCGCGATGGCGTAGAGCCGCTCGCGGTCCTCGCCGCTTTCGCCCACCGCGCGCGCGCCGATGCTGCCCAGCGCGCCGAAGCTTGCGAACAGCATCGGCGCGAGCAGGAAGATCAGGAAGGTGGGGGTCAGCACTGTGGCGATGAAGTCGCGCCGGGCGACCGTCAGCGTCTGACGCAGCGTGCGGCGGAGCGTATTCATGCGGGGGTTCCTTCGGCCGCGGCGGTGCCGACGATGCGCACGAACGCGTCGTGCAGTCCGGGGCGCTCGATCGACAGGCCGGCGATGCCGAAGCCGCCCGCGATCAGCTTGCCGAGCGTCTGCTCTATTCCTTGCTCAGGCACCGAAAAGGTCCAGCCGTCGCCCTGGCGATCGCGGCGGGCGTCCGCCGGCAGCAGCGTCGTGATGCCGTCGCCGGGGTCACGCGGCACATAATGGGCGCGCATCGGCAGGGTGCCGCGTGCTTCCGCGACCGTGCCCTCGAACCGGCGCTTGCCGCCGGCGATGATGGCGAGGCGGTCGCACAGCCGTTCGGCATGGGCCATGACATGGGTGGAGAACAGGATGGTGGCGCCGCGGTCGCGCTCTGCCATCACCAGCCCCTCCAGACGTTCCTGGTTGACGGGATCCAGGCCGGAGAAGGGTTCGTCGAGCACCAGGAACTCGGGCTCGTGCACCACCGAGCCGAGCAGCTGGACGAACTGGGCCATGCCCTTCGACAGCTTGCGGATCTTGGTGTCCACCGAGTCGCCCAACCCTGCGCGCTCCATCATCACCGCGGCACGCTTGCGCCCGGTCGCCCAATCGAGGCCGCGCAGCGCGCCCATGAAGGCGATCGCCTCGCGCGCCTTCATGCCGGGATACAGTCCGCGCTCCTCGGGGAGGTAGCCGACCCGGTCGGAAGCATCGCGCGGCGCATCATGCCCGAGCAGGCAGCGCTTGCCCGCGTCGGGCTCGATGATGCCCAGCAGCATGCGCAGCGTCGTGGTTTTGCCGGCACCATTGGGACCCAGCACGCCATAGACGGCGCCGGTCGGCACCTGCAGGTCGATGCCGTCGACGACGCGGCGTTCGCCGAAGCGCTTGACCAGCCCGGTCGCGGTCAGGGCGAGGCCGGAGGCGCCACCTGTCGTATCCATTCCGCCCCCCTCTCACACCCCGTCCGCGATCAACGCACACGTATCGACGCGTACGGGGGTGCTGTGTTGTTTGAAGCCGTGGTAGCGGGGCGGCGTGGACCAGCACAAGTCCTTGGAAACGCGCATCCGGGAGAAGGCGGCGGAGCTCGGCTTTGCCGCCTGCGGTTTCGCGCGTGCCGATGCCGCGCCCAAGACGGCGGCGCGGCTGCGCGAATGGCTGGATGCAGGGCGCCACGGCAGCATGATCTGGATGGAGGAGCGCGCGCACCATCGCGGCTCGCCGGCTGGCCTGTGGCCGGACGTGCGGTCGGTGATCGCGCTGGGCATGAGCTATGCACCGGCGCGCGATCCGCTGGCGCTGGCAGGGGTAGGCGACCGCGGGCGCATCTCCGTCTATGCGCAGGGTGCCGATTATCACGATGTCGTGAAAAAGGCGCTGAAGGCGCTCGGCCGCTGGCTGGCGCAGGAAGCGGGCTGCGACCTCAAGGTGTTCGTGGACACCGCGCCGGTGATGGAAAAACCGCTGGCGGAAGCCGCGGGGCTCGGCTGGCAGGGCAAGCACACTAACCTCATCAGCCGGGCGCACGGCAGCTGGCTGTTCCTGGGGGCCATCTACACGACGCTGGAGCTGGTGCCGGAGGGAAGCTCCGGCGGCACCTGCGGAACCTGCGATGCCTGCCAGCGCGCGTGCCCGACCGATGCGTTTCCCGCGCCCTATCAGATCGATGCGCGGCGGTGCGTGAGCTACCTCACCATCGAGCACGCAGGACCGATCCCAGCGGCGCTGCGGCCGGGCATCGGCAACCGCATCTATGGCTGCGACGATTGCCTGGCGGTGTGCCCGTGGAACAAGTTCGCGGCTACCGCAGCGGCGAACAAGGCCTTTGTGCCGCGCGCCGAGCTGGCGGCGCCCCGGCTCGCGGATCTGATGGCGCTCGACGATCCGGGCTTCCGACAGGTGTTCGCGGGTTCGCCGATCAAGCGGATCGGGCGCGACCGGATGGTACGCAACGCGCTGGTGGCGGCGGGGAACAGCGGGGATGCGGCGCTGGTGGCACCGGTCGCCCGGCTGCTGGACGATCCCGCCCCGGTGGTGCGCGGTGCTGCGGTGTGGGCGTTGGGACGGCTGGATCAGGACCGGTTCGCGAGCGAGCGGGCTGCGCGGCTGGCGAAAGAGGATGATGCGGACGTCCGGACGGAGTGGCAGCCGATCTGAACCTCCGAAAACCCGTATCCCTGCGAAGGGCAGGGAAGGTGGCTTCTTACCGCCCACCCTCTCGCCGCACCAGCGCGGCGACGCAGCTGGCGCGGTCGATCGGGGCGCCGTTGCGCTGGCGGGCGTCGACATAAGTGACCACGGGCGTGCCGCCGTTCTTGGGCGCATAGAGATAGGCGTCGAGGACGCAGATGTCGGAACCGAACTGCATTTTGTGGCCGGCGCCCTCGGTAAGATCGGCATCGGGCTTGCCGAACAGCTTGGTGAGGGCGTTGGCGGGCTGGCCCAGGATGCGCTCCAGTCCGATCGAGCTGTAGGCGGCGCTCGGCGGGGGCGGGGGGAGCTTGCCGGCGCCGGTGTCGGGCACTGTCGCACAGCCGGCCAGGCTCGTGCCCAGCAACGCCAATCCTGCCCAATGCCTCATTTGCCGCGCCTTTCGTGAAACCAGTGGGTCGCCATCGCCGCGCCGAGCACGGGGGCGACGAAGTTGACGAGCGGAACCATGAGCAGGCCGGTGCCCGCAAGCCCCAGCAGCAGCCGTCCGCCGCCTGTGCCGCTCCGCCAGCCGCGCATTGCGGCGGCCGGCAGGTGGCGCGCCGCGACCATGTCGCCCAGATCGCGACCGAGCAGCCAGCCATTGACCAGGAAAAAGGCGATTGCAGTGCCGACACCGGTTGCGAGCAGCACCAGATAGAGGGGGCTGAGCAGCAGGTTGACCGCGATCACCCGGCCGGCCGAACCCAGCCCCATTGCGACCCCGCGCGCGAACGGCACCGGCCGGGCCGAGGCGAGTGCCGCCGGATAATGGCGTGCCTCGACCGCGGCGACCACCTCGTCCGCGAAGATGCCGGTAACGGCAATGGCGACGGCGCGGAACAGCAGCCAGGCGAGGCCCACCGTTGCGATCACCGCCGCCGCTGCCGCGAGATCGCCGACGCCGCTTCCCCAATGCAGGCCATCGCGCACCATCGCGCGGGCGCCGAGCGCAAAGCAGGCGGCGAGCGCCAGGAACAGCAGCAGCGTCACGACCAGCGACTTCACCAGCACGGCCAGGATGCGCCGGTCGCCGAGCTGGGCGATCGAGAGGAAAAGGGCGCGGATCATGGGCGTGGGAATGGGGGCGGCGTGCGGCCCCGTCAACGCGGTTGCGCGGGGCGGCGGCGCTCTTTACCGCAAGCACGTTTGCGGATCCCGCACTGGAGACTGACTTGACCGAACCCACTTACGACGTCGTCGCGATCGGCAACGCGATCGTCGACATCCTCGCCCAGGCCGAAGATTCGTTCCTCGAAGCGGAAGGCATGAACAAGGGCTCGATGCAGCTCGTCTTCTCGCCGGCGGAAGCCGATGCGCTCTATGCCAAGATGGGTCCGGGGCGCGAGGTTTCGGGTGGGTCGGCGGCGAACACCATCGCAGGCATCGCGGCGCTGGGCGGCAAGTGCGGCTTCATCGGCCAGGTCGCCGACGACCAGCTCGGCAAGGTGTTCGCGCATGACGTGCGTGCGGTCGGCATCCGCTTCGACACCGCGGTGCGTGCGGGCGATCCCAGCACGGCGCGCTGCCTGATCTTTGTGACGCCGGATGGCCAGCGCACGATGAACACCTTCCTGGGCGCGTCGCAGTTCCTGCCCGAGGCGGCGCTCGACCGTGCCATGATCGCCGACGCGGCGATCTTGTACCTGGAAGGCTATCTGTGGGATCCGGAAGAGCCCCGCCAGGCGATGCGCGCCGCAATCGAGGTCGCGCGCGAAGCGGGCCGCAAGGTCGCCTTTACCCTGTCGGACGTGTTCTGCATTTCGCGCCACGGCGACGATTTCCGCACGCTGCTGGCGGACGGCATGATCGACATCCTCTTCGCGAACGAGAATGAGCTGCTGGCACTCGCCCAGGTCGAGGGCTTTGACGCGGCCGTCGCCAAGATCGCGCCGCAGGTGCCGACGCTGGTCGTGACTCGCGGCGAGCAGGGTGCGATTGCGGTCGTGAACGGCGAGCAGGTGGCGGCTCCGGCCGAGCCGGTCGCGGCGGTGGTGGACACCACCGGTGCGGGCGACCTGTTCGCGGCGGGTTTCCTCCACGGCCAGGCGCAGGGCCGCAGCGTGGCGGATTCGCTGCGCATGGGCGCGATCTGCGCGGCGGAGATCATCTCCCACTATGGCGCGCGCCCGAACGTCGACCTGAAGAAGCTGATCGCCGACAAGCTCGGCTGACGCGGAATGCGGGCGCGACCCGCAGCCGCAAAAAGAAAGGGGCCGGAGGAGCGATCCTCCGGCCCCTTTTTGTTGGGCGAACCTCAGCGGGTGCCGGGCGTGTCCCCATAGGCGTCTGCCTCTGGCACATCGATCAGCCCGCGGCCGAGGTGGCTCTTGCGGAAGCCATAGGCGAAATAGACCACCAGGCCGATTGCGCCCCATACCGGCAGCACCAGCTTCGCGTCCGGCGGCAGGAACCAGTAGAGCACGACGCAGCCGACCATCGTGAGCGGCCCCACCACATACACGAGCGGGGTGCGGAACGGGCGGTGGCGGGTGGGCTCGGTCTTGCGCAGCCGCATGACCGCGATCGCGACCATGAAGAAGGCGAACAGCGTACCGGCATTGGCGATGTCGGCGAGCTTGCCGACCGGCAGGAAGGCGGCCGCGAACGTCACGCCCAGGCCGGTGATGCCGGTGATGATGTGCGGCGTCTTCCACTTGGGGTGGATCGTCGACAGCTTCTCCGGCAGCAGGCCGTCGCGCGCCATCACGAAGAACATGCGGGTCTGGCCATAGATCATGACCAGGATGACCGAGGGCAGCGCCAGGAAGGCGGCGAGGCCGATCAGGTTGCCGATGTTGAGATAGCCGATCTGGCGCAGGACATGGGCGAGCGCTTCCTTGGAGCAGGACAGCGGCTCGGCAGCGGCGGCGCTGATCGCAGCGCAGCGGGCGGCAAGCTCGGTCGAGCCCGGGGCCAGCCAGGTGCCGTCGGCGGCGGTGACCGGCTGCGCGCCGATCGGCGAGCCGATCGCGCCGGCCGCCACCAGCATGTAGAAGATGGTGCAGATGGCGAGGCTGCCGATCAGGCCGATCGGCACGTTGCGCTGCGGGTTCTTGGTCTCTTCGGCCGCGGTCGAGACCGCGTCGAAACCGACATAGGCGAAGAAGATCGAGGCAGCCGCACCGATCACGCCGGCGCCGGCACCGTCACCCCAGCCCTGCGGCATGAAGTTGCTGAAATTCTCCATGTGCATGGCCGGCACGGAAAGGGCGATAAAGGCGGTGAGCGCCGTCACCTTGATCGCGACCAGCACCGCATTGACCTTGGCGCTTTCGCTGGTGCCGACGATCAGCAGGGTCGTGATCAGCAGCGCAATCACTACCGCGGGCAGGTTGATGATGCCGCCCGCATAGGGGCCGGCGATGATCTCTTGCGGCAGGGTGATGCCGAACCAGCCCCCCAGCTGGCCGACGAAATAGCCGGACCAGCCGACCGACACGGCCGAGGCCGCCACCGCATATTCGAGGATCAGCGCCCAGCCCACCATCCAGGCGAGCAGCTCACCCATCACCGCATAGGTGTAGGTGTAGGCGGAGCCGGAGACCGGCACCATCGAGGCGAGCTCGGAGTAGCAGAGCGCGGCGACCGCGCAGACGGCACCGGCGATGATGAACGAGATCATCATGCCCGGGCCCGCCTTTTGCGCAGCCTCTGCGGTGAGCACGAAGATACCCGTGCCGATGATGGCGCCGACGCCGAGCAGCGTGAGCTGCAGCGCGCCGAGCGAGCGATGGAGCGACTTTTTTTCGGCAGTCGCTAGAATGGCGTCGAGTGGTTTGACGCGCCCGAAGATCATGCGGTTTTCCCCTGAACCGGTTCGTTTCGCAGCCGCGAAAGGGTGGAGCGTAAAGCTAAATCGAGTGCGCGCAAGGCGAATCCCTGCGGCGGCGCGGGGCGTTGCTCAACGCGCCAGCATCGGCCCCAGCGGTTGGCCGCCGAACAGATGGACGTGGAGGTGCGGCACTTCCTGCCCGCCATGGCCGCCGACGTTGGCGAGCAGGCGGTAGCCAGGCGCCACCAGCCCATGCTCGCGCGCGACATGGCCGACGGCGCGGACGAAGCCGGCGATCTCCGCATCGGGCGCACGCGCGCTGAAATCTTCCCAGGAGACATAGGCGCCCTTGGGGATCACCAGCACATGGACCGGTGCCTGCGGCGCGATGTCGTGAAAGGCGAGGGCGAAGTCGTCCTCATAGACGCGCTTTGCCGGGATCTCGCCGCGCAGGATCCGCGCAAAGATGTTGTTGTCGTCGTACGGGAGCGTGGCGTCGATCGGCATGGGCGGGTCCTTCGGATGGGGTCAGGAGGGACGGGCAGCCTTTTCGGCGATGCCCGACAGCCCCTCGCGCCGCTGGAGTTCGGCACGAACGTCGTCGAGCGAGAGCCCGGCGTCTGCGAGCAGCACCAGCAGGTGGAAGAGGAGGTCCGCGGACTCAGCGACAAGCCCCTCGCGATCGTCGGCGATGGCGGCGATGACCGCCTCAACCGCTTCCTCGCCGACCTTTTGCGCGATCTTGGCGCGCCCGCGGTGGTGGAGCTTGGCAACATAGGAGGTGGCGGGATCGCCGCCCAGCCGGGTGCGGATCACGGCCTGAAGCTGGTCGAGCGGGTCTGTGTCTGCCATCGGATCCGCTTTCCCGCCGCCGCCGCCCAAGTCAATCCCGTGGTGGTCTGCGCCGCGCCCGCAGCGCCCGGCGGGCAAGCCAGAGCCCGGCGACCGCAACCAGGAACAGCGCCACGTCGGAGACGGCAAAGCCGCTGCTTGGCCCCACGACGCCGGTGTGGGCGGCGAAGGCCGGGGTGGGCAGGATCAGTGCGAGAGGAGCGAGGCGCATCGCTTGCGGTGTAGTGGAAAACGCGCCGCTGCTGAAGCGGTTCGGGGATACTGCCGAACGCCTGCTCATCCCGGTGGAACACCACAGCTGCACAGGAACTAAGTGGTTTCGTGCGCCACCTGCCATCGTTTGGCCTGGCCCTGGGTTCCCGCCTTCGCGAGAGCACCCAGGGGTAGGAGAGCGATCAGCCGCGCAGGCGCTCCGCGTGCCAGGCGACATGGTCGGCCATGAAGGTGGAGATGAAGTAATAGCTGTGGTTGTACCCCGGCTGCATGCGCAGGGTGAGTGGAATGCCGGCATCCTCACAGGCGGCGCGCAGCAGCTCGGGCTTGAGCTGCTTGAGGAAATCGTCGGCGTCGCCCTGGTCGACCAGCAGTTCGGGCAGGCGGGCGCCATCGGCGATCAGCGCGCAGGCGTCATGCGCGCGCCATGCCGCCAGGTTGGTGCCGAGATAGCCCGTCAGCGCCTTTTCGCCCCAGGTCGACTGCATCGCCGAGGCAATCGGCGCAAAGGCGGAGACGCTGCGGAAGCGGTCGGGGTTGCGCAAGCCGATCGTGAGCGCGCCGTGGCCGCCCATCGAATGGCCGGTGATCGACTGCCGGTCCATGTCCGCCACCGGGAACTCGGCGGCGATCAACGCCGGCAGCTCATCTTCGATGTAGCTGCGCATGCAGAAATGCGTCGACCACGGAGCCTGCGTCGCATCCAGGTAGAACCCCGCGCCCTGGCCGAAGTCATAGCCCTCAGCATCCGGTACGCCTTCGCCGCGCGGTGACGTATCGGGTGCGATGAAGATCACGCGGTGCTCGGCGCAGGCGGCGCGATACTCCCCCTTTTCGGTCACATTGGCGTGGGTGCAGGTGAGGCCGGAGAGATACCAGAGCACCGGCAGCCGCTCGCCGGGATCGTGCGGTGGCACGAACATCGAAAAGGTCATGGGCGTGCCCGTGGCGGTGGAGGCATGGCGGTACACGCCCTGGATGCCGCCATGCGACGCGCTGGTGGAGACGGTCTCGAGAGTCATCGGGTGCCTTTCGATCACGCGATGCGGTGCGTGGCGCACAGCTTGTTGCCGGCGGGGTCGCGCAGATAGGCGAGGTACAGCGTCCGCCCGCCGGTGGCGTTGCGGATGCCCGGCGGGTTCTCGATCGCCGTGCCGCCGTGCGCAAGCCCCGCGGCGTGCCATGCATCGGCTGCCTCGGGCGAGGCGGCGGCAAAGCCGATCGTGCCGCCATTGGCATGGCTGGCGGGCTCGCCGTTGATCGGCCGCGTCACCAGGAAGCGGCCGCCGCCATGCGCATAGACGACGCGGCCCCATTCATCGACGACGCCGGCCGGAATGCCGAGCGCGCCGAGGGCGGCGTCATAGAACGCCTTGGACGCGGCGATATCGTCAGCGCCCACCATGACGTGGCTGAACATCAGTAGACCACCACGCTGCGGATGCTTTCGCCAGCATGCATCAGGTCGAAGCCCTTGTTGATCTCCTCCAGCGTCAGCACGTGAGTGATCATCGGGTCGATTGCGATCTTGCCGTCCATGTACCAGTCGACGATCTTGGGCACGTCGGTGCGGCCCTTGGCGCCGCCGAACGCGGTGCCGCGCCAGTTGCGGCCGGTCACCAGCTGGAACGGGCGGGTGCTGATTTCCTTGCCCGCCTCGGCCACGCCGATGATGATCGAGGTGCCCCAGCCGCGGTGGCATGCCTCCAGCGCGGTGCGCATCACTTCGGTATTGCCGGTGCAGTCGAAGGTATAGTCCGCGCCGCCATCGGTGAGCGCCAGGATCTCGGCGATCACTTCTTCGCGGGCTTTGCCGCGGCCGTTGATGAAGTCGGTCATGCCGAACTGGCGGCCCCAGCTCTCGCGATCCGGGTTGATGTCGACGCCGATGATCCGGTTGGCGCCGGCGAGCTTCGCGCCCTGCAGCACGTTGAGGCCGATGCCGCCCAGGCCGAAGACGACGATGTTGTCGCCGACCTGCACCTTGGCGGTGTTCACCACCGCGCCGACGCCCGTGGTGACGCCGCAGCCGATGTAGCAGCTGGTCTGGAAGGGCGCGTCCTCGCGGATCTTGGCGACGGCGATCTCGGGCAGCACGGTGAAGTTCGAGAAGGTCGAGCAGCCCATATAGTGGAAGATCGGCTGGCCCTTGTAGGAAAAGCGGGTGGTGCCGTCCGGCATCAGGCCCTTGCCCTGGGTCGCGCGGATCGCGGTGCACAGGTTGGTCTTGCCCGACAGGCACGACTTACACTGGCGGCATTCGGGCGTGTAGAGCGGGATGACATGGTCGCCGGGCTTCACGCTGGTGACGCCGGCGCCCACCTCGCGCACGATGCCGGCGCCCTCATGGCCGAGCACGGACGGGAACAGCCCCTCGGAGTCCAGGCCGTCGAGCGTATAGGCGTCGGTGTGGCAGATGCCGGTCGCCATGATCTCGACCAGCACCTCGCCGGGCTTGGGGCCTTCGAGATCGAGCTCGACGATCTCCAGCGGCTTCTTCGCTTCGAAAGCGACGGCGGCGCGTGTCTTCATGGGGGTACTCGCGATTGGAAACGGGGGGATGGAGCGGGGATAGCGAAACCGCGCCCCGACGCAAAGGCCGGGGCGCGGTTCGGAAGGCTGGCCTGGCTGGGCCGGCGGGCTACGCCTTCGGCAGGGCATAGGCGATCACCTGATCGCCGACCTTGGTCTCCATGAAGTGATGGCCGCCGGTCATGATCACCAGATACTGGCGGCCGTTCTGCTCATAGGTCATCGGCGTCGCCTGGCCGCCGGCGGGCAGCACGTCCTGCCACACGACCTTGCCGGTCTTGAGGTCGATCGCGCGGATCAGATCGTCGGTTGCCGCGGCGATGAACACCAGGCCGCCGGCGGTGACCACCGCGCCGCCGTTGTTGGGCGTGCCGATGGTGACCGGCAGGCGCGAGGGGATGCCGAACGGCCCGTTGTTGCGTGCGGTGCCGAGCGGGCGGTCCCACAGCGTCTTGCCGGTGCGCAGGTCGATCGCGCGGATGCCGCCATAGGGAGGCTGCTTGCAGAGCAGGCCGGTGAACGGCAGGCGCCAGCCCGCGTTGACGTCCACCGCATAGGGCGTGCCCGCCTGCGGATCACCGGCACCCTCGGCACCGCCGCCCATGTCGCCGCCGCGCGCCTCGCCACGCGGCGCCCAGCCCTTCTTGTCGGCCTCGGCGCGCGGCACCAGGCGGACATAGTTGGGCATGTCGTTGTAGTTGGCGACGATCACGCCCCGCGCCGGATCGATGGCGATGCCGCCCCAGTCGGTGCCGCCGTTATAGCCCGGATATTCGACCGAATGCTGCTTGTCGGAAGGCGGCGTGTAGAAGCCCTTGTAGGCGGCGCGCCGGAACTGGATGCGGCACACCAGCTGGTCGATCGGGGACATGCCCCACATATCGCGCTCGGTCAGGTCTGCCTTGCGCAGCGTGTGGTAGAGCGACACCGGCTGGCCGTCGACGCGGCGCTTGGGCTCCACGCCGGTGGTCGGCACGGGAATGCGGCCGACCTTGGTCAGCGCGCGGCCGTTGCGGCGATCGAGCACATAGATGTCTCCTTGCTTCGACGGCACCACGATCGCGGGCACGTTGCCACCGGCAGTAGGGAAGTCGATCAGCGTGCCCTGCGCGCCCAGGTCATAGTCCCAGACGTCGTGGTGGACGAGCT
This sequence comes from Sphingomonas sp. PL-96, assembly GCF_020707215.1. Lineage (GTDB taxonomy): Bacteria > Pseudomonadota > Alphaproteobacteria > Sphingomonadales > Sphingomonadaceae > Sphingomonas. The sequence goes on from NZ_JAJFET010000001.1 coordinate 215,548, forward strand.
GGAAGCGCCAGCGCGGACGGCCGGTGGTGACGTCGAGCGCCACCAGGGAGGTCGCGAAGAAGTCCTCCGGCGGGGTGCGCGAACCGCTCCAGTAATCCACCGCGGAATTACCCATCGGCAGATAGACCAGCCCCAGCGATTCATCGCCGCTTGCGGTGGTCCACATGTTGGGGGTGCCGCGGCCATATTCGTCGCCCGGACCCGGAATGCCCTTGCGATCGGGGCGCAGCATGTCCCAGGCCCAGCGGAACTCGCCGGTAACCGCGTCATAGCCCTGGATCACGCCGGACGGCGCGTTGCGCTTCTGCCCGTCGAGCACCTGGTGCCCGGTCACGATGACGCCGCGCACGATCGTCGGTGCCGAGGTGATGGAGACCATGCCGGGAACGACCTCGCCCATGCCCTGCTTGATGTCGACCTGGCCGTTGGTGCCGAAGCCGGTGCAGGGACGGCCCGTGTTCGCGTCGACCGCGACGATGCGGCCATCCAGCGTCCCCTCGATGATGCGGGTGGCGCAGGTCGCCGTCGCCTGAGCGCCCGGAACCGTATAATAGGACACGCCCCGGCACGCGGCGGTGTAGGGGATGTTGGCGTCGGGCACCTTCGGGTCAAAGCGCCACAGCTCCCGACCCGTCGCCGGATCCAGCGCCATCATGATGTTCTTGGCCGAACAGAGGTACAGGCGGTCGCCGACCTTGAGCGGGGTCGTCTCCGCGCCGTACTTGTTGTGCTTCAGGTCAGCGGGCATGTCGCCCGTGTGGGTCAGCCACACGCGCTCCAGCGAACCCACATTGGCAGGCGTGATCTGCGCGAGCGGCGAATAGCGGCGCGCGCCATAGGTGCCGCCATAAGCTGGCCAGTCCGCACCGGTCGCGAGCGGGTCGGTTCCCGCCAGCGCCGCCCCGGCGGCCGGAAGCGGCAGCGCCGCGGCAGGTGCGCCAAGCTTTGCGACGACGGTTCCACCGACCACCGTCACCAGCAGCACGGCGGCGGCGCCGGCGAAGCCCGCCTTCCATCGCCCCGGACGCCGCGTCAGCGTCGGCATCACCAGGGCGACGAGGAGCAGCAGGACCAGCGGACCGACCAGGCGCGGTATCAGCGCCCAGGGGTTTGAGCCGACTTCCCAGAACGCCCAGATCGCGGTGAGCACGACGATTGCGGCATAGAGCCAGCCGCCGAGCATCTGCCCGCGAAAGAGCAACACGCCAGCCGCGAGCATCGCAAGGCCGGTGATGACGTAATAGGCCGATCCACCCAGGATCGCGAGCCAGCCGCCCCCGACTGCCAATACCAGCCCGATGAGTGCGAGCAGCACCCCCATCAACTTTGCGGAAAGAGATGGGAAGCGTGCGGTCGCAAGCGTCAAACCGAATGGTCCTTCAGCATAGGCATGCGCCGGCGCAGGCCCGGGGACAGGCAGGCGACGTGCTTCGCCTGGACTCGCCCGGTAAACTTCACCCGTCGCGAACCGTTCCACGTGCTCCAGCAACACAGTGTTGCCAAATGCTGCATTGCAAAACGATGAGGTTTGGGGGCGCTGGCGGCACGCACAAGCAGGTGGCGCGTTGACAGCGGATGGACACGGTACGCCAGACGATCGCAAAGCAGGTGCGGGCACTGACAGGAGCCGGCGACGGTGCGATCGACCTCAGCCGGCCGCCAGGGGACGACGGGCTGTTCGGCCCCAAGTCAGTGTGCTGGCGGGTGCATGGCGACTTCACCTCGATGATGATCGGGGGGACGGCGGCGCTGATGTTGCAGATGCTCCACCCGCTGGCGCTGGCAGGGGTGTGGGACCATTCGAACTTCCAGCGCGACATGCTGGGCCGGCTGAAGCGGACCGCGCAGTTCATTGCCGGCACCACCTATGGCGCGACGGGCGAGGCGGAGCGGCTGATCGGGCGGGTGCGGGCGATCCACGACCGCGTGCACGGCACGCTGCCGGACGGCACGCCCTATGACGCCAACGACCCGGAACTGCTGACCTGGATCCATGTGGTGGAGGTGCGGATGTTCCTGTCCGGGTACCTCCGCTACCGCAACCCGGCGATGCCAGGGGCCGAGCAGGACCGGTATTTCGCGGAATATGCCGAGGTCGCGCGCCGGCTGGGCGCGACGGACGTGCCGACCAGCCGGCGCGGGATCGACCGCTATCTGATGGACGTGCGGCCGCAGCTGCACTTCGACGAGCGTACGCGCACGGTGCTGCAGGCGCTCCTGAGCCAGCCGGCGCCGAACCTTGCGATGCGGCCGTTCGGCGATTTGACGATGCGCGCGGCAATCGACCTGCTGCCGCCCTGGGCGCGCACCATGCTCCACCTGCGCGAGCGGCCCGCCGAGGCGCCGCTGGTGCGCGCCGGCGCGCGGGGGGTGGGCGTGATGCTGCGTTGGGCGCTCAACGGCCGCAACGCGGAGGCGCAAGCGCGGCGGGCGTGAGGGCGGCTGCCCCAAGGTTCCACCGTATCCCTGCGGAGGCAGGGATCCAGGGCCAGGCAGAACAAAGATCGGTGGCGTTCGGAACCCTGGGCTCCCGCCTTCGCGGGAGCACTAGGTAAGGAGGCCGTGCTTACGGCAGCGCCGCACGCAACTCCTCGACCCAGGGCTTCGCAACGCCATCGGAAGGCGCGCGCCAGTCACCGCGCGGGCTGAGCGCACCGCCGCCCGATACCTTGGGCCCGTTGGGAATGGCGGAGCGCTTGAACTGGCTGGTCTGGAAGAAGCGCCACAGGAAGGATTCGAGCCAGCGGGCGATCGTCTCCAGGTCATAGCTGTTGCGCTTGGCTTCCGGGAAGTCGATCGGCCACGCGCCGCCTTCGCTGTCCTTCCACGCATGCCAGGCGAGGAACGCGACCTTGGAAGGGGACAGCCCCTGGCGGACGATGTGGTGCAGGAAGAAGTCGTGCAACTCGTACGGCCCGACCTTGCTTTCGGTGCTCTGCAACTGGCCATCGTCGCCGGCCGGCACCAGCTCGGGCGAGATCTCGGTCGCGAGGATCGCGTCGAGCACGGTGTTGGTGGGGGCATCGAACTGGTCGGTCTGGATCGCCCAGCGGATGAGATACTGGATCAGCGTCTTGGGCACGCCGGCGTTCACGGCGTAATGGCTCATCTGGTCGCCGACGCCATAGGTGCACCAGCCGAGCGCCAGCTCCGACAGGTCGCCGGTGCCGAGCACGAAACCCTCGCGCTGGTTGGCGAGGCGGAACAGATAGTCGGTGCGAAGGCCCGCCTGCACATTTTCGAACGCGATGTCATAGACCGGCTCGCCGCGCCCGAACGGATGGTCCATGTCGGCAAGCATCTGCCGCGCGGCCGGGCGGATGTCGATCTCGGCACCGGTGATGCCGAGCGCGTTCATCAGCGTCCAGGCGTTGGCCTTGGTCCCCTCGCTGGTCGCGAACCCCGGCATGGTGAAGCCGAGGATGTCGGAGCGGGGCTTGTCGAGGCGATCGAACGCCTTGGCCGCGACGATCAGCGCATGGGTGGAGTCGAGCCCGCCCGACACGCCGATGATGAGCCGCTTGGCACCCGTCGCGACGATGCGCTTGCGCAGGGCCTCCACCTGGATGTTGAACGCCTCGTAGCAATCCTCGTCGAGCGAGACGGCGTTGCTCGGCACAAAGGGGAAGCGGCGGACCTGGCGCTTGAGGCCCACGTCGGCGAAGTCGGGCTGGTGCGCAAAGCCGATGCGGCGGAAGCGGGTTTCCGGGTGGCCGGACGCCGCGGCGGCGTCGTTGAACGTGCCCATGCGCATCCGCTCCAACCGGATGCGGCCGGCGTCGACATCGGCATAGATGGTGGCGTCGGCACTGGCGAAGCGGTGCGAGGCGGCAAGCTGCTCGCCCAGTTCATAGACCAGGCCTTGCCCGTCCCAGGACAGGTCGGTCGTGCTCTCGCCGGGACCTGCCGCCGAATAGACATAGGCGCCGACCGCACGCGCGGACTGGGCAGCGCACAGCATCTCGCGGTCGCGGGCCTTGCCGACGACGATGTTGGAAGCGGACAGGTTGCACAGGATCAGTGCGCCCGCGAGCGCACCCATGGTCGAGGGCGGCGTGGGCGCCCAGTAATCCTCGCAGATTTCCGCATGAAAGACGAAGTCGGGCAGGTCCTCGGCCGCAAAGATCAGGTCGGTGCCGAACGGTGCCCGCTGCCCCGCAACGGTGATCTCCAGGCCGGTGACGCCGGCGCCCTCGGCGAACCAGCGTTTCTCGTAATATTCGCGATAGTTGGGAAGGAAGCTCTTGGGCACCACGCCCAGGATGCGACCGCGTGCGACCGCGACGGCGCAATTGTAGAGCCGGCCGTTGCGGCGAAGCGCCGCGCCGACCAGCAGGACCGGGCGCAGTTCGGTGCTTGCCTCGACCACCTGAGCAAGCGCCGCCTCCGCCGCGTCGCACAGCGCGTCCTGCAGGTGCAGGTCGTCGATCGCGTAGGAGGAGAGGTTGAGTTCCGGGAAGACCAGCAGGTCGGCTGCGGCTTCATGACCCTGCCGGGCGAGGGCGATCGTCGCCTCGGCATTGGCGGCCGGGTCTCCGGAGCTGGCGAGCGGGGTACAGGCACCGACACGAATGAGGCCGTGCCGGTGGATCGAAAAAAAGCGGTGCTGCGTCATCATGACGAGCCTAACGCGCGAAACGGCGAGAAGCTACGTCACCCTTTTCTGGCCGCTGCGGCAGTTCGCCGCCGCCGGATCACGCCTTGCCCGCGTAGATCATCCGGCCTTCGCCCAGCATCGCGAACACCTGCGGCAGGTCCTGTTCACCGACCGCGAAGCATCCCTGGCTGCGGCCCAGCATCCCGTGGGTCTTGAGCATGTCCGGGTTGGCGTACCAGGCGCCGTGGATCACGATCGCGCGGTCGCGGGCGTTGTTGTTGGTCGGGTCGAGGCCGATCACCCGCTGCGAGCGGCCATGCTTGCCGACATAATAGTCGGAGGTGACGAATGCGCCCTCGCAGGTCGCATTGGAATTGGGCGCGTTCGAAAAGCGCTGGAGCTTGCCCGAATGCGCGGGGTCGGAGCCGCTGCCGTGGGAGACGAGCAGGCGCGTCACGTCGCCACCCTCCAGGTCGATGAACTGGAAGCGATGCTCGTTCGAGGGAGCATCGAAGTCGGCGATGGCGATACGGTCGCGGCGGCGGATCGTGTCGCCGTGCGCGTCAAGGGCGGCGATGGCGCGGTCGAACAGCTCCGGCTGGACGCCGCGCGGCGCATGGACGCTGGCAGCCTTTGGCTCGGCAAAGATGCGCTGGCGGACCGGCGTCGGCACGGGGCGCGGCGCGGCGCGGTCGGCGCCGATCAGCGTGCTGCGCGTCACGGCAAAGGCGCCAAGCGCGGCAACCGAACCCAGGATCGCGCGGCGCGAGCGAACGGTATCGTCAAACTGCATCCTGCCTCCTTGAAAAGACGATGAGGGCAGCGGCTTTGCCAGCCAGCTTTCGTTCTCAAGTATCTAATCTGGGGCGTTTTTTCGCAAGTTCAACCGCCCCGCCAAAGGCCCGGGTCGTCGCGTATGGCGGGGGTGGCTCAGTCGGCCGCAGTCAGGACGCGGGCGATGGCGCCCTTCAGCTGGTCGCCCGTGAATGGCTTGGTGAGCACCGGCAGGGGCACGGTGCCATCCTCCACATCGGCGAAGCCTGTCACCAGAATGGCCGGCAGACCGGGCCGGTGCTCGCTTGCGAGGCGGAACAGGTCGAGACCGGAAATGTCGGGCATCGCATAGTCGGTGACGAGCAGGTCGATAGCGGCGTCGCTTTCCAGCGCTTGCAAGGCGGCCTGGGCGCCGTCCGCCTCGATCACCTGGTGGCCTGCACCGGTCAGGTGCGCGACCAGCACGGCCCGCACTTCCGCATCGTCCTCGACCGCGAGCACGCGGAGCGACGGGGTGGGGGCCTCTGCCGCCGCCGCGACGCGGATCGCGTCGACCGGCTCGACGCGCGGGAACCACAGCGACACGGTGGTGCCTTCCCCGATGCGGCTGTCGATCGTGATCATGCCGCCCGACGCCTCAACCATCGCGCGGACCATCGGCAGGCCAAGCCCCGTGCCCTCGCCATGCGGCTTGGTGGTGAAGAACGGCTCGAACACCCGGTCGCGCAGATGCTCGGGGATACCCGTGCCCGTGTCGCGCACCGAAACGCGGATGCAGTCGCCGGCGTCGCCGAGTTCGGGCGGGGCAGGCGCGCGGGCGCTGGAGAGGACGATCTCCCCGCCGTTGGCCATCGCATCGCGTGCGTTGATGCACAGGTTGACCACCGCGAGCTCGAACTGGCCCGGGTCGGCGTGGATCGCGCCGTCCGCCTGGAGGTCGAGCGCCAGCGACACCCGCCCGGCCATCGTGCGCGCGACCAGTTCCTCGAGGTCGCGGATGGCCTCGTCGGGACTGAAGGTCTCGGCGGCGAGGTCGCGTTGACGGCTGAAGCTCAGCAGCCGGCGGGTGATCGCCGATCCGCGTCCGGCGGCCGAACGGGCATTGGCCAGGAAGCGTGCGAGCCGGTCCGGCTTGTCGAGCGCGCGCTCCGCGAGCTCGAGGTTGCCGAGAATGGCGGCCAGCAAATTGTTGAAGTCATGCGCAATGCCACCGGCGAGCGTGCCCAGTGCCTGGAGCTTCTCGGCCTGATGGAGCCGACGGGCGGCGCGGCGGCGCTCGGTCTCGTCCGACTCGATCTTGAGCAGGTGGCGCTCGGCGCCGTCGGCACCAAAGGGGATGCGACGGATGCGAGTCCAGCGCTCGTCCTGGTCGTCGCCGCTTTGCAGGTCTTCCTCGGAATAGCTGCCGCTCGCCAGCGCCGCTTCGTCCTTGTCGCGCGCCTCGACCGTGCCGTCCTGGTCATGGTTGCCGCGGATCAGCCGGTGCTGGCGGTCGAGGACCGAGATCTGGTCGGCCGACGCCTTCATCAGGCCGGCAAAGGCCGATTGCTCGAAGCGGACCGCGGCGCGCAGCCGGTGGCGCTCGACGGCTGCAGCGACCATGGCGCGCAGCGCCTCCGGCTCCCAGGGCTTGGCCGCATAGCCGCTGATCGCGCCTTCGTTGACGGCGGAGACAACCGCCGACAGGTCGGCATAGCCTGTCAGCAGGATCGCATCGGCGTCGCTGTGCGGGCGAGCCTGGGCCAGGAACACATTGCCCGGCATTTCCGGCATGCGCTGGTCGGAGAGGATGACGGCCAGGTCGGGATTGGCCCTGACGATGTCCAGCGCCGCGACGGGCGAGGTGGAGGAAAGCAGCTGGTAGCGATCCTCCAGCAAGTCTTCCAGCGCGACGAGGATCTCCCGCTCGTCGTCGACAACCAGGATCTTGGGCATTCGTGATTGGTCAGAGTGGGTCATTGGCGCTGCATTGGTACCGCCAAGATGAAGCGCGCGCCACCTTCTTCGCCGGATTCGATCGTGATCTCGCCACCGTGCGACCGCACTACGCCATAGGCGATGGCAAGACCAAGGCCAGTGCCCGATCCGACATCCTTGGTGGTGAAGAAGGGTTCAAACACCCGCTCGCGCACGTCGGGAGGAATGCCGGGGCCATTGTCGGTGATCGTGATGACGAAGCGATCGCCCTGCGTCCGCGTCTCGATCACGATGCGGCCCGTGGCAGGATCGATTGCATCGACCGCGTTGGAGATGATGTTCATCACCACCTGATTGACCAGCGCAGGCGAGCTTTCGAGCCTGCGGATCGGGCCATAGCGGCGTTCGACGACGACGGCGGGCGGGGTCTTGGGCTGGAGCAGCGTCAGCACGGCGTCGATCGCGTCCGGAATGTCGACCTGCGACCATTCGCCGTCGTCAAGCCGGGAGAAGCGGCGAAGCTTCACCACCAGGTCCTGGATGCGGACAAGGCCGGTGCGGATCGATTCCAGCCGTTCCGCGGCCTTTGCCAGCGGCTTGTTGCGCGCTTCGCCTTCGGCGGTCATCGCGTCGCGCACCGCGCGCTCGACGGTGGACTGATGGGCGAGGATGAAGGCGAGCGGGTTGTTGATCTCGTGCGCGATGCCCGCGACCAGTTCGCCGAGCGACGCCATCTTGGCGGACTGGACCAGCTGTGCCTGAGTCTCGCGCAGCTGGGCGTTGGCGGCCTCCAGATCGCGGTTGGCGGCGGCAAGGGCCGCCCCGGCTTCGGCCTGGGCGCGGGCATGGGCGAGAGCCAACTCGCGCTCGCGCTCACGCGCGGCGCCCGCCGCCTCGTCATCGCGCGCGAGCTTGCGGCGCAGGATCGAGCGGATGCGGACCAGCAGCATGTCGCGCTCGTCGCGCGCCGGCAGCACGTCGTCCGCCCCGGCACCCAGGCCCGCCAGCGTTTCCGCCGGATCGGCGACCGCGGCAAGTGCTGCGATCTCGAACCCCAGGGCGTCGGACTGCCGACGCTGGTCGAGCGCGCGGACCCAGGTAAAGGGATCCTCCTGACCGCTCGAGGCGCCGACCAGCACGCCGTCATATTCCTCGGCGGCAATCGCAGCGAGCATCGCCGGCTCGTCCTCGGCGACGCTGACCGCATGACCGTCCCCGGTCAGCAGTGCGCGCAGCCATTCGCGGTACGTCGGGTCCGCAACCGCGATCAGCAGCCGCGCCTGACGAAAGCCGCCGGCCGAGCTGTGCCCGGGTGCCGACCGGCGCTGGCGCAGCAGCGAGCGCATGCGCGAGACGAGCAGCTGCGGCCCGCTCGCCTTGGGCACATAGGCGTTGGCGCCGCTGTCGAGCCCCTGGCGCTCCACTTCGCTCGCGGCATCGCTGGTAAGCATGATGATGGGGAGCGTACGGGTGTGGCCGGTCTGGCGCAGGATGCGCACCAACTCGTCGCCGTTCATGCCCGGCAGGCGATAATCGACGACCAGCAGGTCGGGCAGCGCCTCGTTCAGGGTGACCAGCGCGTCCTCTGCCGTGCGCGTGCGGTCGACGGTAAAGCCGAAGCCTTCCAGCGTCCGGCGGAACACCAGCGCCTGGGTATCCGAATCTTCGACCAGCAGCAGGTGCGGCGCTGCCTCTTCGGTCATGCCAGCGACTCTCGGGCCAGGATGCGGCGCACATGCGGGCCGATCAGGTCGAGCGGCAGGGCCAGTGCCCCCTGGCGTACGGCGGCGGCCGGCATGCCGTTCACCACCGCCGTGCTCTCATGCTCGGCGATGGCGGCGCCGCCTGCCTGGATCAGCTGGCGCACACCCGCCGAACCGTCCTCGCCCATGCCGGTCAGCACGACGGCGAGCGCCCCGCCGTCGAGCGCGGCAGCGGCGCTTTCGAACAACACCGTCGCCGCCGGCCGCTGGCCGGAGATCGCGGGTGCGTCCGACAGCGCGAGCTTGGCCGAGGGCGCGAGCGTCAGATGCCGGTCGCCGGGCGCCACATAGATGGTGCCGCGCTGGGGCAGCACACCGGCGCGGGCGAGCTCGACTCGCTGCGGCACGACGCTGTCCAGCCAACTCGCGAAGCCGTCCATGAAGGCGGCGCCCATGTGCTGGACCAGCAGCACCGGCACGGCCAGGTCCGCCGGCAGGCTGTTGAACAGCCGCGCGAGCGCCTGCGGCCCGCCGGTCGAGGCCGCGCACAGCAGCATGCGCGCGGGGACTCGCGGGCGGCCGGCGGTGGAAGTGCCGCCGGGCGGTGTGCGCATGCGCCGGCGCACCACCGCGACCTGGCTCATGATCACAAGCTGGGTGCGGATTTCGGCGGCAATGGTGCGATATTCGGGATCGGCGACGCCCACCGGCTTTTCCACCGCGGCCAGCGCACCGGCCCGCAGCGCGTCCATGGTGGGGTTGAGCTGTGTACGGTCGAAGCTGGCCGAGATCACGACGATCGGCGTCGGCTGGTCGGCCATGATCTGGCGCGTCGCCTCCAGCCCGTCCATGCCGGGCAGGCGGATGTCCATCGAGATCACGTCGGGCCGGATCGCCGCCAGCTGTGCGAGCGCTTCTTCCGCACTCCCGACGGCGGCGACCACTTCCAGCCGCGGATCGCCCGCGATGATGTGAGTCAGCAGGGTACGAACGACGAGCGAATCCTCGACGATCATTACGCGGATCGGACGCGTGGCCATGGCTTAGACCAGCTGCTGAACGACCGAGATCAGCGTTCCCTGATCGAACTCCTGCTTGGTCACATAGGCGTTCGCGCCGAGCTGAAGGCCACGCTCGATGTCGTCCGGGCTGTTGCGCGATGTCATCATGACGACGGGAAGCGCTTGCAGCGCCGGATCGTTCCGTATCGCGGTGAGCAATCCGAAGCCGTCCATCCGCGGCATTTCGACGTCCGCAACGACGAGGTCGATGGCATCGGTCCCGGCGCGCAGCCGCTCCAGCCCGGCAAGCCCGTCGACGGCGATGAGCACGCGATAGCCCTGCGCCTCCAGGATGCTTTTCTCGAGCGTGCGGGTGGTGATCGAATCGTCGACGACCAGCACGGTGCGCTGCACCGGCCGCGCGGCGGCGGCGATGCGTGGGCGGCGACGCGGGCCGGAGGCATCGGCGGCGAGCAGCGCTTCCGGCTCGAGCACCAGCGCGACGCCATCTTCCAGCAGCACCGTGCCCCAGACCAGCGGCACGTCGGCGGCGACCGCGGTCGGATCCCCCACCACCAGGGAGCGGACATCGTCGAGCGCATCGACCAGCAGCACGCGGCGCTGGTCCGAACCCTCGATGATGAGGGCCGGGCGTGCTTCCTCGGCAGGCTCGCCGGCTGGCAGGCCCAGCAGGTCGGCGAGCTCGGCGACCGGGATCGCCTCGCCGTCGAGCATCAGCACCGCCCCGCCTTCGGTCCGGTCGAACGCATCGGGGGTGAGGCGCAGGACCCGATCGACGCTGGACGCCGGCAGCGCATGGCGCGCGCCGCCCGCCTCCACCAGCAGCAGCGCCTGGCGGGCGAGCGCGAGCGGGAGCGACAGGCGGATCTCGGTGCCGGTGGGGCGGCCTGGCAGGATACGGACGCGGCCGTGCAGGCGCCGCACCGTCTCCGCCACGACCGACAGGCCGATGCCGCGGCCCGAAACCTCGTCCACCGTGCGGCTGGTCGAAAAACCCTGTTCGAACAACATGCCGTAGAGTGCCCGCCGCGACGGGGTGGGGGCGCCCGGCGCGATCAGCCCGGCTTCGCGCGCGCGCGCCTCGATCGCCTTGGGATCGAGACCAGCGCCATCGTCGCGGATGGTGATGTTGAGGCGACCGCGATCGGTGGACGGAACGACGCTGATCGTGCCGCCCTCCGGCTTGCCCGCACGCGCGCGCACCGCCGGCGGTTCGATGCCGTGGCTGACCGCGTTGCGCAGCAGGTGGAGCAGCGGCTCGCGCAACGCCTGGAGCACGCGGCGATCGGCCTCCGCCTCGATCGGCTCCATCGTCAGCTCGGCGAACTTGCCCTGGCTGGTGGCGAGGTCGCGGACCATGCGCTCATGCCCCTCGAACAGCGTCGCGACGGGGAGCAACAGGATGCGTTCGGCATCACGCTCGATCTCGGCAGCGGCGCGGTCGAGGGCCCAGCGCTGGCGCTCCACCTCGCGGCGCAGCCGCTCGGTGCTGCCGACCAGGCGCGCGTGGCGGCGGGCGAGCTCGCCGTCCAGCGTGGCGGGCATGTCGGCGAGCTCGGCGGCGAGCGCGTGGACCATCTCGGCGATGCGGTCCTGTTCCGACACATGGTTGGCGAGGTCGTGGACCGAGCGGGCGAGCCGCTCGACATGATGCCCTGCGACATGGACACGCCCGGCCGCCGCAGCTGGAGTCGGCGCAGCCACGATGTCCGCCTCAGGCGCTCGCGTGTCGGCGCGCGCGCCATCCTCGATCGCGTCGGCAAGGGTGCGCAACTCGCCCAGCGTCGCCGGGTCGAGCGTGCGCTCGCCACGCTCGACCGCAAGCAGGATCGTCTCTGCGTCGTGCGCCGCGGCTTCCGTCTGCGGCAGATCGACCGCGCGTGCCGCACCCTTCAGGCTGTGGGTGCGGCGGCTGAACTCGCGCAGGTCCACCGGCCGGCCGGCGGCGGCATCCGCCAGTGCCTCGCGGATGCCGGCCATGTGCTCGGCCAGTTCCGCCGCAAAGGCGGCGAGCAGCTCTGCGCGAAGGTCCTCCACCCGTCCGCCCTCAGACGCGATAGCGCTCGGTCAGTCCGACCAGCGTGCGCGACAGCTGGGTGAGGTCGCCGGCCGCCTGGTCGAGCTGGCGGGTGCTGGCGGCGGTCTGCTGGCTTGCCTGGCGGATGTTCTGCAGCGCGATCGTCACCTGCTCGATGCCGATCTGCTGCTGGTTGGTGGAGGCGACGATCTGTTGGAAGGTGTGGACATTCTCCTGCACCCGCGTGGCCAGCTCGTTGATCGCCGACTGACTGGCGTCGGTGCGTTCCTTGCCCGATGCGACGCGCTTCACGGCCTCTTCGGTCAGCATGACCGAGGCGTTGATGCCGCGCTGGATGTCGCCCAGGATCGAGCGGACGTTGCGGGTGGCCGACTTCGCCTGGTCGGCGAGCGTCTTCATCTCTGCCGCTACGATCGCGAAGCTGCGGCCCTGCTCGCCGGCCGCCGCCGCCTCGATCGAGGCGTTGAGGGCGAGGAGGTGCGAGCGTTCCGACACGTCGTTCACGGTGGCGATGATGTCGCCGATGGTCTGGGTCTTCTCGGACAGGGCGACGATGTTGCCGGCCACCGCCTCCGCCTGCTCGCGGATCGCGTCCATCGCAAGCGCCGTGTCGTGGACGGCAGTGCGGCCGGTGTCGCTGGTCTGGGCAGTCGCCTGGGCGGCGGCGATCACTTCCTGGGCGCGCAGCGTGATCTGGGCGCCCGAATGGGTGATCTCGTCCACGGTCGCGGCGGTTTCCTGCACGGCCGCCAGCTGTTCCTCGACCGAAGCCGCCTGTTCCTGGGTAGAGGCGCGGATCTCGGTCGCGGCGGCGTTCAGGTCCTCGGTCGCGGCCCTGCTCTGGCGCGCCATTTCACGCAGGCCGATCACCATGGTGTTGAGGGTGCCGCCCAGCTCGCCCAGCTCGTCGTTACCGGTGATGCGCGTGTCGCCCGACAGGTCGCCTTCGCCGATCCGGCCGGCAAAGCCCATGAAGTCGTTGAGCGGCACCGTGATCGAGCGGCGGATGGTGTAGGCGACCACCACGCTGATGATGATCGCGAGCAGCAGGCCGAGAAGGATCGAGGTGCGGGTGGTCTCATACACGTCCTGGGTGGCGCGGCGCCCGACCTCGATCGTGTTGTTGACGACCGTGCGGACCTGGCCGAGTGCCTGCGACAAGGCGACATGCTGACGGTCGATCTCCTCGCCCAGCGTGATCGCGGCGTCGATGTTGCCGCCCTCGATCAGCTCGAGCTGCCGGGCGCTCGCCGGGCGTAGGCGATCATAGGCGGCCTGGACGGCTGCGGTGGCCTGCGCAAGGCGGCGCCATTGTTCGATGCGGGCGCCATTGACGGCCGTGTCGCGGTTCTCGGCTGCGGTCGCGCTCAGCCGGCCCAGGGCGGCGGCGGTCTCGTTCGCGCGGACCTGCCATTCCGCGGTGTCGGTGGCAGTGCCGCGACCGCCTCGCAGCGCGTGCATCACCGCTGTCAGCCGCGCCTCGCGCATGCGGGCCTCGCTGCGGGCGATCTCGTCGACTTCCAGGATCACGGCATAGTCGCGTTGGACGATGCGATCGACATAGGCGCGCACCTCGCCGACCTGCTGCACCGAATAGAAGCCCAGCGCGACCAGAATGGCCGTAATGATGCCGAACCCGGCGATGATCCGAGTGGAAACCGACAAGGTCTTATCCTTCCTGCAGGGGGCGGGCGAGCAGCCGCTGGATCAGCAGCGCGGTGTCGACGATGGCCAGGCGCTGGCCACCGTCCGCTTCGACGAAATGGGTGAGACTGCCGACGCCAGTGGCACCGGGATCGACCACCGAGGCAGCGGCGGTGACGGCCGAGACCTGAAGCGCGATGCGCGGTGCCGCGTGGCGCAGCACCAGCATCGCACGGCCGGGCTCGGCAGGCGCAGGTAGCTGAAGCGCTGCCGCCGGATCGAACAGGTTGACCACGGCACCGCGCCAGGAAATCAGTCCCACGAGCGCTGCCGGCGAACCGGGAACTGCCGTCACGCGCGGAACTGCCGCGACCTCGGTCAGGTCGGCGAGCGGCGTGGCATAGGCTTCCTCGCCCAGCGTCCAGGTGAGTACGCGCATGCGCGCGCGGCGATCCGCTGCCTCGGCCGGAGCCAGCGCGCGCTGGCGCTCGGCCAGAACGGCGGCGACGGCTTCGGCATCGAGGAAGGGCGCTGCGACGCGCACGTCGCCGGGCATGCTCATGCGCTCGCCCCCAAGGTGGCGCGGACGGCCGCGATCAGGCCACCGGCGGTCATGCCGTCGCCTTCGCGCAATTCGTCATCCTCGGGCGTACCAGCGGCTGCGCGCGCGGCATTGCGCAGCGCGCGAATGCCCTCGGCATCGCGGCCATGTGCCAGCAGGTGTCGGCCAAGCAGATAATGCGCCATCGCAAACCCGTTATCGAGATACAGCGCGCTGCGAAATCCCCGCTCTGCACGCGCCCCGTCGCCAAGCGCCAGCGCGCCAAGCGCCAGGAGGTAATGCGCCACCGGATCGCGGGGCGTGGCGAGCGCTTCCTGCTCGGCCAGATGCAGGGCCTCGCTCGCATCTCCGCGTGACAGTGCCGCACGGACGTCCTCACTTGCGTCATGCGCGGTCCCTGCAGCTTCGGGCGGTTTCGGCGGCGCGGGCCTTGGCGGGGGCGCGGGGGGCTGCCTTGGCGGCGACGGCGCTGGAGCAGGGGGAACCGGCTTTGGCAGACGGACGGGTACCGGCGGCTTCGCCGCTGCCGCTGCCGGTGCATCGAGCCGGGCATAGGCGAGCACGCCGTCGACATGGACTGGCCGGGCGACTTCGGCGAACTCGGGGTTCGGCTCGGCATGGCCGATGAACAGCAACCCCGTCGGCGAAAGCCGGCGCACGAGCGCGCCGACCAGCGCCTTGGCGATATCGCTGCGGAAGTAGATCAGCACATTGCGGCACAGGATGATGTCGAAGTCGCTGAATTGCAGCGGCGCATCGTCGTCGAGCAGCGCCATCATGTTGGCATGTTCGAACCGCGCGAGGCCGCGATAGCGCGCCTTCAGGCGCCAGCGCTCACCCTCCCGGTCGAACAGGCGATGCCGCTCCGCCTCGCCTAGGGTGCGCAACGCCCAGGAGGTATAGCGCGCCTCGCGCGCGGCCACGATGGCGGCATCGTCGATGTCGGTACCCGTGATGCCGATCTTCCAGTCGGCAACCGCATCTTCCAGAAGGTCGCGCACCAGGATCGCCACCGAATGCGCCTCGGCCCCCGTCGAGCAACCAACGCTCCAGACGCGCAGTTGACGCTGGGCCCGGCGTTCGCGGAACAGCTGGGGCAGGACGCAGCGGCGCAGCACGTCGAACTGCTCGGCGAAGCGGAAGAAAAACGTCTCGTTGATCGTGATCGCGCTTTCGAGCGCGCGCCATTCCGCCTCCGCAACCTCCGGGTCGGCAAGGCGGGCGGCATAGGCGGCCAGGTCCGGCAGGTCGTTTGCCGTCATGCGGCGTGCGACATGCTCGAAGAGCTGGTCGTCCTTGTCGATGTAATAATGGTGGCCGGTTCGCTCGACGATCTGCGCCTTGATCGCCGCAAAGGCCGGATCTTCGACCGGCGCGGCGGCAAGCGCGTGGCGCTGCAGTCCCGAACTCACCCGGTCGCCCAGTCGGCCGCGCGCGTCTCCGCCTGGGCGGCAAGCGCTGCCAGCCGCTCGCGCTCGGCCTCACTGAGCAGCCGCTCCAGCGACAGGAGATGCGCTGCGCCATCGGGCAGGATGATTTCGGCCAGGATCGCGCCATTGTGGCTCGCCTCGGGCTCCACGGGGCGGATTGCTTCGGGCTCGGGCGCGATCATGTCTTCGACGCGATCGACCAGCAGGCAGGGGGTGGTAGCGGCGGGACCGTGCGGGCGGATCAGGTGCGCGAACAGGTCCAGCGTGCCAAGCCCGGCACTGCCGTCGAACAGCAGCGCGGGCGAAAGCACGGCCAGCGTCTCGCCGCGCACATCCACAAAGCCGGCGAGCGGGCGGGGTAGTGTCGGCGGCCGCGCGATCGGAAGCAACGGCAACACCTCCCGCACCGCGCGGGCGGATACCGCAAGCCGGTGGTCACCGGCACGGAACAGCAGCAGCGGATCGGGGGCACCATGAGGCATTGCGCGCTTCTATAACGCGGGCTTTCCGGCCCGTCTCCCCCGCTACCATGTCTTTCGAAGCGATCGCCGGATGCTTATCTCTGCTTTGTAATGGCGGCCCAGCTCGACCTTTTCGGAACCCCGTTGCTGCCCGGCCTGGCGCATGGCGAGGACGTGGTCGACGCGGTGGAGGAAGTGGCGCTGATCGCCGCCATCGACGCGTGCGAACTGACGCCGTTCCGCTTCCAGGGCTGGACCGGCAAGCGGCTGACGACTTCCTTTGGCTGGAGCTATGATTTCGATCGCGGGCGGATCGCGCCGGGGTCGGCATTGCCGGACTTCCTGCTGCCGTTGCGCGAGCGGGCGGCGGCATTCGCTGGCCTAGCGGCCGCCGAGCTCGAGCAGGCGCTGCTGATCCGCTATGACCCGGGCGCGGGGATCGGCTGGCATCGCGACCGGCCGATGTTCGAGCATGTGGTGGGGATTTCGCTCGGCGCGCCGGCCGTGCTGCGCCTGCGTCGGCGGACGGAGGCTGGCTTCGAGCGGCGGAGCCTTCCGCTTGCGCCGCGGTCGATCTACCATCTGTCGGGCGAGGCGCGGCACCAGTGGGAGCATGGCATCGCCGCCATGGACCAGACCCGCTGGTCGGTGACGTTCCGCAGTCTGTCCGCCCTGGGCCGGCGCGCATCGGCGCAGGCCCAGGGCTGAGGCAGGTTACTCGGCAGTCGCGTCCTTGGGCTTGCGGCCGCGGCGCTTCGGCGCGGCGGCATCATTCGCGCCGGCTTCCTCGCCTGCATCGCGCGGCTTGCGGCCAAGGCCGATCCGCTTCGCCATGTCGCGACGGCTTTGCGAATAATTCTCAGCGACCATCGGATAGTCGGACTTGAGGTTGTAGCGCTCGCGATATTGATCCGGCGTCAGGCCATGACCGGCCAGATGGCGGCGCAGCGTCTTGTACGGCTTGCCGTCGATCATCGAAAGGATGTGGTCCTTCGATGCGAGCGACTTCCGCACGGACACGGCGGGCGTATAGTCTTCGCCGGGCGCTGCCTCGACCTGCTCGGAAGTTGCGCCGCTGCTCAGCCCGACGACCGTTGCGTGCATCGTCTGGAGAAAGGTCGGTACATCTTCCGCCGATACGCGATTGTTCGCGTTGTTGAGCCAAGCGATGGTGAGCTCGGTTGCCAGCTCCACCGCATTCAATTCAGAAACGTCGTCGGCCATCTTGATTCCTCCGTTCATGCGGGCGCACTTGGGGCTTTCTTTGCGGTCCGTCAACTTGTGAAGCTGCGGAGTTGAAGGTTTTTCGCCGCCGGGCGGTGCCGTTGTGGGACGTTGGGCGAGGCGGTGGCAGACATTCCGAGAAGCCTGTTGCATCGGTTCATGCAAGTTTCGCACCCGTACGCAATTACGTAGGCAGCTTTGCGTACTTTTACGCTGCAAGTTCTGGTCGAAAACCACTGTGCCGAAACCATTCCGACACTATCGTTAATCGGCGACATGCCGGACAGTTCAGGCGGTTGGTCTGCTGTTCGGATTACCAACCCGATCGGGCGGGAAGCTGTCCATCCAGGCGCAAGAACTCTGCGGATCAGTGCGAAGGAAAGGACAAAGTGCGTCCTTCGCGCGCAGACCGGCGCGCCTGTTCCAGCAGCTCCAGTCCTGCAATCGCATCCGATGGCGCGACGGGCGGCGCAGCATTCCCCGAAATGGAGGCCGCAACTTGCGCATAGAAGTGCGGCCAATCGCCCGCCACACTCGGCACGCGCTGTTCGCCGCCGGTGCTGTCGACCAGCACGCCCCAGCTGGCCGCGTTCTCGATGCCATAGCCGGGATCGGCAGGACTGCCGCCGGCGCGCAATACCGCCTCTTGCGGGTCGATGCCGTGTTTGACGAAGCTGCCGCGCGTGCCGTGCAATGCAAAGCGGGGGCGGGGGGCCGCGACGAGCGACGCCGCGCCCACGATCACGCGCCGCGTTCCATAGTGCAGCGTAAGTTCGAAATAATCGTCGACTTGCGCTTCGTCCCGCTGGCTCAGCATGTCGGCCGACACGCTCTCCGGCCGGCCGAACAGGTGAAGTGCCTGATCGATCAGGTGCGGGCCGAGGTCAGAGAGCAGGCCGCCGCCCGGCTGCGGCGTCTCGCGCCAGCCCTGCTTGATGGCCGGTCGGAAGCGATCCCAGCGTAATTCCGCCAGCTGCAGGTCACCAAGCACGTCGTCGGCCAGCAAGCGTTGGACGGTGGCGAAGTCGGAGTCCCAGCGCCGATTGTGAAATACCGTCAGCATCTGGCCGTGCGCTTCTGCCAGCACCGTCAGTTCGCGTGCATCCTCGGCTGTCAGCGCAAAGGGCTTGTCGACGACGACGTGCTTGCCGGCCTCCAGCGCGGCGCGGGCCAGCGGGGCGTGGCTGTCGTTGGGCGTGGCGACGACCACGAGATCAATCGCCGGATCGGTGAGCAGTGCGTCGGCCGAAGCCACCGCCTGCGCTTGGGGATAGAGGTCGGCAACCTCCTGCACACGCGACGTGACGATCGCAGCCAGGCGAAGGGCCGGCGTGACGGCGATCAGGGGCGCATGGAATGCGCGACCGGCAAGTCCGAAGCCGATCAGCCCGACGTTCAGCATGGTGGGATCTCCTGGTTCCGCCGCGACAACGGCTGGCGTGCGGGGGCGGTGCCATTATCTTGGATTGGAGCGCAAGGAACGGAGTGCGCGCCGGCGCCGCGTGCGGCAGGCAGGGCGCAGGAGGTTGTCATGACACAGCAGGAAATGACGCAGGATCCGCGCTGGGCACGCATCATGGCGCGCGACGCGAGCGGGGATGGCGAGTTCTGGTATTCGGTGGCGACCACGGGGGTCTATTGCCGACCGTCGTGTCCTTCGCGCGCCGCCAATCCGGCGAACGTCACCATCCATGCCACGCTGGCGGAGGCGCGGCGGACGGGCGCACGCGCCTGCCTGCGCTGCCGGCCCGATGCTGCCGGCGCGAAGCTTGCGCATACAGAACGGGTTGCGGCTGCGTGCCGGAGTATCGAGACGGCCGAGACCCAACCGACGCTGGCGGAGCTTGCGGCCGCGGCCGGGATGAGTGCCGGGCATTTCCAGCGGGTGTTCAAGGCTGCGACCGGCGTGAGCCCCCGCGCCTATGCCGCGGAGCATCGTGCGAGCCGCGTCCGCGCCGCATTGCAGGGGGGCGCGGGGGTGACGGAGGCGATCCACACCGCCGGCTATGGCTCGAGTGGCCGCTTCTATGCGGAGGCAGATGCCGTGCTCGGCATGAAGCCGGCGGCCTATCGCCGGGGTGGTGCTGCCGAGACGTTGCGCTTCGCGGTGACGCAGACCAGCCTCGGTCTGTTGCTGGTGGCGGCCAGCGAGACTGGGATCGCCGCCTTGCTGCTGGGGGAGGACGCGGACGCTCTGGAGGCGAACCTCCGTCACCGCTTCCCCAATGCGCATCTGGAACCGGGCGACGCCGCCTTCGGGCGGCTGGTCACCCAGGTCGTGGCGTTTGTGGACGCGCCGGATGCGACGCTGGACCTGCCGCTGGATATCCGCGGCACCGCCTTTCGCCGGCGGGTCTGGGAGGAGTTGCGCGCCATCCCGGCGGGAGAGACGGCAAGCTACGCGGACATTGCGCGGCGGATCGGCGCGCCCGCCGCGGTGCGGGCGGTCGCCGGCGCCTGTGCCGCCAATGCGCACGCGCTCGCGATTCCGTGCCACCGCGTGCTGCGCAGCGACGGCGCGTTGTCGGGCTTTCGCTGGGGTACGGCACGCAAGCGCGCGCTGCTCGATCGCGAAGCGGCGGCACGGCGGGATTGACCCGGCCGGTGATCCATAGGACCGCTGCCCGTCCGGCAGCGGCAAGGAGCATGCGATGAAGAAGGTCGTGGTGGTGGTAGACACCCAGGCGGATTTCATGAACCCGGACGGCGCGCTGGCGGTCGCCGGCGCCGGTTCGCTGGCGGCGCCGATGACGGCGTGGCTGAAGGCGCTCGACTCCAAAGATACTGCAGCGGTGCTCTTCACGTTCGACACGCACTTCGCCGACACCTACCTAAGCTCCGCAGAAGCGCAGCAATTCCCCATCCACTGCGTGCGCGGGACGCCGGGCTGGCACAATGTGCTCGACACCGCGGCGGTGGATCCGGCGATCCCGGCTTATCGGCTCGAAAAGGGCGTGTTCGCGATGTGGGAAGAACCGGACCTGCGTGTCGAGCCGCTGGCCGACGGCGCATCGCTCGACCGCGATGCATTCTTCCGCGACCTGCGCGCCGGTGGCGTGGAGGAAGCCGTGGTGATCGGCGTCGCCGCCGACTATTGCGTGCGCTGGGCGATCGACGGATTGGTCGAGCGCGGCTTCCGCGTCACCGTGCCCCAGGCGCTTACCCGCGGCATCGCCCGGCCGATCGACCAGGTCCTGGAAGAGGATTTCGCCGGGAAGGCGGTGGCGCTGGGGTGAGGTGCCGCTGCGGCGGCGTGTCCCCTCAAGGAAGCTGCGCCGCCTCACGAGAGGAGGCCCATCTTCCAAAGCGACGATGTTTTCACAAGGCTGCGCCGCTCCCGACCCGGTACTGAGCTGGGCAGGCGGAGCCTAACACCGACTTTGATGATCCTCTCGTGTCAGAGGTCTGCTGGTGGCTGAACATTCCGCTGCGGCTAGGCGCACACGTCGGAGATGCCGGTCGATCGGATCGGTGAGGCGATCGTTTGCATCCGGATTTCCCCCGATGCGTGGCTGCCACCCAGGGAGCAGGCGGCAATCGAACGACCCGCGCTCGGGGCTCTCACCGGCGTCAGAAGCGATAGTCCAGCGTCCGCTCGGCATTTGGAGGAAGCACTGGCGACCAGGTCAGAACGCCGTCCGCGAGGGCGGCCGCCGGGTCGTCGGTTTGGACGCGCTGACCTGCCGCGCCGATTGGCAGGTCCAGGGTTACCGGGAACGGATTGGCGTTGCGGACGGTCAGGCGAGCGTGCCTCCCGGCAAGAACTTCCTGCACAACGGTGACCTGAGTGCTGGTACCGGCAGCAATCCGGATCGTCTCACCCGTGGTGCGGTCGCGCATCGTGCCCAGACCGATCAGCAGGCGCTGCTCTCCACGCGCTGCATAGAGGGCGGTGCTGCCGGCAGGCAGGGGCATGCCGAGCCCGGCGGCCTTCTTGTTGGTAACCACCAGCACGATCGAGGTGGGCGTGACGTCGAGCTGACGCCCGGCGATGATGGACAGGCGGTAGCGGCGCTCGAAGGGTATCTTCCCTGCCGAAAGCAGTGCGATCTGCTTCTGGGAGCGTCCTGCGACATCGGCTCTCTCCGGCACGCGGTACAGCTTCAGATCCCCGAGATCTTCCGGAGGCGGTGGCGGCGGAGGTGCGGGTGGAGAAGGCGGCGCTGGCGCGGCCATTCTCAGCGGCGAGTACATGCGCGAGGCCGTCAGGATGACGCTCTGCGGTTCGAACTTCCTCTCCCGCAGGTCCGAGGTGGTCGTTCCAAGCGGGAAGCAGGCAAGGCGCAGCGCCCCCACGTCGCGCGCGATCGTACCGATCGCCTCCCGGTTGAGGCGCCCCGCCACCGCCTGCACCTCTGCCTGACGAAAGCCTTCCGGGTTGGCGTTCCCCAGCGTCAGCCAGGCAAAGAGATCCAGCGTACGCGCGTTCGGCGCAACGCTCGCCACATAGCTCGCCCGCCAGTCGAAGCCGGAGGAGAGGTAGCTCAGCCGCACGGTGACGGTGCGAGCAGACGCTGTATTGGTGGCGACGCTGAGAACCGGTTTTGCGGACAGGTCCTGCGGCACATGGGGGTATCGCAGACTCTCCGGCAGTCCTGAGCAGCGCAGCGCTTCGATCCCCGCCGACGTGCGCAGCACGACGCCCTGCGCTGGACCGGCGACAATCGTGGCTTGCTCGCTGACCGCGCGGCCGGTTGCCCGATCGGTGCGGGTAAGCGTCACCTGCCGCCCCAGCGTCCCGTCAACCAGCGATGCGGGGGAGAGGAGGCGCGCGTCGCGGTTCTTCTCGATGGTGCCGCCCGGCAATCCATCAATCACTGCGCTCACCGGGATGATGCCGTCGGCGACGCCTTCGAAGCGAACGATCGCGGGTCCGCGCGGAAGGCGCACTCGCCGTGTTTCAGTCACCAGTGCAAAGCCCGAGAGGTACCGGAGGTCCAGCGCCCCGCGACCCCAGGGCGCGCGATAGACTGTCAGCGCGACGCGCTCTGGACGAGGCGAGGTCACCGCCTGTTGCGCCTGCGCCGGCGCTGGTGCCGCCAGGAGCAGGCTGAGCAGCCAGCGGCGCATCAGTAGCGCGTGTCGAACGTCGCGGTGACCAGCGTTTCTCCATTGGCAGGCACGGGCACCTGCCAGGTGGCGGTGTCTGCGTCGGTACGCTCGCTGCGGAGGCTTTCGTCCGCGATACGGGTGTCTGCCCAGCGGAGCCCGGCCTGCGCCAACTCGACGGTTACAGGCCGCGATCGCGCGTTGGTCAGTCGATATCGTACGGAAGTTCGCCAACGGAGGCTGCCGATCTTGGTTCGGCTGAGAGTCGTTGGCTGTACCTTCACGTCGAAAGCGTCGCCGGTCGGTAGCGCAAGGGTCGACCCTTGTGGTGTGTGTCCGATGCGGTTTTCGCCGATGAACTGCGGCTGCCCTCGCGCGTCGCGGACATAGACCCGCACGACGCCAGCCGGCAGCGCATCCCCCAGGCCGGCCGAGCCGGAGTTGGTGAACCGCAGCACCGACTGGGCGCTGCGCGGCTCGTCCGAGGTCCCGAGCCAGCCATTCTCGAACCGGTATCCCGAACTTGCGGTCGCGCCCTTCGCATCCAGGAAGCTCACCTGCTTGGTCTGCTTGTCCGCGATGGTCGTGCGCGCCTCCAGCGGATAGACGTAGAAGTCGCCGAGCTGTTCGCGCGCGGCGCTTTCGGTTCCTGCGACCGCGCGGGTGTCGCGACGGCGGGGCGGGCGGGGTGTGTAGTTCGCGCCATCATACTCGTTGAAACCTTCGGCGCTGCCGACATCGCCCGCGACGAGCAGGGTCTTGGCATTGGAGAAGGTGGTGCCGCTGCCGTTCTTGAGCGTGACCCAGCCCTGCACGTCGACCTTGCCGGCCTTTTCATCATACAGCGCGACATAGTCCGCGCTCCAGCCGAGCCCGCGGGTGAGGTAGGAAAGCGTCGCCGGTCGCGCACCCGAACGCGTGCTCGCCAGAACCACCGACAGGGTCGGCCGCGCGCGCAGTGAGGCGGGTACGCGATCGAACACCGCGCGGACGGGAAGGCCATCGTCGCGCAGGACCTCGATACGGCCGCCGATATCCAGCACGACGCCACCGTTGACCGCCAGCACCCGCGCGCGCTCGCGCGTTTCTGCGCCGGTTGCCGGATTGGTGCGCACCAGCGTGATCGTCTCGCCCTCGGCCTTCTCCATCAAGCTGGAGGGACTGAGGAGGTCATAGTCGAAGTTCTGTTCGACGATGCTCGCGTCCGGCACTGCCAGCGACACGGTCTCCGGGCGAATGGCGGCGCTGACGTCCGGGAAATCCTGGCGCACCTGTCCGTTGCCCAGTGTGAGCGTGCGGACATCTTGCACCAGCGCGACGTCGTTAGTGTAGATCGCGATCGAAAGCTCGCCCTGAGCGGTGCTTGCGGCCGGCGAGGGCGCCTCCTGCGCTGCAAGCGGTGCCGCCGCCAGCAGGGCTACGCCACTGCTCCAGATCCGTGCGCGCATTGTACCTGCCCCCGTATCCCTCTTTGCTCGTAGTGTGGCGGATTCGGGCGTCGATGTCATTGGGGATTCGGTCGCGCGAGGGAGACGGGTTCCCCTGTTGTAGTGTGCAGCGCAAGCGCTACGGTAGCGCTCGCATCTGCGTCCTCGGCAAGAAGGGCGACCGGGAGAGTTCTATGTCCCCACTTCCGGGTAGCTTGACCCGCCGCACCCTCGTGGAAGCTGCCGCCTGCGCGGGAACGATGACGCTGTTTGCGCCTGTCGCCTCGGCATGGAACGGCTGGCCGCGCGAACCGGATCGCCGCACGGCGTTTCCGCTGATCGCGGACGGCGTACCGGCAGCCGTCTTCATTGATGCCGATGCCGATAGCGCAGTGCGCTATGCTGCGGACGGCTTTGCGGCGGACCTGGAGCGCGTGAGCGGGACGCGTGCGCCGCGGATCACGGGTGCGGCGGGCCGGCTAGAAGGCGCGGTGGTGATCATCGGGGTTCTCGGACGAAGCGCCCTCATCGACAGGCTGGCGGCCGACGGCAAGATCGACGCGGCAGACCTGCGCGGCGAGTGGGAAGCCTTTCGCCAGATCGTGGTCGATGGGCCGCTGCCGGGCGTGTCGCGCGCGCTCGTGATCGTGGGTGCCGACCGGCGTGGCGCGGTGTTCGGCACCTATGACATTTCCGAACGCATTGGCGTGTCGCCGTGGCACTGGTTCGCAGACGTTCCGGTTCGCCGCCAGCACAACATTCACGTTCCCGCCGGATCGCGGCGTGACCAGCCGAAGGTGCGCTATCGCGGTTTCTTCATCAACGACGAGGCGCCGTCGCTGAGCGGCTGGGCAGAGAAGAAGTTCGGCGGCGCGAATGCCGCGATGTACGCGCACGTCTTCGAACTGCTGCTTCGCCTCAAAGGCAATTACCTGTGGCCAGCGATGTGGGCACCGCGCGCCTTCGCCGCCGATGATCCCCGGAGCATGGCGCTGGCGGACGCAATGGGCGTCGTGATCGGCAACTCGCACCACGAACCGATGCTGCGTGCCCATGACGAATGGCACCGCAACAAGGAAGACGGCGTGACTGGCGGCGCCTGGGACTATAATCGCAACAGCCAGAACCTGCGCAGCTTCTGGCGCGGCGGCATCGAACGCATGATGTCAAAGGGGAATGGTCGAGGATTTGAGTCGGTCGTCACCATCGGCATGCGCGGCGATGGGGATGAGGCGATGGGAGAGGGAACCGCCATTCCGCTGCTCGAGCGGATCGTCGCCGACCAGCGCGCGATCATTGCCGACGTGACCGGACGGCCAGCGAGCGAGACGCCGCAGATCTGGGCGCTCTACAAGGAAGTGCAGGACTATTACGATCACGGGATGCAGGTGCCGGATGACGTCATCCTGCTCTTCTCGGACGATAATTGGGGCCAGATCCGGCGGCTGCCCGAACCCGGCGCGAAACGGAGGGCGGGCGGCTACGGCATCTACTACCACTTCGACTATGTCGGGGGTCCACGGAACTACAAGTGGCTCAACACCACCCAGATCGAGAAGGTCTGGCAGCAGATGGATCTCGCCTATCGGCGCGATGCCCGGTCGATGTGGATCGTGAACGTCGGCGACATCAAGCCGATGGAATATCCGCTCAGCTTCTTCCTTGCGATGGCTTGGGATCCGGAAGCGATGACCCCTGAAGCGCTCGCCGGCTATCCCTCGGCTTGGGCGGCGGCGGCCTTCGGACCCGAGCATGGCCGTGCCATCGGCGAGATGATGACGGCGCTTGCCAAATACGCTGCCCGGCGCAAGCCCGAGCTGATCGACCAGAACAGCTTCTCGCTGGGCGGCATCACGCCCGAGGGACTGGATGGCGGCGAGTTCGGCGCGATGGTGGCGCAGTGGGATGCGCTGGAGGCACGGATGCTCGCAACCCGCGCCCGCTTGGGATCCGAGCGGTTGGACGCGTACTTCCAGCTGGTCGAGTTTCCCGTCCTGGCGCTCGCGAACCTGTATCGCCTCTACTATGGTGCCGCCTGGAACAAGCTCCTTGGGTCGCGCAACGACCCCCGCGCCAACTATTTCGCGGACCAGGTCGAGACCAGCTTCCGGCGGGACGGCGAGCTCACGCGGCGCTACCATGCCATGAACGGCGGCAAGTGGGACGGGATGATGGCCCAGGTCCACATGAGCTACGTCATCTGGAACGATCCGACGCAGCAGACCATGCCGAGCATCACGCGTGTCGGCGGCGGCGCGGTGAGCTCCCGGCCCAATTTCGTCGAACGGCGACAGCCCGATGGCGTCCTCTCCATCGAAGCCTCAGCCTTTGTCCGCGCGCGAGACTGTCGCGGCCTCGGCTGGACCAAGATCCCGCACCTGAGCCGCACCGACGGGGCCGTGATTGCGCTGCCGCAGGGGAGGCCCGCCACCACGCTGCAGGACGGCGTCCGCCTTGAGTATGACGTACGCGTCCAGAAAGCCGGTCCGGCGCGGCTGACACTGCATCTGGCTCCCACGCTCGACACGACCGGGGAGGGGGGCGGACGCATCGGGGTGTCACTCGATCATGGCCCGGTGCAGACGCTGCAGATCCGGCTGGAGGCATCAGGCGGCGGATACGACACGCCGGATCAGCAGCGCTGGGCAGCCGCTGTCTCCGACAATGTCGTGCGGCTGGCGGCCGATTTCGGGACCATCGAAGCCGGCCGGCACAGCATCCAGGTCTGGCGGCTAGACGACAATGTCGTGCTCCAGAAGCTGGTCCTGAGCACGGAGGCGTCACCGCCCACCTACCTCTGAATGGCCGAAGCGTTTGTCCTGGCCGCGGGGGCCGTGAACAGGCTGAGCGGCACGGCTTCACCCATGACGCGGTAGCCCGCCTCCGATGGGTGAAGATGATCGCCGGAGTCGTATGCCGGAGCCAGCCGGTCAGGATGCATGGGGTCACGCATCAGACGATCGAAGTCGATCACGGCATCGAAGGTGCCGGAGGTCCTGATGAAGGTGTTGATCGCCTGACGTGCCGCCTCGAGTTCCGGCCCGGGATGGTAGTAGCCGTTGCCGCTGAACGGCATCACCGTGCCGCCGATCAGCTTGATGCCGTGCGTGTGCGCTCGGGCGGAGAGCTGACGGTATGCGCCGATGACTTCCTCCACCAACGCCTTGTGCTGGGCTGGCGTGGCAGGCGCGTCGCGGGTGAGCATGCCGAGGTCGTTGATACCTTCCAGCACGATCGCCCAACGAACGCCGCTGCGTGCAACGACGTCGCGATCGAAGCGGGCCATCAGATTGGGGCCGGAGCCGTCCAACAGGATGCGGTTGCCGCCGATGCCTGCGTTGAGGACGCCGATGCCTCGGGTTGCGGCGTTGCTGCGCAGCCGCGCGGCGAACACGTCGGTCCAGCGGCTGTTCGCTTCGGGCTTGACGCCATAGCCGTCGGTGATCGAGTCCCCAATGGCGACCACGGTTGCGGCACCGGCAGGAGCTGCAACTTCGACGTCCGCGATCAGGTACCAACGGGTGGTGGTGCGGGCGCCCGGCAGATCGGCATCGTCGACGTGGGAGCCGGCGAGAAGGAAGCTGGTGGCGCGTGCGCCGGGGTGGCCGGTCTGGGGCTCAGGTGTTTCCGGCAGGTACAGGCTGATCGCCAGGTCGGCTCCGGGCGCGAGCGCGAGGGAAACCGAGTCCGAATAGATCTCCGCCCCCGCCGGGATCACCGCCCCCGGACTTCCGGCAAAGGTGAGCGGCACGCCACCCCGGATCTGCGCAGTGCCTGGCTTGGCTGCCCGCGCGACGTGCGCGGCTCCGATCCGAAGCGGTCGCGTGCCGAAGCGGTTGGAGAGCCGCACGCGCAACTCGCTGCCGCCCGCCGACAATCGTACGATCTGCCGCAGGGTGACCGCACGCGAGGCCTCCGCAGGAAGCGCATTCTCGCCATCCGGGATCATCTGGGCCGAACCCCAGCTGGCGATCCACGCCTTGTCGCCGGGCCGGGCGAGGGCGGTTCCGCTGCCGAGGATCAGGATCGCGGCTGCGAGTGCGGTCTTCCATGCAGGTGCCATCGATCGCTCCTTAGTGCGGGTTGCCTGGGGCAAGCGGGAACTGCTGCGCCTTGTACCAGGCGAGATCGTGCTCGGGGGCCGCGGAGCCCGCCGGGAGGGGCAGGCCGTTCACCGACTGCCAATAGGCAAGGCTCGCATCCCGCCACCAGCGCGCCTCACGCTCCTGGATAGCGAGAAAGGTTGCGGTTTTTTCCCAGCGCTCCGCGTCCACCATCGGTCGCAGTCCATCCCACTCGCGGCGCATCGCGGTCACGGTCGACACCCCACGATCATAGTGGTGGACCATGCCGTCCCACAGCGTCTCGCCGTTCTTGAGGCGGTAATTCCAGGGGAGATGGTGGAACCACAGGAGTTCCGCCTCGGGCGTGGTGCGTGGGTTGGCATAGAGCTTCGCCACCGTTGGCGCATATTGCGCGACCGCGTTGCTGCCCGTCCGGGTTCGGTCGAAGCCGATGCCCTGCTTGTCCGCACGGTGATAATAGACCGGGTTCCACTCGGGCCGCTGCAGCTCGGACACCCAGGGTCCGGGCCCGTAATGATGTCCGGTCGCCATCAGATGCGCGAGGCCGAAGGGGCCGGTATAGTCGACCACCGCCTCTCGCGAGCGCATCATCATGTCGACGACCGGGCCCACGATGCGCGGGTCGGTGCCGAAGGTCTGCTGCGCCCATTCGCGCGCAATCCCGGCGGCATCCAGCAACGGATCCCAGGCGAGACGGCCGAACGCATACCAGTTCGCCTGGTTGAACGTGCCCCCGGTCCAGTCGCGGTCGTTGCCGATGTTGGCGACGCCAGCCATGCCGGTCAGCCGGTGCCGTTCGCTCTCGCCGTCCACCACGCTGGCGACCGTTTCCTTGCCGCGGCCGGTCTTCGCTTCCAGCACCTCGGTGAACAGCGGCCCCAGATAGGCCAGGTGGGTCGCCTGTCCGAGATACTCCTTGGTGATCTGGAACTCCATCATCAGCGGCGTCTTGGGCATGGCGCCGAACAGCGGATGAAAGGGCTCGCGCGGCTGGAAGTCGATCGCGCCGTTCTTCACCTGCACCATGACATTGTCCGCGAACGTGCCGTCGAGCGGCTTGAACTCGGTGTAGGCCTGTTTGGCGCGATCGTCGGGGTCGGTATCCGCATAGACAAAGGCGCGCCACATCACGATGCCGCCGTGGGGCTTCACTGCTGCGGCGAGCATATTGGCGCCGTCCCCGTGGCTTGCTCCATAGTCGCGCGGGCCCGGCTGGCCTTCGCTGTTGGCCTTGACCAGGAAGCCGCCGAAGTCGGGGATCGTCCGGTAGATCTCGTCCGCCTTCGCCTTCCACCAGGCCGCGACAGCAGGATCGCGCGGGTCCGCGGTCTTGAGGCCTCCGAGCTCGATCGGTGCCGAAAAGCGCGCGGAGAGATAGACGCGGATGCCCCATGGCCGGAACGTGTCGGCCAGCGCGGCCGCCTTCGCGATGTAGGGCGCAGTAAGGCTGTCGGCTTTGGCATTGACGTTGTTGAGGACGGTGCCGTTGATGCCGATGGAGGCGTTGGCGCGCGCATAGTCGGTGTAGCGGGGATCGCGATAGTCGGGCAGCGTCCACCAATCCCACAGCGACTCGCCAGCGTAACCGCGTTCCACCGGGCCATCGAGATTGTCCCAATGGTTGAGCAAGCGCAGCTTCACCTTGGGCGCGGACCGCAGGTTCGCAGCGCCCGGCTGGTTGCCGCTGCTGGCATGGCGAATGAGCGCAAAGGCACCGTAGAGCACGCCGCGATCGGTGTTTCCGGTGACCAGAAGTGTCTGACGACCCCCCAACGTAACCGGACGCACCAGATACCCTTCGTCGCCCAGCTCTCCCACCGGAAGTCGCAGCGAGGCAAGGCTCGCGTCGCCTGCGAGGGCCACGACGATGGGCAAGGTGGCCGCGACAGGCAGATCGCGGCGTAGTTCGGCCTCGGCCAGCCGCAATGTCGGTGTATCGCCCAGGCGCGACACTACGGGCTGCGTGGATGCGGACGCGCGGGCACGGAGCCACAGGTCGTAGCCGTCTTCCGCCAATGCCGGCGTCGCCAGCAGGCTTGCTGCAAGTGCGATGGCGCTGGTTCGCACCAGCGTTCTCATTGCTTTCATTGCTCTCTCCCGGTGCGCCAGCGATTGACAAGCTGGCGCTGGCAGTCATGTTAACGGTATCAGTTGAACAGGCAAGCCGCGCTAGACGGCAGCCGCAACGAGGGAGCGGAGCGTGAAGCGCGCAGAATTGAAGATCGCCCGACGGGGCGTACTGCGCTGGGGCATGGGAGCGTCGCTGCTCGCCTTTGTTCCGGCCGCGGCCCGTGCCGCGCAACCAGTGTACAAGGACGCACGTGCCCCAGTAGACCTGCGAGTGCGCGACCTGATGGCCCGCATGACGCTGGACGAAAAGGTCGCGCAGCTCATCACCCTGTCCACCAGCAAGCGTGACGTGATGGACGATGCCCGCGCCTTCGACGCAGGCAAGGCAAGCACCGCCTATCCCAACGGGATCGGGCAGATCGCCCGCCCGTCCGATCGAGGTGGAGCGGCAACGGCGAACAACACCGGCGCGGACGTGACCGGACGCTGGCGCAAGCCGGCCGACACCATCGCTTTCGTGAACGCCTCGCAGGCCTGGTCGCGGGACCGTACCCGGCTCGGCATCCCCGTGCTGTTCCATGAGGAATCGCTGCACGGCTATATGGCGCCGGAGGCGACCAGCTTCCCGCAGGCGATTGCGCTGGCCGGAAGCTTCGACGCCGATCTCATGCAGCGCGTGCAGTCCGTCATCGGACGCGAGGTTCGCGCGCACGGCACCGTGCTGGCGCTGTCGCCGGTCGTGGATATCGCACGTGACCCGCGCTGGGGCCGCATCGAGGAAACCTTTGGCGAGGAT
Source organism: Sphingomonas sp. PL-96 (assembly GCF_020707215.1). Lineage (GTDB taxonomy): Bacteria > Pseudomonadota > Alphaproteobacteria > Sphingomonadales > Sphingomonadaceae > Sphingomonas. The sequence goes on from NZ_JAJFET010000001.1 coordinate 246,347, forward strand.
CCGTACCTGTGCGGCGAGATGGGCGTTGCCGCCGTCCGCGGTCTACAGGGAGAAGGACGGGAGCTCGCGCCCGGCAAGGTCTTTGCGACCCTGAAGCACATGACGGGTCACGGCCAGCCGCAGGCGGGCAACAACGTCGCGCCCGCACAACTCGGAGAGCGCGAGCTGCGGGAGAACTACTTCCCGCCGTTCCGCGCGGTGGTGGAGCGGACCGGCGTCGGCGCCGTCATGCCCTCCTACAACGAGATCGACGGCATCCCCTCACACGCGAATCGCTGGCTGCTGACGGAGGTGCTGCGGGGCGAGTGGGGGTTCGATGGCGCGGTGGTGAGCGACTATGCCGCGATCCCGGAACTCGAATATTTTCATCATGTCGCGTCGAGCAAGGGAGATGCCGCACGGCTGGCGCTGGAAGCGGGCGTCGACTGCGACCTGCCGGACGGCATCGCCTATCGCACGCTGGCCGATGAAGTCCGCGCAGGCCGGGTACCGCTCGAGGCGGTGGATGCCGCATGCCGGCGCATGCTGACGCTCAAGTTCCGCGCCGGTCTCTTTGAAGAAAAGCCGATCGACCCGCGGGCGGCCGCGCGGCTCACCGCCAATGACGAGGCGTTGGCGCTTGCGCGCGAGGCGGCGGCCAAGTCGATCGCGCTGCTGGTGAACGACGGCACGTTGCCGCTTTCGACCGACAAGGTCCGCCGCGTCGCCGTGATCGGCCCCAATGCCGCGGTTGCGCGCCTGGGCGGTTATTCGTCAATCCCGACCAACCCGATGTCGCTGCTGGACGGCGTGCGTGCACGCCTGCGCGGCAAGGCCGAGGTGCTGCACGCACAAGGCGTGTTCATCACCCAGACCGAAGACCGATCCGCCAATGAGGTGCTACTCGCCGACCCGACGCGCAACCGGCAGCTGATCGCCGAAGCGGTGGAGGTCGCGAAAGGGGCTGACGTGATCCTGCTGGCGATCGGCGACACCGAACAAACCAGCCGGGAAGGCTATGCGAAGACTCATCTGGGGGATCGCACCAGCCTCGATCTGCTGGGCGAGCAGAACGACTTGTTCCTGGCGATGAAGGAGACGGGCAAGCCCGTGGTGGTGGTCGCCATCAACGGCCGGCCGCCTTCGTGGCCGACGGTGGTCGGCGGTGCCAATGCGATGATCGAGTGCTGGTATGCCGGTCAGCAGGGCGGCCATGCCATCGCCGACGTGCTGTTCGGTGACGTGAACCCGGGCGCCAAGCTGCCGGTGACGGTGGTGCGCGACGTCGGGCAGGTGCCCTTCTATTACAACCACCAGCCGTCGGCGCGTCGCGGCTATCTGTTCGACGACGACAAGCCCCTGTTCCCGTTCGGCTTCGGGTTGAGCTACACCAGCTTCCGCCTGTCGCCGCCCCGGCTGTCCGCGGCCAAGACCGGACCGGGTGGCAGCACCTCCGTCGAGGTCGACGTGACCAACACCGGCAGCCGCGCCGGCGATGAGGTGGTGCAGCTCTACATCCGCGATCAGGTCTCCTCGATCGCTCAGCCGGTCAAGGAGATGCGCGGCTTCGAACGGGTGACGCTGAAGCCGGGAGAGACCCGCACCGTGCGCTTCACGCTGGGTCCTGACGCGCTCCGGCTGTGGAACACCGACATGCGCGAAGTGGTGGAGCCTGGCCTGTTCGACATCATGACCGGTCCCAACAGCCGCGACCTTCAGACCGTCGTGCTCGAAATCGCCTGAGGAAACCGATGCCCAAGATCGTCAACGCCCGGGTGATCGTCACGAGTCCCGGTCGCAATTTCGTGACCCTGAAGATCGAGTGCGACGACGGCACGACCGGCGTGGGGGATGCAACGCTCAACGGCCGCGAACTCGCAGTCGCGAGCTACCTCTCCGAGCATGTCGTCCCCTGCCTGATCGGTCGCGATGCGCACCGGATCGAGGATATCTGGCAGTATCTCTACAAGGGCGCATATTGGCGGCGCGGTCCGGTCACCATGACCGCGATCGCAGCCGTCGACATGGCTCTGTGGGACATCAAGGGGAAGATCGCCGGTCTTCCCGTTTACCAGCTGCTCGGCGGCGCTGCCCGCGAAGGCTGCATGGTCTATGCCCATGCCAATGGCGCCACGATCGACGACACGATTGCGGCGGCAAAGGCGGCGATCGACGAAGGCTATCTTGCCGTGCGGCTGCAATGCGGCGTGCCGGGGCTGCCCTCCACCTATGGCGTCGCCAAGCACGGTGAACGCTATGAGCCGGCCGACGCCGACCTGCCGAGCGAGAGCGTCTGGTCGACGTCCAAATACCTGCGGGTCGTGCCCGAGCTGTTCCGAGCGGCGCGCGAAGCGCTCGGCTGGGACATTCACCTGCTGCACGACATCCATCACCGGCTGACCCCGATCGAGGCGGGCCGGCTGGGCCGCGACCTAGAGCCGTATCGGCCCTTCTGGCTGGAGGATGCGTCGCCGGCCGAGAACCAAGACGCGTTCCGCTTGATCCGCCAGCACACGACCGCGCCGCTCGCGGTGGGAGAGATCTTCAACTCGATCTGGGACTGCAAGGCGCTGATCGAGAACCAGTTGATCGATTATGTCCGCGCGACCGTGGTCCATGCGGGCGGCATCACCCACATGCGACGGATCGCGGCGCTGGCAGACCTCTATCAGGTTCGTACCGGCAGCCACGGTGCCACCGACCTCAGCCCGGTCTGCATGGCGGCAGCACTCCACTTCGGCCTGTCGATCCCAAATTTCGGCATCCAGGAGCATATGCCGCACACCGAGGAGACGGACCGCGTCTTCCCGCATGCCTATTCCTTCGCCGACGGGCTGATGCATCCGGGGGACGCGCCGGGTCTGGGTGTCGACATCGACGAGGAACTCGCCGGCACCCACGCGTACAAGCGCGCCTTCCTGCCGGTGAACCGATTGGAAGACGGCACGCTATGGAGTTGGTGAGGTGAGTGCCCTCAGCGACGCCGCAGCCGAGGCACCGGACACCGCCGCCCGGGCGGTACGGGCGCCGCGCGGGCGGATCCGGTGGATCATCTGCGGCTTGCTGTTCACCGCCGTGGTGCTCAGCTACATCGACCGCCTGGTGCTGGGGGTGCTGAAGCCGCAGCTCGAGGCCCTCTACGGCTGGACCAACACGGGCTATGCCGACATCACCGGTTATTTCCAGGTGTTCTACGGCCTGGGCTTTCTGCTGTTCGGCTGGTTGATCGATCGGATCGGGCCGCGCGCGGGCTATCTGCTGGCGATGGGCAGCTGGACAGTCGGCCACTTCGCCCAGACGCTGGTGACTTCGACGTCAGGCTTCGTGCTCGCGCGCATCCCGCTCGCCTTTGGTGAGGCCGGGACCTATCCGTCTGCACTGGCGGCGGCATCGCAGTGGTTTCCCAAGAGGGAGCGCGCGCTTGCCATCGGCATCTTCAATGCTGGCGCAAATGTGGGCGCGGTGGTCACGCCGCTCCTGATCGGCTTCATCGTCGCCGACCTCGTGCTCGACTGGCGTTGGGCCTTCATCGTGACAGGGCTGCTCAACCTGGTGTGGCTCTTCGCCTGGTGGCGCTTCTACCATCCGCCGCACCGCCATCCGCGCATCACGACCGAGGAACGCGCCTGGATCGAGGCGGAGCCTGCCGACGACAGCGGTCGCGCGGGCTTTCGCGCCGTGCTGCGCCACCGCGAGGCTTGGGCCTATATGGCCGGCCGCTTCCTGATCGATCCCGTCTGGTGGACCTTTCTCTTCTGGCTGCCCGATTTCTTCCACACCCGTTACGGCTATGACCTCAAGAGCTTCGGCCCGCCGCTTGTCGCCATCTACATCCTGGCGGACCTGGGTGCGATAGCGGGCGGCTGGTACTCCTCACGCCAGCTCAAGCGAGGGATGGCCACCGGCCGCGCACGCAAGCAGGCGATGTTCGTCTGCGCGTTGTTTGCCTTGCCGGTGATGTTCGCCGCCCAGGCCAGCAGCATCTGGATCGCGGTCGCGCTGATCGGCCTTGCCTGCGCCGCGCACCAGGGTTTTTCGACCAACCTGTTCGCGCTGCCGGGTGATCAGTTCCCACGCTATGCTCAAGGCACGCTGATCGGCCTTGGCGGATTTGCGGGCGCCGTCGGCGGGTTCATCGCATCCAAGTCGCTCGGTGCGCTGCTCGACAAGGTCGGCAGCTATGGCCCGTTCTTTGTCGCTTGCGGCGTCGCCTACCTGGTCGCGCTGCTGGTCTTCCACCTCCTCAACCCGCGCTACCGCGACGTGAAGATCGCGCAATGAACAGCGGCAAGAGACGACGGCTCAAGGGGAATGACGTGAAGCATATCGCAACAGCTCTGGGCGCAACGCTGATGCTTGCAGCGCCAGCGACAGCGGAAACTCCCCGCCTGCAACGCCGTGGGGAGGCGACCCAGCTCGTCGTCGGGGGCAAGCCGATGCTCCTGATCGCCGGTGAGCTCAGCAACTCGGCCGCCTCCAGCGCGGCCTACATGGCGCCGCACTGGGCCAAGCTTCGCGCGATGAACCTGAATGCGGTTCTGGCGCCAGTGTCGTGGGAACTGATCGAGCCGGTTGAGGGACGTTATGATTGGTCGAGCCTGGACTCGATGCTCCGCGAGGCGCGTGCCAATGACCTGAAGCTCGTGCTGCTCTGGTTCGGCGCCTACAAGAACTCGATGTCCACCTATGTGCCGGGCTGGGTGAAACAGGATCAGTCGCGCTTCCCGCGGGCAGGGTTGCCCAATGGCCAGTCCGTCGAGATCCTGTCGACGTTCGGCGAGGAGATGGTGCGGGCGGACGCGCGTGCCTATGCGGCGATGCTCGCGCATCTGAAAGCGGTCGATGGCGACCGCAACACCGTGGTGATGGTGCAGGTCGAGAACGAGATCGGCATGCTGCCGGTCGTGCGGGACTATTCGCCGGCCGCCAATGCCGCATTCGCGCAGCCGGTCCCAGCCGAGCTCATCGCCTATCTCACTCAGCACCGCGACACGTTGGTGCCGGAGATGAAGGCGATGTGGCTGGAGCGGGGCGCACGGACCCAAGGCAGCTGGACCGAGCTGTTCGGCGACGGGGATGCCGCGGCCGAAGTGTTTACCGCCTGGCATTACGCGCGTTTTGCAGAGACGCTGACCCGCGCTGGCAAGGCTGCGTATCCGCTGCCGATGTACGTCAACGTCGCGCTCAATCGACCCGGCCGTGCCCCCGGGCAGTATCCAAGCGGCGGTCCGCTGCCGCACCTGATCGACGTGTGGAAGGCGGGGGCACCATCGATCGACCTGCTCGCACCCGACATCTATTTCTCGAACTTCACCCAGATCGTCGATCGCTATCACCGCGCCGATAACCCGCTGTTCGTGCCCGAGGCGCATAACGCGGAGAATCCGGTCGTTCCTGCCAACGCCTTTTACGCCTTCGGAGAGCGCGACGCGATCGGCTTCGGGCCGTTCTCCATCGACTCCGTGGACGATGCCCCGGGGCAGCTGGGTGCGGCTTATGGCGTGCTCCAGCAGCTCCAACCGCATATCCTGACGGCTCAGGGGACGGACCGCATTGCGGGGTTCAAGCCGCGGCAGCGCTATGACGAGTCACTCGACTACGAACCGCAGGTGCGCCGTCTCGGCAACTACCGCTTCACCGTCGCCTTCGCGGACATTGAACGACCGGCGATGACGACGGAGACCGCCGGCTATGGCGGCATGGTTCTCCAGACCGGCGAAGACGAGTATCTGATCGCGGGGAAGGGGATCACCGTCACGTTTGCGGGAGCAGGCGAGGGGCCGTCGCTGGCAGGAATAGAGCGCGCGGAGGAAGGTAGCTTCGACGCTGCCGGGCGTTGGATCGCGGGTCGCGTGCTGAACGGCGACCAGACCCATCAGGGCCGCCACATCCAGCTGCCTGCCGGAAGCTGGGGGATCCAGAAGGTGCGGCTGTATCGCTACCGCTGAAGAAGCTGTGTTCTTACGGATACAGCAGAATAGTTGAGAAGAAGTCGCACGATTTAAGGCTTGCAATGGTTAGCGCTACCAGTGCACGATGATCTTATTGAAGACGAGGGCGGGAACACGCCCCGAGCTTTAAAGGAGAGGACGTCGTGGGGACTGTTTTACAGCTTCGTCGTACGGGTGGCTTTGCCGCTCTTTTGCTGACGACCGTTGCGTGGCCGGCACTGGCGCAGACACAGGGGGAGCCGACGGCTTCCTCGTCCAGCAGCGCAACGACAGAGGCGGACGCACAGACGCAGGATGGTGCTGGGCAGACTGCGCCCACCGCCATCGATGACTCGGCGCAGGCACCTGCCGATCCGTCGTCGACAGGTAATGGCGATATCGTCGTCACCGGCTATCGCGCATCGCTGGAGAGCCAGACGAACGCCAAGCGCAACTCGATCGGCTTTACCGACACGATCTTTGCCGAAGACATCGGCAAGTTTCCGGACACCAATATCGCGGAGTCGGTAAACCGTATCCCGGGTGTGACCATCAGCCGCGAAGTGACGGGCGAAGGCGCCAACGTTGCTATCCGCGGCCTGGGTACTAACTTCACGCGCGTCCTGCTGAACGGCGCGCCCGTCGCGATCGCGTCTGTGCGCTTCGATGCGCAGAGCACCAATCGTGAAGTCGACCTCGATCTCATCCCGACCGAGCTGTTCACGCAGCTGACGGTGAGCAAGTCGCCGACCGCAAGCCAGATCGAAGGTGGTGCCGCGGGTACCGTCAACCTGCGCTCGGCGCGTCCGTTCGACAACCCCAAGCCGTATATCAGCTATGGCCTGCAGGGGTCGAAGGTGAGCTCGGCCGACAAATGGGGCTATCGCGGTTATGCTCTGGCGAGCGCCACGTTCGGCGATTTCGGCATCCTCGTCGGCGGTGCTGCGGTCAAGAGCCGTTTCCGGGTGGACGGTTTCGAAACCATCGGCTGGACCAACCCGAACCTGACTGCGGCCCAGAGCAGCAGCGCGACGCGCAACAACACCGGCGGCGGCAACTTCACGATCCCGGGTACGGTGCCGATCAACGCCGGCAACGGCCTGACTCCTGGGACCGTGATCGATGAGGCGTTTCTGCTCGCCAACAATCCGGGTGCCACCATCGAGCAGATCGACAATGGTCTGCTGCCGCGTCTCGGCCGGCCGCGCACTGAAATCGGCGAGCGCACTCGCTACAACGGCCTGATCTCGCTGGAATGGCGGCCGAGCGATGCCCTGCACTTCTATGTCGATGGCATGTACGCCAAGCGGAACACCGACTTCCAGCGTTCCACGATGAACTGGGCGGTGCGCAACGGCGCAGCCATCCCGCTGAACACCACCTACGACAAGACCGACTGCTCGGATGGCTGCACCGTCACCAGCGGCACCTTTGCGAACTCGCAGTTCTTCCTGGAGTACCGCCCGTACCGGGACCGCCAGGATTACTGGGGCGTCAACCCGGGCATGGAATTCGTCATCAACGATTTCATCAAAGGTGACCTGCAGGCGAACTACACGAAGAGCAATTTCCGTCGCGAAAGCCCGACCGTTCTCGTCATCACGCCGGCCAGCAGCGGCGTGACCGTGAACTATACCAACAACGGCGGCATTCCGGACATCTCGACGAACATCGACCTGAACGATCCGTCGCAGTTCGGCTGGGCCGGTGGCGGCCGCCTGAACCTCAACGGCGAAGAGCGCGAGACCGAGACCAAGGGCGTGCGCGGCAGCCTGTTGTTCGGTGACGAGACACGGTTCAGCGTCCGCGTCGGCGCGGCCTATGACGATACCAGCCGGCGGATCACGCCGTTCGACAACACCAATCCGTGGCAGGCGGCGGTCTGCGGCAACAACCCGAACGTGGTCCTTCCCGGTCCCAACCGGCAGCCGGTCTGCGACGGCGCCAACCTGCCCGGTACGCTCGCTCCTCCGGGATACCCGACCTATCCGGGTTATGGCACCGGCTTCTCGGCCGGGGCGCCGCCGCTCAGCTATGGTGGGTCGCTGGTTCCGACCGCGGCGGTGCCGGGCTTCCTGGTGCCCACGGCAGCCGGCTTCGTTTCGCTTGACTGGAACCGCTTCAAGGATGCGACCAACTACGATGAGCTGCTCGCCGGTGCGACCGAGACTGGTGCTGGCAGCAGCGGCGCCAACGGCGGCCTGATCCGTGAAAAGGTGACCGGCACCTTTATCGAAATGAACGGCATCTTCGACGTTCGGGACGGCGACACCCTCCGCCTGAATGGCGGCCTGCGCTACGTTCGTACCGACCAGCGGGTCGGCGGCCGGACGACCCTGCCGAACCCGCAGAACGTGCGCGATGGCGTGACGTGTCCGGGTGTGAGCCCGACGTTCGCGCTCGATGGCTCGTGCTACCCGACGATCGTCAACTTCGCACAGACGCAGCGTGTCTATTCGAACTTCCTGCCCTCGTTGAGCGCAGCCTACAGCTTCGGCGACAAGGCAGTGGCACGCGCTTCGATCTCGCGTACGCTGACCCGTCCGGATCCCAACCAGCTGCTGCCGGGCGCTTCATTCGTCCAGCCGTCGGCGGACATCGGGACGCTCGGAAACAACGCGCTCGACCCGTACATTTCCGACAACATCGACCTGGGCTTCGAATACTACACGGGTGGCGAAGGCGTGATCGCGTTTGCGGCCTTCCGGAAGTCGATCACCGGCTTCACGATCAACGGCATCAACACCGTGCCGTTCTCGACGCTGGCGCCGTTCGGGATCACCTTTGCTTCGCTCACTGCGGCGCAGCAGCAGTCGTTGCTCGACCGGGCGGGACCGGCGGGCATTTCGCCCGAGCAGGTTCCGATTCAGCTTCAGCAGCAGGTAAACGCCGACGGCAAGCTCAAGGTCAACGGCCTCGAGTTCCAGGTCACGCAGCCGCTCGACTTCGCGACGCGTCTGATCGGCGTCGAAGGCTTCGGCGTGCAGGGCAACCTGACCCTGATCGACCAGCGCGGCGAAGGGGAGGTTCCGGCGGTGGCGCTGGGCGTGGCTCCCACCACCTACACGTTGACAGGCTATTACGAAGGCAACGGCCTGTCGGCGCGGCTGACCTACACCTACAACGAAGGTTCGGTGAGCTCGGGTCTCAACCAGAACGGCCTTCCCGACGCAGCGATCATCGGTCGCAACTATGGTCAGCTCGACTTCTCGGGCAACGTCGATCTCGGCAAGATCCTCGGCAACGACTATCTGCCCACGCTCGTCGTCAACGTGATCAACATCAACAAGGAAGCACAGAGCTCGTACTTCCAGTTCACGAACGCGACGTTCAGCGAATACAACCCGGGCCGCACCGTCCTGGTGGGTATCCGCGGCCGCTTCTAAGCGGGACCACTACGTCAACACGCGGAACGCCGCCCCTCGGGGCGGCGTTGTCGTTTGTGGAGAGGGTGAAACTGGCGGAGGGCAGAATGTCTGCAGCTTTCGCATCGAGTCTTCCCGAGACCGGTTCGTCAGGCGCGCGGTTCAAGCGGTTGGTGCGTCCCTCACTTGCGGAGCGATAGAACGCCTCAGCGACTGGCATGTGGGAGTGTAATTCCTGGGCAGCAGCCTGTGCTCGGCAGCGATGCCAGGCGTTACCAGGCGGAAGTCGGGTCGTAGTCGCGGGCGCGGCGATCGCATCGCGGGAGGGGCAGGCAGGGCGGCTCGACCGCAAGTGCCGGCAGGCTCAGCGCAGGATCGGGTCCTTCAATAGCCGGGACAAGTTCGCTGGTGCTCCAGGCGATCAGTCGACACGGGCACGCACGAGCGCGCGATCATTGAAGACGAACGTCTCGACAGCGTGGAGTGTTCGTGTCGGGCTGGCATCCGGCCGGAGCCCTGGCAGGTTCGATGCCGTAGGAGTGATACCGAACCGGCGGGAGCCCGGCTCGGTGTGGTGTTCAGAGGAAGGGTTTGATCAGGTTCTCAATCCGCTCCTGGCGGCCCGAGCGCGGCTTCGGGTCAATCGCCTGCTCGACTGCCAGGTCGGCGATGCCGGCCAGATCCGTATCCCAGCCGTTCTGCGGATCGCCCCGGTTGGCGTCGATGGAGCCAAGGATGCCAAGCGCGCCCGCGGTTGCAATCTCGTACTCGAAGGTGTGGCCGGACAGCGTGGCATGGTTCGCCTCGATGCTCCCGCGGATTTCATTCTCCAGGCCATAGCGCTTGAGGAAGCCGTACACGGTCGCCGTGTCAAAGTCGTACTGGTGCTTGGTCGGCTCATGCGGCTTCGGCTCGATCAGGATGGTGCCCGCGAGCAACCTGTCGCTCCACTGACGGCTGGCAACCTCCAGCCACAGCGTGCCGGCGGCATCCGACAGGTCGTTGCTCCGTGCATCTGGCCGGCAAGGCCGATGCCGCGCACGGCCCGGCGCACGGCCGCGTCGATCGCCTGCGCGGCCGCCGTGGTGGCGTCCCACCAGGCACCCGGATCCTGCACGGACCAGAGCGGCCGGGGCCGCTGCACGCTGAGTGCCGCGGTCCCCTGGCCGGCGAGCGCGCCATGCTCGTCCAGCACCTCCGCCTTGACGCCGGAGGTGCCAATATCGACGCCGAGGAACGTGGCCCCCTCAATCCTTGAACGGATCGATGGTTTGGATCGTGCCATCCGGATTGAAGGTGACCTCTGTCACCTTGGCGGAGCGCAGGTGGTTCTGATCCGACAGTTGGGTGTCGTGGTAGAACAGCCACCAGCGACCCTTGAACTCGACGATCGAGTGGTGCGACGTCCAGCCCTGCACCGGCTTCAGGACATGGCCGGTGTAGCGAAACGGACCGTAAGGCGAGTCCCCGATCGCGTAGTTCACGAAGTGCGTGTCACCCGTGGAGTAGGTGAAGTAGTATTTGCCGTTGCGCTTGAACGTCCAGGCCGCTTCGAAGAACCGGCGGTCGTGATCGCCGCCCAGGATCGGTTTGCCGTTCTCGTCGGTGATGACGACGTCGCGCGGCACTTCGGCAAACTGCTTCATGTCGGCGGACATGCGAGCAATCTTGGGGGCGATCGCGGGCTTGTCGTCCTGCTTCAGGTCGGTATCGCCGCCGTTGGGGTCATAGCGGCCGTTCGTCCAGCGTTGAAGCTGACCGCCCCAGATGCCGCCGAAGTACATGTAGCTCTGACCGTCCGTATCGGTGAACACGGCCGGGTCCATCGAATAGCTGCCCCGGATCGGCTTCGGCTCGGCCTTGAACGGCCCGGTTGGGGACTTTGAGGTCGCGACACCGATGCGGAACAGGCCCTGCTTGTCGCGTGCGGGGAAGTAGAGATAGTAGGTGCCGTTCTTGTAGGCGGCATCCGGCGCCCAGGTCTGCTTGGAGGCCCAGGGGATGTCCTTCACGTCCAGCGCCACCGGGTGGACGGTGACCGGGCCGCCGATCTCATCCATGCTGAGCACTTGGTAGTCGCGCATCGCATATTGGTTGCCGAGATCGTCGTTGGGAATGCCCGCATCAATGTCGTGGCTGGGGTAGATGTATATCTTGCCATTGAAGACATGTGCCGAAGGATCGGCGAAGAACTTGTCGGCCACCAGCGGCTGGGCGATGTAGCGGCGCCCTTCCGGGCTGCGGGCTTCCTGCTTGTCGGTACCGGGGCTCCCGGCCCTGCTTTGCGTCTGGGCGGTCGCGAAGCTCGACGTCGCGGCGATTGCCGCCGCCGCCAGACAAAGGTGTAGACGCAGGCGCATGTCAGGCTCTCCTTCCTGTTGCACGACCTTCTTGCGAGGTCTGTGAGCCGGTTCTTCGGCTTTATAGCGCTACCATATTCCTGGATGCGGTAATCCGGCAAGTGGATTGCACGGTCGGCGTGCCGCCAGGCAGACGCCCGGCCCAGACGACGCCCACGCGCGCTCGGCGCTGACGGGCGCCTGCGAATTGACAGCGATACCGGCTTGAAGCGGACGGCGCACTCCACTCACCGTCGGTGATGCTGGAAGTGCCGAGAAGCCGCGAAGGAATCAACAGCCGGCTGGACCGGGCGAGGCGAGACGATGACCCACAGCATCAGGGGACCGGGGCCGGGGCGCCGGGCTTGTCTGTCACCTACTTCGGCTATGGGTTCTTCGCGGCGCGGTCGTTCTTCTTCGTGAAGGCGATGGTCGATGAGACCCGCGGCCGCGAGCTGGCGGACATGGCCGGCTGAGCCGGCTGTCCCACGGCTACGCAAGAGAAGGCGGGGGCGGTTCCCGCCTTTCTCGTTGCTAGCGGCGATCATCGGATCCAGGCGTAGGGGCCGATCAGCGTTCCCACGAAGCCGGTCGCAGTCTTGGTGCTGAGGAAGCGCGCGTCGACGTCCGACGTGAGCGTCCGCTTCCCCCCGGCACCTTCATAGTCGAAGGCCATGCTGCCGCCGTTCACCCTGATCGTGAGCGTCATGGGAGTCTTGGTGGAAGCAGGAGCGGACGCCACCAGCCGTTCCTCCCCAGCTTCCGTGGTATAGAGCGCCACCACCGGCTTGCCCGCGATCTGCGCCAGGCCGAAGAACAAATGGTTCCGATCGCTCTGCAAGGCCGCAAGACCGGCGCGCTCGCCATCAACCTGGGGGGTGAAGCGGACGGTGGTCGTGATCGTTGCGACGTGATGCTGCTGTCGACGGCCGACGAAAGCCGGCACGCCCGACAGGTCACCCATGCGCGCGCCACGGTCGAGAACCAGGTCGCCACCCTCCAGCTGGTAGAACGGTCGCTTGGGCGTGCGCACGCCCACCCATTGCATCGCCAGCTTGTCGCCGTCGAAGTCGTCCACATAGGCGAAGTCGCCAGCCGTAGCGATCGAAGCCGAAGCCTGACGCGGCAGCTTCGGCATCCTGTTCGTGAAGGGGATTGCCTGACCTTTCGGGAGGATGATCGGCCACCCGTCCCGCCATGTCACCGGCAGGAGAAAGGTCTCGCGGCCGATGTTGTAATAGTCGCCTTCATAGGGCCGTACCGCCAGAAATGTCGCGAACCACTCGCCGGACTGCGTCTGCACGAGCTTGGCATGTCCTGCCGAGGTGATCGGGTTTGGCCGCGCGGGATCGAGATCGCGCTGGGTCAGGATCGAATTGCCCGCGAACGGGACATAGGGGCCACGCAGCTGCCGGGATCGCAGCACCACCTGCGAATGGTTGACGCCGGTGCCACCCTCTGCCGCCGTCAGATAGTACCAGCCGTCCTTCTTCAGGATGTGCGGGCCTTCGATCCACACCGGCTTTGTGGCCAGGTCGACGCCGCCGTTCACCAACTGGGTACTCTCGCCCACCATTTTGCCGACCCGCCAATCGAACTCCTGGGTCCAGATCGCGCGGTGCCCGTTGTAACGGGCCGGTTCCGCCGGCGCCCGATTGTTGACGATATAGGCGCGATCACCTTCCCAGTAGATCGACGGATCGATGCCCTCGAACGGCAACCACGTCGGGTTCGACCACGGACCCGCCGGATCTTTTGCGGTGATGACGAAATTGCCGCCGCATCCGACGCAGGTGCTGGCGATGTAGAAAACGCCGTTGTGGAAGGAGATGTCGGGAGCGAACACTGCCTGCGACGTTTGCATGCCCGAGAAGTCGAGCTGCTCCGGCCAGTCGATCGCATTGCCGATCTGAGTCCAGTTCACCAGATCCTTCGACCGGAAGATCGGCAGGCCGGGATAATGCGCGAAAGAGGAGAGAACGAGGTAATAGGTGTCGTCCACCCGCGTGATCGACGGGTCGGGGTAATAGCCCGAGAGGATCGGGTTCCGGTACTGTCCAGGACCAACCTTTACCCGTTCCTGCGACCGTCCCTCGTAGCTGAAGCGGCTAAACCTGGCCGGCTCCGTCCCCAGCGCGGCGGACGTCGCGCCAACACCCGCCAGCGCCACCACGAGCGTATGAAACCGCATGTCGATCCTCCCCTTTTTCCGAACGATTGGGCGCGGGGCCACGGAAAGCCAGATGCGGCGAGCTTGCGGTTCAGCCGGCGGCGGCGCCCTTGTGAACCAGGATGAGCGTTCATCTCGGGTCCCGCGGTTCGAGTTTCGCCATCAACGGCATGCGGTGATTCTAGGACCCGCGTAGATCGATCCCATATCGCCGGCTTGGCTAGGCGCGCCCAAACTCGCCCTCGTCGCGCGAGGCCTGTTCGGATCACAGGCCACCAATTACCCGCAGAAAACAATGGTGCGCCCGGCTGGATTCGAACCAGCGGCCTCAAGCTTAGAAGGCTCGCGCTCTATCCAACTGAGCTACGGGCGCACGCACAGTTCCGATAGCGCGCATTGCGCCGAAGCGGAACCATCCTCATAACCCCGCCACCTGGTTTTCAAGGGACAAGGCAGCATGACGCCGGTACCCGCGGACGCGCGCAGCGTGTCCGGTTTCCGCTTCTACGACTTCGCAATGGCGGCGTTTGTCGCGATCCTGCTGCTCTCCAACGTGCTGGGCGCGGGCAAGGTCGCGACGATCCCCGGCGAGGGGCCGCTCGGCGGCTTCGTGTTCGGGGCGGGTATCCTGTTCTTCCCGATCTCCTATGTGCTCGGCGACGTGCTGACCGAAGTCTATGGCTTTGCACGCGCGCGGCGCTGCGTGTGGGTGGGGTTCGCCGCAGTGCTGTTCATGGCGCTGATGGCGGCGGTCGTCGTGGCGCTGCCGCCCGCGCCCGGTTGGGAAGGACAGGCGGCCTATGAGGCGGTGTTCGGCCAGGTGCCGCGGATCGTCCTGGCCTCGGTCGCGGCCTTTTGGGTCGGCGAGCTGGTCAACGCCTATGTGATGGCGCGGATGAAGCTCCTGACCGAAGGACGCATGCTGTGGGCACGCACCATCGGCTCGACCATCGTGGGGGAGGGGGCCGACAGCCTGATCTTCTATCCGGCCGCCTTCCTGGGGGTGTGGCCGATCTCGCAGGTGCTGACGGTGATGGTGACCAACTGGGCGCTGAAGGTCGGCTGGGAAGTGGTGCTGACGCCGGTCACCTATGCGGTGGTCAATCGGCTCAAGCGCGCCGAGGGCGTGGACCTGTTCGACCGGGGAACGAACTTCTCGCCGTTCCGGCTGAAGGCGTGAGGGGAGAAGCGCCCGCTCAGGCGAGCGCTTCGACCAATCCCTCGAACAGGCGGCGGCCATCGGTGCCGCCGTGGGCGGCTTCGACGCGGCGCTCGGGGTGCGGCATCATGCCAAGCACGTTGCCCTTCGCGTTCAACACGCCCGCGATGTCGCGCGCCGAACCGTTGACGACGCCGGCATAGCGGAACGCGACCTGGCCTTCGCCCTCCAGCCGGTCGAGCGTCGCGTCGTCGGCGAAGTAGTTGCCGTCGTGGTGGGCGACCGGGATGGTCACCGTCTCGCCCTCGGCATAGCCGCGGGTGAAGCGCGAGGTGGCGTTGGCGACCGTCAGCGGCGCGTCGCGGCACACGAAGTTCAGCCGCGAGTTGCGCATCAGCGCGCCGGGGAGCAGGCCGGTTTCGGTCAGGATCTGGAAGCCGTTGCAGATGCCGAGCACCGGCAGGCCGCGGCCGGCGGCCTCGACGACGGCACGCATCACCGGCGAGCGCGCGGCGATCGCGCCGGAGCGCAGATAATCGCCGTAGGAGAAGCCGCCGGGAACCGCGACCAGGCCGATGCCGTCGGGCAGATCGGTGTCGCCGTGCCACACCATCGCCGGCGCCCGGCCGGTCACCTGTTCGAGCGCAACCGCAATGTCGCGGTCGCAGTTCGAGCCCGGGAAGACGACGACTGCGGTCTTCACGCCACCGCGTCCTGGCGTTCGATGCGGTAGTTCTCGATCACCGTGTTGGCGAGCAGCTTGCGGCACATCTGGTCGACGGCCTCGTCGCTGGTGTCGTCGGCGACCTCCAGCTCGATCAGCTTGCCGACGCGGGCATCGGCGACGCCGTCAAAGCCAAGCGAGCCCAGCGCGTGCTGGATCGCCTTGCCCTGCGGGTCGAGCACCCCGTTCTTGAGCGTCACGATGATGCGGAGTTTCATGGGACCTCGGGGCAATGCTTGGAGTGGTGTGGTTGCGGGCGCCTATGGCCCCGGCGTGCCTGCCAGGCAAGCGCTGCCGGGGCGCAAAGGGCTTAGCGGCCGCGCTTCTTGCGATGGGTTTCCATGTCGAGCACGGCGGTGTCGCCGCCCTCGGGAAGCAGGCCCAGCCGGCGCGCCACTTCCTGATAGGCCTCGACCTCGCCGCCCAGGTCGCGACGGAAGCGATCCTTGTCGAGCTTCTCGTTGGTGACCATGTCCCACAGGCGGCAGCCATCGGGGCTGATCTCGTCGGCCAGGATGATCCGGCTGAAGTCGTTTTCCCAGATGCGACCGAACTCGAGCTTGAAGTCGACCAGGCGGATGCCGATCCCGGCGAACAGGCCCGCCAGGAAGTCGTTCACGCGAATCGCCATGTCGGCCATGTCGTGCAACTCGTCCTGCGCGGCCCAGCCGAACGCCAGGATATGCTCGTCGGTGACCATCGGGTCGCCGAGCGCATCGTCCTTGTAGTAATATTCGACGATCGTGCGGGGCAGCTGCTGCCCCTCCTCGATGCCCAGGCGCTTGGACAGCGAGCCGGCGACCACGTTGCGCACCACGACCTCGATCGGGACGATCTCGACCTGGCGGATCAGCTGCTCGCGCATGTTGAGGCGGCGGATGAAGTGGGTCGGCACCCCGATCTGGCCGAGCAGCGTGAAGACGTGCTCGGAAATGCGGTTGTTGAGCACGCCCTTGCCGTTGATCGTGCCCTTTTTCTGGGCGTTGAACGCGGTGGCGTCGTCCTTGAAATACTGGATCAGCGTGCCGGGCTCGGGGCCCTCGTACAGGATCTTGGCCTTGCCCTCGTAGATCTGGCGGCGGCGAGCCATGTGCGGAACCCTTCCAAAACGATCGGCCCCGGAAGCGCGCGCGCTTGCGTGCTGCCGGGGCGGGATTGCGGCGCCTATAGCGGAGGTGACCCCGCGTCGCAATCAGGCGTCGCGGCATAGCGACCAACGGTGTACCCGTCACGGAACGGTTGTGGAACAAGGGGCGCGCCTGCTATCCGCGGCGGCGATGGCGACCGACTTCAAGGACCCGTTCGACGCGATCGTCGATGCCCCGTTCGACAGTGCCCTGTCCGAGCGCTACCTCGTCTATGCGCTCTCCACGATCACCGCGCGCTCGCTGCCCGATCTGCGCGACGGGCTGAAGCCGGTGCATCGTCGGCTGTTGTGGGCGATGCGGCTGCTGCGACTGGATCCGGCGGCGGGCTACAAGAAGTGCGCGCGCGTGGTCGGCGATGTGATCGGCAAGTATCACCCGCACGGCGATCAGTCGGTCTATGACGCGATGGTGCGGTTGGCGCAGGATTTCGCGCTGCGCTATCCGCTGGTCGACGGGCAGGGGAATTTCGGCAACATCGACGGCGATAATGCCGCAGCCTATCGCTATACCGAGGCGCGGCTGACTCAGGTTGCGATCGACCTGATGGCGGGCCTCGATGAGGACGCGGTCGATTTCCGCCCCACCTACAATGGCGAGGAGCAGGAGCCGGAGCTGTTCCCCGGGCTGTTCCCCAACCTGCTCGCCAATGGCGCCGCCGGCATCGCGGTGGGCATGGCGACCTCCATCCCGCCGCACAATGCCGCCGAACTGTTCGATGCCGCGACCATGCTGGTCGATCAGCCGGAGGCGGACGACGCGGCGGTGCTGGCGCATGTGAAGGGGCCGGACTTCCCGACCGGCGGTATCGTCGTCGATACACCAGCGGCCATCGCCGAGGCCTATGCCACCGGCCGGGGCGGCTTTCGCGTACGGGCGCGCTGGGACGTGGAGCGCGAGAAAGGCGGTGGGTTCCGCATCGTCATCACCGAAATCCCGTATGGCGTCGCCAAGGGCAAGCTGATCGAGCAGGTCGCGACCCTCATCAACGACAAGAAGCTGCCGATCCTGAGCGACATCCGCGACGAATCGGATGCGGAGATCCGCGTCGTGCTGGAGCCGCGCAGCCGCACTGTTGATCCGGCGACGCTGATGGACGGCTTGTTCCGGCTCACCGACCTGGAAACCCGCGTGCCGCTCAACCTCAATGTGCTCGACGCGACGCGCACACCGCGGGTGATGAGCCTGCGCGAGGTTTTGAAGGCTTGGGTCGACCACCAGTTCGTGGTGCTGCGCCGGCGCTCCGAACACCGCCTCGCCAAGATCGCCGACCGGCTGGAACTGCTCGACGGCTATATCATCGCCTTCCTCAACCTCGACCGGGTGATCGAGATCATCCGCACCGAGGACGAGCCCAAGGCGGTGATGATGGCGGAATTCCAGCTCACCGACCGCCAGGCCGAGGCGATCCTCAACATGCGGCTGCGTTCGCTGCGCCGGTTGGAGGAGATGGAGCTCCGGCGCGAGCGGGGCGAGCTGGAGAAGGAAAAGGCGGAGCTCACGTCGCTGCTGGGCTCCGAAGCGCGCCAGCGCACCCGGCTGAAGCGCGACATGGCCAAGCTGCGCGATCGCTATGGCCCGGAGACTGCGCTCGGCAAGCGCCGCACCACCGTCGAGGAAGCGGCGCCCGCGCGCGAGATCCCGTTGGAGGCGATGATCGAGCGCGAGCCGATCACGGTCGTGCTTTCCCGCCGCGGCTGGATCCGCGCGCTGAAGGGCCACAATGACCTTGCCGCGGCCGAGACGCTGAAGTTCAAGGAAGGCGACGGGCCGCTCTACGCGTTCCACGCCCACACCACCGACAAGCTGCTGCTCGCGACCGACGCGGGCCGCTTCTACACGCTGGGTGCCGACAAGCTGCCGGGCGGGCGCGGCTTTGGCGAGCCGGTGCGCGCGATGGTGGACGTCGATGGCGATGCGGAGATCGCGGGCTTCCTGCGAGCGGCGCAGTCCGACCGGCTGTTGCTGGCCGCGAGCGACGGGCGCGGCTTCATCGTGCGCATTGCCGACGTGATCGCCGAGACTCGCAAGGGCAAGCAGGTGATGACGCCGCGCACCGGGGCACGGCTGCGGGTTATCCGGCCGATCCTGCCCGAGGACGATTATGTCGCGGCGATCGGCGACAACCGCAAGCTGGTGGTGTTTCCGCTGACCGAAGTGGCCGAGCTGGCGCGCGGGCAGGGGGTGCAGCTGCAGCGCTTCCGGGACGGCGGCCTGTCGGACGTGCGCACCCTGCGCTTCAGCGACGGGCTCAGCTGGACCATGGGGGGCGAGACCGGACGGGTCCGCACCGAAGCGGACCTGAGCCCCTGGCGTGCCGCGCGCGGTGCTGCCGGGCGCATGCCGCCAACAGGGTTCCCGCGCGACAATCGGTTCGCCTGATCTCGCCCGGCGCAACGCAGCGTTAAGAGTCGGCAGCTACACCCGACTTCGATGGTGCTGCTTTCGCGAATGCGTTCTACTTGGGGGGAGGTTGCCGATCATCGGCAGCCGGCGAGCGGGAGCAGAGGGGAAGCCATGGCGAGCGAACCGCCGCTCCTGGACGTGTTGCCGATGCCGGCGGCGGTCGCTGCCCTGCGCGACGAGCGGGTGACGCTGGTTCGAGTCAACACGGCCTTCCGGAATATCGACGCGGATGCGGGGCCCGCGGGTGCGCTCGACTGCAGCGACATGCGCGCCCGCATTCACCGCTTCCTGGAGGGCGATGTGCCGCGGGAAGCGTTCGACTGGACGCTGGGGCAGGCCGTTGACGCGCGCTATTATCGTGTCGTGCTGACCCGGCGTGCCGGTACCGCCTTGCGCCGCTGCCTGGTGTCGCTGATCGACCGCACGCCCGAAGAGCGTACCGAACACAGCCTGCGCCGTGAAATGGCGATCGATGCGCTTACCGGACTGCCCAATCGCGCCGGCTTCGAGGATCGGCTGGAAGAGGTTCTGGCGAAGGGTGGGCGCGCGCACCACGCGGTCCTCGCCCTCAACCTCGATCGGTTCAGCCGCATCAACGCGTGCCTGGGGGGCATCGTCGGCGACGAATTGCTCATTTCGGTCGCACGTCGCCTGAAGGGGGCGCTGCGCCAGCCGGACGTGCTGGCGCGCACCGGCGGCGACGAGTTCGCGATTCTTCTCGCCGGGGTGGAGCGCAACGACGACGCGGTCGAAGTCGCCGAGCGCATCCGCGGCGCACTGGCAAGCCCGTTCAGCCTGTCCGATTTCGAAGTGCGCATTGGCTGCTCGATCGGCATCGCACTGGGTGCGAGCCTGTCGGGCGACCATGAGGATCTGGTCCGCCACGCGCAGTTCGCCGCGAAGCGCGCCAAGCGCACGGGCTTTCCGGAAATCTATCGGTCCGAAGCCCTGGACGTGATGCGCGCCGAATTCTCGATCGAGACGGAGCTGCGGCGCGCGATCGAGGCGGGTGAGCTCCACCTCAACTTCCAACCGATCTGCGATCTCGCCACAGGCCGTATCGTCTCGCTGGAGGCGCTTGCGCGCTGGCGGACCGAGGCGGGGGAAGAGATCTCGCCGACCCGCTTCATCCCGGTGGCGGAGGAGGCGGGGTTGATCGTCCCGCTCGGCCGCTGGGCGCTGGACGAAGCGATGCGGACGCTGGCGAGCTGGGACCAGACCCACGGCGGGGATTGCGGCGTCGCGGTTGCGGTTAACCTGTCCGCCGTCCAGCTTCAGCGCGACAACATGGTGGGGTTGGTCGAACGCACGCTCGCTCGCCACCGGCTCGCGCCGCGCCGGCTGACGATCGAGCTTACCGAAAGCGCGATCGTCAGCGACCGCGATCATACAGCCGACACGCTGCGCGCGCTGAAGTCGCTCGGCACCACCCTCGCGATGGACGATTTCGGCACTGGCTATTCCAACCTGGCCTATCTCCAGAGCCTGCCGATCGACCTGCTCAAGATCGACCGCAGCTTCGTCTCGGGCATGCTCGCCAACCGCGACAAGGTGGCGATCGTGCGCGCGGTGCTGAGCCTGGCGCAGACATTGGGCATGCGCACGACCGCCGAGGGGATCGAGACGCTGGAGCTGGAGCAGACGCTGGGGGCGCTCGGCTGCGATTACGGGCAGGGCTATCTGTACGCCCGCCCGCTCGACGCCGATGCTGCCTATCAGCTGCTGGTCGAACGCAACCGCTGATCCAGTTCCCCCTGCATCAGCGCTTCGACTCGGGCGGCGTCGGGGAAGCCCTCGGCGATCCACTGGTCCTCGATCCGCCGCAGCAGACGTGCCACGTCCGGGCCCTTGCCGACCCCGCGCGCTACCAGCGTGCCGCCGGTGAGCGGAAACTGTGGCCGCACCCAGTCGAGCAGGTCCGCCACCGCGCCGGCGGCATCCTCCGCATTCGAGAGCAGCAGCCGGTCGACCGCGCCTTCGGTGCCGATGCGATAGGCGAGCGCGCGCGGTGAGCCGAGGCCGTCCGTGCCAGCCGCAAGCGCCAGTCGCTTGCGCTGCATGTTGGAGAGCTTCAGCCGGGCGCCGACCGCCTCGAGTGCCTCTGCAGGTACCAGTGCGACCAGGCGGCGGATCGCATCGGGGGCGATGCCGCAGGCGGTTTCGCGCGCAGCCAGGCGACCCAGGCGCGCAACACCGCCGGCGTCGATCTCCGGCAGCACGGGCACGAAGATGCCTTGTGCCTGCATCAAGCCCACCACCTCAACTGCGGAGCGCGCGACCAGCAGCTTGAGCAGCTCGTCGGACACCCGTTCGCGCGACAGCGCCATCAGGTCGTTGGCGCGAGCGATGCAGGCGGCAAGACCTTCCGGATCGGGCGTGTCGCCGAAGCGCGCTAGAAAGCGGAAGAAGCGCAGGATGCGCAGGTGATCCTCGGCGATGCGACGCAGCGGATCCCCGATGAAGCGCACCCGGCCGGCGCGCAGGTCGGCGACCCCCTCGAAGTAATCGGTGACCCTTCCGGTCGCCATGTCCGCATAGAGCGCGTTCATGGTGAAGTCGCGCCGCGCCGCATCCTCCCGCCAGTCGTCGGTAAACGCGACGGTGGCGTGGCGGCCATCTGTCGCGACGTCGCGGCGCAGCGTCGTCACCTCGACCGGGCCGCTTTCGAGAACTGCGGTGATCGTGCCGTGCTGCAGGCCGGTGGGGACCGCACGAATGCCCGCCTCCTTCAGTCGCGCGAGCACGCTCTGCGGACCATGGGCGGTCGCCACGTCGAGATCGGCAACGGGCAGCCCAAGCAGCGTGTCCCGGACGGCGCCCCCGACGTAGCGTGCCTCACCAAGGTCGCCGCCGAGGGCGCGGGCGAGTTCGCTCAGGCCGGCGCGGGCCTGCCAGTCGGCGGTGGGCAGGGTCAGCGCGTCCACGCCAGCCTCCGCGACAGATTGACCAGCATGGCTGCCGTAGCGCCCCATATCCTCCAGCCTTCGAACCAGATTTCGTAGTAATGCCGTTCGCGGCCGCGCCAGGTGGCGTGGCCTTTCGCGTAGTTCGCCGCGTCGAGCACAAAGGCGAGCGGCACTTCGAATACCGCAGCGACCTCACCCGGACTGGGCGCAAGCGGCAGGTCGGGCGCAACTACGCCCACCACCGGCGTGACGGTGAAGCCGGTCGCCGTGCGATACCGGTCGAGGCTGGCCACCACCTCCACGGCCGCACGCGGCAGCGCCACTTCCTCCTCCGCCTCGCGCAGCGCCGCTGCGACCGGATCGGGATCCTCCGGGTCGATGCGGCCACCCGGAAAGGCGATCTGGCCGGCATGGTTGCGCAAGGTGGTGGTACGCTGCGTCAGCAGCACGCCCGGTTCTGCGCGATCGGTGACCGCGACCAGGACTGCCGCCTCGCGCCACTGCATGGCCGCCATCTCGTCGTGATCGAAATCACCGGTCAGGAGCGGGGTGTCACTGGGCTGCGCCAAAGCCTGGCGCAGCCGTTCGGCCAGGGTCATGCGGCGTCGAGCGGAAAGAAGCTGCCCGCGCTCCAGACGCCGGGGACGGGATCCTGCCCCTCCCGCGCCAGCGCCCGGTCGACGAGTTCATAATAAACGGGGCGGGCAATCCGCGCGTCCATGCCGCCCCGCACCACCAGATAGGGGAGGGGACCGTCGGGACCCTTTTCGAAGCGCAGCGGATGGGCGGCATCGGCCAGCACCAGCTCGCCGGTGTTGAGGCGGAAGATCAGCCGGCTGTCGCTGCCTTCGCCCTCGGCGCGCACCTCGCTCGCGACGAAGGGCGCATCCTCGACCGTGATCGACAGCTTCTCGACCGGGGTCACGAGCACATAGCCGCCATCCGGCTCCCGACGCAGGATGGTGGAGAACAGCCGCACCATCGATTCGCGCGTGATCGGCGCGCCTTCGTGAAACCAGCGGCCGTCGCGCGCGATGGTCATGCCGCTCTCGCCGCAATGCTCCGGATTCCAGCGCTCGACCGGGGGCAGCCGGTCCTCTTCCATCAGCTGCGCAATCTCTGCGAGCGAGAGGGCGGCGAGGTCGGGGAGCGGGCGCATCGGCATACGCCCCTTCGATGGCGGTCCGGCGCCGCTGGCGCAAGCCCGTACGACGTTCAGCCAGGCAGCGGTCGCGCCTGGAGCACACCTGCGCAGTCGGGCACGGCCGAGCCGCGCGCCAGCAACCGATGCGCCTCGAACGGCCCGGGGAGGCGCCATCCGCTGGTCTTCGCCGCATCGAAGCCAAAGAAGCGTCCGTAATATTCCGGATCGCCGATCAGCATCAGCGGCAGCGAGTCGGCACCGCGATCTGCGGCATCGAGCATGTGGCGCATCAGCATGCGGCCGATGCCGCCCTGCTGCACCGCCGGCTCCACCGCCACGGGCCCCACCATCACCATCGCCACCCGATCGCCTGCGTCGCAGGCAAGCGCCACCGGCCAGCACTGGATGGAGCCGAGCAGCCCGCCGTCGTCGTCGAGTGCCGCAAAGCTGAGATCGGCAAGCGCCTGGGTGCCGATGCGCACGCGATAGGCGGTGCGCGCGTGCCGACCAGGGCCAAAGGCGCGATCGAGCAGCGCCTCGACCTGGTCCGGGGCGATCTGGGCAAGCGGCACGACATAGGTCACGGGAACGGACAACTCCTGCCCGGCGGACTGGCGGGCGCGCGCCTTTAGCTCCCGCGCCTGCGGACGCAAAGCTGAATCGCAGGCGCGCCTGCGCCAGCGGCTTTCGATCGAGCGTCCATCTGCTAGGGACGGCGGCGAACCATAAGGAACCCCAACCGGTGCGCGACCTTCTTCAACTGCAGGTACATGACTTCGAAGTGCAGGTGCTGACCGGCGTCTATTCGGAGGAGACGCACCTGCCGCAGCCGCTGCGCATCTCCATGACGGTGGACCTGGACTGCCCCGAGCATTTCGCGCCCGACACGCCGCTGTCGGCCTCCAAAAGCTATCTCGACCTGAAGCATGCCGCCAGCGAAGCGCTGCCCCAGGGCGTGCATTTCACGCTGATCGAAGGGGTTGCGGACCATATTGCACGCACCTTGTTCATCTCGGACCCGCGCGTGCAGCGGGTGGAAGTGGTGATCGTCAAGCTCGCCATTGCCGAGGCAGGCGAGTCGATCGGGATCCGGCTGGTCCGTTACCGTCCGTGAGCGCGGCTGCCGCGGATCGCCCGCTCGCGCTGGTGACCGGCAGCTGCCGGCGGCTGGGTGCGCAGATCGCGGCCCGGCTGGGGGAGGCGGGCTATGCGCTCGCGCTCCACGCAAGCGGCGACGGAGAGCCGGAGGCGGATCTGCTGGCGCGACTGGAAGCCGCGGGCGCGCCCTGGCGGCGCTTCGTGGCCGAGCTCTCGGACGCGCAAGCGGTCGAGGCGCTGGTGCCGGCGGTCACCCGCCACTTCGGCCGTCCGATCGCGCTGCTGGTCAACAATGCGTCCTGTTTCCGCGCGGACGATGCCGCGATGCCGAGCATGGACGCGCTGACCCGGCACTTTGCGGTGAACGCAGCCGCGCCTTTCGCGTTGGCGGCGGCGGTCGCTGGCCAGGCCGGGCAGGACGGCGCGAGCGTGGTCAACATCCTGGACCAGCGCGTCGTGCAGCCGCCGGCGGATCAGCTGGCCTATTCGGTGTCAAAACAGGCGCTGGCGGAGATCACGCGAACGCTCGCCTTTGCCCTTGCGCCCAAGGTCCGCGTCAACGGCGTCGCGCCCGGGCTGACGATGCCGACCTCGGACTATTCGGCACAGCAGGTGGAGCGACTCGCCGGGCTGATGCCGCTCGCCTGCCTGCCGGAGCCGGACGACATTGCGGATGCGGTACTGTATCTGGCGCATGCGCGCGCCACCACCGGCCAGCTGCTGTTCGTCGACGGGGGCGCGAACCTGCGCCGGTTCGAACGCGATTTCGTGAACCTGGCCCGCAACGGCGCCTGAGCGCCGCCGCGGGAGCTTTCGGATCAGAAGGCTGGGGCGGGTGCGGTCCGACAGGGGCCCAGCGCGCGCAGCACGAACTGGTAGTCCTCGGACGCGAGTCGCGCATTGTCGCCCTCCTGCGTCTCCAGCGCCGACGCCGGCAAGCGGCGCGGAAGCCCGCATGCGAGTCGATACCAGCCCAGCGTATCGGGCTGGGGCGGGCCTGCATCCTCGTTGACGATGTCGCCGAACGAGACGGCCCAGCGCTGCGGCTGATTCGGGCGGCGCAGAACCAGCAGCGACACCGGGTCGCCGGTTTCGGTCTTCAGGAAGATCTGGGTCTCGCCCTCGCCGGGCAGCGTGCCGACGACGTGGAATGCGTTGCCGATCCCAGTAATCGCCGGGGGGGCAGCCGGGTCGAGAACCTCCCGCACGACACCGCGCACGCGCTGGTCGAGCGCCGGGCTCCAGCTGCGCTGGGCGTCGAGCTGGACGAGCTGCACCTGGTCGGGACGCCCTGCGACCGGGCGCGCAAAGATCAGCACGCGGGCCTTCTTCAGATTCGGCGCGCGGCCGCGAAAATCCAGGGGCACGTCAACGAGATAGCCGATTCGGGCGGGCATCGCGCCCGATCCGCGGATCAGCGCGCCGACGTCCGCCTCGACGTAGAAGCGTGCGGCATTGGCGGCGACTCCAGCGGCCTCTTGACCCTTGATCCGGGCGGCGCTGCGGACCGTCACGTCGATCACCAGCGGTGCCTGGAGCACCAGATCCGCGACCTCGGCATAGGGCGCGCTATCCTGCGCTGCGGCCGCATTCTGCTGCGCAAGCGCGGGAAAGGAGGCGGGGGTGGCAAGCGCCAGTGCTGCGCATGCGGAGAGTGAAGAAAGTCGAAACATGGTTGCCAGCATCTACGCGATCTTGCAGCATCGACCTAGACCGATTCAAGAGACTGGCGCCGGTAGGGGATGTTGCACTTTTGTTGCGTGCGACAAAGCGTTTGCGTCCCGGAAAGTGCCACGATAGAGAATCGGCGGTGTTCCCAGCAGCGCTACGGCGATGGTGCGGATGCAAGGTCGCGGTTGCGAACGCGCTCCGCATCATTCGGTGAGGCTAAAGGAGTTTTGTTGCTGAATGGCCTATGCTGATCAAAAAGCGGGTCCTGGGCGCATCGTTGCAATCGCCGTCGTGGCGTTGCTGCACGTGCTCATTGGGTACGCATTTATCTCTGGTCTCGCGTACAAGTACGTGAAGAAGCAGGTGGAGGACCTGGATACGTTCGACATCGTCGAGCCGCCGCCCCCGCCTGAGGAAGTTCCGCCGCCGCCACCGCCGCCGCCGGATCAGCCGCCGCAGTCGCCGCCGCCGGTGGTGACGCCGCCGCCGATCGTGCGCGTGCAGACGCCGCCGCCGGTGGTCATCCAGTCGGTGACGACCCCGCCGCCGACCTACAATCCGGTCCCGGTCGCAGCGCCGCCCGCGCCGCCGGCTCCGCCTGCGCCGCCGGCTCCGCCTGCGATCAGCAAGAAGGCGGGCCTGAAGGGCAATCCGGGCCAGTTCTTCGGTCGTGATGCATATCCGCCGTCGGCCGTTCGCGAGGGCGCCGAAGGTCGGGTCAGCGCGAAGCTGACCGTGGGCACCGATGGCCGAGTGACCGATTGCGTCGTCACCTCCTCGAGCGGAAACTCCGCGCTGGACCAGACGACGTGCCGGATCTCCAAGAGCCGTGTGCGGTTCACGCCGGCACAGGACGCAGCGGGCAATCCGGTCGCCTCGTCCTATCCGCTCAGCGTGACCTGGAAGCTCGAAGACCAATAATCGACCAAGGCCCGGCGCCGCGGCGCCGGGCACCTTAGAACCATTCGCGCATGCTTCTGTAAGGGATACATCTCACAATGCTCACCAACATCTTTGCTGCCGGGGCTCCTGCCGGCGCTCCGAACTTCGGCTTCTGGGAAGCGCTGCAGCAGGGCGGTGCCATCGCCTGGACCGTGCTCGCGATCCTGGTCATCATGTCGGTCGGCTCGTTCTACATCCTCTTCACCAAGCTGTTCGAGCAGCAGAAGATCATCAACCAGGCGAAGCGCGTCCGTGCGTCGTTCTGGCAGTCGAACTCGCTGCGCGAAGGCGCCGCCAAGCTCGACAAGAACTCGGCCTATCGTCAGATCGTCGACGACGGCCTCGCCGCTCAGGAGCAGCACGCCAAGCTGACCGACCCGGTCGAAGCGCATGACTGGCTGCACGGCTCGCTGGCGCGTTCGGAAGCCGCGATCAACTCGAAGCTCGGTGCGGGCCTCGCGTTCCTCGCGACCGTCGGCGCGACCTCGCCGTTCGTCGGTCTGTTCGGCACCGTGGTCGGCATCTACCGCGCACTGGTGAAGATCGGTGCTGCCGGTCAGGCCGCCATCGGCGACGTCGCCGGCCCGGTCGGTGAAGCGCTGATCATGACCGCCATCGGTCTGGTCGTCGCGGTTCCCGCCGTGCTCGCCTACAACTGGCTGCAGCGCCGCAACAAGTCGATCGCAGAGGACCTGTCGGCCTTCTCGAACGACGTGCTGGGCTTCCTGGCTTCGAACGGCGCCGTCCGTCCGGCGCTCGCCGGCAAGGGCACCGTTGCTTCCAAGCCGGCCGTGACTGCGACCAAGCCGGTGACGGGCACCACCACCGCCGGCCAGACCGGTGGCGTGCCGCCCCGTTCGTAAAAACGACACCTGCCCGCCGGGCCGGTTGGCCCGGCGGATCACGTGACGAAAACGAGAATAGGATAGCCTTATGGCGATGAGTGTTGGCGGCGCCGGATCCGACGAAAAGCCGCTTTCGGACATCAATACCACGCCGCTCGTGGACGTGATGCTGGTGCTTCTGATCATCTTTCTGATCGCGGTGCCGGTGGTGGTCCAGTCGGTCGAACTGCAGCTCCCGAAGGTGGAGTTCGAGCCGACGACGACCAAGCCGGAGAATGTGTCGCTTTCCATCCGCGGCACCGGCAGCGAGTGCCAGGTCTACTGGAACCTCACTCCGGTCAGCAGCGGCGAACTGCGCGAGCGCGCCGTGAAGAAGCTGGAAGACGAAGTTGCGCGCCAGGGTGGCCCGAACGCTCCGGGCGTCGAGCTTCCCGAGGTGCACATCCGTGGGGACGTGAACACGCCGTATCGCTGCATCGGCGGCACCATCTACACGATGCAGTCGGCGGGCTTTGCCAAGGTCGGCTTCATCTCGGAGCCGGAGCCGGGCGCCAGCCCCCGTCTCTGATGCCGGCGTAATCGAGGAGTAGTCTCACATGGCAATGAGTGGCGGCCGCGATGACGGCGAGCCGATGATGGAAATGAACACGACGCCGTTGATCGACGTCCTGCTCGTGCTCCTCATCATGTTCATCATCACTATCCCGATCCAGACGCATGCGGTGAAGGTGGATCTGCCCCAGCCGGATCCGAACAACCAGAACGTGGTCGATTCGGAAAAGAACAAGGTCGCGATCTCGGCCGACGGCGTGGTCACCTGGAACGGTGCCACCGTCGACGAGGTGACGCTGCGTCAGTACCTCGATCAGACCGCGGCGATGTCGCCGGAGCCGGAACTGCACTTCCAGCCCGACGCCGCCGCCCGCTACGAGGTGGTGGACGGCGTTCTCGCGATCATCAAGCGGTCCAACGTGACCAAGCTTGGGTTCGTCGGCAACGAGCAGTACCGCAACGACTTCTGATCCGGCGACCCGGACCAGAAAGCGAGCGAAAGGCGCCCGCGCGGAATCCCCGCGCGGGCGCTTTGCGGTTGGGGAGACCGCAAAGCGGTGCCGGGCAGCCTGTCGGACGGGGCGCGATCTTTCGGCGCATCGCCCCGATGACCTCGCAACAGGCGATGCGCATGGTGCAAGCTCCGGAGCGCCGACGACCGGCAGAGGGGCCAATCCGGAAGATTTCTCCAGCTTGCGCCCCGCCGGCTGCCGTCCAGTACCAAGCGAGACCAGGAAGCAGATCGCAAGGAGCGCCGCACGGAGGTGCAATCCGTGGCCGGCTCGCGTCCGGTTCGCCGCCGCCACGAACTCCGGCGACCACTGCAGCCTGAAGACCAGCACCGCGGAGCCGACAGTCGCCAACTCCGACACATTCGTGACAAGCCGCAGGAATGTGCGGAATTCTGACGCCCGCCGGGCTCCGGGCCAGGCGGCGCCCCGGCGCATCGCGCCATCGAACCTCCGGCGCCTGTACGGATACCTGGCGGACAGGGCCGCGCGCGCGCCTGAGCGCCTGCCCGTGCTGAAACACGGAGCGGCATGCTGAGCTGCCATTCTGCTACCCCCGAGCGAACGGCAAGTATCTTCTGCCGTGCTCCGTTTGCAGTCTGACGACTGCAAACGGCCTTTCTCCTACTCCAGGGCAGACGGGGTCAGGGCGTTACGCGCGAGCCGCGGTTCTGCATGGCGCCGGATCCACGCGTGCGCAGGAATGGGGCAGCTTTTGAGAGAGCCGACGCGTCTTGCGCAGGGGCCTCGCTGACGTTGCGGCGCGTGGGGCGGCGCTTCGCCCGCTCTCGCGAGCCTCTCTTCTGCATCCGCTGGCGTTGCGGAACCTTCGCCCGCGGCAGGACGACCCCGTCGAAGCGCTCCGCATCTGCGCGCAGGCAGCGATCCAGCCCACGCAGACCAACGGCGTGCAGAACTCGTGGCGGCGGGCTCCTTCCGCGGCAGGAGCCCGACAAAAGCTCCTGCAAAGGCTTTGCTTCCGACAGACCACGCGAGCGGGAGGGGCGCACGCGAGCCTGGGCGCGTGCCCTTGCACCCGGGGCTGCTGGTGCGCGCCGCGGTTAGCCCCGGTAGCGCAGCCCCAGCCACAGTGTCCGCGGCGACGCGCGTTCGATGATATCGGCACCGCTGATGCCCGTCTCGACGCGCTCGTTGAACAGGTTCTCGCCGCGCAGTTCGACCGAGAAGCCCGCCTTGATCGGCGCTGCAAAGAAGGCGTCCACCGTGGTCGCGGGCGCCAGCGCGTCCTCGTTGGCGTCGTCCTCGAACTGGCGGGCGGCGTGGCGCAGAGTCAGCGCGGCGCCCCAGTCGCCCTGCCGCCAGTCCACCGTCGCCGACACCAGGTCGCGCGGGGTCTGCGCCGGCCGCAGCCCGTCGAGCGCGGCGGCGGCACCCGAGGCCTCGACGCGCGGGTCGGTGTGGGACCAGGAGACGCGCGCGCCGATCGGACCGGGGCGGTAGGAGGCGTCCAGCTCGAACCCCTTGGATTCGATCGCGTCGAGGTTGCGCCGCACGCGATAGGTGCCCGCGGCCGAGACGAAGCCCACGCCGGGGAAGGTGCCGGGGCCTTGCCCTTCCGTCACATTGGCGATCGCATCCTCCAGGCGGTTCCAGAAGAAGGTGCCCGACAGCTGCATGCCCGGCAGCGGGGTGAGGGTGATCCCCCCTTCCGCGCCGGTCAGCCGCTCGGGAGCCAGCTCCGGATTGGCGGCGGTCGCGTCGGCTCCCACCCGGTACGGGCGGTACAGCTCGTTCAACGTGGGCAGGCGCCAGCCACGGTAGGCGGCGGCCCGCACGGCAATGGCGTCGCTCGCCTGCCAGGCGATGCCGGCGCGGCCGGTCGCCTCGCTCCCGTCGCGGTCGGCGAAGTCGGTGTCGGTCAGCGCCGCGCCATCCGCCAGCGCGCGTTCCTCGATCCGGCCATTCTCGATCCGCCACCAGTCGATGCGCCCGGCGAGCGACAGGGTGAGTTCTCCCAACTGCGCCGATCCGTCCGCGAACAGCCCCATCGTCTGGGTACGGCCGCCGGTCTCGCGCCGCCGCGTCGGGCTGCCGTCGACAAAGGTGTAGCGTTCCTGCGTCTTGCCCTCCACCGCGCGCACGTCGCCGCCCAGCCGCAGCGACAATCCGGCGCCGACTGGAGGCGCGACCTCGAACCGCGCGCCCAGGCCGGTGGCGGGGACGTTATACTGGTCGAGCGACTGGGTGGCGGTGGTGCGGGTCGCATCCACGCTCGCAAAGCTGCTGGAGAAGGCGCGGGTCTGGACATAGCCGAGCGCCGACCAGCCCCAGCGGCCACGCCCCACCAGCCGCACGCTGGCGTCCGCACCCTCGCCGCTGTTCTCGGTGAAGGCGGTGCCACGCTCGCGTTGGTCGGAAAAGGCGCTGACGTTGACCTGCACCTCGGTGTCGGGGGCGATGCCGATGCCGGCGCGGATTGCGCCGGACGCCTGTTCATAGGGCGCCGCGCGGTCGGCGGGGCCGCGGTCTTCCGCGATGGTCGGCACAAAGCCATCGCCGCGTGCGTAGGCGCCGGACACCGTCGCAAAGCCGCTGCCGCGCACCAGTGTGGCCGAGCCGTTCGCTTCCACCGAATCGCGACTGCCATAGGCAATGCTGCCGGTGAGTGGGGAGAGCTGGTCGGGGGTCGCGCTCTCCAGTTCCACCGTGCCGGCGAGTGCGCCCGGGCCCCAGAAGCCGCTGCCGCCGCCGCGAGTCACCCGGATGCGCCCCAGCCGGTCGGTCGCATAGGCGGGGAAGGTCACCCACCCGCCGAACGGATCGGACTGCGGCACGCCGTCGAGGATCAGCAGCGCGCGGCTCGACGCATTGCCGCCGATGCCGCGCAGGGACAGCCCCTGCGCGGTCGGATGCGAGGAGCGCGAGTCGGCGCGGCGGAACTGCTGCAGCCCGGCAACGTCGGTGAGCAGCGTCTCCAGCCGGTGGCTCGCCTCCGACAGGATGCGCGCGCGGTCGATCTCCACCACCGCGACGGTCGCCTCTGCCGGGGTTTCCAGCCCGCGGCCGGTGACCACCACCTCGTTGGTTGGCGGCGCGGCCTCTTGCGCCGCGGCGGCGGCAGGCGCGCACGCGACCAGCGCGGCGAGGGAGTGCGACAGCTTCATGCGTTAATTCCTCTGGTATCCGGGGCGCGCCCTATTGCGTTCGGGGCCCTAATGCGAACCGGAAAACAAATTTGGCGTCATCGGCGGTTGGGCGGTCCCTAGCATCGCTTGCTTGTGCCCGCTGCGGGGACGACCCATGTAGCGGCCATGCACACCGCTCCCCATTCGCTCGCCCTGATCGGCAACACTCCGCTCGTCTTGTTGAAAGGTCCAAGCGAGGCCGCGGGCGCCGAAATCTATGGCAAGTGCGAGTTTGCGAACCCCGGTGCCTCGGTGAAGGATCGCGCGGCGCTGTCGATCATCGAGGATGCGGAGGCGCGCGGGCTGATCGCGCCCGGCGGCACCATTGTCGAGGGGACGGCCGGCAACACCGGCATCGGACTGGCGCTGGTTGCCAACGCAAAGGGGTATCGCACCATCATCGTGATGCCGGAGACGCAGAGCCGCGAGAAGATGGACACGCTGCGCGCGCTGGGTGCCGAGCTCGTGCTGGTGCCGGCGGCGCCCTATTCGAACCCCGGACACTTTGTGCACACCTCGCGCCGCATCGCCGAGGAGACCCCGAACGCGATCTGGGCGAACCAGTTCGACAACATCGCCAACCGCCGCGCGCACATCACCGGCACCGCGCCTGAGATCTGGGAGCAGATGGACGGGCGGATCGACGGCTTTACCTGCGCGGCCGGGACGGGGGGGACGCTGGCGGGCGTCGGCCTGGCGCTCAAGGAGCGTGATCCCAACATCACCATCGCGCTCAGCGATCCGCATGGTGCGGCGCTCTACGAATATTATGCCTGTGGCGAGCTCAAGTCGGAGGGAAGCTCGGTCGCGGAGGGCATCGGCCAGGGGCGGATCACCGCCAATCTGGAGGGCGCGCCGATCGACACCCAGTTCCGGATTTCGGACGCGGAGGGCTATGAATGGGTCCGCCGCCTGCTGGACGAGGAGGGAATCTGCGTCGGGCTGTCGTCGGGCATCAACGTCGCGGGCGCGGTGCGGCTTGCGCGGCAGCTCGGCGCGGGCAGCCGCGTCGTGACCATCCTGTGCGATACCGGCTTTCGCTACCTCTCCACTCTCTACAATCCGGAGTGGCTGGCGGCGAAGGGGCTGGTGCCGGCGACCGCCGCTGCGGCCTGACGCCAAAGGTCGACAGTGGCGGACGATTCGCGTAGTTCTTCCACAAGCATGCCGGGTGCCAGTGAACAGATGAGCGCGATGCAGCGCGTGCGGGTCGGCATGACCGGCCTTGCCGTCGTGCTGATCCTCATCCTGCTCGCCAGTGCGCTGGTCAGCTCCGCGCGCAACGATGCGCCAGTCGTCGCGGTAGGCGTTCCCAATGTGGAAACGGTCGCCAACATGACCGGTGCCGACGAAGGCGTGAGCACGGCCGACGCCGGCCGCGAGCCGCTGGCGGAACTCGGTATCGCGCCGGCCGCCACCAACAGCATCGCACCGCCCGCCAAGCTCGCGCCGATGGAGCCCCCGGCTTCGTTGCAGCCCTGAGCGGCAGGCTTCTGACCGACCGGTGATACCGACGCGTCCCGGCGAGGGGCGCGCGGCTTGCGCGTGCACGCCTTTTCCGGCGGCTTCTCCCATCTCCTCCCACGATCCCGCCGCTCGCTCGCGGGCAGTTTTTGGCTGCCTGGGTGGGACCGTATCAGGCAGTGTGAGAAAAAGTGGCGGCAAATCCCATTCTCACCCAGGTTAGCCCATTGTGGGCCAAAGATGGATTTGGTACGACCAAGGCATCGAGGGGGCAGCACCTCCTCCGCGAAGCCGAAGCGCGACTGGCAAGCGCCAGCATCGTGAGGACAGCGGGGAAGGCGACGCTGCGCGGCCGAACTGGGGCAGCGTGTCAGACCGAGAACTCTATCTGAGCTACGGGCTGCAAGCGGTGGACGCCAAAGGGCGTGTCGCTGTTCCTGCCAAGCTGCGCGGCGCGCTGGAGCGCAATGCGGAGGCACGCGATCTCCTGATCGCGCGCGACACGCAGCACGGCTGTCTGGTCGGGTTCGACGTCAGCTGGCCCCGCATCCTGCACGCGCGCCTCGACCCGCGCGAGCTGGCGACCGAAGATAGCGGGGAGCAGGTGGACTATAACGTGGCGGGCAATGCGTTCGGCAACCTGGAATCGGCGCCGTTCGACAGCGCC
This sequence comes from Sphingomonas sp. PL-96, assembly GCF_020707215.1. GTDB lineage: Bacteria > Pseudomonadota > Alphaproteobacteria > Sphingomonadales > Sphingomonadaceae > Sphingomonas. Next base: position 280,508 of record NZ_JAJFET010000001.1, read on the forward strand.
GGCCGCTTCGTGCTGCCCACCTTCTTTCGCCGCCGTGCCAAGATCGACAAATGGGCGTTCTTCCACGGCCGCGGCAACACGTTCAACATCTGGGATCCCGAACGTCTGCTGGCCGACACGAGCATCGCCGAGGAAACGCGCGAGCTCGTCGAGTTCTGCATGGAAGAGAAGGGGCTGCGATGAGCGACGCCCCCCACATCCCCGTGCTGCTGGACGAGGTGCTCGACGGCCTCGCGATCGAGACCGGTGAAGTCCACGTCGATGCCACCTTCGGTGCCGGCGGCTACACGCGTGCCATGCTCGGCCGGGGCGCCCGAGTGATCGCGTTCGATCGCGATCCCGATGCGGTGGCCAATGCGGCGCCGACCCTTGCCGAGGCGGGCGAGCGGCTGACGCTGGTCGAGGCACCGTTCTCCTCGATGGCCTCGGCGCTGGCGGATCTGGGCGCCGTGCCGGTCGACGGCGTGACGTTGGACATCGGCGTCTCCTCCATGCAGCTCGACCAGGCGGAGCGCGGCTTCTCGTTCCAGGCGGACGGCCCGCTCGACATGCGGATGAGCCAGTCGGGGCCCACTGCTGCCGACATCGTCAACACCGCGGACGAAGCCGAGATCGCCGACGTGCTCTATCACTATGGCGAGGAGCCGCGCTCGCGCCGGGTGGCGCGCGCGATCGTCGAGGCGCGGCCGATCACCCGCACGGCGGAGCTGGCGGCGATCGTGCGCCGCGCGCTCGGCCACAAGCCGCACGAGAAGAAGGACCCGGCGACCCGCACCTTCCAGGCGCTGCGCATCCACCTGAACGCGGAGCTCGACGAGCTCGAGCGCGGGCTGGAAGCGGCAGAGCGCGTGCTGAAGCCGGGCGGTCGCCTTGCGGTCGTGACCTTCCACAGCCTGGAGGATCGCATCGTCAAGCGCTTCCTGCGCGAGCGCAGCGGCAGCACGCCTTCGGCATCGCGGCACATGCCTGCCCAGGCGGCGGGCCGCGCGCCCAGCTTCGAAACCCCTGCCAAGCCGGTGCGCGCCGGCGAGGCGGAGCTCGCGCGCAACCCGCGCGCACGATCGGCAACATTGCGAACCGCCCGGCGTACGGCCGCCGCGGCATGGACAGAGGCAGGAGTGAAGTGATGGCAGCGTTCGGGTTCAAGACACTCGGCTGGTGCCTGTGCGTCGCGGTCGTGGCGCCCGCCTTCTACCTCGTCACCTCGCAGGTGGCCGCCGAGCGCAGCCGGGTCGAATCGGTGGAGCGCGCGATCGTGAAGGCTCGCGCCGACATCCGCGTGCTGGAGACGGAGTTCGACACCCGCGCCAACCTCGCCCAGCTTGAGCGCTGGAACGGTGACGTCCTCTCGCTCGCGGCGCCGCGCGCGGAGCAGTTCGTCGGCGGCGAGGCGATGCTGGCGCAGCTGCCGGGGCGCAAGCCCGGCGAGGATGTCCAGTTCGCCTCCTATGTGGTGCCCAGCGCCCCGGTGGTGCTGACCGCCGCCGCCATGGCAAAGGCAGAGGCCGATGCGGCTGCCGCAAAGGCGGTTGCGGCCGAAGCGGTGACCGCCCGTGCGCCGGTCGCGACCGCCAGCGCCGCGCCTGCTGCGGCCGCACCCCGCAAGCCGACGGCTGCCGCGCCGGTCGCGGTCGCCAGCAAGGCACCGGCACCGCGCAAGCCCATGGCTGCGCCGGTCCGCACCGCGGACGCCACCACGGTCAAGGCCCGCCCGACCCGCCCGGCCGAACGCAAGGCGCAGGCGGTGGCGATGCTCGACCAGACGCTGTTGAGCGACCGCACCCTGCGCGATCTCGCGCGCGGTGCCCGGTCGGAGGCGGTGAAGAACCGGTGATCGTCGTCGTCGCGCCCCCGATGACTCAGCGCCAGGGTGATGGCGGCCGGCATTCGCTGGTCGCCATTGCGCATGTGCGGCTGATGATCGTGTTGCTGCTGTTTGCAGCGGGCATGGCGATGATCCTCCTGCGGCTCGGTGCGCTGGCGATCTCGACGTCGCCGGCCTCTTCGCGCGATGCCGCGGCGGCGCTGGTGCCGCTCCGCGCCGACCTGGTCGATCGCAACGGCGCGCCGCTTGCGCGCACCATCGATGCCTGGTCGGTCGCGGTCCAGCCGAACAAGGTGATCGGCGACAAGGCGATGCTCGCCGAACAGCTCGCGGCCGTCCTGCCCGAGCATGATGCGGCCTATTACCGCCGCATCCTGGCGAGTGATTCCACCTTCCGCTATCTCCGCCGCCGCGCGCTGCCCGAGGTGGTGGGGCAGGTGAATGCGCTTGGCGAGCCGGGCATCGTCTTTGCGCGCGAGCCGGAGCGGCTCTACCCGCAATCGACACTTGCCGCCCATGCGCTGGGCTATCTCGACATGGATGGTCGCGGCATGCGCGGCATGGAGCGTTACCTGGACACGCGCCTGACCGATCCGGGCGAACGTGGGAAGCCGGTGGCGCTGTCGCTGGACGTGCGCGTCCAGGCGGCGCTGGAGAGCGAACTCAGCCAGGCGATGGCGCGCTTCCAGGCGGTCGGCGCCGCGGGCGTCATCCTGGACGTGGACTCGGGCGAGGTGATGGCGATGACCTCGCTGCCGACCTTCAACCCCAACAAGGTGACGAGCGGCGGGTCCGAGCTCAACATCCCGACCCAGGGCGTCTACGAACTCGGCTCGACCTTCAAGCCACTGACGGTCGCCGCCGCGATCGAGACCGGCGTCGCCAGCTCGATGAGCAAGCGCTACGACGCGACCGTGCCCTTGCAGGTCGGCCGCTTCCGTATCCACGACGACCACGCCGAGCGGCGCTGGCTCAATATCCCCGAGACGCTGGTCCATTCGTCCAACATCGCCACGGCACGCATCGCCGACGAGATGGGCGAGGCGCGAATGCGGGCGCTGTTTCGCAGCCTGGGGTTCGACACGCCGCCCAGCATCGAGATCGAGAAGGCACGCCCGATCTGGCCGACCTTCTGGGCGCGCACCACGACCATGACCTCCGCCTATGGCCATGGCATCGCGGTGACGCCGCTGCACCTCGCAACCGCCTATGCGACGATGGTGAACGGCGGCATCTGGCGCCCGGCGACGCTGCTGAAGCGCGAGCGCGGCCATGTACCCAAGGGACGCCGCGTGTTCAGCGAGGCGACCAGCGCCCGCATGCGCCAGCTGCTGCGGCTGGTGGTGCTGGAAGGCACCGGCCGGCGTGGCGAGGCCCCGGGCTTCCGGGTCGGGGCAAAGACCGGCACCGCCGAGCGCGTCAGCGGCGGCGGCTATTCCAAGAAGGTCAACGTCTCGACCTTTGCGGCGGTCTTTCCGATGGACCACCCACGCTATGTGGTGATCGCAATGCTGGACTCGCCTAAAGGGACGAAGGAAACCTATGGCTTCACCAGCGCCGCCTGGACGGCGGCACCGGTGGCGTCGCGGGTGATCAGCCGCACCGGGCCGCTGTTGGGCGTGATCCCGGATGCGCGGGCGGACGTGGATACGGCCGAGGTGCGGGGGCTGCTCTGGCACCCGGCTGGCCAGGACAAGAGTGCGGGGCCGGAATGAAGTTGGGAACACTCCTCGGCACCGAAGGCGGCGCGGCCGTTACCGGCTTCGCGATCGACCATCGCAAGGTCGCGCCCGGCACCATCTTTGGCGCGTTCGAAGGCGCGACAGTGAATGGCGAGGATTTCATTCCCGCCGCCATCGCCGCTGGCGCGATTGCCGTCGTCGCGCGGCCCGAAGCGGTGGTGGAGGGCGCGGTGCACATCGCGGATCGCAGCCCGCGCGAGCGCTTTGCCCGGCTCGCCACGGCCTTTTTCGCGCCGTTCCCGCAGACGGCGGTGGCGGTCACCGGCACCAACGGCAAGACCTCGACCGTCGAGCTTACCCGCCAGCTGTGGCGGATGCAGGGGCATCATGCCGCCTCCATCGGGACGCTGGGCGTCACCACCGCCGACGACCGGGTCTCGACCGGGCTCACCACGCCCGACGTCGTCACCTTCCTCTCCAACGTCGCCGGGCTGGCGCGCGAGGGCGTGACTCACGTGGCGTTCGAGGCGTCGAGCCACGGCCTGTCGCAGTATCGGACCGAGGGCCTGCCGGTGCGTGCGGCCGCCTTCACCAACCTCAGCCGCGACCATCTCGACTATCATGGCGACATGGCGACCTATTTCACCGCCAAGCTGCGGCTCTTCTCGGAAGTGCTGGAGCCGGATGGCGCGGCGGTGATCTGGGTCGATGATCCCCATGCCGACCGGGTGATCGACCTGGCGCGGATGCGGGGCAACCGGCTGCTGACGGTTGGCGAGCACGGCGAGACGCTGCGCCTGACGGCACGCGAGCCGACGCTGCTGGGACAGGCGCTGACGATCGAAGCGGAAGGGGCGGTCCACAAGGTCAACCTGCCGCTGATCGGCGCCTACCAGGCCGCCAATGCGCTGACCGCCGCCGGGCTGGTGCTGGCGACCGGCGGCGAGCTTACGGCGACGCTTGCCGGCCTGTCGCGACTGCAGCCGGTTCGCGGCCGGCTGGAGCGCGCGGTCATCACCCGCAGCGGTGCTCCGGTCTATGTCGATTATGCGCACACCCCCGACGCGCTGGAGGCGGCGATTGCGGCGCTGAAGCCCCATGCCGCGGGCCGGCTGATCGTCGTGTTCGGCGCTGGCGGCGACCGCGACACGGGCAAGCGCAAGCCGATGGGTGCGGCCGCCGCCGCTGGTGCCGACCTGGTCATCGTTACTGACGACAATCCCCGCAGCGAGGATCCGGCGCTGATCCGCCGCCAGGTGCTCGAAGGAGCTCCGGACGCGCGCGAGATCGGCGGCCGCCGCGACGCGATCGCCGCCGCCATCGCGGAGGCGGGACCTGAGGACATCGTGCTGCTCGCCGGCAAGGGGCATGAACAGGGGCAGATCGTCGGGGATCTGGTGCTGCCGTTCGACGATGTCGCGGTGGCACGGGAGTGTGCGGGGACGGCATGATACCCTTGTGGACCTCAGCCGAGATCGCGGCTGCCACCGGCGGCACCGCCTCGACCGACTTTGCCGCGAACGGCGTCACCTTCGACTCGCGCGAAGTGGGGGCCGATGACCTGTTCGTCGCCCTGAGCGGCGAGGCGACCGACGGCCACCGCTTCCTGGACGGCGCCTTTGCGCGGGGCGCGGCCGGCGCGCTGGTCTCGGCCGAGACGCCGCACCCGAGCGTCCGCGTGGAGGACACCATGGCCGGGCTCGTGGCGCTCGCCCGTGCCGCGCGCGCCCGTACGGACGCGACGGTGATCGGCGTCACCGGCTCGGTCGGCAAGACCGGCACCAAGGAGGCGCTGTTCGCAGCGCTCGACCGCGGCGCGGCCGGAAGCGCGCACCGCTCGGTCAAGAGCTACAACAACCACACGGGCGTGCCGCTGAGCCTCGCGCGCATGCCGGCCGCCACTCGTTTTGGCGTGTTCGAAATGGGGATGAACCACGCCGGCGAACTGGCGGCGCTCACCCGCATCGTGCGCCCGCACATCGCGGTCGTCACCACCATCGCCCCCGCGCACACCGCCTTCTTCCCCTCCGAAGCCGCGATCGCGGATGCCAAGGGCGAAATCTTCCAGGGCCTGGAGCCCGGCGGCACCGCCATCATCCCCTTCGACAGCCCGCATCTGGATCGCCTGATCGCCGCGGCTCGCCCGCATGCCGGCCGGATCGTCACCTTTGGCCTGGGCGAAGGCGCGGATGTGCGTGCGGTCGAACATGTCGCGATCGGCACCGGCGGCACCTTCATCATCGCACAGCTGGGCGAGCGGGAGCTGAGCTTCACCCTCGCACCCCCCGGCGTGCACTGGGTCGCGAATGCGATGGCGGTGCTCGCGGCGGTGGATGCAGCGGGCGGCGACCTCGCCCAGGCGGGGCTCGCGCTTGCCGAGCTGCCGGGCCTGCCGGGCCGCGGCGCCCGCACCGAAATCGCGGCCGGCGAGGGCAGCGCGCTGCTGATCGACGAGAGCTACAACGCCAACCCTGCCTCGATGCGCGCGACGCTCAAGGTGCTGGCCGAGGAGCCGGGCCGCAAGCTCGCGGTGCTCGGCGAAATGCGCGAGCTGGGCGAAGCGAGCGACCGGTTTCACGCGGAGCTTGCCGGGCCGCTCGGCGAAGCGGGCGTTTCCCAGGCCATATTGGTGGGCGCAGGCATGGCGCCGCTCGCGGAAGCGCTTGAGGGCAGGATGGAATTCGTCCATGTGCCCGACGCCGCCGCCGCGCGCGACCGCCTCCGGGCGCTGCTCGCGCCGGGCGATGCGGTTCTCGTCAAGGGCTCGAATGGGGTGGGGCTGGCGGCCGTGGTTGCGGCGCTGGCGGAAAGAGGCTGATGCTGTATCTGATCGCCGAGGCGCTGGGCTTTCCGGGCGTCCTCAACCTCGTTCGCTATCTGAGCTTCCGCAGCGGCGGTGCCGTCGCGACGGCGCTGTTCCTGGGCCTGATCATCGGCCCCTGGTTCATCGGTTGGCTGCGCGTCCGCCAGGGCAAGGGGCAGCCGATCCGCACCGACGGGCCGCAGACCCATCTCGCCAAGGTCGGCACGCCCACCATGGGCGGCCTGATGATCCTGACGTCCATGACGCTGTCGATCCTGTTGTGGATGGACCTGCGCAACCCGTTTGTCTGGGCCTGCCTGTTCGTCACCCTGGGCTTCGGCGCGATCGGGTTCCTCGACGACTATGACAAGGTGCGCAAGGCGAGCACCGCGGGCGTGCCCGGCCGGGTCCGCCTGCTGCTGGAATTCGTGATCGCCGGCATCGCCAGCTGGCTGATCATCCGGGAAACCGGCACCCAGCTCTACGTGCCCTTCTTCTCCAACGTCGCGATCGACCTGGGGCCGTTCTACGTGGTCTTCGCCGCCTTTACGATCGTGTCGTTCGGCAATGCGGTGAACCTGACCGACGGTCTGGATGGCCTCGCGACCATGCCGGTCATCATCGCCTCGGTCGCCTTCATGGTGATCGCCTATCTGGCCGGTAACGCGAAGTTCGCCGCCTATCTGGGCATCCCCTATGTCGCGGGAGCGGGCGAACTCGCACTCCTGTGCGGCGCGATTGCCGGGGCAGGGCTCGCCTTCCTGTGGTTCAACGCGCCGCCGGCCGCCGTCTTCATGGGCGACACCGGCAGCCTGGCGCTTGGCGGCGCGCTCGGCGCCATTGCCGTCACCGCGCATCACGAGATCGTGCTCGGCATCATCGGCGGGCTGTTCGTCGTCGAGGCGCTGAGCGTCATCATCCAGGTGTTCTTCTACAAGCGCACCGGCAAGCGGGTGTTCAAGATGGCGCCGATCCACCATCATTTCGAACAGCTCGGCTGGGCGGAGGCGACGGTGGTGATCCGCTTCTGGATCGTGGCGCTGGTGCTGGCACTGGCCGGCCTGTCGACGTTGAAGCTGCGATGATCGTCGCGGGCGGCTGGTCCGGCAGGCGCTATGCGGTGCTGGGGCTTGCACGCTCCGGCATCGCCACGGTGAACGCGCTGGTCGCGGGCGGCGCACACGTCACGGCCTGGGACAGCGACCCCGCGCGCCGTGATGCCGTGACGGGCGCGACGTTCGCCGACCCGCTGGAGATCGACCTCGCCGGCTTCGATGGTGTCGTCGTCTCGCCGGGCGTGCCGCTCAACACCCATCCGATCGCCGAGCGCGCACGCAAAGCCGGCGTGCCGGTGCTGGGTGACATCGAGCTGTTCGCACAAGCGCGCGCGGACCTGCCGCCGCATCGTGTCGTCGGCATCACCGGCACCAACGGCAAGTCGACCACGACGGCGCTGATCCACCACATCATCCAGACCGCCGGTGTGCCCACCCTGATGGGCGGCAACATCGGCCTGCCGATCCTGGAACAGCAGCCGCTGCCCCCTGGCGGCGTCTATGTGCTCGAGCTGTCGAGCTACCAGATCGACCTCACCACCACGCTCGACTGCGACGTGGCGGTGCTGCTCAACATCACCCCCGACCACCTCGACCGCTACGACGGCTTCGACGCCTATGCCGCATCCAAGGCACGGCTGTTCGCGATGCAGACGTCCGGCCATGCCGCCGTCATCGGGATCGGTGACACGCCCTCGGCGCTGATCGCGCGCCAGGTGGCGCAGTCCGGCCGCAGCGCCGACCTGACCAAGATCGCACCCGGCGTTTGCATGGACCAGTCGCGCTGGCCGTCGCTGCAGGGGCCGCACAATGCCCAGAACGCACTCGCCGCGATCGCCGCATGCGAGGCGCTGGGCATCGACAATGCCGCGATCGACGCCGGTCTCGCGAGCTTTTCGGGGCTGCCCCACCGCATGCAGCGGGTGGGGGAGGTGAACGGCGTCGCCTTCATCGACGACAGCAAGGCGACCAATCCGGAGTCCGTCGCGCCCGCGCTCGCCGCCTTCCCGCGCGTCCACTGGATCCTCGGCGGCAAGCCCAAGGGGGATGACCTCGACGCCTGCCGTCCCGGCTTTGCCCATGTCGTGCGCGCCTATACGATCGGTGAGGCCGGCCCGCGCTTTGCCGAGCTTCTGGCGCCCGAGTTGCCGGTCGAGGAAGCCGGGACGGTCGACGCCGCCGTCCGCGCCGCCGCTGCCCGCGCCAAGCCGGGCGAGGTGGTGCTGCTGTCGCCGGCCTGTGCCTCGTTCGACCAGTTCAGCGACTATGCCGAGCGCGGCCGCGCCTTCGCGCGGGCGGTGGAGGACCTGCGATGACCGATGTTGCGCGTGCCGACTCCCTGCGGGCCGATCCGATCCGCGAGCGCGTGCAGCGCCACGTCGGCCGCGGCACCCGCTCGCCGATCGGCCTGTGGTTCCGCGACATTGACCGGGTGCTGCTGCTGATCGCGATGCTGCTGATCGCGCTCGGCCTGGTAGCCGTCGCCGCGGCGAGCCCCGCCACGGCGGTGCGCTATTCAAGCAGCGCGGTAAAAATTCCGACCATGGCCTATTTCTGGCGGCAGGCGCTGTGGGTGGTGCTGTCCTTTCCGGTGATGATCGGCGTGTCGATGTTGCCCGCGACCGCCGCGCGCCGCTTTGCGCTGGGCGGCGCAGCGCTGTTCCTGCTGCTCTTGATGGCAACGCCGCTGATCGGGGTGGAGATCAACGGCGCGCGGCGCTGGATCGGTCTGGGCATCAGCCAGTTCCAGCCGTCCGAGTTCCTGAAACCGCTGTTCATCGTCACCACGGCCTGGATCCTGTCGTTCCGGGCGAAGGACCCGCACCTCCCCGTCGTGCCGATCACTGGCGCGCTGACCGCGGTGGTGGGCGCCGTGCTGATGCTCCAACCGGATTTCGGCCAAACGATCATCTTCGGCTCGGTGTGGCTGACGCTGCTGATGATCGCCGGCATTTCCACGCGCATCATGGCGCTGCTCGGCGCGATCGGCGTGGGCGGAGTGGTGTCGGCTTATGTCTTCTATGACACCGCCCGCATCCGCATCGACAGCTTCCTGTTTCCCGATCCCAATGCGGTCCATACCGACAGCTATCAGACCGATATGGCGCATGCGGTGCTGACCGCCGGCGGGATCACCGGCACGGGACCGGGCGGCGGCCGCATCAAGTTCAAGCTGCCGGAAGCGCACACCGACTATATCTATGCCGTGGTGGGCGAGGAGTTCGGGCTGATCGCCTGCGCCGCGATCGCGCTCCTGTTCCTCGCGCTGGTGGTGCGCGTGTTCGTGCGGCTGCTGGACGAGGAAGATGCCTTTCGCCTGCTCGCGGCCGCAGGCCTTGCCGTGCAGTTCGGGCTGCAGGCCATGATCAACATGGCGGTGAACACCGGCATTGCGCCGTCCAAGGGCATGACCCTGCCGTTCATCAGCTATGGCGGCTCGTCGATGATCGCGCTGTCGATCGGCATGGGACTGCTGCTCGCTTTCACGCGCCGGAACCCGTATCTGACGCGATCCCCTTACGGTACCCGGTGGAACGGTTGATGCGCGGTTCGAAACATTATGTCCTGGCAGCTGGCGGCACGGGCGGCCACATGGTCCCCGCAGCCGCCCTTGCGACGGAGCTGACCGCGCGCGGCCATCGCGTAGCACTGGTCAGCGACGAGCGCGGCGTGCGCTTTCCCGACCTGTTCGAGGATGTGCAGACCCATGTCCTTCCCGCTGGCCGCCTGCAGGGCGGGCCGATGGGCTGGCTGCGCGCCGGGCGGCAGATGCTGGCCGGCCGCGCAATGGCGATGGCGCTGTACGAGACGTTTCAGCCGTCGGCGGTGATCGGCTTTGGCGGTTATCCCGCGCTTCCCGCGCTGCTGGCGGCCTTCGCGCGCAAGGTGCCGACCGTGATCCACGAGCAGAACGCCGTGCTCGGCCGCGTCAACCGGCTGGTCGCCGGGCGAGTGGGCGCGATCGCCACCTCGTACGAAGACGTGCAGCGGTTGAAGCCCGCCCATGCGATCAAGACGCATCTGGTCGGCAATCCGGTGCGTGAGTCCGTGCTGGCGCTGCGCGACCGTCCGTTCCCGACGCCGGAGGAAGACGGGCTGTTCCGCGTGCTCGTGACCGGCGGCAGCCAGGGCGCGAGCATCCTCAGCCAGGTGGTGCCCGACGGCCTCGCGCTGCTGCCGCTCCACTTCCGCCGCCGGCTGCAGGTGACGCACCAGGCGCGGATCGAGGACATCGACCGCGTGCGCGCCCAATATGCCGAGCACGGCATTCCGGCCGAGATCGCGACCTATCTGCCCGACCTGCCCGAGCGGCTGGCCTGGAGCCATGTCGTGATCGCCCGCGCTGGCGCCTCCACCATCGCAGAGCTCACCGCCGCCGGTCGCCCGGCGATCCTGGTGCCGCTGCCCAGCGCCACCGACGATCACCAGACCGCGAACGCACGCGAGATCACGCAGGCGGGCGGTGCTCGCACCGTCGCGCAGAGCGCGTTCACGCCCACCGAGCTCGCCAAGCAGATCCAGAAGCTGGGGCTCGAGCCGCAGGCGCTGGAGAATGCCGCCGGGCGTGCGCGCAGCTGCGGCCGCCCCTATGCGGTGCGCGACCTCGCCGATCTGGTCGAGAGCATCGACGCGACGCCGGCGCGCCCATCCAGCCGCTCGGCCAAGCCTGCGCCCGCGCGGGAGGCGCTGGCATGAAGGGCGTCGCCACCGACATCGGAACGATCCACTTCGTCGGCATCGGCGGCATCGGCATGTCCGGCATCGCGGAGGTGATGAAGAACCTGGGCTATCGCGTGCAGGGTTCCGACGTGGCCGAGGGCTATGTCGTGCAGGGCCTGCGAGACCGCGGCATCCCGGTGTCAATTGGCCACGTTGCCGCCAACCTGGGCGATGCGGCGGTGGTGGTCACCTCCACCGCGATCCAGCGCGGCAACCCGGAAGTGGAGGCAGCGCTTTCCCGGCGCGTGCCGGTGGTACGTCGGGCGGAAATGCTGGCCGAGCTGATGCGGCTGAAGTCGACCGTTGCGGTTGCCGGCACTCATGGCAAGACCACGACCACGTCGCTGATCGCGGCGCTGCTCGATGCCGGCGGCGTGGACCCGACCGTCATCAACGGCGGCATCATCAACGCCTATGGCTCCAACGCGCGTCTGGGCGCCAGCGACTGGATGGTGGTCGAGGCCGACGAGAGCGACGGCAGCTTCCTGCGGCTGGATGGCACCATCGCGGTCGTCACCAACATCGACCCCGAACACCTCGACCATTATGGCTCGTTCGACCGGGCCAAGGACGCCTATGTCGAGTTCGTCGAGAACGTACCCTTTTATGGCGCGGCGATCCTGTGCCTCGACCATCCGGAAGTGCAGGCGATCATTCCGCGCGTCCGCGACCGCCGTATCGTCACCTATGGCTTTGCGGCGCAGGCCGACGTGCAGGGCGTCAACATCGCCTCCAAGGACGGCTGCAACCGCTTCGACGCGGTGGTGCGGGAGCGCGATGGCAGCCAGCGCACCATCGCCGACATCGTCCTGCCGATGGCCGGCCGCCACAATGTCCAGAACGCGCTCGCCGCGGTCGCCGTGGCGATCGAGATGGGGATCGACGACGCCACCATCGCGAGCGGCTTTGGTGCGTTCGGGGGTGTGAAGCGTCGCTTCACCAAGGTCGGCACGGTGTCCGATCCGGCGATGACGATCATCGACGATTACGCGCATCATCCGGTCGAGATCCGCGCCGTGCTGTCGGCCGCGCGCGAAGCCTCGCCCGGGCGCGTGATCGCGGTCGTCCAGCCGCACCGCTATTCCCGGCTGGGCGCGCTGATGGATGAGTTCGCACAGGCCTTCAACGACGCCGACGCCGTCTATGCGCTGCCCGTCTATGCCGCCGGCGAGGCGCCGGTGGAGGGCGTGAGCGGCGAGGCGCTGGTCGAAGGCATCTGCCGCCGCGGGCATCGCTCCGCGCAGCCGGTCGACGACGCCGCGACGCTTGCGCAACTGCTCGCCGCCGATGCGCGGGAGGGCGACCTGATCGTCTGCCTGGGTGCGGGCGACATCACCAGGACCGCCGCCGGTCTTGCCGACTCAATCGGCGCGGCGCTCAAGGTGGAGCAGCCGGCATGAACGACTGGCTCTCCAGGGCGTCCGAGGCGCAGCGCGAGATCTTTCGCGCGCATGAGGCGCAGGTGGATGCGGTCGGACGCCTGCTGCACGGCGACCGTGACACCGAAGAACTGAAGGACGCGGGCCGTCGCGTGGCCGATGCGCAGTGGCGCGTGTGGCAGGCCTGGGCACGCCTGTGGGGCTGGACCAAGTGAGCGACGCGCGCCTCGACACTGCGTTGCCGCCGGTCGCGGGCAAGGTCGAGCCCAACGGCTCGCTCGCAGACTTCATCTGGTTCCGGACCGGCGGGCCGGCCGAATGGCTGGTGCGTCCCGACACGGTCGAGGCGCTGGCGGGGCTGCTCGCCGACCTTGATCCGCATGTGCCGGTGCTGCCGGTCGGGGTCGGCTCCAACCTGATCGTGCGCGACGGCGGCGTGCCGGGGGTGGTCGTCCGCCTGCCCAAGGCGATGGCGCGCGTGTCCGTCGAACCCGGCAATCGCGTGCGGGCAGGGGCCGGGGCGATGGGCATCACCGTCGCTTCGGCGGCGCGCGACGCGGGCATCGCCGGCCTTGAGTTCCTGCGCGGCATCCCCGGTACGATCGGCGGCGCGGCGCGCATGAACGCCGGCGCTTATGGCCGCGACACCAGCGACATCCTGGTCGAGGCCACCGTCGTCACGCGCGCCGGTGCGATCGAAACCTGGTCTGCCGAGCGGCTGGGCTACACCTATCGCCATTCCGAACTGCCGGCAGGCGCCGTGGTGGTCGAGGCGGTGTTCGCGGGCACGCCGGGCGACCCGGCCGCGATCGGCGCCGAGATGGACCGCATCGCCGCTGAGCGCGAAGCCTCCCAGCCGCTGCGCAGCCGCACCGGCGGCTCGACCTTCAAGAACCCGGACGGGCACAAGGCCTGGGCGCTGATCGACGCTGCCGGCTGCCGGGGCCTGCGCCGCGGCGACGCGCAGGTCAGCGAAAAGCACTGCAACTTCCTCCTTAATCTGGGGTCCGCCAGCAGCGCTGAGATCGAGGCGCTGGGCGAGGAAGTGCGCGCGCGCGTAAAGGCCCATTCCGGCGTCGAGCTGGAATGGGAGATCCAGCGCGTGGGGCGGGCGGAGCGATGAAGATGTTGGCCATGAGCCGTGGAGTGATCCTGTGACCGAGCGTACCCTCCACATCGCCGTGCTGATGGGCGGCTGGTCCTCCGAGCGTCCGGTATCGCTGATGTCGGGGGCTGGCGTTGCCGATGCGCTCGAATCGTTCGGCCACCGCGTCACCCGGATCGACATGGACCGCGACGTCGCGCTGCGCCTTGCGGAGGTGAAGCCCGATGTGGTGTTCAACGCGCTCCACGGCGCGCCGGGTGAAGACGGCACGGTGCAGGGCATGCTCGACCTGATGGGGCTGCCCTATACCCACTCGGGCCTCGCCACCTCGGTGATCGCGATCGACAAGCAACTGACCAAGCAGGCGCTGGTCCCGCACGGCATCCCGATGCCCGGCGGCCGCATCGTCGCCACCGAGGAGCTGTTCGAGCGCGATCCGCTGCCGCGGCCGTACGTGCTGAAACCGGTCAACGAAGGCTCGTCGGTCGGCGTCGCCATCGTCACGGACGAAGGCAACTATGGAAATCCCATCGCTCGCGAGGCGACCGGCCCCTGGCAGGAGTTCGACGAGTTGCTCGCCGAGCCGTTCATCCGTGGGCGGGAGCTCACGACGGCGGTGCTGGGCGACCGGGCGCTGGGCGTGACCGAGCTTCGCCCCAAGTCCGGCTTCTACGACTTCGACGCCAAGTACACCGAGGGCCTGACGGAGCACGTCTGCCCGGCCGAGATCCAGGACGAGATCGCCGAGGCGTGCAAGGCGATCGCGGTCGCCGCCCACCAGCGGCTCGGCTGCCGCGGCGCCTCGCGCTCCGACTTCCGCTGGGACGATAGCCAGGGCGTCGAGGGCCTGTTCCTGCTGGAGGTCAACACCCAGCCGGGGATGACCCCGCTCAGCCTGGTACCCGAGCAGGCGCGGGCGGTGGGCATGTCCTATCCGCAGCTGGTGCAGTGGATCGTCGATGAGGCGCTCGCTCACGGAGGCGCACGATGAGCCGGGCCAGCTCCCGGCGCCCGGCGCCCGCGCGGACGGTGAAGCCCAAGCGTCGCCCGCAGGCAAAGCGCCAGCGCCGCCCGTCGATCCTCGATCATGCCGTCGCCCGCATGCCCGGCGGCGAGGCGACCGTTCGCAAGGCCGCTGCCTGGGGCATCACCGCGGCCGTGGGCGGCGCCGCCATCGCACTTGCCGGCTGGCTCGGCGTCTTCGGGCTGGTCGGCACCGCCATGGCAGAGGGGGTCGGGAGTCTCGGCTTCCGTGTCGCGCAGATCGAGGTGACGGGCCTCAAGCGGATGGACGCGAACTCGGTTTATGCGGTGGCGCTGGACCAGCGTTCGCGCGCGATGCCGCTGGTGGACCTGAACGGCACCCGCGACCGGCTGCTTGAATATGGCTGGATCGCGGACGCGCGCGTTTCGCGGCGGCTGCCCGACACGCTGGTGATCGACGTGGTCGAGCGCGATCCCGCAGCCGTCTGGCAGAACAACGGCCAGCTGATGCTGATCGACCACAAGGGCGTGCTGCTGGACGAGGTGCCCGCCCACGCGATCCCGCGCCTGCCGCTGGTGATCGGCGAGGGGGCGAACGCGCAGGAGCCGGCCTATCAACGGCTGATCGCTGCCGCACCGGCGCTGCGCCCGATGGTGAAGGCCGCGACCTGGGTCGGCAATCGCCGCTGGGACCTGCTGTTCCAGTCGGGCGAGACGCTGGTGCTGCCCGAGGGTGAGCAGGCGGCGGCGAACGCGCTGGTCAAGTTCGCGCAGATGGACGGCACCATGGGTCTGCTTGGCAAGGGCTATGCCCGCTTCGATCTGCGGGATCCCAGCAAGCTGGTGGTGCGCATGGCGCCCGAAGCGGCAGCGCCGGCCGCAGGCGAGGGGGCACCCGGCAATGATGCGGCGCCGGCACCAGACGCGGGCAGCAACAAAACGGGCAGCGTCGATACGGGCGCACGCGGCGTCGTTTAGGGGGCAGGGCGATGGCTAAGGTGACACCGGAAGGACTGATTACCGCACTCGACATCGGATCGTCGAAAGTGTCGGCGCTGATCGCGCAAAAGGGCGACGGCGGCGAGCTGGTGGTACTCGGCACCGGCCAGCGTGAGAGCCGGGGCGTCAAGCGCGGCTATATCGCCGACATGCGCGCGACCGAGACTGCGGTGCGCGAGGCGGTGGAACAGGCCGAACGCATCGCCGGCCTCAACATCGAGGATGTGTGGGTCAGCTTCTCGGCCGGCGGGCTGCTGTCGGACATCGTCAAGCTGGAAGTCGACCTGGGCGGCCACCGCGTCGAGCAGTCGGACGTCGACGCGCTGCTGAAGGCCGGGCGCAATGCCATCGACCCCGGCGCGCTGATGGTCATGCATGCCCAACCGATGCGCTATTCGCTCGATGGCCTGGGCGGGGTGCGCGACCCGATGGGGCTGCATGCCGATCGTCTGGGCGTCGAGATCCACGTGGTCGCGACCGAAGGCTCGCCGGTCCGCAACCTCGACCTGTGCGTCCGCTCGGCGCATCTGAATGTGAAGTCGATCGTCGCAGCTCCCGTCGCGACCGGCCTCGCCTGCCTGTCCGAGGAAGAGCGCGAGTTGGGTGTGGCGCTGGTCGAGATCGGCGCGGGCGTCACCAACGTGTCGGTGTTCGCCAATGGCGTGCTGACCGGCCTCGCCTCCATCTCGATGGGGGCGGCCGACATCACCGACGACGTCGCCTCCGCCTTTGGCACCGGCCGCAACCAGGCGGAGCGGCTGAAGTGCTTCTACGGCTCGGCCAACATGAGCCCGCGCGACAACCACGACATGATCGACGTGGCGCCGGTGCGTCCCGACGAGGATGCCGAGGGGACGCGCATCACCCGGGCGCAGCTGATCGCGGTGATCCGCCAGCGGCTCGACCGGCTGATGGCGGAAATCCAGAAGGAGCTGCGCAAGCTCCACTTCGACGATCCAGTCGGGCGGCAGGTGGTGCTCACCGGCGGCGGTGCGGAGCTGAAGGGCATTGCCGATTATGCGCAGCAGGCGCTGGGCCGGACGGTGCGGGTCGGGCGCGCGCGCGGGCTGACCGCGCTGCCGGAGGCGCATGCCGGCCCTGGCTTTGCGACGCTCGCCGGCCTTGCGATGTTTGCGGCGTCCGATCCGGTCGACCTTCGGGCGATCCAGCCGACGCACCAGGTGGTGACGCGGCCCAGCCCGATGGCGATGTTGCAGCGTTTGATGGCCGCCTTTCGGACCAACTACTGAGAATTCGCCACAGATGGTGGCAAACGGGGCTAGAGTCCCCCAAGCCGTTGGTGCAGAAGAAACTACATAGGCGGTTGCCGGCCATCGGTCGGCCCGCTTCGGGAGATCAGGAATGAGCATCGAATTTCTTCCGCCGGACCTCGACGATCTGACGCCGCGCATTTCGGTGATTGGCGTCGGCGGGGCGGGCGGCAACGCCATCGCGAACATGATCCGCGCCGACGTGCAGGGCGTGGAGTTCCTGGTCGCCAATACCGACGCGCAGGCATTGAAGCAGTCCGACGCGCCGCAGCGCATCCAGCTGGGCGTCAAGATCACGCAAGGATTGGGCGCCGGCAGCCGGCCCGAGATCGGCCGCGCGGCGGCGGAAGAGACGATCGAGCAGGTGCAGGAAGCGCTCCAGGGTGCGCACATGTGCTTCATCGCAGCCGGCATGGGCGGCGGCACCGGCACCGGTGCAGCGCCGGTGATCGCCAAGGCGGCGCGCGAGATGGGCATTCTGACCGTCGGCGTCGTGACCAAGCCCTTCTCGTTCGAGGGCAAGAAGCGCGCCCGCTCGGCCGATGCCGGGATCGAGGAGCTTCAGAAGTACGTCGACACGCTGATCGTCATCCCGAACCAGAACCTGTTCCTAATCGCCAACGCCAACACGACCTTCAAGCAGGCGTTCGAAATGGCGGACGAGGTGCTGCAGCAGGGCGTGCGCGGCATCACCGACCTGATGGTCATGCCCGGCCTCATCAACCTCGACTTCGCCGACGTCCGCTCGGTGATGCAGGAGATGGGCAAGGCGATGATGGGCACCGGCGAGGCCGAGGGCGACAGCCGCGCCATCGAAGCTGCGCAAAAGGCGATCGCCAACCCGCTGCTCGACGGCGTGTCGCTGAACGGCGCCAAGGGCGTGATCGTCTCGATCACCGGCGGCGACGACATGCGCCTGCTCGAGGTGGACGAGGCCGCGAACCACATCCGCGAGCTGGTCGACGACGATGCCAACATCATCTGGGGTTCGGCGTTCAATCCGGAGCTCGAAGGCAAGATCCGCGTCTCGGTGGTCGCCACCGGCATAGAGGCAAGCTCGCCCGCGCAGCAGGCGGCGGCAGCCGTCGCAGCCGAGCCTGCGCGCACCTCCTTCTCGTTTGGCGGCAGCCGTCGCCCGGCCGCGCCGAGCGAGCCGCAGGCGGTGGAGGCTCCGGCCCCGGCGCCGGTTGCGCCTGCTCCCGTGCCGCAGGCAGCTGCACCGCAGGGCGCTTCCGCGCCGCAGCCCACCCCGGCGCCCCAGCCCGCGCCGGCACCCCAGGCCGTGGACGAGGACGAGCTGGTGCTCGGTGCCGACACGATGGTGCCGCAGCAGGCAGCACCGGCCCCTGCGCCCAAGCCGTCGGCCGACGAGCCGCGCCCCGGGTTCGAGGCACGCCGTCGCTGGCTGACGCCGGGCGCCGATGCCCCGGCCGAGGAGCAGGGCGCTGGCCGCAGCCGCCCGGGCGGCACGCTGTTCGAGCGGATGGCGAATGCCGGCCGTGCTCCGGCACGGGGCGACGAGACGGCCAAGGAGCCGCTCGACATCCCGCGCTTCCTGCACCGCCAGAACAACCAGTAATGCCGCTGGCCGGGCGTTCCGTGTGAACGTCCGGCCACACCGCCTCCCGCGGTTCGTCCCTCGGGAGCATCGTCTGGTCGCCCGATGCGTCGCGCGCAACTTCCGTCTCCCGCTCGCGCCTCTAAGGTGGCCACACCCATGAATCGTTTCCCGAGCATCGGGCGCGGGGCGTTGCTGGCAACGCTGCTCGTCGCCTCCACCCCGGCCCTCGCGCAGGCGATCGTCCAGCAGCCGACGCCCAACGCCGACCGGCTTTCCGCTCAAATGCGGATCCTGGCCACCAGCCCCAATGACATCGCCGCGCTGATCGAGGCGGGACGGCTGAGCACGCGGCTGGGCGATCCGGAGGCTGCCGTCCAGTTCTTCGCGCGCGCCGACAAGGTGGTGCCGGGCGACGCTCGCGTGATGGCCGGACGTGCCTCCGCGCTGCTCGCGATGGAGCGGCCCGGCGAAGCGCTGCGCCTTTTCACCGCGGCCGAGCGCGCCGGGATGCCGGTCAGCACCTTCGCGGCCGACCGGGGGCTCGCCTATGACCTGCTCGGCTACCCGACCAATGCCCAGCGCGACTATCGGCTCGCGCTCGCGAACGAGCAGGACGATGAGGTGACCCGTCGCCTGGCACTGTCGCTCGGCATCACCGGCGATGTGCGCGCGGCCAACCAGCTGCTCGACCCGCTGCTGCGCCAGAACGACCGCCCAGCCTGGCGCGCCCATGCCTGTGTGCTGGCGATGCAGGGCGATGCGGCCGGTGCGGACCGGATCGCCGCGACCATGTTGCCGGGGTTCGGCGCGCAGTTGGCGCCCTTCTTCCGTCGCCTCCAGTCGCTGTCGCCGGCGGATCGCGCCTTTGCGGTGCATTTCGGCCGGCTGGGGAGCACGCCCGCCCGCCTCGCCGACGCGCGGCTCGCACCGCCGATTACGCCGGCCCCGCGCGCGCAGGCACCCGTCGCGGTGGCCGCAGTCGTGGCGCAGCCTGCGCAGCCGACGCGCAAGCTTTCGGCACGCGAACGCCGCGCCGCCCGGCGCGAAATCGAGGCTCGCCAGCGCGAGGCCGAACTCGCCGCCGCGCGCAAGGCGGAGGCCGATCGCGTGGCGCAGGTCGCCGAAGCCGCCCGTGCGGCGGAGGCGGCCCGCGCCGCGGAAGCCGCCCGGCTTGCTGAGGCCGCGCGCGTTGCCGCCGCCACCCGCGCCGCCCAGGATGCTGCTGCCGAAGCCGCACGGCGCGAGCATGCCGAGCGGCTCGCCCAAGCCGCACGGGCGGCAGAGGCTGCGCGGGTCGCGGAGGCGCAGCGTCTGGCCGAAGCGGCACGGCTCGCCGATGCGCAGCGCGCGGCGGTTGCGGCCGAGGCCCAGGAGGCGCGCAGTGTCGCTGCCGCCGCCCCCGTGCCCGCGGCAGCAGCGCCCACCCCGCCCGCGCCTGCGCGGAGCGATGCCGCGGCGACCGCGACCGACACCACGCTGGCGACGATCATCCGCAACCTGACGATCCCGGCGACCGAACTCGGCGTCCGCCCGCCGCCGTCGGCGGCTCCGGCGCCGGCTGCACCGGTCGCGACCGCGCCTGTCGAGCCCGAGCCAAGTGCTCGCGAGCGGGAAGCCGCGGACAAGGCGGCTAGGGACAAGGCGGCCGCGGACCGGGCCGCAAAGGACAAGGCAGCCGCGGACAAGGCGGCAAAGGACAAGGCCACGAAGGCTACGGCCGCCAAGAAGGCCGCCGCCGAAAAGGCCGCCAAGGCAAAGGCCAAGCTCGATCCCGCCAAGCAGGAACCCGCGCGCCAGTGGGTGCAGGTGGCGGGCGGGGCCAACAAGGCGGACTTGCCCAAGGCCTATCGCGCGCTTTCGACCAAGTCGGCGGCGCTCAAGGGACGCTCGACCTGGACCGCACCGCTGCGCGCCACCAACCGGCTGCTGGTGGGGCCGTTCAAGACTGACGGCGAGGCGCAGGCATTCGTCAACACGCTCGCCAAGCAGGGGCTGTCCGCCTTTGTCTGGAGCAGCGAGCCCGGACAGAAGATCGAGCAGCTTCCCAAGTGACCAGACATCAAGCGCCCTGGGCGGCGGATCCGCACGCGCATGGGGGACGGCTGCACAGCGAGGGCAGCGAAACGACTCGCGGTCCGCGCGACGCATTCCAGCGCGACCGCGACCGCATCATCCATTCGATCAGCTTCCGGCGCCTGCGTCACAAGACGCAGGTGTTCATGGCGCCCGACGGCGACCATTTCCGGGTGCGGCTGACTCACAGCCTGGAAGTCGCGCAGATCGGCCGCGCCATCGCCCGCGCGCTGGGGCTGAACGAGGACCTGACCGAAGCCTTGTGCCTGGCGCACGACATCGGCCACCCGCCGTTCGGCCATGCCGGCGAGGATGCGCTCAAGGACGCGCTGATGGCCGCGGGCGGCTTCGACCACAACGGCCATACGCTTCGCACCCTGACGCTGCTCGACAGCCCCTATCCGCGCTGGCGCGGGCTGAACCTCACTTGGGACACGCTGGAGGGCCTTGCCAAGCACAACGGCCCGATCCTTCGGCCCGGCTGGGCACTGGCGGAGGCGGATGCCGCCTTTGCGCTGCGTCTGGGCGAATGGTCTTCGCTGGAGGCGCAGGTCGCCGCGCTCGCCGACGATATCGCGTACGACAACCACGACATCGACGACGGCCTGCGCGCCGGCCTGCTGACCTTCGAGCAGATGCTGGGCGTCCCGATCGTGGCCGAACGCTGGGACGAGGTGCGCGCGCAGTTTCCGGACACCGCCGCCGATCGCCTGGTGGGCGAGCTGATCCGCGCGCAGATCGGCGCGATGGTCAACGACCTGATCGGCGAAACCCGTCGCCGCATCGCCGATGCGGGCGTCGAGACGGTCGCCGACGTGCGCGCCTGCGGCCGCTGCCTGGTCGGCTTCTCCGACCAGGTGCGCGACCAGGAACGCACGCTGAAGCGCTTCATGTACGCCAACCTCTATCATCATCCCTCGCAGCTCGCCGCCGCGGATGCCGCGCGTACGGTGGTGACGGGGCTGTTCGCCGCCTATCGCGACGAGCCGGCGCTGCTGCCCGACGGCTGGGGCGCCGACCTGCCTTCGGACGAGCCCGGCCGCAGCCGCCACATCGCCGACTTCATCGCCGGCATGACCGACCGCTTCGCCATCGCCCGCTATCGCGAGCTGGTGGGCGAGGTGAGCCTGCCCGAAGGGTTCTGACGCGCCAGGAACCCTGGGCTCCCGCCTGCACGGGAGCACGAAGAGGGCGGGGCGGGAGCACTGCGGCACCCGTGCAACTCCAATCGCCCGCAAGGCGACTTTCCTCAGGATGACGGTTCAAGCGAGCCGAAAACTGCTCTACAGCCGCCCCTGATTTCACGACCGGGACGCCCATGACGCTGTACGCACGCTTTGCCGCTCATCTCGATGCCGCCCTCAACGCGCTGGTCGCGGCGGGTGACCTGCCGGAGGGGCTGGACCGACGCGCGGTGACGGTGGAGCCGCCGCGCGACCCGAGCCATGGCGACCTGTCGACCAACGCCGCAATGGTGCTGGCCAAGCCCGCAAAGACCAACCCGCGCGCACTCGCCGAAAAGATCGTCGTCGAACTCGGCAAGCTGGATGCCGTCGAGGGTGTCTCGATCGCGGGGCCCGGCTTCATCAACATGACCCTGACGCAGGACACCTGGCGCGATGAGCTGCGCGCGATCATCCAGGCGGGCGGCGACTATGGCCGTTCGACGATGGGGGCGGGGACCAGCGTCAATATCGAATATGTCTCGGCCAACCCGACCGGCCCCATGCACATGGGCCATTGCCGCGGTGCCGTGGTGGGCGATGCGCTGGCCAGCCTGCTCGAGTTCGTCGGGCACAAGGTGATCCGCGAATATTATGTCAACGATGCCGGCGGGCAGGTCGACGTGCTCGCCCGCTCGACGCACCTGCGCTACCGCGAGGCGCTGGGCGAGACGATCGAGATCCCGGAAGGGCTCTATCCGGGCGATTATTTGAAGCCGATCGGTGCAAAGCTCGCGGCCGAGCACGGCGACGCCTTTGTCGGACAGCCGGAGAGCGCGTGGCTGGCGCTGTTCCGCCGCGAGGCGGTCGCCGCCATGCTCGTCATGATCAAGGACGATCTCGCCCTGCTCGGCATCCACCACGACCTGTTCTCGTCGGAGGCCGAGCTCCAGGCGGCGGGCAAGCCCGAGGCGGCGGAGGCGTGGCTGCGCGAGCGCGGCCTCGTCTATGACGGCGTGCTCGAAGCGCCCAAGGGGGAGACGCCCGAGGACTGGGAGCCGGTCGAGCTGCCGCTGTTCCGCTCGACCCAGTTCGGCGACGACCAGGACCGCCCGATCAAGAAGTCCAACGGCCAGTGGACCTACTTCGGCGCCGACCTCGCCTATCACTTCCAGAAGGCGCAGACCGCCGACCAGCTGATCGACATCTGGGGTGCCGACCATGCCGGTACCGTCAAGCGCATCGTCGCCGCCGTCCAGGCGCTGACCGAGGGCAAGACCCGCTTCGACGTCAAGCTCGTCCAGATGGTCCGCCTGCTGCGCGCGGGCGAGCCGGTGAAGATGTCCAAGCGCGCCGGCAATTTCGTGACGCTGGCCGACGTGGTGCAGGAAGTCGGCAAGGACGTCGTTCGCTTCACCATGCTCACCCGCAAGGCGGACGCGCAAATGGACTTCGACTTCGCCAAGGTGGTGGAGGCGTCGAAGGACAATCCGGTCTTCTACGTGCAGTACGCCCATGCGCGAGTCGCCTCGCTCCATCGTCGTGCGGCCGAGGCGGGAATCGTGTGCAACACCGTCGATCTGTCCCGGCTTGACGCAACCGAGCTGCGCCTGGTGCAGCGCGCCGCCCAGTTCCCGCGCATCGCAGAGGCAGCGGCAACCGCGCGCGAACCGCATCGTATCGCCTTCTATCTCTATGATCTGGCCGCCGAATTCCACGCTGCCTGGAACATGGGCAACGACGATCCGTCGCGCCGATATCTGCAGCCCGACGATCCGGCGCTCACCTGCGCACGGCTTTTCCTGGCCGATGCCATCGGGCAGATTATCCGCAACGGGCTCGCCGTGATGGGCGTCGAGGCCGTCGAGGAGATGCATTGATGGCCGAACGGCTCGCCACCGGCATGCACGCGCGCGACGAGGATCGCCTGCCATGGCTTGAAAGCGTGGATGCCCCGCCCGAGGCAAGCGCTTCGCTGTGGCGGGTCCTGCTGCTGGTGCTGGTGGCGCTGGCGGTGATCGGCGGCGTGATCTGGGCGGCGCTCAACCTCGGGTCGAGCGTGACCGGCGGCGGCGGCAATGGCGCGATCATCGCTGCGGAGAAGGGCCCCTACAAGGTCAAGCCCGACCAGCCCGGCGGCATGGAGGTGGAAGGCACCGGCGACACCGTCTTCGCCACCAGCGACGGACGGGCGACCGGAACCGCGACCGTCGACCTGAGCAAGGTGCCCGAGGCGCCGGTCGTCGGCCAGCCAATCCCCACGGCAGCGCCTGCCGCCGCGCCGACCGAGGCCGCACCCAAGGTGGTCGCGCAGGTCCCCGCCTCCGCCGGGCAGCTTCAGGCCCGCGCCCCGGCCCGGCAGGCAGCTCCGGCTCAGGCGCACACGGCCTCCGGGTCGGTCGTCCAGCTCGGCTCCTTCCCGCAGGCCAGCGTCGCCAACAGCAGCTGGCAACGGCTGTCCAAGCGCTTCGGCTATCTGGCGCCGATGACCCCGTCGATCGAACAGGCAGAGGTGAACGGCAAGACCGTCTACCGCCTGCGCGTCGACGCGGGCAGTGCCGGCGCGGCTGGGCAGCTTTGCGGCAAGCTCAAGCTTGCGGGCGAGGGCTGCTACATCGCGCGATGAGGGGCGGGGTACCGGCCGCCGCAATTTCGTGACACGACGCGGGTGTTCTAATCCCGCGCCCGACCGGCTAGGCAGCCGGCATGAAGCCCGTGATCTTCGGCCTGTCCGGCCCCGTACTCACCGATGACGAAGCCGCCTTCTTCCGCGAGGTTGAGCCGGCCGGCTTCATCCTGTTCGGCCGCAACGTCGTCGACCGGCCGCAGCTGCGTGCGCTGACCGATTCGTTGCGTTCGCTCACCGGCCGCGGCGACCTGCCGATCCTGATCGACCAGGAGGGCGGGGCGGTCTCTCGCATGAAGCCGCCCCAATGGCCGGCATTTCCCGCCGGCGCCGCCTTTGCCCGGCTGTGGGACGTCGCCCCCGCCTCCGCGATCGAGGCGGCGCGCGCCAATGCCGAGGCGATCGGCCACACGCTGGCCGAGGTCGGGATCACCGTCGATTGCCTGCCGCTGCTCGACGTGCGCCAGCCCGACACCACCGCCGCCGTCGCCGAGCGCACTTATGGCGCCGAGCCGATGCAGGTCGCCGCGATCGGCCGCGCGGTGCTCGACGGGCTTGCCCGCGCCGGAGTGGTCGGCATCGTCAAGCACATGCCCGGCCATGGCCGGGCGCGGGTTGATAGCCATCTGGAGCTGCCGGTGGTCGATGCAGACGAAGCGGCGCTGGAGCAGGACCTGGCGCCGTTCCGCACGCTGGCGAACGCCCCGATGGGGATGACCGCGCATGTCGTGTACCGCGCCTGGGACGCCGAACGGCCGGGCACCCTCTCGCCGACCGTGATCGGCGAGGTCATCCGCGGCCGCATCGGTTTCGACGGGCTGCTGATGACCGACGACATCGACATGAAGGCGCTGTCCGGCACAGCGGGCGAAAAGGCTGCCGCGGCGATCGAGGCCGGCTGCGACCTGGTGCTCGACTGCTGGGCGCGCATGGACGAGATGGTGGAGATCGCCAGCCGGCTTGGGGAGATCGCCCCCGAAGGCCGCGCAAGACTGGACCGCGCCATGGCGAGCGTGACTCGCCCTGCCGAGGCAGCCGACATCACTCCCCTGTTGGAAAAGCGTGACGCCCTCCTGGCCCTCGCCTGACGCAAAGCCGACTCTTCTTCTTCGTACCCCGGCGGAGGCCGGGGCCCAGTTGGGAAAGCGGCGGTAAGGGAGCGCAGCCCCGATAGCACACCGCAACTGGGCCCCGGCCTCCGCCGGGGTACGCGTTGCACGCTGGAGTAGCCGCCTGCGATCCTCAGACGCGCACGACGCCGCCCCCTCTGGCAATCCCCTGACGAAGCCTGTCTAACACCCCCATGGAAACGGACGACACGCTG
This sequence comes from Sphingomonas sp. PL-96, assembly GCF_020707215.1. GTDB lineage: Bacteria > Pseudomonadota > Alphaproteobacteria > Sphingomonadales > Sphingomonadaceae > Sphingomonas. The sequence goes on from NZ_JAJFET010000001.1 coordinate 306,078, forward strand.
ACGGTGGAGGTGGAGGGCTGGGAAGGCCCGCTCGACCTGCTGCTGGCGCTCGCCCGGACGCAAAAGGTCGACCTGCGCGAGATCTCGATCCTGAAGCTCGTCGAGCAGTATCTCGCCTATGTCGAGCAGGCGCGCGCGCTGAAGCTGGAGCTTGCCGCTGACTATCTGGTGATGGCCGCCTGGCTCGCCTTCCTCAAGTCCGCGCTGCTGCTGCCGCGCGATCCGGAGGCGCAGCCGGACCCGGAGGAACTGGCGCTCCGCCTGCAGCTGCGCCTCGAACGGCTGAACGCAATGCGCGAGGCCGGCGCCCGGCTGCTCGCGCGCGATCGCATCGGCCGCGACGTGTTCCCGCGCGGTGCGCCGGAGGGGCTGCGGGTGCTGCGCCACACGATCTGGCAGGCCGAAATCTACGACCTGGTCGCCGCCTATGGCCGGGTGAGCGCGCGCACCCGGCCGGTGCTCCACATCGTCCAGCATCGTGCCGTGATGACGCTGGAGACCGCGATCGAGCGGGTGTCGGCGATGCTCGGCACCCATCTCGACTGGACAGTGCTGGAGCGGTTCCTGCCGGAGGATGCCGACGCCGCCTTCCGCCGCTCGGCCCTCGCCTCCAGCTTCCTGGCCGCGCTGGAACTCGCGCGGCAGGGCAGGGTCGAGCTCGACCAAAGCGCACCCTTCGCGCCGCTCCGCATCCGGGCGATCCGGTGAGCGGCGCGACGGATGAACTGGTGCGCGCGGTGGAAGCGGTGCTGTTCGCCGCCGATTCGCCGATGAGCGTTGCTGCGATCCGCGCCTATGTGGGGGAGGGGGCGGACGTGCCGCGCGCGCTCGACCAGCTGGTGACCGACTATGCCGGGCGTGGCATCGCACCGGTCCGCCGCGGCGACCGCTGGCACTTCGAGACCGCGCCGGATCTCGCCCGCTTCCTGCGCCGCGACCGCGAGGAGCCCCGCCGCCTGTCCCGCGCCGGCATCGAGACGCTGGCAATCATCGCCTATCACGAACCGGTCACCCGCGCGGAGATCGAGTCGATTCGCGGCGTCCAGGTAGCCAAGGGCACGATCGACGTGCTGATGGAGGCAGGCTGGGTGCGCCCGGCCGGACGTCGCGAGGTGCCGGGCCGGCCGCTCACCTATGCGACCACGCCCGAGTTTCTTAGCCATTTCGGCCTTCGCACCCGGCGCGACCTGCCCGGAATCGAGGACCTGCGCGCCGCCGGCCTGCTCGACCCGATCGACGTTGCCCTTGCGGGCGAACTGGAAAGCGGCGACGAGAGCGACTAAGTGAGCGGCAACGCGCGTAATGGAGAGTGACAATGGGCGGTCTTAGCATCTGGCATTGGCTCATCGTCGGGATCATCGTGCTCCTGCTGTTCGGCAAGGGGCGCTTTTCCGACATGATGGGCGACGTCGCCAAGGGACTGAAGAGCTTCAAGAAGGGCATGGCCGAGGACGACGATGATCTGCCGCCCGCGCGCCCGTCGCGCCTGGAGCAGCGCAACGAGGTCAACCGCAGCCCGGACGGCGAAGTCGTCGCACCGCGTGAACCGGCGCGCGACCCGGTTCGCGAAGCCGATCGTCCGCTCGACGACCGCTGATCCTCATCTCTTCGGGGCTCGCCTGGCGCGCCCCACAGACGCGAACGGGCGCTGAATGTTGGATTTCAATCCGGCCGAGCTGATGGTTGTGGCCGTGGTCGCGCTGCTGGTGATCGGCCCGAAGGATCTTCCTAAGGCCATGCGGTTCGTCGGCCAGTGGGTCGGCAAGGCTCGCGGTGTCGCGCGCCAGTTCCGCTCGGGCTTCGACGCAATGGTGCGAGAAGCGGAACTGGCGGAAATGGAAAAGAAATGGGCGGAGGAAAACGCCCGCATCCTGCGCGAGCATCCCGCCGCACCGGCACCAGATGTCACGCCCGAAGCCTTGCCGGGCCCGGCGGACGTGACCAGCGCCGCCTCCGGTCTGGACGTACAGCCGGCGGAGGACGCGGGCGATGCGCCCATTCTGGTCGAACAGCCTCACGTCGTGCCGCTTGGAGAAGACGACCGTCCGGTCCAGCCGCCTGCGGTTGATGGAAAGGCACCGTCGTGAGGGATATTGACGAGAGCCAGGCACCGCTGCTCGATCATCTCATCGAGCTTCGTCGGCGGCTGATTTTCTCGCTGATCGCGATCGGCATCGCGTTTGGCGCCTGCTTCTACTTTTCCGAGCAGATCTTTGGATTTCTCGTCCAGCCGCTGCTGGCGGCGGGGCAGAAGCGCATCATCTTCACCCAGATCTTCGAGGCATTTCTCGTTCAGGTGAAGGTTGCCTTCTTCGCGGCAATGATGCTGTCCTTTCCCGTGATCGCGAACCAGCTGTGGCAATTCGTAGCGCCCGGCCTCTACCGGTCCGAAAAGAAGGCATTGCTGCCGTTCTTGCTGGCGACGCCGGTGCTGTTCATCGCCGGGGCGGCGCTCGCCTATTATGTTACCATCCCGGTCGCGCTGCACTTTTCGCTGAGCTATCAGGGCGACCTGGGCGGGGTTCAGCAGGAGGCGCTACCTTCAGTCGCCGCCTATCTGTCCTTCGTGATGCAGTTCCTGTTCGCGTTCGGACTGGCGTTCCTGCTGCCCGTGCTGCTGATGCTGCTGGAGCTTGCCGGCATCGTCACCCGCGTGCAGTTGGTCAGCGCGCGCCGCTATGCAATCGTTGCGGCCTTTGCGATTTCGGCAGTCCTGACGCCGCCGGACGTCTGGTCGCAGATGCTCCTCGCGATCCCGCTGGTGCTGCTCTACGAGGTCGCGCTGATCGGCATCTGGTTCACCGAGCGCAAGCGCGCCCGCAACGCCCCGTCCGAAGAAGAGGACGAGGCAAAGGCCTGAGCCCGGTGGCGGGCCAGCGGCGGAGCCACGCTCACCCTCCACACACCTCCTGAACCCCGGCGAAGGCCGGGGTCCAGGTGGCGGACGGCCGAGAGGGAGTGCAGTCCCCCAAGAAGGCCGCGGCGCGCCTGAACCTGCGATAGGTACGTCGACCCCGCCATGCGTATCCCTGCGAAAGCAGGCATCCAGGGCCAAGCAGAGCAAGCGGCCGTGGCGTTCGGAACCCTGGGCTCCTGCCTTCGCAGGAGCACGGAATACCCCGCTAAAGCCCGGCGCTCTGACGCCTAGGGCGCAGCCAGCGCCGCCGCCTTGTTGATCAACCCGATGAAGCGCCCTTCGTCGATCGCCGCTTGCGGGTTGTTCCAGCTTCCGGCCACCCCGACCCAGCCGCCGGACCTGGCGCGCATCAGCAGCGTCATGTTGACCACACCGGGCTCCGATCCGCCCTTGTAGCCTACCCAGTCCCAGTGTGCCGCGTTTGCCGGCGCGATGCCGGGGTTCTTTGACAGCACCGCCCGCGCCTCCTCGCCGGCCGGCCCCTCGGTGTTGCGCCGCAGCCAGTCCATCACGCGCAGCAGGTCGTCGGCCGAGGCGAACCATTCGACCGTGCCGATCCGCATCGGCTTGCCGTCCTGGAACAGCGAGGCCGGGATCGCCGACACCGGTGCCTGCGCAACTGGCCCGGCCAGCAATGCACGACGGCCGGCGACATCCGCGGCGTCCCACCGCCGCCCGAGCGCGCCGCCCTCCAGCCCCTTCAGCTTGAACGCCTCCAAGGTACCCAGGAACGGCACATTGCGACGTTGCGCGTCCCGAATGCCGATCACCGGCAGCATGGCCTCCACCTTGTCGCGCCCCAGCGCGCGCAGCAGGAGGTCGGTCGCGGAATTGTCGCTGACGGAGATCATCTGCGTCGCCAGTTCTCGCAGCGAAACGCGCGTGCCCGCAGCCTTGTGCGTATAGCCGCCACCCGGAAGCGGGCTGCCGTCCAGCGTCACCACATCGCCCCACCGCCGCTCGCCAGCAGCGGTCGCTCGCACCAGCTCGGCCAGGATCACCAGCTTGAAGGCCGAACCGATCGCCAGCGGCGCCGCTGGATCGTGCGCCACCAGATGCTTCGGCCCGCCGTCCTCCAGCCGCGCCAGCGCAAAGCCGGTCGCGCCCGGCAGCGCCCGGATCGCATCGACCACCGCCTGGATGCTCGTCTCCGGCGCCTCGCGCGGTTCGCTGCCGGTGATGCGGAGCCCGGTCACCAGGTGCGGCGCGGCGGGATCGACCACGATCTGCCCCACCGCCGTCCCGCGCTCGAAGCCGAGGCGGAAATCGGCGACATGCGGGGTACGCGCCACCAGCCCTTCGAGTCGGGTCGGTTTGCCGAGGCCCGCCGTCAGCTGATCCCGCACCTGCCGGAACGCCGTCTCTGGGATCGCGGCGCGAAACTCCGGCGCGAAATACTGGTCATAGGGGATGCTGCCCGAAATCGCTGCTGCCAGCGTCTCGGCCCGTTGCTGTAGCTCCGGAGAGGCGGTCACGGTCGTGGACGCCGCAGGAGGAGGAGGCGCTTCCTGCGCGCCCAGCGGCGTGCTGGCCGCAAGCGCGATGCCCAACACCGCGGCCTGGAGCCGGCGACGCGACACCCGCTCAGCTCGCACGCTGCGGGTTCATGCCCGGCTGTGGGGCGTCCAACGTCAGGTCCAGCACCTCCACGCGCGGCAGGCCGGTAGGCTTGGCGATGCGCGAGCCCAGGCGCGTCGCGAGGCGGGAGGTAATGGTGTAGCGCTCCACCCGCAGCAGCCCCGGATCGCCCGGCGGCAATGCCAGCGGCGCATAGCGGCGCGATGCCAGCGACGCGAGCACGCGCTTGGTCCAGCCGCCGTTGTAATGCTCGCTCTGCCGCAGCAGGGCTGCGTCGCGGGTGCGGCCGTCCGGACCGATCCAGAAGGCCACGTCGATCCACTGGTCCTCGTAATTCTGGAGCGGCGGGTCGCGCCATTTGCCGGCGCCAAGCTCGACCGGCTTGCCGTACAGCAGGCGGGGCGTCCTGGTCGGTTCCGCCTTCACGCGGGCGATCAGCGCATCGATCGCGTCCGGATCGCCTCCGGACATTGCCAGTCGAGTCTCCAGCACCTGCGTCGCCAGTCGAAAGCCGCTCGCATCCGACGCTGACGAGGTCTTCAGCGCGTCGAGCGCCGCGCGCGCCTCCGGGCGAAACCTCTCGCTGAGCTGCGCCAGGGAGACCTTGAGCGACGCTGTCCGCAGCAGCGCGAAGTTCCGGATCGTCGGCTGTCCGGCGGCCACAGCGTCCTCGGCAATGGCCTTGTACTCGCGTTCCGCGCCGCGGATGTTGCCGAGTTCCGAAAGCCCGTCGGCCATTTCGATGCGGCCATAGAGCGTCTGGGGATCCTCCTCGGGAAGCCCCGCCCGCAGGGAAGCGAGCATGCCGCGCATCGCCTGCTTCATCCCGTCGCCATCGCCCAGATGCGCGTTGATCCGTGCGTCGGCGCGATAGAGCACGGCCACGTCCACGGGATTGGTGTTTGCGAACCCGCGGTTTCGTCGGATCGCCTCCGCCACGGTCCGCTGCGCATCGCGGTACGCGCCTGCCACGAACTGGTTCTCGACATGGGCGAGGGAGGCGGCGACGTCCTCCGCCGGAGGGCAGCGCCGCGCGATGCACTCGGCCAGCCGCTCCGCCGTCTGCTCCAGCCGCACCGCGGTAACGACGACCTCGCCTCCCGCGCCTTCCGGCGCGTCCTGCGCCGCTGCCGCCGAAGCCAGCAGCATGGAAAGGGACACGCCAAGTGCACTTCGCAGCATCGCCAAGACCTCGCCATCGGGAGTTCCGATGACGAGGCTATCAAGCTGCCATGTCGTCTGTCACGCGCTTTTCAGGCGTCGATGACTTCTTCGTCCAGCCGCGCCGCATTTTCCTGGATGAAGGCGAAGCGATGCGCGGGATTATTGCCCATCAGCCGGTCGACCAGGTCCTTTACGCCGGCCCGTTCCTCATATTCCTGGGGTAGGGTGATGCGGATCATCGAGCGGGTCTTGGGATCCATGGTGGTCTCGCGCAACTGCATCGGGTTCATCTCGCCCAAGCCCTTGAAGCGCGCGACCTCGACCTTCTTGCCCTTGAACACCGTGCGCTCCAGCTCGGCGCGATGCGCGTCGTCGCGGGCGTAGAGGCTCTTGGCACCCACCGTCAGGCGATAGAGCGGCGGCTGCGCCAGGTAGAGGTGCCCGCGCCGCACCAGGTCCGGCATCTCCTGGAAGAAGAACGTCATCAACAGCGTCGCGATGTGGGCGCCGTCGACATCCGCGTCCGTCATGATGACGATGCGCTCGTAGCGCAGGTGGGTCGGGTCGCAGTCCTTGCGCGTGCCGCAGCCCATGGCGAGGATCAGGTCGGCGATCTCCTGGTTGGCCAGGATCTTGGCGCTGGTGGCGGACGCGACGTTCAGGATCTTGCCGCGGATCGGCAGGATCGCCTGCGTCTTACGGTCGCGTGCCTGCTTGGCTGAGCCGCCGGCCGAGTCGCCCTCCACGATGAACAGCTCGGTGCCTGCGGGATCATCGGCGGCGCAGTCGGTGAGCTTGCCCGGCAGGCGCAGCTTGCGCGCCGAGGTCGCGGTCTTGCGCTTGACCTCGCGCTCCTGCTTGCGGCGCAGGCGCTCGTCCATCCGCTCCAGCACATAGCCCAGCAGCGCTTTGCCGCGATCCATGTTGTCGGAGAGATAATGGTCGAAATGGTCCCGCACGGCCTTTTCGACCAGCGCAGTGGCGTCGGGCGAGGTCAGCCGGTCCTTGGTCTGGCTCTGGAACTGCGGGTCGCGGATGAATACAGACAGCATCACCTCGGACCCGGTGAGCACGTCGTCCGGCGTCAGGTCTTTGGCCTTCTTCTGCCCCACCAGCTCGCCGAAGCCCCGCAGGCCGCGCACCAGGGCCTGACGAAGCCCCTGCTCGTGGGTGCCACCGTCCGGCGTCGGGATGGTGTTGCAGTACCAGCTGTAGCTTCCGTCGGACCACAGGGGCCAGGCGACCGCCCACTCCACGCGGCCCTGGCCCTCGGCAAACTCCTGTGCGCCGGCAAAGAAGTCGGCGGTGGCACACTCGCGCGCACCCACCTGCTCGCGCAGATGGTCGGCGAGACCGCCCGGGAACTGGAACACGGCGTCGGCCGGTGTGTCGTCGGAGATCAGCGACGGCGCACAGCGCCAGCGGATCTCGACACCGGCGAACAGATACGCCTTGGACCGGACCAGCTTGTGCAGCCGCGCCGGCTTGAACAGCATGTCGCCGAAGATTTCGGTGTCCGGCGTGAAGGCCACCGAGGTGCCGCGCCGGTTGGGCGCCGCACCGACCTTTTCGAGCGGTCCGAGCGTCTGTCCGCGTGCGAAGCGCTGGCGATAGAGCTGCCGATCGCGCGCGACCTCGACCACCGTGTCGGTCGACAGCGCGTTGACCACGCTGATGCCCACGCCGTGCAGGCCGCCCGAGGTCGCATAGGCCTTGCCCGTGAACTTGCCGCCCGAATGCAGCGTCGAGAGGATCACCTCCAGCGCCGACTTGTCCGGGAAGCGCGGGTGCGGGTCCACCGGGATGCCGCGGCCATTGTCCACGATGGTCAGGCGATTGCCTTCCTCCAGCGTCACTTCGATGCGATTGGCGTGGCCGGCGACCGCCTCGTCCATCGCATTGTCGAGCACTTCGGCCGCCAGGTGGTGCAGCGCACGCTCGTCGGTGCCGCCGATGTACATGCCGGGGCGGCGGCGAACCGGTTCCAGCCCCTCGAGCACCTCGATCGACGAGGCGTCGTAGCTGTTGCTGGCGGTGGTGGAGGAGGGCGACGCGAACAGGTCTTCTGCCATGGAACAGCTATAGTACGCGGGACGGCCGTGCGCAAAGCACGAGGCCTATTCTCCGCGCTGCAGCGCCGCCGCCAGCGCCGCATGGAACGTCGCAGGATCCTCGACCATCGGCGAGTGGCCGAGCGCGGGCAGGCGGACTAGCTGCGCGTCCGGGAATGCCTTCACCGCCGTCTCTGCCGCTTGCGGCACGGTGCGGACGCGGCCGCGGATCGCCTCGGGCGCGGTGTTGGCGCGGAAGGCGGTCTTGTCCTGCTGTCCGATGATGAGGGTCACGGGCACTTTCACCTGCGGCAATTCGGCGGCGACGGGCTGAGTCTCGATCATGTCGGACAGGCGCGCCTGCGCCTCGCGCACAATGTTGCCGTCGGGGCTCGCACATTGGCCGGCGAGCATCGCCACCCAGCGGTCATACGCCGGACGCCATGCCCCGTGATAATAGTTGCGCAGCTGATAGGCCTTGATCGTGTCCGCGCTGGTCTTCGCCTCTTCCGCGCGCAGGCCGTCGAGCGGGGTGTAAGGCACGCCCTCGGCCAGCGTGTCGTTGAGGCCGAGCGGATTGACCAGCACCAGCCGGGCCACCCGCTCCCGGTAAAGCAGCGCGAATCGAGTCGCGAGCACGCCACCGGTCGAATGGCCGACCAGCGCGACCCGCTTGACGCCCGCCTGATCCAGCAGCCCGGCGGTGAGCGCCGCCAGCGCATGAAAGCTGTACTGGAAGCCCGCGGGCTTGGAGGACTTGCAAAAGCCGATCTGATCGGGCGCGATCACGCGATAGCCGCGAGCCGCAAGGTCGCGGATAGTGTCGCCCCAGGTCGCGGCGCAGAAATTCTTGCCGTGCAGCAGCACCACGGTGGTGCCGTTCGCCCGGGTCGTGGCTGCGACGTCGAGATAGGCCATGCGCACGGCATCGCCCTGCGCCTGAGTCTCGAACCAGCGTACCGGGTATGGATAGTCGAACCGTTCGAGGTTCGCGCCCAGGTCCGGCGTCGCCTGGGCGATCGCCGCACCGGGTGCCGCCAGCAGTGCCAGCGCCAGTGTCCAACTCGTCTGTCGCATTCTCGGCTCCCCGCCTGTTGCCCCAAGGGCTACCCGCGCCCGTGCTCCTGCGCAGGCAGGAGCACGGGATCACGGGCGGTGCCCACTGTGGCTCTGGGCTCCTGCGCAGGCAGGAGCACGGTCAGGGGAACAACGGCGACTCGCCTGCGACGTTCCGATCAGCGGACGCGCGGGCCGCCATAGGGAAGCGGCGGCGGCGGGCGACGGTCGCGGCGGGGGAGCTGCGCCTGATAGGCGTGGCCGCAATGCTCGACGCAGTACGGGAAGCCGGGGTTCACCTTGTCGCCGCAGAAGTGGAAGTCCGGCTCGCCCGGATGGCCGATCGGCCATTTGCAGATGCGGTCGTTGAGGTCGAGCAGCGTGGTCTTGCCCGCGATCGCGTCGCTGGGACGGGCCGGCACCAGGCGGCGCGGCGGGGCCGGGGTGATCGGCGCGCTGTTCTCGCCGGGGTTCTGGCGCAGGAAGCCGCCGGGGCCGACCGAACGCAATGTCGGCTGGCGCGGCGTTTCGGCTGCGGCGGGGGCCTCGTCCGCATCGTCTTCGGGCTCGGCGGGCGCTGCCGCCACAGGTTCCGGCGCACGCACGGGGGCGGGCTTCACCGGCTCGGGCGCGACCGGTGCCGCGACTCGCTTGGGCGCAGGCGGCTCGGCCGGCGCCGCGACGGGTTCCACCGGTGCAGGAGCAACGGGGGCAGCGGCCGCCGCAGCTGCCGCCTTCTTGGCCTCCGGATCATTGGCGCGCACGGGCGAGGGACGCGACTGGAGCCCCAGCCGGTGTGCCTTGCCGATCACCGCATTGCGGCTGATCCCGCCCAGCTCTTCCGCGATCTGGCTCGCCGTCTGCCCGGCTTCCCACATCTTGGTCAGCGTGGCGATGCGTTCCTCGGTCCAACTCATTCGTCGTCGTTCCCCACTCGGTTTCCGGCGCGGGTTGCGGCCCGCGGCGCCAGCGACTACGCGGCACCCATGGCCGATCAGCCCCTCGCATCCGAAAACAGGATTTCCGACCCCGGTGTTCCGGTCATCCGGAACGTCAATTGGGGCGGCTTGCGTGCGCTCTATATCAAGGAGGTGCGCCGTTTCTTCAAGGTGCAGCTCCAGACGATCTGGGCGCCGGCCATCCAGACGCTGCTGTACCTGGTGGTGTTCACCACCGCACTGGGTGCGCGCGGCGCGGTTCCGGTCGGCGGCGGCACCGTCGCATTCGCCGATTTCCTGGCGCCCGGCCTTATCGTGATGGGCATGCTCACCAACGCCTACGCCAATGCCAGCTTCTCGCTGCTGGTCGGCAAGATGCAGGGCACGATCGTCGACTATCTGATGCCGCCGCTCTCGACGGGCGAGCTGCTGGCGGCGCTGGTAGGCGGTGCGGTGACGCGCGCGTTCCTGGTCGGCGGCGCGGTCTGGCTGGCGATGGCGCTGTGGCCGGGCGTGCATGTGACTCCGCAGCACCTCTGGGCGATCCTGTGGTTCGGCTTCCTGGGTTCGGTGTTCCTGGCGCTGGTGGGCGTGCTCACCTCGATCTGGGCGGAGAAGTTCGACCATGCCGCTGCGGTCCAGAATTTCGTCGTCGGGCCGCTGACCCTCTTGTCCGGCACCTTCTATTCGGTCGAGCGGCTGGCGCCGAGCTTCCAGGCGATCAGCCACGCCAACCCGTTCTTCTACATCATCTCAGGCTTTCGGTACGGCTTCATCGGCGCTGCCGATTCGCCGGTGCTCGTCGGCAGCCTGTTCATCCTGGGCGTCGACATCGTGCTGGGCTTCATCGCCTATCGCCTGCTGGCGAGCGGGTGGAAGACCAAGAGCTGAGGCGTTCGACACCGGCATGGTGTTGACCGGCTCCGGCTGGTGCGCGTACACCCCCATGAGGGCGGCCTGGCTTGGCCGCCCTTTCGCGTTTCTGGAGCCTTTTCCGCTCAGCCCCAAGGAGGCAGTTCGATGACCATCACCGCGCTCATGCCCGTTTACCCACGGTCTGGCGTGCGCCCGGTGCGAGGCGAGGGCTGCTATCTCTATGGCGAGGACGGCACCCAGTATCTGGACTTCGCCGCCGGCATCGCCGTCAACGCGCTCGGCCACGGCCATCCGCACCTGGTAAAGGCGATCGCCGACCAGGCCGCGACGCTGATGCACGTCTCCAACCTCTACGGCAGTCCGCAAGGCGAGGCGCTGGCACAGCGCATCGTCGACAACAGCTTTGCCGACACCGTGTTCTTCACCAACTCGGGCGCCGAGGCCGTCGAGTGCGCGATCAAGACCGCGCGCCGCTATCATTTTGCCAACGGCAGTCCCGAGCGCCACAAGCTCATCACCTTCAAGAACGCGTTCCACGGGCGCACGCTGGGTGCGATCTCCGCGACCGACCAGCCCAAGATGCGCGACGGGTTCGAGCCGCTGCTGCCGGGCTTCGACTATGTCGCGTTCAACGACCTGGAAGGCGCGCTCGCAAAGATCGACGGCGAGACCGCCGGCTTCCTGGTCGAGACGGTGCAGGGCGAAGGCGGGCTGATGGCCGGCACGCCCGAGTTCATCCAGGGCCTGCGCAAGGCGTGCGACGAGCATGGCCTGCTGCTGGTGCTCGACGAAGTGCAGTGCGGCTACGGCCGCACCGGTACGTTCTTTGCCCATGAGCAGTACGGCGTCACGCCCGACATCATGGCAGTGGCAAAGGGCATCGGCGGCGGCTTCCCGCTCGGCGCCTGTCTCGCGACCGAGGAAGCGGCCAAGGGCATGGTCTTCGGCACCCACGGCTCAACCTATGGCGGCAACCCGCTGGCGATGGCGGCCGGCCAGGCCGTGCTCGACGTCATGCTGGAGCCCGGCTTCCTCGATGGGGTGAAGGCAAAAGGCGAGCGGCTGCGCTCCGGGCTCGAGCAGATGATCCCCAACCACGATCACCTGTTCGAGGAGATTCGTGGCAAGGGGCTGATGCTGGGCATCAAGCTGAAGGCCGACGCGCGCGAGTTCGTGGCGCACCTGCGCGATCATCACCAGCTGCTGACGGTCGCAGCCGGCGGCAACGTCGTCCGCGTGCTGCCGCCGCTGGTGATCGACGAGAAGCACATCGCCGAGGCGGTGGAAAAGATCTCGGCAGGGGCGCGGACCTTCGTACCCGCCGCCAACGACTGATCCGCCTGACCTGAACACCGACCATTCCGTCCGCGCGGGCGTGCCTTTCGTCAAAGGCGCGCCTGTGCGGCGGGGCAGCCAAGGGCCTTGTCCATGACCCAGACTCGCCACTTCCTCGACCTTTCCTCCGCCGGTGCCGACGGCGTGGCCGCGATGCTGGCCGATGCGCTCGACCGCAAGGCTGCGCGCGCCGGCTTCCCCAAGGGCCGTGCCGACGCCGACGCCCCGCTTGCCGGCCACACGCTGGCGATGGTGTTCGAGAAATCCTCCACCCGCACCCGCGTGTCCTTCGACATGGCGATGCGCCAGCTGGGCGGCAACGCGGTGATCCTCGACAGCGGCACCAGCCAACTCGGCCGGGGCGAGACGGTCGCCGACACCGCGCGCGTGCTGTCGGGCTATTGCGACGCCATCATGGTGCGCACCGACGACCATGCGAAGCTGGAGGAGATGGCGGCCTATGCGACCGTGCCGGTCATCAACGGCCTCACCGACGCTTCGCACCCCTGCCAGATCATGGCGGATCTGCTGACCGTGATCGAGGCGGGCGTAGCGCTGCCGGGCAGCAAATGGGCGTGGCTGGGCGACGGCAACAACGTGCTCCACTCGATCATCGAGGCGGGCGCGCTGATGCACTTCGACGTGGTCGCCGCCTGCCCGGAGGGCTTTGACCCCGCGCCGCACGTGCTGGAGGCAGCGGGCGCCCGCGCCCGCGTCTGCCGCGATCCGCTGGAGGCGGTGTCCGGCGCCGACGTGATCGTCACCGACACCTGGATCTCGATGGGCCAGGCCCACGCCGACGCGAAGCTTGCGGCCATGGCGCCGTTCCAGGTGACGGAGGCGCTGATGGCCGCCGCCAAGCCGGACGCGAAGTTCCTCCACTGCCTGCCCGCGCACCGCGGCGAGGAAGTGGTGCCGGAAGTGATCGACGGCCCGCAGTCGCTGATCTGGCCGGAGGCGGCGAATCGCCTCCACGCACAGAAGTCGGTGCTGCGCTGGTGCTTCGGGCAGGTGGGCTGAGGGCTTCGCTTTTCGCAGCCCGTGCTTTCCCACCATCCGTTTGCCTCGAGGAGCCGTCGAGCTTGTCGAGACGGCGCATCGAGAGGTCGGTCGTTGTGGCTCTCTCGATACGGGCTCTCGACAAGCTCGATCCCTACTCGAGGCGAACGGATAAAGGTCCGTTGCCGATCGCGTCCGGCTCCCTATCTTGAAGCCACACCACCGAGCGCCGTTCGCCCCCGCAGGGGCCGCTCTTCTTCTCCCATGCGGGCGGAAGGGGAAGGGCAGGGCTCGGTCAGGCTCAGCCCGAATGGTAGACGACATGCAGGAACCCACCGCCACCGATCTCGACCGCGCGATCGGCTTCACCATTCCCGAGCGCGACGCGCGCGGCCGCATCACCCGGCTGGGCCCGGTGCTCGACTCGATCCTCTCGGCGCACGCCTATCCGCCGGCGATCGAGACGCTGCTGGCCGAGGCGCTGGCGCTCACCGCGCTGCTCGGCTCGACGCTGAAGGGCGAGGAAGGCCAGCTCACGCTCCAGGCGCAGACCCAGAACGGCATCGTCCGGCTGATGGTCTGCGACTTCAAGGGCGGAGAGCTGCGCGGCTATGTCGACTATGATGCGGACCGGCTGGCGGCGCTGCCGGAGGCGCCGTCGCTGTTCGCGCTGTTCGGCACCGGCTATCTGGCGATCACCTTTGACCAGGCGGTGACCGGCGAACGCTATCAGGGCATCGTGCCGCTGGATGGCGAGTCGCTGGCCGATGCGGCGCAAAGCTACTTCCTCCAGTCGGAGCAGATCCCGAGCCTGGTGCGTCTGGGTGTCGGCCGCGACTCGTCCGGCCGGCGGGTTGCGGGCGGCCTGTTCCTCCAGCACCTGCCCGATGGCGAGGAAGGACGTGACCGGCTCCACACCCGGCTCGATCATCCGCAGTGGCAGCATGTCGAGGCACTGGGCGCCACCATGGGGGCGGACGAGCTTGCCGATCCGTCGCTGACGCTGGAGACGCTGATCTGGCGTCTGTTCAACGAGGAGCGCGAAGTGCTGGTGCAGGGCAGCACGGCGCTTACCCGCGGCTGCCGCTGCGACGCGACCTATATCCAGGAGGTGCTGGCGCGCTTCCCGGAGGAGGAGCGGCGCGAGATGGCGGATGAGAACGGCCTGATCATGGTCGACTGCGCGTTTTGCGCCACCAAGTTCCCCGTGTCCTTCGAAGCGGTGGCGTCTTGATCTGAGTTGCAACGGCGGCAGCTGCTCCCCACATCCGGCGCGGGGGCGCTGCCGCTGGCGGCTAAGGGAAGGCGAGTTATGAGGGGTGGGGGCGCAACACGCGTCGTTCTGACCGCACTGGCGGCCGTGCTGGGCACTATGCCGGCGGCCGCGCTGGCGCCGGGCTTGCAGGTGACGGAAGCGATCGAGACCGGGCAGTGGCTGGTGCGGGAGCGCGGCGCAAAGGCAGGCGGGCGCACCGTCTGCCTGCGGGATGTCGCGTCGCTGATCCAGATGCATCACGCGGGCGCGCAATGTTCGCGCTTCGTGATCGACAACGGCCCACGCGCCGCCACCGTCCACTACACCTGCCCTGGAGCCGGCCATGGTCGCACCACCATCACGGTGGAAACGACACACGCAATGACCGTCGAGACTCAGGGTATTGCCGACGGGCTGCCGTTCCAGGACGAATATTGGGTGCGCCGGACGGGCAGCTGCAAGGCGGGCGGCAGCCGTTAAGGCTGGGTTTATTCAGCCTGTCCTATGTGTCGGACAGCCGATGGTTCCGGCGCATGTATCCCCTTAAGAAATGACCCTCGGGCCGCTCAACAGCGGCCCGTTCTTTGTTCGCGTCGTGCGCGCCGCCGTTCCCTTTCGGTACAGGCCCGTGCGCCTGTCGCGCGTGACGTGTCGCGGTGTTCTCCCATATAAGAAGTTGCATTCGGCCACCGGGCGGTGACTCGCGCGTCGGACGAAGCAGCATCGGGATAGTCGGGAGACGGCCCCATGGATTTGCTTTGCAGGGTGATCGGCCACAAGCATGCCAGGCGCGTGTGGCACGACGGGGTCGATTTTCGCGCGCGCTGCGCCCGCTGCGGCGGCGACATGCTGCGCGACGGCGTGCACGGCGGTTGGCGCCTCTTTGATCCCGCGGGCGATGCCGACCCGATCCGCATGGAAAAGCCGGCGAATCGCAGCCACGCCGGTTGAGGCGCCGCCGGCTCAGCTGCGTGGGGCGCGACCGGCGAAGCTGACCAGGCTCTCGCTCCCGTCCTTTGCCAGCGCCGACACGCCGACGAAGTGATCGTCGACCACCACGCCCTTCAGCACATGGCGCGTGGCCGCGACGTCGACGTGGTCCGTCCAGTCCTGCGCATCGTTGCGCCGCCAGTGGACGCGATAGCCGGCCGCACCGGGCACCGCCTGCCAGGTGACGGTGGTGTCGGTCTGCAGCGCGCCGGCGATCGCCACCCCGTCCGGCGCGGCAGGTGCTGCCGCCAGCCGCGCGGCGGTTGCGATGTTGAGCGCGGTGACCTTTGCTAGATAAGGAAAGTCCATCCGGTCGATCGTGTCGCCATAGACGCGGCCCGCTTCGGTCCGCAGGTCCTGGTGCTGCGCATCGTAATTCTCCGCCGCCTCGCTGAAGCGGACCGCCGGATAGCCAAGCTTCAGGAACGCCTCATGGTCGCCGCCGCGACCGAAACGGTCGGCACGCCGGTCGAGGAACGCGTCGAGCCCGCCCGGCACGGTCCCGGCCACGTGATCGACCGCCTTGGCCAGCGCGCGGCTGGGGCCATCGTCCTCGCCACCGGCGGCGCGGCGCGCCATTTGCGCTTCCAGCGGCTCGGACGAGCGGATGCCTTCGGAAAACACCCGCACCCGATCCGCGACTCGCCGGCCGTCGAGACCCGTCGTGTTGCCGACGATGTCGTTGTTGAGCACCGCGCTTACCGTCCAGCCGCGTTCCTTCGCGGTTTCCGCAAGCAGCTGCGCCCCCCACAGACCCTGCTCCTCGCCCGACAGCGCCGCATAGACGATGGTCGCGTCGAACTTCTCCTTCGAAAGGATGCGCGCCGCCTCCAGCACCAGCGCCACGCCCGAGGCATCGTCATTGGCGCCCGGCGCATCGCTCGTGGTGTTCATCACGTCGGTCACACGGCTGTCGATGTGCCCCATGACGATCACGACTCGCTTGAGGTCGCGGCCTTGCTGGAAGCCAAGCACGTCCACCACCTGCGCGCCGTCGGGCGCCCGCGGCCCGGTGAAGCCGCGCGCGATGTTGGCGACCGTGATGCAGCCGCCGCATGCCTGGCCGATGCGGTCCATCTCGTTCCCGAACCAGCGCCGCGCGGCACCGATGCCGCGGGTCGGATGGTCGGGCGAGGACAGCGTGTGGCGCGTGCCGAATGACACCAGCTTTGTGACGTCGGCCTTCAGCCGTTCGGGGCTTGGCGTCTCACGCGCGGTGGCGGGGGTGGCGAGCGCCAGGAGCGGCAGGAGAAAAAGGGTTCGCATAAATACAGGGTGTGGCCGCGATTTCGCGCCGGCTCAAGCGCTTCACGTCAGCTCAGCCGGTCGATCGCCTCGCGGTCCAGGCTGCCGGGCACGATCATCACCGGCACCGGCAGCGTGCCGGCATCGGTTCCCGCAAAGTGGCTGACGAGCGGGCCGGGCGCGCCGCTTGCGGCGGCGCCCAGCACCAGCGCGGCGATGTCCGGATTGCCGGCGATCATCTCGCGCACCACGGCGGGTCCGTCTCCCTCGCGCACGGTCAGCGCCGGCTTCAGCCCCGACTCTTCGATCAGCGTGCCTGCTGCGGCGGCGACCAGCCCTCGCGCGCGCTGATGGGTCTCCTGCTCCATCGTCGCCATCACGCCGCCCCACTGGACGAACTCCTGCGGCTCGATCAGCGCGAGGATTTCTACCGACCCGCCGGTCTTCACCGCCCGCCTTGCGGCGAACCGCAGCGCGATCTGCGATTCCGGGCTTTCGTCGATCACCACCAGATAAGTACGCATCGAAAACGCTCCCCTTTGGTTACAAGCGTGGCGGCACGACGACGTTCGCGCAAGCCCACGGGGTTGACCGGTGCGGCTGCGACGGCAAAGGAAGGGCCGAGCCTCGAGAGGATCCAGCTGTACCCATGTCGATCGAAATCAAGATGCCCGCGCTTTCCCCCACCATGGAGGAGGGAACCCTCGCCAAGTGGCTGGTGAAAGAGGGCGACACCGTTCGCTCCGGCGACCTGATGGCAGAGATCGAGACCGACAAGGCCACGATGGAATTCGAGGCGGTCGACGAAGGTACGATCGCCAAGATCCTGGTCGCCGAAGGCTCCGACAATGTGAAGGTCGGAACGGTTATCGCGATCCTCGCTGCCGAAGGCGAGGACGTGAGCGCGGCGGAAGCGCCGGCTGCAGCCGCGCCGACCCCGGCTGCGTCTCCTGCCCCGACGGCAACCGCGGCGCCTGCCGAGCAGCCCAAGGCAGAGGCAAAGCCCGCCGCCGCGCCGGCACCGGCCGCCCCCGCCGCGGGTGGCAACCGCGTGAAGGCCAGCCCGCTCGCCCGCCGACTCGCTGCCGAGCAGGGCATCGATCTCGCCACCCTCGCGGGCTCGGGTCCCAACGGCCGCATCGTGAAGGCGGATCTGGAAGGCGCCAAGCCCGGCCAGGGCAAGGCTGCGGCGCCCGCGGCCGACACCACCGCCAGCGTCCCGGCCGGCGGCACTGCGCCCAGCCAGGAGACCAAGGCGGTCTGGTACGACGAGTCGATCCCGCATGAGGTCACCAAGCTCTCCAACATCCGCAAGACGATCGCCCGCCGCCTGACCGAGGCGAAGCAGACGATTCCGCACATCTATCTCACGGTGGACGTCCGCCTGGACGCGCTGCTCAAGCTGCGCGGCGAGCTCAACAAGAGCCTGGACGCGCGCGGCGTGAAGCTGTCGGTCAACGACCTGCTGATCAAGGCGCTGGGCATTGCGCTCGAGCAGAGCCCGAAGTGCAACGTGACGTTCCTGGGCGACCAGCTCGTCAGCTACAGCCGCGCCGACGTGTCGGTGGCGGTCTCCACGCCGACCGGCCTGATCACCCCGATCATCCGCGACGCGGCGGCCAAGGGCGTTGCCCGCATCTCGACCGAGATGAAGGAGCTCGCCGGCCGCGCCAAGGAGAACAAGCTGAAGCCCGAGGAATATCAGGGCGGCACCGCCAGCCTGTCCAACATGGGCATGTTCGGCATCAAGCAGTTCGAAGCGGTCATCAACCCGCCGCAGGGCATGATCCTGGCGGTCGGCGCGGGCGAGAAGCGCCCGTACATCGTCGACGACGCGCTGGGAGTCGCGACCGTCATGACGGCGACCGGCAGCTTCGACCACCGCGCCATCGACGGTGCGGACGGCGCGCAGATGCTCAAGCTGTTCAAGGCACTGGTCGAGCAGCCGATGGGCCTGCTTGCGTGACGGCTGGGCACACCCGGCTGGACGGAGCGGCATGATGAAGATGCGGGTTGCGATCGAGGTGGTCCAGATCCTGCTCAGCGTCGCCATTGTCGTCGGGCTGGGAATGCTCTCCGCATGGTCCTACCGCCCGGCGACCGACGACATCTGGCTGGTGACGTCGGTTGCGGTGCTGGTCGTCGTCGTGCTCGGCGTGCGCCAGCTGCAGCGCGCCATTGCCGAGCATCGTACCGTTTCCGGAAGCCTGGCACATGACTGACACCCCTCCGTCCAGCGAACCTGCGCTGCGCGTCACCACCATGCCCGCCGACGCCAACCCGTATGGCGACATCTTCGGCGGCTGGCTGATGAGCCAGATGGACATGGCCGCCGGGCTGGTCGCCGCCCGCCATTCGCGCGGCCGTGCCGTCACCATCGCGGTGGAGGCGATGAAGTTTCACGCACCCGTCGCGGTCGGGGACGAGGTGTCGGTGTACGCGGAACTGGTGAAGACCGGCCGCACCTCCATGACGATCGACGTCGAGGCCTGGCGCCGCGCCCGCCATGTCGAGGAGCGACGCCGGGTCACCCAGGCGCGCTTCGTCTTCGTCGCCATCGACGAGCACCGGCATCCGCGCCCGATCAACGCCGTAGAACAGTAAAAACGCAGAACGGAAGCACCAAGCCATGGCTGAAACCTACGACCTCATCGTTCTCGGCTCCGGGCCGGGGGGCTATGTCGCGGCGATCCGTGCGGCGCAGCTGGGCCTCAAGACCGCGATCGTAGAGCGCGAGAACCTGGGCGGCATCTGCCTCAACTGGGGCTGCATCCCGACCAAGGCGCTGCTGCGCTCGGCCGAGATCTTCCACTATATGCAGCATGCCAAGGATTATGGCCTGGTCGCCGACAAGATCAGCGCGGACCTGGATGCGGTGGTGAAGCGCTCGCGCGGGGTTGCCAAGCAGCTCAACCAGGGCGTCACCCACCTGATGAAGAAGAACAAGGTGGCGGTGCACATGGGCACCGGCAAGCTGACCGGGAAGGGCAAGCTCAGCGTGACCGGCGCCGACGGCAAGACCACCGAGCTTGCGGCCAAGAACATCATCGTCGCGACCGGCGCGCGCGCCCGCGACCTGCCGAATCTGCCGGCCGACGGCCAGCGCGTGTGGACCTATCGCCACGCGATGACGCCGAGCGAGATGCCGGGCAAGCTGCTGGTCATCGGATCGGGCGCGATCGGGATCGAGTTCGCCAGCTTCTACAACGACATGGGGTCCGAAGTGACCGTGGTCGAGATGATGGACCGCATCGTGCCGGTCGAGGATGCCGACATCTCGGTGTTCCTGGAGAAGTCGCTCACCAAGCAAGGCATGAAGATCCTGACCAGCGCCAAGATCGACAAAATCGCGGTCGATGCGAACGGCGTGAAGGCGACCATCACGGGCAAGGACGGCAAGGCGTTCGACGGCGAGTACAGCCATGTCATCGTCGCGATCGGCATCGTGCCGAACACCGCCGATATCGGCCTGAAGGAACTGGGCGTCGCGATGAACGACCGCGGCTTCCTGGAGACGGACGCCACCTGCAAGACCAATGTCGAGGGGCTGTGGGCGATCGGGGACATCACCGCGCCGCCCTGGCTCGCGCACAAGGCCAGCCACGAGGGCGTGATCGCGGTCGAGGCGATTGCGGGCAAGCACCCGCATGCCATGGACGTGCGCAACATCCCGGGCTGCACCTATTGCCATCCGCAGATCGCCAGCGTGGGCCTGACCGAGGCCAAGGCCAAGGAAGCGGGCTATGAGGTGAAGGCTGGGACCTTCCCGTTTATCGGCAACGGCAAGGCGATCGCGCTCGGCGAAGCGGAAGGCTTCATCAAGACGGTGTTCGACGCCAAGACCGGCGAGCTGCTGGGCGCGCACATGATCGGCGCCGAGGTAACCGAGATGATCCAGGGCTACACCGTCGGCAAGACGCTGGAGACGACGGAAGCGGAGCTGATGGAAACGGTGTTCCCGCATCCGACCATGTCGGAAGCGATGCACGAAAGCGTGCTCGCGGCCTACGGTCGCGCGCTGCACATCTGATCGGGCAGGCGGGCGCTCTTCGCGGCGCCCGCCGCCTCTTTCCCGCTTTTCTACCGGCGGCCGGAACGGCACTCGCGAGGACACGTTGTTGCCCGCGAAGGAGACGCCGCCATGACCAAAGCCGTTCCGATGCTGATGCTCCCGCTCGTCGCCCTGCTCGGGGCGTGTGGAGGCGGCGGCGATGAGGTCCGCGTGACCAACGACTCGAACGTCGTGCTCAACGACAGCTATGACAACATGGCCTTCTCGAACGATGGCGAGGATCCGGCCAATGCTGCGGGCAGTGCCGGCGGCAGCATGGATGGGGCGATGTTGGCCAACGACTCGGAGGCCAACACGACGGCGCCAGCGTCCAACGACAGCTTGCCGATCGCCAACGACGCCGCCCCGACACGCTGATCGGGTCCGCTCGCACGCAGCATGCACCTGCCCATCTGAAAACAGGGCGGGCGGCTCGCGTCGCAACCGTTGAAGGAGAGAACGCATGAAGAAGCTCTTGCTGACTGCTGCCATGGCCCCGGTGCTGATGGGCCTCGCCGCGTGCGGTGACCGCTCGGCTACCGACAACACCAACACGGTCGTTGCCGATGAGGGCATGGCGAACGACACGCTTCTCACGGATGAGACGGTGACCGGAAACGAGGCGGTGGCGAATGACGCCACCGCAGGCGAGGTCGGGTCGGCCGCGAACCTGACGGCGCAGGCGTTTGCCAACACCATGGCGGCCAGCGACATGTTCGAGATCGAATCGGCCAAGGTGGCACAGGACAAGGCGACGAACCCGGCGCTCAAGAAGTTCGCCGCGCAGATGATCAAGGATCACACTGCGTCCACCGCCAAGCTCAAGACTGCGGCCGCCAGCGCCAACGTCACGCCGGCACCGGCGCTCACGGGTGAGCAGACCGCCAACCTGGCGGCGCTGCGCGCGGCCAGCGGCACTGAGTTCGACACGCTCTACAAGCAGCAGCAGGTCGCCGCCCACCAGCAGGCGCTCGCCAATCTGCAGGGCTATGCGTCGAGCGGAGATGCCCCGGCGATCAAGACCTTTGCCTCGAACACCGCCAAGGTGGTCGAGACGCATCTGAAGGAAGTCCAGGGGATGTGATCCCGGAGCGGGCGCGGGGACATCCTCGCGCCCGCTTGTCTTTCCGCCGCGCGACGGCCGCGGCGAGGGCGCTCGTCCCGTCCAAGGGAGCCGTAGCGCGCGACGGCCGGACGACCCGGCCGCGCCATTGACCGTCCACCACCGAAAGCGTATAGCCGCGGCCGTTCAATGGGATGGTTCCGGTTTTCCGGTTCGACCTGCTGGGCAGAGCTGAACGTTGTTGGAGACCTAAGGCCCCGGGGCATTGCGCCGCGTGGCCTTTGTGCATTTCCTGTCACGACTCCGGCAAAGTAACCGTTTGAAAGGTGAAGGGCTTCATGCCGACGATCAACCAGCTGGTCCGCAAGGGCCGCGAACTGCAGAAGACCAAGTCCAAGGTCCCTGCGATGGAGCAGAACCCGCAGAAGCGCGGCGTCTGCACCCGTGTGTACACGACGACCCCGAAGAAGCCGAACTCGGCTCTGCGCAAGGTGGCCAAGGTTCGCCTGACCAACCAGCGCGAAGTCATTTCGTACATCCCGGGCGAGGGCCACAACCTGCAGGAGCACTCGGTTGTGCTCATCCGCGGCGGCCGTGTGCGCGATCTTCCGGGTGTGCGCTACCACGTGCTGCGCGGCGTGCTCGATACGCAGGGCGTCAAGGACCGCCGTCAGTCCCGCTCGAAGTACGGCGCCAAGCGTCCGAAGTGATTTCGTCCGCTTCGGCGGATGAAGTCCCCCCGGCCTTAGGGCTGGGGTTCAGGAACCAAAAGTAAGCCCCGGACGGGTTCCGGAACCGGCTGAAGTTTCAAGGAATTATTGATGGCACGTCGTCGTCGTCCCGAAAAGCGGGAAATCCTGCCTGATCCCGTGTACGGGGATGAGGTTCTTTCGAAGTTCATGAATTCGGTGATGCTGGACGGCAAGAAGTCCGTCGCCGAGTCCATCGTCTATGGTGCGTTCGAGACCATCGAAGCGCGCGCCAAGCGTGACCCGATCGGCGTCTTCCACGACGCGCTGGGCAACGTGAAGCCGGGCATCGAGGTCCGCAGCCGCCGCGTCGGCGGTGCGACCTACCAGGTTCCGGTCGAAGTCCGTCCGGAGCGTGCGCAGGCGCTCGCGATCCGCTGGCTGATCGCCTCGGCTCGCAACCGCAGCGAGAACACCATGGCGGCACGCCTGTCGGGTGAGCTGATGGATGCGGCCAACAACCGTGGCAACGCGGTCAAGAAGCGCGAAGACACGCACCGCATGGCGGAAGCGAACCGCGC
The DNA here is from genome assembly GCF_020707215.1 of Sphingomonas sp. PL-96. GTDB lineage: Bacteria > Pseudomonadota > Alphaproteobacteria > Sphingomonadales > Sphingomonadaceae > Sphingomonas. The sequence goes on from NZ_JAJFET010000001.1 coordinate 328,866, forward strand.
CTTCTCGCACTACCGCTGGTAACAGCGGACCCGGCGGTCTTCCGCTGGCAACATAACCGACCTATATGATGGGGAGCCGGGCCAACCGGCTCCCCGCATCGCTTGAGGAAGATCGATCATGGCCCGCAGCCATCCGCTCGAGAAGTATCGCAACATCGGCATCATGGCGCACATCGATGCCGGCAAGACGACCACGACCGAGCGCATTCTTTATTACACCGGCAAGTCCTACAAGATCGGCGAAGTGCACGAAGGCACCGCCACCATGGACTGGATGGAGCAGGAGCAGGAGCGCGGCATCACGATCACGTCGGCCGCGACGACCTGCAAGTGGAAGGCTGAAGAGGGCAAGGGCCCCGAGCACCTGATCAACATCATCGACACGCCGGGCCACGTCGACTTCACGATTGAAGTCGAGCGTTCGCTGCGCGTGCTCGACGGTGCGGTTGCGTGCTTCGACGGCGTTGCCGGCGTTGAGCCGCAGTCCGAGACCGTGTGGCGCCAGGCCGACAAGTATGGCGTGCCGCGCATGTGCTTCGTCAACAAGCTCGACCGTACCGGTGCCGACTTCTACTTCTGCGTTCAGTCGATCATCGATCGCCTGGGTGCGAAGCCGGCCGTGCTGTACCTGCCGATCGGCATGGAAGGCGGCTTCAAGGGTCTCGTCGACCTGGTCGAGAACCGCGCGATCATCTGGCTCGAAGAGTCGCTGGGCGCGAAGTTCGAATATCAGCCGATCCCCGACGACATGGTCGAAAAGGCGGCGAAGTATCGCAGCGAGCTGATCGAGCTCGCCGTCGAGCAGGACGACGACGCCATGGAGTCGTACCTCGAGGGCAACGAGCCTGACTCGAAGACGCTCAAGGCGCTGATCCGCAAGGGTACGCTCAACATGGCGTTCGTGCCGGTGGTGTGCGGCTCGGCGTTCAAGAACAAGGGCGTCCAGCCCCTGCTCGACGCCGTGGTCGACTTCCTGCCGAGCCCGCTCGACGTTCCGGCGATCAAGGGCGTGAAGCTCGACGGCGAGACGCCGGACGAGCGCCCGTCCTCGGACGAGGCACCGTTCTCGGCGCTCGCGTTCAAGATCATGAACGATCCGTTCGTCGGCTCGCTCACCTTTGCCCGCATCTATTCGGGCGTCCTCACCAAGGGCGGCTACCTGAACTCGGTGAAGGACAAGAAGGAAAAGATCGGCCGTATGCTCCTGATGCACGCGAACTCGCGTGAAGACATCGAGGAAGCGCGCGCTGGCGACATCGTCGCGATCGCGGGCCTCAAGGAGACCACGACCGGCGATACGCTGTGCGATCCGGCACACCCGATCATCCTCGAGCGGATGGAATTCCCCGAGCCGGTGATCGAGCTGTCGGTGGAGCCGAAGACCAAGGCCGACCAGGAGAAGATGGGCGTCGCCCTGAACCGCCTGGCTGCCGAGGATCCCTCGTTCCGCGTGACGACCGACCATGAATCGGGCCAGACGATCATCAAGGGGATGGGCGAGCTCCACCTCGAGATCCTCGTCGATCGCATGAAGCGCGAGTTCAAGGTCGAGGCCGCCGTCGGCGCGCCGCAGGTCGCCTATCGCGAATACCTCAAGAAGCCGGTCGACATCGACTACACCCACAAGAAGCAGTCGGGCGGCACCGGCCAGTTCGGCCGCGTGAAGGTGAAGCTGGCTCCGGGTGAGCGCGGTTCGGGCATCATCTTCAAGGACGAGATCAAGGGCGGTAATATTCCCAAGGAATATATCCCCGCGATCGAGAAGGGCTTCCGCGAGACGGCTGCCACGGGTTCGCTCGTCGGCTTCCCGATCATCGATTTCGAAATCACGCTGTATGACGGCGCGTACCACGACGTCGACTCGTCGGCGCTGGCGTTCGAAATCACCGCCCGTGCAGCGATGCGCGAAGCGGCGCAGAAGTCGGGCATCACGCTGCTCGAGCCGGTGATGAAGGTCGAGGTCGTGACGCCGGAGGATTACCTCGGCGACGTGATCGGCGACATGAACTCGCGTCGTGGCCAGATCCAGGGCACCGACACGCGCGGCAACGCGCAGGCGGTGACCGCAATGGTGCCGCTGGCGAACATGTTCGGCTACGTGAACTCGCTGCGCTCCTTCACCCAGGGTCGTGCGAGCTACTCGATGCAGTTCTCGCACTATGACGAAGTGCCGCAGAACGTCGCCGACGAGGTGAAGGCCAAGCTGGCCTGAGGCGTTCGGGACCGGGCCTTGGGCCCGGTCCCGGCTGGATGACGGCGTCGCCCGCAGGGGCTGGCGCAACCGGAAATCACCCGCTAAAGGGCCGCGTTCGCGTGGCCCCGGCGGCACCGAATTCGAATCAGAAGGTAGGAACATGGCAAAGGCAAAATTCGAGCGGAACAAGCCGCATCTGAACATCGGCACCATCGGTCACGTCGACCATGGCAAGACCTCGCTGACCGCCGCGATCACGAAGATCCTGGCTGAGAACGTCGCGGGCAACGCGGCGGTTGACTTCGCCAACATCGACAAGGCGCCGGAAGAGCGCGAGCGCGGCATCACCATCTCGACCGCGCACGTCGAGTATGAGACCGATTCGCGCCACTACGCGCACGTCGACTGCCCGGGCCACGCCGACTATGTGAAGAACATGATCACCGGTGCCGCGCAGATGGACGGCGCGATCCTGGTGGTTGCCGCGACCGACGGTCCGATGCCGCAGACCAAGGAGCACATCCTGCTCGCTCGCCAGGTTGGCGTGCCGACCATGGTGGTCTTCCTCAACAAGGTCGACCTGGTCGACGACGAGGAAATCCTTGAGCTGGTCGAAATGGAAATCCGTGAAGAGCTCTCCAAGCGTGAGTTCGACGGCGACAACATTCCGATCATCCGTGGCTCGGCGACCGCAGCCCTCTCGGGTTCGGACGACAAGCTCGGCAAGGACGCGATCCTGGCCCTCATGGCAGCAGTCGACGAGTCGATCCCGCAGCCGGAGCGTCCGCTCGACAAGCCGTTCATGATGCCGATCGAAGACGTGTTCTCGATCTCGGGTCGCGGCACCGTGGTCACCGGCCGCGTCGAGACCGGCGTTGTGAAGGTTGGCGAGGAAGTCGAGATCGTCGGCATCCAGGAGTCGGTCCGCAAGACCGTCGTCACCGGCGTTGAAATGTTCCGCAAGCTGCTCGACCAGGGCCAGGCGGGCGACAACATCGGCGCGCTGATCCGCGGCGTCGGCCGTGAAGAAGTTGAGCGTGGTCAGGTTCTGGCCAAGCCGGGTTCGATCAAGCCGCACACCGACTTCCAGTCGTCGGTCTACGTGCTGTCGAAGGACGAGGGTGGCCGTCACACGCCGTTCTTCGCCAACTACCGCCCGCAGTTCTACTTCCGTACCACGGACGTGACCGGCACGATCGAGCTGCCGGAAGGCACCGAGATGGTCATGCCGGGCGACGAAGTCGCGCTGGGCGTCAAGCTCATCGCGCCGATCGCTATGGACGTTGGTCAGCGCTTCACCATCCGTGAGGGCGGTCGTACCGTCGGCGCGGGCGTGGTCAGCGAAATCAACAAGTAAGCCGCTTCACAAAGCGACTTAAACAGCCGCCCGGCACCCCCAAAAAGGGGTGCCGGGCGGTTGCCTTTTTATAGAGGCCTCTGTAAGGGCGGCCTTCCAGTTTTTTTGAGTTTCGGCTCTTTCTCCGCCATTCCGGTTTCGACCGGGATCTCAACCCGCCGGCGCTGCGCCTGCGGCACGAGCCCTCAGCCTCGGCTGGGGTGACGGCCGGGGTCGTCACCATTTCGCATCGGTAGGGATATGGACAACAACATCCGCATTCGCCTCAAGGCGTTCGACCATCGCGTGCTCGACCAGGCCGCCGGCGACATCGCCGACACCGCCCGTCGTACCGGCGCGCTGATCCGTGGCCCGATTCCGCTGCCCACGCACATCGACAAGTTCACCGTGAACCGCGGCCCGCACATCGACAAGAAGTCGCGCGAGCAGTTCGAGACCCGCACCTACAAGCGTCTCCTCGACATCGTGCAGCCGACCCCGCAGACGGTGGACGCGCTGATGAAGCTCGACCTCGCCGCCGGCGTTGACGTCGAGATCAAGCTGGCGTAATGCGCCGGCACCGCGACGCTTGGTGATTCACCGGGCGTCGCGCTTTCGCTTCCCGCGCTAAGTCGCGGTAGAGGCTGGGAAAGCAGCTACGGGATACCGAACGGCAGGGGATCTTTCGATCAAAGCCGTTGTCCGCGTCCCCGCTATCGAGGGATCAACAGGCGGTTCGTCCGCACTGTCCTTCGATGACCGGCCCTGGCGGGGGCGTTTGTCGTGAGGGCTGGGGCTCCGGAGCGTGAAAGCGGCCGGGGCCTTTTTCGTTGGCAAGCTCGCCGGGATGGCGAGCCTCTGTTGGAGGAGTGGGTCATGCGCACTGGCGTGATCGCTAAGAAAATGGGAATGACCCGGTTGTTCCAGGATGACGGGCGCCACGTGCCCGTGACCGTCCTGGCGCTGGACGGTGTTCAGGTGGTGGCGCAGCGTACCGCCGACCGTGACGGTTATGTCGCGGTGCAGATCGGTGCCGGCACTGCCAAGGCGAAGAACGTCGCCAAGCCGCAGCGCGGCCACTTCGGCAAGGCCGAAGTCGAGCCGAAGCTGGAGCTGTGCGAATTCCGCGTCGCCGACGATGCGCTGCTGGACGTCGGTTCGACGATCTCGGCGGACCATTTCGTCGCCGGCCAGCTCGTCGACGTGTCCGGCAAGACCCAGGGTAAGGGTTTCGCGGGCGCGATGAAGCGCTGGAACTTCGGTGGTCTGCGCGCGACGCACGGCGTGTCGGTTTCGCACCGCTCGCACGGTTCGACCGGTAACCGCCAGGATCCGGGTCGCGTCTTCAAGAACAAGAAGATGGCCGGCCACATGGGCGACCGCAACCGCACGCAGCAGAACCTCGAGATCGTCTCGACGGACGCTGAGCGTGGTCTGATCTTCGTCAAGGGTTCGGTTCCCGGCCACAAGGGCACCTGGCTGATCGTCAAGGACGCGGTGAAGGTCGCGCGCCATGCCGACGCTCCCTATCCCGCCGGCCTGAAGGCCGTCGCCAACAGCAACGAAACCCCGGCCGAGGCGCCCGCACAGGCGGCTCCCGAGGCGACCGAAGGCCAGGAGGGCTGAACGTGAAGGTCAAGGTACAGACCCTCGACGCCGCCGAGAGCGGCGACATCGAGCTGAAGGACGAGGTGTTCGGCGTCGAGCCGCGTGCCGACATCCTGCACCGCGTGGTTACGTGGCAGCTGGAAAAGCGTCGCGGCACCGCCCGTGGCACCCGTGAGCGTGCGGACGTGGCACGCACCGGCAAGAAGCTCGGTCGCCAGAAGGGCGGCGGTGTTGCTCGTCACGGCGATCGCCGCGCTCCGATCTTCGTCGGCGGTGGTAAGGCTCACGGTGCGCGCGTTCGCGACTTCAATCCGTCGCTGAACAAGAAGATCCGCGCTCTGGGCCTGCGCATGGCGCTGTCGAGCCACGCCAAGGCGGGTTCGCTGGTCATCGTCGACGGCCTCACGGTCGAGGACGGCAAGACCAAGGCGCTGACCGGCAACCTGTCGAAGCTGGGCTTCGGCAAGACGGCGCTGGTGATCGACGGCGACGCCGTCGAGACGAGCTTCGCGCTCGCTGCTCGCAACCTGCGGGCCGTGAACGTGCTGCCGGCCGGTGGTGCCAACGTCTACGACATCCTGAAGCATGACACGCTGGTGCTCACCCGCGCCGCTGTCGAAAAGCTGGAGGCGCGCTTCCATGGCTAAGCAGCCGACCAAGGCGGTGGACATCCGCCACTATGACGTGGTGCTCGCGCCCCACATCACCGAAAAGTCGACCCTGGTGTCGGAGCAGAACGCAGTTGTGTTCAAGGTGGCGAAGGACGCCTCCAAGCCCGAGATCAAGGCGGCCGTTGAAGCGCTGTTCGACGTAAAGGTCACCGGCGTGAACACGATCGTCGTCAAGGGCAAGACGAAGCGCTGGAAGGGCGAGCCCTACAAGCGCACCGACATCAAGAAGGCGATCGTCACCCTGGCCGAAGGCCAGTCGATCGACGTAACGCAGGGGACCATGGCGTAATGGCACTCAAGCATTACAACCCGACCTCGCCGGCACGGCGTGGCCTGGTCCTCGTCGACCGTTCGGGTCTGTTCAAGGGGCGCCCGGTAAAGGCGCTGACCGAGGGCAAGACCAAGACCGGCGGCCGCAACAACAAGGGTCACGTGACCTCGCGCGGCATCGCCGGCGGCCACAAGCAGCGCTATCGCATCGTCGATTTCAAGCGCCGCCTGTGGGACGTCGAGGGCACCGTCGAGCGGATCGAGTATGATCCCAACCGCACGGCCTTCATCGCGCTCGTCAACTATGGCGAGACCGAGGGCAAGGCGAACCTCGCCTACATCGTCGCACCCCAGCGTCTGGGCGTCGGCGACAAGGTGATCGCGGGCAAGAAGACCGACGTGAAGCCGGGCAACGCGATGGAGCTGGGCCAGGTGCCCGTCGGCACCATCGTCCACAACGTCGAGATGAAGCCCGGCAAGGGCGGTCAGATCGCACGTTCGGCCGGCACCTATGTGCAGGTCGTGGGCCGCGACAAGGGCATGGTCATCGTTCGCCTGAACTCGGGCGAGCAGCGCTACATCCGTGCGGAGTGCATGGCGACGGTCGGTGCGGTTTCGAACCCGGACAACCAGAACCAGAACCTCGGCAAGGCTGGCCGCACCCGCTGGCTGGGCAAGCGCCCGCTGACCCGCGGTGTTGCCAAGAACCCGGTCGACCACCCGCACGGCGGTGGTGAAGGCCGGACCTCGGGCGGCCGTCACCCGGTCACCCCGTGGGGCAAGCCGACGAAGGGTGCGCGCACTCGTCACAATAAGTCGACCGACAAGATGATCATCCGGTCGCGTCACGCGAAGAAGAAGGGCTGATAGAATGGCTCGTTCTGTTTGGAAGGGCCCGTTCGTCGAACTGAGCCTGCTGAAGAAGGCTGAGGCCGCTCAGGACGCCGGTACGCGCGCTGGTCCGATCAAGACCTGGTCGCGTCGTTCGACGATCCTGCCGCAGTTCGTCGGCCTGACGTTCAACGTGTACAACGGTCGCAAGTTCGTGCCGGTGTCGGTCAACGAGGAAATGGTGGGCATGAAGCTCGGCGAGTTCGCACCCACCCGCTTCTTCCCCGGCCACGCCGCCGACAAGAAGGGTAAGCGCTGATGAGCAAGCAGGCAGCCCCTCGCCGCGTGGGCGAGAAGGAAGCACTGGCCGTCGCCACGCAGGTGCGTGGTTCGGCGCAGAAGCTGAATCTCGTCGCCGGCCTCATCCGCAACCGCACTGCCGGTGAAGCGATGAACATCCTCGCCTTCTCGAAGAAGGCGATGGCCGTGGACGTCCGCAAGTGCCTCGCCTCGGCGATCGCGAACGCGGAGAACAACCACAACCTCGACGTCGACGCGCTCGTCGTGAAGGAGGCTTCGGTTGGCAAGTCGATCACCATGAAGCGGTTCGCTACCCGCGGCCGTGGTAAGTCGACCCGCATCCTGAAGCCGTTCAGCCGCGTGCGCATCGTCGTTGCCGAGGTGGAGGAAGCGTAATGGGTCAGAAGTCGAACCCCATCGGTCTGCGTCTGCAGATCAACCGCACCTGGGACAGCCGCTGGTTCGCGGAAGGCCATGACTATGGTCGTCTGCTGCTGGAGGACCTCAAGATCCGCAAGCACATCGTCGAGACGCTGCCGCAGGCCGCGATCTCGAAGGTGGTGATCGAGCGTCCGGCCAAGCTGTGCCGCGTGTCGATCTATGCGGCCCGTCCGGGCGTGATCATCGGCAAGAAGGGCGCCGACATCGAGAAGCTTCGCAAGAAGCTGGCTTCGATGACGTCGTCGGACGTGTCGCTGAACATCGTCGAGATCCGCAAGCCGGAGATCGATTCCAAGCTGGTGGCACAGGGTGTCGCGGATCAGCTGGAGCGTCGTATCGCATTCCGTCGCGCCATGAAGCGCGCGGTGCAGTCGGCACTTCGCCTGGGCGCCGAGGGCATCCGGATCACCTGCGCCGGCCGTCTGGGCGGCGCGGAGATCGCCCGCACCGAATGGTACCGCGAAGGTCGCGTTCCGCTGCACACGCTGCGCGCGAACGTCGACTATGCAGAGGCCGAGGCGCACACCGCCTATGGCGTCTGCGGCATCAAGGTGTGGATCTTCAAGGGCGAGATCCTGGGTCATGATCCCATGGCGCAGGACCGGCTGATGATGGAGGCCCAGACCTCCGGCGTGCGCCCGGCGCGCGATGACCACCGCCGCTAAGGACTAGGAAAATGCTGCAACCAAAGCGCACCAAATTCCGCAAGGCCTTCAAGGGCCGCATCCATGGCGACGCCAAGGGTGGCACGGCGCTCAACTTCGGCTCCTACGGGCTGAAGGCGATGGAGCCGGAGCGGATCACCGCACGCCAGATCGAGGCGGCTCGCCGCGCGATCACGCGTCACATCAAGCGTCAGGGCCGTCTCTGGATCCGCGTGTTCCCGGATCTTCCGGTTTCGTCGAAGCCTGCCGAAGTCCGCATGGGCTCGGGCAAGGGTTCGCCGGAGTTCTGGGTCGCCCGCGTCAAGCCGGGCCGGATCCTGTTCGAGCTGGACGGCGTTCCCGGTCCGCTCGCGGCCGAGGCATTCGAGCGTGCAGCCATGAAGCTGCCGATCGCGGTCAAGGTTGTTGCCCGTCTGGGCGACACCTCGCACCTGGAGGGTTGAAAATGACCAAGGCAACCGATCTGCGCGCCAAGAGCGACGATCAGCTGACCGAGGAGCTGGGCAACCTGAAGCGCGAGGCATTCAACCTCCGCTTTCAGGCGGCAACCAGCCAGATGGAAAAGCCGAGCCGCGTCAAGGAAGTCCGTCGCGACATCGCGCGGATCAAGACGCTGCAGAGCGAGCGCACGCGCTCGCAGGCCAAGTAAGGGACGACTGACATGCCGAAGCGCGTGCTGACCGGGACGGTCGTCTCGGACAAGACCGACAAGACGGTGGTGGTGAAGGTGGAGCGCAAGGTCAAGCACGCGCTCTACGGCAAGATCATCCGCCGTTCGAAGAAGTACCATGCCCATGACGAGGGCAACGAGTACCGCGAGGGCGAGACCGTGCGCATCGAAGAGACCGCGCCGATTTCCAAGCTCAAGACCTGGAAGGTCGTGGACCGCGTGAACACCCACGCGACCCCGGCCCAGGTGGCGGCGGAGGCCTAACGGCCTCCACCTCCGGCCTCTCGGGGCCGGAAAACGGGAATTGGGGCAGGGGCTTGCGTTCCTCCCCAGGGACGGCTAGTTGGCCGCTCCCCCTGGCGCGGATGCCCGCGCCGGGGGTTCGTTTTTGAAGGCGGGCGCCGGTCGGAATCGGGCCCATAGAGAAGGAAGCGCATCATGATTCAGATGCAGTCCAATCTCGACGTCGCAGACAACAGCGGCGCGAAGCGGGTGCAGTGCATCAAAGTGCTGGGCGGCTCCAAGCGCCGCACGGCAGGTGTGGGCGACGTCATCGTCGTCTCCATCAAGGAGGCCGCACCGCGCGGTCGCGTGAAGAAGGGTGACGTGCATCGCGCCGTCATCGTTCGGACCGCCAAGGACATTCGTCGCACCGATGGTTCGGTCATCCGTTTCGACGGCAACGCCGCGGTGCTGGTCAACAAGAACGAGGAGCCGATCGGCACCCGTATCTTTGGCCCGGTGGTTCGCGAGCTGCGTTCGCGCGGCTTCATGAAGATCATCTCGCTCGCGCCGGAGGTGCTGTAATGGCTGCCGCCAAGATCAAGAAGGGCGACCAGGTCATCGTCCTGTCCGGCAAGGACAAGGGCAAGACCGGTGAAGTCGTCCGCGCCATGCCCAAGGACAGCAAGGTTGTCGTCTCCGGCGTGAACATCGCCGTGCGCCACAAGAAGCCGACCCAGGTCAACCCGCAGGGTGGCCTGGAGCGTTCGGAAGCGCCGCTCCACATCTCGAAGGTCGCGCACGTCGTTGACGGCAAGCCGACCCGCGTCCGCTTTGAAGAGCGCGACGGCAAGAAGGTCCGCGTGGCCGTGAAGACGGGGGATGTCATCAATGGCTGACAAGTACACGCCGCGGATGAAGTCGATCTACGACGACCGCATCGTCAAGGCGATGACGGAGAAGTTCGGCTACAAGAACGCGCTCGAAGTGCCCCGGATCGAGAAGATCGTGCTCAACATGGGCGTGGGCGAGGCGACGCAGGACAAGAAGAAGGTCGACCAAGCGGCTTCCGAAATGGAGCTGATCGCCGGCCAGAAGCCTGTCGTCACCAAGGCGAAGAAGTCGATCGCGCAGTTCAAGCTGCGTGAAGGCATGGCGATCGGCTGCAAGGTCACGCTGCGTCGTGAGCGGATGTACGAGTTCCTCGACCGCTTCATCACGATCGCGCTTCCCCGCGTCCGCGACTTTCGCGGCCTGAACCCGAAGTCCTTTGATGGTCGCGGCAACTATGCCTGCGGCATCAAGGAGCAGATCGTGTTCCCGGAAATCAGCTATGACCGCGTCGACAAGGTGCGCGGCATGGATGTGATCGTCACCACCTCTGCCAAGACCGACGACGAGGCTCGCGAGCTTCTGCGTCTGTTCGGCTTCCCGTTCCCGCTTGCGCAGGACGGCGAGCAGCAGAAGGCGGCCTGACCCCATTGATGGTGCCGCCCCGGCTCGATCGTCGGGGCGGTGCCGCAACAAAAGGCTCCGGCGCGTTGCCGGGGCAGTGACTAGGAAGAGCTTAAGTCCATGGCGAAACTGAGTTCGATCAACAAGAACGAGCGTCGCAAGCAGCTGGTGAAGAAGTACGCCGGCAAGTATGCGAAGCTGAAGGCGCAGGCAGCGGACACGTCGCTGGACGAGACCGAGCGCCTCATCGCGCGCCTGAAGATGGCGGAACTCCCGCGCAACGCCAACCCGACCCGGGTTCGTAATCGCTGCGAGATCACCGGCCGTCCGCGCGCCTATTACCGCAAGTTCCGCCTCGCCCGCGTGATGCTTCGTGATCTTGCCAACCGCGGCATGATCCCCGGCGTCGTCAAGTCGAGCTGGTAAGGACCGTACCGATGGCATTGACCGATCCCCTGGGTGATATGCTCACCCGCATCCGCAACGGCCAGCGCGCGCGCAAGGACTCCGTCCTGTCGCCGGCGTCCAAGCTGCGGACCCGTGTCCTCGACGTGCTTCAGCGCGAGGGTTATATCCGTGGCTACAGCGAAGAGCAGATGGGCCCCGCGGCCGGTGTCCGCATCGAGCTGAAGTATTTCGAGGGCCAGCCGGCGATCAAGCACGTCGCGCGCGTCTCGAAGCCGGGTCGCCGTGTCTATTCGGGCAGCCAGGAGCTGCCGCGGGTTCGCAACGGCCTTGGCATCACGATCGTCTCGACGCCGCGTGGCGTTCTCTCCGACGCAGAAGCGCGCGAGCAGAACGTCGGTGGCGAAGTGCTGGCGGAGGTGTTCTGATGAGCCGCATCGGCAAGAAGGCAGTCCCGGTTCCGGCCGGCGTTTCTGCCAACATCGCCGGCCGTGAGCTGAGCGTGAAGGGTCCCAAGGGCACCCTGACCATGCCGCTCGCGGACGACATCGCGTACGAAGTGACCGACAGCGGCATTTCGGTGCAGCCCGCCAACGAGACCAAGCGCGCCCGTGCCTTCTGGGGCATGCAGCGTACCTTGGTCCAGAACCTGGTGACCGGCGTGACCGAGGGCTTCTCCAAGAAGCTGCTCATCACCGGCGTCGGCTATCGTGCGGCAGCTCAGGGCAAGGTCCTCAAGCTGCAGCTCGGCTATTCGCATGACGTGAACTTCGACATCCCCGAGGGGATCGAAGTGAAGACCCCGGATCAGACCACGGTCGAGATCTCGGGCATCGACAAGCAGAAGGTCGGCCAGGTCGCCGCTGAAATCCGTCGCTGGCGCAAGCCCGAGCCGTACAAGGGCAAGGGCATCAAGTACGACGGCGAGTTCATCTTCCGCAAGGAAGGGAAGAAGAAGTGATGTCTACCAAGGGTATGTCGCTGTTCGAGAAGCGCCGCCGCCGCAACCGTACCGCGCTTCGTGCGCGCTCGGGCGGTCGTCCGCGCCTGTCGATCCACCGTTCGGGCAAGCACATCTATGCCCAGGTCATCGACGACGCCGAGGGCCGGACGGTCGCTTCGGCTTCGACGCTGGAAAAGGACGTGCGTGGCCAGAGCGGCGCGAACGTCGATGCCGCCAAGGCGGTGGGCCAGCGCGTCGCGGAGGCCGCAAAGGCTGCCGGCGTGACGCAGGTGGTGTTCGATCGTGGTGGGTTCCTCTTCCACGGACGCGTCAAGGCGCTGGCGGAAGCCGCGCGCGAGAGCGGATTGGAGTTCTAAGATGGCCGACGAGAACAACCAGGCCGAAACCCCCGCCGTCGAGGCGACGGGTGCAGAGGCAGGCGCGCCCCAGGGCCGTGGTCCGCGTGGCGGCCGTGGTCGCGGCGGCGAGCGTGGTCGTGGCGGCCGGGACGGCAACCGCGGTCGCCGCGACGATCGTCGCGGCAACGAGGATGGTGGCGAGGAGCTGATCGAAAAGCTCGTCCACATCAACCGCGTGTCGAAGACCGTGAAGGGCGGTAAGCGCTTCGGCTTCGCAGCCCTCGTCGTCGTCGGCGACGGCAAGGGCCGCGTGGGCTTTGGGCATGGCAAGGCGCGCGAAGTGCCGGAAGCCATCTCCAAGGCAACCGCTTCGGCAAAGAAGGCGATGCTGCGCGTTCCTCTGAAGGACGGCCGCACGCTGCACCATGACGGCAACGGCCACTTCGGTGCCGGTCGCGTGACGGTGCGTTCGGCGCCTGCCGGTACCGGCATCATCGCGGGTGGCCCGATGCGCGCCATCTTCGAGAGCCTGGGCGTGGCCGACGTCGTGACCAAGTCGGTCGGCACGTCGAACCCGTACAACATGATCCGCGCGACCTTCGAGGCCCTGGGCGACCAGACCAGCCCGAAGTCGGTGGCACAGCGTCGCGGCAAGAAGATTGCCGACCTGCTGGGCCGCGGCGGTTCGCAGACTGCCGAGGCGGATGCCGCGGCGGTGGTGGAGTAAGTCCATGGCTACCGTGAAGATCACGCAGACCGGGTCGCCGATCCGGCGCACCCAGGACCAGCGCGCGACGTTGATCGGCCTGGGCCTCAACAAGATGCACAAGACGGTCGAGCTGACCGACACCCCCGAGGTGCGCGGCATGATCCGCAAGGTGCAGCACATGGTGCAGGTCGAAGGCTAAAGCCTTCCTCTTCACCAGTGACAAACAGGGGGAAGGGGGCTAAGCGGCCCCCTTCCTCATTTCATCAGCGCGACAAAAGCGAAAGCGAGTGCACATCATGAAGCTCAACGAACTCACCGACAACCAGGGCGCCCGTCACCGCAAGATGCGCGTCGGCCGCGGCATCGGCTCCGGCAAGGGCAAGACCGCAGGCCGTGGTCAGAAGGGCCAGAAGAGCCGCGAAGGCGTCTCGATCAAGGGCTTCGAGGGCGGTCAGATGCCGCTCCACATGCGTCTGCCGAAGCGCGGCTTCAACAACATCTTCGCCAAGGACTATGCTGAGGTGAACCTCGGGGCGATCCAGAAGGCGGTGGATGCGGGCAAGCTGACCGGCACCGACATCGACCATGCAGCGCTGAAGGCCGCAGGCCTGGCGCGCGGCGGCAAGGACGGCGTCCGCCTCCTCGCCAAGGGCGAGCTGACCGCGAAGCTGTCGTTCACCGTTGCGGGCGCTTCGGCGTCGGCGCGTGAGGCAGTCGAGAAGGTTGGCGGCACCGTCAACGTGATCGAGGTCGTGCCGGCCGCCGAAAAGGCGAAGGCCAAGAAGGGCCAGACCCTGGCCGCCAAGAAGGCCGCGCGCGCCTAACTGGCGTCGCCTGAACGTCGATCGGGTCGGGCCCGTCCGCTTCCGTTCTGCTTCGTGCCCCCGGGCGCAGCAGACAGGGGTGGGCGGGCCCGATCGTTTGAAGGGCTCCTGCGCTTTCGCGGCGGCCCGTTAGACATCCGGCACGCAAGCCCTATATGGGCGCCGGGGGTGGGGCATATGCGCCCGCCAGCATCATCGGGACACATCCATGGCAGCGGCATCCGACGGCCTTGCAACCAACCTGAACCTGGCCAAGTTCGGCCAGGCGACCGAGCTCAAGAAACGCCTGTGGTTCACGCTGGGGGCGCTGATCGTGTTTCGCATGCTCAGCTATGTGCCGCTGCCGGGGATCGATCCCACGCAGCTCGGCCTGCTCGCCAACCAGACCCAGGGCGGCGTGCTCGACTTCTTCAACACCTTCTCCGGCGGCGCGCTGACGCGCATGTCGGTCGTGGCGCTGGGCGTCATGCCCTACATCACCGCCTCGATCGTCGTGCAGCTCGCCAGCTCGCTGTCGCCGCAGCTCGCCGCGATCAAGAAGGAAGGCGAATCGGGCCGCAAGAAGCTCAACCAGTACACCCGCTACGGCACCGTCGCGCTGACGGCGGTGCAGGGCTATTTCATCGCCGTGGGGCTTGAGGCGTTTGGCGCCCAGGCCGGCGCGCAGGCGGTGATCGAGCCGGGCATGACCTTCCGCATCGCGGCGGTCGTCTCGCTGATCGGCGGCACCATGTTCCTGATGTGGCTGGGCGAGCAGATCACCAGCCGCGGCATCGGCAACGGTATCTCGCTGATCATCATGGCCGGCATCGTCGCCCACCTGCCGACCACGCTGGTGCAGCTGTTCGAGGGGAGCCGCTCGGGCACGCTCGATCCGCTCAAGCTCGTCGGCATCACGGTCGCCGTGATCGGCCTCGTCCTGTTCATCTGCTTCATGGAGCGCGCACAGCGCCGCATCCTGATCCAGTATCCCAAGCGCCAGACCGCGCGTGGGGTGCAGGCGGACCGCAGCCACCTGCCGCTCAAGATCAACACCGCCGGCGTCATTCCGCCGATTTTCGCCTCGTCGCTGCTGCTGATGCCGGTCACCATCACCCAGTTCGCAGGGCAAGCGGCCGAAGGTCAGAGCTGGTGGGGCGATTTCGTCATCAGCCTGAACCAGTATCTGCAGCACGGCAGCCCCGTGTACATGCTGCTCTACGGCGCCGGCATCATCTTCTTCTCGTTCTTCTACACCGCCGTGGTGTTCAATCCGGAAGAGACCGCCGACAACCTCAAGCGCTACGGCGGCTTCATTCCCGGCATCCGCCCGGGCAAGAACACCGAGGCGTATTTCGACTATGTGCTGACGCGCATCACCGTGATCGGTGCGGCGTACCTGGTCGTGCTGTGCCTGTTGCCGGAATATCTCGTCTCGGCGCTTGCCATTCCCTTCTACCTTGGTGGGACTAGCCTTCTCATCGTGGTGAACGTAACCATGGACACGGTGACGCAGATCCAGTCGCACCTGCTGGCGCACCAGTATGGCGACCTGATCAAGAAGGCCAAGCTCAAGGGCGGCCGCGCGCGCCACTGATCGACTGAAGAGGGGAAGACACCGTGGACATCATCCTGCTCGGACCGCCGGGCGCCGGCAAGGGTACGCAGGCGAGCCGTCTGGAGCATGATCGCGGGATGGTGCAGCTGTCCACCGGCGACATGCTGCGCGCGGCGGTCAAGGCCGGCTCGCCGGTGGGGCTCCAGGCGAAGGCGGTCATGGAGGCGGGCGAGCTCGTCTCCGACGCGATCGTCTCGGCGCTGATCGGCGAGCGCCTCGACCAGCTCGAGGAAGGGCAGGGCGCGATCTTCGACGGCTATCCGCGCACGGCGGCCCAGGCCGACGCGCTCGACCTGCTGCTCGAGCGCCGCGGCCGTCGTCTCGCCTATGTGATCGAACTGGTGGTGGACGAGGATGCGCTTGTCGAGCGCATCGTCGGCCGCTTCACCTGTGCCGTCTGCGGCACGGGCTATCACGACACGTTCAAGCCGCCCAAGGTCGATGCGACCTGCGACGTCTGCGGCTCGATCGAGTTCAAGCGCCGGCCGGACGATAATGAGGAAACCGTGCGCACCCGCATGGCCGAATATCGCGCCAAGACCGCGCCGATCCTGCCGGGCTATGAGGAGCGCGGGCTCGTCGAGCGAGTCGACGGCATGGGCGACATGGCCACCGTCGGTGCCGAGATCGCGGCGGTCCTGGACCGCTGAAGAGGGGGGGCGTCGGTCCCCGCCTTCCGCACCCCGGCAAAGGCCGGGGCTCAGATACGATGGGGGTGCGGCGCCAGCGCACCCCGCCCAAGTTCTACCGCCTTTGCCCCGGCCTGCGCCGGGGCACGAGACAGGCGAGTGCGGAGCGGCGGCGTCATCGGCGCCACAAACGCGATGCGATCGGCCAAACCGGCCACCCGCACGCGCCACCGCAAATTTGGTTCCGCCGGGCGGTTGACAGCTTCCCCGCCGGGGCTTACCTGCGCTTTACCCCGACACACCGGTCCCGGCGGCGCGCACGCGTGTCCGCCGCAATCGTGCGTTTCGGGTCAACGCTACGAGATGAGGCGCGCGTATAGCCATGCGGTGCCTCGTGGAGCTGGGAGAATAAAGTTCATGGCACGTATCGCGGGTGTTAACATCCCGACCAACAAGCGCGTCATCATTGCGCTGCAGTACATCCACGGCATTGGTCCTGCGAAGGCCAAGCAGATCACCGATGCGCTGGGCATTGCTGCCGAGCGTCGCGTGCAGGACCTGAGCGATCAGGAAGTGCTGCAGATCCGCGAGACGATCGATGCCAGCCACACCGTCGAGGGTGACCTCCGTCGCGAGACCGCGATGAACATCAAGCGCCTGATGGACCTGGCCTGCTATCGCGGCCTGCGTCATCGCAAGGGCCTGCCGGTCCGTGGCCAGCGCACGCACACCAATGCGCGCACCCGCAAGGGCAAGGCCAAGCCGATCGCAGGCAAGAAGAAGTAAGCGCGCAGCGCTTCCTTCTTTCGCCCGGGGGCGGTGACGAGGCTGATCGCCTCTCGCCCTTGGGATCACGCACTTCAGGTCAGGAATACCTATGGCACAGGCTGCACAGCGCCTCCGTCGGCGCGAACGCAAGAACATCACTGCAGGCGTCGCGCACGTGAACGCCAGCTTCAACAACACCATGATCACCATCACCGACGCGCAGGGCAACGCGATCAGCTGGTCTTCGGCCGGCATGATGGGCTTCAAGGGTTCGCGTAAGTCGACCCCGTATGCGGCCCAGGTCGCTGCCGAGGACGCAGGCCGCAAGGCTGCCGACCACGGCGTGCGCACCCTGGAAGTCGAAGTGAAGGGCCCGGGTTCGGGCCGTGAGTCGGCGCTGCGCGCGCTGCAGGCCGTTGGCTTCCAGATCACGTCGATCCGCGACGTGACCTCGATCCCGCACAACGGCGTGCGCCCCTCGAAGCGCCGCCGCGTTTGATCGATCCCGTCCGGCCGTCGCGACCCTTGTTGGCTGCGCGGCCGGATCGTCATTCGGCGCGGGCAGCCCCCGCCTGCGCCCACAACTAGGGGAAGCCCGTGTCTGTCAACGCTAAGAACTGGCAGGAACTCAAGAAGCCCGGCGGCCTCGAGAAGAAGTCCGGTGGCGATTCCAAGCGCAAGGCGACCTTTGTTGCCGAGCCGCTGGAGCGTGGCTTCGGCCTGACGCTCGGCAACTCGCTGCGCCGGGTGCTGCTGTCCTCGCTGCAAGGCGCCGCGGTCACCTCCATCAAGATCGAGAACGTGCTGCACGAATTCTCGAGCCTGGCAGGCGTGCGTGAGGACGTGACCGACATCGTCCTCAACGTGAAGCAGGTCGCGCTCAAGATGCAGGGTGAGGGCGCCAAGCGCCTCCAGCTGTCGATGACCGGCCCCGCCGAGGTCAAGGCTGGCGACATCGCGGTATCGGGCGACATCGAGGTGATGAACCCCGAGCTGGTGATCTGCCACCTGGACGAGGGTGCAACCCTGAACATGGAACTGACCGCCGAGAGCGGGAAGGGCTATGTCCCGGCTGCCAGCAACCGTCCGGCCGATGCGCCGATCGGCCTGATCCCGGTCGATGCGCTGTTCTCTCCGGTGCGGCAGGTGTCGTACAAGGTTGAGAACACCCGCGTGGGTCAGGAGCTCGATTACGACAAGCTGACGCTGACCGTCGAGACCGACGGCACGGTGACCCCGGAGGACGCGATCGCCTATGCGGGCCGCATCCTGCAGGACCAGCTGTCGCTGTTCGTGCACTTCGACGATTCGTCGGTCACCCGTCAGGCGCCGACCGGCGCTGCGGCTCCGGCACAGGTTGCCGAGTCGGCAGGCGACACCGCCCAGATCAACCGCTTCCTTCTCAAGAAGGTGGACGAGCTGGAGCTGTCGGTGCGTTCGGCGAACTGCCTGAAGAACGACAACATCATCTACATCGGCGATCTGGTTCAGAAGACCGAGGCAGAGATGCTGCGCACCCCGAACTTCGGCCGCAAGTCGCTCAACGAGATCAAGGAAGTGCTCTCGTCGATGGGCCTGCGCCTCGGCATGGAAATCCCGGGCTGGCCGCCCGAGAACATCGAGGAAATGGCCAAGAAGCTCGAGCAGGAGATCATGGGCTGATCCGGACGCCCGCAGCGGTGCTGCGGGCGAGACGGAACGGCCCCGGCCGGCGGGCCGGTGCAAACCGGCCCGACCGACGACGCGGCTTTGCCGCGGCGGGCTCCAAGTTCTTAGAGATGCCGGCCAAGCCAGCATGACGGTTTTTTGGGTGGCTCACCGTCCCACCTGGTCTGGGGTTTCCGTGACACGGCCCCTTAACGAACAAAGGAAATACTCATGCGTCATCGCGTTGGCGGCCGTAAGCTGCAGCGTACCTCGGCCCATCGTCTGGCCCTGTTCCGCAACATGTCGGCCGCGCTGATCAAGCACGAGCAGATCACCACCACCGTCGCCAAGGCGAAGGAACTGCGTCCCTACGTCGAGAAGCTGGTGACCCTGGGCAAGAAGGGTGGCCTGTCCAACCGTCGTCTGGCGCACGCCCGTCTGCTCGACGATGCGCAGCTGGTGAAGCTGTTCGACGTGCTGGCGACCCGCTACGCCGACCGCAACGGCGGCTACACCCGCATCATCAAGGCCGGCATCCGCAAGTCGGACGCCTCGCCGATGGCGATCATCGAGTTCGTCGATCGCGACGTGTCGGCCAAGGGCCAGGACTCGGGCCCGGTGCTGGTCGACGAGGACTTCGACGACGCCGCATAAGCAGCGACGTCGCATGCCGCTTCTAAGCGGTTGCAAACAAAGAAGGGCCGGGCCAGTTTGGCGCCGGCCCTTTTCTTTTTTTCCCGGAGACACTGTGTGGCACGACGCGTCTGCGCGACTGCAATGACTTTGGTTTCGCTGGCGCTTGCCGGCTGCGGCAAGTCCGACCCGGGCTTTCGCGCGGGCATGCCCGGCCTGTCGCAATCATCGTCCCACAAAGCCGAGGTGACCATGTCCTATCCCGAAACGCGCCGGGTCGATCAGGTCGACAAGCTCTTCGGCGAAAAGGTCGAAGATCCCTATCGCTGGCTCGAAAATGACGTCCGCAGCGACCCGGAGGTCGCCGCCTGGGTGGCCGCGGAAAACCGGGTGACCGATGCCTATCTGGCCACGCTGCCCGGCCGCGCGATCTTCAAGGAGCGGTTGCGCACGCTGATCGACTATGAGCGGTTCGGCCTGCCGACCAAGAAGGGAGGCCACTATTTCTACACGCGCAACAGCGGCGTGCAGAACCAGTCGGTCCTCTATGTCCGCGATTCGCTCGACGGTCCCGGCCGCGTGCTGATCGACCCCAATGGCTGGGCGGCCGATGGCGCGACGGCGCTCTCCGAATGGGTGCCCTCGGAAGACGGCCGGCGCATCGCCTATGGCATCCAGGACGGCGGCACCGACTGGCGCACGCTCAAGGTGCTCGATGTCGCCACCGGCAAGCCGCTCGAGGACGAGGTGAAGTGGGCGAAGTTCACCGCCGTCGCCTGGGCGCACAACGGCTCGGGCTTCTTCTACTCGCGCTTTCCGGAGCCCGAGCAGGGCGCGGCGTTCCAGGCGCTGAACCTCAACCACGCGCTCTACTTCCACAAGATCGGCACGCCGCAGTCCGCCGACATCAAGGTCTATTCGACCCCCGACAAGCCCAAGCAGAGCCACGTCGGCCAGGTCACCGATGACGGCAGGTGGCTGGTGATCACTACGTCGGAAGGCACCGACAACCGCTACGAGATCACGCTCGTCGACCTGACGGACGCCCGCATGCGGCCCCGCACGCTGGTGCGCGGGCTGGAGAACAGCTGGGATCTGGCGGGCAACATCGGCAGCACCTTCTACTTCGTGACCGACAAGGACGCGTCGCGCGGCCGCATCGTCGCGATCGATGCCGCCGCATCGACCGATCGCCTGCGCGAGATCGTGCCCCAGGACGCAGCGACGCTTCAGGGTGCAAAGATCACCGGCGGCAAGCTGATGGCGAGCTACCTGGTCGACGCGAAGACCGAGGTGCGCCGCTATACGCTGAACGGCGCCCGCGACGGCGCGGTGCCGCTCCCCGGCATCGGCACGGCCAGCGGCTTCGGCGGCGATCAGGACGATCCCGAGACGTTCTTCGCCTTCACCAGCTTCGCCACGCCCACGACGATCTATCGCTACGACGTACGCACCGGTCAGGCGACGCCGTGGCAGACGCCCAAGGTCGCGTTCAACCCTGCCGACTATGACGTCGCCCAGCGCTTCTATGGCTCCAAGGACGGCACCCGCGTGCCGATGTTCCTGGTCCGCAAGAAGGGTACGACCGGCCCTGCGCCGACGCTGCTCTACGGCTATGGCGGGTTCAACTCGTCGGTGCTGCCCGCCTTTTCGTCCAACCGCCTGGCGTGGCTGGAGCAGGGCGGGGTGCTCGCGGTCGCCAACATCCGTGGCGGCGGCGAATATGGCAAGGCGTGGCATGACGGCGGCCGCCTCGCCAACAAGCAGAACGTCTTCGACGACTTCATCGCCGCGGCCGAGGATCTGATCGCACAGGGCGACACCACCAAGGACAAGCTGGTGATCCAGGGCGGCTCCAACGGCGGCCTGCTGGTGGGTGCGGTCGTCAACCAGCGCCCGGACCTGTTCGCGGCCGCGCTGCCCGCCGTGGGCGTGATGGACATGCTGCGCTTCGACCGCTTCACCGCCGGCCGCTACTGGGTCGACGACTACGGCGATCCGGCCAAGGAGGCCGACTTCAAGGCCCTGCGCGCCTATTCGCCGTATCACAACATCCGCAAGGGCAAGGACTATCCCGCGATCCTCGCCACCACCGCCGACACCGACGATCGTGTCGTGCCGGGCCACACGTTCAAGTACGTCGCAGCGCTCCAGGTGGCCAAGGTCGGCGACAAGCCGCATCTCATCCGCATCGAGACCCGCGCCGGCCACGGCTCGGGCAAGCCGACCGACAAGGTGATCGAGGAATATGCCGACCTCTGGGCATTCTCCGCGCGCTGGACCGGCATGGAGGTGAAGCCGGTCGAGTAAGGTAGGGGGACATTGCGTGTATCCGTTCGTCGTGAGTAGCCGTTGAGCGAAGTCGAAACGGCGTATCGAAGGGCCGCCACCGGTGCTTCGATACGGGTCTTCGACAAGCTCAGCCCCTACTCAGCACGAACGGTTCTACTTGGATGCATCCGGCTCTCGGGCGCATCCCCACCTTCTCCGTTTGTCTCGAGGTGCCATCGAGCTTGTCGAGACGAACGGAAGGAGCATGCAGGGTAGGGAGCCCTCGCCAAAGGGGCTGGCAGCGCGCGGAACCTCTGCTATCGCGCGCTGCCATGAGCGTTCATCCCACAGACTCCATCCTGATCGTCGACTTCGGCAGCCAGGTCACGCAGCTGATTGCCCGCCGCGTCCGCGAGGCCGGCGTCTACAGCGAGATCGCGCCCTTCCAGTCGGCCGCCGAAGCGTTCGAGCGGATGCGCCCGCGCGGCGTGATCCTGTCGGGCGGCCCGGCCTCGGTGCCGGAGGAGGGGAGCCCGCGCGCACCCCAGGCGATCTTCGATTCGGGCGTCCCCGTGCTCGGCATCTGCTACGGCCAGCAGGTCATGACCCAGCAGCTCGGCGGCACCGTCGAGAAGGGGATGAGCGGCGAGTTCGGCGAAGCCTATATCGGCGTCGAGGACCGCTGCGGCCTGTTCGACGCGCTCTGGGATGAGGGCGATCGCCACCAGGTGTGGATGAGCCACGGCGACAAGGTGACCGAGCTCGCCCCCGGCTTCCGCGTCGTCGCGACCAGCCCCGGCGCCCCCTTCGCGGTGATCGCCGACGACACCCGCCGCTATTACGGCACCCAGTTCCACCCCGAAGTCGTCCACACGCCCGACGGTGGCCGCCTGATCGGCAACTTCGCGCGCCATGTCTGCGGCCTCACCGGCGACTGGACGATGGCCGAGTTCCGCGAAGCCAAGATCGCCGACATCCGCGCCCAGGTCGGCAAGGGGCGGGTGATCTGCGGCCTGTCGGGCGGCGTCGACTCGGCGGTGGCCGCAGTCCTGATCCACGAGGCGATCGGCGAGCAGCTCACCTGCGTGTTCGTCGACCACGGCCTGATGCGCACGGGCGAGGCCGAGCAGGTCGTCTCGCTGTTCCGCAACCACTACAACATCCCGCTCGTGCACGTGAACGCAGAGCCGCTGTTCATGAACGGCCTCGCCGGCGTCACCGATCCGGAGGCCAAGCGCAAGTTCATCGGCAAGACCTTCATCGACGTGTTCGAGGACGAGGCCCGCAAGATCGGCGGCGCCGAGTTCCTGGCCCAGGGCACGCTCTATCCGGACGTGATCGAGAGCGTCAGCTTCACCGGCGGCCCGTCGGTGACGATCAAGAGCCACCACAATGTCGGCGGGCTCCCTGAGCGCATGAACATGAAGCTCGTCGAGCCGCTGCGCGAACTGTTCAAGGACGAGGTCCGCGAGCTCGGCCGCGAGCTGGGCCTCCCCGATGCGTTCGTCGGCCGCCACCCGTTCCCCGGCCCCGGCCTCGCGATCCGTATTCCTGGCGAAGTCACCAAAGAGCGTTGCGACATCCTGCGCAAGGCCGATGCCATCTACCTCGAAGAGATCCGCAACGCCGGCCTCTACGACGCGATCTGGCAGGCATTCGCGGTGCTGCTGCCGGTGCGTTCGGTGGGCGTCATGGGCGACGGCCGCACCTATGATTCGGTGCTGGCGCTGCGTGCCGTCACCTCGACCGACGGCATGACCGCCCAGGCGTTCCAGTTCCCCGGCGACTTCCTGCCGCGCGTGGCGACCCGCATCGTCAACGAGGTGAAGGGCATCAACCGCGTCACCTACGATTACACGAGCAAGCCGCCCGGCACGATCGAGTGGGAGTGATTTGAACCGCGCCCCGGCCCAGGCTGGGGCGGGTCAGCGGGCGGTGTGCGAGCACGCGGCGGTTGCCAGGCTACCTTTCCCCCATTCCCCGCCGCGATGACGACCACGTCGCCGCCGAAGCCAACGGTATCCGCGCGCCTGGAGCTACCTTCAGCCCCGCCGCCCGCGCACCACGCCGAACCCCACGGCTGCCCCAACCACTGCCAGCGCGCCCAGCGCCAGCCCCGGATGGGTCCGTGCCGCGGTGAAGGCACTCACCGGCCGCCCCTTCTGGTCGCCGTCGACGACGCCGTCCCTGCCGTCCGGCGCATAGAGGTTGCCCTCCTTTTTCGGGACCGGACGAGTCGGGTCGGAGAGCAGCACACCCATATTCTGCGCGACCCGATCGAACAGCAGCGGCATCACCGCCGCCCCGATCACTTGCAGCTTCGCGAGCCCGCCCACGGTCAGCGTGCGGCGCGGGTGCTGGGCCGCATCCAGGATCGCGTCCGCGACCAGGCCCGGCGCATAGAGCGGCGGCGGCAGCTGTGCCTTGTGCCCGGTCAGGTTGCGGCCGTGCTGGGGAAACGGCGTGCCGACCGGCCCCGGCTTCACCAGCGTGATCGACACCGGCGCCCCGGCCGCCATCATCTCCAGCCGCAGCGAATCGGTGAAGCCCTTCACCGCGTGTTTCGACGCCGTGTAGGAGGAGATGACGGGGGAGGGCATGTCCGAGTTGACCGAACCGACGTTGATCAGCGCGCCGCCCCCCGGCTTGTCCTTCAGGTGGCGCAACGCCGCCAACGACCCGTAGACCACGCCCCAGTAATTGGTTTCGAACACCTGCCGGTGGTCGGCGGTGGGCGTCTCGAGCGCGGTGGCATAAACGCCGACGCCGGCGTTGTTCACCCAAGTGTCGAACCCGCCGAAGCTCTCGATCGCAAAGGCTGCCGCCTGCTCGACTTCGGCTTCCTGGCCGACGTCGGCGACGAAGGTGACGGCTGTGCCGCCCTCCGCGCGGATCTGGTCGCGGATCCGTGCCAGCGCGTCGCCGTCGCGCGCGATCAGCACGACGCGGGCGCCGGCCGCCGCCGCACGCCGCGCCGTCTCCAGCCCATGGCCGGAGCTTGCGCCGGTGAGGACGATCACCTGCTCGGAAAGCGGCTTCAACTGGACCTTCATCACATCTCACTTGCTGCGTGACGTCGGGGAAGCGACGTCGGGCAGGGGAACGAGCCGGGGCCGCGATCCGATCCCTGCGCCACTGGCAACAGCGCGGCCGCCCGCGCTATGGGTGGAACAGACAGGAGGGCGGCAATGAACGGGTTGAACGGGTGGATGCGCGGTACGGGGGTGCTCGCGCTGGCACTGGCCGGCTGTTCGGGGGAGGCGCCGAGACACGACAATCGGGCAGATCCGGTCCCGGTCGCGACCAGCCTGCCGCCGGCAATGCTCGGCCGCTGGGGCCAGGACGGCAGCTGCGCTGCGCCGCTGGAAGTGGCCACCGACCGTATCGGCACTGCGCGCGTCGACGCCGTCACCACGGCCGGCGAAGGCGCGGTGGACGTCGATACCTCCGCAGAGGTGGAGGGCATCACCACGGGCCGCCGCTATCGTCTGGCGCAGGCCCGCGGCGAGCGGCTTGCGGTGACGGTGGACGGCACCACCACCACGCACATCCGCTGCCCGTGATCCCGACCGAGGCGCAGCTGGGCGATGCAGCGGCGGTGATCGCGCTGTGGCAGGCGACCGCGCTGACGCGGCCGTGGAACGACCCTGCCGCCGACTTCGCCCGCGCACTGGCCGCGGCCGACGCGGCGGTGCTGGTCGTACGCGACGGGGACAGCATCCTCGGCAGCGTCATGGTCGGCGATGATGGCCATCGTGGCTGGGTCTATTACCTCGCGGTCGCGCCCGATCGCCAGCGCCGGGGGCTCGGCCGTGCGCTGATGGGTGCGGCAGAGGACTGGCTGCGCGCCCGCAATTGCCCCAAGATCCAGCTCATGGTGCGCGCCGGCAATGCAGAGGCGCTGGGCTTCTACGCCGCGCTCGGGCTTGAACAGCAGGACGTCGTCACCCTCGGCCGCCGCCTGGCGCCCTGATCAGGGCCAGCGTTCCCGCAACCTTTGCAAAGCCGCTCGCGTTTTCTTCCCGCCTCCGGTCGTGAGTCCGGGCGGCTCGGGAGGGTGAGTGGTCAATTTCATGTTTTGCACGGGGATCGAGAACAGCATCCCCACCATCGACAACGGCCGCACCCGCGTCGACCAGATGGACTCCTGCGGCCATTATGCGCGTTGGCGCGAGGATTTCGACCTGGTCGAGGATTTGGGCATCCGCTTCCTCCGCTTCGGCCCCCCGCTGCACAAGACGCTGCTGGGACCCGGCCGGTTCGACTGGGAGTTCGCCGACCTGACGCTCGGTGACCTGCGCCGGCGCGGCATCACGCCGATCGTTGACCTGTGCCACTTCGGCGTGTCGGACTTCATCGGCGACTTCCAGAACCCGGACTTTCCGGAACTGTTCGCCGATTATGCCGCGGCATTCGCTCGGCGCTATCCCTGGGTACAGCTCTACACACCCGTGAACGAGATGTTCATCTGCGCGGTCTTCTCCGCACTCTATGGCTGGTGGAACGAACAGCTGGCGAGCGACCGCGCCTTCGTTACTGCGCTCAAGCACATCGTGAAGGCGAATGTCCGCGCCATGCAGGAGATCCTGAAGCATCGCCCCGACGCGATCTTCATCCAGAGCGAGTCCTCGGAATATTTCCACGCCGACAGCCCGGCCGCAATCGGCCCGGCCGAGATCATGAACGCGCGTCGCTTCCTCAGCCTCGACCTCAACTACGGCCGCCGGGTCAACAGCGAGATGTACGAGTACCTCATGGACAACGGCATGACGCGGGAGGAGTATCACTTCTTCCTCGGCAACCGCCTGAAGCAGCACTGCATCCTGGGCACCGACTATTACTGGACCAACGAGCATCGTGTGCACCAGGACGGTCGCACTTGGGCGTCGGGCGAAGTGTTCGGCTACAGCGAGATCACGCGCCAGTATTACGGCCGCTACGGCCTGCCGGTGATGCACACCGAAACCAACATTGCCGAGGGGCCAAACGGCGACGAGGGCGTCAACTGGCTGTGGAAGGAATGGGCCAACGTCCTGCGCCTCCGCAACGTTGGCATCCCGACGGTCGGCTTCACCTGGTATTCGCTAACCCACCAGATGGACTGGGACACGGCGTTGCGCGAGAAGAACGGCCGCGTCACCCCGGTTGGCCTCTACGACCTCGACCGCAACATCCGCCCCGTGGGCACGGCGTACAAGCAGCTCATCGCCGACTGGCGCGACGTTCTGCCCGCGCAGAGCCTGTGCCTGACGGTACCGGTAGTGCCGCCGTCGTACAGCGGGCCCGCGCGAAGCTGACCCAAAGGCCGAGCCGTCGACCCTGCGGCAGCATCAATGCTTGGCGCGAGGGCGTGCCCCCGCGCTTACTCGTTGTGCGAGCTATGCTTCTCGTCGCCGGTCTTGTCGGGCGACTTCTTCTTCGACGCCTTGCGCGCGCCGGTCCCGGTCGCGCCGCCGCGCCCGGTACCCGTGCTGCCTCGCGCGCCATCACCGCCCTTGGCCGTGATCGCGCCGGGATTTCCGCCTGCACCTTTCTGAGCCATGTCGAGTCTCCGTGAGGAAGACGATTCAACCCGCCGCCCCAGGGTCCGGTTCCGAGCCCCCGCGGGATCGGCAGTCCGGCTGACGGGGCTGTCGCGCGGAACCCTTATTCCCCCAGCCTGTCCCGAGACCCGTACGTGCTCGACCGGCAGCAGATGGTGGTGGATGCGCTGGAGGCGCAGTGCCGTGACAGAAAGGAGTTGTGCTCCGAAGCGGAGCAGGCGCGTCGGCGGTTGAACCAACAAGAGGCGTCCGACTAGGAGGTCGATCTCGGCTGCGAACCGGTTCGGTGCCGAACCATTGACCTGCCAATCTTGTCTGCTGCTGCGGCAGTGGAATGCGGATGCGCCGAAGTTCCTGATCCCCTTTCCAGACATCATCCCCACGGTTACTGCACCGCCTTACTATTGGGGCCTTAGATCCGGGGGGAATGACTTTGCGCAAGCTGTGGATAAAGATACTCGCGTCAGTGTCGGTTTCGATGCTCGCCTGGGGAGCAGTGCCGGCCGATGCGCAGTTCGGCATGCTGGGGGACCTTGCCAAGCGCGCGGGCGTGTCGATGCCCAGCCTGCGCAAGGCGCCGATCACCACCAGCCTTGCGGATGCGGCCTGGGGTGATCCTTCGCAGGACGGCTTCGTGCCGCCATTGCCGAAGCGCAATCTCGCCGAGCTGCAGCGCACCCCCAACGGCGGCTTCGTCCTGCAGCCCGGCTACTACAGCTTCCACGACCAGAGCTATTGCCTGCACGCCGGCACCCATGGACCGGGCAACGGCGACGGTTATCTCTATGCGCCGCCGCTGGGTGCGGCCAAGGACGCGGTGATCGCGATCGTGCGCAACTCGGTCCAGCATCCCGAGATCGAACAGCACACCATCCAGACGCTGCTTTGGGCGATCCTTTCGCGCGCCAAGCTGGAGGACTTGTCCGACGAGAATCGCGTCGCGGCCGCTAAGCTGCTGTCCGCGCGCCAGCTCGCCGGGCTCAACCGCAGCGTCGTCGACATGCTCTCCGCCGGGCCGATTGCGAACAACCTGCCGGCCGAAGTGCGCGCGGCGCTGCGCGCCGAGGCGGACTTGCGCCAGATGCTGGTCACGCCCGGCACCAGCTATGGCGAGCTGGAGCGGGTCGCCGTGCTCGCCGGCATGGCCCCCGTCGGGGCGGGCAGCGAGGCGGTGCCGACCGGCCGGTGGAGCGAGCACCCCGACGGCTACTGGGTCCGCTACCTGCCAGGCAGCTATACCAACACGGTGGTCGAGATCTGGGTGCCGGACGATGCGCCCGGCATCGGCGCGGAGTTCGACCCCGCAACCCACATCGCAGTCCCGGGCAACACCGCGCGCCAGCGGCTGATCCAGTCCGGACGCGCGTATCGGCAGAGCTGACCGGCTCGTAGGCGGCGCTGCTTGCATCGGCTGCGGTCTGGGCTAGGTGCGGCGGGGTAGAAAGGGAACCCAAAGTGACCACCACCCTATATGGCATCCGCGCCTGCGACACGATGAAGAAGGCGCGCACCTGGCTGGACGGGCAGGGCGTGTCCTACACCTTTCACGACTACAAGACCGCCGGCGTCGATCGCGCGACGCTGGAGCGCTGGGTAGACCGGCTCGGCTGGGAAGCGCTGCTCAACCGCTCCGGCACCACCTTCCGCAAGCTGCCGGAGGAACAGCGCGCCGACGTGGACCGGGATGGCGCCATCGCGATCATGCTCGCCAACCCCTCGTCCATCCGCCGACCGGTGCTGGAGGACGGCGATACGCTGCTGGTGGGGTTCAAGCCGGACATCTACGCCCAGCACTGGGCCTGATTGCCCTGGGGTGGCTGGCGCCCGCGGCCTGCACCCTCTATTCCGTCCCCATGTCCACGACTTCCACCCTCGAAGGGGGCGCGCGCCCGTCCGATCCCGCCGCCCGGCCTTCCAGGCGCCTGACCGTGCCCGCGCTGCGCACCCGCAAAGGGCCGGATGCCGAGCCGCTGGTGATGCTCACCGCCTATACCGCGCGCATGGCACAGCTGCTCGACCCGCATTGCGACATGCTGCTGGTCGGCGACAGCCTGGCGCAGGTGATCTACGGCCTGCCGTCCACCGTGCCGGTCACGCTGGAGATGATGGCGGCGCATGGTGCAGCGGTGGTGCGCGGCAGCCGTCATGCGCTGGTCGCGATCGACATGCCGTTCGGCAGCTATGAGGCAAGCCCCGAACAGGCGTTTGAAAGCGCCGCCCGGCTGCTCAAGGAAACCGGCGCCGCCGCCGTCAAGCTCGAGGGTGGGGAGGCGATGGCGCCTGCGGTGCGCTTCCTCACCGAACGCGGCATCCCCGTGATCGGCCACATCGGCCTAACGCCCCAGGCGGTGAACACGCTGGGCGGCTATGGTGCGCGTGGCCGCAGCGAGGCCGAAGCCGCCAAGATCGTCGCAGACGGCATTGCCATCGCAGAGGCCGGCGCCTTTTCAATCGTGATCGAGGGCGTGCTGGAGCCGATCGCGATCGAAGTCACCGAACGCGTGGCCTGTCCGACCATCGGCATCGGCGGGTCGGCGCGCTGCGACGGCCAGGTGCTGGTGGGGGAGGACATGCTGGGCCTGTTCGACCAGACCGCGCGGTTCGTGAAGCGATATGAGGATCTTGCCGGCCGTATTTCGGCCGCGGTTGCCGCCTATGCGGGCGACGTGCGGTCGCGTGCCTTTCCGGGTGCGGAACACCTCTATCAACCACGGGCCTGACGGCTTTCGTTTCCCCGCGCGCGCGGCTAGATAGCGCGCTTCGTTCGCCGCACGCATGGAGTAGGACTTGGCGCTCACCCCCCAGAACAATCAGGCCTTCCTGCGCGAGGTCGATGAGGAGTTGCGGCGAGACCAGGTGGCGAGCTTCGGCCGCCGCTATGGCCTGTGGGTCGCGGTCGCCATCGTCGTGCTGCTGGCGGCGTTCGGCGGCTGGATCTGGTGGAACCACCACCAGAAGGAAAAGGCGGCCGAACAGGGCGTCGTGCTGCAGCAGGCGATGGACGACCTGGGCGCGAGCCGCGTGAACGCGGCGACGGCGCCGCTCGCCACGCTCGCGAACTCGGACAGCGACGGCTATCGCGCCTCGGCCAAGTTCGTGCAGGCCGATGTCCTGCTCCAGAAGCAGGACCTGAAGGGCGCCGCGGCCAAGTTCGCCGAAGTCGCCAACGACAACTCGATGCCCGGCGAGTTCCGCGACCTGGCGCTGCTGCGCCAGACCGCCGCCGAATACGACACGCTCAAGCCGCAGGCGGTGATCGACCGGCTGCGCGGGCTTGCCACCAAGCAGAACCCCTTCTTCGGCAGCGCCGGCGAAATGGTCGCCATCGCCTATATCCGCCTGGGCAAGCGCGATCTGGCAGGCAAGATGTTCGGCGAAATCGCCCAGACGGAAAGCGTGCCTGAATCGATCCGGCAACGTGCGGTTCAGATGGCCAGTGCTCTTGGCGTAGAGGCGCCCGCCTCCAAGGCGCCCACACCCCCCACCTCAGAGGAAAAGAACGCAGGATGAGGACCAGCGCAAAGCTGATGACGGCCGTGGCAGCGCTTTCGCTGCTCGGTGGCTGCGGCATCTTCAAGGGCGACGGCAAGCGCAAGACGCCGATCCTGGGCGAGCGCGTGCCGATCCTGGCCGCCGAGAATGATGTCACCGTCGATCCGTCGCTCGCGGCCGTGCAGGTGCTGCTGCCGCCGGCGGTGGTGAACCCGGACTGGACTCAGCCGGGCGGCAACGAGTCGAAGGCGATGGGCCATCTCGCGCTTGGCGCGTCGCCCACCCGCGCCTGGACCGCAAGCATCCCCGGCGGCACGACCCGCGTGCGCCTGGCTGCGGCTCCGGTGGTCTCGGGCGGTCGCCTGTTCGTGATCGACACCGATGGCGTCGTCCACTCGTTCGACGCCGCGACCGGCGATGCCGGCTGGACCGCGAACACGGTCAAGGACGCGGACAAGGGCAATCAGGCCGCGCGCTTCGGTGGCGGCGTCAGCGTCGGCGGTGATCGCCTGTTCGCCACCAACGGCCTGGGCGACGTGGTCGCGCTCAACATTGCCGATGGTGCCGAGATCTGGCGCGGCAAGCCCGGCGGCCCGCTGCGCGGGGCGCCGACGGTCGCCAACGAACAGGTCTATGTCGTCAGCCAGGACAACCAGCTGTTCGCGCTCTCGCAGACGGACGGCACGGTTGTCTGGACCCAGGCCGGCTCGGTCGAGAGCCAGGGCGTGTTCGGCGTTGCGGCCCCCGCCTCGGCAC
Source organism: Sphingomonas sp. PL-96 (assembly GCF_020707215.1). Lineage (GTDB taxonomy): Bacteria > Pseudomonadota > Alphaproteobacteria > Sphingomonadales > Sphingomonadaceae > Sphingomonas. The sequence goes on from NZ_JAJFET010000001.1 coordinate 360,105, forward strand.
AGGGCACGGTGGTCGCCGGCTTCTCCTCGGGCGAGCTCAACGCCTATCGCTATGAGAATGGCCGCTCGCTCTGGGCGGACACCCTGTCGCGCACCAGTGCCTCGACCTCGGTCTCGTCGCTCGCAGACATCGACGCCGAGCCGGTGATCGACTCCGGGCAGGCCTATGCGGTCGGCCAGGGCGGTCGCATGGTCGCGCTGGAAGTCACCAGCGGCCAGCGTATGTGGGAACAGAATCTCGCCGGCATCTCGACGCCTGCGGTGGCCGGCGAATGGCTGTTCGTCGTTACCGACGACGCGCGCCTGCTCGCGATTGCGCGCGGCAGCGGCAAGGTGCGCTGGATGCACCAGCTGCCCCGCTACAAGAACGAGAAGAAGAAGAAGGGGCCGATCCTGTGGGTCGGACCCGTGCTTGCCGGCAATCGCCTGGTGCTCGCCAACTCCGACGGCCAGCTGGTCTATGCCTCGCCCGAGGACGGCAGCGTCAGCGCGACGGTCGACGCCGCCAAGAACACGATCAGCCTGTCGCCGGTCGTCGCCAACTCCACTTTGTACCTGCTCGATGATTCGGGCACGATCAGCGCCTGGCGCTGACGCTCGCTGAAAGCCTCCATGCCCCTATCTACCGTCGCCATTATCGGACGCCCCAATGTGGGGAAGTCGACGCTGTTCAACCGGCTCGTCGGCAAGCGCCTGGCGCTTGTCGATGACCAGCCGGGCGTCACGCGCGACCGGCGGGAGGGGGATGCGAACCTGCTCGGGCTCGAATTCCGGATCATCGACACCGCCGGGTTCGAGGATGAGGATCCGCAGACCCTGCCGGGCCGCATGCGCCAGCAGACCGAAGCGGCCGTGATCGACGCCGACGTCGCGCTGTTCATGATCGACGCGCGCGCCGGGGTGACGCCGCTGGACGAGGAAATCGCCCGCTGGCTGCGCGCCGCGGACCGCCCCGTCGTGGTCGTCGCCAACAAGGCCGAGGGCCGCGCGGGCGAGACCGGGGTGATCGAGGCGATGGCGTTCGGCTTCGGCGATCCGGTGCCGCTGTCGGCCGAACATGGCGAGGGCGTGGTCGATCTGTTCGACGCACTGCGTCCGTTCGTCGAGCGCGAGCAAGAGGAAGAACCGGAGGAGGATCCCGAATCCCCCGACGCGCCGCTCAAGCTCGCGATCGTCGGCCGCCCGAACGCGGGCAAGTCGACGCTCATCAACCGCATGCTGGGCCAGGATCGGCTGATCACCGGTCCCGAGGCCGGCATCACCCGCGACTCGATCGCGATCCAGTGGGAGTGGGAGGGCCGCCCGGTCCGCCTGATCGACACTGCCGGCATGCGCAAGCGCGCACGCGTGCAGGAAAAGCTCGAGAAGCTGTCGGTGGCCGACGCCTTGCGAGCGGTCGACTTTGCCGAGGTCGTGGTGCTGCTGCTCGACGCCACGCGCGGGCTTGAGGTGCAGGACATCAAGATCGCCGACCGCGTCCTCCAGGAAGGCCGTGGGCTGGTGATCGCGCTCAACAAATGGGACGTGGCCGAAAACGCCTCCAGCCTGTTCAACGGCGTCAAGGGTGCGCTGGAGGAAGGGCTCGCCCAGGCTAAGGGCGTGCCGCTGCTGACGGTCTCCGCGTTCAGCGGGAAGGGCATCGACGTGCTGCTCAAGGTGGCATTCGAGACTCGCGAGGCCTGGAGCCGTCGCGTGTCGACCGGCGCACTCAACCGCTGGTTCGAACGCGCGATCGAGGCCAATCCGCCGCCCGCGCCCGGCGGCAAGCGCATCAAGATGCGCTATATCACCCAGAACAACACGCGCCCGCCCAGCTTCGTGCTGTTCGGCACGCGCGTCGACATGCTGCCGGAAAGCTACAAGCGCTATCTGATCAATGGCATCCGCCGCGAATTTGATTTCGGCGCGGTGCCGGTGCGCCTGAACCTGCGCGCGCCCAAAAACCCGTTCGACAACAAGGACGGATGATCGACGCGCGCGGCCTGCGCTGCCCCTGGCCCGCGCTGCGGCTGGCCCGTGCGCTGCGGCAGGGCGGGGAGGGCGCGGCGTTTGAGGTGCTCGCCGACGATCCCAATGCGGAACGCGAGATGCGTGCAGTGGCAGAGGCGGCCGGGCGGCAACTGATGCGGTTGGAAGAACACCGCTTCGAGGTGCGGTAGAAGCTCCCAAGACCCCCGTGCTCCTGCGGAGGCAGGAGCCCAGGGCCACACGCACCGGCAGTGGTTGCCTTGCTTGACCCCTGCGTGGGGATACCATGCGGCGCCGGGCGGCACTTGAGCAACTCACGTCAGGAGAAGCGCTGCCGAACTCGCGCCTTGCGCGCTAAACCCGCGCTCCCAGCCAGGCCTCGGCCTTGGCGAGCGCCGCCTGGTCGTCGACGTCGATCCAGTCGAGGTCGCTGCAATCCGTCACCAGCGCCTGGCCGCCCGGCACCAACGCGCGCATCCCTTCCGTCAGCGACGGCGCCTCCAGCCCCTGCAGCGCGGCGAACAGCGCCGCGCCGATCGCGAACACGCCCGTGTCGAAACAGTCGAACGGCTCCAGCCCCTTGCCGATCGCCACGATGTGCTCGCCCTGGGTCTGGACTCGCGTCACGTCGTCCAGGTCGACCCAATCGCTGTCCAGCCGCCGGTCGATGGCGAGGTGGGCGCCGCCGGCAGGTACGCCGCCCAACGCCATGCGCCGGTAGAGCTCCGGATCGACCAGATGGTCGCACATCGCGAGCAGCACGCCTTGCGGCCCGACCTGCGCCTGCGCCGCCAGCACCGACACGCCATTGGGCTCGTGATAGTCGGCGACCCGCACATGCTCGACCGCAACCGGCCAGTCGTGCGCGGCCAGATGCGCCTCGATCGCCTCGGCACCATAGCCGAGCACCACCACCGCCCGCGCCATCCCGGCCGCCGCCAGCCCGTGGAGGGCGTGGTCGATCAACGGCCGTCCGGCGACCGTGCACAGCGGCTTGAATGGTGCTGCGGAGCGAAGGCGGCTGCCTTCGCCCGCAGCCAGCAGGATGGCGGTGTCGATCACCTGGTTACGCAGCGACGAAGGCTTCCACCGCCTGCTGGGCGAGGTCGTCCGTCATCTGCGTGCGCGGGTGCTTGCAGAAATAGGCGGAGGCAGCGTCGATCGGACCGGCCAGGCCACGATCCTTGGCAAGCTTGGCGCAGCGGATCATGTCGATCGCGACGCCGGCGCTGTTGGGCGAGTCCTCGACCGACAGCCGCAGCTCCAGGTTCATCGGCACGCCGCCGAACATGCTGCCTTCCATGCGCAGGAAGCAGATCTTGTTGTCGTTCTGCCACGGCACATAGTCGGACGGGCCGATGTGGACATTGTCCTCTTCCAGCCGTTCGGCCGCGACCGACTGCACGGCCTCGGTCTTCGAGATCTTCTTCGACTCCAGCCGGCGATGGTTCGACATGTTGAGGAAGTCGGTGTTGCCGCCGGTGTTGAGCTGGTAGGTCCGCTCCAGCTTCACGCCGCGCTTGGCGAACAGGTCGGTCAGCACGCGGTGGACGATGGTCGCACCCAGCTGCGCCTTGATGTCGTCGCCGACGATCGGCACGCCCGCATCCTCGAAGCGCTTGGCCCAGACCGGGTTGCTCGCAATGAACACGGGGATGTTGTTCACGAACGCGACGCCGGCCTCGATCGCGCATTCGGCATAGAATTCGGTCGCTTCCTGCGACCCCACCGGCAGGTAGTTCATCAGCACGTCGGCCTTGCTCGCGCGCAGCGCCGCCACGACATCTTCCTTGGTAGGTTCGGCCGCGTCGGCGAGCAGGAAGGTGCGCTCGTCCTTATAGTCGGCCATGTGCTCGGCAACGCCGTCCAGCACCTTGCCCATCTGCACGACCGCGCCGGTCGGCTCCACGGTTTCGCAGAAGATGGCGGTGCAGTTCGGCTTGGCGAAGATCGCCTCGGCCACGTCCTTGCCGACCTTGCGCTGGTCGACGTCCCACGCGGCCACGACCTTGATGTCGCTGGGGCGATAGCCGCCCAGGTCCCAGTGCATCAGTCCGACCCGCTCGTTGGCGCCGTCCCGGTAGTGGGAAAGGCCCTGCACGAGGGAGCTGGCGCAGTTACCGACGCCGACGACGGCGATGTTGATGCTCGGCATTACTTGGTTACGTCCTTCGACTGGATGACGGAATTGACGGGGCAGGGCGGGTGCTCAGGCCACGCACCAGTCGGGACTCGACGGAGCGGTGCCAGATCAGGCCCAGGATCAGGATGGCGGTAAGCGGTACGAGCTCGACCCACCAGAAAAGCCGGGGATTGCCGGCAAGACACGCGATAAAGATGGTCATGACGCGCACGTTGGCGGTCATCAGCCTCAGCAGCCGCATCGGCCGTGCTGCCGCTTCGCCATAGGCCCCCGCCAGCGTCCGGCGATCGGGCGCTTGCGCCAGCGCGGTGTCGAACGGCGCGGCGAAATGGTCCAGCGTGCCGGCTACGCGATCATAGATGCGTACCAGCGGGTTGGCGCTCGGGCTGGCGGCTGTAGCGGCAACGCCCTTGCACCGGCGGTGATAGCGCGCGCGCTCGCTCTCATACAGGTTGGACTGCACCGCATGGGCCACGCCCGCCGCACAGGCCAGCGCCCAGGCTTCGCCGGTGCCGATCGAGGAGGCGAGAACGACATAGATCAGCATGAACACGCCATGGTCGCACAGCCCGTCGAGCGCGCGGCCCAGCGCGCTGGCGGTGCCGGTCGCGCGAGCGATCATGCCGTCCAGTCCGTCGGCAATCAGCCACGCGATCGACAGCAGCAGCCCAGCCACCGCAAAGCCCGGCGCCTGCCACTGGCCGTATGCGCAAGCGGCGAGCGTGCCCAGCGCCAGCCCCCCCACCGACACCGCGTTCGCCGAAACCCCGCGCGCAAGGAACCACGGCAAAAGCCGGCGGGCTGCAGGATGGATGACCAGCAGGTTTGTCGGATCCTCGATCCGGCGATCTCGTGACTGGTCCGGAGGCGGGAGGTTCATCGAAATGTCACGTACAAGCCCGGCGCCCTGTTCAGCAAGCGGTTTGCGCCGGGTGACGGGCGCAGACGCCGAGGGGCGGCGCCTCGCAACGAAAAAGGGCCGGCGTGCCGCCAGCCCTTTGCCGCGTCCGATCGGAAGGGGAGGGAAGCTCAGCCCTCCTTCACATCATATTCCGACTTGGCGTTGAGGGCGATGTAGTTCTCCAGGCCCATGCGCTCGATCATCTCGAACTGCCGTTCCAGCGTGTCGACATGCTCTTCCTCATTTTCGAGGATCTCGGCGAACAGGTCGCGGCTGACGAAGTCGCGCACGCTTTCGCAATAGGCGATCGCCTCGCGCAGCTGGGCGACGGCCTCCAGCTCCAGGGCCAGGTCCGCCTTGATCGCCTCGACCACGGTCTCGCCGATGCGCAGGCGGCCGAGCAGCTGGAAATTGGGAAGCCCGTCCAGGAAGAGGATGCGCTCAGCCAGGCGATCGGCGTGCTTCATCTCCTCGATGGATTCCTCGCGCTCGAACTTGGCGAGCTTGTACACGCCCCAGTGATCGAACATCCGGTAGTGCAACCAATATTGGTTGATCGCCGTCAGCTCGTTGCGGAGCGTTTCGTTGAGGAATTCGACGACCTTGGGATCACCCTTCACGTGCACATGCCTTTGCTGGAAAATTCAGGCTGTGAATCTAGGGTGAAAACGCAGCTTTGAACAGGCGAAAAACCGCAGAAAACTGCGGCTTTTCGCGCTGCGAGCGTCACGCAATTGCGCGTTCGTCGTCGATGATCTCGCGTGCGAATGGCACGCATTGTCCGCACTTTGCCTGGCGTCCCAGCGCGCGATAGGCTTGGCAGGCGCTCATCGCACCCGAGCGCGCGGCGCGCCGAACTTCGTCTTCTCGAATCGCATTGCAAACGCAGACAACCATTGCCGATTCCTTGCTGACGGGAACCGGGTAGCGCCATTGCGAATGGGTCGCAACTGTTTTGCGACGCATTCGCAAATCAACGGGAATGATCTCAGCGGGCGGGTAGCGCCGCTCCCCGCATCGGCTGGAACTCGAGTCGCGCCAGCGTCCGCCACAACCACTCGAACGGTCCGTAGCGGAACCGGGACAGCCAGGCCTGCGACCACAGCAGCATCGCCGCCCACATCGCGAACACGACCGGATAGAGCGCCGCGCGCGAGAAGGTCCCGTACCAGCCCAGGCCATAGCCGTAAAAGAGCGTCGTCATCACGATGCTGGTCGCCAGGTAATTGGTGAACGCCATCCGCCCCGCCGCGGCGATCCGCTCGGTCAGCGCGCCGCCCGGCCGCGCCAGCAGCAGGATCAGGCACGCCCAGCCGAGGATCATCAGAACGCGCAAAGGCGGAGCAATGGCCATGCTTGCCGCCACCGTAACCAGGCCGAAGTTGCGCGACACCAGCCATGCGGCGAGCAGCGCATAGCCCGGAATGCCGATGCCGAAGCAGACGAGCAGCCAGCGACGGAGGCGCGCGCGCGACCACCCGCCGGTCAGCATCCCCGAACGCAGCGCCGCCATGCCGAACAGCATGTACCCCAGCGTTTCCGCGCCGACGAACAGCGTGGACGAGAGGGAGGTGGAGAGTTCTGACCAGCGATGCGCGATCAGCCCTGCCCAGCTGCCGCGATGGAGCGCGAACTCCGACTGGATATGCGCCGCGCTCGGCACGCCCATCGCATCGACAAAGGTCCGCAGCGACTCGGCACTGGCGGCCGCCTTGGCCGGATCGGGGTCGTGGATGCCGGCCTGCATCGCCGCCACGCCAAGCGGCATAAAGGCCAGCAGCAGCCAGGCGGTCGCGACCAGCACGATCCCGCGCGTGACCAGCGTCTTTTCGTCCGCATGACGGCACGAGTAGGCGATCGCGCCGATCACCGCATACTGGTTCAGGATGTCGCCCCACCACAGCAGCAGCAGATGGGCGATGCCGAACACGAACAACCAGGCCATGCGGGAGAAGTGCACGCGCGCCGGGCTCTCGCCCTTTGCCTCCGCGCGCTCGATCACCAGCAGCATCGATGCGCCGAACAACAGGCTGAACAGCCCGCGCATCTTGCCGTCGAACAGCACGAAATTGACGAGAAAGACGGCCAGGTCGGCGCCCCGGTACCCGCCATAGGCGGCGGGGTTGATATAGGCGGCGTCGGGCATCGCGAACGCAACGATGTTCATCAGCAAGATGCCCATCACGGCTACCCCGCGAACCGTATCCAGCGTCCCGATCCGGTCCGCCTGCGTCGTCGCCATCGCTATTCCCCCGCTGTCCCCGCAGGCGATGCTAGAGGAAGATGGGGTGGAGCTAAAGCGGCGCGGTGCGGGGTTGCGACGGGTAGGGTTCGGATACTCGCACGCCGCCCGCGCAAGCCAGTGCCCGCGAAGACGCTCCGCCGCTGGCCTTCAGTGCTCCCGCGCAAGCGGGCCCAGGGTTCCACGCGCTGCCGCCGGCCCTGCTGGGCTGGATCCCCGCCTGCGCCGGGATACGGAGTGGGGCGGGGGCGGTGCCCCCAACCCAGCGTCAGGCGAGGGCGGCGTCGCTGCCCATCAGATTGGGGAAGAAGCCCTCGTGCGCCGTGCGCAGCGCATCGAGCGGCACGACGAAGTCGCCGTCGGCCAGCTCAAAGATCAGCCGGCTGCCGATGGTGCGGCCGATCGGCTCCGCCTCGATGCCAGCCGCCTGCGCGCCCTTGAGGAAGTCGAGCAGCGGATGGTCGTGCACCGTCACCAGATACACGCCCTGGTCTTCGCCAAAGAAGGAGCAGGCGTGGTCGTACGGCTGCTTCTTGTCGAGGATCGCGCCGACGTTGCCGGCCAGCGCCATCTCGGCGAGTGCCACCGCCAGGCCGCCGTCGGACACGTCGTGCGCCGCCGTCACCACGCCCGCGGTGATCGCCGCGCGCAGATAGTCGCCGGTGCGGCGCTCCTGCTCCAGGTCCACCGGCGGCGGGGGGCCTTCCTCGCGGCCGTGGATCTCGCGCAGCCACAGCGACTGGCCGAGGTGGCCGGAGCGGTTGCCGAGCGCGATGATGATGTCGCCGGTCTGCTTGAAGGCGATGGTCATCGACTTCTCCCAGTCGGCCATCAGCCCCAGGCCGCCGATCGCCGGCGTCGGCAGGATCGCCGAGCCGCCGCCCGTCGCCTTCGACTCGTTGTAGAGCGACACGTTGCCCGACACGATCGGGAAGTCGAGCGCGCGGCACGCCTCGCCCATGCCCTCCAGGCATCCGACGATCTGGCCCATGATCTCGGGCCGCTGCGGGTTGGCGAAGTTCAGGCAGTTGGTGATCGCAAGCGGGGTGGCGCCCACCGCGGTCAGGTTGCGCCACGCCTCGGCCACCGCCTGCTTGCCGCCCTCGACCGGGTCCGCGAAGCAATAGCGCGGGGTGGAGTCGGTGGTGATCGCCAGCGCCTTCTTGGTGCCGTGCACGCGCACCACCGCGGCGTCGCCGCCCGGGCGCTGCACGGTGTCGGCGCCGACCATGTGGTCATACTGCTCCCAGATCCACCGCCGGCTGGCGATGTCGGGCGAGCCCATCAGCTTGAGCAGGTCCGCGGCCGGATCGCCGCACGCAGGCACGTTCGTCAGCTCGGCCGGCTTCGGCGTCGGCACATGCGGACGGTCGTAGAGCGGCGCCTCGTCGGCGAGCGGGGCGAGGGGAATGTCGGCAACCGTGTCGCCCTTCCACTTCAGCACCATGCGGCCGGTGTCGGTCACGCGGCCGATGATCGCGAAATCGAGTTCCCACTTGCGGAAGATCGCCTCGGCGAAGTCCTCGCGGCCGGGCTTCAGCACCATGAGCATGCGCTCCTGGCTCTCCGACAGCATCATTTCATAGGGCGTCATGCCCTCTTCGCGCTGGGGAACATCGTCCATCACCAGCTCGATGCCGACCCCGCCCTTGGACGCCATCTCGACCGAGGAAGAGGTGAGGCCGGCGGCACCCATGTCCTGGATCGCGACGATCGCGTCCGATGCCATCAACTCCAGGCACGCCTCGATCAGCAGCTTCTCGGTGAAAGGATCGCCGACCTGGACGGTGGGACGCTTCTCTTCCGAATCCTCGCCGAAATCGGCCGAGGCCATGGTCGCGCCGTGGATGCCGTCGCGGCCGGTCTTCGAACCCACATAGACGATCGGATTGCCCACGCCCGAGGCGGCCGAGTAGAAGATCTTGTCCTGGTCGGCGACGCCCACGGTCATCGCGTTGACCAGGATGTTGCCGTCATAGGCCGGGTGGAAGTTCACCTCGCCACCCACGGTCGGCACGCCCACGCAGTTGCCATAGCCGCCGATGCCGTGGACCACGCCCGCGATCAGGTGGCGCATCTTGGGATGGTCAGGCCGGCCGAAGCGCAGCGCGTTCAGGTTCGCGACCGGCCGCGCGCCCATGGTGAACACGTCGCGCAGGATGCCGCCCACGCCCGTCGCCGCGCCCTGGTATGGCTCGATGTAGGAGGGGTGGTTGTGCGACTCCATCTTGAAGATCGCCGCCTGGCCATCGCCGATGTCGACCACGCCCGCATTCTCGCCTGGGCCGCAGATTACCTGCGGTCCCTCGGTCGGCAGCTTCTTCAGATGAATGCGGCTCGACTTGTACGAGCAGTGCTCGGACCACATCACCGAGAAGATGCCGAGCTCCGTCAAATTGGGCTCGCGCCCCATCGCGTGCAGGACGCGCTCATATTCCTCGGGGGAAAGGCCGTGCTCGGCGACGATCTCGGGCGTGATCTGGGTCATGCGCGAGCCCTTAGCGGCACCGGCGCGAAGGGGCTAGAGGGTGCGCGCGTGGCGGCACTTCAGAATGCGGTCTCAGGCCGACAGTGCCCTAGCCAGTTCGGTCCAGCTGACCGGCGCCGCAAGGGTCGACGCAGCGTTCGCCATCCCTGTAAGCGCCAGATAGTCGCCGTAGCGGTCCATCACCGTCGGAGACCCGATCGTTACCGAGGCGACACGTTCCCCGTTAGCCCGCTCCGAAACCGCTGCGAGGTTAAACAGCGAAGGGTAGAGCGAGCCGGATTTTCCGCCCCTGAACTGGGGGATGGCGAAGTCGGGGCAGAGCTTGCGTGTCGATGCCTGGAAGATGGACGCGACGGGCAATTGCCGCGGGTCTGGGCCGCCGATTGACAGGACATGCCGCGGCTTTCCCCAGACTCCGGTGATCGCGGGATAGTCGAGGCAAGCCACCACCAGCTGCGACAGGTCGCGCGCGGTGGAATGCTGTCCGCGGGCGCCAAGCCCATGCGGGTTCAGGAAGTGCGACCGCTTCATCCGCAGACTTTGCGCGACGGCGTTCATTTCGCGGACGAAACGGTCAATGGGCGCAATGCCGGCTGCCCGCTCCTGCTGCAGCAGCATGCGGCCGAAATGCCGCGCGAGGACGTTGGCGCCGATGTTGGACGAAGCAAGCAGCACGTTTGCGAGCATGTCCTGAAAGCTCAGGCAATCGCCCGCCCGCAGGTTCCGTCCCGAACCCTCCGCAAGGTCGCCGGCTTCCACGACCAATTCGGGAGGGGCGGGCATGTTGCCTCGATCGAGGATGTGAAGCGCGGTCACCGCCGTCAGAAGCTTGGTGATCGAGGCGGGAGGCGCCGGGCGATCGGCATCCTTTTCGTGCAGGATCACGAAGGACCCGGGCAGGCCGCGGGAAAGCTGGATGCAGATCGCGCTTCTGGCGCTTAATGCCACGTCAGGTCCGGCCGAGCGAGCGCCCGCTGGTTCCCCCATCATCCCCTCCCCCTGCGACAGGGTCCCTGTTCGCCGCCGTCCGTAAGGCGCGTTGATTGTATTTGTGATGCAGTTGCAGTGTCTTGGGGACGGTCACACCATTTTCTTGAACAAACTGCAAGGGATCTCAGAACAACGCCACCAGCGACAGCAGCAGCGCGGTCATCGCGGCGTTGAGCGCCATGGCCATGCCGGCAAAGGTGCCTGCCGTCTCGCTCACCTGAAAGGCGCGGGCGGTGCCCAGGCCGTGCGCGGTCACGCCGACGGCAAAGCCGCGGGCGCGCGGATCGGTGATCTTGAGGCCGTCGAGCAGCGGCGTCGCCACCATCGCCCCGAAGATGCCGGTCGTCAGGATGGCCACCGCCGCCAGTGCCGGAATGCCGCCGATGCTATCGGCAATCGCCATGCCGACCGGCGTCGTGGCCGAATGCGGCGCCAGCGTCGCCAGCACCCGCGGCGAGGCGCCGAACGCCCAGCCGATTGCAACCGCGCTGCCGATCGCCGTAATCGATCCGGCGAGCAGCGCGGCGAGCACTGCCTTGCCGGAGCGGCGCACCAGCGGCCAGTTGCGCCACAGCGGTACGGCAAGCGCCACCGTGGCGGGGCCCAGCAGGAAGCTGAGCGTTGCGGTTCCCTGCGCATAGGTCCGGTACGGCGTGCCTGTCGCGTAGAGGATCGCGGCCAGCACCGGCACCGACATCAACACGGGATGGGCAAGCGGATGGCGGTTGCTCCGCCGCGAGATCCGGTCCGCGCCTTCGAACACCAGCAGAGTCGCGGTGATCCACAGCAGCGGCATGTCGAGCAGGGAGGCAAGCGCGCTCATGCCGCGGTCTCGCTGCGGGCGGAGACCCAGCGAAACACCAGCGCGGTCACGGCGATGGTCAGCAGCGTCGCCATGACGCAGGCGACGAGGATCGCGACGCCGTCGCGGGCGAGGGCGGGACCCTCGTCGATCAGCCCCATCGTGGCCGGCACGAACAGCACGGCGAAGTGGCCGATCAGCCAGGTCGCCACCGCCTTCAGTTCCACCCGTTCGCCCGGGCGCAGTTTCAGCCAGAAGAACAGCAGGAACATGCCGAGCACCGGGCCGGGCAGCGGCACCCCGAGCCCGCGGTTCAGCGCCTCTCCGACAAGTTGGCAGAACAGCAGCAGGGAAATGGCGGCGATCATGGTCGATCCTCAGGCACGGCAGCGTCGGCGTGCCCGCGCCTTTAGCGTCGTTCGCGCATGGTTTCACCGTCGGGTTTCACGGTCGTCACGGCTTGAGCCGGGATGTTGTTTTGCGCCACTCCCGCTGTGCTCCTGCGGAGGCAGGAGCGCAGGGCGTCATGCGACGCAGCCCGTTGCTCTGCTTGGCCCTGGGTTCCTGCCTTCGCAGGAACACGCGGATGGGGGCGGTTCGGTGCCCGACCGAAGCGTCAGTCGCGCCGTCCGCGCCGGCGCCACAGCAGCGCCGCGACGCCGCCCACGGCCGCTGCCGCCACCGCGCCTCCCGCGTAGAGCGCCGGTGGTACCGGCGCCTTGTGGCCGGGGCGCAGCCGCCGCATCAGCCCGCGCTTCGACAGCGCCTCGAACATCTCCTCGGGCCCTTCCGGGTCGAGCACCTCATTGTCGGCCAGCCACTTCTCGACGCTGTTGAGGTCGGGATCCTTGTACGGGCGCAGGCGGCGGCCGGTCGCGGGGCTCAGCGCTTCAATGGTGGCGATCAGCGACCCTGTCTCCGCCATGTGCCGGGCGACGGCTTCGGGCTCGGCACCAGTGTGCTCGGCCACCAGCGCATGGGCGACATTGGCGATGGCAGGGGCGGCGTGCGCGTTGGCGGACCGGGTTGAATCGATCGTCACGTCGCACTCGGTGTCGAGCCGCATCGAACGGTTGTTGAAGTTCGACGACCCGACCCGCAGGATCTCGCCATCGATCACCGTGACCTTGGCGTGGATGTAGATCGGATCGCCGGCTTCGTTTTCGGCATGATAGACGCGCAGCCGCCCGTGCCGGTCGCGCCGGCGCAGCGCCTCCAGCAGCCGCGAGCGCGCCGTGTCCATCGCGATCGGCTCCAGCCAACCTTGCGCGCTCACCGGATTGACGATCACGATCTCCGGCCCGTTCGGTTCGTCCAGCCGGCGGGCGATCGCCTCGGCGATCTTGCGCGACGCGAAATACTGGCTCTCGGCATAGATCCAGCGTTCGGCGCGCGCGATCAGGTCCAGGTACAGCGCCTCGATCTCGCGTACGGGCGGCTGGCCCGGCATTTCGGGGGAGGAGCGGGAGATGGCGACTTCGACGTCGGTAAAGGTGGCGTCCAGCCCCTCGGGCCAGGGCGGGCTCACATCTTCGCTGGGTTCGGAGATCGGCTTGCCGCCGGCCAGCTGCCACCGCGTCCGGCACAGCTCGCCCAGCGCCTTGGCGACCGGTCCCGCGAGCGCGGTGGTGGCATCGTGCCACGGGCCATAGGGTGTGCCGTCCGGCTCGACCCGGCCCGGCTGCTCGGCGCGATGGTCGCGCGTGTCCCAGCGGTCGGCGGTCATGTCGATGCCGCCGCAAAAGGCGAGGCAGTCGTCGATCACGACGATCTTCTGGTGGTGGGAGGCAGCCGGCGGGTGGAAGCCGTCGAGCTTGGCGGTGATGCGCGGGTGCGCCATCCAGCGCAGCAGCGTCAGGATCGTGCTGCCGCGGAACATCGCCTTCAGCGCGCCGGTGTCCCAGCGCAGGATGTGGACGTGCAACCCCTTGCGGGCCTCCACCAGCCATTCGAGGAACGCGCCGACATGGATCGGGCCGTCGTCCTCCTCCTGCTGGATCAGCTTGATGCGGCCGTCGAAATCCCAGCCGACCAGCAGCAGCTGCTCCTCAGCCTTTCGCATCGCCGCGCGGGCCAGGCGGAAATAGGCGTCGGCATCGATGATGACGGCGGCGCGGGTCGCAGGCTCGATCCGCCAGCAGTTGCGGCCGGGTTCCAGTGCGGGCGAGAGCTTGGCCATCGTTCTACAGGATCTCGCGCACGATTTCGGGAGGGCGGCCGAGCCGGACACCCTTTTCGGTTTCGACCAGCGGCCGCTCGATCAGGATCGGGTGGTTCGCCATCGCATCGAGGATTGCGTCATCGGAGGCGCCGGCGAGCCCAAGCTCCTTCGCGACCGTCTCGCCCTTGCGCAGACCCTGCGCGGGGGAGATGCCCGCACGCGCATAGAACTCCTTCAGTCGGTCCCGGTCGGGCGGCGTCTTCAGATACTCGACGATTTCGACTTCCACGCCCGAAGTCTCAGTAAGGATAGCGAGCGTTTCGCGGGACTTGGAGCAGCGGGGATTGTGCCAGATGGTCGCCTTCAATGCGTTCTTCCCTGCTGCTTGTTGGACGGTGGGGAGGGGGGCGGGCCCGGCCGGGGACATTCCCCGCGGCGGTCCCGCCCCATGCTCATGCGGCCGGCTGCTTCGCCAGCCACTCCTCCAGCCACTTGATCGTATAGGCGCCCTGGCGGAACTCGGGGTCGTCGAGCAGCGCCTGGTGGAGCGGGATGGTGGTCTTCATCCCCTCGATCACGAACTCGTCGAGCGCGCGCTGCAGGCGCAGGAGGCAGCCCTCGCGGGTGCGGCCATAGACGATCAGCTTGGCGATCATGCTGTCGTAATAGGGCGGCACCTTGTAGCCGGCATAGAGGCCGCTATCGACACGGACGTGCATGCCGCCCGGTACGTGATAGGCCGCGACCTTGCCCGGGGAGGGCGTGAAGGTCCGCGGATCCTCGGCATTGATGCGACATTCGATCGCATGGCCGCGGAACTCGATCTCGTCCTGTGCGACCGACAGCGGATGGCCTTCGGCGACGCGGATCTGCTCGCGCACCAGGTCGACGCCGGTGATCATCTCCGTCACAGGATGCTCCACCTGCAGGCGGGTGTTCATCTCGATGAAGTAGAACTCGCCGTCTTCCCACAGGAACTCGATCGTGCCCGCACCACGATAGCCCATGTCGGCCATCGCCTTGGCCACGATCGCGCCCATGCGGTCGCGTTCCTCGGTCGACAGGATCGGGGAGGGGGCTTCCTCCAGCACCTTCTGGTGGCGGCGCTGCAGCGAGCAGTCGCGCTCACCCAGGTGGATGGCGTTGCCGTTGCCGTCGCCGAACACCTGGAACTCGATGTGCCTGGGGTTGCCCAGGTACTTTTCCATGTAGACGGTGGCGTCGCCGAACGCCGCCTTCGCCTCGGTGCCCGCCTGCTGCATCAGCGTTTCGAGCTGGTCGGGGCTGGTGCACACCTTCATGCCGCGGCCGCCGCCGCCGGATGCCGCCTTGATGATGACGGGATAGCCGATCTGCTCGGCCAGCGCCTTGGCCTCGGCCAGGTCGCTGATCGCGCCGTCCGAGCCCGGCACCAGCGGCAGGCCCAGGGCGCCCGCGGTGCGCTTGGCCTCGACCTTGTCGCCCATCGTGCGGATGTGCTCGGGCTTTGGCCCGACAAAGATCAGGTTATGCGATTCGACGATCTCGGCGAACTTGGCGTTCTCCGACAGGAAGCCATAACCGGGATGGATCGCGTCCGCGCCCGTCACCTCGGCTGCGGAGATGATGTTGGGGATGTTGAGGTAGCTCTCGGCCGCAGACGGCGGCCCGATGCACACCGCCTCGTCCGCAAGCCGCACATGCATCGCATCGGCGTCGGCGGTCGAATGGACCGCCACCGTCTTGATGCCCATTTCATGGCAGGCGCGGTGGATGCGGAGTGCGATCTCGCCGCGATTGGCGATCAGCAGCTTCTTGATCTCGGGCACAGGCTTACTCGACGACGACGAGCGGCTGGTCGAATTCGACGGGCTGCCCGTTCGAGACGAGCACCGCGGTGACGGTGCCGGCTGCCGTCGCCTGGATCGGGTTCATCACCTTCATCGCCTCGATGATCACCAGCGTGTCGCCGGCCGCGACCTTCTGGCCGACCGAGACGAAGGGCTTGGCGCCGGGCTCTGCTGCCAGATAGACGGTGCCGACCATCGGCGACTTGACCGCGTCGGCCGTTGCGGTCGGCGCCGAACCGCCGGCTTCGGCCGGGGCGGCTGCGGGCGAGACGAGGCCGCCGGCCATCGGTGCTGCCTGCGGTGCATAGCCCTGCGGCATCGCCATCGGGACCTGCGCGACGGGTGCCGCCTTGCGCGCGACGCGAACCTTGCGGCTGCCGTCCTCGACCTCGATTTCGGTCAGCTGAGTCTGGTCGAGCACTTCCGCCAGCTGGCGCACCAGCTCGATGTCGATCGCCATGGTGGCGGGTTGCGTATCTTCTGCCATGTGACCCCCAAGGGAAAAACCGGGCTCCTGTCAGATGCGCGCGGCAGCTTCAAGCGCCAGGAGGTAGGAAAGCGCCCCGAAACCCGCGATGGTTCCTTTCGCGGCACGCCCTACCAGGCTCGTGTGACGAAACGACTCCCGCGCATGCGGGTTCGACAGATGCACCTCGATCACCGGCGTCTTCACCGACTTGATCGCGTCGTGCAGCGCCACCGATGTATGGGTAAACCCGCCCGCGTTCAGCAGCACGGCGCGCGCGCCTTGCGCCTGGGCCTCGTGCAGCCAGTCGATCAGATGGCCTTCGTGGTTCGACTGGCGCAGGTCGATCTCCAGGTCGAGCTCGCGGGCGCGATCCTCCAGCATGCCGGCGATGTCGTCCAGCGTGTCGTGGCCATAGATTTCGGGCTCGCGCAGCCCCAGCAGGTTCAGGTTGGGGCCGTTGAGGACGTAAACGGTGTCGGCCATGCGCTGCCTTTCGGTTGCGGGCCGGCTTGCCGGCACCCTATATGCCCAGGCCATAGCCGCGAGCGCCGAACGAAGTCGAGACGCGCCGCGAACCCGACGACAGGCAAGGCGAACCCGAATGCACAACGACGGCACCATCTCGATCATCGTCAACGGCGAGCACAAGCGCGTCCGCGCCGGCCAGACGATCGCCGAACTCGCCGCGGAGATCGGCCTGGTGCCCGAAAAGGTCGCGGTGGAACGCAATCTGGAGGTGGTGCCCCGCTCGACCCTGCGCGAGGTGCAGCTGCAGGATGGCGACGAGCTGGAGATCGTGCACTTCGTCGGCGGCGGCGACCATGGTGTGGCGGTGGACGAGGATCGTTGGAGCGTCGCCGGCAAGAGCTTCCGCTCGCGCCTGATCGTCGGCACTGGCAAGTACAAGGACATGGCGCAGAACGCCGCCGCGGTCGAAGCGTCGGGCGCCGAGATCGTCACGGTCGCCGTGCGTCGGGTCAACGTCACGGACCCGAATGCGCCGATGCTCACCGACTTCATCGATCCCAAAAAGATCACCTATCTTCCCAACACGGCCGGCTGCTTCACGGCCGAGGACGCGATCCGCACGTTGCGGCTGGCGCGCGAGGCCGGCGGCTGGGAGCTGGTGAAGCTGGAGGTGCTGGGCGAGGCGCGCACGCTGTACCCCGACATGGTCGAGACGCTGCGCGCGACCGAGATCCTGGCCAAGGAAGGCTTCAAGCCGATGGTCTATTGCGTCGACGATCCCATCGCCGCCAAGCGGCTGGAAGACGTCGGCGCGGTTGCGATCATGCCGCTTGGCGCGCCGATCGGCTCGGGCCTCGGCATCCAGAACAAGGTGACGATCCGCCTGATCGTCGAGGGCGCAAAGGTGCCGGTGCTGGTCGACGCGGGCGTCGGCACCGCGTCGGACGCGGCCGCAGCGATGGAACTCGGCTGCGACGGCGTGCTCATGAACACGGCGATTGCTGAGGCAAAGGACCCGATACTGATGGCGCAGGCGATGCGTGCCGCGATCGAGGCGGGCCGGCTCGCCTATCGCGCCGGCCGCATGGGCAAGCGCCGGTATGCCGACCCGTCGAGCCCGCTCGCCGGACTGATCTAGATCAGAGTTTCGGGCGGGATCGTGGAACCGTGACCGCCGCCGTCCGTTCTTCTTCCCGATGGCTGAACGGCGCGCGTCCCGCTGCTGCCGCGGCCACCGAGAGGAGAAGAATCATGGGTGAACTCACCGACAAGATCAAAGGCAACATCAACGAAGCGCTCGGCAAGGCCAAGCAGCAGAGCGACAACCCCGCCACCCGCGACGAGGGTGCCGTGCAGGAAGGCAAGGGGAAGGCCCAGCAGTTCGCCGGCAAGGTGAAGGGCGCGCTCGGCGACGACATCTGAGCCACGACCAGTTCCGCGAGAGCGGAGGCATAGGGGCCGTCTCGGGAGACCGGGGCGGCCCTTTTTTTGTCGGAGTTTGCCGGCACAAGGCGCGCTTCCGTCCGCTTGACCATGCCGCCCGGCTCCCCCTATCCACGGCGCGAAGAGAGGTGCCGATGAACAAGCTCTACCCCGATGCTGCCTCGGCGCTTGACGGGCTGCTCCACGACGACATGCTGATCTGTGCCGGCGGCTTCGGGCTATCCGGCATTCCCGAACGGCTGATCGACGCGATCGAGGCCTCGGGCGTCTCCGGCCTCACCATTGCCAGCAACAATGCCGGCATCGACGGCGTCGGTCTCGGCAAGCTGCTGCGCTCGCGCCAGGTGAAGAAGATGATCTCTTCGTACGTGGGCGAGAACAAGGAGTTCGAGCGGCAGTTTCTGTCCGGCGAGCTGGAAGTCGAGTTCTGCCCGCAAGGCACGCTCGCCGAGCGCTGTCGCGCGGGCGGGGCGGGGATCCCGGGCTTCTACACCAAGACCGGCGTCGGCACCCAGGTGGCCGAGGGCAAGGAAGTGAAGGTCTTCGACGGCGAGGAGTATATCCTCGAACGCGGCATCCGCGCCGACCTTTCGATCATCAAGGGGTGGAAGGCGGACGAGGCCGGCAACCTCATGTTCCGCAAGACCGCGCGCAACTTCAACCAGCCGATGGCCACTGCCGGCCGCATCTGCGTGGCCGAGGTCGAGGAAGTGGTGCCGGTCGGTAGCCTCGACCCCGACGCCATCCACCTGCCGGGCATCTATGTGAAGCGGATGATCGTCGGCGCGCCGTACGACAAGAAGATCGAGTTCCGCACTGTGCGCGAGCGGCCGGCGGCATGACGCGCGTCCACGCTGCGCATCGGCTGGCCTTTGCCGGTGCCGCCGCCATCGCGCTGATGCTGCCGGGCTGCGTCGCGGCCGTCCCGCTCGGCGCTGCCGCGGTGATCGGCAAGAGCGCCGTTTTCCCGGATGACGACAGCGACGATGCTGCCAAGGCTGCCGCAAAGGCCGCCCGCAAGCAGGCACGCGCCGAACGCCGCGAAGCCAAGCGCGAGGCCAAGCGCCGCGAAGAGGCGGGGGAGACCGCGCTGCAAGGGGCTGCGCAGGACCCGAACGTCACCATCGTCTCCGGTCCGCTGCCGCCGCCCACCGCCGCCGATCTGCGCGCGCCGACGCGTACGGCGGATCAGGGGACGCAGGCCGTGCGCCCGGCGGCGACCGCCGGCACCGGGGCACCCGCCGGCATGCAGTATCTCTACGGCTCGGGTGAGGCGGCGGCCCTGTCGGTCCAGGCCTATCGGGCGCTGACCCAGCAGGTGCGGATCAACGTGGACTATCGCCAGTCCGGCAGTTCCGCGATCTCGGTCGCGCTCGCACCGGGCTCGACGCTTGACGCGCCGCGCTTCGCCGAATGCGGCGCCAAGCCGCTCGCGATCGTGCTCGACATCGACGAAACCGCGCTTCTCAACCTTGGCTATGAAGCCGATGAGGCGGAGCGGGGGCTGTCCTATGACGACGCGCGCTGGCGTCGCTGGGAAGCGACCGGCAGCGGCCAGGTCGACGCCGTTCCAGGCGCGATCGAAGCGATCGCCTCTGCCCGCAAGGCCGGGGTCGCGGTGGTCTTCATCTCCAACCGCAGTGCCGGGAACGCCGCCGCGACCGCGCGCGCGCTGGAAGGTGCCGGGCTTGGCGAAGCAGTTCCCGGCGAGACGCTGTTCCTGCGTCAGGAAGGTGCCGGCAGCGGCAAGGATTCGCGCCGCGCGCAGGTCACCGACCGATTTTGCGTGATCGGCCTGGTCGGCGACCAGCTCGGGGACTTTAGCGACCTGTTCTCCGATCCCGCGCTCACCCCCGCCCAGCGGCGGGCGGCTGCGGCCGGCATGCAGTTCGCGCCGCTTTGGGGTGCGGGCTGGTTCATGCTTCCCAATCCCGTCTACGGCACCGGGCTGAAGGGCGGCATCGCCGACGTCTTTCCCGCGAACCGCCGCTGGACCGATCCGGGTGCACCGGTTGCTGTGGGTGCCCCGATCGGCCCCGTGCCCACCGACACCCCCGAGGAGTAGCCCCATGCCCTGGACCCGCGACGAGATGGCGGCCCGCGCCGCGCGCGAGCTGCAAGACGGCTTCTACGTGAACCTGGGCATCGGCATTCCAACGCTGGTGGCGAATCACATCCCCCAGGGCGTGGAGGTGACGCTCCAGTCGGAAAACGGCATGCTCGGCATCGGTCCCTTCCCGTACGCGGGCGAAGAGGATCCCGACCTGATCAACGCCGGCAAGCAGACGATCTCTGAACTGCCGCAGTCGGTCTATTTCGGCTCGGACCAGAGCTTCGCGATGATCCGCGGCGGGCACATCGACCTGACAGTGCTGGGCGCGATGGAGGTGAGCCAGGACGGCGACATCGCCAACTGGATGATCCCGGGCAAGATGATCAAGGGCATGGGCGGCGCCATGGACCTGGTCGCGGGCGTGAAAAAGATCATTGTCGTCATGGAGCACAGCTCCAAGAACGGTGACCCCAAGTTCATCCCGGCCTGCACCCTGCCGCTTACCGGCAAGAACGTCGTCGACATGATCATTACCGATCTCGCCGTATTCCAGCGTGCCGACCACCAGAGCCCGTTCCGCCTGGTGGAATGCGCGCCCGGCGTGACGGCAGAGGAAGTGCGGGCCAAGACCACGGCGGCGTACGAGGGGTAGGGCAGGGCCCTGCCTGCGCAAGAGACCGGCACCTGTGGCAGGTACGATCGTTGCTTGTCGGCTTGCATTGACGCAAGAAACTGTTAGTCGCGCGGCATGGCTAGTCGTCCTCTCACCCTGTACGAAAAGATCTGGGCCGATCACGTCGTGGAACGCCGCGACGACGGCACCTGCCTCATCTACATCGACCGTCACCTCGTGCATGAGGTGACCAGCCCGCAGGCGTTTGCCGGGCTGCGTGCCGCCGGCCGTCCGGTGCGCCGGCCCGACCTCACGCTCGCGGTGCCCGACCACAACCTGCCGACGACGGCGCGCCTCGACGCAGAGGGCAATCGCCTGCCGATCGCCGACCCTGCCGGTGCCAGCCAGCTCGCCGCGCTGGAGCGCAACGCGCCCGAGTTCGGCATCCGCTACATCGACGCGGTCGCCGCCGAGCAGGGCATCGTCCATGTCGTCGGCCCGGAACAGGGCTTCACGCTGCCGGGCACGACCCTGGTATGCGGCGACAGCCACACCTCCGCGCACGGGGCGCTCGGCGCGCTCGCCTTCGGCATCGGCACCAGCGAGGTCGAGCATGTGCTCGCGACCCAGACGCTGCTGCTGCAGCAGTCGAAGACGATGGAAGTGCGGATCGAGGGCACGCTCGGCTTCGGCGTCGGTCCCAAGGACGTGGCCCTCGCCATCGTCGGGCGGCTGGGAGCGGCGGGCGGCACCGGCTATGTGCTCGAATATACCGGCAGCGTCATTCGCGACATGTCGGTCGAGGGTCGGCTGACCGTCGCCAACATGTCGATCGAGGCGGGCGCCCGGTCCGGCCTGATCGCGCCCGACGACAAGACCTTCGCCTATCTCCAGGGCCGCCCGATGGCGCCTAAGGGTGCCGACTGGGACCGTGCCGTCGCCTATTGGCGCAGCCTCGCGACCGATCCCGGAGCGACCTATGACGCGACGATCGTGATCGACGCGGCCGACATCTCGCCCTCGCTCACCTGGGGGACGAGCCCGGAGGATGTGGTCGCGATCACCGACGTGGTACCCGATCCCGACAGCTTCGCCGATCCGGCCAAGCGCACCGCCGCGCGCAAGTCGCTCGACTATATGGGCCTCGAACCCGGCACGCGGATGCAGGAAATTCCGGTGGAGAATATCTTCATCGGCAGCTGCACCAACAGCCGCATCGAGGATCTGCGCGCCGCCGCCGAAGTGCTGCGCGGTCGTCGCATCGCCGACGGCGTGCGCCAGGCGCTGGTCGTGCCCGGCTCGGGCCTGGTCAAGCGCCAGGCGGAGGCCGAGGGGCTCGACCGCGTGTTCACCGACGCCGGCTTCGAATGGCGCGAGCCCGGCTGTTCGATGTGCCTCGGCATGAATCCGGATCGGGTTCCCGCCGGTGAGCGTTGTGCCTCCACGTCCAACCGCAATTTTGTGGGACGACAGGGTCCGGGGGCTCGCACGCACCTCGTCTCGCCGGTAATGGCGGCGGCGGCGGCGGTGACCGGGCGGCTGACCGATGTACGAAGCTTGATGGGGAAATAGGGCGATGAAGCGAGCATTGTTGGCGCTGGTGGCCGGCGCAATCCTGAGCGGTCTTGCCGCCGCCTATGCCGCGAGCGCCGAGCGTTCGCCCTCCAAGCGCACAGCCCCGTCGGGCACCGCCGCGACGCGCTGATCCCGCGCGACACCGTAGAAGGCCGAGCATGGAACCCGTTACCCGCGTCGAAGGGCGCGCCTATCCCTGGGGCGCGAAGAACATCGACACCGACATCATCATCCCGGCGCGCTGGCTCAAGACCACGACGCGCGAGGGGCTGGGGCAGGGCGCGTTCGAAAGCGTGCGCGCCGAGCCCGGCAATGTCTTCGACGATCCGCGCTACGCGGGCGCGCCGGTGCTGATCGCGGGCGAGAATTTCGGCTGCGGCTCCAGCCGCGAACATGCCGCCTGGGCGCTGGGCGACATGGGCGTGAAGGCAGTGATCGCGCCGAGCTTCTCCGACATTTTTTCCGGCAATGCGTTCAAGAACGGCATCGTCGCGGTCGTGCTGCCGCAAGAGGCGATCGACCGGCTGGTGGAGGTCGCGCGCGACAACCCCGTCACGGTTGATCTGGAGACGATGACCGTCACCACGCCGTTCCAGGACCGCTTCACCTTTGCGATGGATCCGTTCCGCCGCGACTGCCTGATGCAGGGGCTGGACGAGATCGGCATGACCCTGGCGCGCGACCAGGCGATCGGCGGCTATGAAGCCAATGTGGCACAGGGCCGCCCCTGGCTCAGCGCCGCCGCCGGCAATGCCCCGGGCCGCGCTGCCGCCTGACGTCAGCGGGGCAGCCGATAGCAGCCCCGTCGTCGCCCTCCTGCTGCGGAGGCAGGAGCCCGGGGTCCCAAGCGCAAACCTTCGTCGGTCTGCCTGGCCCTGGACCTGCCTGCGCAGGGATACCGAAGTGCGCGCGGCTGCCGCGCCATTCGCCAGGTCTGGTCTGCCCCGGGCGTATGCTCGCGCCTGCGCCATGCCACCGAGCAACGGAACCGCGAACCCCTCACCCGACGCCACCCCCGTTGCCTTGCTGCAGCACGCATCCTATCTGCGAACCAAGATATTAGGGGACCACCATGACCAGCTTCGACGATCGCGAGCGTGCGTTCGAAACCAAGTTCGCGCGCGACGAGGAAATGGCCTTCCGCGTGACCGCGCGTCGCAACCGCCTGCTCGCCCAGTGGGCAGCGGCGAAGATGAAGCTGACGCCGGAAGAGACCGACGCCTATGCCAAGGCCGTTGTCCAGGCGGACTTCGAGGAAGCCGGTGACGGCGACGTGATCCGCAAGCTGGTCGGCGATCTCACCGCCGCCGGCGTCGTGACCGACGAGGCGACGGTGCGCAAGGCGCTCGACGAGCTGACCGTCGAGGCACGCCGCCAACTGATCGAGGCGCAGTAAGCATGGCGATGCCCGCAGCCGAGATCGAAGCGCTGATCCGCGCCGGCATTCCCGATGCGACGGTGGAGATCACCGACCTGGCCGGCGATGGCGATCATTATGCCGCGCGCGTCGTCTCGGAAAGTTTCCGGGGCATGCCGCGGGTGCGCCAGCATCAGGCCGTTTACGCCGCGCTCGGTGGCCGCATGGGGGGTGTCCTCCATGCCCTGCAACTGACCACGGCCGCGCCCGTACAGGAGTAAGAACCATGACCGAAGACACCAACGCCCGCATCGACCAGCTCGTAAAGAGCCACGACGTCGTTCTGTTCATGAAGGGCAGCCCGCTCTTCCCGCAGTGCGGCTTTTCCAGCCGCGCGATCGCGATCCTCAACCATCTGGGCGTCGAGTTCGATAGCGTCGACGTGCTGCAGGACCAGGCGATCCGCCAGGGCATCAAGGCGTATTCGGACTGGCCGACGATCCCGCAGCTCTATGTCCACGGCGAGTTCGTCGGCGGATCGGACATCATGATGGAAATGTACGAGAGCGGCGAACTCGCCCAGCTCTTCGGCGGCGAGCAGCCGACCGCGGCCTGATCTAGCCGCGCCCGCTCCGGATGCGGGGCGGGCGTGCCGGCGGTGCCGCGCGCACCTGCCCGCTCCTCTGGACCGCCCCGCAATCCGGAAGCTGCCGTTGTACCCCGGCGCAGGCTGGGGCCAGTTGAGACGCTCTCCGAAAGGAGGAGGAACGTCCCCTGGCCCTCCGCGAACCGTTCGCGGAAGGCGCGTTAACCGCCCCACCCGCTACCGTATCCCTGCGAGGCAGGGATACGGCGCCCAGCAGAACATCGGCCGGCGAGGCTTTTGGCCCTGGGCTCCTGCCTCCGCAGGAGCACGGCGGGAGCTTTGGTACCGCAGCGCCCCTGCCGACTGCGCGTCACCCTCGGACACGCCTCCCTACGCCCGCTCGGGCGACCCACCGCCACACACGGCCCTCGATCCGAAGCGTCGCCGCCGGAGACGGGGCGCAACGTCAGGCCGCGGATCAGTCCGTCGCCGCTTCCGCCCCGCCCGCAACCGGCGCAGGCCGCGGCCCGGAGGGGTACGGCACCGGCTCCAGCCCATCGTCGCCTCGACGCCGACGCGGCAGCCCAAGGCGCTGCTGGATCTTGGCCTCGAGCGCCATGTCGTCCGGCGTGGGCCGGGGAGGCCCCGTTAGATCCTTGATCGGCATTTCATGCCCTCACACGCTGCTGCAGGCAGACAATAGCAGAAGGAGCAGGCGCTCGCGCCGGAACTGGTCGCGCGCTGCAGTGCCGGCACCGCAGGGACTCGCCGCCGCAACCGCGCAATTCACGTCTAGGTCGAGAGGCGTACCGGGTGGGCGGGTCGGCGCTGAAGCATCGACCCGCCCGTTGAAGCGCGCGATCGCGCGGTACGACAGAGACTATGCAGGCAGCGTGCCAACTCGATGAAGCGGCGGACTTGCTGGGGTTGCATTGGTTAACGCCGCGGCATGCGCGCGCGTAGTTGTAAAGCGGGTCGACATAAGCCGAGCCGCTTATACGCGTTCGTTCCTCTGAACGCATCCGTAGGAAACCCGATCCACGACGCTCTTGACTACAGCCGTAATCGAGCAGACTACATGTGTAGTCAGGGAGTCGCCAAATGACCGAACGCATCAGTGACGCCGAACATGTCGTGATGGAGGTGCTGTGGGACGAAAGTCCGCTCACCGCACAGGAAGTGGTCGAGCGCGTGCCCGAGGATCGCGCCTGGAGCGCCAACACCGTCAAGACGCTGCTCGGCCGGTTGCTTGCCAAGGAAGTGGTCGCGCATGAGGAGGATGGCCGCCGCTATCGCTATCGCCCGATGGTCGCACGCGACGACTATGTCGTCGGCGAGTCCCAGCGCCTGATCGACCGGCTGTTTGGCGGCAGCCTTACGCCGCTCGTGGCCCATCTCGCGCGCCGCGACCAGCTCAGCAGCCGCGAGATCGACGAAATCGAGTCCCTTCTGAAGGAGCTCAAGCAATGATCGGATGGGCAGTGGAGACGCTGATCGCGTCGACGATGTTGATGCTGCTGGTCCTCGCTCTGCGCGCCCCGGTGCGGCGCGCGTTCGGACCCGGCGTCGCCTATGCGCTGTGGCTCTTGCCGGCTCTGCGCATGGCGCTGCCGCCGCTGCCGTCTCCGCTGCGGCTGGTGGAGACCGGCCCGATCGGTGCGCCGATCCCGCCCGGGGTAATTTCGCTCGGCTATCCGCTCGCCACCGTACCGGCCGTTCCGCAGGGCTGGGGCATGGCCGATGTGCCAGGGCTGGCCATACTGTTCTGGTTCGCCGGCGCCGCGGTCTTCTTCTGCTGGCATGTCGTGCGGCATGCGCAGTTCTGCCGGCGCGTGCTCGCCTCCGGGCGCGGCTATGACGTGGCACAGGGCAAGGTCCGCGTGTTCGAGACGGATGCCGCAGCAGGGCCGCTCGCCTTTGGGGTTTGGCGCCGCTACGTCGCCTTCCCGAGCGATTTTGCCGAGCGCTACGACGATCAGGAGCGCACACTCGCCCTGGCGCACGAGCTTGGCCACCACGCCCGCGGCGATCTGCTCGCGAACTGGATCGCGCTCGCCGTGCTCGCCTGCCACTGGTTCAACCCGATCGCCTGGCGTGCGTTCCGCGCGTTTCGCGCAGACCAAGAAATGGCTTGCGACGCCATGGTCCTCGCCCGCGCCAATCCGGGCGTCCGCTACGCCTATGGCCGCGCCATCGTGAAGTCCGCGCACGGCGGCGCCGTGTCGGCCGCCTGCCACCTCCACACCGTCAACGAGATCAAGGGGAGACTGAAGATGTTGTCGAAGCACCGCAGTGTATCGCCGTTCCGTCGCTTCACCGGCCGTGCCGGGATCCTGGGCGTCTCGCTGGCGGCGCTTGGCCTCACCGCCTCAGGCACCCAGGCGGCAGAGGCGGTGCGCACCCGCGTCACCCGCACCACCGGGATCGACATTACCCGCATCGAGCTGCCGAGCGCGCGCCTGCTTCAGGCCGCCGTACCCCAGCCGCCGCTTCCACCGGCCGCTCCCGGGGCGCCGCTGCCGCCGACCGGTCCGGTGCCGCCGGTGCCACCGATGCCGCCCGTGCCCGGCGCGGAGCCGGTGCCGCCCGTGCCGCCGGTCCCGCCGGTGCCGCCCGTGGTCGTCACCGCCGCCCGCGCGCATGCCGCCGAGCCCGTCGTCGAGGGCAGTTGCGGCAGCGAAGGCGCGCCCGGCGCCTTTGTCATCAACCGCCAGCAGGGGGACAACACCGTGATGGTGGTATGCACCGACCGCATCAACGCCGTGGCCCAGGCAGGCGCGGCAGCCGGCGCACAGGCGGCCGCGGCCGGTGCAGCCGGGGCCGCCATCGATGCTGCGGCAATCCAGCGCAACGCACTCACTGGCGCACTCGCCGGCCTGCGCGGCACGCGCGCCACGCTTGCCAGCAACCCCAACCTCACCGGCGAAGACCGCCGCGAGGCGTTGGCTGACATCGACGAAAGCATCGCCGAAATGGAGCATCAGATCGCGCACCCGGACGCGAACTGAGCCGGGCGAGGAGGGGGCGCACCAACGCCCCCTCCCGCGCCCAAAGAAATGCTGATCCCGGATCGACACAAACCAAAATCCCCGGCAGAACTCCCGCCGATGCGAGATCGATCCTCGTCGATCTCGTGCCTTGAGGGGGGCAATCATGACGAAGTTGGGGGCGGCTGCCGCGTCGGCGGCACTATGCGCGGTACTTGCCGGCTGCGGTGAAGGGGGCGGAAAGGGAACCGTCGTGACGCCCGCACCTACGCCGACGTTGGACGTGACGCTGTCGGCGAGTTCTCAGACGATGACCGTGGGCGAGGACCTGGCGGGGACGCTCGGCTTTGACGCGACCGTTGCAGGAACCTCAGGCGAGCCGATCGTCGCCGACGTGCAATATGATCATGGCGCGCTGGTGCTGGATGGCGTGACCAAGGGAGCGGACGGCAAGTATCAGGTCCGGCTTCATCCCGCCTCGGCTCTCGCGCTCGGCGACTACAGCGGCACCATCACCTTTCGCCTCTGCCGGGAGGCAGGCTGCGCGACGGTATACCCAGGCTCCGCCAAGACGTTCACCTATCAGTTGACGGTGCAGCTCGCGGACTGGACAACGTTCCAGCGCAATGCGTCGCATAACGGCTTCATCAATGCGAGCTTCCAGCCGAGCGACTTCCAGAAAGCCTGGGAATGGACCCAGCCGGGCACCACCAACGTAAGCACCGTCGCGTCCCAAAGCGGCCTCACCTATTTCACCACCAGGGACGCGGACGGCACCTCCAGCGTGCGCGCGGTGGCAAGCGCGACGGGCGCGCAGACATGGTCCTACAGCCTTGGCCAGGTGTACAGCAGCAGCGCGCCCGCGATTGGAAACGGGAGGCTGTTCGTCACCACAATGGTGTCTTCATCGGACGAAAACGCGATTGTCGCGATCGATCCCAAGACCGGCCAGTACGCCGGTCCCAATGCGCTCTTCTCCTCACAATGGTCGAACTTCCTGGCGCCGACGCCATTCGAAGACGGTCTGTACATGTCTGCGGGTTATTACGGGAACGTTGTCTACGGCTACGACTATTCGTCGCTTACCTACTGGTCCAACGAAGTGCAGGGCTACATGTGGGATGGGCAAACTCCGGCGGTGGATGCGCAATATGTCTATTACTACTCAGGGGCCGGTATCGAAGTGATCGATCGCAAGACCGGCGCAATTCAAAAGCGCATGGTCGATCCGTTCTTCCAGCGCGACTTCTATGACTATTACGGTGCCCCTATCCTGGGGACCAAGGGCAACGTCGTCGCTTATTCCGGAACCCGCGACGCCGGTTCTCCATCCGTGCTCGTCAACTGGTCAATGGCGACCGGTGCCTATGCGTGGCGCAGCGCCGAAAGCTATACGACTACCCCGGCGGTCGGGGGCGGGTTCGTGTATCTTGCCCGCAACGATCCCGGCCGGCTCGACGCGCTGAGCGAGGATTCGGGTGTGGTGCAATGGTCGTGGACGCCGCCGTCCGGCGAGCGCTTCCTGGGCAACACGATCGCCAGCCGCAACCTGGTGTTCGTCGCGACCGACAAGGCGGTTTATGCGATTCCGACCGAAGGCAGCAGCCATGCGCCGGTCTGGAGCGCACCCACCGGCGGCGCTGAAATCGCCATCACCGCCGAGGGTGTCCTGGTGATGGTGAAGGCGCCGGAGCAATATTACAACCCGACCACTCTGGTGGCCTACCGGCTGAAATGACCGAAGCCGCAAGGAGTGGGTGCCTTCCTGCGCATCCGCCCGCCGTTCGTGCCCCGCAACTGGGAGGAGGTTAGTGCTAGGGCCTGGGCGCGGCGTGGGGGTTTACAGTGCCTTGTTGCGGCAGCGGCCGCGGCACCGCGCCCGCCAGCCGCTTCACCGCCAGCCGGGCGTTGCCCCAGGGGGCGAACTGCAGGATCCATGCCTTGCGCGGCACCGTGCTGGCATTGGCACCGGCGCAGTGCAGCGTGGTCGGCGTGTGGATCGTGAGGCCGCCAAGCGCGAGCGGGCACGGGATGGAATCGGGCGTGTCCGGCGACGCCTCCCGCCCCGGTAATCCCGAGCTCCGCAGCATGCGGCGGTGGTGGAGCAGGGGTGCCCGGTGGCTGCCGGCGATGAACTCCATGCAGCCGCTCTCCTGCGTCACGTCCTGCAACGGGATCCAGAAATGGAGCTGCCGCGGCTGGCTGCCGCGCCACAGCTTGAAGGCGGCATCCTGGTGCCATGGCGTCGGCGTGCGGTTGCGCGGCCCCTTGTAGATCACATGGTCGAACGATCGCGTGACGGGGCCGGCCAGCGCTCGCGCCAGCGTCGCGCAGCCTTGGAACACCTTCGTCTCCAGCAGGGCGGGGACCAGCGCCGTTGCATGGTTCAGCTCCAGCTGGTCCCAACCGGTGCCGACGCCATCCGCCCCACCATCCGCCCTGTCCCCCGCTGGATAGCGCACCACGAAGCGCCGGGCGGCGGGTATCTGCGCCGCCGCCTCGAACGCGTCGTCGAGCATGCGTTCGACCGCACACAGGTCGGCGCGCGCGAACAGCCCCTCGACCACGGCAAACCCGTCGCGCCGCAGCGCTCCGACCGTGGCGGCGACCGTCGCGGCGTCCGGGTACAGCGCGGTGTCGGAGACCCGGGGCAGGCTGGGCAGGACCATCGCGGCTCCGACGAAAAGGGGCGCATTGCTCGCGAGGCTAGGGTGCGGCAGTGCCGGGCACCATCGGGGATAGCTCGTGATCGGATGTATCTCATGAGGGGCGCTCGCATCCGCCTGGCGAGCCGCCAGAGCTTGTGCCGCGCGCCGGGAGCCGCCATGTCCGGGGCATGACGCATCCCCCGACCGGTGTTCCGATCGCGCTGGAGCCGCTGGTGCTGCGCATCCTTGCTCCCAACGCCTCCCCCTATACCCACGACGGCACGCAGAGCTATGTGGTGGGTGGCGCGCGCGATGCCGCGGTGATCGACCCTGGTCCGGTCGACGCCGCGCATCTGGACGCGCTGCTCGCCGCGGTGGGCAGCCGCCGGCTGGTGGCAATCCTGTGCACCCACACCCATCGCGACCACAGTCCCGGCGCGGCCTCGCTCGCTGAGCGTAGCGGCGCGCCGATCGTCGGCTGTGCCCCGCTCACCATGGACGATCCCGGCCCGCGTGCCGACGCCGCCTTCGACACCGCCTATGCGCCCGATCGCGTGCTGGCAGAGGGAGAGGGGGTATCCGGCGACGGCTGGTCGCTGACGGCGGTGACGACACCGGGCCACACCTCCAACCACTTGGCCTTTGCGTTGCCGGAAAGCGGCGCGCTGTTCAGCGGCGACCATGTCATGGGCTGGTCGACCACCATCGTCTCGCCGCCCGATGGCGACATGACCGCCTATATGGCGAGCCTCGAGAAGCTGATGGGGCGTTCGGACCGCATCTATTATCCCGGCCATGGGGAGGCGGTGGAGAACCCGCAGCGTTTCGTGCGGGGACTGCTTGGCCACCGTCGCGCGCGCGAGGGGCAAATCCTGCGCCTGCTGGGCGAAGGGGTCGGCGCGGTGCCGGCGATGGTATCGCGCATGTATGTCGGGCTCGACGCGCGGCTGCTGCCCGCGGCCGCACGCTCGGTGCTCGCGCATCTGATCGACTTGAAGGCGCGCGGACTGGTGGAGGAGGCAGGAGAATGGCGACGCACGTGAAGCCGGGCTTCCTGCGCACGCTGATCGTACTGCTGGTCGGCATCGGCCTGACGCTCGGCGCGGTGCTGGTCTGCCAGCGTTATACCGAGGAATATGTCGTGACGCGGGAAGAGGACGGCACCGCCGTCACCCGCCTCATCACCGCGCGCTTGTCCGGCGCCTCGGCGCTCAAGGTCGCGGAGCTTTCGGGCACGATCCAGAGCACTGCTACCGACGTCCGCGCGATGGGGATGCTGAAGTCGAACCAGGTCATCAAGATGCCCTTCACCGTCGACTATTTCGTCCAGGTAGGCGGAATCGGCCCGAACAATCTCAGCTGGTCCGAAGAGTCGCGCACGCTGGTGGTGGACGCGCCCGACGTGACGGTCGCCAAGCCCAACGTCGACGAGGCGGCGCGCAGCCTGGTGCGCACCCAGGGCGTGTTCGTCACCCGCGAGGCCGGCGAAGCGCTCGCCCGCCGCACGTCGCAGGCGGCGCAGACCAAGGCGCAGGCGGAGGCCCGCTCGCCCGAACGCATGGCCCAGGCCCGCGAAAAGGCGCGCACGGCGCTGGCTAACCTGCTCGGTGCGCCGCTGGCGAGCGCCGGTCTGGGCAACGTCCGCGTGCTGGTGACCTTCCCCAACGAGCGTCGATCGCGCGACGGCGAACGCTGGGACGTCACCGCCCCGGTCGACGAGGTTCTCGCCAACCGGCGGTGATGCTGGCGGTCCCCCTCCGCCTGTGCGGTGCTCCCGCGCAGGCAGGAGCTAATGGGAAGGCAGCTGTACGTGCTTCTCACCCAGCTGCTCACCCCCCAACCCGCACCTCCGCCCCGGGCGAACGGTCGCAGCCCACCACCGCCGGCGTCGCCATACCCGCATCCGCCGAATTCCCCTGCGGCCGCTCCGGCGCGATCAGCCGCGTCTTTCGCCAGTTGCCGTAACGATAGTAGAGCGCTGTCAGAATGCTCGACGTGATCGTCCCCAAAGGGAAACTCCACCAGATCGCGTCCGCGCCCAGCCTGGGGATCAGCAGCTCGGCGAACGGGATGCGGATCAGGAACATGGCGACGATCAGGATCAGCAGCGGCGGCCACACCGCGCCGGTCGACCGCACTACGCCCGACAACGCAAAGGTCACGCTGAACAGCACGAACGACCAAAGCACGATGGTATTGATGTGCCCCGCGACCGGCAGCGCGGGGGAGTCCGGCGGCAGGAAGATGTGCAGCGTCAGGTCGCCCAGCGGATAGATGATCGCGGCGACCAGACCGGTGATGACCAGCCCGCTCAGCACGCCCGACCGCGCGATCTTGCCGACCCGGTCCCATTTTTGCGCCCCGACGTTCTGCGCCGCCATCGACGACACTGCCGCGCCGACTGCCATCGCCGGCATCTGGATATAGGTCCACACCTGCGACGCGGCGGTATAGGCAGCCGCCGTCACCGCGCCATAGCTGTTGACGAAGCCGATCATCACCATCGCCGCGCCGGACATCACCAGGATCTGCAACCCCATGGGCAGGCCGCGCAGCACCAACGCCTTCAGGATCGCAGGGTCGGGTTTGAGCAGGTGGAACTCGCCCGGGCGCAGCATCAGCGGGCTGCCGCGCCGGTAGAGCAGCGCGACCAGCAGCACCAGGCTGGTGCCTTGGCCGATCAGCGTGGAAAAGGCCGATCCGGCGATGCCCAGCCTGGGAAAGGGGCCGATGCCCCGGATCAGCATCGGGTTGAGGAGGATGTCCAGCACGACGGCCAGCAGCATGAAGAGAAAGGGCGTGCGGCTGTCCCCGATGCCGCGCTGCGCCATCTGCAGGAAGGCGAAGAAATAGAGGAACGGCATCGCCAGAAAGACGATGCGCAAATAGGTCTCGGCCTCGGCCAGCGCCTCGGCCGGCGTGCCCATCAAGGCCAGGATGTGCGGCGACAGCCGATAGCCGACCGCGGCGACCCCCAGCGCCAGGATTGCGAAAAACGTGATGGAGGTGCCCATCACCTTTTTCACCTGGCGCAGGTCGCCGGCTCCGACGCTCTGCCCGACCAGGATGTTGGCGGCCATGCTGACGCCGAAGATTGCGCCCAGCATCAGCATCATGACGATGTTGGCGTTGCCGATCGCGGTGATGGCAGTGATGCCCAGCGAATGGCTCACCCAGAATTGGTTGATGCTGCCGTTCAGCGACTGGAGCGCGTTGCCGCCCAGAACCGGCAGCGAGAAGACCAACAGGGTGCGCGTGATCGGTCCCTGCGTCAGATCCCGGCCGCGCCGCTTCCCCTTGGCAGCCGTTTGGCCTTGCCCGCTCATCCTGTTCCACTTTTCGTTCAGAGTAACAGGCGGAACCCCGCGGGTGCGGGCGCTGTTCCCGATCGGCGCTGCGCGGCTTGCTCAGCCTCGTCTGCGTCAGCACGCCGACTGCACCCGCCATCCTCCCGTGCTTGCGCAGCAACATCCCCGCGAGTGCGCCCAGCGGTCAGCGGGATACGGCGGCATCTTGCCGCACCGGGCGCAAATGGCCATGTGGGCGCTTTGTGGCCCGCATCACGGGCACGCGGGGGAAGTTGGAATGGACGCACGCAACGGCATCGGCGGCAACTTGGCCGGCGTCGACCTGCTGGGAGAGATCGACCGGCTGCGCAAGGAGCGCAATGCCGTCATCCTCGCGCACTATTATCAAAAGCCGGAAATTCAGGACCTCGCCGATTTCGTCGGCGACAGCCTCGACCTGTCGCGCAAGGCGGCGGCAACCGACGCCGAGGTGATCGCCTTTTGCGGCGTGCGCTTCATGGCCGAGACCGCCAAGATCCTGAGCCCCGAAAAGATCGTGGTGCTCCCCGACATGGCCGCCGGCTGCAGCCTGGAGGACAGCTGCCCGCCCGAGCAGTTCGCCGCCTTCCGCGCGCAGCACCCGGATCACATCGCGCTCACCTACATCAACTGCTCGACCGAGGTGAAGGCGCTCAGCGATATCATCGTCACCTCGTCGTCGGCGGAGAAGATCCTCAGCCAGATCCCACCCACGCAGAAGATCATCTTCGGACCGGACCGCAATCTGGGCGGCTATCTCGCGCGCAAGACCGGCCGCGACATGCTGCTGTGGCCGGGCGTGTGCATCGTGCACGAGGCGTTCTCGGAAACCGAGCTGCTGAAACTCAAGGCAGAGCATCCCGGCGCGCCGGTTGCGGCCCACCCGGAATGCCCCGCGGTCATCCTCGATCATGCCGACTATGTCGGCTCGACCCGCGGCATCCTGGAATATGCGCAGACCGTGCCCGGCGACACGCTGATCGTCGCGACCGAACCGCACATCATCCACCAGATGGAAAAGGCGATGCCGGAGAAGCGCTTCATCGGCGCGCCGGGTGCCGACGGCAACTGCAACTGCAACATCTGCCCGTACATGGCGCTCAACACGATCGAGAAGCTCTACCTGGCGCTGCGCGACCTCGAGCCGCGCATCGAGATTGAGGAAAGCCTGCGCCTCAAGGCCAAGGTCTCGCTCGATCGCATGCTCGGCATGGCCAGCGGCACCGTCGGCATGGGCGACCTCGGTCCCGTCCGCGTCACCGGAGACTGATGGCCCGCGCCTGACCCCACCCGCGAGAGGAAGTTCCCATGCCGTATCCGACCCCCTGGCAGCACCATCGTAGCAGCAGCATCGCCGACGACATCGACTTCGAGATCAAGGGCCAGGAACTCCAGTTCCTGGAGATCGAGCTCGATCCCGGCGAAAGTGCGGTGGCGGAGGCGGGCGCGCTGGTGTGGAAGGATGCCGCGGTCGACATGACCACGGTGTTCGGCGACGGCAGCGGCGGGCAGGGCGCCGGGTTCATGGGCAAGCTGCTGGGTGCCGGCCGCCGGCTGGTGACGGGCGAAAGCCTGTTCACCACCGTCTTCACCCACGAGGGCCATGGCAAGGCGCGGGTCGCCTTTGCCTCGCCCACGCCCGGCGCGATCCTGCCGCTGCGCCTGGGCGATCTCGGCGGGCGGCTGATCTGCCAGAAGGACAGCTTCCTCGCCGCGGCCAAGGGTGTGTCGATCGGCCTCCACTTCCAGAAGCGCGTGCTCACCGGCCTGTTCGGCGGGGAGGGCTTCATCATGCAGAAGCTGGAGGGTGACGGCTGGGTCTTCGTCCAGATGGGCGGCACCGTGGTCGAGCGCACGCTGGCATCAGGCGAGGAACTCCACGTCGACACCGGCTGCCTGGCGGCCATGACCGACACGGTCGACTTCGACCTGGTCACCGCCGGCGGCGTGAAAAGCGTGCTGTTCGGTGGCGAGGGCCTGTTCTTCGCTCGCCTGCGCGGCCCCGGCAAGGTCTGGATCCAGTCGCTTCCCTTCTCGCGCCTGGCGGGTCGGATGCTGGCGGCTGCCGGCAGCCGCGGCGGCCAGAACCGCGGCGAGGGCTCGATCCTCGGCGGCCTCGGCAACTTCGTGGGCGGCAACGACTAGGGGCGACCCACGGACGCGAAGGCCCGCTCTTCCAGGATACTCGGGCGGTAAGCGCTTCCTGCGCCGATTATCCCTATCCCAATTAGTTTCGAAGGGGCATGTCCATTGTCCCAGTGCTTCAGATTCGAACGAAGCCGGTCGGCGGGATGATGAGCGTACATGTTGACGGTACCTGGTGCGCTACTACTCGCGGTCTCTCCCGTAGGCTCATTGCCAGCGCCGGAGTTCCCAACCGCAGCGGGCGCCGCCTCGGCAACTCTGGTTTCGCCCTCCGTCCTGCTTGCCGATCCAGCGCTCCTTCCAGCGCAGCCCCCTCAGTTGCAGTCCGACACGGCTGTTCCACCGGCGGTCACTCCGGTTCAAGTCTCGCCCGCACCGCCTGGCGCAGTGCCCCCACCGGACGCGGGTTCGCCCGTTCAGGTGCCCCCTGCCGAAGAGGCGGCGCACGGTGACATCGTCATCACAGGGCGCAGGGAGCCGGCAGGAGACCCGCTGCGCGCGGTAAATGCCGAGGCTTTTGCCGTTACGCAGAAGGTGGACGACACCGTCGTCGGCCCCGTCGCAAGAACGTACAAGAAGGCTTTGCCGAGCCCCATCCGCAAGGGGATCCACAACTTCCTGTATAACATCCGTGAACCGATCGTGTTCTTGAACTTCATGCTTCAGCTCAAGCCTGGAAAGGCGGCGGAGACGGTCGGCCGCTTCGTGATCAATACCACCGTTGGCGCTGCCGGGTTCGTGGACATGGCCAAGCGCAAGCCGTTCCATTTGCCGCGGCGGTCGAACGGGTTTGCAAACACGCTGGGCTATTATGGCGTAAAGAACGGGCCCTTCCTTTTCCTGCCGCTGGTCGGCCCCACGACCGTTCGGGACTTGCTGGGCGGCGCCGTCGATCGGCTGGTCCTGCCGGTCGGCGTCGGCAGTCCGTTCACGAGCGTGAGCTATTCCGTGCCGGCCGGTGTCCTGGGCGCGCTCGACCACCGTTCCGAGTTCGACCAGACGCTCAAGGACCTGCACGACAACTCGCCCGATCCCTATGCAGCAACCCGGGCATTCTATCTCAACCGGAGGCAGGCTGAAATCGACCAGCTGCGCGGGCGTGTCAAAGGCGATCCGGCCGGCATGTCGGGGCCGCCGCCGAGCGTGAATCCGTTCGTCCCCGAGGATCTGGAGCCGAAGCCGACGCCGGCCCCGCAGCCCGAATCCTCGGAGCCAGTGGCGGGAAACTGAGCACGGCGCGTGCGGCTTGCCTGGCGACAATGCCCTGTGTCGGCGGTGTGATGAGGATG
Organism: Sphingomonas sp. PL-96; assembly: GCF_020707215.1. Lineage (GTDB taxonomy): Bacteria > Pseudomonadota > Alphaproteobacteria > Sphingomonadales > Sphingomonadaceae > Sphingomonas. Next base: position 396,587 of record NZ_JAJFET010000001.1, read on the forward strand.
GAGCGAACGGGCGAAGTCTGAAGAGCGATCAACGGTGTGTAGTGGCGTCGCATCCGCCCCAAGTCGCCTTCGAGGCCGCCGCCGACCTCCCGCACCGGGACTCTCCGGCGCCGTAAGCCCTTGTGCCACGGCTCGGAAAGGGCCATTTGCGCCCCCATGCCCTTTGGTAAAGTTCCCGAACCGCTCGCCGCGGCGCTTGTTGCGCGTGGCTATGAAGCGCCCACGGCCGTCCAGGCCGCCGTCGTCAAGCCCGAAGCCGAAGGGCGCGATCTCATCGTCTCCGCCCAGACCGGCTCCGGCAAGACCGTCGCCTTTGGCCTCGCCATGGCCCCGCAGCTGCTGGCGGAGGACGGCGCGATCGGCCAGCTCGGCGCTCCGCTCGCCATCGCCATCGCCCCCACCCGCGAGCTCGCCCTCCAGGTCGCGCGCGAACTCGGCTGGCTCTACGGCCAGACCGGCGCTCGCATCGCCACCTGCGTCGGCGGCATGGACCCCTCGCGTGAGCGGCGTGCGCTCAGCCACGGCGCGCACATCGTCGTCGGCACGCCCGGCCGTCTGCGCGATCACCTGGAGCGCGGCGCGCTCGACCTATCGGCGATCCGCGCAGCCGTCCTCGACGAAGCCGACGAGATGCTCGACATGGGCTTCCGCGAGGATCTCGAGCAAATCCTCGACGCGACGCCGGATGGCCGCCGCACACTGCTGTTCTCCGCGACCATGCCGCGCCCGATCGTGGCGCTCGCCAAGCGCTACCAGCGCGACGCGCTGCGCATCGAGACGCTCTCGGCCGATCGCGGCCACGGCGACATCGCCTATCAGTGCGTGACCGTCGCCCCGTCCGACATCGAGCATGCGGTGGTGAACCTGCTGCGCTTCCACGAGCCGGACACCGCCTTCCTGTTCTGCGCCACCCGTGAAGCGGTCCGCCGCCTGCACGCGAGCCTGGTCGAGCGCGGCTTCGACGCCGTGGCGCTTTCGGGCGAGCACAGCCAGAACGAGCGCAACCACGCGCTTCAGGCGCTGCGCGATCGCCGCGCCCGCGTGTGCGTCGCGACGGACGTTGCCGCGCGCGGCATCGATCTGCCCTCGCTCAGCCTGGTGATCCACGTCGAGCTGCCGCGCGACGCCGAGGCGCTTCAGCACCGCTCGGGCCGCACCGGCCGCGCCGGCAAGAAGGGCATCGCCGCGCTGGTGGTGCCGTATCAGCGTCGCCGCCGCGTCGAGATGATGCTGCGCGGTGCCAAGATCAACGCCGAGTGGGTCGAGGTGCCGAGCGCCGACGCCATCCGCGAGGCCGATCGCGAGCGCCTGCTCGCCAAGCTCAGCGATACGGTGGAGCTGGACGAGGAGGATCGCGCACTCGGCGCCCGCCTGCTCGAAGGGCGTGAGCCTGCCGACATCGCCGCCATGCTGGTGCGCGCCTATCGCGCCAAGCTGCCGGCCGCCGAGGACCTCGTCGGCGGCAGCGACCGCGGCGAGCGCGGTCCCCGCGACGACGGCCCCCGCGCCGGCTTCGAGGACAGCGTCTGGTTCCGCATGAACATCGGCCGCCGCCAGAACGCCGATCCGCGCTGGCTGCTGCCGCTGCTGTGCCGCCGCGGCCACATCACCAAGGGTGAAGTCGGCGCAATCCGCATCGCCGCGGACGAGACCGCCTTCCAGATCCCGCGCGCGGTCGCCAGCCGCTTCGTGGCCGCGATCAAGCGCACCGCGGGTGAGGGTGACGACGACCTGCGCGTGCTGCCGATGGATGGCCCGCCGCCGCCGGGCAGCACCGGCGGCCCGCGTCCTCCGCGCGGCGGCCCCAACCAGCCGCGGCACCAGGCCCGCCCGTTCCGCCCCCGCGGCGGCCCGCGCGGCTAACCTAAAAGGGGGCTTCGGCCCCCTTTTTTTGTGGCCGCTGCTTGTCCGCAGCCGCGTTGCGTAGCCGCTGGACCCGCTTCATACTTCGCCCATGAAGCCGGCGCTTGCCCCGATGGTGATTGCAGCCCTTGGGTTGATGGGGTGCGCGGGCAGGGCAAGGGCTGTGCCCTTTGACGTCCTGGTGCGCGGACCGGCTGCGCAGTGCAGCCTTGAAGTCGCCGGCCGTGCAGTCACTTTCCAGGAACTGGTGGCAGTCGCCCGCCGCGAAGTGCAGCCCGGTCGAGGCGCACGCATCCTGCTGCCCACGAGCGAGGTACCGTATCGCTGCATCGGCGGCGCGATCTACAGCCTGCAGACCGCCGGTTTCGAGCAGGTGACCGCCCTCGCCCCCCATTTCCGGCCGCTGAAATAAGCAGCGCGACCCCGGTTCCGCTCCCCTATCGTCAGCTGCTCTGCCGGCCCTGGATCCTGCTTGCGCAGGGATACGGATGGCTTCTGAGGCAAGGCGCCGTGCGTCTCGCCGACGCTGGTCCGGTTCAAGCGCGACCGGTAAGGCAGCGGCGCGCACCTAGCCGGAGGAATCGCCATGCCCCTGTTCACGCTCGCCCTGTTCCTCCAGGCGGCGAACCCCGCATCCTGCACGGGCGATGACACGCCTTCCATCAACGCCTGCGCCTCGGCCGAATTCGACGCGGCCGATGCCGAGTTGAACCGCTACTACCAGGCCGCGATGCGACGGTTGCGGAGCGAAGGGGAGGGTGAAGCCGCCAAGGAACTGGTGAAGGCCCAGCGCGCCTGGATCCAGTACCGGGACGCCGAATGTGGAGCCGTGTACCAGAACTGGAGCGGCGGCTCGATCCGTACGCTGATGGGCATCAGCTGTCAGACCCGCCTGACGAAGCTGCGCACCCATGTGATCTGGAGTCACTGGCTCACCTACATGGACAGCACCCCGCCGATCCTGCCCCGCCCGGACCTCTCGGTGCTGCGCGACGACGATCGCCCATGACCAAGACCCTGACCCTCGACGGTGCCCGTATCCGCGACATCGCCTCCTTCTATGCAGAGGTGAACCGCGTCTTCATGGTCGGCGAGGATTGGACTCTGGGCGAAAGCCTCGACGCGCTCGATGACATGCTGCGTGGCGGCTACGGCGCGATCGAAGGACAGGAGCCGGTGCGGCTCGTCTGGAACAACATGGCAGCGAGCCAGGCCGCACTCGGCATCGCCGCGACGGTTGCCCGGCTGCGCGAGAAGCTGCAGCGGCCGGACCTCTACGATGCGGACCGCATCGGCCGCCAGCTCGACGCCGTCGAGCGCGGAGAGGGGCCGACCTATTTCGACACCATCCTCCACATCCTCGCCGACCATCCCAACATCGAACTGGTCGCCGCCTGATCCTTGGCGGCTATGCGAAGTGATCCATGCCGTCCGCCGCCACCGTGACCCAGCGGTGCCTGCGGTCCTCCCAGACGGAATATCGGGGAGCCGGGAAGTCGGGATCGGCAAAACCGCCGACCGCGACTGCGGTCAGGCCGGGCATGCCGTCGCTCGCATAGACCAGCGTCGCGCCGCAGGTCGGGCAGAAGCGGAAGTGTGCCATCGCGCCGCTGTCGCCCTGCTGGCTCCAGCTGTGGAACGCGCCGGCAAGCACCACCTGCGCGTCCGGCCAGCGTGCCTGCACCGCAAAGGCGCTGCCGCTGCGCTTCTGGCACTCCAGGCAATGGCACACCGATACGCGCACCGGCTCGCCCGTACAGGTGGCGCGCAACTGTCCGCACCGGCAGCTTGCAACCCGAACCCGCATCGCGCGTGCCTCCGACCGGGGCGACGTGCGCGTGGAGCTCGTCAGCCGCGGTTGAGCGAACGCTACGCCGTTCTCTTCGCATCCGCCACCGTTGCGCGCGTAACGGCCCGCGCCCGTATCCCTGCGCAGGCACAGATCCAGAGTCCGACAAAGCAACGGCGGTATCGCCGAGTCCCGGAGCGCTCGCCTCCGCAGAAGCACAGGCGAGGGGCCGCTTGATACACCCGCGGGGTCTCCGGCGAACGTGCGTTCGCGCGGCTCTGAGACCGGACCCGGCCGCTCCTTCAACGGCAGGGGTCGAGTATCGGAACTGGTGCCAGGCAGTTCGGCCGGACGATCCTTATTGCGCCGTCTGGATACCGCGGCCGGGCACCACGTCCTGCGATGCCGTCAGCGTGCCCCCCACCGACTCGCCGAAGTTCTCGGCCGGCAGCGGCTGGGAAGACAGCGGGTCGTAGGGGTCGTTGTTGATCGACACCATCGCGCCCATTTCGGTCGCGGCGAACAGCTTCTTGGCGAAGGCCGCAGGCAGGCGGACGCAGCCGTGCGATGCCGGGCGGCCGGGGATGGCACCTGCATGCAGCGCGATGCCGTCCCAGGTCAGCCGCTGCATGAACGGCATTGGCGCGTCGTTGTAGAGGTTGGACTTGTGCATCACCTTCTTCTGAAGGATCTCGAACTCGCCCACGGGAGTTTCATGTCCGGTCTTGCCTGTAGACACGGTCGACACCCCGATCAGAGTGCTGCCGCGATACACATAGGCGCGCTGCAACGGCAGGCTTACGGTTACCGTCACCGGTTGCGAAGCATCGCCGCTGTCGTTCCAAACAAACTGTCCGGGCTTCAACGATTCGCTGGATGCGATATCGAACGACGCCACTGCATCTTGCGCCAGGGCGGGCGCTGCCGGCAGACAAAGAGCTAGCGCCCCGGCAAACAGCCAGGCGCGAGAATTGCGGATGTTCATTACGTACCTCTGCATCAACACGGGCGGTCGGGGCGGACGTGGGTCCCGGCCGGTTCTTGTCTTGATAAAACGTCAACGATGCAGGTTTGTGCCATTGACAAACTGAAAAGAATCTGTGGGGCGCAATACGGAACCTTTAGCCGCGGGCATGTGCGAGATCCTGCGACGAGCCGCCGGATCGCTGCGGCAAACGGTTAATGTGGACAGGAACTGTTTGGATTTGTTCGCTAAAAGCATGAACAAGGCAGCGCATCGCGATGCTGAGCGGGTTCAGGGCAGGACATCCAAGTGCACAACATTGTTGAGAAGGCGCCCTCGCGCCGCGCGTTCCTTACCACGGGTCTTTCGGTCGCGGGCGCGGCAGTCGCATCGGCTGCCTTTGCGTCGCCGGTGCGTGCCGCAGTGCCGGCCGCAGCGCGTGCGCCGCTCACGTCGCCCCGCATGGTTCGTCCGGCGCTGTTTCGCGACGCGATGGCAGCGCTCCAGGCGCACGGCAACCGGGTCGCAAGCCGCGACCGCATGGCGATCGCCGACTTCGCTGCGTCCTCTTCGGTGCCGCGCTTCCACCTCGTCGACCTGATCAGCGGCCAGACCACGACTCTGCTGGTCGCGCATGGCAGCGGCTCGGACCCGGCGCACAGCGGCTATCTGCAGCGCTTCTCCAACCTCAACGGCTCCAACGCGTCGAGCCAGGGCGCCTTCCTTGCATCCGACTATTATGTCGGCAAGCACGGCAAGTCGCAGCGGCTGGTCGGGCTCGATCCGACCAACGACAATGCGTTGGCGCGTGCGATCGTGATCCATGGCGCCTGGTATTCCAACGCGTCGATGCTGCGGACCCATGGCAAGCTCGGCCGCAGCCAGGGCTGCTTCGCCGTCGGCGAAAGCGAACTGGCGCAGGTGTTCGGCCACCTTGGCAACAACCGCATGCTGTACGCCGCCAAGGTCTGAGCAGCCGGGGTTCGCCGCGCTTTCCGCCTTGCCGCAGCGCTTCGGGGCGCGCTACCGCCCGCGCCTCACACACGGCGGAGACAATGCGCATGACCTGGTCGCTCGAAGGCTTTGATCTCCCCCGCTTCGTCCGCGACACGCTCGCCGAGGATCTGGGGGAGGGCGGTGACATCACCTCCGCTGCGGTGATCCCGGCCGATGCACGCTTCGTCGGCGTCATGGACAGCCGCGACGCCATCACCGTCGCCGGGCTGCCGATCGCCGAGGCCTTTTTCCGGGCGCTCGATCCGGACGTGGAGATCGAGGCGCTGGTCCGGGACGGCGACCGCGTCGCCGCCGGGTCCGAGCTGCTGCGCCTGCGCGGCAACGCCCGGGCGCTGCTCACGGCCGAACGCTCGGCGCTCAACACCGTTCAGCATCTCTCGGGCATCGCCACGCTGACCGCGACCTATGTGGATGCGATCCGCGGCACCGGTGCGACCCTGCTCGACACGCGCAAGACGCTGCCGGGCCTGCGCCGGCTGGAGAAATATGCGACGCGCATGGGCGGCGCGACGAACCACCGCATGGGCCTGTGGGACTCGGCGATGATCAAGGACAATCATGTCGCGGTGGCCGGCGGGGTCGAAGCGGCGGCGCGACGCGCAGCCGATGCCGGCATCGCCTCGATCATCGTGGAGGTCGACCGGCTCGACCAGATTGCGCCCGCGCTTGCCGGCGGCGCCACCCACCTGCTGCTCGACAACATGGACCCGGACACGCTGCGTGCCGCGGTCGCCGAAGTTGCCGGGCGCGTGCCGACCGAGGCGTCGGGCGGCGTTCGGCTCGACACCATCGCCGCGATCGCCGGCAGCGGCGTCACCTATGTCTCGGTCGGGCGGCTCACCCAGTCGGCGCCCGCTGCCGATATCGGCCTGGACTTCGTTACGGCCTAGAAATCCCGCTTGCCGAACCTGCAGGCTTGGTTAGGCTCCACCCCGCACAACAGGGGGAGAGACATGGTGCGTCCTAAATCCATTCAACGCTTCGACATCTTCTATCTCGCCGCGCTGGCGCTTGGCCTCGTCAACACTGCGCTCAGCTGGAACGCCACCATGGCGACGCTGCAGGCGGAAGCCGCGACCGCCGCTATCGCCACGCCCGTGATGCTGGGCAGCCTGGTCATCGGCTTCGGCATTTCGCTGCTGCTCTGGTTCTTCACCTCCCGCCGGCGCAGCACCATCGCCAAGTGGATCCTGGTGGTCTTCTTCGTGCTCGGCGTGTTGTCGCTGCTGTTCACGCTGATGAACGGCCAGTTCCCAGGTGGCATCGCCGGCGTGCTCAGCATCGTCGCGACCGTGCTTCAGGCGGCGGCGATCTTCATGCTGTTCCAGCCCGACGCCGTCGCGTGGTTCAAGGGTGTCTCGACCGCGCCTGCGGAGACGCCGTTCGAATGATCCGCATCTGGCACAAGGCGGCGATGATCCTCGCCGCCACACTGCCCGGCACCGCCCTGGCACAAAGCACCCAGTGCAATGTGCCGGCGGTGCTGCCGCGCCCGCATGCCGACCTGCCAACGGCGCAGCAGCCGCGTCGCGTCATCCCGATCGGCAGCTATACGCTCGCGATCACCTGGTCGCCGCAATATTGCCGGGGCCAGCAGGCGGGCAGCGACAGCTTCCAGTGCGGGCAGGACAACCGCTTCGGCTTCACCCTGCACGGCCTGTGGCCGGATGGCGAGGGCAAGACCTGGCCGCAGTACTGCAAGCCGGTGGCGCTGCTGCCGCAGGCGGTGGTGCGCAAGCATCTGTGTGCAACGCCCTCGGTGCAGCTGCTCCAGCACGAATATGCCAAGCATGGGAGCTGCATGGGGGTGACCCCGGCCGCCTATTTCGCGCGCTCCAATGCGCTCTACGGGCGGTTGCGGTTCCCGAACATGGATGCGCTGTCGCGGCGGCGGGACCTCACCGCCGGTCAGCTCGCACAGGCGATTGCGCGGGCCAATCCCGGTATTGCCGCCAACATGATGCGGATCACCGCCAATCGTGAGGGTTGGCTCGACGAAGTCTGGCTCTGCCTCGACAAGCGACTACGCTATCGCGCCTGTCCGGCGCACCAGGGCGGGCTCACATCCAACGCCCCGTTGAAGATCTGGCGGGGCCACCGGTAGGACGTCGACAACATCGTACCCCGGCGAAGGCCGGGGTCCAGTTGAGGGACGCTTGATCGAGCCACGGCGGCCCGCCGACCTGGAGCCCGGCCTCCGCTCGGGTGCCATAGCGTCCCAGCAACATCGTATCTCTGCGCAGGCAGGGGGCAAACCGACCCGCGGCGTACGACGCCCTGGACTCCTGCCTCCGCAGGAGCACGGTGAGAACAGGAGGGGCCTCGCAGAGGTCCGGTATCGAAGGCCGGACCCCGCCTCCTCAGCCGTCGACGACGGCCGTACCCGGGTGGTGCTTGTCCAGGTGCCGCTTGATGATCCGCAGGTTGCGGGTGTTGGAGCGGAAGAACAGGTCCGGCACCGCGCCCACCAGCGGGATGAGCCCCAGCGCCCAGTCGACGCCGACGTTGCCGGCCATGCGCGCCATCTGGAGCTTGGACATGCCAAGGTTGCGGGCTTCCCACACCATGTAGCTGCCCATGGCGGCACCGATGAAGCTGCCGCCCACAGGCAGCAGGTTGAACGCCAGGTCCAGTCCCACCGGCACGTTGATGCCGGGGATGACGAAGCTGCGCTCCAGCAGCCGCTCCAGCGCCGTCAGCCGCTTGCGCACCGCCGCGGCATCGCGGCCCAAGGGCACGACTTCAGACAGGCGGTCGAACGCTTCGGGGGGAATGCGGGAGGTGCGGCTCATGGCTGTTAGCTGGGGTCGCCGCGCAGATGATTCAACGGGTGCCACGCCCTTGCGTTGGGGGTCCAGCCGCGCAGCCGCTGCGACACCAGCGACCAGCGCAGTGGGGTGGCGATGGGAATGAAGCTCGCGTCCGCGACCAACGCGGCGTCGCCGTCCGCCAGCAGCCGGCCGCGCACTTCGGCGTTCGGGGCGTTCCCGGCCGCATCGATGATCGCCCGGATCATCGGGTCGCAGGCGACACAGGCGCTGTCCAGGTACCAGCGGCCTGAGTCGAGCGGCGCTACTTTGTCGATCAGCCGCAGGTCCGCATCCTTTGCGTCGAGCGCTACCCGCTCGACGGGCAGGCCGATCGCGCGCAACGATCCGGCGATCGTGCCCCACAACAGGTTTCCGCCCGGGCCTTGCGGCAGCGCTACGCGCAGAGGCGCCATGCCGGGATGGCCTGATTTCCACACCGATACCCGGGCCCGCGCCTGGCTGATGGCTTCGTCGCTGGGGGTCGCCGGCCAGGGGAAGGCGGCAGGTGCCGCGGCCGAATCGAGCTGCGCGGGCAGCAGGGTGGTCGCAGCGCCCCAGTCGTCGCGCACGGCGGCGGTGATGGCGCTGCGGTCGAGCGCAGCTGCCAGTGCAGCCCGGTTCGATGCCTCTGCCAGAAAGCCCTCCCGCCGGGCCACGGCCAGCCCGAACAAACCGGCTGCCGGGTCCAGGCGGATGCCGGCGGAGCCAACCTGCGCGATGCTCAGCAAGGGCCAGTCGTCGACCCCGCCGCCCAGCACCACGTCGATGTCGCCGCGGGTGAAGCGCAGCACCGCCACCGCCGCCCTGTCGGCACGCAGCTCGATTGTTTCTGCGCGGCTGGGCGGCGACTCCGTCCCCTCATCCTCCAGGGTACGGATCGGCCGCAGCCGCTGCACGTCACCCACGCGCTGGGCAAGCTCGAACGGGCCGGTGCCACGCAGGCTGGGCTGCTGGAAGATGGCGAGCTCGGGCTGGGCGAGCAGCTTCAGGAACTCCGGCTGCGGGCGCCGCAGGCGGATCTCCACCACCTCGGGCGTCATCTCGACGATCTCGTCGACGAGTCGTAGTGCCGGTGCCAGCGGCTTGTAGGTCGCCGGCCGCACCGCGCGCTTGAGGGTCGCGACCACATCGCTTGCGGTCACCCGGTTGCCGTCCGGCCAGCGTGCGTCGCCAAGACGAAAGATATAGCTCTGGCCCTCGTCGATCACGATCCAGCGCTCCGCCAGCGCCGGCTCGACCTGTCCGGCCGCGTCGAAGCGCACCAGCCCCTGCGCCGTCGCGCCCATCAGCACGCGCTCTGCCGGGGTGAGTTCTGTGCGTGAGGGGTCGGCGGCACGCACCATCCCGCCGATGACGCTGGCGGCTACCGCGGAATCGTCAGGCCGTCGGTCGCAGCCGCCCAGCGCCAGCGCGGCTGCGGCAAGCAAAGGGAGGGAAGATCGGGCGCGGAGGGGAAGGGGAAACGCCATGCGGCCTTCCTGCCATCGCCAGCGGCGAAGCGCCACCGCTGGTGGTGGTGGTGCGGACGGCGGGACTCGAACCCGCACTCCTGTTCGGAAGCCGATTTTAAGTCGGCTGCGTCTACCGGTTTCGCCACGTCCGCATGCGCCAACGGGAACCGCACGCCGGCGCCGGCGTCAAGCGCCCGCGATCTGAGGTGCGCGCGACCTCAAACGTTCAGGCGCGAGCGCATTTCCTTGCCGGGCTTGAAATAGGGAACGCGCTTGGCATCGACCTCGACGGTCTCGCCGGTGCGCGGATTGCGACCCGTGCGGGCATCGCGCGCGCGGGTGGAGAAGGCGCCGAAGCCGCGAAGTTCGACGCGACCATCCGACTTCAGCTGTTCGACGATGGAGTCGAAGAAGACGGTGACGATCCGCTCGACATCGCGCGCAGAGAGGGTGGGATTGTCTGCGATCAAACGCTGTACGAGTTCAGATCGGATCATGTCGGCCTCATCCATTCCGCCGGGGCGGCGGAGGCGATCGTTACGCTATGGGAACCGAACTAGTCCCAGTACAGCGGGACTGCAACACAAGTTAACGGCATTTGCCGCGGCGGGAAGGAACTTCCCGCCGCGGCGCAATGCTTAGCGGCCTTCGCCGCGAGCCTTGAGGGCTTCGCCCAGGATGTCGCCCAGCGACGCGCCCGAGTCGGACGAGCCATACTGTGCAACGGCCTGCTTCTCTTCGGAGATCTGCATCGCCTTGATCGAGAAGGTCGGCTTCTTGGAACGGTCGAAGCCCGACACCATCGCGTCGAACTTCTGGCCGACCTGGAAACGCTCCGGACGCTGCTCGTCGCGGTCGCGGCCGAGGTCGGTGCGCTTGATGAAGCCGGTCGCGCCATCGTCGCCAGCCTGCACTTCGAGACCCGCGTCGCGGACCTCAAGCACAGTGACGGTGACGATCGCGTTCTTGTTGAGGCGATCGCCCGAGGTGGCGACGCCAACCGCCGGCGCACCGCGCTCGAGCTGCTTCATGCCAAGGCTGATGCGCTCCTTGTCCGGCTCCACGGCAAGAACGACGGCCTGAACCATCTCGCCCTTGCGGTGCAGGTTGAGCGCGTCCTCGCCCGAAATGCCCCATGCGATGTCCGACATGTGAACCATGCCGTCGACGTCGCCGTCGAGGCCAACGAACAGGCCGAACTCGGTCGCGTTCTTGACTTCGCCCTCGACGGTCGAACCGACCGGGTGGGTTTCGGCGAAACGCTCCCACGGGTTCGCCTGGGCCTGCTTGAGGCCGAGCGAAATGCGGCGCTTTTCCTGATCGACCTCGAGGACGATGACTTCGACCTCCTGGCTGGTCGACACGATCTTGCCCGGGTGGACGTTCTTCTTGGTCCAGCTCATCTCCGAGACGTGCACCAGCCCCTCGATGCCCGGCTCCAGCTCGACGAACGCGCCGTACTCGGTGATGTTGGTCACGCGGCCAGCCAGCTTCGCGCCGACCGGGTACTTGACCGAGGCACCATCCCACGGATCGCTCTCAAGCTGCTTCATGCCGAGCGAGATGCGCTGCGTGTCGCGGTTGATGCGGATGATCTGCACGCGCACCGTGTCGCCGATGTTGAGCATCTCCGACGGGTGGCCGACGCGCTTGTAGCTGAGGTCGGTGACGTGCAGCAGGCCGTCGATGCCGCCCAGATCCACGAACGCACCATAGTCGGTGATGTTCTTGACGACGCCGTCGATCACCTGGCCCTCGGCCAGCGACTGGATCAGGCCCGAACGCTGCTCGGCGCGGGTCTCTTCCAGGACCGCACGACGCGAAACGACGATGTTGCCGCGCTTGCGGTCCATCTTCAGGATCTGGAACGGCTGCGGGATGTCCATCAGCGGCGTGACGTCGCGCACCGGACGGATATCGACCTGCGAACCCGGCAGGAACGCCACGGCGCCCGACAGGTCGACGGTGAAGCCACCCTTGACGCGGCCGAAGATGACGCCCTCGACGCGCGCGGTCTTGGCGAATTCGGTTTCCAGCTTGTCCCATGCGGCTTCGCGGCGGGCGCGGTCGCGGCTGAGCATCGCTTCGCCGTTCGCGTTCTCGACGCGGTCGACATAGACTTCGACTTCGTCGCCGACCTTCAGGTCCGCCTTCTGGCCCGGCGCCGCGAATTCGCGCAGCGGCACGCGGCCTTCCGACTTGAGGCCCACGTCGATGACGGCGAGGTCGTTCTCGATGCCGGTGACGGTCCCGATGACCACGCGGCCTTCGAAGCTGTCTGCCTGACCCAGGGTCTGGTCAAGCATCGCCGCGAAATCGTCGCGGCTCGGGTTTGCCAAAGAGGCCATTAGAGTTCCTGGTTCCTGTACGTTTTTCCGGCCGGCCGGTTGGTTCCGGCGGTCTTTGACCGGTGTCGCCGCGGCGGCCGGATGCCGGTCGCGGCATTCGTCGGACGCTGGCTGCGGGACCCTTTCACATCGCATGCGAAAAAGGGCGCGTGGGGTATCCCCTCCGCGCCGGGCCCGCGAGCAATCGCTCGTCGAACCCCCTGCGCATAGCCCAGATGCAAGCAATTCGCAAGCTGGGGCAGGGCGTTCAAGCCCCGTCGCCGGACTCAGGCGGCGACGCGGGCGTCCACCAGCTCGATCGCGCGCTGGACGGCTGCTTCGATCGACAGGAAGCTGGTGTCGAGCGGGGCTGCGTCCGCGGCCATCATCATCGGCGCGTTCGCTCGGCTGGCGTCGCGTTCGTCGCGGGCGCGGATGTCGGCGAGCACCCGGTCGTAGGTGACGGCCGAGCCCTGTTTCTGCAGCTCCAGGTGGCGGCGGCGGGCGCGGATCGCCGGCGTCGCCTTCACGAACAGCTTGGCGTCCGCATCGGGCGCGATCACCGTGCCAATGTCGCGCCCGTCGAGCACCGCGCCACCGGGCTGGGCGGCGAACCGGCGCTGGCGCTGGAGCAGCGCTGCCCGCACCAGTGCGTGCGCGGAAACGATCGAGGCGATTTTGCCAACCTCGTCGCTGCGCAGGGCCGGATCCTCCAGCAGACGGTCCTCGAACCCGCAGGCGGCGATCGCATCTGCCTCGCGCTCCGGGGTCAGCTGGTCGCGCAGCACGGTTGCCGCGACGGCGCGATAGAGCAGCCCGGTGTCGAGATGCGGGAGCTGATAGTGGCGCGCAAGCGCGCGGGCGATGGTGCCCTTGCCCGATGCGGCGGGTCCGTCGACAGCGATGATCATCGTCGATCCCTCGCCGCAACCGCGGCAGGCGTCAAGCCGAGGGGGCGGGGCTCGCGGCAGCAGGGCGCAGTTCTGCCTCGCCTCAAGGCAGCGGCATCGCTCGACGGGCTGGCGGACGGCGGTTTTTGACACTGCCCTTGCGCTATGGCAAGGCGCGCGCCACGTTTCGGGCATCGGTCCCGATACCCAAAAATCCCACACCGAAAGGCAAGAGCGGCACATGGTGAAGCCGGAATGGGGCACGAAGCGGACGTGCCCGAAATGCGCGACGCGCTTCTATGACCTTGGCAAGGAAGATCCTGTCACCTGCATCGAGTGCGGCGTGACCTGGAATCCCGAACCGATCCTGAAGTCCAAGCAGCCGCTTCCGTTCGAGGCAGCCAAGCCCGTCAGCGAGAAGGAGGCCGACAAGGACTCTGATCTGGGCGACGAGGATCTGGACATCGACGGTGAGGACGAGCCCTCGGCCGACGACGACGTCGATCTCGGCGGCGACGACGACCTGGGCGTCAACACCCAGGACGAAGACGAGGAAAACTGATCCTCGCGCCGGTGCGGAACCGGCGTTCTGAAAAAAGGTGCGGCAAGCGTCGAAAAGGCGCTTGCCAACCCCGAACCGCCCGATTAGAGGGCGCCTTCCCCGACACGGGGATCCCGGAGCCGCTTCGGAAACGATGCGGCAAAAACGGCGTGGGGCCGTAGCTCAGCTGGGAGAGCGTCGCAATGGCATTGCGAAGGTCAGGGGTTCGATCCCCCTCGGCTCCACCAATTCTCTGCTTTCTGTGAAAGCAGTCCTCCACATCCCGACCGAAGCTGTGAGATGGGGCACGCTGCTCGCGTGCCGCGCCAGCGGTTTTCGTGCGTGCGATCAACCCGCGCCTTCCAACGCCTGAACGGCGCCGATGCGGGGCAGCAGCAGGTGCAGGATCGCCAGCGCCACCAGATAGGCGCTGCTCGCCCACAGGAACACGGGCCAGTAGGAGCCGAACGATTCGAGGGCATGGCCGACATATTGGGCCATGATCATGCCGCCGATCGCACCCGCCGCGCCGCCGATCCCCATGACCGACGCGACCGAGCTGCGCGGCACCGTATCGGACACGACCGCATAGAGGTTCGAGGACCAGCCCTGGTGCGCCGCTGCTGCCAGGCCGAGCACGGCAACAGCGCTCAGCAGGTGCGATGTGCCGGTCGCAAGCAGGACGGGAACCACGCACAGCGCACACGCCAGAAGCGCGATCTTGCGCGCGGCATTCACGCTGAACCCGCGCTTCATCAGCGCGGACGACAGCCAGCCGCCGCCCACGCTGCCCGCATCGGCGAGCAGGTACACGGCAATCAGCGGCGGGCCGAAGCTCTTCAGGTCGAGCTGATATTGCTTGGCGAGAAAGTCCGGCAGCCAGAACAGGAACAGGTACCAGACCGGATCGGTGAGGAACTTGGCGATGGCGAAGGCCCAGGTGGGCCGCTGCCGGAACAGCCGCCGCCAGGGCACGCGGACCTGCGGCTCCGCCGTCGCATCGGCATCGATATAGGCCCGTTCCGAGGCGCTTACGCTCGCGTGCGTGGCAAGCGGGCGGTAGAAGAACAGCCAGGCGATCAGCCAGCCAAAGCCGAGCAGGCCGGTCACCAGAAAGGCGGCCTCCCACCCGAAGTGGATCGTCAGCAGCGGCACCACGATCGGCGTGGCGATCGCACCCACGTTCGCGCCGGCGTTCAGGATCCCCGCTGCCAAAGCGCGCTCCTGCCGGGGAAACCATTCGGCCACGGTCTTGATCGCCGCGGGGAAGTTGGCGGCCTCCCCCAAGCCGAGCAGGAAGCGCGCACCGGAAAAGCCGAACGGCGTGCGCACAAGGGCGTGCAGCATCGCCGCGAAGCTCCAGAGGCCGATTGCGGCGGCGTAGCCCACGCGGGTACCGATGCGGTCGATCAGCGGTCCGCATGCCAGCAGGCCGAGGGCATAGGCCGCCTGAAACCAGAAGACGATGTTGCCATAGTCGACTTCGCTCCAGCCGAGCTCCTGCTCCAGCGTGGGCTTGAGGATGCCGATGATCTGCCGATCGACATAGTTGATGGTGGTGGCGAGGAACAGCAGCGCACAGATGATCCAGCGCACGTTACCCCTGGGGCGGGCAAGCGCCGCCGGTCTGTTCTGCGCTGCCATCTTACGCCCCTCCGCGTCGACCCTGTGGAAACTGTCGTCGTGATCCCTGCTAGGCTGGCAGCCCGTGCGCGATGCCGCGCTCGAGCCCGCGCAACTCGGCCAGCCCGCGCATGCGGCCGAGCAGCGAGTACCCCGGGTTCGTCTGCTTGGTCAGGTCGTCCAGCATCTGGTGGCCGTGATCCGGGCGCATCGGGAGCGACCGCCCGGATCGGCGCTGCACCTCCAGCAGCGCAGTGACGATGTTCGCCATGCGGGCATTGCCCTCAAGATGCGCCGCTTCGTGGAACGCGCCATCGGGCTCATGCTGCACCGATCGCAGGTGCACGAAACCGATGCGATCGCCCAGCCGCTCGACCATGCCCGGCAGGTCGTTGTCGAGCCGCGCGCCAAGCGAGCCGCTGCAGAAGCACAGCCCGTTCGCGATGCTGGGCACGCGGGCGAACAGCGCGGCGAGATCGGCTTCGGTGCTGACCACACGGGGCAGGCCGAAGATGGGGAAGGGCGGGTCGTCGGGGTGCACCACCAGCTGCACGCCGACGCTTTCCGCAACCGGGCACACCGCCTCCAGGAACGCGGCATGGTGTTCGCGCAGGCGATCCGCACCCACCTGCGCATAACCGTCGATCGCGCGCCGGAACTCGGCGGAGGTGAAGCTTTCCTCGCTGCCCGGCAGGCCCGCGATGATGGTGCGCTCAAGCCGATGCCGCGCCTGGTCGTCCATCTCATGATAGCGCCGGTCCGCTGCCGCGCGGACGGCCTCGGCATAGTCGGCGGCGGCATCCGGGCGGCGCAGGATGTGGAGGTCGTAGGCGGCCAGCGCGACGGGCTCGAAGCGAAGGGCAAGCGCCCCGTCCGGCAAGGCCCAGGCAAGGTCCGTGCGCGTCCAGTCGAGCAGCGGCATGAAGTTGTAGGTAACGACCGTGACCCCGCCGGCCGCCAGATGGCGGAGGCTCTCGCAATAGGCGTCAAGATAGCGGTCGCGATCCGGTGCGCCGAGCTTGATCGCCTCATGAACCGGCAGGCTTTCGACAACCGTCCAGCCAAGGCCCGCACGCTCGATCTCGGCCCGGCGCGCGCGGATCGCCTCCAGGGACCAGACGACGCCGTTCGGCACCTCGTGCAGGGCCGTGACCACCTCGGTGGCGCCCGCCTGGCGGATGTCGCGCAAGGACACCGGGTCCGAAGGTCCGAACCAGCGCATCGTCTGGGTCATCAGCACCCTGTGGTCCTGTGGTCCTGGCACCTTTTCTCTCATTTCCTCAAATTTGGGTCGACGACATCGTCAGTTGAACGCGTGCTGCAGGGTGGGACAGTTCATGCGCTGGTCGCGCGCGTCGCCCGGGCCTGTGCGGTCAGCACCAGCTCCGCGGCGAGCAGCGCACCTTCCTGATCCTGCGCGACCGAAGTCCGCTCGACGATGTCGGTGATGAACTGCGGGCCGAAGGGCAGCGGCACCTTGGAACAGTCGAGGTAACGTGTGCCCTTGCGGTCGGCCAGGAACAGGTGGTTGCCAGCCGGCCGCCCCTGGATATCGACGTATTTGCGCAGCTCGATATAACCCTCGGTGCCCAGGATGAAGAGGCGGCCGTCGCCCCAGGTCGGCAGGCCGTCGGGTGTGAACCAGTCGACCCGAACATAGCCGGTGCCGCCGTCACCGTGCAGCACCATGTCGCCGAAGTCTTGAAACTGCGGGTATTCGGGATGGGCGAAGTTGCCGACCTGGGAGGCGATTACCTGGGCGCGCTTGGAGCCGGTCAGATAGACGAACTGGTCGGCCTGGTGGCTGCCGATGTCGGTGAGGATGCCGCCGTTCTGCTCCGTGTCCCAGAACCACTTCGGGCGATTGGGCGCCCCCAGCCTGTGGGGCGCCAGGTTCACGGTCTGAATGACGCGCCCGATCGCGCCGTCATGCACCATCTGCCCGGCCTGCACTGCCGCGGGCACCTCCAGCCGCTCGGAATAGAGGATCCCGAACTTCCTGCCGGTCTCCGTGATGGCGGCGCGTACCTGCGCCAGCTGCTCGAGCGTGACGATCGCCGCCTTGTCGCCCAGATAGTCCTTGCCCGCCCGCATCGCTTTGATGCCGAGCGGCGCGCGCAAGCCAGGAACGGCGGCGCTGCAGACCAGCTTGATCCGCGGATCGTCGATGATCTCGTCCTCCGACCGGGCGAGCTTTGCGCCGGGATAGCGCTTCTGAAAGGTCGCAACCTGCTCCGGCACTGCCGAATAGAAGCTGGTGAGGACGCCGCCGCCGCGGATCATCGCGTCGGTGATGGCATAGATATGCCCGTGGTCGAGCCCGATCACCCCGAACGGCACGCGGTACTTGGCCTCCGGCGCAGGCCGTGCGGGCGCACCTTCGGTGGGGGCGTCGCCTCGGCTCGCCGATTGCGCGAGCGCGTCTGCGGTGAAGCCGGAGAGGCCGGCGGCAGCGGCCATTCCGAGAAGGGTGCGGCGATCGGTGTGGGGCACGGCGGTTCCTCGAGCGATAAAGAGACAGGTAGGAGGATCAGACGGAGACCAGATCGGTTGGCCAGCTCATCGCCTGGCCACGATCCATCGCCTGTTCGCCGAGCAGCGAGGCGACGCTTGCCTGATAGGCCTGTGCGAGCAGGCCCGGCAGCGGCCTGCCGGAGCGCACCGCCTCGGCAAAGCCTTCAAACTGGAGCATCGTCTCGTCATATTCCCCCCATCCCAGGGACTCGCCCGGCGTGGTGACGGGCAGTTCCGGAAACCAGGTTGCCCCACCGATTGGCACCGTTCGCTTGTGCCCGCGGGCGACGTCCTGGTGCATTCGTTGGAGGGCAAGGACCTTGGGCGGCACCTCCGCATAGATGCGTCCCAGCTCGGGCTCGATCGTTCCCTTGCTGCCCTGGATCTGCTCCTCGCAGCCATAGCGCGCGTTGTTGAGCAGCGAGGTGTAGATGAACTTCCGCCCGCCGCTGTATTCATAGATCAGCGCGACATGGTCGTAGACCTCGCGCCCGTCCTTCCAGAAGCAGACGCTGCCCGAGCCGATGACGCGGGTCGGCACCGCGTCCAGGAACCAGTTGCCGACCTGCAGCTGGTGCGTGGCCAATTCCGTCATCAGCCCGGCCGAACGGTCGCGATACAGTCGCCAGTTGATGTTGCGGTCCTCGGCACCGGCTGGAAGCTGGCGGCGCCAGCTGTTGTTGCGATGCCAGCTGGCGCGGATCTGGGTAACCGTACCGATCTCGCCCGCCTTCACTCGCTTCAGGGCGTTGAGATAGGTGGGGTGGAACATGCGCTGGTGGCCGATCTGCAGGACCTTGCCCGCGGCTTTCGACCCGGCGACCATCGCGCCGCAATCGGCGATCGTGCGGGCCATCGCCTTTTCGCACCAGACGTGCAGCCCGGCGTCGAAGCCATCGGCCGTGTGGCGCGCGTGCAGGTCGAGCGGCGTGGCGATCACCAGCGCGTCCAGGCCGCCGGCATTCAGCATCGCGTGGTGGTCGGCAAAGGCAGGGACGCCCGCGCCGACGATCTCGCGACCTTTGGCCAGGTTGGGCGGGTAAACGTCGCAGATTGCCGCGACCGTGCAGGTGCGGGTTTTGGCGATGTTGCGGATCAGCGCGCGTCCGCGGTCGCCGGTGCCGAGGACGCCCAGCCGGACCCGATCCCCCGCGGCGGCAACAGGGGAGCCTGCGGACGCCGCCTCGGCGGCAGTGACAGCCCAGGGCGCCGCGCTCGCAACCCCGGCGGCCGCCGTGGCCGCCAGCACCCGATCCAGAAACGACCGACGGGAAAGATCAAAGCTCTGGTCGGTCATGCAGCAAGGGTCCCTGCGACGGAAGATTGGGCAGTTGAGGCCAGGTCGAAGCGGAAGCGGGACCCTGCCCGTCCGCGGAGGAGGCGCGCCGCGGCATCCTCGTCGGCGGCGATCAGGGCGGTGCTCATCACTTCGGCAAGGGCGCCTGTCGGCTCCACCGCCACGGCGCACAGGGGCGCGGCGACGGCGGTACCGGTGTGCGGCCGGGTAATGGCGGCGCGTTCTGGTGCGCGGGTGCCGGCGCCGACGGTCGCCGAGATCGAAAGCGCCTGGTCGCGAAGCTCCACCGTCAGCAGCTCTTCATCGGGATCGTCCGGGTGCGGGATGGCGAACGGCCAGCCGCCGCCGAGGGGATGCTCGCCCAGCACCGCAATCGAACTCTCGCCCAGCGTGAGCAGCGCCGAGCCGACACCCGCCGCGCGCAGGATCGCCACCGCCCGGTCCAGTGCGAGCCCCTTGCCCAGGCCGCCGAAGTCGAAGGCAACCGGCCGCTGCACCGCGATCCGCCGCGCCCGCCGGTCCAGCTCGACCAGACTCCAGTTCGCCCTGGTGCGCCCGTCGGCGGCGATATCGAACAGCCCGTCCGTTGCGGCATGTCCGTCGGCCGCCGCCTCCAGCGCCTCGAACAGCAGCGTGTCCTCGATCACGGCGGGGCGGCCGGCCAGCAGCGCCTCGTTCAATGCGGTGGCGGGGGAGGGGCGGTGGATCGTCAGCGCGTCATCCACCGCTTCGATCGCCCGGCGCGCGGCGGCAAGCGCATCATCGGTCCTCCCGTCGAACCGGTGGAGCTCGACACGCGTGCCCATCGCGGCGAACCGCTCGATCCCGGCCTCGGCGATCATCGGCTCAGGCTTTCAACTCCCAGCCCGGTTCATAGGCGACGGTCCAGAGCTTCATCGCCTCTGCGCTCGACGGCTTGCCCGTCGCCGCGTCGATGGTGAGCGCCTCGCCGGTGCGATAGGCCATGTTGCCCAGGTGGCAGATGGTGGTGCTGATATGCCCCTCCTGGATGGGCGAGTGGAGCGCCGTCGCCTTGCCGCGGATCACATCGACGAGATTGGTCGCATGATAGACGTCCAGGACACCTTCGCCGACCGTCCCGGTGGTTTCCGACGTCGCTGCGGCATTGACGACGCGGGTCTGCTTGCCTTCCCGGTCGTAGAGCTCGAACCCGTTGCGATCGACTACCGCCGCCCCCTTGGTGCCGAGCAGCAGCACGCCGCGGCCGCGACCGAACCGCGGCATGGCGTTGCCGCTTTGTCCGTCCCAGCGGATCATGCGGCCGTCCTCATAGGCGAGGTCGAGCGCCATGGTATCGTACATTTCCCAGTCGTCGTTGGTGAAGAACTGGCGCGAGCCGCGTGCCATCACCTGCCGGGGATAGGCCAGGCCCATCAGCCAGCGCGCGACATCGATCTCGTGCATCGCGTTGTTGCAGATCTCTCCGGTGCCGTACTGCCAGACCCAGTGCCAATTGTAGGGGACGAGGTTGGAGCGATAGGCGGCACGGGGGCGCGGCCCCTGCCAAAGATCCCAGTCGAGATTGGCGGGCGGCGGCACGGGCCGACCGCGGCCGATCGGTTTGCGGGCGATGCCGTACCAGGCCTGCGCTTCATAGACGTGGCCGAGTTCGCCCGCCTTGATGATGTCGCCAAGCTGGCGCGTCTCCGGGCTGGAGCGTTGCTGGTTGCCGATCTGCAGCGTGCGGCCGGTGCGCTTCTGCATCGCGATCATCGCCTCTCCCTCGGCAGGGGCGATGCCGACCGGCTTTTCGCAATAGACGTGGTGGCCCGCGTCCATCGCGTCCGTCGCGACCTTCACATGCGAGAAGTCGGGGGTGGCGACGGTGACCACGTCCACCACCTTGCGGTCGAGCAGGCGGCGATAGTCCCGTTCCGTCTTCACCGGGACACCCCGTCCGCCAAAATCGGCGGCACGCTTGGCCAGCACGGCGCTGTCGCAGTCGGCGATGTGGGTGACCGTGACGTTGGGGACCTTGGAAAAGGCACTCACATGCGCCTGTCCGCGTCCGTTCACGCCCACCACCGCGACATGGATGCGATCGTTCGCACCCTGGATCCGCGCATAGCTGCGCGCCGACATCGCCAGGCCCGCCGTGGCGCCGGCGCCTTTGATCATCGTACGACGGTCCAACATCCTTCTCCCCGAACCTAGAACTGGCGGATCTTGATCGAGCGGAAGTCCACCCGATCGCCATGGTCCTGCAACAGGATCGGGCTCTGCGCCCAAGTGCCAAAGCCCTGTTCTTTCGCGAACTTGCTCTGCGCCACGGCCTGCTGGAACTCGGGCGATCCCCGCTCGAACTCGACCATCTTGAAGCCGTTCAACCAATGTTCGACATGGTTGCCGCGCACCACGACGACGGCGCGGTTCCATTCGCCCGGCGGGTTGATGCGCTTGCCCGGGTTCGGCGGGTCGAGCAGGTTCTGCGGGGCGATCACGTCGTAAAGGGCCGCAAGCGTCCGATTGCCGTCGCGGCCGAGCTTCGCATCCGGATGGCGCGCATCGTCGAGCAGCTGATATTCGAGGCCGATCGAGCCGGTGCCCGGCGCGACGCGATATTTGATGCCGCTGTTGGCTCCGGGAGTGAGCCGATAGTCGACCGACAGCTCGAAGTCGCGGAACGCGGTTTCGGTGGCGATGTCCCCGCCACCACCCATGACCGACAGCGCGCCGTCGGCCATGGTCCAGCCCGTTGCCGGGAAAGCGTCGCCCTTGGCGCTGCGCCAGTTCTTGGGGCTCTGGCCGTCCCACAGCAGGGTCCAGCCGGCCTTGCGCTCGCCCGGGCTCAGCTGGTTGGCGAGCCAGCCCTGCTGCTCGAGCGGGGTTTCGGGCAGGACGTAGCGTGCAGGCGTCTGGGTGATCACGCGGACGTTTCGGAACCGCACCTCCGGCCCCTTGCGGGCTTGATCCTCCGGAATGGCATGCACCTGAAAGGCGATGAAGCCCCGTGCGTCGGCGTCGTCGACCACATCGGCCGCGGGAACGCCGTTGATCCAGGTGCGTAAGCGGTTTCCGACCGCCTCGATGCGATAGTGGTTCCAGTCGCCCGAGCGGAAAGCGCCGCGCGCGGGCTCGTTGCGGCCCAGCGTGTACAGCCAGAGGCGGCGCTGCTCGTCATACAGGCCCGCGCTCCACCGCCGCGCGGACGGGTCGATCTCCGCCTGGTAGCCGTGCACGACGCCGTCGCGATAGTCCGGCCGGCTTTGCCCGCGCACCATCACGCCCGAATTTAGCAGGGGGTCCGTCCTGGCGTCGAACTCCATGATATAGTCGCCATAGCTGGCGTCCGAGACGAGCCAGCTGTTGGTCTTGCCCGGTGCCGCACGGCCGATCAGTTCACCGCCGGTCACCGTATAGGTCGCCTTGCCGCCGGTGCTGTGCCAGCCCTGAAGCCCGGCGCGCGGCGTGATGTCCTGCCAGGGAACGGCGGTTTCGGCCTGAAGCGCGGGCGGAGGAGGCGCCGCGCCGATCAGCAACGCAGCCGTGGCGGCAAGAACAGCCTTGACCAGCTTGCGGCCGGAGGCCCCGTTCGACGCGGCCTGACTTGCGCTCATTCCCGCCATCATCCTCTCCGGACACGTCGATCTCCGCCGCGTGCCTTGTGCCACAGGCGTAAAAGCTTGTCGGGCCTCTTGCAATAGGCTGCCTGACATTTGTCAGGGAACTCCTTTGGGATCGTCGGACCAACGGTTGACGCGAAGCGTTTCTTCCAGAATGGCCGGAATTACGCGGTAGAGGATCGCGTGCGTTGAGGATCGGGAATGACCATGTCGGGCAACACGGGCGGCAAGCTGTATCGCAAGATCGTGCAGGCCATCATCGCAGACATCAGCGCGGGCGTGTTCCCGATCGGATCCCGGCTTCCGCCGGAGCGCGACCTCACCGAACGCTTTGGCGTCAGCCGCCCGACCATCCGCGAGGCGATGATCGCCCTGGAAATGCAGGGGTTGGTCCAGTCGCGCAAAGGTTCGGGCGTGTTCGTCCTCGCTTCGACGACCGATGAAGCGAGCGAGGAATATGACCTGGGTGCGTTCGAGATCATCGAGGCGCGGCGCCTGGTCGAAGGGGAAGTCGCTGCGGTGGCGGCGACCGAGATCGACGACGCCCAGCTGGCGCAGCTTCGTGAGGCGCTGAACGACATGGCGCAGGAAGACGTCGCCGCCGCCGAGGACGCCGATCGGCGGTTCCACATCGGCATCGCGGAGGCGACAGGCAACGCAGTGATCATCTCTGCCGTGACCGATTTCTGGGACCTGCGCTTCCGCTCGCCCCTGGCGCGCGAGGTGCTGCGCAAGGCGGGGAGCCTGGGCACCGTCGAGCGGCTTGAGGAGCATGGTCGCATCCTGACCGCGCTGGAAGCACGCAACCCGGCCGAGGCGCGACTCGCCATGCGCGATCACCTGTCGCGGGTCATCGACCACCTGCTGCACGTGAACGAAACCGAGGCGGTCGAACGCGCCCGCGCGGAGACCGCGCAGCGACGTCGCGCCTTCGCTCGCCGCGCAGTCTGACGCTTGTTGCAGCCGCTTTGATGGCTGAAGCGCTTACAACTACAGGCTAATTACCTAGACACCGAACAGATTGACTGCGGCTGTAGTGCCGGACCACCCGCGATCTATTGTCTTACAGCTTCCGCAGTGTTACCCGACAGCAAGATAGATGCCGTGCAACGGCACATCACTGCCAAAGGCGTCCAGCAAGGATGCCGGGCACATCGGGAGAGGCGGCGTGAGGTTCATTCGCGGCAACAGATATCCTTGGCTCCTCTCGACCAGTCTCCTCGTTCCGCTTGCGACAGCAGGCGTGGAGGCGCGGGCACAGGCCGGTGACACCGCCTCCGCAGGGCAGGGGACGAACGCGGCGGGCACGCCCGAGGCAACCCAGGTGGACGAAACCGGGGCCCCCGCGCAGGTTCCCCAGCCGCGCACCGAAGACTCGCAGGCGACCGAGATCGTCGTCACCGGCTTCCGCGCCTCCCTGACCAGTGCGCTCAACGCCAAGCGCAATGAGACCGCGGCAATCGACAGCATCGTTGCCGAGGACATCGGCAAGTTCCCGGATTCCAACCTGGCCGAATCCATGCAGCGCATCCCCGGTGTGGCCCTGTCGCGGGGCGACGGCGGCGAAGGGCGCAACATCTCGGTTCGTGGCCTGGGCGCACAGTTCACCCGCGTGCGCATCAACGGCATGGAAGGCGTATCCCAGGTCAGCGGCAGCGACATCCGCGGCGGCGTAGCGTCCGGGCGCTCCTTCGACTTCGTGACCTTTCCGACCGAGATCTTTTCCGCCCTGTCGGTGCGCAAGACGCTGTCTGCCGACGTCGAGGAGGGGTCGCTGGGGGCGACGGTGGACCTGCGCGCACCCAAGCCGTTCGATCAACGCGGCGACGACCTCGTCGTCACCGGCACGGCGCGCGGCATCTACAACGATATTCGCAAAAAAGCCGATCCGCGCCTGTCGGCGCTGGTGTCGAAAAAGTTCGGAGACACGTTCGGCGTCCTCGGCAGCATCGCCTATTCCAAGCGCAACATCGAGGAATATGCCTATTCCGCGGTCGATGTGGTGCCGACCACGGTCTATGGGCAGGCGCAACCCGCGGGCACGCCCAACGCTGGTGTGATCTTCCCCTTCTGCACGCCGATCGGCTACTCCTTCAACGGTTCGCCAGCGACAAGCCCGATACCCGGCTATACCCAGCCGAACGGCGTCGCGATCGGTGCCGACGCCGCCAACTGCAGCACCGGCAATCCCCGCACCGGTACGATCGAGGCGTATGACTATATCATGAGCCGGACCGGGGTGAACGGCCGTCCGGGTGGCGGCGTCTATCTGCCGCGGCTGCCGCGGCCGGTGAAGAGCAGCCAGCAGCAGGAACGCATCGCCGGGACGCTGACGCTGCAATGGAAGCCGAGCGACCGGACCGACATCTCGGTCGACGGTCTCTACTCGCGTTTCAAGGTGGATCGTCTTGACACCTATTTCGATGCGCGATCGTTCGGCCGCGCCATCTCCAACAACGGCCAGCCGCTGACCTCCGTTCGCGAGATCGAGGTCGACGACAATGGCTCCCTGATCCACGGCCTGTTCGATGGCGTCGACTTGCGCTCCGAGATGCAGGACGAGCACTTCACCTCCACCTTCCGGCAGGTGAACCTCAACATCGATCATCGGTTCTCGGACAGTTTCCGCATCTACGGCCTGGCCGGCATCAACGAGTCGCTGCTGGATGTCGATCGGCTTCAGGTCGCCATCGACTCGAACGACACGCGCGACTTCTCGATCGACTTCCGGGACAATCCCGACATCCCGAAGATCACCTACGGCATCGACACGACCAATCCAGCGCTGTTCCAATATGGCCCGCCGCTCGCGAACGGCGACCAGCGCGGGCAATTGTCGAACTTCATCCGGCGCAACCGTATCGTCAGCAAGACCTTCGAGCTGAATGGCGAATGGGAGGCGGCGCCAAACTTCACGGTGCAGGTCGGCGGGCAGTATCGCACCAACCGCTATACGGCGCGCGAGCGGCAGCTCGGCACCACGACGCCGCTGGCGTTACCGGCCGGTGTCTCCGTTGCCGACTTCGCCTTTGTGACGAGCGGCGTCGGCAAGAATCTCGACGGCCAGCTGCAGGATTTCGTCTCCATCGATCCCGACAGGTTCCGGGAGGCGGTCGGCCTGGACGACTATGTCTACTGCAACCTGGAATGTGCCCGCGGCACCTATGGCGGGGTGAACGAGAAGTACAAATCCGCCTATCTCATGTTCAAGTTCAACACCGAGGACAGCCTGCCCTTCGCAATCCGCGGGGACGCGGGCGTGCGCTATGTGCACACCGACCTCGATACCTATGGCCCGATCACGACCGCGAACCCGGCCGGCTCGCTCTACGCGTCGCGCTTCGAGATCACGGATGTTCGGCGCAGCTATGAAGACTGGCTGCCGGCGCTGAACGTGGCGGTGGATATCACGCCCGAACTGATCGCGCGCTTTTCAGCCGCGCGAGTCATGTCGCGGCCGTCCTATGGCCAGTTGATCCCCGCGGGGTCTGCCAACCTCGTCATCCAGACGGCTTCGTTCAGCAATCCGTTCCTGGAGCCGATCCGCGCCAACACCTTTGACGCGTCGCTGGAATGGTATTTCGCACCGGGCTCGCTGATCTCGGTCGCCTATTTCTTCAAGGACATCGAGACCTACATCCAGACGACCAGCCAGCAGGTCGCGTTCCAGGACATCGGCCTGCCGCTTTCACTGCTGACCGGGACCCAGCTGCGCCCAACGGACCTGTTCACCGTTCAGCGCAGCAACAACACGCCGGGCGGCCCGCTTCGCGGCTTCGAACTGAACGTGCAAATGCCGTTCCGCTTCCTGCCCGGCGCGCTCAGCAACTTCGGTGCGCTTGCCAACTTCACCCGGGTGCGGTCGAACATCGACTATATCATCTCTCCCGAGCTCTCGCGCACGGCGCCGCTCGTCGGCCTGTCGCCGGAGACGGCAAGCGGAACGCTGTATTATGAGGACAAGAAGTTCAGCATCCGCTCGACCGTGAACTATCGTTCGTCGTTCCTGACGGCCGTGCCGAGCGGGTCCGTCGATGCGGATTCGACCGCGAACGCCAGCTCGATCTTCGTGGACGCGTCCGCCTCCTACAACATCAACGACACCATCAAGCTGATCGCGGAGGTGTCCAACATCACCAACGAGACGAATCGGCTCACCGTCGACACTGCTCGCAAGGATCCGCTGTACACCGCCTATTTCGGGCGCACCTTCGCCCTGGCCGTCAACGTCCAGTTCTGAGCCCTCGCGCTTGCTGGGGGATCAGAGCCGTTCGCGCAGCCCTCCGACCAGTTGCCGCGCCGTGTCGGCGACGACCTGGGCTGCGCCGCGGTCGCCCTTGGCCATCGACGACAGGAACGCCTTCGCCTGCTCCAGCGTGACGTGCGGGGGCAGGGGTGCGACATTGGCGTCCGTCTTCACCTCAAGCACGACCGGCCGTCCGGCGGAGATCGCGCGATCCCAGGCGGGCCCTAGATCGTCGGGATTGTCGACAAAGATGCCGGTCAGTCCCAGCATCTCGGCAAAACGCGCATAGGGCACGTCGGGCAGCGACTGGGTCGTGGGAAAGCGGGGATTGCCCTCCATGACCCGCTGTTCCCAGGTCACCTCGTTCAGGTCCTCGTTGTTGAAGACGCAGACGACGAGGCGCGGATCGGCCCATTGCTGCCAGTATTTCTGGATGGTGATGAGCTCGGCCATGTTGTTCATCTGCATCGCGCCATCGCCGACCAGGGCAACGACCGGCCGGGTCGGGTGCGCGAACTTGGCGGCGATCGCATAGGGAACGGCGGCGCCCATCGAGGCGAGGCCGCCCGACAGGGAGCCGCGCTGGCCGCGCTTCACCTGCCAGTCGCGGGCGTACCAGTTCGCGCAGGACCCGGAATCGGACGTGACGATCGCATCGTCCGGAAGCCGCGGCGACATCTCGTACACGACGCGTTGCGGATTGACGGGGGAGGCGTCGGCCATGGCCCGCCCCTTGAGCGTTTCGCGCCATTCCTCCATCCCGGCGACCAGCTCCTGCTGCCACGCCCGATCCTGCTGGCGCTGGAGCATCGGCAGCAGTGCCCGCAGGGTCTCCCCCGCGTCGCCGTGCAGGTTCACTTCGACCGGATAGCGCAGGCCCAGCATCTCCGGCGCGATGTCGATCTGGACGGCACGGGCCTGCCCGTCGACGGGAAGGAACTCGGCCCAGGGGAAGCCGGTGCCGATCATCAGCAGCGTGTCGCAGCCTTCCATCATGTCGGACGAGGGCTTGCTCCCGAGCAGGCCGATCGCGCCGGTGACGAAGGGCAGGTCGTCGGGGAGCACGTCCTTGCCGAGGAGCGCCTTGGCGACACCCGCCCCCAGCCGCTCGGCGACCGCCACGACCTCGTCCGCCGCGTCCCGCGCGCCTGCGCCGATGATGATGGCGACCTTGCGTCCGGCGTTCAGCACCTCGGCGGCACGGCGCAGGTCCGTGTCGTGCGGCACGATCCGCGGTGCGGTATAGCCGGGACCCGAACGCGTGAAGCCATGGGCGCGCTTGGGTTCCTCCCAGGGCTCGTCCTGCACATCCTTGGGCAGGATCAGCACCGTCACGCCGTTGCGCGCCTTGGCCACTCGCAAGCCGCGATCGACAAGGTGGCGCAGCTGCGCCGGTGCCGTCGCTTCCTGCACGAAGTCGGCGACGTCGGCAAAGATGCGGTCGAGGTTGAGCTCCTGCTGATAGCTTGCGCCTCGCACCGTCGCTTCCGCCTGGCCGGCGATGGCGAGCACGGGGACATGGTCGCTCTTTGCATCGTACAGTCCGGTAATGAGGTGGGTCGCGCCCGGCCCGCCGGTCGACAGGCACACACCCAGCTCGCCCGTGAACTTCGCGTGCGCCGTGGCCATGAAGGCGGCCATCTCCTCGTGCCGAACCTGGATGAACTCGATACCTCGGTCGGTCCCCTCGACGCGCTGAAGCGCACCCAGCACGCCGTTGATGCCATCGCCCGGATAGCCGTAGATCCGCGTCACGCCCCAGGCTTTCAGGCGTTCGACGAAGAAGTCACTGGTGCGCTGGGACATCGGAAATCCTGCTGTCAGTCGTTTGGCATCACCAACGTCCCGAGCCGGTCAGACGCTCCACCGGACGCAGACTTCCTTGCCCGAGAGGCGGTCGCTGGGGCTGGTCGTCGCCGATGCGCTGGACGCGGTGGCGCCGATCCACCTGTCTTCCAGCAGCTTCGGCGAACGGCGCCTCTACAGCCTGGCGCCGCGTACCATCAGCCTGCGCACCGCCACGACCTGGTGATCCGCCGTCGCCACGCCCGCTCGGCGTTGCGGTCCGGCCGGGGTTTGGCCGGCCGCTGAACCAAAGAAAAGGGCGCCCGTCTCGCGACGCGCGCCCTCTCCATCCGCTGCCGCCGTGCAGCAGCGGCCTGTCGGTCCGGCTTAGATGCCGTTCGACAGGTTCGTGTCGGGGTCGTTGGTGCGCATGTCGTCCGCCTGCAGGTCACCGGCGTTGCGCGTGGCGTCCGCCTGATTCTCCAGGCTCTGCTCGGTCGCGGTGGTGCCCGCATCGTCCGCGGCGTCCTCGAGATTGTCCGCAGCCGCTTCCGCATTCGCCTCGATGTTGTCGGCAGCCTGCTCGCGCGGGCTGTTGTTGCAGGCGGCGAGCGTGGTCAGTGCGGCGGCGACGCCGAGCGTAAAAAGCTTCTTCATAATGTGTATCACCCCTTTGTGGTTCGCTTGTGCGAAGGCTGGGACGAACAACCTCCCGCATCGCACTTGGTTCCGGCTGCGCAACTTTCCTCATG
This sequence comes from Sphingomonas sp. PL-96, assembly GCF_020707215.1. Taxonomy (GTDB): domain Bacteria; phylum Pseudomonadota; class Alphaproteobacteria; order Sphingomonadales; family Sphingomonadaceae; genus Sphingomonas. The sequence continues at coordinate 426,040 of NZ_JAJFET010000001.1, forward strand.
GTCGTCAAGCCCGGGAAAGAAGCACGGCAACGATCGTTCAGAGCGACGGTGACATAAAGGACCTGCGGCATGAGCTTTTCCGAACAGGTGGCATTGGTGACGGGTGCGGGCTCCGGGATCGGCAAGGCGACTGCGCTGCGCCTCGCCGCAGAAGGCTGTGCCGTGGGAGTCCTGACCCACACGCCGGAGGACGCCGAGCAGGTCGTGCGCGAAATCGAGGCGCAGGGCGGGCGGGCGTTGGCGCTCGTCGCTGATGTATCGAACGCGGAACAGGTCGAGCAGGCGGTCGGAGAGCTGGCGGGCAACTTTGGCCGGATCGACCATGTGTTCGCCAACGCCGGCATCAACGGCGTGTGGTCGCCGATCGACGAGCTCACCCCGGACGAGTGGGACCGCACGGTCAACACCAATTTGCGCGGTACCTATCTGACGCTGCACCATGCGGTCCCGCATCTGAAGCGCGCAGGCGGTGGCGCGATCGTCATCACGGCTTCGGTGAACGGTACCCGCATCTTTTCCAACGCCGGCGCCACGGCCTATAGCTGCACCAAGGCCGCCCAGGTCGCGATGACCAAGATGCTGGCGCTCGAACTCGCCAAGTTCCGCATCCGGGTGAACGTGGTCTGCCCCGGCAAGATCGAGACCAACATCGAGGACAGCACCACCCACCGCGATCCCGAGATTGCAGGCGAGCCGGTGGAATATCCCGAAGGCAAGATCCCGCTCACCGACGGCGAGCCCGGCACCGCCGATGGCGTGGCCGACCTGGTGCTCTTCCTGCTCTCCGATCGCGCACGGCACATCACCGGGACGCCGGTCTGGATCGACGGCGCCGAGTCGCTGCTTGTCGGCTAGGGCGCAGCGGATGGACGATCTGCCGGGCCGCTGGCTGGTCGAGCTGTTCCTGCCGACCGCCTCGAACGACGGTGCGCCCTTCGAACGCGCGATGTTCGACCGGGTGCGCGACGAGCTTGTGGACGCATTCGGCGGTGTCACGCTGTTCCGGCGCAATCCCGCCGAAGGGCTTTGGACGGACGGCGATGCCACTGCGCGGGACCAGGTGATCACCGCCGAGGTGATGGCCGACACCATCGATCGCGACTGGTGGGATGGCTATCGCCGTGCCCTGGAAGGCCGCTTCGCGCAGGAGGAGATCCTGATCCGCTGCACCCGCATATGGACGCTGTAGGCGCGACGTCGCGGATCGGGACCGCCGGCTGGTCGATCCCGCGCGACGTCGCGGGCGAAGTGCCGGGGGAGGGCACACATCTTCAGCGCTATGCCCGGCGGTTCGACGCAGCGGAGATCAACAGCAGCTTCCATCGCCCCCACCGGCCGACGACCTATGCGCGCTGGGCGGCAAGCGTGCCGCCGCACTTCCGCTTCTCGGTCAAGCTGCCCAAGACGATCACGCACCAGCACAAACTGATCGGCTATGGCGACCTGCTGATGCGCTTCGCCGAGGAGGTCGCCGGTTTGGGCGAAACGCGCGGTCCGACCCTGGTACAGCTGCCGCCGAGCCTCACCTTCGACGCGGACATGGCGGCGCGTGCCTTTTGCGACATCGCGCAGCGGCTTGGTCCGTCGATCGTCTGCGAGCTCCGGCACATCAGCTGGTTCGAGAACGACGCCGAGGCGCTGCTCGCCGAGCATCAGGTTGCGCGGGTCGCGGCCGATCCCGCGATCGATCCTCGCGCCGCCGTGCCCGGTGGCTGGCCGGGGCTGGCCTATTTCCGGCTGCACGGGTCGCCGGTGATCTACCGCTCGTCCTACGACGCCGATGCGCTCGCCCGCCAGCAGGATGCCCTCGCAGTCGCGCGCGCTCGCGGTGTCGAATGCTGGACGATCTTCGACAACACCGCGTCCGGTGCGGCGCTGGCGAACGCGCTCGAACTGGCCGGGCAACTGGACGCTGCCGCGCGATAACGGACGATGGCAGCAACCATCTGGTATTCCTGACGTTTCAGTCGCTCCCCATCCGCCAGGCCGTTCCGGCCGGCGGCAGCTTTCCTCTCAGATACGAGCGTGCATGCGGATCCTTGTTGCCGAAAGCGAACCGCCCGAAGCTCGCGAAAAGCGCCGCAAAAGCGTCGGCCGCAGCTCCGGCGAAACCTTTCTCAAGCGTTTGCGCGAACTGGCCCCGGACGCGACTTGCGACCGGGTGAAGCCGGCCGATCGCGACAGCCGCGTCCCGGATGCAGCCGGGCTGGAGGGCTATGACGCGGTGTTCCTGACCGGCTCGCCGCTGCATCTCTATGAGGAAACGCCGGAAACCCGGCGCGAAGTGGCGTTCATGCAGGCGGTGTTCCGCTCCGGCACGCCGTCCTTCGGTTCGTGCGCCGGGCTTCAGGTGGCGGTAGTCGCCGCCGGCGGAAGCGTGCGGGCGATGCACGAGCGCCGCGAAGCCGGGTTCGCCCGCCGCATCGCGCGCCAGGCGGCGGGGGAGGGCCACCCCCTGCTCGATGGTCGTCCGCCCGTGTTCGACGCGCCGGCTGTTCACACCGACGAGGTGGCGACGCTTCCACAGGGCGCCCGGCTGCTGGCGTCAAACTCGGTGACTCAGGTCCAGGCCGCCGAGATCCGCCATGACCAGGGCATCTTCTGGGGCGTGCAATATCACCCGGAAATTTCGCTGCGCGAAGTAGCCGCCGCGCTCCGCCGCCAGGCCGAAGACCTGATCGAGCACGGCCTCGCCCGCGACGAACTGGACGTGGCGACTCACGCCGCCGTCGTGGAGGCTCTGCACCAGGAACCGGAGCGGCCCGACCTGGCCTGGCGGCTCGGCCTCAACGAGCAGGTGACAGACCCGATGCAGCGCATGACGGAGCTGCGCAACTTCCTCACGCATCTGGTGTTGCCCACATGCTCGGCACGCGGCCGGGCCTAGCTTGCCACATGGCCGTCCGGCCCTCTTGCACAAGGATCGCGTGACCATGGGTATCCGAGCCATCTTCTTCGACGTCGACGGCACGCTGGTCGACAGCAACGACCTGCACGTGCTCGCCTGGGAGCACGCCTTTGCCAGCATCGGCGCGCGCTTCGATCGCGCGACCATCCACAGCCAGATCGGCAAGGGTACCGACATGCTGGTCCCGACCCTGATCCCCGATGCCGACGCCGACGCCGAACTGATGGAACGGCTGGGCGAAGCGCATGGCGCGCTGTTCAAGGGCGAGCTTCTCCAGCAGGTCAAGCCGTTCCCGGGCGCGCATGATCTGCTCGCCCGAGTGCACGCCGCGGGGCAGACGGTGGTGCTCGCTTCCTCCGCATCGGCCGCAGAGGTCGATCATTATCTCGACATGCTCGACGCGCGCGAGCTGGTGGATGCGACCACCAGCTCGGACGATGTGGAACACACCAAGCCTGCGCCCGACGTGTTCCGGGCTGCGTTGAAGAAGGTGGCGCCGCTCACGCCCGACGAAGTGCTGGTGGTCGGCGACAGCCCCTTTGATGTCGAGGCTGCGGCGGCATGCGGGATTGCGGCGGTGGCGCTTCGCTCCGGCAAGTTCCCCGACGCGGTGCTCCTCGATGCCGGCGCCGTTGCGCTCTACGACGACGCCGCAGCGCTGCTTGCGGACTATGACCGCTCACCTCTGGGAGGCTGACGATGGCTGCACGCTCCGATGGCGACGATGCGCAGGCGAAGGCGGCGCATGAGGACGAGCCGGTCGAAGGCCTGTCCGAAACCGAAGAGGATACCGTAGACGACCTTCGGCCGGGCTCGGCCAAGGTGGTGCATGAGGTCATCCGCCTCCAGGGGGATGAGGAGCTTGGCCGACCGCTTGCGTCGCTGCTGTTTTCCGGCTTTGCCGCGGGCGTTGCGATCAGCGCCTCAGTTCTCGCCGAGGCATTTCTGCACGCCCGTCTGCCGGACGCACCCTGGGCCGAACTCGTGTCTTCGCTCGGCTATTCGGTCGGGTTCGTCATCGTCATCCTGGGCAATCTGCAGCTGTTCACCGAAAACACGGTGACGGCCGTACTGCCGCTTGCGACCCACCCGACGGCGCGCAACTTCGGACGATTGCTCCGCTTGTGGGCTGCGGTGTTCCTGGCGAACCTGGCGGGCACGCTGTTCGTGGCCTTTCTGGTCTGGGGCCAGATCATCGTCGGACCGGAGCAGCACTCGGCCGTGCTGGAAGTCTCCCGCGCGGTGCTCAAACATGATCCGCTGACCACACTGATGCTGGGCATGCCTGCCGGGTTCCTGGTCGCGTCCATCGCCTGGATCCTCCCGAATGCGAAAGGGAGCGAGTTCTGGGTGATCGTGATGATCACCTATGTCATCGCGCTCGGCGGGTTCAGCCATGTCGTTGCCGGATCGGGAGAGGCCTGGCTGCTCTGGCTGCAAGGCGAGACCGGCCTGTCCACGGCCCTCGGCGGGCTGATCCTGCCGTCGCTGGCGGGTAACATCATCGGCGGGACCGGCCTGTTCGCCGTGCTCGCCCATGGCCAGGTGGCCGGCGAGATCGATCCCGAAGGCGACGCCTGATCCGCGTTGCCGCAACGGCTGGAACCTGCCGGCTGCGCGGGCGTCTGCAGGGGATGCAAACTGCGTCCAAGCAAATGGGGTGGATCGGCGTCGCTGCGCTCGCGTCGCTGCCTCCGGCGCCGGCACTTGCCTGCACCCTGTGTCATTCGCCCCAGGCGGTATCGGTACGCGAACGCCTGCTGAGCCCGGACCTGTGGTGGAATGCCTGCGCGGTCGTGCTGCCGCTCTTGTTCCTGCTCGCCCTCGTCGCACTCGTCCTGCGGGAGCCTGGTGAAAGGTCGCAGCCATGATCGCGAACCGTCGTCCGCTGCTCGCCGCCGGCCTGGCGCTCGGCATGGGCATGGGGGGCTTTGTGGACGGGATCCTGTTCCACCAGATCCTGCAGTTCCACAACATGCTGTCGGCGCGTGTTCCCAACACCGATTACATCGGCGCCAAGGTCAACATGGTCTGGGACGGCGTCTTTCACGCGGGGGTCTGGACGATCACGGCGATCGGCATCGCGTTGCTCTGGCGGGCTGCCCGGCGGCCCGGCGCCGACCTGTCGGGGCGCCTGCTGGTGGGGGGGCTGCTGATCGGCTGGGGCCTCTTCAACCTCGTCGAAGGGGTGATCGATCACCACCTGCTGCAACTCCACCACGTCTATGAACCGGCGGGCCTGTCGGTGTGGGACGGCCTGTTCCTGCTATGGGGAGCAGCGATGCTCGGCGGCGGCGGGTGGCTGTGCCGGCGGCCCAAAGGTAACTCAGGTTAGCGGATTATCAGGGCCGGTAACGCAACGCTTCGGCATTGGCGGCGTTGCCACCGGGAACGATCGAAACCGCTGGCATTTTCGGTGCCTGGCGCAGCGAGGAGCTTGACGATGCTGGCGATGAACTACCGCGGCCCCTATCGAGTCCGCGCCGATGAAAAGCCGATGCCGGTGATCCTCCACCCCGAGGACGCGATTGTTCGGGTGACGCGCTCGTGCATCTGCGGCTCCGACCTGCATCTCTATCATGGCATGGTGCCGGACACGCGCGTCGGCATGACCTTTGGCCACGAATTCTGCGGCGTCGTCGAGCAGGTGGGACCCGAAGTCCGCAACCTGAAGGTGGGCGACCATGTGCTGGTCCCCTTCAACATTGCCTGCGGCAAGTGCCATTTCTGCCAGCAGGGGCTGTTCGGCAACTGCCACGAATCCAATGCCCAGGCGACGGCGGTCGGCGGCATCTATGGCTATTCGCATACCGCCGGCGGCTATGACGGTGGTCAGGCGCAATATGTCCGCGTGCCCTATGCCGATGTCGGCCCGACGGTGATCCCGGACTGGATGGACCCGGACGATGCGGTGCTCCTGACCGACGTGGTGCCGACCGGCTATCAGGCCGCCGAGATGGGCGGCATCCAGCGCGGCGATACCGTCGTCGTGTTCGGCGCCGGTCCGGTGGGGCTGATGGCCGCCAAGTCCGCCTGGCTGTTCGGCGCCGGACGCGTGATCGTCATCGACTGCCAGGAGTATCGGCTGGAGTTTGCGCAGCGGTTCGCCAATGCCGAAGTCTATAATTTCCGCGAGATCGACGATGTGGTCGTCTTCCTCAAGAAGCAGACGGATTCGCTCGGCGCCGATGTCTGCATCGACGCGGTGGGCGGCGATGCGTCGGGCAACGCGCCGCAATGGCTGCTCGGCACCAAGCTCAAGCTGGAGGCCGGCAACGCCATCGCGCTGCACTGGGCGATCAACTCGGTGAAGAAGGGCGGCATCGTCTCGATCGTCGGCGTCTATGGCCCGACCGGCAACATCGTCCCGATCGGCAACGTCGTGAACAAGGGCATCACCATCCGCGCCAACCAGGCGTCGGTGAAGCGGCTGCTCCCGCGCCTGATCGAACACATAAAGGAAGGGCGGATCAATCCCAAGGAGATGATCACCCACCGCGTGCCGCTCGAGGATGTGGCAGACGCCTACCACATCTTCTCGGCCAAGCTGGACGGCTGCATCAAGCCCGTCCTGATCCCCAACAAAGCCTGAAGGAGCGCATCATGACCAAGGCGCTTGTCGATACGGCCACGATCCCGGGCTGGGGCGTGGATGCCGATCCCGAGAACGACCCGACCTATCCGATCCGTCACATCGAGAACCAGACGCGCGGCCTCACCTGGAACCGCCCGGCGCAGCAGCACCCCGATGTCGAGGTGCTGCAATCGATCGAGCACAACCGGCTGCCCGCGGTGGTCGGCACCTCTACGCCGCCTTCGGGCTTGAGCGGCATGATCCGCCGCGTCGCGTTTCGCCGCAGCGAATCCGACTGGTGGCACTGGCTGCTGCTGATGGGTGCGGACCGGCTGAACGTGGTCGAGGGGGTCGTTAGCGACCTTAGCCGCGGCAAGGTCCCGAACATCCCGGCCGAAATGGGCATGCGGTCCGAACTGCGCCACAATCGCGCAGGGGTCGCCAAGAAGGCGGCGGTGATCGCGGTGCTGGGCGCTGCGGTGTTCGCCTGGTCCCGCCGGTCGCGCCGATCCGAGCCGGAGCATGCACTGCCGCCCGGCACCGCCAGCGGCCTGGCCTTTCATGAAGCAGTTGCGGAGCGCGCACTATGAACGACGATCGCAAGGCGACGCTGGTCCGGATGATCCTGCCGGACCACACCTGTCCCTTTGGCGTCCGCGCCAAGGAGCTGCTGGAAGCCAGTGGGTACGACGTCGAGGATCGCATCCTGCGCTCCCGCGAGGAAGTCGAGGACTACAAGGAGGAGCAGGGCGTCGACACCACGCCGCAGGTGTTCATCGGTGGCGAGTGGATCGGCGGCAGCGACGACCTGGAACGCTATCTTGCCAGTCGCTGACCTGACCGGAGCACCCGCCGACCTGAAGGTCGTGCTGGTGCTGGGCGGTGGCAATGCGCTGGGCGCCTATCACGCTGGGCTATATGAGGCGCTGCACGAGGCGGAGGTGGAGCCCGACTGGATCGTCGGCACCTCGATCGGTGCCATCACCGGTGCGATCATCGCGGGCAACCGCCGGGAGGATCGGCTGGATCGGCTCCGCCAGTTCTGGCGTCCCGCCGACGGGCAGGGCGGCTGGCCGATGCCCTGGGATGTGCTGCCGGAGGGGTGGCGCCGGACCGGTGCCGTGGTCGAAACGCTGCTCGGCGGCCGGCCCGGCCTGTTCGGTCCGCTGGGTTCGTTCGGCACCTGGTGGGCGCACGATCCGGTCGCGGGCTCGCCAGCAGCCTATGATACTCTCGCCCTTCGCGGGACCTTGTGCGAGCTCGTCGACTTCGACCTGCTCAACCGCGGTGGCATGCGCTTCACGGCAGTCGCCGTCGACATCGAGAGCGGCGACGAAGTGCTGATGGACACGGCACGGCAGGAACTGGCCGTCGACCAGGTGCGTGCGAGCGCCGCGCTGCTCACCGCCTATCCCGCGGTGGAGGTCGACGGGCGGCTGCTCGGCGACGGCGGCCTGGCCATGAACCTCCCCCTCGACCCGGTGATGGCGGACGCAGATCGTGCGCCGACGCTGTGCATCGCGTCCGACCTGTTGCCGCTCATGTCCGACCGACCGAAAACGCTGGGTGAGGTGGCCGGGCGCATGCAGGATCTGGCGTTCGCCATCCAGTCGCGGCGCAGCCTGTCGCGCTGGCGAAAGGCGTTGGAGGTGCCCCCCTCCAACCCTCAGGCATCGCCTTCGGTGACGCTTGTCACCACCGCCTACTCCGATCAGCAGCAGGAGGTGGCCGGCAAGGCGATGGACTTCTCGCCGGCCTCGGTGCTGCAACGCTGGAACAGCGGCCGCGAGGATGGGCGGGCGCTGGTCCGTCGTCTGAAGGGAGGGGAGGTTCCCACCGGAAGCCCCGGCCTCACGGTCTATTCGGACCCTCGTTCTCCTTCGAACAGGGTAGGGTAGTTCAACTCAGGCCCCAGGCGCATCCTGGTTGTACTTCCCGCCTTCTTGTCGGTACGTTGCATCGAACAGGTCGGGAGGCGGTGGCACTCATGCGGTCCAGCAGCGCGCTCAGATGGTCGGGAGGCGCGTTGTCGCTCGCCCTGCTTGCCACCGGCTCCGCCGCCTTCGCCCAGGACGCCGAGGAGGACCGGACCCGCAGCAGGACCAGGATCGCGCTCGGGCCGCAACTCGTTCCCAGCTTCCCGGGCTCCGACTCGATGCGCCTGCGCCCCCTGATCGACATCGCGCGGACCCGCGGGAACGAGCCCTTTCCCTTCGAGGCTCCGGACGAAGCCGCTGGGCCGATCCTGTGGCGCAGCAACGGCTGGCAGCTGGGGCCTGCGCTTGGCGTGGAGGGCAAGCGGTCGCGCAAGGACACGGACGGGCTGCTGCCGAAGGTCGGCTTCACGGTCGAGCTTGGCGGCTTCGTCCAGTATCAGCTCGCGCCCTCCCTGCGCCTTCGCACCGAAGTCCGTCAGGGGATCGGCGGCCACAAGGGTCTGATCGGAACCGTCAGCGCGGACTATGTGGCGCGCGATCGCGACCAATGGCTCTTTTCGATTGGTCCCCGGGTGACCCTGACCAATGATCGCTATCACCGCGCCTACTTCGGGGTGGACCCGGCCAGCGCCGCCGCCAGCGGCCTGTCGGCCTACAAGGCCGATGGCGGGTTGCAGGCGGTGGGGGCAGGCACAGGCTTCCTCTATCAGCTCACGCCGCGGTGGGGCCTCTACAGCTATGCCAAATATGATCGGCTGGTGGCGGATGCCGGTCGATCGCCAGTCGTTCGGGCCTTTGGCTCGCGCAATCAGCTGTCGGGCGGCGTCGCCCTCAGCTTCACCTTCCGGTGAGTGGCGGGCCGGTGAAGCCCGGATCCGCGGGTCCCGGCATGGGACGGCCACCGTCACAGTTCGTTCACAATAGCCTGTCAGGGCGCATCCGGATTGGCTTGCGCCCGGACCCGCACGGATTGTAACGGGCGCGGCCCGCCCAGGAGTGTCTCATTCGCCAGATTGCCGCCTTGCCGTACCGCACCGAGGGCTCTGCCATCGATGCGCCGCTGCGCGTGCTGCTGGTGACCTCGCGCGAGAGCAAGCGCTGGGTGATCCCCAAGGGGAATCTGGACAAGGGCGCGACCCCGCACGGCGGGGCTGCGATCGAGGCGGAGGAGGAGGCCGGCGTGCGCGGCCTCGTCTGCCCGACCTCGCTTGGGTCCTATCGCTATCGCAAGCGGCGGCGCAACGGCGCCTCGCTGATGATCGACGTGGATGTGTTCCCGTTGGCCGTGAGCCAGGAACTCGACACGTGGAAGGAGCAGTCGCAGCGCGAGCGTCGCTGGTTCAGCCTGGCCGAGGCAGCTGCCGCGGTTGAGGAGCCCGACCTTGGAGAGCTGATCCGCTCCTTCGCCCCGTCGAAAATGAAAGCAGCAATGCGGCGCACCGACCTGTTCAGCGCGGTGGCCGGCAAGTCTAAGGTGAATCAGATGTTCGGATGGTTTCAACGGCTGCTTCCGAAGACCGGGAATTTCTTCGAGATGTTCGAGGCGCATGCCGTGACGATCACGGCGGGCGCGGACGCGCTGGCGCGGCTGCTGCAGGACGGCAACCGCGACCATATCCAGGAGGTGATCGAGCGCGAGCACGACGCCGACGACATCATTCGCGAGGTGCTGCGCACCGTCCGTGAAACCTTCCTGACCCCGTTCGACCGCGGTGCGATCATCAGCCTGATCGGCTCGATGGACGATGCGATCGACGAGATGCAGGCGGCGGTCCAGGCGATCGACCTCTACGAAGTCACGCACTTCGAGCAGGAGATGAAGGACATGGCGGCGATCATCGTCGACGCGTCCCGCATTACGGCAGAGGCCATGCCGCTGCTCCGCGACCTGGGTGCGAATGGGGGCCGTCTGCACGAGCTTACCGAGCGACTGGTGCGCATGGAGAGCCATGCCGACGAGATCCACGCCGCCGGCCTCAAGCGCGCCTTCAAGGACGTCGGGCCGCAGGATGCGCTGCGCTTTTCCGTCCAGCGCGAGATCTATAAGCATCTGGAACGCATCGTCGACGCGTTCGAAGATGTCGCCAACGAGATCGACGGCATCGTCGTCGATCACGCCTGATCCGCCGCTGCCATGCACGAACTCGCCTTTCCGCTGCTCGTCGGCCTGATCCTGGTCGCGCTTGCGTTCGACTTTCTGAACGGCCTGCATGATGCGGCGAACTCGATCGCGACCGTGGTCGCGACGCGGCTGCTGAAGCCGGTCCATGCGGTCGCCTTTGCCGCGGTGTTCAACTTTGCGGCCTATTTTCTGACCATCGCCTTTCCGGCGCTGCACAAAGTCGCCGACACCATCGGCCAAGGGCTGATCGACAAGGACCTGATCACGCCGGCGGTGGTGTTCGGCGCCCTGGTCGGTGCAATGTTCTGGAACGTCGTCACCTGGCTGAAGGGCTTGCCGTCCTCATCCAGCCATGCGCTGGTCGGCGGCATGATCGGTTCGGGCGTCGCCCATGCCGGGATGACCGGCATCCAGTGGACCGGCCTCAACAAGACGCTGATCGCCATCGTCCTGTCGCCGACCATCGGCATGATCCTGGCGATGCTGGTCATGCTGGTGACCAGCTGGCTGTTCTCGCGCGCCAGCTCGCGCCGGGCAGAGCGATCCTTCCGGGCGCTGCATCTCGTCTCGTCCGGCGCCTATTCGCTCAGCCACGGCCTGAACGACGCGCAGAAGACGATGGGCATCATCACGGTGCTGCTCTACTCGACCGGCTATCTGCAGGGCGAGTTCGAGGTGCCGCACTGGGTGGCGATCAGCTGCTACATCGCGATCGCGCTCGGCACGCTGACCGGCGGCTGGAAGATCATCGAGACGATGGGCTCGCGCATCACCAAGCTGTCGCAGCACCAGGGTTTCAGCGCCTCGCTCGCGGGCTCGATCGTCCTGTTCTCTGCCTCGCTGCTCGGCATTCCGGTGTCCACGACCCACACCATCACCGGTGCGGTCATCGGCGCCGGCACCGCCCGTCGCGCCTCGGCGGTCCGCTGGGGCGTGGCGAGCAGCGTGGTTGTCGCCTGGATCATCACCATTCCCGCCTCGGCGGCAGTGGGCGCGCTCTTCTACCTCCTGACGCGGCTGTTCTGACAAGCAGCCGCGCTCAGCGCGGCAGGCGCGCGTCGAGCGCCTCCGCAATCCCGGTCATCCCCGCCAGATTGGGATGATAGGGTGCAGCACCCTTGGCGACGGAAAAGCCGTTCGCCCAGGGCTCTGCCGCACAGGGGTCATGCTTGCGGGACAGGACGGAGGCGCGGATCAGGTCCGCGCCTGCCCGAGCTGCGGCAGCCGCAGTCTCCGCTTCCAACCGCTGCGCCATCGCCCGCAGGGTTGCCGCTTGCTCCGCCGAGACGGGCGTCGCGGGGCAGGGCAAGCCGGCCGGAAGCAGGCTCATGTAATCGACGAACACCAGCCGCGCATTCGGGGCGCGGCGCCGGACCTCTGCTGCGATCCGGTCGAAGCTGCCGGCGAGCCGCTTCCACGCGTCTTGCGTAGCGGGCTGGACGGTACCGCCAGAGGACGCGTTCATCAGGTTGCCGACATAGTTCACATCGTTGCCGCCGATCGTCACCGTGACCAGGGCCGTGTCGGCGGTGACCGCGTCAAGCTGCGGCGCAAGCTCGTTCCAGGGGCCGAGCAGATGCGCAGTGGTCGCGCCCGAGCAGGTGACATCGGTCAGCGTCAGCCCCCGCTTGCGGGCAAGCTGGTGGGCGTAATTGTCGCGGGACCGCCCACAGCGCGTAGCGGGTGCATCGGCTGGCGTCGTAACTCCGGGACCTGCCGCAAAGGAACTGCCCATCGCGACATAGCCTGCCGCCGGCGGCAGCGGCGTGGTGACCGGGCCATGCGTGCAGGCGCCAAGTGCCAGCGTCGTGGCGGCAAGCGCCGATCGCCGGAGGATCGTGTGGCTCATCGTCTCTCCCTCTCCAGCGCCAGCGTAACGGCTGCCGAACCATCCGCAACATCGCCCGGAACCGGATCGCGCCCTTGACGTTCATGATACAAAATATCATCTGCGGCGTGCACCAGGGTGAAAGCAGGCGTATGAACGAACAGATTGCAGGACGTGGGCAGCAGTGGCTCGATGGCGCCGCCATGGGCGCCTCGCTTCTCTGCCTGATCCATTGCCTGGTGCTGCCGGTGCTGATCGTGGCCGTGCCGATGCTCGCCGCCTTCCTGGCCCTGCCGGAAAGCTTCCACGCGCTCGCCTTCGCCTTTGCCGTGCCCACCAGCGCCATCGCACTGGGGCTAGGCTTTCGCCGCCATCGTAATCCAATGCCGATCGTCGTCGCTGCAATCGGCCTGCCGCTGCTTGGGGCCGGTGCATTCCTGCCCATCAGCGCCTGGCTGGAAGCGGCGCTGAGTACGTCGGGCGCGCTGCTGCTGGCGATCGGACACGGCCTGAACTGGAATGCCGGCACGCGTCGCCCAGGCGTCCCGCTCGCCTGCTAAAGCAGCAGCGCCTTTTCGGGCATCAGCGGCGGCTGCAGTTCGGTGCGCCCGAGCGCCGCGAGCAGCTCGCGCTCGACGGTGCGGACCAGCGCGTCGAGCGGCAGGTCGTTGGTCTCCTCGCCGAACGGGTCCTCCATCTCGTCGCCCAGCGTATCGAGCCCGAAGAAGGTATAGCAGACGACCAGCTCCACCAGCGGCGTCCACCAGCCCAGCGACTTCGCCAGCGCGAACGGCAGGAGCAGGCAGAAGGTATAGGCCGTCCGGTGCAGCAGCAGCGAATAGGCATAGGGCACCGGCGTCGCCTTGATGCGCTCGCATCCGGCCTGCACCCGGGTGAGGCCGATCAGCGGCTGTTCGAGCACCGAATAGCGGATGTCGCTGAGCGATCCGTCTTGCACAAGGGCGCTGCAGCGCCGGCCCACCTCGCGCAGCGCCGCGTCGGTCGGGTTCGGCACCGCCTCCCAATCCCCTGTGCCGCACCAGCGCGCGATCACCGGTGCTTCCGCCTTGCCGCGCAGCCGGGCAGCCAGGCCGTGGCTGAACCCGATCACGCCCAGGAGCAGCGGCTCGCGAAGCTCTGTGGAGAGGTGGGCGGTCTGGCGCGCGAAGCTGCGCACCTCGATGATCAGCTGCCCCCACAGCTTGCGGCCTTCCCACCAGCGATCATAGCAGGCGTTGTTGCGGAAGCTCATGAAGATCGACAGCGCCAGGCCGATCAGCGTGAACGGGATTGCGCCGAGCTGGGCCAGCATCGGCGGGTTGTGCGCCGCCAGCAGCACGGCCGCGACGGAGACGAGCAGCATCGCTGCCATGCGCGGGGCGATGCTGCGGATGATCGAGCCGCGGACGCGGAACAGGACGTCGAAGAGCGTGGGGCGGGGAAGGACGATCATCGGTTCATCTCAAGGGGCAGAGGACGGGTTCTGCCATGCCCCCGAGTCGGTGCAAGCCTCGCCCGTCAGCGGCCGTAGATGCGGTCTAGCACGGCTGCACTGTGCACCAGCTCCTCCGCATCCTCGGCAAAGCGCGGCGACTGCGCCAGCCGCTCGGCCCAGTCCGCGCCTGCACGGCCGCCCCAGGCATCGGGCGCATCCGCCAGCAGGTGTCGCGCCGTGCCGTCGAACCGCTCGGCGCGAAAATCGTAGAAGGAACCGTTGAGGTTGCGCAGCGCCGCGGCACCCCCAGTGCCGTAGAAGCTCGCCTCGATCACCGCATCCTGGCCCGCGGGCAGGCGCCACGAACAGGCGAGCCGCACCACCGTGCCGCCCGCCAGTACCAGTGTCGCGACCGCGAAGTCCTCGACTCGGGTATCGGGGTCTGTGAGCGGCTGGCCACCGCTCGACAGATGCGAGGTGACCTCGACCACCTCCGGGAAGCCCAGCGTCCACAGCGCCAGGTCGACCAGGTGCACGCCCAGGTCCATCACGCAGCCGCCGCCCGACTGGGCCGGGTCGTAGAACCACGGCTTGTCCGGGCCATAGGCGTTGTGGAACGTCAGGTCGATCGCATGGACATGCCCGAGCGATCCGTCACGCACCAGCGGCGCAATCTGCTGCATGCCGGCGGTGAAGCGGTAGGAGAAGTCCACCGACAGCAGCCGGTCGGCACGCCGGGCGGCATCGACCACGGCGCGCGCTTCGGCGGCGCTGCGGCCGAGCGGCTTCTGGCAGAACACCGCACAGCCGGCCTCCAGTGCCTGGATCGACTGAGCGGCGTGCAGCGCGCTCGGGGTGGCGATCACCACGCCGTCGAGGCCAAGCGCGAGCATCGCGTCGAGCGAGTCGACCACGGCCGCATCGGGGGCCAGCTTCTGCGCTTCCGCCACCATCTCGGGCGAGGGGTCGCTGATCGCGGTCGCCTCGACCGCGCCGGTCGCGAGCATCGCCTCCATGCGGTGGCGACCGATCCAGCCCACGCCCAGGAACCCGAGCTTCGGACGGGTCATGCCGGTTCTCCGAACGTCACCAGCGCCTTGACCATGCCGTCCGGCTTGTCGCGGGTGGCGATCAGCGCCTCGTCCAGCCGGTCGAGCGGGAAGCGGTGGGTGTAGAGCGGCGTCGGATCCAGCCGGCCGGATGCCACCGCTTGGGCGGCTTCCTGCAGGCCGCGCAGGTTCACTGCGGGATCGCGCTCATGCGCGCTGGCGATGTCGATGCCCTTCCAGTTCCACATCTGCATGTTGACCTGGCGCGGGCCGTCCTGGTGATAACCCGCGATCACCAGCCGACCGCCTTCGCGCACAATCTCGCTGGCGAGGTCGAGCGGCCATTGCTTGCCGACGCACTCGATCACGCGGTCGCAGCCGCGCCCGTCGGTCAGCCGCTTCACATCCTCCAGGATGCGCCAGTGATCGTCCATCACGATCGTCTCGGCCGCGCCATAATGGCGGGCGAGGTCGAGCGACGACTGGCGACGGGAAATCGCGATCACGCGCGCACCAGCCTCGGTCGCGAGCCTCGTGAGCACTGCACCCAGGAAGCCGATGCCGACGATCGCAACCGTCTGCCCCGCTTGCACATCGGTGCGGCGGAAGATGTTGAACGCGCAGCCCAGCGGCTCGCCGGGGAAAGGCTTGCCCGCCAGCGCTGCGGGCAGCTTCACCAGTGCGTCGACGTTCGCGACGTCATATTCGGCATAGGACTTGCCCGACAGCATCGCCACGCGATCGCCGATTGCGACGCCGGTCACGTCGGGGCCGAGCGCGTCGACCACGCCCCAGCCTTCATGGCCCATGCCGCCCGGCTCACCCGGGAACTGCGACCAGGGCTGTCCCTCGAACGGCTCGACGTTGGACGCGCAAACGCCGCAGCCCTCCAGCTTCACCCGCACCTCGCCCGTGCCGGGCACGGGCAGGGGAACCTGCTGCATCTCCATCGTGCCGGGCGCGGCGAGCACCGCCGCGCGCATCGTCTCGGTCATCGTCATTCCTGTTCGGGTAAAAGGGTCAGGCGCGCACTTCGAGCGCGGGCTCGGCCGCGGCCTGAACGCCACCTGCCGGCGCATAGCGATCGATCATCCACGCGCAGAAGTCCGCGAACTGCTGCGGCTCGTAGGGCGGGCTGGTGTGGTGCTTGCCCGGTCCCAGATGCTCGGGGGTGAAGCAGAAGGTGACGGTCACGTCGAAGTCCGCAAGCGCCTCCATCTGCCGGTCGAACCAGTCGAGCGCGTTGGGGCGGAAGCTGTCGGCCCAGCTGAGCCCGGTGCGCAGCTTCTTTGTGCCCAGCCGCTTCATCCAGGCGACCGCCTCGTCCAGCCGCGGGTCCTCATAATGGAACCACTGCATCAGTCCCATTTCCGACGCGACCTTGGCATAGTCGTCGAGCGCGGGCTTGGGGGTGCCGTCCTCGCGGATCAGGCCCATGTAGAAATGGCGATAGTAGCTCGAACCTTCCGCCTCGCGGTGGCGGGTGGTGGCGCCCCAGCTCTGCGGCAGGTCGTAGAGCGAATACCAGAAGATGCGCGGCACGCGGCCCACCAGCAGCTCGGCGGTCTTGTTGACGCCGAACACCTGCACCTCCTCGGCCCCGAACGAGCCGACGCCGACCTCGGTCACCCAGATCGGCTTGTTCGTCACCGCCTCGATCTCGGCGATCTTGTCCGGCCAGGCGTGGATCGGCCACAGGTTCCAGTCGAGCGGGAAGCCGTGCACCGCGACCGCGTCGACCGCGTCTAGCACGCCGCGCGCTTCCATCCGCTGCACCCAGGCCGGGTCGATCGGCGACATGCCCCCCAGCACCCGGGTGACGTTGGGGTTGATCGCGTGGATCGCATTGCCCGCGCGCACCATCGTGTCGGCAAAGATCGCCCATTCGGGGTCGAGCTCGGGGTCCCAGTGCGACTTGTTGTTCGGCTCGTTCCAGAGCATCGCGGCTTCGATCACTTGGCTTCCCCCTGTGCCGGCCCGCGGGCCGGATAGACTGCCGCCGGCCCGTACTCCGCATAGGGAACGGGTGCCACGCGGCACAGATAGACGTCGCGCTCCGGCCGCGCCTCGACGGTGAAGCCGGATGCCCGCAGCATCGCCTCCGACGCGGCATGGTTGGGCGCCCACCAGTTGGTCCAGTCGTGCGCGTACTCGCGCTCGATGAAGTGCATCTTGGGATAGCCCGGATCGTCGAAATAGGCAGGCGCATCATAGGTGCCGGGTACGTAGAAGGGGTGATCCTCCGGCACGTCACACACCTCGTCGGACCCGCGCTGCAGCGTCTGGAACAGCATCTGGTCGCGCGCGACATGCTCGCGGATCAGGTCCAGTGCCAGCAGCGGATGGCGCAGGTGGTAGAGCACCCCCATGAAGATCACGAGGTCGAACTTCTCGCCCAGCGACGCCACGTCATAGACCGACAGCTTGGCGAACTCGACGCCGGTGAAGCCCAGCGCCTCGGTCGCCAGCCGCGCCTGCGCCAGATAGCGTTCGTCGCTGTCGATGCCGAGCACGCGCGACGCACCCCGCCGCTTCATCTCGACCGAGTAGAAGCCGGCGTTGCAGCCGATGTCGAGCACGGTCTTGCCGGTCATGTCCTCCGGCAGGGCAGGGCCGAAGCGTTCGAACTTGAAGCGCGGATAATCGCCCAGGAAATGCTCGGGCGCGGTCTGGATGCCGTCGCCCAAATCGATGTTGTGGAACCAGGGCGCAAGCCGCGCCACTTCCTCGCGCAGCCGGTCGGTCGGCATCTTGGTCATTGCGGCACCTCGTTGAGCGTGACGATCCGGCCCTGGCTCCCGGCCAGCGCCAGTGTTGTGAGCGAGCCCGGTGCACAGTCGAACGCGAGCAGTCGGTCGAGGCTGAGCCCGAGAAAATGCGCTGCAACCCCACGGATCACGTCGCAGTGGCTGACGCACAGCACCGTGCCGCCGGTCGCCTCCAGCGACGCGACATGCGCCGCGGCGCGTGCGGTCGCGGCTGCCATGGTCTCGCCGCCCGGAGTAGGGGCGGTCGCGCGCTCGGCGTTCCAGCGGTCCCAGTCGGGGTCGCCGTGGAGGCTTGCGAAGCTGCGCCCGGACCAGGCGCCGAAGTCCACTTCATCCAGCGCGTCCACCAGCAGCACCTCCAGCCCGTGGCGCGCAGCGACGATCTCCGCGGTCTCGCGGGTCCGCCGGCGCGGGCTGCTGTGGATCGCGGTGAGCGGGGTCCGCGCCAGGCGATCGGCCAGGCGCTCGGCCTCGGCACGGCCGGCGGCGTTGAGCACGATCTCCGACCGACCACTCAGGATCGCGCCAACCTCATCATGGCTTCCGTGACGCGCAAGAAGGACGGCCGCGCTCAATGCGCGCCCGCGTCGGGCAGGATCAACATAGATGCTGAAAGCGCATTGCGGCGTCTTTTGGTTCCCATCGCGCGCAAAAATGTTTCCGATCCGGAACGAACTCAGGGAACAAAGATGAAGAAGAAGCTTTTCCTCATCACGGACACAAGCCTTTGAACAGGCTTGGGCGAGCCAAGTCAACGCAGGCGCCGCTGGGGGATGCAGCCGGGGCCTAGAGCGGGAGGAAGAATGGAACGAGTTCTCATTACCGGGGGGGCGGGATTCATTGGGCGCTTCGTCGCCGACGAACTGCTGGCACGCGGCAACGAAGTGCGTGTGCTCGATAGCCTGATCGAGCAGGTCCATGGCGCGACCGACGGCTCGCAGATGCTCAACAAGGAAGCCGAGCTGATCCGCGCGGACGTGCGCGACAAGGACGCGGTGCTGAAGGCCCTCGACGGCGTCGACAGCGTCATCCACCTCGCGGCGGAAGTCGGCGTCGGCCAGTCGATGTACGAAGTCGAGCGCTATACCTCGACCAACGACGTCGGCACGGCCGTGCTGTTCGAGGCGCTGATCGACAAGCCGGTGCGCCGCGTCGTCACCGCATCGTCGATGAGCATCTATGGCGAGGGCCTCTATCGCGACGCCGATGGTGAGCTCGTCGAGAATGCCGAGCGCAAGACGCTGAAGGACGGGCAGAAGAACTGGGAGCCGACCGACGCGCAGGGCCGCCCGCTCAGCCCCGTCGCGACGCCGGAGTGGAAGCGCCCGAACCTCGCCTCGATCTACGCGCTCAACAAATATGTGCAGGAACGCACGACGCACATCATGTCCGAGCCGTACGGCATCGAGGGCGTGTGCCTGCGGCTGTTCAACGTCTATGGCCCCGGCCAGGCGCTGTCGAACCCGTACACCGGCGTGCTCGCGATCTTTGCCTCGCGCTTCCTGAACGGCCAGTCGCCGCTGATCTTCGAGGACGGTGAGCAGCGCCGCGACTTCGTGCATGTCAGCGACGTGGCACGCGCGTTCGCCGACGCGCTGGTGCTGCCGCAGGCAGTCGGCGGCACCTTCAACATCGGCTCGGGCAACCATCGCTCCGTCAAGGAAGTGGCCGAGGAACTCGCCAAGGCGATGGGCAAGAACGACCTGACCGCCGAAGTGGTGGGCAAGGCGCGCATCGGCGACATCCGCCACTGCTTCTGCGACACGACGCTGGCCGCCGAAAAGCTCGACTTCCGCGCGACGCAGGACTTCCAGCAGGGGCTCGCCGAACTCGCCGAATGGGTCGCGCAGCAGACCGCGCAGGACCGTGTCGAGCAGATGCGTTCCGAACTGGAGAAGCGGGGCCTGGTGGCATGACGGGCGAGGGGAACGCTGCGGCGGACCCGCGGCCGATCCTGGTCACTGGCGGCGCGGGCTTCATCGGATCCAACCTCGCCGACCGTCTGGCCGGCGAGGGGCACCGGGTGCTCGTCTATGACGCGCTGTCGCGGGCGGGGGTGGATACCAACCTCGCCTGGCTGCAGCAGCGCCACGGCGACCGCATCGACTTCCTCCATTCGGACATCCGCGACGAGGCTCGGCTGGCGGACGCCGCCGCCGGTGCCAAGGCGGTGTTCCACCTGGCGGCGCAGGTGGCGGTGACCACCAGCATGGTGGACCCGCGCGACGATTTCTCGATCAACATCGCCGGCACGCTGAACCTGCTCGACGCGATCCGCACGCGCTCGCCCGAGACGCCGGTGATCTTTGCCTCCACCAACAAGGTATACGGCGACCTGATCGACCTTGATTTCGTGCTGGAGGATCAGGCCTATCGTCCCGTGGACGCGGAAGTTCGCGCGCACGGCATCGGCGAGGCGCGGCCGCTCGACTTCCACACGCCCTATGGCTGCTCCAAGGGCGCGGCGGACCAATATGTGCTCGACTACGCGCGCAGCTTCGGTCTGAAGACCGCGGTGCTGCGGATGAGCTGCATCTATGGTCAGCGCCAGATGGGAACCGAAGACCAGGGATGGGTCGCCCACTTCCTGATCCGCGCGCTCGAAGGCAAGCCGATCACGCTCTACGGCGACGGTCATCAGGTCCGCGACATCCTGGACGTGTCGGACGCGGTCGACGCCTATGTCGCCGCATGGCGCAACATCGACGCGGTCGCGGGCCAGGCGTTCAACCTGGGCGGTGGCCCGGACAATGCGATCAGCCTGCGTCAGCTGCTCGCCTATATCGGCGAAGTGCTCGGCCGCGATGTCGACCTGAGCTTCTCCGACTGGCGAGCGGGTGACCAGCGCTATTTCGTCGCCGACACGCGCAAGGCGCAGGAGGCCCTTGGCCTGGGCAAGCGCGTCGACTGGCATGACGGCGTCGCACGGCTGGCCCGCTGGTTGGCTGAGGCGCGCGGCATCAATGCGCCCATTGGCGTTCCGGCGGCGGACGCGTCCGCAGGGGCCGCTTGATGGCGGTGCGGGTGTTGATCACCGCCGACGCCGTCGGCGGCGTGTGGCAATACGCAACCGATCTCGCCTGTGCGCTCGCCCCGCTCGGCTTTGAGCCGACGGTGGCGGTGCTCGGGCCGGAGCCGAACGCGGCGCAGCGGGCGCCGGTCGAGGCAGCGGGCATCCCGCTGATCGAGACGGGGCTGCCGCTCGACTGGCTGTGTGACGGCCCCGTGCCGGTGCGCGAGGCCGGCGAGGCGCTGGCTTCATTGGTGCGCGAGCGGGGCTTCGACCTCGTCCATTGCAACATGCCGACGCTGGCGGCGAGCGGCGCGTTCGACGTGCCGCTGGTGGCGGTCGCCCACGGCTGTCTCGCAACCTGGTGGGATGCCGCCAACGGCACCAAGCTGCCGCCGGACTATCGCTGGCAGCGCACACTTACCGAACAGGGTTTCCGCGCCGCCAGCCGCGTCGTCGCGCCGACCGCAGCCTTCGCCGCGGTGATCCAGCGCACCTATGGCCTGGCCGAGCTGCCGCTTGCCGTTCACAACGGCCGCCGGCCGCTGGTCGAAGGGGCGGGGGAGCCTGCCGACTGCGTGTTCACCGCGGGGCGGCTGTGGGATCAGGTCAAGCAGACCCGCTCGCTCGACCGTGTCGCTGCGCGCCTGAGCGTGCCGTTCCACGCCGCCGGGGCGCTGGTCGGGCCGCACGGCGAACAGGTGCCGGCCGATCACCTCGACCCGCTCGGCCTGCTCGGCGAGGCGGAGCTGGCCGAATGGCTTGCCCAGCGCCCGATCTTTGTTTCCGCCGCGCGGTTCGAGCCGTTCGGCCTGGCGGTGCTGGAGGCGGCGGCTGCCGGTTGCCCGCTGGTGCTCGCCGACCTGCCGACCTTCCGCGAATTGTGGGACGGCGCCGCAACCTTCGTGGCGGCGCAGGACGAGGACGGCTTCGTCGCCGCGATCGAGAGCCTGCGCGCCGATCCCGCGCATCGCGCCGCGATGGGCGAGGCCGCGAAGCAGCGCGCCGCGCGCTACACGCCGACCGCCGTTGCGCACGACATGGCCGCGCTCTACCGCGCGCTGCTCGAGCCCGCCGCAACCCTCACGCGGAGTGCCGCGGCATGAAGATCGCCTATTTCACCCATTCGCTGCTATCGTGCTGGAACCACGGCAACGCGCATTTCCTGCGCGGCGTGCTGCGCGAGTTGATCGCCCGCGGCCACGACGTCCGCACGCTGGAGCCGGAGGGCAACTGGAGCCTCGCCAACCTGCTCGCCGATGGCGGGGAAGCGGGGCTGGAGCCCTATCGCACTGCCTATCCGGACCTGTCATCGGACAGCTTTTCGCCCGGCACCGATCCCGCCGAACTGGTCGGCGATGCCGAGCTGGTGATCGTCCACGAATGGAACGACCCCGCGCTGGTCGCTGCCATTGGTGATCTGCGCAAGCGAGGCGGCCGCTTCACCCTGTTGTTCCACGATACCCACCACCGCGCCGTTAGCGATCCCGACGCAATCCGGGCGTTCGACTTGTCGGGCTATGACGGCGTGCTCGCGTTCGGCGAGACGCTGTCCGAGGTCTATCGCCACTGGGGCTGGGAAGGGCGCGTCTGGACCTGGCACGAGGCTGCCGACACCCGCCACTTCCACCCGCCGGTGCACGAAGGTGCGCGCGAGGGCTTGGTGTGGATCGGCAACTGGGGCGACGGCGAGCGTACGCAGGAACTGGAGGATTTCCTCTTCCGCCCCGCAAACGCCGCGGGCCTGCCGCTCGACATCTACGGCGTGCGTTATCCGGACGAGGCCAAGGCGATGCTCGCCTCACACGGGGCGCGCTATCGTGGCTGGGCGCCCAATGCGAAGGCACCGGAGATCTTCGCCCAGCATCTCGCCACCGTGCACGTCCCGCGCCGCTACTACGCGACCATCCTGCCCGGCATCCCCACCATCCGCGTGTTCGAGGCGCTCGCCTGCGGGCTGCCGCTGGTGTCGGCGCCGTGGGAGGATGCCGAGGGGCTGTTCCGCCCGGGCACCGACTATCTCGTCGCCCGCGACGGCGCCGAGATGACTCGCCACCTGACGGCGTTGCGCAACGACCCGGACCTGCGCGCGAGCCTCGCCGCCGCCGGGCTGGAGACGATCCGCGCCCGCCACACCTGCGCCCACCGTGTCGACGAGCTGCTCGCCGTCGTCGCGAGCCTCGGCGCCCCGCAAGTTGAGAGGAACGTGGCGTGAAGATCGCCTTTTACGGATCGAGCCTGGTGTCGTCCTACTGGAACGGCGCCGCCACCTATTACCGCGGCATCCTGCGCGACCTGGCGCAGCGCGGCTACCAGATCAGCTTCTACGAACCCGACGCCTTCGATCGCCAGAAGCACCGGGACATCGACGCACCGGACTGGGCGCGCTCGGTGGTGTACCCCGCAACCGAAGAGGCGATGCGCGGCGTGCTTGCCGAAGCGGCCGATGCCGACATCGTCGTCAAGGCGAACGGCGTGGGCGTGTTCGACCGCGAACTGCTGGAGGGCATCGTCGAGCATGCCGCGCCGCACGCGCTCAAGATCTTCTGGGACGTCGACGCCGCGGCCACCCTGGACGAAATGCGCGCCGACGCGGACCATCCCGTGCGCCGCGCGCTTCCGGATCTCGACGCGGTGTTCACCTATGGCGGCGGCCCGCCGGTCGTGAACGCGTACAAGGGTTTCGGCGCCGCCGACTGCGTGCCGGTCTACAACGCGCTCGACCCGACGACCCATTTCCCGGTCGAACCCGATCCGCGCTTCGCCTGCGACCTCGCCTTTCTCGGCAATCGCCTGCCCGACCGCGAAGCCCGGGTGGAGGAGTTCTTCCTCAAGGCCGCAGCCGCGCTCCCCGAGCAGCAGTTCCTCATCGGCGGCAATGGCTGGGAGACCAAGGCCATGCCAGCCAACGTCCGCCATCGTGGG
This sequence comes from Sphingomonas sp. PL-96, assembly GCF_020707215.1. Classification (GTDB taxonomy): domain Bacteria; phylum Pseudomonadota; class Alphaproteobacteria; order Sphingomonadales; family Sphingomonadaceae; genus Sphingomonas. The sequence goes on from NZ_JAJFET010000001.1 coordinate 449,596, forward strand.
CACGTCTATACGGCGGAGCACAACGCGTTCAACTGCACCCCGCGTGCGGTGCTGAACGTGGCGCGCGACAGCATGGCAAACGTCGGCTTCTCGCCTGCGACCCGCGTGTTCGAGGCGGCGGGCGCTGCCGCCTGCCTCATCACCGACGCCTGGGAAGGCATCGAGCAGTTCCTGATCCCGGACGAGGAAGTGCTGGTCGCGCGCGACGGCCAGGACGTGGCGGATCATCTCGCCGCGCTGACCCCCGAACGCGCGCAGGCGATCGGGCAGGCAGCGCTCAAGCGCGTGCTCGCCGAACACACCTACACGCTGCGCGGCGCGCAGGTGGACCAGCTGTTCCAGGCCCATGCCGAGCGGCAGCGGGAAGTCGCATGAAGCTCGTCGTCCTCGGCCTTTCGCTGTCGTCTTCCTGGGGCAACGGCCACGCCACCACCTTTCGTGCGCTGCTGAAGGCCTATGCCGCGCGCGGGCATGACATCCTCTTCCTGGAGCGGGACGTGCCCTGGTACGCATCGCACCGCGACCACGTCGATCCCGACTATTGCCGGCTGGAATTCTATGCCGACCTGGAGGGGCTGGACGCATGGCGCGAGCAGATCGCGCACGCCGACGCGGTGATCGTCGGCTCCTATGTGCCCGAAGGCGTGGCGGTCGCGCGTTATGTGCAGGACGTGGCGGAGGGCGTAACCGCCTTTTACGACATCGACACGCCGGTGACGCTCGCCAAGCTCACCCGCGGCGATTTCGAATATCTCTCGCCGGAGGTGATTCCCGGCTACGACCTCTATCTGTCGTTCACCGGCGGGCCGACGCTGGAGCGGCTTGAACGCGACTATGGCTCGCCCGCGGCACGGGCCTTCTACTGCTCGGTCGACCCGGCGCTTTATGCGCCGACGGGCACGGAGAAGCGCTGGGACCTGTCCTACCTCGGCACCTACAGCGACGATCGCCAGCCGACGCTCGAGCGGCTGCTGCTGGCGCCGGCGCGCGCGCTGCCGCATCGCCGCTTCGTCGTGGCGGGGCCGCAGTATCCGGACACGATCGACTGGCCGGCCAATGTCGATCGCATCGACCATCTGCCGCCGTCCGAGCACGCCGACTTCTACTCGGCGTCGCGCTTCACGCTCAACGTGACGCGTGCGGACATGATCGCGGCCGGCTGGTCGCCCTCGGTGCGCCTGTTCGAGGCGGGCGCCTGCGGAACCCCGATCGTGTCGGATCGCTGGGACGGGATCGACGACCTGTTCGCACCCGGCCAGGAGATCCTGCTCGCTGACGATGGCGCCGCCGTGATCGCCGCCATCGAGGGCGCGGACGCCGCGGCAATGGGGGAGGCTGCGCGCGCTCGCGTGCTGGCCGCCCACACTGCCGCGCATCGCGCTGCCGAACTGGAACACCACCTCCGTGAAGCGGCTGCGCGGCAGGAACCGCAGACCGCGTTGGCAGGGGCCGCATGATGAACGAACAGAACGAAAAGAAGGAGCGGAACATGGCGCAGGACAATGCTGGCGTAGCGCTGGTCGCTGGTGGGGCGGGCTTTATCGGCTCGCATCTGTGCCGGTCGCTGGTGGAGCAGGGGTATGAGGTGCTGTGCCTCGACAACCTCCAGACCGCGCGCCCGTCCAACCTGCGGCTGCTGGAGGCGCTGCCAAACTTCACCTTTGTGGAGGCGGACATCGTCAACCCGCTGCCCCAGGCGGTGCTGGATCGCGCCGATCGCATCACGCGCATCTACAATCTCGCCTGCGCCGCCTCGCCGCCGCAGTATCAGGCTGACCCTGAGCACACGATGCTGACGAACGTCGTCGGCACGAACCACCTGCTGCGGCTGGCCGAAAAGACCGGCGCCCGCTTCCTGCTCACTTCCACCAGCGAGGTTTATGGCGACCCGGAAGTGCATCCGCAGGCGGAAGGCTATCGCGGCTGGGTGAGCTGCACCGGCCCGCGCGCCTGCTATGACGAGGGCAAGCGCGCTGCCGAGGCGCTGACCTTCGACTATGCCCGCATGAAGCGCGCGGAGGTGCGCGTCGCTCGCATCTTCAACACCTATGGCCCGCAGATGCACCCGGACGACGGCCGCGTCGTCTCCAACCTCATCTGCCAGGCGCTGTCGGGCCGTGACATCACCGTCTATGGCGACGGCAGCCAGACCCGCAGCTTCTGCTATGTGTCCGACATGGTCGACGCACTGATGCGGCTGATGGAAAGCGACATCAACCCGATGGAGCCGGTCAACCTGGGCAACCCGACCGAGTTCACCGTCAACGAGCTGCTGGAGAAGGTGCTGCTCGCGACCGGCGTCGACGGCCGCGTGACCTACGCCCCGCTGCCGCAGGACGACCCCCGCCGCCGCCGCCCCGACATCAGCCGCGCCAAGGCAGTGCTCGGCTGGGAGCCGACCGTGCCGCTGGAAGACGGCCTGGCGCGCACCAGCGCCTGGTTCGCCGAGGAACTGGGCGTCGACATGGCCCAGCTGACGACGCCGGAACCGCTGCGCGCCCGGGCGTAACGGCGCCAAGTCGCGAACGGTTCGTGCGAGCCGTTTGAGACCCGCCGACGCATAACGCTGAACAAGAACCGTATCCCCGCGCAGGCGGGCATCCAGGGCGAAGCAGAGCCAGGGTCGTCAGCGTCCGGGACCCTGGGCTCCCGCCTGCGCGGAAGCACGAAAGCGGAAGGGGGCAGGACCGCGTCCTGCCTCGTTCCATTTCGGGACTGAAGCCATCTCCCGCCCGCGTGCAAATGGTAAACAAATCCTTACCATCGCGGGCATGGCGCATCGAGACTCCCGCCCCGTATCGAGCCCCTCGCACCCGTTCCGCCGCGCGCTGGCAGACACGCGCCGCACGTCGGCCACCAGCAACGGCGAGGACGACCTGAAGCTGTTCGTGGTGAGCTTCACCGCCTTCTTCGTCTGCTTCTACAGCGTCTTGCTGTAAGCCAGCCTGCGCCCCAACCGTTCGTGCTGAGGTGGGGCTGAGCGAAGTCGGAGACCCGCATCAGCATCTGCCGACACGGCATGACGTTCGATCGTGGCCCAGGATGGACGGACCGACGAACTACCCCGATCCGAATGGCCTCAGTCGCAGGCGCAGTGCAGTTTCCACGCCAGCCACGCCGAGAGCACGCACATGCCGGCCACCACCAGCAGCATGTCCTCCGGCGTCACGCCCGCTGCGCTCACCAGGCTCACCACCACCGCGCCAACCGTCATCGCGCCGGCATTGACGATGTTGTTGGCGGCCACCGTGCGCGCGGTCTGGTCCTTGGTGACCGTGGTCGTCAGGAACGCATAAAGCGGCACCACGAACATGCCGCCAGTGACGGAGATCGCCAGCATCGTCGCGAGCAGCCCGATCGCGCGCGGCTGCATCAGGAAATCGTGGAAGCCGTACAGCGTACCCGCCGGCGCCTGCACCCAGCCGCGCGATTCCAGCGACAATGCGACGACCGCCGCGCCCATCGCGATCACCGAGGCGGGCGCATATTTCGCCGACACCTTGCCGCGCAGCAGCGCGTTGATCACCACCGACCCGATCGCCACGCCCACCGAGAAGATCGCGATGGTGAGGCTGGCGACTCGCTCGTTGGCGGTCAGCACATTCTTCACCAGCGGTGGGAAGATCACGATCATCACCGACCCGATCGTCCAGAAAAAGCTGATCGCCAGGATCGCCAGGAACAGCCGGCGGATATGCATCGTCGCCGCGACCAGCCGCCACGAGGAGGTGAAGGGATTGTAGTTGAGCTTGAGCTCGGCCCCCAGCCGCGGTGCGCTCGGCACCATCCGGCCGGTGACCCAGCCGATCAGCGCGATGCCGATCACCAGCAGCGCGGAATGCTCGACCGTGATCCAGCCGGCAATCACCGTGCCCAGCAGGATCGAGAGATAGGTCCCGGCCTCCACCAGGCCCGTGCCGCCCAGCACCTCGTCGTCCTTCAGATGCTGCGGCAGGATCGCGTATTTGATCGGCCCGAAAAATGTCGAGTGCGTGCCCAGCAACAGCACCGCGCCCAGCATCAGCGCCAGCCCCAGGTTGATCCAGCCCGCCTGCGCCAGGAACACGCCGACGGCGCCCAGGATCATGATCCCGATCTCCGCCGTCTTCACGATGCGGATGATGCGCGCCTTGTCGCTGGTGTCGGCCAGCTGCCCCGACAGCGCCGACAGCACGAAAAACGGCAGGATGCCCAGCGCCGTCGCCAGCGCGTTGAAATTCTGTTCCGCCTGCGCATCGGCGAAAATCTGATAGGTCGCGAACAGCACGACCGCCTGCTTGAACAGGTTGTCGTTGAAGGCGCCCAGGAATTGCGTGACGAACAAGGGGAGGAAGCGGCGCTTCCTGAGCAGCCCGAGCGCATTCAGCATCGTGTCGTCAGTACCTTATGTCGTTGCATCGCGCAGGCTTGTGGCACCCGGCATAGCCCAGCCGGGCGAGCCGCTTCAATGCGCGATTAGCGCTTCTCGCGGCTTGGGGGGCGGTGCTAGACCCCCGCGCGTGCTGACGCTTCCCAACATCCTCACGCTGTCGCGGATTTTCGCGGTACCCCTGCTGGTCGCCTTTTTGTGGTGGCCGCAATGGCATGCGGGTTATGCGATCGCCTTTGCGCTCTACTGCCTGATGGGCGTGACCGATTATTTCGACGGCTATCTCGCCCGCTCGAACGGCACCGTATCGAAGCTGGGCGTGTTCCTGGATCCGATCGCAGACAAGATCATGATCGCTGCCGTGATCCTGATGCTGGTCAGCACGCGCCATGACACGACGCTGATCACCGGCATCCACCTGATCGCGGCGCTGGTGATCCTGCTGCGCGAGATCGCGGTGTCGGGACTGCGCGAGTTCCTGGCCGGCCTCCAGGTGTCGCTTCCCGTGTCGCAGCTGGCGAAGTGGAAGACGACGCTGCAGCTGGTTGCATTCGGCGCGCTCATCCTCGCGGGGGCGGTACCCGACATCTGGTGGGTGCGCGCTGTGGGCCTCGCCTGCCTGTGGGGCGCGGCCGTGCTCACGCTGGTAACCGGCTGGGACTATCTTCGCGTCGGCCTGAAGCACATGGACAGCTGATGCCGATCACCATGCTCTATTTCGCCTGGGTGCGCGAGGCGGTGGGTACCGGTGCCGAGACCGTCGAGCCGCCGGCGGGCATCGCCACGGTCGGTGCGCTGGTGGAATGGCTCTCGGGCAAGAGCCCCGCGCATGCCGAAGCCCTTGCCGATCGCGCGCGGTTGCGCGCTGCGGTCGACCAGCGCTTCGTCGGCCCCGACGCATCGATCGAAGGCGCGCGAGAGATCGCGATCTTCCCGCCGGTGACGGGCGGATGATCCGCGCGGTCGTCCAGGCGGAGCCGATCGACCTGGCAGCGACGCTCGCCAGCGTCGAGGGTGCGGATGCCGGTGCGGTGGCAAGCTTCTCCGGCTTCGTGCGCGCCGACGATGGCGTCAGCGAACTGGCGCTCGAACATTATCCTGGCATGACCGAGGCGGTGCTGCACGGCCTGGCGGAGGAAGCCGCCACGCGTTGGCAGTTGCAGGCGGTGGCAGTGGTGCACCGCGTCGGGCCGATGGCACCCGGCGAGCGCATCGTGCTGGTCGCCACCGCCGCCCGACATCGTCATGCCGCGCTGGAGGCCTGCACCTTTCTGATCGACCGGCTGAAGACAGAGGCTCCGTTCTGGAAGCGCGAGCGCCGGGCGGATGGCGCAAGCTGGGTGGAAGCGCGCGAGGCCGACAGCGGAGCAGCGAGTCGCTGGCGCTGAAGGTCAGGCCGTTGGTCCTGAGGTCGGCTCCGTCTTCGCGAGACGCCCCGCGTGCCCCAACCTCTCCAAGGCTTATCCAGATAGTGCAGGAGGAGGGGCCAGCCCCCCTCCCGCGCAGATTCAGCCGAGCTTGGGGACGAGCACGCCGTTCACGACGTGGAACACGCCGTTCGCCTGGTTGACGTCATAGGTGGTGACATAGGCCTTGGTGCCATTGGCGTCGGTCAGCGTGATCGCGCCATTCTCCAGCCCCGCGGTCAGCGGCTGGCCGGCGACGGTCGTCAGCGTCAGCGTGCCCCCGGCGCTTTCGATCTGCGTCTTCAGCGTTGCGGCGTCGAGCTTGCCCGACACGACGTGATAGTTCGCGATCTTTGCCAGGGTTTCCTTGTTCTCCGGCTTCAGCAGCGTGTCCATGGTCCCCGGAGCGAGGCGGCCGAACGCATCATTGTCGGGTGCGAAGACGGTGAAGGGGCCGGGGCCGGCAAGCGCGGTGTTCACGCCTGCGGCCTTGAGCGCGTTGACCAGCGTCGAAAGGTTCGGTGCCGCCGTCAGGTTCTCGACGATCGTCTTGTTGGGTGCCATCTGAGCGCCGCCGACGGCCGGGTTCGGCTTGGCGGGCGCATTCGGTGCTGCGCCGGGGGCGGCCGGAGTGACGGGCGTGGTGCCCGCAGGGGTGCTGGTCTGCGGGGCCGTCTGGGGGGCGGGCGTCGCGGTCGTGGTCTGCGCCAGCGCCGGTGCCGCGGTTGCGGCAACGACGGCCAGAGCGGATACGATCGGAAGACGGAACATCAGTTTCTCCTCAACGGATACGGTTGTGCGCAGGTCGCCAGGACGCCTGGAGCACCCGATCGAACCTTCCGGAGACACGGTCTGTCCACCCCGCCGGGACGAGTTGTGGTCATTGCGGGGTGGAGAGCATGCTCGCCAGCAGCCGGAAGTCCCGCTCGCGCGGGGAGGCGCGCCGCCACACCAGCGCGATCTGTCGCGATGCCTTGGCCGCGTCGATCCGGCGCGCGACCACCTGGGTGTGGTCCAGGATGCCCGCTTCCACCGCCATTTCCGGCAGCATCGTGTGGCCCAGTCCGTTGTCCACCATCTGCACGATGGTGTGGAGCGAGGTGCCCAGCATCGTCGCGCGCCCGCGCAGCTCCGGGTGGGGGCAGGCCCGCAGCGCGTGGTCCTTCAGGCAATGCCCGTCCTCCAGCAGCAACAGCCGCGCGGCATCGATGTCGTCCGCGACCATCGGCCCCGCCCCAGGCTGCGCGTCCCCCTCCGGCACCGCCAAGTAGAGGGGATCGTCGAACAGGGGCGCCACCTCCACGTCACCGCAGGCGAAGGGCAGGGCGAGCAGCACGCAGTCCGACCGGCCGTGGTGCAGCGCTTCACACGCCGCCTGGCTCGGCTCCTCGCGCAGGAAGAGCTTGAGGTCCGGATATTCCTCCCGCAGCCGCGGCAGGATGCGCGGCAGCATGAACGGGGCGATCGTCGGGATGACGCTCATCCGCATCTCGCCCGACAGCGGCCGGCCAGCGGCGCGTGCCATGTCGGCCAGTTCCTCCGCTTCGCGGATCACCGTGCGTGCCTTGTCGACGATCGCCTCGCCGAGCGGCGTGAACCGCACCACCCGGCGGGTGCGCTCGACCAACGTCACCCCGATCAGCGTTTCCAACTCGCGGATGCCGGCCGACAGCGTAGACTGCGTGACGTAGGACGCCTCTGCCGCGCGGCCGAAGTGGCCGGCGTCGCGAAGCGCGACCAGATATTGCAGCTGCTTCAGCGTCGGCAGATAGGTGGTGCTCATGGCCGTATTCTTATCGAGCCAGTCGATCACCTGCCAGCGATTGCGGGCCCCTTCATGCGATAGCCGCGGCTGTGGCCCGCAATCTGCGCGGTGTTGCTGGAAATCCGCAGCGGCTCGTCCTAAATGTCGGCGACCGTGGAAGGAAACAGCATGGCCGGGCGGCTCGGCGCATATCTCGATTCGATCAAGGCCCGGGACCCGGCGCCGCGTTCGCGCGCGGAAATCCTGCTGTACCCTGGCGTGTGGGCGCTTGGCTTCCATCGTATCGCGCATCGCCTGTTCCAGGCGCGGCTGTTCTTCCTGGCGCGCGCGGTAAACCACTTCTCGCGCTTTCTGACCGTGATCGACATCCATCCGGGCGCCAAGATCGGCCGCAACTTCTTCATCGACCATGGCTTCACCGTGATCGGTGAGACCGCGGAGATCGGCGACAACGTCACCATCTACCAGAACGTCACGCTGGGCGGCACGAGCCCGGACAATGGCATCGCCGGCAAGCGCCACCCGACCTTGAGCGATGGCGTGATCGTCGGATCCGGCGCGCAGGTGCTCGGGCCCATCATCGTCGGCCCGCGCGCCCGCGTCGGTGCCAATGCCGTGGTCACGCGCGACGTTCCGGAAGGGGCGGTGATGGTCGGCATTCCGGCGCGTCCGACTCTGGTCGATTCCACCGCCTATCAGCGCGATTTCGTTCCCTATGGCACCCCGTGCCGCGACCTGCACGATCCGCAGGGGCAAAAGATCGAGACGCTGCGCTGCGAGCTGGAGGCGCTGCGCCGCCGCCTGGATATGGCGGTCGCTGAAGCAGAAGAGCATCGCAACCGCGCCTGATGGGAGTCGTCACGCCCTTTCCCGCCAGCGCCGCCCGCCCGAGCCAGATCGGCTTCGAGCGCGCCGAGCTTACGCGCATCCTCGACCTCTACGGCCGGATGGTCGCGGCCGGGCATTGGCGCGACTATGCGATTGACCTCGGCCGCGATGCCGCCGTCTTCTCCTGCTTCCGCCGTACCGCCGAACGGCCCGAGTTCCGGATCGAAAAGCGCCCCGCGCTTCGCAATCGCCAGGGCATGTGGGCGCTGGTCAACGAAGTCGGCGCGGTGCTGAAGCGCGGGCACGAACTGGGCCCGGTGCTCGCCCCGGTCGAACGCCGGCTGATGAAGCTGGTGGAGGAGTAGGGGCGTAAGACGGCGAGCGCCGTTGGAGCGGGCCTGAGCAGCCGCCGCGGTCGTTTCTGTCCGCACCCGGGGCCAGGCGAGGTCTCTGCGAAGGGCGCAATGGCGTCGCGCCGGATTCACCACTCCCGAAGGATAGCGCCGGAGGCGCATACGCAGCTCCCCGCGCCTAGACACACAAACGCGCGCCCTCCGCTAGGAAGGCGCGCGTCCGTGGCGCTTGGGGCGCTTAGGCGTTACTTGCCGCCGGGGTTGCGGCAGCTGTCCTTCACGGTGCGCGAGCACACCGGATAGTTTTCCTGCGCGGCCGGGGCGGGGGTGGTTGCCGGCGGCGCGAAGGTGATCGGGCCGGTGGTCGACGGGGTCATGGTCGACGACGGCGCTGCCGTGGTCGTGTCGCTGGTAGTCGTGGTGGTGTCCGTGCCGGTCGTCGTCGTAGTGTCGGTGGTGGTGCCCATCGAGCCGGTGGCGTCGGTCGGCGGGGTGGTCTGGCCCGGAGTGGTCTGGGCGACGGCCGCGCCGCTGAGGGTCAGGGCGGCGGCAAGAGCAAGGAGCTTCATGGTATCTTCTCCCGAAAATTGAAACAGCGGACCCTCAACGCGCCATTTTCGGAATCTATCCGTAACGAGTTTCAGTTGCCCGCATCCAGCGCATAGCCTGCCGACCGAACGGTACGGATGATGTCGGGCAGCCCGTCGCCGTTGATCGCCTTGCGCAGCCGCCGGATATGGACGTCGACGGTGCGGGTCTCGATCTCCGTGTCGCGGCCCCACACGGCATCCAGCAGCCGCTCGCGCGAGAAGACCCAGCCGGGATGCTGGAGGAAATGCTTGAGCAGGCGGAACTCGGTCGGCCCCAGCGGCACGATCTCGCCCGCGCGGCGCACCTTGTGGCCCACAGTGTCCATCTCGATATCGGCATAGGCGAGCGTCTCGCCGGCCAGCGCCGGGCGCACGCGGCGGAGCACGGCCTTCACGCGCGCGACCAGCTCGCGCGGGGAGAAGGGCTTGGTGACATAGTCATCGGCGCCGGTTTCAAGCCCGCGCACCCGGTCCTCTTCCTCGCCGCGCGCGGTGAGCATGATGATCGGCACGTTCGCCGTTTCGGGCGCGCGGCGCAGGCGGCGGCACACCTCGATCCCCGACAGCCCCTCGACCATCCAGTCGAGCAGCACCAGGTCGGGCGTCGCTTCGCGCGCAAGCAGCAGCGCCTCCTCGCCGTCGGGCGTGTGGCGGACGTCGAAGTCCTCGCGCCGGAAATGATAGGCGAGCAGCTCGGCGAGCGCCGCATCATCTTCCACGAGCAGCATGCTAGCTTTGGCCATGACGTCCTTCAGCGCTCCGAGCTCTCTTGGGGCTCGCGTCCGCTCAGATAGCGTCCGGTTGCCGCGAAATAGACCATCTCCGCCACGTTGGTGGCGTGATCGCCGATCCGTTCCAGGTTCTTCGCCACGAACAGCAGGTGCGCCACCTGGCCGATGGTGCGCGGGTTCTCGACCATGAAGGTTACCAGCGTGCGAAAGATGCTGTCGTAGAAATCGTCCAGCGCATGGTCGCGCTCGCACACCGCCATCGCCGCGTCCGCGTTGCGCGCCGAGAAGGCGTCCAGCACGTCGTGCACCATGTCGCTGGCCATCTGCGCCATGGCGGGCAGCAACGACACCGCCTCGATCCGATCCTCGCCGTGGTGGATCATCGGCACCCGCTTGGCGATGTTCTTGGCATAGTCGCCGATGCGCTCGACGACCGCCGCGATCTTCAGCGCGGCGACCACCTCGCGCAGGTCGTCCGCCATCGGGGCCCTGAGCGCGATGACGCGCACCACCAGCCGCTCGACCTCGGCCTGGATCGCGTCGATCTTTTCGTCTGCCGCGCGAACTTCCTTGGCCAGCGTCGGGTCGTTGCGCTGCAACGCCAGCATCGCGTCGGAGATCGCCTGTTCGGCAAGCCCGCCCATCTGCGAGATCAGCGCGCGCAGGTGTCCGATCTCCGCATCGAACGCCTTGACGGTATGTTCGTGGCCCGTGGGCATGCTGCTCTCCTCAGCCGTAGCGGCCGGTAATATAATCCTTCGTCCGTTCCTGTCGCGGATTGGTGAAGATCTCGGACGTGACGCCATATTCCACCAGATTGCCCAGGTGGAAGAAGGCGGTGCGTTGCGACACGCGGGCCGCCTGCTGCATGTTGTGGGTGACGATCACGATCGCATAGCGCCCGCGCAGCGCGTGGATCAGCTCCTCGATCTTGGCGGTCGCGATCGGATCGAGTGCCGAGCAGGGCTCGTCCATCAGGATCACTTCCGGATCGACCGCAATGGCGCGAGCGATGCACAGCCGCTGCTGCTGGCCACCCGAAAGCGCGGTGCCGCTGTCCGACAGCCGGTCCTTCACCTCTTCCCACAGGCCAGCGCGCTGTAGCGAGCGTTCGACGATCCCCTCCAGGTCGGCGCGGCTGGGCGCGAGCCCGTGAATGCGCGCGCCATAGGCGACATTCTCGAAGATCGATTTGGGGAAGGGGTTGGGCTTCTGGAACACCATGCCGACGCGGGCGCGCAGCTGCACCACGTCCATCGACTTGTCGTAGATGTCCTCGCCATCAAGCCGGATGTCGCCGGTCACCCGCGCGTTCGACACCGTGTCGTTCATCCGGTTGAGCGTGCGCAGGAAGGTCGACTTGCCGCAGCCCGAAGGGCCGATGAACGCGGTCACCCGGTCCATGTCGACGTCGATCGAGACATCCTTGATCGCCTGCTTGTCGCCGTAGAAGACGTTGACGTCGCGCGCCGACATCTTGGGCGCGGTGGCGGATGTGGGGCTATGGTTCACCAGCGGGTCTCGAAGCGGTTGCGGAGGTAGATGGCGAAGGCGTTCATCGCGAGCAGGAACGCCAGCAGCACGAGGATCGCGGCCGAGGTCTTCTCGATGAAGCCGCGGCTGACCTGGTCGGACCAGAGAAAGATCTGCACCGGCAGCACCGTCGCAGGATCGGCCAGGCCCTGCGGCGGCTGGACGATAAAGGCGCGCATGCCGATCATCAGCAAGGGCGCGGTCTCACCCAGCGCACGCGCCATGCCGATGATCGTGCCCGTCAGGATGCCGGGCAGGGCCAGCGGCAGGACATGGTGGAACACGACCTGCACCGGGCTCGCGCCGACGCCCAGTGCTGCGTCGCGGATGGAGGGCGGCACCGCCTTGATGGCGTTGCGCCCGGCGATGACGATCACCGGCATGATCATCAGCGCAAGCGTCAGCCCGCCGACGATCGGCGCCGACCGCGGCAGGTTGAACGTGCCGAGGAACAGCGCGAGGCCGAGCAGGCCGAAGATGATCGAGGGGACTGCCGCCAGATTGTTGATCGACACCTCGATCAGGTCGGTCCAGCGGTTCTTGGGGGCATATTCCTCAAGGTAGAGCGCCGACAGCACGCCCACCGGGAAGGCGATCAGCAGCGTGATCGCCATGGTGAGCAGCGAGCCTTTCAGCGCACCCCAGATGCCGACGGCGGTCGGATCGGTCGAATCCGCGCCGGTCAGGAAGCTCCAGTTGAAGCCGCTGCGGATCGCGCCGGCTGCCTTGAGGCGCTGGACCATCTGCTCGGCGGCGGGGCTCCCGGCCGACTTATAGGCTTCCTCGATGCCGGGGGCTGCCGGCACGAACAGGGTGGTGCGGCGCGACAGCAGCGTGGGATCGGCCTTGATCGCGTCGCGCACGGTCAGCCACGCGCTGTCGGCGATCACCGGCTGTTCCTCGCCGAACGCCTTCATCGCAGCGAGGCTGGTCGTGTTCTCCAGCCCGGCGCCCGACAGGGCCAGGTCGGCGCCCGCGCTCGTCAATTGGGCCGGAGTCACCTCCAACTGCGCGGCGGGCAGGTCGATCGGCAGCGCCACCTGCGCGCGCTGGAACCCGCCGATGCCGGCACTCAGCATCGACACCAGCAGGAACGCCAGGAACCCGGCCGAGATCAGCACCGCCAGGAAGCCCAGCGCCCGGAAGCGTCGCTCGGCGGCATAGCGGCGGCGGATGCGCTGCTGCATCGCCCGCGCTTTCCAGTCGGTGGGGCGACGCTCGGCCGGTTCGTGCCCGGCGGCGGGGATGCCCGCGACGATGGGGCTATTCATACGCTTCCCGATAGCGCTTCACGACGCGAAGCGCGACGATGTTGAGGAGAAGGGTGACGAGGAACAGCGTCAGCCCAAGGGCAAACGCTGCCAGCGTCTTGGGGCTGTCGAACTCCGCCTCGCCGGTCAGCAGGTCGACGATCTGCTTGGTGACGGTGGTGGTGCTCTCGAACGGGTTGAGCGTGATGTTGGCGGCGCCCGATGCGGCCATCACCACGATCATGGTTTCACCGATCGCGCGGCTGACGGCCAGCAGGATGCCGGCGACGACGCCGGGCAGGGCGGCGGGCAGCAGCACGCGGCGGATCGTCTCCGATGTGGTGGCGCCCATCGCCAGGCTGCCGTCGCGCATCGATCCGGGCACCGCCGCAATCGAGTCATCCGCCATCGAGGAGACGAACGGGATGATCATCACGCCCATCACCAGCCCTGCCGCAAGCGCGCTTTCCGAGCTGGCGTAGGGCATGCCCAGCATCACGGCCAGGTCGCGGATCGCCGGTCCGACCGTCAGCGCCGCGAAATAGCCGTAGACCACCGTCGGAATGCCGGCGAGGATCTCCAGGATCGGCTTCATCCAGCGGCGTGTCGTCGGCCGCGCATATTGCGTGAGGTAGATCGCGCTCATCAGCCCGAACGGGATCGCGACCAGCATCGCGATCACCGCGCCGATGAAGAAGGTGCCCCAGAACAGCGGCACCGCGCCCAGCGTCGCGCCAGGATCGCTGGCGCGGATCACCTGCGGGCTCCAGCGGGTGCCGAACAGGAAATCGCCGATCGGCACGATGGAAAAGAAGCGCCCGCTTTCGAACAGCAGCGACAGGAAGATGCCCAGCGTCGTGAGGATCGCGATCAGCGACGCGGCGAGCAGCGCCAGCATCACCGCCCGCTCGACCCGGGTTCGCGCGCGAAAATCCGGGCGGATGCGGGTGAAGGCGAATGCAGCACCCGCAAAGGCGAGCAGCAGCGCCACCCCCGTGCCGATCCACAGGTAGCGTGACTGCGCCGCGGCATAGACCGGCACCAGCGGCTCCGACAGCGGGTTGAATGCGCCATAGGCATTGCCGTTGGCGAGCGCGCGGGCCTCGGCGAGCACGGCGGCGCGCTCGAACCCGTCTGTGGGAAGCGTGGCGGCAGCCGGGCTGGCGAGAACCGCTTCCTCGGCCAGTTGCGGCGCGATCGCCGACCACACGGCAAGGAACAGCAGGGCAGGGATTGCTACCCACATCGCCATGTACCAGCCGTGCTGGCTGGGCAGCGAGTGCAGGCGCGCGTCGCCGCGGCGCACGAAGCTGCCGGCGCGCGTGCGGGCGACGATCCAGCCGATGAGGGCAAGGCCGATCAGCAGGAAGAAAAGGGCAAAGCTGCTCATGCTCGGATCAATGCAGGACGGAGGGGTCGAGAGGGGTGCCTTGGGCGATGACCGCGCGCGCGGCGGTGCGCACCGCCTCGGGTGCCGCGATCATGCCGCGCCGCGTCAGCGGGCCATCGGGGTTCCACGAATCGGCATAGCGCGCCAGGAAGTCGGTCATGCCGGGCACCGCGCGCAGGTGCGCCTTTTTCACATAGAGGAACAGCGGCCGCGCACCCGGATAGGTGCCCGACGAGATCGTCTCGTAGGACGGCGTCACCCCGTCGAGCGGCACGCCGTGCAAGCGGCTGCGGTTCTCCTCCAGATAGCTGAAGCCGAACACGCCGATCGCATTGGGGTTGGTGGACAGGTTCTGCACGATCAGATTGTCGTTCTCGCCCTTGTCGACATAGGCGGCATCGTCGCGGATGCGCGTGCAGAGGTCTTCGTAGCGTTCCTTGTTGCTGTCCTTCATCGCCTTGGCCTCGGGCATCGCGGCCTCACAGGCGGGCACCATCACCAGTTCGACCAGGGCATCGCGCGTGCCGCTGGTGGAAGGCGGGCCGAACACCTGGATCGGGATGTGCGGCAAGTCCGGATTGACGTCGCTCCAGAAGCGCGCCGTGTTCGGCTTGCCGAGCGGGTTGGCGGACAGCGCCAGATAGACGTCACGATCGTTCAGCTGCAGCTTGGGGCCGTTGTTCGCCTCTGCCAGCACGACGCCGTCGACGCCGACCTGCACTTCCATCACGTCCTTCACGCCGTTCGCGATGCAGCCCTGCATCTCGGACTTCTTGATGCGCCGCGACGCGTCGAGGATGTCGGGGTGTTGGGGGCCGACGCCGCCGCAGAACAGCTTCACGCCGGCACCCGTGCCGGTCGATTCAATCACGGGCGCGCGCAGGGCGGGATTGGCGTTGATCATCGCCTCCGCCACTGCGGTGGTGAAGGGGAAGACGGTCGAGGAGCCGACCACCCGAATCTGGTCCCGTGATACGTTGCGATCGCATGCCCCCAGCGCCAGCAGCGCAGCGGTGACCATCGCGATACGGCGGATCATCGTCGTCTTCTCCACAGCGGGCGCGGGACTCGCACGTTCGCACCTCTCGCCCATCCGCATGGTTGATTGCGCTTTTATGACACGGCCTCGTCGGCTGCCGGCAGCAATACGGTGACCGTGGTTCCAACACCGACCGTGCTGGCGAGGTCGAGCCGCCCGCGGTGCCGCTCAACGATGTGGCGCACGATCGAGAGGCCCAGGCCGGTGCCGCCGACCGAACGGCTGCGCCCTGCGTCCACGCGATAGAAGCGTTCCGTCAGGCGCGGCAGATGTTCGGGCGGAATGCCTTCGCCCTGGTCGACGACGCGCAGCCGCACCATTTCGCCCAGCGGCTGAAGCTCGACCCGCACCGGCGTTCCCGGCCGGCCATAGGCCATGGCATTGCCTACCAGATTGTGGAGCAGCTGCGACAGCTGCGCCCGATCGCCCACCACCGGCGGCACCTCGGCCACTTCCAGCACCAGGTCGCCGCCGCGCCCGCCGTGCAGGTCGACCAGCGCGCCGCGCACCTCGCGCACCAGCGCGTCCAGCACCACGACGGTGTCGGGCGCGCGGAACTTGCTGGCCTCGATCCGCGACAGCGAAATCAGCTCGTCGATCAGCCGCTGCATGCGCTGGGTCTCGCCCAGCATGATGCCCAGGAAGCGCTCGCGCAGCTCCGAGTCCTCGCCCGCTTCCTCGCGCAGCGTCTCGGCAAAGCCGCGCAGCGAGGCGAGGGGGGTGCGCAGTTCGTGGCTGGCGTTGGCGACAAAGTCGACGCGCATCCGCTCGGCGGCGTGCAGCTGGGTTTCGTCGACCAGCTGCACCAGCCGGCGTTCGTTGCCGAGCGGACGCACCCGCATTTCCCAGCGCTGTTCGCGGGTGCCGATGCCGACCAGGTGGGTGGTGCTGCCGGGCCCGTCTGCCGGGTCCGCAACCAGCCGCTCGGCGGCAGCCGGGTGCCGGATCGCGATCCGCACGTCCTGGCCGACGATGTGCGCGCCCAGCAGCGCGCGCGCCGCCTGGTTTGCGCAGGAAACCTGCGTGCCCGAGGTTACCAGCACCGGTCCAGCGAGCGCGTCGATCAGCGCCTGCACATCGGGCTCGTTGGGAACCGAGCGGGTTTGCGGCCGCGGCAGGCTCTCTGGCGCTTCGCCCGACGCCGCGATCAGCACCGCCGCAAGGCCAGCGACGGCTGCCACCGCGACCGCATTGATGTCTGCCCCCAGCAGGAATCCGGCGACGCTTCCGGCGACCGCGACCCCGGCGGCGGCTAGCGTGCGAATCCCTGAACCGATGGCCATGGCCGCCCTATAGGCTAGGCTCGACGCGGCGGGAACGTCCCACAGCGACACGGCGGACGGCATCCCGCCTGCGGCTTTGGGATTGCGCAACGCGGCCGCATCCAACACAGGAGAGCCGTGAACGACGAAGACACCTCACCAGCCGCGCGCGCGGGCTCCGGCCTTGGCCGCCGCACGCTGCTGCTGGGGGCCGCGGGCGCCTCGGCAGTGGTGTCGATCCGTCCGGCGCTGGCCAACACCGCCGCCTCGGTTTCGCTGTGCGAGATCCCCGTGCCCGATCCGGGCCGCGCGGGCCGCTACATCGCCGATAATGGCGATGTCGTGCCCGCCGGCACCCCCGGCGCGCAGCCGGCGGCGCAACGCCCGTTTCGCGCCGCCGACGTGAAGCGCACGCTTCAAAGCGGCGTCAACCTGCCCGGCACCACCCACGACCAATCGCGCGCCTACACCAACTACATCCGCCGCCTGCAGTCCGGGACCAGCGGATTCACCTGCTTCGCCTCGCTGCAGATGCCGCGCGGCTGATCGGCAGGACGGCGACCGCCCGCATGGCTGCGGCCGAGGCCGGGCTGGTCCGCTATCACGCGCCTCCCGCAGGCGTGCTGCGGCTGGTGTCGCTCGACGAGCTCACAGCCCTCTATCACCGCGCGTCGGGCCAGACGCATCTCGTCGCGGCGCCTGTGCCGGAGATCCTTGAGGCGCTCGGCGGCGCGCCGGCAACGCTCCCCGAATTGCTCGCGCGCCTTGCCGCGCGCTACGACCTCGCCGACGCCGACCCTGATGCGCTGGAGGCACGGCTAGTCGAGCTCGTGAGCCTGGGCCTGGTGCGGCGCGGGTGAGGCACGTCTTTCAGCTTCGGATCGGACCGGTCGGGTTCCGCGTCGGCTCCGACTGGCGCGCGCCGGTCACGGCGCTGGCGACGCTCTACGACGACTACCCGAAGCCGCGCGATGGCATCCCCGACTTCACCGTTCGGCTGTTCGCTTTGCGGCCCTGGCGCAGGCGGGTGCGGCCGTCGATCACCCTCGGCGGCGATTATCTGCTACCGGAGGCCGCGCCCCTGCCGCTGCGCCTGGGGCTGCTCGCAGCCGAAATGGGCATGAACCTCCAGATGGCGCTCGGCCAGCGTCGCTATCTGCTGCTCCACGCCGCCACGGTCGAGCGCGACGGGCGCGCGCTGCTGATGACCGGCGTGTCGGGTGCGGGCAAGTCGACCCTCGCCGCACTGCTGATGGCGCGCGGCTGGCGGCTGATGGGCGACGAGTTCGCGCTGCTCGATCCTGCCACCGGACTGGTCCACGGCTTCCCCCGGCTGGTGAGCCTGAAGAACCAGGCGATCGGCGTGGTCCAACAGGCGCTGCCCGACGCCCGCTTCGGCCCGCTCCAGCCGGACACGCCCAAGGGGGACATCCGCCACCTCAAGCCCGACGCTGCGTCGGTGGCGGCGATGGACGTGCCCGCACGCCCAGTCGCGATCCTCTTCCCGAGCTTCGGCCATGCGCCTGATGTGCGGCCCGTGCCCCCGGCCGAGACCTTCGTGCGGCTGACCCAGGCTTCCACCAACTATGTCGCGCTTGGCGAACGCGGCTTCGACGCGCTCACCTGGCTGGTCGCAGCCGTGCCTGCGCACGCCATCGACTATCCCGATACCCGGACAGCGGTCGCCATGGTCGAGCGGCTGTGGGAGCAAGCCGCGTGAGCGGCGCTTTGCTGGTCCGGGCACTGCGCGATCCCACCATGACCAGCGAGCTGGACGCCGCCGGCTGGACCGGCCTCATCACCTCGGCGCGCGCGGAACAGATCCTCGGGACGCTCGCCCATCGGTTGCACGGGCTGCCCATGCCAGCCACCGTCGAGCGCATCCTGGCGGACGCGCGCGCCGCGGCCGAGCAGGGCCGCACGCTCGCGCTGTGGGAGGCGGAGATGGCGTCGCAAGCGCTGCTTCCGCTCGGCATTCCCGTCGTGTTGCTGAAGGGCACCGCCTATGTCGCCGCCGGCCTTTCGGCGGGGCAGGGCAGGAGCATCGGCGACCTCGACATCCTGGTGCCCCGCGACGCGCTCGATGCCGTCGAGGCGGCGCTGCTGGCGGCTGGTTGGGAATGGGTGAAGCCCGACGCCTATGACGACGCCTATTACCGGCGATGGATGCACGAACTGCCGCCGCTGATCCATCGCGAGCGCGACCGGATGATCGACGTCCACCACACGATCCTCCCCCTGACCGCCCGCCCCACGCCCGATGCGGGCGCCTTGCTGGCAAACAGTGTCCCGCTGTCGAACGGCCTGCGTGTGCTGTCGCACGAGGACATGGTCTGCCACGCCGTCGCGCACCTGTTTGCCGATGGCGACCTTTCGGGCGGGATTCGCAACCTCTGGGACCTTCATTGCCTGCTCGAGGCGTTCGAGGCGCCCATGGCGCTGGCGTCGCTCAGGGCACGCGCATCGCTGCATGGTATCGCGCCGCACCTGGAACGGGCATTGCGCTTGCGAGGCGTCCTCTATGAGGATGGCGCGCGGCTGACTGCGTCCGACCGCTTCTTCGTCCGCCGCCTGCTCGCCCGCGACGATTGGGGGCGACCGACCGCGAAGGCGACGCAGACCGCCTTCTACCTTCGCTCGCACCTGCTGCGCATGCCACCGGGGATGCTCGCCCGCCACCTGTGGACCAAGTGGCGCAAGGGGCATCGCGGCACGCCCTGACGATCATTCCGTGACGATCACGGGCGCGTGCTTGATCGGGAACCGGACAGAACGGGCGATGAAGCACAGGCGCGAGGCTTCCTCATGCAGCGCGCGGGCGTGCTCGATGTTGTCCTGGGCGCCGATGGTCACTTCCGGCCGCAGCGTCACCTCGGCAAACTGGCCCGAGCCGTCGGCATTCTCCGTCATCACGCCGGTCGCGGCATCGCGATAGGCTAGCACACGGATGCCTGCGCTCGCACACAGGTGCAGGTACCAGAGTTGGTGGCAGGCAGCGAGCGCACCAACCAGCATTTCCTCCGGGTTCCACCGCGTTGGATCGCCACGGAATGCCGGGTCGGAAGAGCCTTCGATCCTGGGCTTGCCCGGGGTGGTCAGCAGGTGGTCACGGCTGTAGCTGCCATAGCCGTCCGTTCCCGAGCCGGTGTTGCCGGTCCATTCGACCGCGACCGCGTAGCGATGCTCCCGGCTGGCCATCGTGGCCTTAGTGGTAGCGATCGGCGCTGCGGTCGCGCGAGCTGTTGGGCGCGATCTTGGCCTCCGCCGCCAAATAGGCCTCCCAGTCGCGGATGTCCGGCAGCGAGGGGATGCACACCGGCTCCTCCATCTCCAGCGCACGCAGCGAAGCGACCACCAGGTCGTCCGCCTGCATCACGCGCTCGGGTGGAAAGTTCTCGATCGCGTTGCCCGCCACCGCGTGGAAGTCGGTCGCGATCACGCCCGGGATGAGCAGCTGCACGCGCACACCGCTGTCGGCCAGGTCGAGCTGCATGGTACGGGTGAAGTAAGCGACAAACGCCTTGGTCGCGCCGTAGCCGGCGTTCCCGGCGAACTGCATGAACAGCGTGCCGGAACCGACGTTGATGATGGTGCCGCGGCCCTCCGCGCGCATCCGTGCCGCCGCCGCGTTGGCGAGCCGCGCGAAGGCAAGTACGTTCACCCGGATCATCGACCCCAGGGCGGCAGGTTCGAGGCCGCCGACCGCGCCCCGCGCGGCAAAGCCGGCGTTGTTGACGAACAGGTCGATCGGATCGCCCTCTGCCAGCCGCGCCTCGACCGCGGCGACGCCCTCCGGCGTCTCCAGGTCGGCGGGCAGTACCTCGACCATGATGTCGTGCGCTTCGCAAAGTTCCTCGGCCAGCGCCTCCAGCCGGTCGGCGCGGCGCGCGACCAGCACCAGGTCGTGGCCGGTGCGGGCAAGGTGGGTGGCAAAGCTCTTGCCGATGCCGGCGGAGGCGCCGGTGACCAGGGCGGCGGGGCGGGTGGGGGTGTTCATGGCCGGCTCAACGCGCGACCGTGCCCAGCCGCTCCAGCACCGGCAGCAATTCGTCGTAGTGATCGATCACTGCGTCCGCCTCCAGCTCCTCGACCGGCTGCATCAGGAAGCCGAAGCTGCACGCAACCGAGGGAATGCCCGCGTTGCGCGCGGCGCCCGTGTCATAGATCGAGTCCCCGACGAAAGCCGCGCGTCCGCCGCCGCAGCGCCGGATCATCTCGTCGATCGGCGCGCGATGCGGCTTACCCAGGCCTTTTCCCATGGTGTCGCCCCCGATCAGGCAGGCGAAGCGGTTGCGGATGCCGAGATCGCCGAGCAGCTGTTCGGCCAGCGCCTCCAGCTTGTTGGTGACGACGGCCACCTTCACCCCGCGCGCCTCCAACGCGGCGATTGCCTCCATCGCGCCGGGGAATGGCGCGCTCTCCACCGCGATATGGCTCTCATAATGGTCGAGCAGCAGCCGGTACAGCCGATCCAGTTCCGTTTCGGGACAGCCGCCGGTGCTCGCCATCCCCTGCATCAGCATGTGACGCGCCCCGCCCCCGATCATGGTGCGCACGCTTTCCCGCGGCAGCGGCGGCCTTCCGGCGTCCGCCAGCGCGTGGTTGAGGGCATTGGCGAGGTCGCCGCTGGTGTCCACCAGCGTGCCGTCCAGGTCGAAGCCGACGATGTCGAAGGGGAAGTCCGTCATGGCGCGCGTCATGCGGGCAAGCCGCTGGCATTGGCAAGGTCGCCGTGGCAGGGCTCCGCCGGGGAGACATTCATGACCGCACCGATCGCCGCCATCATCCTCGCCGCTGGCAAGGGCACCCGCATGCAGTCGGACCTGCACAAGGTGCTGCACCCTGTCGCTGGCCGCGCGATGCTGCTTCACCTGGCGCACAGCGTCGCAGCACTCGATCCCGACCGGACGGTAGTGGTGGTCGGGGCCGGTCGCCAGCAGGTGGAGGCCGCGGTCGCGCCGCTCGGCATCGCCACCGCCCACCAGGCGGAACAGCTCGGCACCGGCCATGCGGTTGCGCAGGCGCAGGCGGCGCTCGACGGCTTCGATGGCGACGTCCTTGTCCTCTATGGCGATGTGCCGCTGGTTTCGACCGCGACGATGCAGCGGATGCTCGACCGGCTGCATGGCGACGATGCGCCCGCAACCGTGGTGCTCGGCTTTCGTCCGGCGGACCCCGGCGCCTATGGCCGCATCCTCACCCAGGGCGATCGCATCGTGAAGATGGTCGAATTCAAGGATGCGACTGCGCAAGAACGCGCGCAGACGCTGTGCAATTCGGGGCTGATGGCCGCGCGCTCGGCCGACCTGTTCGCGCTGCTGGCGCGGGTCGGCAACGACAATGCGGCCGGCGAATACTACCTCCCCGACGTGGTGATGCTGGCGGCGGCGGACGGTCGCAGCTCGGCCGTGATCGAAACCGACGCGGCCGAAGTCGCAGGTGTCAACAGCCGCGCCGAACTGGCCGGAATCGAGGCTGCGTGGCAGGCTGCTCGCCGCGCGCGGGCCATGGCGCAGGGGGCGACGCTGGTCGCGCCGGAGACCGTCTGGTTCGCCCATGACACGCAGGTCGGCCGCGACGTGGTGATCGAGCCCAATGTCGTCTTCGGCCCCGGCGTGCAGGTCGCCGACGGCGTCACGATCCGCGCCTTCAGCCATCTGGAAGGTGCGGTCGTCGGCCAGGGCGCAGAGGTCGGCCCCTATGCCCGCCTGCGCCCCGGCGCCGTGCTGGAGCCGGAGGCAAAGGTCGGGAATTTCGTCGAGGTCAAAAACGCACTGATCGGCCGCGGGGCCAAGGCCAATCACCTGACCTATCTTGGCGATGCCGAGATCGGGGCAGGCGCCAACATCGGCGCGGGCACCATCACCTGCAACTACAACGGGTATCTGAAGAGCCGCACGCAGATCGGCGAGGGCGCCTTCATCGGCTCCAACAGCGCGCTGGTAGCGCCGGTGACGATCGGCGCCGGGGCGATCGTCGCAGCCGGCTCGGTCATTACCCGCGACGTGGAGCCGGACGCGCTTGCGGTCGCGCGGGGCACGCAGGAAGCACGGCCCGACTGGGCGCCGCCGTTCCGAGAGAAGATGGCTGCCCTCAAGGCCAAGGGGAAGAAGTAACATGTGCGGGATCGTCGGCATCATCGGTGGCCAGGACGTCGTCGGCAATCTGGTCGAGGGACTGCGGCGGCTGGAATATCGGGGCTATGACTCCGCGGGCGTCTGCACCGTCGACGGCGGAACGCTCGACCGACGCCGCGCGGAAGGCAAGCTCGCCAACCTCACCCGCGTGCTGGCCGACGCGCCGCTGCTCGGCACCACCGGCATCGCCCATACCCGCTGGGCAACCCACGGCGCGCCGACCACCGCCAATGCCCACCCGCACGCAACCGGCGAAGTCGCGATCGTCCACAATGGGATCATCGAGAACTTCAAGCCGCTGCGCGACGCGCTGATCGCTCGTGGCCGCGAGTTCCACAGCCAGACCGACAGCGAGATCGTCGCCCATCTGATCAGCGAGCGCATCGAGGCCGGCGAGAGCCCGCAGGATGCGGTCAAGGCCGTGCTTCCCCAGCTCCACGGCGCTTTCGCACTCGCGATCCTGTTCCGCGAGCATCCGGACCTGCTGATCGGCGCGCGGCTGGGTTCGCCGCTGGTGGTCGGCTATGGCGAGGGCGAGACCTATCTCGGCTCCGACGCGCTCGCGCTCGCACCGCTGACCCAGCGCATCGCCTATCTGGAGGAAGGCGACTGGGTCGTCCTCACCCGCGACGGCGCGCAGGTCTATGACAGGGACAACCAACCGGTCGAGCGGCCGGTCACGCTCAGCGGCATCACCGGCGCGCTGATCGACAAGGGCAATCACCGCCACTTCATGCTCAAGGAGATCTACGAGCAGCCAGTCGTGGTCGCCCAGACGCTGCGCTCCTACCTCCGCCCGGTCGAGGAGCGCGTCGCGCTGCCCGACATGGACTTCGACCTCTCCACCGTCGAGCGGGTGACGATCGTCGCCTGCGGCACCGCCAGCTATGTCGGCATGATCGGCAAATACTGGATCGAGAAGTTCGCGCGGCTGCCGGTCGAGGTCGATGTCGCCTCCGAGTTCCGCTACCGCGACCCGGTGCTGCTGCCGAACACGCTGGGCGTCGTCGTCTCCCAGTCGGGCGAGACCGCCGACACGCTCGCGGCGCTGCGCCACATGAAGGCGAACGGCGTCACCACTGCCGGCATCATCAACGTGCCGACCAGTTCGATGGCGCGCGAGGTCGACCTGCTCTTGTCGACCCATGCCGGTCCGGAGATCGGCGTCGCGTCGACCAAGGCGTTCACCTGCCAGCTCGCAGTCATGGCCGCACTCGCCGTCAATCTCGCCAGCGCGAAGGGCAAGTTGACGCCGGAGGAGGAGCGCGAAATCGTCCGCCACCTGGTCGAGTCCCCAGCCGCGATCAACGCCGCGCTCGGCCATGATGCGGAGATCCAGCGCATGGCCGGCACCATCGCCGGGGCGCGCGACGTGCTCTACCTGGGCCGCGGCCCCGACTATCCGCTCGCGCTGGAAGGCGCGCTCAAGCTCAAGGAAATCAGCTACATCCACGCCGAAGGCTATGCCTCGGGCGAGATGAAGCACGGCCCGATCGCGCTGATCGACGAGCATGTGCCGCTGATCGTGCTCGCCCCCTCCGGCCCGCTGTTCGACAAGACCGTGTCGAACATGCAGGAGGCGCAGGCCCGCGGCGCGCAAGTGGTGCTGATCTCTGATGCGGAAGGGCTGGCGCTGGCCGGTGAAGACGCGATCGCGACCATCGAGATGCCCAAGGTCCACCCGCTGATCGCACCCCTGGTCTATTCGGTCCCGGTCCAGCTGCTCGCCTACCACGTCGCCGTGGCCAAGGGCACCGACGTCGACCAGCCCCGCAACCTCGCCAAGTCGGTGACCGTGGAATAGTCACATCGCTGGAGTTCGTTTGCAGCAGCGTTGTAGTATCGGCCCAACAGGCGGGCGTTGAGCGACCGCATGAATGCCGCTAGGAACCTGCGCACACACGCACGGGAGAAGCATCCGTCATGCAGCCGCAGGTGAGTGTCGCCGGTCGACAGCCGGACGGGTGGGTCGACAAGACCATGATCGTCTATTCGGCGCCGCCCGCGCCCGGTCAGGCGATCGCCCCGAATATCGTGATCGCGCGCGATGCCTTGGGCGCGGATGAGACGTTCCGCGACTATTGCAACCGGCAGATCGAGGGCTTTCGCGCGACCTTGCCGCACTTCCTTCGCGAGGAGGAAGGCGCCGGCCGAGTGCGCGAGCACGACGCCTTCCAGATCCGGTTCCTTTGGCAATCCGGCGCAGGCATGTTGCGCCAGCGGGTCTTCTTCATCGCGGCCGATGCCGGGGTGGTGGTGACCTATACCGCAACCGCGGCCGCGGACGACTATGCCGCGCACGAGCCGGTGTTCGAACGCGGGCTTGCCGAGCTGGTGGTCGCTCCGGCTGCCCGGCACTGATGGAACGCGCAGGCTCGGGCATGGTGCGCCGCCGATGAGCACCATGCCCGCTGCCCGCGTCGGCGACCCGATTGCCCACAGCGAAGCCGGCACCGGCATGTTGCTGGGCGTTCTGGCGGGGGCTGCGGTAGGCGTGGTGCTGATCGCGGCGACGATCTCTACCGGTGGGCTCGCGCTGGTCGCCGCGGCAGGCATGGCGGCGGGCGCAGTGTCCGCCGGAGGTTTGGGTGGCATGCACGTCGGCGAAGCGGTGATGGGCCCGCCCTGCGGCGAATTCGCGACGGGATCGCCCAACGTCTTCATCAACGGGCGCCCGGCCACCTTCACCGCCGGATCCTTCGCCTCGTGCCGCAAGGACAGCGGCCCGATCCCGCTCGCGACCGGCTCGGCGAGCGTGTTCATCAACACGGGCATGGCCGGTCGCCAAGGCGAGAAGCTGGGGTGCAGCGCGATCGCGATCGCGCGGACCTCGCCCAATGTGTTCATCGGCGGCCCGAGCGCTCAGGACCCGCGCGTCGCGATCCAGCCCGAAGTGCCCGCCTGGGCAGTCACCGCCCTGCAGGTCCTGGGCGTCGCCGGCGCGATCGCCGCCTTGCCCTACGCCATTGCGACCGTGGGCATCGGCGCGACGATCGGCGGCGCGGTGCTGGGCATGGCGGGCGGCATCGGCGGCGGCATGGCCGGACGCGCGCTGGGCGAGGCGCTCGGCCTGTCGGAAGCGGGCATACGCTCGCTGGAACTGGCAGGCGGCTTCCTAGGTGGCATGGTCGCCGGCGCGGCAGGCGCGCGCGGCGGGCAGGCGGCGGAGTGGCGCTACAACACGTGGCGCCACAATCCCTTCAAGGGTGAGCCACGCCTGCCGCGCGGGGCGACGGAGAAGTGGAATTTTGAGGCGAAGCGACCCGAGGGGCTGGACATGGAAAATCTGTCGCCAGCCGACGCTGCTGCGCGCGACAGAATGGATATGGCCGGCTGGAATGAAGACATGCAGAAGCAGGTTCTGGATTCTGGGAGGGGTTTTCATACTGTCAGAGGTCGCGAGGGTGACAATATGTATGGCTTCAGTTCCAAGAAATTCGCGAAGAAAAATGACAGTCCTTATTGGATGGATGAACCAACCTACCGTGACATGCAGACCCGCTATCAGGATCCGGTGACTGGCAAGTGGGACAGTCGCGGCGTAAAGAACGAACTAGCGCTGCCCTGTTACAACCGGGCAGATGCCGTCTATCGCGGGCAGTTGACCCAGGACCAGGACATGGTCGCTTCCACCATCAATCCGGCGCACGAAACCGTGACGCACCTCGGGCCGGATGGCGCGGAACTGGCCAAGTTCGATCGCGCAATGGCGGGCGGTGGTACGCAGATTGCTCCGGCGAACGGAAGCGTCGGTAATATTATGGAGTATTTCGGGCGATGATCGAGATTACGCCCGCCATCCTCGGCCCCGGCATCGAGGAGGAATACGCGGACGCAATGGCGGCCATCCGCGACCTGCGGACCGCGCTGGGCGAGCGTCGGCTGACCAACGACACGCCGGACGGGCGGCTGTTGCTGGAAATCGCCTGGTTGGAGCAGGAGATCGGCCGCGGACGGCTGCCGATACCGGTTGGGGCGAACACTGTCTTCTACCTGGTCGGGTCGGGCGAACTGAACCATATTCCAGGCGTACAAGAGTCGCTAGGCCGGCTGTATGTCGTGCTGAAAGGCATCGGCCTCATCAAGCCGCGCCACATTCCCGTGCTGGTCTCCATGATCGATGCCTTGTACGCGGATGCACACGCCATCTGGGTCGAGGTGCCGGCCGGAGAGCAGGAGGTGATGGAGGATTTACGCGCGCGGGGTGACGCGCTTCGGCGGGAGCACTGGCCCTCGGCCGATCCGCTGGCGCGGCGCTACAACGGGCTGGCCAACCCGGTACTGAACGAGCGGGTGGCGAACTTTTCCAACCGCATAGCCGGTATCCGCGCCGCGCTGTTCAGGGATTGGCGACCCTCCGCTGCCAAGAAGCCGCCGCTCGATCCGCCCAAGCCCGGCCTGCCGCGCGAGGCGCCGCCGGAGCCGGACCGCCCGTGGAAAGGATGGTTCCGCCCCTGAACCGTGCTTGCCGTATCGCCGCCGCATAGGCACGCGAAGGGCCCCAAGCACCGGAAAAAAAGCCAGCATCCTTGCGCATTTACCTGGCCGTAACGCCGGCCTTGCTACGCCGACGCTTCTGAAGCGAGGAGTTGGGCCGCGGTGCGGATACTGATCGTAGACGACGAGCCGGCGATGCATGATTCCTACCGGCAGGCGTTCGGCCGGCCGGAGGACGACGGGCTTGCGGCCATGGCCTCCGACCTGTTCGGCGACACGACGGCTCCGGAAGGCGCGGTCGCGCCGGAACTGGCGCTGGTCCATGTCGTCCAGGGACTGGAGGCGGTCGCGGCGGTGGAAGCGGCGCTGCGCGAGGACGACCCGTTCGCCGTTGCCTTTCTCGACATCCGCATGCCGCCAGGCATCGACGGCAAGGAGACGGCGGCTCGTATCCGCGCGCTCGACCCGGACATCAACCTGGTGATCGTCACCGGCTTTTCCGACTTCGCCCCGGCCGAGATCTTTCGCGCGGCAGGACCCGCCGACAAGATCTTCTACATCGCCAAGCCCTTCGACGCGATCGAGGTCGTGCAGACGGCGACCGCGCTTGCCCACCGCTGGCAGCTCGACCGCGAGCTTGCCGCGACCCGCGCGGAGTTGGCGGACAAGGTGGTGCAACTGGAGGCGCAGGCGCTGGAGCTTGCCGCCAACGCCAGCAAGGCCGCGCATCTCGCCGCGCACGATCCCCTGACCGAGGCACCGAACCGCGTCGCCTTTCTGCGCGCGCTGGGCGAACGCGTGCGCGAGCCGGGGTGCTTTGCGGTCGCGACCCTCGACCTCGACCGGTTCAAGCTCATCAACGACACCTTCGGCCATTCTGCGGGCGACGAGGTGATCCGCGCCATCTGCGCCCTCCTGAGCGAACAGATCGGGGAGGACGGGCTGGTCGCACGGTTGGCAGGCGACGAGTTCGGGATGATGTTGTCCGTCACCGGCGAGGACGAGGCGGTGATGCGCTGCGAGCGGCTGCTGCGCGTCTGTTCGGGCACGCTGCGCATCTTTGGCCAGTCGGTGCAGAACAGCGCGTCCATCGGCCTGGTGGTGGCGGATGCGGAGCAGGAACGCGACCCCATCGACATCATGCGCCGGGCCGACCTGGCGCTCAACGAGGCAAAGGATGCCGGGCGGGGCCTCGTCCGCCTGTTCGACGCGCGCATGGACGAATCCGTGCAGTTCCGCCGCCAGATCGAGACGGGGCTGACCCGAGCGATCAGCAACGGCGAGCTTTCGCTCGTCTTCCAGCCGATTTTCATGGGTGACGAGCTGGAGCTGGTGGGATTCGAGGCATTGTCCCGCTGGTGCAGCCCGGAACACGGCATGATCTCGCCTGCGATGTTCATCCCGGTAGCCGAGGAAAGCGCCCTGATCCACGAACTGGGCGACTGGGCGGTGGGAGAGGCGCTGGAGGCGGTGAAGCGCTGGCCCGGCCAATATGTCTCCGTCAACTTCTCGCCGCGGCAGTTCCGGCGCCAGAACTTCGTCGCCCAGCTGGTGGCGCAGGCGCAGCGCGCGGGTGTCTCGCCGAGCCAGCTGCAGATCGAGATCACCGAAGGCGCGCTGGCCGAGGATGCCGAGCGTGCGGCCGACACGCTCTACCGACTGCGACAGATGGGCTTTCGCGTCGCCATCGACGATTTCGGCACCGGCTATTCCAGCCTCTACAATATCCGCGCCTTTCCGATCGACACGCTCAAGATCGATCGCAGCTTCATCGACGGCATGGGGCGCGAACGTGAGTCCGCCGCGATCGTCCATTCCATCATCCAGCTCGGCCGTGCCCTGGGGCTTGAGGTGGTGGCGGAAGGGGTGGAGACCCGGACGCAGCTCGACGCCTTGCTCCAGGCCGGGTGCTCGCAGGTTCAGGGCTACTACCTCTCGCAGCCGCTGGTAGCAGAGGATGCCGCCGCGCTTGCCGCCGGGGGCACCATCGCGGACCCGCAGGCGCCTTGCGAACCGGCCTCCGCGGGACCGGGCGCCGGCATGATGGGCTGATGCCGGCACACCGGCACGCGACCCGGTCGTGGCGGCGGCGCCTGCCCTGGGCGCGGTCGATGTCGCTGTCGCAGCGGCTCGTCTGGGTGCTGACCGGCATCGGGGTCGCCGGCACGCTGGGTATCGCGCTGATCCTGGTGCTGGTGCTCACCCCGGGCTTCCGCCAGCTGGAGAACCGCGCGATCGCGCGCGAGACCGAGCGGGCAGTGGCGATCCTCGACACGCTGCGATCGCAGGCCGAGGCGTCGGCGCATGCAGTGCGGGAGACGCGGTCCGCTGCGTCGCCCGCCTCCGGCGGGCGCTGGCAGCTTCGGGTGCCCGACGACGCCAGGGCGGGTCCGACCCTGCGCGCGCTGCGCGGTGTGGATGCCGTCGCCGCCCTAAGGGGCGCGCAATCCGGCGGCTTTTTCGTGTCGGACGGCAGTATCTTGAGTACGGTCTGGGTCGCACGCCTGCCGACTCCCGACGGTACGGCGCCCAGCTACGTCGCGGTCGCCGAACCGATCGCCGAAGACCAGCTCCGGCAGCGCCTCAAGCGTCCGGTTCAGCTCGTTCCTGCAGCAGCCGCAACAGGTCGTGCCGAACGCAGCCGGGATCGGATTGACCTGCGTGTCCCGGTCGCCGGCCCCGACGGCCGTCCCGTGGCCGGACTGGTGGTCTCGATCAATCGCACCCTGTGGGCGCTCGGCGGCAAGCTGCTGATCTCGGCGGTGCTGGGCATCAGCGCGCTCATGATCCTGCTGCTGTTCCTGCTGCGGCGCATCTTCGAACGGCTGGTGCTGCGACGGCTGCATCTCTTGGAGCGGCACATGCGCCAGATCGGGGCTTCGGGCTCGATGACGGCGCTGCCGGATCCGGTCACCCGCGACGAGATCGGTGCCCTTGTTGCCAGCTTCAACGCGATGCTGGGCCAGCTTGCGAGCCTGCGCGAGCAGCTGGAGGTACACTCCTTCCGCCTCGGCCACACCGAAAGTGCCGAGGCGGCGATGCACAACATCCGCAACGCGCTCAACCCGATCAGCACGATCCTGTCGAAAGGCCTGACCCACAGCCTTTCGGTCGAACCCGCCACCGTCGACCGGGCGCTCGAAGAGGTCGGTGCTGCCGAACTCGACCCGGAACGCCGCGCCAGGCTCACCGCATTCCTCCGCGCGGCACTGGACGGCGAACGCCGCGCCCGCGCAGAGCGCTTCACCCAGCTCGAACTGGGGCGGGAGGCGTTGCAGAATGTGCTGGAGATCGTCGGCAGCGGCTCAGCCAGGAACCCTGCGCGCGGGGTGCTGGAATCCTGCGACGTCACCCGGCTGATCGCCCGCAACGGCGCAATTGCGCGCTACTCCCGCGAACTGTCGATCGCGACCGTGTTCCCGTCGAAACCCTGCCTGGTCCTGGCGCACCGCGTGATCCTGAGCCAGGTGATAGGCAACCTCTTCTCCAACGCCGCTGAGTCGATCGCCGCCTCCGGAACCTCCGGCGGGACGATCCGAGTCTCGATCACCGAGCGCAAGGGTCAAGTGGAGGTGGCGATCCGCGACAACGGAGAGGGCTTTGATCCCGCCGACGCCCCCGCGCTGTTCCAGCGTGGTTTCTCCACGCGCAAGAACCGCTCGGGCGGGCTCGGGCTTCACTGGTGCGCGACGTCGATGAGGACGATGGGCGGCGCGCTGCGGCTGGAGAGCGAGGGGCGGGGAAGGGGCGCGCGCGCCGTGCTCACGCTCCGCCCGGCAGAGGATGGAGCCGACGGCGCCGGCTGACCCGCGGCCGCAGTGCCTGTCGCGCCGGGGCATACTTTGGTAGGGGATGCTCCTGGCGGCGGAACGCCCCAAGCAGCAGAAAAGAGCGGCCGCCCCAAGCAGTTCGGGCATCGGGCCCACCGGGAAAGGAAGCACGGTGACAGCGATCTCTAAAGTGGGTTGGGCGGCGCTGGCGCTGCTGGCGGCGGTGGCGCTGGGCGTCGTCGCCTTTTCGCGCGGCGAGTCGGTGAACGCCCTCTGGATCGTCGTTGCCGCAGTCGCGATCTACCTGATCGCCTACCGCTTCTACGCGCTCTACATCGCGCGCCACGTGATGCGGCTGGACCCCGGTCGGCCGACGCCCGCGATCCGGCGCGCCGACGGGCTCGACTATGTTGCGACCAACCGCAACGTGCTGTTCGGCCACCATTTCGCCGCGATCGCGGGCGCAGGGCCGCTGGTCGGGCCGGTGCTTGCCGCGCAGATGGGCTATCTGCCGGGCACGCTCTGGATCCTGGCCGGCGTGGTGGTGGCGGGCGCAGTGCAGGACTTCATGGTGCTGTTCATCTCGATGCGTCGTGACGGCAAGTCGCTGGGCGAACTGATCCGCATCGAAATGGGCCCAGTGCCCGGCACCATCGCGCTGTTCGGCGCCTTCATGATCATGGTGATCATCCTGGCGGTGCTCGCGCTGATCGTGGTGCGGGCGCTGGCAGACAGCCCGTGGGGCATGTTCACGGTGGCCGCCACCGTGCCGCTCGCGATCCTGATGGGCATCTACACCCGCTGGCTGCGGCCCGGAAAGATCGGGGAAGTGTCGATCCTGGGCTTCATCGGCCTGATCCTGGCGATCGTCTACGGCGGGCAGATCGCGAGTTCGCCCAGCCTGGCGCCGCTGTTTACCTTCAGCGCGGTGCAGCTGTGCTGGATCCTGATCGGCTACGGCGCCGTCGCCTCGGTGCTGCCGGTGTGGCTGCTGCTGGCGCCGCGCGACTATCTGTCGACCTTCCTCAAGATCGGCGCGATCGCCGCGCTCGCGATCGGCATCGCCATCATGGCGCCGCCGCTGCGGATGCCGGCGCTTACCCAGTTCATCGACGGCAGCGGCCCGGTCTGGTCGGGCGGGCTGTTCCCCTTCCTGTTCATCACCATCGCCTGCGGCGCCGTCTCGGGCTTTCACGCGCTGATCTCCAGCGGCACCACGCCCAAGCTCATCGCCAGCGAGGGCGACGCGCCCTTCATCGGCTATGGCGCGATGTTGATGGAGAGCTTTGTCGCGATCATGGCGCTGGTCGGCGCCTCGATCCTCGACCCGGGCGTCTATTTCGCGATGAATAGCCCGGCGGCAGTGCTCGGCACCGATATCCACTCGGCTGCGACCGCTGTCACCGCGATGGGCTTCCCGATCACCGCCGACACGCTCGCCCAGACCGCGAGCGACGTGGGCGAGACCACGATCGTCTCGCGTTCGGGCGGTGCGCCGACGCTGGCGGTCGCGATGGCGCAGATCTTCAGCCATGTGGTCGGCGGCAAGGCGATGATGGCCTTCTGGTACCATTTCGCCATCCTGTTCGAAGCGCTGTTCATCCTCACCGCCGTCGATGCCGGCACGCGCGCCGGGCGCTTCATGCTGCAGGACCTGATCGGGCTCGCCGTGCCGCGGTTCCGCGAATCCTCGGCGATCGTGCCCGGCCTGATCGCGACCGCGCTGTGTGTCGCTGCGTGGGGCTTCTTCCTCTACCAGGGCGTGACCGATCCGCTGGGCGGGGTGAACACGCTGTGGCCGCTGTTCGGCATCTCCAACCAGATGCTCGCCGCGGTGGCGCTGGTGCTGGCGACGGTGGTGCTGTTCCGCATGAAGCAGCAGCGCTTTGCCTGGGTGACGATGGTGCCCGCCGCCTGGCTGCTGGTGTGCACCGGCAGCGCGGGGCTGCTCAAGCTGTTCTCGGCCGATCCCAAGGTCGGGTTCCTGGCCCATGCCTCGCGCTATGGCGAGGCGCTGGGCCGCGGCGAGGTGCTGGCGCCGGCCAAGACGCTGGAGGAGATGGGCCGCATCGTCTTCAACGACCGCATCGACGCCGGCCTGTGCGCGATCTTCCTGGCCGTGGTGTTCTCGATCCTCTTCTACGGCATCCGAACCTGCCTCGCGGCACGGCGAATCGATCGCCCGAGCGTGAACGAAATCCCGCCGTCCTTCACCGCCATGGAGCCGGCCGAATGAGCCGGCTTGCCGTCTTCGCGGCGCGGGTGCGCGAGACCGCGCACCTCATGGTCGGCATGCCCTCCTATGCCGCCTATTGCGAGCATATGAGGCAGCACCACCCCGACCATCGCCAGATGACGGAGGCGGAGTTCTTCCGCGAGCGCCAGCAGGCGCGCTACGGCGGCAAGAATGGTGGCCGCTGCTGCTGACGGGCAGCCGCTGAATTCGGCCGGGGATCACGCGCTCTCGGTGTGGATGCTTTCCATGCGTAGCGAGGGCTTGCCGCACGACTTCGCCTGTATTTAGGCGCCGGGATCGGCCGTTCCGGCTTGATGTTGCGCAAATGTGACACTGCGAATGCCATGCGATGGGCCGCGCGATCCGGCGCTTACGGCCTTCAACTTCCGTGATATTTGTCTCTGCGAGAACAGTACCAATGCCGTGCCACTTAGAACCCGGCACGATCGTAGCGGAGAGTGGAAGATGGCGGATCGGTTCGGCCCTTGCGTTGCCAGCGTGCTGGCGCTTCTCATCAGCGCATCGCCTGCAATGGCGCAGGACGCCGCAGCGCCGGCTGGCGAGGGGCAGGACATTTCCGCACCCGACGCGCCTGCCGCAGGCGACGGCGACATCGTGGTTACCGGCATCCGCGCCTCGCTGCGCAACGCCATTTCAGTGAAGCGTGAGGCGAACTCGGTCGTCGACGTGATCTCCGCCGAAGACATCGGCAAGTTCCCCGACCGCAATGTCGCGGAATCGCTGTCGCACATTCCGGGCGTCAGCATCGACCGTCGCTTCGGCGAGGGCGAGAAGGTCGCAATCCACGGCACCGACCCGGCGCTCAACCGCATGCTGCTCGATGGCCATGCCGTCGCCTCGGCCGACTGGGGCGGCAACGACAACGATCCCACCAGCCGTACCTTCAACTATTCGCTGCTGGCACCCGAGCTGGTCGACCGGCTCGAAGTCTACAAGTCGCCCGAGCCGCGGATCGAGGAAGGCAGCATCGGCGGCACCGTGATCGTGCGCACGCGTCGTCCGCTCGACACGCCGGCAAACTCGCTGTTCGCGTCCGGCGGCTATTCGTACAACGACCGCTCGGAAAAGGGGAACGTCCGCGCGTCCGGCCTCTACAGCTGGAAGAACGAGGCCGAGACCTTCGGCATCCTGGGCGCCGTCACCTATGACCGCCAGAGCCTGACCCGCGCAGGCGTCGAGTTCTTCGGTTTCGAGAACGCCGGCTCGCGCTTCCTCACCACCAACGAGGCGGGCGAGCGCGTGCTCAGGAACCCGGATGCCGTGATCACCGGCGGCACCGCGGCGGACCTCGACAATGCTGTCATCCCTTACGGCATCAACTACGCCTACTTCACTCAGCAGCGGGAACGCACCAGCTATTCGGGCACCATGCAGTTCCGTCCGACCGAAACGCTGACGCTGACCGTCAACGGCCTGCACATCGACGGCAACTACAACAACTCCAGCCAGTCGATGTACGTGATCCCGGGCGCGTGGAGCGGCGACGTGCTCCAGTCGGCGACGATCTCGAACGGCGTGGTCACCGACGCGAGCTTTGGCGCCGCTTCGGCCGGCGGCCAGAGCTCGCAGCTCGACACGCTGGTGCGTTCGACCAAGCTCAAGACCGACAACGCCAATTTCGAGGCGGCTTGGAAGGGCGACGACAGCTCCTCGATCACCGCGACCGCGGGCTGGAGCCGCGCGACTGGTGGCAGCAACCCCGAGTATCTCTACGACCTGCGCACCGACCTGCCGTTCAGCTACGGCTTCACCGCCGACAGCGCGACGGTGAACTATGACGGCGACCTGACCGACCCGGCCAATTACCGCCGCAGCAACGCGGTGCAGGCGCAGACCATCGACGGCCAGCCGATCCTCTACAACGGCTCGCAGCTTGTTGCCGCGCGCGCGGGCGGCATCGACTTCTCCAAGACGATCGATCGCGACTTCTACGTCGGCTACGACGCGGTGATCCCGGTCGAGTTCGGCCCGTTCACCCAGATCCTGATCGGCGGCAAGTTCACCGATCACCGCAACCGCCGCAACGCGAGCGGCTTCAACAACTACACCACCGACGACTATACGCTGGCGAGCCTGGGCGTGGACACGATCACCACCCCGGACGGCGTGTTCGACGGCACCGGCGGCAGCGGCAACGCGACCCAGTACATCAACCTGCCGCGCCAGACCGTGATCGACATCCTGGCGAACTCGATCAACATCGCGGTCGCCAAGCCCACGGCCTCGTACATCGTCGATGAGCGTGTCGCTGCCAACTACATCCAGGCGAACTTCGAGCAGGGCGGCTTCCGCGGCAACATCGGCGGGCGGCTGGTCTATACCGAGAACACGTCGAACTATGCCAACCAGGTTTCGGGCGTCGACGGCGCGCTGCCGACGATCGTGCCGGTCGAGGTTTCGAACAAGTATCTCAAGTTCCTGCCGAGCCTGAACATCGCCTATGAGGCGGGCAGCCAGCTCATCTTCCGCGGCAGCGTCGCCAAGGTGATCGCGCGTCCGCGCTACGAGCAGCTCGGCGGCTCGGTCGGTCGCAACGACATCACGCTCGACGCGAGCGGCGGCAACCCGAACCTGCGTCCGTACCAGTCGGTCAACTATGAGCTGTCGGCGGAATATTACCCGCGCGCCGGCACGCTCTTGTCGGTCGAGCTGTTCCGCCGCGAGGTGAAGGACTACATCTACAACGGCATCACCCAGCAGACCTTCTTCAACGAGCTCGAGCAGCGCAACGAGGTCTACAACGTCTCGCAGCCGATCAACGGCGGCAAGGCGACTGCCAACGGCGTGCTGGTGTCGGGACAGAGCGAGATCTGGGGCGGCTTCGGCATCCAGGCGAACTATTCCTATGCCGACAGCTCGACTGACGAGGGGCTGAACCTGCCGTATCTGTCGAAGCACACGGTCAACGTGATCCCGTATTTCGAAAGCGGCCCGGTCCAGGCACGGCTGAGCTACAACCATCGCTCGTCCTACTTCCGCCAGATCGGCCGTCTCAACTCGGTCGACATGGTGGCGCCGTACGACCAGCTCGATTTCTCGGCGAGCCTTGCGGTCAACAAGCTGGTGACGCTGACGGTCAATGCGCAGAACCTGCTGGACTCGACCTACATCCAGTATAGCGGCACCCGCGACACCCCGACCGCCTTCTACAAGAACGGCCGGACCTTCGCGGCGAGCATCAGCGTCCGCATGTAAGCGGGGAAGGGGGGCGTGCATTGTGCGCCCCCCTGCCGTTCCGGAGGGCCAATGTGCCGCCAGCCTACCCGGCACCAACGGGTTTGCTGAACGCCCGTCGCCCGCAAACCGCTTGAGCCTCACGGCAAAGCGTGTAGGGCCGCACGCCCATGTCGCACGCACCCACCCTCGGCCTCGATTTCGGCACCACCAACTCCGTCGCGGCGGTCGCCCGGGGCGGCACCGCGGACCTCGTCCAGCTCGACGGACCCGAAGGTCCCGAGGCGGTGTTCCGCTCGGCGCTGTGCTTCTGGCAGGATGAGGAGGTTCGCGGCGGCATCGCCTCTGAGGCGGGTCCCTGGGCGATCGCCGAATATCTCGAATATCCCGAAGGCAGCCGCTTCCTGCAGTCGTTTAAATCGGTCGCCGCCAGCAGCGCGTTCGAGCACGCGACCGTCTTTGACCGCCGCCTGCGCTTCGAGGAGCTGGGTCAGCTGTTCCTCGACAAGCTCGCCGCCCGTGCCGGCGGCGCGTTCGACGGCATCGGCCGCCTCGTTGTCGGCCGGCCGGTCGAATATGCCGGCCACCGCCCCGACACTGCGCTCGCGCGCACCCGCTACGACGCGATGTTCTCAGCCCTCGGCGCAGAGGTTCATTATGTCTATGAGCCGGTCGGCGCCGCGTTCAGCTATGCCTCGCGCATCGCTGATCCCGCGACCATCCTGGTGGCGGACTTCGGCGGCGGCACCAGCGACTTCTCGGTGGTCCGCATCGCCGCTCCGGGCGCTGCCCGACGGTGCGAGCCGCTTGGCCATGCCGGCGTTGGCATAGCCGGCGACCGCTTCGACTATCGCATCCTCGACCACCTCGTCCTGCCGCTGCTGGGCAAGGGCAGCGGCTATCGCTCGTTCGACAAGGTGCTGGAGATCCCGCGCGGCTATTTCACCGACTTCGCCGACTGGTCGCGGCTGGCGCTGATGCGCAACCGCCGTACGCTCGCCGAACTCGACAAGCTGCGCCGCAGCGCGCTCGATCCGGACGCGATCACCCGCATGATCGCGGTCATCGAGGAGGAACAGGGCTTCCACCTCTACGACGCAGTTGGCCGGGTGAAGCGCGACCTCTCGACCGCCGAGAGCGCCCGCTTCCGCTTCGCAGGCGGGGGACTGTCGATCGAGGCGGAGGTGACCCGTGACCAGTTCGAAACCTGGATCGCGCCGGACGTGGCGCGCATCGAGGCCGCCGTCGACGCGGCGCTGGCGACCGCCGGGGTTGCGCCCGGCGCGATCGACCGCGTGTTCCTGACCGGCGGTACCTCGCTCACCCCGCGCATCCGCCGCTTGTTCACCGAGCGGTTCGGCGAGGACAAGATCGCGACCGGCGGCGAACTCACCTCGATCGCGCACGGCCTGGCGCTGATCGGCGAGCAGGAAGACGTTGCCGCCTGGGCGGTGTGACGCCCGTACCTGTTCGGTATTGAGACAGGGGCAGTCGGCGGTCCGGTAGGGGACCGGCCCCGCGGGCGCTAGGCTCGCCTTCCACCGGAGGGCGAGCCATGGACTGGGATAGCGCAGCGAAGCACCGGCACGGGCCAAGCTTTTCGCTCGCCAACAGGCTGTCGCGGGTGGCGTGGGGGCTCTGCTGGCTGCTGCTCGCCCGCTGGACGCCGCCGCCACTCCACCGCTGGCGTTGCGGGCTGCTGCGCCTGTGGGGAGCGGAGGTCGGCCGCGATGTGCGCGTCTATGGATCGGTGCGGATCTGGCACCCGGCCAATCTTGCGATCGGGCCGGGGTCGGTGCTGGGGCCCCGGGTGCGCTGCTACAACCAGGGACGGATCACCATCGGCGCCGCGGTCGTGGTGTCGCAGGACGCGAGCCTGTGCGCGAGCACCCATGACGTCACCGACCCGTGCTTCCCCTTGCTGCTGCGCCCGATCGACATCGGCGACCACGCCTGGATCGCGGCAGAGGCGTTCGTCGGACCCGGCGTGCAACTAGGCACCGGCGCGGTGCTCGGCGCCCGCGGGGTGGCGATGCGCGATCTGGCGGCATGGACCGTCTTCTCCGGCAACCCCGCACAACCGCTGAAGCTGCGCCAGCCGTGGCACGAATAACCAGATAGGCACTTTTCACTTTCCTACAGACCAGCATGTGCATCACATGCCGGGCGGGCTTTCCCCTTGTCGGAGATGTTCGCATGTCTTCCATTCCCATCGATATTCCCGCCTCCTTCGTGCCGGCGGTCGCGATCTCCGTCGGCCAGCCGGGTTCCGAGGCGCGGTTCGTGGACGCCGCCAACCCGATGCCGGTGCGACTGGCGCACGGCGCCACGCCGGCGCCGCTTGCCGGCACCGCATCCGCCTCGACACAGGTCGGGCCGTTCCTCCCCGAACTCGACCGGCCGATCCATCTTAGCCTGTCGGGCAGCTGGACGGGCAGGGTCCGGCTGCTGCGCTCGACCGACGGCGGCGCCACCCGCGAGCCGCTGACGCTTGCCGGCGCGGCCTGGGCAAGCTTCACCGCCAACGCCAACGAAGTGGTGGCGGAGGAAAGCGTCGCCGGCGCGAGCTATTATCTCGACCTCGCCATCACCGCCGGCACCATCGCTTATCGGGTGGCGCAATGAGCGCGGACCTGATCGCCCGTGGCCTCGCGGTCCGCGCGCAGGGGCTCGCCCAGCGCACCGCGCGCGACCGCGCCATTGCCGCTGCCGCCGCTGCCCCGCTCGGCGGCTTGCCCTCCTTTACCCTGCTCGCGGAGCCGCCGGTCCTCACCCTCACCGACGCGAGCGCCAGCACGATCGCCTCGACGGTGCGGGTAACCGCGACCCAGCCGTGCTTCCGCGCCACTGGAACCCCGGTCCAGCCGGTCGCCTCCGACCCTTCGGCCTATGGCGGCACGGACGGGGCGGGCGGCACCAACTATGGCCGGCCGATCCAATGGGAGTGGATGAGCGACGCCGCGCAGATCGAGCTGCTGCTGGTCAAGTTCAACGCGCTGTTCGACCTGTTCGTGGACGGGCAGCTCGTCCAGGCGGCGGCGTTCGCCACGCCCGCCACCGGCGACCGCCGGCTGGTGAAGCTCGACTGGAGCGCCACCGCCGACCCGCGCCGCCCGCGCCACTATCGCATCACCGGCACCAACCTGCTGTTCGGCGGGCTCTTCCTGGACGCGGCGGGCAGCGCCTGGTTTGCGGGCGACCACGCCGGGCGCGGGCTGATCGCGTTCTTCGGCGACAGCTATACGCAAGGGACAGGCGCGGCCACGGTGGCACGCAACTGGTCGGCTGCCGCCGCGGCGCAGCTGCGGATGGACGCGTGGAGCGATGGCGTCGGCGGCGCCGGCTGGAACAGCACGGGCGCCACCGCGCCGGCGGCGCGCGTCGCCAAAAGTCTCGCGGTCCTCACCCGCGCGCCCGACCGGATCGTGACGGCGCTTGGCTACAACGATGCCGGAGCCGACGCGGCCGGGCTGGCGGCGCTGCGGACGCGCTATGACGCGACGGTGGCGGCGATCCGCGCCGCCTGGCCGGACACGCAGCTGGTGACGCTCGGCCCGTGGACGCCGCTCGGGCCGACGACGGCGCTCGGCAGCGTCAGGGCGGCGTTGCAGGAGCGGGCGGCCGCCAATCAAGTGGCCTTCGTCGACGTGGAGGCGATGGTCGGTGTCGGCAACCGCAGCCTCTATACCGCCGCCGACAATGTCCACCCGACCGCTGCCGGGCACCTTTATCTCGGCCGCCGCATCGGCCAGGCGCTGGGTGCCTTGGCCTGACCTTTGCCTAACTTTCCGCCGGCAGGCCGTAGGCGTGCCGGCGGATCGCCGGCTCCCGCCACGCCGGCACCATCGGGGCAGCCGAACGACGCTGAGCAGTCATGCAGGCGACAAGAAAATAATAGGTCAGCAGCGAGGACTCGATCGCCAGGAAGCTCCCCGACAGGGCGGTGGACAGCAGCAGGTAGAGCAGCCCCGCCGCCAGCTCGCGCCGGCCGGACAGTGCCAGCGCGCCGACCGCCACCACCCCCGCTGCCAGTGCGGCGACTCCGAACACGCCGAAATAGAGCAGGAACTCATACACTCCGTTGGTGATCTTTGGCTCACCCGTGCGCGCGGCATAGCCTGTCCGCTCCGCCACCAGCTCCCCCGCGCCGATCGGCACGCCGAGTGGATTGTCAGCGATGGTGCGCGCGAGCGGCTCAAGCGGCGTCAGCGTGCGGCGATAGCTCGACGAGTCCGCCTGCATCCGGCTGTCGTTGCGCAGCCGCTGGTCGATTGCGCTGCCCTGGAACGCGACCACCAGCAGCGCCAGCACTGCCAGCGCTCCCGCTCCCCGCCACGAACGCCCGAGCAGGATCACCCCCACCGTCGCCGCCAGCACCAGCAGCGCCAGCGACTGGGTGAGCAGCAGCCCCACCAGCAGCACGGCGATCGTAGGCGCTAGTCGCCGGTGCCGGACGAAGTCGATCAACGCCAGCGTACCCACCACGCGACCGCACATAGACGGCTCGTAATAGAGGCCGATCGCGCGCACCCCCCAGCCGGGTTCCAGCCGCAAATAGCCGTGGGCGACGTCGATCTCCAGCCATGGCGCCACCGCTTCGAACCCGGCAAGGCTGCCGAGCCCCGCCAGCAGCCACTGCGCCGCCGCGACCCCGAGCACGGCCAGTGCCAGCGGATAGGTGCCCGGCAGCTGCACCGGCCGCGCACTGACCCAGGCGAGGGTGAGCAGCACCACCGATCCCGCCCACAGACCATAGGACTGCAGGAACTGCGCACCCGTCGGCATCAGCGCCGCATCGAGCAGCGAAGCACCCTCGAACACCATCAGCGGCCACAGCAGCAGGACCAGCGCAACGCCGAGCGGCAGGAGAAGGACGCGGACCTCCCGCAACGACACCAACACCACCAGCGCAGCGGCGATGCCGCCGAGCGTCACCGGGTAGCTGCCGATCGGAACGACGCGGACGTACAGAGCCAGCACGCTGGCAGCGGCAAGCAGCCGCAGCAGCCAGCGTTCGCGAAGGGCAGTGGCCTCCATCAGCCCGTCGTCCGAGTCAGCAGCGCGAAGACGCCCGAGTTCAGCGCCCGCCGCGCGGCGCTCACCGCGATCTGCCAGCCGGGCAGGCGGAGCACGCTGCGCTGGATCGCGGCCGCCTCGCGGATGAGCAGCCGCTTGTTGGCGGACATGGCGCGGCGTTCGAACAGGTTGACGCCGATCGCTTCGTCGATGCTCACCATCTGCGCGCCCGCCTTCGCCATGCGGGCGAGCGCGTCATAGTCGCCGCACACGCGATAGCGTTGGTCGAAAGGGTGGGCGAGGTGGAGCGAGCGCCGGACAAAGGTCGCCTGGTGCAGCCCCGGCTGGCCATGCCAGACATAGGTGGGCGACTTCACCGGCCGCGGCAGCATGCGGCGACCGAACGCCATCTGCGACGCGAAGAAGGCGATGTCCGGATCGCCTCGCGCCGCGATCGCATGCCTGGCGCGGACCAGCGCGCTTCCGTCCAGCAGCCGGTCACCGGCGTTGAGAAACAAGACATAGCGTCCCGCTGCGAGCCGTAGCCCCTTGTTCATCGCGTCGTAGATGCCGCC
Organism: Sphingomonas sp. PL-96; assembly: GCF_020707215.1. Lineage (GTDB taxonomy): Bacteria > Pseudomonadota > Alphaproteobacteria > Sphingomonadales > Sphingomonadaceae > Sphingomonas. The sequence continues at coordinate 491,478 of NZ_JAJFET010000001.1, forward strand.
ATCCGCCTCGGACACGCCGCGCGCCTCCCCGGCCGCGAGCAATGCGCGGACCAGCGGCCGGGTCGTGTCGGTGGAGGCTCCGTCGATCAGGATCCACTCGAACTCGCGATCGGTCTGCACTGCCAGCGATGCGCGGGTGCGCTCGAGACCCTGGGGGTCGTTGCGGACGATGGTGACGATCGAGAAGATCGGCGTCATGCGGCAGCCCGGCTGTCGCCCAACGCATCGCGGTAGACCCGCAGATAGGCCTGCGTCATCGCGCCGCCCGACCAGACACGCCGCGCCCGAGAGGCAAGCTCGGCATGGGAGATGCCGCCGTAGAGCGCAGCCTCCCGTCCGGCACGCACCACCGCAAGCGCTTCCGCGGCGGTGGCGACGCAGCGCCCGCCGACCAGCGCCAGCATCTCCTGCGCGGCGGCAGAGGGATAGGCGAGAACGTAGCAGCCTGCACTCAGCGCCTCGATGATGGTCAGCGGCGCATTGTCCATGCGCGACGGGAACAACAGCCCCCGCGCCTGCGCGTAGAGGCCGGCAAGGGTCGCACGGCAGCGAACCTCGCCATGGTGGACGGCCGGCGTGTCGCCGAACGGGTTGCCGCGCCCGATCAGGCCAATCGCGACCCCGGGCTCCGCCGCCAGCGCCCGCACCAGCACGGGGTCGATCTTGCCGGGGGTCGCCAGATCCGATGCGCAGAACAGGTGCCCATGGCGGGGTTCCTCCCGGTGCTCGGCCAGGGCCGCCTCGAACTCCCGGTCGAGCGCGTTGGGGATGCAGACGATGTCCAGATCGGGAAACATGCGCTGGTGGTCGCGCGCAAGGTGGCGGGAGGGGCAGACGATCGTCAGCTGATCTCTCAAGCTGCGCAGCGCGCTGTGGCGGCGCTCCCGTACAACACGCGAGCGATCGAGCAGCGCGGGCAGATCCTCGAACCGCCGGGTGCCGCATTCGCCGCACGCACGCTGCCAGCCGGTGCAGTCGCGCACGAACCCGCAGCGGCCGGTCAGCCACCACCAGTCATGAGCGGTGATTACCACTGGCTTGCCACTCTCGCGCAGCATGCGGGCAAGGTGCGGCCAGGCGAGATACCAGTGGTGCACGGCGTGCAGGTGGACGACGTCCGCCGCCGCGATCGCGGCGCGCACCGTGGCGCTGCGCGCGGTCCGCACCTCGTGGCCGAGCAGCAGATGCGCTGCATGGTTGGCAAGGACCGTCGCCCGCGATCCCAGCATCGCCACGTCCGGCTCGCCTGCGACCTGCGGGTCGGGCGCGATGCCCGAGCCATAGCCGTACAGCAGCCGCGGTTCCTGTCCCGCGGCGCGCAGCCGGTGGTGGAGATCATAGGCCATCCGCCCGGCCCCCCCCTGGGTTGCGCGGATGTTGAGGGCGAGGACGCGGAGCGGTTCGTAAGCGCTGTCGCTCGCCATCACCGCCGCTGCCCCGGGAGATCCCTGATCGCCGCGACCAGCAATGCGGGGGCGCGTTCCAGTGCGCGTGCGGTCGGGCAGCGGAGGAGCGATTGGAGCATATGGCCGAGCGCCGGTGCCGGCCTGCCGAAGCGGCTTTCGATTTCGGCCAGGGTCCAGAGATGTTCGGCGGCGACATGGCGCCGCTCGGAAGCGGTGGCGGCAAGCTGCAGCGCGCGGGCATGGACCTGCGCATGCCCCGCCTCCACCGCGCCGGAGGAAGTCGTGATGCGCGCGTGGGGACCGATGTCCAGAAAGGTCAGCGGTTCGGCGACAAAGGCGAAGTCGCCGCCCTTGCTCAGCCGCAGCCACAGGTCCCAGTCCTGGCAGCTCGGCAAGCTGGGGTCGAACCCGCCCACACTGCGGAAGGCCGTCGCGGTGACACAGACGCTGGAGCAACTGCCCATGAAGTTCCACCCGGCCAGTGCGACCGGGAGCGACCACCGCGACGAGGGCGCCCGGCCGACGATCCCGCGTGCGCTGCCCGCGCCGGATCGCGTCAACCGTGCGCGGTTATAGGACAGCACGATGTCGGGCTGTGCCAGCGCTATCCGGTGCGCCGCCAGCCGTTCGGGCACCCACCAGTCGTCGGAGTCGAGAAAGGCCAGCACCTCACCCTGCGCTTCGTTCGCCGCGGCGTTGCGCGCGGAGGCGGCGCCGAGGCTCTGGTCGTGCCGCAGCAGCCGGGCACCGGGCGTGCACGCCACCAGCGCTGCGATCGCCACCGCCTCGCTCGGGCTAGAGCCGTCGTCGACGACGATGATTTCGCCCGCCGGCTTGGTCTGGGCCGCGACACTGGCCAGCGCACGCGCGAGCTTGTCGGCGCGGTCGCGGGTCGGGATCAGGACCGAGATCATGCGCGCACCCCCGCAGGCGACCGCCAGGGGAGGCTCCAGGGCAGGTGGATGCGTCCGCCCTCTCGGGTCACTCCCGCGATCAGCACGGTGAGCGCCGTCAGCTGGCCGATCAGCGACCCCTGCAAGACCGCTGCAAACGGCTCTGCGCCCTTGGCGACGAGGGACGCTGCGACTGCAGTTGTGGCGAGAAGGCCGGCGCCCACGCTCAGGCAGCGGGGCCACAGCCAGTTGCCGCCCAGCGCCGACATGGAGCAGTGAAGATTGGCGGCGGTGCACGCGGCCACCGCGGCGACCAGCAGCAGGTGCGGGCGCAGCGACAGGGCGATGCCGATCAAGGTGATGTCGCGGCTTTCCGGCAGCAGCTGCACGAGCGGGGCCAGGAGCAGCAGCCCGGCAGCGTTGGCTGCGAACACCAGCACCGCGGATGCCAGCGCCGGCCGCCCATCGAGCACGCCCAGCTTTCCACAATCGTGATACGCCTTGAGCCGCGCGGTGACGGTGACCGACAGCAGCGCGACCTCCAGCCCGAGGATGCGCTGGTACAGCGCTACCTGCGGGGTTGCCGCGCCGCCGTCCAACGCCGCGACGATCAGGATCGGTGCGTTGAAGCTTGCCGCTGCGAGAAAGATTTCAACGCCTATCAGGCTCGACCGGCGGGCGAGGATGCCGACCCCTGCCAGGACGCGCCGAGCCGGGGTTCGCCACAGCATGGCGACCCCGCGCACCCAAGCACCGGCCGTGCCGCTGCTTGCCGCCGAGCAGGCGAACCCCGCCGCCATCGCCGACAGGAACAGAAGCAGGACTCCATTCACGTCGAGGGCGACGGAAGCGGCCAGGCAGGCCGCGATGCCGGCACAAAAGAACAGCGCCGGCGCGGACTCGACCAGGATCGCTGCGCCGACGCGTTCGTCCAACAGCAGCAGGTGCCGGTTGAGGTTTGCGAACTGGAACAGGATGTTCGCGACGAACCCGAAGGCGAGTGCCGGACCCGGCAACCCGGTGCGCCAGGCATAGAAGAGCAGAAGCGGCAGCAGCAGGCCTGCGCCAAGCAGCCGGAACGCCAGGCTCCACATCGCCAGCATCGCCGCGGGGCTGCCGCGGTGCGCGCGCCGGAACTGGAAGCGCCCCGTGCCGAAATCGGCGAGCTGCGCGACGACGGCGGCGATCGCCAGCACCAGCGAGTAGCGGCCGAAGTCGCGTGCACCCAGCGCCTCTGCAACCAGGGCGAGCGTCGCCAGCTGTGCTGCAAGACCCAACCCTTTTGCCGCGAACCGGCCGGCGGCCTCTGCTCCGGCCCGCTTCATCCGGCAAGCGCCTCGACGCGCTGGAGGAAGCCGTCGAGGATGGTGCTCCGGCTCCAGCATGCTTCCGCTCGTTGTCGACCGGCAGCGCCGAGTGCGGCGGCACGCTGTCCGTCGTCGATCAGCGAACCAATGGCGGCTGCCATGGCAGCGGCGTCCCCCGGCGGCGTGACCAGGCCACATCCTGCGACTTCCTGAGCGATGCCGGTGCCGGGCGCGGCAGTCGCCACGATCGGGCGTCCGCTTGCCAGCATGTTGCCGAGCTTGGACGGGAGCACCAGATCGGCCGCACCGGCGCACTGGGGAAGCAGATGGACGCTCGCCAGGGCCAGCAGTGCGCCCATGTGTTCGGCGGGCTGGAGCGGGCGGAATTGAAGGTTCGACAAGCCGGCGGCGCGCGCCTCCAGCTGGGCCCGGTGGGGTCCTTCGCCACAGACGACGAACACGATGTCCTCGCGTGCCGCCAGCCGGCGGGCGACCTCGACCAGGATCTCGATGCCCTGCTTGTTGCCGATGTTCCCGGAATACAGCGCCACATGCCGGTTCCCCAGGCCCCATTCGGACCGATAGCCGGATGCGTGGGCCGTCGGCGTGACCCGATCCGTGTCCGCCCAGTTGCGGAACTCCGTCACGCAATCGGGCAATACGCCCTTCTGCTCCAGGCGGCGGCACATTTGTGGGGAAATGCTGCTGACCTGCTGGGCCGAGCCGAGGCTCGCACGTTCGAACCGGCGCGCCACCCGCGCGATGCAGCCAGCGCCCTCGAGCAGGCCCGTCGCAAACGCCGCCTCCACCTCGAAATCCTGAACGTGGATCCACAACCGTGCCTGCGCAAGCCACGCCGCAAGTCGGGCGAGCGGGACCGACAGCAGCGACGGCGCGATCGTCAGCACCAGGTCCGGGCGGAAGCGGGCGGCGGCCACGAGCATCGGCGCGAGCGCCGCGAGCGCGAAGCTCAGGTGGTGCGCGATGCGGCGAGCACCCGAGGGCGTGCGCGGCACATAAAGAGGGCATCGCCACACATCGACGCTCTCTTCCCACTCGCGGCGGTAAAAGGGGCGGGCGGCGGCGGGATCGACCCGCCAGCCGGGATAATAGGGCTTGGCGGTGACCAGCCGAACCTGATGTCCCGCCGCCGCCAGGGCTGCCACCATGCCGGCAGTATAAGGCCCGATCCCAACGGGTTCCGGCGCATGGTTGAGGCCGAGCACGAGGATCCTCATGGCGCCGTCGCGGGTACTCGCGGTCTTCGCTTCTCTCACGATCGCTCCCCTTCCGCTATGCAAGTGCCCGTCGGCTGGCGCTGTCCGGGTATTCATCCGATCTCACCGCTGGCCCCGCGCCGCGTTCCCGCGGTGTCGGGCGGTCGCGATGCTGACCACGTCCAGCGGGGTTCTGGCGCGACCTGCCGCGGGCGAGACTGGCGGAGCGGGAGGGGCCTGATGGTAGCCTGCGCCATAATAGGCGCGGCCGAGCCGGCTTCGGCGCAGGTCGAACTTGGTCAGCAGCACGCCCAGCGCCGCCCCGCCACCGGCGTGCAGGCGACGCAGCGCCTGCTCGGTCACGGCGGGACTGCGGCGGTCGGCTGCGACGACGACCAGCGTGGCTTCAACCTGCGATGCCAGCATTGGCGCGTCGGCGAGCCCCAGCACCGGCGGGCCATCCAGGACCACCACATCGAAACGCTCGGCCAGGGCGGCCAGGGTATCGGCCATGCCGGTGCCGCCCAGCAGTTCGGAGGGGCTGGGCGGGGTGCCGCCGGACGCGAGCACCGCAAAGCCGAGGGATGCCGCGGGCTGGATCGCCCAGTCGAGCGGTACCTGTCGAAGCACGACGCCGCTCAATCCGCCAGGACGCACAATCCCCAGCATCCGCTCAAGCGCAGGGCGTCGCAGGTCGGCGTCGACCAGCACGACTCGCTTGCCCAGCCGCGCCAGCGCATCGGCGATGGCAATGCTGGAGGTGGATTTGCCTTCGCCCGGCTCCGCGCTCGTCACCAAAAGCGTGCGCGGCAGGCCCTGGGGAGTGGCGTGCAGCAACGCACCCCCCAGGGCCGCATAGGCTTCGTTCGCCGGCGCGGAGGCGTCGAATATCGTGGCGTCTATCGGGCGAACGCGCGGGATCGCGCCCAGCAGCGGCAGACCCAGCCGCGTCTCGACCTCTTCCGGCGACCGAAGCGCGTCGTCGAGGTGCTCGCGCGCCAGCACGGCAGCACCGGCGACAACGAGACCACCGGCAAGCGCAGCCAGCAGGTTGAGCAGCAGCGACGGCGCGCTTGGCGTCAGCGGCGGCTCGGCCCGGTCGAGGATCGACAGGTTGCTGGTGCTGGCACCTGCCGCTGCGGTCAGCGTCTTGAACCGCTGGAGCAACCCATCATACAGGGTGCGGTTCGTGTCCGCCTCCCGAGCCAGGATCGTGTACTGCACGCTGCGATCCTGCTCGGCCAGGGTGGCGCCCTTCAGTCCCTCCACCTGCGCTCCCAGTGCCTGTTCCCGCCCGGCGGCGTCGCGATATTGATCGTAGAGGGAGCTGCGGATCGCGACTGCGAGAGCCGTCGCCTGGCGATCGATCTCCGCCTGCTGCGTCTCCAGCTGCCGGACGCTGGGATAGTCGCTCAAGTGGCGCACGCGTTCGCGCTGAAGCTCGGCGGCCCCGGCCGCGCGCTGTTCCAGCAGGCGCTGGACCGCCGGATTGGCGAGCACTTCCGGGATGCTGAGCAGCGGGCTGCCGGCGACCGATCGCCATTTCTGTTCCGCCGCGATCCGCCCCGCGCGTGCTTCGTTCGCTGCGGCGTTCAGCTGGGCAAGGCTCGCGCTTGTGATCGATTGGCTGGCACCTGCACCGCCCTTCTCTTCGCCACCAGTGCGGATCAGCTGCGCGGCCCGCGCATAGGCGTTCAGTGCCCGCTCGGATTGCTGCAGGCGGAGCCTGGCGCTGGCGATCTGACGCGACAGGAACTCGCGCGCATTCGCCGAGGTTTCGAACTCGCGTTCGCGGTCTGCCTGGAGGAACTCGCTCGCATAGGCGTTGGCGATGCGGGCGGCCCAGCCCGGATCGGCGCTGGTGAAGGCGATCGTCGCCACGCGCGAGCTGCGCGGTAGATCGACGTTGAGATGGGCTTGCAGCAGCGTGAGCACCGCCTCGCGTCGACGGGCGCGCGCGGTGGCACTCGGCGCGTCGGGCGGCGGGGAGGCTGCCATGATGGCGAAGAAGCGCGCGTCGTCCAGCAACCGCAGCCGCCGGGCGACGCGAAGGCTAAGCGAGCGGCTGCGCAGAACGTCCGCCTGGGTCTGCAGCAAGCCGTTCGCGTCTGCAGTGCCCGTCCGCGCCTCGACTGCAGCAGTGTCGAACGCCCGCTCACCCTGCTGGTCCATCCGGACACTCGCTTTCGCCACATATCTGGGCGTCGTCAGCAGCGTCAGGACGAAGCCGGCCAGGATCGCGCCGATCAGGATGGCAGCGATCCACGTCCGGTTCCGGCGCAGGACCCACAACAGCGTGCGGAGGTTGGGTCGGATCGTCCGGAACGGGATGCCGGCCTCGGCTGAGGGACCGGCGAAGGCTGGGAGGTGGGGGAGGGACACGTCAGAACGCCTGGAACGCGTTGACGAGCGGAGCGGTGGTCAGGAAGTCGCGGAACGCGCCCTTCACCGCGTCGAACCCGACGACGACCACATCTCCGCCGAGCAGTTCCGGGTCGGGAGCCTTGCCGTTGCGAATGGCCGTGACGTCGAATACCGCGCCGGTGCGGCGCCCGCGGATGACTCGAAAGACCACGACCTCCTGCAGCCGCGCGACTCGCGTCGGGCTGCGGGCGCGGGCGAGCGCCTCCAGCAGCGTCGGTGCGCCCGTGATCTCGTAGACGCCGGGCATGGTGACGTTCCCCTCCACCGTCACCTGCTGCGAGACGGAGGTGGTCACCGTCACCGTGACCTGGGGATCGGCGAGATAGCGGGTGCCCAGTTGCTGCGCGATGTCGGCCGAAAGCTGATGCGCGGTCTTGCCGCTGGCCTGCACGACGCCGATCAGCGGCATCAGCACATTGCCCGACGCGTCGACCTGCAGGTCGCGCTGTGACAGGTCGGGCTCCTGAAACACGGCGATGGCGAGGGTGTCGAGCGGACCGATGCGGTACTGGTTGCGCGTGCTTCCAGGGGCGGGTGCCGGGATCACCGCATAGGCCTGGGCGCCATGGGGAAGCCCGGCCCGTGGCGATCCACATGCGGTGGCGCCCGCCATCGCCAGCAGCGGGAGCAGGCGCGATCCCCGCCTGGCGCCGATGTGCCGTGCGGCTGGGGCGGCACTTTGAGCGGTGCGTCCGGACTTCGTGGGCGAGGCTGGCAGGATCATGGTCCGCAACTCACGCTTGACGCCGCAGTGCGCCCGATGGAGCGACTGCGCGACCGAGGGAAGCGCACCGGGTGGGAGCGCTCGATGAAGTTCCTTTGGCGGGTGCCGGTTCGTGCCGGCTGTACCTTGGGCGTCAGCCGGTGCGGCTAGGAGCGCCTGCGCTTGCCGCGGCAGCGACTGCGGCCGGGACCACAGCTGAGGAACTCAGGCTGAGGAACAGGGGAAAGGTCACGACGCGTCCAGCTTGAACCAGCATCGGCAGCGTGCCCCGCGCGGGCGCAGGACCTGACGTGATTTGTGCGTCGTTGGTCGAACCCCCGGACTCTGCGCTGGCAGCGGCCGCCGCGGCGCAGCCGATCGCTATCGCGGCCAGCGCGGCCGCTCTTCCCCAGATCCCCTGCATGTACTCTGCCCCCTCGCGAGTCTCTCTATGGTTAAAGTACCGTAAATGGACCGATTGCCAACAGGATTTCGGGCAAAACAGCAAATGTACTTGCCGGAACATGCGTCATTATGACGCAGGTACTTCGAGGCTACTTCGACTCTACATCTGTCGACCGTCTTGCGGCGCGGGTCAGCTTCCGGGGAGGCGCCTCGCGCGCTTCCGCGCGTCGGTGGATGACGCGGGGCGCGGACGGCGCTATCGGCATGCGTCATGAAACACGCGCTCCCCGTCACTCGCGAGGCCGATTTCGCGGCCTGGTACCAGTCTGTCATCACCGAGGCCGACCTCGCCGAAGAATCCGGCGTGCGCGGCTGCATGGTCATCCGGCCATGGGGCTATGGCATCTGGGAACGCATCCAGCGGCTGCTCGACGACCAGATCAAGGCGACGGGCCACGAGAACTGCTACTTCCCGCTGTTCATCCCCTTGAGCTATTTCGAAAAGGAAGCCGAGCACGTCGAGGGTTTCGCCAAGGAAATGGCGGTCGTCACCCACCACCGCCTGGTGGCGGATGGCAAGGGCGGGCTGGTACCCGATCCCGAGGCGAAGCTGGAAGAGCCGCTGGTCGTGCGGCCGACGTCGGAGACGGTGATCGGCACCGCCTTTTCGCGCTGGGTCCAGTCGTGGCGCGACCTGCCGGTGCTGATCAACCAGTGGGCCAATGTCGTGCGCTGGGAAATGCGCACCCGCATGTTCCTGCGCACCAGCGAGTTCCTGTGGCAGGAGGGGCATACCGCCCACGACACCGCAGAGGAGGCGCGCGAAGAGACGCTGAAGATCCTGGAGCTCTACCGCCGCTTTTCCGAGGATTGCCTGGCCGTCCACGTGATCGCGGGCGAGAAGCCGGAGAACGAGCGCTTCCCCGGCGCCGTCGCGACCTACAGCATCGAGGCGATGATGCAGGACGGCAAGGCGCTGCAGGCCGGCACCTCGCACTTCCTGGGCACCAATTTCGCCAAGGCGCAGAACATCCGCTTCCAGAATGCGAACGGCGAGCTGGAACTGGCGAACACCACCAGCTGGGGCGTCTCCACCCGCATGATCGGCGGCGTCATCATGGTGCACGGCGACGACGATGGGCTGCGCGTGCCGCCCAAGATCGCGCCGTGGCAGGTGGTGATCGTGCCGATGCTGCGCGACAAGCCGGAGGACGAGGAAGTCGTCGCCTATTGCCGCGAGTTGCAGGCGGCGCTCGCCGGCCAGAGCGCGCTCGGCGAGCCGGTGCGCGCGCTGCTGGACCTGAAGCCCGCCAAGGCCGCGAACAAGCGCTGGGGCTGGGTCAAAAAGGGTGCGCCGATCATCGTCGAGGTCGGCCCCCGCGACGCCGCGGGCGGCAACGTCTCGGTGCTGCGCCGCGACCGGCTGTATCGCGAGGATGGCAAGCTCGATAGCGCGATCCTGCCGCGCGACGGCTTTGTCGGCGACGTGGGCGCGACGCTGGAGGCGATCCAGACCGCGCTCCACGAACAGTCTCAGGAGAAGCTGCGTGCCCGCATCACCCCGGTGGACGATTGGGCCGGCGTCGAAGCGCATTTTGCAGAAGCTGTCGTGAACCCGGGCTGGGTCGACGTGCGCTGGGTGCGTCCCACCGGTGCGGAGCTGGACCAGGTGGTCGAGCGGCTGAAGGCGCTCAAGCTCACCATCCGCAACGCGCCGACGGCGCAGACCGGTCACGACGAAGGGTCGTGCGTGTTCACCGGCCGCCCGTCGGTAGAGCGGATCCTGATCGGCCGCGCCTATTGAGCGATCAAAGGTGAGGGGAACTTCCCCTCACCAAAGCCGTGTTCCGCTGCGCGGGAGCACGACAGGGTAGCGATCCTATGGAGCGGGGGCCTCCCGCTCCATGCCCTCAGCGATGGTCGTCCGAGGTATGGCCCGTATCCCGACGCCGCCAGAGGAACAGAAAGGCCGCCGCGACGACCAGGACGATGAACACGACGATCATTTGATTGGTGGCCATCAACGCACCTCCATGAAGCCCCCGCTTCCTGGGGCAAGCTAGGCCGCAGGAGTTAACGCGCGGTAAGTCTCGCAAAGACACCACCGTCCATTGGCCTCGGACCTCCATGCGCCTATCTTTGCGCCACATGGCAAAGAAACAGACGCCCGCCCCCGGCCTTCCGACGCGCGAGCAGATCCTCGACTTCATCACCACGTCGGACACGCCCGCCGGCAAGCGGGAGATCGCGCGCGCCTTTGGCCTCTCCGCCCAGGAGAAGATCACGCTCAAGGCGCTGCTCAAGGACATGGCCGATGAGGGGCTGATCGACAGCGCGCCCGGCCGCGCCTTTCACAAGATGGGCGGCCTGCCCAAGGTCACCGTGCTGCGCGTGGCGGACGTCGACGATGGCGGCAATGTCTGGGCCGTGCCGGAACGCTGGGAGGCGGAAACGCCCCCGCCGCGGCTGCGCCTGCGCGAAAAAGGCAAGCGTTCGGCGCTGGCCATTGGGGACCGCGTGCTGGCGCGCACCGAAGAGGCGGGTTCCGGCTGGGTCGCGCACCCGATGAAGACGCTCGCGCGCGGCGAGGAGCTGATGCTGGGCGTCCTTCACGAAGAGGGCGGGAAGCTGTGGCTGCAGGGCGTCGAGAAGAAGGAGCGGCGCGAGTTCATCGTGTCCGATGCCGGCGACGCGCGGGCAGGCGACCTGGTGCTGGCCGAAAAGGCCGGGCGGCCGCCGCGGATCACCGCGCGCGTGACCCAGCGGCTCGGCGACCCGTTCGAGGCGCGCAGCTTTTCGCTGATCGCCATCCACAAGCACAGCATCCCCGACGTGTTCGGTGCCGAGGTGATCGAGGAAGCCGAGCGCATCGCCAAGGCGCCGCTGGGCGACGATCGCGAGGATCTGCGCGACCTGCCGATCGTCGCGATCGACCCGGCGGACGCGCGCGACCATGACGATGCGGTGTGGGCTGCGCCGGACGACGATCCGTCCAACCCGGAAGGGTGGAAGGCGATCGTCGCGATTGCGGACGTCAGCTTCTACGTGCGTCCCGGCGGCGCGCTCGACCGCGAAGCACGCAAGCGCGGCAACAGCGTCTATTTCCCCGACCGCGTGGTGCCGATGCTGCCGGAGACGCTTTCGGCGGACGTCTGTTCGCTCAAGGAGGGGGTCGATCGCGCGGCGCTCGCCTGCCATCTTCAGGTGGCGAAGGACGGCAAGCTCAAGGGCTGGCGCTTCACCCGCGCGGTGATCCGCGTCGCCGCCAACATCGCCTATGAGGACGCACAGGCAGCGATCGACGGCACCGGCGACAAGGTCGCGCCGGACCTGGTCGAGACCGCGCTTCGCCCGCTGTGGGATTGCTGGCGGGCGCTCTACAAGGCGCGCGAAGCGCGCGAGCCGCTCGACCTCGACCTGCCCGAGCGGCGGATCGTGCTCGACGAGAAGGGGCGTATCCTGTCGGTCGCGCCACGCGAGCGCCTCGACGCACACAAGCTGATCGAGGATTACATGATCGCGGCCAACGTTGCTGCGGCCAAGGCGCTGGAGGCCAAGAAGGCGCCGGTCATGTACCGCATCCACGAGCCGCCGAGCCGGGAGAAGCTGGTCGCGCTCAAGGATTATCTCGAGACGTTCGACATCCCCTTCGCGCTCGGCCAGGTGATCAAGCCGGCGACCTTCAACCGCATCCTCGACAAGGTGGGGGAGGCGGCGTTCCGACCGCAGGTGATGGAGCAGGTGCTGCGCTCCCAGACCCAGGCCTATTATGGTCCTGCCAACCACGGGCACTTCGGCCTGTCGCTCGGCAGCTATGCGCATTTCACCTCGCCGATCCGGCGCTATGCCGACCTGGTGGTCCATCGCGGGCTCGTCGCGTCCTATGCACTGGGGCCGGGCGGCGTCGCCGAGGACATGGCCACGATGGAGCGCACCGGCGAAGTCATCAGCGCGCTCGAACGCCGCGCGATGGAGGCGGAGCGCGAGACCGTCGACCGCTATGTTGCGGCCTATCTGTCGGAGCATGTCGGCACGATCATGCAGGCGCGCATCACCGGCGTGCAGAGCTTCGGCTTCTTTGCGACGGTGGACGGCATCGGCGGCGACGGACTGGTGCCTGCCCGCGACCTGGGCCGCGAATATTTCCGCTACGACGAAAAGGGTCAGCGGCTGGTCGGCGATCACAGCGGCGAGGAATTCACCCTCGGCATGCGGCTGCCGTTGCGGCTGGTGGAGGCGAACCCGGTGTCCGGCGCATTGCGCTTCGAACTGGTCGACGGCAAGGGATCGGCGGGTGGTTCCGGTGACGACGGCGGGCGCGGCGATCGTGAGCCGGGGCGGCGTCCACCGCGGGTGCTGAAGCGCCGTGGGCGGCCGGGCAACATCCGGCACCAGGGGCGGAAACGGTAGGGAGCGCTCCGACAGCTGCAGTCGCACCCCACGAAGCCCTTGAGGTTTCGAAGGAGGGAGGGGCGCCACTCCCCTTCGTTCGTTTCGAGGAGCCGTCGAGCTTGTCGAGACAGCGTCTCGAGAAACCGGCCGCGGCTCTCGACACGGGCTCTCGACAAGCTCGATCCCTGCTCGAGACAAACGGTTGGGGGCTATCGTCGGGCAACGTCACCGCGGGATGACGACGCCACCTAACGTCATCAGCGCTTGCCGGTCCCGCTCTCCGCCGCCACAATCACCGGTGGGAGATAGGGGGAAGCGGAAATGAAGCGGATGGTGCTGGCATGGGCGGCGTTCGCGTCCTGCGCCGCGGCCGAAGAGCCCGCCCGCGCGCCCGATGCCGTCCGACAACTGGAAGGCTGCTGGCAGGGCACGGGCAGCGTCCTGGACAAGCCCGTGACGATCGCGCTGGAGGTGCGGCCGGTGGCGCTCGGCGCCATGATGGCGGTCGATGCGCGCAGCGTCGCCACCAGCGATCCAGCCGATCGCTATGCGGCGCATCTGCTGTTCGGCGGCGGCAAGGACGCGGGTCAGGTCACCGGCTTCTGGTCCGACAGCTTCGGGGGCAGCATGACGGCGACCGGCCTCGGCTCAGCCCGCGCAGACGGGTTCGAGATCGCCTATCGCTACTCCGATGCGATGTTCGTAAACCGCTGGCGCATCGCTGGCGAGGAACTCGGCTGGACCATCCTCGCGCGCGACGTACAGGGCAAGGAGCAGCCGTTCGCTACCTATGCACTGCGTCGTGTTTCGTGCCCGCAGGGTCCGATCGCAAACTGACGACACGTCCCGAATATTGCGCCGGGTCCAGTCACACTGCTGCCTTCATTGCGCCGGATGTTGCGACGCGCGCGGCAGGGGGAATGCGGATGCTTGCAGGGTTGCTTCTGCTTCAGGCAAGCGTAAGTCCCGCCGCATTGCCGCCACCGACGGTCGGGCCGCCTGACCTGCGCGTCGCGACCCGCAGTCTCGATTGCCCGAACCGGGTGGCAGGGGAAGAGGTTGTCGTCTGCGCCAACCGAGGCGGCAGGAGCCCTGACCGGCTTGTGCCGCTTCCGTCCGACAGCAGCGATCCGCAACGCCGCTTCCGGCTTGGCACCGCAACCGTGATGCCGCGGGTGGAGACAGACCGCTTAGGGCTGGCCACCCCGACAGTGCGGGTGAACATTCCGTTTTAGGCCGCAGCGGCTGGGGGGCTGCGGGACGGCCCGCGCATCCGGACCGCGCGGATCGGCTGCTCAGGCGTGGATCAGCGCATACCCCGTGCCCGCCGCGCCTGTTCGTATGCATCCTGATTGGCCTTGTCGATCTGAACCCACTCGGCCTTGGTGTGGCAGGTTCGTTTCCCGCTGAGCATGCTTCCGGTCACCTGCATGCGTCGGCAGATCTGCTTTTCGGAAGCCTGCTCCGCACCAGGGTTCTCCGCTGCCCGCGGTTCCTGTGCATGAACGGCGCTCGCGGTCATCGCGCCCAGAAGAACTGCGGCAGTCACGGTTCGCATCACGGCATCCTCGTCCCAGTATCGGTCCTACGGTAACGCCATGAAGGCAAGAGACAAGGAACTATCCTGAAGACCACGAGCGGGGCCGTAGTTGATGCTCTCCGCCCGTCAGCCGGCCTGGTCGAACTGGAGCGCCGCGAGCCGGGCGTAGAGCCCGCTGCGCGCGGTCAGCTCCGCATGGGTGCCGCTCTCGACGATGCGGCCACCATCCATGACCACGATCCGGCCGGCGGCGCGCACCGTGGCGAGGCGGTGGGCAATCACCAGCGTGGTGCGGCCGCGCATCAGATGCTCGAGCGCGTCCTGCACCAGGCGTTCGCTCTCCGCATCAAGGGCGGAGGTCGCCTCGTCCAGCAGCAGGATCGGGCTGTCCCGCAGCAGCGCGCGGGCGATCGCGATGCGCTGGCGCTGTCCGCCCGACAGACGCGCGCCGCCCTCGCCCAGGAAGGTGTCGAGGCCGTCCGGCAACGCGCGCAGGAACTCGGCGGCGTTGGCGGCTTCTGCGGCAGCCCAGATCGCCTCGTCCCCGGCATCCCAGCGCCCGTAACGCAGATTGTCGCGCGCGGAAGCGCCGAAGATCACCGTCTCCTGCGGCACCATCGCGATGCGGGCGCGAACGTCGGCCGGGTCGGCGTCGCGCACGTTGACGCCGTCCACCGATACGATGCCGGCAGCAGGATCGTAGAAGCGCTGGAGCAGCTGGAACAGCGTCGACTTGCCGGCGCCGGAAGGGCCGACCACCGCCACCGTTTCACCCGGCGAGACTTCGAGCGAGAAGTCGCTGAGCGCCGCGACATCGGGGCGGGTAGGGTAGCGGAAGGACACGTCCGCGAACGCCAACGCGCCCTGCGGCGGCTGCGGCAGCGCGACCGGGTTGGCAGGCGCGCGGATCTCCGGCTCCTGCGCCAGCAGCTCAGCCAGCCGCCCGGCCGCACCCGAGGCGCGCAACAGGTCGCCATAGACTTCGGTCAGTGCGCCGAACGAGCCCGTCACCAGCGCCGCGGTGATGACGAAGGCGGTCAGCGCGCCGCCAGTCGTGCGACCGGACGCCACGTCGCTGACCGCATCCCACAGGATCAGCGTGATCGCGCCGAACAAGAGGCCGATCACCATCGCCGTCATGATCGCGCGCGTGCCGAAGCGGCGGCGGGCGACGCCGAACCCTTCCTCGACCGCCGACTGGAAGCGATCCGCCTCGCGCCGCTCCTGTCCGAACGCCTGGACGATCTTCATCGCGCCCAGCGTCTCGGACGCGATCGCGCCGATGTCGGCGATGCGATCCTGGCTGGAGCGCGACAGCTTGCGCACGCGCGAGCCCATCCAGATGATCGGCGTCACCACCAGCGGGATGCCGATGATGAGGAACGCAGCCAGCTTGGGGGAGAGCGCGAAGAGGTAGAGGATGCCGCCGACGCCGATCAGCAGGTTGCGCAGCGCAGTGGAAACCGTGGTGCCGACGATCTGCTCGACGATTGCGGTGTCCGCGGTCAGGCGCGACGCGATCTCCGACGGGCGGTTCTCCTCGAACCAGCGCGGCGGCATGCGCAAGAGGTTGCGGTGCACCGCCGCCCGCATGTCCGCCACCGTCCGCTCACCCAGCCAGGACACGAAATAGAAACGGCCCGCGGTCGCGAACGCCAGCGCGACGACGACGAACAACAGTCCCTCGAAATAGCCGCCGATCTTGGACGGGTCGGCGCCGGCGGCGAAGCCGTTGTCGACGACCTTCTGGAAGGTGCGCGGGATCCACAGCGTCGCCATCGCCGCGATCAGCAGCGACACCAGCGCCGCGGCAAGCTGAAGCTTGTATCGGATGGTGAAGCCCCAAACGAGCTTCAGGGCGGGCAACATGCCCGTGGTCGGCTCGGCCGGGGCGGTGCGCTGCGAGGAACGAAGTGCCATGCGGCCCGACTAGCGCGAACGGGCACGCGGTGAAACCTCTGCGCGACGCGGCGCGTTGGTCCGGCGAGATGGCGCCGGCTGAGTAATGATTGCCGCAGCGCAGAAGCGCTTTATATCACAAGACAAAGTGCCGTCCTGCGCGGGGGCGCTGGCGAAGGACGGATGGATTGATGTTGTACGATGCCTATGAGTTCCAGCGCTCGATGCTGGCCGGTGCCAGTGCGATGGCCAATTTCGGTGCGGGCCTTCTCCAGAACCCGGCGAATCCCTTTTCCTATTTCGGGGGCGGGCCGGTGCTCGCCTCGGCGCTCGAAGTATTCGCCCATGCCGCGGCACCGCGCGGCAAGCCGGCGTTCGGCATCACCAGTACTACGGTGAACGGGCGCGAGGTCGCGGTTCGTGAGGAGATCGTGCTCCGCAAGCCGTTCGGCCAGCTCAAGCACTTCGCCCGCGAAGGCGTGACCGGCGGTCCCAAGCTGCTGATCGTGGCGCCGATGTCGGGCCATTATGCCACGCTGCTGCGCGACACCGTGCGGCGCATGGTGACCTCGGCCGACGTCTACATCACCGATTGGCGCGACGCGAAGCTGGCGCCGCTGTCGGACGGCCGCTTCGACGTGGATGACTATATCGACTATCTGATCGAGTTCCTGGCGGCGATCGGGGCGGAAGGCGATCCGCGCGCGCATGTGCTGGCGGTGTGCCAGCCGTCGGTGCCGGCCTATGCCGCGGTCGCCGCGATGGGCCGCGACCAGCACCCGAACCGCCCGTATACGCTCAGCCTGATGGGCGGGCCGATCGACACGCGTGAGGCGCCGACCGCGGTCAACACGCTCGCGACCGAGCGGCCGCATGCCTGGTTTGAGCAGAACGTCATCGCCACCGTGCCGATGACCTATCCGGGGGCGGGGCGCCGGGTCTATCCGGGCTTCCTGCAGCTTGCCGGCTTCATGAGCATGAACCTGGGCAACCACATGATTTCGCACTGGGAGATGTTCAAGCATCTGGTCGAGGGCGACGGCGACAGCGCGACTGCAACCAAGGCCTTCTACGACGAGTATCGCTCGGTCTGCGACATGACCGCCGAATTCTACCTGCAGACGATCGAGCTGGTGTTCCAGACCCATGCGCTACCCAAAGGTACGATGACCCACCGCGGTCGGCCGGTCGATCCGGCGGCGATCACCGACACGGCGCTGTTGGCGATCGAGGGCGAGCGGGACGATATTTCCGGCCTCGGCCAGACGCGCGCAGCGCTGACCCTCGCGACGGCGCTGCCGGACGCGAAGAAGCAGTATCACATGGCCGAAGGCGTCGGCCATTACGGCATCTTCCACGGCTCGAAGTGGCGCAACCGAATCGCGCCGGTGCTGGAGGGGTGGATCGCGCAGCACGGCGGCTGAGGCTTTCTCGACACGGGCTCTCGACAGGCTCGATCCCTGCTCGAAACAAACGGCGTTGGGGGAGGGCTGGGGGCGCCCGCCTCAGTTCCAGAAGACCCGCGCCGAACTCCACGCGGCCCAGGCAAGCGCTGCCCACAGCAGCAACACCATGGCGAACCCCGCGATGGACACGGGGCGGCGCGCCGCAGCCTCCGCGGTTGCGCGATGCTCGACCAGCAGTGCGGGCGGCACCATCCGCGCGACCAGCCACAGGCCGGCGGGCACCAGCAGCGCGTCGTCGATCAGCCCCAGCACCGGCACGAAGTCCGGCACCAGGTCGATCGGCGAGAGCGCATAGGCGGCGATCACCAGCCCGAGCAGGCGCGCGGCAAGCGGCGTGCGGGGGTCGCGCACCGCCAGCCAGACGGCATGCGCCTCCACCCGCACGCGATGGGCAAGCGACGGCCCGACGAACCGCCGCGCGCGCACCCTAGAGCGTGATCCGGGTGTGGCTTCCGGCTTCCTCGTCATAGATGGTGTTGCCCGTCAGCATCTTGAGCTTGCCGGTGATGCTGTGATCGGTCTCCCAGATCTCCGCATCGGCGAGGTCGAAGCGCAGCATCAACAGACTTGGGTCCTGCCGGCCGCCCTCATACCATGCCTCGACCTGCTTGTTCCAATAGCGGTCGATCACCGCCGGATCGTTCTCGGTCGTGAGCGTGCCGCGAAGCGACGCATAGAGGTCGTGGTTCTTGGACACGAACTGCACGGTGGCCGGACCACCAGCGGCCGCGCGATTGTCCTTCCTGGTGTAGAACCAGAACTCGCTGTCCGCGTCCTCGTCCAGCACCGCGTACATCGGCTCGAAGTGCTCGCGATCGGTGGTGGTGCCCAGCATCACATAGGGGCTGGCGGCCATCGCCTTCCACATTTCCTCGCGGATTTCCTTCGGGCTCTTGTCCGGCATCATCGTTCTCCTTGAATGGCTCGGACAGGATAACGAGCGGCGGCGCAGCGGTTTCCACAGACCGCGTCAGGCGGCCTCGCGAACTGGCGCCTCAGTCGCCATTTCCTCTTCGATCTCCGCTTCCAGAAAGGCGATCAGGCCGCGTTCTGCGCGGCTCAGATAGCGTTTGGTGCGCGGCATGCGCAGGGTTTGACGAAACTCCGTCTGGCCGCTCTTCACCAGGTTGATGAGGCGCGGGTGGACGTAGGACTTGCGCGCGATCGCGGGCGTGTTGCCGAGCGCTTCCACCACCGGTTCCAGCATCGTCTTGAGGCTGATGTCGTGCGCGGCGGTCGCCAGTGCCTCGAACGCCAGCACGCTCGCACCCCAGGTGCGGAAATGCTTGGCCGTGTAGTTGGCGCCCATCGCCTCGCGGATGTAGCAGTTGACGTCGGTCGAGGTGACGGGGTGCGTCTCCCCGGCGGCATCGACCCAGCGGAACAGGTTCTGGCCGGGCAGGTCCTGACAACGCTTCACAAAGCTGCTGAGCGATTTGTCGGTGACGGTCAGCGTCCGCATCTTGCCCGACTTGGCGCGATACTGGAGCTTCAGCCGGTCGCCCTTCAGCTGAGCGTGGCGCTTGCGCAGCGTCGTCGCGCCAAAGCTCTTGTTTTCCTTGGCATAGCCTTCGTTGCCGACGCGCACTCGTCCCAGGTCGAGCAGCCGCACGACTGCTGCGACCGCGCGGTCCTTGTCGAGCTTGCGATGGCGCAGGTCCGCTTCGACCTTGGCGCGCAGCTTGGGGAGCAAATGGCCGAACTGGGCGCAGCGGTCGTATTTCTCCGCCTCGCGCGCCTCGCGAAAGACGGTGTGATAGCGATACTGCTTGCGGCCGCGCTCGTCCCAGCCGATCGCCTGGATGTGGCCGAACGGGTCCGGCGAGAACCAGGCATCGCGATACGCCGGGGGCAGGCCGATCGCGTTCAGCCGGTCGATCTCTTCACGATCGGTGATGCGGGTCCCGTCCGCTCCGAAATAGCCCCACCCGTGGCGCATCTTGCGGCGCGTAATGCCGGGCTGCGCATGGTCGATGAACTGGATTTCCCCGCCTGTCATTGGATCCTCTCGATTGTCGCTCCCAATGCGCCGCTCGTCGCTTCGTTCCGGAACCGGCGGGCGTCCCGGCTGGTTCGCTCCCCATGTTCCCAACCGGATAGGAGACTTCGAATGGCAGACCTTGGCGATGCGCGTGTGCTGATCCTGGCAGCCGACGGGTTCGAGGAATCCGAATTGTTCGATCCGCGTCAGGCGCTGATCGACGCGGGCGTGAACGTGACCCTGGCCTCCATCAAGACGGACGCGATCCAGGGCGTCGTCCACGACAGCGAGAAGGGGCGGACGATCACGCCGGACCTGACGCTGGAGGAGGTCGACATTGACGATTATGACGCGCTGCTGCTGCCCGGCGGCGTCGCCAACCCGGACAAGATGCGCCTGGAAGAGCGTGCGGTAGAAATCGTCGGCGAGTTCATGGACGAGGGCAAGATCGTCGCCGCAATCTGCCACGCGCCCTGGCTGCTGGTCGAGGCCGATGTGGTCGACGGCCGCCGCGTGACCAGCTGGCCCTCCGTCCGCACCGACCTGGAGAACGCCGGCGCCGAAGTAGTCGACGAGCAGGTGGTGATCGATGACAACCTCATCACCAGCCGCAAGCCGGACGATATTCCCGCCTTCAGCCGCGCGCTGATCGAGGCACTGGAAACCGCGCTGGCGGAGGATGCGGACGACTGACCCAGAACGGGACAGGCCGGGCGGGGCACCTGCCGCGCCCGGCGCGTTCTGGTACGACGGCCGGCGGCGGCGAAGGGCCGTCTTGTTCGAGGATCGAGCATGCGCCTGTTCGCCGCCGTCGCCACCATGCTTCCGCTTCTGGTCGGCACTGCCGCCGCGCCGCTTGTCGCCCAGGAGGGTGGCCGCTTCCTGGTGACGGAAACCGGGCGGAGCTACGCGCGATTGCAGGAAGCTGTGGACGCGATCGGTGCCGGCCAGGGCACGATCCAGATCGCGCCCGGCACCTACCGCGAGTGCGCCGTGCAAGGGGCAGGGCGGATCGCCTATGTCGCCGCCGAACTCGGGCGCTCCGTATTCGAGCGCGTCGCGTGCGAGGACAAGGCGGCGCTGGTGCTGCGTGGTGCGGGCGCGCGAGTGGACGGGCTTGTCTTCACCCACATCCAGGTGCCCGATGGCAATGGGGCGGGCATCCGCATCGAGAAAGGCGATCTCGCGGTCGCCAACACGCGCTTCGTGGACAACCAGTCCGGCATCCTGTCGGCGGCCGATCCCAGCGCCACGATCACGGTCGATCGGTCTACCTTCGCTGGTCTGGGCAAGGATCCGACGGGCAATGGCGCGCACGGCATCTATGTCGGCGAGTTCGCCGCGCTGACGGTCACGCGCTCGCGCTTCGAGCGGGGAACGGGCGGCCATTATCTCAAGAGCCGTGCGCCGCGTGTCACCATCCTCGACAACAGCTTTGACGATTCGGCGGGGCAGAACACCAACTACATGATCGACCTGTCGAACGGCGCGACCGGGCGGATTGCCGGCAACAGCTTTGCGGTGGGTGGGAACAAGGACAATTATTCCACCATGATCACCGTCGCACCGGAGGGAGCGAAGAACCCGTCCGCCGGGCTGGTGATCGAGAACAACCGCGCCTGGCTCGCGCCCGCGTTCCAGTGGAAGACGACCTTTGTGGGCAACTGGTCGGGCGAGCGGGTCACGCTGCGCAACAACAGCCTCACGGACCGGATCGCGCCCTACGCCGATCGCTAGCGCGATAACGGGAAGCATACCCGTTCGTCCTGAGTAGCCATTGAGCAAAGTCGGAATCGCGTATCGAAGGACCGCCAGCGATGCTTCGATACGGGTCTTCGACAAGCTCAGCCCCTACTCAGCACGAACGGTACTATTTGCTCCCGCTGCCAGCGTCAGCTGCGCAGCCGCGATCCCAGCCAGCCGGCGAGATATTCCAGGCAGGCGATCCGCCGCCACAGGCCGGAGTCGGTGATCCGCTCCATCGCGAAGAACTGCCGCATGGCGGGGAAGTCGGGGTCGATCACCCGGTCCATATAGTCGGGCGACAGCAGCCCGCCGTGCTCGTCGCCCATCGGCCGCAGCCGCCGCTGGACCGCATAGCTGTGCTGGCGCACCCACGCCGGCCGGATGCGCGAGGACCATTCGTCGAAGCGGTGGCGGCGGCCGGGCGGCTCGGCGAAATGATGGCCATAGGCGGACGGGTAGGCGGCAAGCAGCGGGTCGATCGACGTCAGCAGCTGCCCCTCGAAGCGCCCGGCGTGCTTTGCCGCCATCGGCAGCGTAAGCGCGCTTGCGACCAGCTGATGATCCAGGAACGGCATCAGATAGGCGCCGTGCTGTGCCTCCAGGCTGATCTCGCGGCCGAACAGCGCCCGGCAGCGCACGCGCGGATAGGCCTGTTCCGCGCGGGTACGTGACATGGGCGTGCGTGCGTCCGGCAGGTCGAGCGCCTCGGCGATCTTGTTTGCGATCTGCGCAAGGAAGGCGCGCCCGTCGAATGCCGCCGTCGTGTCGCTGGGTGTGAAGCGCGCGAAGAAGCTGCGGGCGACGGTCGTTGCGGTCAGCCGCCGGTCCGGCAGCAGGAAGAAATCGCGATAGACCTCGCCGCACCCGCCCGACGCCGCAAGCGCGCCCTTGGCATGCCGCAGCTTCTGCGCGGCAGCATGCCCGCCATTGTCGAAAATGTTGCCATAGGTCGGCAGTCCGTCGAACTGATGGAAGTTCGCGGCCACCTGCTCGGGGAAGGCGTCTGGTGCGATCGGCGCGGCCTGCTTGTCGATCCAGGCAACGTCGAAGCCTTCTGCCGCGCCGATCGCCTGCGCGATGCGGACGTCGGCGCTTCCTTCCGGCCCATAGACGTAGACGGACGGACGGCTGCCTGCCGCGCGGAGAGCCGCAAACAGCAGCCGGGAGTCGATGCCGCCCGACAGCGGACACTGGATGCTGTCACCATAGCTGGCGACATGCGCCGCAACGACCGCGTGCAGCCGCTCCCGATGTTCCGCGAGCCGGTCCGGCAGGGACCGGCGCACCGGCGCGTCGGGCAGGGGCTTGGCGGTCGCGTGACGCACCACCGCGCCCGAGGGCATCAGCTCCAGCACCCATCTGGGTCCCAGCGTCTTGAGCTCGGCAAACACCGTGTCGTCGCCGATCGGGACTACGTTGAACGCGTGCTCATAGACGCCCTGGGCATCGAAGCGGACGCTCGGCAGCGCCTGGAGCGCGGCCAGCAGCGAGGTCGAGAAGACACGGTGCTCGGCGTCATGGAACAGCTGAAAGGCGGCAAAGAAGTCGCCGAACAGGAAGCTGCGGCCATCCTGGCGCACCAGCGCCACGAACTCCCCGCCGATGCGGGACCAGTCCAGTGCTGGCAGCGGCGCATGCCGGAGCAGCGCAGCAAGCGCCGGTTTGCCGAGTTGGCCGTCGAACACCAGCGTGCCGGCGACCGCGACCAGATCGTCGCCATCCTCCAGCAGTCCCGTGGAGGCTCCGCCCGCCGGAGCGAAATGAAGCAGCGACCAGCCGGCGAGGGAATGGCTTGTCGGGCTCGGCAGCCCCGCGTCCTGCGCCTGGGCCCGCGCTCCCGCCAGCGCCGCCGCCGCGCGCTCGTCCGCGCGTGCCAGGAACAATCCCCCCATAGGTCCTTCAGCCCTCCGCCGGCTGGAGCGCCACTGGCGCTTGCGCGCCACGGGCGCGCTGCATCGGCCGCCAGTGGCTCTCCGCCCGCTTGCGCGCCAGATAGGTGTCCAGTCCCATCTGCGCGCCGAGCAGCATGAAGACGAACGGGTTGAACGCGATGCCGACGAACGCCGCACCCAGGAGGTAGATCAGGTGCGCATGCTGAAGCGCGGTTGCGAGCGGGGCTGCCCAGGCGAGCTCCGTCGGTGCCTTCGCATAGCGCCGGCGCAGCAGCTCCATCCGGAACAGCCCGCCCAGATGGATCGTCAGCCACAGCGCCAGGCCGAAATAGCCCTGTTCGCCAAGCATCTCGAAATAGGCGCTGTGATAGGCACGCGCCTTGTCCACCTCCAGCGCCCGCTCGACCGTGGCGTTGTTGGCCGCGCCGACCGTCGCGACCGTGTCATAGCGGATATGGTTCTGGAGATAGGCGTCGAACCCGCCGCCCATCGGATGCTCCTGCACATAGTCGAGCGTCCATTGCCAGACGGCCAAGCGCGTCGAGGCGGAGGCATCGCCCTGATAGGTGCGGATCGTCTCCATCCGCTCGGTGAAGGCCGACGGCAGCAGCGGGACCGCGACCAGCCCGGCCACGCCCAGCAGCGCCAGATAGGGCAGCTTGCGCTTCACTTCGCGCAGCATCAGCACCGCGAGCAGCGCGATGCACAACAGGCCGGTCCGGGCCGAGGTGCCGACCGGGATCAGCAGACAGGCAAAGCCAAGCGCGCCGCAATAGGTGCGTACGCGCCAGTCGGGCGGGAAGATGGTGCCGTGGCGCGCAAACCACAGCAGGATCGGCACGATCGCGATCGCCACCGTCGAGATGGTGCTGCTCTCGTACAGACCGGCGTTGTTCGAGACCATCAGGTTGAGCTCGCCATAGCCGCCGCCGGTCACCAGCGTCTTGATCCCGCCGACGACGATGATCGACGCCGCCGACAGCAGCATGAACAGCAGCAGCGCCTCGATCCGAAGCCGCGTGCGAAGGGTGAGCGGCAGGAAGATGGCAAAGGCCATCGCCTTCCATACCCAGTCCCATTTGTATCCGGCTTCCACCGGGAAGTCGGCATGCAGCGTGGTGTACCAGCACCAGCCGAGCAACAGCAGCAGGAGGAGCTGGCGCGGGGCGACGCGCAAGCCCCGCTTGTCGTCGGTGAGCAGCCACCCGCCGACCGCAAGCGCCGCGGCGATCGCCGAGATCGGCACGGAGTTCAGCAGCAGATAGGTCAGCCGCTGGGGCGAGACGATGTCGATATAGGCATAGGCCAGCACGAACAGGAACGGTCGCCGGAACCCGAAGGCGAACAGCGCCGCCAGGAAGCCGACAAAGGCAAGGTCACGCACCGAAGCGGTTCCTGCGCCGCGGGCGATCCGCCTGCTCGCGCTCGCCTTCGCTTGCCTCCCGGTCGAGGTCGGGTCGCCGCAGCAGCAGCCATGCCGCCAGCAGCATCAATCCGTGCGACAGCCCAAGCGAGAAATTGTCGATCATCGTCCCGCTTTCTTACCGTTCGCGCCGGGCCGCCGCAAAAGCACGGTTGACGCAGCGTTAATTGCTCAAGAGGCAGGATACCAGCCATGCGGATCCTGCACGTCCTTGATCATAGCCTGCCGCTGCACAGCGGCTACACCTTTCGCACGCGCGCCATCCTGAAGGCGCAGATCGCGCGCGGGTGGACGGTGGCGGGGGTGACCGGCGCCCGCCAAGGCGGCGACGGCGTTGCCGAGGAGGTCGTCGACGGACTGACCTTCTTCCGGACCGATCCGCCCCGGCCGGCACGCGCGCCCATCGGCGAGCTGCGCGAGGTGGCGGCGCTTGCCCGCCGGCTCGACCAGGCGGTGGCGCGCTTCCGCCCTGACGTGCTGCACGCCCATTCGCCGGTGCTGGACGGCCTCGCCGCGCTGATCGTCGCGCGCCGGCGCAAGCTGCCGCTGGTGTATGAGATCCGCGCCTTCTGGGAGGATGCTGCGGTCGGCAACGGCACCGGCACGGAGGGTTCGCGGCGCTATCGCATGATCCGCGGGCTGGAGACGTGGCTGGTGCGCCGTGCCGATGCGGTGGCGGTGATCTGCGAAGGTCTCCAGCGCGACCTGGTGGCGCGCGGCATCGATCCGGCGCGGATCTTCGTCTCGCCCAACGGGGTCGACATGACCCTGTTCGGCGATCCGCCACCGCCCGACCTGACGCTCGCGCGCGAGCTGGGGCTGGAAGGCGAGACGATCGGCTTCATCGGCAGCTTCTACGACTATGAGGGGCTGGACGACCTGATCGCCGCCATGCCGAGCCTTGTCGCCCGACGGCCGCGGCTGAAGCTGCTGCTGGTGGGCGGCGGGCCGATGGAGGCTGCGTTGCGCGCGCAGGCGGCGGCTTCGCCCGTGGGGCATGCAATCCGCTTCGTCGGGCGGGTGCCGCACGACGCGGTGGAGCGGTATTACGGCCTCGTCGACGTGCTGGTCTATCCGCGCAAGCGGATGCGCCTCACCGACCTTGTCACGCCGCTGAAGCCGCTTGAGGCGATGGCGCAGCGGCGGCTGGTCGCGGCGTCCGACGTCGGCGGCCATCGCGAGCTGATCCGCGACGGCGACACCGGCACCCTGTTCCCGGCCGACGACCCGCAGGCGCTCGCCCAGCGCGTCGGCGACCTGTTCGCCGACCGCACGGATTGGGAGCCGATGCGCAATCGCGCGCGCGCCTTTGTCGAGCGCGAGCGTAACTGGTCGTCAAATGTTTCGCGTTACGCCCCTGTGTATCACGCGCTTGTCAAAGGCTTCGCAACGGACGCACCATGGACGCCACAGTCGCTCCCCGACGCTTGAGCCTGCCCGCCGCGACGGTCGCCGCCACCCTGGGCGGTGTGCTGGTCGCGCTGGTCGTGCTGCTGCTGCCCATCGCCTGGATCGAGGCGCAGGTCGCCGAAAGCGGGCTGCCCGACGTGCTTGCCGCTGCGGCCCCGCCGCTGGGCATCACGGCGCGGCTCGCGCTGATGCTGCTGCTCGCAGGCATCACGGCCGCGCTGCTGTGGGGCCTGGGGCGAATCGTTTTCGGACGACTCCCGGTGGTGTTCACGCTTCCTGCCCGACGCAGCCGCGAGAAGACCGCCGAGCGTGAAGTCGCCGCCATTCCGGTGCTCCGCCGCAGCGACGCGCATCCGGATGCGCCTGCCCGCGCGCCGGTGCTGGCGATGCGCGACCTGGGCACGCCCTTTCTGGAGGTGACGGCGGCAAGCAGCGCAATCGCGATCGCAGCCGAGCCGATCGAGCAGGCGCTGCCGGAAGACCTCGACCTCCCACTCGCCGCCTTCGACCCACAGGCGATTCCCGCCCCGATCGTGACCGTCCGCCCCCTGTTCCAGGCCGATGCGCAGCTGGGGGACGATGTGGACGTGACACGCCTCACGCCGCAGATCCGCGCCGGATTTGCCGCCCCGGCGGAGCCGGAACCCGAGCCTACGCCGCTGGAGGAAGCCTCCACCCGCGCCTTGCTGGTCCGGCTCGAGCGAGGGCTGGCGCGCCGCGAACACGGGGAGGGGCCGCGGCTTGCCCCCGGCCGGGACGAAACGCTGCAGGCGACGCTTGCCTCGCTGCGGCGCTGGGCGACGCCTGCCTGAGGATCAACGGTCCTCCACCGTGAGGACCTCGATCTCCACGCGCAGGCGGTCGCCTTCGGCAGCCGCAAACAGGACGGTCAGGTCCGCCACCAGGTGCCCGCGCAACGGGAGTTCGGCCTCCGGCAGACACTGAAGCCAGGCATCGAGTCCCGGCGACGCTGCAGCCTGCGCCGTCACTCGATGCCGCGCCCCGTTGAAGGTCGCGCTCGCCCACGGCACGCTCTGCACATCGCTCACCACCAGATCCTGTCCGCCCGCCTGCGCCGCCAGCAGCAGCCGGCGCTCCAGCAACGTCGCCGCATCCGGACCGCGGCTCATGCGTGGTGCTCCTGCCGGGCGATATAGCTCTCGATCCGGGCCACCGTGTCGGGCCGCGGCTCCCGCCCGTTGCGCAGGTCGCCCACCAGCCGCGGGTCGTGCACCGCCTCGCGTCCGAACACGGTCGGCGGCATGCCGGTCACGTGCAGGAACTGGTCGATCTTCTGCAAAATTGTCACCGGACAATCTCCTGATTCGCGTTCTTGTTTTGTTCTTGTTCTGCGAAATCCAACTTGTCTAGGAAATTTCCTACGGCTAGGAAGCGGCTGTGGATCCGCAGGAACAGCGCGCGGTGCTCGTCGCCCTGGCGACGGAGCGGGGCGAAAGCCTGGCAGCCTTGTCGCGGCTTCTGGGCCGCAATGCCGCCTATCTGCAGCAGTATCTGGAGCGGGGCAGTCCCCGCATGCTGCGCGAGGACGACCGCGCAAAGCTCGCCCGCTACCTGGGCGTTCCGGAGGCGCGGCTGGGCGGGGCAGCCGCGCTGGCAACGGTGACGATCCCGCGGCTCGACCTGGCGGCGTCCGCAGGGCCGGGCGCGATCGTGGAGCTAGAATCGGCGGCGCCGCTGCGGCTGGACGCGGAGTTCGTCCGCCGGCTGGGCGCGCGGCCCGAGGCGCTGTCGATGATCGCGGTGCGCGGCGATTCGATGGCGCCGACGCTCGAGGACGGCGATTCGATCCTGGTCGACACGGACGTGCACGACGGGAAGGAGGGCATCCAGGTGGTGCGCCACGATGGCACTCTGCTGGTCAAGCGCCTCCGCCGGGCGGGGAAGACGATCGAACTGGTCAGCGATAATCCTGCCTATCCGCCGATCCTGGTGCGTCCCGGCGATCGACTGGAGATCGTCGGCCGCGTCGTCTGGCTGGCGCGGCGACTTCGCTGACCGTCAGCGGCGGTCGACCAGCCACACCGCCAGCGCGATGATCGTGCCCACGCCAACCCCCACCAGCAGGCCGATGGTGGGCTGGTGAAAGCCAGCGGCACCGATCAGGGCGCCGCCCAGCGCGCCGGTGGCCAGGGCGAAGCCGCCGGCAGCGGTGTTGCGAGGGGGACGCCGATCCATTGCCCGCCTGTGCCACGGCCCGTGCGGCGACACCAGCCAGGCGAGACGGATGCAACGGATCGCCCCGTGCGGACGCCACACCGGCGACTGCCACGCCGAAACGCTTGGCGAGTGCCGAAAACTCGGGCTAGGGACGTCGGTATGTCGAGGCCCTCCCGCCGGCTCGTTCTGCTCGCCGCCGCGGGGTGTGCCGTCGCACTCGCGCCCGTGGGCGTGCGGGCGCAGCAAACGGCCGCGGATCCGGCGGCACAGGACGGTGCGCCGTCCTCGCTCGATCCGGCATCGCCGCTCTCGCCGATGCCCGACATTGGCGTCGACTGGCCCGATCTCTCGCCCGATCCCACCGAAGCGGCGGCATCGAGCGATCCGAACGTGGACCTCGCGGCAGCCGAGCGGCGCTACACCCACCGCATCACCGGCATCGACGGGATCGGCGGCGACCTGTTTCGCCAGCGCTTCGACGAACTGTCGACCCTGCGCGCGAACGAGGGACATGCCGCCAACGCCGCGCAGATCGACCGCCGCGCGCGTGAGGATGCGGCGCTGCTCAACGACTTGTTGCGCAACGAGGGCTATTACGACGCGCGCGTCCTGACCTCGACGGCGTCGGAAGGCGGCAAGCTGCTCGTCACTTTGCAGGTCGAGCCTGGGCCGCTCTATCGCTTCGAGCAGGTGGCGCTGCCGGGTGCCGAGGGTGCGGGCGCCAAGGCTCCGGCGATCGAGAGCGCGCTGGGCGTCAAGCCGCAGGACCCGGTCAACGGCGATGCCATCGCCGCTGGGGAGGAGCGGGTACGGACCGCAGTCGGCCGCGAAGGCTTCCCCTTTGCCAGGGTGCGTCCGCCGGTGGTGGTGGTCGACCATGCGACCCGCACCGCCACGCTGGAAATGCCGGTCGCGCCGGGCGGCGAGCGCCGCTTCGGCCGCATCACCACGCCCGATGCGCGCGTGTTCGACGGAGAGCATGTGCAGGAGATCGCGCGCTTCGCACCCGGGGACCCCTATGACGCGGCCGAAGTCGACGACCTGCGCCGCGCGATCGTGCAGACGGGCCTTGTCTCCTCGGTTCGCGTTCGCGAGGTCGAAGGCGTGACGCCCGGTACCGTCGACCTGAACGTCGCGTTGGAACCCGCGCCGCCCCGCACCATCGCCGGCGAGCTTGGCTATGGCACGGGCGAGGGTGCGCGCGTCGAGGCAAGCTGGACGCACCGCAACCTGTTCCCGCCCGAAGGCGCGCTGACGGTGCGCGGCGTCGCCGGCACCCGCGAGCAGCTTGGCGCGCTGACCTTCCGCCGCAACAACTTCCACGGTCGCGACCGGGTCTTCACCGGCCAGATCTCGGCCTCGCACCTGGAGCGGGACGCCTATGAGGCGGACACCTTCTCCGTCTCCGCCGCGCTGGAGCGGCAGACCAACATCTTCTTCCAGAAGACCTGGACCTGGTCGCTCGGCGCCGAGCTGGTTGCGACCGACGAGCGCGACGTGATCGTCTCCACCGGCGAACCGCGGCGGCGGACCTATTTCATCGGCGCCCTGCCGACCTCGCTCAACTATGATGGATCGGACGACCTGTTGAACCCGACGCGCGGCTTCCGCCTCGGTGGGCGGCTGAGCCCCGAGCTGTCGCTGTCGGGCAAGGCGTTCGGTTATACCCGCGCACAGATCGACGCCAGCGCATACCGACCCGTCAGCGATGGCGTGATCCTTGCCGGACGCGTGCGGGTCGGCTCGATCCTGGGGGCGCCCCGCGATGCCGTAGCGCCTTCGCGGCGCTTCTATGCCGGCGGTGGCGCGTCGGTTCGCGGCTATGGCTATCAGGACATCGGCCCGCGCGATCCCAACAATGACCCGATCGGCGGCCGCAGCCTGGCCGAGTTCGCGCTGGAGGCGCGGGTGCGGGCGTTCGGCAACTTCGGCGTGGTGCCGTTCCTCGACGGCGGCAACATCTATACCTCGACGCTGCCGGACTTCTCGGGCTTCCGATACGGGGCCGGGTTGGGCGTACGCTACTATTCCAACTTCGGGCCGATCCGCGTCGATGTCGGCACGCCGCTCAACCCGCAGAAGGGGGACGCCCGCGTTGCCGTCTACGTGTCCCTCGGACAGGCGTTTTGAGCGAGGAGGCGCAAACCGACGCGCCGGTCGCTCCCGTACGGCGGCGGTGGCCGCGGCGGGTTGCCGGCGCCGTGCTGCTGGTGGTGCTTGGCTTCGCAGCCCTCCTGCTGCTGCTCGACACCGGGCCGGGCCACCGGCTGATCGCCAATCGCATCGCTGCGCTCCAGCCGAAGGATGGGATGCGCTACCGCATCGGCCGTATCGAAGGCTCCATCTACGGCCGGGCGCGCCTGATCGATGTGCGCATCTATGACCCCAAGGGTCTGGTTTTCCGCGCGCCCGTGGCGAACCTCGACTGGCGCCCGTTCGCATGGGTGTCGAACCGCCTCGACATCACGCGGCTGGTGATCCCGCGCGCGATCCTCGCCAAGCTGCCGCAGCCGCGGCCGACCGGCCGCAAGGGTCCGATCCTGCCGGGCTTCGACATCCGCATCGGCGCCTTGCGAATCGATCGGCTGGAGGTTGCGCCCGCCGTCACCGGAGTGGCGCGCGTGGGGAAGGTGCAGGGCCGGGCCGACATCCATGAAGGGCGCGCGCTGGTCGACCTCGCCGCGCGGGTCGACGGCAGCGATCTTTTGCGCGTCCACCTGGATGCCGAACCCGACCGGGACCGCTTCGACATCGCGACGCGCGCGATCGGCCGGGCCGATGGCGTGCTGGCGCAGCTTTCGGGTGTTCGCCGGCCGTTGTCGCTGCGCATCGATGGCGACGGCAGCTGGAGCCGCTGGCAGGGAAGCGCGCTCGGCATCGCCGGGCAGACGCGCGTGATCGACCTTGCGCTCGGCAATCGCTCGGGTGCCTATACGCTGGGCGGCACGCTCACGCCGGCCTCGCTGCTGAAGGGCAAGCTCCAGCGGCTGTCGACTCCGCGCATCCTGGTGAGCGGGGCTGCAACCCTCGCCAACCGCCGGCTGGAGGGGCGGCTGGGCCTGCGCTCCGCCGCGCTGGCGTTGGAGGCGGAGGGCGCGCTCGACCTGGCGAGCAGCGCCTATCGCGACCTGCGCCTGCACGCCCGGCTGCTCCGCCCGGCCGCGCTGTTCCCCAACATGTCGGGTCGCAACATCGAACTGCGCGCCATCCTCGACGGCGCGTTCGCTACCGCGGCCTTCGATTATCGTGTCACGGCCGATCGGCTCGCGTTCGACAACACCGGCTTTGAAGGCGCCCGCGCCAGCGGCAAGGGACGGCTGTCGGCCGCTCCGGTAACGGTGCCCATCCGCGTCACCGCACAGCGGGTGACCGGCGTCGGTGATGTGGCGGGTGGCATCCTGCGCAACCTGTCGGTCGAGGGTGCGCTCAAGGTCACCGCGCAAACGCTCACCGGCTCCAACCTGCGGCTGCGCTCGGACAAGCTCAACGGCACGATCACGTTGGTGCTGGACCTGCGCAACGGCCAATATGAGGTCGGGCTGACCGGTGGCCTGCGCCGCTACCTGATCCCCGGCCTCGGCATCGTCGACGTGCAGTCCCAGCTGACCGCCGTCCCGGGTCCGAACCGGCACGGCACGCGGATCGTCGGCCGAGGCGCCGCGCAGATGGTGCGGCTCGACAACGGCTTCTTCCGCTCGCTGACCCAGGGCCTGCCGCGCATCACCACCGGCCTGGAGCGCGGCACCGACGGCGTGCTCTACTTCCGCAATCTCGTGCTCACTTCGCCGGGGTTGACGCTGCGTGGCAACGGCTTGCGTCGGCGCGACGGCACGTTCCGCTTTGTCGGGCAGGGCCAGCAGCGGACCTACGGCCCCGTCTCGCTGATCCTCGACGGACGGATCGAAAAGCCGACGCTCGACCTTCGTTTCGAACGGCCAAATGATACGCTCGGCCTTGCCGACGTCACCGCGCATCTCGACCCGACGCCGGAGGGCTTTGCCTTCACCGCGGCCGGGGCGTCGCGGCTGGGACCTTTTACCGGCAACGGCCGCATCCTGCTGCCGCGCGGGCAGACGGCGAGCATCGCCGTCGACCGGCTCGACGTCAGCGGCACCCGTGCAAGCGGCGCCATCGCGATCGTGGAGAACGGCTTCGACGGACGCCTGGCATTCGGCGGTGGCGGCCTGTCGGGCGAAGTCCGCTTCGTGCCGCAGGGGGGGATCCAGCGCATCGACATCGCGGCCGACGCGCGCAACGCGCAGCTGGGCGCACAGGGGCGCGTGCGCGTCGGACGGCTTGAGGCGAGCATCCTGCTGGATCCCGTCGGGACCACGATCGACGCCACTGCCACGGCACAAGGCCTGCGCCGCGGCGCGCTGTCGATCGCAAGACTTGCCGGCAACGCCAGGTTGCGCGGCGGCGAGGGCGAGGTCCGGGCCTCCATCGCGGGCTCACGCGGCCGTGCGTTTGCGATCCAGTCGGTCACCCAAGTTACTGCCGACGAATATCGCGTGCAGGCACAGGGCACGCTCGATGGCCGCCCGCTCAAGCTAGAGACGCCGGCGGTGATCCGTCGCGACGACGCGGGCGGCTGGCGGATTGCCCCGACGCGTTTCACCTTCGCAGGGGGCGAGGCACAGGCGTCCGGCCGCTTCGGCAACGGCGATACCGAGCTCGCGCTCCAGCTTACCCGCATGCCGCTGTCGGTGCTCGACATCGGCTATCCGGGGCTTGGCCTCAGCGGCAATGCGTCGGGCAAGCTCGACTATGCGCTGCGCGGCGGGGTACCGAGCGGGCGCGTGAACATGACGGTGCGCGGGCTTTCGCGCGCGGGGCTGGTGCTCGCGTCCCGGCCCATCGACATCGGCCTTGCGGCCGTGCTCGACTCCAACAAGGTCGGCGCGCGGGCGCTGCTGGCGAGCGGGGGCAAGATCATCGGGCGTGCGCAGGCGCGGCTGGCGCCGCTGGGAGGCGGGGGTACGCTTGCCAGCCGCATCGCCAATGCGCCGCTTGCCGCGCAGCTGCGCTATGACGGCCCGGCCGACACGCTGTGGCGGATGACCGGCATCGAGCTGTTCGACCTGTCGGGCCCGCTTGCGATCGGCGCCGACGTCAGCGGGCGTCTGGCCGACCCGCAGATCCGCGGGTCGCTGCGCGCCACCAACGCTCGCATCGAAAGCGGCGCGACGGGAACCGTGCTGACCCAGGTGAATGCCCAGGGCCGCTTCGGCGGCTCGCGGCTGGTGATCGACCGCTTCTCCGCAAGCGACGGCCGTTCCGGCCAGGTCAGCGGCACTGGCGCGTTCGACCTTGCGGCGGTGCGGGGCTTCGGCATCGACCTCAACATCCAGGCGCAGCGCGCCCGGCTGATCAACACCGATACGCTTGCCGCCACCGTGACCGGTCCGATCACCATCCGCTCGGACGGATCCGGGGGAACTATCGGCGGCGAGGTCCGGTTGAACGAGGGTCGCTACCAACTCGGCAAGGCAGCGGCGAGCGCGCCGCTGCCGCGCATCGCCATCCGTGAGATCAACCTGCCCGGCGGCGACGAGCAGGACGATCTGCCGCGGCGTCCGTGGCGGATGAACCTGCACGCGCGCGCCACCAAGGGGCTGACGGTGACCGGTCTTGGCCTGCGCAGCGAATGGTCCGCGGACCTCACCATTCGGGGTGAGCCGACCAACCCCGCGATCGGCGGCCGCGCGGATCTGGTGCAGGGCGACGTGGAATTCGCCGGCCGCGAGTTCGAACTGCAGCGCGGCATCATCCGCTTCGATGGGTCCGTGCCCGCAAACCCCGCGCTCGATATCTCGGCAGACGCGGACACCGAGGGCCTGAACGCGACCATCCGCGTCACCGGCACCGCGCTCAAGCCCGAGATCGACTTCAGCAGCACCCCGGCCTTGCCGCAGGACGAACTGCTCTCACGGCTGTTGTTCGGCACCTCGATCACCAACCTGTCCGCGCCCGAGGCGCTGCAGCTCGCGGCGGCAGTGGCGGCATTGCAGAACGGCGACGGTGGCCTTGATCCGATCAACGCGGTGCGCCGCGCAACCGGGCTCGACCGCCTGCGCATCCTGCCCGCTGATCCGCAGACCGGGCAGGGCACCTCCGTCGCGGCCGGCAAGTATCTGACGCGGCGGCTCTATGCCGAGATCGTGACGGACGGGCAGGGCTATTCGGCGACCAACGTCGAGTTCCGCGTCACCCGCTGGCTGTCGCTGCTTTCCTCCATCTCCACCATCGGGCGGCAAAGCGCTAACCTCCGCGTTTCACGCGACTATTGATCGGCACCTCCAGCGCGACGGAGCGTTGGTGGTTCGACACGGTTGCTGGGGGACCTGCGTTCGCATGACAACGCCACAAATCCTGTCCGTCTGTGTGCTGACGGGCATGATGCTGCTCTTCATCTGGGGGAAGTTCCGCTACGACGTCACTGCCGTGATCGCGCTTCTTGCCGCGCTCGCGCTTGGCCTGGTGAAGCCGGAAGATGCGTTCAGCGGTTTTTCCGACGACATCGTCGTGATCGTCGCCTCCGCGCTGGTGATCAGCGGGGCGGTGCAGCGGTCCGGCGTGATCGAGCGGTTGCTGCGCATCGTGCAGCGCTACGTCACCCGCTTGCCGTCGCAGTTGATGGTGTTGTGCGCGTCGGTCGGCTTCGCCTCGGCACTGGTCAAGAACATCGGCGCGCTCGCGATGCTGATGCCCGCGGCGTTCCAGATGGCGAAGCGCTCCAAGAGCTCGCCCTCCGCGCTGCTGATGCCGATGTCGTTTGCGTCGCTGCTGGGCGGGCTGATGACCCTGGTCGGCACCTCTCCGAACATCATCGTGAGCCGGGTGCGGGAGGACATGACGGGCAAGCCGTTCGCCATGTTCGACTATCTGCCGGTCGGGCTTGGCCTTACGCTGATGGGGCTGTTGTTCCTGCGCTTCGGCTATCGGCTGCTCCCGGGCGATCGTCGCGCCGCCCCCACCATGGGGGAGGCGCTCGACATCCAGGACTATGTGACCGAAGCGCGCGTCTCCGAGCGTTCCGAGGCGGTGGGCGAGACGATCGCCGCCTTTGTCGAACGGCACGGCCACGACGTCACCGTGACGCAGGTGCTGCGCGCCGGTATCCGCACCACGCCCTGGCCGGAACTCCAGCTGCGCTCGGGCGACCTGCTGATCCTGGGCGGCGCCCCGGACACGCTGGAGCAGGTGATCGCCGGCGATCTGCTGGAGCTTGAGGGACATGACCGAGCCAAGCCCGCGGGGAGCGAAGACGACGAGGTCGGCGTGATCGAGGCGGTGCTCGGGGCCGACTCCGTGCTCGTCGGGCAGACGGCGGGGCGCATGCTGCTCCAGGCGCGCTACGGGGTGAATCTCATCGCCATCTCCCGCCGCGGCGAGCGGCTGACGCGGCGCCTTGCCAACACGGTGCTGTGCCCCGGCGACGTGGTCGTGCTCCAGGGACCGCTGGGCTTGCTGCCGGAGCGGCTGCGGATGCTCGGCTGCCTGCCGCTTGCCGAACGTTCGCTGCGGCTGGGCAACGCGCGCAAGGGCTTGCTGCCGCTTGGCGTGCTGGCGGTCGCGATGGCGGCCACCGCCACGGGGCTGGTGCCGGTGGCCGTCGCCTTTTTCGCCGCTGCTGCCGTCGTGATCCTGGTCGGCGCGCTGCCGGTGCGCGACGCCTACACGCACATCGAATGGCCGATCCTGGTCATGCTCGGCGCGCTGATCCCCGTCAGCGACACGCTGCGCACCACGGGCATGAGCGACATCATCGGCACCTGGCTCGCCCACACCGCCGCGTCGCTCCCGGTCTGGGGCGCCGTCGCGCTGATCCTGGTCGCGGCGATGGCGGTGACGCCGTTCCTCAACAACGCGGCTACCGTGCTGGTGATGGCGCCGATCGCCGCCACCTTTGCGGGCGATCTCGGCTACCGGCCGGAAGCGTTCCTGATGGCGACTGCGGTTGGGGCAGGATGCGACTTCCTCACCCCGATCGGCCACCAGTGCAACACGCTGGTGATGGGACCCGGCGGCTATCGCTTCGGCGACTATGCCCGGCTGGGTGCGCCGCTATCGGTGCTGGTGCTGCTGCTCGGCACGCCGCTGATCCTGTGGGCGTGGCCGGTGCATTGAGCACGCCCTGACCTGCTCCCAACCGGAGGAGATGATCACGGGTCAGGCGGAACGTCGATCCGGCTCAGGCATAAGCACCAAGCACCGACTTCACCTCCAGATATTCGGCGATGCCATGCGCGCCATATTCGCGGCCGTTGCCCGAACGCTTGTAGCCGCCGAACGGCATGTCGGCGTCGGGGATGCCGCCGTTGACATAGACCATGCCCGCGCGCAGCCGCGGCACGATGCGGCGGACGTCCTCGGGCGCGCCGAACACGACAGCGGAGAGGCCATAGTCGGTGTCGTTGGCGATGCGGATGGCCGCATCCTCGTCCGCATAGGCGATTAGCGTCACGACCGGCCCAAAGATTTCCTCGCGCGCGATCGTCATGTCGGGCGTGACGCCGGAGAGAAGCGTCGGCCGCACGAAGAAGCCGCGGCCGAATTCGGGAGGGTGGCCGAGGCCGCCTGCCTCCAGCGTCGCGCCTTCCTCGATCGCGCCTGCGATCAGCCGCTGGACGCGGTCCCATTGCGCGCGGTTGACGAGCGGTCCGATGTGGTTGCCCGGAACATCCGGGTCCCCAATCTGCGTTTCCGCCATCGCGCGGCGTGCGATGGCAACCGCGGCGTCATACTGCGCAGCGGGCACCAGCAGGCGAGTGGGGGCAAGGCAGCTCTGCCCGGAGTTAAAGGTGACGCTGCCGACCGTCGCCCGCACGGCCATCTCCAGATCTGCGCTGGGCAGCACCAGCGCGGGAGCCTTGCCGCCCAGTTCCTGGTGCACCCGCTTGACGGTGGGCGCTGCTGCCTGTGCCACGGCGATGCCGGCACGGGTCGATCCGGTGAAGCTCACCACGTCGACGCGGGGGTGGGCGGCAAGTGCCTGGCCCACGACCGCGCCATCGCCCTGCACCAGGTTGAAGACGCCCGCCGGCACGCCGGCCTCCGCCACCACTTCGGCAAAGATCGCGGCGCAGCCTGGCGCTTCCTCGGACGGCTTGAGGACGACCGTGCAGCCCGCGGCGAGCGCGGGCGCGACCTTGGCCACGATCTGGTTCATCGGCCAGTTCCAGGGGGTGATCAGCGCCGCCACCCCGATCGGCTCGCGCAGGATCGCATGGCGGCCGCGGCGTTCCTCCCACTCCACGGTCTGCGCCGCGCGGACCGTCGCGCGCAGGTGATCGACGCCGGCCATTGCCTGCGCGTCCCGCGCCATGGTGGCGGGGCAGCCCACTTCGCGCGTCATCGCGGCGGCGAAACCGTCCAGGCGGCGAGTATAGCCCGCGAGGATCGCCTCGAGTAGCGCGACGCGCTCTGCGACGCCCGTGCGGGAGAAGGACTCGAATGCTTGCGCCGCAGCCGCGACGGCGCGGTCCACGTCGGCGGCCGTGCCCAGCGTCAGCGAGGCGCACGGCTCCCCCGTGGCGGGATCGATCACCGGCACGGCCCGGCCGCCCAGGCTTTCGACCCAACTGCCGTCGATGAAGTGAGGGGTGTCGCGCATGTCGGGTCCTTTCGGTGCCCGCGATGGCGCGATGGTGCGGCGGGTGCAAGTCAGGCGTGGCCGGAGCGGTCGCCGCACGCTTGCGGCTCTGGGCTCCCGCCTGCGCGGGAGCAGGGGTGGGGAGGGGACACGCCTCCCCTCGCCGCGGCCCTCCTTCTGCGTCAGCAGAACGGACGGAGCGCGGGGGAACGAGGCCTACCTTCAGGCAGCTGGCCCAACCAAAAAGGGCGCCCGGATCGCTCCGGACGCCCTTCCTGTACCGATCGCGAGCGCGATCAGGCCGAGTAATACATGTCGAACTCGACCGGGCTCGGGGTCATTTCCCAGCGGGCGACTTCGCCGCGCTTGATCTCGACATAGGCCTCGATCTGGTCGGCCGAGAACACGTCGCCCTTCAGCAGGAAGTCGTGGTCGGCTTCCAGGCTGTCGAGCGCCTCGCGCAGCGAACCGCAGACGGTCGGGACCTGGGCGAGCTCTGCCGGCGGCAGGTCGTACAGGTTCTTGTCCATCGCTTCGCCCGGATGGATCTTGTTCTGGATGCCGTCGAGGCCCGCCATCATCAGCGCCGCATAGGCGAGATAGGGGTTGGCCATCGCGTCGGGGAAGCGGACTTCGACGCGCTTCGACTTCGGACCCGTGCCGTACGGGATGCGGCACGACGCCGAGCGGTTGCGCGCCGAATAGGCGAGCAGCACCGGCGCCTCGTAACCCGGCACCAGTCGCTTGTAGCTGTTGGTGGTCGGGTTGGTGAAGGCGTTGATCGCCTTGGCATGCTTGATGATGCCGCCGATGAAATAGAGGCAGGTGTCCGACAGGCCGGCATAGCCCTCGCCCGCGAACAGCGGCGTGCTGCCGTTCCAGATCGAGAAGTGGGTGTGCATGCCCGAGCCGTTATCTTCCTTGATCGGCTTGGGCATGAAGGTCGCGGTCTTGCCATAGGCATGCGCGACCTGGTGCACGACATACTTGTAGATCTGCATGCGGTCGGCAGTGGTGGTCAGCGTGCCGTAGGTCAGGCCGAGCTCGTGCTGCGCGGCGGCCACCTCATGGTGGTGCTTGTCGCAGGGCAGGCCCATTTCGAGCATGGTGGAGACCATCTCGCCGCGGATGTCGACGGCGCTGTCGACCGGCGCGACGGGGAAATAGCCGCCTTTGGCGCGCGGACGGTGGGCCATGTTGCCCGACTCATATTCGCGGCCGCTGTTGGTCGGCAGTTCGATGTCGTCCAGCTTGTAGTAGCTGCTCGAGTAGGTGTTCTCGAACCGCACGTCGTCGAACATGAAGAATTCGGCCTCGGGGCCGACGTAGACGGTGTCGCCGATGCCGGTGGTCTTGAGGTACGCCTCGGCGCGCTTGGCGGTCGAGCGCGGGTCGCGCGCATAGAGCTCGCCGGTCGAGGGCTCGACCACGTCGCAGAAGACGATCAGCATCGGCGTGGCCGAGAACGGATCGACATAGACGGCGTCGAGGTCGGGCTTGAGCACCATGTCGGACTCGTTGATCGCCTTCCAGCCCTCGATCGAGGAGCCGTCGAACATCAGGCCGTCGGTCAGCTCATCCTCGGTCAGGATCGACGCGACCATCGACAGGTGCTGCCACTTGCCCTTGGGATCGGTGAAGCGGAGGTCGACCCACTCGATCTCCTGATCCTTGATCATGTCGAGGATCGTGCTGGCGGTATTGGCCATCGGAACTAAGCCCTTTCTGGAAAAAACAACTGCCCCGCGAATCGCGCAAACAAATTGCGATTAGCCGCGGTGGAACCCTTGCTGCAATGCGTCAAATGCGGATCAGATGGCGTCTTCGTTACGCTCTCCGGTGCGGATGCGCAGCGCCGTCTCGACGGGAAGGACGAAGATCTTGCCGTCGCCGATGCGCCCGGTCTGGGCTGCGCCGGCAATTGCCTCGACCACACGGTCGGCCAGGCTGTCCTCAACGACAACCTCCAGCTTCACCTTGGGAAGGAAGTCGACGACATATTCGGCACCGCGATAGAGTTCGGTGTGGCCCTTCTGCCGGCCAAAGCCCTTGGCCTCGGTCACGGTGATGCCGCTCACGCCCACTTCGTGCAGCGCCTCCTTCACCTCATCCAGCTTGAACGGCTTGATGATGGCTTCGATCTTCTTCATGCCTTCCCAATTCCCCCGGCCAAACGGCCCCGCGCACCCGCGCTGCCAATCAAGAACTGTGCCAGAGCACGACTCACGGCGCGGAGCATCGACCATCCGGCCGCGCCTGTCGATCCTGCCCGCCTTTTCGGCAAAATGGAGGAAGCTGCCCGGTTTTTGGGCAGCCGTGGCGGCGGCGCAATGACTTGCGAGTGCAATGTTTTCGAAGCACCTTGCGGGCATGAAGAGGATGCTCCTGCTCGCTGCGGTAGCCGCGCCGTTTCACCCGGCGGCATCGCAATCCGTTCCTTCCTCTGTCGCGACCGCCAACGTCCAAAGGCTGGCCGCCTGGATGCCCGGCGAGTTGCGGTGCGGCGGGGCGCTGGTGACCGCGACGACCCTGCAGCGGCCGTGGACTGCGCTGCACTGGAG
This sequence comes from Sphingomonas sp. PL-96, assembly GCF_020707215.1. GTDB lineage: Bacteria > Pseudomonadota > Alphaproteobacteria > Sphingomonadales > Sphingomonadaceae > Sphingomonas. Next base: position 531,916 of record NZ_JAJFET010000001.1, read on the forward strand.
CGGGACGCGCGCACCTGCCCAGGAGCTCCGCTACCGCTTCCGCATCGATGCGACAGGCCGTCCCATGTCGGTCCGACGCGAGGGCAGTGGCCCTGCCTGGGGCAGCGCGGACGTCGCACCCTCGCTCGCGGTCAGCCGCTTCCCCGCCGCCGCGCCCCATGCGGACTGCACGCTCGCCTATAGCTTGCGCCAGACCTCCCTCGCGGATGCGCCGGTCGGCGACCTCATCTCCTATTCGTTGACGCCCTTGTCGGGACGGCTTGCGGCGGAAGGATGGGCGCGGATCCAGCCGCCGGACACGTCCTGCCTCGTCGAGCCACGGCCAAGGCCGCTGATGCAAGCCTTCCCCGACTTTCTGGCGCTGCCGGGAACGCCGGGGGTGAAGCACTGGTCGATGCTGGCCTATGACCTCGACAGAAAAGGCCGGCCGATCCACGTCCGCGTGGCGTCCAGCACCGGCGACCCCGCGCTGGACCGGGCCGCGGCCCAGGCGATGCGCGCGTCGCGCTTTGCCGGCGGGGCGCGTACCGGCTGCCTCTACCCGATGTGGCGGGGGCCCACCACGGTGGCGGCGCCGGAGGCGCCTGCGGAGGACGCGATGCGCCCCACCGGCAGCACCTGCCCGCACGACGACACTTGGGTGAACCCGCCCCGCCTCCGCTATGCCCAGCCCTATCATCGCCGCTCGATCGAGGGCTGGGCGGTGATCGCGTTCGACGTCGCGCCCTGGGGTGCGCTGGGCAACCTGCGCGTGCTGGCGAGCGAGCCGACAGAGGATTTCGGCACGCAGGCGCTCCAGGTGATCGGCGCCGCGACCAAGCCGCCCTCCGCCACCGGCCGCACCGGCTGTGTCGAGCGCGTGCTGTTCAAGATCGGCTATGGCGGCCTGCCGGCGGGCGACGATCCCGCCTGAGCACTGTTCTTGCCGCCGGGTTCGTGCCACCAGCAGGGGATATTCCTCATGCGGGTACAGCAGGATGAGCATTTCGACGGTCGCGTTGCTGGCACTGGCCTGGTCTGCACAGGCGCAGGCAGCCGCACCCACGCCCGGTACGATCGCGGTAGAGGTTCGTGCCGACGCGACGGAGACCGATCGTCTCTTCACCGACGCGGTCTCCGCCGCGTTGTTCGACGCGCGCTTCACCCCTCTGCCGGCAAACAGCCACAGCCGCTACATCGCGCGCGTCACCGTCACGCGCACGCCGCGCGGCTCCGTACCGACGGATGCGAAGGACCCGCCGGCGATGGCGACGCTGGGGCAGGTGTTCGTGCCGCTCCCCTCGGGCAAGAGCCAGATCCGCGGGCTGGTCGCGACCGATCTTGCGGTCGACATCCTGCTGCGGGGCGGCACCGAGCCCTTGTGGACGAGCCGCGCCTCAACCGTGCAGCTGGAGGGAAGCGATGGCGACGCGCCGGCGAAGGTGGCCCCGAAGCTCGCCTCCGCGCTGATGCGGCAGTATCCCCGGCAGGATCCGGTCTCCGTGCCCTGACGGGCCGCTATTCCTCCACCGCCAAGTCGAGAGTGCGGGCGGCGAGCACGGCCTGGGTGCGGTTGAGCACCCCCAGCTTGCGCAGGATCGCGGTCATGTGGCCCTTCACCGTGGGCTCGGTGACGCCGAGCTGAAAGGCGATCTGCTTGTTGAGCTTGCCGGCCATGACGCCGGTCAGCACCTTCATCTCGGTTGGGGTGAGGCTGGCGATGCGCGCGGCCATGTCGCCGGGCGTGTCCGTCGCCGCATCCGGCTGGGGCAGGGCGTCCGTCTCGCCCGCAAGCGCGCGTGCGACCGCGCGTTCGAGTTCGGCGAGTTCGGCGGTCTTCGACACAAAGCCGATGGCGCCATAGGCTCGCGCGCGGTGGGCGGCATCGACGGCGTCGGCCGAGGACACCACCAGGATCGGCGTCCCCGGCCGTTCGGCGTGGATCTGCGCTACGCCCGAAAAGCCGTCCGCGCCCGGCATGCGAAGGTCGAGCGTGACCAGGTCGAGCCGGGGCGCTGCCGCCGCGCATTCCAGCGCCTCGTGCAGCTGCCCCGCCTCGATCACCGCCGCGTCGGGCGCCGCCCGCCCGATCGCGAGTTTCAGCGCCTGGCGGAACAGCGGATGGTCGTCCGCCACCAGGATCGTGCGCTGCGTCATGCCGCCAGCTTGGTGGCGTCCTCCCGGCCCGCGATCAGCGCGTCGACCACACCCGGGTCGGCCAGTGTCGAGGTATCGCCCAGGCTGCCGAAGTCGTTCTCGGCGATCTTGCGCAGGATGCGGCGCATGATCTTGCCGGACCGGGTCTTGGGCAGCGAGGGGGTGAACTGCAGCGCGTCCGGCGTGGCGATCGGCCCGATCTCCCGCCGCACCCACTGGATCAGCTCCTTGCGCAGGCTGACGTCGCCTTCCTCGCCGGCGTTCAGGGTCACATAGGCGTAGATGCCCTGACCCTTCACGTCGTGCGGCATGCCCACCACCGCGGCTTCGGCGACCTTCGGGTGCGCGACCAGCGCGCTTTCGACTTCGGCGGTGCCCATGCGGTGGCCGGAAACGTTGATGACGTCATCCACGCGGCCGGTGATCCAGTAATAGCCGTCGGCATCGCGGCGGCAGCCGTCACCGGTGAAATACTTGCCCGGATAGGTCGTGAAATAGGTCTGGAAGAAACGATCCGCGTCGTTCCACACGGTGCGCATCTGCCCCGGCCAGCTGTCGGCGATCACCAGATTCCCCTCGGTCGCCCCCTCCAGCACGACGCCTTCGGAATCGACCAGCTGCGGCAGCACGCCGAACAGCGGCTTGCTCGCCGAGCCTGGCTTGAGCGCGGTCGCGCCGGGAAGGGGAGTGATCATGTGGCCGCCCGTTTCGGTCTGCCACCAGGTGTCGACGATGGGGCAGCGGCTGTCGCCGACCACGCGGTAATACCATTCCCAGGCTTCGGGATTGATCGGCTCGCCGACCGATCCCAGCACGCGCAGCGAGGCACGGCTGGTCTTCTTCACCCATTCGTCGCCCTCGCGCATCAGCGCGCGCAGCGCGGTCGGCGCCGCGTAGAAGCTCGTCACCTGGTACTTGTCGACGATCTGCCAGAAGCGCGAGAAATCCGGGAAATTCGGCACGCCCTCGAACATCAGCGTCGTCGCGCCGTTCGCCAGCGCGCCATAGACGATGTAGCTGTGGCCGGTGACCCAGCCCACGTCGGCCGCGCACCAGAAGACCTCCCCCGGGCGATAGTCGAAGACGTACTGATGCGTCATCGACGCCCACACCAGATAGCCGCCGGTGGTGTGCAGCACCCCCTTGGGCTTGCCGGTGGAGCCGGAGGTATAGAGGATGAACAGCGGCTTTTCCGCACCCATCGGTTCGGGCGGGCAGTCGGTCGTTTCCGCCTGCATGACGTCGTCATACCACAAGTCGCGCTCAGCCTGCATCGGCACGCCGGCACCGGTGCGGCGCACGACGATCACCGTCTCGACGATCTTGCCGGCCTCGTCCGCCAGCGCGGCGTCGACATTGGCTTTCAGCGGCACGCGCTTCCCGCCGCGCAGCCCTTCGTCTGCGGTGATGACGAGCTTCGATCCGCAATCCTGGATGCGGTTGGCGAGGCTGTCAGGCGAGAAACCGGCGAACACGATCGAATGCACCGCGCCGATCCGCGCGCAGGCGAGCATCGCAAAGGCCGCCTCGGGGATCATCGGCAGGTAGATGGTGACGCGATCGCCCTTCTTGACGCCCGCGGTCTTGAACGCGTTGGCCAGGCGGCTGACCTCGTCCTTCAGCTCACCATAGCTGATCCTGCGCTCCTCGCCGGGCGTGTCGCATTCCCACAGGATCGCGGTACGGTCCGGATCCTTGGCGGCATGCCGGTCGATGCAATTCTCGGCCACGTTGAGGATGCCGTCCTCATACCAGCGGATGTGGAAGTCGGCTTCCTCGAACGAGGTGTCCTTGATGCGCTTGGGAAAGCGCGTCCAGTCGAGCCGCTCCGCCTCGCGCGCCCAGAACCTGTCGGGATCGGCCGCAGCCTCCTGGTACATCGCGGCATAGCGGTCCTGGTTGATCAGCGCCGTTTCGGCCCACTCGGCCGGGACGGGATAGCAGGACTCGGTCATTACCCTCTCCATTTTGCGTCTGGCTACCGCACCGCAACGAGGCGTGCACCCACGACCTTGGTAGCCCTAGCGCGGGCCGGAACATCTCCGTCATTCTCCTGCGGTCCCCACCTGTGACGCAAGATCCAATGGGACGAGGAGAGATGATGCATCGATCAGCGATCATCCGCGCCGCCCTGGCCGGGACCCTGCTCACTGCGCCGGGGACGGCGCTGGCCCAGGCGGCAGGCGCCCCCAGCCAGCGCGAGGCAGAGCTGGAGGCGCGGCTCAACCAGCTGGAACAGGCGGTGCAGGACCTGCGCGCCGAACTGGCCGCGGCGCGATCGGCACCAACCGCGAGCAGCGCCCCGGCCAGCGGCGGTCCGGTCGCGCAGCCGCAGGTTGTGCAGGCGCAGGCGCCGGGCACCAGCGGGCAGTCGGGGCCGGAGCAGCCGACCGGCGGCCGCGCGATCCTGGCCGAGGCGAAGGCGCCACCGCCGCCTACTGCCGCACCGGCACAGGACGGGTTCAGGGTCGCCGGCACCACGGTGCGGATCAACGGCTTCTTCAAGACCTGGGCGGCCTTCTCGCGCTATGACGGTGGCAACATCGCCGCCGACAGCGTCGGCCGCGACTTCTACTTTCCCAGCTTCATCCCGGTGGGCGGCGTCGGCACCGGCAATAATTTCGAAGCGCACGCCAAGCAGACCCGCATCGCCATCTCCACTGCGACGCCGATCGCGGGCAAGGAGCTCAAGGGGCTGTTCGAGGCGGATTTCCAGGTGGTGCCCGGCACCCAGGGCAACCAGCGCATCGTCAACGGCTATGACCTGGGGCTGCGCCGCGCCTTCCTCACCTATGACAAGTTCCTGGTCGGGCAGGAATGGTCGACCTTCCAATATATCGCGGCACTGCCGGAAACGACCGACTTCCTGGGGCCGAGCGACGGCACGGTGTTCGTCCGCCAGGCGCAGCTGCGCTATACCGAGAAGCTGACGCCCGAACTGTCGCTGTCGCTGGCGGTCGAGAACCCCGATACCTCCTATGCGACCACGCTGGCGGCGGCCAATGTCAGCAGCGCGACCGATCGGCTTCCCGACCTCGCCGCGCGGCTTAACTGGCTGATGCCGAACGGCATGGAGCTGTCGCTGGCCGGGCTGGCGCGCAAGCTCACCGTGGACACGGGAACGGTGTCGGACAGCGCCGCGGGCTGGGGTGTGTCGGTCGCCGGCAAACTGCCGCTGACCGGGGACAAGCGCTGGGACGTGCGCTTCATGCTCAACCACGGCGACGGCATCGGGCGCTACGTGGGCCTGAACCTGATCCCGGACGCGGTGCTTGGCACAGACGGCCAACTCTACACACCGACGCTGACAGCGGGCTTTGCGGCCGTGCGGCTCGGCTGGACCGAGAACCTGCGCTCGACGATCATGGCCGCTTTCCAGAAGGGGAAGTACCAGGACGGAGTGGCGCCGGTCGGGGGCAACGAGTCTTCCTGGAGCGCTGCCGCCAACCTCTTCTACTCGCCGGTCAAGAACCTCGATGTCGGCTTCGAATATCGCCACGGCGAACGCGAGCTGATCACCGGGGCGAGCGGCACCCTCGACCGCGGCGAGTTCGCGGCGAAGTACAGCTTCTAAAGACCATCGGCAGTGGCCCCGGACGAAGGGCTACGCCGCTTCCCACAACCTTCGAAGGAGAGGGGCACAAATGGCGACGATCACTGGGGAAGTTCCCAAGCATCATGCAGCGACCAAGGGCGAGAAACTCGTCATCGCCGCGTCCTCGCTCGGCACGGTGTTCGAGTGGTATGACTTCTACCTCTACGGCCTGCTCGCGACGATCATCACCGCCCAGTTCTTTTCGGGCGTGAACGAAACGACCGGCTTCATCTTTGCGCTGGCGGCGTTCGCAGCCGGATTCGCGGTGCGGCCGTTCGGGGCGCTGGTGTTCGGGCGGATCGGCGACATGGTCGGGCGCAAGAACACCTTCCTGGTCACGATGGGCATCATGGGCCTGTCGACCTTTGTCGTCGGATTGCTGCCGAGCTATGCGACCGCCGGCGTCGCGGCGCCGATCGCGCTGGTGGTGCTGCGGCTGCTCCAGGGGTTGGCGCTGGGCGGCGAATATGGCGGCGCTGCGACCTATGTCGCCGAGCACGCACCCAACAACAAGCGCGGCCTCTACACCAGCTTCATCCAGACGACCGCGACCTTCGGCCTGTTCGCGGCCCTGCTGATCGTGATCGGCACGCGCTTCGCGGTCGGCGAAGCGGCGTTCGCAGACTGGGGCTGGCGGGTGCCGTTCCTGATCTCGATCGTGCTGCTCGCCGTCTCCATGTGGATCCGCATGCAGATGAGCGAAAGCCCGGTGTTCCAGAAGATGAAGGCGGAAGGGAAAACGTCCAAGGCGCCGCTGACCGAGGCGTTCGGCACCTGGAGCAACCTGAAGGTCGTGCTGGTCGCGCTGCTGGGCGCGGCGATGGGGCAGGGGGTGATCTTCTACACCAGCCAGTTTTATGCGCTGTTCTTCCTGGAGAAGACGCTGCGCGTGGAAGGGGCGACCGCCAACATCCTGGTGGCAGTCGCGCTGCTGATCGCAACCCCGGCGTTCGTGTTCTTCGGCTGGCTCTCCGACAAGATCGGGCGCAAGCCGGTGCTGCTGACCGGCTTCGCGCTTTCGGCGCTGCTCTACTATCCGCTGTTCCAGGGCATGTCGCACGCCGCCAACCCGGCCCTCTATGAAGCGCAGCAGGCGACCCCGGTCGCAGTCGTCGCCGACCCGAACGAATGCTCGGTCCAGTTCGACCCCGTAGGCAAGAACAAGTTCGACAGCAGCTCGTGCGACATCGCCAAGGCCTATCTGGCGAAGGCGGGCATCTCCTACACCAATGTCGCCGCACCTGCCGGCACCGTCGCCAGCATCCATGTGGGGGGGCAGGCGCTGCCGGCGGTCAACCCGACGACCGTGACCGGACCCGCCCGCGCCGATGCGATCAAGGCCTATGGCACCGAGGTGAAGGACGCGCTGACCGCGGCCGGATATCCCACCGGCGTTGCCGATCCCGCGCGGATCAACAAGCCGCTGGTGGTCGGCATCCTGGTCGTGCTCGTGCTGCTGGTGACCATGGCCTATGGCCCGATCGCCGCGCTGCTGGTGGAGCTGTTCCCCACCCGGATCCGCTATACCGCCATGTCGCTGCCGTACCACATCGGCAACGGCTGGTTCGGTGGCTTCCTGCCGACCACTGCGTTCGCGATGGTCGCCGCCACCGGCAACATCTATTACGGCCTGTGGTATCCGATCGTGATCGCGGCGATCACGCTGGTGGTTGCGCTGCTGTTCCTGCCGGAGACGTTCCGGCGCAGCATCGACGACTGATCCATCCGGGCGGGAGCAGGCGGGCGGTCGCGATGCGGCCGCCCGTTTGCTTTGCCCCGCACGTTGACCTCCGCACGGGCGCTGCCTAGGCAAAACGCCATGAACCGTCCCCTTTCTGTTCGGCAATATCCCGCATGACGGCTCCCACCATCATTCTCGTAGAGGACGATGCAGCGCTTCGCACGCTGACCGCGCGTGCCCTTCAGGAAAACGGCTACCTGGTCCGCACCGCCTCGGGCGCGGGAGAGATGTGGCAGGCGCTCGACGCGCAGCCTGCGGACCTGGTGCTGCTCGACATCATGCTGCCCGGCACCAGCGGCATCGAGCTGTGCCGGCAGCTGCGGGAGCGCAGCAACGTCGCGATCATCTTCATCAGCGCCAAGGGGAGCGAGGCCGATCGTGTCGCCGGGCTGGAACTCGGCGCCGACGACTATTTGCCCAAGCCGTTCAGCACGCGCGAACTGCTCGCGCGCGTCCGCGCGGTGCTCCGCCGCGGCGGCCGTGAAGAACCCGCCGGCACGCGGGAGGAAGGCATCCGCCGCTTCGACGGCTGGACGATCGACCTGCGCCGCCGCGAGACGCGCTCGCCCACCGGCGCGGCGGTGGACCTCACCGGCGCCGAGTTCGACCTGCTCGCCGTCCTGCTCGACCATGCCCAGCGCGTGATCGCGCGCGAGCGGCTGATCGAGCTGTCGCGCACGCGGCTGGGCGACAGTTCGGACCGCAGCATCGACGTGCTGGTGAGCCGCCTGCGTCGCAAGCTGTCGGGCGCCGGCGGCAGCGCGCCGATCATCACCGTCCGGGGCGTTGGCTATATGCTCAACGTGCCGGTGGAGCGCGCTTGACCCGGTTCGTGCATTTCGTGCGGCCCTCCTTCGGCCTCCTCGGCCGCATCGTCGCCATCCTGTTGCTCACCACCGTGCTGGAGTTCGGCGTCAGCACCTTGCTCTACGAGCGCGCGAGCCAGTTCTCCGTCCGCGACGACGAGGCCAGGCGCCTGGCCGAGCATCTGGTGATCGCGCGTCGCCTGGTTGCCGAAAGCCCGCCGGAACGGCGCGAGGCGATGGCGGCGGAGCTAACCACCGACCGCTACGAAATGCGCTGGAGCCCGGAGCTGCCGCCGCCGCCGCGCCTGTCGCCCTCGCTTGACGGCATGCGCCGGCAGGTGCTGGACTGGGAGCCGTCGCTGCGCCCGTCCGACCTGCGCATCCGCCTGACCTCGCCCGGCCGCAGCTCGGTCGTGACCGGCGGCTTGCGTCTGGCGGATGGCAGCTGGCTGCATTTCCGGACGCTGGAGTCGCTGCGCACGCTCAACCTTGCGTGGGAACGAGTCCTGCTGGCGTTGTTCCCGGCGATCGCGCTGATCGTGATCGGCGGTCTGCTCGTTCGGCGGACCCTGCTGCCGATGCGGCAGCTTGCCGTCGCCGCAGATCGTGTCGGTCGCGGCGGTGCCGAGGGAACGCCGATCCATGTTCCTGAGGCGGGGCCGGGCGAGGTGCGTCGCGTGGTCGCCGCCTTCAACGGCATGCAGGCGCGTATCCACCGGCTGATCGAGGATCGCACTCGCGCGCTCGCGGCCGTCGGCCACGACCTGCGCACGCCGCTCGCCCGCCTGCGGCTGCGCGCCGAGCGGGTCGCGGACGACGAGCTGCGCCGCACGCTCGACTCCGATCTCGCGGAAATGGAGGCGATGGTGACTTCGCTGCTCGCCTTCCTGGGCGGTGAGGGCGATCCGGAGCAGCCGGTGCTGATCGACCTGGCGGTGCTCGCCGCCACCGTTGCCGATGAGGCCGTCGACCTGGGCCACCATGTGACCTATGCGGGGCCGGATCATCTCGACTGCCGGCTGCGGCCCTCGGGCATGAAGCGGGCGCTGGTGAACCTGGTCGACAATGCGCTGCATCACGCCGACACCGTCTGCGTCCGGCTCACAGCCCGCGCGGACGCGGTAGTGCTGTCGGTCGAGGACGACGGCCCCGGCATTCCGGAGGATCAGCTGCCGCTGGTCATGGAGCCGTTCGTGCGGCTGGATACCGCACGCAGCCGCGACACCGTCGGCTTCGGCCTGGGCCTGTCGATCGTCGCCCGCTCCGTCGAGGCGGAGGGCGGCCAGTTCCGCCTCTCCAACCGCCCGCAAGGCGGCCTTTGCGCGGAAATCGTCCTGCCGGCCTCCTGCACGGCCTGAGAGTAGGGCGCCTCCCGTGCTCCCGCGCAGGCGGGAGCCCAGGGTTCCACACGCAGACCGCCTTAGGTCCGTTCACCCCAGCGTGCGGCGGACCAGCACCAGCGTGGGATCACCTTCCACCGGATGGGCGGTGAAGCCCATTTCCTGCTCCAGCTCGATCGCGGCGCGGTTCTCGCGCGCTTCGATCGACTCCAGCGTCCTGATGCCGCGCGCCTCGGCATAGGCGGCGATATGCTCCAGCAGCGTCCAGCTGATGCCGCGGCGCTTGTGGTCGGTGCGGATCGAGATCGCGACCTCGCCACGGTCCAGCTGCGGATCTGCGGCGAGCATGCCGCTCGCCAGGATCTGCCCGGCGTCGTCGAGCGCCAGGAAGTTCTGGGTGTGATCATGGTCCATCGTGGTCATCGCCACCAACCGGTCATGCCCCACCTTGTCGAGCGCGATCAGGAAGCGGAAGCGGATGTCATCTTCCGAGACATGGCGGAAGAATTCGGCGAGCTGGTCCTCGTCGCCCGGCCGGGCGGGGCGGACGTGAAAGGTGAAGCCGCTGCGCGTGGTCAGCGTCCCCGTCCAGCGGCCGGCGTCCGCCACCGGCTGTCCTGCGCCGACCCGCGGCGTCTCTTCCCTGTTCTGGTCGCTCACTCTTGCATCTCCCTTGTTGCGCACGCCCCGCCGGGCCTGCCGCCAGCATGCCCCAAGCCCTCGCGCTTGCCGACAAGACCAAAGTAGGGGATGCGGCGACCCGCGGCCAGCATGGGATGGACGCCTCCGCCGCCGCCGCCATTGTCCTGGCGCAAGGAGCGCCTTAGCGTGGTGCTCGGGCGCACGCGACGGGAGAGGGACGATCGGCAGCCTTACGGCCATCCTCGCGGTGCTTGGCTATGGCGGCGTGCTGTTCGCGGTGGGCTGGGCGGTGGAGCGACACGGCCTTTCGCCGCGGCTGGGTCGCTGGGCCTATCCGCTGTCGCTGGCTGTCTATTGCAGCAGCTGGACCTTTTTCGGCGGCGTCGGCACGGCGGCCGGGCGCGGCTGGGACTATCTGTGCATCTATCTCGGCCCGCTGCTGGTGTTCGTGCTGGCGCCGGGCTTCCTGCGCCGCACGATCCGGTTGGCGCGCAGCGAAGGGTCAAGTTCGGTCGCCGACTTCATCTCTGCCCGCTACGGCCGCGATCGCGGCATCGCCGCGCTGGTCGCGGTCGCCGCGCTGCTCGCCGCCATTCCCTATATCGCGCTGCAGCTTCGGTCCGTCACCCTCAGCTTCGGCGCGCTGACCGGCATGCGCGGAACCCAGTCCATCGGGCTCGTCGTGGCTGCCCTGCTGGCCGCCTTTGCCATCAGCTTCGGCGCCCGCCGCTATGAAGTCGCGGGCCGCAACCCCAGCGTCGTGGGGGTGCTGGCGTTTGAATCGCTGGTCAAGCTCGCCTCGTTCGTGATCCTTGGCCTGTTCGCACTGTGGCTGATGCTGCGCATGCCCGGTACCGTCGCCACGCCGCAGGCGACCCGCCTGCTCGACGGCTTCCGCGTCGATGCGCTTTCGTCCGACTTCCTGGTCCGCACCTTGCTGTCGGCCACGGCCATCTTCTGCTTGCCGCGCCAGTTCTATGTGGGCGTGACCGAAGCGGCGGGGCCGGACCCGGTGGCAGGCGGGCGCTGGCCGTTTGCGGCGTATCTCGTGATCATCTCGGCCATGGTGCTGCCGCTTGCACTGGCCGGAACGATGCTGCTGCCCAGCGACGTTCCGCCCGATCTCTACGTCCTCGCGCTGCCGCTCGCCGGTGGGCACCAGGCGATTGCGATGCTCGCCTTCCTGGGTGGCTTTTCGGCGGCGACGGCGATGGTGATCGCCGAGACGATCGCCCTGTCCACCATGGCCACCAACGACCTGCTCGCGCCGCTGCTGCTCAGCGGCCGGCGAGCAGGCGGGGAGGGCGACCTCGGCCGCCTCATGCTGCGCGCCCGCCGCGTCATCATCGTCGCGATCATCGGCGCGGCGCTGCTCTATGGCGCCAGCATCGGCAACGACTGGACGCTCGCCTCCATGGGGTTGATCGCCTTTGCCGGGGTCGCCCAGTTCGCGCCGGCGCTGGTGGCGACCGTCGCCTGGGACTTCCGGGACCCGCGTGCGGCGCGTGCCGGCCTGATCGGCGGGCTGCTGCTCTGGGCCTATTGCCTGTTGCTCCCCTCGGTCGGACTGGGCTTTGCCAGCGGGATGCGCGATGCGACTGGCGGCCTGCTCGATCCGGACGCGCTGCTGGGCCTGCGGTTCGGCTCCGCCCTGGTCAACGGCACGATGTGGAGTCTGGGTGCCAACATCATCCTGATGGCCGCCGTCCACTACCGCACCCGGCCGCGCGGGCATGGGGAGGAGCGCCGCAATGTCATCGACCATGTCACCACCATGGCCGAGCTGCGCACCCTGGTCGCGCGCTTCGTGGGGGAGGCAGAGGCCGCTGAAGGGTTTGACAAGCTGGTCGGCGGACCCGATCGCAGCACTGCCGACGCGCCGATCGACGGCGCCGCCGCCCGCCAGGCGGAGCGGCTGATCGCCGGCGTGATCGGTGCCCCGTCCGCGCGGCTCATCGTCACCTCCAGCCTGGCGGGCTCCGCGCTGGACGTCAGCGACGTCGTTCGGCTGCTGGACCAGCGTGGCAAGAGCCTGCGCTTCTCGCGCGCGCTGCTGTCCGCGACGTTGGAGACGATCGACCCTGGCGTCAGCGTGATCGACGCGAACCTGCGGCTGGTCGCGTGGAATCCTCGCTACGTGGAGATGTTCGACTATCCCGAGGGCTATGTCGTTCCAAGCCGGCCGATCGCCGACCTGATCCGTTACAATGCCCTGCGCGGCGATTGCGGGCCGGGCGAGGTCGACGCCCATGTTGCCCGCCGTCTCGCCCACCTTGAGCGTGGGCAGGCGCATGAGTTCGAGCGGCGCCGGCCATCGGGCCGCTGGATCAAGACGGTCGGGCGGCCGATGCCCGGCGGCGGCTATGTCCAGAGCTTCACCGACATCACCGCCGAAAAAGAGGCGCAGGCGGTGCTGGAGGCGCGAGTCAGCGAACGCACCCGCGACCTCGCCCATTCGAACGCGCTGCTCGACGACGCGCGCGCGGCGGCCGAAGCCGCGACCCAGGACAAGACCCGGTTCCTGGCTGCCGCCAGCCACGACCTGCTTCAGCCGCTGCACGCCGCACGGCTGTTCTGCACCGCACTCGACGAACGGGTGGACCCGCACGCGCGCGAGATGGTGCGCGCGATTGCTGGCGCGATCGGCTCCGCCGACGGGCTGCTGCGAGCGCTACTGGACGTGTCGCGGCTCGACGCGGGCGGGGTGACGCCGCGCATCGAGCGGTTCGCGCTGGCGACGCTGCTGGCGGAACTGGTCACCGAGTTCCGTCCGCTGGCGGCCGAGCGCGGGCTGTCGCTGCACTGCTACCCCGGCCGCTTCGAGGTGGAGACGGACCGGGCGCTGCTGCGCTCGGTGCTCCAGAACTTTCTATCCAATGCCGTCCGCTACACGCCGTCTGGCCGCATCTGGGTGGGCGCGCGCCGACGGGGCGATCGGGTCCAACTCGAGGTTCGCGATACTGGCCCCGGCATTGCGGTCGAGAACCAGGCTCGGATTTTCGGCGAGTTCGAGCGGCTTGAAAGCCGCGGCAGCGCCTCGGGGGGCGTCGGGCTCGGGCTGGCGATCGTGCGGCGGATCAGCGGGCTGCTCGACCTGCCGATCCAGTTACGCTCGCGGCCGGGCACGGGCTCGACCTTTGCCGTGCAGGTGCCGCTGGTTGCCGATGCCAGCCCGGCCGAGCGCAGCGGCCCGGCCGCACCCCCGCAGAGCCTGCCGCCCGGCTTACGCGTGCTGGCGCTCGACAATGACGCGGCGGTGCTGGAGGCGCTCGACGCAGCCCTGCGCTCGCGCGGCTGCGTCCCGCTGCTCGCCGCAACTTCGGCAGAGGCGCTGGCGCTGGCCGAGGACGAGGAGCCGGAGGTTGCGCTGCTCGACCTGCAACTGGGGGAGGGCAGGGATGGCCTCGACGTTGCCCAGGCGCTGGCGGCGATGCGCCCCGCGCCGGTGATCGCGCTGGTGACCGCCGACCGCCACGCCGCCGACGATCCGCGCTTCGCCGCGCTCGGCATCCGGCTGCTGGCCAAGCCGGTAGATCCGGCCGAATTGTGGCGCTTCCTGGCCGATGCGAGCGCGACGATGGCGCAGGCGGCGGAATAGGCTGGCGCCGGATCGCCGCTTTGGAGCGTGATGACGAGGCGTATTCCCGTTGTCCTGAGTAGCCATTGAGGGCAGTCGAAATGGCGTATCAAAGGACCGCTACCGGTGCTTCGATACGGGACTTCGAGAAGCTCAGCCCCTACTCAGCACGAACGGTCCGACCCCTTGTCATTCTGCTCAAATGCTCCCGCTGGTCAGGATGACGACGCAAGGGAAAGGGACGGAGAGGGAGGGTATCGAACCCTCAGACATACGGCGGCTTGGTATATCCCGCCGGGCTCAGCGTGAAGATCTCGCAGCCATCCTCGGTGATGCCGATCGAGTGCTCGAACTGCGCCGACAGCGACCGGTCGCGAGTCACCGCCGTCCAGCCGTCGTCCAGCACCTTCACGTCCGGCTTGCCGATGTTGATCATCGGCTCGATCGTCAGGATCATGCCGGGCTTCAGCTCCGGGCCGGTACCCGGACGCCCCGCATGCACCACTTCCGGCGCATCGTGGAACAGCCGGCCGACGCCATGGCCGCAGAAATCGCGCACCACGCCATAGCGGTGCGATTCCGCATGCTGCTGGATCGCATGCGCCACGTCGCCCAGCCGGTTGCCGGGCCGCGCCTGCTCGATGCCCAGCATCATGCAGTCATAGGTCACCTCGACCAGCCGCCGCGCCTTGATCGGCACATTGCCGACCAGATAGGTGCGGCTGGTGTCCCCGTGCCAGCCGTCGAGCAGCGGGGTCACGTCAATGTTGGCGATGTCACCGTCCTTGAACACGCGCTCCGACGGAATGCCGTGGCACACGACATGGTTGATCGAGATGCAGGTCGAATGGGTGTAGCCGCGATAGCCCAGCGTCGCCGGCACCGCGCCTGCCTGGTCGATCAGGCGAAAGATCATCGCGTCGATCTCGGCGGTGCTGACACCCGGCACGATGTGCGGCGTCACCGCGTCGAGCACTTCGGCCGCCAGGCGCCCCGCTTTGCGCATGCCCTCGAACGCTTCGGGGCCATGCAGCTTGATCGCGCCGGTGCGCGCCAGGGGAGTGTCGGCGGAGACGGTTACATATTCGGTCATGCCGGCGATATAACGGCTGGGGCGCCGCTTTGCGAGGGCACGCGCGAGCGCTATGGACAGGTCCATGACCGAGCGCACCTGGACCGCCGCCCTTCTCGTCATCGGGGACGAGATCCTTTCCGGCCGCACGCAGGATCGCAATGTCGCGCAACTTGCGTCCTGGCTGAACGTGCAGGGCATCCGCCTGGCCGAGGTGCGGATCGTCGCCGATCGGCAGGAAGCGATCGTGGAGGCGGTGAATGCGCTGCGCAGCCGCAACGATTATTGCTTCACCACCGGCGGCATCGGCCCGACGCATGACGACATCACCGTCGACGCGATCGCCGCCGCACTCGAACTCCCCGTCGTCGTGCACCCGGAAGCCCGGGCGATGCTGGAGGCGCATTATGCCGATCGCGGCGGCGTGACCGAGGGGCGGCTGCGCATGGCCCGCGTGCCCGAAGGCGCGAGCCTGATCGCGAACCGCCAGTCGGGCGCGCCCGGCATCCGGGTCGGCAATCTCTTCATCCTGGCCGGCGTCCCCCATATCGCGGCGGCGATGCTCGATGCACTGACCGGCACGCTGGAGGGCGGCCTGCCGGTGTTGTCCGGTACGCTGGGCTGCTGGGTGGGCGAGAGCGAAGTCGCCGAACTGCTCCGCGATGCCGAGCGGACCCACGCCGGTGTCTCGGTCGGCAGCTACCCCTTCTTCCGCGAGGGACGCGTGGGCGCCAATTTCGTCGTCCGGGCAACGGCGCAGCCGCTGCTGGACGCGTGCCTGAACGACCTGGACGCGCGGCTCACCGATGCCGGCTATACGGTGGTGCCCGGCGGCATCTGATGCGGGCGGCGCGCCAGCCGCCCGCCAGGGTCAGAAGCCCTGCAGCTTGAACGAGATCGACTTCTGCTCCGCCGTGCAGGCAAGCCCGCCGCTCGGCCGGTAGCTGCTCTCATAGCGCGCGTCGCGGAAGATGCTTGCAGCGGCCTCGTTGAAGATGAAGGGGGGATAGGCCGCAACCACCCGCGGTGCGATCGTGCGTCCGTCCGCGGCGATGTCGAACTCGGTCATCCCCCAGCCTTCAAAGCCCATCCGTACCGCTTCCATCGGATAGTCGGCGGTCGACGCACCGGAGCGCCGCAACGCCGGCCGCAGCCCGATCAGGGCACACTGCCCTTCATCCAGGCCGGTCCGGTCGAACAGCGCACGCGCGGCGGCCAGATCGCCCTTGTCCGCAAGGATCGTGGCCTGCTGCAACAGCGCGTTGACCTTGAGCGGATGCTGGGCTGGCAACTCCGGCGCGTCGGCAACGCTCTGCAAAAGCGGCATCGCATCGTCCGCACGGGACCGGCGATAGCCGGGCACGGCGATCAACAGGCGCAGCGTCGCTGCCGACAGCGGGTCGGCTGCCACATCCGCACGTGCCAAAAGGGTCCGGAAGTCCTCGCGGTCGCGTTTCCCTCCGCCTGCCACGCCAATTCGCTCGATCGCCAGATAGGTCTGGACCGGGACCGGCGCGTTGGTTTGCGCGGCCTCGCGGATGGCTTCCTCCAGTGCCTCGGACCGCTCCTGATCCGGCGCGGCGCGATTGGCGCCGAGCGCCGCCAGCGCCTGGACCAGGGCTGGGCGATTTCCCGACGTGCGCGCGCTCGCAACGGCCGCGCGGATGGGTGCGATCGCGCGTGCGTCGGGCAGATCGGCCCAGGCGCCGCCGCCAGTGCCGGTCTCCGCCGCCCAGGCCTGGAAGCGGTCTGCCAGGGGATCGGTGAGGTCTGGTCGCTCACCCACGCGGGTGCAGCGCAATTCGACCCGGGTGGCATAGCGAAACAGCGCCGGCACGGATTTCACATCCTCCGGCCGCCAGGACCATTCCGACACGGCCCGCGCAAAGGCGAGCGCCACTTCCCGGCCGCCGGTGGTATATACCGGAAGCACGCCCGATACGGCGCCATCGTCGCCGAGCGAAAATTCAATGATCGCGAAATCCTCGGGCTTCAGGCCCGTGGCTCCGCCGCACAATGGCGGCTGCATGCTGGCAGCGCGACCAAACGGCGTGTCCTGCATGCGCCCGGCGCCCGTGTAGGCGAGATACCGGCGGGCGCTGTCCCGGTCGCGGTTCAGCATGGCTGCCACGGCCAGGTCCGATCGGGTGACGATGTCCCCGATCCCGACCCGGTTGCCGAGCCCGCCCTGCTTCTGCAGGCCCTCCTTCAGCTCGGCATAGGCTTCCTTCAGCTGTCCCTGGTTCAGCAGCACGCGCGCGTGGATCGTCTGCACTGCCGCCTTGCTGTCCTTTGACATGCCGGGGTCGGCAAATACGATCGTGCGCGCTTCGGTCGCGTAGCGCAGCGCCTCACCATCGCCGTCAAAGGCAAGGACCTGGGCCAGCGACATCAGCGGGAGGATGCGATCACTTCCCTCCGACCGGTCCAGCGCCTCGCGATAGGCCGCGGCCGCACCCGCATAGTCGAACCGCCGCATCAGCACACCGCCGAGCGCGGCCTGGCCGTCGCGCACGTCGCGGGTGAACTCCTTGCCCCGGCCCGCAAGCACGGGGAGGCCGCGGCGCAAGGCCGCTTCACCCTCTTCTTCGCGTCTCAGATTCACCAGGCAGCTGCCCTTGCGGACGTCGATCGCCCCGGTCAGTAGCGGATTGGGTTTGGAGCGGACCCGCGCCTCGACGGCGGCGAAGTCCTGCAGCGCCTCGGCGCACTTCCCGTCCGCGGCGGACTGGCTGGCGCGATCGAACAACTGCTGCAGGCTCGGCGCGGCCGCAGGTGTCGCCGCCGCTTGACCCGCGACAAGCAAGTGCAGAATGGTTGCAAGCATCTGATATTCCTCCCCCAGGGGCACGAAAGCATGAGACGAAGCATCGTGTCGACAGGATTCTCGCGAATATTGTGGCTCGTGGCGGCTCTGACTGCCTCAGGCTCCTCGTGGAGCAATCCGGTGCCCACGGCGTCGGTCTCCTATCCTCCGCAGACGGTGCTGCTGTTCGTCGCTGGCTGGTGCGCGCCCTGCCAGGCGGAGTTGCAGCAACTGCCGCAGATCACGGCTGCGGCCCGGCCATTCCGTGTGCTGGTCGTGCCGCTCGACAAGGGGCGGCGAGTTGAACGGATGCTGGAAAGCGTGCCGGTCGCACAACGCTGGCGGCCAGAGGGCGCGGCATGGAGCCAGGTTCAGGCCGATCTCCTGTCCGGTACCGCCGGGCTGCCCTTCAGCGTCGCCCTGGCAGCCGACGGCCGGCCATGCGCCAGCAGCCGCCGCGGCCTCGACCCCGCCAGCGTCGCCCAGCTGGTTGTACGCTGCATCTCCGGGCGGTGACGTTCCTCATCCTGATCGGCGTTCTTCGTCGGTAGAAGTACACGCAAAGCAGCGCCAAAGTCCTGCAACTATCCACTCGACAGGCCAGTCGACTCTTGGCAAGTTACGCGGAGAAAATAAGGAGATAGGGGATGGATACGATTCTTCGTGTCGCGCGTGCGGTACTGCACGCGCCGCGCCGCTACTTCGATCAGGCGCTTCGCGCGCCGGAGCCGGGCCAGTGCCTGTGCGGTGCTGAGGCCGAGGTGGGACGCACCAAATGTCATGAGTGCTGGCTGGACGAGTAGGGCGGCCGCTGCGGGCGCCTCCCGACGGATGGTGGCGGTCTCAGGCGGCTGAAGGTAGCGTGCGCCTCGAATCCGCAGCCGCTCGAAGCGTCTGCGGGCGCTGCTCTCGGGCTTACCACCGTGGTCGCCGAGCAGCCGCGGTGCTGGTCGCAGGCGAAAACCAGAAGCATCCCATGCCCCCGCATCATCGACGTTGACGAGCGATGCCAGGATGTGGCAGGCGAGCGCCGCATCGCAGGTGGAATGTAGCGGCCCAGCCGCCGACTTCGACCAGCGATCGTTTCGACGCCTGGCCGTCGGGATGCGGGTGTAGCTCAATGGTAGAGCAGAAGCTTCCCAAGCTTACGACGAGGGTTCGATTCCCTTCACCCGCTCCAGCACGCAACGCAGCCCCGTGATATATCCGCAGCGACGGGTCGTGGCCGAGGGCTATCGTTCTCCGTGACCGTGGTGCTGCGGCACCGTTTCGGTGCTGTCCGCCGGCTTCCCGTGGCGATCGAGCCACGCCCGCATCTGCGCGATCTCACGTTCCTGCGCGGTGATGACCTCCGTCGCAAGCGCGCGCACCTCGGGATCGCGACCGTATTGGAGCGCCACGCGCGCCATTGCCGTCGCCCCCTCATGATGCGGGATCATGCCGCGCATGAAGTCGAGGTCGGCGTCGCCGCTGGCGGGCTGGCTCATGCCCTGCATCATCTCGTGGTGCGCCGCCTCATAGGCGGCAGTCGAGGGTGCGGCGGACCGGCTGGCGGCCGGCGGGGAGTGCGGCGGCGCCGGATGTGCCATGCCGCTCGCCAGCCCCGCGGCACTCGCCGCCATCCACACGGCCATGCCAATCGTCATCAGATTCTCGGTCAGTGACAGGAAGCCGAGCGGCACGTTGCTGGAACCGCCGACGCAGGCGCACTTCAATTCGCGACGGTCGAGGTAGACCGCCTTGAAGACCGACACCGCACCGATCCCGCCGATGAACAACGCGATCGGCACCGACAGCCACGGCAGCACGCCCGCGATCATCAGCACGCCTGCCAGCCCCTCCGCGAAGGGATAGACATAGGAATAGGGCACCCAGCGCTTGGCAAGCAGGTCGTAGTTGAGGAACATCGTGGCGAAGCTCTCGACGTTCTGGAGCTTCAGCAGCGCCAGCACGACCATGCTGAACCCGATGAACCATTCGGCCGCGCGAAGCGTGAAGGGCGTGCCATAGACGCCGTGGCTGGTCGCCAGCGCCATCAGCGCCGTCATGGCGAACAGCGCCACCACCGGCTTGTAGGTGGTCGCCTTGGGATCGGGAACCGTCTTGCCCAGATGCCGGCGCAGATCATCATAGCCGCCGACACGAACGCCGCCGATGAAGACCTGCGGCGTGGTCTTCACCCCATGCTCCGCCTTGAACGCATCGGTTTCCTCGCGCGTGCGCAGCCAGTGATCCTCGACCGCATAGCCGCGGCGGCGCAGCAGGTCTCTGGCCTTCAGGCCATAGGGGCAGACATGCTGGTCCATCACCATGCGGTAGAGGACGGCCTGGCGAGGTTCGGCGGGGGAGGGCATCGCAGCGGCTTTCGACTGGTGATCCGTGGGCTGCACCCCATATAGCCGCCGTACCATGGTACGGAGTCAAGGGGTGACGGGACTAACCATTGCCGGGCTTGCTCGCGCAGGCGAGGTCGGGGTCGAAACCATCCGCTATTACCAGCGGCGTGGGTTGCTGGAGACGCCGGAGCGCCCGGATGCCGGGGGGCAGGGCGGTGGCGTGCGCCGCTATGGCGATGCCGAGGTGCGTCGGCTGCGTTTCATCCGCTCGGCACAGGCCGCCGGCTTCACGCTCGAACAGATCGCCGAACTGCTCGCGCTGGATGCCACCAACGACCGGGTGCGGGCGCGGGCGCTTGCCAATGAGCGCATCGCCGCGCTGGACGCGAAAATCGCGGAGCTTCAGGCGGCGCGCGCCTCGCTGCGGCACCTGGCGCACCAATGCGAAGGCGGGTCCGAGGGACCGTGCCCGATCCTTGCCTCTTTCGACCGTCGCTGTTCGTGATAAACTACCCGGGAGGGTCGCCGATCAATTCGCCGCGGTAGCGCGCTCGGCCAGTGCCAGCACGCGGCGCGCATCCTCCAGGTGCAGGCGCTCCACCATCGCGCCGTTCAGGCGGAGTGCGCCCTTGCCGGCGGCCTCGGGCGAGGCGAACGCCTGCACGATCGCCTGGGCCTGCGCGATTTCTTCTGCGCTGGGGGAGAAGGCGGCGTTGCACGCGGCGATCTGGCGGGGATGGATCAGCGTCTTGCCGTCGAAGCCCATCGCGGCTCCCTGGCGGCATACATCCTCAAACCCAGCGTCATCGTCGATCGCGTTGTGGACGCCATCGAGCACCGTGAGCCCCCAGCCACGTCCCGCCGCGAGCGCCAGGCCCAGCAGCGGCAGCAGTTCCGCGCGATCGGGGGAGAGCCGGCAGCGCATCTCCTTGGCGAGGTCATTGGTGCCAATCACCAGTGCGGAAAGGCGCGTCCGCTCGGCAGCCGCGGCGAGGTCGGCGATCCTGGCCATCGCGCGACACGTCTCGACCATCGCCCAGATCGGGGCGCGGTGGAGCTGCGATTCGACTGCCGCAATGTCGGAAGCGGTATTCACCTTGGGGACCAGCACGGCGTCGAACGGGGCGGAGTTCGCGGCGGCCAGATCGTCCGCCGCCCACTCGCTGTCGACGCCGTTGACGCGCAGCACCAGCTCGCGCGCGCCAAAGCCGCCCGTCCGTGCGGCCGCGATCGCCGCTTCGCGCGCCGCCTGCTTCTGCTCGGGCGCAACCGCGTCCTCCAGGTCGAGGATCACGACATCGCAGGGCAGCGTCCGCGCTTTTTCGATCGCGCGCATGTTCGACGCGGGCAGGAACAGTGCGCTGCGCCGCGGGCGGGGGTTGGTCACGCGCCCCGCCCGGGCAGCAGCAGCGAGGCATCGCCATAGCTGTAGAAGCGATAGCCGCTCGCGATGGCATGGGCATAGGCCGCCTGCATCCGGTCCAGCCCCATCAGCGCCGAGACCAGCATGAACAGCGTCGAGCGCGGCAGGTGGAAGTTGGTCATCAGCCCGTCGATCCCGCGGAAGCGGTATCCCGGCGTGATGAAGATCGCCGTGTCGCCTTCGAACGGCCGGATGATGCCATCCTCGCCGCTCGCGCTCTCGATCAGCCGCAGGCTGGTGGTGCCGACCGCGATTACCCGGCCACCGTCCCGGCGCACCTGGTTGAGTCGCTCGGCAGTGGCGGCATCGAGCCGGCCCCATTCAGCATGCATGCGGTGGTCGTCGGTGTCGTCCGCCTTCACCGGCAGGAAGGTGCCGGCACCGACGTGAAGCGTAAGCGTGGCATGACCGATGCCGCGCGCCTCCAGCGCTTCCATCAGGCCTGGCGTGAAGTGCAGCGCCGCCGTGGGGGCGGCAACGGCGCCGGCCTCGCGCGCGAACAGCGTCTGGTAGTCCTCGGCATCGCGTGCGTCGGTCGGGCGCTTCGACGCGATATACGGGGGCAGCGGCATGCGCCCGGCGCGTTCCAGCAGCAGCTCGACCGGCTCGGCACCGCCGAATTCCAGCAGCACGCTGCCATCCTCGCCGCGCGCGCTGCTCGTCGCGGTCACGCCTGCGCCGAAGTCGATCGTGTCGCCATCCCGCAGGCGCCGGGCGTTGCGAACAAAGGCGCGCCAGGCGCGGGGCCCCTCGCGCTTGTGAAGGGTCGCACCGATCCGTGCGTCGCCGCGGCGGCCCTCCAGCTGGGCGGGGATGACGCGCGTGTCGTTGAACACCAGCAGGTCACCCGGGCGCAGCGCGTCCGGAAGATCGGTGACCACGGCGTCGCGGGTGCCGGCGCCGTCGAGCAGCAGCATGCGCGCCGCGTCGCGCGGCGCTGCCGGCCGCAGCGCAATACGCTCGGCCGGCAGCTCGAAATCGAAATCGTCTACGTTCATCTCAGGTCCGCCGAAAGCTCGGCGCTTGCCTCAGCGCTTGGCCGGGGCGGAGGGCAGGGTGAGGTTCTGGTCCTCGACCGGCACGTTGCTGGCGGCAGGCGCCGGCTGGTACGGCGGGGGATTGTCGGCGGCGATATAGGCGTGGATCACGCGGGTCGGGTTGGCAGGCGGCTCGCCGCGCTGAATGGCGTCGACATACTGCATCCCCTCGAGCACGCGGCCGAACACCGTGTACTTCTTGTCCAGCGCGAGGCGCGGCGCGAGCATGATGTAGAACTGGCTGTTGGCGCTGTTCTCGTCCTGCGCACGCGCGGCTGCCACCGCACCGCGAACGTGGGGCAGGTAGTTGAATTCCTTCGCCAGGTCGGGAAGGTCCGAACCGCCGGAGCCGTCGCCCTTGGGATCGCCGCCCTGGGCCATGAAGCCTTCGATCACGCGGTGAAAGGGAAGGCCGTCGTAGAACTTCTTGCGGGTGAGCGTCTTGACGCGCTCAACCGCCTTGGGCGCGACGTCCGGGCGCAGCCACACGGTGACGCGGCCGCCGCTCGACAGGTCGAGCAGCCACAGGTTTTCCTTGTCGGTGGTCGCGGGCGGCGCCGCGCGGCCGGGGACGTCGATCAGCTGGGCTGCGGCGGGCAGCGCGAACAAGGACGCGAACAACGCGAAAACAACGGCAAACAGGCGCATTTCCACCCCGGAAAATAAGGTCTCGACCAGCGGCTTAGAGGATTTCACGCGGCGGGGGTAGGGGCGCGTTGCCACGCCCGCGCCCACACCGATCGCTCACTCGGCGGCGAGCGCCTCCTCGCGCTCGGCGGCCTGGCGCGCCCACATCTCGGCATAGACGCCGCCTTTGCGCAGCAGCTCGGCGTGCGTGCCGCTCTCCACGACCTCGCCCGCCTCCAGCACGACGATGCGGTCGGCGTGGACCACGGTCGACAGCCGGTGGGCAATGACGATGGTGGTGCGGCCTTGCTCGATCGCCTCCAGCGTGGCGAGGATGTCGGCTTCCGTGCGGCTGTCGAGCGCACTGGTTGCTTCGTCGAGGATCAGCACGGGCGGGTTCTTGAGCAGGGTACGGGCGATCGCCACGCGTTGCTTCTCGCCACCCGAGAGTTTCAACCCGCGCTCGCCGACCCGCGTGTCATAGCCGTCTGGCAGGCTCTGGATGAAGGGCTCGATCGCGGCCCCGCGCGCGGCTTCGGCAATCTCGTCCGCCGTCGCGCCGTTGCGGCCGTAGGCGATGTTGTAGCCCACCGTGTCGTTGAACAGCACCGTGTCCTGGGGAACGATGCCGATCGCGGTACGCAGCGAATCCTGGCGCACGCGCGCGATATCCTGCCCATCGATGGTGATTCGCCCGCCGGTCGGATCGTAGAAGCGGAACAGCAGCCGGGTGAGCGTCGACTTGCCCGCACCCGACGGGCCGACCACGGCCAGGGTGGTGCCCGCCGGGACGTCCAGGTCGATGCCCTTCAGGATCGGGCGTTCGGGATCATAGCCAAAGCGGACGTTCTCGAACCGGACATGGCCGCGCGACACCGCGAGCGCGGGCGCGTCGGCCACATCCTCCACCTCGGCCGGGGTGTCGATCAGGTCGAACATGGCGCCCATGTCGGTCACGCCCTGGCGGATGGTGCGATAGACCATGCCGAGCAGGTCGAGCGGGCGGAACAGCTGGGTGAGCAGGGTGGAGACCAGCACCACGTCGCCGGGCGTGAAGCGGCCGCTCGACCAGCCGAACACCACCAGCCCCATGCCGCCTGCCAGCATCACGCCGGTGATCAGCGCCTGGCCGATGTTGAGCAGCGCCAGGCTGTTCTCGCTGCGCACCGCCGCGCCCGCATAGGCGGCGACCGCACGTTCATAGCGCTCCGCCTCCCGCGCCTCGGCGCCGAAATACTTCACGGTCTCAAAGTTGAGCAGCGAATCCACGGCATGCGCGACGGCGCCCGTGTCGAGGTCGTTCATCCGCTCGCGCAGCGCGTTGCGCCAGTCGGTGATCCAGCGCGTAAACAGGATGTAGGCCGCGACCATCACCACCGTGCCGACCACCAGCCAGCCGCCGAACCGCACGCCGAAGATGCCGAGCACCAGCGCCAGCTCCAGAACGGTCGGGGCGATGTTGAACAGCAGGAAATAAAGCATCGTGTCGATGCTCTTGGTGCCGCGCTCGACCACTTTGGTAACCGCGCCGGTGCGGCGTTCGAGGTGGAAGCGCAGCGACAGGCCGTGGAGGTGGCGGAACACCGTGCCGGCCAGGCGGCGTGCGGCGTCCTGGCCGACCCGCTCGAACACCATGTTGCGCAGATTGTCGAACAGCGTCGCGCCGAACCGCGCGGCCGCATAGCCGATCACCAGCGCGACGACGAGCCACAGCGCGTCGCGGCTGCCCGCGCTCATCGTGTCGATCGCGTTCTGCAGCGCAAAAGGCGCGCCATAGACCTGGACGAGCTTGGAGACGACGACGAGCAGCAGTGCGCCGACGACGCGCAGCTTCAGCCCAGCATGACCCTGTGGCCAGAGGAACGGGAGGAAGCGGCGGAGCGTCGCCAGCATCGGTCGCTGGGGCGCGGTGGAGGCGGGATAGTCAGGTGGCATCGCGCCCATATCTGGGATGTCCAGCCCCTGCGCGCAACGGATGCGCCGAACCGCCCGCGGCAAGCGCCGAGGGAACCGGAAGCGATCTCAATCGGTTGACCACCCCAGAAGGAGCAAGTGGATGGCCCCGATTTTGTACGTCGTCGCGATCATGGGCTGTGCCGATGATGGAAGCCAGTGCCGCAGTGCGCGGGTCGAGCCGGCGACCTATACGAGCATCGCGACCTGCCAGGCAGCGATGTCGGACGCGCTCGTGCGAAACACCGACATCAGCTATCCGACCATCACTGCCGCCTGCCAGCAGCAGAGCGCACGGATGGCCAGCAACGACGCGCCGCAGGGTAACCGCGGCGGCTGAAGACGGGCTTCTCGCCAAACAGCAAAAAGGGCCGCGGCTTCGACAAGCCGCGGCCCTTTTTGCATCCGTCGCGCCCGTTCAGGCGACCTGTGCGGCCGGCACCTCGTCAGCATCGCGCAGCACATAGCCGCGGCCCCACACCGTCTCGATGTAGTTCTCGCCATCGCAGGCAGTGCTCAGCTTCTTGCGCAGCTTGCAGATGAACACGTCGATGATCTTGAGCTCGGGCTCGTCCATCCCGCCATAGAGATGGTTCAGGAACATCTCCTTGGTAAGCGTCGTGCCCTTACGGAGTGAGAGCAGCTCCAGCATCGCATATTCCTTGCCGGTGAGGTGGACGCGGTTGCCGTCGACCTCCACCGTCTTGGCATCCAGGTTGACGGCCAGCTTGCCGGTCTTGATGACCGACTGCGAATGGCCCTTGGAACGGCGGACCACGGCGTGGATGCGCGCGATCAGCTCCTCGCGGTGGAACGGCTTGGTGACGTAATCGTCGGCGCCGAAGCCGAACGAGCGCACCTTGGTTTCCATTTCGCTGATGCCCGACAGGATCAGCACCGGCGTCTGGACGCGCGCGACGCGCACCTTCTTCAGCACCTCATAGCCGTGCATGTCAGGGAGGTTCAGGTCGAGCAGGATGATGTCGTAGTCATACAGCTTGGCGAGATCGAGACCTTCCTCGCCCAGGTCGGTGGTGTACGCATTGAAACCCTCGGCCTCGAGCATCAGCTCGATCGCCTTGGCAGTGGTCGGTTCGTCTTCGATCAACAGAACGCGCATCGCAGTCCCCCTGTTCGGCATCCGGACCCAGACAGGACCGCCGCCGTAGGACGTTATTAACCTAAAGAGGTCTGAAGGCCAAAGGTTAACGCGTTCCTAAGACAACCATAGGGCGAACACCTACGGTTGCGGGAATGTCACACGTCCTCGCCCAATGTTTCCCGCAGATAGAGGCTGCGCACCAAGGAAAAGATCACCACCAGCAACGCGGCCGAGAAGAACAGCCCGAACAGACCGAACACCATTCCGATCGCGATGATCGCGAACAAGGTGACGGCCGGCGGGATTGCGATCACCCGCGCCTGGACGAACGGCGTGATGAAGTTGGTCTGCAGCAGCCGCACCAGCGCATAGGTGACAAGCGCCCCGATCAGCGGCCCGGTGCCCTGCGTCGCACCCAGCCCGAGGGCCGGGATCATCGCGGCAGTCGGCCCCACATAGGGAATGAACTCGCTCAAACCTGCCAGCAGCCCCAGCGCCGCCGCCGAGGGAACGCCGGCGATCCACAGGCCGACCCCGATCAGAACGCCCATGCTGGTCATCAGGATGATCTGTGCGCGCAGCCACAGCCGCAGCGTTTCCTGCGTGTCGTCCAGCGCATCGGCAAAGGCGCCGCGCTTGGACCGGGGCACGAGCAACAGTGCGCCACGGCGATAGATCTTGGGATCGGCGGCAAAGAACATGGCGCCGGCCAGCAGCAGGATGCAATTGAGCAGCAGCTCTCCCGATCCCTGAACCAGCCCGCCGATGTCCTGTGCGATGCGCGACCCGGCAAAGGCCGCCTCGATCGCCTCGACGATGCGCGCGCCTACGGGAGTTTGCGACATCCACCGCGCGAGATCGGTCAGCAGCCCAGGCAGTGCCACCACCAGGGCGTTGACCTGCGATCCGAACTGATAGCCGAACAGCCACACCAGAAAGGCGACTGCGCCCAGCACCGTGACCATCCCGGCGGGCACGCGCAGCCGCTCCGGCACCCGCAGCCGGCGGCCGTAGATGTCGGCGAGCGCGTGAATGACGATCGCACCCAGCATCGATCCGAATGCCAGGATCAGCAGGTTCATCGCACGATAGAACGCCACTGCCACCGCGCCGATCAGGATCAGCAGGACGACCCGGCGCAGGAAGCGTGCGTCCTCCGCGTCCGGGCGCAGGCGGTTCACTGGCGTTAGGCGCACATCTGGCGGAATCGTTCCGCCAGGAACTGGATCAGCACTTCCACGCGCGCGGGCCGAAGGGTTCCAGGTGGGGTGAGGAGGTGCAGAGCCAGGTTTGTCTCCCGCCAGTCCTCCAGCACCTCGACGAGCGTGCCTGCGGCCAGATCCTCATCGACGATGAAGCCAGGCAGGCGAGTGATGCCAAGGCCGGCACGCAACGCAGGCAGCATCGCTTCTCCGCTGTCGGTGCAGAGCGGGCCTGCCGGCCGGATCGTCACTTCCTCATTGCCCCGCCGGAATGGCCAGGCGAACGGGCGGCTGGCGTTGGTGTAGGCGATGCACGCATGATGGGCGAGGTCGGACGGATGCTCGGGCCGGCCATGCTTTTCCAGATAGGAACGCGCCGCCACCGTATGCAGGGTGATCGGGGCCAGGCGGCGCACCCGCAGGCTGCTGTCGGGCAGGTCGGCGACACGCAGCGCGATGTCGATCCCCTGGGCGACGATGTCGGTCGACGCATCCGACAGCGTCAGGTCGACCTCGATCCCCGGGTAAAGCGTCAGAAAGTCCGCGAGCGCGGGCGCAACGCGCGTGATGCCGAAGTTCATCGGCGCGGCGAGCCGGACCCGGCCGGTCGGCGTGCTGTTCGCGTCGCGGGCGATTTCCTCCGCATCGCGCGCCTCGGCCAGAATGCGGGCGGCTCGCTCCGACAGCGCCCGGCCGCTTTCGGTGAGCGTGAGCCGGCGCGAGGTGCGATGGAAGAGGGTGGCGCCCAGCCGCGTCTCAAGCCGGCTGATCGCCTTGGACACCGTCGCCTTGGACGTGCCGAGCACCTGCGCGGCGCCGCTGAACGATCGGTTCTCGACAACCGAAGCAAAGATCGCCCAGGCTTCGAAATCCGGCAGCATCATCGCGCAAGCACCTCCGGCTAGTGGCTGTAGCACTGCAACGATCAGTTTCCAACGTTTCCGTTTACGGCGCGATAGCCGTCCCTACCTTGTAAGCAGAGCGGGTCCGATCACGCACCGGGCTCGACAAGGATCAACGAGTTTCCCAGGACGCAGGAACCTGCGGCCGGGAAGGGGGCCTGCCGATCTCTCCCTCCCTTGCGGTGGGCCCCCGAATACAGCCTAAAAGGGCGGAACAACGAAGGAGACGTGCGATGGCGAAGGTTCTGGTGCTCTATTATTCGTCCTACGGTCACATCATGAAGATGGCAGAGGCCGTTGCAGAGGGTGCGCGCGGCGCCGGAGCCGAGGTCGACATCCGCCGCGTGGCCGAAACCGTTCCCGAAGACCTTGCCCGCCAGTCGCACTATCTGCTCGACCAGCCCTATCCGGTGCTGGAGGACGTGAACGCGCTCGCCGATTACGACGCGATCATCGTCGGCACCGGCACCCGCTATGGCCGCATGACCAGCCAGATGGCGGCTTTCTGGGACAAGACCGGCGGCGTCTGGGCACGCGGCGCGCTGATCGGCAAGGTCGGCGGCGCCTTTACCTCCACGGCCAGCCAGCACGGCGGTCAGGAAACGACGCTGTTCTCCATCATCACCAACCTGCTGCACCACGGCCTGACCATTATCGGTCTGGACTATGGCTTCCAGGGGCAGATGGGCGTGGACGAAGTGCGGGGCGGATCGCCCTATGGCGCGACCACGATCGCGGGCGGCGACGGCAGCCGCCAGCCGCACCAGGAGGAGCTGGACGGCGCTCGCTACCAGGGTAAGCGTATCGCCGAGACCGCAGCCAAGCTGAAGGCCTGAACCACACGGCGCCCGCTGCTCCACGAGCGGCGGGCGTCAGCCTTGTGGCGCTGGTGCTGCTGCCTGCGGCTGCACCGGTGCTGCGGGCGCGCGCAAGCGCTTGTCCTCCGGTCGGTTCGGAAAGGCCGGGAAGCGCGCTGCGGCCGGTGCGAACAGCGCGCGCGGCACTGCGGCGCCCGGTGCGTTCGGCGTCCGGCCGACCCAGCGC
Organism: Sphingomonas sp. PL-96; assembly: GCF_020707215.1. GTDB lineage: Bacteria > Pseudomonadota > Alphaproteobacteria > Sphingomonadales > Sphingomonadaceae > Sphingomonas. Next base: position 561,257 of record NZ_JAJFET010000001.1, read on the forward strand.
CAGTGCCATGGCTCCCACTTCACCTGCTGCTTGTTGCCGGCCGGGAAAGACTGTTCGAACCCGAACTCGGCCGCGTGGGCGATGATCCAGCGCCCGACAGGCGTTGCGGCAAAGCATGCCTCGGCATCCGGGCAGCCATTGCGGTCGCGCGTGCCGAAATCGACGACATAGCCGGTGGCATGTTCGCTGAACCCCGGCGGGGCCGACGCCCAGGCGCGCTCGCGAAACGTGTTGCTCTCGTCCGGGTTGATCCCGCCGCAGAAGGTCTGGCGCTGCAGCCGGATCGAGCGGTGGCACGACACGGCGCGTATCTTGCCCGCGACCGCCGGGTCCATGTTCGCGCGGGCGAGCAGCGCCTGCAGGTCGGCGAGCATCGCCGGATGGATGCGGCAGCTGCCGTCGCTCGAGAAGTCCGCCGGCGCGGCGATCAGCGCGGTTTCGGTCGTATCGGGATAGGGGAAGTGGTTGAACAGTCGCCCGTCCGGGCCGGGCTGCACCACGCCGCGCTCGCACAGGGCAATCGGCGCGCGGTTGACCGCCACGGCCGGTGGCGGCGGTGGCGGAGCAAGCGGCTGGACGGGCGCCGGCACCACTGGCGGCTCGACCGGAACCGGCTTGGGCGCCTGGCAGGCGGCGAGCGCCAGCACCAGCGCAGCGGACATCCGCAGGGAGTGACGCACTTCCAACCTCCTGAACGCGCGGCGGCAGAGCCCGCTTTCGGCACCTGCGCTCTGGCATGTCGGCGGCTGCGGTGGCAAGGACCTCGCATGCTGGATGACCTTGTGCTCTTTATCGACGGCGAAGCGATCGTGATCGACAAGCCTGCCGGCCTGCCCGTCGATCGCCCGCGCGACCGCAGCCCCAGCATCGAATCACGGCTCGACGAGCTGACCTTCGGCTTCCAGCGGCTGCCGACGCCGGTTCACCGGCTTGACCGCGACACCAGCGGCTGCCTGTTGCTCGCCCGCAATCCCAAGGCACACGCCCGTTTCCAGCAGGCGTTCGAAGGCGGGCTGGTGCAGAAACGCTACCTGGCCGTGCTTGATGGCGTGCCCTCCGAAAGCTCCGGCACGATCGACCTGCCGCTCGCCAAGGTGAGCAGCATCGAGGATGGCTGGCGCATGGTCGGTCATCCCAAGGGCAAGCCCGCGCGGACCAACTGGAAGCTGTTGCGCAGCGAGGGCGGCTGCGCGCTGGTCGCCTTCTTCCCGGAAACCGGCCGCACCCACCAGATCCGCGTCCATGCGGCCGAAGCGCTCGGCGCGCCGGTGGTAGGAGACCCGGTCTATGGCCGGGGCGGCGCTGCGATGCTGCTCCACGCGGCGCAGCTCACCGTGCCGCGCGGCGCCAAGCCGCCGGTCGAGGCGACCGCGCCGCTGCCGCCAAGCTTTGCGGCCGCGGGCTTCGAGGACAGCTGAGACGCCGCGCGCATGGTCGCGATCCCGATCACCCGCTCGATCCACATCGACAGCGACGAACTCGTCGAGAGCTTCACGCGCGCGAGCGGGCCCGGCGGGCAGCACGTCAACACCACCGACAGCGCGGTGCTGCTGCGCTTCGACGTCGCGGCCTCGCCGAACCTGCCGGAAGCGGTGAAGAACCGCCTCGCCGAGCTGGCCGGATCGCGGATGACGCGGGAAGGCGTGCTGGTCTTGCGCAGCGAGGGGGCGCGTTCCCAGCTTCTCAACCGCGAGGAGGTGCGCGAACGGCTGGTCGCCCTGATCCGGGATGCGACCTTTGTGCCGCGCAAGCGCAAAGCCACCAAGCCAAGCCGCGCCGCCAAGGCGCGGCGGGTCGACGAAAAAAAAGGCCGCAGCGCGGTCAAGGCCGGGCGCGGCAAGGTCCGCATCGACTAGCCCGGCACCAGAGTAAAGGAACGCCATGTACGTCTTCGACATCGCCGCCGGGTCCAAGCAGGAGCTGTACCGCGAGCTGGCGGGCGCGCTGGACGCGCTCACCGCCGACGAGCCGGATGCAGTCGCCAACATGGCGAACGCCGCCGCGCTGCTGTGGGAATATCTGCCCGACCTCAACTGGTCCGGCTTCTACCGCAACGTCGCCGACGAACTGGTGCTCGGGCCGTTCCAGGGGAAGGCGGCGTGCATCCGCATTCCGTTCGGCAAGGGCGTGTGCGGGGCCGCGGCCTCGACGCGCGAGACACAGAGGGTCGAGGACGTGCATGCCTTTCCGGGCCACATCGCCTGCGATGCCGCGAGCCGGTCCGAGCTGGTGGTCCCGATCGTGCACGACGGCCGGCTGCTCGGCGTGCTCGACCTCGACAGCCCCTCGCCAGCGCGTTTCGACGCGGAGGATGCGGCCGGGTGCGAGATGCTGATGCAGCGCCTTGCTCCCCGGATCGCTGCTGCCGGCTGAGCGGCTTCAGTCGGGCCGTGGTGACAGCCCCTGCCGTGCTCCCGCGAAGGCGGGAGCCCAGGGCGTCGACCGTCGCAAGCGGTTTCTCTGCTTGGCTCTGGATCCCTGCCTGCGCAGGGATACGGTAGTTTGTGGGGCGCCTGTCTTACCGTAAGCAAGGACCGTCTCAGCCGGCGAGTTTTGGCGCCGGCTCCGGCGTTGCACTCGCCTCCGGTGCCGGCTGCGGCAGCGCCACCGTGATGCCGACGCGGCGATTGCGGGCGCGGCCGGCCTTGTCGTCGCTGCCGTCCGGCTTCGCATTGGGCGCGACCGGGCGCGCTTCGCCCAGTGCGATCACCGTGATGCGATCCTTCGCCACGCCCTTGCCGACCAGATAATCGCGGACCGCTTCCGCACGGCGGCGGGAGGCGCGCAGGTTCTTGGCGTCATCGCCCTTGGAGTCGCTATGGCCCCGCAGGGTGATCGGTCCGCCGGCCTGCAATGCCGGTTCGGCCAGCAGCGCGTCGAGCGCGGCCGTGGCTGCGGCGTCAAGCGCCACGCCGGCGGGAAACTGCACGTCCTGCTCGATCGGCTCCAGCGGCGGCTGGGTGGGCTCGGGGTTCGGTTCGGCTTCGGGCCGGATGATCGACTTGCCTTCGGACGTGGGTTCCGGCGCCCGTTCGAGATTCGCGACCGCCGTCTCTGCGCTGTTCTCCGCCGCCGGCAGCTCCGCCTGCTTGCCGGAAGGGCCGCATCCTGCCAGCAGCGCGGCAAGCACGCCCGTGGCCGCGGCCTGGCCCCAACTCTGTTTCATCGATCCTCCCCTTTCTGGTTCTCGGTCCTGGCGTCCGGCTCCCGCACCCTGGGCGGCGCATAGGAGACGATGACATCGCCGGGCTGCGGCGTAGGCCGGCTGGCATGGGTGAAGAAGCGCAACGTGCCGTTCTTGCGCAGCAGCAGCAGCATGTCGGCATCGTCGGGCAGTACGGCCTTGGCATCGGCAAAGTCGAACTGCTCGCTGATGCGGGTCTTGCGGAACGACCAGCCGGCGCGCTCACGCTCGGTGATCTCCTCGACGCCCAGGCCCGAGGCGAACAGCGCGCGGCCGCGCAGCGTTTCGGGCAAGGCGCGAGGGCCCTCGCTGGCATCGCCGAGCTGATACACCGAATCACGCCCGATCTCCGGCGCGAACTCGCTGCACACCAGCGCGTTATAGGCCTCGTTCTCCGAGGTCGCAGCCAGCACCTGGAACTGGTCCAGCTCCAGCTGGTCCTCGGTCGCCTCGGCCAGGATCTCCCCGTGATAGGTCGGGATGCCGCGCTGCCGTGCAGGGGCCAGCCGCTGCCAGCTGCTGTCGCTCACCAGCACCGGCACCTCCAGCGAGCGCAGATGCTCGGCCAGCTCCAGGCTCCAGTTGGTGCTGCCGACGATCAGCAGGCCCTTGTCGCTGGCGCCCGTTACCTTCAGCCAGCGCGCCACGGTGCGGATGCTGAAGCCATGGGCGATGATGGTCGTCACCACGACGGCAAAGGACAGCGTCACCAGAATGTCGCCGTCGCTATAGCCCAGATGGTCGAGCCGCAACGCGAACAGGCCCGACACGGCAACCGCCACGACGCCGCGCGGCGCGATCCAGGCGATCAGCAGCCGCTCGTTCCACGGCACGCGGCTGAACGCCAGGCTGAGCAGAACGGTGGCCGGGCGAACGAACAGCAGCAGCGCCACCAGCAGCCCGGCAAAGCGCCACTCGAACCGCTGCAGCACCTCCAGGTCGAGCTGCGCGGACAGCAGCACGAACACGCCGGAGATCAGCAGAACCGTGATGTTCTCCTTGAACGAATGCACGTCTCGCAGCGAATCGAACCGCATGTTGGCGAGCGCCACGCCCATCACCGTCACCGCAAGCAGCCCGGTTTCCTGCTGGATGAGGTTGGAGAGCACAAAGGTGCCGATCACCGCGACCAGCAGCACCGGTGCCTTCAGATATTCGGGCACATGCCCGCGCGGAAAGATCCAGGCGATCGCACGGGCGACGATGTAGCCGATCAGGCCCGCAAGCACTGCGGCGGCGAGCAGCGAGACGATGACCCCGCCGAGCGAGCCGCCAGCCTCGGACCGGCGAAGATATTCATAGGTGATGACCGCACACAGCGCACCGAACGGATCGTTGACGATCGCTTCCCACTTCAGGATCGCGCGCGGGCGGGCGGCGACGTTACTCTGGCGAAGAAGCGGCAGCACGACCGTGGGTCCGGTCACGACCATGATGCCGGCGAACAGGATCGCCACCGGCCACACCAGTCCGGCGATATAGTAGCAGGCGAGCGTCCCCAGCACCCAGCCGACCGGGATGCCGATCAGCGCCAGCCGCGTGACGGCCCCCTCCGTCTTGCGCAGCTCGCGGAAGTTGAGGCTGAGGCCGCCTTCGAACAGGATCACCGCCACCGCGATCGAGATAGCCGGTTCGAGCAAGGGGCCGAACGCGGCATGCGGGTCGATCAGGCCAGTGACCGGTCCCGCAAAGATCCCCGCCACCAGCATCAGCGCAATGGCCGGCCAGCCGGTCCGCCAGGCAATCCACTGCGCGCCGATGCCGAGAACGCCGATCAGCGCGATGATGAGAGCCTGTTGTTGCATCGGGCTGCGATAGCCATCGAGGGTCGGTGTCGCAAATCCGGCTGCATTTGGCGGCGGACGCGGCTATCGCGCCCAATATGTCGCGTCCCGCCGTCTCGGTCGTCATTCCCGTGTACAATCGGGCGGATCTGGTGGGCGATGCCGTTGCGAGCATCCTGGCGCAGCGGTTCGAGAATTTCGAACTCGTGGTGGTAGACGACGGTTCGACCGACGAGTCCGTGAAGGTGGTCGAAGCATTCGGCGATCCGCGCGTCCGGATCGTCCGCCACGCTCGAAACAAGGGGATCCCCGACGCGCGAAACACCGGCCTGGATGCCGCACAGGGCGAGCTGATCGCCTGGCTGGACAGCGACGACATCGCGCGTCCTGGCCGCCTGGAGGCGCAGGCTGCGTTTCTTCGCAACAACCCCGACATCGCGCTGGTCGGCAGTTGTGCGGGCAAGATCAACCAGGCCGGCCGGCGCAAGCGCGGCGTGCGCATGCCCCCGCTCGCACCCGCCGACGTGAGCGCCTGGCTGCTGTTCCGATCGGCGTTCCAGCAGTCCTCGGTCATGGGACGTGCCGAGGTGCTCAAGGCCTATCCCTATCAGCGCAGCTTCGACGTGTGCGAGGATCTGGACGTGTTCGTACGGCTGTCGCGGACGCATGCGCTGGCGAACCTGCCGCAGGTGCTGGTGGATCGCCGCGTGCATCCCGGCCAGACCGTCTGCCAGCGTCAGAACCGCATCCGCGAATGCAAGAGCGGCCTCTACGCAGGGCTGCTCGAGGAAGTCGGCATGCAGTTCGACGCGGAGGATCTTCGTCGCCACACGCTGCTGGGCAAGACGAAGCTCAAGGGCGTCGTCGCCCCGCCCGACTTCCTCCAATGGTGTGACGGGTGGCTGCGCACGATGCGCGAGCGCAACGCCGAAAGCCGTTATGTCGCGTGCGAAGGGATGACGCTGGCAACCGCGTGGTTCTGGCTGCTCGCCTGCCGGGTCGCGATCCCGACCATCGGGCGCTCCGCGGCCGTGCGCGCGTATTTCCGCTCGCCGCTTGCCCGGGGGCTCACCGGTGCGGCCGGGCAGCGCTGGCTGGCACGCGGTGCCCCGATATTGCTGGGGATCCGGCGCTAGCCGACCAGACGGCGGACCAGGTCCAGGTCGGCAGGCTTGTCGACGTCCACGGCGGCCAGGCCATAGGGGCTGGCGACGGCGCGCGCGGACAGGCCGGCTGCGGCACCCAGGCGCATCAATGCCTGATCAAGCGTAAGCCGCCCGACCAAATACCGAAGCAGCGTGCCCGTGCCCAGGCGGCGCACGATCCGCCACGGGCGCTTGCGATCCGCCTCCACCTGCGACCAGAGGTCGAGCGCGGCATTCGCCTTGGGGCTGGCCAGATAGAAGAGGTTGCAGCCGGACCAGCCGCCATCGGCGAAGCGCAGATAGGTGCGCTGCGTATCCGGCACCGCCGCCTCGATGACGTCGCGGCGGGCGAGCAGGGCGGTGACGTCCGCGCCTGCCGGAGTGGCCGCGAGGAAGTGGGTGATCCACTCGGGCTCCAGCAGCGCATGGTCGGCCGTCGTCACGAGCAGCGGCGTGCCGAGCGCTGCAAGGCCGCTGCGGGTGCTGCGGCTGGGACCAGCCTCGGCCGGTAGCACCTCCACGTCCAGCGTGGCGGCATGCGCGGCGACGGCTGGGTCGGATACCGACACGCCGATTCGCGTTGCGCCGGCCGTGCGAAGCGCTGCAACCACCCGCGCGAGCATGGTCGACCCGCCCACTTCGATCAGCGCCTTGGCCGAAACGCCGGCATAGTCGGCTACCGGATCGGTGCCGCCTCGCGAACCCGCGAGGACCAGGGCGTGGAACGCCGTCACGCCTGTGCTCGCGCGCGCCAGACCTTCCACAGCACGCCGGGCGCGGCGAGCAGGGGATGGCGCTCTGCCCAGGGGGTGAGCTTCACCGGCACTCCCGTATGCCGCTCGACCTTCCACGCGCCATAGCGCGCTGCGCCCTCCAGCAGGAACGCGGCCTTGACCAGGCGTGCTGCGTTGAGCGGCTTGCCCATCCGTTGGCGCGATCGCCAGGTGCGCAGCAGCCCCGCGCGGACTTCAGGGGCGAGCATGGGGGTAAGCTCGCCCCCGGACTGGCGATAGGGAACTCCGTCCGCGTTCCAGGCAAGCTGCAGGAGCGTGGCGTAGCGATCGGGATCGTACGCCAGGATCTGGTCCTCGCGACCCGGCCGCTCGACCCGGAATTCCGCGCGGTAGGTCTCGCGGAACAGTGCCTTCCAATAATCCAGCGGCGCGCCATGCGCCGGACCCAGCACCGCGGCGAATCGCGCCGCGGTGATCGCGGAGGCGGCAATGGCGTCCGCCACCGCTTCGGCCTGCGCGGGGCCGGCGATCCACAGCAGGGCGCTTGGTTGAACGAAGCGAGTCCAGATGGTGGTGTCGGCGAAAGCGCCGGTCGCGGCCTTGGCGAACACCGCCAGCGGCATCGTGGCGACCTTTGCCTGCAGCAGGCGGTCGCCGAGCCGCACTTCTTCGAAACTGATGTCCGGCCACAACCGCCGCGACACCGCACCGCGCAGGCCCGGCTGCGGCGCGCCTTCGGTCAGGACGTAGAAGTCGAGCAGGCCGTCGAGGTCGCCGGTCCGCAGCACGGATCCGTAGAACAGCACCGCCGATCCGCGAAGCCGCTCGGCGATCACCGTGGCTGCCGCGACGATCTCCGGCCGGACCTCGGTCGTGAGCATCTCTGCAATGGCGTGGCGAAGCTGTTGCATCAGGGCGTCACGAACTCCAGCGGGGTGCCCTGGCGCACGGTCATCGTTCCACCCTCGTACAGTTCACCGTCCAGGATGAAGCCGCCGTCCAGCGTCACGGTGAAGGATCGGACGTCATGATGGCGGTAGCCGCGCTCCCGGAGCCAGGGCGCCTCCGATCCGCGCAGCAGGGCAGGGACCGCCCGGGCGAGGTTGCGCGGCGGGGCGTCCACGGCGAGCAGCTTCAGCCCCGCCCGCTCATGGCCGAAGGGCTTCAGGCGGAGCGGCAGCCGCTCGAGCGTCGAGCTGAAGAGGATGTACAGCGTCTCTGCCGCAGCCTTGCCGCCATCGAGTTGCAGGCGCATCGCCTCGCCCGCACGCCATTCGTTGGCATGGCCGCCGAACAGGGTCTGGGCGACGCCCCAGAACAGCGAGATGCCTACCGCAAAGCTGTTGAAAGCCCCCGCCTTGTGGGTCCGCTGCGCCAGTTCGGTCGCGCGCACAAAGGCGCCAGCCCCCCACAGGAAGCCGCAGAGCTCCGGCTCCTGCGCGTCGTCGCGCAGGATCTCCACCGAAGCGCGGGTGCGAAAGGAGCCGCGGGTGTTGGCTGCCAGTGCGTCCTGCACCCTCCACTCGGGCGGGATGCCGAGGTCGAGGGCCAGCGCGTTGGTCTTGCCCGAAGGTACCACCGCCAGCCGCGGCATCGCAGCGCCAAAGATCCCGCGCGCGCAGGTGAGAACGTCGCGCACGGTGCCGTCGCCGCCGTCCACGATCAGCAGCTCGATTCCGGCGTCGCGGAACTCGCGGAGCGCCTGGGCAAGCGCGGGCAGGGTGCGGGGTCCGCGGTACAGCAGGTTCGGGGTGTCGGCCGGCACGACCATCGCCTCCGCCCCGCGGGTGCGATTGCGGTGGCTGCGGCTGTTGCTGATGATGCCGGTGCGCGGGTGGCCTGCACCGCCCCCGTGCCGGGTAAGCCCGGCCACATCCCGGGTCGGTTGGAACGCCATCTGGTCTGCCGGTTCCGAGGTCATCTTCTTCAAACGCGCCCCCGGGCCACGAAGCTTCAACAGGAGGCGGGCCCATGCACCGCGTGATGGGCCCGTCCGCGCCCATATCGTGGCAGTTTCGTGGCAAGGCTAGCCCCGACGCGCGCTTTGACGCGGCCGGGGCGGGGAAGCGACCCGCTTTTGCGGCCTAGCGGCTGTAGCGCGTGCGGATCGCGATGCTGCCGCCACCCGCCGGCACCGGGAAGCGCGTCGCCTGGAACGAAGGCAGCCCCAGCGTCGTCGGCGCATCGTTCGAAAAGCCGAAGCCTTCCTTGATCGTGAACGCCGTGCGGTTGAACTTACGGTCGCCATTCTCGTCATGATAGGTGGCAAGCGCATAATGGCCGGGCGCCAGCCAGAAGCAGGCGCGGGTGGTTGGTGCCGCCGCCTTCACGCGCGCGCGGGCGAGCTTGCTGCCGCCCTTCAGAAAGCGGCTGCTGTCATCGGGGTAGACGGTGAAGGCGACTTCGCCGTTCGCATTGCGCAGGTTGGTTGCCGCAACCTCAAGCTTCACCTTGCCGCCACCGGGCGTTCCGACACAGGCCGGGGCAGCGGTGGCAGGCGCGGTCGGGAGAAGGGTGGCGCCGCCCAAAAGAGCAAGTGCAGGAAGAACGATACGCAACATGGGATCCTCAGTGCATCGGGTTGCGGGCCTTCTGTACCCTCCCGGATGAACCGGGGATGGGCGACCCGTTCAGGCGACGGCGCTGTCCGTGCGCAGCCGGTCGCGCCGGATCGCCAGGCCCAGCATCACCGCCAGCAGCACTGCCGTCAGGACCGACGCGATCAAGACGCCGGCGGCAATACCGTTCGCTCCCATGCTGGGGGACAGAAGGAACGCTGCCGCGAACATCGTGCCCGTCGCCGCAAGCCGCACGAAAAACGCGCTTCCCGCCCGGTTTGCGGCCATCAGCACCGGCTCGAACCCGACCGTGCAGAGATCGACGCAGCCGGCCGCCGTCAGCCACAACAGGCTGGAATAAGCGCTTGTGAACTCCGATCCGCCGACCAGCGCCAGCACATGCTCGCCTGCGATCAGAAGGGCGCCGAACACCAGTGCCGCAACCAGGGTCGCAACCGAAACCGACCGCACCAGGAAGCGGCCGACCTTGCGCAGGCCGCCGGCATCGATCGAGCGCACGATTTCCGGGAAGGCAGCGCGCGCCAGCAACTGCGACAGCTTGGTCATCGCCTGGGCGAGCTGCACCGCCAGGCGGAACTCGCCTGCCGCGGTGGTGCCGGCGACGCCGCCGACCAACAGCAGCGGAAACTGCTTGCTCGACAAGGTGAAGGTCGCGTTGGCGTTGGTGCTGACCGCGAACCGGACGATGCCGGGATTGTCGGTGACCACCGCGCGCAGCCCGCCGCCATGGCGGCGCATCAGGCGGATGTTGCCGGTGCGCGCCACCATCGCCCAATAGGCGGTGGCGGTCAGCAGCTCGGCCGCCATCCACGCGACCAGGAAGCCCTGCAGCGTCGGGTGGATCAACGCGACCAGACCAGCGCCGACCAGCCGCACGATGGGCGTCGCGCTGTCCGCCAGCGCCGCAAGCGAGAAATTGTCGTTCAGCCGCAGGATGCCGAGCGGCGTCGACCGCAGCGACAGCAGCTGGACGATCGTGAAGATGAACGTAGCGCGCCACAGCGTCGGGCCGATGCCCAGCATCTCCCCCCACAGGCTGAGGATAAGCGCAGCGACGCCCACGCCGACCACTGCACTGGTCGCGTCGAGCGCGGTGCAGGCGCGGAACAGCCGGCCGAGCCGGTCGAGGTCGCCCGCAGAGCGATGCGCGGTGCCGTAGCGGACGATGATCTGCCACGTCTGGAACCCCACCAGCGCGACCAGCACTTGCGAGGCTCCGACGATGATCGAGAAGCGGCCGAAGTCGGTGACGCCCAGCGTCCGTGTGACGATCGCCAGGTAGAAGAGCGACAGCACTGCCGTGACCCCGCGCCCGGCAAGCAGCCAGCCGAGATTATGCGCGACGCTGCCCAGCCCCTTGCGCGGATCGCCCGTGCGCGCGGCGAAGGGGTTTACGCGAGCCAGCTGGTGATCCTCTTGCCGCCACGGGCCTGCAGCATCGCCTGCACCAGCCGCACCAGGTGGACGACCAGCGAGATCGCGGTCCACGCCGCCACCCCGATGATCCCCCAGTCCGGTCGCTGCACCAGCAGCATCGCGAACAGGATCACCATGTTGGGATTGCGTCGCGCGGTGATGAGCCGGAACCAGCTGTCGAACCGCTCCCAGACATGGATGTGCATGCCGAAGCGGACGATGAAGGCGCCCTCGATCAGCCGCTGGGCGACATAGCCGAACAGCATCGTGCCGATCACGAGCCAGAACATCTGGTCGGTGAGCGGCCGGCCATAGTCGGCGCAGCCCGCCGCCCAGGCCCACCACCAGAAGGGCGGGTGGACCAGGTCGACGCCATGGTCCCAGGCGTTGCCGAGCTTGGACGACGTGATGGTGCAGCGAGCGAGCTTCCCGTCCACGGTGTCGAACACCATGAACACGAGACCGGTCGCAAGCCCGGTCCAGAACCAGCCGTGCCAGAATGCGACCGTGGCGATGATGCACAGCACGCTGCCGGCCGCCGTCACCTGGTTGGGCGTGATGCCAAGCCGCGCGGCGATGCGGGTGAGCGCGAACGCCCATTCAGGCCAGAGATATTTGGTGAGGAGGTCGGTCACCCCCTTGTACGCGCCGGTGTAGCTGGCGCGCTCGATGCCGGGCACCGCTTCGGGCACCAGCAGCTCCACGAACGGCTGCTCGCGCTTGCGCAGCGCCTCGTTGAAGATGCCTTCTTCGGCCTCGGCACGAATTTCAATCAGGCTCGACCCTGCCGGAAGCGGCGCCTGCGCCTGCATCGCTGCGATCACCGCATCCCGCTCGGCATCGGTCGCGACATGCGCAAGCGCCGGCACGCCGTTGCGGGTCACCAGCGTGCCCGGCCTCCCGGTCAGGTGGGCGAACCACACGGGGTCGGAGGCGAAGCGCAGGTTGACGAGGATCGTCGGCGTCGTCGGCTGGTCGGTGAAGAGGAGGTCACGCGATGCGGCGATCCGCCGCACGCGTTCCTCGTTGGTCATGCCCCACAGCAGCGTCGGGTTGCTGCCAACGGGCGTGACTGCCGGCCGGGGCTGGGCATCCTTCGGTGTCATGCTTGCGCCGATAGCCGATCGCGCGCCGATTGCGAGCACAAAGCCGCACTCACGGCCTGCGCGCCGCCAGCACGTCCAGGATCTCGCGCGCGGCTCGGGCCGAGGCGGCGCCGCTGGTGTCGCCCAGCGACTCTTCCGCCATGGCCGCCTGTGCCTCTGCAAAACGCGAATGCTCGGCCGGTGCGCGGGCGAGGGCGGGGAGCAGCGCGTCGAGGCTGTCGACCACTTCGCCCGCCACCCACATGGCGTAGGACGGGTCCTCCGCCCACGCCGCCTGCTGCGCGTTCAGGAACACGCACGGCCGCGGCCGCATCAAAAATTCCAGCACTTGGCTGGACGTGTCTCCCAGATAGGCGTCGGCAACCGCGGTGTAGCTGCCGTCCACCGCGGCGAAGCTCTGATAGTCGCAGTGCACGTCGCCGCGGCCCTGCAGTTGGTCGCACAGCGCCTGCACCTCGGGCGCGCGCTCCACCAGCCGCTGGTGAGGGGCGAAGATCAGGTTCCATTTGCCTTCCGCCAACACCTGCCGGACGACCTGCTCGCCCCAGCGCCACCAGGAGGAGCGGTGCTGCTGCCAATGCGGGTTGTAGAGCAGCACCGGCCGCGTCTCGGCAAAGTCGGGCCGCGCATAGCTGCGCTGCCGGAATTCCGCCTTCACATAGCCGGTGGCGACGATCCGTTCCGGCGGCATGCCCCGCACCAGATAGGTCTGGCGTTCCCGTTCGCTCGGCACCAGCGTCCGCCAGGCGGCGCGGCGGCGACGATCGTCGCGCGCGCTCATCGACCCCACGCCGTGCGATGTCTTGACGAAGCGGGTGGGGAGCATCGGCAGCACCCGCGGCAGCCACAGGCTGGTCTGTTCCGCGCACACGGCGACCGGTACCCGCGCGAGCCGGGGCGCAAGGCGCGCAAGCATCGGCAGCTTGGCGGGTAGCGGCGGGTTGGTGCCCGCATCGACGGCCACCTGCCCGAAGCCGGGTGCCCGCCGGATGCGGATGGCACTGCCCGGCCGCTCGGCCAGCCAGCCGCCGATCAGCGCTTCGTGCATCGACGTGCTGACCCACAGGTCCTGCGGCAGGTCGGGTGCGAGATCCGCCAGCGCTTCCACGATCGGAAAGAGGTGCGGGATCAGCAGGGTTTCGCCCAGGAACAGAAAGGCGACGCGATCCCGTATCACGCGGCGGTTCCGCGCGCCGCTCCCCAGGCGTCGATGTCCTCGGGCCGGTCGATCTCCTGCCACTTGCCCGCAGCGTGCTCGATCGCGGTGACTCCGACGGTCGCGGCAAGCTCGGCGACGATCGCATGGTGATAGGCGGCATGGCCGCTGTCGCGCTCGATGACCGTCTCCAGCGCGCGGGCATAGGCATCCCCGCCGCTGCTGGTGATGACGCCCAGCGACCGGTGGGTGGTGCGCGCGTCGTCCAGGTCCTTTGCCACCGCCGTCACCCGGCCGTCCGCGACCGCCACCCGCATGTCGTCCAGCACGTGGCCGCGGGTCGCCTCGACCAGCAGGCCGATGCCGGCCGGCGGCTGGCGCAAGGCCTCGGTCAGCACCGCCTGCTCGAACACGGTGTCGCCGTTCAACAGGCAGAAGGGCTCGTGCAGATGCGCTCGCGCGACCCAGACGCTCCCGATGCTGTTGCTGACCGACCAGAAGGGGTTGAACACCGTCGAAACGCGCAGCGGCAACGCATGGTCGGCGACGAAGTCGCGAACCTGGCGGTGGCGATAGCCGACCACGATCGCCGCCTCGTCGATCCCCGCCTCGGCCAGGGTGGTGAGTTGCCGCAGCAGGATCTCACGACCCTGGACCTTCACCAGGCACTTGGGGATTTCCCTGGTGAGGGGAAGCAGCCGGGAGCCATAGCCGGCGCTCAGGATGACCGCTTTCATTGCCCCGCCTTAGCGGCCGGGTCCCGGCTTGTCAGCTTTGTCGGGGGCACGTCGCCGCCGGGCGGCTTCAGCCGAGCGCCCGGATGAAGCCATAGGTGCTGGTGATCGTCAGCACGATGCCGACCAGGATCAGCATGGTCTTGGTGGGGATGCGCTTTGCCATGACCGCGCCGAACGGCGCCGCCAGCACGCCCCCGATCAACAGGCCGAGTGTCGCGGTGGCGAAGTCGCGCACGCCCAGATGGTAGATAAAGGTCGCCGAGACGGTGAGTGTCAGGAAGAACTCGACGCTGTTGACGGTGCCCACCACCTTGCGCGGCTCGACGCCCTGGACGAGCAGGTTGGAAGTCACGATCGGCCCCCAGCCGCCGCCGCCCGCCGCATCCAGGAACCCGCCGACGAGACCCAGCGGCTCGACGACCTTGGGCTTGGAACTTTTGGGCGGGAACAGGATCCCCCGGATCAGCAGATAGATGCCGACCGCCACCAGGTATCCGAGCACGAACGGCTTCACGGTATCGCCATCGACGTTGGTCAGCAGATAGGCGCCGCTGACGCCGCCGATGATCCCCGGGATCAGCAGCCGCAGGAACAGCTTCTTGTCGATGTTGCCGGACAGGAAGTGGCTGATGCCGGACACCGCGGTGGTAAAGGTCTCGACCACATGGACGTTGGCGGAAGCACGGGCGGGCGGCAGGCCCATGACGGCCACCAGCAGCGTGTTGCAGATGACGCCGAATGCCATGCCCAGCGCGCCATCGACGATCTGGGCGCCGAAGCCCACGGCAATGAACGGCAGCAACGCTTCAACGCTGAACGAAGGATCCACGGCATCTTCCCTGTTGTGTTGGCTTCGTCATGCCGTGGTGGGGCGCCACCAACAACATAGTTCTGGTTTCCGCACGATCCCAACGGTCGCCCCTGCCGCCCGGAACCAGCGTCGATCAGAACGAGAAGCGGATCGTGCCGCCCCAGGTCTGCGGGTCGGCCAGCTGTGCGGAGATCAGGCCGGTGTTGCCGGGCGTGACGGCAAGCGATTCAAAATACTCCTCGTCGAACGCGTTGCGGACCCAGCCGAAGATGTCGAAAGCCTCGGTCCGGAAACCGGCGCGAAAGTTATGCACCGAATAGCCCGAGATATCGGTGTAGATCGAGCGCGAGGCGTTGGAGGAGAATTTGGAGCGGTAGCTCGCGTCATAGCCGACATAGGCCTGCCCCTCGCGACCGAGCACGGTCGCAGGCAGATTATACTCGGTCCCCCACGAGAACGCCCATTTCGAGACGCCGGGCAGCCACTGGCCCGACACGTCGCAATTGGCCGGGCTGTTGGTGCCCGGCGTGGCGGGCGCACCGATCACCGCGCCGGTGCCGCCGCCGGCCAGCTCCGGCGGGCAAGGGGCGTCGACGAACTTGACGAACTCATGGTCGGTGAATGCGCCGTTCAGATAGGCGGACAGCCGCTCGGACGGACGGACCGAGAACTCCGCCTCGACCCCGCGCACCCGCACCTTGTCGGCATTGGCGAGATAGCCGCGCAGCACGTTGCTGCCGCTGATGTTGCTGATGACGCTCGCCTGGAAGTCCTTGATCTGCGTCCAGAAGCCCGTGAGGTTGAGCGTTGCGCGGCGCCCCCAGAACTGCGTCTTCAGGCCGACTTCGAAGTGATCGACCTTTTCCGGATCGATCTCCGCGACCTCCAGCGCCGGCGTGCCGTCCGGCCGGCTGGGAACGCCGTTGAGGTTGATGCCGCCGGTCTTGAACGAACGCGCATAGGTCGCATAGCCCATCACGTCGTCGGCGATGTCGTACGACAGGTAGAGGTCGTAGGAGACATTCCAGTCGCTGAAGTTCGGTTCAAAGAACTGCGACGACTGCGTCCCCCGCTGCGCTGCGGTCCAGGGATCGTTGTAATAGGGATCGGTCGTGTCGTTGGTGATCAGCTGGCGGGTGCCGTCCGACGCCGTGCCCGTCACCACCGAGTCGTAATGCCCTTCCTTCTTGTCGTAGTTGACGCGGATGCCGGGGGAGATCGTCAGCCGGTCGGTCGCGTGCCAGTTGAGCTTGCCGAACGCCGCCAGGCTGAGGTTCTTGAGCAGGATGTCGTTTTCGGCGGTCATGCCGTTCAGCACCGCAGGGTTTCGCGAGAGCGCGCTGCTGGGTGCCAGCAGCCATGCGCTGGCCGCGGGTCCCGTCTCCTGGATGCCGGTGGTGTGGTTCTTCTGGTAAAAGGCAAAGGCGCCGACGACGAAGTCCAGCTTGCTGGCGTCATAGGCGTAGCGCAGCTCCTGGGTGTACTGGTCCTGGTGGGTCGGGTTGTTGACCTTGGTGTAGATCGGCAGCCCCGTGAAATCGCGATCGTTCTTCGGGCCCCAGTCCCAGTAGCGCCACGCAGTGACCGAGGTGAGCGTGCCGGGGCCGAGGTCCCATTCCACCCGCACCGAGGCGCCGCCCAGCTCGTTGCGCGCGGCAAGCTCTGCGTCGAGGTCGGTCAGGCGATCGAACGGGTTGGTGCTCGGTACCTGGTACCCTGGAAACAGCGCGGTCAGCGCGGCATATTGGCGGTTGAGCGCGCGCTGGGTCGTGCCGACCCGCGCATAGACCTGCCCGCAGCAGATCGGGTCCTGGAGGTTGAAGTCGCCCGACAGGGTGACGCGGACGTCCTCGCTCGGCTTCCACAGCAGCGAGCCGCGCACGCCCAGCGAGTCCTGCGAGTTGATCCAGTTGCCGCTGGTGACGTTGTAGATCGTGCCGCGACGATCCGTGGTCGACAGGCTGACCCGCGCGGCCAGCGTATCGGACAGCGGCCCCGACACCGAAACCTTGCCCTGTTTGAAGTTGTAATTGCCCGCCGATACCTCGGCGCGGCCTTCGAAGTCAAAGGTCGGCGCGCGCGTCGTGATGTTGATCGCGCCCGCCGTCGTGTTCTTGCCGTACAGCGTTCCCTGCGGCCCGCGCAGCACCTCGATCCGCTCGACATCGACGAAGTCGAGCGTCGCCGAGGCGATGCGGTTGTAATAGACCTGGTCGACATAGATGCCGACGCCCTGTTCGAACCCGTCGTTCGTCAGCCCGAACGGCGCGCCGATCCCGCGGATGTTGATGAACGTGTTGCGCGGGTTGGTGGAGAAGAACTGCAGCGTGGGCTGAAGCTGGGTCAGGCGGTTGATGTTGTACGCGCCCTGCGCATCCAGCGTGTCTCCGCCGATGACCGAGATGGCGAGCGGGACGTCCTGCACATTCTCGATCCGGCGCCGCGCGGTGACGACGATCTCCCCCGGGCGGCCTGCGGCGACGGCAGGATCCTCGCTCACGGCGGCGGCCGAAGCCTCGCCCCCGGGGAGTGGATCGAGGGTCTGGGCACCGACCGGACCGGCGACGGCCAACGTGGCGATGCCGGTCCCGGCCACAAGAACCGACCTGAGCGTCCCGCGGCTTCGGCGACGCGCGTCGTGGCGTGCGGGGGCATGGGACATTCCTGTCACCGGGAAGGCAGTGGACGCTTCCGAAAACATGGCCGGCACGATCGATCTCCCCCTGTAGTTGGTTCAATCTCCACTATCTTGATGGGGTATCAACATGGCTGTTGCTTTACCAGTGCGAAGCACGGCTATCCGGTCGACGACCCGCGCCGTTTTGGAAGTCTGGACTGGCATGATCACCGGCGAGGCGGCTTACCGCCTGCCGCCTCCAAGGACGGCCTGGTGCGCCGAAGCGCGGAAGTTTGCGGCCCCTGATAGACCTTTGGGGAAGCCGCGCCGTCCTGGTCAGGGTTGCGGTGCCGAGGTGGAGGCAACCCTGCGCGCGGAAAGGATGCGGACGGGCTCGGCCAGCATCTCGCCCTTGAAGTGTCCGCCCTCGCTGACCGGCGCGTTGAGGATGCGGTGGATCACCTCCATGCCCTCGACCACGCGGCCGAACGCCGCATAGCCCAGATTGTCGCCAGGCCGGCTCGGGTCGGCGTCCAGCGACGGCTGCGCGCCCACGCTGATCGTGAAGTCGCCTTGTGCGGTGCCCGGCGCCAGCCGCGCAATCGAGATCGCGCCGTCGACGTGGCGCACGCCGGTCTGGGTGGTCGGCTCGTGCTTGATTGGCGGAAGCACGCGCTTGGGGGCGTTCTGCACCCCGAACTGGACGAAACCGAAGGTCGGGGTGACGCGCACGGTGCGGTAGAACACGGTGCCGTCCAGCCGCTTCTCGTCGACATAGCGCAGGAAGTTGGCGGTGGTGACCGGCGCCCGCGCCTTTTCCAGCTCCAGCACGATGCTGCCCTCGCTGGTCTCCACCTTCACGCGCGCCATTTCGGGTGCGGGCGGCGGTGCCGCCGGCGTCTGGGCAGGGGCGGGAGCAGCGCAGAATGCCGCGACGAGCAGGGCCAGGCGTTTGAACATGGCCGCAAGCCTATGCGCTCGCGACCGCCAGCGCCAGCGCGGCCGGCGCTTTGCCGAGACGGAGCTTTTCTTGGCTGGGACACCGCCGTCCGCATCCCCATGTTGCGGTCGCACCCGAGGTGCCGTTAATGGCGCCAACAGTTTCGAGACGGATACGACATGACCACCCACACCACCCGCATGCTGATCCTCGGCTCCGGCCCGGCCGGGCTTTCCGCCGCCATCTATGGCGCGCGCGCCGGCCTGAACCCCATCGTGGTGCAGGGCATCCAGCCGGGCGGTCAGCTCACCACCACCACCGACGTGGAGAATTATCCAGGCTTTGCGGAAGTGATCCAGGGCCCGTGGCTGATGGAGCAGATGCAGGCCCAGGCCGAGCATGTCGGCACCCGCATGATGTACGACACCATCGTCGAGGTGGACGTGAGCCAGCGCCCGTTCCGCCTGATCGGCGACGGCGGCGACGTCTATGAGGGCGATGTTCTGGTGATCGCGACCGGCGCCCAGGCGCGCTGGCTCGGCCTCGACACCGAGGAAGCGCTGAAGGGCAAGGGCGTCAGCGCCTGCGCGACCTGCGACGGCTTCTTCTATCGCGGCAAGAAGGTGGCGGTGATCGGCGGCGGCAACACCGCGGTCGAGGAAGCGCTCTACCTCACCAACCATTCGCCCGACGTGACGATCATCCACCGCCGCGACAGCTTCCGCGCGGAAAAGATCCTGCAGGAGCGGCTGTTCGCGCATGACGCCGTCAACGTGCTCTGGAACAAGAAGGTCGAGCGCTTCATCGACGGCGGCGGCACCGCTGGCCTGGTCGGCATCGAGCTCAAGGACACCGTCACCGGCGAACTGTCCCAGCTCCCGGTCGACGGCGGCTTCGTCGCGATCGGCCACCATCCGGCGACCGAGCTGTTCCGCGGCCACGTCGAACTCGACGAGGACGGCTATATCGTCGTGGAAAAGGGCTCGACCCGCACCAACGTGCCGGGCGTGTTTGCGTGCGGCGACGTGACGGACAAGGTCTATCGCCAGGCGGTGACCGCGGCCGGCACCGGCTGCATGGCCGCGCTCGATGCCGAGCGTTTCCTGGCCGAGGCGGACTTCGAGAAGATCGCCGAAGCCGCCGAGTAAGGCGGCAGGCGCTGGCGCTATACGGCCGCCAGCGCCTCGGCCACTCGCGTGTGCAGCCACTCGGCATCGCCGGCCCGAGCGAAGCTGTGGCTCGAACTGTCGAGCGCCAGCACGGGAATGCGGTTCCGCACCGGATCGAACGCAGCCCCGCGCCACGCGTCGGCGCAGGCCATCGCCGTGTTGTCTCGCCGGGCGAGCAGCAGCGTCGTGGGCGCATCGCTGGCCGCGAGTGCGGCGGCCACGTGCTCGGCAAGGCCGCTCGGCTGCGCGCGCGTGAGCGTCCGCAGCCCACCCGCGAGCTTCCCCAGGTCGACCTGGCCTCGTAGCAGCCGCACCCATTGCGCCGGATCGCGCAACCGATCGACATATCGCGCGCGCACCGCGGCGGCCGGCGGCGTGTCGCCGACGCTCTCCACCAGCCACGGATTGGCGAGCAGCAACGCGTCGATCGCGGCGTCCCCGTGGAACAACGCGAGCGCCGTCGCCGCATCGCAATTGCCGAAGCCAAGGATGCTACGGACCGCGGGAGCCTCGGCGCGAAACGTCGCTGCCGCTGCGACCAGGTCGCCGCGTCCGTCGCCAAAGCCGCGATTGTCCCCCGTCGAATCGCCGATCCCGCGCCGATCGTAGCGGAACACCGGCCAGCCTTCTGCCGCGATCCGTTGCGCAAGCAACGCCATCCCCCGGTGCGCGCCGACGCGCAGCTCGTTGCCGCCAGACACGATCAGCAGGCCGGTGCTTCCCGGCGCTTCGTCCAGGGTGCCGGCCAGCGTCTCACCCGCGCACGGGAACTGGATCAGGCGGCGAGCCATGTTCGCACCCATTCGGCGATGTCGGCGGCAAGGGCCTGGGCAAGAAGCGGATCTGCGTCCGGCTCCGCTCGCCGCCAGGGCGGCGAAAAGGGGAGGCGGTGATCGGCCGAACGGGTATCGCTCTCCAGCCGGACGATCCGGTCCGGCGTGCCGATATCGGCTCCAGCCAAGGCATCGAGCAAGCGAGCACCGATGCGATTGCCTGTGATCTCGACCCCGGCTTCTGCGGGACGTGTGAGTACCGCCTCGCCGTGCTCCTGCGCAGGCAGGAGTCCAGCGCTGCAAGGCTCCGCAAGCCGTTGTTCTGCTTGGCCCTGGATCCCTGCCCGGACAGGAATATTGTTATGACCTAAGACGCGTTGCGGATTCTGCCATGGTATCGCCGCACCCGGCGTACTGGCCGCCCGGGCGGTGCGGTGCAGCTCGCGGGACAGTTCGGGGCCGGTCTGCGGCGACAGCGACCAGCGCGCCTGTACGTTTGCCTCGCCGTCGACCAGTGCCCCGGCGCGGACGCTCAGCGAGAAGCGGGGCTGGGGCAGCGTGGCGACGCACGCCGCGAAGGCCGCTCGCCAGTCCGCCAGCGTCGCCGCCTCGGTCGCAACCAGGCTCTCGCCCTGTCCCGGAAGATCCGGCAGCGCCCCGGCAATGCCGGCGTCGCCCAACCGGCGCAGCACCGCCACCATCAGCGTGCGGGTGCGGTTCGCCTCCTCGAAGGGCGGCAGGGCAAGCACCACGACCGGCCCGGCGGCAGGACCGAAGCGAAGCACCGCCTCCGTCCCGCCGGGCCAGTCATAGCGGTCGATCACTGCACCGCTTTGCCCATGGCGAAGCGGGTCAGCGAGCCGAAGGTCGCCAGCGTGTCGCCGTCGATGTCGTCGTCCTCGATCAGGATGCCCAGGCGATCCTCGATCTCGGTCAGCACGCCTGCGACCGCCATCGAGTCCAGTTCCGGCACCGCGCCGAACAGCGGCGTTTCGGCATGGAAGGCGGCCACGCGCTCTTCCGACAGCCCCAGGACGTCGCGCAGCACGGCGCGCACGGTGTTTTCGATCTCGTTCGCGCGTTCAGGAACCAACGGCTTTCCCCTTGCCAGATTGCGCCCGCAGTTAGTGCGCGTCGGGAGAAAAGCCAAGGTTGCAGCGCCACGCAGGCGTGGCTTTGCCGCCGGCATCGGCTATGCGCCCGATCATGGTTCCGCTCGATCCCGTGCCCCGGCCCATCGACGCGCTGCCGCAGTTGCGCGGCGATGCGGACGCCCCGGCCCTCGCCGGCAGGGAGGGCGTGCTCAGCTATGTCGCGCTGGAGGCGGCAGTCGGGCGGCTGGCGCACTGGCTGGCCTCGTTCGGCTTGGCGCCGGGAAGCCGGGTGGCGAGCTGGCTGCCCAAGACCCGCGCCGCCTGCCTGATGCCGCTTGCGGCCCCGCGCGCCGGCCTCATCCACGTTCCGATCAACCCGGTGCTCAAGCGCGGGCAGGTGGCGCATATTCTCTCCGACAGCGGCGCGGCGCTATTGCTGACCCAGCCGGTCCGCGCCGCATTGCTCGAGCCGGGTGATGTTCCGGATGGCTGCCGGGTCGCGAGCGAGGAAGACGCGCTGGCCCATGCCGCCGACGCGATGCCCCCGTCCAACGCCGATCCGGATGCATTGGCGGCGATCCTCTACACCTCCGGCTCCACGGGAAGGCCCAAGGGGGTGATGCTCAGCCACGCCAACCTGTGGCTGGGCGCCATCTCCGTCGCCCATTATCTCCACCTTGCGCCGACCGACCGAGTGCTGGGCGTGCTGCCGCTCAGCTTCGACTATGGCCAGAACCAGCTGTTCTCGACCTGGGCGGCCGGAGGGTGCGTGGTGCCGCTCGACTATCTGACGCCGCGCGACGTGGTGAAGGCGGTCGACCGCGAGGGGATCACCAGCCTGGCCGGCGTCCCGCCGCTGTGGACACAGTTGCTGGAGGCGAACTGGCCTGCCGAGACTGCGGCACGCCTGCGCCGGCTCACCAACTCGGGCGGCGCGCTGACGACGCCGATGGTGCGTGCGCTGCGCACGCGCTTTCCGCAAGCCGATCTGTACCCGATGTACGGCCTTACCGAGGCGTTTCGCTCGACCTTTCTCGATCCCGCGCTGGTCGACACCGCCCCCGATGCGATCGGTCGCGCCATCCCCTTTGCCGAGGTGCTGGTGGTGCGTCCCGACGGCAGCCGTGCCGCGCCGGGGGAGCCCGGCGAGCTGGTCCACGCCGGCCCGCTGGTGGGGCAGGGCTATTGGCGCGACGCCGAGCGCACCGCGCAGCGCTTTCGCCCCGCGCCAGCCTTTGCCCAGAGTGGCGGCCCCGCCGTCTGGTCCGGCGACACGGTGGTGGAGGGGCAGGACGGCCTGCTCCGCTTCGTCGGCCGTAAGGACGAGATGATCAAGAGCGCGGGCAACCGCATCAGCCCGACCGAGGTCGAGGAAGCGGTGCTCGCCGGCGGCGAAGTCGCGGAGGCGGCAGCGTTCGGTGTGCCCGACGCGCGGCTCGGCCAGGCGGTGCTGGTCGTCGCCCGCGCCAACGGTCCCGCCGAACCCGCCGAGGCGGCGCTGCGCGAGCGGCTGCGGCGCGAACTCCCCGCTTTCCAGCAGCCTGCCCAGTATCGCTGGCGCGACGAGATGCCCCGCAATCCGAATGGCAAGCTCGATCGCAGCGGCCTTCGCGCTGCCATCCTCGCCGAGTTTCAGGAGTCCCCGCAATGAAGCCGACCGGTCCGATCCCGCCCGCCTTTGCCGGGCAGCAGCGGCTGGCGATCGGCGGCGAGGATGCCGAGGCACTCGTCGCGCGGGCCGGCGACACGCCGCTGTTCGTCTATGACCTCGGCCTGGTCGCCGACCGCGTCGCTGCCCTGCGGCGCGCGCTGCCGGCGAAGCTGGGCATCCACTATGCAATCAAAGCGAACCCGCACGCCGATCTGCTCGCCGGCATCGCGTCGCTGGTCGATGGCCTGGACGTCGCTTCGGGCGGCGAACTGGCGCGCGCGCTGACCGTCAAACCAGCGGCCCAGATCAGCTTCGCCGGCCCCGGCAAGCGCGACGATGAACTCGCCGCCGCCATCGAGGCCGGCGCGACGCTGAACGCCGAATCCGCAGGCGAGGTCGCACGAGCTCTCGCAGTGGGCGAACGGCTGGGCATCGCCCCCCGGATCGCGGTGCGGGTGAACCCCGACTTCGAGCTGCGCGGCTCCGGCATGCGGATGGGCGGCCGCGCATCGCCTTTCGGCGTCGATGCCGGGCAGGTGCCGGCGCTGGTTCGCACCATCCGCGATACAGGCGCGGCTTGGCGCGGCTTTCACATCTTTGCCGGCTCGCAGTCGCTCGACACCGCTGCGATCATCGAGACCCAGGCGGCGACCGTGGCGCTTGCCGCCCGGCTGGCGGAGGAGGCAGGGGCTGCGCCGCCGCTGGTCAACCTGGGAGGCGGCTTCGGCATCCCGTACTTCGCCGGCGATGCGCCCGTCGCCATCGCCGCGATCGGCGAAGCGCTTGGGGAGGCGCTGGCGAACCGCGCGGCGGTGCTCGCCGACAGTCGCTTCGCGATCGAGCTCGGCCGCTGGCTGGTGGGGGAGGCGGGGGTGTACCTGACCCGCGTGGTCGACGTGAAGGACAGCGGCGGCGAGCGTTTCGTCGTCGTCGATGGCGGCCTGCACCACCAGCTTGCGGCAAGCGGCAATTTCGGCACGGTCGTACGCCGCAACTACCCCCTCGCGATCGCCGCGCGCATGGGCGAGCCGGCGACGCAGACCGCCTCGGTCGTTGGTTGCCTGTGCACCCCGCTCGACCGGCTGGGCGACAAGGTTGCACTGCCGCAGGTTGCCGTCGGCGATCTCGTCGCCGTGTTCCTCGCCGGTGCGTATGGCGCGAGTGCCAGCCCAACGAGCTTCCTCGGCCACCCGCCTGCGCGCGAACTGGTGGTGAATGGAACCGCCAGCCACGGAAGCCGTTGACGCGCTTCCCAACGGCCGGAGGGGGCGGGAAGGGCGCGCGACCCTCGGGAGGCTTCCCGATATGGTACGCTGGCCGGCACCAGACCCGTGTTTCCATCTAACCCTATCTTTACCCGGCCGGGTATAGGGCACCAACGATCCTGCACCCCGAGGGCGGCGGCGGATGACTGAGCGAAGGGTTTGATATGCGCGTGTACAGCTTTCCGGTCGCAGCCGGTGTCGCAGCGGTTGCGGCAATGCTGCTGGGCGGATGCACCGCGACCCGGCCTGAGCTGCCCGCCGCTCCCTTTGTCACCGCCCAGGAAAAGCCGGGCGAAGACTATGTCATCGGCCCGCTCGACCAGCTCAACGTCTTCGTGTGGCGCAATCCAGAACTGTCGGCCAAGGTGCAGGTGCGCCCCGACGGCCGCATCACGACCCCGCTGATCAGCGACATGCCTGCCGTCGGCAAGACCCCGGCGATGCTGGCCGAGGACATGAAGCTGGCGCTTGGCGAATATATCCAGGATCCGCTGGTTTCGGTGATCGTGGAGAATTTCTCCGGCACCTACAGCCAGCAGGTGCGCGTGGTGGGCGCGACCGAGAAGCCCGCTTCGCTGCCGTTTCGCGCCAACATGACGCTGCTCGACGCGATGATCGCAGTGGGCGGAGTCAATGAATTTGCCGCCGGCAATCGCGCGCGGCTGGTGCGCTTCGATCGCGAGACGGGCAAGCAGCAGGAATATGGCCTGCGGATCGCCAGCCTGCTCAAGGATGGGGACACCTCCGCCAACGTGCGTCTCGCGCCCGGCGATGTGATCATCATCCCCGAGAGCATGTTCTAAGGGCGACTGGTGGACGGTCTTCTCGACGAATTGCGGGTCGCGGCCCACATGGTCTGGCTCCGGCGCTGGATCGCGCTGGGGGTCGCGTGGGCGATCTGCCTGATCGGCTGGCTTGCCGTGTCGCAGATCCCGAACCGCTACACCTCCACCGCGCGCCTGTCGGTGGAACTGCGCTCGATCCTGCCGGCGACGTCCGCGACCGGCGGCGTGCAGACGCAGCAGGCCAGCGATATCGACCGCGTCCGCCAGACCCTGGCCTCTGCCTACAACCTCGACAAGGTGGTGCGCGGCACCAGCCTTGCGACGACGGTCTCCAGCGACCGGGATGTCGCGGACCGGATCGCCATGTTGCAGCAGGCGATCCGCATCGTCGCGCAGCAGGACAATCTGTTCGAGATTTCGGCCACCCTGGACGACCCCAAGGTCGCGCGTGAAGTCGTGCAGAAGCTCATCGACCTGTTCGTGGAAGACAATCTCGCCAGCAGTCGCGATGCTACCAGCCAGTCGCTGCGGTTCCTCGACCAGCAGCTTGCTGCCCGCCAGCAGCAGATCGCCCAGGCGGATGCGAAGCGCCAGGCGTTCCAGGCGCAGTATCTCAGCATGCTGCCGGGCACCGGCTCCCTCGACGAGCGAATGAGCCAGGCGCGCGACCAGCTTGCCCAGATCGACGGCGACCTTGCGTCCGCCAACAGCAGCCTGTCGACGATCGACGGCCAGCTCGCCGGTACGGCCGCGACGACGGCTGGCGACGCCGGCACCGCCACCGCCGGGCCGGCGCGGGCGCGCGTGGCGGCAATCGAAGGTCAGCTGGCGGAGGGCCGCGGCCGCGGCTGGACCGACCAGCATCCCGACATGATCGCGCTCAAGCGCCAGCTTGCGGTCGCCCGCGCGGCTGCCCGCAACGAGCCGGTGACGCGCAGCGGCGGGAGCGCCGCCCAGAATAACCCGCTCTACCTTCAGCTTCAGTCGATGCGGACCGAGCGCGCCGCGCGGGTGGCCGAGCTTGCCCAGCGCAAGGGCCAGCTCGAGGCGCAGCTCGCCGGGCTGCAGAACAAGATGGCGCGCGATCCCGCGGCTGCCGCCGAACAGGCGCAGCTTGATCAGGACATTGCGGCCATGAAGACGCAGTATGACCAGCTGCTCACCGATCGCGAGCAGGTGCGGTTGCGCCGTCAGGTCCAGAACGAGACGGATGCGGTGAAGTTCAGCCTGATCGACCCGCCCAGTCAGTCGAGCGTGCCGGCATCGCCCAATCGCCCGCTGCTGCTGCTGGCGGTCCTGGTCGCAGGCATCGGCGGCGGGATCGCCACAGCCTTTGCCCTTGGTAAGCTGCGTTCCGGCTTCTCCACCGCGCCCCGGTTGGAGCGTGCGAGCAGCATGCCGGTGATCGGCTCGATCGGCGCGGTCGTGACGGAGGCGCAGCAGCAGCTGCGCCAGCGCCGCTTGAAGCTGTTTACGGGCGCGACCGCGGCGCTCGGTGTCGCCTTTGTCGCGTTGATGGGCGTCGAATTCGTGATGCGGGGGCTGGCAGCGTGAGCGGAGACCCGATCGACAGCCCGCCGCGGCGCCGCCACAGCGGTTCGCTGCTGGAACGCGCGGTCGAGCGCTATGGCTTCCAGCCGGGCGCCGGCTTGCGTCCGGCCGGACCCGTAGGCGTTTCGTCGGCGCCCGTGCCCGACCCTGCGCCCGCACCGCCCTCGCGTCCGCCGGAGCCGATCGATCGCGAGCGGCTGGCCGAGCGTGGCATGCTGGTGCCGGGTGGTCCGGTCTCGGCACTCGCCGAAGAGTTCCGCATGGTGAAGCGCCAGCTGCTGATCACCGCGCGGGAGGGCGATGCGCCGCGCCCGCGCAGCGTGCTGGTGTGTTCCGCCCAGCCCGATGAGGGCAAGACATTCTGCGCGGTCAATCTCGCGCTGTCGCTGGCGGCCGAGCGCGACATCGAAGTGCTCTTGGTCGACGCCGATTTCGCCAAGCCGGACGTTCCCGACGTGCTGGGCATTTCCGCCGGGCCGGGGCTCCTCGACGCGCTTGCCGACCCGACGATTGATGTCGAACGCTGCATCATCCCGACCGACGTGCCGCACCTGTCGGTGCTGCCCGCGGGTGCGCGCAGCGACAGCGATACCGAGCTGCTGGCAAGCGATCGTGCCCATGCCCTGCTCCAGCGGCTGGAGCAGGCACATCCCCGGCGGCTGATGGTGTTCGATTCCGCCCCCGTGCTCGCCGCCTCCACAGCGGCCGCGCTGGCCGAACATGTCGGCCAGGTGCTGGTGGTCGTGCGTGCCGACCGGACGAGCGAGAGCGACCTGCGCGAGGCCGTGGCACTGCTTGATGGCTGCGACACCGTGCAGCTGCTCCTCAACGCCGTCTCGCTCCAGCCACGCGGCCGCCGCTTCGGCAGCTATTACGAAGCGGGGGACGACGCGTGAGCCGCCCCTGGCTGCTGCCGGGCGCGGGCCTGCTGGTTCTTGCGATGGCCGCCCCAGCGCAGGCACAGGGCCGCCGGGTTGAGGTGTCGCCCTATATCGAGGTCGGCCAGGCGCTGGTCGCCGATCTCACCAACGATGACGTGCTCACCTATACGCAGCTGACGGCCGGGGTGAACGCGGCGGTCCGCTCGCGCCGGGTGCAGGTGCAGCTGAGCTACCAGTATCAGCGCTACATCGCCTGGGAAGACGATGTCGGGGACGCGGACGTCCATTCCGGGCTTGCTCGCGCCGATGTGCAGCTCACGCGCGCCATTTCGCTGGAAGGCGGTGCGCTCGCGACCCGCACGCGCGGGGGCATCGGCGCCCCTGCCTATGCCGGCGGCTTCGGCGGCAGCAGCACCCAGATCTACTCGGCCTTCGGCGGGCCGACGCTTTCCACCCACGCCGGGCCGGTCGCGGTCAACGCGGCCTATCGGCTGGGCTATACCAAGGTCGAGACGCCGGACCTGCTCCGCGACAACGCCGGCAACGGCCTCGACTATTATGGCGATTCCACCAGCCATCAGCTGACGGGAAGTCTGGCGACCCGGCCGGGAACCGTCCTGCCGGTGGGGCTCACTCTGTCGGGCGGTCTGGTGCGCGAGGATACCAGCCAGCTCGACCAGTTCTACGAGGGCAAGTTCCTGCGTCTGGATGCCCTGATGCCGGTGAGCCGTGAGCTTGCGGTGGTCGGCGGCATCGGCTGGGAGAAGATCAAGGTCGGCCAGCGCGATCCGCTGCTCGATGCAGACGGGTTCCCGGTGCTCGACGGCTCCGGCCGCTATGTCACCGACCCGGACTCGCCGATCCGGCTCGCCTATGACATCGACGGGGTGATCTGGGACGCGGGCGTGGTGTGGCATCCGAGCCCCCGGTTCCAGCTCGAAGCGCGGATCGGCCAGCGCTACGGCAGCATGATCTACACGGGGTCGCTGACGTGGCAGACCGGCCCCGACGCGGGGCTCCAGCTGCGCGTCTATGACACGGTCACCACTTTTGGTCAGCAGCTGACCGGTGGGCTCGCGTCGTTGCCGACCAGCTTCTACAACGGCGGCACCGATCCGTTTGGCAATCGCTACAGCGGCTGCGTGTTCGGCGGTGGCACCGGGGAGGGTGGCGCGACGCAGCCCGGCGCCTGCCTGACCCCCGCCCTCCAGTCGATCTCCACCGCCGTCTACCGCGCGCGGGGCGTGGACGCGGTCTATGCGGTCAGCCGCGGCAACACCCGCCTGGGCGTCGGCGCCGGCTACACCAATCGCCACTATTTCCTGCCGGAAGTGCCGGGGGCCGAGCTGTACCGCAGCAACGATGAGAGCGTCTACGCGCAGGCCTTTGCCCAGCGCGCGCTGGATTCCCGCTCGGGCGTAACCGCGGACGTCTACGCCAACTACTACACCAGCGGGCTGCAGGGCTCGCTCGACAGCTGGGGCGGGGGCGTGCAGGGCGCCTATTACCGCAGCTTCGGCCGGGCCTATGGCAGCTTCTCCGCCGGGCTGTACACCTATGATGCCGAACAGAGCGAAAGCGCCTGGATTGCCCAGGCACTGCTCGCCTTCGGCTACCGCTTCTGAGGAGGCCGGGACGATGTACGACGACTTCTACGGCCTTTCGGGCAAGCCGTTCCAGCTCACGCCCGACCCGGCGTTCTGGTACGACACGGGCACCCATCGCAAGGCAATGGCCTATCTAACCTATGGCCTGAGCGAGGGTGAAGGCTTTATCGTCATCACCGGCGATCCGGGGGCGGGCAAGACGACGCTGCTCGGCCATGTCCTTTCCACCATCGACCCGGCGCGCCTGAACGTCATCCGCCTCGTCACCACTCAGCTGGAGCCCGAGGACCTGTTGCAGGTCATCGCCAATGGCCTCGGCACCGACGCGACCGGCCTGTCAAAGGCGCAGCTGCTGTCCGCGATCGAACGCGGCCTGCACGCCGTCGCCCGCGCCGGCCGCCGCACGCTGCTGGTGGTGGACGAGGCGCAGTCGCTGCCGCTCTCCGCGCTCGAAGAGCTGCGCATGCTCTCCAACTTCCAGGCGGGCGGCCATGCGCTGCTGCAGATCTTCCTGCTCGGCCAGCCCGAGTTCCGCGAGCGGCTGCAAGGTTCCGGCCGCGTCGAGCAGCTGCGCCAGCGCGTGATCGCGATGCACCACCTCGATCCGATGGAGGCGCATGAGGTCGAGCCGTACATCGTCCACCGCCTGTCGCTGGTCGGCTGGAACGGTCGGCCGGACTTCACGCCGGAGGCGATCGACGCGCTCTACCGCTGGTCCGGGGGCGTTCCCCGCCGCCTGAACCTGCTGATGGGCCGGGTGCTGTTGCTGGGCGGCGTCGAGGAGATCGAGCGCCTCGACGTGGCCGAGATCGAATCCGTGACGTCCGAACTCGACGACGATGTCGGCGTCCCGGAAGATGCGGAGATCACTCCCGCGTACGATGCCGGCCGTACGGTTCGCGGGACGCTGCACGCGGTGCCGCCGGTCACCTTCGGTGTGCAGAGCGCCGAACTTGCCGCACTCAATGACCGCATCGCGAAGCTGGAGGCGCGGCTTGCCGACCAGGACGAGACGCTGCGACGCGTGCTGATGCTGCTGGTCGACTGGGTCGAGGGCGAGGAACGTCGCCCGAACCTCGACCGGTTGCGCGGCACCGCCGCCTGAGCCTGCCGCATGCGCAACGCCATGTCAGTCGATGTCGAGGACTGGTTCCAGGTCGGCGCCTTTGAACGGGTGATCGCCCGCGACGACTGGGCGCAGCTGGAAAGCCGGGTGGAGGCGAACACCGACCGCGTGCTGGCGCTGTTTGCCGAGACGGGTACCACCGCCACCTTCTTCACGCTCGGCTGGGTGGCAGAACGCGCGCCGGCGCTGATCCGCCGGATCGCCGAAGCGGGGCATGAGGTCGCGAGCCACGGCTGGGATCACCAGCGCGTATTCACCTTCACGCCGGACCAGTTCCGGGCCGACCTTGCCCGCGCTCGGACCGCGCTGGAGGATGCCGGCGGCGTTGCCGTGACCGGTTATCGCGCGCCCAGCTTCTCGATCGACGCGCGCACCCCCTGGGCGCACCCGATCCTGGCGGAGGCCGGCTATCGCTACTCGTCCAGCGTCGCGCCCGTCCGTCACGACCATTACGGCTGGCCGGACGCGCCGCCCCATGTGTTCCGTCCGCTTGCCGACGCCGATCTGGTCGAGTGGCCGATTACCACCGCGCGCGTGCTTGGGCGGCAGGTGCCGGCAGGCGGCGGTTTCTTCCGCCTGCTGCCGAGCCGGGTCACTGATCGCGCGGTGGCACATGCCAACAGCGCGGACCGTCGCCCGGCGATGTTCTATTTCCACCCATGGGAGGTCGACCCCGGTCAGCCGCGCGTCGCTCGCGCGCCGCTGCGCTCGCGCGTCCGCCATTATGCGCGGCTCGCCGCGATGGAGGGCAAGCTGCGTCGGCTGCTTTCCAGCCATGACTGGGGTCGGGCCGACGCAATCGTGGCAGCGGAAGCGCAGCGGGCGTGACGGAGCTTCCTGCGGGCCTCACCGTCCGGCCTGCGCGGCTGGACGATGCGGCGGAGGCCGCGCGCGTCGCGGCCTTTGTCGCGGACCAGCCGGAGGGCACGCCCTTTCACTTGCCCGCCTGGGGGCAGGCGACCGCGCGCGCGACGGGTCAGGCGTTCACCCTGCTGCTGGCCGAGCAGGGCAGGGCACTTGCGGCGGTGCTGCCGCTCACCACCATTCGCTCGCGCCTGTTCGGCTCGGCGCTGGTGTCCACCGGCTTCGGCGTCGGCGGTGGGCCGCTGGGTGCGACGGGGGCACAGGCCACGCTGATCCGTCGTGCGCTGGCGATTGCCGAGGCGGACGAAGCGCCGACGCTCGAACTGCGCGGCGGCACGCCTCCGCAAGGGCCGGGTTGGAACCTGCTTGAGGGCCGTTACCTAGGCTTCGCTCGCTCAATCGCAGCCGATGACGCGGCCGAACTCGCCGCCATCCCGCGCAAGCAGCGCGCCGAGGTGCGCAAGGCGCTGGCCGCCGACCTGGAAGTCGTCACCGGGCGCAGCACTGGCGACCTCGCCGAGCATTTCGCCGTTTATGGCGAGTCCGTCCGCAACCTTGGCACGCCGGTGTTTCCGCGGGCGCTGTTCCGAACCGTGCTCGACGCCTTCGGCCCGGAAGGCGCGGACATCCTGACCGTGCGCCACGCCGGCAAGCCGGTCGCGAGCGTGCTGAGCCTCTACTGGCGCGGCACGGTCTATCCCTATTGGGGCGGCGGCACGCGGGCGGCACGAGCGTTGCGGGCGAACGACGCGATGTACTTCGCGCTCATGCGGCATGCGCGCGAGCGGGGATGCACCCGCTTCGACTTCGGCCGCTCCAAGGCCGGCACGGGGCCTGCCGCTTTCAAGAAGAACTGGGGCTTCACGCCCGAGCCGCTCGGCTATGCGACCTGGACCCGCGATGGCGCCGCGCCGCGCGATGCGAGCCCGCTCAACCCCAAGTACCGGCTCAAGATCGCGGCGTGGCAGCGCCTGCCGCTGGGCATCGCCAATCGCCTCGGCCCCTGGATCGCGCGCGGGCTCGGCTGATGGGATCGCTGCTGTTCCTTGCCCATCGCGTGCCGTTCCCGCCCGATCGCGGGGACAAGATCCGCGGGTGGCATATGCTGCGCCACCTGGCGCGCAGCCATCGCGTCCACCTCTGCGCCTTTGCCGACGACCCGCGCGACCTTCAGCTCCGCGTCGAGCTGGTGGAGGCGACCGCCAGCCGCACGATCCTGTGGCGCAGCAAGGGCCAGGCTCTCGCGGCGGCAGAGGGGCTGGCGAGCGGGCGCCCCGTGTCGCTGACTGCCTTCGACAGCCCGGCGATGCGCCGCGCGGTGACCGATGTGCTGGCCCGCGAGCCGATCGACGCCCTCTACGTCTTTTCCGGCCAGATGGCCCAATATCTACCCGCCGATGTGAACGCGTCGGTCGTCATGGACTTCGTCGACATGGATTCGGCCAAGTTCGCGCAATATGCGGCCGAGGCGAAGGGGCCGATGCGCTGGCTGATGGCCCGCGAGGCGCGGCTGCTCCAGGCGTTCGAGGCGCAGGTCGCCACCCGCGTCGACGCCAGCCTGTTCGTGAGCGAGGCGGAGGCGGCGCTGTTCCGCCAAGCTACGGGTGCCTCTAGAGTGCAGGCCATCGGCAACGGCCTCGACACTAGCTTCTACGATCCCGCGGCGTGCCCAGCGGTTGACGAAGCCGGCCCCTTGATCGTCTTCACCGGACAAATGGATTATCGCCCCAATATCGACGCGGTCGGCTGGTTCGCCCGGTCGGTGCTGCCGCAGGTTCGCGCCCGGCATCCCCAAGCGCGCTTCGCCATCGTCGGGCGAGCACCCGTTCCGGCCGTGCGCGCGCTGGAACAGGAACCCGGCGTCGTTGTGACGGGCGAGGTGGCGGACGTGCGCGGCTGGCTCGCGGCCGCGAGCGTGGTGGTTGCGCCGCTCCGCATCGCTCGCGGGGTCCAGAACAAGGTGCTGGAAGCGATGGCCATGGCGCGCCCGGTCGTCGCCTCTCCGGAAGCGGCCGAGGGCATCGATCACGGCGGCTGCCTGCGTGTCGCCGCCGATGCGGGAGCCTTCGCGGCGGAAGTGGCGACCCTGCTCGACGATCCCGAAGCAGGGCGAACCCTCGGCTCTGCGGCTCGTGCGCAGGTGCAGCGCCGCTACGCATGGGACGCGCAACTGGCGCCGCTTTCCAACCTGCTGGCGGGGAAAACGGCATGACCGTCGCGATCGCCCCGGCGCTGCGCACCCCTGCGGACACGCGCTGGCCACGCGCGCTCGCCCTGCTCGCCGCGGTCTGGGTCGGGCTGCTGCTCCTCCTGCGCCGCGACGTCGCGCACATGCTCGGCATCTGGTGGAAATCGACCACCTATAGCCACTGCCTGTTCGTGCCGCCGATCCTCGCCTGGCTGGTGTGGCAGCGGCGCGCCGAGCTGGCCCAGCTGGTGCCGCAGGCTTGGCGGCCGGGCCTCTTGCCGGTAGCGATGGGCGGCTTCCTCTGGCTGCTCGGCGATGCCGCGGCGGTGGCGCTGTTCCGCCATGCCGGTCTGGTGACCATGCTCGCCGGCGCCGTCATCGCGCTGCTCGGGCCGAACGTCGCGCGCGGTCTCGCCTTTCCGCTGGGCTACATGGCGTTTCTGGTGCCTTTCGGCGACTTCCTGGAGGCACCGCTGCAGGCGGTCACCGTCCGCCAGACGATGGCGTTGCTCCATCTGCTCGGTGTCCCGGCAATGGTGGACGGCGTGCTTATCACCATTCCCAACGGCTATTTCGAAGTGGCGGAGGCCTGTTCGGGCACCAAGTTCGTCATCGCCATGGCCGCATATGGCGTGCTGGTGGCGAACGTCTGCTTCGTGCGCTGGCGCAGGCGGGCAGCGTTCCTCGGGATGGCGCTGGTAGTGCCGGTGCTCGCGAACGGCATACGCGCGGCGGGCACCATCTATGCGGCGCACCTGACTTCGGTGGAGGCCGCCACCGGCTTCGACCATATCGTTTATGGGTGGGTGTTCTTCGCGCTGGTGATGGCTGCAGTGATGGCGGTCGGATGGCGCTGGTTCGATCGTGACCCCGACGCACCCTGGTTCGATCCCGCAGCCTTGCGCGCACCCGTGCGCCACACGCTGCCACTGCCGCTCGCCAGCGCGCTGGTCCTCGCGATCGCGCTGGTGTTTGCCGGCTGGGGCTCGGCGATCGCGGGCCGGGCCGCGCCCTTGCGCGCGGCGGTCGCCCTTCCGCAGCCGGCGGGGTGGCGGCAGGTTCCGGCCGGTGATGCCGTTCCCTGGATCCCCAACTTCCCCGGCGCCGACCGCTTCCTGCTCGGCCATTATGCCGATGGGCAGGGGCGGCGCATCGACCTAGCCATTGCGCTTTACGCCGGCCAGCACGAGGGCAAGGAACTGGTCGGCTTCGGCCAGGGCGCCATCCGCGAGAATGACCGCTGGGTCCGCGTCGAGGACCTGCCGCCGATCGCCGGCAGCAGCGGCCTGCGCATGACCGCACCCGGCCCGGTGGAGCGCCAGACCTTTACCTGGTACCATCTGGGCGAGGTGACCACCGGCAGTGCCCGCCGCGTCAAGGCGGAGACGCTGCGGATCAAGCTGCTGGGCGGCTCGCCAATGGCGGCAGCCGTGCTGGTGTCGGCGCACGGTGGCGGCAAGGACGCCCGTGCGGCGGCGGAGGCGTTCGTCGCCGCGGCCGGACCGATCGACCGGCTCGTCGGCCAGGTGGCGGGGGGCACGCGCTGATGTGCGGCATCGCCGGCCTCTATTATCCGGGGCTGCCCAAGCCGATCGAGCCGGCCCGGCTTGCGGCCATGACCAACGCGATCGCGCATCGCGGGCCGGACGGCTCAGGCATCTGGACCGCGCCCGGCGTTGGCCTCGGCCACCGCCGCCTCTCGATCATCGACGTGGCCGGCAGCCCACAGCCGATGGCGACGCCGGGCGACACTCACGTCGTCGTCTTCAATGGCGAGATCTACAACTACCGCGAGATCCGGGCCGAGCTGATCGACCTCGGCGCGCGCTTCGCGACCGACGGCGATACCGAAGTGCTGCTCCACGGCTGGCGCGCCTGGGGGCCGGGGCTGCTCCCGCGGCTGAACGGCATGTTCGCCTTTGCGCTCTACGATGCCGAGACGCGCAGCCTGTTCATCGCCCGCGACCGGCTGGGTGTGAAGCCGCTCCACTATGTCGAGCTCTCGGACGGCGCGGTCGCCTTTGCCTCCGAACTCAAGGGGCTGCTCGCCCATCCGCTGGTGCGCCGCGCACCCGATCTTGGCGCCGTCGAGGATTACATGGCGCTCGGCTATGTCCCTGACGACACCAGCATCGTCGCGGGGGTGCGCAAGCTGCCCGCCGGCCATTTCCTGCTGCTGGAGCGGGGCCGCCCGGTGCCGCAGTCGGTGCAGTGGTGGGACGTCGACTTCTCCCGCCGCGCCACCGGCTCGGCTCGCGACCTGACCGCCGAGCTCGCCCAGCGGCTGGGAGAGGCGGTGCGTTCCCGCATGGTCGCCGACGTGCCGCTCGGCGCATTCCTGTCGGGCGGTGTCGACAGCTCGGCAGTGGTCGCGCTGATGGCGGAGGCGAGCCGCCAGCCGGTCAAGACCTGCACCATCGGCTTCGACGAGGTAGGCCATGACGAGCGCGCCCATGCCGATCTGGTCGCGCGCCGCTTCGCCACCCAACATCGCACGCGCACGGTCGCGCCGGACGACTTCGCGCTGATCGATACGCTGGTCCACGCGTTCGACGAGCCCTTTGCGGACGCCTCGGCGCTCGCGACCTACCAGGTCTGCGCACTGGCGCGCGAGACGGTGACGGTCGCTCTGTCCGGCGATGGCGCGGACGAGGCGTTTGCGGGGTACCGCCGCTACCGCTTCCATGCTGCCGAAGAACGCGTGCGCGGGCTGTTGCCGGCAGAGTGGCGCACCCGCCTGTTCGGAACGCTCGGCCGCGCCTATCCCAAGGCCGACTGGGCGCCGCGTCCGTTGCGTGCCAAGACCACCTTGCTCGCGCTGGCAGAGGATGGCGCCACCGCCTATGCGCGGGCGGTCGGCGTGACCGCGCCGGCAGCGCGGGATCGGCTCTACACGATGGCGATGCGACGCGGCCTCAGCGGCTATCGCGGGGAAGACCGCTATGTCGCGACCATGCGCGATGCGCCCGCGCGCGACGGGCTTGACGCCGCGCAATATGCCGACCTCAAGCACTGGCTGCCGGGCGATATCCTCACCAAGGTCGACCGCACCAGCATGGCCGTGAGCCTGGAAGCGCGCGAGCCGCTGCTCGACCATCGCCTGGTCGAATTCGCCGCCACGCTCCCGCCCGCGCTGCGGCTGCATCGCGGTGAGGGCAAGTGGCTGATGAAGAAGGCGCTCGAACCCTGGCTGCCGAAGGAGATCCTCTATCGGCCGAAGATGGGGTTCGTGACGCCGGTCAGCGCCTGGTTCCGCAACGCCCTAGCTGCCGAAGCCGCGACGCTGGCGCGCTCGCCGGTTCTGGCCAGCTGGTTCGAGCCCGCCGCGATCGAGCGGCTCGCCGCAGACCACCGTGCGGGCCGCGCCGAACATGGCCGCACCCTGTGGCAGCTGGTCCTGCTCGACCGGTCGATGCGGCGGCTGTTCGGCTGAGGAGAGGGCGGCCGAAGCCGCCCCGCCTGATTACTTGGCCCGGCGCTTGCGTGCAAAGGCGAGCGCGGCCGCGCCGCCGCCCAGCAGCAGCATCGATGCGGGTTCCGGCACGGGTGCCGGCGTACCGCCGGTCGATCCGGTGCTGCCGCCGGTCGACCCGGTGTGTCCGCCGGTGGAACCGCCATAGCCGCCGCTCGATCCGCCATGCCAGCCGCTGGACCCGCCGCTTCCGCCGGTGCCGGTTGCCAGCGCCGGGGCGCTGATCGTCGCTGCTAGCAGTGCCAGGCCAAGATAGGTCGAACGCTTCATCCCAATTTCCCCTGTCATAATGCGGCCAGAGGATAGGCATGAGTCCGTGTAAGTAAACGCGCCATTAGCCCTTGTTTCGAGCCCTTGAGTCCCGGGCTGGGACTTCGGCTTCACGACACGTGCGTGCGCACCCATTTGTTGTAGAGTTCGAGCCAGCCGCGGCCGGGCGCGCTTTCCGGCAGATGCTTGGCGCCAAAGCCGTGGCCGCCCTTTTCATAGAGATGCACCTCCACCGGCACCTTGGCGGCGCGTGCGGCGGCAAGCATGTCCAGGCTCTGTTCCAGCGGCACGAGCGGATCGTCGATCGCATGGGCCAGGAACAGCGGCGGGGTCTCGCGCGTGACTCGCGGCGGCGTGTTGTAGCGGCGAAGCACTTCCTCGCTGGGGTTCGGGCCCATCAGCATATTTCCCGACCGGCTGTGCAGGCCCGGCGCCGACAGGCTCGTCACCGCGTACACGAGGCCAGTGTAGTCCGGCCGCGC
Organism: Sphingomonas sp. PL-96; assembly: GCF_020707215.1. Classification (GTDB taxonomy): domain Bacteria; phylum Pseudomonadota; class Alphaproteobacteria; order Sphingomonadales; family Sphingomonadaceae; genus Sphingomonas. The sequence continues at coordinate 598,644 of NZ_JAJFET010000001.1, forward strand.
CGACTGGCTGTCGGCCGTGTCGACCGGTGCATAAACCCGATCCTGATGCCCGACGGTCAGCGACGCCGCCAGGTGCCCGCCCGCCGAAAAACCCAGCACGCCAAGCTTGGCGGGATCGATGCCGTAGCGGCCGGCATTGGCGCGGATCAGCCGCATGGCGCGCTGCGCATCCTGCAGAGGTACGTCGGCGCGGTTCGCCCAGCCGTCCCCCGGCAGGCGATAGCTCAGCACGAACACCGTCACGCCCAGCGGGTTGAGTACGCTCGCGACGTCGATCCCCTCATTCTCCAGCGAGACGAAGCCATAGCCACCACCCGGGATCGACAGCACCGCGCGCCCGTTTGGGCGGGCCGGGCGGTAGACGCCTACGATCGGGTCGGCGGTGCCGCGCATCCACAGCTCGGGCCGTTTGGGATCGCCGCTCATCTCGGGCTTCGGCGTCGGGAGCTTGGCCGGCGCCCCCGGCGCCTTGCCGGGCCACAGGCGGAAATGCTCGGCCGGCGGCCACGGCGTCATGCCGCTCTGGGGGACCTGTGCCTGCGCGGCCTGAGCTTGCGTGACGGGGCCGGCGGCGGCGACCGGCAGCGCGAGTGCGGTGCCGAGCAGCGTGCGGCGGTCGATCGTCATGATGCCTCTCCCTGTTTGCAGGGCAGGGTAGCGCGGCACCGGGCAAAGAAAAACCCGCCCGGGCAGGTGCCCGGGCGGGTTCATCAGATCGTGAGGCGAAGGCTTACTTGCCGCCGAACAGCTTGGCCCAACCGCGCTTTGCACGGTTCTTCCAGTGACCGCGGTGATAGGCGTCGGATGCCAGCAGCGGCATGACCGAGCCCGCTTCCGCGAACACCATCTGTTCGATGCCGGTGTTCACCTTACCCCAGCTCGCCGCTTCCTGCAGCGTCGAGGACGAGCAGGCGCCGTCGCGCACGTCGGCAACGGTGATCTGCACCGCGTACTTGTGCACCTCGACGTCCTCATGGCCCAGGATCTCGGCGCAGACGACCGTGTCCTGGATGAAGTTCTTGGGCACGCCGCCACCGATCATGAGCAGGCCGGTGGAGCCGGCCGCGATCTTGATCTCGGTCAGCTCGCGGAAGTCCGCGATCGAGTCGATGGTCAGGTAGGGCTTGCCCGCCTTCATCGCGTCGACCTGGTGCTTCACCAGGCCAAAGCCAGCCGAGGAGTCCGTGAACGCCGGGCAGAAGATCGGCACGTCATGCTCGTAGGCGAGCTTGACGAGGCTGTTCTCCTTCTTGCCGTGCTCCATGAGATACTTGCCCATCTCACGGATGAACGCACGGCTCGAATAGGCCTTGGGCTCCAGCGTCTCGGCGATCTCGAAGATCGTGTGGTCGACGTGCTGAAGCTCTTCCTCGTCGATGTAGGTGTCGTAGATGCGGTCGATGTAGAGCGAACGCAGCGTGTCGTCGTCGGGGATCTCTAGCGCCTGATAGTGCTTGTGACCCAGGCCCTCGAAGAAATCCATGTCGACGATGGTGGCGCCGGTGGCGACGATGCCGTCGACCATGTTGTTGCGCACCAGCTCGGCATAGAGGTCCATGCAGCCGGCGGCCGAAGTCGAACCCGCGATCACCAGGAAGATCGAGCAGTTCGGGTCTTCCAGCATCTGGTTGTAGATGCCGGTCGCGCGCGCCAGGTCGCGGCTGGTGAAGCTCATCTTCTTCATCGAATCGATGATCGGACGGGCGTCGAAGCTCTTGATGTCGATATGCTCGACGACGGACGAGAGCAGCTCAGCCTTGCGGTTGTCGTTGGTCATGGTGTCGGTCATGATGTTCCCAATAGTCAGGACCGGCGTCGTTCAAGGGGACGCACGAAACCCGTCGGGACGGCGGAGCACGCAGCGTCCGCCGTCCATATAGGTAGGCCTTGCGGCCGTTAAAGCTTGATGACGTTCGAGCGCGTTGCGCGTTCGGCCGTTTCCAGCGCGACGTAGAGCGAGTGCATCGGCTCGTCCTCAACGATCACGGTTTCTTCCGAACCAAAGCCGTTGAACCCGGTCCGCATCGCACAGCCATAGGCGCCGAGCATGCCGATCTCGACATAGTCCCCAGCCCGGATGTCCGCCGGCAGATCGAACGGACCCTTCATATGGTCCATGTCGTCGCAGGTCGGGCCATAGAAGCTGAAGCCGACGTCCTTGGCGTCCGACTCCGGCTCGCGCAGCAGCTGCACCGGAAAACGCCAGCCGATGTGCGCCGCATCGAACAACGCGCCATAGGCACCGTCGTTGATGTAGAGCTCGGCCCCGCGACGCTTCTCCACGCGCACCAGCAGCGAGCTGTACTCGGCGCACAGCGCACGGCCCGGCTCGGCCCAGAGTTCGGCCGAATAGGACACCGGCAGGCTTTCGAACGCGCGGTGGATCGTCTCGAAATAGCGCTCCAGCGGCGGCGGCTCCATGCCCGGGTAGGTCGACGGAAAGCCGCCGCCCACGTCGATCACGTCCACCGTCACGGCAGCTTCCACGATGGCGGCGCGCACGCGCTCCATCGCATTGGCATAGGCTTCCGGGCTCATCGCCTGGCTGCCGACATGGAAGCAGATGCCGAGCGCATCGGCCGCCTGGCGCGCTGCGAACAGCAGGTCCTTCGCCTCATGCGGCGCCGCGCCGAACTTCGACGCCAGGCTCAGCTTCGAGTGATCCGACGACACGCGCAGCCGGACGCACAGCGTCAGGTCCTGGGCCTCGCGGGTCGCACGCACGATCTTGTCCAGCTCCTCGGTCGTGTCGAGCGAGAACACGCGCACGCCGTGGGTGAAATACGCCTCCGCGATCGCTTCCTCGGCCTTGACCGGGTGCATGAAGCACAGGGTCGCTTCCGGAAGCGTGCGCGCGACGAGCCGCACCTCTGCGATCGAGGCGACGTCGAAATGCGTGATGCCGCTGTCCCACAGGATCTGCAGCAGATCCGGCGAGGGGTTCGCCTTCACCGCATACATCGACCGGCCCGGAAACTTCTCGACGAAGAATCGGGCAGCCCGACGCGCGGCGTGCGGACGGACAAGCGTTACCGGCTGAACCGGCGCACGCTGGGCGATGTCGGCGCCACGAGTGGCGTTCGAGTGGGCGGTTGCTAGCCCCAGCGCGCTATGGTGTTCGGCCAATTCAAGGGACCTCCAGGGGTAAGTTCGACACAAGGGCTGCCTTGCGGTTGGAAGTCCCATGGGGCAGCGGATGGCGCACATAGGGTCGGCGAACCGGCGTGTAAAGCGCCTGACTCGCATCACCCCCGTTGCGGAGACGAAATGTGACTGTTGTGCGACAACCGACGCGGGCAGGCGTGCGCGACGCAGCGGCAAAGATCGCGCAGGTCCTGCCGCCCACGCCGCTGCTTTTTGCCGAAGTCCAACGGCAAGTGATTGGCTTCAAAGCCGAATCGCTCCAGCCGGTTGGTGCGTTCAAGATCCGCGGTGCCTGGCACCGGCTGACCGCCCTGGACGCAACTGCGCGCGCGCGTGGGGTCGTGGCATTCTCTTCGGGCAACCATGCCCAGGGAGTCGCCTGGGCGGCGCGCCGCCTGCGGATCCCCGCCACGATCGTGATGCCGGCGGACGCGCCGGCGGTGAAGCGCGAGGCGACTCTGGCGCTGGGCGCGGAGATCGTGCGCTACGACCGTCGGACCGAGAGTCGCGAGCGGATCGCGACCGAACTCGCCGCCGCCCGCGGCGCGACGCTGGTTCCCAGCTTCGACGACCCCTGGATCATCGAAGGCCAGGGAAGTGCCGGCATTGAGGCCGCCCGCCAGATGGAGGCACAGGGTCTTGGCTCCGTACGTCATCTGGTCACGCCTTGCGGGGGCGGCGGCCTTGCCGCGGGCCTCACCCTGGCGCTTCCCGACGTCCGGGTCACGGTAGCCGAGCCGGAGGGGTGGGACGACATGCGCGCCTCCCTGGCAGCGGGCCGGATCGAGCCGGTCGCGCCCGGTGCGCCGGACACCGCCTGCGACGCGCTCCAGACCCAGCGCGTGTCGCCGCTCACCTTCGACGTGCTCGCGCGCCGCGGCGCGACCGGGGTTGCGGTCAGCGAGGCCGAAGTCCGCGACGCGCAGCGCTGGACGGCGCGTCACCTGCGCCTGGTGGTGGAGCCGGGCGGGGCCGTGGCGCTTGCCGCACTGCTGGCGGGCAAGGTTGCGGCGTCTGCCGGCATGCTGGTGCTGCTGTCGGGCGGCAACGTCGATCCGGATCGCTATGCCGAAGTGCTGGCGGGCAAGGGATAGCGCTGCGACTCTCCGACATCCGTCTTGAAGCCCCCCGCGTGCCTGAGCAGTATCCGCAGACCGGCTCCGCCTCGGCGGAGCGACACAAGGGGGACAGGATGTCGGCGGACTCGAACCACCTACCCGCGGCGCAGGCCGCTGCGCATGCCGGGCCACCCGCGTTGCTCGAGCGGCTGATGTTCTTTTCGGATGCGGTGTTCGCCATCGCGATCACACTGCTGATTATCGAGGTGAAGGTCCCGCACCTGCCGCACGGCGCCGATGCGACCGCACATCTGCAGGCGCTGGCCGACCTGCTTCCGAACTTCACCGGATTCTTCGTCAGCTTTGCCGTGATCGGCGCCTTCTGGGCAGGCCACCACCGCGCCTTCGGGCTGGCGAGCCACTATGCGCCGGGCATCGTGCTGCCGAACCTGATGATGCTGTGCGCCATCGTGCTGATGCCGTTCGCCACCGCATACATGAGCGAGAACTATGGCGCCGTGGTTCCGACGGCGCTCTACAATTTGCTGCTGATGACGACGGGTCTGCTCAACCTGTACCTCATCCGCACCGTGACGCGCGCGCCCTATACCAGTGGCGATACCGATGCGCGCCACCTGGCGATGGTGCGCGCGCGGGGCTGGGGCGTGACGCTCGGCGCTGCCCTGGCGCTGGTCATGAGCTTTGTCGCGGCGCCCCTTGCGCAGCCGATGCTGATCACGATCCCGCTATGGGTGCGGCTCGCGGTCGCACGTGCGGTGCGGCGCGCCGGCGACTAGTTCATGTGCCGGTCTGCCGGCGTCCTGCCGGTTTCCCGAAAGCTGGCGGGAGTATCCTCGCGGGCGCGCGCCGGTACCAAGCGGCCGCGCGACTTCGCCTGCTGGAGTGCCAGGTCCGCCACTTCCAGCAAGGCGGGCAGGTCGGCACCCTGTTCAGGCGACAGCGCCACGCCGACGCTGGCGCCGACATGCACCCTCTGCCCCGCGACGAAGTAGCCGCGCGCACCGATCGCGGTGCAGATTTGCTCCTTCAGCTGCTCGGCATCGTCGCGACCGATGTCTCGCGCGACCAGGACGAACTCGTCCCCGCCCAGGCGCGCGACCTCCGCAGTCTGCCCGGCGATCTCCCGAAGGCGCTCCGCGACCGACACGAGCACGGCGTCGCCGGCCTTGTGGCCCAGCGTGTCGTTGATGTTCTTGAACCAGTCGAGATCGAGGTAGAAGACCGCCAGCTGCGCATGGCTCCGCCCGACCCGGTCCTGAGCCCAGCGCGCCAGGCCGTTGCGGTTCAGCAGGCCGGTCAGCGGATCGTGCCGCGCATGATGGTCGTTGATCATCTCCGCGCGCATCGTGCGGACGAGCAGCCGGTTGAGCTGGAAGGCCGCCGCACTCATGCTGATGAGGTAGAAGGGGATCTGGAACATCACCAGCAACAGCACCGGCTGTCCCGACAGCGCGGCCGCCACTGCGCACGGGCCCAGGCTCAGCGCGATCATCACGGCGACGAGCCGCGGCGCGCCGAAGTTGCGAAAGCAGATCCCGCCCACCATCGCCGCCGCAGAGAGGCAGGCGAGGGTGGCGGCGATCCAGTCGCCGCTCGCCACGCAGATAAACGTCCCATAGCCCACCGACGCGGCCCAAAGCACGGCGAGCGAGATGTAGAGATCGGTAGGTCCGCGTCGCCCCTCTGCGACGGCCTTGCGCCCGACAAGAAGCGCGGGGAGCCGCACCGCGGCGAGCAGGAGTTCGAGCGCGACCCACAAATAGGCGGCAGTGGATTGCATCCGCATCGCGATCAGCGCGGACACTGCGATCGTGTTCAGCACGCCCCCGGCAAAGATCGGCAGGCTCGCATAGAGGCTGTGCAGCAGCGTCCGGCGCATGCTGTCGGGGATGTCCCCGCCCGGCTCGACCAGCCAACCCGTCAAAGACCACCGAGGCAACGCGCCTCCGAAGCCGGAACGTCCGTCCATCACCCTAGGCTCGCAACCTGAGCACCCCCCGGTGCTTCGCGGATCCAAGTATATCCCGGTATCGTTAACAAATCTGGAACCAAAACGCGCTTCGCGCGTCTGGCGCCGGTTGGGCGAGGGTGCCTCACCGAATTGGCGGGACGGCCTCGGCTGCGGGCCGCGCCCGCCGGCGAAGGCGGGCCGCATGGACCGCTTCGGCACTGTATGGGTGGCCCCGCCGTTCGGCGCGAAGCCGCTGCGCCACCCGCTTGCCATGGATCATCAGCGGCAGGCCAGACAGCGCCAGCGGAAGCAGCAGGATCGACAGCCGTGCATCGTCCAGCACCAGCCCGGTGCCGCAGGCGGTGGCGGTGAGGGCGAAGCCCGCCGCCTTCCAGCGCAGGTCGCGTGCAGTCATGCCGCGGCATTCCCGCCTGCCGATGCGGCCAGGTCGCCGATCAGCATCTCTGCGGCTGCGGCACGCGCCTCAGCAACGCCGGGCAGGCCATCCGCACCTCGACCGCCGTGCCACAGGAGAATGTCGGCTGGACACTCCGCTTCCTCCGCCAGCGCTTGAAGAAGATCCTCGCGTGCGAAGACGAGGCCGATCGCGGGATCGCGCAGCCGCGCCGCGGCCGCTTGCGCGCGGCCGACCAGGGACGGCGAATTGCCGATGCCGCGGCCTTCGATGGCGGTAAAGCCGATTCGCCGCGCATGGCGGACCGCCTCGATCAACAGCGTGCCGCAGCCGCAGTCGGCATCCACGATCCGAACCGAATGGCGGCGCTGCATCCGCAACACCTCCAGCGCCGCGGCAATGGCGGGCCAGCGCGGGTCGCTCCTGGCCGCGCGGCTACCGGTGACGACAGGAACCTCCAACGGCTGGCGTCTGGCCGGTCGCGGAGGGGCGATGCGTTGGGCGCTCCTGCTCATGCGGCGCTGCTCAGCACGTGAAGGGGGGCGACCGGTGTGAAGGACACCAGCGGAACCAGCGGTGCTGCCGCCACTTCCAGCCGGGCGTGATAGATCTGGCGCTCCGCCTCGGCGAAATGGAACGCCGCGGTCCGCGATACGAAGCGGCCCTCCAGCTTCTTGCCGCTGTCCTGGACCAGCCAGTGTCCGGCTTCGTCCTGTCCGACGTAGATGACGTGCCCGCATTCGTCGGGCTCCGGTGTGGGTTCAGACGACATGTTCGTCTTGGTGCCTCTTGCGATCGAGCGATGAGGTGCTCGCAGGAACGGATCTACGAACCGCGCCATAGGGGTTCGAGGGCGATTTCCGGGAACTGCGTAGTGGGCGCATAGCATCGGCCTCGCCTCGTCGCATTTGCGACGGTGTCGGGCCGGCTCGCTCGAAAAGGCGGCCACCGTGGATCAGGAGCAGCACGCCCGCGCTGGCAAGGACGAAGCTCAGCAACGAGAGGCCGATTTCGGCGACCTGGGATGGACCATGCTGGGCGGCTTGGTACACCGCACGATGCGCGAGCGTCGTTCCGGCGGATGCGGCCAGCAATGCCGCTCCGGCGAGTCGGGGAGCAAGACTAGCCAATGGCTGCCACCACAACCGGCATCCGATATGCGTCAGGCCGGAGGTCTTGCAGCCAGATCGGGCTCGGCCGCAGGTCGGCAGGCACGGCCGCACGCAGCACGTACGGTTCAGGTTCGGGCTGGCGTCGCCACCGCTCGCTCACCGCGCCGGGCGCGAACAATCTGCCGCCCAGGAGCGCAAGCGCGCTGCCCGCGCTTGCGCCGAGATAGCCCAGTGCCGCCAGCGCATAGGGCAGCACGGCGCTTGGTCCGGTCCCGACCCGCATCGCGCAGAGCTGCGCGATGGCGGCCCCGGAGAGCCCGCATAATGAAAGCCCCAAAACGCGCAGGCCCAGGTCTGCGCGCCGTGTGCGATGCCATGCCGTCATGCCACAATCCTTGCTGTGGCAGCCCAGCTATCGGCGAGGGCGTAGCAATTCGAGAGCGATTCCGGCCTTTCGCATAGCGCCGGCATAGATGCGAAAGGGGATGGGGCGACGGGTCAGCGGGTCGGCTTTTCCGTGAAGTCGATGTGGATGCGGACCCAGGCGCCGACCACCGGCTTGCCGCCGATCCGCGGCGGGCGCACGCGGAACTGCCAGGCGGCCTGGCGGATGGCGCCGGCCAGGCGGGAGCCGCGCGGATAGTCGGCCAGCTCGCGGCAATCCTCGACGCGGTTGTCGGCGACCGTTCGGCAGGCGATCTCTGCCCAGCCGCCCGCGGGCGCGCCCTGCGGCGGCATATAGGCGCCGAGTTCGCGGTCGGTCGGGCGACGATACCATTCGGCGCGGTACAGCCGTTCGCCGCCCGGCCCATCGCCGGGGCCATAGGCGGAGCCGCTGTCGGCGCCATCGCCCCCGTCGCTCGCAGCACCGCTGTCCGCCACTTCCTCACCGCGCGCCGATCGGATCGCGCCGATGTCGGAGGCGGCGAAATCCTCGCGGCTCAGCACCAGCATGTTGGGCGTGGGCTGCGGCGCCGGCGGCGCGCTCGGCGGGGGCGGCGGCGCGGTCACTGCATCCTTGGGGCGGCTGCGCGCGGTCGCGCCGCCGCCGGGCTTGGGGACCTCGGGATCGCCCGCGGCCTGGCTTTTCGGCGGATCGGGGGTGATGTCGAAGACGGGCGGCGATGCCTCGGGCGGGGGCGGCGGCAGCAGGCGCGGCGCCAGCGTCAGCAGCATGATCAGGATCAGCAGGTTGATCCCGACCGCGAGCACCAGCGCGATCGTGCGGGGCCGGCGCGACGCGCGGTACGACGAAATGGGATCGGACGTCGCGCGCATTGCAGGCGCGCCTACACCGCGCGCGCGGGCGCCGCAATCATGTGTTGGAAGCCCGGGAACGCGCGGCGCCCCCGGGCTGCCAGATCAGCGGATCGGCGAGTTCGGATCGAGGCGCATGTCGAGATAGCGGTCCACGCTGCCCATCAGCTCCGGCATCTCGTCGGCAAAGAAGTGGTTTGCGCCCGGGATGACGTCGTGGTGGATGGTGATGTGCTTTTGCGTGCGCAGCTTGTCGACCAGCTTCTGGGTCGCGGCCGGCGTCACCACCTCGTCCGCCTCGCCCTGGATGATGATGCCCGAAGACGGGCAGGGCGCCAGGAAGGTGAAGTCGAACATGTTCGCCGGCGGCGCGATCGAGATGAAGCCGCGGATCTCCGGCCGGCGCATCAGCAGCTGCATCGCGATCCAGGCGCCGAAGCCGAAGCCTGCCACCCAGGTGGTCTGCGCTTCCGGGTGGAAGCTTTGCACCCAGTCGAGCGCCGAGGCGGCGTCCGACAGCTCGCCGATGCCGTTGTCGAACGTGCCCTGGCTCTTGCCGACGCCGCGGAAGTTGAACCGCAGGGTCGCAAAGCCGCGCCGCTGGAAGGTCTTGTAGAGCTCCTGCACGATGTGGTTGTTCATCGTGCCGCCCGAGGACGGGTGCGGGTGCAGGATCATCGCCACGGGTGCGCGCGGACGCGGGGCGGGGGCGAAACGGCCTTCGAGACGCCCTTCAGGGCCGGGGAAGATGACTTCGGGCATGGGTTTCCTGCCGACAGAATGGGGCACGCCGGTTGGGCGCAGCAAGTTGGGCGCTATATAGGCGGGGAGCTTCCCTGCGCAATCGGAACGATATTTGGCCGAACGACTCTATCTGGATCATGCCGCGACAACGCCGATGCGGCCCGAGGCGATTGCCGCGGCAGCCGAGGGCATGGCGCGCTGGGCCAATCCATCCTCGCCCCATGCCGAGGGGCGCGCCGCCCGCCGCCTGCTGGAGGACGCCCGCGCACGCATCGCCGCGACGCTCGGCTGGCGACACGAGGTGATCCTGACCAGCGGCGCCAGCGAGGCGATCGCGCTGGCGCTCGGCCGGGCAAAGGGCGTCCGCATCGCCGTGTCGCCGACCGAGCATGACGCGGTGCTGCGCGCCGCCGGCGATGCGGAGCGGCTGGCGGTCGACGCGGCAGGACAGGTGTCGCTGCCGGCTCCCACGGGCGAACCACGGCTGTTCGCGATCCAGGGCGCCAATTCGGAGACGGGCGTGCTCCAGCCGCTCGATGCGCTTGCTCAGGAGATCCGGGGCGGCGGCGACCTGCTGTTCGCCGACTGCGCGCAATCCGCCGGCAAACTCCCGCTGCCCGACGCCGACCTGATCGCGGTATCGGCGCACAAGCTTGGCGGGCCGCCGGGCATCGGCGCGCTGCTGGTCCGCGACTTTGCGGTGCTGGAGCCGGTCGGCGGCCAGGAACAGGGGTATCGCGGCGGGACGGAAAACCTGCCGGGCGTGCTGGGCTTTGCCGCCGCGCTGGAAGCCCCCCGCGACTGGCTGGAGCACGCCGCCGAATGGCGCGCGATGCTCGATGCGGCGGTGCTGGCCGAGGGCGGCAAGGTGGTCGCCGGCACCACCCCGCGCATCGCCACCATCGCCGCCTATCGCATGCCGGGGGTCGCGTCGGCCGCGCAGCTGATCCGCTTCGACGGCAGCGGCATCGCGGTGTCCGCTGGCAGCGCCTGCTCGTCGGGCAGCCTCAAGCCCAGCCATGTGCTGGGCGCGATGGGCTGGGATGCGCAGGCCGCGCGCGAAGTGGTGCGGGTGAGCTTCGGCTGGAACACCCGAGGCGAGGACGTCCGCCGCTTCGCGGACGCCTGGACCGCCATCGCCCGCGAAGCACGGGCCCGCGCCGCATGAGCTACCTCGATTATCAGGCGACGACCCCGCTCGCATCCGAGGCGTTGGCCGCGATGCTCCCGTGGCTGGAGCGCCAGCACGCCAATCCGCACTCGCCGCATCGTGAGGGCCGCGCCGCCCGCGCCGCGGTGGAGGTCGCACGCGATCAGGTGGCGAAACTCCTGCCGCAGGGTGGCCGTGTTGCTTACACCTCCGGCGCGACGGAGGCGCTCAACTGGGCGATCCAGGGCACGACCGGCCCGATCGTCACGCTTGCCACCGAACATGCCGCGGTCCTCGACACCGTCGCGGCCGAGGCGCGCAAAGGCCGTCCCGTCACCATCCTGCCGGTCGGCAGCGGCGGCCGCGTCGACCTGGACGCGGCGGCCCGCGTCATCCAGCCTGGCACCGGGCTGGTCGCGGCGATGCTGGTCAACAACGAGATCGGCGTCATCCAGCCGATCGCCGAGCTTGCCGCTCTTGCCCATGCCGCTGGCGCGCGCTTCCTGTGCGACGCGGTGCAGGGCTATGGCCGATTGCCCGTGCCGGAAGCGTGCGACCTCATCGCCATCTCCGCGCACAAGATCCACGGCCCCAAGGGCATCGGTGCGCTATGGGTGCGCGACGGCGTCGCGCTTGCGCCGCTGCTCCACGGCGGCGGACAGGAAGCGCCGGGCCGCTCCGGCACGCTGTCGCCGGCCCTGTGCGCCGGCTTCGGCGCCGCCGCCAAGCTCGCCGCCGAGCGCATGGCGGTCGATGCCGCGCATGTCGCGGCGCTCGCCGACACCGTCCTGGCGACATTGGGACCGGACTGGATCGTCAATGGCTCCAGCGAGCATCGCCACCGCGGGAACCTCAACCTGCGGCGCGCCGGGCTCGACGTGGCGCGGTTGATGAGCGACCTGCGCGACATCGCGTTTTCCGCTGGCTCCGCCTGTGCCAGCGGCTCCGGCCGGCCGAGCCATGTGCTGAAAGCCATCGGCCTGTCGGACGCGGAGGCGCGTTCGAGCATCCGCATCGGATTTGGCCGCATGACGAACGAGGAGGAACTGGTGAGCGCAATGACCCGGATCGACGCGGCGGCACGTGGGCAGAAGGTGGCGGCATGATCGTGCGCTTCATCGGCACCGACGGCGTGGTGGAGGAAGCGCGCGGCGCCGCCGGCGACCGGCTGCTCGATCTCGCCCAGGCCTATGGCCAGCCGCTGGAGGGTACGTGCGACGGGCAGATGGCCTGTTCGACCTGCCACGTCATCGTCGCGCCGGAATTCGCCGACCTGCTGCCGCCGCCGTCGGAAGAAGAAGAAGACATGCTCGATTTTGCGCCCGGCGCCACCCGCACCAGCCGGCTCGCCTGCCAGATCGCGCTCACCGATGCGCTTGACGGCCTGACGGTGCGCATCCCCGGTGAGCAGGCCGACGCGAGGCGCCGCTGATGCGGCGGCGCGAGTTCGTCGCCGGCGGTGCGGCCGCGGTGCTGCTGCCGACCTGGCTGGAGGCGCTGGGCTCCGGCGCCCTGGCCGCGCCGGCCGATCCGTTGGCCGCGATCGCAGGGGAAACGGGCGGGCGGCTGGGCGTGTCGGTGGTCGACACCGGCACCGGACGGCGGCTGTGGCTCGACCCGCTGTCGCGCTATCCCTTCTGCTCGACCTTCAAGGTGCCGCTGGCCGCTGCGATCCTGGCAAAGGCGGATCGCGGCGAGCTCGATCTCCAGCGCGCCATCCGCTTTTCGCAAGGCGACCTGCTCGAATACGCCCCAGAAATGCGCAAGAACCTGTCGCGGGGGGAGATGACCATCGCCGAACTCTGCGCCGCGTCCGTCGAGTGGAGCGACAATGCCGCCGCCAACCTCCTGCTGCCGCAGCTCGCCGGCCCCGCCGGGCTGACGCGGTTCCTGCGCTCGGCAGGCGACTCGATCAGCCGCCTCGACCGCGTGGAGCCCGAACTTAACGACTATAAGCCCGGCGAGCTGCGCGACACGACCACGCCGATGGCGATGACGACGTTGCTGGCGGCGCTGCTGACCGGCGACGTGCTCCAGTCGGCGTCGCGCAAGCAGCTGGCCGACTGGATGGTCGGCAGCCGCACCGGCGACAAGCGCCTGCGCGCGGGGCTGCCCAAGAGCTGGCGAGTCGGCGACAAGACCGGCACCAGCGGCAAGGGGCAGGCCAACGACATCGCCGTCGCCTGGCCGCCGAACCGCAAGCCGATCCTGATCGCCTGCTACCTCGATGCGCCGGGGGTGGCGCCGGAGAAGGCGGACCGGGCGATCGCTTCGGTGGGGGCGCTCGTGGGGCAGCTGTTCGCCTGAGTCGCTCCCGCCTTCGTCCTATTTCGAAGCACGGGTTCCCCATTCGCGTTCGTCTCGAGTAGTCGTCGAGCTTGTCGAGGCGGCGTCCAGAGACCGTTTGCGGTGGCTCTCTCGGTACGGGCTCTCGCCAAGCTCAATCCCTACTCGAGACAAACGGGGGAGGGGGAATGTGATCCGTCGCGAACCTACCCGCGAAAACCGTCGCATCCCCCTTGCCGCAGCCCCCTGCCATCGTCCAAACGCGCCGGCATGACCGTTGCCGTCGACATGGGAACCGATCCGGCCGGCAAGCCGGTTCCGATTGATCTCGAAGAACTTCTCGCCACCCGCCTGCTAGTTCAGGGCAATTCGGGCTCGGGCAAGTCGCACCTGCTGCGCCGCCTGCTCGAACGCAGCGCGCGCCACGTCCAGCAGGTGGTGATCGACCCGGAAGGGGACTTCGTCACCCTGTCCGCCGCCTATGGCCACATCGTCATCGATGCGGTCGACCACAGCGAGCGGGAAGTGGCGAAGTTCGCCGCCCGTGCCCGCGAGCATCGCGCCTCCGTCGTGCTCAGCCTGGAAGGGCTGGAGGCGGAAGGGCAGATGCGCTGCGCCGCCGCCTTCCTCTCGGCGCTGTTCGATGCGCCGCGCGAACACTGGTATCCCGCGCTGGTCGTGGTGGACGAGGCGCAGCTGTTCGCGCCCACCACCGGCGGCGAAGTCGCCGAGGAAGTGCGCCGTGCGTCGCTGTCGGCGATGACCAACCTAATGTGCCGCGGGCGCAAGCGCGGCCTGGCCGGCGTGATCGCGACCCAACGCCTGGCCAAGCTCGCCAAGAACGTTGCGGCTGAGGCGTCGAACTTCCTGATGGGCCGCACCTTCCTCGACATCGACATGGCCCGCGCGGCCGACCTGCTCGGCATGGAGCGCCGCCAGGCCGAGCAGATCCGCGACCTTCAGCGCGGCACCTTCCTGGCGCTCGGCCCGGCTGTCACGCGCCGGCCGGTGGCGGTGCGGATCGGTGCGGTCGAGACCTCGGCGCGCAGCGGCAGCCCCAAGCTGACGCCGCTTCCCTCGGGCCAAGTCGCCGACATCAAGGACCTGCTGCTCGCTCCCGTGGAGGAGATGCTGCCGCTGCCGATGCCCGCGCGCCCGGCACCGCCGCCTGAAGCGGTGATGGCCGCGATCGAACGGCCGTCCGGCCCGATCGCCACCCCGGCGCTGCCCGAGCGTTCGGAGGAAGAAACCGACACGATCGTCGCCGACGTACTGCGCGTGATCCTTTCGGACGACGACGCGCATCAGCGTCCGGCGGCGATGCTCTACCAGGACTTCGGCGTGCGTTGCCGCATGGCGGGGCTGTCGCGCCCGCCGCTCGACCTGCCGGCCTTCACCCGCCGCCTGTCGTGCGCCCGCGCCGGCATCTTCGAGTCGCCGGAAGCCGAGTGGGGCGACGCGCTCCAGCTCGCCGCCTCGCTGCCCGACGACATGCTCGGGCCGTTCCTGCTGATCGCCCGCGCCGCCCGCGCGGGGGAACCCTGCCCGAGCGACGAGGAGATCGCGCGCACCTATGGCACCAGCTCGATGGGCCGGGTGAAGCGGCTGGTCGCCTATATCGAGAGCCGCGAACTGTTCGTGTGCCGCACCGACCTGTCCGGCCGGAGATCGATCACGCTGCCGCACCTGGGGTGGACGACGGAAGCCTCAGAGGTCGCGGCGTAACGCCCACGCTCTCGCTACCCGTATCCCCGCGGAGGCGGGGATCCAGGGCCAAGCAGAACACCGGCTGATGGTGCTTTGGGCCCTAGGCTCCCGCCTCCCTGACCGGAACCCGTCGGATCGCAGCGCATCGCTGAACACCCAAACCCGTGCCCCGGCGAAGGCCGGGGCCCAGTTGGGAAGGTGCCGGTGAGGTGCGACACGGCAACATCACCCCACCTGGACCCCGGCCTCCGCCGGGGTACGCGCCGAACGACAGCCCTAAAGTCCCAGATCCGCCGGCCCGAACGCATGCGGCAGCAGTTCCGACAGCCGATGCTCCTCGACGGCATCGCCCTCGGCACCCGCGCAGAACACCTTCAAGTCCCGCCGCCCGATCTGCGCCGCTTCGTTCAGCACCTGGCGGCACCGCCCGCACGGCCGCACCGGCACGTCCCCGGTCGCGGCGCCGTCGACCATCATCCCGCCGATCACCGCCACCTCGGCGATCTCGCTCAGCCGCCCCTGTGCGCTGGCGGTCGCAACGGCCACCGTCTCCGCGCACAGCGACAGGCCGTAGCTCGCATTCTCGAAATTGGCGCCGGTGATGACGCTGCCGTCGGTCATGCGCAGGGCGGCGCCGACGGCAAAGCGCGAGTAGGGCGCGTGGGCGTTGCGGGCGGCGGTGCGTGCCGCCGCGATCAGGGCTTTGGTATCGGTCATGGTGCTACGACATCCCAATGGACGGGGCGGTCGACGCCGTCGATCCGCCGGATGGTGCTCGCCTGCCACATCCGCCACGGACGTGCCAGATAGAGGGGCGCGAAGAACTCCTGGGCGGCCCACAGCGGCCGCTCGATGGCGCCGCTCACCTGATAGGCCTTTTCGAACGGCTCGGAGACCTTGAGCAGCATCGGCGAACCGGTGTGGTGCTCCACGACCTTCAGGAACGCACGGATCGACCCCAACACCGCTGCGCGATCCGGTTGCCGGGCACAGCCCTGGTCGAAGTCCAGCTCCAGCACCGTGGGCAGCGCATCGATCGCGCGGGGCACGAAGGTGACGAACGCGTCGGCCTGCGCCTCTGCCGGCCGGCACAGCGAGAACTGGTGGATCACGCCGCGGCGGATGCCCGCTTCCCCCAACGCCGCCCAGTTGGACTGGAACAGCCGGTCGCGGCGGGTGCCGTCGCCGATCGCGCGGACATAGGCGAAGTCCACGCCGCGGGCACGCGCCGTCAGCCAGTCGATCGGCCCGGTCTCCTCCGACACGTCGATGCCTTGTACCGGATATTCCCCCGTGGAGGGCCGCCAGTCGGTCGCATAATGCCAGCCCGCAGCACCGGCGAGACACAACGCCGCTGCGATGGCGAGCACCGCCTTCAAAACCCGCATTCCCTGAATTCAACCCCTGATGTGCAGCACGCAGATGAGCGTGAAGAGGCGGCGCGCCGTATCGAAATCGATCTCGATCTTGCCGCGGAGCCGCTCGATCAGCAGCTCGGCGCCTTCGTTGTGGAGCCCCCGGCGCGCCATGTCGATGGTCTCGATCTGCTGCGGCGTCGCCTGGCGGATCGCCTGGTAATAGCTGTCGCAGATCGCGAAATAGTCCCGGATCGGCCGGCGGAACCGGGCAAGTCCCAGCACCAGCGTTTCGAGCGGGCTGTCGTCGGCGCGGCGGATGTCGATCGCCAGCCGCCCGTCCTCCACCCGCAGTCGCACACGGTACGGCCCGGCATAGCCGTCGGCATGGACCCGCTGGGGCGCGAACCGATTGCCCTCCAGCAAGTCATAGATCGCGATCCGCCGTTCCTGTTCGACGTCCGCGTTGCGCCAGAGAATGGTGCGCTCGTCGAGCGAGACGTCGATGATCCGCGGATCGGCCATGGTGAAGGCAGCGCTTAACCGTTTGGCGTGGCAAGGCAACGCCCAAGCCGGCGAAACGCCTCTGTCCACAGATGTTTCGTCGGTGTCGCTTGAGCTTGGCGGCCGCGTCTGGGAAAAGCACGCCATGGCCACACTTGCACATATCGGCGGCTCGTCCGCTCCGTCCCCGGCTGCGCGCCTCCCCCAGAACGTGGAGGCCGAAGCGGCGCTCCTGGGCGCCATGATGATCGACAACCGGCTGGCCGACGACATCGTCGAGCGACTCGAGCCGGACCATTTCTTCGAACCCGTCCACGCCCGCATCTTCGAAAAGATCCGCGACGTGCGCCGCCAGAACATGCTGGCCAACCCGGTGACGCTGCGCCCGTTGTTCGAGGACGACGCCGGCATGCGCGAGCTGGGTGGCCCCGGCTATCTCGCCCAGCTGACCGGCAGCGGCGCGGGCCTGCTGGGTGCCAAGCAGTTTGCCGAGCAGATCTACGACCTCGCCCAGCTGCGCGCGCTGATCACGGTCGGCACTACGCTGGTGGAGAATGCGCTCGACACCAGCCAGACGATCGATCCCCGCAAGCAGATCGAGCAGGCCGAAGAGGCGCTGTTCCGCGTCGCCGCGGAGGGCACCACCGCCAACACGGTCAAGAGCTTCGCCCAGGCGACGACCATGGCCGTGGCGATGGCTGACCGCGCGCTCAATTCGGGCGGCGGCCTTTCGGGCGTCACCACCGGCCTGGACAGCATCAACTCGCGGATCGGTGGTCTGCACCATTCCGACTTGATCATCCTCGCCGGCCGCCCCGGCATGGGCAAGACGTCGCTGGCCACCAACATCGCCTTCAACGCCGCGCGCCGCTTCATGGACGATCAGCGCGCGGGCGTCGAAAAGGGCAAGTCGGTCGGCGCGAAGGTCGCCTTCTTCAGCCTGGAAATGTCGGCCGACCAGCTCGCCACCCGCGTTCTCGCCGAACAGTCCGGCATCAGCTCCGAAGCGCTGCGCATGGGCAAGATCAGCAAGGCGGAGTTCGTGAAGCTCGCCGACGCCGCCGCGGACCTAGAATCGCTGCCGCTCTACATCGACGACACCGCCGGTCTTTCGATCAGCGGCCTGCACACGCGCGTGCGGCGTCTCCACCGCCGCCTGGACGACCAACTCGGGCTGGTGGTGGTCGACTATCTCCAGCTGCTGCAGGGCACCGGTCGCTCCGACAACCGCGTGAACGAAATCTCGGAGATTAGCCGCGGCCTGAAGACGCTCGCCAAGGACATCGGCGTACCCGTGATCGCACTCTCGCAGCTCAGCCGTGCCGTGGAGCAGCGCGAAGACAAGCGCCCGCAGCTCTCCGACCTTCGCGAATCCGGCTCGATCGAGCAGGACGCCGACATGGTGTGGTTCGTGTACCGCGAGGACTATTACGTCGCCGCCAAGGAGCCCAAGCGCCCGCGTGACGGCGACGACGCCCGCGTGTTCGAGGATCACGCCAAATGGGCGGTCGACATGGAGCGCGTCTATGGCCTTGCCGAGCTCATCATCGCCAAGCAGCGTCACGGCGCCACCGGCAAGGTCACGATGAAGTTCGAGCCGACGATCACGCGCTTCAGCGACTATGTCGGCGAAGGCTATGGCAGCTTCGACAATGAGTGAGGCGGGCGGGCAGGGTGCACGCGACCTGCTGATCCTGATCGATCCGGCGAGCACGGATCCGGCGTATCCTGACGCCCACTACTTCTGCTTCGACTGCATTGTGATCGAGGGCGTGCTCGCGGCCTATCCGGGCCTGCGGGAGCGCCTGGACGTCGAGCACGTCGCCTGGGCCCGCCCGCGCGAGCGGGTGGTGGCGCTGGTAGGGGAGGCGCACCAAGCGCTTCCCCTGCTGATTCTCGCCGACGATGCGCCCGCAGCGCTCGCGACGGGGGAGGCCAACGGCCTACGCTTCGCCGACACCCGCGACGCTATCCTCGAGGCACTTGCCGCCCGCCACGGCATCCCGCGCCGGCACCCGTAAAGCGCGACGGCGCCACCCTCATATACCACGTACCCCGGCGAAGGCCGGGGTCCAGTTACGGTGCCGTCGGACGTGGGCGCGTCACCGTTCCATCCGCCCGGCCCACGGGAATTGCCGCGCAACCCGCAACAGCTCCCCGAGCCCGCCGTACTCCTGCACAGGCAGGGATCCAGGCCAAGCAGAACAACTGCTCGCGGAGTGTCGCAACCCTGGGCTCCTGCCTGCGCAGGAGCACGGTGAGGCCTAGGCGAAGGCCGCGGCAACCTCTCGGACCAGCCGCGGTGTTGTCGGCGTCAGCGCACCCCCGCACCATCATCCCAACTGGGCCCGGCCGTCGCCGGGGTACCCTTCTCGCTTGTGGCATCCGTCGGCTGCGCCACAAACACCGGCAATTCTCGACCGCTGCGGAGGTGTCCCTCCACAACTTATCCACAGCTTGTGCAGCGAGGATTCACCAATCCCTCCACGTGTCCATGCACGCACGACCCACAGCTTATCCACAGTGTTTTGCACATGCTGCCCACACTCCGTCCACAAGCCTGCGCACAAGCCGCCCACAGCCTATCCACCGCCACATTCAACGCCCGATCCACCCCAAGCCAACGCCCCGCCCACTGTCCGCCAACAACTTATCCACAGCCCCGCCCACATGCCCCAGGCGCGCAGAAGCCCTCCCGCAATCACGAGAGCGCCAGACTTCCAGGGCAATACGCAAACGCCCCCGGCCTCCCGCTTTCGCGAGAGCACCGAGGGCGAGAGGAGATACTCAGCGCGGCCTAGCCGCGGCCGGTCAGAAGACGGGCTGGTTCGGGTCGCCGTCGGGAATGGGGGTGTGGATCCCGCATTCGGTCTTGTTCCAGCCGCTCCAGCGGCCGGAGCGCGGGTCTTCGCCCGGCGCCACCTTGTTGGTGCACGGCTGGCAGCCGATCGACGGATAGCCCATCGCCACCAGCGGGTTCACCGGCAGGTCGTGCGCGACGAAATAGGCGTCCAGCTCTTCCTTGGACCAGGTGATGAGCGGGTTCACCTTCAGCCGGTCGCCGTCCAGTTCAAAACGCGGCAGGTTCGCTCGCGTCGCTGCCTGGAAAGCCTTGCGCCCGGTGAAGCTCGCGTCGAAGTTCGCCAGCCCGCGGGCGAGCGGCTCGACCTTGCGGATCTCGCAGCAGCCGTCGGGGTCATAGGACCAGCGCAACCCGCTCTCGTCACGCGCCGCCAGCCGCTCGGCGTCGGGAAGCACGATGCGCAGGTCGGTGAGGCCCAGGAAGCGCACCAGTTCGTCGCGATAGGCGATCGTTTCCGGAAAATGCTTCCCCGTATCCAGAAACAGTACCGGCACGGACCGGTCGACACTCGCCACCAAGTGCAGCAGCGCGGCCGACTCCGCCCCGAACGACGACACCACCGCCACTTCACCGAGCAGCCCTTCGCCGAGTGCCACGCGCAACATCTCCTGCGTGGTCACGCCGCGGAACCGCTCGTTCAGTCGCGCCGCATCCACCAGGGTGAAGCGGGGGGCGACATCCAGCACGTCGATGATGCGCCGCGCGGCATTAGCCATGACGCAGTTTCCACACCGGTTGCACCGGGTCGGCAGCCCGCTGGTAGAAATGCGCGTAGCGGCTGAGCGCCGCCTCGGCGGTCGCCTGGTCGATCGGCGCCTCGGGCGCGAAGCTGTCGAACCCGCAGCGCCGCATCGGCAGCAGTTGGTCGACCAGCACGTCACCCTGCGCGCGCAGCTCGCCCTCATAGCCAGCCTCGCGCAGGACGCGTGCCGAGGAATAGCCGCGACCGTCGCGGAACTTGGGGAAGCTCACTTCCACCAGTGCGATGCGGCCGAGATAGGGCAGCAGCGCGCGTGCGTCGTCGCCCGCCTCCAGCCGCACCGCCGTGGCGTTGGACTGGCCCAGGAACGCGTCCAGCGTCACCGCCGGCTCGTCATGCGGCGCATCGTCGCGAAAGCGCAGGAAGCTCGCCTCGGCATCGGCCGGGTTGGTAGTCAGCTCAGCCATAGATCGCCTCCTTGAACGGCTCCATGCCGATGCGCCGGTATGTGTCGACGAAGCGCTCGCCCTCCTGCCGCTCGGCAAGATAGCGGTCGGTCACGCGCTCGATCGCGTCGACCACCCCGTCCTCGGAAAAGCCCGGGCCCGTGATCTTGCCCAGGCTCACGTCCTCGGCACCCGATCCCCCCAGCAGCAGCTGGAAATTCTCCGTGCCCTTCCGGTCCACGCCCAGGATGCCGATGTGCCCGGCATGGTGATGGCCGCACGCATTGATGCAGCCCGAAATCTTCAGCTTCAGCTCGCCCAGGTCGCGCTGCCGGCCGAGGTCGGCAAAGCGCCCCGCGATCTTCTGAGCCAGCGGGATCGAGCGCGCATTGGCGAGGCTGCAATAGTCGAGCCCCGGGCAGGCGATGATGTCGCCGATCAGGTCCAGGTTCGCCTCGGCAAGGCCCGCGTCGACCAGCTGCTGCCACACCGCGTACAGGTCCGCCTTGCGGACATGCGGCAGAACGATGTTCTGCGCATGGGTCACGCGCAGCTCGTCGAAGCTGTAGCGCTCGGCAAGCTCCGCCATGCGGTCGATCTGGTCGGCCGATGCGTCGCCCGGAATGCCCTTGGTCGGCTTCAGGCTGATGTTGACGATCGCATAGCCCGGCTGCTTGTGCGCCTTGACGTTCTGGTCGAGCCAGACCGCGAAGTCGGGATCGCTGCGGTCCAGCTCGTCCGACAGGCCCTGCTCGAACGGGGGCGGCGCGAAATGCGCGGCGATACGGTCGAACTCGGCCTGCGGCGGGTCGATCCCCAGCGCCTTCACCGCGACGAACTCTTCCTCCACCTGGCGGCGATATTCGTCGGCGCCGATCTCGTGGAGCAGGATCTTGATCCGCGCCTTGTAGATGTTGTCGCGCCGTCCGTAGCGATTGTAGACGCGCAGGCACGCTTCCAGATAGCTGACGAAGTCCTCGAACGGCACGAAGTCGCGGATCAGCGAGGCGATCATCGGCGTCCGGCCCATGCCGCCGCCTACATATACCGCAGCACCCAGCCTGCCGTCGCGCTCGAGGATCTGCAGCCCGATGTCGTGCAGGCGCATTGCCGCGCGATCCTCGTCGGCGGCGATCACCGCGATCTTGAACTTGCGCGGCAGGTAGGTGAACTCGGGGTGGAAGGTCGACCACTGGCGCAGCAGCTCGGCCCAGGGGCGCGGGTCCGTCACCTCGTCGGCGGACGCACCGGCGTACTGGTCGGACGAGATATTGCGGATGCAGTTGCCGCTGGTCTGGATGGCGTGCATCTCGACCGTCGCCAGCTCGCGCAGGATCGCGGGCGTATCTTCCAGCTTGATCCAGTTGAACTGCAGGTTCTGGCGCGTGGTGAAGTGGCCGTAGCCGCGATCATAGGTCCGCGCGATATGGCCCAGCATCCGCATCTGGCGGCTGTCCATCGTGCCATAGGGGACGGCGACCCGCAGCATATAGGCGTGCAGCTGCAGGTAGAGCCCGTTCATCAGCCGCAGCGGCTTGAACTGATCCTCGGTGATCTGGCCCGACAGGCGTCGCGCAACCTGATCGCTGAACTCCGCGATCCGGCCCTCGACGATCGAGCGGTCATATTCGTCGTACTTGTACATGCTACCCTCGTCACACCGGCCTGGGCCGGGATCGCGCGCCGGTTGGCGCCGCGGCGGTCGTTCAGATTACCCAGCTTCCGGCATCCGGATCGGCAGGCTTCAGCGTCAGGTCGGGCCGCACCGTCGGGCCCAGCGCCCGGATGCGGTCCTTGATATGCGCGGGGCGGGGGCCTTCCGCAGTCGCTTCGGCATCGATCACGTAGGGCACGTTCACGCGCAGCGCGGCTTCTTCGACATGGGCGATCGCCTCGCCATTGGTGCCGACGTCGACCGCCTCCTCCAGGTGGCGCGACCAACCGCCGCCGGTCCACCACACCACGTCGCCGCTCGCCAGATCATTGCCCGTCAGGATTTTCACGCCATTGCCTCCGCTGCGGTCGCCCATGCGCCCAGCTTGTCCTCTGCATCCGCCAGTTGGACGACTTCGCCCACCACGATCACCGCCGGGCTCTGCACGCCCTCGCGCCCGACCATCGGGCCGAGGTCGGCGAGGAGCGTGCGCAGCGCCCGCGCGCCGGGCAGGGTGCCGCGCTCCAGCACCGCTACCGGCATGTCCGGCGCGACACCGTCGGCCATCAGCTTGTCCGCAATCGCCTCGGCCGTCGCGACGCCCATGTAGATCACCAGCGTGCGGCCCTTGCCGGCTAGGCCCGACCAGTCCTGGTCGGTCAGCCCCTTGCACTGGCCTGCGACGAAGCTCACCGCCGAAGACCAGTCGCGATGGGTGAGCGGCAGCATGGCACCGGCCGCACAGCCCAGCGCCGCCGACACGCCGGGGATCACCTCAACAGTCAGGCCGGCAGCGCGCACCGCTTCGACTTCCTCGCCGCCGCGGCCGAAGATGAAGGGATCGCCGCCCTTCAGCCGCACGACGATGGCGCCGGTCTTCACATGCGCGACGATCAGCGCGTTGATCGACTCCTGCGGCAGCGTGTGGCGCGAGCGGCGTTTGGCGACCGAGATGCGCTGGGCGGAGGCCGGGGCGATGTCGAGCACCCGCGCATCCACCAGCCCGTCGTGCACCACCACGTCGGCGCTTTTCAGCGCCTCGACTGCGCGCACGGTCAGCAGGCCCGGATCGCCGGGTCCTGCGCCCACCAGGATGACGCGCCCACGCGCGTGCGGATCGAGTAGCGTCGCCATGCTGGCCAAATGGCGCGTCAGGCCGCCACTCGCAACGCCACCCTTGCTTCGCGCTGCCGTAGCGAAACTTTGTCAGCTGTCGCGAAGGCCGATGCCGATAAAGGCGCGCGCCTGCTCCGCCTCGGACGACACCACCGGATACGCGCAGCTGTCGGCGGCATAGAAGCCGCCCGGGCGATGGTTGCCCGACCAGCCCACGCCTCCGATCGGGGCCTTCGGCGATGCACCGATCGTCGGCCGGTTCCAGTTCACCATGCCCGCGCGCACGTTCGCCCAAAAGGCATCGTACCGCCTGGGATCCTGGCTCACCAGCGCCGCCGACAGGCCGTAGCGGGTGTTGTTCGCCTCCGCGACCGCCTCTTCGAACGTCCCGGTGCGGATGACCTGGAGGATGGGGCCGAAATATTCCGCGTCCGACCGCTCGCTGTCGGTCATGTCGATCAGCGCAGGAGTGAGGAAGGGCCGTCCTTCCACCGGGCGCTCCAGATAGCGGATCGGCCGGCCGCCTCGGGTGGACAGGTCCAGGAAGCATTCGGTGAGCGTGTCGGCGGCGTCGTTGTCGATGACCGGGCCCAGGAAGGGGGCAGGGTCGGCATGCGGCTCGCCCAGGATCAGCCGGTCGATCAGGCGGTTGATCTCTTCCAGCAGCGGCTCGGCCAGCCGCTGGTCGACGATCAGCCTTCGGGCGGCGGTGAAGCGCTGGCCTGCGGTCGTGAAGGCGGACTGCAGCACCAGCACCGCCGCCGTGTAGAGGTCGGGGGTATCCCACACCAGGATCGGGTTGTTGCCGCCCATTTCCAGCGCCAGGATCTTTTCGGGATGCTCCGCGAACTGGCGGTTGAGCGCGATGCCGGTGCGCGCGGATCCGGTGAACAACAGCCCGTCGACCAACCGATGGCCCGCCAGCGCGCGCCCGGTCTCCGCGTCCCCAATCAGCAGGCGGACGCAGCCCTCGGGCACGCCTGCCGCCCGGTAGCAGTCGACCAGGAAGGCCCCGACGGCGGGGGTCTTTTCCGATGGCTTGAACACCACCGCATTGCCCGCAAGCAGGGCCGGCACAATGTGGCCGTTCGGGATCTGCGCCGGCAGGTTATAGGGCCCCAGCACCGCAATCACCCCGTGCGGCTTGTGTCGCAGCGCCAGTCGCATGCCCATTTGCGAGTCCAGCCGGCGCTGTCCGGTGCGCTCGGCAAAGGCGGAGATGGCGACGTCGACGTGGCCGGTCACCGCCTCCACCTCCTCGCGCGCTTCCCACAGCGGCTTGCCGGTCTCGCGCGCGATCAGGTCCGCAAAGCTGTCGGCACGGGCGCGCACGACGTTGGCAAAGCGGCGCAGCGTCTCCACGCGGAAGGCGAGCGGCCGCGCTGCCCAGCCGGCCCAGCTTTCGCGCGCCTGGCTGACTTCGGCATCGACACTGCCGCAGGCGCCACGCCAGACAACGGCGCCGGTCGCCGGTTCGGTCGAGACGATTTCGTTGTCGCTCATTGGCCCTCGTTGATCAGACCCTGATCCTCTCCCCGGCCAGTCTGCCCGAAACACCGGCCTTGTGCCAGTTCAGCGAAGCGCCTCGCGCACCGGCGCGAACGCGTCGCCATAGCGCGGCTCGCCGGGGATGGTGCCCCCGAACGCGTTGTGGACGAACCGCGCGAGCGTCGGGATCGCCTGTTCGGGCGATAGGAGACGGCCAACGGATTGGGTTGCGAGCGATTGGCCATACGGCGATATGGGGAGCGATGACCGACAGACGCAATCCGCCCCGTGCCGGCGCCTGGCAGGACGATTTCTGGTGGTCCAACGACGGGCTGCGACTGCACCTGCGTGACTATGCCGGGCGCAGCGACCGTCCCGCGATCCTGTGCCTCCACGGCCTCACCCGCAATGCCCGCGATTTCGAAGGCGTGGCCGCGCGGCTGGCGGGCGACTGGCGACTGGTGGTGCCCGAGATGCGCGGCCGCGGCGAAAGCGCCTATGCGCGCGATCCGATGACCTATGTCCCGCTCACCTATCTGCAGGACATCGACGCGCTGCTCGCGCACTTGCAGCTCGACCGGGTGGTGATCCTCGGCACCTCGATGGGCGGTATCCTCGCGATGCTGCTCGCCGCGACCGAGGGCGAGCGGGTGGCCGGCGCGCTCCTGAACGACGTCGGGCCGGAGCTGTCGCCCGCCGGGCTCGGGCGCATCCGCAGCTATGTCGGCCGCCAGCTGTGGCATCCAACCTGGATGCACGCCGCGCGTTCGCTGGCGGAGGCGCATGGCGACACCTATCCGGACTATGGCATCGCTGAATGGCTGGTCATGGCCAAGCGTCTCTACCGGCTCAACAGCTCCGGCCGCATCCTGCTCGACTATGACATGAAGATCGCCGAGCCATTCCGTGTCCCCGGCAACGAGGCAGGCCCGGACATGTGGCCCGCACTTGATGCGCTGCGCGGCAAGCCGGTGGCGCTGATCCGCGGCGAACGTTCGGACATCCTCTCGGCCGAGGTGGCCGATCGCATGGCCGAGCGCCTTCCGGATGCCGAGCTGGTCACCATTGCCCGCACCGGCCACGCCCCGACGCTTGAGGAGCCGGAGGCCGCCGCTGCGGTCGACCGCCTGCTCGCCCGCCTCGCCTGAAGGTCTCCCCATGCCCGTCCGTATCCTCCACCTCCATTCCAGCTTCGCGCCTGGCGGCAAGGAACAGCGCGCCGTCCGGCTGATGAACGCCTGGGGTGATCGTGCCGTACACACCATCGTCTCGGGCGTGCCGGAGCAGACCGGCGCGCGCGACTGGATCGCCAAGGGCATCCGCTACGAGATCGCGCAGAACCCGCCGCCACTCACCGGCAAGCCCTCGGTCGCGCGCTACGAGGCGATCGCCCGCTATGCGTCCCGCTTCGACCTGGTGCTCACCTACAATTGGGGCGCGATCGACGGCGTGATGGCGCGCCGGGCGTTCGGCAAGACCATGCCGCCCGTCGTCCACCATGAGGATGGCTTCAACCAGGACGAGGCGCAGCGGCTCAGCCCCGTGCGCAACATGTACCGCCGCTTTGCGCTGGGCGCCGCCCATGCGCTGGTGGTGCCGAGCCATGCGCTGGAGGAAATCGCGCTCAAGACCTGGCGCCAGCCCCGCGCCCGGGTCCATCGCATCGGCAACGGCATCCCGGTCGAGAAATACGCCGCCGGCTGCGCGCCGGACGCGATCCCCGGCTTCCGCCGCACGCCCGGAGAGGTCGTGATCGGCTCGCTCGCGGGCTTCCGCGAGGTCAAGGACCTGCCGCTGCTGGTGCGTGCCGTCGGCGGCATCGTCGAGGACGTGCAACTGGTGCTGGTCGGCGACGGCCCGGAGCGGCAGGCGATCCTGGACGCGACCGAGGCGATGGGGATCGAGGACCGCGTCCATCTGCCGGGCTTCCTGCCCGAGCCGCACCGCTACATGGGGCTGTTCGACATCTTCGCGCTTTCGTCCAAGAGCGAGCAGCAGCCGATTTCGGTGATGGAGGCTATGGCCGCGGGCCTGCCCGTCGTTGCGCCGCCCGTGGGCGACATCCCGCAGATGGTGGCGGAGGAGAACACCCCCTATATGGGCATCGACCGGCACGAGGTGCACCTGCGCGACCGGCTCCAGGTGCTGGCGCAGGATCCGGCCGCGCGCGGCCGCGTGGGCGCTGCGAACCAGGCGCGCGCTCGTGCGTTGTTCGACGAGAAGACGATGATCGCTGCCTATGCGGCGCTGTACGATCAGGCGATGGGCAAGCCGGGGGCGCTGTCTCCCCAAGCGTAATTCTCTCGCGCGCAAGGAATTTGGGCAGTAAAGGCGCGGCATCGCTGGTCCGCCGCGCGGGTTCGTCGGGCATCATTCGGAGGTTGGTTTGTTCAAAGGTCTGTCCCCCATCAGCTACAACGGCCGTGAGGTCTGGCCGCTGGTCGAGGGAGGGAAGGGCGTTGCCGCCACCAACCACGCGTCCGCAGGCGCCTGGGCCGCGGCCGGGGGCATCGGCACCGTCTCGGCAGTGAACGCCGACAGCTATGATGCCGAGGGCAAGATCATCCCGCAGGTCTATCGCGCGCTGACCCGCCGCGAACGCCATGAGGAACTGGTCGAATATGCGATCGAGGGCGCCGTCCAGCAGGTGAAGCGCGCCTGGGAAATCGCCGGCGGCAAGGGCGCGATCAACATCAACGTGCTCTGGGAAATGGGCGGTGCGCAGCGCGTCCTCCAAGGCGTGCTGGAGCGCACCCGCGGCATGGTCGCAGGCGTCACCTGCGGCGCGGGCATGCCCTACAAGCTCAGCGAGATCGCCGCCGAGCACAACGTCCATTATCTCCCGATCGTCAGCTCCGGCCGCGCGTTCCGCGCGCTGTGGAAGCGCGCCTATTCCAAGGCAGCCGAATGGCTCGCCGCGGTGGTCTATGAGGATCCCTGGCTTGCCGGCGGCCACAATGGTCTTTCGAACGCAGAGGACCCGCTCGCCCCGCAGGATCCCTATCCGCGCGTGAAGGCGCTGCGCGACACGATGCGCGAGGGCGGCATCTCCGACGACGTGCCGATCGTGATGGCCGGCGGCGTCTGGTACCTGCGCGACTGGAACGACTGGATCGACAATCCCGAGCTCGGCAAGATCGCTTTCCAGTTCGGTACGCGCCCGCTGCTGACTCAGGAAAGCCCGATCCCGGAAGAGTGGAAGCAGCGCCTGATGCAGATCGAGGAGGGCGACGTCCTTCTCCACCGCTTCTCGCCGACCGGCTTCTATTCGTCGGCCGTCCGCAACCCGTTCCTGCGCAGCCTGGAGGCGCGCTCGGACCGGCAGATCGCCTTCACCACGCAGGAGGCCGGCGATCACAGCTTCCAGCTGGACGTCGGCGTGAAGGGCAAGAACTTCTGGGTCACGCGCAACGACCTGCTGCGCGCGCGCCAATGGTTCGGCGCCGGCTTCACCGACGCGCTCAAGACGCCGGACAACACGCTGGTGTTCGTGACGCCGGAGGAAAAGCAGATCATCCGCAAGGACCAGGCCGACTGCATGGGCTGTCTCAGCCAGTGCAGCTTCTCGTCCTGGGCGGATACCGAGACCAACTCGACCGGGCGCCTGGCCGATCCGCGCAGCTTCTGCATCCAGAAGACGCTGCAGGACATCGCCCATGGCGGACCCGTGGACAACAACCTGATGTTCGCCGGCCACGCCGCCTATAACTTCAAGCGCGACCCCTTCTACTCCAACGGCTTCGTGCCGTCGGTGAAGCAGCTGGTCGATCGCATCCTGACCGGCGACTGATACGGTAAAGGGCACGGACGACGCAGCGCCCGTGCCCTTATTGCCAGGCGCTGCGAAGCGCCTGCGGAAGCTTAGTCGACGACCGTGCCGACCACCGCGCCGCCAACACCGCCCACGGCTGCACCCTTTTCGACATCGCCGTTGGTCGCCGCGGCAAGCCCGGCACCACCCGCTGCGCCAACGCCTGCACCGGTAAGGGTCGAGCACGCGCTGAGCGGCACGGCGACGGCGAGCAACAGGGCGGGGGCGATCAACTTCTTCATCGTCAAGTCTCCGGTTAATGACTGCTGAACCAAAGCATGTGCAGCAAAGGGGTTCCCCCTTTCCGCCCTGCAGGACGGTTGAAGCCGACCGGGCGAACGCGATACGATGCTGCGGGGCACAAAAAAGGACG
Source organism: Sphingomonas sp. PL-96 (assembly GCF_020707215.1). Lineage (GTDB taxonomy): Bacteria > Pseudomonadota > Alphaproteobacteria > Sphingomonadales > Sphingomonadaceae > Sphingomonas. The sequence continues at coordinate 627,799 of NZ_JAJFET010000001.1, forward strand.
ACGCATGCGGCATTTGGTGGTTTGGGCAGGCGGCGCGGCAGTGCTCGCCGCTGCGGTGCTCCCGGTGAGCGAGGCGAGCGCACAGAAGCGCAAGCCGCCCTATTACGCCTCGATCGCAGCCGGCGAGGCGCGGATGCGTACCGGCCCCGGCAAGAATTATCCGGTCAGCTGGGCCTTTCACCGCCGCGACCTGCCGATCAAGGTCGTCGACATCTACCAGGACTGGCGCAAGGTCGAGGACCCGGACGGTACCCAGGGCTGGATGCAGGTCGGGCTGCTGTCCGACCAGCGCACCGGATATGTGAACGGCGGTCTGGTCGAGCTGCGCTCCGCCCCCAACGCCTCTGCCCATGTCGACTGGCGCGCTGCCCCGGGCGTGGTCGGCCGGCTCAGCCGCTGCGCGGCCGGCTGGTGCTATTTCGACGTGAAGGGGCGTGGCGGCTATGTCGAGCAGGCGCGGTTGTGGGGCGTGGACCCCGGCGAGGACTTGTAACGTCCGCGATCGCCGTCGCCTGACCATGCCCTTGCAACGATCCCTGTTCGTATTCCCGCAGAGGCAGGAGCCCAGGGCCACAAGCGTCGCAGGCCCTTGTTCTGCCTGGCCCTGGATCGCTGCCGGCGCAGGGAGGACGCGGCTGTTGGGCCCTTTGCAGAGGCCTCGCCGGACGGAGTCCACCCGTGGCTGATCCCTGGATCTGGCCGGCAAGCCTGGGCCTGCTTGGGCTCGTCTTCGGCAGCTTCATCGCAACGCTCGCGATCCGCTGGCCGGAGGGGCGATCTAGCCTCTCCGGCCGTTCCGCCTGCGACGGGTGCAACCGCACCTTGCGCGCCATCGAGCTGGTGCCGGTGCTGAGCTTTCTTGCCCAGCGCGGCCGCTGCCGAAGCTGCGGCGCCAGCATCGCCCCCAGCCACCTGGCCGTCGAACTCCTCGCCCTGGCCGTCGGCATCGCCAGCGGCCTGGCCGCGCCCGGTTGGCCAGGCGTTGCCGGCGCGGTGTTCGGCTGGTTGCTCCTGACGCTTGCCGCCATCGACCTGCGCGCCTTCTGGCTGCCCGATCCGCTCACTGCCACGCTGGCGCTGCTCGGGATCGGCGGCGGCCTCGTCGGCCTCGATCCGCCGCTCGTCGACCGTCTCATCGGCGGCGTGGCGGGCTTCGGTGTGCTGTGGCTGGTCGCCGCCGCCTATCGCGCCGCGCGCGGGCGGATGGGCCTGGGGGGAGGGGACCCGAAGCTGTTCGGCGCGATCGGCCTCTGGCTCGGCTGGCGCGCGCTCCCGCTGGTGCTGCTTCTCGCCTGCCTGCTTGGACTGGCGGTGGTGCTGGCCAGCCGAATTCGCCGCCGGCCGCTCACCGCGACCGACCGGCTCCCCCTCGGCACGCTGCTCGCCCCGGCGGCCTTCCTGCTGTGGCTACTCACACAAGCAGCGGCTTGAGCGTCCCCGTTCGCAGCGGACACCGACGCCGGTGCGTTCGCCCTAAACCTAAGCCACCGCGCCCGCGAGCGCCGCCTGCTCCACCCGGTAATGGATCGGCTTGAACGTGCCTCCGTTGGAATCGGGCGCGGAACAGGCGGTAAGGCCGATCACCAGGTCCATGTGCGCGCGGAAGCGGATGAAGTCGCCCGCCTTGCTGATCGGTGGCAGCACCTTGAGCTTGCCCGTCTCGCCGTCGATGGGCACGTTCATGAAGCAGTTGAACGCCACCGGGATGCGGTCCGGCGCTACGCCATAGGGCTCCAGCGCGGCCGCCAGATTGCCGAAGCAGCCGCGATGCGGCGGCAGCTTTGGGTAGAAATGATGGAAGGTGTCGTAGGAGCAGGGGGTCAGCAGGAAATCGTGCCGACCGACCGTGTCCTCGATGATCTCCAGCATCACCTGCGAGCGGTTGGAATAGAGCATGTGCCCGGTCGAAAGGTACAGCGTCTCGGCATAGTCCAGCGTTCGGCCCGACGAGATCACCTCGTCCAGGTCGTGCGCGTTGAACGCCAGCAGGTCGGCGACCTGCTCGCCGCGCGGGTCGATCACGGTCAGCGTGTCGCCCTTCGCCAGCCGAAAGGCGGTGCCGCTTCGTTCGGGAATGATATGGTCGGGGATCACTCGTCTCCGGAGTAGTGGAACGGGCAACGCCAGGCCGCGTCGACCTCGCGCCCGCTATACTGGCGCGCCTCGCTGGCAGCGCCGTGGCGGGCGAGCATGGGGTTGCGCGATCCTGCCAGCGCCTCATCCCGCACCAGGATCTTCTCGCGCATGCTCTCGTACTTGCCCTCGGCGCGCAGGCGCTCGAACTGGTCGTGCAGATTGAACACCATCGTCGGCCGGTCGAACCGGCGCGCCGGGCGGCTGGAATGGGGATGCAGCCCAACCACGAAGAACGCCTCGCCCCCGAAGCTCAGCGAGAAATGCGGGTTCTCCGGATCGGGGCTGACGCGTGCGTCATATTCCTGGCCGCGCCACACATCCTTGTCGGACAGGGACTGGACGCGCTGCCACAGCGCCCGCTCGAACTCGGCTTCCGACAGCGTCTCCGGTCCGTCGAACACGACCGCAAAGCTGCGATACATGGTCTTGTCGCGCCGATACTCTTCGGCAAAGCGCAGCAGCGCGTCGTGAATGCGCACATCGTCCCACGCGCTATCGATACGCGTGCAGCCGAGCACCTCCAGCGTGCCCTTCGCAAGCGCAGCCTTGGCGCCCACGCAAGGGAAGTCGCGGTCGCTGACGTGCGCGAACAGGAGCGCTTCCAGGCGATCCTGCGCTTCGTGCTTCCAGTGAAACATAGGTTGGATTCGATCCTCTTGAGGCGCCACTACGTCTGGCGGACGAGTCGGGTTCCGCTGCCCGAACTCGCCCACCAGGCCGCGAGAGGAGCTCAATATTTGTCGCGGCGCGGCTTCGCCTGGCGCTTGCTGGGCAACTGGTCGGCCATGGTAGCGCCGCGACGGCCCGGCGGGCGGGCACGGCCGGTGGTCGAGTCCACCCCGGTCTGGCGTTCGGACTCTGCGTTGATCTCCGCGCCGATCAGCACGGCGTAGCAGGAGACGTAGAGCCACATCAGCAGCACCACGACCGCGCCCAGTGCGCCATAGGTCGCGTTGTAGTTTGCGAAATTGGCCGCATAGACGCCGAAGCCCAGCGTCGCGATGCCCCACAACAGGGTCGCCGCGACCGAGCCAATCGACAGCCACTGCCACTGGGCGCGGGCACGGTCCGGGGCATAGCGGTAGATAAAGGCAAAGGTGCTGCTGGCGATCAGGATCGCGACCACCCAGGTCAGGATCTGGATCGTGATCACGCCTGCACGTCCGAGCACATCGGCCGCCCCCTGCAGATAGCCGAGCGCGCCGGCCGAGAAGAGCCCGACCAGCGCCGCGACGACCGCACCCACCGTCAGCAGCGCCGAGGCGAGCGTCGTCTGGATGATGTTGCGGCTTTCATCTTCCTCATAGATCACGTTCAGCGCCTGGATGACTGCGCTGGACGCGCGCATCGCGCCATAGATCGAAAAGAACAACGCAATGGCGAGCCCAAGGCCTGCCTTGGACGCCGCGGTGGTCGCCACCGAGATCAACTGGTCGGAGATCAGCCGTGCGGCATCGGCTGGCACCAACTCGAAGATCGTCTTCATATGCTCGGCGACCGTGTTCGGATCGGCGACGAGGCCATAGGTCATGACGATCGCACCAAGCAGCGGCACGAACGACAGGAAGCAGTAAAAGGCGACGCCGGCGGCCATCAGCGACAGGTTGTGATAGCCGTCCATCGTGTAGACGCGCTTCAGGATCGACTTCCAGGCCGCCCAGGGATGCTGCCACGGACGTGTGGAGTCGACGCCGGGTACTTCATGCGGCTCCGGATGGAGCTTGGTCTCGGTCGGGTCGGCCGCGGGTGCGCTTTGGCCGGCGGGGGGGCTGCCGGTTGGGATCGCAGCGTCGGTCATCGTGTCATCCTTGATTCCGGTCTTTCGCCCTGAAACGCGCGTGGCCGCCATCCGGATGCAGGGCGAAAGCTTTGTGCCGGAATGGAACTAACAAGCCTCATCATCGGTTGGGACGGCGTGGGGCAGGTGTGCGCGTACGCCTGGAGAAGTTGCGGGGAGCGTGTGGGGGATCATCGTCGTCAGCTGTACTGGAGCCTGTTGGCCAGTACGTTCGTGATGCCGGTCGCGATTGCCGCGCCCGTGATGCAGCTCTCAAGCCCGCCCGCTACTGCCGCAGGCGGCGCTCCGGCGGCCGACCCCGTCAATGCTCAGGATCGCCAGACGCAAGCGGGCGAGCCGCAGGGCGACATCGTGCCCGAAGCGGAATTCGATACTTCCCTGCCGCCGCTGAGCGGGGACATCAACGCGCCGCTGGAGGCGATGCCCGCCGCCACCCCGGATACATCGGCCCCGACGACGCGCGTCACGTCGCCAGCGCAGAATGGTGCAGCACCGGCGCAGCCAGGCGCCACGACCGGCGAAGCGATCGCCGATGCGCCGCTGCCGGAAGAAACCGAACTCGCGCAGCCGCTGCCCCCGATCGCCACCTTTGACGCGAACCCGGTCGAAGTCGCCGGTGTCGACGACGAGCGTGCGGTGCAGATCCGCTACAAGGTTGCGGTCAACGGTTTGGACGAGATCGACACGCTCGACCGCTTCGGTAGCTTGTCCTCCCTCAAGAAGGGCGATGGCAAGGCCGCGAATGCCGCGATGATCAGTGCGCGCGCCAAGGAGGACGAGCAACTCGCCGTCCGGATCCTTCAGGCAGAGGGCTATTACGACGGCACCGCCATCTCGACGATCGAGAAGGCAGAGGGCGGCAACGTCCGGGTGACGATCAACGCGACGCCGGGTCGCCAGTACAAGTTCGCCTCGATCAAGGTCGATGCGCAGCCCACGACCCCGCCGAACCTGGTGGACAAGGAACTGCCGCTCAAGGTCGGCGAGCCGATCATCGCGGAGCGGGTGCAGGCAGCCGAGGCCAATGTCAGCCTGAAGCTGCCGCAGCAGGGCTATCCCTTCGTCAAGGTCGGCGATCGCGACATCCTGCTCGACGAGCAGGCGGTCACTGGCGACTATACGCTGCCCGTCGACACGGGGCCGCGTTCCTCGTTCGGCGGCTACACCACCGACGGCAAGCTTGCCTTTGATGCCGAGCATGTCGGCGTACTCGCGCGCTTTGACCGCGGCGAACTCTTCGACACGCGCAAGGTCGACGACCTGCGTGACGCGCTGGTCGCGACCGGCCTGTTCTCCAGCGTGTCGGTCGAGCCGACGCGGACCGGCCAGATCGCCGCGGACGGCACCGAGATCGTCGACCTCGCCGTCCACCAGAACGCCGGCCCCGCGCGCACGCTTGCGGCCGAGGCGGGATACGGCACCGGCCAGGGCTTCCGTCTCTCGGGCAGCTGGACGCATCGCAATCTTTTCAAGCCGGAAGGTGCGCTGATCATCACCGGCGTCGGCGGCACGCAGGAGCAGGGGCTGGGCGCCACCTTCCGCCGGCAGAATGCCGGCCAGCGCGACCGCACCGTCAGCCTGACCGCCAACGCGAACCACACCAACTACGACGCCTATGAAGCGTTCACCGCGACCCTGGCGGGCAAGATCTCGTATGACTCGACGCCGATTTGGCAGAAGCGGTTCACCTATTCCTATGGGTTCGAACTGGTCGGCACGAACGAAGATGTCTGGAACTTCGAAAAGAACGAGCGCGATCGAGGCACCTATTTCATCGCCGCGCTGCCGGTGTTCGGCGGCTTCGACACGTCGGACGATCTGCTCAATCCGACCAAGGGCTTCCGCCTGAAACTCAACGCCAGCCCCGAGACCTCCGTACGCGGCAACGTCAAGCCCTATGGCCGCTTCATGGTCGAGGGCACTGCCTATTATCCGGTGAGCTCCAGCATCGTGCTCGCTGGCCGCGCGCGCGCCGGCAGCATCGTCGGCGTCGACCGCGACGACCTCGCACCCTCGCGGCGCTATTATGCGGGCGGTGGCGGCTCGGTCCGCGGCTTCGGGTATCAGGAACTGGGGCCCCGCGATCCCGACGGGGATCCGATCGGCGGGCGCAGCCTCAACGAATTCGCGATCGAGGCGCGCTATCGCTTCGGCAACTTCGGCATCGTGCCCTTCCTGGATGCCGGCCAGGTCTATGAAAGCTCCACCCCCGACGCTTCCGACCTGCGCTTCGGCGCGGGCATCGGCGGCCGCTTCTACACCAATTTCGGCCCGCTCCGCGTGGACGTCGCAACGCCGCTGAAGCGGCGTGAAGGCGAGTCCAAGGTGGCCCTCTACATCTCGATCGGGCAGGCGTTCTGATGGCCGAAGACGTGATCCGCGACACCGGCGCCGGCGAAGAACGCGTGGTCGTGATCGACCGCCGGCCATTGTGGCAGCGCATCGCCAAATGGGTGGCGATCGTCCTGCTTGGGCTGGTCCTGCTGCTCGTCGTCCTGGTGCTGGGGTTGAACACGCGTCCGGGCCAGGGTTTCCTGGTGCGCCAGATCAACAATTTTTCGACCGCCTCGGGGCTCAAGGTCCATGTCGGCAGGATCGAGGGCTCGCTGTACGGCGCGATGGTCATCCATGACCTGGAACTGCGCGATCCCAAGGGCGTGTTCGCCTCGTCGCCACAGGTTGCGCTCGACTGGCGCCCCTTTGCCTTTGCGCGCAGCCATGTCGACGTACGCTCGCTGACCAGCCCGCTGATCCGCTACGACCGCAATCCCCAGCTGCTGCCGACACCGCCCAGCCAGGACCAGGGGCCGCTGCTCCCGGATTATGACATCGACGTCGACAAGCTGTCGGTCGGCCGGCTGGAGATCGGTCCGGCGGTGGCCGGCCAGCGCTACATCGCCAGGATCGATGGTCAGGCGCACATCGCCGACCGCCGCGCGCAGATCCAGGCGACGGGCGCGACGATCGCGGGCGCGGGCGTCGCCGGGGGTGACCAGCTCGTACTCCGCCTCGACGCGGTTCCGGACGACAACAAGCTCGACGTCGACCTGCGCGTTTCCGCCCCTAGCAACGGGCTGGTGGCCGGTTTGGCCGGGCTGAAGGCGCCGTTGACGCTGAACGTCGATGGGCGGGGTGCCTGGAGCAACTGGCGCGGCCGCGCTGCCGGGACGCTTGGCGGGCAGCCGCTCGTGGACCTGAACGTCCTCGGTCGCTCCGGCAATTTCCAGGTCCGCGGCTTTGCCCGGCCGGGTCTCTACCTCGAAGGACCGGTCGAGCGGCTGACTGCGCCGCGGCTCGAGATCGCCCTCGACACCGCGCTCGACGAACGCGTCGTCGACGCCAAGCTCCGCCTGCGCTCGGACGCGCTGTCGGTGGCTACCGACGGCAAGGTCGATCTGGGCCAGAGCCGCTTCGGCGATTTCCGGGTCGAGGCGATGCTGCTCACCCCGGGCTCGATTGCGCCGAACCTCAACGGCCGCTCGGTGCGCGCCGCCGTCGTGCTCGACGGCCCGTTCCGCACGCCCACCGTTGATTACAAGGTGCAGGCAGCCGCCCTCGGCTTCGGCGAGACCGTGGTTGAGCAGCTGTATGCAGAGGGCAAGGCGACGATCGACAGCGAGCGCATCCTGATCCCCATCAACGCCAAGGCGCGTCGCGTCTCCGGGCTGAACGCCGCGGCCGGCGGGCTCGTCACCAACGTTGCGATCAACGGCGATCTGGCCATCAGCAACGGCGACCAAGTCCTCTCGGACAATCTGCGCCTGCGCTCGGACCGCATCGACGCAACCGCGATTATCGCCGCCAACCTTTCGACCGGCCGCTACACCGGCGCGCTGAAGGGGCGGATCAACAACTACGAAGTCGCCAGCATCGGCATCATCAATCTCCAGACCGACGCGGATCTCTATACGGCTGCGAACGGCGGCTACGGCATCCGCGGCCGGGTCGTCGCGCAGACCAAGCAGCTGTTCAACGAGGGTATCCGCAACTTCCTGGGCGGCAATGCGACCACCTCGGCCAACATCGCCTACAGCCCGGAAGGCATCATCAGCTTCTCGAACCTGAAGCTGAGCGCGCCGCAGTTCCGCGTCCTGCGCGGTTCGGGTCGATACGATCCAGCCGGGCCGCTGCTGGTCAATGCCGATGCCTATTCGACGCAATACGGCCCCTTGAGCGCGCGCGTGTCCGGATCGATGGCCGCGCCGGTCGTCTCGCTGCGGGCGCCACGTCCGGGCGTCGGCGTCGGTCTTGTCGACCTGAAGGCGGATGTCCGCGGGCAGGGGGATCGCTATGCGATCGTCGCATCCGGCGGGACCAACTATGGTCCCTTCAATGCCAATGTCCTGCTCGCGACGGCGCCGCGCCTGACGGCGGACATCCGCTCCGCCACCTTTGCCGGCGTGAACATCAACGGTCGCGTCCAGGCGACGAGCGCCGGGCCGTTCGCCGGGCGACTCAACTTCTCGGGCTCCGGCATCAACGGCGTCGCCAATCTGGGCGCGGCCGGCAAGTATCAGCGCGCCGACCTCAACGCGCGTGCCTATAACGCCCGCATCCCGGGCCAGTCGGGGATCACCATCGGCCAGGCGATCGTGAACGCCTCCGCAATCCTTTACGACCAGCCGCAGATCGTCGCCGATGCCCAGCTCGGCAACTTCCGCAGCGGCGAGATGGTGGTGACCCGCGCGCGGGCGAAGGTGAACTATCGCGGCGGCAACGGCACGGCGCAGCTCCTGGCCGAGGGGTCGTCGGGCGTGCCCTTCCGCGTCGCCGCAAATGCCAAGCTCAGCCCGAACGAGTATCTCGTGGCCCTGCAGGGCGTCGGCAACAACGTGAACTTCCGCACCGCCAATCCGGCGCGGATCGTACCGGGTTCGGGCGGGTATCGCCTCTACCCGACCCGCATCAACTTCGATCGTGGATCGATGCGGATCGCCGGCACCTATGGGTCGGGCATGGCGCTCCAGTCGCGCCTCGACAGCCTGGACCTGAGCCTGCTCAATGCCTTCATGCCGGGCCTGGGGGTCGGCGGCACCGCCACCGGCAGCCTCGACTTCGCCCAGCCGAGCGGCGCCAGCTTCCCGCAGGCAGATGCGCGGCTGACGGTGCGCAACTTCACCCGCTCCAGCCTGGCCGCGGTGTCCGAACCGGTCGACATCGTCTTTGCCGGCGACCTGAAGCCGGAAGGCGGCAGCGGCCGCGCACTGATCCGCCGTGGCACGACCACGGTCGGGCGGATGGTCGCCAACCTGCGTCCGCTGGCGCCGGGTAGCGGCTCCTGGTCGACGCGCTTGATGGCGGCGCCGCTGTCCGGCGGCATCCGCTACAACGGTCCGGCGGGCGTACTCTTCTCGTTCGCGGGGCAGGCCAACCAGCAGCTGTCCGGCCCGATCGGCATCGCGGCCGACTTCGGCGGGCGGGTCCAGGCCCCGCGCCTGGTGGGCGTCGTTCGGGCGAACAACCTCACCTATGAGAATGAGGCGCTGGGCACTCGGCTCACCAACATGAAGATCGACGGCCGCTTCAACAACGACCGTTTCGAGCTGACGACGCTTACCGCCAAGGCGGGTGAAGGCAGCCTCTCGGCCCAGGGAAGTGTCGGCCTGGCTGCGGACAGCGGCTATCCGATCGATATCCGCGCGACGCTCAACAATGCACAACTCGCGCGCAGCGACGCCCTCGGTGCGTCCGCCAGCGGCGAAATCCGCGTGCTCAACAATGCGCAGGGCGGGTCGATCACCGGCCAGCTGAGCATCCCGGAGGCGCGCTATGCCGTCGCCTTCCAGGGGTCGGCCGAGGTGCCCGTGCTCACCGGCATTCGCCGCAAGAGCGAAGTGCGCGCGGCTGCGGCCAATCCGAAGCCGGCGGCACCTGCCGCGCCGGTTGGCCTGTTCAAGCTCGACCTGCGCGTGCGTGCGCCCAACCAGCTCTACGTTTCCGGCATGGGGCTCGAGTCCGAGTGGAAGGCGGATCTGCGGATCGGCGGCACCTCGGCGGCGCCGCGCATCGCTGGCAGCCTGGATCTGATCCGCGGCACCTATTCGTTCGCCGGCAAGGAGTTCGATGTCGAGCGTGGCAAGATCAGCTTCCAGGGCGAGGACTTCACCAACCCCGTGATCGACATCGAGGCAAGCACCACCGTCGAGGACGTAACCGCCTCGATCGTCGTCGGTGGCAATGCCCAGGCGCCGCGCATCACCTTCACCTCCACCCCCGCGCTTGCGCAGGATGAAGTGCTGGCACGGCTGCTGTTCGGCCGTTCGGTGACCGACCTGTCGGCGACCGAGGCGATCCAGCTGGCCTCCGCGCTCAATTCGCTGCGTGGCGGCGGCGGTGGCGGCGGGCTCAACCCGCTCGGCAAGCTGCGTTCGGCGACGGGCATCGACCGGCTGCGGATCCTGGGCAGCGACGAGGCCACCGGTCGCGGTACCGCGCTCGCCGCCGGCCAGTATCTGACGGACGACATCTACATCGAGATCATCACCGACGCGAAGGGCTTCACCGCCACCCAGCTGGAAGTGGCGCTCACCAAGGCGCTGAGCGTGCTCTCGCAGACCGGGTCGTTCGGCGGGTCGAACGTTAACGTGCGCTACTCGAAGAACTACTGACCGGGCGGTCGGCGTGCCGGTATGGCACGCCGGCGGCTTGGGCGCAGAGTTCGCTGCGGTAGAGATCGACGGCGGCGTTTGTGGCCCTGGGCTCCTGCCTCCGCAGGAGCACGCCAAAGCGGGAGCGGTGAACACGCGCTCTAGCTAGCGCCCGGTGCTCCTGCGCAGGCCAGGGCCACGCAGTGCGTCGTGGTGCTTGAACGGACCTACCGCCGCGGCCGTCAGCGACGGGAGGAAGCGCGTCCCAGCACCGCCAGCACCGCCTCGGCCGCAACCTTACCCGTCGTGAGCGCACCATGCGCGGTGGAGAAGTCGACCCGCGAGCACGCCTCGCCCGCAAGGAAGAGTCGGTCGTCGGGCGCCGCGAGCACTGCGCGCGCTTCGGCATGGCCGGGGAGTGCGTGGCTGTACGAGCCGCCAAACCCGTCCGCCTGGCCCCAGGCGGACGCCGCCACCAGCCGCAGGGCTCTCGCGAAGCGGGCGCCCAGCAGCGCGCCCAATTCCTCGCGCGCGAACGCGGCAGTTGCATCCGGACCTTCCGCCTCCAGCGCCGCCGCGCCGCTGCCCCCAAAGAAGCACTCGATCACCGGCCTGCCGAAGGGACGGAGGTAATAGCTGCCGGTTTCGGCCGATCGTGGGTTGCCCAGCAGGTGGCTTTCGGGCGGCACTGCCTCTGCATCTTCCAGGCGCAGGAACAGCTTGTTCGCGAGCCCCAGCGGCAGTTGCGCCGCCGCATGACAGCGGTCGTCGTAACGCTCCGGCAGCCGCAGGTCCCCGCGCGCAAGCACCGGCGTGGGCACCGTTACGATCGCGGCGCGGGCGCGGACCTCGCCGCGCGGGGTCTCCAGCACCAGCCCGCTCCCATCCTCGCGGATGCGGCGAACCGCGGTGCCGAGCGCGATCGGCACCGGCGGGAGTTGCGAGGCGACCAGCGTCCCATAGCCCGCCGGGAGCCGCCAGTTCGCGTCGCTCGCGGCATCGTCATAGGCCAGATAGTCGGCGACGGAGAGGTCGGACAGTCCGGCGCCATTGATGTACCCGCTCAGCGCCTCGACATAGGCGTTCCACGGGCCGTCCGGCGGCAGCGCATCGGCGGCGCGGTCGTTCGCGGGCGGGGCGCTGCGGAGCCGTGCGTCCCAGGCTGCAAAGGCGCGGTTCGCCGCCTCCTGCTCGGCCGGTGGGAAGCCGAGGTCGCGGAGTTGCTGTCCCCAGGCCGCAGTGCTGCGATCGACGGTGAAGCCGGCCGCTTCGGCGATCGCGACCCACGGATTACGCTCTGCCGAATGCAGCCAGCCACACCCAAGGTCGAGCGGCATGCCCTCCACGGAATGCGTCCAGGCACGCCCGCCGACGCGGCCGCTTGCCTCCAGTACCAGCACGTCGAGGCCGCAGTTCTGCAGACGGCGGGCGGCACCGACGCCCGCGGCCCCAGCGCCGACGATGGCAATGTCGACGCGGTTCATGCGCATGGCTTGCGCGGGTACATCTTGGGCACCGCCTTCTCCTGATCACACCTCAACGCGCGATCGGGCGGGGCTTTCCGATCAGACCGCCTTGCTGAAGCGTTGCGCATCCGGCTGGCGATACCGATCAAAGGCTGCGGCGGCGAGGCGCGCGTACGGTCGTCCGTCCGGCAAGACCGTGACGCGGGTGCCGTCCACCTGGACCAGACGCTCCGCGACCAGCGGCGCTAGTGCGGGGAGCGCGTCGCGGGCGGTGGCAGCATCTACATGTCCATCACACAGCAGCCGCTCAATCAGACCCGAACGCAGCCTGTCGTCGGCCGAACGCGCAACCCCGCGCACCGCTGCCAGCCCGCCGTTCGCCACCCGCATGCGATAGCGGCCGACGTGCTTTTCGTTCTGCACCAGCAGCCCGTCGTACTGGCTGATCGAGGAAGCCCCCAGCCCGATGATCGCCTCACCCGGCTCGTCGGTGAAGCCCTGGAAATTGCGGCGCAGCGTGCCGGCACCCGCGGCCTGCGCGAGGCTGTCGTCGGGCCGCGCGAAATGGTCGAAGCCGATCGCGGCATAGCCGGCTGCGACCAGGACATCATAGGCAAGCGCACTTTGGGCAAAGCGCTGCGCGGCGTCCGGCAGGCTTTCGTCGGGGATCATTCGCTGGCGCGGCAGCAGCCGAGGCATGTGCGCATAGCCGAACATGGCGATGCGATCGGGCGCCAGGTCGAGCGCCGCCGCCAGCGTCTCCGCCAGATCCTCGGAAGTCTGGTAGGGCAGGCCGTACATCAGGTCGAGATTGACCGCGGCGATGCCCGCAGCCCGCAGGTCGAGCACCGCCTGGCGCACCATGGCATAGGGCTGGATGCGATTGATCGCGCGCTGCACATGCGGCGCGAAGCACTGTGCACCCAGGCTCACTCGCGTGACACCGGCACGCGCCAGCGCTTCGGCATAGGCCGCATCCAGCGTACGCGGATCGAGTTCGGCCGCGATCTCGAGCCGTTCGGCGCAGGCGAAGCTCTCGCGCAGCAAACGCGTCAGCGCCACGAAATCCTCAGGGGGCAGGGCGTTCGGGCTGCCGCCGCCGAAGTGGATCGCGACCACCTGGCCCTTCATGCGCGCTGCAACCGCTGCGATCTCGTGACCCAATGCTTTCAGATACACGTCCAGTCGCGACGCGCGGCTAAGCGCGCCGGTGTTGCAGCCGCAGTACCAGCAGATCTCGTGGCAATAGGGGATGTGGACGTAGAGCGAGACCGGCGTGTCCGCCTGGATCGCGGCCAGCGCATCCGCCTGCTCGGCTGGGCCGACACCGGCATGGAATTCGGCCGCCGTGGGATAGCTGGTGTAGCGGGGCACGGAGCGGCGCGCGAGGTCGGGCAAATATCTGTGCATGCGGTCCTTTTCTGCTCCCGCGCGCGCGGGCACGTTGATGCGCGTCAAACTCGGGCGCGGGCCCTTTGATGCCAATCAACGCTTCTGCGGGTCGGGCCTCGCACAAGGCTGCGTGGAGGCGCGAATGACAGACATCCAGCACCTGTTCGAGCGAACGCGGCGGTTTCCCCGTGGCTGGCACGTCATCGACGAGATCGACCTGGTGCCGCTCGTGCGCGAGCATGTCCGCGCCGAACGGCTATGCGCGCGGCTCGAGCGGTGCGCGGATGCGCTCCCGGAGCTTCCCGATGCGGACGAGGTCGCCGAACTGGCGGAGGAGCTGGCGGCACATGCCTTGCAGCAGACCCCGCGCGAGGCCGAGTTGCTGGAGGCGATGTTCGGGGTGCAGGCCGACCCGCTGGGCGAGGCGCTGCTCGCGCATATCCGGGCGCGCCACGTCACTTCCGCGGTTCAGGCGCAGGACCTGCTGGCGGCGCTGCGCCCCCTTGGCGCGGATCGCCAGCCCTGCGCGGCGACGCTCGGCTATATGCTTCGTTGCTTCTTCGACGGCTGCCGCAGCGCCATCGCGTTCGAGGAACTGGCGATCCGTACGCTGGCCGACCGCCGGCTCACGCCCGGCGCCCGGATGCTGCTGGACAGCCGCCTGCAGGCGAGCTGCCGTGCGGCCTGAGCCGATCAGGCTGGCTCGGCGCGCTCCTCCAGCGCGGCACGATCGCGCAGCGTCACCGCACGGCCGCCCGGAAGGCCGATGACACCGGCCGCCTTCAGCTTGGTCATCTGGCGGCTCACGGTCTCGATGGTGAGGCCCAGAACGTCGGCAATCTGTCCGCGCGTCAGCGGAAGGTCAAAGGTGATCGGGCCTTCCACGGTGGCCCGGCAGGCGCTGCTGCCGGCGCGATCGGCCATGTCGAGCAGGAAGCCCGCGATCTTTTCCTCGGCCGACTTGCGGCCCAGCATCAGCATCCGCCCGCGCGCCTCGTCGAGGGCTGCGAAGGTGCGCTGGAGCAGCAGCCGCTCCATGCGGGCGTGATCCTCCAGCACCTGCTCGAACTGCTTGCGCGGGAATACGCACAGCTCCGCATCGGTAAGGGCAGTGACCGTGAAGTCGGCGGCATCGGCATAGGGACGGCCGATGAAGTCTGCGGGATAGTGCAGGCCGACGATCTGCTCGCGCCCATCCGCCGTGGAGGCGCTGAGCTTCAGCACGCCCGACAACAGGTTCGCACAGATGATGCTCTCGTCGCCCGCCCAGATGACGGTTTCGCCCTTGCTGAGCTGCTGCCGGCGGCCCAACGCGTTGAGCGCCTCGAGCTCCCCATCGGTAAGGCTGCCGCACAAAGCCAGGTCCCGCACCGAGCAGTCGGCGCAAATCTCAATCGCTGCCATGACGGCGCCTATACGAAACATGGATTGGTTTGTCGCGCGAAACGCACCCCACCTGCCTTCGACGGGCTGCCGTTCGTGCCGACAGCCCGCCGCTTTGGCATCAGATCCCGTGGCGGATCTCGACGCCCGGAAGGCCCGGCACGTCCACCTCGAACGCGAACAGGTCGCCTGCGTGCGGCTGCTCGGCGCGCTCGGCGTCGGACAGATGCTTGGAGGCGGTGGTCGCGTAGAGCGTTTTGTGCTCCGGGCCGCCGAACGCGACCTTGGTAATCGCGCTCACCGGGAAGCGGATCTCCTCCAGCAACTCGCCCGCCGGCGAATAGCGGCGGACACCCCAGCCATTGTAGAGGCCGACCCAGACGCAGCCTTCGGCGTCCACCGTCGGTCCGTCCGGATGCCCTTCGGCATTGGGGATCGTTGCGAACAGCCGCGCGTCGGTCAGCGTGCCGTCGTCCCCGACGGTGCAGGCGTAGATTAAGCCCATGGCCGTGTCGACGTGATAGATCGTGCGGCCGTCGGGGCTGAACGCCGGGCCGTTTGTGATCGCGCAATGCGGCGTGGAGGCGACGCAGCGACCGTCCGCACCCAGGCGGTAGATGGTGCCGCTTTCCGCAGCCTCGCTGTCGTCCATGGTCCCGAACCACAGCCGGCCGTGCGGGTCGACCGTGCCGTCGTTGAGGCGGTTGCCCGGAAGCTGCGGCTCAGGATCGACCAGCGGCTGGAAGGTGCCGGTGACGGGGTCGAAGCGCGCGAGGCCGGTCTGCAGCCCCGCGACAAAGCCGCCGTCCGCGCATGGGAGGACAAAGCCGCACTGACCCGGCGCCTGCCAGTCGCGCGTGGTGTTGGTCGCCGGATCGAGCCGGTAGATACGGTGGCTCTTGATGTCGACGAACCAGAGCGCGGCGTCGCGCTCCACCCATACGGGGCCTTCGCCGAGCGGGGCGCCCAGCTGGACGATGCTGACCGGTTCGCTGCGCTGCACGGCCATCACAGCGCCTCCGCGCCGGGTACGCCGGATGGCGTGGTGGAGAGGTCGTTGGAGAGAACCAAAGCGATCACGGATAAAGCCCTTTTGTCGCGGGGGAGGGGCGTGCGGCCGCAGCGGCGCCACAGGCCTGCAGCGTCCTCTCCTGCCGCCGGTTAGGATGGTCCCCGGCAGCATCCGTGGCCGGCTGCGGCCTGTCAAGCACGCCTGCGCGATCGCCGGCCTGTCCGGCACGGATGCGGCCTGCCGCATCGTTAACTTCGCGGTTACCTTGCGGTGCGAAGCCATAGGCCGGTTCAGGGGAATGGAAGCGTATCATGTATCGATCCCACAAGCTGAAACTTATGGTCGCCGCCGGTGCGCTTGCGATCGCAGGCTGCGCCCGCAAGCCGGAGCCAGCGCCGCCACCGCCGCCGACCCCGGTGGCCACGCCAACTCCGGCGCCCATGCCGACCCCGCCGACCGGCAGCGCCGCCGGGCTGCGCACGCCCGCCGCATTGCCGGACGGGAGCTATCCCACGCCCAATCGCGCGCTGTCGTCTGCCGGCGCGGCCTGGCACCTGCGCAGCGCGCTCAACGTGGCGGCTCTCCAGTGCAACGTGTCCGACCCGACGGTCGTCGCCAACTACAACGCGCTCATCAAGACGCAGGCCAAGAGCCTGGCCGCGGCGCACAAGACGCTTTCGGCCGAGTACAAGGCAGGGGGTGGCGACTGGGAAGACCGCTTCGACGACACCATGACCCGACTGTACAATTTCTTCGCGCAACCGCCGGTGCAGGCGGAGTTCTGCGCCCGCGCGGTGCCGATGATCGCCAGCGCCGCGGCCCTTCCGGCAGGTGCGTTCGAGAGCTTCGCAACCGGCGCGTTGCCGCAGCTCGACCAGCCCTTCATCGACTTCTACCGCCGGTACGATCTGTACCGTGTCGAGCTTGCCGCCTGGAAGTCCGGCCAGCAGTCCCCCGTGCCGCAGCTGGCCGTCGATCCTGTCGTGCTGCTCGGCTCCAACGAAGTGACGCTGGCAAAGGGCGTGCGCGTAGCGTCGCGTTGATGCGCACGGCTCCCGAATTTGCATCGGGCGACATCGCGCCGCTAGGGTAGGGCAAGGAGCCGGGTGCGCGGGTGCGCCCGGGCCTTCCCGCACGCATTGGAGTGGCTGTTGGAGTCAGTAACGATCGTTCTTGTGCTGCTGCTGGCAGTGGTGGTCAGCGGTGCCATTTCGCGCATGGTGCCTTTTTCCGTGCCGGCCCCGCTGGTGCAGATCGGGCTGGGTGCGGCGATCGGCCTCGCCGCCGACTGGCGCGTCGACCTGGAACCGGAGCTGTTTTTCTTCCTGTTCCTGCCGCCGCTGCTGTTCCTGGATGGCTGGCGCATCCCCAAGGACGAGCTGTTCAAGGACATCTCCACGGTGGTGGAGCTGGCGCTTGGCCTGGTGGTCACGACCGTGCTCGGCATGGGCTTGTTCATCCACTGGATGATCCCGGAGATGCCGCTGGCAGTCGCCTTTGCCCTGGCAGCCGTGGTTTCGCCCACGGATCCGATTGCCGTCTCCGCCATTGCCGCGCGCGTTCCCATCCCCAGGCGGATGATGCACATCCTGGAAGGGGAGTCGCTTCTGAACGACGCGTCGGGCCTGGTGTGCCTGCGCTTCGCCATCGCGGCTGCGCTCACCGGCACCTTCTCCGCCTCCAGCGCTGCGCTCAACTTCCTCTGGGTGGCGTTCGGCGGCCTCGCGATCGGTGTTGCCGTCACCATGGCTGTGACCTGGACCAAGTATCGCGTCTCCAGGCGTTTCGGGGAGGAGGTCGGCTCGCAGATCCTGGTCAGCCTGCTGATCCCGTTCGCTTCGTATTTGCTTGCCGAGCATTTCCACTGCTCGGGCATTCTGGCCGCGGTGGCGGCCGGCGTTACGATGAGTTTCGCCGAGATTTCCCGGCAGGCATTGCCCGCCACGCGCATGCGGCGCAACTCGGTGTGGGACACGATCCAGTTCGCCGCCAACGGCATCATCTTCGTCCTCCTGGGCGAGCAGTTGCCCGGCATCCTGCACGGTGCGCGCGACACCGTAGCGCAGGCGGGGCACCAGGAGATCTGGTGGCTGGGCGTCTATGTGCTTGCGATCACGCTCGGCCTCGCGGCGCTGCGCTTCATCTGGGTGTGGGTCTCGCTTCGCCTGACGCTGCTGCGCCGCCGCCGGCACGGCGAAACCGGGCAGAGCCCGGAGTGGCGGCTGGTTGCCGCCATGTCCTTTGCCGGAGTGCGGGGCGCGATCACCCTTGCGGGTGTGCTCACCCTGCCGCTGGTTGCCGCCGACGGCGCGCCCTTTCCTGCGCGCGATCTCGCCATCTTCCTGGCCGCGGGCGTGATCGTCACGTCGCTGGTGATCGCCAGCATCGGTCTGCCGCTGTTGCTGCGCGGGCTCAAGATGCCGGGCAACCACTCGGTCGAGGCGGAGGAGGATGCTGCACGCGTGGCCGCAGCAGAGGCGGCCATCTGCGAGATCGAGCGAGTTCAGCATGCGTTGGCGGAAGGCCGCAGCGACGCCGACGTCTATGCTTCGGCCGGCGCCCGCATCATGGACCTCTATCGCGACCGCATCGAGGCGCGCAGCCAGGAGGGAGAGGCAGCCGAAGCCGCCCGCCGCGAACAGGGCATCGAGCGCGAGCTCCGACTGGCCGGCCTGAAGGCGGAGCGCACCGCGATCTTCCGAAGCGTTCGTGAGCGCAGCCTGGGCAGCGCCACCGCAGCCAAGCTGGTCCGCGAGCTCGACCTTATGGAAGCACGCTATCGGAGTTGAGGCAGAACGCCGCGAGGGGGGGTGCTCCAAGCAACAAGCGTGACGCGTTCGACACAATGGTGTGTCAAGATCTTCTTGTAGCGAGCGGGCTCAACTGCTATTCGCCGGCACTAGTTTTAAGGGAGCCTTATTCATGCGTTTGAGCAAGCTGCTTGTTGCCGCTGCAGTGTCGTCCTTCATGGCGGCTCCTGTCGTCGCCCACCCGGCTTCGATGCTGTCGGTCGCGAAGGCGTCTGCCGGCAACGGCTCGGCCGTCAAGGCGTCCACTTCGGCGAAGAAGTCCAGCAATCTCGCCGGCCTCGCTGGCGGCAGCGCGCTGCTCATCGGCGGCATCGCGGCCGCGGTTGTGGTTGCGGGGATTGTGGTCGTTGCTGATGACAACGACGACGATAGCGACAGCAACTAAACGCTGCCCAAAGAATAAGAAGAATGGCGGCGATAAGCCGCCATTTTTTTGTCTGGTTGCGGGCGGTCACCGTTCGCCACTTCAGACCTCGTCATAGGCGATGCGCCGCTGGCACGCTTGAATGCCGGCCAAGATGGCTCGCAAGATCACACGCGCGGCACTATGGCCAGCCTGTTGCGTAACGAGGCTCCGCCCTCTCCGGAGGCCGCTTGCCGGCTAGCCCGCTGCTCGAACTTCCACTCCGCACACCTTCAGCGAGCGGCCATTCTGCCGGCCGCCCAACCTCATTCCTACCTTCCCACGCTGTGTCGTTTTGGGACGAGGCTCCTATAATGCCCTGTCAGCTTGTAGTGACTCTGCAACATTCACGTAGAAATACGTAAGGAACATCGGTGGATGTGGCAGGAACTTCTTGAAGGGTCAGGAGGGTGGTCAAATGCTGGTGCAGGTGGCATCTATCGGAACGACGCTCGCCGCGGCGCTTGTTGTTGTGCAACAGGTGAAGGTACGCCGCCAACGCAACTCGCGACTGGAGATGCGGCGGCAAAAGCGGGAAGAGCATGATCGGCTCTGGAATGACGCGGTCGCTCAGCAACGCGCCGAGGACCATACCGCCGACTGACCGCCACCGCCTGTGTCAGTCATGCGGTGACGCAGCGGAGGGCGTCAAAGATGCTGCCCCTGGAACTCGGCGAGTCCGACCAGGGCGCCGTCTCGTGCCTCGACCTATTCGGGTGGAGTCCCGCCGGATGGCCGACCGGCAGGAAACGCTCCGAATGCCTGTACGCGCGAACGGCAGGGCGATCGTCCGGGCACGGGTTCCCGATCGGGAGCGCTGCATTCCAGGCTAAGACGCTAATTCCGACGTTCCGTGCGACCAGCGACGACGGTAACATCGTCGTATGGATGCTGCTTCGAAGGTCATAGCCGTAATGCGAGCCGATCCGCTCCGCTGGCATCTTCTGGGCGTAGTCAGTGCATTGGACCTGCCCGATGGGTGGATCGGCGCTGGCTTCGTCAGGAACGCCATATGGGACCACCTTCATGGCCGGCCCCCCTCCGCACCAACGGGCGATGTAGATGTAATTTGGCACGATCCGTTCTGCGTTGATGCGGCGAAGGACCGGAAACTCGAAGCGGTGCTGCACGTCGTAGAGCCGGCAATCCCATGGTCCGTGAAGAACCAGGCGAGGATGCACGGCCGGAATGCCGATGAGCCGTATTCCTCGGTGACCGAGGCGATGCGATACTGGCCAGAAACGGCGACCGCCGTAGCCGTTCGCCGCGTTGGCAAAGACGACTGCGAAGTGGCAGCCCCCATGGGCCTAGGCGACCTGATGCAGCTAGTCCTGAGACCAACCCCGCACTTCGCTGGCAAGAAGCGCCATATCTACGAGGGACGGGTGCGGTCGAAGGGTTGGATGAAAGCCTGACCTCTTTTGCGAAGCGAGTCCAATTAGGCCGTAGACTCATAAGCTCGGAGCCACAGCCGCATTGAGGCGAGCTGGATCATGGCGAGGAAGTTGGCGGCGAGGTTGTCGTAGCGGGTGGCGACGCGGCGGAAGTGCTTGAGCTTGGAGAAGAACCGCTCGATCAGGTTGGGTTCGCGGTAGAGGCGCTTGCTGAAGCATGGTTTCCATTTGCGGTTGCTTTTCGGCGGGATGTTGGGCGTTGCGCCCTGGTCCTGGATCAGCTCACGGATGCGGTCGGCTTCGTAGGCCTTGTCGGCCAGCACGATGGTGCGCGGACCAAGGTGGCTGAGCAGCGTGTCCGCGGTCTGCCCTGCGGTCAAGCCGAGCCGGATCGGGAGGCCTTGCGCATCAACGACGACGTGGATCTTGGTCGTGAGCCCGCCGCGTGATCGACCGAGACAGTGATCTGCACCCCCCTTTTTGACGTCGCGGCCTGCTGGTGGGCGCGAACGGAGGTACTGTCGATCATCTGTATCTCGCCGTCGTGCGCGGCGGTGATGGCGTCCATCAGGCTGTCCCACACCCCCCGCGTCGCGCCATCGCACGAAGCGGTTGTAGCAGGGTGGTACGCGGACCATAGCGCTCGGGCAGGTCGCGCCACGGCGCACCGGATCGCAACACCCAAAAGATGCCGTTCAGCACACGGCGCTCATCGACGCGCGGCACGCCTCTAGGCTTATTGGGCAGCAGCGGCTCGATCACGCGCCACTCGAAGTCGGTCAGGTCATATCGGCTCATGCCGACGCTGAATCAGAAGCAGGCCTGCGAGGGAAGATGCCAAGCGGCGGGCTCTACTTGCGAACGCGGCAGGGGTTGATAGCATCCACGGATGAACGAGCTGGCAATCAGCGGGATAGCCCTAGCCGTGATAGCAGCTGGCGCGCTGGCGGCTGGCTTTGCTACCGGCGAAATGCCGTTCGACTACAAAGCTTTAGACACCGGGCGAGCCACCGCCCCGGTCACATTCTGGGGCTTTGCTGCATCCTGGGCGATGTTCATCATCCTTGGGACCGCCATCGCCATACGGCACTGGGGTGCCTGACGAAAGCTCACGTCTTCAGTTTATGAGTTCACGACTTAGGCCGCTTGGGACGCCAGCACCGCCCAATCCCGCGACCCCGTTTCACCATCCCGATGTGAAAGCCCATGACCGTGTCGGTCGTCGTCCCCAAGCGGGAGAGTTGCTTAGCTGGAGCGGTGACCTAACCGCCAGGTGAGGAGCCGGATGAATGGCTCCGGATCGTCCAAGCGGAATGCAATGCGGGCGAACGAACCTCGCTTTTTCAGAAGTGAGCGACGCCGCAGAGGGCGATCCAATCGCAGCATGATGTTGGGCCAGGCAAGAAGCGCCGCGTTGAGGGTCTCGGGATCGCGTGCCGCCTCGCCGGTCAAGCTGCCCTCGATGGCAACGATCGCGTCGAGCGGCACGAACTGGTCGATCAGGAAGCCGGCCCGCACGCGCACGCCCTCGGGCGTCAACAGCACCGGCCTGTATCGAAACGACTTGATGAGGCCGACCAGGTACACGAACCCTACATCGCTCAGGACGAACATGACCAGCGCGGCCCTGCGGCTCCAGTGTCCGACGAGCAGATGGTAGACGGCGATTTCGATTGCCGACAGGATCAGCAGCGTCGCGCACATCGGCGTCAGGTGCTTGTGATAGGCAAAGGCGCGGGCGTTTGCTGGCACGTCCGCCGGTCCGCCCCAGCGGAACAGCGCCATGTGGATCACCGTCATCTCCGCCACCGCCAGGCGGACCAGCGCTGGCGGAAAGATCTCCGATGCGGCCGACACCCACCGCTCTTTCCGGTCGACGCCCCCTCTGCCCACCGCCCGGCGCGCTCGGGCCGTGGCCCAGGCGACATGGCCTAGAACGACAGCCGCCATCGCGAGCGCCAGGATCGGCGTCTCGAACAGCACGCCCCGCATCGCCGATGGTGAACCCAGCCAGACGGTGAAGCTGGCGCCCGCTAGCACGCCCAAGACCGCGCTCCACGCCGGCTTTCCGGCCGATCGAGCGATCAGGGACAACATCAGCGTGTCCGCGACTACCCACAGGAATAGTAACAGCGATGCAAACGGATAGGCAGTCGCCAACGGCGTCCGTATCGCCAATCCAGCCAGCGCGACGATAACAACGGGCACAATGCTTGCGGCGAGATGTCGGCGGTCGACGCCATCACGGGTCTGTGCTGCCATGGAATCCCCGTCCGCCCGCGCAAACGACCGGGTGCTGGTCTGGCGCAACGTCACCCGTGCTTATACGCGGACGTCGCGGGCGATCGCCAGCATTGCCATCTCCTCAAAACAGTTTTCGGCCGTTTGATGAACATCTCGGCGGACATGAACGGACCGGGACGTCGCCAGACAGGCGACGCGGATGGCGGTCGATCAGCTTTGCTTTGCGGAGCTTGTCCAAGGCTGCAGTTCGGCGGCTGAGCGCAGGCTCGGTGAGATGCAGCGGCTGTCACGGGCAGCCGCTATCGGGCTGTACCGGCTGGGAGCCGCATGATCATCGTCCGGCGGTGCGCCCGCTGGCCCTCAACCGCTGCGGCCCCGTCCTCCCTCACGCATGGTCCTTCGCGCAAGTATGGGCACGATCGGCACCCGGATTAGCTTGCCTCGATGATGCTTCGGATGCGGGTTGCCAGCGCGTCGATGGCGAAGGGCTTGGTCATCATCGACATGCCGGGATCCAGGAAGCCGTTCGCGATCGTCGCGTTTTCTGCGTAGCCGGTCATGAACAGGATCTTGAGGTCAGGGCGTCGTTCGCGCGCCGCATCGGCAAGCTGGCGCCCGTTCAGCCCCGGCAGGCCGATATCGGTGATGAGCAGGTCGATCCGCCGCTTCGACTGAAGGAGCATCAGTCCTGAAGGACCATCCACGGCTTCGATGGCTCGGTAGCCAAGCTCCTCCAGCACATCGACTACGAGCGCGCGGACAGCCGTTTCGTCCTCGACGACGAGCACCACTTCGCCGCGCTCGGCGCGCAGTTCGTCACCCAGTTCCCCGGTTGTGCTTTCCTCCTCCTCTCCTTCGCCATAGTGGCGGGGGAGGTAGAGCTTGAAGGTCGTGCCCTTGCCAACCTCCGAGTAGATCTTGGCATAGCCTTCGGACTGGCGCGCGAAGCCGTAGATCATCGACAAGCCCAGGCCGGTCCCCTGACCGATCGGCTTGGTGGTGAAGAACGGCTCGAACGCCTTGCTGATCGTGTCGGCGGTCATGCCGACGCCCGTGTCCGTTACGCAGATGCAGACATACTGGCCGGGCTTCACCTCGCGCTGGCGTGCCGCATAGGCATCGTCGAGATGCGCGTTGCAGGTCTCGATGGTGAGGGTGCCGCCCTCGGGCATCGCGTCCCGCGCGTTGATCGCGAGGTTGAGGATCGCGCTTTCGAGCTGGTGCGGGTCGCACAGCGTCTGCCACAGCCCGCCGGCGGTGACGATCTCGAGCCGGACGGCTTCTCCGATCGTCCGGCGCAGCAGTTCCTCCATGCCGGTGACGAGCCGGTTGGCACTGACGGGCTTGGGATCGAGCGGCTGCCGGCGCGAGAAGGCGAGGAGGCGATGCGTCAGGGCGGCTGCGCGGTTCGCCGACGTGATCGCCGTCGTCGTGTACCGCTCCATCTTGCTCATGTCGCCCTTGGCGAACTGGCGCTGCATCATGTCGAGTGAGCCGATCACGCCGGTGAGCAGGTTGTTGAAGTCGTGCGCGATGCCGCCCGTGAGCTGGCCGACCGCCTCCATTTTCTGGGCCTGCCGGAGTTGTTCCTGCGCCGCCTCCAGTTCGGCCTGGCGCGCCTTCTCCTCCGTCACGTCGCGGGTGACGGAATAGAGCTTGCCCGCTTCGGGCACCGCCACCCAGGACAGCCATCGCCACTCGCCGTTCCTGGCACGGTAGCGGTTCTCGAACTGCATGACGGGACTGCCCGCACGCACGCGCTCGAACGCCTCGGCGCTCGCTCTGATATCGTCTGGATGGGCGAAGTCCGCGTAGGGACGGCCCTCGATTTCATCGACAGGCCAACCCAGCGCGACGGCCCAGGCCGGGTTCACGGCGTCAAAACTGGCCGATTCCAGATCAATGACGGACAGCAGGTCGAGGCTGAGCTGCCAGATAAGGCCCCGCTCACGCGAGCGCTCGACCACCTCGCGCTCAAGGTCCGCGTTGAGCGCGCGTAGCTGATCCTCAGCCTTCTTGCGCTCCGTAATGTCGAGCGAAGACCCGACCAGACCGATGACCGCGCCTTCTGCATCTCGGAAGGGTGCCTTGGTAGACAGCCAGATCGCCCGGCGGCCGTCCGGGTAGGTGACCTCTTCCTCCAGCGCCTCGGTCCGATTCTCGGCCATGACGCGCGCGTCGTTGGCCATCACCGCCTCGCCCTGTGCGGGGTCGTCGAGGAACTCGCGATCGGTGCGACCGATGATCTCGGACAGCGGCTTGCCGACCAGTTCGACCGTGCCGCGATTTGCGGCGACGATCCGTCCTTCGCGGTCCTTGGCGTACACGACACCGGGCACCGCCTCCATCACCGCTTCCAGCAGGTTCTTGGCGCTGCGCAGCGCGTCCTCCGCTTCCCGGCGCTCATCGATGTCGATGACGGACCCGACATAGCCCAAATACTCGCCGTCGTCGCCGAAGCGCGGTGTCGCCGCGTCGATCGCCCAGCGGTAGGTGCCGTCCGCCCGGCGCAAGCGATACTCCAACCGCAACGGCTTGCGGGTGGCATCGGCCTCGATGAACGCCTGCTCGGCCGCGGGCCTGTCCTCCGGATGCGTCGCGTCGAGCCAACCGTGACCTAGTGCCTCTGCCTCGCTCTGGCCGGTGAACTCGTACCAGACGCGGTTGAGGTAGGTGCACTGCCCTTGCGGGTCGGTGACCCACATCATCACTGGCGTGTTGTCGGCCATGTTGCGGAAGCGCGCTTCACTGTCCGCCAACGCTGCCTGGATCTGGCGGAGACGCTGCTCGCCGGCTTCTGCCGCCTCGAGCTGGCGGCTCCGCTCCTCCAGCGTACGCCGCAGCTCCAGTTGCGCCATGACCTGCCGCGCCAGCACGCGCAGCGTTTCCTGCTGCAGCTCGGTGAGTTGCCTGGGGCGATGATCCAGCACGCAAAGCGTGCCGATCGGCAGGCCTTCCTCGGTCTTGAGCAACGCGCCGGCGTAGAAGCGCAGGTGCGGTTCGCCGACCACCAGCGGATTGCAGTTGAAGCGGGGATCCTGGGTGGCGTCGGGGACAAGCAGGAAGTCCTGCTCCAGGAGCGCCTTCGCGCAGAAGGAGCTTTCCAATGGCGTCTCTCGCACGCCCAAGCCGACCTCCGCTTTGAAGAACTGCCGGCCCCCGCCGATCAGGTTCACCACCGCAATCGGCGCCTCGCACAGCTTGGCGGCCAGTGCCGCCACCTCGTCGAAAGCGGCCTCGCGGGGCGTGTCCATCACGTCGTAGCGTGCCAGTGCCGCCAAACGCCGGCGTTCCAGATCCATCACGTCGTTCATCACTCGATTATTTCGACATCGCGCTGCGCAGCACGCGGGCAAGCCCTTCGGCGGTATAGGGTTTCTGCAGCAAGTCGAAGCCGTGCGAGCCCTCGGCGGCGAGGACATGGCTGTACCCGCTCGTCAGCACGACCGGCAGCTCGGGGAACCGGCTGCGGAGCGTCTCGGCAAGCTCGATGCCTGAAATCCCCGGCATGACCACGTCGGTGAAGACGATGTCGAACTTCTTCGGTTCGGCTTCGATCATTGCCAGAGCCTCCTGGCCGCTCGGCACCCACATGTTGCCATAGCCCAGGTCGCCGATGAGATGGGCGGCGAACTCGCCAACGAGCTGATTGTCCTCGACCAGCAGCACGCATCCGCCGCCCGAAGGAGGCGCGGTAGCTGTCGGGGGAGTGAGATCCGAGTCCCCATGCGTCTCGCGCTCGTCGGCACGCAGCAGGTAGAGGGTGAAGGTCGCACCTTCGTCGGCGCCGCTCTCGATCACGATGTCCCCGCCGGACTGCTTGGCGAAACCGAACACCTGGCTGAGGCCGAGCCCTGTGCCCTTGCCGACGTCCTTGGTGGTGAAGAACGGCTCGAAAACCCTCGGCAGATCCTCCGCGCTGATCCCGCTGCCGGTATCGCTCACGGCGACTGCGATGAAACGGCCTTCGACCGCCGCATGACCACGGGTCGCGGGTATGCCTTCTCGCTCCTCAACGAGAAGGGTCAGCCGACCTTCGCCCTCCATCGCATCGCGTGCATTGACGGTCATGTTGAGGATGGCCGTCTCGAACTGGTTGGGATCGGCATGGACGACGCAGGGCTCGCACCTGACCTGGAGGTCGATTTCGACCCGTGAGCCGGACACCGTCTTCAGGACTTCCATTCCCTGACGGAGACGCTCGACAACGTCGAAGTGCTCGGCCTTGAGCGGCTGCCGCCTGGCGAAGGCCAGGAGCTGGTTGGTAAGCTTGGCGGCGCGTTCCGCGGTTTCCTTGATCGAGGCGAGGTAGCGCTGGCGCTTCTGCTCGGCGAGGTCCGGGCGCGCCAACAGGTCGATGCTGCCGAGAATCACCGTCAGTAGATTGTTGAAATCGTGCGCGACACCGCCAGTCAGCTGACCGATGGCCTCCATCTTCTGGCTCTGACGCAGCGCTTCCTCGACCCGCTCCCGCTCGGCCACCTCGGCAACAAGGCTCCGCTGTGACTCCTCCAGCGCTGCGACCTGGTCGGTCACGGTATGCTCGAGCGAGAGGTTGAGGTCCTCCAGCATCGCCCTGGCCTTGGCCTCGTTCTCGACATCGATGCAGGTGCCGATCCAGCGCAGGACACGTCCCTGATGGTCCTGCTCGGGGATGCCGCGGCACGCGAAGCATCGATATTCCCCGTCTCCGTCGGCAACCATGAACGTCTCATCGAACGGGTTGCCCGTTCGGATCGCCTCCGCCCAGGCATCGCGGGCACGATCCCGGTGCTTGGGGTGGATCGCCTCCAGCCAGCGGTCACCCAGAAGCTCGCGATCGCTCCGCCCCGTGTAGGTTTTGAAGCGGACGTTGGTCTGCACGTAATGGCCGTCCGCATCCGCTTCGAACACGAAGCCGGGTAGCGCATCGGTGAGGGAGGCCAGGCGGCGCGCGACCTCCCGCTCTTTCGTCCGGTCGCGGACGATCTTCAGGAAACCGGGGCCCGTCTTGAGCGGCATCATGAGGCCGGAGCCCCAGAAGCGGCTGCCATTCTGGCGCAGGTGAAACCGTTCGTTGACGGCGCGACCGTCGCTGCGCGCCCGCCCAAGCTCGTGTTCCGGAGATCCTGCTGCCTGGTCTTCCTCGGTGAAGATGATCCGTCCGTGCTGGCCGATCGCCTCCTCGGGCGACCAGCCCAGGATCGCTTCGGCACCGGGATTCCAGCTGGTGATATTGCCATGCTCGTCGAAGGTGATGATCGCGAAGTCGGTCGCGCTTTCGACGATCTGCTGGGCGAGGGTCGGATCAATCATCCCTGGCGAGCTTCCACTGCCACGGCGCGCCCTTTTGTCTGTCGCTCGACAAGGATGCGCAGGCCCGCGCGGATCACCTCGCTGGCGGTGGCGTAATGGCCGGAAGCGACCTCATCGGCCACAAAGCGATCGAGTTCCTGGCTGAGCGAAATGGTGCGTGTAAGCCGGCGTGCCATCGGGACTCCGAGAACGATTGTAGGACAAGACATTACACTTTGTCCGCCGCTCGGTTCCCACAAGGGCCGCGACATATCCTTCAGTGGAGATCGTTCCCGATGCCGGATGATGGCAGAGGATCGCACATCCCGGGACGGCGCCGGCGCAGTTGCAGAACGGCCGGCGATGCTGAGCGGCGCAACGCGTTTGTCAGAAGATTGGCAGGTTGCTGAGGGCGCTGAAACGGCTCAGCTCGCGGCAGGCGGCCGGTTCAGCATGTCGGCAACCTTTGACGAGAGCGCCTCCAGCGTGAACGGCTTTGTCAGCAGTTCCATGCCCGGCTCGAGATGGCCGTTCCCGACCGCGGCGTTTTCGGCAAAGCCGGTGATGAACAACACCTTCAGGCCAGGCCTGAGCCGGCGCGCCTCGTCAGCCACCTGTCTTCCGTTCATGCCGTTGGGCAGCCCCACATCGGTGATGAGCAGCTCGATCCGGGCGCCGGACTGGAGCACCTTGATGCCGGCCGCGCCATCCGCTGCACCGATGACGGTGTAGCCGAGGTCGTCCAGCACCTCGTCGATAAGGTGGCGGATCGTGGCCTCGTCATCCACGACGAGGATGGTCTGCGCGTTCGCGGTTCCGGCGACTACGGCGGCGTTGTGGATCTCGACGTTCTCCGCCTCCCCATGATGGCGGGGGAGGTAGACGCAGACGGTCGTGCCGTGGCCGACTTCGGAGTAGATGCGGACCTGCCCTCCGGACTGTTTTGCAAAGCCATAGATCATGGAGAGGCCAAGCCCGGTGCCGTGCCCAAGCGGCTTGGTCGTGAAAAAGGGCTCGAACGCGTGCGTGATCGTGTCGGGCGACATGCCGGTGCCAGTGTCGGTGACGCAGATGGAGATGTACTGGCCGGCGGGCAGGTCGCGTTCGCGGCCGGTCCTTTCGTCTATCCACCTGTTGGCGGTCTCGATCGTGAGCTTGCCGCCGTCCGGCATCGCGTCGCGACCATTGATGCACAGGTTGATGATCGCGTTTTCGAGCTGCGGGGCATCGATGTTCGCGGTCCAGAGCCCTGCCGCCTGTACGATCTCGATGTCGGTCGTGGCGCCGACGGTTCGGCGGAGCAGCTCTTCAAGGCCGACGATCAGCCGGTTCACATTCGTGGGTTTTGGATCCAGCGTCTGCCGGCGCGAGAAGGCGAGCAGGCGTTGGGTGAGGGACGCGGCGCGCCGGCCAGCGCCTTGTGCCGCATTGATGAAGCGGTCGAGCTCATCCAGGCGTCCGCGGGCGAGGCGCATCTGGAGCAGCTCCAGATTGCCCATCATGCCGGTCAGCAGGTTGTTGAAGTCATGGGCAAGGCCGCCCGTGAGCTGGCCCACCGCTTCCATCTTCTGTGCCTGGCGTAGTGCACCCTCAGCCTGCGCAAGCGCTTCGGCCTGCTCCCTCTCGGCCGTGATATCGCGACCAAAGGCATAGGTGGCCCCGCCTGCCGGAGCCGCCACCCAGGAGATCCAGCGGGTGGACCCGTCCTTGTGGCGGTAGCGATTGACGACCCGCGGGCTGCCGCCTTCGGCCGCCAGCTCATACGCGTCGATCGCGCTGGCGTGATCGTCGATCACAACGAACTCGTTGACGTGATGTCCGACAAGCTCCTCGGGTCGATAGCCGAGCATCGCCGTCCAGGCAGGGTTGACGCGACGGAACACGCCCTGGAAGTCGACCACGACAAGGAGATCGGGGGAGGTGTCCCAGATGCGGTTCAGCTCGGCCGTTCGCTCCTGCACCTGCTGTTCCAGCGTGTCGTTGACCTGGACGAGCTGCTCTTCCGCACGCTTGCGGGCGGTGCTGTCGTTGAAGAAGATCGCGATCTTCCGCTCGGCCGGATCTCCGACGCGGATCGCGCGAACGTCGAACCAGCGTTCGAAATTGCTGGCATAGCTCTCGAAATTCGCCGGCTCGCCGGTCTTGGCGACGTGCCCGTAGGTCTCAAACCAGAAGCGCTCGAGGTCGGGTGCATATTCCGAGACCCATCGGCCCTTCAGGTCCGCACCGGACTGGCGGGCGAAAGCATCGTTGGCTTCGACAAAGCGGTAGTCCACCGGCCGGTCATCGGTGTCGAAGCGCACCTCGACGATCGCGAAGGCGGTGTCGACCTCTTCCAGCAGCGTCCTGAGGCGCCCCTCACTGGCCTGAAGCCGCTGGACCTCGGCTTCCAGCTCTTCACGCGAAACGTCTGCGAACACGCTTTACCCTGTATCTAACTTGAAACGTCCGGCTCTCATAAGGCCCCGTCGATAAACAAGAAACCCGCAGAGCAGCCATCCGCTCCCCGCCAAGGGTCAGGCCTCGTTGATCACAGCCAGGCGATGACGGTAGCATTCCCGCAAGAGTCTTCGCGGTGACACAAGCATTTTGACCCTGTCGCCGGATTCGCTCGTTGGTCCGGCTCGCCAATCCCTGGCCGGAGCATCTTCGCCCCTGCCAACCCTGGACGGAGTTCGAGTATGAAGTTGAAGCTGACCGCCGGAGCGG
This sequence comes from Sphingomonas sp. PL-96, assembly GCF_020707215.1. Taxonomy (GTDB): domain Bacteria; phylum Pseudomonadota; class Alphaproteobacteria; order Sphingomonadales; family Sphingomonadaceae; genus Sphingomonas. The sequence continues at coordinate 658,407 of NZ_JAJFET010000001.1, forward strand.
CACTGACGTGCCTTGCAGCCATGGCTGCAGCAGCGGCGCCGCCCACCGAGGTCGCTGTGGAAACCGGCCTGGTCAGGGGCGCCACCGAGAACGGGGTCACGTCTTGGAAGGGCATTCCCTTTGCCGCATCGCCGGTTGGCGCCCTTCGCTGGCGCGCGCCGCAGCCCGCCTCGAAGTGGACCGGGGTCAAGGATGCCTCTTCCTATGGGCCGGACTGCATGCAGGAGCCGTTTCCAAGCGATGCGGCGCCGCTCGGCGTCAAGCCCGGCGAAGACTGCCTGTTCCTCAACGTGTGGGCGCCCGAGGGCGCTCCTCGCGGCAGGAAGCTGCCGGTCATGGTCTGGATCTATGGAGGTGGGTTCGTGAACGGCGGGTCCTCGCCGCCGACATATTCGGGCGCGAACCTGGCACGCGAGGGCGTCCTCTTCGTCAGCTTCAACTATCGGGTCGGCCGCTTCGGAACCTTCGCGCATCCGCAACTGGTCCGCGCCCAGGAGGACCAGGGCCTGGTTGGCAACTATGGCTATATGGACCAGGTCGCAGCTCTGAAGTGGGTTCAACGGAACATCGCGAAGTTCGGCGGCGATCCCAAGCAGGTCACGATCATCGGCGAAAGCGCCGGTGGCATGTCGGTCAACACGCTCGTCACTTCGCCGATGGCACAAGGGCTGTTCAGCCGCGCGATCGTCATGTCGGGCGGCAACGGCCAGGGGATGGGGCCGGGCGGATTGGCGGCCGCTGAGGCCGCGAGCCTTGCCTTTGCCGAGGCCAAGGGCATTCGGGCGGATGACCCGCAAGCTCTGGCGAAGCTTCGCGCCCTTTCGGCGGAGGAGGTTACCGACAAGCTCAACATGAAGGCGCTGTTCACGCCGAGCGACGGCCCGCGCACGTTCGCAAGCCCGTTTGTGGATGGAAAACTCGCGGTCGACGCGGCGGCAGCCTACAAGTCCGGTGCTTTTTCCCGCGTCCCCATGATGATCGGCGCGACCAGCGCAGACATCGGCGGCAAAACCGGCTTCATGGTCGCCGGCGCGCGTTCGGTGGCTGCCGAAGTCTCCGGCCACGGCGTTCCGACCTATCACTACCGCTTCTCGTACGCCGCGGAGTCCCTGGGGAAGAAGGGTGCCGATCATGCGACCGAGATCCCCTACTTCTTCGACAATGCGAGAATTGCCTATGGCGAGAAGACCACGACCCAGGACGTGAAGGTCGGCAAGGCGACCAGCGCCTATATCCTGAACTTCGTGAAGACCGGCGATCCGAACGGGGCGGGGCTTCCACAGTGGCCGCGCTATTCCCGCAGCGGCGACCAGCTCATGGACTTCTCCGAAGACGGCAAGGCTGTTCCTCAGAAGGACCCCTTGGGGCCGGAGATCGACGCCGCGGCTGCGTCCCAGGCTCAAGGGCAGGCCGGATCATAGTCTTTTGGGGTGGGGCCGCCGCTTTTTGCGGCGGCTCCGTCCTCGGGGTGGTCGACGCTCGTCAACCGGTCGGCAGAGTGACGGACACGCGAAGACCAGGCCGTGTGCTTGTTACGCTCACATCCGCGCCGATCCGCTGCGCGGCCGAGCGTACGATGGCGAAGCCCAGGCCACTGCCCTGTTTGCCTTGGCTGCTTGAGAGACGAAGAAACCGCTGTCCCAGCTGCTCGATGTCGGCGGCACTTAGGCCTGGCCCGTCATCCGCGACCGCGATGCCGGCCCTGCTTCCGGCATGTTCCACGGTGACGACGGCCAGCCCGCCGCGTCGATTATAGCGGATGGCGTTGTCGAGGAGGTTGGAGACGATCTCGAACAGCAAGGTGCGGTGCCCGGCCACAACGACCTCCTCATCGGGCGCTTCCAGGGTCACCTCTATGCCGGCCTCGAGCGCCTGACCGATACGGCGGTTGATGACCGCGACCGCGACCTCGCGCAGATTGATGCTCTCGAGTTTCGGCGATGCGCCGGCCTCGTCCGCCCGCGCCAGCGCCAGCAGCTGCGTCATCAGGTGTTCAAGCCGGTCTGCAGCCTCCGCGATTTCATCCAAGGCGTGGCGGTCGCCCCGCCGTGCCAGCGCGACCTGCACCTTCAGCACCGACAAGGGCGTTCGCATCTGGTGCGATGCATCGGCCGTGAAACGTCGAACGCCTGCGGTGGCGGTGTCCAGCCGGGCGAGCAGATTGTTGAAGGCAGCGGCCAGGGGCTTGAGTTCGGCAGGCAGTGGCCCGGCCCTGATCGGCGACAGATCGGGAGCGGCGCGGGTGTCCCGCGCGGTTACGGCCATTCGCAGGCGGGCGAGGGGGCGCAGACTCCAGCCGAGCGCCGGCCGGATCAGCAGCAGCGCCATGCCGACCAGTGCGAGTTCCCCGACCGCGAGCGCCACCAGCAACCGGCGCCGGACCGCGCGTCGATACTCCAGCGTCTCGGCGATCTGGATCACTACCGGCCCCGAGACGCCTGGCAGGGCGCGGCGGACCTCTGCGATCCGGATGTCCTGATCCCTGAACCGCGCGTAGCGGAAGCGCGGTACGTCCAGTTCCATGGCGCCCAGGTCGGGCGGCGACAGGTCGCGATAGCCGGTCAGAAGGTGCGGCCCTACCGCGATCCGATAGAAGATGCTGTCGCGCTCGCTGTTGTCCAGCATCCCGAATGCGGCGGCGGGAAGGTCCAGCGTTACCCGGCCACGCTCCACCTGCACCGTTTCCGCAATCGCGCCCAGCGCTCCCCCGAGCACCCGGTCGCCCGATCGCCGGACCACGTCGGTGATCAGCGTCGCTCCGGCAAGCCCGAGCAGGATGGCGACGCCCAGCAACGGGCCGAGCATCGCGCCGAAGAGCCGCGTGCGAAGGGCAAGGGTGCGGTCGGGCGGTTCAGCCGACATCGAGAAGATAGCCAACGCCCCGCACCGTACGGATCTCCGGCCCATCGGGCGCCAGCTTGGCGCGAAGCCGGGTGATGTTGACCTCGATCGCGTTCTGCCCGACCGGCTCGTCAAAGCCGAACACCTCGCTGTGCAGCGTTTCGCGCGCGACGATCTGACCCGCGCGGGTGGCGAGGGCGTCCAGGACGGCCCATTCGCGCCGGCGCAGATCAAGCGCGCGGCCGGCGACTCGTGCCTCGCCCGTGGAACGGTTGATGGTCAGGCTGCCCAGGACGAACTCAGGCGTCGGGTCACCTCCGCGGCGGCGCCCCAGCGCACGGATGCGGGCCTCCAGCTCCTCCGGCGCGAACGGCTTGCGCAGATAGTCGTCGGCGCCAAGGTCGAGCCCCCGGATCCGGTCGTCCAGCGCGTCGCGGGCGGTCAGCATCAGCACCGGCGCCCGCTCCCCCCTGCGCCGCAACGTCGCCAGCACCTCGAAACCGTCCAGATCGGGCAGGCCGACGTCCAGGATGATGAGCGCATAAGGCTCCCCGGCAGCGACAAGCAGCGCGTCCTCTCCGGCGGCGACATGGTCCACCGCGTGCCCGGCCGTGCGAAGCAGCGCGACCAGCCCGCGGGCCAGGGGCGCGTCGTCTTCGACAATCAGGATTCGCATTTGGCCGTTCCGTGAAAGGTTCGTGACAGTTTGGCGGCGTAAGCCGGCTCCGCAGCCTACCCGTGCGGAGACGCGGGCGGCGAGAGGAGCTTGAACGTGCGCGTACCGATCCTGGCCGGACTGATATCATGCCTCGCCGTTGCCGGCGGCTCCTATCTCGCGCTTCGTGCCGATCCGCGCAATGGCTTGCTGGCCCAGGCGCAGGCCGAGGGCAGTGTGGAGGTTTACGGCAATGCCGACGCAAAGGCGGTCACCCCGCTGATCGCCGCGTTCCAGGCCCGTCATCCCGCCCTGAAAGTCCAGTACCGGGTTCTGGAGTCCGCCAGCGTGTATCGCCGGTTCGTCGACGAGACGGATGCGGGCCGGCCTAGCGCCGACCTCGTCTGGTCCTCCGCGATGGATCTGCAGGCAAAACTGATCAACGACGGCTACGCTCAATCCTACGCCAGCCCGGAAAGGCGGGCGATGCCGGCAAGCGCGGTGTGGAAGGACATGGGCTATGGCGTCACGCTCGAACCGGTTGCGCTTGTCTATAACAAGCGGCTGATCGCGCCGGACCAGGTTCCGCATACGCATCAGGCGCTGGAGCAACTGCTCACGACCCGCCGCGCGGCGCTGGCGGGCAGAGTGACGACCTACGATCCGGCCCGGTCGAACCTTGGCTATCTGTACCTGACGCAGGATTACGCGACCACGCGCGATACGGGCGCGCTGTTGCGGGCGATCGCGGCTACGCGCCCGCAACTGTCCGCAACCACGGCCCCGATGATCGACGCGGTCGCGAGCGGGCGCGCGGCGATCGCCTATAATGTCGTGGGTTCCTACGCATTGGAGCGCGCGCACGCCGACCCGCGGCTGGGAGTGGTTTTCCCGCAAGACTATACGATCGTCGCCTCACGGGTGGCCTTTGTCGCTCGCGGCGCGCGGCATCCCGCAGCGGCCAGGCTGTTCCTCGACTTCCTCCTGTCCCGTGACGGCCAGTCGCTGCTGGCGCGGGCGTGGTTGCCGCCGGTCCGTAGCGACATTCCCGGCCTGCGGCTCGGCCCCGAACAGGCCCGACCGATCCGCGGCGGGCCCCAGCTTTTCGTCAATCTCGATCCTGTGAAGCGCCAGCGGTTCCTCGCCGACTGGAACGCCATCCTTGCCGAAGGGGCAAACAAGCCATGAAACTGATCCCAAGCGGCTGCGCCCTGGCGGCGCTGATCGCCGCCACCCCCGCGCTTGCGCAGACGCCAGGCCAGGAGGAACTGGCAGAGCTGGTCCGTGCCCAGGCGGCCGAAATCGCGCAGCTTCGTGCCCGGATCGAGCGCCTGGAGACGCAGAAAACGGACACCGTGATTGCGGCACAACCAGCCCGGCCGGCCCAGGTCGCGCCGCCCCAGTCCCAAGCGTCGCAACAGCTTGCCAGCACGCAGCAGGTGCGCCCACCGGTCGTGACGCTGCCCTTTGCACCGCAACTGGTGCCGCCAAGTCCGGCCGAGCGCGACGTGGCGCGCGCGCGCGAGGCCAATGCCGCCGGCGTCACCACCGAATGGGGGGCAGGGCTGCCCGTGTTCCACTCGGCGGACGGCATCTACACGTTCAAGCCGCGGGGTCGCATCCTGACGGATGTCAGCTCCACCCTGGGATCCCGCTACAAGGACCGCAACATCACGACCACGGGGATGCGCGCGCTGCGTCTGGGCGTCGAAGGCGGGGTGGGAACCCACTTCTTCTACCAGTTCGAGAGCGACTTTTCCGAGAATGAGGTCGACATCGTCACCGCCTTCATCGGCTGGCGCAACCGCATTGCGCCGGGCCTCGATTACGACGTGCGCGCAGGACACCTGTTCAACGACCGCAGCTTCGAAGGATCGACGGGCTCGGACTCGACGCCGTTTCTTGAGCGGACGGCCGTCGCCACGGCGATCATCCCGCAGCGCGGGTTCTATGGCATCGGCATCATGCCGCGCCTGTTCTGGCGCACGGGGCACGCATCCCTGACCGTCACCGGCGACCGCGTGGACGGCGATCAGAGCGGAAACGACAGCCGGACGGTGTTGGGGCGCGTCCACTGGAACCCGATCAAGACCGATCGCGGCGTCCTGCACCTTGGCCTGTGGGGTTTCGACGAGGCGCTTTCGTCGGCCAGCCCGGGCACGCTGACCCGCAACACGGTCATCGGCGGGCGCTTCAACGGCGCGCTGCGCGTGTCCACCGGGGCGCTGACGGGCGGCACGGGCACGACGGGCTATGGCGCGGAACTGGGCGGCTATGCCGGCCCGCTCTGGCTGATGGCCGAAGCCGGGCGGCGCAACGCCCGGCTGGACGGCGGCCGGCCCGATTTCGTGACCAAGGCATGGAGCATGTCGGGAGGGTTCTTCGTCACGGGCGACCTGCCGCCCTACAACCCGCGGCTCGGCAGCTTCGGCCAGCCGCTGGTCAAGCGACCGATCTTCGAAGGCGGTCCGGGCGCGATCGAGCTGACCGCGCGGTACGAGCGGCTGGACTTCGACGACATCCTGAACCCGGCAAACGGCTGGGCCGCAACGCTGGGTGTCAACTGGTACCTCAACAGCTTCACCCGGATCCAGGTGAACGGGATCCAGTGGCACACCGACAACACGGCCGACACCTTCATCGGCGGAGATGACGGGCAAACCCTGTCCGCCCGCCTTGGCGTCACCTTCTGATCTTTCCCGCGATCAAGGACTTATCCATGGACCTCGCGCTGCTCGGCTTCCTGATGGTGGCCACGTTCATGACGCTCATCATGACCAAGCGGATGACCCCGCTGGTCGCGCTGGTTGTCGTGCCGACCGCCTTCGCCCTGGCGGCCGGCTTTGCCTCCGGACTCGGCGACATGATGATCGACGGGATCAAGAACCTCGCGCCGACCGGCGTCATGCTTTTGTTCGCGATCCTGTTCTTTTCCACCATGACCGACACCGGGCTGTTCGACCCGCTGGTCAACCGGCTCCTGCGCGTGGTGCATGGCGATCCGCTGCTGATCCTGGTCGGCACGGTCGTACTCTGCGCCCTGGTCAGCCTGGATGGTGACGGATCGACCACCTACATCATCACGATCGCCGCGTTGCTGCCGCTCTACAAGCGGTTCGACATGAACAGGCTGTACCTGTGCTGCCTGTTGATGACGACCAGTGGCATCATGAACCTGACACCCTGGGGCGGGCCGACCGCGCGAGCGGCCAGCGCGCTGAAGCTTGATCCGGCCACGCTCTTCCTGCCGCTGGTTCCGGGCATGATCGCCGGGCTCGCCACGCTGATCCTGCTGGCCGTGCATTTCGGGCGGCGCGAGCGGCGGCGGATCGGTCACGTCAAGAGCAGCGAACCGACCGCCTTTACCGGAATGGCGGTGTCGCAGTTTCCGGAGGCCCGCCGCCCGCGCCTGCGCTGGTTCAATGGCGCGCTGGTGATCGTGTTGCTGGTCGGTCTGGTCACGGGCATCCTGCCGCTTGCCGTGCTGATGATGCTGGCGTTCGCGATCGCGATGATCGTCAACTATCCCCAGGTCGCCGAACAGAAGGAGCGCATTTCCGCCCATGCCGGAAACGTGCTGGCAGTGGTGTCGCTGATCTTCGCTGCCGGCATCTTCACGGGCATCCTGTCGGGGACCGGCATGGTGGAGGCGATGAGCCGCGAGGTCGTCGGCCTCATCCCGCCGGCGCTCGGGCCCTATATGGCGCCGATCACGGCCGCGCTGAGCCTGCCGTTCACCTTCTTCATCTCCAACGACGCTTTTTACTTCGGGATGCTGCCGATCCTGGCCGAGGCCGGCGCGCATTATGGCGTCGAGCCGATCGCGATCGCGCGCGCTTCCCTGATGGGCCAGCCGGTGCATCTGCTCAGCCCGCTGGTCCCGTCGACCTATCTGCTGGTCAGCCTGGCGGGGATCGATCTGGCGGATCACCAGAAATTCACCCTGGTGCCCGCGGCCGCGGTGTGCGCCGTGATGACGATCATCGGCATGCTGTCGCTCGCATTCCCGTTGATCGGATAAGACCATGACCGAGCTGTGGAACCACATCGTCAGCGACTTTGCGCACATCGGCTCGCCGGCCGCGCTCGCCGCCTTTGCCCAGGTTGTGATGATCGACATCATGCTGGCGGCCGACAACGCCATCGTGGTCGGCGCGCTGGCGGCAGGATTGCCGCCTGCGATGCGACGGCGCGTCATCCTGATCGGGGTGATCGCCGCACTGGTGCTGCGCGTCGCGTTCGCGCTGGTCGTCACCCAGCTTCTGCAGCTCGTCGGGCTGGTGCTTGCCGGAGGTCTGCTGCTGCTGTGGGTGGCATGGAAGATGTGGCGCGAGCTGCGCGAAACGCCTGAGCAGCACAGCGCCACGGATCCGGCCGCAGCGGCCGCACCTGCGCGGTTCTGGCCCGCGGCATGGGCGGTGGCGGTAGCGGACGTCTCCATGAGCCTCGACAATGTGCTCGCAGTGGCGGGCGCGGCGCGGGAGCATCCCGGTATCCTGGCGATCGGTCTGATCCTGTCGGTCGCCCTGATGGGCCTGGCCGCCAACCTGCTGGCACGGGTGATCGAGCGCTATCGCTGGCTTGCGTACGTGGGGCTGCTGGTGATCCTCTACGTCGCTGGCCGCATGATCTGGGAAGGGCTTGCAGATCCCGAGCGCGGGGTGTTGGGGGCGCTGGGCCTGTTGCTGTGAGCCGGTCGGTGCATGCTGAGGGTGAGCGCGCCCGGATCATCCTGCGTTTCCTGGCCGCGGTGGCGCTCGGCGGGGCGGGGGGCGCGCTGTTCCTGGTGGTCGGCGCCCCGCTTCCCTGGATCCTCGGGTCGATGGCGGCCTGCGCGGCGGGAAGCATCGCACGGCTGCCGATCGCGGCCGGCCCTGCGATGCGTCGGCCGATGGCGGCGGTGATCGGCGTCGTGCTGGGCAGCTCCTTTCATCCCGGGCTCCTGTCGTTAGCGCGGGAGTGGTGGGTGCCGCTGGCGATGCTGCCGCTGTTCCTGGCCGCCGGCGCCGTGTTGTGCGTCACCTGGTTCCGCCGGGTCGCCAAGTTCGACCCGGCCACCGCCTATTTTGCCGGCATGCCCGGCGGCATCGCCGAGATGGTGCTGATGAGCAGCGAACGGGGCGCGGATGAGCGTACCGTTGGGCTGATCCATGCCGCTCGCATCTTCCTGGTCGTGTTCGTGCTGCCGTTCCTGATCCGCCACTTTCATTCGCCTGCGTCGGCGAAAGTCACTGCCGTGACCTCCGCGTCAGGCGCGCTAAGCCTGGACCTGCTGATCTGGGGCGGCGTTTCTATAGGCGTCGGGCTGCTGGTCGGGCGCGCGCTCAGGCTTCCCGCATGGCACCTGATCGGCCCGCTCGCGGTGAGTGCGATACTCCATGCAAGCGGGGTCACCGACTTCCGGGTCCCGGTCTGGCTGCTCGCGGCTGCCCAGACGGGCCTGGGCGCGACGATCGGTTGTCGCTTCACGGGACTGACGCTGCGCATGTTCGGCCGCCTACTTGGCCTAGCTGCGGGCTCGACCGCGATCCTGCTGGCGCTTACCTTTGGCTGGGCGATCACAGTGGGACGGGTGACCGGACTGGATATCGGACTGCTGGCGCTGGCCTATTCGCCCGGGGGCCTGGCGGAGATGAGCCTGGTCGCGCTCAGCCTGGCACTGGAGCCCGGCGTGGTGATCGTCACCCATCTCGCCCGCGTCGTCCTGGTTCTGCTCGCCGCTCCGCTTGTCTTTCCTGCCATGTCCCAGGAGGTTGCACCATGATCAGGCCACCCACACCCCTTGTTCTGCTCCCCGCCATGGGGTGCGACGGGCAGCTCTGGGCACGACAGGTAGTGGACCTGGCGGGCCTGGTTCATCCGGAGCTTGGCGACCTGACGGCTGACGACACGCTGGCCGGCATGGCCCGGCGCGTTCTGGCACACACGCCGCCCCGTTTCGCGGTCGCGGGGGTAAGCCTTGGCGGATATGTGGCGATGGAGATGGTTCGCCAGCAGCCGGAGCGGATCGAGCGGCTCGCGCTGTTCGGCACGCGCGCCTCGCTGAGCGCCCGTCCGCGCACAATGGCCGAGCAGGGGATGCTGGCCACCGCGCCGCATGCCGATCCGCAGCTGACATCGATCATCAGCGGACCGGTCCAGGCAATGGTGGAACGGGTCGGGGGCGACGTGTTCGAGCGCCAGCAGCGGGCGCTGCTGGCGCGGCCGAACCTGGACGCCGCGATTGCCGCGATCCGGGTGCCGACGCTGGTCGCCGTGGGAGATCGCGACCGTATATGCCTGCCGGAAGACGCGCGTGCCCTGGCTGACCGGATCGAAGGCTCGCGATTCCATGTGCTGAGATCGTGCGGCCATCTTGCACCGCTGGAACGACCGGGCGAGACGACTGCGCTGCTCCGGGAGTGGCTGGTTGCATCACCGCGTGCCCTCGAAAGGAAAAATCCGTGACCCGGAATGCCGTTGCGATCCTCTTCCAGGCAGTGCCGCCACCCGTCATCGATGGCCTGCGCAAGGACGCGAAGCCCGGCGGCTACTCCGATGGGGGCGCCGACATCGCCTTTGCGCTTCAGGGTCGAGGGCAGCAGGTCGTCACGCCGGTTGCACAACCGGATCCGGCCGTGGCACTCGAGTGGGTGTTCCCCGACACGGCGGAGGGCATCGCGCGGGCACGCGCGTCCGGCGCCACCACGCTGTGGGCCAACACGGTCCTGTTCGGGGGACATCCGCTGGAGGCCGTGCTGGGCGAGGTGGGGATCGTCGGCCAGCTTCCTGCGGCGATGCAGGCGTGGGACGACAAGTTCGAGACCAACCGGTCCCTGGCGCGCGCAGGGCTGCCGGTGGCGCGCTCCTTTCTCCTGTCGCGGACTGCTCGAGAGGGGGTTCGCGCGCTGGCGGATCTGGAGGCCGCAGTCAGCGAAGGGGGCCTGGGTCTCCCTGCCATCGTCAAGCCCGTACGCGGACGTGGCAGCCAGGGGGTGACGCGGGTTCGCGACATGGCCGCGCTGGGTCACGCCGCGGAAAAGCTGCTCGACGAGGGGCGCTTCGGCGACACGTTGATGGTCGAGGAGTATCTGGACGGCGAGGAGGTCACCGTCACCGTGATGCCGCCCGCCTCGCCCAGGCCCGACGGCACTGCCGGACCCGGACACTGGGCGCTGCGCCCCGTGCGGCGCTTCGACCAGCGCGACGGGGTCGCCCCCTACAATGGCGACGTGCCGGTAACCGCCAACAGCGTCGCGATGGAGGAGGGGCGGCTGTCCGATCCTGACGTGATCGCCATGATCGCGGCCTGTGTCGAGGCAGCGCGCCTTGTGGAGGCGAGAGCCGCGATCCGGATCGACTGCCGACAGGATCCAACAGGGATGTTCCGGCTGTTCGACCTCAACATGAAGCCGAACATGACTGGACCGGGTCGGCCAGGCCGTGCTGATCAGGACAGCCTTTCCGCCATAGCAGCAAGGGTGGACGGCTGGAGCTATCCCGATCTGCTGGAGGCGATGTGCGCAGCTGCCTGGCGCTAAAGCGATGTTGTAGACCGCATGTTGCGCGACCTCGCCGGGAGACCCGATCAACTCGCGGCATCTACGGCCAAAAGGCATCATTCGGTTCTATCCGGGGCGCGAGCCCAAGGACGCTCGCGCCCGTCTTGCTGCAGGCTTCCGATATGCGGCGCACGGGCCGGCTGGGGGATCCGAACGGCACCGATGCGGATCGGGACTCGCGCGCGGGTGTAATCGCGTCGGGCCGCAGCAGGCGGCTGATCATCATCAGGAACTGGACGGACCTGCTGAGCGACGCCGGCGTGTCGGAGCTTCAGATGAGCGCCCGCTGGCAGCGTGCGCTATCCCTCGCCACCAAGGTTAAGCGCCAGCAGCCGCCCGGCGCGTGCCTCGATCGCGTCACCGAACGCCAAGCGCTCGACCCAGTGCTCGGGGATGCCGCGTCGGCCGTGGATTGCACCCGCTAGCTGCCCGGCCACCGCCGCTACGCTATCGGCATCGTCGCCGCCGGGCCTCGCGGCGCCTCCCCAGGATCAGTGCGTGCCCTTGCCATAGGCTTCGCGAAATTCCTTGGCGAACATGTCAAGGAATGCCTCGTCCGAGCCTTGCGCCACGCCACCGAATTCGCGCTCATAGGCTTGCCACAGCGCTGCGTCCCGGGCGGCCGGGACGATGCGCTCGAGAACGCCGCTGCTGCCCGCACGCGCACGAATTGCCGAGGGCGAGAAACGCTCCAGCGTGGTGCGCAGCGCTCCCTGCATGGCGCGCACGGTTGCCACCTGATGCGACTGCAGGTCCTTGAACGCGTCTTCCACCGCGCGCTCGGGCGGCATGAAGCCCGGCTGCGACGGATCCAGCAGCATCGCCAGCGCCTCGTCGGGAGTTCGCGCGAACTTCAGAGGATTGTGCCCGTCCGGGCTGAACGCCGTCGCCTCAGCGCCAAGCTGCGCCTTGGCGCGGGCGCGAGCCTCCAGCATGACGACCAGCCCGGCGACGAGCTTGCGAAACAGCATGGCCGCACGCGCAGCCGCATCGCCGTCCAAGCGCGCAGTGTCGATGCCAAGGCTGTCGAGGAACGCGTCGGCGCGCGCCATGGGTGCCGCCGGAGGCACAGGCGCTGCGGCGGGCGGCGTGCGCGTCGGTGGCGGCGGCGCTGCGGCCGAAGTTTTCGGGGCAAGCCCCAGCGGGTCGCGCCGGGGCTCCACGGGTTGACCGAAACCGCCGCGCGCCCAGTCCACCACATTGCCCTCGGCAATCCGTCCCCACAGGTCATCCGGCGTGGGCGCGGGCGGCCGGTCCGGGGCTGCGCTGGACCAGCCGGACGCGGGATCCGGGGCGGGCATGGCGGTGTCCCAGGCGGAGGCAACCGGAGGCGCGGCGGGGGCCGGAGCGGGTGCCCAGCCGCGATCCGCCGCTGGCCCGCTGCCCTGCGGGAGAGGCGATGCCGCACCCCAGTTCGCTGCAGCGCGGTGCGGCTCTGCCCGTGCCAGGGAGGGGCCGGTCTGCGGCTGCCAGCCGCTGGCACTGGCGCTGGCGCTGTGCGGGGGGAGCGCGCCCCAGCCGGGACTTGCCGGCTCGGCCGCGGGGGGCGTGCCCCAGCCGCTGTTGGCGGGAGCGGGGGGGCTGCCCCAGCCCGGCGCCTCGGTCGTGGTCTGCTCGCCTCCGTCGTCCCAGCCGCGCCACGCGGGAGGCGCGCCAGCCTGGACCAGGCGCGCGGTGATGGTGAACGGACCCACCGTGAATGCGTCCCCATCGACGATGCGGTGTGGACCGGACAGGCGCTCGCCGGTGTTGGCGAGGAAGGTGCCGTTGGTGCTGCAGTCGACCAGCAGATAGCCCTGGCCATCGAAGCGGATCTCGAAATGACGCGAGGAGACGTGGCGCGTCGGGTCGGGCAGCGACCAGTCGCAACCCGTCGCTCGGCCGATCACCCCGTCCCGACGGTCGAGCACAAATTCGGCCGGGCTCGACGCAGGGCCGCTGCGGATCGAAAGAGTGAGCGTCATCGCCTTGGCATCAGCGATCGAGGCGGTGGTTGCAAGAGCCTGAGGGGAGATGCCGCCGATCGATCACGCGTCCCCCGCGGCGTCGCCGAGTTTTGCCGGTTCACCGAACGCCTTGCCCGAGATGCCGTCCGGGTTGATGTTGGTCGTGCCGCCGTTGAGGATCAACTCGCTGCCGCCGTTCACCCGCGTCGAGGTGCCGGCGTTCACGACCGCCTGCTCGTTCGCCTGGATCTGCACGTTCGGCGACTGGATCACGATGCTGTTCGGGCCAATCGTGATCTGCGAATTCTTCACCCGGATGGTGATGGCTTCCTTGCTCTCGATCGAGAGAACGCCGTCGACAAGCAGCGAGTCGGTCTTCTGCACATGCGTGCCGCGCTTGCCGACGATGGTCTTGGTGTCGTCCCGGCCGATGCGGGTGGTGCGGTCGAGGCCGACGCGTCGATCCTGGTTGTGGCCGACGTGGTTGCTCTGGTCGAATCGAACGCGGCTGTTCATGTCGCGCTCGGCGTGGACGAACAGTTCCTCCTGCCCGCCCTTGTCCTCGAACCGGATCTCGTTGGAGGTGCGGTTCTGGCCGCTGTCGAGCGCCTCGGTCTCGGGATACTGCCCGGAATCGCCATAGGTCAGCGTGCGCCACACCGCCCGAGTCTTGTTGGCGGGCAGGTCATAGACCGGCATGTGCGCCTTGTTGAACACGCGGCCTACCACCAGCGGGCGATCGGGATCGCCGTCGAGGAAGTCCACCAGGACCTCATGGCCGACCCGCGGCAGGATGACATTGCCGAGGCCCCCCGTCTGCGACACGCGGATCCAGCAGGTCGAGCGCTCGCCGGGCGTGCTCGCGCGATCCCAGGGGAAGCGGACCTTCACCCGGCCATATTCGTCGGTGTAGATCGTCTCGCCTGGCGGGCCGGTGACGATCGCCGTCTCCAGGCCCTGCGCGCGCGGGCGCGGAGTCTCCGGCGGCAACTGGAAGGCGGTATCGGCCGGGATCGCCTCGAACCGGACGTTGAACGGCTCTTCGTCTTCCTGCGACCCGGAGCGGTAGCTTTCCGACGCGATCGAATGGAAGGTGGAGGTGACGAGATAGCTGCCGTTCATTCGGCTGGCCGGATGTTCCGCCACGTCCAGCCGATAGCCGGTGGTGATCCCCGCCGCCTGCGACTGGCCGGTAAAGATCCGGCGGCCTGCACGCTGCGCCGCCAGCAAGGTCTCTCCGCGCTCGCGCCCGGTCTGCTCCTGATCGCCGCGCCCGGTCTTTTCGCGCGTGTAGCGGCCGGGATAGACAAAGATCTCGCGATCGTCGCGGGCATGACCACCCTCGCCAATGCTTTCGCTCGCGAGCGGCTGGTCGGGCGACTCGAAGTCGAAATCACGCACCGTCACCCGCGCCTGGCCGGTGGAGGAAACCCGCTCGGTCCAGCTCTGCAGATACTCCTGCTGCCGGTCGAAGCGGCTTTTTGAGTTGGTGCTGAACACCGACACGGCATTCGCATTGTAGCGCAGCCGTGCGACCTTGCCTGGCTGGTGCGAGGCGGCGCCTTCGCACAGCACCATCACGTGGCGATCGGCATCGTGCTGGAAGAAATAGTAGATGCCTTCCTCTTCCATCAGCCGTGAGGCAAATGCGAAGTCGCTTTCGCGATACTGGACGGTGTAGCCGCGGGTCACGCGCGGGCGCACCAGCCGGGTATAGTCCACGTCCTGAACGCCCGCTTCCTCGAACACCTGCTTGATGATCTCGACTGCGGTCTTGTCCTGGAAAATCGCCATCTGCCGGTTTTGGGCCAGATAATAGGTCCAGGGCTGAACCGTCAGTTGATAGTGATGCCCGGCAGGGCTTTCCTTCGTGTACTCGCCGGCGGTGAGCAGGCCGTGGAAGCGGCGGAGCAGTTCGCCGTCCTCGAGCACGGCAAGCGCGACGGGTTTGCCTAGATGCGGCTGAAGGTCGAGTTCCAGCGGCGAGATGATCGTGGCCGTGATCGCAAATGGCCGGCCGAGGCTCTCCTGGCTTTCGATCCGTTCGAGCACCACTTGCTCGTCGCCGACATCAATCGCCATCTGCGTGAGCCGTTCACCTGCATCCGCCACCGACTAACTCCCGCGCGCGCGACCGCTGTAAAAGTGCCGGCACGACCCTGCTGCCCATGATCCTTGATCTATCGACACTCACCGTCGCCGACAATGGCTGGTGCTCAGGAACTCGAAGTCTCCATGACACTATTGTTAACGGTTGATCGGCTCAGCTGCATGCCATAGTCTTGCGGCCAACTGTGGAAACAGATGGGATAGTTACCATGACGTTGCGGGATGCAGTAGCCGTCGTGGCGGTCGGCGCAGGTTTGGCGATGGCGGCTCAGGCGGCTGCCGGCCAGGCCGGTCCGGTCAGGCCCAGCGTGGAAGGATATATCTGCCAGTTCGCAGGCAAGTGCGCCGTCGAGGTGGAGCCCGCACCCACCCGCGACGCGCCGGAGACTCGCGGCTTCCGCTTCGCGCGGTCGCCCGGAGCAAAGGAGGCAAAGGCTTCCGCCCCCGCCAACGCAGTTGCGCGCGGACGTCCGGCTTCCACCGTGGCCCGAGCGCCGGCGTCGCGCGGCCGCCGCAGCAGCTATGCTGCCACCACGGCGCGTGCTGCGACCGCAGGTGGGACCTCGATGGTTCCGGGCGGGCGCCCGCGCGCGGACCTGATGATCGGCTTTGAGTTGAATTCGGATCGGTTGACCCCGGTCGGTCGGGAGTCGGCGATGGTGTTCGCGCGCTCGCTGCTGATGCCGGAACTGCGCAGCATGCGCTTCCTGATCGAGGGGCACACCGACGAACGCGGCGGTCGCGGCATCAACGGGCCGTTGTCGCAGCGGCGCGCCCAGCGGGTCGCCTCGTTCCTGATCGAACAGGGCGTGGCACCCGACCGGCTCCAGACCCGCGGCTTTGGCTCGTCCAGGCCGCTGCCGGGCCATGTGGCGACCGATCCGTCGAACCGCCGGGTCGAGGCAGAGCTGATTTCCTGAGCCCGTTGCGGGAGTGACGGACTTGGACATGCAGGCGTTGCTCGGCCCCGTGTCGCCGGATGCACCGGCGGGGCCGGACCTATCCTATGACGGCAATCGGCAGCTGATCGAACAGGCGTTCGAAACCGCTCCGGACGAGGTCGAGTGGGATCGCACGATTGATCGCATCCTCGCCCAGGCGGCGCAAACTCGGGACCTGTGGCTGGCGGTGTATCTGGCGCGTGCCGGCGCTCGCGCCGGGCGACTGGAGCGGGTCGAGGACGGGCTTTTGCTGCTTGCCGGCTATCTCGAGTCCTTCTGGGACAGCGCGCACCCGACGCTTGAGGAATATGGCATCGAGGGACGCAAGGGTGCCTGCGAGTCCCTGGTGCGCATCGGCGAGTTCCTGGCGCCACTGCGGCGAGTCCCGCTGATCGAGCACCCGCGCCTGGGCGTATTCACCGGCGAGGACTTCGCCCGCTTTGCGGAAGAAGGCGCGGCGGCAGACGGCTATGGCCAGTTTCGCGCCGCCGTCGCCGACACGCCCGTCGAGCGGATCGCCGACCAGATGGAGCGGGTCGGGCGCATCCGTGCCGCGGTTGCACGGGCCGATACGGTGTTGTCGGAGGAGGCGGCAAAGGTCGGCCAGACGGGTACCAACTTCGCCTCCACCTATGCCGCGCTGGATGCGATTGCCGAGGCGATGCGGCCGCACGTGTTCCAGGATGCGCCTCCAGCGGTGGATGCAGAGCCGGGTTCGGCGATGATGTCGGAGCCGATGACGAGCGCCCGGGGCCGTGCTGCGCCAGGACGTATCGAGAGTCGCGAAGATGTCGCGCGCGCGTTGGACGCCGTGATCGAATATTACGGCCGGGTAGAGCCGACGAGCCCGGTGCCGGTGGCACTTGGCCGCGTAAAGGGTTGGATCTCCATGGATTTCGTCGCCATCCTCAACGACATCGCGCCCGGAAGTATCGGAGAAGCCTTGACTGTGCTGCGATCAAGGTCAGAGGATGGCGGAAGCCAGGATTTGATGTAAAGACATAGAGGCGAAACGGGCGTCCGATCCGATAGAGTTTGTGTTCGAGGCGCGTCAGCGATCAAGGGATGCAGAGAAATGGCGATCAAGAGCGGCCAGCGTTTCATTCGCGAGAACCGGAAGCCGCGAGTTCACATCGAGTATGAGGTCGAGACCTATGGCGCACGCCAGAAGATCGAGCTCCCCTTCGTCATGGGTGTCATGTCCGATCTCTCGGGCAAGAGCCTGAAGGACAAGAAGGCGGCCGAGGCGCGCGAGTTCGCCGACTTCGACATGGACAATTTCGACCAGCGCATGGAGGCGATCGCGCCGCGCGTCGCCTTTGCTGTCGACAACACGCTGACGGGCGAGGGCAAACTGTCGGTCGACCTGACGCTCAACTCGATGGACGACTTCTCGCCCGGGCAGATCGCCAAGCGGATCGAACCGCTGGCGAAGCTCCTGGAAGCGCGGACTCAGCTTGAGGACCTGCTGTCCTACATGGACGGCAAGCATGGCGCACAGGACCTGCTGGACAAGGTCCTGAACGACCCCGCGCTGCTGCAGGCGCTGTCGGCGCAGCGCGCGCATGGCACCGACGAAACCGAAACGTCGCCGAACCAGGCCTAAACATCTCAATCGATCGGAGCGGAATATGGCGCAAGAAGCGCTGAGGCAGACCGGCGAAACCCAGCACGCCACGGAAACGGAGGTCAGCGACTTCCAGGCGCTGCTGCAAAAGGAATTCAAGCCTGGCACCGACGAGCGCAAGACGCGCATCGAGCAAGCGGTCCAGACGCTCGCACAGCAGGCGCTCGAAAACGCGCAGGTCATCGGCGGCGACGTGTTCGCGACGGTCGACGCGATGCGCGCGGCGATCGACCGCAAGCTGACTGAACAGATCAACCAGATCATCCACCACGAGGAGTTCCAGAACCTGGAATCCGCGTGGCGCGGCCTTCACTACCTGGTCATGAATACCGCGACCGGGAAGGACATGAAGATCCGCGTGATGAACATGTCCAAGGAAGAGTGCCGGCGGATGTTCCGCCAGTACCGCGACGCGGCCTGGGACCAGAGCCCGCTGTTCAAGAAGATCTACGAGAGCGAGTTCGGCCAGCTGGGCGGCCAGCCCTATGGCGCATTCGTCTGCGACTATCAGTTCGACCATTCGGCCCCCGACCTGGAGGTCATGCGTGGCCTGTCGCGGATCGGTGCCGCGAGCCACGCGCCCTTTATCGCCGCGGCCTCGCCCACGCTGCTGGGCATGGACAGCTGGACCGAGCTTTCGAACCCGCGCGATCTGGGCAAGCTGTTCGAGGCGACCGACTATGGCGCCTGGCGCTCGTTCCGCGCGTCGGAGGACAGCCGCTACCTGGCGCTCGCGCTGCCGCGCTTCCTGGGTCGGCCGCTCTATGGCGCCAAGTCGGATCCCGTCGAGGAGTTCGATTTCGAGGAGGATTCGGGCGGCGAGCACGACAACCACCTGTGGCTGAACGCGGCCTATGCAATGGGCACGCGCATCACCGAGGCGTTCAACACCTATGGCTGGACGACGCGCATCCGCGGGGTCGAGTCGGGTGGCACCGTCGAGGAGCTGCCGACCGCGACCTTCCCGACAGACGAGGGTGGGGTCGACCACAAGTGCCCGACGGAGATCGCGATTTCCGACCGGCGCGAGGCCGAGCTTTCGGCCGCGGGCCTCATGGCGCTCGTCCATCGCAAGAACACCGACCAGGCAACCTTTATCGGCGCGCAAACTGTTCACCGGCCGGCGAGCTATGACAAGAAGGAGGCGACCGCCAATGCGAACTTGTCGGCGCGCCTTCCGTATATCTTCGCCAGCTGCCGGTTCGCCCATTACCTGAAGTGCATGGTGCGCGACTGGGTAGGTGGATCGCGCGAAGCGGACCAACTGCAACGTGACTTAAACAATTGGGTTCTTCAGTATGTCGACGGCTCTCCCTCGTCGTCGAACGAAGAAACCAAGGCCCGTCTGCCTCTGAAGGACGCCAAGGTTGAGGTGATCCCCGACGAGGAGAACCCGGGCTACTACAAGGGGAAGTTCATGTTCGTGCCGCATTACCAGCTTGAGGGAATGGATGTGGCGTTGAGCATGGTTTCGCGGTTGCCCAAGACTTCGGGCTGATCTTGCCGCACACCTACGTACGATCAATGCAACAGGAGTGACACATGGCAGTCGATCTTTTTCTGAAAATTGACGGTATCCAGGGCGAGTCGTCGAAGCGGAACCACGCCGGCGAAATCGACATCATCTCGTTCGATTTCGGTGCGGTCCAGCACGGCTCATTCCACAGCGGTGGCGCCGGTGGCGGCTCGGGCAAGGCCGAGATTTCCGATATCCGCATCCAGAAGGAAGTCGACAAGTCGTCGCCGCTCCTGTTCAAGGCGTGCGCCTCGGGCAAGCACATCAAGGAAGCGATCATCTACTCGCAAAAGGCGGGTGATGGATCGTCGCCGCTGACCTATTACAAGATCAAGCTAGAAGACATAATCGTCTCCGACATCCACAACAACGGCGCCACAGGTGGCGACTCGATCATGGAGTCGGTGACCTTCAACTGCGCCAAGGTGACGTTCGACTATCAGGCGCAGAACGCGCAGGGTGGCAAGGACGGCGGCGTCGTCACCGCCTACTACGACATCCGCCAGAACGAGGCGGGTTGAGCCACGACGCAGCCGATCCGCTGAGGACCATCATGAACGAAGCGGATATGCTGCTGCGTGCGGGCGATCTCGACGGTGCGCGACGCGTGCTGGTCGAGGTCGCTCGCCGCGATCCTGGCGACGTGCCGACGCGCCTCTTCCTTTGGCAGCTGCTGGCGGTTGCCGGCGAATGGGCCAAGGCCAAGACGCAGTTGGCGACGCTCGCCCAGCTTTCTCCCGAAGCGCAGATGCTGTCGGTCGTCTACGGCCAGGCGCTCGATGCCGAGGAACAGCGCGCCGCGGTGCTGCGCGGAGAGCTTCGCGCTCCCATTCACGGCGGATCCGCCTGGGCCGAAGCTGTGGCGGGGGCGCTCGAACTCGACGGGCGAGGTGAGGCTGAGCAGGCCGCCGCCCGCCGCGAAGCGGCCTTTGCCGAAGCGCCGGATACGCCCGGAACGCTCGACGGCGTGCCGTTCGACTGGATCGCCGATGCCGACCCGCGGTTCGGCCCCACCATCGAAGCGGTGATCAACGGGCGCTATGGCCTGCTGCCCTTCGATGCGATTTCGCTGCTCGTCAGCGAGGGACCGCGCGATCTTCGCGACGTTGTCTGGTATCCCGTCGAACTCACGCTGAAGGCGGGCCCGCGCATCGCCGCGCTGCTTCCGGCGCGCTACCCCGGCCTTCCGGACGCGGGACCCGAGCGACTAGCGCGGGCGACGAACTGGACGGACGACGGCCATGGCATCGGCCAGCGTTTGTGGTCGACCTCCGACGGCGAGGATCGCGGGCTGCTGTCGATCCGGTCGCTCGAACTGCGCTGACCCGACCCGTGGCGGTTCAACAGCGGCTGACCCCGACGCTTTACGACAAGCTGGTCGCCGACCTCGACATCTCGGGCATGCGCGACACGGGCGAAGAGCTGCCGACGGTCAGTCGTGAGAAATTCCGCTATTATTCGGTGCCGACGCTGGAGCGCTTCAACGAAACGGCGTTGAGGGCGACCATCCGCCGCGATCTAGCTTGGCTGTTCAACACGACCAATCTGGAGTCACTGGTCGATCTCGAGCCGTATCCGCACGTGAAGGAGTCGGTGCTCAACTTCGGCCTGAGCGATCTTGCCGGGCGCACGCTTGATCGCCGTGCGGTGCTGGCCCGGGCGCGGGAGATTCGCCGCGCGATCCGCCTGTTCGAGC
The DNA here is from genome assembly GCF_020707215.1 of Sphingomonas sp. PL-96. Lineage (GTDB taxonomy): Bacteria > Pseudomonadota > Alphaproteobacteria > Sphingomonadales > Sphingomonadaceae > Sphingomonas. The sequence goes on from NZ_JAJFET010000001.1 coordinate 679,279, forward strand.
CGCGCTTGGCCAAGGACGGGCTGACCGTCGACCCCGTCGAGGACCCGAGCGATCCGCACTCGCTCACCTATCTGATCCAGGGCGACATCAGCGCGGCCGCGCAGGTGATGCCGGTCAAGTTCCGGACCGAGGTGGAAGCCGAGACCGCCTCCGTCACCGTGCGCGAGTAGTGGCATGAGCACCGGTCTCGATCCGCGGCTGCTGCGCTTCTACAACGACGAACTCGCCTATCTGCGTGAGGAAGCCCGCGCGTTTGGTGAGGAGCATGAGGCGGTTGCCGGCCGGCTCGGTCTCAAGACGCCGACCGATCCCGATCCCTATGTCGAACGGCTGCTGGAGGGCGTCGCCTTTCTGGGCGCCCGCGTCCAGCTCAAGATCGCGGACCAATATCCCGAATTCACGCAGCATCTGCTGCACGCGATCCAGCCGCACTATCTCGCGCCGACACCGTCGATGTGCGTCGTCGGGTTTGAGCCCAAGGACGGCGACCCCGTGCTCATCAAGGGGCATCCGGTTCCGCGCAACACGCCGCTGGTCGCCGTCGCAGCGGAGCAGGGCGGTGTGCCGGTCGAGTTCCGCACCGGCCACGACGTGACGCTCTGGCCGCTGCGCATCACCCAGGCAGAGTATCTGCCGAGCCGCGCCGCCATTGCGCCCTTCGCGGCCGCGGCCGACGTACGCGCGGAAGCCGGGTTGCGGCTCCGGTTCGAGGCGACCGCGGGCGTGCCGCTGCCACAGGTGCTTCCCAAGCACCTGCCGATTTATCTTTCGGGATCTGAGGCGGTGCCGGCCGAACTCTACCGCCAGATCATCGGCGATACCCAGGCGGTGATCGCGCGCTCGGCCGAGGCCGCCGCCGGACCGGAGGGCTGGTTGCGCCTCCCTGGGCCCGGGCAACTGGGGTTCGCGGACGACGAGGCGCTGTTGCCCGCCGAACTGCGCTCGTTCCGCGGCTATCGCCTGCTCAGCGAGTATTTCGCCTGTCCCGAACGCTTCCTCTTCGTCGACCTGCAGGGGCTGGACCGTGCATTCCGCGCGAGCGAAAGCGCCTGCGACGTCGTGCTGTTGTTCTCGCGATCGGCACCGGCGCTGCACAACGCGATCGAGCCGGCGAACTTCCGTCTGTTCGCGACCCCGGCGATCAACCTGTTTGAAAAGCAGCTTGGCCGCGTGCGGGTTTCTCGCTTCGAACATGAGCATCATGTCGTGCCGGATCGCGCACGCCCGCTCGATTTCGAGGTGTTCCGCCTGCTGGGGGTTCAGGCCTTTGCCGCCAATACGGTCGAGGGGCGGACAGTCGCGCCGCTCTATGCGCCGGGCGCGCTGCTGCACGAGGGCAAGGACGCACTCTTCTATTCCACCCAGCTGCGACCGCGCCGCCTGTCCACGCGCGAGCAGCGGCTGCGGCGGCGCGGGGAATATACCGGCACGGAGAGCTGGATCAGCCTGACGGCGCCCGGCGACCCGAGCCGGTTGGACGGCATCGACGAGCTGGCGGTGCGTGCGCTGGTCACCAACCGCGAGCTGCCCGAGCTGCTGACCTTCCGCGGCAACCAGCACTTCACCGTCTCCGGCGTGCCGGCCCGCGCGGTGACGGTCCTGCGCGCGCCGACCCGACCCAAGCCGCCGATGGGGCTGGGCGATGCCGCCTGGCGCGTGATCGGGCACCTGACCCCCAACTACACCACGCTCGCGCCCGAAGACGGAAGCGATCCCTCGGTGCTGCGCGACCACCTCGCGCTCTACGGACGGCAGGACGATGCCGCATCGCGGCGGCAGGTGGATGGCGTGCTGGCGATCCAGTCCGAGCGCATCGCCCGGCGGGTGCCCGGCATGAGCCGTATGGCGATCGCGCGCGGGCACCGCATCCGCGTGGCGCTGGACGATGCCGCGTTCGACAAGGGACGCATGTTCCTGTTCTCGGCAGTGCTCGAACGCTTTCTGGCTGAGTTTGCGAGCATCAACAGCTTCACGGAAACGCATTTCCGCAGCGCGAACGAAGGGGAGCTCCGGCGATGGCCGCTGAGAATCGGCCGGCGTCCGACCATCTGAGCTTCCTCGCCGATGCGGCGGGCGAGACCAAGCGCTTCGGCTTGTTTCCGATCGCACGGGGTGCGGAGGCGCGCGCGCCGCACCTGCCGCGGATCGGCCGCGCCCGCCGCCCCGCCCAAAGCGTGGCGGACTTCGTCCAGGTGCCGAGCCTGTCCTTCCCGGACTCCACGCTTGCGGAGGTGGAGGTCAAGAACGGCCGCGCGCGCGTGGGCGGCCACTGGTTCGGCCTTACCGGGCCGATGGGGCCGCTGCCGCTTCACATGACCGAGTTCGCAGCGTTCGAGCGACGCTACGCGCGCCAGCGTCCATTCGGGCGCTGGCTGGACGTGCTCGCGGCACGCATGCTGCAGTTCTTCGTGCGGGTGTGGAGCGATTCCCAGCCGACCAGCCAGGCCGACCGGCCGGACGACGATCGCTTCGCAGGGCAACTGGCGCAGCTGACCGGCGCGGCCGAGGGCGTCGGCAAGCATGCGGCCTTTCCCGCATCGAGCCGCGTTCATTACGCGGCGCTGTTCGCGTCGCGCCGGAGCGCCGGGGCGATCGAGGATGCGCTCACCCATCTACTCGGCCAGCCGGTGCAGATCCGCGAATTCCAGCCACGCTGGCGCGAGATCGAACCGGAGGATCGCACCCGCCTGGGCCGCCAGTTCGCGCGCCTGGGTGACGAGGCGATGTTGGGCGCACAGGCCAGCGTCGCGTCCGACGCGTTCCGCGTCGTGATCCGCCCCCGCACCCCCCACGAATATGAAGCGCTGCTGCCGTCGGGCGCACGCTTCCGTGTGCTCGCGGAGGCGCTCGACGCCTTTGCGCCCAGCCACCTGGAGTGGGACGTCGAGCTGGAGATCGACGGCGCCGACGCGACCCCGGCCCGTCTCGACGGCCGCGCCCGGCTTGGCTGGACCGGCTGGTTGGGCGGCGGCGGAACGGCCGTGCGGCGGGATGCGCATCTGCGGCGGGTTCCCGTACGTAATGACCGAACTTCTTCCACTCGCAAGCGACAAGGAGATGCGTTGTGAGGATTACTGCTGCCGTTGGCCCCCGGCAGCCAAACCGCGGGGCTGACGTGAGAGCCATTCAGATGCTCATCAACCGGGCGCGGGTGCCCGGCGTGATGCCGCTGAAGCCCGACAGCCTCTTTGGTCCACGCACGGGCGCTGCGATCGAGGCTTATCAGCGGCACGTTCTCAGGATGCAGCGCCCGGACGGTGTCGTCGATCCAGGCGGCCCCACACTGCGGGCGCTGGCCCGACCGGCGCCGGCGGCTGCTCCCGCGCCCAGACCGGCGCCGCGCCGCCCTTCAGGGCCGGCTGGCGGCCGCGGCGGATCGGCGGCTCCGGCGGCGCCCGGTCCATCGGGGGGCGGCGGTGGAAACCCCGCCGGAATCAGCGATGCAGAGTATCTGGAAATGGCCACTCGGATTGGCTGCGAGGTCGCGGCGATCAAGGCCGTCGTACAGACCGAGGTTGCGATCCGCGGCGCGTATGACTCCTCCGGCCGCCCCACCATCCTGTTCGAACGGCATAAGTTCTACAACCATACGCGCGGACGCTTCGCCGCGTCGGATCCAGACATCTGCAATTCGAGTGCAGGCGGCTACGGCAAGTTTTCCGAGCAATATCCCAAACTCGAACGTGCGATGAAGCTGGATCGCGAGGCGGCGCTCAAGTCGGCGAGCTGGGGCGCGTTCCAGATCCTGGGTGAAAATCACCGCCAGGCCGGTCACGCGACCGTCGATGGCTTCGTCAATGCGATGAAAGCTTCGATCCACGCGCAGGTGCGCGCGTTCATCGCCTTCGTGCTGGCGGATCGCCGGCTGGTTCGCGCGCTGAGCAACCGGCAATGGGCGACGTTCGCCAGCATCTACAACGGACCGGCGTACAAGAAGAACAAGTACGACGACGAGATGCGTTCCAACTACCAACGCTTTGCGAACGGGGCATGAGTATGATCCACGTCTATTACCGCACCAAGCTGTCGCTGTTCGCCCTGCTTGCCGCGACCGCGTGCAGCGCCGCACCGGGCGACACGGCTGCCAACGCGAGCGAGACGGCAGCACCAGCCCCGGAAGTGTCCAGCGCGCCGGCCTCCAGCGCGCCCGCAGCGGCGCCTGCGACTGGCAAGATCACGCTTTCCCCGCCCGCGGACGCCGCAGCAATCGACCAGGGACGTCAGGCGGCAGAGGCGGCTGGCATGACCGACGTCAGCGTGACCGAGGCGCAGTCCTTCCGGCTGCTCGCGGGCACCGAACATGTCGCCACGATCGTCGCTGGCGAGGGCAAGGAAGCGGACGCGATCAATGCCGGCTGCTTTGTGGCGCTGGTGCAGGACGGCAATGCTTCGGTGGTTCCAACCATGGGCAGCGGCGAGTGGGAAGCGCAGACTTGTCTCGCTACCAAGGCACTGGGACTGCTCTCAAGCGAGGGCACCGTCCGCATCGGCGTGATTTATGATGGGGCCTCGCCCAACGCCTCCGGAACCGAGCCGATCGTGCTCGTTTGGGACCGTGCGGGCGGCACGCTCCGCATTGATGAGGCCGCGTCCAAGCGTGCGTCCTTGGCAGGAGCCTCGACGATCAAGGCGCTGCGTACCGCCGCCGTGCAGTAAGCGGCGCCGCAGCGTGACCTGCGAACACGGATACAGCCGGCACTGGGGGCACCAGAATGCCGCCGCGACAAAAAAGGGGTAAGCATGACCGAGATCAGCCGTGCGTCGCTTTTCGGCAGGTTGGATGCCGCTGCGCTGCAATCGATCGAGTCCGCGACCGCGCTCGCGAAGATGCGGGGCAACCCCTATGTCGAGCTCGCCCATTGGGTGCAGCTGCTGAGCCAGGATGCAACCGGCGACATTGCCGCGATCCGCAGCGCGTTTGCGATCGACGATGCCGCGCTGTCGCGCGACGTCGTCGGCGCGCTCGACATCCTGCCACGTGGGGCCTCGGCGATCTCGGACTTCGCGCCGCAGATCGAGGAGACGATCGAGAAGGGCTGGCTCTATGCCTCGCTGCAGTTCGGGGCCGGCAAGGTGCGGACCGGGCATCTGCTCTACGGCATGCTCAGGACCCCGACGCTGCGCAACGCGCTGTTCGCGATTAGCGGTGAGTGGCGCAAGGTCCAGGTCGAGCGGTTGGGCGCCGACTTCGACGCGATCGTCAAACCCTCGACGGAGCAGACGGTCATCGACGTGCCGGGCGAACCGGCCGGCGCTCCCGCGCCCGGTGCCGCGCCGGTGGGGGAGGCGCTGGCGCGCTATTCGACGGACCTGACCGCCAAGGCGCGTAGCGGTGAGATCGACGCGGTTGTCGGCCGCGATGCCGAAATCCGGCAGCTGGTCGACGTGCTGCTGCGCCGCCGCCAGAACAACCCGATCCTGGTCGGCGAGGCGGGGGTCGGCAAGACGGCGGTGGTGGAGGGCTTCGCCCGCCGCATCGTCGATGGCGACGTGCCGCCGGCGCTCCGCAACGTGACGCTGCGCGCGCTCGACGTGACGCTGATGCAGGCGGGCGCCGGAGTGAAGGGCGAGTTCGAGAAGCGGCTGCGCCACGTGATCGACGAGGTCGAGGGCGCGGCAAGCCCGGTGATCCTGTTCATCGACGAGGCGCACACGCTGGTCGGCGCGGGCGGGCAGGCCGGCACCGGCGATGCCGCCAACCTGCTCAAACCCGCGCTGGCACGCGGTCGGCTGCGCACGATCGCGGCGACCACCTATGCCGAGTACCGCCAGTATTTTGAAAAGGACCCGGCGCTCACCCGTCGCTTCCAGACGGTCGACGTGGCCGAGCCCGAGGCGCCGGTTGCGATCGACATGCTGCGTTCGGTCGTGCCGATGATGGAGGCGCACCATCAGGTTGTGGTGCTCGACGAGGCGGTCGCTGCGGCGGTAACGCTGTCGCAACGCTATGTTCCGGCGCGCCAGCTGCCCGACAAAGCGGTGAGCCTGATCGACACCGCGGCGGCGCGCGTGGCGGTATCACAGCACGCAACGCCTGCCCCGGTCGAGGATCGCCGCCGCCGCCTGGAGCTGCTGGAGGTAGAGCGCGACGTGGTCGAGCGCGAGGCGCAGGGCCGCTACCGCCGCGATGACCGGCTGGCCGAACTCGACGCGGAGATTGCGTCCGCACGCGAGGCGGTGGCCGCGATCGAGGCCAAGTGGGAGGGCGAAAAGGCGGCGCTGGAGGCGGTTCGTGCCGCGCGTGAGGGTGACGAAGCCGATGCGCTCGATGCCGCGATCGCCGCGGCGCGCGAAGCTGCGGGCGATGACCCGATGGTGTTCGGCGTGGTGGACGCCGATGCAGTCGCGGCCGTGGTCGGCGATTGGACCGGCATACCCGTCGGTCGCATGGTCAAGGACGAGATTGCCAGCGTGCTCTCGATCGGCGAGGCGCTGAAGGCGCGCGTCATCGGGCAGGATCATGCCATGGATGCGATCGCCAAGCGCATCCAGACCAGCCGCGCCAAGCTCGACAATCCGTCCAAGCCGGTCGGCGTGTTCATGCTGTGCGGCCCCTCCGGGGTCGGCAAGACCGAGACTGCGCACGCGCTGTCCGAGCTGCTGTTCTCGGGCGACGATTCGATGATCGTCATCAACATGAGCGAGTTCCAGGAGGCGCACACCGTCTCGACGCTGAAGGGCGCGCCTGCGGGTTATGTCGGCTATGGTCAGGGCGGCGTGCTGACCGAGGCGGTGCGGCGCCGGCCCTACAGCGTCGTGCTGCTCGACGAGGTCGAGAAGGCCCACCCGGACGTCCACGAGATGTTCTTCCAGGTGTTCGACAAGGGGTTCATGAACGACGCGGAAGGCCGGCACATCGACTTCCGCAACACCGTGATCCTGCTCACCTCCAACGTCGGGACCGAGCTGATCGCGACGCTCACTGAAGACGAGGAGATGGCGCCGACGCCGGACGGACTGGCGACTGCGCTCAGGCCCGAACTGCTGAAAGTGTTCCCGCCCGCGCTGCTCGGGCGGTTGTCGGTGCTGCCTTATTATCCGCTCAGCAAGACGATGCTGGCTGGCATCGTCCGGCTGCAGCTCGGGCGTATCGAACGGCGCATCCGCGACAACCACGGCATCGCGCTCACCATCGACGAAGCAGTGGTCGCGTATATTGTCGAGCGCTGCACGGAGGCGGCTTCGGGTGGTCGCATGATCGATGCGATCCTGACCAACACCATGCTTCCCGATATGTCGGTCGGGCTGCTCGAACGGCGGATGCGGGGCGAGGATGTCCAGCAAATTCGCGTGCGTGTAGAGGGGGATGCGCTCGGCTATTCGTTTGAGGAAGCGGAGCACGCGCTGGAAGTTCCCGCAAACGATGTCGCTGCGGAATAACATCGCGGAAGGCTGGGCCGATTCATGGCAACTATTGCCTGACAGCTTACTCGGCTGATACCGTAGTTTCAGGACCCAAGACCAGGATTCTCGAGATGCGAGCTGTCCAGTTTCTTTTGAGGGCAACAATCGTGGCGGCCGCGGCATGGATCGGCGCGGATCTGCTGGTTGATGCCAATGAATACGGCGCGCCTGATTTCGGCCGGACTGCGAACATGGACAAATGGGCAAACCCCTGGCCGATGCTGATGCTTGTCGGAGCGGCAGCGGGGCTGCTCGCCCCGCGCAGGCGCGCTCGCGGCACGAACCGCGCAACTTAAGGGCCGAGGCCGCCGACCGACAGTACTTGGAACGGGGAGAAGCGCATGCGACTTGCCACGATAGAACGAGGTGCGAAGGGGCAGCAGGTGCAGCTGCTGCAGCATCTGCTGAACACGACATCCAAGCCCAGGCCGCCGCTGGAACTCGACGGCGCGTTCGGTGCGATGACCGAGCGGGTGGTGCGCAGCTACCAGGCCGGGCGCCGGCTGGAGGCAGACGGCGTCGTAGGCCCCGAAACGTGGAAGAGCCTGGGCGTGGGTGGTTCGGCGCTGCCGCCGGCGCCCGTGCAGAGCGGACCGCCCACGCGCGCAGTGCCCATTCCGTCGGTGCGCCAGCTGCCGATGGGCACCGGCACATCGCCGATCACCAGCCCGCCGACACGGGCGGTGCCGATCCCGTCGATCCGCCAGCTGCCGCTTGGCAACGCCCGCCCCGCTGGTGGTGGATCGCTCGACCGGCCGGGCACCTCGATTGCCGTACCTTGGATGCGGGTGGCGAATGCGGAAAAGTTCGTGGCCGAGGTCGCAGGCGCCGGCAACAATCGGCGGATCATGGAATATCACGCCACGACGACGCTCGGCAGCCAACCCGATTCCGTGCCGTGGTGCTCCTCCTTTGTGAACTGGTGCCTCAAGCAGGTCGGTATTCGCGGGACGAACAGTGCAGCGGCCGCAAGCTGGGTCGACTGGGGCCAGCCCTTGGAGGAACTCCGCTACGGCTGCATCGTCCAGATCCGCACGGCGCGCAGCGGGCATGACCGCGCGACCGGCTCGTCCAGCGGCAATCACGTCGCCTTCTTCGTCTCCAAGACCGCCACCCACATCACCTTGCTGGGCGGCAATCAGGGCAACCAGGTGAAAGAGTCAAACTTCCGGCTCAGCAGCTATGACATAAGGGCGATGCGATGGCCGACCGGTCGATGATGTTTGCGTTCCCCGCAGCCCTGCTGCTGGTGGCCTGCGGTGCGCAGCCGAGCGATGGCGCCGGGCGAAGCGTCGGGGATGGCGTCGGCACGACGCCGGGATCGACTGCGGCCGCAGCGCCGACACCGGCACCGGCACCGGCACCGGCACGCGCCGCGAACGAAAAGTTCGACGTCTTTTGGCAGCGGTTCCGGACCGCGGCGCTGGCTGGCGATGCTGCGGGGATCGCGGCCGCCAGTGCGCCGAAGGTCACGTCGCACGGGATTCTGGACTCCGACGCGACTGCCACCCTGTCACCCGCTCAGGCAGCCAAAGCCGTGCAGCGGTTGCTGGCAAGCGACGAACCCATCGACTCTTCCCGCAGGACTCTGCGTCAGGTCCTGGCGAGCGGGGACGTCCCGCAGCGCGAGGGCCAGCCGCTCGGCACGCGAGTCGTAGGTCCCGTGACCTTCCAGCAAATCAACGGACGCTGGTTCCTGACCGACGTATATCTGGAAGATTGACCGCCGGCTCACTTGTAGGCGCGGCGCCGATCGGCCGTCCGATCTAAGTTGTTTAGTGCTGGTGTAATAAATAGCCGGCATTGCGCATGTTGGTGTTTGACCGGACAGTCGCCGGGATCATAAACGACTGACACGAGCGATCCTTGCCGATTGATCAACTTGAAGCGGCGCGGCGATGATCGTCCGGTGGATTCGAAGGGGGCAGTGTTGCGACAGCGTATCGGTGCGGGCGCCGGAGTGATCGGCGCGCTTGTTGCAGGACTGATGGCCGCGCCCGCCGGGGCGCAGGGCGTGCAAACGGGATTGCCCACTCGTCAGGAAGTCACGCCGCCGACGCCGGACCAGCCGCGGGAGTCCACCGCGCAGGTGAGCAGCGACACGGCCTTTGCGCCCGGCAGCTGCGCGCTCGACGCATCGCCGCTGCGGGTGAACATCGCGCAGGTAGCGTTCACGCGCCCGGGAGGCACCCCGCTGCAGCCTGAGATCGCACGGACGCTGGCGAACCTGACGGCACCGACGGGCGAACAGCCCATCTCCGTCGTCTGCGCAGTGCGCGATCAGGCGAACGCAGCTCTGCGCCGCGATGGATGGGTCGCCTCCGTCCAGATCCCCGCACAGGAAATCACCGACGGCGTCCTGCGGCTGGAGGTGGTGACCGCGCGGATCGTCGATATCCGCGTGCGTGGCGATGCCGGCCGCTACGAGCCGCTGCTGCGCCGTCGTCTCGCTGCCCTGCAGGCGATGGACCCGCTGAACGAGCGGGAGGCGGAGCGCCTGCTGCTGCTGGCGGGCGACGTGCCGGGGCTGGACGTCGCCCTTTCGCTACGCCCGTCCGGCGGCGAGCAAGGCGCGGTGATCGGCGACCTGACCGTCAGTTCGCGTCGCTTTGCCGTCTATGCCAATGCCCAGAACTATAACTCGCGTCTATTGGGGCGCGAAACGCTTTACGCCCGCGGCGAAGTCTATGGGCTGAGCGGTCTTGCCGACATCACCTATCTGGGTGTGTCCACTACCGCCGACTTCAACGAGCAGCGGCTGGTCCAGGCCGGCCATATCTTCGAAATCGGCGGCAGCGGAACCAGCCTGGGCAGCCGGGCGAGCTATGCCTGGTCGCGCCCTGATCTCGGCGCCCTCGATCTACGCACAAACACCTTCATCGGCGGCTTCGACCTTACCCAGCCGCTGATCCGTTCGGTTCGCCAGAATGTGCGCGCCCGCCTGGGGATCGACTTTGTCGACCAGACCACTCGTGTGGGTGGTGGCGACGATGCCGTTACCCTCACACGCGACAAGTTGCGCGTAGCGTTTCTGGGCATCGACGGCGATCAGCAGTTTGTCGATGCCAGTGGCAATACCTGGCTTTCCCTTGCCGCCACGCTGGAGCTGCGCAAGGGGCTGGGCATCCTGGACGCAAGCAAGACCGGGCTGCAGAGCGGCGAACTCACCTCGCGGCTGGAGGGCAATGCGCGCGCGCTGGTGTTCCGTGGCGTGGCCGACGCGACCGCGTATCTGGGTCCGGTGTTCAGCATTGCCGCCCTGGGGCAGATGCAATGGGCGAACGACCCGCTGCTCAACTATGAGGAGTTTGCGCTCGGCAGCCTCACCATCGGGCGCGGCTTTGATCCCGGTTCCAACAGCGGCGACCGCGCGGCTGGCGCGCGGATCGAGGCGCGCGCGGACCTGCCCGTCGTCGCGGCTGTCGGCACCCAGCTCTACGGCTTCTACGACGTGTTGCGCCTGAGCAATCTTGACCGCTCCCGGCTGGAGGGTGCGCGCACCTTTGAAAGCATGGGCGGCGGCGTGCGCCTGTCCTTGCCGAACCGGCTGGTGCTCGACCTCACCTATGCGAGGCCGCTCGACCGGGCGCTGCTGCTTGACGAGAAACGCCCGCCTGCGCGGGTTCTCGCCTCCCTGACTGTCCAGCTGCGCGACCGCGCACGATAGGAGCCGACCATGGCTGCTCTTCCCCTCGCTTCTGCTCCGCGCCGGTTCCGCCGAAGCGTTCTTGCGCTCACCACCGCGATGGGCAGCCTGTCGCTGTTTCCCGGCCTCGCCCATGCGCAGACGGGCGTGCGCCTGCCGACCGAGGCGGACGTAATCGGGTCACGTACCAGCGGCCTTGGTAGTGGACCCGAGTACAGGAACGGGAACAACAAGCTGACGGTGTCGCTGAACGCGCGCAACACCGTCATTGACTGGAACGGCTTCAACATCCCGGAAGGGGGGGAAGCCGCGTTCGAGAACGATGTGCTCACCAGACCGAACATCGCGGTGCTGAACCGCGATCTTTCCGGAAAAACGTCGCAGCTCCTCGGCAAGCTGACGAGCGACGACAGCGTTGCCGTGTGGGTCTATAATCCAAACGGGTTCGTGATCGGCTCCAGAGCGGCCTTCACTACGGGCTCGCTTGTCCTCACCGCGCTTGACGTCAATGAAGCCGACTTCTTGGCCGGTGGCGGCAGCTACCGGATGACCCCTGCGGCCGGCAGCGAGGCCGAAATCATCGTTGAAAAGGGAGCCTCGATCAACGTCGATGGCGGTACGCGCGGGCTGGTGATGGTCGCGCCGAAGATCAACGCGTACGGCGATTTCAAAGCCGTCGGTCAGGGCGTGGCATTCGTGACGGCAACCGACGTCACGCTGAACTACCAGAACGGGAGCCCGCTGTCGGTCACGCTCAACCGCGGCACTGCGGTGAAGGCCCCTCGTCAATATGTGCGCGGCACGGTGTCCGGCAACGAGGTCATTTTTGCGCTCGCTTCCGCGGACACGATCACCGACTCGCTGTTGCAGGTGGATGCCAACGTCACGGCGACCAGCGGATCGCGCGGTATCATCCTGTCGGCGGGCGGGGCCGCCGCGGGGGACGGTGCGGTCACGATCGGCGAGACGGCGACCGACGTCGGCGGCGTTGCCGCGCTGACGGTCACGGGTGCACTGCTTGCGGAAGGGCGCAACGCCGACATCCTCGCCGCGGCGACGGGTGCGGCGACCCTTAGTGGCACGATCGAGGCTGCCGGGGACGTGACGCTGAGTTCCGCCGGCGCGCTGACGGTATCGGGCGGCGTGGATGCCGACGGTGACGTGGCGTTCACGGGCGCGGGTATTACGCTGGGCGGCGCCTCTGCCGTGACGCAGCGTGCCGGGGATCAGTTCGCGGCGCGGTCGACCGATGGCGACATCGTCGGAACCGGTGCGCTGACGCTCCGCGCCGGCTCGACCACAGCCGACAGCCTGAGGCTCGAGACGCAAGGAACGGTGGCGGGCGACATTGCGCTTGGCGCCGACAGTCGCTTGATCGCGGGCGGCGACCGCAATGGCGGTGTGACCCTGCGCGTGCGCGATGCCACCAACCGGGTCTCGATCGGTGATGTGGCCGCACAGTCGCTGCAGGCGGCGGTCGGCACCGGGACCGCGCTCGACGGCCTGGCGCTGGGCGCCGCCGTGAGCATCGGCGACGTGGACGTTCGCGACGCCCTGACGATCAGCGCCGCCGAAGTCACGGCGGGTGCGCTGAAGTCGGACCGCGGCGTGTCGCTCACCACGGTGGGTGCGGTGTCGGCGGAGTCGATCACCGCCCGGAATGGTTCGGCCGTTCTCGCCGCGGGCGGTGCGGTGCAGGTGACCGGCGCGATCGGCGCTGCCGGCAACAATGCCGACATTTCCGTCACCGGCGCGGGGACGATCGGCTTGGCCGACCTCGTGGCTCAAAGGGACGTCCTGGTCCGTAACACGACCACCGCCGATGCCGCGTCGATCGCCGGCAATGTGCGCGCAGGTCGCAACTATGTCGTCGAGGCCGACCGGGTCGAGCTTGGCGGAAGCTCGGCAGTCCGACACGCAGCAGCCGGAGAGGTGCGGATTGCCGCCGGCCGCGGCGGTATCAGCGGTCTCTCCGGGCTGTCGCTGGTCGCGAACAGCGATGGCAACGGCGGCGAGAGCCTGACGCTTGCGACGGACACGGTTCGCGCGGCCAGTTCGGGCGCGGGCGACATCGACTTTGCGGCGGATACGTCCCTGCTTGGCGGCAGTGAGCGGCAGTCCGACCTGATCGTGCGGTCCGCGGATGCAGCGGGAGCGGTTCGGCTGGGCGATGTCGCCGCGCGCGGCTTGCTCGGCGCGACGGACAGCGGGGCGCTTTCGACCGGCATCGTCCGGACGGGCGCGGTAAGCATGGGCGACGTGTCGGTGACGCGGGACCTGATCCTTTCGGGTGAAACCGTGGAGGTGGGAGACCTCGCCTCGTCGGCAGGGCTGGTTCGGCTGGGGGCGACCGGCAGCGCATCCGGCGGCGACATCACGGTGGGTTCGATCGGCGCCACAGGTGGCATTTCCCTGACGGCGACGCGCGGCATTACCGCCGGAGCGCTCACCGCCGGCGGCGCCATCTCTGCGGATGCTGTGGGCGCGCTGACGCTGTCCGGTGACGTAAACGCAGGGTCGGACCTGACGCTCGGGGGCGGGGGCGTGCGGCTCGGCGGGCGTGAGGTCCGCAGCGGCGGCGCAATCGACATCCTGTCGACGAGCGACGGAATCCAGGCTCCCGCGCTGGTGTCGATGACGTCCACCAGCCGTGACCGTTCGGACTTCATCCGCCTCCAGACGACGGGTGCGAACGCCGGCATCGAGTTCGCGCAGGACAGCGCCATCACCGCCGGTGCGGACCGGTCGCTCAACGTCCGGATCTTCAACGGCGGCAGCGGCGCGATCACTCTGGGAGACGTATCGGCGCGCTCGCTGGGCGCGCTGAGTGCGCTCAACGGCGATGCGACCGCAGCGGCGATTGGGCTGAGCAGTGACACGGCGCTGTCCTTCGGTCGGCTGCAGTTGGTGGACGGGTTCGCGGCATCCAGCCTGAACGGCGACCTGTCGGTCGAGGGCATCTCCGTCACAGGTGCCGGCCAAGGCGTTGAACTGCGCGCAGAGAACGGCACATTGTCGCTCGGCGGCGCGCTATCCGTTGACGGTGCCGTGACGCTCGCGAGTGGCGAAGCCCTGACGCTAGGCGACGTGGAGAGCCGCTCGCGCGCGGTGTCGATCACTACCGATGGCGCGCTTTCTGCGGGCACGCTGAAGGGGGCGAGCAGCGTGTCCGCCGCCGCCGCTGCGCTGGTGCTCGATGGGGTCGAGGGTGGCAATGTGGCGCTCACGGCAACGACCGGCGACCTGTCGCTAGGAAGCGCGCAGGGCAGTGCAATCCGGCTTTCCGCTGCCGGGGGCGAGCTCGGTGTGACGGGGGACCTGCTGGCCCGGACGGGCGCGATCGGCGTCGATGCAGGCGGCGATGTCGTCCTGGGCGGCGCAGTCACGGCCGGCGGCGGCTCGGTGATGGTGCAGGCCGGCGGATCGGTCGTCGCAGCCGGTGACGCTTCCGCCAGCGGCAACATGCGCTGGAGTGGCACGGCGCTGGAATTCGCCGGCGCGCACACGGCAGGCGGCAGCTATGTCGCGACGAGCACCACAGGTGCGATCGTCGGCAGGGACCGCTTCGCCGTCCTCTCGAACGCGGACGGCGTGGGGGACGAGGGGATTGCCCTCACGTCGGCGCGTGACATCGACCTGGGCACTGCAACCCTGGCCGGCGGCCGGATGCAAACCGCCGCGGTCGGCGTAACCGCGAACGGGCTGATCCAGTTGGGTGATGTTTCCGGCGCCGCGCTCACCCTGAAGAACTCGGGCCAGTTCGCCACTCGGGCGGGCGATCTCACCCTGCGGGACACGCTGAGCGTGACGACACAGGATGCCGTGACGTTCGGGGACGTCACGGCGGGCCAGGCCGTGACGATCCTGGCCGGATCCCGCGACGCCACCGTCGGCGACTTTGCCGCGATGGCCGGCCGTTCGGTCACGACCAGTGGCGCGGTGAAGGCCGCGTCGGGGGCGGCCGTGACGCTGGGGCGTGTGGAAAGCGCGGAGGGGGACGTGTCGATCACGGCGGGCGGCCAGCTGTTCGCCACGCGCGTGACCGCGGGCGGCGCAGTGACGCTGACCGGCGGTGCCGGCCAGGATGTCCTCGTCGCCGAGGGGGTAACCGCACAGGACGACGCGACCGTCATTTCCGGTCGCAACATCCGCGCACCGTTCGTGCGCAGCTTGGGCGGCGATCTGACCGTCTCGGCAGCCAATGGTGCGGTTCTGGGATATGACGACGGCAGCGGCATCGGTCTGGCCGCCGGACCGGGCGGTGCGTTCTCGCTGACGGTGGGCACGGACGCGCAGCTGGGCGACGTCGTCGGCGGCAATATCTCGATCACCGCCACCTCGATCCGGGCGGACCGGATCGATGGCGGGACGGAAGCGATTGCGCTTCGTGCGACCTCCGGGGATCTTACCATCGGCGGGCCGGTGGTCGGCGGAGACGTGACGCTGCAGGCAGCGGGGCAGGCCTCGCTCGGCTCCGTCACGGCAAGCGGCGCACTGGTGCTTGGCGGTGACCAGTCGCTGTCGTTCGGCACCGTCTCTGGCGCATCGATCCTGGCGACGGGCGGCAGCATCCGGGGCGATGCGATGCTCTCCACCGGGACGATCGACGTGACCGGCGGTGCCATGACGATCGGTCGGATCGATGCCGGGAATGCCCTGACGATTGATGCCCAGGACGCTTTGTCCTTCAACGAACTGCGGGCCGGTTCGATGGAGGTGGCCGCCGGCAGCATCACCGGAGGGCGGATCGCCACTACCGGTGCGGCCAGCCTGCGTGGCACCGGAGTGGACGTGGAGACCGCCGACGTCGGCGGCGCGCTCGCAATCGACGCGGGCACTGGCGATCTGTCGCTGTTAACCGTCACCGGTGGCGCAGCGGTCACGCTTGCCGGCGCCCGCGCGACACTCGGAACTGTGACCGCAGCAGAGGCGCTTGCGCTCACGATCGCTGAAGACCTGTCTTTCGGCGAACTGGACGCGAGCTCGATCGAGGCAACCGCCGGCGTCGTGGCGGGGCAGACGCTGCGTTCCACGGGTGCGGCGATGGTCGTGGCGCAAGGCGTGTCGATCGACACCGCCGATGTCGCAGGCGCGCTGGGGATCGACGCAGGCACGGGCGCGCTGTCGCTTGGCACGGTGACCGGCGGTGGGACGGTGACTCTGGCTGGCCGGCGCGGAACGCTGGGGAACATATCCACGCCCGATACCCTCACGCTTACGATCGCCGAGGACTTGTCCTTTGCCGGACTGGATGCGGGCACGATTGGTGCAACTGCCGGCACGATGCAGGGCCAGACGCTGCGTTCAACCGGCGCGGCGAGGATCGCGGCGCAGGGCGTCGGCATCGAGACCGTCGATGTCGCGGGCGCGCTCGCGGTGGACGCCGGAACGGGCGAGGTGTCGCTCGGGTCGGTGACCGGCGGGGATCTGGTGACCTTGACGGGCGGGCGCGGAACGCTGGGGAGCGTGGCGGCGAATACCCTGGCGCTGCGCTTTGCTCGGGATCTATCGTTCACGGAACTGAGCGCAGGCGCGATCCAGGCGAGCGCCGCTACGATGCAGGGCGATATGCTGCGCTCGACCGGCGCCGCGGCCGTCACGGGCCAAGCGGTTTCGATCGGCACCGTCGACGTGGCGGGCGCCTTGGGCGTGGACGCCGGGTCCGGGGAGCTGACGCTCGGCATGGTGACGAATGGAAGCACGGTAACGCTCGCTGGCGGGCGCGGAACGCTCGGGAGTGTCGATGCAGCGGATGCTCTCGATCTTGCCATTGCCGAGGAGCTTTCGTTCACCACACTCGCCGGCGCCACGATCCAGGCGGACGTCGGCACGCTGCGGGGGCAAAACTTGCGGTCGGCGGGCGCGGCAACGATCGCCGGCCGAGCCGTTTCGATCGAAACGGTCGACGTGGCAGGTGCATTCGCGGTGGACGCGGGAGCCGGCGCGCTGACCCTGGGGACGGTCACAGGTGGAAGCAAGGTAACGCTGATCGGCGGGCGCGGAACGCTGGGGAGCGTTGCCGCAACCGACGCGCTCGCGCTTACGTTTGCTGAGGATCTGTCGTTCACGGAGCTGCGGGCCGGCTCGATCCAGGCGAGTGCCCGGACGCTGCGGGGCACTGCGCTGCGCTCGACGGGTGCGGTGATCGCCAGGGCGCAGGATCTTTCGGTCGACACGGTCGATGTTGCCGGGGCGCTGGAGCTTAACGCGGGCGCAGGCGGCCTGGCGCTGGGAACGGTGACGGGCGGTAGCAGCGTGACCCTGGCTGGCGGTTCCGCCGCGCTCGGTAGCCTCGCGACACCCGGAACGCTTGCGCTCACCATCGGCGGCGGGTTGCGCTTCGACGAGCTGAGCGGGGGTTCGGTGACCGTGGACGCCGGCGCCGTTGACGGCCGGACGCTCCGCGCGACGCGGACGGCCACGATCGACGGCAATCTGGTGGCGATCGACACGATCGACGCCGGGGGGGCGCTTGCGGTGACGGCCCGCGGGGGCAATCTGACGCTTGGAGCGGTGACCGGCGGCAGGGCGGTGACGCTGGCGGCGGCGGGTAATGCGACCCTCGGCTCGGTCACGGCTGCGGATGCACTCGCGTTCGACGTCGACGGCGCGCTGGCCTTTGCCGGCCTGTCCGGCAGCGCGATTACCGGCACCGCAGGGTCGATCGCCGGGCAGGCGCTTCGCGCAGGGGGTGCGGTGGATGTCCGGGCCCGCACCCTGTCGCTCGGCTCTGCCGAAGCCGGCGGAATGCTCGCACTGCAGGCCACCCAAGGCGCGCTGACGCTGGGCAGCGCGACGGCGAGCGGCGATGTCACGCTTGGCGCGACAGAGCTGGCACGGGTCGATGGTGCCGTCTCGGCCGGTGGCGACTACCGGGTCACCGGCGGCAGCGTGCAGCTGGGTGGCGAAGGTGTCGTCCAGAGCGCGGGCGGGCAGGTCCGGCTGATCGCGACCACCGGCGACCTGCGCGGCGCCTCCGGCCTGACGCTGGTAAGCGGTACCGACGGCAGCGGCGGCATGATGGTGCTCGACGCGGCGGGGGGCGTCGATCTTGGCGACACCGTGCTTCAGGTGCAGCCGCAGGGTGGCGCAGCCCTAGCGTTGCGGGCGGGAAGCGGCCGCGCGATCCGGCTCGGCTCCGTACAGGCAGCCTCGATCGGCGGTTTCGACGGGGCGGCCGCACTCGACACGCTGGTCCATGACGGCGCGTTCACCGCCGGTGATCTGGACGTCGGCCGCATGCGGGTCGAGCTCACCGGCGGTGATCTGCAGACCGGCCGCATCGACAGCAGCGGTGCGATCGCACTGGCGGCGACCGGCGGCACGCTGACGACGGGCGACGTCCGCGCCGCCAGCTTCGATGCGCGCAGCGACGGCGCGATCGCGTTCGGCGCCGCCACGATTGGCGGGGCCGCCACGATCGACGGCGCCTCCATCACCGCACAAGGCGTAGAGGCAGGAACGCTGGCGGTCCGGACGCCCGGCACGCTCGGCGCTGCCGATGGCGGGCGGGTGACGCTTCGCACCACGAGCGGCGACCTGTCGATCGATGCCGGCACCGCGCGCCTGGACCGCGTCGATTCCGCAGCGGGCGTGGGCCTGCGCGGTGACCGGATCGACGTCGCGGGTCCGATTGCGGCCGCGCGCCAGTTGCTGGTCGAGGCGCGCGAGACCCTGGCGATCGCGGATGCGACCGCAGGCGGCGAACTGTCGCTCGGCTCGACAGGGTCGCTCAGGGCGGGTGCCCTCAACGCAAGCGGCGCATTGAGTGCCCAGGGCGCGGACGTGACGCTAGGCAGCGCCAGCGCAGGCGGTACGATGGGCGTGACCAGCAGCGGGGCGGTGTCGATCGGCAGCGCCACCGCCAACGGCATCACCATCGACGCGGCCGGAACGGCGACCTTGGGCGCGCTTTCGGGCGGGGCGTCGATCGACCTGGCTGCGGGCGATGCCGATCTGTCCGGCGACATCCGCGCGACCAGCGTGCGCTTCGCCACGCACGATCCCGCCACCACCACCTTGCGCGTGGGCGACGGAACCGCGGACGATGGCCTGCGGCTGTCCCAGGCCGAAGTGGCGCGGGTTTCCGCAGACACGTTGCGCTTCGACGCGGGCAGCGGCGCGATGGAGATCGGCACACTGGCGCTGGCGCCGGCGGCGGGTTCTTCGGTGCAGATGCTGTCGCAAGGCGCGATCCGGGTCACCGGGGCGCTTTCCTCGACCGGCACGGGCCGTGCGATCCGGATCGGCGGCGACGCCGGGGAAGGCAGTGCGGAGACGATCCGTGTCGAGGCGACCAGCAGCGGCGGTGGGCGATTGCTGCTCGACGGCGCCGACTTGGAGTTGCGCGGCAACCGCATCGCAGTGGGGCTGGGCGCCAGCTTCCTCGACACGCTGCTGCCTGGTGAGCCGGGCAAGACACAGGCGGTGGCGCTGGTCGGCAACCCCAATTCGGCACTTTACAACTCGCAGCTGGGCGGCGGCTTCTACGATCCGAATGCGACCACCACCGTCGCGGCGCGCACGCTGACCGTCCGCTTCGGCGATTATGCGCTGTTCCAGAACACCGCGATCCCGGGCCAGACCTCGGGCGTGGTGCTGGGTGGGACCGGCGCGGAGACGGTGCTGCGCGTGTCGAGCTACGGACCCCCGGCGCTCGCCAGCCTGGCCTTGTTCGGGTCGCTAAACACGATCAGCGGCGCCGGCGCTGCCCTGCTTGGGGGGCCGATCGTGGACATCGATCCCTTGCTCCTGGGCAACACGCGCATCAACGGGTGCCTTTCCGGCTCGGGTGCGGGCTGCCTGACGACCATCGTCATCCAGCCGACCTTGCAGGTCTTCGACTGGGACAGCCAGACCGTGTTCGGCATCTCGCAAGACGTCGCGCTGCCGTTCACGCCGATCATCGGCGGCAACAACGAAGAACTGCTGACGGGACTTCCGGCGCTTGCGCCGGAGACGCCGGAGGACGCCGCCGCTCAACCATCGCCGCGGGAGCCGCAAGAGTGATCCCTCTCCATCATGCCGCATTGCTCGCCGGCGTGGCAGCCACTCTCGCCGGTTGCGGCGCTGCGCCGCCCCCCGCCCGGCTCGACAGCTTCAGCCTGGGGCGCAACGGGGCTGGCGAACCCTGCGTCGCATCGCGCAACTGGCAGGATCCGGCGACGCCGGACCCGTTCGCGCGTGCCTATGCGATCACCTGCTCCAACGCGACGGCCGCACGGCCGTTGGGCACGGTCCGCGCGGTAGAGCAGAACGCCGAGGCGATGGCCGCGGTCGATGCGCAGTTCGATTGCGGGGAGCGTCGCAATGTCACCATCGACGGGCGACCCGCGACTGCGGGCCGCTGCGTCGATCGCTTCACCGGGCTGCCCTCGATCCGGATCGACCTGGTCCATGGCGGCAGACACTATGTCGCCGCGGGCACGTCCGCACTGCTGCCGCAGATCGAGGAAGCAGTCACCGTTACCGCGGGTCTGCGCCGCCCGAGTGTCGATACGACCCGCGCCTTGCGGTCCAGCGTCGACCTCGCCGCCTTGGGGGAAGCCGCGCCGACATCGGTCTCGAGCACGGATGCAAGCGCCGGCACCGCTGCCGGTGCGCTCGCGCAGGGTACCAGCTTCAACCACAAGGGGCTGCACGTGGAGGCCTCGCGTGTCCTGAACGACGCGCTCAGCCGGCTGGATCCGGCCACTCCGCCGGCGATCCGTGCGGAGCTGCTGCTGGAGGCGGGGCTGGCGGACTCGAACATCCGCTTCCCGGATACGGCGCAGGCGCATTTCGCCGCGGCCGACACCATCTTTGCTGCGGAACCCTCGGTCCGCACCCTGTTCCTTTCGCGCAAGCGCGACACGTATCGCGCGCTCGACGCGCTCAATCGCGGAGCCTTTGCAGAGACGTTGGCGGTGCTGGATCGTGCGGCCGATGCGCCGGCCGCGGCCCAGCCCCTGAACGACGCTGCGACCCTTGCCGCAATCAACCAGCCGGTTGCAGGCAGCGCGCCCAACGCGGTTGCGGTGGCGGATGCCGGTCAGCTGTCGCGCGCGGTCCTCGACGCCCAGATGCACTATGCGCGCAGCGTTGCGCTGCTGGGGCAGGGGGACGCGGCACGCGCCGCGACCGAAATCGATGCAGCCGCCGCCGTCTACCGTCCGCTCAGCAACGAGCGGCTGGACCAGGGGCAGCTGTTCTGGCTGGGTGCTCGGATCGCCCGGCAACAAGGCCGGCTGGAGGCACGCCGCGGCGCGTATGGCGACGCGCTCGACAGCTTCGATCGCGCGGTGGACCTGCTCCGACGCGGGGCGATCGCGAACGGGGGGACCGGCGGAGAGCCGGCAGTGGCGGACGCGGCGCTCGAACGGGCGGCGATTTATGCCCGCACCGGCGTCTCGCGCACGAATGCTCGCGACGCCTTTGGGGCTGCGGTCGACACGCTGATCGCGTCCGGTGCGACCTCGGCCGGCGGCTCGATCGCGATGGAGGATTATCTCGACCTCCTGGTGGCCGAAGCGGGGTCATCACTCCGCGCCGACACCTATGAGCGCTTCTTTCGCGCCGTACAGGCGACCGGTGAGCCTGCGGTGGCACGCCAGGTCAGCGAGCTTCGCAACGTGGTCACCGCCGACGCCAGCGTCGGCGCGGCGGTGCGCGAGCGCGCCGATCTGGAGCGCGAGCTCACCCGGCTGCGCTATGCGATCTCCGGCCAGGCGGAGGGCGAGGCAAAGACCTCCACCGCCGACTATGAGCGGGCGCGGCAAGCGGCGGAAGCGCGCCTGCTGGAGATCGACGCGCAGCTCGCAGCCGACCCGCGCTATCGCTCGCTGGACGAAAGTCCGGCGACGCTGGCCGAGCTGCGCCAGCGGCTGCGTCCGGGCGAGACGTTCCTGAAGCTGACGACGCTCAACCGCCGCATCTATGGCATGGTCGTCACGGCCGAGCACACCTACCTCTACCATGTTGCCCAAAGCGATGCCGCCAAGGATGCGGTGATGGCGCTTTCCGAACAGTTGCGCGGGTCCATCGACGGCGAGCTGGCGGACGGGAAGCTGGTGCCCTTCGACGAGGCGCGCGCCTACACCCTCTACCGGCTGGTCGCAGGCCCCGCTGCCGAGCTGCTGGCCGCGAGCAAGGCGGTGGTCGTCGATCCATCCGGGCCGCTGCAGCGGCTGCCGGTGGGCGTTCTCGTTACTCGCTACACGCCGGACCGGCCGCGGGTCGATCCGTTCGACTTTTCCAAGGCTGCGTTTCTGGCCACGAACACGGCCATCTCGACCGCGCTGTCGCCGCGCTCGTTCCTGGTCTCCCGCGCGCTGCCGGCCTCGCGTGCGCAGCGCAGCTTCCTGGGCTTTGGCGAGCATGAGGTGCCTTCGCTCGCGGCCTTCCACAATGGTCCGATCCAGATCGGCTTCGGGTGCACGGTGCCGGGGGACCGGCTGGGCGCGGTTGCGCGTACGCTCAAGCCCATTGACGCCAAGGAGCTTAGGATCGCGTCGGCAGCGCTGGGCGTCACCGATGCGGAGGTCGTGACCGGCCGCGCGTTCAGCGACACCGGCGTGGAGGCGCGCGCCGACCTCAACCAATTCGAAGTGGTGCATTTTGCTACTCACGGGCTTGAGGAGGGCATGTGGGGTTGCGCCAAGTCGCCGCCGGCGCTGGTCACCTCCTTTGCCGCGGCGGGCTCCGACGGACTGCTCGACTTTGCCGAAATCGCGAGGCTACGCCTGGACGCCAACCTGGTGGTGCTGTCTGCCTGCGACACGGCAGCAGGCGTGCGGGGCGAAGCATTGGCGCGCAGTTCCGGCCAGGAACAGGCCGGATCCGCACTGGAGGGGCTGGTACGCGCCTTTCTGACCGCGAACGCTCGCGCGGTGCTGGCAACCTATTGGCAGGTGTCCGCCGAGGAGGAGAGCGACGCGTTCATGCGCACCTTCTATTCGGCGGCGCGTTCCGGCACGATCGGCGAGGCGTTGCGGGACGCGCAGAAGTCGCTGATCGCGCAGCCGCAATATTCGCACCCCTTCTACTGGGCGCCCTATTTCCTGGTCGGTGACAGCGCCAAGCCGATGCTGACGGCGCGCGCGGAGCAGGTCGCCAGCCGCTGATGGCGCGGGCGCGGCCGATCGGGCTGGCGCTGCTCGCGCTGGCTGTCGCGTGGCTGCTGCTGCGCGTCTGCCCGCCGCTGGCCTCCGGGCTTGCGAATGGGTTGGGGCCGACGGGCGGAGAGCTGGTCTTCGTGCTGTGCGTCTACATGCCGTTGCTGCTGCTGGCGATCGGGGCGGGCCTGCTGGCCCGCACCGGCGCGCTACGGCTCGGTGGCCATCCCTCGGCAAGGTTAACGGCAGGCCTGGCGCTCGGCGTGGTCGGGCTGGGGCTCGCCGTCGCCTATTGCGCGCTCGCTGGCACGTTGCAGCGGGCAGGGGGCGCCAGCGTGAGTTCGGTCCTCGCGCTCGGCCTGGTCGCGATCGCCGTGCAGGTGCTCGCCGAGGAAGCCCTGTTCCGGGGTGTCGTCCAGCCGCTGCTGGTCCGCGGGCTAGGGAGCCTGGGCGGCGTGGCAGGAGCCGCCGTCGCCTTCGCGGGCCTGCACGCGGCGAGCGGTGCGGCCGGCCCGCTGGTCCTCGTCAACATGCTGCTGGGCGGCATTCTGTTCGGGTACCTCGCGCTGCGAAGTGGGGGCATCGCCGGAGCATTCGGGGCGCATCTGGCGTGGAACGCGGGCGAGCAGCTTGGCTTCGGCCTCGACCCGAATCCCGGCACCGGCGGGTTTGGCGCACTTATCGATTTCGACCTGGTCGGTGCAGCGCGATGGGGCGGATCGGAGGACGGGCTCAATGGCAGCTGGGCGATGGCGCTGGCTCTCATGGCGCTCCTCGCGTTCGTGCTCCTTGGTGGGCGATCGAAGCAGGATGATCGGCGTGGGGCCGCTCGTGCCGCGTAGGGGCTGAGCCGCGTACCAAGGCACCGCGAAGCGTCCTTCGGCACGCTTCTCGGCATCGCGCAATGGCACCTCAGGACGAAGGGCTTTCTGCAGACCTGGGCTAGACCTCGGCCGCTCGCCGCGCATCGATCGCGTCGCGGCTCTTGCGAAACGCCCGCGCCGCCGCGCCGCCGATCGTGCGTCCCCCGCCGGTCTCGATCGACAGCGGGTCGACCGGGTTCCCGTCGATGTGCACCTCGTAGTGGAGATGCGGCCCCGTCGAGCGGCCGGTGGTGCCGACCTCGCCGATCTGGGTCCCCTGCAGCACGCGCGCGCCCGGTACGATCCCGGCCGCAATGCGGTTCATGTGCAGGTAGAGCGTGTCCCAGCCATTGTCGTGGTGCAGGCGGACGAAATTGCCGTTGGCGCCCTTCGGCCCGGCGAAGGATACAACCGCATCGCCCGCGGCAAAGATCGGGGTACCCGTGGGCGCGGCGAAATCGGTGCCGCGATGCATCTTCACGAAGCCCAGGATCGGATGCCCGCGCATGCCGAAGCCCGAGCTGATCCGTGCCGCCTCCACCGGCGTGCGCATCAGCGCGCGGCGGCTGCTGCGGCCGCTGCTGTCGAACCACTCGGCCTCACCGCCGCCCTCTGGCTGGAAGCGGTAGAGCGCGCGAGTCTTCGCTGCCGTGGAGAGAAAAGCATAGACCAGAGTTGCCGGACCGACCGGCTCGCCAGACGCATTTACCTGTTGCTCGAATCCCGCTTCGAACACGTCGCCCGGCGAAACCTCGCGCTGCATGTCGAAATCGTAGCGAAAGGCGTTGGCGAATTCGCTCACCAGCACGTCGCTGACGCCTGCGGCTACGGCGGAGGTATAGAAGCTTTCCCCGTCCAGTTCGCCACGCACGAACCGCATGCGCCGCTCCAGATGGGCGGCGATCTGCGTGGCTGAGAGCGCGCCACCTCCGCCGCGCTGTACCGTCACCCCCGAACCGTCGGCGTGCGTGACCGTCATTGTACGCAGCTGCGCCTGGGTGCCCGCGTTCGTGAACTCGACCTGCAGGCGCAGGTCGCCCGCTGCGTCGCCCAGCTTGCCGGCGGCAAGCGTACCCGCCTCCGATGCTTCCTTGGGCGAGAGGCCCAGGGCGCGCAGGCTCGGCACGAGGCGATCGACGGAGGGCACGTTCAGGATGCGCTGCTCGACCCCTTCGCCCGCAGGCCGCTCTCCGGCAGGCGCAGCGGCTTGGATCACCGCCGTGGTTGCTGCCGGGCGGGACAGGTGCGCAGCCACGGCGCCCGCGAGCGCCACGGCCGTGGCCGCGCCCAGGGCCAGCAGCCGGTTCGCAGCCTCGGACCGCGCGCGAGCCGGCTGCCCAGCGGCGGCGAGCGGGTGCGTCCGCTCGGATTTCCGCACAGTCGTGACAGGTTCCGGAACCTCGCGTGTCGGTTCCGTGACAGTTCTCGTCCAGGATCGCGGGTCATAAGAAGGGTCCGGATCGTCGCGATAGTTCACGCTTCACCTCGATCCGTTGCCGGGACACGATGCCCTGAAGTTGCGCGGCACGGGGAAAGCTATTGCCCGGCCCGTGCTATTTGGCAATAACTCGCTTCGACGCCGACCGGCGCCATGGGTTCAAGGTTCGGGGAAAGCGGTTGGCAGGGAAGAACCGGGTTGCCTGGCATGAAGGCATGTTCCTTCGGCCGCAGCATTTCCAGGCGCAGGACCGCTATACGGAAGCGCAATTGCAGGCACGGGTGGGCTCGGTCCGCCCTTGGCCGTGGGGACTGATCGAGCTGGTGCTGGACGAGGACCTGGCCGCGCTCGGCAAGTTCGCGGTGCATCGCGCAGTGGGCGTGATGCCGGACGGTACGCCCTTTGCGATCCCCGACGACATGCCGCCGCCGCCGCCACTCGACGTGCCGGAGGATGCGCGCGACGCGCTGGTGTCGCTGACGCTGCCGGCCAGCCAGCCAGGTGCGGTGCAGTTCCGCGATGCCGAGGATGGCGGGTTGGACGCCCGTTACCTTGTGGACGAGGCGGAGGTGGCGGACGCCTATTCCTCCGACCGGACGAGCGAGCCGATCGGACTGGCGCGCCCGAACCTGCGCTTCGGCGTCACGCGCGACCAGACCTATGGCCGGGTGACGCTCGGCATCGCCCGCGTGCGCGAGGTGCAGAACAAGCGGCTGATGCTGGACGACCGCTATATCCCGGCAACGCTGGACATCGCGGCGGCGGCACGGCTGCGCGGCGGACTGTCGGACATCATCGGTCGGGCCGGCCAGCGCGCCGGCGAACTGGCGGTGCGCGCGGTGGAGGCGACCGACGGCGGGTCGGACACCTTCGCCAGCTTCCTGCTGCTCCAGGCGCTCAACCGCTGGATGCCCGTGCTCGAGCACCTCCAGTCGCTGCCGACTGTGCATCCCGAGCGGTTGTACGAGGCGCTTACTTCAATGGCCGGCGAGCTGGCGACCATGATCCGGCCGGAGCGGCGCGCCCCGCCGCTGCCGCGCTACGACCATGTCGACCCGCAGAGCGGTTTCGACCCGGTGTTCGACCTGCTCCAGTCGATGCTGTCGGCGGTGTTCGAGCGTTCCGCGGTGCAGCTGCCGCTCGATCAGGCCGGGCCCGGCGCGTACGTCTCGCGCATCACCGATCACGGGCTGTATCAAACCGGCTATTTCTACCTGGCGGTCTCGGCGGCCTCTCCCGTCGAGGAGATCCGCGGCATGTTCCCCTCGGTTGCCAAGATCGGCCCGGTGCAGCGGATGCGCGCCATCGTCGACTCCGCGCTGCCGGGCGTGCCGCTGCGCCACACGCCCACCCCGCCGCCGCAGCTGCGGGTGCTGCCGGGCTTCGTCTATTTCGAGCTCGATCGCGGCGTGCCGGACTGGCGCGAGTTCCAGCAGGCGACCGCACTCGGCCTGCATGTCGCGGGGGATTGGCCGCAGCTTAAACTCGAGCTCTGGTGCGTGAAGCGGAGCGCGCGATGAACGGGGACGACTCCGACGACGGCAACAAGACGGTTTTTCGACCCTCGCCGTTGCAGGGGTTGAAGCGGAACAACGCCCCGCCGCGGCCCGCCGGCTTCGCGCCCGCGGGCTATGGCGCGCCGCCATCGCTGTCGCAGAGCGCGCATGCGCCGGTCGGGCCGGGAATGGCGCCGTCGCGACTGGCCGAAGACGACGTTCCGCTGCCGGCGACGCCGCCCGCCATCCGCAACGTCATGCTGGCGGAGGCCGAGCCGGTGCTTGCCCTGCTGGCGGCGGTGCGGGCAGGTCGCGTGCGCGTGCCGATGCCGGAGTTCCACCGCCGCTGCACCCAGGCGATCGCGCGGTTCGAACAGGCCATTCAGCCGCATTATCCCGAGGAAAAGCGGCAGCGGGCGAAATACGCGGTGTGCGCCACCGCCGACGACGTAGCCCAAAATCTTCCCGGCATCGGTACCGATGGCGCCGAATGGGCGCGCCGGTCGATGGTGGTGCAGTTCTTTCACGAGAACATCGGCGGCGATCGCTTCTGGCAGCTGGTCGACGACATGCTGCGCACGCCCGGCGACAACCTCGACCTGATCGAGCTGTTCCATGCGTGCCTGGCGGCCGGGTTCGAAGGCCGGTTCCGGGTGATGCCGGACGGCCGGCGGCGGCTGCAGGAGATCATGGCGCGGTTGCAGGGCGCGCTGCCGCACGTCCGCTCGCTGTCGCAGATCGAACTGGTGCCGAACTGGCGCGGCGAGAACGCGCCTGTCGGCCGGATCGGGCTGAACGTGCTGGCGCTCGCCGCGGCGGGAGCGCTGACGCTGCTGGTACTGGTCTATGCGGTGTTGCGGCTGATGCTGGCGTCGAGCGGCGACGTGCCGTCACGGAGGCTCGCCGACCTCAATCCGGACGCACGGCTGACGCTGTCGCGCCCGGCGGCCGAGATGGCCCCGACCCAGAGCGCTCAGGCATCCCGCCTCGCCAAGTTCCTGGAACCCGAAATTCGCGAGGGCCTGGTAACGGTGGAAGAGGATGCGCAGACGGTGCGCGTGCGCACAACGGTGGGCCAGCTGTTCGAGTCCGGCTCGGACGCGCTGGAGTCCGGGCGGGAAGCGCTGTTCCACCGCATCGGCCGCGCGATCCAGGCGGAGCGGGGATCGGTGCTGATCGAAGGCCATGCCGACAACGACCGGGTGGCGACCGTCCGCTTTCCCGACAACATGGCACTATCGCAGGCGCGGGCGGAAACGGTGGGCAAGCTGATCCGTGCCGACCTGTCTGATCCGTCGCGGGTGTCGACCAAGGGACTGGGGGAAACTGTGCCGATCGCGTCCAACGACACTGCGGCGGGCAAGTCGCAGAACCGCCGCGTCGAAATCATCGTGCCGCGGCGGTACTGATGCGGCGCTTCTTCCGGAACTGGTATGCGGTCACGATCACGGCGGCGGTGCTGCTGGCGCTGATCGTCGCCTTTGGCCTGCCGCTGTTCTTTGCCTTCTTCCGGCCCTGGCCGGTGCGGATCACGGGCGTGGTGCTGGTCGCACTGCTGTGGGGCGCCTGGTGGGGCTGGCGCCGCTGGCGCGCCAAGCGTGCGGCAGCCGCGATCGCCGCCGAACTCGCCGGCCCCAATGCCGCCGACGAGGAGGGCAGGGCGCTTGGGGCACGTATGGGCGAGGCCCTGGCCAAGCTGCGCAGCGCAGCCGGTGGTCGCCGCGACTATCTGTACAGCCGTCCCTGGTACGTGATCATCGGCCCGCCAGGCGCGGGCAAGACCACCGCGCTGCTCCATTCGGGCCTGCGCTTTCCCTTCGTCGAACAGGCGGTGAAGGGCGTCGGAGGCACCCGCAACCTCGACTTTTGGTTCGCCGACGAAGCCGTGCTGGTCGACACCGCCGGCCGCTACACCACGCAGGACTCGGACGCCGCGGTGGACAGCGCCGGCTGGGCCGCGTTCCTGTCGCTGCTCAAGAAGCACCGCCCGGCCCAACCGATTAACGGCATCCTGGTCGCGATCGGCGTCGATCTGCTGCTGGGCAACGACTGCGCCGCGATCGACACGCATGCGAGCGCCGTGCGCCGTCGGCTGGTGGAGTTGCGGCGGACGCTGGAAACGGCGGTTCCGGTCTATCTGGTCGTCACCAAGGGCGATCTGCTCGCCGGGTTCAGCGAGTATTTCGACGATCTCGACGTCGAGGGCCGCCGCGCAGTGCTGGGCGCGACCTTGCCCCATGCCGACGGCCGCCCGTCTGCCGAGGCACTGGCGCGCGCGTTCGACACCGCTGCCCAATCGATCGCCGATCGCCAGGCGCGGCGTCTGTTCGAAGAGGTCGATCAGCGCCGCCGGGGCATGATGCTGGGCTTCCCCGCTCAGCTGCGCAGCCTGCGCGCGCGGCTGATGCGCTTTGCCGAGGGCGCGTTCGTCGCCGGCGACGATGCGCCCGCAACCTTGCGCGGCTTCTACTTCACCAGCGGCATCCAGGAAGGTGCGCCGCTCGACCGCATCCTGGCGGCGATGGGCGACGTGTACGAACAGCCGGTCGCTGGCGGAATGGAGGCGCGCAGTCGCGCCTACTTCCTCAATCGCCTGCTCACGCAAGTGATGTTCCCCGAAGCGGGGCTGGTCTCCACGGATACTCGCGCGAAGACCCGCCGGCGTGCCCAGCTGGTCGGGGCGTTGATCGGCATCGGCGTCGCCACCGCGCTGGTGCTTGCCGCCTGGGGCGTCAGCTATGCCCGCAACCGGTCGTTCCAGTCGGAACTGGCGGATCGTACCGACGCCGCCGCGGTGCAGCTGCGTGAGGCAGGCGTGGACCTGACCCAGGTTCGCGAGGACGATGCCGATCTGCGCGCGGCACTGCCGGGTCTCGACACGCTTCGCACCCTGCCGCGCGGCTATGCCGAGCGGCGCGCCGGTGGTCCTTCGCTCGCGATGACCTTTGGCCTCTACCAAAGCAGCCTCAGCCAGCAGGCGGAGGAAACTTATCGCGACGCGTTGCGTCGCATCCTGCTGCCCCGGATGCTGTTGCGGCTGGAGGCGGTAATGCAGGCGAACGCGAGCGACCCGATGGCGCTCTACGAGCCGCTCAAGGTCTATCTGATGCTTGGGCAGCAGGGGCCGATGGACGCGAAAGCGGTCAAGGCCTGGGTGGTCGGGGACTGGGCGACCGAGCTCTATCCCGGCGCCGACAGCCAGGCGGAACGCACCGCGCTCACCCGGCACTTGGACGCGCTGCTCGAGGATCGCGACATGGCGTCGGTCTGGCCCAACCGCCGCCCGCCGCTCGACGCCAATCTGGTCGCAAGCGCACGCGCTGCCGTGCAGACGCTCAGCCTGGCCGACCGCGCCTATGCGGTGATGCGGCAGAAGGCGGCGTCGGCCGGCCCGCCTTGGGAGGCCGCCAACATCCTGTCGCAAGGCGATGTGCTCGCCTTTGCCGCGCCGGACCAGGTCGCGAGCTATCAAGTTCCTTATTTCTTCACCCGCGCCGGCTATGAGAAGACTTATCTTCCCGGCCTCGCCACCGTGCAACAGGACCTGAAGCGCGACCTTTGGGTGCTGGGCGGCGCGCAGGAAGCCGGGGTCGGAGACGAACTGGCCAACGTCCGCCCGGGCGTCGCGGGGCTTTATGCCAAGGACTATATCGCCGCGTGGGAGGGCCTGGTCGCGACCATGAAGCCGGGTGCCTATTTCCGCGACCCGACCGCCTTTGGCGCGCTTACCAAGAGCCCATCGCCGCTGAAGCGGGCGCTGCTGGAACTGCGCAAGAACACCATCTTCGCGGGCGGCGCCAAGGCGGGGATCGCACGCGCGACCCGCTACGGCCTCAGCCGGTCGCGGATGGGCCGGGTCGTCGATGAGGTGGGGCGCGATCGCGCGCAAGGCATCGACGCTGGGGACGAGATCACCGCCGCTTTCAGCGCGCTCCACGAATATGTCGGCGAAGGCCGCAGCTCGGCGCCGATCGACGAGTTCATCGCCGGCATCAAGGCGGCGGGCCAGGCGGTCATGGCGGCGCAGTCGGTGGGCGGCGGCGGCGGCTCCGACGCGACCCAGGCAGCGATGGCGGCCGCCCTCGCCCAGGTAAAGGCATCCGCCGCGGGTGCTCCGCCGCAGCTTCAGTCGTTCGCAACCGAGGCGGCGGGCGGCGGCGCGACAGCGCAGGTGGAGGCAGCAAGCGGCGCAGTGGGGGACGCCTATGCCCAGGCCGTCCTTCCAGCCTGTCGGGAGGTTGCCCAGGAGCACTACCCTTTCTTTGCGGGCGCGCCCGACGCGCCCATGGCTGAAACATTGCGGGTGTTCGGCATGGGCGGGGTGGTCGATGGGTTCGTGCAGCAGCGGCTGATGCCGATGATCGACACCGCCGGCCCGGTGTGGCGCTGGCGCGAGGGCGATCCGGTTGCCGGCGCGCTCAACCCCTCCTCGCCGGAAGTTTTTGCCCGCACCGTCGAACTGCGCGACCTGCTCGCCGGAGGACTCCCGATCAAGGTCGCGGTCGCGAGCTTCGGGCAGGGTGTCGCCACGGTCGAGCTGTCGAGCGGCGGCACCCGTTATCGCTTCACGCCGACCAGCAACCAGCCACGCCCGCTGCTGTGGTCGGCGAATGGCGGCCTGCCAGAGGCGTCGCTGATCCTCTATGGCCCGGCGGCCGGCACCGCCACGCCGGGCGGGGATGCTGCACCCGGGCCCGAACTCGCGCGCATCGAGACAGAAGGTCCTTGGGCGCTGTTCCGGCTGATGGACCGTGCCGAAAAGCGCAACGCGGGCGAGCAGGGGATCCGTGCCGGCTTTGGCGAGGGGGCCGCCCGCACCACCCTCGCCGTCGCGCTGCCAGGCAA
This sequence comes from Sphingomonas sp. PL-96, assembly GCF_020707215.1. Lineage (GTDB taxonomy): Bacteria > Pseudomonadota > Alphaproteobacteria > Sphingomonadales > Sphingomonadaceae > Sphingomonas. The sequence goes on from NZ_JAJFET010000001.1 coordinate 711,063, forward strand.
GCGCAACCCGTTCAGCCGCGCCGGCGTCTGGTCCTTCCGCTGCCCGGGGGCGCTATGAGCGCGCTGCTGTTCGGCAAGCTGCCCGCCCATGGCGACTTCGTCGCGCGCGGGCTGGCCTTCGACATGCGCGATGCGCTCGATGGCTGGCTGTCGGCCTCCCTGCTCGACGCGCGGGATGCCTATGGCGCGGCCTTCGAAGAGCGGTTCGATGCCGCCGTGCCCTGGCAGTGCGAAGGCGACGGGGTGGCCGGTGCGATTGCCGCCTCCCAGGACGCTGCCGGCCGCCGCTTTCCGCTGCTGTTGCTGTGTGGAGGCAGGGATCCCGCCCAGTGCGAAGACCTGCTCTACGCCGCGATCGGCGAAGGCTGGACGGCCGATCGATTGGCGGACGAAGCCGGTGCCGCGCCCCAAGGGAGCGTCGCGCGCTGGCAGGGAAACGGTCGCGAACGGGCCGGGGCCATGCCTGTGGACCTGCTGAAGGAGATGCTGGCATGAGCGCGAGCCTACGGGTGCGTGCGGTCGCCGGGACCCACCCGGGCCTGGTCCGCCGGATCAACGAGGACCGGTATTGCGCGCGCGACACGGTCGGCCTCTGGGCCGTCGCGGATGGCATGGGCGGCCATTCGCACGGCGACTGGGCCTCCAACGCGGTGGTGCAGGCGCTCGAAAGCGCGGGCGTTCCGCACGACTTCCGTAGCGCGACTCAGACAGTCGCCGACGCGATCCACAGCGCCAATCGCCGCATCTGGGGCGAGGCGCAGCGGCGTGCGCAGCAGATGGGCTCCACGGTCGTAGCCCTGCTGGTGCAGGACGGGTGCTTCGCCGCGCTGTGGGTCGGCGACAGCCGAGCCTATGTGCTGCGCGACGGCACGCTCCATCCGCTGACCCGCGATCACAGCCAGGTGCAGGAGATGGTCGACCGTGGGCTGATCACCCCGGACGAGGCCCGCAACCATCCGCGCGGCCATGTGCTCGCCCGGGCGATCGGCGTAGGCGCGCGGCTGGCGGTCGACGTCGTGACGGACGAGGTCGCGGCTGGCGACCTGTTCCTGCTGTGCAGCGATGGCCTGACAGGCATGCTCGACGAGACAATGCTCGCGCGCATCATGGCCGATCCGGATCGGCAGATGGCGCTCGACGCGCTGATCGCCGCGGCGCTGGAGGGCGGGGCTCCCGATAATGTGACGGCGATCCTGGTCTCGGTGCAGGAGACAACCCAGCTCACCCTGACGCCTGCGGTGTCGGCGCTGTGATTGGCGATGATGACGAGCCGCGCACGGTGTTCGCGCCGGGACAGGACGGCGGCGAAGACGCCGATCGTACGGTTTTCGGCGGCAGCGCGCCTGCGGCACCCACCGCTTCAGGCGCGGGGATCAAGCCGGGCGACGTCCTCAACCACATGTTCGGCGTGCGCCGCTTCCTGGCGCGCGGCGGCATGGGCGAGGTGTTCGAAGGCACGAACCTCGCCACCGATGAGCGTGTCGCGATCAAGGTCATGCTGCCGGCATTGGCGGCCGATCCCAAGGTCATCGCGCTGTTCAAGCGCGAGGCGCAGACCCTTACCCGCCTCCATCATGAGGCGGTGGTGCAGTATCGCGTGCTGGCGATGGAGCCCGAACTGGGCGTGCTTTACATCGTCACCGAATATATCGACGGTACCAGCCTGTCGGACGTGCTCGCCTCGCTGCGGCCAAGCGCCGCCGAGCTCGGCCAGCTGCTGCGGCGCCTCGCCTCGGGCCTTGCCGCCGCGCACCGGCTGGGCGCGATCCACCGCGATGTGTCGCCGGACAATGTGCTGCTGAGCGGCGGTGAACTTCATCGTGCCAAGCTGATCGATTTCGGCATCGCCAAGGATCTCGATCCCGGCACCGCGACGATCGTGGGCGACGGTTTTGCCGGCAAGCTCGGCTATGTCGCGCCAGAGCAGCTCGGGGACTTCTCGCGGGCGCTGGGGCCGTGGACCGACGTCTACAGCCTGGGGCTGGTGATCCTGGCGCTGGCGCGCGGCGCCGATCTGGGACTGGGCGGGACGCTGGTGGATGCGGTGGACAAGCGCCGCGCAGGCCTGGACCTGTCGGCCGTGCCGATGCCGCTCAGAAGCGTCATCGAGCGCATGGTGCGCGCCGATCCTGCCACGCGGCTACAGGACATGGACGCGGTGCTGGCGGCGCTCGCCGCGGCGGAAGTGCCCGCGGCCAGCACGCCGCGGCTTCCGCTACGCTGGATCGCGATCGCCGGCGGTGCGGCCCTGCTGTTGCTCATCCTTGCCGTCTGGTTGTTCGGCGAGCGGGACGCGCCGCAAAAGGCGGAGAGCACCCCCGCAGTGGCAGATAATCCGGTGCAGCGCGCGCAAAGCGCGATCAACGCGGCGCTTCCTTCGGTCAGCTGTACCTGGCTGAGCATCGTTGACGTGGCCCAGCAGGGTGGCGGTACCCAGGTGGCACTGACCGGCGTCGCCGGGGACCCGGCCCAGGCGCAGGAGGAGATTTCCCGCGTACTGGAGGCGCAGAAGCTGCCCTCCAGGCGGATCGACTTCGCCGATGTGTCCTCGATCACGCAGAGCGGCTGCGCCGCGCTGGATGCGTTCCGCCAGATCCGTGCGACCGGCCGCAATCGGCTGAGCGTGCCGCAGCGTCGGTTCGAGATGCGCCCGCAGGCGCAGGACGAATCCTATGCCGGGCGGCTTGCCGCGAACGCCGTCATCAACATCGCCATCGGCGACCCTTCGCTAGATTTCGCGCTGCTGGGGCTGGAGCCGTCGGGCAAGATCGACATGCTGATCGACAGCCGCCGGATGTTCGCCGACAAACTTCGGCAGTCCAGCGACGGCATCCCGATCGCAGACCTGGGCGAGGATCGCTATCGCCTGCAGATCGACCTTGATCATGCCGGCTGGTCGGGGCTGCTGCTGGTAACGGGCAAGGGCCCGTTCGATGCCGATGTCCTGGCGTCGCCGCTCGGTAGCCGCGGGGCCGACTGGCGCGAGCGCGTCGCGACGCTCGCCAGCGAGCGCGGCTGGCGCACGGACATGATCTGGTTTCAGTCGGTGAATGCGGGCCAGGACTGATCACAACGCGCTTTCCTCACAGGCGAAGGCGAGCGAACGCAGCGATTTTCGCGGCAGGTTGCGACAGCTTTGACACCATCCGAGCGTAGGGGAATCCTAAGAAGGACCAGCGACGACTTGGGCGCGGCAACCAAGATCGTCGACAGCTATGCGGCGGCAATGAGCAAGTGCATTCGATCACTGAGGCGGGGTTGTCACATCATCCCATCATCACCGAATTTTCGCGACGGATGGTTCCTCGCTGGATGCACCGCCGACCGGACCTACTGTGACGTGACGAGATGGCGCGGCCGTGTCAGCAACCGTAGCTGCGATAAAGGCTGTGCGCCGGTGTCGGGCCCAGACAAGCGCCCGAAGGAAAACGCCCATGGTTCCAGTTGCGTATGGTAGCCGATGGAGGCCCGACCGGGAATCGAACCCGGGTGCAAGGATTTGCAGTCGTTGGTCTTGGGACTGCGAGCTTTTGCGTAACCGTACGAACTTTTGCGAAAGCAATAACTTAGACGGTCTCAAAGAAGGCTGTTCTAACGGTGGATTGCGGCAGATCGCGACAATCTCCGGGCCTGATTACACAGGAATTACATCGATCCAGCGGCTTTGGAGGGGCTTGATGCCTCGGTGTGAGGAAGCAATCGAGAAAAGATTTCAGTGACAGTAAAGAATTGCGCCTGCCATAAAGCAGCAGAACATCAGTTGTAACTTCTAATGTGATCAGAAGCCGTTAACATTTTATAACAATAGTAAACGTCCTTAAATCAGAGACAGCGTTTCGAATTATTATAGAACTAGACAGGGTTGATCCCAAACCGGAGTGAATCGAAGGGGCGGTGACAAAACCGTTCTCCTATGGTATCTCTTTCCTCCTGTATCCCCTCTCCAGTTTATCTATAACTCTACTATAAAATGAAAGTATAAGGAGGATTCAACGAAACAAGGAAAAAACAATGTACTCGGAATTTAAACAAGAAGAAAACTCCACAGGCGTTATTTTGATTGGTGGCGTGTGTGGAGAGGGCGGGCCAAAAAAACTCATCTCAACAAAGGGAGGCTCGGGCTTATCAACGGAAAGAGTAGACTCTTGTTATATGTCTCTATCATTTCAGCCCACTACACTCGAGGCAGGCGCCTTGGTGGATCGCGTAGCGGCCGCAATTCACAAAGAGTCCGATCCTAAAAGAGGGCTGACTAAAAAGCAGCGCAAGGCTGTGGGTGCGGTGCTAGCGGACTTGCTGAAGGCGGCCGCATGCACAACGGGCGGCTCTGCATATCGGCCGGTAATGGCTGCTTCGTTTAAGCGCTCGCCAGTCGGGCGAGTGCCCTTCAATTGGGTAGTGAGCGGGCTTGAGCGGCTTGGCTGGCTTGAGATAACTAAGGGTTACCTCGCCTCCACTAAGAAGGGCGCGGAACGACGCGCTACGGAGTTCAAGGCAACCCCTTGTCTGTTGGCGGAGTGCGCTGCCGCGAACGTGAGCGGGGCCTCTTGGAAGGATCACTTTGACCTTTTGAACGGGGCGGAGAATGTGCCAACCGTTGTCGCAAGAGCTACGTCGACAAAGGAGTTCGGCGCTTGGGGCGACAAGCGACGAGGGCGGGCGATCGTTATCGATCGCACCCACTTCAACGTGGCTCGTGACGAGAGCATGCTCGCCGAAATCAATGCGTTTCTTCAGCGGTACGAGGTGCTCCCGCCAGGTGCATTCAATGCGCTTACAAGGCTGTACAACAACGCCGATAGTCCCGGCTTTGCATACGACCAAGGAGGGCGTCTCTACGATTTGGTGGGTAATTACCAGCGCCTGCCAAAATCCGAGCGCAGCGATATGAGGCTTGATGGGGAGGGGGTGGCGGAGATCGACTTGCAAGCAAGTCACATGACCATCTTGCGTGCCCTAAATGGTATTTCCTTTGATCCAGCTAAGGACCCGTATGACGACCCCTTGCTTCCTCGTCCCGTGTTCAAGTCATACGTCAGCATGGCTCTAGGCGGTGGATCGCTGCCGAACAGGTGGTCGAAAGAAGCGAAAGACGACTATGCAGAAAGGAGCGGTGGTGCCAATTTGCAACGTGACTTTCCAGCCGCGCAAGTTCGCGCTGCCGTGCTACGCGCGCATCCATTTTTAGACGATTGGCCTACATCGACCATCCGTTGGGGTGATCTGCAATACCTTGAAAGCACAATCCTGCTAGATGCCGTGCATTCCTTAGCTATGCACTACGGCATACCAGCGCTCCCGGTGCATGACTCGCTTATTGTTCCACGGTCAAAGATCGCTATTGCTGATAGAACTTTGCGACAGAGCTTTCAGTCTCACACGGGAATCTTGCCCGGAATTAAGGTCACTAAGCTCCCGTCCTCTAATTGTCTCGTGTGAGGCTCGGCAGTGAGGTGAATTCTGAGAGCGCGGTTCAGTATCATTCGATGTCGCTTTTTCTAGGACTTCGCCTTGTCCAACGTTCTCAGAAGGTTTTCGCCATCGACGTTCAGCGCTGCCGCTATGTCCATGAATTCTACTACGTCGAGGCGGCGTTCCCCTGTTTCATAGCGGCTGACGAACTGCTGATGACGTTGGAGGCGAGTAGCCAGGGCTCCTTGGCTCAGCTGCGCTTCCTTACGGGCCTCAACCAGCCGACCGATAAGCGCCCTGTAACGCTCGTCGGCAAAGCCCTTGTTTCGGGATGATGGTGTCGCTGCCATCCCTCGGGAGTCGCAGCTATTGATTCCTACACAGAAACCGTGTGGAACCCCGCCATCTAACAAGGGGGACCGTGTGGATACGGACGATAGCAGCAGCACACCGAAATCGAGCTACTTCCATTGCCCGTCCTGTGGCAGACCGACGACCGAAGAGCTTGAACGTTGTAGGCATTGCAAGGCGGTGCTTCGGCCCGGAGACCAGCCGAACGGCTCAGCAGCAGGCGATGGCTTCTTTGCGCGAAATTTCGCCGATGAAGGAGCCAAGGGAGTGATTGGCTGTGCCGTAATGGCGTTAGTGCCAATGTTCCTGCTTGTCGGGGGCGTCTCCTATTGCTCGAACCAGTCGGCGGAAAAAGAGCGCATAGCTGCCCAAGAAGCGGCCGCCCAAGCGAAGGTTGACGAGGAACGGTATCAGGAGTCTGTACGGACGGGACAGGTTTGCGCGGATGGTCCCAACGATGCGGTTACGGCGCTAGAGTTGAACGTCCAGCGCCGCCTAAAGGACCCCGGCAGCTACCACCACTTGGGAACAGTCATTCGTCCGGCAGAGAACGGAAGAGGATACGACGCGCTAATGCGCTATCGGTCCCGTAACTCGTTCGGAGGCTACGTCACCGGAACGGTAGCGGCTAAGCTATATCTGGCTGAGCGGAATGTTTGCGAGGTTGCGAGCTTTGACGTGATTGACTAAATCTTTCGATCCAGAGCGTGCGGCGGGATGATGAAGACAGCGCCGCAGCGTCTGCCTGGGGATCCACGTTCTGTATCGCCTGATTTAGGTTTAGGATGCCCCTTAGAGAGCCTTGGGGGCAGTACAGCCCCCCAAGGTCCCTCTTTGCACTCCTAGGCCTCCTGAGCCTCTTTAGGAGGGGCTTTGCTGCTCGCGCGGAGCACCGAGAGCCGCTTAGTTTTGATTATGATAGGCGAGTAGATGGTGAGGCCACTTCAGCCGTTCGCATTAGGCAAAGCCGACCCCGAAACGGACCGGCAGAGAACGCCCAGTTGCGGACGTTGCGAAAGTGCCCTGACACCTGCATTCTTGCCGCTGGCTCATCCAAGGTGACTTGCATGCGAAACCTGATGTTTGCGGCCCTTCTACCTGCCATCACCATTGCCTACGCAGCGCAGGCCCAAAGCGGCCCTGTCGAGGTGCGCAGAGCCATTGCTGGCATGAACGTCGCCGCCTCCAAACTCGACGCGGATACGTTCATGGTATGGTACTGGAACTCTCCATCGCTCGTTATCACGTTCGACGGCGAGGTGATGCGGGGATGGCAGAACATCCTGGCCGCACAGCGGGGCTGGTGGAACGATAAGAAAAGCGGAGTGCGGTTCACGGAGGCGCGTGAGCCCGAGATCGTGTCTCAAGGCCGCGACATTATCACAACGATCCAGTGGATGAACGTTGCGGACCGGAAGTCAGCCTCGCCCTCTAAACTGGTCATCACATCGGTATGGCGGAAGCGAGCTGAGGGTTGGCGGATCGTCCTTGCTCACGAGTCTTTCGTGCCGCCATCTCAATAACGCCGAATGTCCGCTTTCCACCACTTGTTGCCGTTCGTCGCAGGGAAACCGGATCCCCGAACCGGACCGGCAGGAAACGCCCACTTGCGGACATTCGTTCGGTTTGCTCTGCGATGCTCGTATTGGAACAGGCTGCCCAGCAGCCATCTTACATCACGAGTCTAGCCGGAGTTCCTGCGCCAGCTTTTCCTGCATGGGGTCTGCTACATACCGAACGTGAGCGACCGCTTCACGTATTGCCTCGGCGTCCTTACCCTCGATACGACGGTCGGTGATCGCTTCGAGCAGATCACACAGATCCATGAACCGGTCGATCGACAGACCTGGCAGGCCCTGCATCCTAGTCGCCGTTCTTGCAAATGCGGCAAGCTCAGCTCGCAACGCTATCGTCTCGCCAAACGTAATTTCGTGCTCGAGGTAAGAACGTGAGGCGTCGATGATGCCGCGTAGAAGGATGTAAAGGTGCGTTGCCACGTCCGTCTCGAACGTCGCTTGCTTCTTCTTCGCTTCATCCTCTGCAATACGAGCTCGCTTGCGATCTAAGAAGTAGAACGTCGCCGCTGTTCCAGCCCCGCCGACACCGCCGACTGCGCCAACCCAATCAGCAACGCTCCCCCAATCGATCGCCACTTCCCCGTGCCCCTCGGAAAAGACGAAAGATACCGGAGCAGAAGGCGCCCGGCAACGTCGGCTTTCCACCCAGTTCCGGCCGTTCGCGACCGAGGTACTGTCCGCCCTGCTCCAGCAGACACCGCAGAAACGCTAGGGTCCGGAGCGGTTCACGCTGAGCGATACCCCTGCCGTACCCCCATGCGGACGGCGGCTATAGCCCAGAAGCCGACGTTCACTTCGCGCTTCGAGATGCCCATAAGTGGACGATCGCTCATTGCAGATTGCTGTGCTCATGTCCTTGGTTGATCATTTTGAACTCGCGGTGCCGTTGGTCCAAGCTCCGATGGCCGGCGTCTCGACGCCGCTCCTGGCCGGGTTGGCTTGCGAAGCTGGGGCGTTGGGTTCGATCGGGGTCGGCGCGACCGACGCTGCGGGTGCCCGCGCGATGATCGAGGAGGTGCGTGCCCGCACTCGCCGCGCTTTCAACGTCAATCTGTTCGTGCATGGCAGCCCCGCGCCCGATCCGGAGCGGGAGGCCACTTGGCTGGAATGGCTTGCCCCGCTGTTTGCCGAATTTGGTGATGAGCCGCCAGCAACGCTGCGCACCATCTACAGGAGCTTCGCCGAAGATCCTGACATGCTGGCGATGCTGTTAGAGCTCGTGCCACCAGTAGTCAGCTTCCACTTCGGACTGCCCTCTGCTGACATTCTTTCAGCTCTACGCGAGCGAGGCATCTACCTGATGGCAACTGCCACCAGCCTAGAGGAGGCACGAGCGATCGAAGCGGCGGGGATCGACGCGATCGTTGCGCAGGGTATCGAAGCAGGCGGCCACCGTGGCATGTTCGACCCTACCGGACCAGACGATGCACTCGGCACCTTCCCGCTGACGCGACTGCTGGTTCGCAGTTCTGGACTGCCGATCATCGCGGCGGGCGGTATCATGGACGGTGCCGGCATCGCTGCTGCACTCGATCTCGGCGCGGTGGCTGCGCAGCTCGGCACCGCGTTCGTCGCGTGTCCCGAGTCTGCGGCGGATGAAGCTTATCGCGCCGCCCTTAAAGGGCCGGGAGGGCATCATACGACCCTTACGTCGTTGATTTCTGGTCGCCCAGCGCGGGCACTGGCCAACCGCTTCACGGCGTTGTCTGATCAGCGCGGCGAACGCCGGCAACCCGATTACCCAATAGCCTATGATGCTGGAAAAGCTTTGAATGCAGCCGCCAAGGCTAGGGGCGAGCATGGTTTCGGCGCGCAATGGGCTGGACAAGGCGCCCCGCTGTCGCGCGCCATGCCGGTCGTGGAGCTAGTTCAAACCCTCCGAGAAGAGCTGGAACGCTGCCGAGCCTAAGCACCTACGCCGACGAGGTTCTCCGTGGCAGTAACGCCGCTTTCAGCCGTTCGCATGAGGCAAAGCGGACACCAGAAGCGGCCCGGCGGCGCACTCACCAATTTGCAACGGTAGCGGCGGAGACACCCCCCGCCCTGGCTCAGCAAACAAGACGGAAAACGTAGGACAGAAAGCAGCCGTCGTCCGAGCGATACTTCGGCGGCACCCCCACTCAGGGGGCGGCAGAAAACGCTCACCGGTGGTCGCCCGCGCCGATTGGCGGGTGCTCAGCGTCAAGTCGTGGTGAATGGCGAAAGGAGGGATGAACGCTGCCGTGTTTGCAGGGCTCCTCAGGCTTCTCGTTCCAATAGCCAGCCTCTCCATCCGGCTGCTGATCCACGCGCTTGATAATCAACGTACCAGATAACTCCTCGTTTGATTCCCTAACCTCGCCCGACACAGCCATCCCGAACTCACAAAGGCTTATATCTAAGTCGGACGTGGGTTCGACGACCTGTTCGGCAGCTTTGCAGCCTTGGCAATCAGGGTCGAAAACCGCCCTATAGAGCCCTCGTTTTCCCTTGATGCTCACGAGAGCGCTTTTGTCTCCGAAATGAACGATCTCTATCCGCTGCCGAGTTAAGCGGGCGCCAGCCCCTGGAAGATGTTGCTGGATTGGACACGAAGAGAGCGATGACACCGCAACGAGGGCTAATGGGACGGCCGACGTTATCTTCATTGTCATAGGTTGGCAGAGCGCAGCTACCCCGGCAATCGCAGCTTTCATCTCCACTGCGCTGAAGGCAGACGGTTCCAACCCGCACTTCCGACCATTCGCGCCGGAGAGACCCTCCGCCGGGCCCAGCTAGGCACCGCAGAAAACCTTGGCCTACGAGCCGCAACCGCTGAGCTGTACCCCTCCGATACCCCTAACCGGCAACGGCAAGTAACGCCGGTTGAAACCACCCCAATAAGCGGACATCGGGCTTGCCGGTTTAGCGACGATCCCACATGCTCGTGGTCATGCTTCGAGCGCCTATGCCATTGCTGCTTTTGATTGCCGGTTGTGGGTCTTCGCCTACGTCCCAGCAGTGCGCCAAGCTAATGACGGATCACGCCATAATCGAGCGGTGTGGAAGCGGAAGTATGCGCGGTATTTGGAAGGATGCCGAAGACTGCTTTCCGCTTAGCAAGCCAGAACGGATAACCGGCCTAGTTATACGAGACTTCGAGCGATCTGAACTGTTTGTCGGCGCATCGAGGCCCACGCCTGAAATGCGTCGGTATACAGAAGGGATATGGTTGGAATGGTCGCAAAGGACGAGAGATGAAGCACCTCGCGCAATCGAGTCTGGTGCTTATCTCATAAAGTTTGAGGGTCGTCGATCCGCTTGCCCGAAACCCGCTGGCAGGCTCAACGGCTATGGCCACATGAGCCAATATCGTGAGCTTGCGATAGTCGATCACCTGATCTCTTGGAAGCAAGTCGCTCGGTTGCCGGACCCGTTTAGAAGCAACCCGTAAGGTCCGCTTTCCACCCAACTTTCGCCGTTCCCGAAGTATGTGGCGACCCCTGTCGAGTGCCAGCTTGCGCTTAGAAAGCTAGGCGTCCGCTAACGCCCTGTAGACGCTCGCTCGCCCAATGCCGAGCTGCTGAGCGATAGCAGAAGCCCCAAGCCCCTCTGCACGAAGCGCGCGGACGCGCGTTACATCGACGCTAGGAACTCGCCCCTTATAGACGCCAGCCGCCTTAGCCCGCGCAATGCCTTCCATCTGGCGTTCGCGCCGAAGGTTTGTTTCGAACTCGGCAAACACCGCCAGCATTTGGAGAAACGCAACACCGGCTGGTGTTGAGGTATCCACCGGTTGCTCCGTGGCACGGAGGAAGGCACCCTTAGCTTTAAGCGCCGCGACGATCTCCTCAAGGTCCTTCACGGAACGCGCCAGGCGATCGATCCGCGTAACCATCAACGTATCGCCCGCACGGATGAACGAAAGCACGGTTTGAAGCTCGCTACGGCCTTCCGTGGTCGTGCCACTCTTCTTTTCGGACCGGATGATGGTGCAGCCAGCCGCCCGCAAGGCAGCCTCTTGGATAGAACAATCCTGATCGTCGGTGCTGACGCGGGCGTAACCGATGGTAGTTGTCATGGGGTGCCTCAATAGGGTCTTAGAGGCTCCTGCGTAGGTGTATCATTACGGAGAGTCAAACCCTATTGGGACGTCCTTTCCGTCTCAGCCTTCCGTCCCATTCGAGTATACCCTATGGTATCGAAGCATCGATCGTCACACGACACACAGGGCTCAGTCATCAGGCGGAGTACCCTCCAGATCGAACTATGAGGCCGTATCCGCGCCCTTCTTCACGTGCTCGATGCGGGAGTCGGAAGGAGCCATACCGATCGGGCGAAGGGCTCGTCGTGCCGAATTGACGAAATGACGTGAATTTACCGACTTGTAGTGATGCCAAAACACCCTCCACAGCAGGTGACTAGCCAGCACCACTCTCATCATTGGCACTCCTGAATAGTCACCTAACGACTTTTTGAAGGATTCCTTCCCTTTCTCAGCATCGATCTCTATTGTCCAGGAACTCCGAATAATCGCCTCCACCTGCGTTCTTGGAGTTATGCTTTCGAGAACAGGCAGGAGAACCTTAACTCCGGCAGCCGAACTAACCCGCCAGAGCACTCTCCCCATTGGCTCTGCCATCGCATTTAGCTCGAAGCCGTGGATAAAGAGTTGCAGGTCATTCTTGATAGCTTCGAACTGAGTCTTTTCTGCCCCAAACTCGTCCACCATTCTCCAGATGTTCTCGTCTGATAGCAAATCGTTACGCATGCGTCCGAAGTCAAAACGTAACCGATTGCGCGTCCAGATATTAGAAAAGTGGTGCCCAATTTGCAGCACGAGGTTCGCGAGCGTGATTTTGGTCTGACCGGAAAGGCTTTCACTTCCCGCGCCTACCGCCGTACTTACTAGGGACAGGGCGCGTGCCAAATCGTCTAACACCGTAAATTCCTGCTGTATCTCGACGGGCAGCGACACCGGCTCGGGCTGAATCAGGTTCTTTACTTCACCTCCTACGTAGCGCTTGGCGTCTAGTATACGCTGCTTCTCTGACCTTAGGTTTTCATCCGGGCGGTCGTCTTCCATTTTTGATGCGCGGGATAGCAGTCCCTCAGTTAAGCCTCGTAATTGCTTCGTACTGGAAAGTGCTGCCAGCTTTTGCTCTGTTCCGTCATAGATGTGTGCGCCCGCGTACTCAACCTTGGCATGGTCAACCACGCCGTTCGCGAAAAGGATGACCGCTTCTACTACCGCGGGATCAGGTCCCAATTCACAGTACAGGTCGAAAGCGTAGTAATTGAACGTCGGACTTGTTGGGTCGAATACCGAAACAGCGAGTTGCGCATCTTCTCTTAGAGCCTGCGCAATCAGGTAGCTCTCTAAATACGGATGCGAAAAAAAGATGACGCCGTTAGAGCGATATAGAATACCCATGTCGAAGAAGGGGGTGAGGAACTCCGTAGCGGAATTTGGAAACATTCTCTCTTCGATAAACTGGCTAGCTAGCTCAAGAAGACCCAATTCCGACAGGCGGGCGCCATTCTTTATCTCAGCTAGAGCAGCTCGCCGCAGGAACGTCTCTCGCGTTGTACGACTTAGCGGAGGACGCGCTTTATCCGCAGCCACCACGAGCGTCAGGAGCGACGTTACCGCAAACTGTATCAGCTCCGCCCGCTTATTGGCATTGATAATTGCCGCGATAGTCTCTTCCTGGATGCTCGCGAAGTACGTAGGATGTGCGTCAAGCTTGAACTTACGAAAAGTATCGTCCAACCTAATCGCAACAGCCTCCGCTTCGTGTGGCGTCATGTCGAACGCTTTTTCCAAGAAGAAGGCAGTCTCTGTAAAAGAAATAGGGGCTATTTGATACTCTTGAAAACCATTCTGCTTGAAGAAGTTGTCAGCTTCCGCTACGGAGTCTTCCGACTTCGTGATAATGACAACTAATGCGTCCACGGCGTTTATCTGCTGTGCGATGAAGTTCAGCCGGCTTTTTGAGTGGAACGGCGGCTCTTCTATTATTAGCACGAGCTTGTACTGGTTTCGGTCAGCATCCACCATTCCATCGGGCAGCGCCCTCGCCAGTCCGTTCTGAGGTGGGATTAGTTGGTCACCGTCAAGAACATAGGGAAGGACCACCTTCCCGCCGATCTGCTGGCGGATCAGCGAGTAGGCTAGAGACCAGCCGAGAGATTGGCTCGGGTAGCTGCGCGGGAGCCGAAGAACTATTCTCTTTTCTGAGCAGAAGCAGTCAATCAGCGAAAGCGGAGTGTCGCCGATCTCCGAGGCATCCACGTTCTCGGCGAAGCCGATGCGCCTCACGCGCGGCATGGGCAAATAGTAGCTGTCGGGCTTAGCGCGGAATTCGGGCGACCGTTCCACCAGGCGGGCTCGGATTGTGGCCTCTAGCTCTGACACGATGTTTCGGGCAGGCTCGGACGCGGGGAAAAGAAGCCCTTCCACAGCGGACTGGCTATAACGCTTCTGCTGCGCAACCCGGATGAACCGATCACTCTGCAATTGTACTTTCAGCAACTCGCAGGCAGCCAGCATAGCAAGACGCCTCGCGCCGCCTTCTGTTTCGTCTTCAAGTGCGGCCTTAGCAGCGTCAGCTAAGTCACTTATGCCGCGTATAGCGACGGCGGGCACCTTCGCAGCCTTCAGCCGCCCGAAGACACCTCCCGACTCGGTTTCGACTGCTGCAACTTTTCGGTGCAGAGCTTGAAGCTTCTCTCGGAACTCGTCACTTGCGACTACTGGTCCACAGGCAATCGGCCCGATGTGCACCTCCGGCCCACCGTTGCGAACGATGCCATCGACGCCGCTTTCTTCGGCTAGCGCCTGTGTATAGGCCCGCCACTCTTGATAACTGCCGGTGAGAGAAGGATGAACCTGCAAGAAGGTGAAACTAGCAACAAGATCAGCTTCCACGGAGTAGAAATCCGGGGCAAAAGCTATTGCAGTATTACCCTTTTTGTCCGATATTTTAGCATTGTGAAGAACGTCAATGATCTCGTTTGATACGCATACGTCACCAACGCGGAGGTCCGACGATATACCTCCAGCGATACCTACGACGACTACAAGGTCTGCGTTGAAAGCTTGCACTGCGGCATCCGCGGAAAGCAAGGCACTTTGCGAACCCATCTGTGATGCCAAGATGGACACTAGTCGCACGTCGTCACGATTGGAATGATGCTCGATCCGCACCGATTCTGCCGTGCTATGGTCAGCCTTGAAGGGAAAGACCTTCGAAAACAGGCTAAACTCTTCTCGAAGCGCGATGAGCGCGACTATCGTGATCTTATCTGTCGTCATACAACAGGTTATGCATGCCAAGCGCACTCCGTCTATAGAATATTCGAAGGATGCTGCATCGCTGATGTTGGGCAGTATGTGGGACCAATCAGCCACTTACCCTAATGTCTCTTTCGAAACAGAGGCTTACGAGCAGGGGTGGCGGAGGAAGCTAGCGGAATGCCCCTGCTAGTTTACTTCCCATCTGTAGCTCAGCGCGGCCTCCTAATGAGCCATATGCCGCGCTGGCTGCTGCGAAGGTCCAATTGGCAGGAGGCAGCCCTCTATTCACTGGAGGTGTGTGGTTCCGCGGGCTTGGGGTGCTGATAGACCTTACGCAGTTCGGTACCCGCTTTCACGACAACGTAGTCCGTCCCGAGCACTAGGACGTGGGCGTCGCGTTCCGCTGCTGCGATCGCGAGGCGGCTTTCATTGCTTGACGCATCAAAACGCGCTCGATCAATGCGCCCCACTCCGCCCGTACGGAAGTTAAGCAACCCGAAGAGTTGATCGATAAGCTGTGCTTCCGTGGCGATGTACTTGGTGCTCATCGACCTTCCTCGCTCGCCATGAACGCGTGCAAATCTGAGACGCGGTAGAACCGGCGACCTCCAATCTTGAGGCTATTGGGGCCAATGCCCCTACGATGCCAATCGGCAAGGGTAGAAGCCGCCAACCCAAGGTAGGCTGCTGCTTCCGGACGGTTTAGGCGCCCCGGCGCACCACGGTTTGCTTCTTCAAGTGTAATCTTTGGCATTGACAATCCATAGTCCATCCATCGCAGGATTGCGATTGGCCGCTGCCACATAAGTGCAAAGCGATGGCTGTCAAGTAGCGCGAGGCGGTGGCGCAAACAACAAATTCTCAGTAAACTTCTATAGTTCTTGCATTTAAAGAAAAGAGACAGTTGTTTTGCCGGCGCGCCCATTTGACAGGACTCTAGCCCGCGCTGTAGAAGGCGCGGAGGAAGTCGATATGTCAGTACGGTTTAGCAAGCTAACTCGACCTGCTGTGCGGGCTTTGAGGGCAGGAGAATCTATAACGGAGCACGGGATCACGGCTTCGAAGGGCCCGAGCGGCGTTACTACTTACCGCGTGAACGTCATGGTCGATGGTCGAAGGATTAACCGCACTGTGGGTCGTGACTCGGACGGCGTTAACCGGGAGCACGCTGAGAAGCTGATTGAGAGATTCCGAACGGAGGCGAGGGAAGGGCGGCTTTCTCTTCCAGCTGGTAGGAAGCTGCACCGGACAGTAGCCGAGGCGGCCAAAGAGTATCTCGAACGCTCTCAGCACGAAGGTGGCAAGAATCTTGTTCCTAAAACTCGGCATTTGAGATTGCAGCTAGTCCCGTTCTTCGGAAATCAGCGACTTGATGCGATCTCAGAGCTGGACCTTGCGCGCTTTCGGCGAAGCCGCACCGACGAAGGAGTCTCCATTGCGACTATCAATCGGGAGGTCGCGACGTTGCGGCATCTGCTTAACTCGGCTGTTAAGTGGAAGTGGATGCCCGCAGACCGAGTGCCGGAGATCCGCTGCGCGCCCGAACCTCAGATTCCTATGAGCGTCCTTAGCGATGAAGAGGCGCAGGCTCTGATGAGGGCGGCTCGCGCGGACCACGACCCTCTCTGTCATCTATTTGTCGCATTTGGGCTTGGTTCGGCGATGCGTCACCGCGAAATCCTCGCTTGTCGGTACGATCAACTCGATGAAGCAAATCGTCGCCTCTTCATTCCTAAGGCGAAAGCAGGAGAGAGGGTTCAGCCCCTGACGGCAGGTTTGATGAGCCTGATGGTCAAGGAGCGAGCATTGCAGCCCAGCGGCAGCGCGGACGGCTGGATTTCCCGTCTGCGCAGCCTGGGCAGTCAAAAGCAGGGCACCGAACCAACATGGCTCGACAGTTTGCACGCGCAGTGGTCCGCGCTGGCTTGGACCCCCAGAAGGTCACGCCGCATACGATGCGGCGGACGGCTATTACTCGCCTAGTCAAAGCAGGTGTCGATCTGCCGACGATCCAAAGGATCAGTGGCCACAAGACGCTGGCGATGGTTCTCCGATACGTTCACTTGAACGATCAGCACATCGACGCGGCTATAGGGAAGCTGGAATACGGAGTGCCTGACTCGATTACACAGGATTTACACATCGCTGCAGAGTAGCTGCCGCCATCGCAGGACAGAACTTCCGAATTTCCGCAGCTTTGCAAGGGTTTGCCGATGGAGGCCCGACCGGGAATCGAACCCGGGTGCAAGGATTTGCAGTCCTCTGCGTCACCACTCCGCCATCGGGCCTCGACGTCGGGAGGCGGGCAATTGCTCGGTTTTCGCCCCGCGGTCAACCGGGTTTCGGTAGCCGCTCCACTGTGACCCAGAAAATGGCGGCGGTCGCTTGGCTGGGAAGCGAGCGCGAAGTACATAGCGTCGATCCCAACAAGTGTATTGCACGAATAATACAGGCGTGCGACAGGAGCATCATGGACGGTTCGGCAGATACTCTCCGCTTTGACGAAATGCGCGCAGCAATGGTGGCGAGCCAGCTGCGCACCAGCGCAGTCGACGACTCGCGGGTGGTGAAGGCGATGGGCGAGGTCCCGCGGGAGCGATTCGTGCCGGCCGCATCGCGTGCGATCGCCTATTACGACCGCGAGGTGGCGCTGGGCAACGGTCGCGCGATGAACGCGCCGCTCGCCTCGGGCCGGCTGGTGACCGAAGCCGAGATTCTGCCGACCGACCGCGTGCTGCTGATCGGCGCCGCAACCGGCTACACCGCGGCGGTGCTCGCCAAGCTGGCGGGTTCGGTCGTGGCACTCGAAGAGGATGCAACCTTGGCTGCCCAGGCGCGCGATGCGCTCGCCGGGACGGCGAACGTGACCGTGGCCGAAGGTCCGCTGGTCGCGGGCTGGGCGCAGGGCGGCCCCTATGACGCGGTCGTCATCGACGGCGGCGTGGAGTCCGTGCCGGACGCGATCGTCCAGCAGGTCAAGATCGACGGGCGGATCACCACCGGGTTGATCGACCGTGGCGTGCGCCGGCTTGCTGCCGGGCGGCGTAGCGAGGGCGGTTTCGGGCTGACCGACTTCGCGGATGTGGATTGCGTGGTGCTGCCGGGGTTCGCCAAGCCGCCAAGCTTCCAGTTCTAAAAGCTCGCGCAAAACCAGGGGAGGGGGAGTATGCGCGCGTTTCGTTGGATCGCCGGGGTCAGCCTGGCGGCATGTGCAGCGTCGTCGGCGGGGGCGGAGACGCTGCGCGAGGCGCTGGTGCGCGCCTATGCCAGCAACCCGCAGTTGACCGGGGAGCGCGCCAACCTGCGCGCCACCGACGAAGGCGTGCCACTCGCGCGCGCCTCCGGCCTGCCGCAGCTGAGCGCCGACGGCTCGTATAGCGAGAACGTCCTCAACACGACGAACAACAGCATCGCCCAGCCGCGCCGGACGGCGACCGCAGGGGTTAATCTTGCCGTCCCGCTCTACAGCGGCGGCGCGGTGCGCAATTCGGTGCGTGCCGCCGAGCGGCGGGTCCAGGCGGGGCGTGCCAACCTGCGCAGCGTCGAGGCGAACGTGTTCACGCAGGTAGTCGCCGCCTACAACGACGCTCTGCGGGACGAGGCGATCGTGCGCCTCAACCAGCAGAACGTCCGCGTGCTGGAGGTGAACCTTCAGGCGTCCCGCGACCGGTTCGAGGTGGGCGACCTCACGCGAACCGACGTGGCCCAGTCTGAGGCGCGGCTCGCGTCGGCACAGGCGCAGTTGCGCAGTGCCGAGGCGCAACTGATCACCAGCCGCGAGAACTATGTGGAGGTGACCGGGGCTGCTCCGGGAACCCTGGCACCGCCGCCGGAGCTTCCGAACCTTCCTGGCGACCCGCAAGGGGCGGTGACGGTTGCGGTCGACAACAATCCAGCCCTTCAGGCGGCACAGCGGGAGAGCGACGCCGCCGGTTTCGACGTCCGCGTCGCCCGCGCAAGCCGCCTGCCGCGGGTGTCGGCGGTGAGCGGCGGCAGCTACTCGACGGTTCTCAACTCGATCCCGGACATCAACGGCATCCGCATTTCCGCCGACGGCGCCTCTGTCACGGCGGGGTTGCAGCTGTCGGTGCCGCTGTTCCAGGGCGGAGGCCCGGCCGCACAGGTCCGTCAGGCGCAGGCGGTCGAAAGCTCGGCGATCGAGCGCGTGACCCAGGTGGAGCGCGGCGTCGTCTCCGACGTGCGGTCTGCCTTCGCCGCCTGGCGGTCGTCGCTCGGCGTGATCCAGTCGTCGGAGGTGCAGGTCGCCGCCAACCGCCTTTCGCTGGAGGGCGTGCGCGCAGAGAACAGCGTCGGCACCCGCACCATCCTCGACATCCTGAATGCGGAGCAGGAGCTGCTCAATTCGCAGGTCCAGCTCGTGTCGGCGCGGCGCGACGCCTATGTCGCGGGCTTCGCGCTCCTGGCGGCGATGGGCCGGGCGGAGGCACAGGACCTGGGGCTGGACGGCGGCGCACTCTACGATCCGACCGCCAATTACAGCCGGGTGCGCAACCGCATCTGGGACTGGGACAGCGACCCTGCGCCCAAGCCGGTGGCGAGCACCACCGTCGGCACGCCCGCGCAGACGCCGGTCGTCACGCGCGAGCTGGAGCCGGAGCTTCGCAAGGACGTGAATCCCTATGGCATCACCGACGGCGGCGATGCCGCCAATCGCCGGGGTGGCGACGCAGCGACGCGCCCCGTTGACACCAATCGTGCAAACCCCGACAGCTGATCGGTCAGGAAGACGGTAACCATGAGGTTCGCGGTGGGGGACATGAGTACCGAGACGTCGATGGAGGACATCCTCTCGTCGATCAAACGGATCATCGCCGAAGAGGGCGATGGCCCGGTCTCGCGCGTCCGCAAGCCGGTGCGGCCACCGGCGCCCGTCTATGACGAGGACGACGAGGACGAGGTCCTGGAGCTGAACGACGCGGTGAGCGAGCCGCTGCCGTCGCGTGCCGCAGCCGCGCCAGTGACCGCCGCTCCGGCTACCGCCGCTGCACCGCAGCCGGAGATCGACCCCGCCATCCTGTCCGCCCGTGCGGCCGAGGCGAGCCGCGGTGCGCTGGAAGCCCTGTCGCGCATGGTGGTGAAGCCGGAGGCGCCGGGGGCCGATTCGCTCGAGGGGCTGGTCCGCGAGATGCTGCGCCCGATGCTGCGCGACTGGCTCGATGCCAAGCTGCCCGCGATCGTCGAGACGATGGTCGCGCGCGAGATCGCCCGCATCAGCGGCCGGGAGTAAGCCGCGCCCCGCGGGCGCTTGCGTCCGCGCGGTGGCTGCGCCATGCGCTCGGCCATGACCGAGCTTGCAAAGACCTTTGATCCCGCCGCCATCGAAACGCGCTGGTACGCGCATTGGGAAGAGCAGGGGCTGTTCCGCCCCGAGCGGACGGGCGCCGAGCCCTGGACGATCGTCAACCCGCCGCCCAACGTCACGGGCAGCCTCCACATCGGCCACGCGCTCGACAACACGCTGCAGGACATTCTCGTCCGCCACGCGCGCCTGCAGGGCAAGGACGCGCGCTGGGTCGTAGGCACCGATCACGCCGGCATCGCCACGCAGATGGTGGTCGAGCGCACGCTCGCGAAGGATGGCGTGAAGCGCACCGATCTCGGCCGCGAGGCGTTCGTGGACAAGGTGTGGGAGTGGAAGGCGGAGAGCGGCGGCCAGATCACCGGCCAGCTGCGCCGCCTGGGCTGCTCGATGGACTGGGCCCATGAGCGCTTCACCATGGACGAGGGCTTCACCAAGGCCGTCGTGAAGGTGTTCGTGCAGCTGCACCGCGACGGGCTGCTCTACCGCGACAAGCGGCTGGTGAACTGGGACCCGCATTTCGGCACCGCGATCAGCGACCTGGAGGTCGAGACGCGCGAAGTGCAGGGCAGCTTCTGGCACCTGCGCTATCCGCTCGCCGACGGATCGGGCGAGATCCGCGTCGCCACCACCCGGCCGGAGACGCTGCTCGCCGACATGGCGGTGGCGGTGCATCCGGAGGATCCGCGCTACACCGGGCTGATCGGCAAGCAGGTGCGCCTGCCGATCACCGGCCGGCTGGTGCCGATCGTCGGCGACGAGCATGCCGATCCGGCGCTGGGCTCGGGCGCGGTCAAGATCACGCCGGGCCATGACTTCAACGACTTCGAGGTCGGCCGGCGCGCCGGCATCGAGGCGCGCGACATGCTCAACATGCTCGACGCCAAGGCGCAGGTCACCCAGACTGCCGACGGATTGGTGCCCGAGGAGCTGCTGGGCGTCGACCGGTTCGAAGCCCGCAAGGCGATCGTCGCCCGGCTGAAGGAAGAGGGCTTCCTCGTCCCCCACCTCGACAAGGACGGCAACGCGCACGACGCCGAGCCGCGCACCATCCAGACGCCCTATGGCGACCGTTCGGGCGTGGTGATCGAGCCGTGGCTGACCGACCAGTGGTATGTCGATGCCAAGACGCTGGCGCAGCCGGCGATCGAGGCGGTCCGCTCGGGCAAGACCCAGATCGTGCCCAAGAGCTGGGAAAAGACCTATTACAACTGGATGGAGAACATCCAGCCGTGGTGCGTCTCCCGCCAGCTGTGGTGGGGGCATCGCATCCCCGCGTGGTTCGCGGACGATGGCCGCGTGTTTGTCGCCGAGACCGAGGAAGCGGCACAGGCGGAAGCCGGCGAGGGCGTCGTGCTCACCCGCGATCCCGACGTGCTCGACACCTGGTTCTCCTCGGCGCTATGGCCGTTCGCGACGCTCGGCTGGCCGGAGAACACCGATCCGACGCTCGGCGGGCGCTACTCGAACGACGTGCTGATTTCGGGCTTCGACATCCTGTTCTTCTGGGATGCGCGGATGATGATGCAGGGCCTGCACTTCATGGGCGAGGTGCCGTTCCGCAAGCTCTACCTGCATGGGCTGGTGCGCGCGGCCGACGGCGCCAAGATGTCCAAGTCCAAGGGCAACACCGTCGATCCGCTGGGGCTGATCGACCAGTACGGCGCCGACGCGCTGCGCTTCTTCATGGCGGCGATGGAGAGCCAGGGCCGCGACATCAAGATGGATGAGAAGCGGGTCGAGGGATACCGCAACTTCGCGACCAAGCTGTGGAACGCGTCGCGCTTCGCCCAGGCGAACGGCATCGGCGCGTCCACCACGCTGGAGCCGCCGGCGGCGAACCTCGCGGTCAACAAGTGGATCGTCGCGGAGACGGTGGCCTGCGTGCAGGCGGTCGACCTGGCGCTCGCCGACCTGCGCTTCGACGGCGCGGCCAACGCGATCTACCAGTTCGTGTGGAGCCGCTTCTGCGACTGGTACCTCGAACTCATCAAGCCGGTGCTGCAGGGCGAAGGTACCGCGGGTGCTGACGAGACTCGCGCGGTTGCCGGCTGGGTGCTCGACCAGATCCTGGTGATGCTGCACCCGTTCATGCCCTTCATCACCGAAGAGCTGTGGCATGCGATGGGCACGCGCTCGAACGACCTGATCGTGGCGCGCTGGCCGATCCCGGACGCGCGTGCGCTCGACCCGGCGGCGAGCCAGGAGATCGACTGGGTGATCCGCCTGGTGAGCGAAGTGCGCGCCGCGCGCACCGAGCTGAACGTGCCGCCGGGCGCGCGTCTGCCGATCCACGTTCGCGACGCCTCGTCGCTGACGGCCGAGCGCATGGCGGCGCAGGAAAGCGTGCTCGCGCGCCTCGCCCGCGTCGACGTGGCCACCGGTGAGGTGCCGGCGGGTGGCGCGCTCCAGATCGTGGTGGATGAGGCGACCTTTGTGTTGCCGCTGGCAGGCGTCGTCGACCTGGAGGCCGAACGTGCCCGCCTGACCAAGGCGATCGCCGCAGCCGAAAAGGAGCGGGACTCGCTGGGCGCTCGCCTGGAGAACCCGAACTTCGCGGCGCGCGCAAAGCCGGAGGCGGTGGAAAAGGCCCGCGCCGACCACGCCGACAAGCAGGCGGAAGCCGCGCGGCTCCAGGCGGCACTCGGGCGGCTGGGGTAAGGGTCCACGCTTCCCCTGCGGGAGTGGTGGGCGGGGCCATCCGCGGCAGCGGTCTTGGCCCTGTGCTCCTGCCTTCGCAGGAGCACTAGTTCCTTGGTGGTGGAGAGCGCGGCCTCCACAAACCCGTGCTCATGCGAAGGCAGGAGCCCAGGGCCGCAAGCGCCGCACCGGCGATGCGGGCGCTCCGACAAAGAAAGGGCGGCCTCTCGGGCCGCCCCCTCCCGTTACCGCCGGCAGCTGTCGCCCGGCCCGGCATCCAGATCCAGGCAGCGCCCGTCGATCTCGCCTGCCGGCACCGGCAGATGGATCAGTGCGGCCAGGGTCGGCAGGATGTCCACCGTCTCGACGCCCAGCGGCTGTTCGAACGGCGTCATGCCCTTGCGCCAGAACAGGATCGGCACGCGCCGGTCATAGTCCCAGAAGCTGCCGTGCGACGCGACGGTGGCACCCACCGGCAGCGGCACCGGGGTCACGCGCGGCTTGAGCGGCACCAGCAGGTCGCCCGAGCGCTGCGGGTCGAACGAGGCGCGCGCACGCTCCAGCAGCGACCAGGTCTGCGGCTCGCTGTGCCCCGGCATGGGCGTTGCCAGCACCTGCTTGCGGGTGAACACCGCCTCCACCTGCGGGTCGGCCGAGAAGCGGGCGATCGCCTCGCGCTCCACCGCCGCGCGCTGTGCGGCCGTGAGCTTGATGTCGTACCACACGTCGCCATTCACGCCGCCCAGCAGCACGGGACCAGCGATGCCGAGCTTCTGCCCGATCGCGGCGCCGATCGTCTTCACGTCCAGATTGGCGCTCTGCCGCTGCGCCTCGGGCATGCCGTGCTGGGCGTGGCGCTCGGCAATGTCCTGGCCGCCGTGGTCGGCGGTCAGCACCACCTCGTAATCGACTCCCGTCGCATCGAGCACCTGGAAGAAGTCGCCGAGCGAACGGTCGAGCGCCAGCATCTGCAGGCACATCTCGCTGCCCTCGGTGCCAAAGCCGTGGCCGATATAGTCGGTGGCCGACGCCCCGACCGAGATGATGTCGGTGGTAGCGCCCTGGCCCAGCTTCATGTCCTGGATCAACCCGGCCGCGAGCGCCAGCACGGCGCCGTCGAACTCGGGCGAGCGGCGAAAGGCGCCCGCATCGCCGGCTGTGCGCTCGAACCGCCCGGTGCCGACCGTGCGCGTGCCGACCTGCACGGGCAGGGCGCGCGCCTGGCACAGCGCCGGCAGGTCGAGCGCCGGTTGGGCCGTGGCGATCTGCCGCGTCACGGCGGCGTTGGCACGCTGGACCACCGCGGGCATGGTGCGCCCGGCATAGGAGACAAAGCCCTTGCCGCCCCACCACCAGAGCTCGTCGACCTTGTGGCCGCCCATCATCACGGCCGCCCGGTCCTTGCCGGCGACGGAGACCACGCGAGTCGCGGCGTTGGCGTTCTTCATCCGCTCGCCCAGGGTCGGCACCTTCAGGTGACGGTCGGAGACGGTATAGTCCTCGGAGGTGCTGCCGGGCACCGTCTCGTCCTCGGCGCAATAGACCTTCTTGTCGGCGCGGGCGGCCTTCTGGTCGATCCAGTCATTGGCCATGATGCCGGTGCGATAGGGGCGGGACCCGGTGAGGATCGTCGAGTGGCCGGGGCAGGTCTCCGTCGCGGCATGGCTCTGATAGCCCGAGGGGAACACCTGGCCGTCGAGCAGCCGCGCAAAGCCGCCGGTGAACCGGTTACGATACTCGGCGAACAGGTTGGCCGAGAACTGGTCCACCGAGATGGCGACGATCAGCTTGGGTGGAGTCGTCGGCGCCGCGGGTGCGGGCGCTGCGGGTGGAGCCTCCTGCGCACGCAAGGGAACCAAGGCCGTGCTGCTGAGCAGACAGGCCGCCGCCAGCGACGCGAGCGGGCGAACAAGACGCATGTAGGTAACTCCTGAGAATGGCAGGGTGCATCCGCAATAGGAGGCGGCTATCCCCCATCCCGGCGGGTGCGGCAAGGAAGGACAATGGTGCGCCTCTGTTTGATGCTTCTGGCGATGCTGGCGCTGCTGGGCACGGGCGAAGCGCGTGCACAGCTGGCGGGGCAGTCGCGCCACATCGCCATCCGGCTGGTAGCCGAAACCGACACGCCGGCGGCCGGGCAAGAGGTCACGCTCGCATTCGATTCGCGGCCCGAGCCGGGCTGGCACGGCTACTGGCAGAACCCCGGCGACGCGGGGGTGGAGACGCGGCTCGACTGGACGCTGCCGGCGGGCATCGCCGCGGGTCCCTTGCTCTATCCGGTGCCGCAGCGGCTGACGGTCGCCGGGCTGATGAACTATGTCTATGAGGGGCCCTTCGCACAGCTGGTACGGCTGAAGTTGCCGTCCGGAATGGCGCTGGGCACGCGCCTGCCGATCCGGGTGCGCAGCGACTATCTGGTCTGCACCGAACAGCTGTGCGTGCCCGAACACGCCGATCTTTCGGTCGATCTCACAATTGGCGATGGCCGGATCAGTCCGGAGCGGCGGGCGCTGTTCGATCGCTGGCGCGCGGCGCTGCCCCGGCCGCTCGGCTCGGCGGCGCGCTTTGCCGTGGTGCAGGACGAGGGCGCGGCCCGCCTGCGCATCGGCGTCCCGTTCCCCGCGACGGAGGCCGCGACCGACGCCTATTTCTATCCGCTGACCCCGGACGCGCTGTCCTACAGCGCACCCCAGCGAGTCGCGCGGGACGGTGACCTGCTGGTGATCGAGACCGATGCCGCCGAGGGCACGCTGCCGAAGCGGATCGAGGGCGTGCTTGCCACCGGCAGCGGGCAAGCCTTCACCGTGTCGGCGCAACCCGGTGCCGTGTCGGCACCGCAGGGGCAGGGGAGTATGATCCTGCTGGCGCTGCTCGGGGCGGTCGCGGGCGGGCTGATCCTCAACGTCATGCCCTGCGTCTTCCCGATCCTGAGCCTCAAGGCGCTGCACCTGGCGCGTGCGGGCGAGTCCGCGCGCGGCGCGCGGCAGGAGGCGCTTGCCTATACCGCCGGGGTGCTGCTGACCTGCCTCGCGCTGGGCGGTGCGATGCTCGCGCTGCGGGCCGCCGGGGTGGCGGCGGGCTGGGCGTTCCAGCTTCAGGACTCGCGAGTCATCCTGCTGCTGTTGCTGCTGGTAACGGGAGTCGCGCTCAACCTCGCCGGCCTGTTCACCCTGCCGACGCCACGCTTTGCGGGGGAGAGCGGGGCGGTCGGTGCGTTTGCGACCGGAGCGCTTGCCGCGTTCGTTGCCACCCCCTGCACCGGGCCGTTCCTGGGGGCAGCGATGGGAGCGGCGCTGGTACTGCCGACGCTTGCCGCGCTCGCGATCTTTGCGGGGCTTGGCCTGGGGTTGGCACTGCCCTTCCTGCTCCTGGGCTTCGTGCCCGCGCTGCGTCGCCGCTTGCCGCGTCCCGGCGCCTGGATGGCACGGCTGCAGCGCATCCTGTCGGTGCCGATGTTTGCGACGGCGCTTGCGCTCGCCTGGGTGCTGGGCGCGCAGGCGGGGGTGGACGGCATGACGCTGGGAATAGGGGCTGCGCTGCTGCTCGGCCTCGCGCTGTGGTGGACCGGTCTCCGCCAGGCGAGCGGCCGCACGCGCGCGGCCTGGCCGATGCTGCCGGCGCTGCTACTCGCGATCGGTGCGGTCGCCACCGTCCGGCATGTCCCTGCGCAAGCCGCAGCGCCCTCCGAGGGCACGGAACCGTTTACCGAAGCCCGACTTGCCGAGCTGCGCGCGTCCGGCAAACCCGTGTTCGCCTATTTCACCGCGGATTGGTGCGTCACCTGCAAGGTCAACGAGAAGACGGCGATCGAGACCGCCCGGGTGCGCGACGTCTTTGCGGCAAAGAAGGTGGCGGTGCTGGTCGGCGACTGGACCGACGGCGACCCTGCACTGGGCCGGTTCCTGGAGGCGAATGGCCGCGCCGGGGTGCCGCTGTACCTGTGGTACGCACCGGGTGCAGAGACGCCGCAGGTCCTGCCGCAACTGCTGACGTCGGACATGCTCGCCCGCCTGCCGGGCTGAGCCGATCTTCGCCGAACCGTGTCCGGAATTCACACAGGTTAGGTCGTTCTTTCGCCGTCGCTGCCTCTTTTCACCTTGTCGATGTCTCCACCCTGTCCCAGCATGGAACTCGGGTGCTTCTGGAGGCTTCAGCTTAGTTGATGAACAAGGCGGCATTTGACGAGATCTGGGGACATGGCGGGCCAGAGGCGGCACGCCCGGAGCTGAACGCGCTTGCGCGTTGGATGCGGGAGACGCCGGAGCGCGAGCTCGGCCGCAGGCTGCAGTCGGCAGAAGCGACATTTCGACAGCTCGGCATCACCTTCGCCGTCTATGGCGAGAGCGAGGCGGCGGAGCGGATCATCCCGTTCGATATCGTTCCGCGCGCGTTCCTTGCCGACGAATGGGAGCGACTGTCGCGCGGCCTGGTCCAGCGGGTCGAGGCGATCAACGCCTTCCTCAACGATATCTATGGCGAGCGGCGCATCCTGAAGGAGAACATCCTTCCGCCCGAGCTGATCTGGGGCAATCCGCAGTTCCGTTCCGAAGTGGTGGGTATCCGGCCGCCACACGACATCTCGGCGCATATCTGCGGCATCGACCTGGTCCGCACCGGCCCCGACGAGTTCTGGGTGCTGGAAGACAATGCCCGTACGCCCTCCGGCGTCTCCTACATGCTCGAAAATCGCGAGGCGATGATCCGGCTGTGCCCGGAGCTGTTCCGCCAGATGCGCATCGCGTCCGTCGACAGCTATCCCGACCTGCTGCTGCAGACGATGCGGTCGGTCAGTCCGCATGGTTGCGGACGCAATCCGGTGTGCGTCGTGCTCACGCCCGGCCACTTCAACTCAGCCTATTATGAACACAGCTTCCTGGCTGACTCGATGGGGATCGAGCTGGTCGAGCCCGCCGACCTGCTGGTCGACGACGACGTGGTCTATATGCAGACGATCGCCGGGCGGGTGAAGGTGGACGTGATCTACCGCCGCATCGACGACGACTTCCTGGACCCGCTGGTGTTCCGTCCCGATTCGATGCTGGGCGTGCCCGGCATCATGGCCGCCTATCGCGCGGGTAACGTCACCCTGATCAACGCGCCGGGCAACGGCATCGCCGACGACAAGGCGATCTACAGCTACATGCCGGAAATCGTCCGCTTCTATTCGGGCGGAGAACCGCTGCTGCCCAATGTCGAGACCTGGCGCTGCCGCGAGCCGCAGGCGCTGCGCTACGTGCTCGACAATCTCGAGCAGCTGGTCGTGAAGCTGGTCGACGGCTCCGGGGGCTACGGCATGCTGGTGGGCCCGACCGCCAGCCGTGCCGAGATCGAGGCGTTCCGCGCCGCGCTGATTGCGGAGCCGCACCGCTATATCGCCCAGCCGACGCTCGCCCTCTCGACGGTTCCGACCATGACCGACAAGGGCCTGAGCCCGCGCCACGTCGACTTCCGCCCCTTTGTTCTCACCGGCAGCGACGGGGTGAAGGTGGTGCCTGGCGGCCTCACTCGCGTGGCGCTCCGCGAGGGCTCGCTGGTGGTGAATTCCAGCCAGGGCGGCGGCACCAAGGATAGTTTCGTGCTGCTCGGCGATTCGCCTGCGCCGTCGACGATGCAGCAGCAAAGCCTGGGCGGCATGACCCAGATCCAGGGCGAGGGCTGACGCGATGGCGATGCTCTCCCGCACCGCGGCGTCGCTCTACTGGCTGGGCCGCTATGTCGAGCGTGCCGACTTTATCGCCCGGCTGGTGGAGGCGACCGTCCGCCTGGACGTGCTGTCCGCGCGTCCGGCCGGCGACGCCGCCTGGGCCAGCGCGCTCAGTGTCACCTATACGGAAGATGCCTTTGCGGCGACCGGCTTGCCGGTCAGGCAGGCGGATGTGGGTCGGTTCCTGACCTGTGACCGCAGCCACCCGGGCTCGATCCTCTGGTGTCTCGATGCCGCGCGCAACAATGCCAAGGCGGTCCGGACCGCGCTGACCCGCGACGCCTTCTCGGCGATCAATCGCGCCTGGCTCCAGTTCAACGGACCCACCAGCGGCGACGAGCCCGCCGAAGTGCTGAGCCTGGTGGAATCCACCAAGGCGGAGGCGCGCGGGTTCGAGGGTGCGGTCCAGCGCATGATGAAGAACGAGGCGACCTGGTTCATCCAGCTGGGCGCCGCGATCGAGCGGGCGGACAACACCGCACGCCTCATCGACGTCAAATATCATCTGCTGCTGCCCGAGGGCGAGAAGGTGGGCGGCGTGGTGGATCGCGACCAGTGGACCACGATCCTCCAGACCGTGTCCGCCGTAACCGCCTATCGCTGGCTGTACGATGAGGGGCTGCGGCCGAGCCTGGTGATCGAAATGCTGCTGTCGCGCGGTGAAGTTCCTCGCAGCCTCGCCGCCTGCGTCGCGGAGAGCGTGGAACTGCTCAACCTGCTCGGAAAGCGCGCAGGGCTGCAGGGGGAGGCGGATCGCATGGCCCGCACTCGGCTCGCGCGCATGCAGAAGACCCGCACGCACGAGGTCATCGTCAGCGGCCTGCACGAATATCTGAACGCCTTCATCCGGGAAAATGCGATGCTTGATGCCGCGATCGCCCGCCAGTTCCGGTTCATTTGATGCGCCTCCAGGTCGAACACCACAGCCGCTATCGCTTCACCGAGCCGCAGGCGCGGGTCGTCCAGCTGTTGCGGCTGTTTCCCGACGACAGCGCAAACCAGACGGTGGTTTCCTGGCGCATCGACGTGGATTGCGACGCCCGGCTGCGGGAGAGCCGCGATGGCTACGGCAATATCGTGCGCATGCTCTATGCCGAGGGGCCGCTGGAGACGATCGGCATCACGGTTTCGGGCGAAGTGCTGCTGAGCGACACGCCCCAGCCGCTTGGCAGTGACGGCGAGCCGCTGCCGCCAAGCTATTATCTGCGCACCACACCGCTTTCGGCCGCGGACGCGGGGATGACCACCTTTGCCGAGCAGGCGGCGGGCGACGGGGACGATACCGTCCGGGCGGAACGAGTCGCAGCCGCGCTCCGTGCCCGCTTCGCGATCGAACGTCGGCGCGGAGATGGTGTGCTTTCGGCAACGAACGCCTTTGCAGGCGAGCGCGCGAGCCCGCGCGACCTCGCGCAGATGCTGGTCGCCTGCCTTCGCGCCATCGGGCTGCCCGCGCGCTATGTCTCCGGCTATAGTCTTGGCGGGTGCGAGCGGCGTGAGCGCCCGGCGCCGCATGGCTGGGCGGAGGTGTTCGTCCACGATCGGGGATGGGTGACGCTGGATCCGACGATCGGCGGTCCTGCCGGCCCGGACTATGTCCGCGTCGCCGCCGCGCTCGACAGCGCCGGCGCCGCTCCGATCTCCGGCACGCGCATCGGCCACGGCGACGAGGAACTCGATGTCGGTGTGGCGATCGGCCTGCTCGGCAGCGAGGGCTAAGCCGGCCCGCTCGCCGGTTTCCCAAACAGGCTTTTCCACTGTCCTCGACCTGCGCTAGCAAGTCTGCATCGTAGTGACGGGGGGACTATGTCGGACGTTCGTACGCACAGCCGCGACGCGGCCATGGCGCAGATGCTCTACAGTGCCAACAGCAAGTCAGTGGGGGTTGCCTATCTTCTCTGGCTTTTCCTGGGTGGTTTTGGTGGTCACCGATTCTATTCGGGAAAGACCGGCACTGCGATTGCGCAGCTGGCCCTGACCTTGCTCGGGCTCATCACCGCCATCATCGGTGTAGGGGTGGTGCTGATGTTCTTCGTCGCCCTGTGGGCATTGATCGACGCCTTCCTGATCCCCGGGTGGATCCGCAACCACAACATGTTGCTGGCGCATCAGATGGCGCGGTGATCCGATGCGGCCGGAGACGTCGGTGCGAAAGCCTCGACGGTTCCGGCCAACCTGGAAACCACGCCAGCTTGATTGGAAGCCGGCCCTAGGCGGGCACCGACGCCTTTGCCTGCGGGACCAGCGCGGTGTCCTGCTCCTCAAGGCGGGTCCAGCCGGCAGGCCCAAGCGCCTCGATCGGGCGATAGCGGGTCTTGTACGCCATGCGTGCCGACCCCTTCACCCAATAGCCGAGATAGACATAGGGCAGCGCAGTGGCGCGGGCGCGCAGCAGATGGTCGAGGATGATGTAGGTGCCCAGTCCGGGCCGGGTCGGATCGTCCGTCAGGAAGAAGCTGTAGATCATCGACAGGCCATCGGCATGCTGGTCGGTGATGCACGCACCCACCAGGCGGCCGGGGCGATCGTCGACGCCGGGCTCGCGATATTCGATGATGTGCGAGTTGACCGGCGTCTGCTCGACCATGTCGGCATAGTCGCTCTCGTCCATCATCGTCATGCCGCCGCCCGGATGGCGGGCCGACAGATAGCGACGCAGCAGCTGGAACTGCTCGTCCGTCGCCCACGAGCGGCAGGCGGTCACGACCAGGTCGCTGTGGCGCCGGCGCAGCTTGCGCTGGGTGGCGTTCAGCTCGAACTCGCCCGCGACCACGCGCACCGAGACGCAGGCGGTGCAGCTGCCGCAGCTGGGACGATAGGCGACCGACTGGCTGCGGCGGAAGCCGATGCGGCCAAGCGCGTCGTTCAGCTCACCAGCATGGACGCCGGTCAACTCGGTGAAGACTTTGCGCTCCTGCCGACCGGGGAGATACGGGCACGGCGAGGGGCTGGTGACAAAGAAGCGCGGAAACCGAAACGGAGCTGTCACCTTGCGACCCTTCCACCGCCGTTCCGCGGACTTGTCCTGAAGCGGGATTATGGAACGGACAGATGAAAATGGAAAGTGATTTGCCGTTGGTGCTCGACCCAAACAGGAACACTCGGCCGCCTGTGTGGAAAGCGCGTGCGGACGCTGGCGCAGGACCGCGCAACTTCGTATGCGGCGGCCATGAAGATCGCATTCATCGGCATGGGCGTGATGGGCGCCCCGATGGCGGGGCATCTGGTGTCCGCCGGACACGAGGTCACCGTCTATAACCGCACTCGCGCCAAGGCGGACGCCTGGGCCGAACGCCACGGCGGCCGCGTCGCGCCCTCGCCTGCCGAAGCGGCCGAGGGCGCCGATGCGGTGCTCGCCTGTGTCGGCAATGATGCGGACCTGGAGCAGGTGACGCTGGGCGACGTTGGCGCTTTTGCCGCCATGCGGCCGGGCGCGCTGTTTGCCGATCACACCACTGTTTCCGCAGCCATCGCGCGGCGGCTCGCAGAGGAGGGCGCCAGGCGCGACCTGCTGGTGCTCGACGCCCCGGTTTCGGGCGGCCAGGCAGGCGCCGAAAAGGGCGCGCTCTCGATCATGTGCGGTGGTTCCGCCGAAGCGATGGCGGCGGCTGAGCCGATTTTCCAGAGCTATGCCGCGCGCATCGTCCACGTCGGCGCGGCGGGTGCCGGCCAGACTACCAAGATGGTCAACCAGATCTGCATTGCGGGCGTGCTGGGTGGCCTGAGCGAGGCGCTGCGCTTCGCCCAGGCATCCGATCTCGATCTCGCCAAGGTGTTCGACGCGATTTCCGGGGGCGCGGCGCAGAGCTGGCAGATGGTCAACCGCTGGGGGACGATGGCGGAGGACCAGTTCGACTTCGGCTTCGCGATCGACTGGATGCGCAAGGACCTGGGCCTCGCGCTCGACGAGGCGCGCAGCAACGGCGCCAGCCTGCCGGTCGCAGCCCTGGTCGACCAGGCATATGCCGAGGTGCAGAAGATGGGCGGCGGACGCCAGGACACGAGCGCGCTCGTCCGGAGGCTCGCCAAGTGAGGCGCTGGACCGCGGCGCTGGTCGCCTCACTGCTCGCTGCCGCGCCTGCCCATGCCGACGCGCTGATCGACAATGTCGACGGTGTTGCGCTGGACGCACAAGGCAATGTCATCCGCTTTGCCGGCGTGCTGATCGACAAGGACGGCAAGGTCGCCAAGTTGCTCAAGAAGGGCGACAAGCGCCCGGACAAGCTCGACTGGCGTTCCGACATGAAGGGCCGGGTGCTGATCCCGGGCATGATCGACGCGCACGGTCACTTTATGGAGCTTGGCTTCCGCGCGCTCCAGCTCGACCTGTCGAAAACCCGCTCGCTCGCGGAGGCGCAAGCCGCCATCGCCCATTATGCGCAGGCCAACGCCAACCGTCCGTGGATCGTCGGCGGCGGCTGGAACCAGGAAGTCTGGGGCCAGGGCTTCCCGACCGCCGCGGACCTTGACGTTGCTACTCGCGACAGGCCAGTCATGCTGGCGCGGGCGGACGGCCATGCCGTTTGGGTGAACTCGGCTGCGCTCAAGGCCGCCGGCATCACCGCCAAGACGCCGGCACCGGCGGGTGGCCGCATCGAGAAGCTGCCGAACGGCCAGCCGAGCGGTGTGCTGGTCGACGCCGCCGTGGCACTGGTCGAGCGGCACGTGCCCAAGCCGTCGCCGCGCGAGCGCAACGCCGCCTTCCTGAAGGCGCAGGAAACGCTGCTCGCCAATGGCATTACCGCCACCGCCGACATGGGAACCACGCTTGACGACTGGCTGACCTTTCGCCGGATGGGCGACATCGGCCAGCTACGTCTGCGCATCATGAGCTATTCGGCAGGCGTCGACGTGGCGCTTCAGGTCGGCGGCAACGGCCCCACGCCCTGGCTCTATGCGGACAAGCTGCGCATGGGCGGGGTCAAGCTTTACGCCGACGGCGCGCTCGGATCGCGCGGCGCCTGGCTCAAGCGGCCCTATGCCGATGCGCCCAAGGAGAGCGGCCTCGGCTTCCTTGCCGATGACCAGCTGCTCAACCTGATGAGCCGCAGCGCGATGGACGGCTTCCAGATCGCCATCCACGCGATCGGCGACCGCGCCAACGCGCAGGCGCTCGACGCGATCGCGGAGATCGCCTCCACCTACAAGGACGATCGCCGCTGGCGGATCGAGCATGCGCAGATCGTCGATCCGGTCGATCTGCCGCGGTTTGGCCAATATGGTATCATCCCTTCGATGCAGCCGGTGCACCAGACCTCCGACCGCCTGATGGTGGAGGCGCGGCTGGGACTGGACCGGCTGGCGGGCGCCTATGCCTGGGCGAGCCTGCTCAAGCAGAGCGGCCACCTGGCGTTCGGCTCCGACTATCCGGTGGAAAGCCCCAATCCGTTCGTCGGCTGGGCAGCCGCCTTCACGCGCCAGGATCCGCAGGGCCAGCCCGCCGGCGGCTGGCAGCCTCAGGAGGCGGTCACCAAGCTCCAAGCGTGGCGCGCCTTCACCACCGATGCGGCCTATGCGGGCTTTGCCGACAAGCGCTTCGGTACGCTGGCGCCGGGCATGCGTGCCGACTTCCTGATCGTCGACCGCGACCCGAGCGAAGCGACGCCCGAGGCATTGCGCGACACGCGCGTGCTGGAGACCTGGGTGGGGGGCGAAAAGATGTGGAGCGGCTCGGGCGGCGTTTCGCGCTGACCCATCCGCCTTCTCGTGCGTTCGGATGGGGCAGGGGCGGCAACGCCCTGCCCCAGCGGCCAGCAGAGGAGAAGGCATGATCCGGCTGTTTCACGTCAGCGACGTCCATTTCGGCGCGGAGGACGCGGCGGCAGTCGCCTGGTTCGACCGCGCGGTGAAGGCCGAGAAGCCCGACGCGATCATCATGACCGGCGACCTGACGATGCGCGCGCGCAGCCGCGAGTTCGAACAGGCGTCGGCGTGGCTGGAAGGGTTGCAGCGGCCGACGACGGTGGAGGTGGGCAACCACGACCTGCCGTATTTCAACCCGTTCGCGCGCTTCCTGATGCCCTACCACCGCTACAAGCAGCTCGAGCGCGTGATCGAGAAACCGCTCGATATCCGTGGGATCACGGTCGTGCCGCTCAAGACCACCGCCCGGTTCCAGCTGCGGTGGAACTGGTCCAAGGGGTTCGTCGGCAAGCGCGCGCTTCAGAGGTCGCTGAGCCTGCTCGACGCCGCGCCCAAGGGCGATCTCGTGTTCGTCGCGGCGCACCATCCGCTGATCGAGGCTGGGACGCGCTCGACGGCGGAAACCCGTCACGGTCGGGAAGCGCTGGAGGCGCTGGCCGCGGCAGGCGTCGATGCCGTGCTCTCGGGCCATGTCCATGACCCCTTCGATGTGGAGGAGGTCGTCAACGGCCGCTCGATCCGGCTGGTCGGCGCCGGCACCCTGTCGGTGCGCACCCGCGACAATCCGCCTTCGTTCAACGAGATCCGCATCGCGGACGGCAAGTTCGAGACCATCGCCCGCCGCATGGGGGAGGCGGACTATACGGTCACCGAGCCGCAGGTGGCTGCGGAGCCGGTTGGGTAGCGAACGTCCACAAAGGCGTGCCGCGCGGTGCGGGCATGCGCTGCCTACCTACCGAACCCGCGTCCCGATCAGGGTGCCCTTGGTCCCGCGATTCACGAGCTCGAAGCGGAAGTTCGGCCAGCGCTTGCGCCACCGTGCCGCAATCACCCGCTCGCCCGGACGCGCCGCATCGTCGAGCATCACCGTACCGCCGACAGGCAGGCGGTCGAACAGCGTTTCCGCAGCCCCCCGCACGAACGGGTGGATACTCCACGGCGGGCCGTCGATCAGCAGCAGGTCGATGCTGTCGGGCACGGGGCTCGTGTCGTACCAGGCGCCGTGCCAGTCGTTCGGTGCCGGGCGCAGCGGCACCGCATGCAGCGCGGCCTCGACGCCGTGGTCGTGCAGCCAGTCCCGTGTCGCGCGCACGAAACCCGAATGCTGGTCCAGGCTGGTGAGCCGACCGCCGCCATGTCGCTGCAGTGCCTTGGCCGTGACCAGGCTCGATGCTCCCGCGCCAAGCTCCACGACGCTGCGCGGGTGGGTCGCCTTGATATGATCGACGATCAGCGAGAGGTAGCCCGTATCCGCCTTCCAGCTGCCGAGGTTCGGCAGCGCGTCGGGGGCAAGGCCCAGGTCCTCGATCAGCGCGGCCTTGGCCGAAGCGGATCCGCCCGACAGGCTGCGCAGCAGCCACGGCCACTGGATCAGCGCAAAGCCGAGCGTCATCAGAGTCTCGACAATGGTGCGGTTCAGCTCGTCCTGCCAGCCATCGGCATGGGCCAGCGGCAGGAACGACGTCGTCTCGCGCGACGTCACGCCGCGATGCTCCGCACGGGGAAGCACCAGGGCGCGGCACAGGTCGTCGGGATCACCACGAGGGTCCTTTTACGCGAGGTCCGGCGCGCTGCTAACACCCAGGGGAGCCGGGGCAAACAAAAAGGGCGGCCCCTTGCGGGAGCCGCCCTTCGAAATGCGATGAGCTGTCGCTTAGCGCTTCGAGAACTGGAAGCTACGACGGGCCTTCGCCTTGCCGTACTTCTTACGCTCGACGGCGCGGCTGTCGCGGGTCAGGAACCCGGCGGCCTTGATCGGCGCGCGCAGCACCGGCTCATAGCGGGTGATCGCCTGGCTGATGCCGTGCTTCACCGCACCGGCCTGGCCGGACAGACCGCCGCCCTTGACGGTGCAGATCACGTCATACTGCCCCTCACGCTCGGCGATGCCGAACGGCTGGTTAATGACGAGGCGCAGCGTCGGACGCGCGAAATAGACTTCCTGGTCACGACCGTTGATCGTGATCTTGCCCGAACCCGGCTTCAGCCAGACGCGAGCAACCGCGTCCTTGCGGCGGCCGGTCGCATAGGCGCGACCGTACTGGTCGATTTCCTGCGGGCGCAGCGGCGTGGCCGGACGCGCCGGCACTTCGGGAGCCGCAGCGTCGGGAGCCGGAGCCGCGTCGGTCGAGGTCGTCGCAGGCGCTGCCTGCGGAGCGACCGCTGCCTGCTGGGTCAGGTTGCCCAGGTCGGACAGGGACTGGCGATTGTCGGACATCAGGCGCCCACCTTGTTCTTGCGGTTCATGCCCGCGATATCGAGGACTTCGGGGTTCTGGGCCTCGTGCGGGTGCTCGGTGCCCTTGAAGATGCGCAGGTTGCGCATCTGCTGACGGCCAAGCGGGCCGCGCGGGATCATGCGCTCAACCGCCTTCTCCAGGATGCGCTCCGGGAAACGACCCTCGAGGATCTTGTCCGCGCGCACTTCCTTGAGACCACCAGCATAGCCGGTGTGCTTGTAGTAGAGCTTCTGCGTCAGCTTCTTGCCGGTGAACCGCACCTTGTCCGCGTTGATGACGACGACGTTGTCGCCGCAATCGACGTGCGGGGTAAAGCTCGTCTTGTGCTTGCCGCGCAGGACGTTGGCGATGATCGTCGCTGCGCGACCGACCACCAGGCCTTCGGCATCAACGATATGCCACTTCTTCTCCACCTCGTGCGGCTTGGCCGACTTGGTGGTCTTCATCAGCGCCTTCATGGGCTTGAGACCTCTTTGCTGGGTCGTTGCTAGGTGCAACACGCTTGTCCCCGAACGCGGGGGCAGCGAACAACGGCCGAATGCGCGAGAG
Organism: Sphingomonas sp. PL-96; assembly: GCF_020707215.1. GTDB lineage: Bacteria > Pseudomonadota > Alphaproteobacteria > Sphingomonadales > Sphingomonadaceae > Sphingomonas. Next base: position 747,972 of record NZ_JAJFET010000001.1, read on the forward strand.
CGGCTGCAAAGTCAAGCAAACCGGGGCTTTGCTGACGGGTATCTAAATACCACAGGGCGAAAGCGGGAGTTACGTACGCCGTCGTCCGACCGCGTGCGCGCCCCAGGCGACGCTTGCCACCAGCAGCGCGCCGACCAGCTGGTGCGATGCCGCCAGGACGATGTTGACGCCCGTCATCACGGTCGCGATGCCAAGCAGGATCTGGATGCCGAACGCGCTGTGGATGGCGATCGACGCCCGCCGATCGCCTCCGCGCTTGGCAAGCCGTGCCAGCACCACCAGCGCCGCCACGGTCACCCACGCCCACCAGCGATGGACGAAGTGGATCAGGAAGGGGTCGTTGAAGAGCGCGCTCACCAGGCTGCGGTGCTGCAGAACGCCCTCCGGAAAGAAGCGTCCGTTCATCAGCGGCCACTCGTTCGTCACAAGCCCCGCGTTCAGCCCGGCGGTGAAGGCGCCGAACAGCAGCTGGATCAGCAACACCAGCCCCACGGCAAGACCGGCGCCGGTCAGCCGTGCCGGCCGGCTTGCCGGATCGCGCGCCAGGTCGCGCAGGTCCAGCGCCGTCCACACCAGCCCCGCCAGGATGAACAGCGCGGTGAGCAGGTGAGTCGCAAGCCGGAAGTGGCTGACGTCAGTCCGCTCGACCAGCCCGGACGCGACCATCCACCAGCCGATCGCGCCCTGCAGCCCGCCCAGCGTCAGCAATGCTACCAGCCGCCAGCCATAGCCGCGCGGGATCGCACGCTTCCACGCGAACCACAGCAGCGGGAGGGCAAAGGCGACGCCGATCAGCCGGCCGAGCAGCCGGTGAAGATATTCCCAGAAGAAGATCGCCTGGAACCCGGCCAGGGTCATGCCCTGGTTGAGCTGCTGATATTCTGGGATGCGCTTGTAGTTGTCGAACTCCGCCTGCCATTGCTCGGCATTGAGCGGCGGGATCACGCCCGTCAGCGGCTTCCACTCGGTGATCGACAGCCCCGACTCGGTCAGCCGGGTGATGCCGCCCACGACCACCATCAGCACGATCAGGCATGCGACGGCGAGGAGCCATGTGGCGATTGCTGCGGGACGGGGGCGGGGGGCCGGCACTGCGGCGGCCGGTGCAATGGAGGGGCGGGCCATGCCCCCCGCTCTACGCGGTGCCGCCACCCGCGTCGATGCCAACACGCCCGGCTGCTCCGATCAAAATGTGATGTTGTAACGTGTGTCGCCCGGGGCTATGTCGATGAACAATGTCCACCAGCATCTCCTTGCAGCGTGACGCCCTGCTCGATCGATTCGCGATCGGGATCTCGGGCCTGTGCGTCGTGCACTGCGTGGCGAGCGTGCTGTTCCTGGGGCTGTTCGCCTCGGCCGCCGGCGCGCTGATGAACCCCCTGTTCCACGAAGTCGGGCTGGCGCTGGCGATCGGCTTCGGTGCGCTGGCGCTCGGGCGCGGCATGATGACGCATGGCTATATGATGCCGGCTGCGATCGGCGGGCTGGGGCTCGGCGTCATGATGGGCGCGCTGCACCTGCCGCATGGCGGGGGCGAGACGCTGTGGACGATCATCGGCGTGGCGCTGCTGGCGCTGGGCCACGACCTCAACCGGCGCGCCCTGGCCTGACATCCCGCCGCGGCTTGCCGCAGAACCGGCGGAGGCTTATCTCACCGCCATGCACGCACACGACCATCACGAACATTCGGGCGAAGCGCTGTCGCGCGTCGCGGAAGCGACTCTGGTCCGTTCGGGCGAGCAGTGGACGGCGATGCGCGCGCGGATTTTTTCCGTGCTGGCCGGCTTCGAGAAGCCGGCGTCGGCCTATGACATCGCCGACGCGGTGTCGCAGGCAGAGGGGCGTCGGGTGGCACCCAACAGCGTCTACCGCATCCTCGATCTGTTCGTGAACGCGAACCTGGCACGGCGGGTCGAAAGCGCCAACGCCTATGTCGCCAACGCGCACCCGGATTGCCTGCACGACTGCATCTTCCTGGTGTGCGACAGCTGCGGGCAAACGACTCACATCGACGACGACAGCATCACCGGCACCGTCCGTTCGGCAGCAGCCAGCGCGGGCTTTGCGGCCGTTCGCCCGGTGATCGAGGTCCGAGGAAAGTGCGCCGCCTGCCGATAAGCCAGCTCTTTGCGATGGTTGCAGGCAATCGACACTGCGCGCCGCCCGCGCTAAGCCTGGTTGATGGTAGACGTTCCTAACACGCCGCTGCTCGACACGGTCGTGACGCCCGCGGATCTGCGGTCGCTCAAACCCACGCAGCTGCGCCAGCTTGCCGACGAGCTGCGGCTGGAAACCATCTCGGCGGTCGGCAGCACCGGCGGTCACCTGGGATCCGGCCTGGGCGTGGTCGAGCTGACGACGGCGATCCATTATGTGTTCAACACGCCCGACGACCGGCTGATCTGGGACGTCGGCCATCAATGCTATCCGCACAAGATCTTGACGGGCCGTCGCGAGCGCATCCGCACGATCCGCCAGGGCGGCGGGCTGTCCGGCTTCACCAAGCGCAGCGAAAGCGAATACGACCCGTTCGGCGCGGCGCACAGCTCGACCTCGATCTCGGCCGCGATCGGCTTTGCCATCGCCAACAAGCTCGCGGATCGTCCGGGCAAGGCGATCGCCGTCATCGGCGACGGCTCGATGTCGGCCGGCATGGCCTATGAGGCGATGAACAATGCCGAACAGGCGGGCAACCGCCTGGTCGTGATCCTCAACGACAACGACATGTCGATCGCACCGCCGGTCGGCGGGCTGTCAGCCTATCTGTCGCGCATCGTGTCCAGCCGCGGATTCCTGGGGCTGCGCGAGACGCTGAAGAAGGTCGCGCGTCGCCTGCCGCGCCCGCTGCATTCGGCCGCACGCAAGACCGACGAGTTCGCCCGCGGCATGACCATGGGCGGGACGCTGTTCGAGGAACTCGGCTTCTATTACGTGGGGCCGGTCGACGGCCACAACCTCGACCACCTGATCCCGGTGCTGGAGAATATCCGCGATGCGGAGGAAGGCCCGATCCTGCTCCACGTCGTGACGCAAAAGGGCAAGGGCTATGCCCCGGCCGAGGCGTCGGCCGACAAGTACCATGGCGTCCAGAAGTTCGACGTCATCACCGGCACCCAGGCCAAGGCGCCGCCGGGACCGCCGAGCTATACCAACGTCTTTGCCCAGGCGCTGCTGGCAGAGGGCGAGCGCGATCCGACGATCTGCGCGATCACCGCGGCAATGCCGTCGGGCACCGGCCTGGACAAGTTCCAGGCGCGCTTCCCCACCCGCACCTTCGACGTCGGCATCGCCGAGCAGCATGCCGTCACCTTCGCCGCCGGCCTCGCCGCGCAGGGGATGCGGCCGTTCTGCGCCATCTATTCGACGTTCCTGCAGCGCGCCTATGACCAGGTGGTCCACGACGTCGCGATCCAGAACCTGCCGGTCCGCTTCGCGATCGACCGCGCCGGGCTGGTCGGCGCTGACGGCGCGACTCACGCCGGCAGCTTCGACGTCACCTACCTGGCGACGCTCCCCAACATGGTCGTGATGGCCGCTGCCGACGAGGCGGAGCTGGTCCATATGACTCACACGGCCGCGCTCTATGACGCAGGTCCAATCGCGCTGCGCTATCCGCGCGGCAACGGCGTCGGCGTGCCGCTGCCGACCACGCCCGAGCGGCTGGAGATCGGCAAGGGCCGCCTCGTGCGCGAGGGCAAGAAGGTCGCGATCCTCTCGCTCGGTACCCGCCTGGAAGAGGCGCTCAAGGCCGCCGACCAGCTGGAGGCCAAGGGGCTGTCGACCACGGTCGCCGACCTGCGCTTCGCCAAGCCGCTCGACGAGGCGCTGATCCGCCGCCTGCTCACCACCCATGAGGTCGCGGTGACGCTGGAGGAGGGCGCGATCGGGGGCCTGGGCGCCCACGTCCTCACCTATGCCAGCGACGAGGGGCTGATCGACGCGGGTCTGAAGCTGCGCACCATGCGCCTGCCCGACGTGTTCCAGGACCAGGACAAGCCCGAAAAACAGTATGACGAGGCCGGCCTCAACGCGCCGCAAATCATCGACACGGTGCTGAAGGCGCTCCGCTGGAACGAAAGCGGTATCGAGGCGCGCAAGCCGGCGTAACCCGGAGCGTTCACCGCAACGAACTGTGCTCCTGCGGAGGCAGGAGCACAGGGTTGCACACGCCGCAAGCCATTGTTCTGCCTGGCTCTAGGCTCCTGCCTGCGCAGGAGCACGGTGCGCTCAAACCTCCGCTGCTCCCGCCCGCAGCAGCATCGCATGTGCCATGCGCAGGAACGACTGCTGCATCTGCGCGCCCAGCGTTCGTTCAACGCGAGTCTCGGCCAGGGCGCGGCTCATCGCGTGCACCCATTGCCGGGCAGTCTCGCGCGTGATCGGCATCGCCCCGTGCGCCGACATGATGCAGGCGCCCGGCCGCGCCACGAACCAGTCCCTGGGGCCGCCTAGCCAGGCGCTGAGGAACTGCGTGAGCGACACCCGCACCGGCAGCAGGTCCGCGTCGTGCATCGCGCGCAGCTCTGCGTATTCCGGCTCATGCTCCATCAGGTCGTAGAAGCGATCCACGACCAGCCGCACGCCGTCCGCTCCGCCGATCCGGTCGTACAGGCTTGGCGGTGCGGCCGTCGCGGGGGCAGGGGCAGCAGTCATCGAGGAACTCCGGGCGAAGCAGGGCAGGGTAGCTCCTGCACGACGCGGCGCACAGCGGCCTTGATCTCGCGCAACGCCTGTCTCGGCCGCGCCCTCAATTCCGCATCGAGCCCGTGTCGAGGAAGCGCTGGTGCCACGACAGCGCCTCGTTCAGCAGCGAGGGCGCGTGGCGGCCATAGCTGCCCTGTTGCGCCCGCGCGAAATAGTCCGCCAGCATCGGGCGGTACTCGGGGTGCGCACAATTCTCGATGGTCAGCTTCGCGCGCTGCTTGGGGCTGAGGCCGCGCAAGTCGGCGAGGCCCTGTTCGGTCACGATTACCTGAACGTCCTGGTTGATGTGATCGACATGCGCCACCTGCGGCACGATCGCGGAGATGGCGCCGCCCTTGGCGGTCGAGGGCGTCATGAAGATCGAGAGATAGGCGTTGCGCGCGAAGTCGCCCGACCCGCCGATCCCGTTCTGGATGCGCGATCCCATGATGTGCGTGGAGTTGACGTTGCCATAGATGTCGGCCTCAATCAGGCCGTTCATTGCGAGGCAGCCGAGGCGACGGACCAGCTCGGGATGGTTGCTCATTTCCTGCGGGCGCAGGATCATCTTGTCGCGATAGCGGGCCATGTCCGCGTTCAGCCGCTCGGCCGCGCTCGGGCTCAGCGAAAAGGCGGTGGCCGAGGCCATGCGCAACGTGCCGCTGTCGAGCAGGTCGAGCATGCCGTCCTGGATCACTTCGGTAAACGCGGTCATATCGTGGAACGGGCTCTCGACCAGTCCGGTCAGCACCGCGTTGGCGATATTGCCGACGCCCGACTGGATCGGCAGCAGCGACTCCGGCAGGCGGCCGCGCTGCACCTCATGCGCGAAGAACTCCAGCAGGTGTCCGGCGATCGCGTGGGCGGCGGCGTCGGGGGGTGCGAAGGGCAGGTTGCGGTCGGGCGAGTCCGTCTCCACGATCGCGACGATCTTGTCCGGATCGCAGCGGAAGTACGGCTCGCCGATGCGGTCGTCCGGCCGCACCAGCGGGATGGGCACGCGCGCTGGCGGCAGCGCGGTGCCGTAGTAGATGTCGTGCATCCCCTCCAGGGCGGCATTCTGCCACCGGTTGACCTCCAGGATCACCTTGGACGCGCGGTCCAGCCAGGTCTTGTTGTTGCCGACCGAGGAGGAGGGGATCAGCGCCCCGTCCGGACGAATGCCGGATACCTCGATCACCGCGGTGTCGAGCGGTCCCAGGAACCCCTCCCACGCCATCGGCGCCACCTGGCTCAGGTGCATGTCGAAATATTCCATCTCGCCCGCGTTGATCTTCGCGCGCGCGGTGGGATCGGAGTTGTAGGGCAGGCGGAACTCGATGCCGTCCGCCTTTGCCAGCGCACCGTCGAGCTCCGGGCCGGTCGAGGCCCCGGTCCAGATGCGCACCTGGAACGGCCGCCCGGCGGCATGTTCCGCCTCGATCCGCTCGGCCAGTGCGGTCGGGACTGCCTTGGGATAGCCGGACCCGGTGAATCCGCTCATGCCGACCGTGGTGCCGGAGGTAATATGGGCGGCTGCCTCCGCAGCGGTGCAGATCTTGGAACGAAGCGCCTGGCACGCGATACGATCAGCCATGAGGGTGTCGGTCTCCTGTGGGGGTCAGCGTTGCATCAGCATGGCGGTGATGGCGCGGCGCGCGAGCGGGAAACGGCTGCCCGCCCGAAGCGTCGCGTGCCGGGCCAGCCGGGCGCCGGGGCGCTCGTCGGTATAGAGCCGCACCAGGAAATTGGTGGCGGCATAGAGCGGCCGGCTGGCGAGCCGGTGCGTCATCTCAAAGCGGCGCAGCAGCGATGGCGCGGCGATGTCTCGCCCGCGGCTCGCCGCCTCGATCACGAGCCGCGCGAGCGTCGCCTGGCTCTGCAGCCCCAGGTTGAAGCCATGGGCGGTGACCGGATGCATGCCGACCGCCGCGTCGCCGATCAGCGCGGCGCGGGTGGCAGCGAAGTGGCGCGCATAGGTGGTGGCGAGCGGATAGACTTTGGGGGGCGCGTCCACGGTCATCCGCCCGAGCCTGCCCTCGTAGCGGCGGGTGAGCTCTGCGCCCAGGGCGGTGTCGTCCAGGGCGGTGATTGCCTCCATCCCGTCGGCAGGGAGCGTCAGGACGAACGAGGAGCGGCGCCCGTTCAGCGGCAGCATCGCCACCGTCTGATGGTTGTCGAACCACTCGGTCGCGATGCCGCGATGGTCGCCCTCATGCGCGACCCGGCACACCATCATCGAGCGACCGAGCCGGTTGATCTCCGCCGCGATGCCCAGCTGCTCGCGCACGTGCGAGAAGCGCGAGTCCGCCGCCACCAGCAGCTTGGCGGTGATCGTACGGCCGTCGTCCAGCGTCACCTCTGCCGCGCGGGCATCCGTCCGCAGCGCGGCGACGCCGGTGCCGGCCAGCAGCGTCAGGTTCGGCTGGTCCTGCACCGTGCGGTACAGCGCTTCGCGGATGCGGTGGTTCGGCACCATCAGGCTGAGCGGCCCGCCACCGTGGTTGGAGGCCTCGAACGACAGCGCAAATGGGGATGCGCCGTTCAGCACCTGCGCCTCGTTGAGCGGCGAGATTTCGTCGGCAGGCAGGTACTGCCAGGCGCCCAGTGCCTTCAGCGTGTCGACCGAGCGATGGGTCAGCGCAATCTCGCGCCCGTCATAGGCGGGCGTGGCGATCGCCTCCAGCGGCTGGCGTTCGATGACCGTCACCTGCAGCGGCGCGTCGGCGAGCGCACGCGCCAGGCTCAGCCCGGCGGGGCCGCCGCCTACGATCACCACATCCGTCTTCATCGCCGAACCTCCCGCCTGCGGGCGCTATGCGGTGGCGTCCTGCCGCCGTCCTTGCGCCCGATCAACCAGCCTGTCCCTCTTCAACGCCTCGCACACGCAGCGGTGCCCCGCGCCGGGCTCGACATTTGCCCGCCGGAGGGCCACTTCTCGTCCATGAACCACAACGCCCTTGCGCCCGAGCGGCGCCTTTCGCTGCCTGCAGGCGCCTCGGCATGACGCTGGTCGGGGTCGACTGGGGATCGAGCAACCTGCGCGCCTATCGTTTCGGCGCGGATGGCACCGTGCTCGAGCGGCGCGAGTCCGCGCGTGGTGCCGCCCGGCTGCAGCGTAGCGAATTCGCAGGCGTGCTCGGCGAGACGCTGGAAGGCTGGCTGGAGGCGGACACGCTGGTGGTGCTTGCCGGCATGGTCGGTGCGCGCGCCGGCTGGCATGAAGCGCCCTATCTTGCCTGCCCGGCCGATCCGGACAACCTTGCCGCTGCCGCGCTCCTCGTCGAGGATGCACCAGCGCGTTGCTTCATCGTTCCGGGCCTGTCGGCAATCGGGGCAAGCGGCGTTGCCAACGTCATGCGAGGCGAGGAGACGCAGATCCTCGGCAGCGGGCGCGAGGACGGCACCATCGTCCTGCCCGGCACGCACAGCAAATGGGCGCGCGTAGAGGGTGGCCGCATCACCGGCTTCTCGACGCTGATGACCGGGGAGATGTACGCCCTGCTGCGCAACAACTCGCTGCTCGGGCAGCTGGCCGAGGGGGATGCGGCGGACGAGGACGCCTTCGCGCTCGGCGCCCGGCGCGCGCTCGACAATCCGGCGGGAGTGCTGCCGCTGCTGTTCTCGGCACGCGCCGACGTGCTGCTCGGCAGCCTCTCGCCCCAAGCGGTGGCGAGCTATCTTTCCGGCCTGCTGATCGGCGGCGAAGTGGCGGCGATGCGCGAGGCGGCGCAGGATGGCCTGGTGCTGATCTGCAACCAGATGCTGGCCGCACGCTACCGCGTGGCGCTGGCGATGGCCGGTACGACGGATGTGACCGTGATCGACGGCGCCGACGCAGTGGCGCGAGGATTGTGGCGAATTGGAGGATTGCTGAAGTGACCCTGGAAACCCTGCTGGGCGGGCTGCCGCTCGTTGCCATCCTCCGCGGCCTTACGCCCGACGAAGCGCCGGCCATCGCCGACGCGTTGTTCGACGTCGGGTTCCGCTGCCTGGAAGTGCCGCTCAACTCGCCCGAGCCGTTCGAGAGCATCCGCCGCATCGTCGACCGGATGGGCGACCGGGCGCTGATTGGCGCGGGTACCGTGCTGACGGTGGAGAACGTTCGCCGGATGGCGGATGTCGGGGGGAAGATCGTGATCTCCCCCAACGCCGACGTCGACGTGATCGCCGCGACCAAGGACGCGGGGCTCCAGTCGCTGCCGGCCTTCTTCACGCCGACCGAGGCGTTCCGCGCCATCGCGGCGGGCGCCGATGCCCTGAAACTTTTCCCGGCCGAACTCGCCGGACCCCAGGGGCTAAAGGCAATGCGCGCGGTGCTGCCGAAGACGACCCCCGTCTTCCCGGTCGGTGGCATCGATCCCGACACGATGGGTCCGTACCTGAAGGCCGGCGCTGCCGGCTTCGGCATCGGCTCGTCGCTCTACGCACCAGGCCGCAGCGTCGAGGACGTCCGCGCCCGCGGCGAGGCGCTGGTGGCGGGGTTCAAGGCTGCCCGCGCGTAACTCGGACACCGCTGGCAGAGCTCCGGTACATCGAGCGCACCTTTGCCGGGCTCCCGCGATAGCGGGAGCCCATGGTTCCGCATGCTGTCGGCGGTTGTCTTGCGTGGCCCTGCGTTCCCGCCTTCGCGAGAATAGGACTAGCGGCAGGGGAAGGACACGCTACCCCACGTTCGACTCGACCGAGTCGAGGATGCGCGCACCGGCCATGAACACGCCGACGGGGCAGGCAGCGAACAACAGCCAGCCGCCGGCTCCGGGATATTGCTGCACATAGTGGAGCCCACGCTCCACGGCACCGGTGCCCAGGCCATAGATGACCAGATAGGCCTCGAACTTGGTCTTGATGGTGAACAGGCGGGCAAGGCGGTTCCACATGCCGCCAGCTCAGCAAGGAGCGTGCCACCGGCAGAAAACCGCGGTCTGCACATCCAAGAACATGCTTAACTGTAAGTTAATTCGACAAGGTCGAGCGCTTTCAGCAGCGCCACCCGGGCCGCTTCGATCTGCTCCATCAGCGCTGCACCGCCGATGGCATCATGCGCGATCGTCTCCGGCCAGTGACGGGTCACGACCTCCGCAATGCGATCGAGCTTCGCCGCATCGACCAGGAAGCGAGGGTCGATCGTGGCCGGATCAGCAACCACGCGCAGCCGCAGGCAGGCGGGGCCGCCGCCATTGGCCATGGACTCGCGCACGTCCACTACCTCCAGCTGGCGGATGGGTCCGTTGCCGGCGACATGCTCTTGCAGCCAGTTCCACACCGACGGCGTCGCACGCGCCTCCTCCGGCAGCACCAGCGCCTGGGTGCCGCCCGGCAGCGTCACCAGCTGGGCGTTGAAGAGATAGGAGGCGATCGCGTCCTCCAGCGGCACGCGCGCCGCCGGTACCTCGACGATCTCGACCTCCGGCAGCAGGCGGCGAAGCTCAGCGTAAAAGGCCGGAGCGTCGGCAAAGGCTTGTTCATGCGCAAACAGCACGCGCTCGTTCGCCACCGCCACCACATCGTTGTGGAAGGCGCCGGCGGCGATCGCTGCCTCCGACTGCTGCACGAACAGCGTGCGTGCGCGGTCGAGCCCATGCGCCCGCGCAACCGCGGCGCTCGCCTCGCGGTGCTGGCGGGCAGGGAAGGGACCGCCGGTCACGCCATAGACGAACACCTCCACGCCCGGCGCGTCATGGTGCGCGGCCAGCCGCATGTGGTTGGCGGCACCTTCGTCACCGAACGGCGCCGGCACGGGCGGGTGCACCGCGAAGCGGTCATGCGCAAAGGCAAGCCTTAGCTGCGCCAGCGTCGCCGGCCATTCGTGGCTGCGATGCGCCATGGTGACAAGGTTCGCGACGCTCAGGTGGCAGCGGCCGTCCGCCGTGTCGGGCGCGGGCGACACCGTCGCGGCGTTCGCTGCCCACATCGCCGAGGCGGACAGCGCCTGCGCCTTCAGATGTGCGGGGGCCGAAGCATAGTCGGTCGCCAGTGCCGCCAGCCAGCGGTGGTCTGGGCGTGGGTGGGGCAGCAGGATGCCCTGCGTCAGCCCGAGCGCCAGGTTCGCGCGCATCTTCGCGATCCCCTGCAACGCCGCCGCGCGCGGGTGCGATGCCGCCCCCGCGTTGCGTGTCGCCGCGAGATTGCCGTGGCTGAGCCCCGCATAATTGTGGCTTGGCCCGACGATGCCGTCGAAGTTGATTTCGGTAAGCGCCATCAGTCCCGCTCCACCACGGTCACGTGGTCGCCGGCCTCAACTCCCAGCAGCTCGGCGCACTCTCGGTCGAGCAGCACGTCGCTGCCCTCGCTCGCCCGCACTGCGCCGAACCCGACCCGGAAATGCTCCAGCCGGCCCACGGCGACCAGCATCGGCTCGCCGCCATCGCTCAGTTCCGCCACGCGCACGCTGCGGGCGTTGCGGATCGTCGCGACCTGATCGGTGCGTGCGGTCATGGTCGGGCCGCCGTCAAAGATGTCGACGTACTTCTCATAGTGGAAGCCCTCTCGCTCCAGCATCCGCATCGCCGCGCGGCCGGAAGGGTGGGGTAGGCCGATCACCGCGCGTGCGCTCTCGGGCAGCATTGCGGTGTAGACCGGGTGCTTGGGCATCAGGTCGGCGATGAACTGGTTGCCGTGGATGGCGTTGAACTCGTCCGCCTCCTGAAAGCTCATGCCGAAGAAGCGCCCGGCGACGCCGTCCCAGAAGGGCGAGCCGCCTGCTTCGTCGATCACCCCGCGCAGCTCGGCCAGGATGCGGTCGGCAAACCGCTGGCGATGCGCGCGGATGAACAGATAGCGGCTGCGCGCCAGCAGCAGGCCGAGCCCGCCCGCGCGCTCATTGGGATGCAAGAACAGCCCGCCGACTTCGCTTGTCCCCTCCAGGTCGTTGACCAGGTTCAGGATTTCGGCGCGAAAGGTGCGGCGCAGCGCCTCGCTGTGCTTGGTCAGCGTCGCCACGCGATAGGAGTAGAAGGGCCAGTGCTGTCCGACCTGCGTGAAGATCTGGCAGGTGCCGCGCACCTCGCCGGTCGCGGCATTTTCCAGCACCAGCACGAACAGCTCGTCGTCGAGCGTGTCGGGCTCGCGCGCAAAAGCCGCATGGCTGCGCTCCAGCTTGGCGCGAAGTGCCGGCCTGTCGGGCGGAAGGTTGGTGAAGCCGCCGCCCGTAAGCTTCGCCATCTCGTAGAGGTGCTGCAGATCCTCATCGCGGGCGGCGCGGATACGAAAGCTCATGCTGTACCCCGCTCGACCAGGCGCAGGATCGACAGCGCCGACAAAGCCGCGCGTTCGCCCAGACTGTCTGGCAGCATGAATTCCTCGGGTGAATGAATGGCACCGCCGCGCACACCCATGGTGTCCACCACGGGCACCCCGCATGCGGCGATGTTGTTGCCGTCGCACACGCCGCCGGTGTCGCGCCAGCCGATCGGCAGACCCAGGCTCTCGCCCGCATCGCGTACCAGCCCGAACAGCCGCTCGGCGCCCGGATCGATTGGCTTGGGGGGCCGGTTGAAGCTGCCGTGCGTTCGAACCTGGACGTCGTGCCGCCTGGCAACCTGCGTCGATGCCTCGTCCAGCGCGTCGCGCGCGCGCGCAGCGGCCTCGGCGGAGGCAGGGCGGAAGTTCACGCGCAGCACGGCGTTGTCGGGGACGACGTTGTTCGGGCTGCCCCCCTCGATCCGCGCGGGGTTGACCGTGAGCCCATCGCTCGCTGCATCAGCCAGCCGCAGCGCTAGTTCGGCCGCGGCGACGAGCGCGTTGCGTCCGTCCTGCGGGTTGCGGCCGGCATGCGCGCTGCGCCCCGTCACCGCGAGGGAGAAATTGCCCGTGCCGCCGCGCGCCCCGGCCAGCGTCCCGTCGGCGAGTGCCGGCTCATAGGCGAAGGCGGCGAGCTTGCCGCGTGCCGCGCGCGCGATCAGCGGCGCGGAGGACAGCGAGCCGGTCTCCTCGTCCGAGTTGATGACGACTTGATAGCCAAGCCGCCCGGCGAAGCCCGAGCTTTCGATCGCGCTCAGCGCAGCCAGCATCACGGCCAGGCCCCCCTTCATGTCGGCGGCACCGGGACCGTTCAGCGCGCCATCCTCACGCACCCGCATCTTCTGGAACGGGTGGTCGGCCGGATAGACGGTGTCCATGTGCCCCGCGAACAGCAGCTGGATCGAGGCTTGGGGCCGGACGGTCAGCAACAGGTGGCGGCCATGTTCGATCGGTGACAACCGGCCGTCGGCCGCGACTGCCTCCACCGGATCGGGCTTGATGAGCGCGATCCCGCCGGGCAGCGCCGAAAAGGCATCGGCGAGCAGCTGCGCCATCCGCGCCAGCCCGGCGATGTTGCGGGTGCCGCTGTTGACCGCGACCCAGGCTTCGAGCTGTGCCAGCATCGGGGCAGCGCGTGCGCGTTCGACGACGGCGCTTTCCGCGCTTGTGAGACCATTCATGCGCACAAGGCTAGCGCGGTTCCGGCCCGGAAGGAACCGCGGCGCCTAAAAGGTATAGACCAGGGAGGCGCGGGTGGTGGAGTCGGTGGTGACGCTGCCTTCCGGCGGCCGGCTTTCGTAGCGCACCGCATAGGAGAACTGCGCCGAAAGCGGCCCCAGCAGCTTGGCGTCCAGCGCCGTCGTGCTGCTCAAGGTGCTGTTCGCTTGCGCCGCGACATAGGCGGATGCATCCTGGCGCAGCGTCAGCGCGGAGGTGAGCCGCCAGTCGAAATCGACCGAGCCGCGCGCCGCAACGCTGCTTTCCTGCGTGTCGTCGGTGTAATCGGTCTGACGGAACGCCGGGCCGAGTTCCAGGTCGAGGGTGAGCCCCGGCCGCTTGATCGCGCTGTAGCCGGCGCCGGTCGAAGCCGAATAGCGGCTGTAGAAGCCGACAAAGCGATCGCTTTCGAACTGAGTCGAGCCATAGATGTAGAGCCGGTCGTCGACCTTGTAGTTCGGCTCATAGGCGGCGAGATAATATTCGCGGCTCGTGACGCCGTTCGCCTTTTGATAGTCGAGCTGCAGGCGCAGCTTGTGACGCCAGCGGAAGCCTTCGCGCGAGAGGTCGAGCACGCCGGTCGCGCCCAGGTTGTCGCTGTTGCCCGAACTTGCATAGCCGCCCAGCTCCGCGCGGCCTTTCACCAGCGCGAAGAACGAGGATTCCTGAAGCTCACGGGTGCGCTTGGCGGCACGCTCGGCGACCCATTTGTTGGTAATCTCGCGCACCAGATCGATGCTGTCGGGGGCAGCGATGCGGGAATATTTGACCAGCGTCGCGACCTCAGCCTCGTTGCCCGTCGCCATGGCGGCGTCGAGCATCATCTTGAGCTGTTCCGGGATCGGCGCATCGTCCTTGGCCGCAGCCGGTACGGCACCAACCAGGAGCAACGACGCGGCAGAGAAGGAAAGCACGGCCCGGATCACGCGGGGTTCCTTAGCTGCAATGCAGCGACAGGTGAACCCGCCTGCCGCTCACCTCGTCGCGTCAGCGTGCGGCCCGGCCCAGCGGCTCGGCGAACAGCTCCAGCAGCCGCTCGTAGAGCGCGCGCTTGAAGCCGACGATCGCCTCGGGAAGCTCCTCGGGTTCGGCCCAGCGCCAGGCGCGGAACTCGGGCTCTGGCGTGGCGATATCGATATCGCCTTCCTCGCCCTCGAAGCGGAAGGCGAACCAGCGCTGGCGCTGGCCGCGATACCTGCCGCCCCAGACCTTGCCGATCATGTCGTCGGGCAGGTCGTAGGTCAGCTCTTCCGGCGCTTCGCCGATCAGCGAAACCTTGTCGCGCTGCACGCCGGTCTCCTCGCGCAGCTCCCGCAACGCGGCTTCGAGCGCATCCTCGCCGGGATCAATCCCCCCCTGCGGCATCTGCCAGGCTTCCAGCGTCGAATCGATGCGCTGGCCGACAAACACGCGGCCGTCGCGGTTGATCAGCATGACGCCCGCGCAGGGCCGGTAGGGAAGGGTGCTCTGGTTCATGACCTGTCTCCTAGAACTGCGTGGGCGCCCAAGTCGAGGGGCTCAACCCGCCGCCTGCGCCAGGACGCGCTCGGCCTCGGCTTCGGTCACGATCTGGCGCAGCGTTACCAGCGCGCCGGCAAGGTCACCCTGGCTCGACGGGATCGCCCGGCGCAGGTTGAGGAAGCCGTGCACATTGCCGCGCGCCTCGCGATAGGTGACCGCCCCCCCGGCCTGGATGAGCGCCGCCGCATAGGCGCGGCCCTGGTCGCGCAACGGGTCCAGGCCGGCGGTCAGCACCAGTGCCGGCGGCATCTGCGCCATGTCGCCCAGCAGCGGCGAGGTACGCAGGCTGGCGCTCTCCGCCCGATAGGCATCGCCGAACCAGGCAAGCGACTCGCGGGTCAGCAGATAGCCGTCGGAGAATTGCGCGTAGGACGGGTATTCGCGCGTCGTGTCGGTCAGCGGATAGATGGGGAATTGCGCGATCACCGGCACGGCCGCCGGCCGGTCCCGCAGCGCCATCGCGGTGATGATCGCCAGCGCGCCGCCGGCGCTGTCGCCCGCCAGCACGAGGCTAGTGACGCCGCGCTCCAGTGCGGCCGGACCCTCGGCGAGCCAGCGTGCGGCGGCTTCCGCATCTTCGGGCGCTGCCGGCCAGGGATGCTCGGGCGCCAGCCGATAGTCGAGCGCCACCACCGGCAGATCGAGCATCCGCGCGATTTCAGCACAGGCGCTCGCATGGGAATCCAGGTCCCCCATCACGAACCCGCCGCCGTGCAGGAACAGCATCGCGGGACCAGGCTCGCGGTGCGCGCGCGGATCGAACAGGCGCGCGGCGAGGTCTCCGTGCGGGGTCGGAACGGTCAGGTCGCGGATCACCGCCATCGTCCCGACGGGCAGGTCCGCCACGTCCTTGGTCGCGTTGAGCTGCGCGCGTGCTGCCGCCGGCGTCAGCTCATGGACACGCGGGCCGGGCATGTTCTGCAGATAGCCCAGAAAGGCGCGGACGTCGGGACGGACGAAGACTTCGGACAAGGCGTTGCTCCTCTGCGCAGGCGGGCGTTGCGGCCCGGCCGCCCATGCCTACCTATGGGTCGTGATCCGCGTCGTCCACCACCCCGACTATGTGGCGCCGGCCCCGGCGCGCAGCACCTATCAATGGAACAAGAACGGCCTGGTCCGCGACCTGCTGCGCGAACAGGGAGGCGCGATCGAGTGGCACCGCCCCGAACCCATGCCGCGCGACTGGCTGGAGGCGGTGCATACGCCCGGCTATGTCGCGGAGGTGATCGGCCTTGCGGTGCCGCCAGACAAGACGCGGCGCATCGGCTTTCCCGTCACGGCGGAGGTTGCCCGCCGCGCCCAGGTGGTGCCCGGCGGCACCTATCTCGCCGCGCTGCTGGCGCTGCGCCACGGATTCGCGGCCAACACGGCCGGCGGCAGCCACCACGCGCTTGCCGATACGGGCGCTGGGTTCTGCGTGTTCAACGACCTCGCCATCGCTGCCAACCGATTGGTGGAGGAGGGGATGGCCGCGCGCGTGCTGGTGGTCGATTGCGACGTGCACCAGGGCGACGGCACCGCCGCGCTGCTCGACGGGCGGCCCGGCGTCGCCACCTATTCGATCCATGCCGAGAAGAACTTCCCCGTCCGCAAGGCGCGCTCGACCCTCGACGTGCCGCTGCCTGACGGGGTGGGAGACGACGCCTATCTCGCCACATTGGCCGAGACGCTGGTGCCGCTGGTGGATGGCTTTGCGCCCGACCTCATCCTCTACCAGGCGGGCGTCGATCCGTTCGAGGGCGACCGGCTGGGCCGGCTGGCGCTTACCCGCGAGGGGCTGGTACGGCGCGACCGCTGGGTGGCGACGCTGGCACATACACTCGGCATCCCGCTCGCAAGCGCCCTGGGTGGCGGCTACGGCGACGATGCGATGGAGGTCTCGCACCGCCACGTCGCGTCGCTCCTGACGCTGGGCGGCGTCTTTTCCGGCTGAGCGCGCGACGGCTTGCGGTGGCGGCGCGGAGATGCATGAAGGGCGCCATGCACGCCTCCCCGCCGTCCACTTCCCCGACCCCCGCCGCCGCCGCCGCGCCGCGCGACCCGCTCCGCTGGTTCGCGCCGCTGTTCGAACGCATGCTGGACCAGGTGGATCGCGGCCTCGTCGCCGGCGCGATCGAGGCCACCCTGCCGGACGGGAGCCGCCGCCGCATCGGCGGGCGCGGCGAAGGGCCGGTCGCCATTGTCGTGCTCCACCGCTGGCGCGCGATGCTGCGGTTGGCGACGGGCGGCTCTGCGGGCTGGTACGAGGCCTGGGTGGCCGGCGACTGGTCCAGCCCCGATCCGGTGCCGCTGTTCGACCTGTTCATGCGCAACGCCCGTGCGCTCGGCAATGTCGCGCGCGCGGGGCGGCTGACGGGCGCCGCCCGCCGCCTCATCCACTGGTCGCGCCGCAACCACCGCGCCAATGCCCGGCGCAACATCCAGTTTCACTATGACCTGGGCAACGACTTCTACCGCCGCTGGCTCGACCCGAGCATGACCTATTCGAGCGCGATCTTCGCCGATCCGGCCGAGCCGCTGGAGGCCGCACAGGACCGCAAGCTCCAGGCGATCCTGGACCGCACCGCCACCAGGCCCGGCGACACGATCCTGGAAATCGGCTGCGGCTGGGGCTCCTTCGCCGAGCGCGCTGCACGCGCCGGCCGCCGCGTGCATGGCCTCACCCTCTCGTCCGAGCAGAAGCGCTTCGTCGACCAGCGCATCGCGGACGCCGGGCTGGAAGATGTGGAGGTGTCGCTCACCGACTACCGCGACGCGACCGGCAGCTATGACGCGATCGCCAGCATCGAGATGGTCGAGGCGGTGGGGCAGGAATATTGGCCCGCCTATCTAGACGCGATCGCCGCCCGGCTGAAGCCCGGTGGCCGCGCCGCGCTCCAGTATATCGCCATCGAGGACGCGCTGTTCGACGCCTATGCCGGCAATGTCGACTTCATCCAGGCTTATATCTTCCCCGGCGGGCTGTTGCTGTCCACCGAACGCTTCCGCGCGCTGGCAGAGGCGCGGGGCCTAAGCTGGCAGGACGAGCATCGGTTCGGGCTGGATTATGCCGAGACGCTGCGCCGCTGGCGGGTGGACTTCGATGCCGCGGAGGCAGCCGGCGCGCTCCCGCGCGACTTCCCGCCCGGGTTCGCGGAGCTGTGGCGCTATTACCTGATGTACTGCGAAGGTGGCTTCCGCGGCGGTGGCATCCACGTAGCACAAGTCACGCTGGTGAAGCAGGCCTAGCCCTAGCGTGCGCACGCGTGCTCCTGCCTGCGCAGGCGCACGTTGGGGAGGAGGAACGGCTTCAGTCGACCCGCTCGAAATGCCCGGTCTCGAAGCCGGAGACCATCAGCGCCGCGATCCGCTCGGCCACGACTTCCGGCGCCTTCACGCTCTCCGGTGCTTCGCCCGGATAGGCGCGCGCGCGCATCTTGGTGCGGGTCGCGCCCGGGTCGACGATCGCGGTGCGAATGGCGGTCAGCTGGCGCACTTCCTCGCCAAAAGCCGTGAGCAGGTTCTCGAACGCCGCCTTGGAGGACCCATACAGCCCCCAATAGGCGCGCGGCTTGCGCCCGACGCTGGAGGTGAGACCGATGACGCGCGCGGACTTCGCCTGGCGCAGCATCGGGCCGAACGCGCCCAGGAGCGCTGCCTGCGCCGTCACGTTGAGCGTGAACAGCTTCGACATTTCCTTGAAGTCGATCGCGTTGACCGGGCCCAGCGTGCCCAGCATCGCTGCGTTCAGCACCAGCATGTCCAGCGCCTGCCAGCGCTCGCCGAGTGCCGCCGCGAGCCGCGGAACGCCATCCGGATCGGCCAGGTCGAGCGGCGCGATCGTCGCGCTGCCGCCCGCCTGGTGGATCGCCTCCTCGACCTCCTCCAGCCCGCCTGGGGTGCGCGCGGTCAGCACGACATGCGCGCCCTGGGCGGCGAGCGCGAGCGCCGTCGCCGCGCCGATGCCGCGACTGGCCCCCGTCACGAGCGCGAGCTGGTCGGCAAGGGGCTTGTCGGTCATCGAAGATCCTGAAGATTTGGGGGAAGGGCAGGGGTGCGCCGGCGCTCAGCCGACGCGTTCCTCCAGCATCGCCAGCTGGTCGACCGAACGGGTCTCGTCCTGGTCCGTCAGTGGCGTCGGATAGTCGCCGGTGAAGCAGGCGTCGCAGTACTTCGGCCGCACTGCCGCGCGCTCCGCCTCCCCCAAGGCCTTGTAGAGGCCGTCGATCGACACGAACGCCAGGCTGTCCGCCTGGATATATTCGGTCATGCCGCCCAGATCGAGCTTCGCCGCCAGCAACTTGGCGCGCTCCGGCGTATCGACGCCATAGAAGCAGCTGTGCCGGGTCGGCGGGCTGGCGATGCGCATGTGCACTTCGGCCGCACCGGCATCGCGCATCATCTGCACGATCTTCAGCGAAGTGGTGCCCCGCACGATCGAATCGTCGATCAGCACGATCCGCTTGCCCCCGATGAGTGCGCGGTTGGCGTTGTGCTTGAGCTTCACACCCAGGTGGCGGACCTTGTCGCCCGGCTGGATGAAGGTGCGTCCGACATAGTGCGAGCGGATGATCCCAAGTTCGAACGGGATGCCCGACTGCTGGGCATAGCCGATCGCCGCCGGCACGCCCGAGTCGGGAACCGGGATCACCAGGTCGGCATCGACCGGGCTTTCGATCGCCAGTTCGGCGCCGATCGCCTTGCGCACCGAATAGACCGAGTTGCCGCCCGAGATGGAATCAGGCCGCGAGAAATAGACGTACTCGAAGATGCACGGCCGCGCCGCGTTCGGCGTGAACGGGCGGATCGAGCGCAGCTCGGTGCCCTTCACGATCACCAACTCGCCCGGCTCGACATCGCGGACGTACTCGGCACCGACCACGTCGAGCGCCACGGTCTCCGACGCGAAGATCACCGAGTCGCCGAGCTTGCCCATCACCAGCGGGCGGATACCCAGCGGGTCGCGGCAGGCGATCATGCCTTCGGGCGTCATGCAGATCAGCGAATAGGCGCCCTCGACCTGCTTGAGCGCGTCGATGAAGCGATCGAGCAGCGTGCGGTAGTTCGACGTCGCGACGAGGTGGATGATCACCTCGGTATCCGACGTCGACTGGAAGATCGAACCGGTCCGCACCAGGTCCTTGCGCAGGCGCAGCGCGTTGGACAGGTTGCCGTTGTGCGCGATGGCGAAGCCGCCGCTCGCCAGCTCGGCATAGAGCGGCTGCACGTTGCGCAACGCCGTCTCGCCAGAGGTGGAGTAGCGGACGTGGCCGACGGAGACGGCACCCGGCAGCGCCTCGATCACCTCTGGGCGGTCGAAGTTGCCCGCGACATGCCCCATCGCGCGGTGCGTGTGGAACTGCACCCCGTCGAAGCTGGAGATGCCCGCCGCCTCCTGGCCACGGTGCTGCAGCGCGTGGAGGCCAAGGGCCACCAATGCTGCCGCGCCGTCCGCGCCGGATACGCCAAAGATGCCGCACTCTTCGCGCAGCTTGTCGTCGTCGAAAGGATTGGTGCTGAACATCGGCCCTACAGGGTTCGCTGAGATGCGAGCGCCATATAGGGAGCGATTCCGGGTTTGTCGCCCTTCTGTCATCAAGAATGTGCGATCGCCCCGGATTGCCGCCCCGCCGCCTCCCCGGTAAGCCGCCGCCCATGGACGCGCGCGACACCGGCCTCACCCTGAATCCCAAGTACGACGCAGCAGGGCTCGTCACCGCGGTGGCAACCGATGCCGCGACCGGTGAGCTGCTCATGGTCGCGCATATGAACGCGGAATCGCTGGCGGCGACGCTCACGAGCGGGGAGGCCACCTTCTGGTCGCGCAGCCGCAACCGGCTGTGGAAGAAGGGCGAGACCTCCGGCCACGTCCTGCGCGTGGTGGAGGTGCGCATCGACTGCGACCAGGATGCGCTCTGGCTTCGCGTGGAGCCCGCGGGCCCCGCCTGCCACACCGGCGCGCGCAGCTGCTTCTTCCGCCGCATCGAGGACGGCCGGCTGGTCGCCGTCGAATGAAGCGGGGCGTCGCCGCGCTGGCGCTGGCGCTTGCGGCCTGCTCGGGAGGCGGCGATCCGGCGAACACCGAGGCACCCGATCTGGAGACGGTCGCGATCGAACGCGGCGTGGTGCGCGATCCCGGCGACGGTTCCATCACCGGGCTCTACCAGCGCGGCGGCGACCGGCTCTGCCTCGTGCCGGCCGGAGAGACGCTGCGGATCGGCGCCTTCGTGCTCAACGGCGGCCGTCTGGGCTGCAGCGCCAGCGGGACGGCCAGGCAGTCGGGCGATCACCTCCGGATCGACTTCGGCAACGCCTGCGAGCTGGACGCGCGGATCGAGGGCACGCGTATCATCTTCCCTGCCAATCTGCCGCCGCAATGCGCCCAGCGATGCACCGCGCGCGCCACCTTCAGCGGCCTGCGCGTCGAGCAAATGAGCGACGTCCTTTCCGAAGCCGCCGCCCTCCGCGACCCCCGCGGCCGCGCGGTGTGCGGAGGCTAGCTGGGCTCGGAGGCGCGCGGCTAGCGCCTACGACTAGTTGGCAGCCCTAGCTTGCTCTGGCATCGCGTCGGTGATGTCGAAGGTGGTCTGCGAATGGGGTCTGTCCGGCATCGAGGCTTGGAAAGCCTCTGCGGACGTATTCATCATCGTTGATATATTGTCCTTCTCGACGGCGGTCAGCGTATCGGTCGAGAACGGGGCGATGGTGTTCCCCTTCCCATATGGCGACGCCGCGGCGGCAGAGGCCGAAGCTGCTCGGCTTGGAGCGATCGCGGCCTCACCGCGAAGTGCCGGCGGGGGGCAGCTCAGTCTTTCGCCAGTCAGCCTGAGGCAGATCGAGTCGGGGGCGCGCCTGCTGCTCCCGTCGCCCAATGGCTCCCGGCTGTCCCTGAACACCGGCGACACTCCGACGATTTGCGGCTGCCTTCGAAACGCACGTGCAGTCGGTGAGGAGGCAAACCGCCTTGCTGGTGATGGATCGATCGTCGTGATCCCGGCAGGTGAGCGGTGGCCGGATCAGACGCTACGACCGGCTATCGAAGACTGGCTCGGAGCCGGCGCCATTGTCGCGAGCTTGAGCGGAACATGGAATGCAGAGGCCGATCTGGCCGCCGAAGCCTACAGGGCAGCGGAGCCTCGCCTCGCCCAAATGATCCGCGACAGTCGGTCAGGTCGCGAACTCTCCGGCTGGGGATATGGCGAAGACGTAGAGGTCGCGCTTGAGTTTGATGCGACCGACGTCGTGCCGTTGATGCGGGACGGTGCGTACCAGGCCAGTGGACACCCGACGCTGCCATTTCCCCGTTACACGACATAGGCGCGGGTTTCCCGGTCTTCATCGCGACCGCCGTTCTGGCCAAGTGCCTTGAAGGCCCTCGTTTGCCGCTACTGCCATCGCCAATGCGGCCCAGCCCTCCTGCGGACCTACGAAGCGACCCGCGCCTCCGGTGTGGCGACCGACGCGGCCGGTTGCGGGGCAGGCTTGCGCCGCACGCCGCTCAGCCCCGTCGGGCCGTCCTCCGCCACCGCGCTCGGCGCGGGGGAGGCGATCGGCTGTGGCGCCCGGCGCATGCATTGCGGTTTGGGCTGCGGAAAGTCGGCGCAGTTCCACAGCGCGCGCTCCAGGTTACGCGGCCGGTCGCGGAGGTAGCTGAACGACATGGAGGTCAGCTGCTGGGGCGACAGCGTGCCCTTGGCGCTCGCCGGCAGCTGGCGTGGGTCCGTCCAGCTCATGAACTTGCAATAGGGACGCTCGCCGCAGGCACGATCCGCCAGGATCGGGAAGCTCGCCGCATCCTTGGCATCGACATGGATCAGGAAGGTGTTGGGGTCGTCCGCCGAGGGCTTCAGCGCCGAGTCCGGCAGCGCCATCGCCTTCTGCATCGCCAGTGCCTGAGTCTCCGCCGCCAGCACTTCCGGCAGCTTGTGCGCATCGAAGTGCGCGGCAAGCTGGGTCACGCGCGGCTCCGTCCCCGTCGCGGTGAAGCGGAACGCGGGCGGGGTTCCCCACCAGCCCGTCCAGCGGAAGAACAGATGCGTGTGTACCGCCACGATCTTGTCCAGGCTGGAGCTCCAGTACGGCACCACCCAGTCGGTGTGGTAATGGGTGGCATGGCCGACCGGCCTGTAGACCGCCCCCGCCAGCGCCGCGTCGGCGACCTTGCGCGCGCGTTCCCAGAAGGGCTCGGAATACCAGCGCGCCAGCGCCCCGTCGCAGGTGAACGTGAACTGGCAGCCGGTGGTCCGCTCCGAACCCTGGAACACCACCCCGCAAACCGTCTTTGGGAAAGCCGGGTGGCGGACGCGGTTCAGCACCACCTGGGCCACCGCCTTCTGCCCCTCCGGATCGTCGCCCGCTTCATAGAGCACGGCGGCCGAGAGGCAATCGCTCGCCCGCGCCCGGTCCTCGTCCGCGCCACCGAAGCGGAAGGGGCGGGCAGCGGGGTTGGGACCGGCGTGAAACGGGATGCTGGCGTTGAACGCCCGCGCCTCGTCCGGGGTCATGTCCTGGAACTCGATCGGCTCCACGGCCGGCAGTTCGGCGGGAGGCAGCACGCGCCGGGGTACCGCATGCCGCATCGCGCGGTCGCCCTGGGCCGGCATCGGCGGCGCGTGCGTCACTGCCCAAGCAGGCACCAGCACCGCCGCCAGCGCCACCGCCGCCAGCACGCCGTCCAGCACGCGCGAGCCCGTGCCCAGCGGTGCGCGCACGCCTGAGGAATCAGGCGCACGCGCGCCGGGGGACACCAGCATGTGGATGGCTCAGCTTTCCGGCAGGAAGTCCGGAACCGACAGGTAGCGCTCGCCCGTGTCGTAGTTGAAGCCCAGCACCCGTGCGCCGTCGGGCAGATCGGGCAGCTTCTGCAGGATCGCCGCCAGCGTCGCACCCGACGAGATGCCGACCAGCATGCCTTCTTCGGAGGCGGAGCGGCGCGCCATGTCCTTAGCGACGGCCGCATCGACCTTGATCACGCCGTCAATGGCCTGGGTGTGGAGGTTGGCCGGAATGAATCCCGCGCCGATGCCCTGGATCGGGTGCGGCCCCGGCTGCCCGCCGGAGATCACCGGCGAAAGCTCGGGCTCCACCGCATAGACCTTGAGCTGCGGCCACTGCTTCTTGAGCGTCTCTGCAACGCCGGTGATGTGCCCGCCGGTGCCCACGCCGGTGATCAGCACGTCGATCGGCGTGTCGGCGAAGTCCTCGAGGATCTCCTGCGCCGTGGTGCGGACATGCACGTCGACGTTGGCGAGGTTCTCGAACTGCTGCGGGATCCAGGCACCCGGCGTCTGCCCGGCCAGCTCCTGCGCGCGTTCGATGGCGCCCTTCATGCCCTTTTCGCGCGGGGTCAGGTCAAAGGTGGCGCCATAGGCCAGCATCAGCCGGCGGCGCTCGATCGACATGCTCTCCGGCATGACCAGCACCAGCTTGTAGCCCTTTACCGCCGCGACCATGGCCAAGCCCACGCCGGTGTTGCCGCTGGTCGGCTCGATGATCGTGCCGCCGGGCGTCAGGTCACCCGATGCTTCGGCAGCCTCGATCATCGCCAGGGCGATGCGGTCCTTGATCGATCCGCCCGGGTTCGACCGTTCCGACTTGATCCACACCTCGGCGTCGCCGAACAGCCGCTGGATGCGGATGTGCGGCGTCTTGCCGATCGTTTCCAGGATGGTGTTGGCCTTCATTCTGCCTTCTCCTTGACCGGTGTGAATTCCAGCGTCTGGGGCGGGTCAAAGGTCCGCGCCCGCCGAAGCTCGGGAAAGATGCGTGCCCACAGGGCCGTGATCAATATCGCGCCGATTCCCCCCGCCACAACCGCCGCGACCGGACCGACGGCCGCCGCGAGGAAGCCGGACTCCGCCTCGCCAAGCTCGTTCGAGCCGGAAACGAACAGGGTCGAGACGGCACCTACGCGGCCACGCATCTCGTCCGGCGTATACAGCTGGATCAGCGACTGGCGGACATAGACCGACACCATATCCGCAGCACCCAGCACGAACAGCGCGCCCAGGGCCAGCAGCACCGAAGGTGCCGTGTCGTGCCCGATCGCACCCTGGCCGAGCAGCGGCAGCAGCAGCGGCGCGCTCAGTCCGAAGGCGATGGTGGCCCCGCCGAAGATCGCGACCGCCAGCAGCATCTTCACGCCGACGTTGGTGGTGAGCGGCCGCCACGAAAACCACAATGCTACTGCGATCGCGCCAAGCGCCGGGGCGGCGCGCAGATGGCCGAGGCCGTCGGCGCCTACCTGCAGGATGTCGCGTGCATAGACCGGCAGCATCGCGGTAGCCCCGCCCAGCAGCACCGCGAACAGATCGAGCGAGATCGCCCCCAGCACCAGCCGGTTCTGACGCACATAGGTCAGGCCCTCCAGCATCTGTCGGAATGGATTGGCCTTCCCGCGCACAGCCGTGACCGGCACCCGGCCGATCAGCGACAGCATCAGGAAGGAAAAGCTGAAGAGGCAGGCGGAGACGGTATAGGGCAGCCAGTGGCTGGCGGCGTAGAGATAGCCGCCCATCGTCGGCCCCAGCACGGTGCCAGCCTGCCAGGCGATCGAGCTCATCGCGATCGCCGTCGGCAACACGGCCTTGGGGACCAGATTGGGAGCCAGCGCCTGGAGCGACGGGCCAGCAAAGGCGCGTGCCACGCCCAGCAGAGCCGCCACGAGGAACAGCAGTTCGAGGGTGACGTGCTCGTGGTAGCTCGCCACGGCCAGGGTGATCGCGCACCCGGCCTCGATCGCGACCGCACCGCGCGCGATCCAGCGGCGGTCAACCCGGTCGGCGACCCAGCCGGCGACCAGCGACAGCGCCAGCAGCGGGAGGAACTGGGCGACGCCGATCAGGCCCAAATAGAAAGCGGCGTCCTTCACATCCATCGTTCGCCGCGCCAGGTCATAGACCTGCCAGCCGATGACGATCACCATCGCCATCTGCGCGAGTGTCGTCGAAAGCCGAGCCAGGAAATAGGCGCGAAAATTATGGATGGCGAAGGGGTGCGGCGCGGCGGTCATGCCCGGTGTCTATGCGGGG
The DNA here is from genome assembly GCF_020707215.1 of Sphingomonas sp. PL-96. Taxonomy (GTDB): domain Bacteria; phylum Pseudomonadota; class Alphaproteobacteria; order Sphingomonadales; family Sphingomonadaceae; genus Sphingomonas. Next base: position 773,624 of record NZ_JAJFET010000001.1, read on the forward strand.
GGCGGGGCGGCGGCAATCAAGCTTTGCTTGGCGCCGGAAATGGACGCGCGGCGGGTCCGCCGCCACGCGCCGGGCTTCACAGGGCGGCAGCGCCGTGGGTGCGGGTCACCGGATCACCCAGGAAGGCGAGCAGGTCGTCGGTCAGCCGCTCCTGCTCGGTGGCGAACAGGCCGTGCGGTGCGCCGTCATATTCGATCAGCTTGGCACCCGGGATCGCGGTTGCCGCGGCGCGTCCGGTGGCATCGATTGGCACGGTGTTGTCGGACGTGCCGTGGATAATCAGCGTCGGCACGGTGAAGGATGCCAGGTCGGGGCGGAAGTCGGTGGTGCCGAACGCCTCGGCACAGGCGAGCGTGGGCTTGAGCCCCGCCTGCTGCGTCAGGTTCCATGCCCAGTGCAGCCGCTCTTCGCTCACCGGGCTGGTGATGAAGCCGACGCCGAAGAACTGGTCCAGGAAGTTCGCCATGAACTTCGGCCGGTCCTCCAGCATCTGCGCCGCCATGTCGTCGAGCTGCGCCTGCGGCACGCCATCGGGATTGTCGTCGGTCTGGAGCATGAACGGCACTACCGAACCGACCAGCACCGCCTTGGCCACACCCTTGCCGGCATGGCGCGACATGTAGCGTGCGACCTCGCCGCCACCCATCGAGAAGCCAACCAGGGTCGCGCCAGAGGTGACGCCGCACGCCTCCATCACGTCCGCCAGATCGTCCGACAGCGTGTCATAGTCATAGCCCGACCAGGGCTGCTCGGACCGGCCGAAGCCGCGGCGATCATAGGCGATCACGCGATAACCGGCGTTGGCGAGCGCGAACGCCTGCGCGTCCCAGCTGTCGGACGACAGCGGCCAGCCATGGATCAGAACGACCGCAGGCCCGCTCCCCCAGTCCTTGACATAGAGGTTGGTGCCATCGCGGGTTTCGATCATCGGCATCGCCGGTTCCTTGTACAGATGGGAGTATGGAGGGGCGGGGCGTGCCGGTCAGCCGAGGGTGACGTCCGCGACCTTGTCCGCGTAATCGGCCTTGGGATCGACACCGAGCAGGATCTTGATGCCTGCAAACAGGCTGGATTCGTCGAGCCAGATCTTGGCGTGCTCGGCATCCAGGCGGATCAGCTCCAGCTTGGGATCGTCCTTGCCGCCTTCATACCAGGCAGCCGCGAAGCGGTTCCACAGCCGGTCCACCATCGTGCGGTCCTGCTCGACCACGAGATTGCCGTGGATGCTGGCGAACACGTCATGGTTCTTGGATGCAAAATGGGCGGTTGCGCGCGTACCCTCGCGCATTTCCTTCACCAGCGTGTTGTCCTTGGTGGTGAAGAACCAGACCGCGCCATGCTCGGCACCGTCGAGGGTCTGGCCGGTCATCGGCTGGGCATGGCCATCGCCCACGCCATCGATCCCCAGCATCAGCGTGCGATCGGATTTCAGGGCTTTCCAGAAGCGGGTCTGAATTTCCTGGGGCGTCGGCATGCGGCTCTCCTGCAGTTCGCGGGGCCAACGGCCGGAGAGGGGCACGGTTCCGGGGGGTGGCCGGGATGCGAGATCCCGGCCCGGTCCGAATTACAGCGTGCAGCGACGCGACTGGCGACCGCTGACGTAGGTGTCGTTGCGCGGATTGTAGCTGCGGAAGCGCTGCTGACAGGCGCGAACATGGCGGTACCAGTCGTTCTGGCGGCCACGATAGGCCTTCGGCGGAGCCGCAGGACGATTGCCCCAGCGATTGTTCCAGTTGCCGTAGTTGTTGTTGCTGCGCGTCGTCGTCGTGGTGCGGGTCACGGTGCGCACCGTGCGCTCCTGCTGGTGATGCTGCGCATTGGCAGCGGCTGGGGCGAGCATCGCCAGGGCGGCGCCAAGGGCGCCAGCAAGCAACTTCTGCATGATGTCTACTCCTCTTGCCGCCCAACGCCGGCGGCGGGGGACATAACCCCTATCCCGACGATTGTTTCCGGCAGCAACACACGCCGCTCCGAAATGTTCTGGGCCCGTAACAATGATTGGTCGGTACGATGAAGCGAGAATGCCTGTTGTGCGCACGCGCCGAGGTGGTGCCGGCGACGAGGCGGGTCAGGGGCGGATGCTGAACTCGACGTCCGTCACATAGATGCGCTCGACGCACTGTTCTGCCGCCCAGGCGAGCCCCGCGTCCTCGGCCGCCTCGCGGGTGTCGAACGGCGGCACCCCGATCAGCGCCACCGACTCGACCTCGTCGCCATCGCCACAGGCGATCAGCGCGGCGCCGGTGAGCTCGAAACGTCCGTCCTCCAGCTGAACGATGCTGATGCAGTCGACATCGCCGGGTGCCACCTGGCCGCTGGGCAGTCGTGCGATTTCCATGAAACACCTCCATTGATTGCACGCGCAACGCTCGGGCAGCCAAATTGGTGCAAGGACTCTGTCAGGCTGTTTTGGGCGTCGGCAGCGCGCGTTGCTCCGGAAGCGGCGCGGTGCCGAGCGCCCGGTGCTCCGGCTCGAAGATCGCGTGGCGCGCCGCCCAGCCACCCGCACGTGCGCTCGCCGTCCACTGCACCACCCACGGCGACAGCAGCAGCCCCAGCGTCACGGGCAGCAGCCACAGCGCGGTCACGGGCATCAGCGGCGACAGCAGCAGGAGCGCAACGCCGATGCCGACGTGCCAGTGATAGCGCGGCAGGATGTCGCGCATGGCCAGGCCGTCGCTCTGCCGGCTCTGCGGATCCCAGGCGGCGCGCTTGCCCATCGCGATGCCGATCACGTCGATGGTCTGAGTGACCGCGATCGCGGGGGCCGCGAGCATCGACAGCGGCACGTCGAGCACCACCGAACGCCAGATCGTTCGCCATCCGCCCAACGCCTCGCGCCGCTCGCGATCAGCCGTCGCCCAGATCACGCTCAGCGCCTTGGGCCCGAACAGCAGCAGCAGGGTAACGGCCAGCACCGCGCCGGACGCGCTGCGGTTCATCAGGCTGGGTTCCCCGACCAGCGCCTGGACGATGCTGGTCAGGATCAGGAGCAGCCACAGCGGCGAGGCGAGATAGGCGGACGCGCCGAGCAGCAACTGCAGCCGGTTGATCCAGTGAAAGCCCGATGCGCCCAGCAGCCGCAGATGCTGGATGTTGCCCTGCGCCCAGCGCCGGTCGCGCACCGCGGCGTCGATCAGCGTCGGGGGATACTCCTCGAACGTCGCGTCGGTCAGCACCATGTGCACGCGCCAGCCGCGCCGCCGCAGCAGCGCCGCCTCGACCATGTCGTGGCTCATGATCGTGCCGCCGAACGGCGGGCCGCCGGGAAGCTCGGGCAGGCCGCAGCAGGCGGCGAACGCCTCGATCCGGATCAATGCGTTGTGCCCCCAGAACGTCGCCTCTGCGCCCGACCACCAGACGAGGCCCGCGGTCGAGATCGGCCCGTAGAGCCGGCTCGCGAACTGCATCCAGCGCTGGAACAGCGTGGTGGCCCCGATGACCATCGGCACGGTCTGAAGCAGCGCCACTGCCGGCCGGCGGTCCAGCACCTGGGCCATGCCGATGATGGTGTCGCCGCCCATCAGGCTGTCGGCGTCGAGCATCAGCATGTAGTCATAGGCGCCGCCGAACCGGCGGATCCATTCGGCGACATTGCCGGGCTTGCGGCCGACATTCTGCGTCCGGCGGCGATAGTAGAGCGCACAGTCGAGCTGGCGGGAGAGGGACTCCCACGCGGCGACTTCCTCCGCCTCCGCTTCCGGCGCCGAATCGCTCAGGATGAAGAAGTCGAAGTGCTTGGCCATGCCGCCCTGGGCGATCGCCTCGGCCATCCGGGCGATGCGGCCGTAGACGGCCTCCACATCCTCATTGTGGACCGGCATCAGGATGGCGGTGCGGCCCTTGAGTGGTGAAGACCAGCGCGGCGTCGGCATGAAGCCGGGGCGCAGGCCCGTAATCAGCAGCAGGAAGCCGACCGATGCGTTGATGAAGCCGAACGAGATCAGCGCGAACAGCGGGAAGAAGATGCCGAGCAGCACCGCGTCGGTGAGGCTCCACCCGTCGGCGACCAGCGACTCCTTCAGCGCCGTCGAGGCGACGGTCGCCAGCATGGCAGTGAGCAGGACCAGGAGGACGCGGCGTGCGAAGATGTCGTCACCATCCTCCTGGCCGCCCGACCAGGGCTCGGGCACGCGACGCGGCGGCGGCGGACCGTCGAACCGCTGGACCGGCATGTCGATCGGGGCTTCCGCCGGGAGGCGAGCCGGTTCCCTCACCCGTTGAACACCGGGAACAACAGGGTTTCGCTCAGGGCGCGCTCGCCGCGCTTCAGGAACAGCCGCACGTCCGCCGGGCCATTCCCCTCGGGCGCAATGTCGGCGGTCACGCGCCAGCGGTTCTTCTGGCCCACGATTGGATAGGCCGCGCTGGCGATCAGCCTGCCGCGCACAATCTCGATCGCGGGCGAGACGCCACTCGACCGGTCGAGCCCGGCGAGGCCTTCGCCCTCATAGTCGACCACCAGCTTGCGCGCGCCCTTGGTCGGCGTGTCGCCCGGCCGTCCGGCGACGCCGGTCCAGCTGTCCACGACATGCGCCGCGGCCGGCGTGAGGGTCGGATCGTCCGATCCCCAGCGCAGGCCATAGTCGAACTGCAGGCGCTGCCCGGCCTTGGGCGCCTCTGCCGGCACCCAGAAGGAGACGATGTTGTCGACCGTCTCGGCCGCGGTCGGGAAGGCGAACAGCATCACATTGCCACGCCCCCATTGGCCGCGTGGCTCCACCCACAGGTTCGGGCGGCGATCGTAGAAGGCGCCGTCGTCCTGATAATGGTCGAAGTTGCGGTCACGCTGGAGCAGGCCGAAGCCGCGCGGGTGCTCGTCGGCGAAGCTGTCCAGCGTCTCGTGCGGCGGGTTGACCAGCGGGCGCCAGATGCGCTCGCCGCGACCGGTCAGCAGCGCCAGGCCGTCGGAGTCGTGGATCTCGGGGCGCCAGTCGACCGCGGCGGCGCGATTGCCTTCGCCATACCAGAACATGCTGGTGGCCGGCGCAATGCCCAGCCGCTCGACGTCGCGGCGCAGGTGCAGCACGGCCGACACGTCCTGCTGCACGCCATTCTGATGGCGGCTGGCGATGCGGTAGGCGCCCGTAACGCTCTCACCGTCCATCAACGCATAGACGGTATAGGCATCCGCGGCCGTGCGCTCGATCCAGAATTCGGTGAAGTCGGGAAATTCCTCGCGACCCGAAATGCCGGTGTTGATCGCGACACCGCGCGCGGACAGGCCGTACTGGTCCTGGGAGCCCGCGGTACGGAAATAGGATGCGCCCTGGAACGCCATCCAGTCGCTCTCCCGGCCGGGTACCATCGCGCGAAAACCGGCGATGCCGAGTGGCGGGGCGTGGCCCGACACCGCCTCGAACAGGTCGCGGGAGAAGGGGACGGCCTGCGCCTGGCCGTTCTCGACGATGTGGATCTTGACCGGCATCGGCGCATAACGGCCGAGCGGGAACAGGCGGATGCCGCCGGCCAGCGTCTCCTGCGGACGGTAGCGGATCGAGCCCACGGCATCATAGTCGATGTCTGCGGCGGCGGCGACCCGCTCCGGCTTGCGATAGGGCTGGGTCGCAAGCGCGGCCGCACGCTGCTGCAACAGTTCCCACGAAAATGGCTCCGCTGGGGCTTCGGTCTTGCGGGCCATGGCGGCCAGCGGTGCTCCGAACAGCGCGGCTAAGCCGGCAGTGGCGACGATTTCACGACGGGTCGGGTTTCGCATGCACGCTCCAAAGCCCGGAAGGGCATATTGTTGCATTGCAGCAAATGCCGAAATGATGGCCTTGTCGAATCCGTTTCGCCCGCAGCACGATCAGACGTGCCGGCGATGCGGGCAGCGGCGCCGCCGCCGGCCCGGAACCGCTCAGCCGACCGTCACGAAGCTGTCGAGCACGCGCTTGCGCCCGCCGGTCTCGAAGTCGATCTCCAGCTTGTTGCCCTCGATCGCGGCGATCGTGCCGTAGCCGAACTTCTGGTGAAACACGCGCAGGCCCAGGCTCACGTCGCTGCGGCCCTTGTTGCCCAGGCTCACCGCACTCGCGCGGCTCTCGATCACGCGCGGCGCATCGCGGGTGAAGGTCGAGCCGCTGCTCGCCGCCCGCTGCCAGCCGGGCCCACGCCCGGTGCCGCGGTTCACGTCGGCGAAGGGGTCCGCCCGCTCGGACCAGTTCGCGCGCCACAGGCTCTCGCCGCCCGCCATCGTGGTCTCCGCATCGATATGCTCGGCCGGCAATTCGCCGACGAAGCGGCTGGGCAGCGAAGAGGTCCACTGGCCATAGATGCGGCGGTTGGCCGCGTGCAGGATCACCGCCAGCCGGCGCGCGCGGGTGATCGCGACATAGGCGAGGCGGCGTTCCTCCTCCAGGCTGGCGAGCCCGCCCTCATCGAGCGAACGCTGCGAGGGAAACAGCCCTTCCTCCCAGCCGGCCAGGAACACCGTGTCGAACTCCAGCCCCTTGGCGGCGTGGATCGTCATGATGGTGACCTGCGGCTCCTGGGTGGCGCCTTCATTGTCCATCACCAGGCTGACATGCTCCAGGAATGCACCCAGGCTGTCATATTCCTCCATCGCGCGGACGAGTTCGTTGAGGTTCTCCAGGCGCCCCGCGGCCTCGGCCGACTTCTCGGCCTGCCACATCGCCGTATAGCCGCTCTCGTCGAGCAACTGGCGGGCGAGCTCGGGGTGGGGCAGGTCGCGCGCCATGTCGCGCCAACGCGCGATGTCGCCGACCAGCCGGCGGAGCGACTTGCGCGCCGCCCCGGTCAGCTCGTCGGTGTCGAGGATGCGCGCCGCCGCCGTCATCAGCGGGCTGCCGGTCGCGCGCGCATAGCGGTGGACGGTCGCGACCGCCTTGTCGCCCAGACCGCGCTTGGGCACGTTGACGATGCGTTCGAACGCCAGGTCATCGGCCGGCTGGTTGACGACGCGGAGATAGGCGATCGCGTCGCGGATCTCCATGCGCTCATAGAAGCGCTGGCCGCCGACGATGCGATAGGGAAGGCCGATCGCGATGAAGCGGTCCTCGAACTCGCGGGTCTGGTGCTGCGCGCGGACCAGGATCGCCATCTCGTCATAGGATTTGCCCGCCCGGCGGCAGGATTCCATCTCCTCGCCGACGCGCCGCGCCTCCTCGGGCCCGTCCCACACGCCGATCACGCGCACCTTCTCGCCCGCGTCCAGCTCCGTCCACAGCTGCTTGCCAAGCCGCCCGCTGTTGTTGGCGATCACGCCGCCGGCCGCGCCCAGGATGTGCGGGGTGGAACGGTAGTTCTGCTCCAGCCGGATCACCTTGGCGCCCGGAAAATCGCGTTCGAAGCGCAGGATGTTCTCCACCTGCGCACCACGCCACGAATAGATCGACTGGTCGTCGTCACCCACGCAGCAGATGTTCTTGCGCTCCTGCGCCAGCAGCCGCAGCCACAGATACTGGACCGAGTTGGTGTCCTGATACTCGTCCACCATGATGTAGCGGAAGCGCTGCTGATACTGCTCCAGCACGTCACGATGGGTGCGCAGGATGGTCAGCACGTGCAGCAGCAGGTCGCCGAAGTCGCAGGCGTTAACGGACCGGAGCCGATCCTGATACTGCTGGTACAACTCGCCGCCACGACCATTGGCGAAGCGCTCGCTCTCGCCCGCATCCACGTCGGCGGGCGTCATGCCCTTGTTCTTCCAGCTGTCGATCACGCCGGCGAGCTGGCGGGCAGGGAAGCGCTTCTCGTCCAGGTTCGCCGCCACGATCAGCTGCTTCATCAACCGCAGCTGGTCGTCGGTGTCGAGGATGGTGAAGTTCGACTGCAGCCCCACCAACTCCGCATGCCGGCGCAGCATCTTCGCGCCGATCGCGTGAAAGGTGCCGAGCCACGGCATGCCCTCGACCGCATCGCCGACCAGCCGCCCGACACGCTCGCGCATCTCGCGCGCGGCTTTGTTGGTGAAGGTGACCGACAGGATCTCCGACGGCCACGCCTTGCGCGTGTAGAGCAGGTGCGCCAGCCGCGCCGTCAGCGCCGCCGTCTTGCCCGTGCCCGCGCCTGCCAGCACCAGCACCGGCCCCTCGCTCGTCAGCACGGCTTCGCGCTGCGGTTCGTTGAGGCCGCGCAGGTATGGCGGGTCCTGGGGCGAGGGGGTCGTCTGCGGCACGTTCATGCGCGAACAGCTAGGGAACGAAGCCGGCCGGGGCAAGGCTTGAACCGTGTCGTATCCCTCGCGTCCCCGGCCGCTGCCGAATGATGCAACAGACGCCATGGCAGCTGCCGTTTCCCTGCGGAGGCAGGGATCCAGGGCCAAGCAGATCAACGACACGTGGCGTCCGGAACCCTGGGCTCCTGCTTTCGCAGGAGCACGGCAGGCAGAAGTGCCGGAGCCCTCTTCTCGCATCTGACGGTGTTCAAAGCGCAAGGATGCTGCTCCGGCGCCAGCTTCTTCGGCAACAAAGATGCGCGGGCAGGTTGACCTCCCGCAACTCCACCGCCAACCAGCGCGCATGACTGCCCACACTTCCGCCGCCACGCCGATCCCGGCCGCCGTTCTGCCCGCAGCCGGTGGCCCCTCCAGCCGCCGCATCCTGCTCGCGAGCCTCGTTGGCACCTCGGTCGAATTCTACGACTTCTACATCTATGCCACCGCGGCGGCGCTGGTGTTCCCGACCCTGTTCTTCCCGGCAGAGTCCGAATCGGCGCGGCTGATGCTGAGCTACGCCAGCCTCGGCCTCGCCTTCCTCGCCCGGCCGCTCGGCGCGGCGCTGTTCGGCCATTTCGGCGACCGCATGGGTCGGAAGTCGACGCTGGTCGCCTCGCTGATGCTGATGGGCGGCTCGACGCTCGCGATCGCGTTCCTGCCCACCTACGGCCAGGTCGGCCTGCTCGCGCCGTTCCTGCTGTGCGTGCTGCGCTTCGCCCAGGGCCTGGGGCTTGGCGGCGAGTGGGGCGGGGCGGCGCTGCTCGCGGTGGAGAATGCGCCCAAGGGCTGGGCCGGCCGCTTCGGATCGGTGCCGCAGCTGGGCGCGCCGGTCGGCTTCCTCGCCGCCAATGGCCTGTTCCTGCTGCTCGGGCTGGGTCTGGACGAGGATGCCTTCCGCAGCTGGGGCTGGCGCCTGCCGTTCCTCGCCAGCGCGCTTCTTGTCGGTCTCGGCCTCTGGGTCCGCCTGAAGCTCACCGAAACCGCCGAGTTCCGCGCCGCGCTGGAGCAGGAGGCGCCCCCGTCGGTGCCGCTCGCCGAGCTTTTCCGCAACCACCTGCGCGCGACGCTTGCCGGCACCTTTGGCGCAGTCGCCTGCTTTGCGCTCTATTACATTGCCACCGCCTTCGCGCTCGGTCACGGCACCACGCGGCTCGGCTTCTCGCGCGACACCTTCCTCTCGATGCAGCTGTTCGCGATCCTGTTCATGGCTGCCGGCATTGCGCTCGCCGGCTGGTGGGCGGACCGCAGCAGCACCGGCCGCGTGCTCGCGCTCGGCTGTGGTGGGGTCGTCCTCGCCGGTCTGCTGATGCAGCCGCTGATGGGCGGCGGTACCGTCGCCGCAGTGACCGCCTGGCTCGCTATTGCGCTGTTTGCGATGGGCTTCGTCTATGGCCCGCTCGGCGCCTGGCTGCCGGGTCTGTTCCCGCCGCGGGTGCGCTACACCGGCGCGTCGATGGCGTTCAACGTCGGCGGGGTGATCGGCGGCGCGGTGACGCCGATGGCGGCCGAAGCCCTAGCCCAGAACGGCGGGCTCACGCCCGTTGGGCTCTACCTCGCCATTGCCGGGCTGTTCAGTCTTGCGGGTCTGCGGCTGGTTCCGCGCGCCGCAGCAAAGTGAGCTTGGCCTTGCCGTAGACGCGCTCGGCATCGACGACGAAGCCAGACGCATCGACATCCTCGGTGCGCCCGGTCTCGACGCTCACCCAGGTCGCCGGCCCGATCCAGCCGAGCCGCGCCAGCTTGTCGGCCGCCACCCAGCCGGCGCCGCTCGCATAGGGCGGGTCCATCAGGATCAGGTCGAGCGGCGTGGAGGTCGGCCCCAGCGCAAGCACCGACTGGGCCCGCACCTGCGCACCCCGGGCGCCGAGCTTCTCGACATTGGCGCGCAGCGCGTCGAGCGCGGAGCGATCCTGCTCCACGAACAGGCAGGAGGCAGCCCCGCGCGACAGCGCCTCAAGCCCCAGCGCGCCGGAGCCGGCGAACAGGTCGGCGACCGCCAGCCCCTCGAAGCTGCCGACGCGGCTTGCCAGCATCGAGAACAGCGCCTCGCGCGTGCGATCTGCGGTCGGGCGCGTCGCTTCACCTTTGGGCGCGGCAATCGGGCGCCCGCGCCACTGGCCCGAGATGATCCGCATTAGCGGCGACCCTTGGGAGGACCGCCTGGCCGACCGCCGCGGGGTGGCCGTGCAGGGCCGTCGCCGCGCGGCGAACGGGGTGCATCGCTGCGGGGCGACCGCGGCCCGTCTCCTCGAGGTGCGCGCGAGCCTTCACCGCGCGGGGCGTCATGTCTGGCGTCCGAGCGCGGCCCATCGTCGCGCGGGGAGCGCGACCCGTCCGAACGCGGTCCGCGTGGATTGTCACTCCGCGGACCACGGGCGCCTTCGCCCCGCGGCGCGGTGCCATAGCCGCCCGAGCGCGGGTTTTCGCCACGCCCGCTGCGCGGCCCATCACTGCGGGGGCCGCGAGGGCCCTCGTCGCGCGAGAATTGCCCCGCGGCGCGCGCTGGCCCCTTCCGCGGTCCTTCGCCACGCTGCGGGCGTTCGGCACGCTCCGGACGCTCGACACGCAGGGGGCGGCGATCGTCGCGCGCCGGGCGTTCGCCCCCGAAAGCGGCAGATAGCGTGCGTCGCGGCCTGTCGCCGCGACCATCCTCGGCGGGACGTTCCGCCCGCTCCCCGGCGGGCTTGCGGCCGGTGCGCTCTGCGAAGGCGGCGGCGCGCTGGCCGCGCGGGTTCCGCGGCGGGCCCGCTTCGTCGCGACGGCCGGCAAGACCGTCCTTGCGACGCGGGCTTCCGCCGGCAGGGCGCTTGGCGAAGCCGCTGCCGCGCGGTGCCTCGGCTTCGTCCGCCTGCGTACGCGTACGGCGGAACGCCTGCGGATGCGGCTGCACTTCGCGCGGCGCCTGCGGCTCGTACGACACGGGCGCAGGCCGAGGACGCGGCGCGGTGCGGTCGCGCGACGGCTCCCGCCGCCATGCCTTGAGCGCGGCAGGATCGGCACCCTCGGGCGTCGGGCGGCTGGTCGGCCGGCCCTTCAGCGTCTTTCGGAACTCGACGAGGTCGTGCTGCCGGATCTCGTCCACGGACGCGATCGGCATGTCTTCCAGATAGAAGGGGCCATAGCGGGTGCGGATCAGGCGGGAGACCTGCAGCCCCAGATACTCGAGCACGCGCCGCACTTCGCGGTTCTTGCCCTCCGTCAGCGTCATCTCGACCCAGACATTGGTGCCGGTGCGCCGCTCCATGTTGGCATTGATCGGGCCGTAGCGGACGCCCTCGATCTCGACGCCCAGCATCAGGTCTTCCAGCTGCGCCTGGCTCACCTCGCCATAGGCACGCGCGCGGTAGGTGCGCTCGACGCCGGTCGCCGGCAGTTCCAGCTGGCGCTTGAGCTCGCCGTCGGTGGTCAGCAGCAGCAGCCCCTCGGTATTGAGGTCGAGCCGTCCGACCGGCATCAGCCGCGGCAGGTCCGCGGGCATGCGGTCATAGATCGTCGGCCGGCCGTGCGGGTCGCGCGCGGCGGTCAGCACGCCCGAAGGCTTGTGGTAGCGGAACAGCCGGGTGGGGGCGGCGGCCTGCACCGCCTCGCCATCGACGGTGATGCCCCGCAGCGAGGTGAGCAGCGTCGCCGGCGTTTCGATCGGCACGCCGTCGAGCGCGACGCGGCGCGCCTCGATCAGCCGTTCGACGTCGCGGCGCGAGGCAACCCCGGCGCGGGCAAGCAGCTTTGCGATTCGCTGCGGTTCATTGGTCTTGGACGTCGACACGATGGGGAAATGCTATCCTGTTACGCCTGCGCGATGAAATTCTGCGGCGGCGGTGATCGTTCGATCGGTTCGGGTGTTTCTACGCTATAGGGCAGAGCCTTGGGCGAGGGAAGCGAGCGGCGGATGTTGTTTGGCAAGAAGAAGCGGCGGATCCAGCGCATCCTGGTGGTGGAGGATGAGCCGCTGGTCGCATTCGACGCCGAACATCTGCTCGCGGACTCCGGGTTCGAGATCGTCGCCACCACCGATCTGGTGAGCGAAGGGCTGGCCGTGGTGAACAGCGACGCGGTGATCGACCTGGTGCTGGTCGACGTTTCGCTCAGCGACGGCAGTGGCATCGACGTCGCGCGCGCGGCGCATGGCCGCGGCGTGCCCGTGCTGTTCGTGACGGGCGCCTGTCCCGATGGCGCGCGCGAGGTGGCAATCGGTTGTCTCGCCAAGCCCTATCCACAGCGCGACCTGCTCGCCGCCATCGAAGCGCTCGAGACGGTGCTGGAAGGTAAGACACCGCGCAAGCTGCCCGGCAGCCTGAGCCTGTTCCCGCACGCGGGGTGATCGCAAGCCACAGGCGCTCCCGCCTGCAACCCTGTCTCCAGCCTTCGCAGGAGCACGGCGTGCGCGGCTTCACGGGTCGGCGGGAAGAAGAGTCCCGACGTCCGGCGTGCTTGGTTGCTGTCCGTAGGGCACGCCGGACGTCGGGTCACGGTCGAGCCCGTCTCCGGAACCGCCGTGAACAGGCTCTTTATAGCCGAAGCGAAATGAACACGAGCCTAATTGCGGGTTGCGCCGGAACAACCGGGCGGACGGACGATCTTGCCGTTGGTACCCCTTCAAAACCGGCGCCGGGTCGCTAGGGTGCGCCGTAGGGTTGCCGGGTCGGCGTGTCGAGGGAATGTTGATGGTTGAAGTCGCCGGCGAGCGAAAAAGTGGCAATCGTCATGTGGCAGCAATGGCGCCCTATGTGCGCCCCAGGCCGCTGGTTGCGTTTCTGCTCGGCATCGCCAGCGGCTTCCCGCTCACCCTGCTGCTGGGCACCATGGGCTTCTGGCTGGCCAAAGTGGGCATCGACAAGAAGACGATCGGTTTCGCGATCGGCCTGACGACGCCGTATACGCTCAAGTTCCTGTGGGCGCCGCTGATCGACCGGTTGCGCCTGCCGGTGCTCACCGGATGGCTCGGCCAGCGCCGTGCCTGGCTGTTCTTCGTCCAGGCGCTTCTGTTCGTGTCGGTGTGGATGCTCGGCGCCAGCCAGCCGGAACTGCATCTGGGGCTCTTCGCCTTCTGGGCGATCGTGACGGCCTTCCTGTCCGCGACCCAGGACATCGTCATCGACGCCTATCGTATCGAAATCCTCTCCGACGAGGAACTGCCCTTCGGCACTGCCAACAACCAGTTCGGCTATCGCATCGGCAACCTGATCGCCGGCGTCGGCACCATCGCCATCGCCTCGCCGGAGGGGTGGGGCCTCGGCTGGGCGCTGGGCTATGGCCTCACCGCCTTTTGCGTCGTGCCGGCGATGCTGGGCGCCTTGTATGCAGGGCCCGGTCGCCATGATGCGACCGTCGCCCGCGAAGGCTCGCACGGCCAGTGGCTGCGCGACACCGTCGTAGGTCCCTTCCGCGAGTTCCTGCGCCGCCGCGGCGCGGTGCTGATCCTGCTGTTCGTGCTGATCTACAAGCTCGGCGACGCGATGGGGCAGGCGATGCTCAACCCGATGATCGTCGAACTCGGCTTCTCGGACACCGAGTTCATCGCCATCAACAAGGTGGTGGGCTTCTGGGGCCTGATCGTCGGCACCGCGCTCGCCGCTCCCTTCATGGCCTGGCTCGGGATGGGCCGCGCGCTGATCGCCTCGGGCGTGCTGATGATGCTGAGCAACCTGACCTTCGCCATTCTGGCCATGCACGGCCATTCGGTCACCTGGCTCACGATCGCCGTCGCCACCGAGCAGGTGACCAGCGGCATCGGCCTGACGGTGTTCGTGACCTATCTCTCGGGTCTTTCGAACCTCGCCTACACAGCAACGCAGTTCGCGCTGCTGTCGTCCTTTGCCGCGGTCGGGCGCACCTGGCTGGCTACCCCCGCGGGCATCGCTGCCGATGCGCTGGGCTGGGTCGGCTTCTGGCTGCTTACCATGGTGGTGGCGGTGCCCGGGCTGTTGCTGCTGGGCCTGCTCTGGCGCCGCGGTTTCGTCGTCCAGACCATTCGCCAGCCCGGCAGCGAGGAGTCGGCCGCCGCCTAGTCGAGCGGCCGGCCGCCCTCGCGGAACGCCAGCGCCAGCAGGTGCGCGGTCGCGGCCGTGCCGCCGGCGTGCCGGACGCCCAACAGGTCGCGCAGCAGCAGGTCCGCACGCTCCGGCTGCGTCTCGACCGAGCCGATCACCTCAAGCAGTGCAGCCTCCCCCCCGGTCATGCGCGGGCAGCAGCAGGGCGCGATCTGGATCGGGCTCGCCGACGTCTTGGAGACCTCTGCCATCAGCGCGCGCAGAAGCAGCAGCGGCCGGCGGAAATGGCTGCCGAACGCCGTCATGAAGGCGTGGGCGGTGGCGGCGTCGTGCAGCCCCTGTGCCCCCGTCCGGCGGATGCCGTAGAGCAGCAGCAGCCGATCCGCCTGGGCGGGCCGGCTGTGCGGCAACATTTCGGCAAGGGACAGCGAAAGCGATGGGGCGGTGGTCATGCGAGTCTCCTGCCGCGGGGTGTGCAGGCAGGTTCGCGCGTGTCCTATTGCAAGTCAATATCAATAAGGCGCGTCAGTCCGGCAGTTCGTCGTTCGCCTCCAGAACCCCGCCGGCCAGGTAGAGCGAGCCCAGCACCAGCACTACCGGCGGCGCGTCGGAGGCCACGCGCGCGGCCAGCATGCGCAGCGCTGTCGGAACATCGGCGGCGGCGGCCGTGGCGGTGATCCCGAGCCGGTGCGCGACTTCGACCAGCTCGGCCGGATCGTGACAGGCGTGCCCGGGGACCGGCACCGCCGTCAGGCTTGCTGCGAACGGCGCGAAGGGGGCGAGCAATCCGTCGGCATCCTTGTTGGACAGCATGCCCAGCACCAGGTGCACCGCGCGGCCGTGCGCTACCCGCTCGATCGTGTCGGCAACCGCATCCGCGGCCGCCGGATTATGCCCACCGTCCAGCCACAGTTCCGCACCTGCAGGCAGCAGGGCGTGAAGCGGTCCGTCGCCCAGCCGCTGCATCCGCGCGGGCCAGCGCGCCTGGATGGCGGCAGCGGACAGGGCGGCATCGGGAATCGGTACCCGTGTCTGGTGCCGCAAGGTCGCGATCGCGAGCGCGAGGTTGGCCGGCTGGTGCGGCCCGGCAAGCGCCGGCAGCGGGGTGTCCACCATTCCGCGCGCATCGCGGTAGCATAGTCGATCGCCTTCGACCCGGAACGACCAGTTGCTTCCGCGGGCGTGGACGCGGGCGCCCGCTGCAGTCGCGACGGCGGCGACCGCGTCCGCTACGGTGGGCGGATAGGCCATGGTGACCAGCGGCACACCCGGCTTGGCGATGCCGGCCTTCTCCCGCGCAATCGCTTCCGCCGTGTCGCCCAGGAACGCCTGGTGGTCGATGCCCAGCTGCGCGATCGCGGTGGCCGCGGGCGCCGGGATCACGTTGGTCGCATCAAGCCGCCCGCCCAAGCCCACCTCGATGATGCACACGTCCGCGGGCGTCCGCGTGAAGGCGAGAAAGGCGACTGCGGTCGTCACCTCGAAGAAGCTGGCGCCAATGTCCGCGCCCGCATCCAGCACCTCCGCCAGCAGCGCGGCGAGCTTTGCGTCCTCGATCAGCCGCCCGGCGACACGGATCCGCTCGTTGAACCGCACCAGATGCGGGCTGGTATAGACATGCGCGGTCATCCCCGCCGCCTCGACCGCCGCGCGCAGGAAGGCGCAGGTCGATCCCTTGCCATTGGTGCCGGCGACATGGATCACCGGCGGCAGGTCCAACTGCGGATCGCCCAGCCGCGCCAGCAGTCGCGTGATCCGGTCGAGCCCCAGCACATCGGCGCCCGGCCCCAGCGCCATCAGGCGATCGAGCTGGAACTGCACAGCAGGGTCAGCGGAGGTGGCATGGTCGGGCATCAGGCGCCGGTAACCAGATATTGGTTGTAGTAATAGACCTCCCGGAGGAGGAAACCGGCGCGCGCCTGCCAGCCGCGATGGCGGGTGGTGGGCGTCGGCGCGCCTTGTGCGGCGATCCCCAGATCAACGGCCATCCGCACCGCGCGCTTCAGGTGCAGCGGGTCGCTCACGATCAGCGCCGAATGCTCCTGGTTCGCACGCAACAGCGCTGCTGCCTCGATCAGGTTCTCCCGCGTCGTGCGGGAACGTGTCTCAATGCGGATTGCCGAGGCGGGGATTCCGCGGCGGATGGCGTAGTCGCGTGCGACCGCGGACTCGGCGTGGCGCAGCCCCGTGCCGTAGCCGCCCGTGAGGATCAGGGTGCGCACTCGGCCCCTGCGATAGAGCGTCAGCCCATGATCGATCCGCGCCGCGAACACGGGCGAGGGCTGGTCCCCGCGGATTGCCGCACCCAGCACGATCGCAGCATCCGCCGGCCGGGTGGGGGTGGTGTTCCCCGCCCGCACGATCTGCACCGCAACCAGCACCAGCCACGCCGCCAGCAGGGCGGCGAGCCCGCCGGCGACACGTCGGATGCCATTGCGGCGCATCGTGTCGGCTTACGCCGCCTTCTTCCCCGCGCACAGGAAGTCGATCAGTTCGGCGAGCGTGCTGCGCAGTTCCTTGCGGTGGGTGACCATGTCGATCAGCCCGTGGTCGCGGTAATATTCCGACGTCTGGAAATCGTCGGGCAGCTTCTCGCGGATCGTGCTCTCGATCACGCGGCGGCCGGTAAACGCCAGCGTCGCCTTGGGCTCGGCGATCTGCACGTCGCCCAGCATCGCATAGGCCGCCATCACCCCGCCCGAGGTCGGATCGGTCAGCACGACGATGTAGGGCAGCCCGGCATCGTGCAGCATCTCGATCGCGACGGTGGTGCGCGGCATCTGCATCAGGCTCAGGATGCCCTCCTGCATGCGGGCGCCGCCCGATGCGGTGAAGACGATGAACGGGCAGTTGCGTTCGATCGCGTTCTCGACACCGCGGATGAACGCCTCGCCCACGGCCTGGCCCATCGAGCCGCCCATGAAGCCGAAGTTCTGCACGCCGATCACCGCCTGATGACCGTCGATGGTGCCGACCGCGTTGATCCAGGCGTCCATGTCGCCGGTGCTGGTGCGCGCCGCCCTCAGCCGATCGGCATAGCGCTTGGAATCGCGGAACTTGAGCGGATCTTCCGGCACGGTCGGGCTCGGCAGCGTCTCGCAGCTACCCTCGTCGAACAGATAGGCGAACCGCTCCTTGGGACCGATGCGCTCGTGATGGTCGCACATCGGGCAGACATACTGGTTCTCCTCCAATTCCTTGGTGAAGACCATCTGACCGCAGCCCTTGCACTTGTGCCACAGATTGTCGGGCGTCTGGCGCGGGGCGACAAAGGGGAGCGCGTTGCGAACGCGGGTAATCCAGCTCATGCAAGTTCCTTCCGGGCGCTCGCCAGCGCGGCGGCGAGCGACTGAACATAGGTGCGGACGGGCTCGGCGGCATTGCTGCCGCTCGCACCCACGATCTCGACGATCGCCGATCCCACCACCACGCCGTCGGCGACACGGCCGATGGCCGCCGCCTGTTCGGGCGTGCGCACGCCAAAGCCGACCGCAACCGGCAGCTCGGTCGATTGCTTCAGCCGGGCCACCGCCTCTTCAATCGAGGTCTGCGCGGCCTGCTGCTTGCCGGTGATGCCGGCGACGGACACGTAGTAGAGGAAGCCATCGGCGCCATCGAGCACCGCGGGCAGTCGCGCCACGTCAGTGGTGGGGGTGGCGAGCCGGATCGGCGCGATGCCGCGCGCGCGCAGCGCTACGCCCAGGCTGTCGTCCTCCTCCGGCGGAATGTCGACGCAGATCACGCCGTCCACGCCTGCATCCGCTGCAGCGTCAGCGAACCAGTCGGCACCGCGGCGGACCATCGGGTTGGCATAGCCCATCAGCACCAGCGGCACCTCGGCGTGCCGGCTGCGGAACTCGCGGACGATCGCCAGGATGTCGGCAGTGGTCGTGCCCGCGCCCAGACTACGGATGTTCGCCAGCTGGATCGCCGGCCCGTCCGCCATCGGATCGGTGAACGGCATGCCCAGCTCGATCACGTCGGCGCCGCCCGCGACCAGCGCGTCCAGGATTGCGCCCGTCGCCTCTAGGTTCGGATCGCCGGCGGTCACGAAGGTGACCAGCGCCGCGCGACCCTGCTCACGACAGCGTGCGAAGGTGTCGGCGATGCGGCTCATATCGCCACCCCCAGGGCGGCGGCGACCGTGAAGATGTCCTTGTCGCCGCGCCCGCACAGGTTCGCCAGGATCACCTGATCGTCCCGCATTTCCCGCGCCTTGCGCGCCACGGCTGCGATTGCGTGCGAAGGTTCGAGCGCGGGAATGATGCCTTCGGTCCGGCACAGCATCTGGAACGCGTCGAGCGCCTCCACGTCGGTGACGGCCTCGTACTTCACGCGGCCGATCTCGTGCAGCCAGCTGTGCTCCGGCCCGATGCCCGGATAGTCGAGCCCGGCCGAGATCGAGTGCGCCTCGGCGATCTGGCCGTCCTCGTCCTGCAGCAGATAGGTCTTGTTGCCGTGGAGGATACCCGGTGCGCCGCCGGCAAGGCTGGCCGCATGCTGCTTGTCCAGGCCATGGCCCGCCGCCTCGATGCCGAGCATCGCCACCTCGGCGTCGTCCAGGAACGGGTGGAACAAGCCGATCGCGTTTGATCCGCCGCCGATCGCCGCCACCAGCAGGTCGGGCAGACGGTTGATGCGCGACAGCATCTGTGCCCGGGCCTCGCGCCCGATCACCGACTGGAAGTCGCGCACCAGCTCTGGATAGGGGTGGGGGCCGGCCGCCGTGCCGATGATGTAGAAAGTGTCGTGGACGTTCGCGACCCAGTCGCGCAGCGCCTCGTTCATCGCGTCCTTCAGCGTCGCCGCCCCGCTCGCCACCGGCCGCACTTCCGCGCCCAGCAGCTTCATGCGGAAGACGTTCGGCTGCTGCCGCTCGACGTCCTTGGCACCCATGAAGATGGTGCAGGGCAGGCCGAAGCGCGCGCACACGGTGGCAGTGGCGACGCCATGCTGGCCCGCGCCCGTCTCTGCGATGATCCGCGTCTTGCCCATCCGCATCGCCAGCAGGATCTGGCCGATGCAGTTGTTGATCTTGTGCGCGCCCGTGTGGTTCAGTTCGTCGCGCTTGAACCAGACCTGCGCGCCCATGCCGGGCGCCGCGCTCTCGCGCAGCGTCTCGGTCAGCCGTTCGGCATAATAGAGTGGGCTCGGGCGGCCGACATAATGTTCGAGCAGATCGTCGAACTGGGCCTGGAACGCCGGATCGGCCTTGGCCGCGCGATATTCGCGCTCCAGGTCCAGGATCAGCGGCATCAGCGTCTCGGCGACGTACCGCCCGCCGAACTGGCCGAAATGGCCCCGTTCGTCGGGCTGGGCGCGGAAGGTGTTGGGCGCGGTCATGGCGCCGGCTTTAGCAGGGGCGGGGGCGCCCTCAACCCCTTTTGCGTACGCAGTCCGGTGGCTCAGCCCTTCGCGACGGCAGCCAGGAAGGCACGGATCCTGGCGACGTCCTTGACCCCCGGCGCTTCCTCGACGCCCGAGGAGACATCGACCAGTCGCGCACCGGTCCGCACAATCGCTTCGACGACATTGCCGGCGTCCAGCCCGCCCGACAACGCCCAGGGCAGCGGATGCGCAAAGCCGTCGAGCAGCGTCCAGTCGAACCGCACGCCCATGCCGCCGGGCAGGGCGGAGGTGTCCGGCGTCTTGGCATCATAGAGGATGCGGTCGGCCGCCCCGGCATACTCGCGCGCGGCATCCAGGTCGGCGCGCGTCTTTACCGCCACCGCCGCCCAGATCTGACGCCGCAAACGGCCGCGGATTACCGCCGCGCGCTCGGGGGAAGTCTTGTGCAGCTGAACCGCGTCGAGCCGCCCGGCCTGAACCGCGGCATCGAGCAGCGCGTCGTCGGGATCGACGAACACGCCGACCCGCTGGACATGCGTCGGCACCCGCGCGGCCAGCCCCGCAGCCTGCTCCAGCCCGACGTTGCGAGGCGAGGCTTCGAAGAACACGAACCCGACATGGCTGGCACCCCCCAGCACCGCGGCGTCGAGTGTGGCAGGCGTCGAGAGGCCGCAGATCTTGGCAGAAGCATACATGGGCGCAGCAGTAGCGGTACTGGCGGCGGCGCGCGAGGGAAAAGCCGCTTGGGCATCTTGGCTGCGGGGCTGAGTTCGCGCACTCTCGACGGGATGGTCCTGCCCGACTCGCACCCTGCAGTTCTTGCGCAGCCCCGCTGATGCTGGGGACGAGCCTCGTCCTCGCCTTCCGGTCGATCCGCCGTCACACATTGCGTTCCTTCCTGACGACGCTGGGCATCGTCATCGGTGTCGCGGCGGTGGTCACCATGGTCACGCTCGGCGAGGCAGGTGGGGAAGCGGTGCAGCAGCAGATCGCGAACCTCGGCACCAACGTGCTGCACGTGCATCCGGGTGGCGGCTTCGGGCGCGGCGGCGGTGCCGGCCTGCCGGCGGACTTCAAGCCCGAGGACATCGTTGCGATCGAACGCCAGATCGCGGGCGTCACCGCGGTTGCTAGTCAGGCCCAGGCACAGGCGACGGTCATTCGCGGCGGCAACAACTGGTCGACCAGCATCTTCGGCATGAACCATGCCTATTTCCAGGTGCAGCCCTGGCCGTTGCAGGAAGGCCGCATCTTCACACCGGCCGAGGAAGCGTCGGGCAAGGCAGTGTGCATCATCGGCAACACGGTGCGTACCAAGCTGTTCGGGCAGGACAGCCCGATCGGCCAGCGCTTCCGCGCCGGCAGCTTCTCGTGCCAGGTCGTGGGCCTGCTCATCAGCAAGGGGCAGGCAGGCTTCGGGGGTGGGGACCAGGACGACTTCGTCATCATGCCGCCCAAGACGGTTGCCCGCCGCTTCGTGGGCAATCCCAATTTCAAAGCGATGCTGGTTGGCGTCGATGCGGCCTATGACACCGACACGGTTTCCGCCTCGCTCGGAGGTCTGCTGCGCGAGCGACGCAACGTCCGGCCGGGGCAAGAGAACGACTTCAACATCCTCGACCCCAAGCAAATCGCGCAGACGCTGGCGGGCGCCACCACGCTCCTGACCGGCATTGTTACCGCCGTGGCCGCGATCAGTCTGGTGGTCGGCGGCATCGGCATCATGAACATCATGCTGGTTTCGGTGACGGAACGTACGCGTGAGATCGGCATCCGTCTCGCCATCGGGGCGCTCGCGCATGAGGTGCAGATGCAGTTCCTGGTCGAGGCGGTGGCGCTGTCGTGCCTGGGCGGCCTCATCGGCCTGGCGCTTGCGCAGCTTGCGGTGCTCGGAATCGCGCCGCTGATGAAGCTCGGCTGGAGCTTCAATCCCACGATCAACCTGGTCGCCTTCGCCATTTCGGCGGCGATCGGCGTCGTGTTCGGCTATTTCCCCGCCCGGCGGGCCGCAGCCCTCAACCCCATGGACGCCCTGCGCCACGAATAGCGGATCAGCGCTGCTCCAGGCGTGCCTTTGCGGCCGATGCGGGCGTCTGCGCGACGGGCTTGTCGGCCGGGCGGCAGATCCGCTTCACGGGCTGACAGGCGATGCCCACCGTGGAGCATGTCTGCCGCCTCGCCACCACCTTGCAGGCGCGACATTGCTGCGGCACCTCGGTGCAGCTTTGCGAGCCTGCCAAGAGCGCGACAACGATTGCCAACATGGCCGCAGGCTGCGCCTGCAGACGGGCGGAGTCAACGGATGCCCCTGGGATGCCGCCAGATCAGCACGCCCCATGCATCCTTCCTGCACGGTTCGCGGGTAGGGCGGCGGGATGCACAACTGCTCGCGCCGCTTCCATGCCGGCTATGCCGCCGCCGCCCTTCTGGTTTTCCTGCTGGAGGTCGCGATCGCGCTGTGGGTCCGCGATCGCATGATCCGGCCGTATCTCGGCGACAGCCTTGCAGTGGTGCTGGTCTATCTCACCCTGCGCGCCGCTACCCGGCTGTCGGTCCCGTCTGCCATCGCCGCCGCGCTCGCGATCGCCTTTGCAATCGAGCTGTCGCAGTGGTTCCGCCTGGTCAACACGCTGGGCCTCGCGAATAACGGGATTGCCCGCGTGGTGCTCGGCACCGGGTTCGACCTGCACGATTTCGCCGCCTATCTGCTCGGCGGCGGGTTGGTCCTGATCGGGGAGGCGGTGCTTAGAGCGTCGCGCCGATCGCGCGCGCGGCGGCGTCGGGATCTTCGGCCTGGGTGATCGGTCGGCCGATCACCAGGATCGAGGCACCGCCGTCCATCGCTGCGCGCGGGGTGACCACCCGCTTCTGGTCGCCGACCTTGCCATCGGCGGGGCGTACGCCCGGCACCACGAAAAAGCCGTCGCGCCACGCCGCATGCGCCGCGCGTACTTCCTCGCCCGAACACACGATGCCGTCGACGCCCGCCGACCGGGCGAGTTCCGCCAGCCGCCCCACCTGCTCATGCGGGTCCGGCGCCAGGCCGATCGAGCGCAGGTCCTCGCCATCCAGGCTGGTCAGCATCGTCACCGCCACCACCTTGGTGCCCGTCGGCGCGGCCGCCTTGGCATCCTCCAGCATCGCGCGGCCGCCGGCGGCATGGACGGTCAGGATTGCGGGCTTGAGTGGATGCAGTGCCTGGATCGCCTTGGCGACGGTGTTGGGGATGTCGTGGAGCTTCAGGTCCAGGAAGATCGGCAGGCCGATGTCCGCCATCTCGCGAACGCCGTGCTGGCCGTTCGCCATGAAGAACTCCAGCCCCAGCTTGATGCCGCCGACGTGGCGCTGCACGCGCTTGGCGAGCGTCTTGGCGCGTTCCAGGTCCGGCGTGTCGAGGGCAACATAGATCGGAGAGGTCATGGACGGTCCTGGGCAATCTGGTTCGGCACCACCGGGTGCTCACCCAGGGCATTGTCGTGGACGGGCACTCCGCCGGCATTGACCGGGGTCACAGCGGCAGCAGGCGTGGAGGCAGCGCGCGCGGCGGGCAGGTCGCCCGGCGTCAACGTGGCCGGCGTCGCCGCATGCTGGGCACGCAGGTCGGCGAGCGCGCGCTCGGTCGCGGCGATCCGCTGGCGCGCGCGCCACCGCACGGTCACCAGCGACAGATACGCCGGGACGAAGCCCAGCAGGAAGGTGATGATCAGCAGCAGCGGCAGGTTCACGTCCGCCACCACGCTGCCCCACAGGCGCACCGGCACCATGGTCATGTTGTTGAGGCTGAAGGCCACCACGACCCCGACGAGCAGCGCCCAGAACAGGGTTTTCAGGAATTGCATGGCCGTGCCCCTTGGTTTGCGGTCCCTGCCTGCTTAGGCGGGGAGGGCCGTGCGGGCAAGGGAACCCCGGTCAGGCGGGCTCGACGACTGCCCAGATCGGGAGATGGTCCGACGCGGTTCGCGCCGCCGCCGTGTCGTGCACGCCTGCCTCCACGATCTTCAGCTCGGCCGAGGCCATGATCCGGTCGAGCCGCCCCACCGGGCGGCGCGCGTGAAAGCTGGGGCCGGTCATTGCGAACTGGTGGTGCCGCGCAAAGTCGCGCAGGCAGCCGGACGCAGCGCTCCATTCGTTGAGGTCGCCCATCAGCACCGTCGGCATCGCTCGCGTCGCGCTGTCGCAATGGCTCAGGATCGCCGCTGCCTGCTTGCGTCGCCACAGGCCGGACAGATCCAGGTGCATGCCGACAGCCCGCAGCAGCATGCCGCCGATGCGGATATCGGCAGAGACCGCGCCGCGCGGCTCCAGCGCCGGAAGCTCGATCCGTTCACAATCCAGCACCTGTGCCGTTTTCCGCACCAGCAGCGCGTTTCCGTGCCAGCCCATGCTGCGCGCCCGCATCGCGACCGGAACGGCGCGCCAGTCGGTATGCTCCTCCAGCATATGCTCGGGGATTACGCCTACGCGCTGGCCCAGGCGGCGGTCGCATTCCTGCAACGCGATCACGTCCGCATCGATCTCGCGCAGCACCTCCAGCGTGCGCTCGGGCCGGCGGCGTCGATCGGTGCCGATGGCCTTGCGCATGTTGTAGCTCGCGATCTTGATCATGCAGCAGCGCCTGTGGGGAAAGGGACATCGGAAGAAGTGCAGAGGCGAGGAACTGGTTCCGCGTGCGAAAGGATGCGGGCGCCTGCCGGCCTATCCGCGCGGCAAGGTGATGGTGGCGAGCAGTCCGCCGCCTTCGCGGTTCGCCAGCGCGATCTCGCCGCCGGCATCGCCCACGATCGCCTGCGCCAGCGCCAGGCCCAAGCCGATACCGCCGGTTTCCCGATTGCGGGAGGTTTCGAGCCGAGTGAAGGGCTGGAACACCGCTGCGATCTGCTCGGGCGGAATGCCGGGGCCGCGATCCGCCACTTCGATGCGCACGCGCGTCGGGTCGGCTACCAGGCGCACCTCCGCGCCGCCGGCATATTTGACGGCGTTCTCGATCAGGTTGCGGATCGCGCGCCGCATCAGCGTGGGCCGCAGGCGCAGCCGCTGGCGCTCGGTCTCTTCGAACGACACGTCCGCACCCAGGTCGCGGAAGTCCTCGACCACCGCATCGACCAGCGCCGCCAAATCAACCTGCGTCTCCGGCTCGCTCGGGCGGCCGAGGCGCGCCAGCGACAGAATGTCTTCCAGCGTGCGGTTCATCTCGTCGATGGTCTCGGCCATGCGCGCGCGATCAGCATCATCCTCGACCGACTCGATCCGGACGCGCAGCGCGGCAAGCGGCGTGCGAAGGTCGTGGCCGATCGCGCCCAGCATCCGGTCTTTTTCCTCCAGCATGCCGCCCACGCGGACGCTCATACCGTTGAACGCGGCGATCACCGCGCGCACGTCGCCAGGCCCGGACTCCTCGACGATATTGGCGGCCGATCCGGGTCGATAGGCATGCGCCGCCTGGGTGAGTGCCCGCAACGGCTTGGAAATGCGGCTCCCGATCCACAGCACCGGCAGCAGCACGAAGCCATAGAGGATCAGCGTCTGCGCGATCAGCTGCCACACCAGCCCTTGCTGGGTGTTGGGCCACGGCGTCTCCAGCACCAGCCAGCCCTGGCCGGGGATCTCGGCGGCGACCTTCAGCGTCGCGCCATAGCGGCGAAGCCGCTCCGCATAGCCGCGGTCGAGCCGGCGCAGCGCCGGATCCCGTGGGTTCACCAGCTGGATTTCAGTCTCGATACGCCTGACCTCCAGCCCGGCGTCGGAAAAGGCGTTGCGCACGGCCGTTTCGAACTCCGGATCGCTGGTACCTTTGTGCTCAAGCGGATTGGTGAGGCGCAGCCGCACGGCCCGCGAGCGCACGCCGCGCGGTGCCTGCCGGTCCGCGATGCGGTCGCCGCGCAGCCGCTCGGCCGCGTCCACCATCCGCGTCACGGCCGGCACCGTCACTTGCGCAAAGCGGACAGCGCTTCGCTCGCGCAGCAACATGGCGAAATTGATCGCCTGCGCCACGAACAGCGCGATCGCGACCAACAGTGCAATCTGCCCGGACAGGCTGCGGGGCCAGAGCCGGTTCAAAGCCGAGTGACCTCGCTCGCCAGCGTATAGCCGCCGCCCCACACGGTCTTGATGATGTCGGGGTTCTTGGGATCGGCCTCGATCTTCTTGCGCAGGCGGCTGATCTGATTGTCAATCGCGCGGTCGAAGGCCGCGGCCTCACGCCCCTGGGTCAGGTCGAGCAGCTGGTCGCGGGTCAGCACCTGGCGCGGCCGGATGACCAGCGCGTGCAGCAGGTTGTACTCGCCCGTCGACAAGGGCACAGACACGCCCTCCCGGTCCACCAGGCTGCGCTCGCCGCTTTTGAGCACCCAGCCGGCAAAGGCGAAGGAGCCGCTTTCTGGCGCATGCTGGCGCACGCCGCCGCCTGCCAGCCGGCGCAGCACCACCTTGATCCGGGCGGCGAGCTCGCGCGGGGAAAAGGGCTTCACCACATAATCGTCCGCGCCCATCTCCAGGCCAACGATGCGGTCGGTCTCCTCGGCACGCGCGGTCAGCAGGATCACCGGCGTATCGCTGGTCTCGCGGACATGCCGGCACAGCGACAGCCCGTCCTCGCCCGGCATCATGATGTCGAGCACGATCAGGTCTATCGCGTACGCAGCGAGGCGCGCGCGCGCGCCCTCGGCGTCGCCCGCCTGGGTCACGCGGAATCCCTGCTTGGTCAGATATTGGGCGAGCGGCTCACGGATCGACCGTTCGTCGTCGACCAGCAGGAGATGGGGAATATCGGCCATGTGCGAAGCCCTATCACACTCCCGCGCCGGTTCCACAGCGCGGGGGAGAACGGCCGGGCTGGGGTGCCCGGCCGTTCCAGCTCAGTTCTTGGCGAGGGGCGCCGCGGGAGCGCCCGGCGCATGGCGGTTCTGCATGCGCTTGGCTTTGTGCTCGCGCATCCGCGCCTCCATTGCCGCTTGCTCGGTCGCGTCGATACGCCCGTCGCGGTTCGCGTCGACCCGATCGAAGCGCTGGGTAGCCTCGGTTCGGAACTCCTCGCGGGAGACGCTGCCGTCGCGGTTGGTGTCCAGCCGCGCCAGCATGTGCCCGCGGCTGTGCTTGGGGCCGGCACCCCGGGCCGGCTTGTCGATGCGGCCGTCGCGGTCGGTCTGCAGCGGCGTCACTGCACCCGGGGGCGGTGCCTTGCCATCGGCACCCGGCCGATGATGGCCCCGGTGACCCGGACGGCGCAGTTCCTCGCCCGTGAGCTTCCCATCCCCGTTCCGATCCATCTGCGCGAAGTGCCGGTCGGCGGCCGCCAATGCTTCTGCACGGGTGACCACGCCATCCTTGTCGGCATCGACCATCGCCATCGGACCGGCGCGGCGCTGCGCCGCATCCTGCGGGAGCGTCGCCTGCGCAGCACCGCCCAACAGGGTGGCGCCGAGCGCTGCGGCAATCATGAACTTCTTCATCTCAAGAGCCTTTCAGCAGTGCTTGCCGCGACGCAGTGTCGCGGCGACCCCTGCCTTCTGGCGGCACCCTGTCGCAACGCTGTGTCGACGGGCGGGAAAACTGTCGCAATTTGTCTTTCCCGCCCCAGCATTCTACCTCAGCCGCGCCCGCTGCCTGCGGTCTGGCCGAACAGGTTGCGGCGCATCTCGTCGGTCATCTCGCCGCCGCCCGCGCTCACCGTCTCGCCCACCGTATAGGCGCGCTCGGTCGCCGGGCGGGTGCGGATCGCCTCGAACCAGCGCTGCACGTTCGGGAAGTCGGCCAGGTTCTGCCCCTGGGCCTCGTGCGGCACGATCCAGGGATAGGCTGCCATGTCGGCGATCGAATACTCACCAGCGATGTATTCGCGACCTTCCAGCCGACGATCAAGGACGCCGTACAAGCGGTTGGTTTCCTTGACGTACCGGTCAATCGCATAGGGGATCTTCTCGGGCGCATAGCGGTTGAAATGATGGTTCTGCCCCAACATCGGCCCCAGTCCGCCCATCTGCCACATCAGCCATTGGGTCTGTTCAAACCGGGTGCGCAGGTCCGGCGCCAGGAAGCGGCCGGTCTTCTCGGCCAGGTAGAGCAGGATCGCGCCGGATTCGAAGATGCTGATCGGCTCGCCACCGTCCGCTGGTGCATCGTCGACGATCGCGGGCATGCGGTTGTTCGGCGCGATCTTCAGGAAGTCGGGCGCGAACTGCTCGCCTGCGCCGATGTTGACCGGATGCAGCGTGTAAGGGAGGCCGGTCTCCTCCAGAAACAGCGTAATCTTGTGGCCATTGGGGGTGGGCCAGTAATGGAGGTGGATCATCGGCAGGGCTCCTTGTTTCGCCTGGCCGCCGACATGGGCAGGCCGGCACGGCCACGCAAGCCGAGGGAACGTCGCCGGCCGGCCACGCGTATGGTCGGAATGAACGCGGCCAAACGGCTGCGAGCGGGAGAGCGCGATGGCGAACGGCAGCCCGTCACCCTGGGGGCGTCGCCCACCGTCCGGCCTGAGCGGCGGAGGCGGCGCATGACTCATCCCGACACCTCGCAGATGCTCGGAACGCGGCCGGCGGACGATCTGCACGCGGACGCGCTCACCGAATGGATGGCCGGCGCTGTCCCGGGCTTCGAAGGGCCGCTCGCGTATGTCCGCTTCGCTGGCGGGCATCGCAACCGGACCTATCGCATCGACACGCCGACGCAGGCCTATGTGCTGCGGCGCCGCCCGGCCGACCCGCCGCGGGAGGCGATTCACCCGATCGAGCGCGAATACCGGCTGCTCGAGGCGCTCCAGCCGACCGGTTATCCTGCGCCGCGCCCGCTGGCGTTCTGCGATGATCCGGCGGTGATCGGGGATCCCTTTTACCTGATGGCGCTGGTCGAGGGGCGGACGCTGTGGGACGAGACCATGCCCGGCATGACCCCGGCGCATCGTCGCGAGCATTACGACGCCTGGATCCACGCGCTTGCCGCCCTTCATGCCCTCGATCCCGGGCCGCTCGCGCTTGAAGCCGCGGGTTTTGCGCCCTGCCGGCTCGACCACAAGGTTCGGCATTGGACGGAGCGCTCCGAGGCCCGCGTCACGCCAGAGCTTGCGCGCCTGGCCGACTGGCTGCCGGTCGCACCCCCGCAAACGGCAGCGACCACGCTCGTCCACGGCAATTTCCGGCTGCAGAACCTGGTCTTCTCGCAAGAGGGCGCGCGGGTGGCGTCGGTGATCGACTGGGACCAAGCGGGGCTGGGCGATCCGCACATCGACCTCGCCTATGTTCTCGCCCGCTGGGTGAGCGGAACCGATCTTCACCCCGGCCTGGACGAGGTCGCGGGTCCGGAAAGCGGCATCCCTACATCCGAGGAGATGATCGCTCGCTATCGCCAGGCGAGCGGGCGGGAGGCAGGCGCCGCCCTCGACTGGCACCTCGCCTACACGCTCTTCCGCCTGGCGATGCTGGGCCAAGCGGAGAACCCGGCCCATTCCGCGACACTGGCCGCCACGGCCTGGCACCATGCGGAGCGCGCGGGGGCCTGACGCGTTTTCTGCCTGCGCAGGGAGAACGTAAGTTCGGTAATGATCGGCGCCTACCCGCGCTTGCGGATCAGCCCCTCCTGCGCCACGCTCGCTACCAGTCGGCCGTCGCGCGTGAAGATGCGGCCACGGTTGAATCCGCGCCCGTTGCCCGCCCAGGGGCTGTCCGTCGTGTAGAGCAGCCAGTCGTCGAACCGGAACGGCTCGTGCAGCCACAGCGCATGGTCCAGGCTCGCGGTCTGCATGCGCGGATCGCCCAGCCGTACCGAATGCGGCATCATCGACGTGCCGAGCAGCAGCATGTCACTGGCATAGGCAAGCACGGCCCGGTGCAACATGGGATCGTCGGGCAGAGCGGCGACCGTCCGGAACCAGCTGTGCTGAACCGGGGGCCGCGGTTCGGAGCGCAGCCAGTCGCCGGGCGCTACCGGCCGCATCTCGATCGGCCGCGGCTGGGCCAGGAAACGGCGCACCGGGTCGGACAGTTCGTTGCCCATCTGCGCCTGCACCTCGGCTTCCGAACCGAGCGCCTCGGGCGGCGGCACGTCCGGCATCGCATCCTGGTGGTGCAGCCCTTCCTCTTCGTGCTGGAAGGAGGCGGCGAGCACCAGCATCGGCTGCCCCCCCTGCAACGCCATCACCCGCCGGGTGGCGAAGCTGCGCCCATCGAAGTCGCGCGTCACCTGAAAGACGATCGGCTGTTCGGCGTTTCCGGCGCGCATGAAATAGGCGTGGAGCGAGTGGGCGACCTTGCCCTCGACCGATCGCTGCGCCGCCTGGAGTGCCTGGCCGATCACCTGGCCGCCGAACACGCGGCCCTTGCCGCCGGGCAGCCGCGCGCCGCGATAGAGGTCGGTGTCGAGCGCCTCCAGATCAAGCAGGGTAACCAGCGTCTCGACCAGCAATTCGGGGGTATGCGCCATGCGTCGTTCGTTCCTGTAATCCGGTCGGCGCATTAGGCACGCGCTTTACGTATTCGGCAAGCGGCAATGCACGCGCCTTGACGACGGCTCCTGTGGCAGGTTCAAGCCGCGCGGTGGCACCGCACCAACCAAGTGATCCATCCAACGGCACCGTATGGCCGGCCTGCACCCTTGCCGAAGCGACCGCGCGGCTGACCGCGCCCGGCGCGCGGTTCGAGATGGAGACGGTGGCGATCCGCGGGGTGCCGACCCGAACCTGGAAGCATGCGCCGGAGAGCCTCGCTGCGCTGGCGCGGGAGTCACGCGTCCATGGCGACCGCCTGTTCCTGATCCACGAGGATGACCGCGTCACCTTTGCGGCGAGCTATCGCGCCGTCACTATTCTCGCCGTCGAACTCGCCGCGCGCGGCATTACCAAGGGCGATCGGGTGGCGATCGCGATGCGCAACCGCCCGCAATGGCCGATCGCGCTGCTGGCGATCGCGAGCCTGGGCGCCATCGCCGTGCCGCTCAACGCCTGGTGGACCGGCGCGGAACTCGCCTTCGCGCTCGCCGACACGGGCGCCCGCCTGCTGATCGCCGACGCCCGCCGGCACGAACGCCTGCTCGACCGCTATGCCGATCTGCCGGCGCTGGAGGCGGTGCTGGTATCCGGCTGGCGGGAGCGGCTGACCGGCAACGCCGAGCCGCTGGAGGCGCTGATCGGCAGCCCGAACGATTGGGCACGCCTGCCGGAGCTCCCATTCCCCGAGGTCGACATCGCCCCGGATGATCCCGTGACGATCTTCTACACCAGCGGCACCACTGGCGGTCCCAAGGGCGCAGTGGGCACCCACCGCAACCTGATGAGCAACATCCTTTCGTCGGCCTATGTCTCGGCCCGCACGCTGCTGCGCCGTGGCGTGCCGCTGCCGGAGCGATCACCGCCGCAGACGGTGCTGTTGCCGATCCCGCTGTTCCACGTCACCGCCTGCAGCGCCTTCCTGATGATCGCCATCGCCACCGGCGGCACGGTCGTGCTGATGCGTAAATGGGCCCCCGCCGAGGCCATGGCGCTGATCGCGCGCGAGCGGATCGAGGCGATCGGCGCCGTACCCGCCATCGCCTGGCAACTGCTCGAGCATCCCGATCGCCACAGCCATGATCTCGCCTCGCTGGTTCGCATCGCCTATGGCGGGGCGCCTGCCGCGCCTGAACTCGCGCGCCGCATCCAGGCGGAGTTCGGCGCCATGCCCAGCAACGGCTGGGGCATGACCGAGACGATGGCGACCGTGGCGAGCAATGCGGCCGAGGACTATCTTGCCCGCCCGACCAGCTGCGGACCGCCGGTGGCCACCGCCGACCTCAAGATCCTCGCACCCGACACCGGCGCGCCGGTGCCCGCGGGCGAGGTCGGCGAGTTGTGGGCGCGCGGGCCGATGGTGGTCCAGGGATACTGGAACCGGCCCGAAGCGACGGCGGCCAGCTTTGTCGACGGCTGGGTGCGTACCGGCGACCTTGCCCGCATCGACACCGACGGCTTCTGCCACATCGTCGACCGCCTGAAGGACGTGGTGATCCGCGGCGGTGAGAACATCTATGCGGCCGAGGTCGAGGACGTGCTTTATGCGCACCCGGCGGTCACCGACTGCGCGCTGGTCGGCGTGCCCCATCGCACGCTTGGCGAAGAGCCGGCAGCGGTGGTTCACCTGGCGCCGGACACCAATGCCGATGCAGCGGAGCTGCAAGCCTGGGTGCGCGCGCGGCTGGCTGCCTTCAAGGTCCCCGTGGCGATCCGCTTCTCCGAAGCGACGCTGCCCAGAAACGCCAACGGCAAGATCCTGAAGCGCGACCTGCGCGCCTTGTTCGCGCCCGAGAGCTGATGGCGCCCAAGCTCAACCCGCCTCGCGCAATCCGTTCAGCACCCAGAAGCCGACCAGCGTCAGCACCGCGGTCAGTGCCGCCAACGCATGCCACCCGCCATGCTGCCAGAACCAGCCGCCCAGGGTTCCGGTAACGCTCGACCCCAGATAGTAGAACAGCAGGTAGAGCGAGGCGGCATGTCCCTTGGCCCCGTGTGCCACCCGTCCAACCCAGCCGCTGGCCACCGAATGGCCGATGAAGAAGCCGATCGTCAGCAGCGTGATGCCGGCCACGATCAGCACCAGGCTGGCCGACAAGGTCAGCGCGATGCCTGCCAGCAGCAGCGCCAATCCCACTCCCAGCGTGCGCGCCCGGCCGTGCCGGTCCGCCAGCCGGCCCGCGCTGGAGGAGGCGACCATCCCCAGCGCATAGGTCAGGAAGATCATGCTGGTGGCGGTCTGGCCCAGGCGGTACGGCGGCGCCGCCAGCCGGAACCCCGCATAGTTGAACAGCGCCACGAACACGCTCATCAGCAAAAAGGCGAGGGCGAACAGGCGCAACAGCCGCGGGTCGCGCAGATGCGCCCCCCAGGCACGCAGGTGGAATCCGGGGTCAAATCCCCGCACGATCGCGAAGTTGCGCGACGCCGGCAGCAGCAGCGCGAAGCCGACCGCCGCCACCAGATCAAGCCCGCCCAACAGCGCCATCGCCCCGCGCCAGCTGGTGAGGTCGGTCGCGAGCCCCATGCCGACGCGGCCCATCATCCCGCCAAACGCAGTGCCCGCGACATAGAGGCCCATCGCCCGACCCAGGTGCGCGGGGTCGATCTCCTCGGCCAGATAGGCCATCGCCACGGCCGGTACGCCGCCCAGCACCAGTCCCTCCAGCGCGCGGGCCATCAGCAGCAGCGGAAAGCTGGGTGTCCACGCCGCCGCCACGTTGAGCACCGCGGCTCCCGCCATCGACCCGAACATCAGTCCGCGTCGCGGCACCATCTGGGAGACTGCGCCGGCCGCGAAGATCGCGAGCGCCAACAACCCGGTTGTCAGCGACAGGGCCAGCGACGCGACGCCGGGCGCCACGACAAAGTCCTGTGCGAACTCCGGCAGCAGCGGCTGCACGCAATAGATCAGCGAGAACGTCGCAAAGCCCGCGAGGAACAGCGCCAGGCTGATGCGGCGATACGCGGCGGTTCCATGCGCGGTCCACTGTGCCGAGCGTTGCTCTTCTGCAGGACGCTCGTCGGGGATGAAGCTATCGGTCACGCGCGCGCTGTGGGCCAGTCCGGCTTCCCTGTCCAACCCAGGATGCCCTGTTCACCGAAGCAAGGGCGCGGATCGGTGCGCTTCAGCAGGCGCAGGGGCGTGGCTGCCGAAGGTTCATCCGGTACCCTCCGGGTCGCGCGCGCTGTAGCTGCGGCCGCCATAGGGCTGGTCCTTGGGTGTCAGGGAACTGCCGGCACTTGCTGCCGTTGCCGTGGCGGCATGGCCGTCGACGTCGCCGAGCACCAGGCCTGGCGACTGGTGATACCCGGCTTGCGCGGCGGTGCGCATTCCAGCGTCCCGCCGCCCTGTCAGGCTAGGCTCTTCGCCGTGGGCTAGGCCAGCGTCTCGTCGTCGCGGTACTTGATCTGAAGATAGCGGTTGCGCGTCGCCAGGCTGTCCAGGTCGCCCTGCGCCAGCTGGCGGCTCATGTCGGCGATTTCCTCGTCGATGACCTTCAACCCTTCAAGCAGCTGGTCGTCCGGGGTGCGGCCGTTGCGCTCAACCCCACGCAACGGCTCCGGCACGCGCTGGTACCCGCGCACCAGCTCGGGGAGCTGCTCGCCGACCAGCTTGCGCACTTCCGCCGCGGCCGGCTCGCGCTCGTCCAGCGCGCCCAGCTGCTGGCTGAGCGTGTCGAGCCGGACGCCGATCGAGTCGGTGAGCGTGCGTGCCGGTGCGGGCAGGGCGGGGCGCTGCGTCTCCAGCCAGCGTTCCGTCTGCTGCGGCAGCGCCTTCAACGGCGCCGCCGCGAAGGTCTCGGGCGTCGCCGCCTTCACCACCGGGAAGATCGCGAACAGCGCGGTCGCGGCGATCAGCAGCGCCATCACCAGCATCGCGCCGCCGATGCCCAGCGGCACGAACCAGCCGACCACCAGCGCCCCGATCAGGATGGCGAGATCCGCGATGGCGATGCGGCCGACGCGCCGCAGCACCTCGGCTTCCCGCCGGCGCTTCACGCGCTGCGCGCCGCCGCGGTGGCGGTCGCGCGAGCGCTCCAGCACTTCGGTCGATCGGGCGATCTGGTGGTCGACTTCGCTCTGCATGCCGGTTCCTTACAGCGCCTCGAGCTTAAAGGTCTCGCCGCCGCCACCGGCGTTCTGCGCGGCGCCTTCGGCCCGGGCGATATAGCCCTTCGACCGCTCGACCTCGTTCGACAGCGTGTTGACCGTGGTCTTCATGCTGTCGAGCGCCTTGAGCTTGAACGTGTCGATCGCGTCCATCGTGTCATAGATGTTCTGGAACGCGCGCTGCAGCGTCTCCACCGGAATCGCCGAGGCTGCGGCCTGCTCGTGAATCTGCGCGGTCTGCGACTTCAAGAGCTTGCCGGTCGAATCGATGATGTTCGCGGTCGTCGTGTTGAGCGCGGTGATCTGGTCGAGCACCAGCTTCTGGTTGGTGAGCGCCTGTGCCACCGTCACTGCCGTGCGCAGCGCGCCGACCGTGGTGGTGGAGGCGCGATCGACGCCCTTCACCAGCTCGACATTGTTCTTCTTGACCAGGTCCAGGGCCAGATAGCCCTGCACCGTCACCGCCATCTGAGTCAGCAGGTCCTGGCTGCGCTGGCGCACATAGAAGAGCGCGCTCTCGCGGATCGCCTTGGCCTTGGCCGGATCGCTGTGGTCCAGGTCGTTCGCCTTGTCCTCCAGCTTGCGATCCATCTCCTTGGACAGATAGATCATCTGCTCCAGCCGACCCATCGCCGCCCACAGGTTCTGCCGCTCCACGTCGATGGCGGCATTGTCCATCAGCAGCTCGTCCTTGCCGGACTGCAGGCTCTTCAGGATCTGCGCGATATGGGTCTGCGAGCTTTTGTAGCTGTCGAAATAGTCGCGCATCTTGTTGCCGAAGGGCAGGATGCCGAACAGCTTCTTGGGCGCCAGCAGGTTGCCCTGCTTGCCCGGATCCAGATCCTCGATCGTGCGGCGCAGCTGGGCGAGGTCGGCACCGACGCCGGACTCCTGGTCCATCGCCTTGACCGGGCGGTCGAGGAAGCGGTTCGACTGGCCGGCCGCCTCGCGGATTTCGCGCGCGCCCATGTTGGTGATGGCATCGACGCGCTTGCCGAACTCCGGCGAGTTCACGTCCTGCGCGATCAGGTCGTCGATGAAGCTGTCGACGCGGCTTTCCAGCTCCGACTTCTTGGTGTCGTCCACCGGCACCAGGCCCGACGCCTTGGCAGGCGCAACGGCGGGCACGGGATCCGGCGCTTCGAGTTTTAGCTCCTGTTCCGCTACCTGCGTCGCCATATCGTCTCCTGTGTCTGTCGCTCCTGAGGATAGTTGCTTGCCGCAGCGGCGCAAGTGTATCAGGCAAACAACACGCCGGCGTGTCATGTCCATGTGGATGCGGGCAGCCGCTTCGTCGAATGACCTTTCCGCGCCGCGGCAAATAGGCTATGGGCCGCGCCGAAACCGCCCGCGCATTGCGTCGGCCACTTTCCGGGAAATTGAATGAGCCTGCGCAACATCGCCATCATCGCGCACGTCGATCATGGCAAAACCACCCTCGTCGACCAGCTGTTCCGCCAGTCGGGCACCTTCCGCGACAACCAGCGCGTGGAAGAGCGCGCGATGGACTCCAACGACCTCGAGAAGGAGCGCGGGATCACCATTCTCGCCAAGCCGACCTCGGTCGAATGGGCCCCTCCGGGCGGCGGCGAGCCGGTGCGCATCAACATCGTCGACACCCCCGGCCACGCCGACTTCGGCGGCGAGGTGGAGCGCATCCTCTCGATGGTTGACGGCGTGATCCTGCTGGTCGACTCGTCGGAAGGCGCGATGCCGCAGACGAAGTTCGTGACCGGCAAGGCGCTGAAGCTCGGCCTGAAGCCGATCGTCGTCGTCAACAAGATCGACCGCGCCGACAGCCGCGTTCAGGAAGTGCTGGACGAGGTGTTCGACCTGTTCGTGTCGCTCGACGCGACCGACGAGCAGCTCGACTTCCCCGTGCTCTACGCCTCGGGCCGCAACGGCTATGCCTCGGACAATCCCGATGCGCGCGAAGGCACGCTGACCCCGCTGTTCGAGAAGATCGTCAGCCACGTGCCGGCGCCGAACCTCGACGTCGATGCGCCGTTCAGCTTCCTGGTGACGCTGCTCGACCGTGACAACTTCCTGGGCCGCATCCTCACCGGCCGCGTCCAGTCGGGCACGGTGAAGCTCAACCAGCCGATCCACGCGCTCGACATGGCGGGCAACGTGATCGAGACCGGCCGCGCCTCCAAGATCATGACCTTCCAGGGTCTGGAGCGCGTGCCGACCGAGGAAGCCAAGGCTGGCGACATCATCAGCCTCGCCGGTCTTGCCGTCGCAACCGTGTCGAACACGATCTGCGACACGACCGTGACGGAGGCGATCCAGGCGCAGCCGATCGATCCGCCGACGCTGTCGATGCGTTTCGCCGTCAACGACTCGCCGATGGCAGGGCGTGAGGGCTCGAAGGTCACCAGCCGCATGATCCGTGACCGCCTGGAGCGCGAAGCCGAGTCCAACGTCGCGATCAAGGTCACCGAGAGCGAGGACAAGGACAGCTTCGAAGTCGCCGGCCGCGGCGAGCTTCAGCTGGGCGTTCTGATCGAGACGATGCGCCGCGAGGGCTTCGAGCTTGGCATCAGCCGCCCGCGCGTGCTGTTCGGCACCGACGAGGAAGGCAAGAAGACCGAGCCGTACGAGACGGTCGTCATCGACGTGGACGATGAATTCTCGGGCACGGTCGTCGACAAGATGAACCAGCGCAAGGCCGAGATGACGGACATGCGTCCGTCGGGTGGCGGCAAGACCCGCATCACCTTCTCGGCACCGTCGCGTGGCCTGATCGGCTACCACGGCGAGTTCCTGTCGGACACCCGCGGCACCGGCATCATGAACCGCCTGTTCGAGAAGTACGGCCCCCACAAGGGCGCGATCGAAGGCCGCAAGAACGGCGTGCTGATCTCCAACGGCGCGGGCGAGGCCCAGGGCTATGCGCTTGGGCCGCTCGAGGATCGTGGCGTGCTGTTCGTCGGCCATGGCGAGGCGCTCTATGAGGGCATGATCATCGGCGAGAACGCCAAGACGGACGACCTTGAGGTCAACCCGATGAAGGCGAAGCAGCTCACCAACTTCCGCGCGTCGGGCGGCAAGGACGATGCCATTCGCCTGACCCCGCCGAAGAAGATGACGCTGGAGCAGGCCATCGCCTACATCGACGACGACGAGATGGTCGAAGTCACGCCGAAGAACATCCGTCTTCGCAAGCGGTACCTTGACCCGAACGTGCGCAAGCGCATGTCGCGGTCGAAGGCGGCCTGAGCCTCGCAGCTCTCGACACAAAGGGCGTCGGATGCACCAGCATCCGGCGCCCTTTGTTTTTCCTGGATAAACCGCGGCTGAACAGGCGGTTACCGTCTGGTTCAGTGCTGCTGCGCTACCTGCCGATCTTCGGCGCCCGTCCTGCGTTGATGCCCGTCACGCCCGCGCGCGCGAAAGGAGGAGTTGGCAGATGAAGACCCTGTTGAAGAAGGCCGGCCTGGGCCTCGCCTTGGCCGCAACCGCCCTGACCGCAGCGGCCCCCGCGGAGGCGCAGCGCTATCGCGGCGGCTATTACCCGCGCTATCACCATTATCACGGCCGCAGCTCGGCAGGTCCGGCACTGGCGGCCGGTGTCGTCGGCGTGGTGCTGGGTGCGGCGCTCGCCTCGGACGCCAATGATCGCGCCTATCGCGACCGCTACTATCGCGACCGCGGCTACGATTATGACTACGACGACCGCTATTATCGTGAGCGCGGCTATTATCCGGCCGACGGCTATTATGCCGATCGCTACCGCGATGATCGCCGGTGCTGGGACGAGCGCCGCTACGACCCCTATTATGGTCACCCGGTGCGTGTGCGCGTCTGCAACTGAGCCAAGCGGACGTTTGAGCGAGGGGCGGCGCGGGCAGGGCTCGCGCCGCCCTTTTTTTGTTGGCGCGGACGCGCTTTTGCGCCATGCGGCCGCCCATGAGCGATACACCCCCCGACCACCTTTCGATCAACCCGCGCAGCCCGCACTTCGACCGTGAGGCGCTGGAACGCGGCGTCGGCATCCGCTTCAAGGGCGTGGAGCGCCGCGACGTCGAGGAATATTCGATTTCCGAAGGCTGGATCCGCGTCGGGCTTGGCAAGAAGATGGACCGTCACGGCCAGCCGCTGACGATCAAGCTTACCGGTCCGGTCGAAGCCTGGTTCCAGACCGGCACCGAGGCGGACGCGACCGAGAGCACCGAAGAGCCGCAGGGCTGAATGAAAAAGGGCCACCCCAGGGTGGCCCTTCTTGCATCGGTGTTCGCGCATAGCGCTCCACGCACGCCGACCCGTAGCTCGGCGAAGGCCGGGGCCCAGTTGGGGCGCCCGCTCAAAGGTGAGCAACCCTCCGAAATCTCCTTCTGGTGCTCCCGCGAAGGCGGGAGCCCAGGGTTCCCGGCGCTATCGGCCGTTGCTCTGGGTAACTCTGGATCCCCGCCTGCGCGGGGATACGGCACGGGGGGGCGGGGGCTGACTTTCCGAGGAACTGGGAGGCGCCTAACCATTCGGCAAACCCCCTCTTTGTGCTCCCGCGAAGGCGGGAGCCCAGGGTTCCACGCGCCGTCGGCGGTTGTTCAGCACAACCCTCGATCCGCTGCCCCCGCGGGGATGCCGGGGGCGCGAAAGACCGGCACCCACCCGCGCCTTTGCACCTCAATCCGATCTCTACCGGGAAATCGCCCCGGAACAGCCGAACCGGCCGCCCGCCTCAGTGAACGAAGCGCGCCACCACGTCGCGATAGCTGCGGCTGACCTTCACCTGTGCGCCCGAATCCAGCACCAGGAAGCACTCGCCGTTGGTGTGCGGCTTCACCTGCTTGACCAGATCCAGGTTGACGATCGTCGAGCGGTGGACGCGCTGGAACCGGCGCGGGTCGAGCCGCTTTTCCAGGTCCTTCATCGTCTCGCGCAGGATCAGCGTGTTGTCGCCGGTGTAGATGCACATGTAATCGCCGGCCGCGTCGATGCGTTCGATCGTGTCGACGTCGACGCGGAAGATCTGGCCGCGATCCTTGATGTTGATCAGCTTTTCGAAGCGGTTGGCGTTGTGGCCGCCGTCCACGCCGTCCGACAGCGTCTCGGCAGCTTCCGGCGCGACCTCGGCCAGCACTTCCTTCAGCCGGTCGACCTCGGCCTGGCCGCGCTTCTCGCTCAATCGCTGGCGTACGCGGTCGAGCGTGTCGGCGAGCCGGGAGTCGTCCACCGGCTTCATGAGGTAATCGACCGCCTGCGCCTCGAACGCGCGCAGCGCGTGGTCGGAATAGGCGGTGACGAACACCACCAGCGGCGGCTCGACCTCCATGAGCCCCTGCACGACCGAGAAGCCGTCGAAGCCCGGCATCTGGATGTCCAGAAAGACAAGGTCGGGCTTGTGCGTCTTGATCGAACGGATGGCCTCGCGGCCGTTGACGCACTTGTCGACGATCTCGACGTCTTCATGCGTCTGCAGGCGCAGTTCCAGCCCCTGGATGGCCAGCGGCTCGTCGTCGACTAGGATGGTACGGATGGTCATGCAGCCTCTCGCGTGCGTTCCTCGACCTGGAACGGAATTTCGATCTCGACGCTGAACCCGCTGCCCGGAATCGACCGCGTGTCGAGGCGATGGTCCTCACCATATGCCTGCGCCAGTCGCTCCCGGATGTTTGCCAGTCCCACGCCGGTCGATAAGGTCGGCCTGCGCGACGCCTCGTTCAAGCCCGGGCCGGTGTCCGAAACGCCAATCTGCACCCGTTCCCCGGCGAGCCGAGCCGTAACCGAAATCTCGGCCCCCTCTTCCTTCGGGGTAACTGCGTATTTGATCGCGTTTTCGACCAGCGGCTGCAGCAGCAGCGAGGGCAGGCGGGCGTTGGCGACGCGCGGATCGATGTCGAAGCGCGTCTGCAACCGCTCCTCGAAGCGCATTTTTTCGATATCGAGGTAGAGCTTCAGCGTCTCCACCTCCTGCGCCAGCGTCACGTGCGCGGTCGGCTCGTTGGCAAGCGTGTAGCGCAGGAACGAGGACAGCCGCGACAGCATGATGTTCGCGCGTTCGGTGTGCTTGAGCAGCACCAGCGTCGAAATCGAGTTGAGCGTGTTGAACAGGAAGTGCGGGTTCAGCTGGTAGCGCAGCATCGCCAGCTGCGCCGACGACGCCTGGTTCTCTAGCGCCTGCATGGTGCGGCTCTGCTGCTCGACGATCAGGTAGAAGTTGATGCCGAAGTAGAGCGCCGACCAGCCCGCCAGCACGGTAGAGGTAAGGAACAGCAACGCCGGCAGCAGCGACAGGTCCAGCACTGCGACCGGGGCGTTCGTGCGGAAGAGGGAGAAGGTATAGGCCTCGATCACCGCATAGAGCAGCGTCGCGACCACCAGCGTCAGCAACGTGCAGACGATCGCCCACAGCCGCGGCAGCTTGCGATAGCTGCCATACAGCACCGACATCAGCAGCGTCAGGCAATAGCCGACGATGGATTCGACGATGACGCCCAGCACCACCTTGGCACTCGGCGCGTTGAAGACGGTGGAGACGGTGCGCAGCAGCAGATAGCCGCTCCAACCCGCTGCCTGGAGTATCCAGAAGGCCCGCGTCTTTTCTTCAAAGAACGGGCGCGAGAAGAGGGAGGACACGGCTGCCATGATGCCGCCGCCTTACTGCGGGTGCACTGTGCGCGATAGGGGCGCGGAAGCCACACACCTCGCCAAAAAGCGAAACCGCCGCTCCCCCGGTGGGGGGAACGGCGGCCTGCTTTAGGTCCGGTCCGAAGGCTTAGAAGGCGATCACGACCGAGCCGCTGACGGCGCGTGGAGCACCGAACTGCACGAACGGAACGCTCGTGTTGCCCGAGCTGCCGCTGATGTAGCCGACGTAAAACTCATTGAAGAGGTTCGACACGTTCAGCTGGAAGAAGGTCTTCTCGAGGCCCAGCTTCTCCAGCGAGAAGCGCGCATCGAGGTCGACCAGCGTGTAGCCGTCCACCTTGGCCGGGAAAACCTCGGTGTTGGCGACGCCATTGACGGTCTGAACCAGCGGCTCGTTGATGTCGTTGATGAAGCGCGGGCCGGTGTACTTCACCTGCGCACCAAGCTCAATCGGACCCAGCGTGCCCTGCAGACGGCCCCCGAAGCTCCACTTCGACATGCCCGACTCCTGCTTGCCAGCAGTCGCCAGGAAGGTGCTCGCGCCGGTCTGCAGATCGTCCTGGATCTCCGAGTTCAAGTAGGAACCGAAGACATAGGCCGTGATCTCGCGGATCGGCTGCACCGAGATGCTGCCGTCGAAGCCGTAGCGGTTGACCTTGCCGATGTTGCGGGAGACGCTCTCGCCAAGCTCAGCATCGAACGCGGTGGCGATGCGGTTCTTGAACTTGATGTAGTAGCCGCCCAGCTGTGCCGTGACGATACCCGACCGGTAGCGCAGGCCCAGGTCGAAGCTGTCGGTGGTCTCCGGAGCCGGATCCGCACCTTCAACGCCCTCGTCGAAGTAAAGCGCGCTGTACAGGGTGTCCGTACCCGGAACCGACAGGCCCTTCGCGTAGCTGGCGAAGATGCTGGCCTGCGGCGTGAAGTTGTAGGTCAGCCCGACATTCGGAAGCGCACGGTTGTACTTATAGTCACGCGAGCGTGGCGCTGCATAGCCGGGGTTCGCTGCGGCATAGGCAGCCGCGTTGTCCGACGAGATGCAGTCGACGTTGCCGTTGGCAGCGGTGGTGAAGCAGTTCTGGTTCAGGTCCCGCTTGAAGAACGGCACGCGCAGGCCGAGGTCGAGCACAAGGTTGTTCTCAAGAAACTCGCCGCGATACTGGCCCGACACCTGGTTCAGGATAGCGTACGACTTGCGATCGCGCTTTTGGACCACGTTGCCGTCCACGTCGGTGATCGGGTCGTTGATCGGGAAGACGTCGAACGGCTCGCCATTGCTGTACAGGTAGCCGGTTTCACCGGTCTGACGATGGCGCGCACGATCATAGGTGTAGGACAGTCGAACGCGGTGCGCGTCGTTGATCTGATACACCAGGTTCGAAATCACCATGTAGCGGTTCGTCTGCGTCTGGCTCGGAGCCAGCAGACGCACCGTGTCGAGGGTGTCCCCGTCGCCGTTCAGGTCGCGGCCGAAGTAGTAGCTGTTGCCGCTGAAGCCGTAGAAGGTCTGACCTGCGACCGTACGACCGCTTTCGCTGCCGACGACGGTGCCGCCGCCGTTCGCCTTGGTGTACTGGTAGCTCGGGTCGACCGTCAGCGTCAGGCCGTCTGCCAGGGTGAAGCGCGACGTGCCGCGAATGTTGCCGGTGTTCGACGGATTGTAGCGACGGTCATAGTCGGTCGCGCAGCTGTTGGGTGCATCGACCGCGCCCGCCTGCGGCGTGTCGGTGCTGCACGCCGGAACGTCATAGCTGGCTTCGCCGAAGCTGGTCGGGAAGCGATTGCCGCTGCCGGTACCCGTGGTGCGGCCTTCGTCCGCGCGCAGGGGTCCCGAACCGAAGAAGTTGTTGCGAGCCTGGTTGTAGTGGCCAGCGATCGAGACGAAGTCGCCGTTGCCGCCCAGATCCTGATAGATACGGGCGTTGTACTGCTGCTTCTTGACGCGGCCGTAATTGTTGAACGGGTTGTCGTACGAAACCCAGGAAGCCGAGGCGAACGCCTTGGTGCCCATGCCGGTGATGTCGCCGGTGTCGATCATGCCGAACACGCGGTGATAGTCGTACTCACCATAGGAAGCGGTGAACATCGCGCCCAACTCATCGCCGGGGACGCGGGTGCGCAGGTTCACGGTGCCGCCGACGGCCGAGGCAGTCGGGCTGTCGACGTCGGTCGCGCCCAGGTTGACGCTGACGTTGTCGATGATCTCGCTGTCGACCTGCTGGTTGGTGTAGATGGC
This sequence comes from Sphingomonas sp. PL-96, assembly GCF_020707215.1. GTDB lineage: Bacteria > Pseudomonadota > Alphaproteobacteria > Sphingomonadales > Sphingomonadaceae > Sphingomonas. The sequence goes on from NZ_JAJFET010000001.1 coordinate 816,556, forward strand.
GTAGTTGCCGCTGTCGTTCAGCGGAATGCCGTCCAGCGTCTGCGAGATGCGCGACGAATCGAAGCCGCGGATGCGGAAGCCGCCGCCCGACGAACCATAGGGGTCGTTGTTCTGGAAGCTGACACCCGGAACCAGGTTGATGACGTCGTTGATCGTCTGGCCCGGACGCTGCCGCTGGATGATTTCGCTGTCGAGGACCACCTGCGCCTTGGGCTGGTTCGGAAGGTCCACGCCCCCGATCGTCCGATCGGCCCGGCCCGTGACGACGACTTCGCTACCCTCGTTAAACTCCTGCGATGCAGTCGACTGCGCCATCGCGGCAGCCGGAATGACCAGCGCGGCGAAAGCCACGCCTGCAAAAAGCTTCGTACGCATGTGTTCCCCTATCGTGAGCGGATGCTCAGACGCGGTGCCCGTTCACCGTCTGGCCGCCCCGTGGGCGATTCATATGTCCGCTTTGTGACAATGAGGGGAGGGGGAACCAAAAGCTTTTTGCTGCGTTGCACAAACGCCACACTCGGTGGTCCGCCTAAAATTATGCTGCTGTCGTAACGATTTGCGCCCATTCGCTTTCGTTTACCACGCGGATGCCCAGTTCTGCTGCTTTCTTGAGCTTGGACCCGGCGTTTGCACCGGCGACGACCAGTCCGGTCTTGGCGGACACGGAACCTGCCACGCGCGCGCCCAGCGCCTCCGCCTGCGCCTTCGCTTCGTCGCGGGACATGGTTTCGAGGGTGCCGGTGAAGACGACCGTCAGTCCCGTCACTTCCGAGTCGCGCACCTCCGGCACGAAAGCCGGTGGCGATACTTCGCTCAGCAAGTCTGCCCACAGATCGCGGTTGTGGGGCTCCGCAAAGAAGTCCGCCAGCGCATGGCCCACCGCCGCGCCGACGTTCTCGACGCCGATGTGCTCGGCGATCGCCTTGTCGACGCGCGCCTGGAACTTCTGGTCGCTCTCGCCCACCACCGGTGCCATGCCCTGGCGCAGCGCGATGATCTCGTCCGACAGCGTCTGGATCGCTGGCAGGGTGGCATAGCGCTTGAGCAGGTCGCGCGCCGTCACGATGCCGATGTGGCGAATGCCCAGCCCGAACAGCAGCCGCACCGGGTCGGGTTCCCGCTTCGCCTCGATCGCGGCGAGCAGGTTGTCGACCGAGATCTCCGCCCAGCGTTCGCGCGCCAGGATGTCGCCGCGGCGGTCCTTCAGGCGAAAGATGTCGGCCGGCGAGTGCAGCAGCCCGTCGCGCACGAAGGCCTCGATCGTGGTCGCGCCCAGCCCCTCGATGTCGAGCGCGCCGCGGCTGGCGAAATGCTTGAACCGCTCGACGCGCTGCGCCGGGCAGATCAGCCCCCCGGTGCAGCGAATATCGACCCCACCCTCTTCGGCCACCGCGTCGGAGCCGCATTCCGGGCAATGGGTCGGGAACGCCCAAGGCTCCCGCGCCACGTCGCGGGTCAGATTGTCGACGATCTGCGGGATTACGTCGCCCGCGCGCTGCAGCACCACCCGGTCGCCCGGCCGCACGCTCAGCCGCGCGATCTCGTCGGCGTTGTGCAGCGTCGCGTTGGTGACGACCACGCCGCCCACGGTCACCGCCTCCAGCCGCGCGACCGGGGTGAGCTTGCCCGTGCGCCCGACCTGGATGTCGATCCGCTCCAGCGTCGTTTGCGCACGCTCCGCCGGGAACTTGTGCGCCAGCGCCCAGCGCGGCGCACGCCCGACCTGGCCGAGCCGCGCCTGCCAGTCGAGCCGGTCGACCTTGTAGACGACGCCGTCGATATCGAACGGCAGGTCCGCGCGCTGCGCCTCGATCGCGCGGTAGACGCCGAGTGCGTCCTCCAGCGTCGGGCTCAGTGCAAAGCTGTCGGCAACCGGAAAGCCCCAGCCGCGGATCGCCGTCACCACCTCGGCCTGGGTGTCGCCGGGCAGGCTGCTGGTCTCGCCCCAGCCGTGCATCAGGAACCGCAAGGGGCGGGTGGCGGTCACCCCCGCATCCTTCTGGCGCAGCGATCCGGCAGCCGCATTGCGCGGATTCGCGAACTGCCGCGCCTTGGCGGGATCGACCGCATCGGCCAGCAGCCGCGCGTTCAGCGCCGCGAACGCCGCCTTCTCCATATACACCTCGCCCCGCACCTCGAAGAGCTCGGGCGCGTCCTCGGGCAGCGTCTCGGGGATGTCTGCGATCGTGCGAACGTTCGCCGTCACGTCTTCGCCCACTGCGCCGTCGCCGCGGGTCAGCGCGCGCACCAGCCGCCGGTCCTCATAGCGGAGCGAACAGGACAGCCCGTCGATCTTGGGCTCGGCGGTCAGCACCACCGGTGCATCGGCAGCCAGCGCCAGGAACCGTCGCACGCGCCCGACGAAGTCCGCGACCTCCTCGTCGGTGAATGCGTTGTCGAGGCTCAGCATCGGCCGCGCATGCGCCACCTTGGCCAAGTGTCCGGTCGGCGTCGCGCCCACCTGCCGCGCCGCCGAGTCGCTCAGCACCAGGTGCGGGAAGGCGGCCTCGATCGCGGCATTGCGGCGGACCAGCGCGTCATAGTCGGCGTCGCTGATCTCCGGCGCGTCGGCGTCGTGATAGAGCTGGTTGTGGCGCGCGATCTCGGCGGAGAGCGCGGCGAGCTCCTGGGTGGCGTCCTGGTCGGTCTGGGGCAGCGGGTCCATGCCTCGGTCGGTACGCACGGCCGCCGCCGCGATCAAGGCGCGTGCCGATCGCGCGGAGGGCGGTTTTCGTAAGCCCGCCCATGTTGCATAGGGGCCCAAACCGAACATGGACCCGCAATGACCACCATCATCACCGAAGCCGACCTGATCGAAAGCGTCGCCGACGCCCTCCAGTTCATCAGCTACTACCACCCGATGGATTACATCCGCGCGCTGGGCCAGGCCTATGAGGCGGAACAGAGCCCGGCGGCCAAGGACGCCATCGCGCAGATCCTGACGAACAGCCGCATGTGCGCGGAGGGGCATCGGCCGATCTGCCAGGACACCGGCATCGTCACCGTGTTCGTGAAGTGGGGTCAGGACTGCCGGCTCCAGTCGAACCGCTCGCTGCAGGAAGTCGTCGATGAGGGCGTGCGCCGCGCCTATCTCCACCCGGAGAACAAGCTGCGCGCCTCGATCCTCGCCGACCCCGCCTTCACCCGCCGCAACACCCGCGACAATACGCCCAGCGTGATGCACGTCGAGATGGTGCCGGGCAGCACCGTCTCGGTCGACGTAGCGGCCAAGGGCGGCGGCTCGGAGAACAAGACCAAGTTCAAGATGATGAACCCCAGCGACTCGATCGTCGACTGGGTGCTGGAGATGGTGCCGCAGATGGGTGCCGGCTGGTGCCCGCCCGGCATGCTCGGCATCGGCATCGGCGGTACCGCCGAAAAGGCGATGCTGCTCGCCAAGGAATCGCTGATGGGTGCCATCGACATGGCACAGCTCAAGCAGCGCGGCCCGCAGAACGATATCGAGGCGCTGCGCATCGAACTGTTCGACAAGGTCAACGCGCTCGGCATCGGCGCGCAGGGGCTGGGTGGCTTGTCCACCATCCTCGACATCAAGATCCTCGACTGGCCGACCCATGCCGCGTCCAAGCCGGTGGCGATGATCCCGAACTGCGCCGCCACCCGTCACGCACACTTCACCCTCGACGGCTCGGGCCCGGTCTATCTGGAAGCGCCCAAGCTCGACGAATGGCCGAAGGTGGAGTGGAAGCCGTCGGCCGAAGCCAAGCGCGTCGATCTCGACACGCTGACGCCCGAAGTGGTGCAGTCGTGGAAGCACGGCGACCGCCTGCTGCTGAACGGCAAGATGCTCACCGGCCGCGACGCCGCGCACAAGCGCATCGCCGACATGCTGGCCCGCGGCGAGGAACTGCCGGTCGAGTTCAAGGGCCGCGTGATCTACTATGTCGGCCCCGTCGATCCCGTCGGTGAGGAAGTCGTCGGCCCGGCCGGCCCCACCACCGCCACCCGCATGGACAAGTTCACGCGCATGATGCTTGACCAGGGCCTGCTCGCGATGGTCGGCAAGGCGGAGCGCGGCCCGGCGGCGACGGACGCCATCCGCGAGAACAAGAGTGCCTATCTGATGGCGGTCGGCGGTGCTGCGTACCTCGTCGCCCGCGCGATCAAGGGTTCCAAGGTCGTCGGCTTCGAGGACCTCGGGATGGAAGCCATCTACGAGTTCGAGGTGCAGGACTTCCCCGTCACCGTCGCGGTCGATGCGGAGGGACAGAACGTCCACACCCTCGCGCCGCTGGTCTGGCGCGAGAAGATCGCCAAGGAGCGCCTGCTCGAAAACGCCTGACTTCGGTCAGGCGTCCTCGTCCTCCCGTTCCGGCCGCAGTGCCCAGCTCGCATAGAGCGTGGGCACTGCGTAATATTGCGTGGCGAGGTAGAAGGCGAGCGCCATCAGCCTGGAACAGAGCTGGTCGATCGACCAGCCCAGTGCCACGGGCAGCGCCGCAAGCAGGATGATGCCGCCATAGGCGGTGACAGCCACCGCCGTGAGCGCCACCAGATAGGCGGTACGGCGAAGCTCACGCTCACGCTCGTCGGCCACTTCCGACGCCGTCCAGTTCTTGACGGGACCGGATAGCGGCATGAACACCGCCACCGCAAATCCCACCATCACGAACATATAGCCGAACGGCAGCCGGGCGTCGTCGACGATGGCATAGACCAGGCCGCCGGTGGCAAGGGTCAGCGCCAGCAGCGGTGCCCAGCGCCGCGACCGGCGATGCGGCGGCCTCTTCACGAGGTCGGGGATGCCGGTCCATCGAACGCTGTCGTCCAGCCGCTCGGCAAAGGTCTTTCGAACCATCATTGCTCTCCTGCTCGACGCAGCGCGTCCGCGACCGGGGGAAAGGGCGAAAAGGAAAACAGCAACTCGATGGGCACATCGAATACGCCCGCGATCTTCATCGCCAGCTCCAGGCTGGGCTTGTAGTCGCCGCGCTCGAGATAGCCGATGGTCTGCGGATTCACCTCGACCGCCTCGGCAAGCGCCCGGCGGGTGAGACCTCGTTCGGTTCGGAAGAGGGCAATCCTGTTGTAGAGCTTCAGCATACCGCACACCGCTGCAGATGTTGTGAATACACAACGAATCTGCGCATTCGTCAACAGGCGAGCGTAAGCCGCCGAGCGTCGCCCGGCGTCGGAGAATGTTCGGGTGTGGAGGTGACCGCCGCGAGCCGCAGTGCGCGGCCCGCAGCGGAGAGAGGGTCAGGCCGCCAGCGTGGCGCCGGCCTGCGCCTCGTGGACTGCGGCACGCAGATCCCGGGCAAGCGCATCTACCCGCGCCAGGTCCGCGTCCCACGCAAACATGAAGCGGGCGCCGCCGCCGATGAAGGTGTAGAAGCGCCAGCCGCGCGCGCGCAGCCCTTCGAGCACCGGCTCCGGCGCACGCAGGAACACCGCGTTCGCCTCCACCGGGAACATCGGCTCCACGCCCGGCAGGTCGGCGATTGCCGTCGCCAGCCGCCGCGCACAGTCATTGCCGTGGGCGGCATTGCTCAGCCACACGCCGCTCTCCAGCATGCCCACCCAGGGGGCGGCCAGGAAGCGCATCTTGGAGGCGAGCTGCCCCGCCTGCTTGCAGCGGTAATCGAAGTCGAGCGCCAGGGCGTGGTCGAAGAACAGGATCGCCTCGCCGGCCGCCATGCCGTTCTTGGTCCCGCCGAAGCACAGCACGTCGACGCCCGAACGCCAGGTCATCTCGGCCGGCGAGCAGCCGAGTGCCGCGCAGGCGTTGGCGAAGCGCGCGCCGTCCATGTGCAGCCGCAGGCCCAGTTCACGGCAGGTGGCGGACAGCGCCCGGATCTCGTCCAGCGAGTAGACCTGGCCGGTCTCGGTCGGCTGAGTGATCGTCACCGCGCGCGGCTTGGGGAAGTGGATGTCCGAACGGCCGGTCGCCAGCGCCCGCACGGCCGCCGGCGTCAGCTTGCCGTCGTCGGTCTGCGCCACCAGCAGCTTGGAGCCGTTGGAAAAGAACTCCGGCGCCCCGCACTCGTCGGTCTCGACGTGCGCCGACGAAGAGCAGATGACGCTGTGATAGGACTGGCACAGCGCCGCCAGAGCGAGCGAATTGGCCGCGGTGCCGTTGAACGCGAAGAACACCTCGCAGTCGGTTTCGAACAGGGTGCGGAACGAGTCGGAGGCGCGCTGCGTCCACGGATCCTCGCCATAAGCGGGCACATAGCCGTGGTTGGCCTCTGCCATCGCGTCCCATGCCGCGGGGCAAATGCCGGCATAATTGTCGCTGGCGAACTGCTGGGGTTCTTGGGTCATGCCTTTGTCGTACCTCGTTGGAGAGTCGGTGCGACGCGTGGCTTGGGTCCCGTGGTTTGCCGACCGGCCACATCCCTTCCCGCGAAGCGCGAAGGCACCACCTTGCTCGGGAGCAGGTTGGTGTCGGGGTCGCCCCGACTCTCGATGCTGGCGCGCCTCTAGCAAGCTCGCTGCGCTGCGGCAAGATGGGCGGGCGCTACTGCTTCGTGCTCCCGCGCAGGCGGGAGCCCAGGGTACCAAGCGCTACGAGCTGTTGTTCTGCTTGGCCCTGGGCTCCTGCCTGCGCAGGAGCACGGTGAAGGAAGCGCCGGCTCGGGTTCGATCAGTCGACGAAGGCGCGCTCGATCACATACTGCCCCGGGCTGGCGTTGGAGCCCTCCACAAAGCCCATGCCCTCCAGCATCGCGGCGAAGTCGCGGATCATTGCCATGCTGCCGCACATCATGATGCGGTCGGTTTCCGGATCCAGCTTCTTCGGGCCCTGCACCGGCTCGCCGAACAGCGCCGCGCTCTCGATCAGGTCGTTGATGCGGCCGGTGTTGCGGAACGCCTCGCGCGTCACGGTCGGGATATAGTGGAACTGCACCTGCGCCTCGTCCGACACCAGCGGATCGTCGGCCAGCCGCGACGCGAGCTCATCATGATAGGCAAGGTCGCTCACCTGGCGCACCGAATGCACCAGGATCACTTGGTCGAACATCGAATAGACGTCCGGATCGCGCGCCAGGCTCAGGAACGGCGCCAGGCCGGTGCCCGTCGAGAAGAAGAACAGTCGCTTGCCGCCGGTCAGCGCGTCGGTGACGAGCGTGCCGGTCGGCTTCTTGCCCAGATACACCTCGTCACCCGGCTGGATCAGCTGCAGCTTGGAGGTGAGGGGGCCGTCCTCGACCTTGATCGACAGGAACTCCAGCTCCTCGGCATAATGCGGACTAGCTATCGAATAGGCGCGCATGATCGGCTTCTTCTCGCCCGGCAGGCCGATCATCACGAACTCGCCCGAACGGAAGCGGAAGCTCGACGGCCGCTCGACCGCGAACGAGAACAGCCGGTCGTTCCAGTGGCGGACCCACAGCACCTTCACGTTGAGGAACGCGCTGGTCTCGGGGATGAGCGCGGGTTCGCGGACGTCGGTCATGCACTTCTTCCTTCAGCCACGCCGGAACAGGCGCGGTTCGTCTTGCCTGGGCTTGTTGCGAGGGCATCGCACTATGGGGTGCGCGTCGTCGGGTCAACCAAAGCAAAGCTTGGGGCTCACGTTGCCGCTGCTTGGCCGCATCCCCATATCGGGCCCCTATGGCGATCCAGATCCGTACCAGCCTTGCCGAGCCGGAGACCGGCCCCTCGTTCGTGCCGCACCGGCCGGCCCGCCCGCCCAAGGTAGAGGGCGGCAAGCCGTTCAAGCTCGTCTCGGAATATGAGGCGTCGGGCGACCAGCCTACGGCCATTGCCGAACTCGTCGCCGCCGCCGAGGCCGGCGAGCGCGACCAGGTGCTGCTGGGCGTCACCGGCTCGGGCAAGACCTTCACCATGGCCAAGACGATCGAGGCGCTGCAGCGTCCCGCGCTGATCCTGGCGCCGAACAAGATCCTGGCCGCCCAGCTCTATGGCGAGTTCAAGAGCTTCTTCCCCGACAATGCGGTCGAATACTTCGTCAGCTACTACGACTATTACCAGCCCGAGGCGTACGTGCCGCGGTCGGACACCTACATCGAGAAGGAAAGCTCGGTGAACGAGGCGATCGACCGGATGCGCCACTCGGCTACGCGCTCGCTGCTCGAACGCGACGACGTCATCATCGTCGCCTCGGTGTCGTGCCTCTACGGCATCGGCTCGGTCGAGACTTATTCGGCGATGATCTTCGACCTCAAGAAGGGCCAGGTCGTCGATCAGCGCGAGATCGTGCGCAAGCTCGTCGCGCTTCAGTACAAGCGCAATGACGCCGCCTTCCAGCGCGGTGCCTTTCGCGTGCGCGGCGACAGCCTGGAGCTGTTCCCCTCGCACTATGAGGACAGTGCCTGGCGCATCACCTTCTTCGGCGACGAGATCGAGGCAATCACCGAGTTCGATCCGCTGACCGGCAAGAAGGTCGCCGAGCTGAACTCGGTGCGCGTCTACGCCAACTCGCACTATGTGACGCCCGGCCCCACGCTCAAGCAGGCCAGCGAGGCGATCAAGCACGAGCTCGCCGAGCGGCTGAAGGAACTCCACATCGAAGGCAAGCTGCTGGAAGCCCAGCGGCTGGAGCAGCGCACCAACTTCGACCTTGAGATGATCGCCGCCACCGGCAGCTGCGCCGGCATCGAGAACTACTCGCGCTTCCTCACCGGCCGCCTCCCCGGCGAGCCGCCGCCCACGCTGTTCGAATATCTTCCCGAAAACGCGCTGCTGTTCGTGGACGAGAGCCACCAGACCATCGGCCAGGTCAACGGCATGGCCCGCGGTGACCATCGTCGCAAGATTACGCTCGCCGAATACGGCTTCCGCCTGCCGTCGTGCATCGACAACCGCCCGCTGCGGTTCAACGAATGGGATGCGATGCGCCCGCAGACCGTCTGCGTCTCGGCAACGCCGGGCGGCTGGGAGCTGGAGCAGACCGGCGGCGTCTTCTCCGAACAGGTCATCCGCCCCACCGGCCTCATCGACCCGCCGATCGAGATCAAGCCGGTCGAGGAACAGGTCGACGACCTCATCCACGAGGCGAAGAAGACGGCGCAGGCCGGCTATCGCACGCTGGTGACGACCCTCACCAAGCGCATGGCCGAGGATCTGACCGAGTTCATGCACGAGGCCGGGCTCAAGGTCCGCTACATGCATTCCGACGTCGAGACGCTGGAACGCATCGAGCTGATCCGCGACCTGCGACTGGGCGTCTACGACGTGCTGGTCGGCATCAACCTGCTGCGCGAGGGCCTCGACATCCCCGAATGCGGGCTGGTCGCGATCCTCGACGCCGACAAGGAAGGCTTCCTCCGTTCGGAAACCTCGCTCATCCAGACGATCGGCCGCGCCGCGCGCAACGTGGAAGGCCGCGTGATCCTCTATGCCGATCGCATGACCGGCAGCATGGAGCGCGCGATCGCGGAGACCGACCGCCGCCGCGAAAAGCAGAAGGCGTACAACCTAGAGCACGGCATCACGCCGACCACGATCAAGCGCAACATCGGCGACATCATCGCCCATGTCGCCTCCAAGGATCAGGTCACGGTCGAGATCGACGAGGAACGGCCGCACATGGTCGGCCACAACCTGCGCTCCTACATCGAGAGCCTGGAAAAGAAGATGCGCGAGGCCGCCGCGAACCTGGAGTTCGAGGAAGCCGGGCGACTGCGCGACGAGATCCGCAGCCTGGAAAACGAGGAGCTCGGCCTGCCGGTAGCGGAGCACAAGGCGCCGATGATGGGTCGCTCCAACGAGGGCAAGCCGGGGACGCGCAAGACCCGCTACGGAAAGCAGCAGAAGACGCGAATGAGTCACCGGCGGGCGTAAACGGACGTGTCGCGGCAACGTCAACGCAGCTAACGTAATTAAATTATAACTCAACGCAATTTTACGTTAGGGTGTTGCGCAGAAACATTAAGTAACGGTAAATACGTGACAAATCTGTCACGCTGTCAGAAAAGCTTCACATTGCCGCCAAGTTCGACTTGAACAAGCTCTCCGCAAAATTTCTTATGCCCCAGTTCCAAGCTCTTAGAGAGCAGAACAACGGGGGTTATTTCTGTGAAGTCTTGTCATCTGTACGCCGCAGCGGCGTTGCTGCCGCTCGCAATCGCTTCCGCTGTGCCTGGTTTCGCACAGTCGGCAGTGAGCCCGGATCCCACGCAGGTTCCCGAAGATGCTGAAAGCCCGGAGTCTCCGCGCGCCAAAGCAGCTCCGGACGCTGGCGAGATCACCGTCACCGGTTCGCGCATTCGCCGCGATGAATTCTCGGTCGCGGAGCCGCTGACCGTTATCGGTCGTGAAGAGATCACCCAGGCCGGCTTCGCGAGTCCGGCGGACGCGCTGCAGAGCGCTGCGGTTACGCAGGGTGCTTCCCAGATCAACAACGCCTACGGCGGCTTCGTGACGGACGGCGGCACTGGTGCGAACACCATCGGCCTGCGCGGCCTCGGGCCGTCGCGCACGCTGACGCTGCTGAACGGTCGCCGGCTCGCGCCGGGCGGTACGCGCGGTTCGCTGCTCGCAGCCGACCTCAACGTCCTGCCGAATGCGCTCGTTGAGCGCATCGAAGTGCTCAAGGCCGGCGCCTCGTCGGTCTATGGCTCGGACGCCGTCGCGGGTGTGGTGAACATCATCACCGACAACGCTCTTCGCGGCCTGCAGCTCGACATGCAGACCAACGTGCCCGAGGTCGGTGCCGGCATCGATCGTCGTGTCAGCGCCTCGTTCGGCTTCCAAGCTGACCGGCTCAGCGTCGTCGGATCGTTGGAATATCGCAAGCGCGACGCGCTGGCGCGCAAGGACGTGTCGTTCTTCGACTGCCCGATCGGCGGCTTCCTGAATGGCGAAGGTTCCGAATTCGGCTCGGGCGATGCGTATCCAGTTGGCGACCCGCGCAACTGCTACACGATCGACAACGGCGGCGTGACCATCAACACCCTGGGCCTTCCCACGCGGGATGCGATCGGCCGCACCAGCGGTGCCGTCGGACGCTTCAACCGCTTCGTTCCGGCGCCTGGCGTGACTACCGGTCCGTTCCCCGGATACCTGGGCGTCGGCAGCTATGACCGCGACAGCTATGATCCGGAGCAGGAAGAAGAGCCGCTGATCACTGGTCAGAAGACCTACACCGGCTATCTCTCGGCTACCTACAAGCTGAACGCGTTGGGCGACGCGGAAGTCTATGGCGAAGTGCTGGCCACCCGCCGCAAGTCGTCGTCGCCGCTCTATCGCCAGCTGTCGCTCGACTACCTCCAGGGCAGCCCGCTGCTTCCCGAGAGCATCCGCGACGGCGTGTTCGCAAACCCGACGGAGACGTCGAGCGGCCAGAACATCGCGGCGCGTGCGTTCATCGGTTACGGCCTGACGTCGTCGAACCAGACTGTTGACTATGTCCGCGCGTCGGGCGGCATCCGCGGTGACTTCTTCTTCCCGAAGTGGCGCTATGACGCTTATGTCGGTAAGTCGTGGAACGACGGCACCTACGAGGCGGAGTCCTTCCTTACCGATCGCCTGGCGAATTCGCTGAACGTTGTGGCGAACGGCGACGGCACCTTCAGCTGCGCGAGCCTTGCCTCAAACCCGAACTGCGTTGCCGCGCCGGCGCTCAGCGCGGCGGTGATCGGTGGCGACCTTCCCGAGGCGTTCCGTAACTACATCGTTGCGAACACCATCGGTAAGACGCAGTTCCGCGAGACGACCTACGCCTTCAACATCGACGGTCCGCTGTTCGCCCTGCCGGGCGGCGACGTCCAGCTTGCCTTGGGCGTCGAGCATCGCCGCCAGAGCATCAACGACCAGCCCGACCCGAACTCGGTCAACGGCAACCTGTTCGGCCTGACCGCCGCCACGCCGACGGTCGGCAAGGACAACGTCAAGGAAGCCTTTGGCGAAATCTTCGTGCCGCTGCTGGCCGACAAGCCGTTCTTCTACCGGCTGAACTTCACCGGCTCGGCGCGGTTCACGGACTATGCGTCCTATGGTTCGGACTGGACCTACAAGATCGCGGCGGAGTGGGAGCCGTTCCGCGGCCTCGGCTTCCGTGGCAGCTATGGTACTTCCTATCGCGCCCCGGCGCTTGCGGAGCAGTATCTTGGCGCAACCAGCGGCTTCCTGAGCACCAACAGCGATCCGTGCAGCGCGCTGCCGGCGGCCGGTGACCAGTCGCCCGTCCAGCAGATCTACGCACGCAACTGCGCGTCCATCGGCCTCCCTGCCGATTTCGAGCAGCGCAACAGCGTCCAGACTTTCCGAGTCGGCGGCGCCGAGGCGGGTCTGAGCGCAGAGACGTCGACCAACTGGACGGTGGGTGCGGTTGTCCGTCCTCCGCTGCCGGACTCGGTCGGCTCCCTGTCGCTGTCGCTCGACTATTTCGACATCAAGGTCGACAACGGCGTCTCGGACCTTTCGGGATCGGTGATCCTCGCCCGCTGCTATGGCGCCGAGAACTTCAATCCGACCGAAGGTCTCTGCCGGTTCGTCGAGCGTGACGCCAACAATGGGCTGGTCGTGACCAGCAGCTATGTGAACCTGTCCGAGAACATCGTGAAGGGCTTCGAGTTCAACGGCCGCTACGCTCGGGATCTCTTTGGTGGCCGGTTCATCCTGAACGCAGGTGTTACCAAGTACACCGAGCAGTCGACCCGACTGTTCCCGGAAGAGTATCTTGCAGACGCCAACGGCACGCTGACGTCGCCGGACTGGGTCGGAAACTTCGACGCGACCTTCCGCTTCGACGCTGTGACGATTCGCTACGGTCTCGACTGGATCGATGGCGATCACAGCAAGACCTATGAGTATTTCGCGTTCGATAACGTCACGGGCATCACGGATCCGGAAACGGTGCAGGCGTACCGCGACAACTACTATCTCGAAGCGGATGACTACTTCCTGCATTCGCTCTCCGCGCAGTTCAACGTGGAGAAGCGCCTGCAGCTGACTGTGGGTGTCCGCAACATGCTGAACACCAAGCCGCCGCGGATCACGGCAACCGGTTACACGACCATTGCCAACGCACCGCTCTATTCCGGCTACGACTATGTCGGTCGTTCGTTCTTCGCGAACGCCAACATCAAGTTCTGATCTTGTAATCTTCGATCAGCGAATGGCCCCGAGCAATCGGGGCCATTTTCGTTTGCGGAGGCTTCCCCGCGGCTGGCACGCACTTCGCGAGCCGCCGCCCTTACCCCAGGGTATCAATCCACCCCGGCAGTTCGGCCAGGCTCGCCAGCTGGCGGAAGCGCGGATGGTCGATGGGCAGCCGGCCGTTCTCGTGCGCCCAGGCGCCCTCCTGCGGGATGAACGCCGCCCAGGCGCCCGCTTCCAGCGCGGGGTTGATGTCGGAGCGCAGCGAGTCGCCCGCCATCACCGCTTCGTATGGCGCGACACCCTCCTTCGCGAACAACCGCCGAAAGGTGTCGGGCGTCTTGTCGCTCACGATCTCGATGCCGCTGAACCGGTCGCCCAGACCAGAGGCAGCAAGCTTCGCTTCCTGATGGAGCAGGTCGCCCTTGGTCACCAGCACCAGCCGCGCGCGCTCGGCAAGCTGCTCCAGCGTATCGGCAATGCCCTCGAACAGCTCGACCGGGTGCGACAGCAACGCACGACCCGCCGCCAGGATATCGGCGATCAGCGCGCGGGGCAGCGGATCGCCGGCAAGCTCCGCGGCGGTCTCGATCATCGACAGGGTGAAGCCCTTGGCGCCATAGCCGTACAGCTTCAAGTTGCGGCTCTCGCACGCATTCAGCCGCTCGCGTGCGATGTCGCGCGCCGCGAACGGCTCGATCAGCGCGAGCAGCGCTTCTTCCGTCGCGTTGAAGTGGCGCATGTTGTGCCACAGCGTGTCGTCGGCATCGAGGCAGATGAGCTGGATCGTCATGGCCGGAACGATACCGCCGCCTGCGCCCGGCAGGAAAGATGCGGCGAACCGCTGGCCGCGCCGTCCGGGGCAGGGTGGTTGAGCCGCCCGCCGGCTTCGCCCATAAGCCTGGTATGCGCCGTATCGTTCTCATCCTGCCGCTCTTGGTCCTTACCCAGTGCGTTGCCCCTTCCGCTCCGCCGCCGGGGCCGCCGCCCCCGCCGCCAGCACCCGTGGCTGCGCCCGTTCCGGTTGCGCCGCGCCCGGTCGGCGACTGGCGAGACTGGCCGGTGACGCCCGGCACCTGGCGCTATGCACAGGAAGGGCAGGGCTCGGTGGCTTCCTTCGGCGCTGCCGGAGCCGCGCCGCTGCTGACGCTGCGGTGCGACCGTGCGCGTCGCCAAGTCACGCTCACCCGCACCGGGTCGGCCGCCGCTGGAAGCGCGCTCACCGTCCGCACGTCGAGCACGTCGCGCACGCTGCCGGTCACGGCCGGTACCGGCACGGTGGCTGCAGCACTTCCGGCGCAGGACTCGCTGCTCGACGCCATGGGCTTCAGCCGCGGTCGCTTTATCGTCGATCTGCCCGGCCAGACCGCGCTGGTGGTGCCGGCCTGGGCCGAGGTGCTGCGCCTGACGGAAGACTGCCGCAGCTGATGCGCAGGCGCGCGGGGCTGCTGGCGCTCGCGCTTGCCGGCTGTTCGGGCGAGCAGCCGGCCCCGGCGCCCAGCCCGACACCGCAGCCGACCCCCAGCGCGACGCGCGCAGTGGTCGATCGAGCGCCGCTGGCCCCGGGGGAACTGCCCGCGCCCGAACTCGCCGGCATTGCACCCGCCGCGGGACGCTGGTCCTCGGGCGGCGGGTACACACGCTTCGTCGATGCGGGCGGCACCGGTGCCTTTGCGCTGCGCTGCGACTCCGCACGGCGGGAGCTCGTCTTTCTGCGCAGCGGCACCGCCGATGGGGGCGCGATGCTGCGCATCGTCACCGGCATGGCTGCCGCCTCTTATCCCGCCGCGACCATGGGGCGCCGGGTGGAAGCGCGCGCGGGCATCGACGACCGCTTTCTGGCCGCGCTGCAAGCGGCCAAGGGGACGATCGGCGTTTCGCTGGGGGAGGGGCCAGTGCTGGCGGTTGCAGCCGATCCGGCGATCGGCGCCGTGATCCGCGAGTGCCGCCGGCCCTGACCTCGGGCAGGCGCAAGAAGGTCGTGGAATTCGCCCTGCATTACAAGTCTTGTTTGCAGGGCCGCGCTGGCACACAATCCTCTCGTGATCGCAGCAGTGGTCACGGTTTAGCTCAACTTGCGAAAGGAGGTGATCCGATGTCTCATGGTTCAGCAATGGGGTCGGTTCAGTTCGTTCGGGAGACGCGCCGCTGATCGGCTGCCTGGTCGTATGACCGGGCATCGAACTGCGGCTCGCATGGTCTCCCGGGCTGGAGCTTCCGGCCGCTGACCATGCTTGAGGTCGCCGGGCCCCCGAGGGGGCTCGGCGACCTCTTTCATATGCGCGATCGATGGGCGCGCGGCACGGGCTTCCCCCGACCCGGAAAGCCGCTAGGGTGCGGACGAAAGGACACCCGCACTTGAACCGCACCGGAATCGTCGAGACCGTTCGCGCCGCCTCTCCATCGCAGGCCGATGCCGCCGGGGAGGCCCTGCCGGAGCTGCTGGAGGCCTCCATCAAGGACGAGCTGCGGCGTGACCGGCTGCTCGCCGCGCTGACGCTGATTGCGGGCGCGGGGCTGTTCCTGGCGCTTCCCTTCGCGCTCAAGGCCGGATCGCAGTTCTTTCTGCCACTCACCGCTGCCATCGTGATTGCGATCGCGCTGGTGCCGCTGCTCGAATGGCTGGAGCGACGCCGCCTGCCGGCACCACTCGCGGCTTTCGTCTGCGTGCTGCTGTTCCTGATCGTCGCCAATGGCGCGATCGCGTCGATCGTGCTGCCGGCCTGGGGCTGGGCGGAAATTTTGCCTGAACGCATCGATCGCGTGCAGCAGAACATCGCGCCGCTGATCGACTTCTACTCCAACCTGGAGCGGTTCGTGAACGAGCTGCTCGCCAATGTCGCCAACACGCCGGTGCGGCAGGGTGGAGCGACCACGACCGAACGTCCGGCCTCGCTGCTCGATTTCACCGCCAGCACGGCGCCCTCCGCGCTGATCGAGATGTTCTTCGCGATCCTGGTGATCTATTTCTTTCTGGCCGGCTGGACCCGGCTCCGGCGCTCGGCGATCACCAGCCGGAACAGCTTTGGCGGCGCCATGGCGACGGCGCGCGTCATCCAGGACGTGGTCGACTTCACCTCCGCCTATCTCGGCACCATCTCGTTCATCAACCTGACGCTTGGGGCGCTGGTGGCGGCGGCACTGTGGTTCGTGGGCATGCCGACGCCGCTGATGTGGGGCGGCATCGTCGCGGTGCTCAACTATGTCCCCTATTTCGGACCGATCCTGTCGGCGGCGCTGCTGGCGCTGGGCGGCCTGATGACCTTTACCGACGTGTGGTGGGCGCTGCTGCCGGCTGCGATCATGGTCGGGGCGCATCTGGTGGAGGCGAACGTCGTCACGCCGCTGATCGTCGGTCACCGCCTGACCATCAGCCCGCTGATGATCCTGGTCGCGCTCAGCTTCTGGGGATGGGTGTGGGGAACGCCCGGTGCACTGCTGGCCGTGCCGCTGCTGATCATCATCCAGACGGTCGTGCGCGCCGCGGGCAAGCCCGACATCGCCGGTTTCCTGTTCGAACATGGCACGCTGGTGAAGGACGCGGTGCCGCCGGGCACGCCCGTACAGACCGGGGCTTCGCCGTTCGCGGACAAGGCGAGCGACAAAGCCGATTGACAGCCCCCGGCACCTCGCTTAGAGGCCGCCTCCTCGCAAGCAAGCGGGTGTAGCTCAGTTGGTTAGAGCGCCGGCCTGTCACGCCGGAGGTCGCGGGTTCGAGCCCCGTCACTCGCGCCATTGCAGCGGTTCAGCGGAACCGCCGATGGCAGGATCCGCCGCTTGCGAAACCTTCCCAGCATTGGCTTTTTACCGCACCGGCGACGCTGTGCGCGCGTGATCGCCCGCGTTCGGTACGGGTCCGAAACTTTTTCACGGAAATCGTACTCCGAAGGGCAATCTGGCTTTGACAGGTCCGGATTGCTCGCCTAGAGCCCGCCTCCTCGCAAGCGAGCGGGTGTAGCTCAGTTGGTTAGAGCGCCGGCCTGTCACGCCGGAGGTCGCGGGTTCGAGCCCCGTCACTCGCGCCATTGCAGCGGTTCAGCGGAACCGCCGATGGCAGGATCCGCCGCTTGCGAACACTTCCACATCGACGGGTTGGCAGGCGTTGCTCGCTGCGCCTCAATTGGGTTCCTGCGAAGGCAGGAGCCCAGAGTACCACGAGCGAACGATCGTTGGTCGGCTTGGCCCTGGATCCCTGCCCTCGCAGGAATATGGCGGGCGAGGAAAGGCCGCGTGTCCCTTCGAGCCCCAAGCTCAGCGCCGCCAGCGGCCCGTCTCCATCCACCGCAGCGCCGGCTTCAGCGGCGCGATCCACGCGACCCCGGCAACCCCATAGACCAGCATCTGCACCAGCGCGGGCAGGGCGCCGATCCACGGGGACAGGCTCGCCACCGCGACCAGCCAGAACAGGATGAACGCCAGGATGGCCAGCATCCCCACGGGTTTGCGCCAGGTCGGTTGCATCAGCGGTGCTCCGGCAGGTGCAGGGCCTGCTCTGTGAGGATGGCGTGCAGCGGCACGTCCCAAGGATCGGCGGGAAGTTCGGGCACCTGCTGCACCGACCAGGCGAGCCCCAGCCGCCAGGCGCCCCCATGCTGCGCGAACGCCCGATCGTAGAAGCCGGCTCCCTGGCCCAGTCGGTTGAGCGTCGAATCGAATCCCACCAGCGGCGTCAGGATCACGTCCGGCGCCACCACGGGCGCGCTGCGCGACGGCTGGCGCAGCCCCATCGGGCCCGCCTCGATCGCGGTGTCCGCGTCCCAGCGCAGGAACTCCATCGGCGTCGCCCGATCCGCCACCCAGGCGAGCGCCAGCACGCAGCCGGCCTCCCGCGCGGCATCGACCAGCGGGGCGGGGTCCGCCTCGCTTCCGATCGGCAGGTAGCTGGCAACCACGACGCCCGGCGCCAGCCGCGCACGCAGCACATCGGGCACGGGCAGCCGCGGGCGATGCTCGGTGAAGAACCGGTCGCGGGCGGCGCGCAGCTGCGCGCGCAGGGCCTTTTTGTCGAGAGTCATCGGGGGGAGCGGGTGGCGGGACCGCCGTGGCCGTTGGCCGGGTTATCCACTGACGCACGGTACGTCAGGTGGGGACCATGTGCTTTGGACCAGGATCCTAGCAGGGACAGCCCCCATTGGATGATGAATAGCCTCAGGGATAATAAAGGCTCGTACCGGGCAGTGCCCGCCGAGGACCAACTTAGGCGACGTGGTCGCGATCCTCAAGGGCTGCAGCGACTGCTTCCAGCCGTTCGGCGATTTCATCCAGCAGATCCTGCGGCAGTTCGGGCTCTTGCGGCGCCGGCGCAGCGGGTGCGGGTGTCCGGTCGCGCTCGTCCAGCTCATCTGCCAGCATCAGCCCGATCAGCAGCAGCGTGCGCTCCGCCGATGTGCCGGCCGACGCACGCATCGCCGCCGGGGCATGGCGCTGCAGCCGCTCGACGAGCGCCAGCAGATGCGGCTCCTCGCCATCGCGGCAGGCGACGCTGTGCGAGCGGTTGGCGATGGTGAAGCTGACCTGCGCCATCAGGCGTCTCCCTCCGCAGTGCCTTCATCGCTGGCGATCACCTGGTCGAGGGCGGCGATCGCCTCCGCCATGCTCGTGCGCAGCGCCGCGTGGCGATGCTCCAGCGAGTCGGTGGCAGCCAGGCGCGCGCGTGCCGCCGCCTCGATCCGCGCAAGCGCAGCGTCGATGCGCGAAAGGCCGGGGTTCGCTTGGGGCTGGTCCATGGTCCCCGGATAAGGAGGGGGAACCGTCGCGGCAAGCACGGCTCGCCGGTTGACGAAGGCGGGTCGCCGCCCCAAAGGCGAGCCAAGCGCGGCCACCGGCGCCGCGTGCCTGCAAGGAAGATTGATGGCTGCGTCCGATACCCTGCTCGCCAACGCGATTCGTGCGCTTGCGATGGATGCGGTTGAGGCCGCCAACTCCGGTCACCCCGGCATGCCGATGGGCATGGCCGACGTGGCGACCGTGCTGTGGACTCGCTATCTGAAGTTCGACGCCGCCGATCCCCATTGGGCCGATCGCGACCGCTTCGTGCTGTCAGCCGGCCATGGCTCGATGCTGATCTATGCGCTGCTGCACCTGACCGGCCATGCGCGTCCGACGATCGAGGACATCAAGAACTTTCGCCAGCTGCACAGCCCGTGCGCCGGCCACCCCGAGAATTTCGAACTCCCCGGCATCGAGACCACCACCGGCCCGCTGGGGCAGGGGCTCGCGACCGCGGTCGGCATGGCACTGGCCGAGCGGCACCTGAACGCCGGCTTCGGCGATGATCTGGTCGACCACCGCACCTGGGTGATCGCCGGCGACGGCTGCCTGATGGAGGGCATCAACCACGAGGCCATCGGTCTCGCGGGTCACCTCGGCCTCGGCCGCATGATCGTGCTGTGGGACGACAACCGCATCACCATCGACGGGGCGGTAGAGCTGTCGTCCAGCGAGGATATCGCTGCGCGCTATGCCGCCACCGGCTGGCACACCGTCGCCTGCGACGGTCACGACCCCGCCGACATTGCCCGCGCGATCGACGAAGCCATCGCCGATCCGCGCCCGTCTCTCGTCGCCTGCCGCACCATCATCGGCAAGGGCGCGCCCGGCAAGGAGGGCACCAGCGCCGTCCACGGCGCGGCGCTCGGCCCGGACATCGTCGCCAAGACTCGCCTCGCCATGGGCTGGGAGCCAGAGGCGTTCGAGCTGCCCGAAGCAATCGTTGAGACCTGGGCGGCGGCGGGTGTCCGCAGCCGTGACCTCCGCCTCGCCTGGGAAGCGCGCTGCGACGCCGACGCCCAGGGCGCAGAGTTCCGCCGCCGCATGGCCGGCGAGCTGCCGGAGGGCTTCTCGCTCCAGCCGTACATCGACGGCCTCCTCGCCAATCCGCAAAAGGTCGCGACCCGCAAGGCGTCGGAAATGGCGCTGGGCGCGATCAACGACCTGCTGCCGGAGACGGTTGGCGGTTCGGCCGACCTCACCGGCTCCAACAACACCAAGACCAAGGCGACCCAGCCGCTCACCCGCGACGACTATTCCGGTCGCTATGTCTATTATGGCATCCGCGAGTTCGGCATGTCGGCGGCGATGAACGGCATGGCGCTGCACGGCGGCATCATTCCGTATGGCGGGACCTTCCTGGTGTTCGCAGATTATGCCCGCCCGGCGATCCGCCTGTCCGCGCTTCAGAACGCGCGCGTCGTCTATGTGATGACGCATGATTCGATCGGCCTTGGCGAGGATGGTCCGACCCACCAGCCGATCGAGCATCTCAACAGCTTGCGCCTGATCCCCAACCTCGACGTGTACCGTCCGTGCGACACGATCGAGACCGCCGAATGCTGGGAGCTGTCGCTGCGCGACGCGACCGGCCCGTCGCTGCTCGCCCTGTCGCGTCAGAACCTGCCGCAGCTGCGCACCGACGCGTCGGAGAACCGCTCGGCCAAGGGTGCCTACCGCCTGGTTGCCGCCGAAGCGCCGCGCCGCGTCGTGCTCGTCGCCACCGGTTCAGAGGTAGAGATTGCGGTCGAAGCCCGTGCAGCGCTTGAAGCCAAGGGCATCGGTGCCGATGTGGTATCCATGCCCTGCTGGTCGCGCTTCGACGCACAGCCTGTCGACTATCGTCGCGACGTGCTGCCCAAGGACGCCCTGATCGTTTCGATCGAGGCCGGCACGACCATGGGCTGGGAACGCTATACCGGGCTCGATGGTCTGCGCTTCGGCATCGACCGGTTCGGCGCCTCGGCTCCGGCGCCCAAGCTCTACGAATATTTCGGACTGACCGCGGACGCCATCGCCACCAAGGTTGCGGCTGCGCTCGAGAATTGAGCCTGCGGCGACGCGGGCTTTGGACCATCCCTCTGAAAGGATCGGCAATATGACAAAGGTAGCGATCAACGGCTTCGGGCGCATCGGCCGCTTGGTGGCGCGGGCCATTCTGGAGCGCCCGGACTGCGGCCTCGAACTGGTCACCATCAACGATCTGTCGGACGCCAAGTCCAACGCATGGCTGTTCAGCCGTGACAGCATCCACGGCCGCTATCCAGGCGACGTGTCGGCCGACGGTAACGACCTGGTCATCGATGGCAAGCGCATCAAGGTGACGGCAGAGCGCGACCCTGCGAACCTGCCGCACGGCGAGAACGGCGTCGATCTGGTGCTGGAGTGCACCGGCTTCTTCACCGACCGCGACAGCGCGCAGAAGCACATCGATGCCGGCGCCAAGAAGGTGCTGATCTCGGCTCCTGGCAAGAACGTCGACCTGACCGTCGTCTATGGCGTCAACCACGACAAGCTGGAGGCCGGCCACACGATCGTCTCCAACGCATCGTGCACCACCAACTGCCTGGCGCCGATCGCCAAGGTGCTGAACGACTCGATCGGCATCGAGCGTGGCCTGATGACCACGATCCACGCCTATACCAACGACCAGAAGATCCTGGACCAGATCCACAAGGACCTGCGCCGCGCACGTGCGGCCGCCATGTCGATCATCCCGACCACCACGGGCGCTGCCCGTGCGGTGGGTGAGGTGCTTCCGGAGCTCAAGGGCAAGCTCGACGGTTCGTCGGTTCGCGTGCCCGTGCCGGACGGCAGCCTGGTCGACCTGACCTTTACGCCGAAGCGCGACACGACCAAGGATGAGGTCAATGCCATCCTGAAGGCGGCGTCGGAAGAGGGCCCGCTCAAGGGCATCCTGGTCTATTCGGACGAGCCGCTGGTCTCGATCGACATCGTCCACACGCCGGCATCCTCGACCGTCGACAGCCTGGAGACGGCCGTGATCGACGGCAAGCTGGTGCGCGTCGTCAGCTGGTACGACAATGAGTGGGGCTTCTCCAACCGCATGGTCGACACCGCCTGCGCGATGGCCAAGCTCGGCTGATGCCGATGCCCGTCGTGCTGGCGGATGCCGAGCCGGACGGGCAAGCGGGCGCGCGGGTCGGCATCCTTGCCGGCATCGCGCGCCATGCGGCTCCACGAGCGCCGATGGAGGTGCTCGACCGCGCCGAGGTCAGCGTGGAAGCCGGCATCGCCGGCGACCACCGCGGCCGACGCAAGCCTAACGGTACCGGCAAGCGCCAGGTGACACTGATGGAGCGCCGCGACTGGGAAGCTGCGACGGCTCAGGTCGACCATCGACTGCCGTGGCAGGAACGCCGCGCGAACCTGCTGGTAGACGGGTTCGATCTTCCGCAGGTGCCCGGCACCCGGCTGCGGATTGGCGACGTGGTGCTGGAAATCACCTGTGAATGCGACCCCTGCCAGCGCATGGATGCGCTGGTGCCGGGGCTGTTTGAGGCGCTGCTGCCCGATTGGCGCGGCGGCGCGTGCACGCGGGTGCTGGTGGGCGGAACGATCGCCGTGGGCGACACAATCAGGATCGAGACATGACACGCAATTTCAAGACCCTGGACGACATGGGTGAGATCTCGGGCAAGCGCGTGCTGGTCCGTGAGGATCTGAACGTGCCGATGGCCGACGGCCATGTCACCGACGACACCCGCCTGCGCGCAGCAATCTCGACCGTCACCGAACTCGCCGATCGCGGCGCGATCGTACTGGTGCTCGCCCACTTCGGCCGCCCCAAGGGCGTGCCGAGCCCCGAGTTCTCGACCGCCCAGCTGGCGATCCCGTTCGGCCAGGTGCTCGGCCGTCCGGTCCGCTACGTCGACTGGGAAGGGGCCGCCGACGCCATCGCCACGCTCCAGCCCGGCGACATCGCGCTGCTGGAAAACACCCGCTTTTTCGGTGGCGAGGAAAAGAACGATCCGGCCGTGGTCGATCGCTTCGCAGCGCTGGGCGACCTCTACGTCAACGACGCCTTCTCCGCCGCGCACCGCGCCCATGCCTCGACGGCAGGCCTCGCCCACAAGCTGCCGGCATTCGCGGGTCGTCAGATGGAGGCCGAACTCGACGCGCTCGACAAGGCGCTCGGCAGCCCCGAGCATCCCGTCGCAGCCGTTGTCGGCGGCGCCAAGGTCTCGACCAAGCTCGACGTGCTCAAGCACCTCGTCGGCCGCGTCGACCACCTCATCATCGGCGGCGGCATGGCCAACACCTTCCTGGCCGCCCGCGGCGTGAATGTCGGCAAGAGCCTGTGCGAGCACGACCTCACCGGCACTGCCGACGAGATCTTCGAAGCCGCCGACAAGGCCGGCTGCACCATTCACCTGCCGTATGACGTGGTAGTCGCAACCGAATTCCGCCCGAACCCCGCGACCCGCACCGTCAACGTCCACGAAGTCGCCGCCGACGAGATGATCCTCGACGTCGGCCCGGCCGCGGTGGAGGCGCTTGGCGACGTGCTCAAGAACTGCCGCACCCTGGTGTGGAACGGCCCGCTGGGCGCGTTCGAGACGCCGCCGTTCGACGCCGCCACGGTGTCGCTTGCCAAGACCGCAGCGGCGCTCACCAGCGACGGTTCGCTCGTGTCGGTGGCGGGCGGCGGCGACACGGTCGCGGCGCTCAACCAGGCCGGTGCTGCCGGCGCCTTCACCTTTGTTTCCACGGCAGGCGGCGCGTTCCTGGAGTGGATGGAAGGCCGCGAGCTTCCCGGGGTCGCCGCGCT
The DNA here is from genome assembly GCF_020707215.1 of Sphingomonas sp. PL-96. Classification (GTDB taxonomy): domain Bacteria; phylum Pseudomonadota; class Alphaproteobacteria; order Sphingomonadales; family Sphingomonadaceae; genus Sphingomonas. The sequence goes on from NZ_JAJFET010000001.1 coordinate 840,146, forward strand.
CGCGGGTTAACCCACGCTTTCGGTGCCCCGGCCTGCGCCGGGGTACCCTCTACTTGAGAGGCGCTCGCCAGCCTCCTACTGCCCTTCGGCTCGCATGGCGATGCAGCTCGCGGGGCGCTTCTCCCGGACCTCCACCGCCGCCCAGCAGCGTGCGAGTGCCGGCTGTGGCGCCATCGCCGCATGAGCACCGCTGCCGACCCCGCGTTCGAACCAGAGCCTGAGATGTTGTGGCGCAATATCCGCAGCTTCGCCCCGACTCCTTGCAGCGCGTTCGAGCAGCGCCAGCCCCTGGTCCAGCGTCTCGGCAGGCCGGCGTTCCGGCTGCGCCTCGCGATGTCCCGCGACGATCAGATTACCGGTCTCCAGCGCGATCGTTGCTGCCGGCCGGCCTGACCGCGCGATCGCGGTGATCGCCCGGCCATAGTCCGGCGGCTCGTTGGCCAGTGCCTCTTCGACGATCCAGTCGGTCGCGCGCTTGGCCGAATGCGACTCGAACGGTTGGTCGGGCTGCTGCTGCGAGCATGCCGCCAGCAGCAACGCGGGCAGCCCTGCAATCCACGCCTGCCTCATTTCAGCGGCAGCAGCGGCGCGTAGTCGGCGAGCACATAAGGCAGGGGAATGCGGCCGCCGCTGGCCAGCGTAAAATAATGCTGGGCGATCATCCCCATCTGCTCCAGCCCATAGGCGGTGAACGGCTTCCCCACCTCCAGCCGATAGTCGTAGTTGCGCTGGAACGGGCCACGCACCCACACCCACTGCTTGAGCCCGTACCATTGGTAGAGGTGAGTACCCTCGTGCACGAAGCTGGCCTTGCGCCACAGCGGCACCTCGGACGCCGCAAAGTCGGGCACATGGCTGCCTCCGGGGAAATAGGCGTGGCCGTTCGGCGCCATGGGCCGTTCCGCGGGAAACACCGGCCACCATTTGCGCGCGTGGATCCGCACCCGCGCATAGTCGATCCCCTCGGCGAACACGCCGCGCAGCATTGCCGTCTCGCCAGGCGTCAGCGGGCGGCGGGCCGGGGTCGCGAGGGGCCGGAATCGCATGGCGGAGATACGCACCGCCCCCTTCTTTTGTTGCAGTGCGACGAGGTGAACGTTCCCAAGGCGGACGCGAGCTTGTGGGGTGCGCGGTGCCCGCCTAACGAGGTCAGGCAAGCGATAATAGTCGCAGCATACAAGCATGGGAGCCTACCAAATGACGCCGACCGTCAGAGCGATTCTAGCGAACTACGAGTCCGACAATCCAGGCGTGAAGGCGAACCTCGCCCGCATCCTGATGCAGGGTCGGCTGGGCGGCACCGGCAAGCTGGTCATCCTGCCGGTCGACCAGGGGTTCGAGCACGGTCCGGCGCGCAGCTTCGCGGTCAACGAGCCGGCCTATGACCCGCACTACCACTTCCAGCTCGCGATCGACGCCGGCCTCTCCGCCTATGCAGCGCCGCTTGGCATGCTGGAGGCGGGTGCCGGCACGTTCGCGGGCCAGATCCCGACGATCCTGAAGGTCAATTCGTCGAACAGCTGGGCGACCGGCATCAACCAGGCCGTGACCGGCGGCGTCGACGACGCGCTCCGCCTCGGCTGCTCGGCGATCGGCTTCACCATCTATCCGGGCGCCGACGACGTGTTCGACATGATGGAGGAGATCCGCGAGCTTTCGGCTCAGGCCAAGTCAGTCGGCATCGCCACCGTGATCTGGTCCTATCCGCGCGGCGGTACCCTGTCGAAGCAGGGTGAGCTCGCGCTCGATGTCGGCGCCTATGCCGCGCACATGGCGGCGCTGCTCGGCGCGCACATCATCAAGGTGAAGCTGCCGACCGACCATATCGAGCAAAAGGAAGCCAAGAAGGTCTATGAGGGCTTCGACGCTTCCACCCAGGCCAAGCGCGTTGCCCATGTCGTGAAGAGCTGCTTCAACGGCCGTCGCATCGTCGTCTTCTCGGGCGGCGCGGCCAAGGGGGCTGATGCCGTCTACCAGGACGCACGCGACATTCGCGACGGCGGTGGCAATGGCTCGATCATCGGCCGCAACACCTTCCAGCGCCCGCGCGACGAGGCACTGGCGATGCTCGACAAGATCGTCGGCATCTACCAGGGTCAGGACTGATGGAGCGGCGCCCGCTTCTGGCCGGGCTTGCGCTCGCGCTGGTCGGCGGGCGCCTTCTCAAGGGGGAGGTGGCGATGGCAGGCACGACCGCAGGTTTCGGCATGATCGGCAAGATCAAGGCAAAGCCCGGCACCCGTGCCGAGCTCGTCGCCATCCTTGCGAGCGGAACCGGGGCGATGCCGGGCTGCCTCGCCTATCTCATCGCCGAGGACGCGGCGGATCCGGACGCGATCTGGATCACCGAGCTTTGGGACAGCAAGGAAAGCCATGCCGCCTCGCTGAAGCTCCCCGCCGTTCAGGACGCGATCGCCAAGGGTCGCCCCCTGATCGCCGGCTTTGACCTCAGCGCCGAAACCCGCCCGGTCCCCGGCAGCTTCCTCGCCGGCGCCTGATCGCATCCGCTTCTCGTACCCCGGCGAAGGCCGGGGCCCAGTTGGGAAACCTTTCCGCATCTCGCGAGCCGCCCGCAACTGGACCCCGGCCTACGCCGGGGTACCATGGAGTGATGTTTACCGCGCGCCCGGCTACCGCCCGGCCTGCCGCAGCATCGCCTTCAGCGTCAGCGCATCGTGAATGGCATGCGCCTCGGCATCATTGTTGAAATACGCCCACACTTCGCGCCCGGCGCGCACTTGCGCCATCATCCAGTCCGTCCAGCGCAGCAGGCGCTCCTCGGAATAACGCCCCCAGTATTTCCCCTCGCCACCATGAAAGCGGACGTACGCGACCGGCCCCACCGCCAGGTCCGGACTGTCGGATCCCGGCATGTCATGCGCACAGAAACTCGCGCCGTATCGCTCCAGCAGCGCGAACACCCGGTCGTCGTACCAGCTCTTTTCCCGGAATTCGAAGACGTTGACGACGTCCTTTGGCACGAGCTGTAAGAACGTCTCCAGCCGCTCCAGGTTGAGCTTGAACCGCGGCGGCAGCTGGTAGAGCACCGGCCCCAGTGTCTCGCCCAAATGCCGGAACGCCGGCATCATCCGCGCCATCGGCTCCTCGCAATCCTTCAGCTTCTTGGCCTGGGTCAGGAAGCGATTGGCCTTCACCGCATAGCGAAAACCCGCCGGCGCCTGCGCCGCCCAGCCGTCGAACGTCTCGGGTTTCGGCAGCCGGTAGAAGCTGTTGTTGATCTCCACCGTGTCGAAATGCTCGGCATAGAAGGCGAACCAGCGCTTGACCGCCAGCTTCTCGGGGTAGAAGCGGCCACGGCAATGCGGGTAGATCCAACCCGAACACCCCACCCGAACTGCCGCGAACCCGGAGCTTTCCATGCACGATCCCGAAGATGACCTCGAAGCCGACAACGCGCTGGAGGGCTTCGCGGACCAATTCGAGAGCCACAACCGCCGGCCGGCTGCGCAGCTCTACCTGGTCTCCCCGCTCGACGTGTCCGGCACCTTCCCGGACCGGCTCGCCCGCGCGCTCGACGCCGGCCCCGTCGCGGCTTTCCAGTTTCGTGTGAAGGACATGGACCAGCACGCCGCCGCGCGCCTTGCCGAACCGCTCCAGCGCCTCTGCGCCGATCGCGACGTGGCGTTCATCGTCAACGACAGCGTCAGCCTCGCCAAGCGGTTGGGCGCGGACGGTGTCCACCTCGGCCAGGAAGACGGCGATCCGCGTGAGGCCCGCGCGGCACTCGGCCCGTCGGTGCAGATCGGCGTGACCTGCCACGACAGCCGCCACCTGGCGATGGGGGCGGGGGAGGCGGGAGCCGATTATGTCGCCTTCGGCAGCTTCTACCCCACCACCACCAAGGAAGTCCGCCATCGTGCGGAGCCGGCGATCCTGTCCTGGTGGACCACGCTGTTCGAGCTTCCCTGCGTCGCGATCGGCGGCATCACGCCGGACAACGCGCAGCCGCTGATCGACGCCGGCGCCGATTTCCTGGCGGTGAGCGGCTCGGTCTGGAACGGCGACGAAGCCGCCGCGGTCCGCGCCTTCGCCGAGCTGCTCGCGAACGGCAAAACGCACTAAGCCTCACGTCGCTGCGCTCCCGCGCAGGCGGGAGCTCAGGGTTCCAAGCACCGCAAGTCGTTGGTCTGCCTCGCCCTGGATTCCTGTCTACGCAGGAATACGGGTTTGGCCGAGCAACGGCGGCAGCCCTGTTCCGCAGAAGTCACGCTTGCGGGGGGCCGGGGGGCCGGGATACCACCACGCCCTCGAACGTTCTCCACCCGAAACATCTTGGGAGCGGATGATGGGTCGAGCAGCAATCGGCGGCACCCCCGGACGGCGGGGGCACCAACCATGAACCGGCTCGGCTGGTCGATCCTGCTGCTGCTGGTGCTCGCCGGCGGCGCATTCGCCCTGATGCTGTCGCCGGGCACCACACCACCGCCACCGGGCGCGGGCTCGGCACCGGCCGTCGCCCCACCCACCGCGCGGCTGCGCGCCAACGCGGCCGGCCTCATCGTCCCCGTCGCCGGCATCGCGCCCGACCAACTCGTCGACACCTGGCACCAGAGCCGCGAAGGCGGCGCGCGCGAGCACCAGGCGATCGACATCATGGCGCCGCGCGGCACGCCCGTGCTCGCCGCCCGCGGCGGGCGCGTCGAGAAGCTGTTCGACAGCGCGGCCGGCGGCCGCACCATCTACATCCGCACCGCCGATGGCGCGCACATCGACTATTACGCGCACCTGGACGCCTATGCCGCGGGCTTGCAGGAGGGGCAGCTGGTGCGCCAGGGGCAGGGGATCGGCACCGTCGGCTCCACCGGCAACGCCAGCCCCGAGGGCCCCCACCTCCATTTCGCGGTCAAGCACATGGCCGCGGGCGAGCGCTGGCACCAGGGCATGCCGCTCAACCCCTATCCGCTGCTTGCCGGAACCGGCGGCGGCGGCTAAAGCCGCGCGCATCGTGGCCCGGGCGACGTGCAAGTCGCCGGCCCTTGGCTCTTTCCACCACAGGTTCCAGCATGAAGATCAGCGGCGTCGACATCCGTCCCGGCAACATCATCGAATATGAAGGCGGCATCTGGCGTGCGGTGAAGATCCAGCACACCCAGCCTGGCAAGGGTGGCGCCTATATGCAGGTGGAACTCAAGAACCTGCGCGACGGCCGCAAGAACAACGTCCGCTTCCGCTCGGCAGAGACGGTCGAGCGCGTGCGCCTCGACACCAAGGACTTCCAGTTCCTGTACCCGGAAGGCGACATGCTCGTCTTCATGGACAAGGAAACCTACGACCAGACCTCGCTTCCGCGCGACCTCCTCGGCGACGCCGCTGCCTTCCTGCAGGACGGCATGGACGTCGTGATGGAGCTGTATGACGAGGAAGCGATCAGCGTCCAGCTGCCCGACACGATCGAAGCAACGATCGTCGAGGCGGATGCGGTGGTGAAGGGGCAGACGGCTTCTTCCTCCTACAAGCCGGCCGTGCTGGACAATGGCGTGCGCGTCATGGTGCCGCCGCACATCGCCAGCGGAACCCGCATCGTGGTTGACGTGTACGAGCAGACCTACGTCCGCCGCGCGGACTGAGTAACGAGAGTAACGCGTATGAAGCTTCTCCTCCCTCTCGCGGCCGCGGCCGCCCTGGTCCTCAGCCCCGCCGCCTCGGCGCAAAAGGCCAAGAGCGGCGCTGCCAAGGCGGCGCCCAGGCAGGCCGCAGGCCAGCCCAGCCGCGAGGAGGTGGAGAACGCTTCCAAGACGCTTGCCGCGATGATCGGCGGGCTCCAGTCGGACAAGGTGCCCGAACAGGTGAAGAGCGCGATCTTCGCCTGCATCTATCGCGCGCCGCTGGCCGAGATCAGCGTGCGCACGACCGAGATGCTCAACAAGAACAAGGACAAGCTGAACGCGTCCAACACGACCGATCGCCTGTCGGCGGTCGCGGCCGTGTGCGGCGTGCGCGAAGCGCCTCCGGGCGCCGCGACGGCTACCAAGAAGCCCCAGGGACGCTAAAAGATCATGGTTGCACATTCCGGCCTCTTCACGGTGATGGAGCGCGCCGCGCGCAAGGCCGGCCCGCGCCTGCGCCGCGACTTCGGCGAGGTTCAGCACCTCCAGGTCAGCCGCAAGGGACCGGCCGACTTCGTCTCCATCGCCGACAAGCGCGCCGAACAGACGCTGGTCGAAGAACTCCAGAAGGCGCGTCCCGATTGGGGTTTCCTGCTGGAGGAAGGCGGGAAGATCGAGGGCGATCCCAACAAGCCACGCTGGATCATCGATCCGCTCGATGGCACCAGCAACTTCCTGCACGGCATCCCCCACTTCGCGATCTCGATCGCCGTCGAGGAGCCGAACGGCGCGGGCGGGCAGCCGGAGATCACCACGGCGCTCGTCTATCAGCCGGTGACGGACGAAAGCTTCTGGGCCGAAAAGGGCCGGGGCGCCTGGCATCAGGACCAGCGCCTGCGCGTGTCCGCCCGCCGCGACCTGACCGAGTCGCTGATCGCGACCGGCATCCCGTTCATGGGCCATGGCAACTTTGCCGAGTGGAGCCGCATCTTCGGTGCGGTGGCACCCGAGGTCGCGGGCATCCGCCGCTTCGGCTCGGCCGCGCTCGACCTCGCCTGGGTCGCAGCGGGGCGTTTCGACGGCTATTGGGAATCAGGCCTTCAGCCCTGGGACATCGCCGCCGGCATCCTGCTGGTGCGTGAGGCCGGCGGCTTCGTCACCGATTTCAAGGGTGCCGATCGCGCCTTCATCAAGCGCGAAGTGCTTGCCGCCAACGACGCGCTGCATTCCCGCCTCCACAAGCTGGTCGCCGGCGCCCTGCGCTGACGGCCTCGCGGCGGGGCGTTCGGCGCTCCGCCGCCAACTTTCCGGGCATGAAGCGCGATTCGCGCGCGGCCCTTGCCCGCGCGGGATTTCGGCTCCCGGCTTTGTGACAAAATTTGTCTTAAGTTGGTCTGGTCGGCACGCGCGGGCAGGGTGACCCGGCGTGCCCTCGGCGCGCACCTCTGGCACGTCACATCAGAGACTAATGCGAGCGATTCTCAAGGGGTTTGCGCCTTGATGCCTCCGGGCCATGCGCCTAGAAGCCCCTCAGCAATCCGCAACCGCGAGAAGACCTTGGTCGACCTGTCGCAATATCTGCCGATCCTGATTTTCCTTGGGATCGCCCTTCTCCTGTCCGGCGCGTTCGTCGGGCTGCCGATCCTCGTCTCGCGCCTCACCGGCGCGGACAAGCCCAATGCCGAGAAGCTCGCCGAATATGAATGCGGCTTCCCCGCGTTCGAAGACTCGCGCAGCCAGTATGATGTCCGCTTTTATCTGGTGGCGATCCTCTTCATCGTCTTCGATCTGGAGGCGGCGTTCCTATATCCCTGGGCAGTGTCGGTGTTCGACCTCGGTTGGACGGCATGGATCTCCATGATGATCTTCATTGGCGAGCTGGCGCTGGGCCTCGTGTATGCGTGGAAGATGGGAGCGTTGGATTGGGAGTAGAACTGAACCCGTCGCCTGCCGCTTTCGGTGAGCAGAACGCCCTGGCTCCTGGCGCGCACGTCGCGCCGGACCAGCGCTTCTTCGACGACCTGAACGGCGAGCTGACCGACAAGGGTTTCCTTGTCACCTCGACCGAAGACCTGTTCCATTGGGCACGCACCGGCAGCCTGTGGTGGATGACCTTTGGCCTCGCATGCTGCGCGGTCGAAATGATCCACGTCAACATGCCGCGCTATGACATGGAGCGCTTCGGTGCCGCCCCGCGCGCGTCCCCGCGCCAGTCGGACGTGATGATCGTCGCGGGCACCTTGTGCAACAAGATGGCCCCGGCGCTGCGTCGCGTGTACGACCAGATGTCGGAGCCGAAGTACGTGATCTCGATGGGATCGTGCGCCAACGGCGGCGGCTATTACCACTATAGCTACAGCGTCGTACGTGGCTGCGATCGCGTGGTGCCCGTGGACATCTACGTCCCCGGCTGCCCGCCGACCGCAGAGGCGCTGCTCTATGGCGTTATGCAGCTGCAGCGGAAGATCCGCCGTTCGGGGAGCATCGAACGGTGAGGGCGCCCGCACCTGCCTATGCCGCCAACGACGGCGTGATCGAGACGGCGACCGCCGCGCTCGGCGCGGCGCTGCTCGAGGCGCAGGATCTCGTTGGCGAAGTGACGCTGCTGGTCGAGCGCGACCAGCTCGTGCCGGCGATGATCGCGCTGCGCGACACGCCGGGCCTCGAGTATCAGCAGCTGATGGAAATCGCCGGCGTCGACTATCCGTCGCGCGTCGAGCGGTTCGACGTCTGCTATCACCTGCTGTCGGTCACCCGGAATCATCGCATCCGCGTGCGCGTGCGCACCGACGAGGTGCAGCCGGTTCCGTCGATCACGAGCATCTGGCCCGTCGCTGGCTGGCTCGAGCGCGAGACGTTCGACATGTACGGCGTCATCTTCGAGGGCAACCTCGACCTGCGCCGCATCCTGACGGACTATGGCTTTCGTGGCCATCCGCAGCGCAAGGACTTCCCGCTCTCCGGGTTCAACGAAGTGCGCTACTCGGAAGCGGCCAAGCGCGTGGTGTACGAGCCGGTTTCGCTCGCCCAGGACTTCCGCAGCTTCGACTTCATGAGCCCGTGGGAAGGCGCGCAATACGTGCTGCCGGGCGACGAGAAGGCAGCGCCTGCCGGCGAGCACAAGGCTGCACTGCCGCAGGCGAAGGGCGCGCCGAGCCCGGTGACGGCGGAGCAGGTACGTCGCGCGGACGAACCCAAGAAGGATTCACCGCCTCAGGCGTCGAACAGCCACACGGTGGAGTCGCGCGCGGAAACCGGCGTCGGCAACCCCGATGCAGGCAACAAGCCTGAGGAGAAGCCCGTGGATCCGGCCGTGATCCCCACCAAGGGCAAGGGGCAGAACCAGTAATGGCTGAGTATCTCCAGGAACTCGAACGCCGCGCAAACGTCGATGAGTCGACGGGCGACGTCGAGATTCAGAACTACACGATCAACTTCGGGCCCCAGCATCCGGCCGCGCACGGGGTGCTGCGGCTCGTGATGGAGCTCGACGGCGAAATCGTCGAGCGTGTCGATCCGCACGTGGGGCTTCTGCACCGCGGCACCGAGAAGTTCATCGAGTACAAGACGTACCTTCAGTCGATCCCGTATTTCGACCGGCTCGATTACTGCTCGCCGATGTGCATGGAGCACAGCTACGTCCTGGCGATCGAGAAGCTGCTCGACCTGGAAGTGCCGCTTCGCGCCCAGTATCTGCGCGTGTTCTTTGCGGAGCTGACCCGCATCAAGAACCACATGCTGAACCTCGGTTCGCACATCATGGACGTGGGCGCGATGACGCCCAACCTGTGGCTGTTCGAGCTGCGCGAAGACATTATGAACTTCTATGAGCGTGCCTCGGGCGCGCGCATGCACGCCAACTACTTCCGTCCCGGCGGCGTCCGCCAGGACGTGCCGCTCAAGCTGCTGACCGACATTGCCGATTGGCTCGACACCCGCCTGCCGCGCCTGTTCGAGGACGCAATCAGCCTGGTGGCCGAAAACCGCATCTTCAAGCAGCGCAACGTCGACATCGCGATCGTCAGCCGGGAAGACGCGCTGAAGTGGGGCTTCTCGGGTCCCATGATCCGCGCGGCCGGCCTGCCGTGGGACCTGCGCAAGTCGCAGCCCTATGACGTCTACGACCGCATGGAATTCGACGTGCCGGTGGGCACGCGCGGCGACTGCTACGACCGGTTCATGGTCCGCGTGGAGGAGGTGCGCCAGTCCGCGCGCATCATGAAGCAGTGCCTGGCCGAGATGCCGGAAGGGCCCACGCTCAGCCTCGACCGCAAGGTCGCGCCGCCCAAGCGTGGCGAGATGAAGCGCTCGATGGAGGCGCTCATCCACCACTTCAAATATTACACCGAGGGCTTCCACGTGCCCGCTGGCGAAGTCTATGTGGCGACGGAAAGCCCCAAGGGCGAGTTCGGCGTGTACCTGGTCTCCGACGGCACCAACAAGCCGTACCGGTGCAAGATCCGCCCGACCGCGTTCAGCCACCTTCAGGCGATGGATTTCATGTCGAAGGGGCACATGCTCGCCGACACGACCGCCATTCTGGGCGCGATGGACATTGTTTTTGGTGAATGTGACCGCTGATGGCTGACGCACCCCATATTCCGGACGAGGCAGAGACCCGCGCACGCTGGGGCGATTTCGGCTGGAACGAGAAGAACGCCGAAAAGGCACGCGAGATCCTGTCGCGCTATCCGGCGGGCCGCGAGCAGTCGGCGTCGATCCCGTTCCTCGACCTGGCCCAGCGCCAGGTCGGTGAGGAGACCAACACCCAGGGCTGGCTGCCGGTCCCGGTGATCGAATTCGTCGCCCGCCAGATCGGTCAGCCCTATATCCGCGTGTTCGAGGTCGCGACCTTCTACACGATGTTCAACCTGGCGCCCGTCGGTCGCTACCATGTGCAGGTATGCGGCACGACGCCGTGCATGCTGCGCGGGTCGGACGACGTGCTGTCGGCGTGCAAGAATCGCGGCCTCGCCAAGGGCAAGACCACGCCGGACGGCCTGTTCACGCTGACCGAGGTCGAGTGCCTGGGCACCTGCGCCAACGCGCCGATGGTCCAGATCAACGACGACAACTTCGAGGATCTCGACTACGACAAGACCGTCGCGATCCTGGACGCGCTGGCGCGGGGCGAAACCCCCAAGCCGGGTCCGCAGATCGAACGTCAGGCAAGTGCGCCGGAAGGCGGCCCGACCACGCTTCAGGCGATGGTGGGCGAAAACCATGACTATCGCGGCGAATGGGGCTCGGCGGCGTGAAGGCGCTGGGTTCCCTGATCCTGGCGATCGTCGTCGGAGTCGTGCTGCTCTGGGTGCTGTTGCAGCTGTTCGTGGGCGCGCTGAAGCTGATCGGCGTGCTGATTGCGATCGGGGCCGCCGTGATCGTCTATATGCTGGCTGAAAAGCTTATCGGGAAGGGGCGCTGACCGTGCTCGCGGACAAGGACCGTATCTTCACCAACGTCTACGGCTTCCAGCCGTGGAACCTGGACGCAGCGATCAAGCGCGGCGACTGGGACAACACCAAGGCGCTGCTTCAGCTCGGGCCCGATGTGATCATCGATCGCATCAAGGCATCGGGCCTGCGCGGGCGCGGGGGCGCAGGCTTCCCGACGGGTATGAAGTGGAGCTTCATGCCCAAGAACCCGACGCCGGAGCGGCCGAGCTTCCTGGTCATCAACGCGGACGAGTCCGAGCCCGGCTCATGCAAGGACCGCGAGATCATCCGCCACGATCCGCACAAGCTGATCGAGGGCGCGCTGGTCGCCGGCTTCGCGATGCGCGCGCGTGCGGCCTACATCTACATCCGCGGCGAATATATCCGTGAGGCCGAGACGCTGTTTGCAGCCGTCGCAGAGGCGTACGACCGCGGCCTGGTCGGCAAGAACGCCTGCGGCTCGGGCTACGACTTCGACGTGTTCGTGCACCGCGGTGCCGGCGCCTACATCTGCGGCGAAGAGACCGCGATGCTGGAAAGCCTGGAGGGCAAGAAGGGCCAGCCGCGCCTGAAGCCGCCGTTCCCGGCGGGTGCAGGCCTTTATGGCTGCCCGACCACGGTCAACAACGTGGAGTCGATCGCGGTTGCGCCGACAATCCTGCGGCGCGGTCCCGAATGGTTCTCCAGCTTCGGCAACGAGAACAACAAGGGCACCAAGCTCTTCCAGATCAGCGGCCATGTGAACCGTCCGTGCGTGGTGGAGGAGGCGATGTCGATCTCCTTCCGCGAACTGATCGAGACGCATTGCGGCGGTATCCGCGGTGGCTGGGACAACCTGCTCGCGGTGATCCCGGGCGGCTCGTCGGTGCCGCTGGTGCCTGCCGCGCAGATCATGGACGCGCCGATGGACTTCGATGGCCTCAAGGCCGTCGGCTCGGGGCTCGGCACCGCCGCGATCATCGTCATGGACAAGTCGACCGACATCGTCCGCGCGATCAGCCGCCTGTCGTACTTCTACAAGCACGAGAGCTGCGGCCAGTGCACGCCCTGTCGCGAGGGCACGGGCTGGATGTGGCGCGTGATGGAGCGGCTGCGCACCGGCGACGCCGACATCTCCGAGATCGACACGCTGCACCAGGTCACCAAGCAGGTCGAAGGCCATACCATCTGCGCGCTCGGCGACGCGGCGGCATGGCCGATCCAGGGCCTGATCCGACACTTCCGCCCCGAAATCGAACGCCGCATCCTCGAGAAGCGCGGCGGTGGGCTGGAACCGATGATGGAAGCTGCCGAGTAATGCCGAAGCTCAAAGTAGACGGGATCGAAGTAGAGGTCCCCCAGGGCGCAACCGTCCTTCAAGCGTGCGAAATCGCGGGCAAGGAAATCCCGCGTTTCTGCTACCACGAACGGCTGTCGATCTCCGGCAACTGCCGCATGTGCCTCGTCGAGGTGAAGCCCGGGCCGCCCAAGCCCCAGGCTTCGTGCGCGCTGCCCGCCGCCGATGGCCAGGAAGTCCGCACCGACAGCGCGATGGTGAAGGCCGCGCGCGAAGGCGTCATGGAGTTCCTGCTCATCAACCACCCGCTCGACTGCCCGATCTGCGATCAGGGCGGCGAGTGCGACCTGCAGGACCAGTCGGTCGCCTATGGCCGCGGCATTTCTCGCTATGACGAGAACAAGCGCGCCGTGACCGAGAAGTACATGGGCCCCATCGTCAAGACGGTGATGACCCGCTGCATCCAGTGCACCCGTTGCGTCCGCTTCTCGGAAGAGGTCGCAGGCGTGGAGGAGATCGGCGCGATCTATCGCGGCGAGGACATGCAGATCACCTCCTACCTTGAACGCGCGGTTTCGAGCGAGCTTTCGGGCAACGTCATCGACCTGTGCCCGGTCGGCGCGCTCACCTCCAAGCCCTATGCGTTCGAAGCACGTCCCTGGGAGCTCAAGAAGACGCTCGCCATCGACGTCACCGACGCGGTCGGCACCAACATCCGCCTCGACAGCCGGGGCCGTCAGGTGATGCGCGCGCTGCCGCGCATCAACGAGGACGTCAACGAAGAGTGGGCGCACGACAAGACCCGCTATGTGGTCGACGGCCTCGTCCGCAAGCGGCTCGACCGTCCATATGTGCGGCGCGACGGCAAGCTGGTGGCGGTTGACTGGAACGAGGCGTTCGACGCGATCGCCGCGGTCAATGCGGGTTCCAGCGTTGCGGCAATCGCAGGCGACCTGCTGGACTGCGAGACGATGTTCGCGGCCAAGGCTCTGGTCCGCAACATGGGCTCGTCGCTTATCGAGGGCCGCCAGACCGGCATGGCCTATGACGTGTCGAACCTCGGCGCGGTGGCGTTCAACTCCACCATCGCCGGCGTGGAGCACGCTGACGCCATCCTGCTGGTCGGCACCGACCTTCGGCACGAGGCGCCGCTGATCAACACGCGCGTGCGCAAGGCGATCAAGCGCGGTGCGCGCGTGTTCGCGATCGGGCCTGAGACGGACCTGACGTACAAGGTCGAGTGGCTGGGCGAAGACCTGTCGCTGCTGGGCGGTCTTCCGGATCGTGCGGCCGAGGCGCTGGACGCGGCCGAGCGGCCGATGGTCATCGTCGGCCCGGGCGCGCTGAAGGGCGGCCACGGCGCCGCGCTGAAGCTGGCTGCCGACGGCAACCTGGTTCGCGATGGCTGGAACGGCTTCAACGTCGTCCACACTGCGGCGGCGCGCATGGGCGGGCTGATGCTCGGCTTCGCGCAGCCAGGCGGCATCGCCGACATCGTTGCCGCCAACCCGAAGCTCGTGTTCTTCATGGGCGCGGACGAGGTGGACTTCGCGGCGTTCGCGAACAGCTTCAAGGTCTATGTCGGCCACCACGGCGACAAGGGTGCGCACCATGCGGACGTGATCCTGCCGGGTGCGAGCTATGCCGAAAAGGCCGGCACCTATGTCAACCTGGAAGGCCGCGTGCAGCGCGGCGACCGGGCGGTGTTCGCGCCGGGCGACGCGCGTGAGGACTGGACGATCCTGCGGGCGCTGTCGGACAAGCTGGGGGCGACCCTGCCGTTCGACAGCTTCGAGGCGCTGCGCGCCGCGATGTACGCGGAAGTGCCGGCGCTCGCGACCGAAGGTCTGGTCCGCTACGACTGGAAGCCGCCAGTGCTCGACGCCCGCGCGGAAGGCGGCGTGACCTATCCGATCGTCGACTTCTATCTCACCAACGCCATTTGCCGCGCGAGCCCGACGATGCAGCGCTGCTCGGCTGAACTGGTCCATGGCCAGGACTATGCGGAGGCCGCGGAGTGACTTCGTTTTTTGAACATACCGTAGGGCTTCCCTATGGCTGGGCGTGGTTCGTCGCCACGGTCGTCGGGATTCTGGTGATCGCGCTGCCGCTGATGCTGGCAGTGGCGATGATCATCTATGCCGATCGCAAGATCTGGGCGGCGATGGCGCTGCGCCGTGGTCCCAACGTCGTCGGCCCCTTCGGCCTGCTGCAGAGCTTCGCCGACGGTCTGAAGGTCTTCCTCCAGGAAACCATTATCCCGTCGAGCGCCAACAAGGGCCTGTTCCTGTTGGCACCGGTGATCACCTTCACGGTGGCGCTGATCGTGTGGGCGGTGGTGCCGTTCCAGGCGGGCGTGGTGCTCTCCGACATCAACGTCGGCCTGCTCTATGTGCTCGCTGCCTCGTCGCTCGGGGTCTACGGCATCATCATGGCGGGTTGGGCATCGAACTCGAAGTACCCCTTCTACTCGGCGCTTCGTGGGGCGGCGCAGATGGTGTCCTACGAAGTCGCGATCGGGTTCGTGCTCGTCGCGGTGGTGCTCTGGGCCGGATCGTTCAACCTGTCGAACATCGTCCTGGCCCAGAAGGGCCACATCTTTGGCTTCATCAACGGCTTCGGCTTCAACCCGCTGCTGTTCCCGATGGCGGTGGTGTTCCTGATCTCGTCCATGGCCGAGACGCAGCGCGCACCGTTCGACTTGACCGAGGCGGAGTCCGAGCTCGTTGCAGGCTATCAGACCGAGTACAGCTCGATGGCGTTCGCGCTGTTCTGGCTGGGTGAGTACGCCAACGTCCTCCTGATGTGCGCGCTCAACGCGACCCTGTTCTGGGGTGGCTGGCTGCCGCCGGTCGACTGGGCACCGCTCTATATGGTGCCGGGCATCATCTGGCTGTTCGCCAAGCTCTTGTTCTTCTTCTTCGTGTTCAGCTGGGTTCGGGCGACGGTGCCGCGGTACCGCTACGACCAGCTGATGCGGCTGGGCTGGAAGATCTTCCTGCCGCTGTCGCTGTTGTTCGTGTTCATGGTGTCGGGGTATCTCATGCTCGACCGTGTTGGAGTGCCGGCATGAGCGTCGCTCAGGTAATTCGATCGTTCACACTGTGGGAGTTCATCAAGGCCCACGCGCTGACCTTGCGCTATTTCTTCAAGGCCAAGGCGACGATCAACTACCCCTATGAGAAGAACCCGCTGTCGCCCCGCTTCCGCGGCGAGCATGCCCTGCGCCGCTATCCCAGCGGCGAGGAGCGCTGCATCGCGTGCAAGCTGTGCGAGGCGGTGTGTCCGGCGGTGTGCATCACCATCGAGTCCGAACCGCGTGACGACGGCAGCCGCCGCACCACGCGCTACGACATCGACATGACCAAGTGCATCTACTGCGGTCTGTGCCAGGAGGCATGCCCGGTGGACGCGATCGTCGAGGGGCCGAACCTGGAGTTCGCGACCGAGACGCGCGAGGAGCTGATCTACCACAAGGACAAGCTGCTCGCGAACGGAGACCGCTGGGAACGCGCCATCGCCGCGAACCTTGCGAGCGACGCGCCGTACCGGTAATGGCCGCGACTTCGACAATCATGCCGTTCGGGTGGCGCTTCGCTCTGCCCTGCGCTGCTTCCCACAGAAGTGAACCGGCCTCGCGGCTCATGCGGGGCGAACGGAGGGCAGGGGGCCCGATGCGTCCGTGATCCAGACACTCGCCTTTTATCTTTTCGCCGCGGTGGTGATCGTGTCGGCTGCGCTGACGATCACGTCGCGCAATCCGGTGCACGCCGTCCTCTGGCTGATCCTCGCGTTCTTCAACGCGGCCGGCCTGATGGTGATCGTCGGTGCCGAGTTCATCGCGATGCTGGTCGTCATCGTCTATGTGGGCGCGGTCGCCGTGCTGTTCCTGTTCGTCGTCATGATGCTCGACATCGACTTCGCCGAACTGCGGGCTGGCTTCGTGCGCTACCTGCCGCTGGGCCTGGTGCTCGCGGTGGCGCTGGTGTCGGAAATCCTGATCGCGGTCGGCGCCTGGTCGGCGGGCCGGGTGGAGCTTGGCCGCCGGATCGCACCGGTGGACGGCGCCATGCCGAACATCGAGGCGATCGGGCATCTGCTCTATTCGCGCTACCTGTATGTCTTCGAAGGCGCGGGGCTGGTCCTGCTGGTCGCCATGATCGGCGCGATCGTGCTGACGCACCGCAACCGCACCGACAGCCACCGCCAGAACGTCCACCGTCAGGTCAGCCGTCGTTCCAAGGACGCGACCCGCAACGTCAATCAGCCCGTCGGGCAGGGAGTGGAGCTGTGATCGGTCTGATCCATTATCTGGTCGTCGGCGCGATCCTGTTCACGCTGGGCGTGCTGGGCATCTTCCTCAACCGGAAGAACCTGATCGTGCTGTTGATGGCCATCGAGCTGATCCTGCTCAGCGTGAACATCAACTTCGTCGCATTCTCCTCCTACCTGGGTGACCTGGTGGGGCAGGTGTTCGCGATGTTCGTGCTCACGGTTGCCGCAGGCGAGGCCGCGATCGGCCTTGCCATTCTGGTGATCTACTTCCGTGGTCGCGGCTCGATTGCCGTCGACGACGTCAACCGGATGAAGGGGTGATCATTCGGTGATCCAGCTAATCGTTCTCCTGCCGCTCCTGGCCGCCGCGATCGCGGGCCTGAGCAACCGTGCGTTCGGCACCGCATTTCCCAAGATCGTGACCACGGGCGCGCTGTTCGCCTCGTGCGCCATGTCCTGGCCGATCTTCATCGGCTTCCTCGATGGTTCGGCCACGGCGCATGTCGAGCCGCTGTTCACCTGGATCCAGTCCGGGGACATGGACATCGCCTGGGCGCTGCGCGTCGATGCGATGACGGCCGTGATGCTGGTGGTGATCACCAGCGTGTCCGCACTCGTCCACCTCTATAGCTGGGGCTATATGAGCGAGGATCCGGACCAGCCGCGCTTCTTCGCCTATCTGTCGCTGTTCACCTTCGCGATGCTGATGCTCGTGACGGCGAACAACCTGGTGCAGATGTTCTTCGGCTGGGAAGGCGTGGGCCTCGCGTCCTACCTGCTGATCGGCTTCTGGTACTATAAGCCCAGCGCCAATGCCGCCGCGATCAAGGCGTTCGTCGTCAACCGCGTCGGCGACCTCGGCTTCATGCTCGGCATCTTCGGCACCTTCCTGGTGTTCGGCACCGTCTCGATCCCGGAGATCCTGGCGGCGGCGCCGACCATGGCGGGCTCGACAATCGGCTTCCTGGGCGCGCGGTTCGACACCATGACGGTGCTCTGCCTGCTGCTGTTCGTCGGTGCGATGGGCAAGTCGGCGCAGCTGGGCCTCCACACCTGGCTTCCGGACGCGATGGAAGGTCCGACCCCGGTGTCGGCGCTGATCCACGCCGCGACCATGGTCACCGCCGGCGTCTTCATGGTGTGCCGCCTGTCGCCGATGTTCGAGGTGAGCCCGACCGCGATGACGGTCGTCACCGCGGTTGGTGCCGCGACCTGCCTGTTCGCTGCGACGATCGGCCTGGTGCAGACCGACATCAAGCGCGTGATCGCCTATTCGACCTGCTCGCAGCTCGGCTACATGTTCTTCGCCGCCGGCGTCGGCGCCTATGGCGCGGCGATGTTCCACCTGTTCACCCACGCCTTCTTCAAGGCGCTGCTGTTCCTGGGTGCGGGCTCGGTGATCCACGCGATGCACCACGAACAGGACATGCGCTTCTACGGCGGCCTTCGTAAGTCGATCCCGCTCACCTTCTGGGCGATGATGG
The DNA here is from genome assembly GCF_020707215.1 of Sphingomonas sp. PL-96. Lineage (GTDB taxonomy): Bacteria > Pseudomonadota > Alphaproteobacteria > Sphingomonadales > Sphingomonadaceae > Sphingomonas. Next base: position 858,183 of record NZ_JAJFET010000001.1, read on the forward strand.
CGGGCACGCTCGCGATCACGGGCGTCGGCATCTACGGCGTGGGCGGCTTTGCCGGCTATCACTCGAAGGACGCGATCCTGGAGGCGGCCTTTGCGGCCGGCGGCCGTGGCGAGCTGGCCTTCTACGTCGGCACCTTTGCCGCGCTGCTGACCAGCTTCTACTCGTGGCGGCTGATCTTCCTGACCTTCTTCGGCAAGCCCCGCTGGGCCGCGTCGGAGCACATCCAGCATGCGCTTCACGACGCCCACGGCCACGACCATGACGCGCACGGCCACGATGCGCATGGACAGGACGCCCATGGTCACGGCGACCACGCCCATGCCCATGCCGTTGCGGACTCGCACGGCCAGGAAGTGCACGCCGATGCGGAGGACGCAGGTCATGCGCCTTCCAGCCATGCGGCACACGCGGATCAGGTGCCCGTGGGCACCGGCGGCTATCATCCGCACGAAAGCCCGCTGCCGATGCTGATCCCGCTGGTCGTGCTCACGGTGGGCGCGGTGGCCGCAGGCTTCGTGTTCAACCCGTGGTTCATCGGTGCCGAGGACGGCGCACGCTTCTGGGGCGGCAGCCTGTTCTTCAACGAGCATCTGATGCACGCGATGCACGAGGTGCCGATGCTGGTGAAGCTGGCGGCGACGATCGTCATGATCCTCGGCTTCCTGGCGGCGCTGGTCACCTATGTGCTCAAGCCTGGGACCTCGCGCCGCACGGCCACCGCGCTGCGTCCTCTGCACCAGTTCCTGCTGCGCAAATGGTACTTCGACGAGCTGTACAACTGGCTCTTCGTCCGTCCGGCGTTCGCCATCGGCCGCTTCTTCTGGAAGCGCGGTGACGAGGGCACCATCGACCGCTTCGGGCCCAACGGCTCGGCGGCGCTGGTGGCGCTGGGCAGCCGCGGCGCGGTCAAATTGCAGTCCGGCTATCTCTACACCTATGCCTTCGTCATGCTGATCGGCCTGACGGCGGCGGTCACCTGGGCGATCGTGTCGTGATCGGCGGCACGGACGCACCCGGCAGCACCGGGAACGCAATGGCCGACAAAGCTATGGGGGGTCCGGCAATGGCCGGCTATGCAACGATGACGGCTCGGGGGTTCGCGAAGTGATGGAGTTCCCGATCCTGTCGGTGATGCTGGCGGTCCCCGCGATCGCCGCCATCGCCTGTCTGTTCGTCAAGGCGGATGCCGCGCGCTGGATCGCGCTGCTCGCGACCCTGATCGACTTCGCGCTCGGTATCCTGCTGTGGGCGTCGTTCGACGTCGGCGGCGCCCAGTGGCAGTTCGTCGAGGGGCCGGTTTCGGTCGGCGCCTTCAATTGGGCGCTTGGCATCGACGGCTTCTCGCTGATGCTGATCATGCTCAGCGTCTTCCTGATGCCGATCTGCATCGGCGCCAGCTGGAAGTCGGTGACGGAGCGCGTGCCCGAGTACATGGCCGCATTCTGCCTCACCGAGATGCTGATGATCGGCACCTTTGCGGCGCAGGACCTGCTGCTGTTCTACATCTTCTTCGAAGGTGGCCTGATCCCGATGTACCTCATCATCGGCATCTGGGGCGGGGCGAACCGCATCTACGCGTCGTACAAGTTCTTCCTCTACACGCTGCTCGGCTCGGTGCTGATGCTGATCGCGATGATCTACATGCGCTCGGCTGCCGGCACGACCGACATCCCCACGCTGATGGCGTTCGACTTCGCACCGCAGGTCCAGACCTGGCTGTGGCTGGCGTTCTTCGCATCCTTCGCGGTCAAGATGCCGATGTGGCCGGTCCACACCTGGCTGCCCGACGCGCACGTGCAGGCGCCGACTGCAGGGTCGGTCATCCTGGCGGGCGTGCTGCTGAAGCTCGGCGGCTACGGCTTCCTGCGCTTCTCGCTGCCGATGTTCCCGGATGCGTCGGGCGATCTCGCCTGGCTGATCTTCCTGCTGTCCGCGGTAGCGGTAGTCTACACCTCGCTCGTCGCGCTGGTGCAGTCGGACATGAAGAAGCTCATCGCCTATTCGTCGGTCGCGCACATGGCGATCGTGACCATCGGCCTGTTCGCCTTCAACCAGCAGGGCATCGAAGGCGCGATGATCATGATGCTGAGCCACGGCCTGGTGTCGGGCGCGCTGTTCCTGTGCGTGGGCGTCATCTACGACCGCCTGCACACGCGTGAGATCGCTCGCTATGGCGGTCTGGCGGAGAACATGCCGCGCTACGCCGTATTCTTCCTGTTCTTCACCATGGCATCGATCGGCCTGCCGGGGACCAGCGGCTTCGTCGCCGAGTTCCTCAGCCTCGCTGGTCTCTATCAGGTATCGACCTGGGCGGCGTTGATCTGCACCACCAGCATCATCCTGGGTGCCGCCTACATGCTCTACCTCTATCGCCGGGTCGCCTATGGCCCGCTCGACAAGGCGGACGTGCGGGCGATGCCGGACGTGTCGGTGCGCGAAGTAGCCCTTCTGGCGCCGATCGCGGCGGTGGCGCTGTGGATGGGTGTCTACCCCGAAAGCTTCATGGCGCCGATGCGTAACGACGTCACCACCCTGCTGGCCCGCATCGACCGTGCGACCCCGGCTAGCGATTCCCGACCCACCCCCGGCAACCCCGAAGCGGCTGCGGCCGCGGCGGGCGCGCACGGCGGCGAAGCGGCCCATGGCGCCGCTGCACATTCCGAGGCGCACTGATGAGCTACGCATCCCAACTCGCGACCACCCTGCCGGAGCTCGTGCTCGCGGTCGGCGCGATCGTGCTGATGCTGGTCGCCGCCTGGGGCAAGCAGCGCTCCACCCGCGCGGTCAGCATCGCATCCATCTTCGTGCTGGTGGGCGCGGGCATCGCGCTCATCGGTCCGGCGTCGGCCGGCGGCACGGCCTTTGGCGGCATGTACCGTGCCGACGCGTTCGCAGCCTATGCAAAGGTGCTGATCTATGCCGCCTCGGCAGTCGCGATCATGGTCGCGCCGCGCTTCTTTGCGCACACCGCCGGCGATAATCTGAAGCCGGAATATCCGATCCTCATCCTGCTTTCGTGCGTCGGCATGGGCATGATGGTGTCGGCGGGCGACATGCTGCTGCTGTACGTCGGTCTCGAGCTGCAGAGCCTTGCGGCATACGTGCTCGCCAGCTTCATGCGCCGCGACACGCGCTCGGCCGAAGCGGGCCTGAAGTATTTCGTGCTGGGCGCGCTCGCCTCGGGCATCCTGCTCTACGGCATCAGCCTGGTGTATGGCTTCAGCGGCACCACGCTGTTTGTCGACATCGCGCAGGCTTATGCCGGCAACTTGGGCGACGATCGTTCGCTCGGCCTGCTGTTCGGCCTGGTGTTCGTGTTCGCAGGCATCGCGTTTAAGATGTCGGCCGTGCCGTTCCACATGTGGACGCCGGACGTGTACGAGGGCGCGCCGACCCCGGTCACCACCTTCTTCGCCTCGGCACCAAAGGTGGCAGCGCTCGGCCTCGGCATGCGCGTCGCGATCGAGGCGATGGGCCCGGCGACTGCCGACTGGCGCCAGATCGTGATCTTTGCGGCACTTGCCTCCATCGTGCTCGGCGCCGTGGCGGCGATCGGTCAGACGAACATCAAGCGCCTCCTTGCATACTCGTCGATCAACAACGTCGGCTTCGCGCTTGTCGGTCTTGCCGCCGGCACACCGCAGGGCGTCGCCTCGGTGTTGTTCTACCTCGCGATCTACATCGTCATGACGCTCGGCTCCTTCTTGGTCGTGCTGCAGATGCGCGACGCGGGCGGGCAGCCGATCGAGAGCATCGCGGGCTTCGCCGGCCTGTCGCGAGCCAAGCCCGGTCTCGCCGCCGCGCTTGCGATCATGATGTTCTCGCTCGCCGGCATCCCGCCGCTGCTCGGCTTCAACGCCAAGCTCGCGGTGTTCGACGCCGCCGTGCAGGCCGACCTGTTCGTGCTGGCGGTGGTTGCGGTGGTCGGCTCGGTGCCGGGTGCCTATTATTACCTGCGCCTCGTCAAGACGATGTACTTCGACCCGCCGGCGGAAGGCGTCGTGCTCGCGCGCACCGACCGGTTCGAGGGTGGCCTGCTCACCGCCTCGGCGCTGTTCATCTCGCCGCTGGGCTGGTTCCTGCTTGCCCCGCTTGGTGCCTGGACCCTGACGGCAGCACGGTCGCTGTTCTGACGATCATCCGCGTCGTAGCGGAGACCGGCTCCACCAACGCCGACCTGTTGGCGTTGGCTGGGGCCGGTGCCGTTTCGGAGGGGCTGTGGCTACGCGCCGAGCGCCAGACCGCGGGCCGCGGTCGCCTGGGCCGCGCCTGGGTGTCGCCCACCGGCAACCTCTACGCCAGCACCGTGGTCCGCTTGCGCCCGAGCGACCCTGCGGCAGCCACGCTCGCCTTTGTCGCGGCCGTGGCGCTGGAGGAGGCGGTGCGCGTCCATCTACCCAAAGCGCGCGGCCTGGCGCTCAAATGGCCCAATGATCTGCTGATCGCCGGCGCCAAGCTGTCGGGCATGTTGCTCGAGCGGGCAGGGGACATGGTCGTGCTCGGCATCGGTTTGAACCTGGCCCACCATCCGGACCTGGCCGATCGTCTCACCACCAGCCTTGCCGCACACGGCGCAGAAGTTGCGCCGGACGCCTTCCTCGAAACGCTCGCCGAAGGTTTCGCCCGCTGGCTGGCGCGCTGGCGCGGGGAGGGGCTTGCCCCCGTCCGCCAGCGCTGGCTCGAACGCGCCCATCCGATCGGCACCGCGCTGACGGCGCGCCTGCCCGACGGCCGCGGCGTCACCGGCCTGTTCCACGGGCTTGATGCCGATGGCGCGTTGCTGCTGCGCTTGGCCGACGGCACGCGGCATGTCATGCATGCGGGCGACGTGCTGCTGGCGTGACCGCCCGCACGCTCGCCACGAACAAGGGGTATCAAGCCGCCATGCTGCTCGCGATCGACGCCGGCAACACCAACATCGTCTTTGCCCTGATGGAGGGAGAGACGATCCACGCCCGCTGGCGGATCGCCACCGACCCGCGGCGCACTGCCGACGAATATGCCGTCTGGCTCAGCCAGCTGCTTGCGCTTGAAGGCCATCAGCGCTCGGATGTTGAGGCCGTGATCATCGGCACGGTCGTACCGCGCGCGCTCCACAACCTGCAGGTGCTCGCCCGGAAATATTTCGGGACGGAGCCGGTGATCGCTGGCAGTCCCGCTGCCCCCTGGGGCTTCCAGCTCCACGTGGACGAGCCGCAGAACCTGGGCGCCGATCGCGCCCTCAACGTCATTGCCGCCCATGCCGAGCATCCCGGCGACCTGATCGTCATCGACTTCGGCACTGCCACCACGTTCGACGTCGTCGACGCCAGCGGCGCCTACAAGGGCGGCATCATCGCACCCGGGATCAACCTGTCGCTCGACGCGCTGGTGACCGCCGCCGCCAAGCTGCCGCGCATCGCGATCGAGGCGCCGGCGGACTCCTCCGTCATCGGCCGCAATACGGTCAGCCAGATGCACATCGGCATCTACTGGGGCTATGTCGCGATGATCGAGGGGCTGGTCGCCCGCATGAAGCGTGAGATCGGCCGCCCGGCGAAGGTGATCGCCACCGGTGGCCTGGCCGTGCTGTTCGAGCAACGCACGCCGGTGTTCGACGTGGTGGAGGCGGACCTCACCTTGCGAGGGCTGGCGATGCTGTGGGCGAGAACCCATATAGCCGCCAAAGCCTGAAGAGATTTTGCAAAGTGGTACCGGCATCGCCGGGCCCCTCGTCGCGGGATGGCGGCGAGTTACCTGAAGAAAGAACCAAGTGACTCCCGGAAACGAACTTCTTTTTGTCGCGCTCGGCGGATCGGGCGAGATCGGCATGAACGTCAATCTGTACGGCACCCAGGGCAAGTGGGTGATGGTCGATTGCGGCATCACCTTTGCCGACCCGGCCTATCCCGGCATCGACGTGATGCTGCCCGACCTCCAGTTCATCGAGGATCGCCTTGACGATCTCGTCGGCATCGTCATCACCCACGGGCATGAGGATCATATCGGCGGCTTGCCGTACCTTGCCGCCGATCTCGACGTGCCGATTTACGCGACGCCCTTCACCGCGGGCCTGATCCGCGGCAAGCTCGAGGAAGAGGGCATTGCCGATAGCGTCGAGCTCAAGGTAATCGAGCGCGGCGGCAGCTTCCGCACCGGCCCGTTCGGCTTCCGCTTCGTGCCGCTCGCCCACTCGATTCCGGAGGCGAATGCGCTCCTGATCGACACGCCGCACGGCCGCGTGTTCCACACCGGCGACTGGAAGCTGGACAAGACCACGCTGGTCGGTGCCGCATCGTCCCCGGCCGAGCTGGAGGCGATCGGCGACGAGGGCGTGTTCGCGCTGGTGTGCGACTCCACCAACGTCCTCAACGAAACCGCTTCGGGGTCTGAGGACGACGTGTACGCGGGGCTGCTCGACACCGTTGCGAGCGCACGCGGCCGCGTCATGGTCACCACCTTCGCCTCCAACGCCGCGCGCCTGTCCACGCTGGGCAAGGTTGCGGAAGCGACCGGTCGCGCAGTTTGTGTCGCCGGCCGTTCGCTTGACCGTATCCTGCGGGTGGCGCGGGCCACGGGCTATCTCGGCGGCTTTCCGGCGACCGTCGACTTCGACACCGCCATGTCGATGCCCCGCGACAAGGTGTTGATCATCGCCACCGGCGGGCAGGGGGAGGCGCGCGCCGCGCTCGCCCGCGTGGCCGACGGCAGCCACCAGATCAGTCTGGAGCAGGGGGATCGCGTCATCTTCTCGTCCAAGCAGATCCCCGGCAACGAGGTCGCAATCGGTCGCATCATGAACACGCTCGCGACCAAGGGCGTGGAGATGATCACCGATCGTCAGGCGCATGTCCACGTCTCCGGCCACCCCGGCCGGCCCGAGCTCGCCGCCATGTACAAGTGGATCCGCCCGGAACTGGTCGTGCCGGTTCATGGCGAGGCGCGCCACCTGGCCGAGCACACCCGGTTTGCGCTGGCGCAGGGCGTGCCGGACGCGATCACCCAGCAGAACGGCGACATCCTGCGCCTGGCGCCAGGCAACCCGCGCCGCATCGGCCATGCGGTGGTCGGCCGGCTTGCCCTTGATGGCGACGTGATCCTGCCGGCGGACGGCAACACGATCAACGAGCGCCGCCGCATCTCGCTCTACGGCCAGATGTCGGTCGCGGTCGCGATCGATCGCCGCGGCAACCTCGTCGGCTCGCCGGTGGTTCGCGCCCAGGGCGTGCCGGTCGAGGACGAGCGCGATCCCTTCCTGGACGAAGCCGCCGACGCTGCCGAGGCAGCGGTGCGCAAGGGTGGCCGCGACCGCGAGAAGCTGCGGGAACAGCTCCGCCTGGCGGTGCGTCGCGTGGCGACCCGCTGGACCGGCAAAAAGCCGATCGTGGACGTGCTGCTGATCGAGGCCTGAGGGACATGCGCTGGCAGTCGGCATTGGCGATTTACCTGCTGTTCTGGGTGCTCAGCGCATTTCTCGTTCTTCCCTTCGGCATGCGGACGGCCGAGGAGGTGGGCCAGCCCCATGTCCCCGGCCAGGCCGAAAGCGCGCCGGCGCAGTTCGCCGCGGGCAAGGTCGCGCTGCGCACCACGCTGGTCTCGGTGGTCCTCTTCGGCGCCTTCTACCTAAACTATCTCTACGGCTGGGTTACCCCGGAGAAGCTCGACTTCTTCAACTGAGCGGCGGGCGCGCTTCCGCTTGCCTCGTCCGGGCACACCGCCCGGCCCTTTGCTTCCGCCGCTTTGACCATTCAATCCTGGACGCAGGGGCTTGCCACCTAGCCGCCTGCCATTGGATGATCGCGTCATGTTCCAACGGCACGCGCTCACTCCGCTGACAGTCTTGCTGCTGCTCTTCGCCCCTGGGGCGCGCGCGCAGCAGGGGGCTCCACCTGCGTCATTCGATGCAGCCGCCGCATGGTCCGCCTTCGAAGCCCTGCTGCAGGAGCGATACGGCTATTTTGACCGACCCGGCGTGGACGGCAATGCCATCCTATCGGCCTTTGCCGAGCGTGCGCGGTTGGCCCACACCGACCAAGACTTCATCGATACCCTCCAGTTGGTGTCGCACAACTTCGCGGACCCGCACTTTGTCGTTGGCCCGCTCGATCTTGAAGATTGGGCGGTCATCCCAACCGCCTCGGACCTGTTCGGAAGCCATGAGGGCACGACCTTCCGGATCGAGGAGGTCCGTTGCGAGAGCGACGCGCTGGCCAAGGGCGTGCGGCCGGGGATGGTTGTGCGGACGTTGGACGGCCGATCGCCGCGTGCTGCGGTAGAGGCAATCACGGGCCGCGCCTTTACATCACTTACCCCGGCGCAGATCGATTTCGCCTTCAACGTCGCGCTCGCCGGACATCGTCGGCGTCCGCGCACGCTGGAGCTTGTCGACGGGGGTCACCGTCGCGCCGTTGCGCTGGCTGCCACCTCCGATCAGGCGAAGCGGGTCCAGGACGGTCCGCTGTTGAGCGTCGAGCGGCAGGGCTCGCTCGGTATCCTGCGCATCCACAATGCGCTGGGCAACCAGGCGCTGATCCCCGAGTTCGCAAAGGCCCTGGCGAGCGTCGCCGACACCCGCACGCTTCTGATCGACCTGCGCAACACCCCAAGCGGCGGCAACACCAGCGTCGCGCGCGGCATCCTCGGCCACTTCGTCGACCACGAGCGGCCCTATCAGGTCCATGTCGTCCCCTATGAGTCGCGGGTGCTCGGCCCGCCACGCCGCTTCGTCGAATATGTCGCGCCGTTCGGCGCGCGCTATTCGGGCAAGGTCTATGTCGCCGGGGGCCGCTGGACCGGCAGCATGGGAGAAGGGCTGATGATCGGCTTCGACGCGATCGGCGCCACTACCGTCGGCAGCGAATTGGGCGATCTGCTCGGCGGGTTGAGCAACGAGACGATCGAGGGTTCGGCGGCCAGGATCGATCTCGGCACCGAACAGCTGTTCACGGTCGACGGCCTCCCGCGCGAAGCCTATCGCCCCCACCTGTACCTCCCGCGCGCCGAGCGGAACGGCAGCCACGATCCGGTGCTGGCCGCGATCGGCGCTCAGCCAGGGTCGTAGCCTCCCGCACTCGGGGAGAGCTGCTGAACCGCACGTCTTCGGCTTCGGGCGGGGATGCTGCGCGTACTCCCTAGCCGCGCTCTGCCTGTGCATCGAGCTCTCGCACCAGCGCGTCGAACGCGTCGTCGGCGACCGGCTCGAAGGCTGCGTCCAGCATGGTGCCGACCGCTTCCTGTGCCACTTGCGGCGAGCGGGTGTCGCGATGCCGCTCGAACAGCGCCTCTACGAGGAAGCGGGTGCCCTCCCGCGACTTGATCAGCGCGTCGGCCGGGAAGGCGAGGGCCTGCCGCACGCCCGCCACCGAAGAGGCGTTGCGCAGGTTGTAGCGTGCCGTCTCGACGATGTGGTGGATCACCTGACGGCCTTCGACCGAACCCGGCTCGGTCACGGTGGTCAGCCGGTGCAGCGCGTACAGGCCGATCGCAGCGGAGAGCAGGAAGAAAAACTCCCAGTGCGAGATGTTGATGCCGAACAGCTCGGCGGTGCCACTGGGCGAGGTCCAGTCGAGCGACAGCGTCAGCTGCCGTCGCGCGAAGAACTCGGTCAGCCGCCCGCCGACGATCGGCGCGCAGCCCGACGCCAGCGCGCCCACCAGCGCGTTGGTGGCCATGTAGCTGGTGGCGGTGCCCGTCGGGCTGAGCTTGATGACGATATTGCCTGCTGCCAGCCCCACCCCGGCACCGGCTGCGCCCATCACCAGGTGGAGGATCAGCAGATAGGCCTGACGGGCATGGGTGGTGTCGAACTCGTCGGCGAACGCCATGCCGACGATGCACAAGAGGAACAGCGGCGACGCCACGCCCAGCACCGACTTGTTGGTGAACCGGTCCGACAGGCTCCCCCAGCCGCGCACCACCGCGGCATTGGCAAGCTGGCTCACCACCGTCAGCACCAGCACGAAGCCGACTGAAAAGCCCAGCACGCGCACGAAATAGACGGTGAAGAAGGGAGTCGCGAGGTTTACCGCGAACTGCCAGCTCGCGAGGTAGCGGAGCACCGAACGGAAATTGCGGTCCCGCAGCGGGCGGACCAGCAGCCGGCGCAGCGATGGGCGGCCGCGGCGCTTTGCCATCATTGGTTCCGGCACCCGCGCAAGGGAAGCAGTGCTGAACAGCCCGAACACGAAGCCAAGCAGGTACAGCGTCACATAGACGCGGTCCCCGCCTGCGTCGGATTGCCCCGTATCGCCAAGCGCAAAGGCCGCCAACAGCGTCGCCACCGCGCCTACCACGGTTCCGTAGAGGTTGCGCCGGGCAAAGAAGGCACCCAGCCTTCCTTCAGGCAGCAGGTCCCGCATCCAGCTGTTCCAACTGCACGCGCCTACCGCGTTCAGCCCATAGTGGAGCAGGGCGGCCGCGATCAGCACCCCGACGGCGACGCTGTGGTTCGGGATCAGCGGGACCATGGCATAGACGGGCAGGGCGAGCCGGGCGCCGAACACGCAGGCGACGGAGATCAGCCGCCGGCGGCGGATCCGCTCGACCAGGGTCACCGCAGGCGCCTGAAGCATCTGTGTCAGCAGCGGAATTGCCGCGATCAGACCGATTTCTACCTGGCTGGCGCCGATGTGCAGCGCCAGCGCAAGCAGCACCACCCCACTGTTGAGCGCACCGATCGCGGTCGCGAACGCGGCATCGATCAGCAGGAACCGAAGGCCGCGTTCGCGTTCTTCGGGCGTGATCGTGGCCTGGGGAGCAAGGAAGTTCGGCAGCACCGCAACATGCATCGGCAACATCCATCCGCTGGCGAATCTACCTACAGCGGCGGAGGGGAGCAGAAGTTGCATCGTGGGCGGTCGATCTGTTCGGCGCTCCTGCAACTGCGCCCGATTTTGCAGGACGGTCTTTTGCTGCTCGACGCTTCCACCGGTAACGGATCCGCGCAGGCAGGGCGCGGCGGTGCGTATCCGACCGGGCTGCAGACCGTTCACCGGATGGCCAGGAATGGTGGAAGGCGGACGCTCGTGTGATACGGTCTGGACGTGGTCGAACCATCGCTTTTTTCAGGCCAGCCGCTCCGGCGACGGACATGGCTTCGGCAGCGGCTGCCATTTTGGATGCTGCGCTTCGCTCCCAAAGGCGTCGATTGCGAGGCCGCTGGCGGAAGGCACGAGTGGTATAATCATGATGGCGTGCGATCCGCCTGCTATCACTGCAAGGTCGTGATCAGCGGTCGCTACTGGTCGGACTAACGTCCGCAATCGGGCGAAAGCAGGCGTTCCCCCCCCCGAAGTGTCCACCACCCCGTTTCCCGCCATTTTCCGCCGATCAGCCGCGCAGCCGCTCGATCGCCTGGGCGAGCGCCACATAGAGCTTACCCATGTCGGACGAGAGCAGCGTCACGCCCAGCGGTGAGCCGTCGCGGAGCGTCAGGATCTGGCGCAGCATCGATTCGAAGTCGTGGATGTAGCGGTTGACCTGATCGCGGAACGGCGCGTCCTCGTCATAGAGCTGGGCGATCTCGCGCGCCTGGGCGGTGTCGATCAGCTTCACCGCGCGCCGGGTGAAGACGCCGCGGTCGCCCTTCAGATAGGCGGCCCAGGCAGCGTCCGTCACCTCCTGCGAGAATGCGCGGGTGATGTCGATCGAAGCCGAATGCATGGCTTCGATCAGTAACGACACTCGGCGGGCGAGGGTGTCGGTATCGGACGCCTCGCGCTCGGCTGCATGTTCGGCGAGCCGTGCCTCCATCGCCGTGCGGGTCTCCGCAATCTGCGCCAGCTGCTGTGCCAGCCGGTCGGACGCGCGGTGGGCGGTCTCCACCGCCTGAGTCGCGGCCTCGCCCAGCGAGGCGACCTGCTGCACCACCGCGCGGTCGATCGCGCGCGACAGGGCCGCGGCGCTCTCGGTCTGCAGCCGCTTGGCTGCGGCGGGCACGATGCGGTCGAACGCGTTGTGGGTCTCCTCCGCGGTCGCGGTCGCGCTGGTGCGCAGCTGCTCCAGCGCCGCGATGAGCTGCGGCGCTGCCTCCTCGGCGAAGCGGCGGGTGGTGGCGACCGTCGCGTCGACGATGCCGTGCACGCGGTCCACGCGCTCACGGCCGGTCTCCAGGGTCTCCGCCATGGTGCGCGCCGCATCGGTCAGCGCCACGCGCTGTTCTTCGATCAGCCCGCCGACCTTCTCCACCGCCGCTTGCGTCGTTTCGGCGCCCTGCACCAGCGCCAGCAGCTCGGGCGTGGTCTGGGCGATGCCGCGGCGCGTGACCTCGAGCCGCTCGTCCAGCCGATGCAGCGCCGCCGGCAGGGTTTCGTCCAGCTCGCGCGCCGAGGCGTCGAGCGCGGTCAGCAGCCGCTCGGCGGTGGTGATGACGTCGTGCGCAGTCGCATCGCCGTTGCGCATCGCGCCGCTGGTCGCATCCACCGCCGTGCGCAGCGCGTCGACCGCCGAGGACAAGGCGCGGGTGCGCTCTGTGCCGGTCGCGTGCAGCCTTGCGAAGCGCGCATCCACGTCATCAATGCCCCCGGTCAGCACCTGCACCAGGGCGTCGCTCTCGCGGTATCGCTCGTCGAGCATCGCGCCGATCCGTGCCAGCCCTTCCTCGATCCGCGCGATCCGCGCGTCCAGCGCTTCGCCGCCTTCGCGGGCGGTGCGCTCAATCGCCAGATGCTCGCGCTGGAGCCGCTGGATCGCAGCGTCGCCCTCGGCCGCCAACGCAGTGCGCGCGGTTTCCACCGCGCTTCCGGTCCGCTCCAGCACCGCCTCGATCATGTCGACCATGCTGCCGGCCACCGTCTCCAGCCGCGCGCCGGCAAAGTCGCCCGATGCCTCGATGCGGGCCAGATGCTGCGCCAGCCGCTCGGACGCGGCAGCGGCCTCGGTCCCCGCTGCCCGGCCATGTTCCGCCAGCTGTGTGAGCCGCGTGTCGAGTTCGTTCGCGGAGCGCGTCGCCGCGGTTCCCGCGCGCTCGATCGCCTCGCCGGCTTCGCTGATCTCCGCCCGTGCCTCGGGCAGCGCCTGCACCAGCCGCTGCAGCCGCTGCTCCGCCTCGCGGGCGGTGCCACCCAGCAGCTCGGTGTGGCGTTTCAGCGCCTCGCTTTCCTGCGCCATACCGCTGCGGACTACCGCCAGGCGCTCGCCCGCATTGCCGGCAAGCGCCAAGAGCGTGTTCGCCTGTTCCGCCAGCTCCGCGCGGTTCGCCGACAGCCGTTCCGTCAATGCTGCGACGGACTGCTCCAGCCGATCCGCTTCAGCGCGCAGGCCGCCGGCGACATCGCCGAAGCGCCGAGCCTCCGCGACGCTGCTCCGCTGGAACACCAGCCAAAGGATCGCCAGCAGCATCGGAGGAATGCACAAGGCGGCGACAAAGCTTGCGAATTGCGGCGGAAACGGCCCGCTGCCGAGCCACGGCCCCGCCAGCGAGACCATCAGCACGACCCAGGCGAGCGTCAGCACCAACGCCGCGGCCGGAAACAGCCAGCGCTTTGCCCCGGTGCCGCTCGTCTCGGGCTGGTCTTGTACGGGGTCATAGGTCGCGTGCGTCTCGCCCGCATGTGCCTGTACGTCTGGCGCCTGTTCGCCCGCGGTGCTGAAGCCGGAATCCATGGCGTCGGCTGTAGCAGTTATTCCACCCGCGCAACACCGGCCGCACCTCGCCTCGGCGCGGCGGCGGACGCGTCAGTCGCGCCGTCGCAGCAGCTGCCAGTGAAGGCCAGAGGGGCCCTTGGCCCAGTGTGTCGCCACCGGGACGTAAGTGCGGCCACAGGCGTGCACGGCGCCTGCGAACTGCTCGGCGCCATGCCGGTCGGCCAGCAGGAACGGGGCCGCGGGGCAGGGGGCAATCTGCGCCACCAGGGGATAGTGGCGGTATGCAGCCGCGGCGTCGAGCACGGCGCTTTCGCGATGGTGTTCCGCCATCACGGTCGTGCCCGTCGGCGCGAGGGCCGCCAGGATGGTGATGACAGCACCCGGATCGCCCCGCTGGTTCTCGATCAGCAGGCGGTCGGTCCAGAGCATCGCGGCTGCCAGGACGGGTAATGTCATCGCCATGGCTGTGCGGCGGAGCCCGCCTCGCGACCCGACCTGCGCCAGCCACTCGGCCAGCCACAGCAGCACCGCGACGCTTGCGACGAGATAGTAGCGCGGCATCATGCTGTTCGGCAGCGCCAGCAAGGCCAGCACGAGCGGGAAAGCGAAGGCGCTCCACAGGGCGAGGTCGCGCAGTCGGCTGCGGGGCGCGAGCAGCAGGGCCAGCGGCACGATCAGGGCGGGCAGGAGGGGCAGCCCTAGGGTGTAGCGGAGCAGTTCCGCCAGTGCGGTGCGCCAACCGGACCAGCTGTGCGGCTCGAGCCCACCGACCGCAAACCCATAGGGGCTGCTGTACGCGGCGAGCCACATCAGCCCGGCCATCGCAGCGATCGTGAGGAGGGCAGGGCCGAACAGCCGCGCCATCTCACGCAGGGCGGTCAGCGCCCCGGCGCGGCGCCACCGCTCGATCGCCGCCCAGCCCAGCAGCGCGGCAAGGCCGAACAGGATCGTGGCCTGGGCCAGAAATCCCAACCCGAGAGCCATCGCGAGGCTTGGCGTACGCGGTGGTTGATCCGGCGCGGCCAGCCACCGATCGACCAGCAGGATCGCTGCGGTGAAGGCGAGCAGCATCGGCGCATAGCCCCGTGCTTCCGACCCATAGCAGACTAGGGCTGGCGACAGGGCGAAAAGCCCCGCCGCGATCACCGCTGCGGCGCCAGCCGATTGCGGCAGCAACGGGAATGGTCAGCGTGCCCGACGCAATGGCCAGCGCACGCTGGGCAAGCGGCGGCGCATCGAACCCCACCCATTGCATCCACAGCGTGTTGAGATGGTGGTTATTGTCGTGGTTGACCAGCCAGAACACGCCGAGCGGCGTGCGGGCGTCACGCGCGAAGACGGCCGACCAAGCCTCATCCAGCCACAGCGCCCCGGTGCCGGCCGCGGTCCGCAGCGCCAGCCCCATGGCGGTCGCCGCGAGGATTGCCGCGACGGCCCATCGATTCGCCCGTCCCCATGCTCCCCAGGCGTTGGCACGCTAGCGGGCAGGGTCAGCGCGCATAGGCGTCGATCAGCGATGCTACATAGTCGGGGTGATCGCCGCTCAGTTCCGCCACCGGCTTATCGCCATAGATGAAGCCGTGCGCCGGATAGATGCTGCCGCCCAGGCCATCGCTGTCGCGGTACCAGACCTTGACCTGCGTCCAGTCGTTGTCGGGCGAGACGTCGAACAGGGTGACATCCTGCTCGACATGCCCGCGCACGCCGTCGATCCGCGACCAGTTCGCATGCGTCACCATCAGCACGCGTTTGTCGACGATGCGGCTCACCACCGCGACATGGCCGAGCCGCAACCGCTGCGACTTCGCCATCGCGAGCACTGCGCCGACTTTGGGCACATGGCCGCGCTGGTACTTGCCCCGGGCTTGGTCCCACCAGGTCCAGGCATCGCCATAGATCTGCACGCCCGATGCGCTGCGCGCAAAGGGCACGCACTCGCCATTATAGTCGAGCAACGTACGGGCGCCGGCGGGGAGCGCGGCGAAAGCGGTGACGCACAGTGCGCCTCGGAGCAGAGAAGCGAACATGGCCGCCGTGGTAACCGGGCTTTCTAACCTGACGGTTAACGCACGCGCAGCAAAATGCGGGGCGATCAGCCCGCCCGTGCCTCCGACCGTGCTTCCAGAAGGTCCCAGAGCCCGCGGTGCTGGGCCAGCAGCTGCTCGATCCCGAACAGCATCGCGCGCTCGACCGCGCGGCTGGCCGCAAGCGTGGTCACCAGTTCGGCAGTCGCTGCAAGGTTTGGCAGCATCAGGGGCGGCGGTGCGAGCTCCAGCCGCTCCGCGGAAGCATCGAGGGCGGTGCGGACGGCCGGCCAGTCACACACCAGCGCGATCGCGGCGCCCAGCGCGCAGCCGCGGCGTTCCGACTCGGACAGCATGTCGATCGCGTGCCGTTGGGCGGCGATGGCAGCCTCGGTGGCGGCTTGCCCCGGTGTGCTCGGTACCGCGCCGGCTGCGGCAGAAAGCGCAACCAGATAGCTGCGCTCCTGCGCAAAGCAGGCAGCAGCCTCGGTCAGCCAGCCTTGTGCAGCGTCGAAATCGCTGTGCTCGCCGGCATGCTCGATCACCCCCGGCATCCGGCCGTGCAGGATCGCCAGATAATGCGCCGCGTCCGCCACGTCGCGCCGATCGCAGTTCTTGTTCGCAAGCGCCGTCAGCTGCGGCCGTGTGGCGCTGCCGTCTCGCTCCGCAAGCGAACGCACGGCGGACCATGCGTCCGGTGCCGCTGCGCTGATCACCCCACCCACGGATCGACCTCCTCCGTCGCGTCCTTGCCCCGCGTCCGTCATGCCAGACGATGGTAAGCGAAGCTTTAACGGCGTTGCACGACAAGCCCGGTCGCACTGGTTCGGAACGGAAGAGGCCCCGAAGCATGCTGCGCTTCGAGGCCTCTTGAAGGTTACTGGTCGAGGAAGCTGCGCATCTTCCGGCTTCGGCTCGGATGCTTCAGCTTGCGAAGCGCCTTTGCCTCAATCTGGCGGATGCGCTCACGCGTCACCGAGAACTGCTGGCCGACTTCTTCCAGCGTGTGGTCGGTGTTCATGCCGATGCCGAAGCGCATGCGCAGCACGCGCTCCTCACGCGGGGTGAGGCTGGCGAGGACACGGGTGACCGTTTCCTTCAGGTTCGCCTGGATCGCCGCGTCCACCGGGATGATCGCGTTCTTGTCCTCGATGAAGTCGCCCAGATGGCTGTCTTCCTCGTCGCCGATCGGCGTTTCGAGGGAGATCGGCTCCTTGGCGATCTTCATCACCTTGCGCACCTTCTCCAGCGGCATGGAAAGGCGCTCCGCCATTTCCTCCGGAGTCGGCTCGCGGCCCTGCTCGTGCAGGAACTGGCGGCTGGTGCGCACCAGCTTGTTGATTGTCTCGATCATGTGGACCGGGATACGGATCGTCCGCGCCTGGTCCGCGATCGAACGGGTGATCGCCTGCCGGATCCACCAGGTCGCATAGGTCGAGAACTTGTAGCCGCGGCGATACTCGAACTTGTCCACCGCCTTCATCAGGCCGATGTTGCCCTCCTGGATGAGATCCAGGAACTGCAGGCCGCGGTTGGTGTACTTCTTCGCGATCGAGATCACGAGGCGCAGGTTCGCCTCAACCATCTCCTTCTTGGCGATGCGCGCCTCGCGCTCCGCCTTCTGCACCATGTTCACGATGCGCCGGAACTCGCTCAGCGCCATGCCGGTCTGCTGCGAAATTTCGGCGACCTCGCTGCGGATGCGGTCGACCGCAACCGCCTCGTTCTCGGCGAATGCCTTCCACTTCTTGTCGAGGCTGGCGACCGAGGTCAGCCACTGCTCGTCCATCTCATGGTCGACATACTGCTCCAGGAACGACTTGCGCGGCACCTTGTGGCGCTCGGCAAGCCGCAGCATCTGGCCGCCGAGCGTCGTCAGCCGCCGGTTGAAGGCATAAAGCTGGTCGACGAGATACTCGATCTTCGCCTGGTGGAACTGGACGCTCTCGACTTCGGCGGTCAGGTCCTCGCGCAGCTTCTGGTACGTCGCCTCGTCGGCGGCCGTCAGCTCCCCGCCCGAACCCATCGCGTCCAGGCGGCGCGCCTGCATGCGCGAGAACTGCTCGTAGATCGCGGTGATGTTGGCGAACTTCTCCAGCGCCTGCGGCTTGAGCGTCTCCTCCATCTGCGCGAGGCTGAGGGTGTTGTCCTCTTCCTCCTCGTCGGAGTTGCGCGGGCCACGGCGCTCGCCGTCCTCGTCCTCGGACGCTTCTTCCGGCTCTTCCTCTTCCTTGAAGGAGGGGCCGGTGTTCTTCTCGCTGATCTCGTCGCCTTCGTCGTCCTCGGCGGCTTCGACCTGCTCGGCAGACGGACCCTTGGACAGCATCGCGTCGAGATCCAGGATCTCGCGCAGCTGCATCGTGCCCTCGTTCAGCGCCTCGGACCAGCCGATGATCGCGTTGAAGGTGATGGGGCTTTCGCACAGCCCCAGGATCATCGTGTCGCGGCCGGCCTCGATGCGCTTGGCGATCGCGATCTCGCCCTCGCGGCTGAGCAGCTCCACGGCGCCCATCTCGCGAAGATACATGCGGACGGGATCGTCGGTACGATCAACCGTTTCCTTCTTCTTGACCGCTTCGAACGCGGGCGCGGAATCGTCCTGCGTTTCCGAACTGTCGTCGGAATCGTCCTCGGCCGGCTGCTCGGCTTCGCCTTCCTCGCCAGCTTCCTCGTTCTCGACGACGTTCACGCCCATTTCGTTGAGCGCGGCCATGATGTCCTCGATCTGCTCCGAGGACATCTGGTCCTGCGGCAGCATCTCGTTGAGCTGGTCGACCGTGATGTAGCCGCGCTTCTTTGCGCGCGCGACGAGCTTCTTGATCGACCCCTCGTTCAGATCGATCAGCGGCGCGTCGCCCGTCTCCATCGTGTCGTCGCCGCCACCGTTCGCCTTCGCCATCAATTGCCCTCGAAAAACCCGGACTGAAATCCGGCCTGATTCTAATCGTCTTCGTCTGCCAGCACCAGATTTGCAAGACGCGCCTTCAGCGCCTCGCGTTCCTGGACCAGCGCCACCTGACGCTCGAATGCGGTCTCATCGAGCCCGGCCTGCAACGCAGCGGTCGCCTCTGCCAATGCCGCGTCCACTGCGGGACGCGTCACCAGGACGGCGATCGCCTCGTCCAGGTCCGCCATCGCCCGCGCCTCATCGTCCCCATCCTTGCGGGTGAACGAAAAAGGCAGGGTGTCCGCCCTTAGCAGGTCGCTTGCGATGTCGTTGAAACCAGACCGGGCCAATATGGTACGGATGCCGCCGCTATCAAGTTGCCGGTCGGCAAGTGCCGCGTCGACCACGACTTCGAACAACTGGCCAAGCGGCCCGTCGGCTAGTCGCAGCGACCCCAGCACTTCCAGATGGCGCGTGATCTGCCCCGGATGGCGGATCAGGCCGGCAACCACCGCTCTGGCCAGGAAGGGATCGATGCCCTGCGCGATCTGGCGCGCCGTGTCGGAGGGCGGGGGCTCGGGCGGACGCCAGCCGCCGCGCTGTCCCGCCCGGTTGCCACCGCGCTGCTGACCGCCATTGCCCCGCTGCCACGAACCGCCGCCGCCGCCCTGCCACTGCCGCGTTCGTTCAGGCGGCGCGAACTCCTGGTCGCAACGGTTGCGGAACTCCGACAGATATTCGTCGCGCACCATCGGATCGCCGATGGTACGAGCAAGCTCGCTCAGCCGCCGCTTCAGTCCCGCGCGGTTCTCCGGCGTCGTGAGCGGTTCTGCGGTAAGTTCCTGCTTCCACAGCCGCTCGACCAGCGGTTCCGGCTCGCGCAGCAGTGCCTCGAACGCCGCCGGCCCCTTTGCGCGCACCAGGTCGTCCGGATCCTGCCCCTGCGGCAGCGTCACAAACGAGAGGCTTCGCCCGGGCCCCAGCAGCGGCAGCGCGCGGTGCGCGGCGCGGATCGCCGCCTTCTGTCCCGCGGAATCGCCGTCGAAGCACAGGATCGGCACGTCGGACATCCGCCACAGCCGCTCCAGCTGCGCCTCGGTCATCGCGGTGCCGAGCGGCGCCACTGCTTCTCCGAACCCCGCCTGGGCGAGCGCGATCACGTCCATATAGCCCTCGACCGCGATCACCCGTCCCGCCTTGCGGGCGGCGGCCTGCGCGCGATCGAGGTTGAAGAGCGTACGCCCCTTGTCGAACAGCGGCGTCTCGGGAGAATTGAGGTACTTGGGTTCGCCGTCTCCGATCACGCGCCCGCCGAATGCGATCACCCGGCCGCGCGCGTCCCGGATCGGGATCATCAGCCGCCCGCGGAACCGGTCGTAGGGGGCCTTGCCCTCGACCTGGATCAGCAGCCCGGCCTCGACCAGCATCGGGTCGCCGTAGCTGCCGAGCGCTTCCTTCAGCTTGCCCCGCGAGTCGGGCGAAAAGCCGATGCCAAAGCTGCGCGCCGTGGTCGCAGAGATCCCGCGCCGCTCCAGCACCGCCCGCGCCTCTGCACCCGCCAGTCCGTGCAGCTGCTCGGTGAACCAGCGCGACGCCTCGTCCATCGCATCATGCAGGCCCTTGGCGCGCTCGGCCCGCTGGGCGGAGCGCTTGTCTTGCGCCGGCACTTCAAGGCCAACGGCTTGCGCCAGTTCCTTCACGGCGTCGATGAAGGGCAGGCCGCGCTGGTCGGTCATCCAGCGAATGGCGTCGCCATGCGCTGAACAGCCGAAGCAGTGGTAGAAGCCCTTTTCGTCGTTGACGTAGAAGCTGGGCGTCTTCTCGTCATGGAATGGGCAGCAGGCGCGCCATTCCCGCCCCGCGCGCTGGAGCTTCACCGTCTTGCCGATCACCGCCGACAACAGGGTGCGGGTGCGAAGCTCGTCGAGGAATTGGGGAGAAAGGCTCATGGGTACGCGCCGCCGGCGCCCCCGCCGCCAGGCAGGGACGCTCTAGGGCTCAGCCTGCCAGCGCCGCCTTCACCGCGCCCGACGCCTTGCTCATGTCGAGCGTGCTGGGGTGGCGCGCCTTCAGCTCGGCCATGACGCGGCCCATGTCCTTCATGGACGTCGCGCCCAGCTCGACCTTGATCGCCTCGATCGCCGCGGCGGTTTCGGCTTCGCTCATCTGCGCGGGGAGAAAGCGTTCGATCACCGCGACTTCGGCCGCCTCGTTTGCGGCGAGTTCGGGACGGTTGCCCTGCTCGTACATGGCGATCGATTCGCGGCGCTGCTTCACCATCTTCTGCAGCACCTCGACCACCAGCGCGTCGTCGTCGGCGGGGGCGCCGCCGGTGCGCACCTCGATGTCGCGGTTCTTGATCGCGGACTGGATCAGGCGGATCGTGGCCGTGGTCTGCTTGTCGCCGCCCTTCATGGCGGAAACCAGCGCAGCCTTGATGGTGTCGCGAATCATCGGTTCTCTCGGTTCGTCGGAAAGCCGGGGAGGGTAGCCGGAACTCGCCTTCTTTAACAGATTGACGCGAGCGCCAGTGGGCCTTAGCCGGCAGCGCTTAGCGACATCGCCAGCACAACCTTTTTCAGGAGGATCGCCCTAGTGGCCGACGCCAAACCCATGCCCGCGCCCGAAGGAGCCACCGGCGTACTCGTTCTGGCGTCCGGAGACGTGTTGTGGGGCCGCGGCTTCGGTGCCGAGGGCGCTGCCGTCGGTGAAGTCTGCTTCCACACCGCGATGACCGGGTACCAGGAAATCATGACCGATCCGTCCTTTGCCGGACAGATCATCACCTTCACCTTCCCGCACATCGGCAACGTCGGCGCTAACCCCGACGATATCGAGGCGAACGATCCCCACGCGCTCGGCATGATCGTGCGCGAGGATCCGACCGCGCCCAGCAACTTCCGCTCGTCCGAGGCGCTGATCGCCTGGATGCGCAAGCACGGCCGCATCGGCCTGGCCGGCATCGACACGCGCGCGCTCACCCGCCGCATCCGTGTCGGCGGCGCCCCCAACGG
The DNA here is from genome assembly GCF_020707215.1 of Sphingomonas sp. PL-96. Classification (GTDB taxonomy): domain Bacteria; phylum Pseudomonadota; class Alphaproteobacteria; order Sphingomonadales; family Sphingomonadaceae; genus Sphingomonas. Next base: position 879,671 of record NZ_JAJFET010000001.1, read on the forward strand.
CGTCATCGCCCATTCGCCCACCGGCGAGTTCGACATCGACGCGCTGCTCGAAAAGGCGCGCGGCTGGCCGGGGCTGGAGGGCATGGACCTCGCCAAGGACGTGAGCTGCGAGACGCACTACGGCTGGCAGGGCGGCATTTGGCGCCTGGGCGCCGGCTACGACACCAGCGAGAACCCGGCCGACGAAGCCCAGGCTCGCGCCGCGCAGGCCAGCGCCGCGCCGCACGTCGTCGCGATCGACTATGGTTCGAAGCGCAACATCTTCCGCAACCTGGTCCAGGCCGGCGCGCGCGTGTCTGTGCTGCCCGCCACCGCCACCTATGAAGAGGTGATGGCGCAGAACCCGGACGGCATCTTCCTGTCGAACGGCCCGGGCGATCCGGCCGCGACCGGCGAATATGCCGTGCCGGTGATCCGCCAGCTGCTCGACACCGGCAAGCCGCTGTTCGGCATCTGCCTCGGCCACCAGCTGCTCGGCCTTGCGGTGGGTGCCACCACGACCAAGATGTTCCAGGGCCACCGCGGCGCGAACCATCCGGTCAAGCGACTGGAAGACGGCGCGGTCGAGATCACCTCGATGAACCACGGCTTCGCCGTCGAGCGCGACAGCCTCCCCGCCAACGTCCGCGAGACCCACGTCTCGCTGTTCGACGGCAGCAATGCCGGGCTGGAACTCACCGACAAGCCCGCATTCAGCGTCCAGTACCACCCCGAAGCCAGCCCCGGCCCGCAGGACAGTTTTTATCTGTTCGAGCGGTTTGTGGGGATGTTGCGGTGACATCCGTCGCTGCCCTCCTACTCCTGCATGTTGCGGTCTCGTCCGCGCCTCAAACAGGTCAGGCAGCGCTGTCGCAGAAGCAGTTGGACGGCATGACTGATGCGTGTCGTGCGCCGCGTGGCTGGCTGAGGCACAAGGGAGGAGACGAAATCCGCTTCCTTCCTGATCCGGATGCCGAATACGACAAAGTAGATTGCGTGCTGAAGCAGCTCCGCGAGAGCCGCATCCCGATGAAGCTCGGCTTCATCGGGAATGAAGCGCCGCCCGAGACAGAGAAGAAATAATGCCAAAACGCACCGACATCTCCTCCATCCTCGTCATCGGCGCGGGGCCGATCGTCATCGGCCAGGCCTGTGAGTTCGACTATTCGGGCGTGCAGGCGATCAAGGCGCTGAAGGAAGAGGGCTTCCGCATCGTCCTGGTCAATTCGAACCCGGCGACGATCATGACCGATCCGGAACTGGCCGACGCGACCTATGTCGAGCCGATCACCCCGGCTGTGGTCGCCAAGATCATCGAGAAGGAGCGCCCCGATGCGGTGCTCCCGACGATGGGCGGGCAGACCGCGCTCAACACCGCGCTCGCGCTGTTCCGCGACGGCACGCTCGACAAGTTCGGCGTCAAGATGATCGGTGCCGACGCCGACGCGATCGACAAGGCCGAGGACCGGCTGAAGTTCCGCGACGCGATGGACAAGATCGGCCTTGAAAGCGCGCGCTCGGCGATCGCGCATACCGAGGCGGAGGCGCTGGAGGGCCTGGAGAAGGTCGGCCTGCCCGCGATCATCCGCCCGAGCTTTACGCTTGGCGGAACCGGCGGCGGCGTCGCGTACAACAAGGACGAGTTCCTCAAGATCGTCCGCGCCGGCCTCGACGCGTCGCCCACCACCGAGGTGCTGATCGAGGAGTCGCTGCTCGGCTGGAAGGAATATGAGATGGAGGTGATCCGCGACCGTGCGGACAACTGCATCATCGTCTGCTCGATCGAGAACATCGACCCGATGGGCGTCCACACCGGCGACTCCATCACCGTCGCGCCGGCGCTGACGCTGACCGACAAGGAGTACCAGATCATGCGCAATGCATCGATCGCGGTTCTCCGGGAAATCGGCGTCGAAACAGGCGGTTCCAACGTCCAGTTCGCAGTCAATCCGAAGGACGGTCGCCTGATCGTCATCGAGATGAACCCGCGCGTCTCGCGCTCCTCGGCGCTCGCGTCCAAGGCAACCGGCTTCCCGATCGCTAAGGTCGCGGCCAAGCTCGCGGTCGGCTACACGCTGGACGAGATCACCAACGACATCACCGGCGCGACCCCGGCGTCGTTCGAGCCGACCATTGATTACGTGGTCACCAAGATCCCGCGCTTCGCCTTCGAGAAGTTCAAGGGTTCGGAGGCCGTGCTCTCCACCGCGATGAAGTCGGTGGGCGAGGTGATGGCGATCGGCCGCAACATCCACGAGAGCCTGCAGAAGGCGCTCCGCGGCCTCGAAACCGGGCTGTGCGGCTTCAACGAGGTCGACCGGCTGGTCGGTGCCCGCCGCGACCTGATCGAGGCGGCGCTCGCGGTTGCCACCCCGGACCGGCTGCTGGTCGCGGCGCAGGCGCTGCGCGAAGGCTTCACCGTCGCCGAAGTCCACGCCATCGCCAAGTACGATCCCTGGTTCCTGGAGCGGATCGCCGAGATCGTCGCTGCCGAGGACGAGGTGAAGCGCGACGGCCTGCCGATCGACGCGGTCGGCATGCGCCGCCTGAAGGCCATGGGCTTCTCCGACAAGCGGCTTGCCAAGCTCGCGCTCGACTCCGTGCACCTGCGCGGCATGCAGCGCGGCATCGCGCAAGGGTCGGGCCTGATCCACGAGGTGGTGAAGGCGATGTCCGGCGGCGTCACCGAGGCGGAGGTGCGCGATCACCGCCTGAAGCTCGGCGTCCGCCCGGTCTTCAAGCGCATCGACACCTGCGCCGCCGAGTTCGAGGCCAAGACGCCCTACATGTACTCGACCTATGAGGCGCCGACCTTCGGCGACCCAGAGGACGAGAGCCTGCCGTCGGAGCGCACCAAGGTCGTGATCCTGGGCGGCGGTCCTAACCGCATCGGCCAGGGCATCGAGTTCGACTATTGCTGCTGCCACGCCTGCTTCGCGCTGTCGGACGCGGGCTATGAGACGATCATGGTCAACTGCAACCCGGAGACGGTGAGCACCGACTATGACACCTCGGACCGCCTCTATTTCGAGCCGCTGACGGCCGAGGACGTGCTGGAGATCCTGCACGTCGAGCAGCAGAAGGGTACCTTGCTGGGCGTCATCGTCCAGTTCGGCGGCCAGACCCCGCTCAACCTCGCCAAGGCGCTGGAGGACGCGGGCATCCCGATCCTGGGCACCAGCCCGGACGCGATCGACCTTGCCGAGGATCGCGAGCGTTTCGCCGCGATGGTGACCAAGCTCGGCCTGCTCCAGCCGGCCAACGGCATCGCCCGCAGCCGTGACGAGGCGGTCGCGGTGGCGGAGCGGATCGGCTACCCCGTGCTGATGCGCCCCAGCTATGTGCTGGGCGGCCGCGCGATGGAGATCGTCGACAGCCAGCGCCAGCTCGACGACTATATCCAGACGGCCGTGCAGGTCTCCGGCGATAGCCCCGTGCTGATCGACCAGTATCTGCGCGATGCGATCGAGGTGGACGTCGATGCGATCAGCGACGGCGTCGACGTGACGGTCGCGGGCGTGCTGCAGCACATCGAGGAAGCCGGCGTCCATTCCGGCGACAGCGCCTGCTCGATCCCGCCCTACAGCCTGTCCGACGAGTTGATCGCCGAGATCGAGCGCCAGACGGTGGCGCTTGCCAAGGCGCTGTCGGTCAAGGGCCTCATGAACATCCAGTTTGCGGTCAAGGACGGGCAGGTCTACCTCATCGAGGTGAACCCGCGCGCCTCGCGCACCGTGCCCTTTGTCGCCAAGGCGATCGGCGTGCCCGTCGCCAAGATCGCCAGCCGGGTGATGGCAGGCGAGATGCTGGCCGATCTGCCGCCGATCGATCGCAACATCGACCATGTCGCGGTGAAGGAAGCCGTGTTCCCCTGGGGCCGCTTCCCGGGTGTCGATCCGGTGCTCAGCCCGGAGATGAAGTCCACCGGCGAAGTCATGGGAATCGACGGCGATTTCGCCACCGCCTTTGCCAAGTCGCAGCTCGGTGCCGGCGTCACCCTGCCGACCGGCGGCACGGTGTTCGTGTCGGTCAAGGACAGCGACAAGACGGTGATCCTGCCGGGCGTGCGGCTGCTGGTGGAGATGGGGTTCACCATCGTCGCCACTGCCGGCACCGCGGATTATCTGGCGGGCGAGGGCGTGCCGGTCGAGCGGGTGAACAAGGTCGCCCAGGGCCGGCCGCACATCGTCGACCGCATCCTGGACGGCGATATCGCGCTGATCTTCAACACGACGGAAGGGTGGCAGTCGCTGCGGGACTCCGAGTCCATCCGTGCTTCTGCGGTCGCGCAAAAGGTGCCGTCCTTCACCACCGCATCGGCCGGCGTGGCGACGGCACGGGCCATCGAGGCGCTGTCGCGGCGCTCCCTTGAAGTGCGGCCGCTACAGGCCTATTATTCGCAGCCGCACAACTGATCCCCAGAACAATGACAGACGCGTGCGGGCGGACCATCCGGGTCCGCTCGCGGCAGGGGATGTGAACGAAGGACCGCAACGATGGCGACCGTCGACAAGATGCCGATGCTCCAGGAGGGCTATGAAAAGCTCATCCAGGACCTGAAGCGTCTCAAAGAAGAACGGCCGCAGATCGTGGATGCGATCGAGGAAGCGCGGGCGCACGGCGATCTTTCGGAAAACGCCGAATACCACGCTGCCAAGGAGCGCCAGGGCCAGGTCGAGGCGTCGATCGCGGACATCGAGGACAAGCTCAGCCGCGCGCAGGTGATCGACCCGCGTGACCTGTCGGGCGACAAGATCGTGTTCGGCGCCACCGTCACGCTGCTCGACGATGACGACAAGCCGGTGAAGTACCAGATCGTCGGCCAGACCGAGGCCGATGCCAAGACCGGCCGCATCTCGTACAACTCGCCGCTCGGCCGTGCGCTGATCGGCCGGAAGGTCGAGGACGAGATCGAAGTGTCGGTGCCGGCCGGCGACCGTTATTATGTCGTGTCGAAGATCGAGTTCATCTGATCCGGATGCCGGCGCGCGGAAACGCTCGCCGGCGCGTGCGTTCCCCGGCGGCACCGCCAGGAAGGAAAACGCATGGGATTGCTGGTCGACGGGATCTGGCACGACCGCTGGTATGACACCGGCAAGACGGGCGGGCGGTTCGAACGCTCCAAGAGCCAGTTCCGCAACTGGGTGACGCCCGACGGCGCGCCCGGTCCGACCGGTGACGGCGGCTTTGCGGCAGAGCCGGGCCGCTATCACCTCTATGTCAGCCTCGCCTGTCCCTGGGCGCACCGGACGCTGATCGCGCGCCGGTTGAAGGGGCTGGAGGAACTGGTCCCGATCTCCACCGTCCACTGGCTGATGCAGGAGAACGGGTGGACCTTTGCCGCCGGTCCCTGCGCCACCGGCGATCCGATCCACGGCGCCGACTATCTCCACCAGGTCTATACCGCAGCTGACCCCGGCTATAGCGGCCGGGTGACCGTGCCGGTGCTGTGGGACAAGCAGCGCGGCACCATCGTCAGCAACGAGTCCGCCGACATCCTGCGCATGTTCGGCAGCGCGTTCGATGGCGTAGGCGCGTGCGAGGGCGACTTTTATCCGGAGCCGCTGCGTGCGGAGATCGATGCGCTCAACGAGCGCATCTACCATGACGTCAACAACGGCGTGTACCGCGCCGGCTTTGCGACCACGCAGGAAGCCTATGAGGAAGCCGTCGTGCCGCTGTTCGCAGCGCTCGACGAGCTGGAAACGCGCCTCGGGCAGGGGCGCTATCTGTTCGGCGACACGCTGACCGAGGCCGACATTCGCCTGTTCACGACCCTGATCCGCTTCGATCCCGTGTATCATGGCCACTTCAAGTGCAACCTGCGCCGGATCGCCGATTATCCCGCGCTCTCCCGCTTCGTGCGCGACGTCTACCACTTGCCGGGCGTGGCCGAGACGACCAACTTCGACCACATCAAGCGGCACTATTACCAGAGCCACGCCACCATCAACCCGACCGGCATCGTCCCCGTCGGACCGGACATGACCCTGGAGCTCGGCGCATGACCGACCGCAGCCTGGTCGCCGCGCACGCTGCACAGCGCGACGACATCGCCGACCTCGTCACCCGTCGTCCGCTGCCCGGACCGGGGCTGCCGCAGATCGATCCGTTCCTGTTCCTTAACCACCATGGCCCGCAGACCTATCCGCCCGGCAACCACGGGCTGCCGTTCGGCCCGCACCCGCATCGTGGGTTTGAAACGGTGACCTTCATCCTGGAGGGGAGCCTCGCCCACCACGACACCGGCGGTCACGCCTATGTGGTGGATGCAGGCGGCGTGCAGTGGATGACGGCCGGCTCGGGTCTCATCCACGCCGAACTCTCCCCGCCCGAGTTCAAGCGCGATGGCGGCCCGATGGAGATCCTGCAGCTGTGGGTGAACCTGCCGTCGCGCCTGAAGATGACGGCGCCGCGCTACACCGGTGTCCAGGCGGATGCGATCGCGGTGCTGCCGCTGAACGGGGGCAGCGAGTTGCGCCTGATTTCCGGCAGCTTCGCCGATGCGCAGGGACCCGTCGAGTCGCTGACCGGCGTCTTTATGTCCGTCGTGGCGCTCACGCCCGGCGCCGAAGTCCGACTGCCGGCACCCGCCGCCCGCAGCGTCTTCCTCTACGCGGTTCGAGGTGACGTCACGATCGCGGGCAAGCCGCTCCCGCAATGGCACTTGGCCGAGATCGCTCATGACGGCGACACGCTCGCGCTCGCCAGCGACTCCGGCGCGCTGCTTCTGTTCGGCCATGCCGATCCGATCGCCGAGCCGGTGGTCGCCCACGGGCCTTTCGTGATGACCACCCGCGAAGAGATCGTGCAGGCGATCCAAGACTATCAGGCCGGTGGCTTCGGCGATCCCGCCGGCCTACGCCTCTAGGGAGAACCGCATGCGCGTCGCGGTGTTCAGCACCAAGGCCTATGACCGCCGCTTCCTGGAAGCCGCCAACGCGCGCTTCGGCCACAGCCTCAGCTTCTTCGAAGCCCGCCTCGATGAACAAACCGCCGTGCTGGCCGAGGGGCATGATGCGGTCTGCGTCTTCGTCAACGATCGCATCGACCGTGTGGTGCTGGAGGCGCTGGCAAGGGCCGGCATCCGCACCGTGGCGCTGCGATGCGCCGGCTACAACAACGTCGACCTGCGCGCCGCCGACGCGCTTGGGCTCACAGTCGTGCGCGTGCCCGCCTATTCGCCGCATGCCGTGTCGGAGTTCACGGTCGCGCTGCTGATGGCCCTGGATCGCAAGATCCATCGCGCCTGGGCGCGGGTACGGGAGAACAACTTCGCACTGGACGGGCTGATCGGCCGCAACATCCACGGGCGCACGGTCGGCGTAATCGGCACCGGCCGCATCGGCGCCCTGGTCGCGCGCGCCTTCCGCCTAGGCTTCGGCTGCGAGCTATTGGCCAGCGACGTCACCCGCGATCCGGAGCTGGAGGCGATCGGCGTGCGCTATGTCGAGCCCGCCGAGCTGCTGCGCCAGGTCCATATCGTTAGCCTCCATTGCCCGCTCACGCCCGATACGCGCCACATTGTCGACGCCGCCGCGATCGAGGCAGCGCGCCCAGGCCTGATCGTCGTCAACACCAGCCGCGGCGGCCTGATCGACACCGGCGCGCTGATCGAAGGGCTCAAGTCCCGCAAGGTCGGTGGCGTCGCCCTCGACGTGTACGAGCAGGAGGCCGACCTGTTCTTCGAGGATCTCTCCAGCGAGATCATTCAGGACGACGTCTTTCAGCGGCTGCTGACCTTTCCCAACGTTCTGGTCACCGGCCACCAGGCATTCCTCACCGAAGAAGCGCTGGACGCCATTGCTACGACCACGCTCGACAGCCTCGCCCGCGCCGAAGCGGGCGAGCCGCTGCCGCTGCGCCTGAGCGCGGAAGGCGTGCGGGGGTGAAAGCGTTGGTGTGAGGGGCATCCCCGATCGCCACGCCCCCGTGCTCCTGCGAAAGCAAGGGCCCGGAGCCACGAACGCCAACGCTTGTGACCCTGGACCGCGGCCTGCGCCGGGGTGCGGTGTGGGGAGGCGACCACTGCCTTCAACCTCAAACCCGTGTACCGCGGCGAGGGCCAGAGTCACGTGCGCAGACGCCAAGACCCTCTGACTGTCAGCGGTTCCTCAGCGCGTACCACCCGCACAGGACAGCGCACCTATGCGCCATCCTCCTCGTCCTGCTTCCTTGTACAGGCAGCATGGCATGCGCCCGGGCATTGATTGTCGGGCCGCGGTCGCTCGCCACCCAGCGGGATCTCCACCACGCCGCCGTGGCACAGTGGCACCACCAGCACCCGCGCCGGCAACGCACCCGCCGGCACCGCCAGCATCAGCGCGCTCGTCGCCGACAGCGCGGCGCAGGCAAGGCGCGTCAGGGGTGGGGCGCTGGTCAGCATCGCCCCACCGTAATGCCCCCGGTCGCCCGCGCCCACGTTGACGCCGCGCAAACACCGTTTTGGGCTGGATCAAAGCTGGCAGGCGCGGGTGCTCCTATCCCTCTCTCACCCAATTTGAAGGAGACGGGGGATGAACATGACGATGAAGGGCGCGATCCTCGCCGCTCTTGCAGCCAGCGTGGCGGCGACGCCTGCGGCAGCCCAGGACACCGGCCGCGTCGGCATCGCGGCGGGCGACGTTCTGGTTCGTCTGCGCGGGATCATGGTTGCGCCGAACGAGGACTCGGGCAGCGTGCTCCCTGGCTTCCCGGGCGAAAAGGTCAGCGTCAACAACAGCTTCATGCCCGAAGTTGATGTTACTTATATGGCGACGGACAACATCGGTTTCGAGCTGATCGCGTCGACAACCAAGCACAAGGCATCGGGTCGGACCGGCACCACCGGATCGCTCGGCAAGCTCGCCAGCACCTGGGTGCTCCCGCCGACGCTGACGGCGCAATATCACTTCAACCCGACTGGACCTGTACGTCCCTATGTCGGGGCGGGCGTCAACTACACCGTCTTCTGGAACGAGGATGCGTCGGACTCGCTGGAAGCTGCTGTCGGTCGCACCCGCGTCAAGATGGACGACAGCTTCGGCTGGGCCGCACAGGCGGGCATCGACATCGATCTCACGCCCAAGGTCTTCCTGAACCTGGACGTGAAGTACATCGACATCGATACCACCGCCAAGCTCTACACCACCGCCGCCGGCCGCCAGACCGTCGACCTCGGCATCGACCCGCTGGTGTTCGGCGTCGGCATCGGTACCCGCTTCTAAGCGCTTTCTCCGGACGCGGGAGCAGCCCCGCTCCACCGCCTCAACCGACTGTCTCGTACAGGACGGAGAGGCGGCGGGGCGGTGCCTTTCGCGTCGGCCAGCCGGCTCCGGGTACCGCGTCGGCGCTAGCGGAGCGGGAGCCGCGGGGAATAATCGGCGAGCGTCATGAACACGCTGTCGATCTTCGTCACCAGCGGGCCGGCAGCCTCCGACTTGGCGACCACGGCGCGCCATTCGGGATCGCTGCCAAAGGCCTTCCAGCTGGCCTCGCGCGCCTCCTGGCTCGGATAGGCCAGCACATAGATCACCCGCCCTTCCGGCGCGTCCTTGGTAGGCTGCTCGTTCCAATAGGCCACATTGTGCATGCCGTGCCTGGCAAAGAGCTCGAGCGTATGTTCGCGAAAGCGGGCGTTGAGGGCGGCGAGCTTGCCCGGCGCGGGATAATAGGTCCGCAGCTCATAAACGGCGGTCTTCGGATCGAGCGCGGCGTGCTGCGCGATCGAAGGGCTGGCGATTGCAACGGCGACGGAACAGGCAGCGAGCATGAAGCGCATGATAGTCTCCCCGAGCAGGTACGGGGCGATCATAGGCGGCCTGGAGGTTTCCGCGCTACTTCGATGATCCTGGGTTCAGCCTTTTGGTGATTTGCCGAGGTCGGGCGCTTCTTCGGCAGGCGTCACGGGTGCTTCGTCGTCGATCAGCACGCGCATCGCCGCGCCGTCCATGTCCTCGAACTGGCCTGACTTCACGGACCAGAAGAAGGCACCGAGACCCGCGAGGCCCAGCAACAGCGCAATCGGGATCAGCACGGCCAGGCCGTTCATCGGGCAGCACTCCGCAGCCGCAGCGCATTGGCCACGACGATCAGCGAGGAACCGGACATGGCGAGCGCCGCGATCAAGGGGGTCACATAGCCCGCGATGGCGAGCGGCACGGCCAGGACGTTGTAGCCGATCGCCAGCGCGAAGTTCTGCCGCACGACCGTCATCGTCCGGCGCGCCGCGGCGACCGCGACCGGGACCGGCATCAGCCGGTCGCCCAGGAACAGGAGGTCCGCGGCGGTCTGCCCCACATCGCTGGCGGAGGAGGGCGCGATCGAGACATGCGCGGCCTTCAGCGCCGGCCCATCGTTCAGGCCGTCGCCGACCATCAGTACCCGGCGGCCCGAGGCGGCCAGCTGCTCGATCGCCGCGAACTTGTCTGCCGGGGAAAGCTCGGCGGTCGCTTCGACCGCCAGGTGCCGTCCGATCAGGTCCACCGCAGCCGCGCGGTCGCCGGACAGGATCGCCGGGGCAAGCCCCGCGTCGCGCAGCCGGGCCACCGCCGCCCCGGCATCGGGGCGCAGCGCATCCTCGAACCGGAGCAGGCGCGCGGGACCGCTGCCGAGCACGAAGCCGGTGCTGAGCGCTGCGCCGTGCGCCGGCTGTTCCGAGCCGATCCAATCGGCCCGGCCGAGCCGTGCCCGCACGCCGTCAGCCTGGCCTTCGATCCCGAGGCCTGGCTGCTCGGCCATGTCGGTGAGCGTTGCCGCCTGCACGCCCACTCCCTCCAGCGCCGTCGCCAGCGCCCGCGCGAGCGGATGGCGGCTGGCACGGCCCAGTGCCAGGGCGACAGGTTTTTCTTCGGGCGCAAGCGGAAGCGCCTCGAGCGGCGTCGGCCGTCCCAGCGTCAGCGTGCCCGTCTTGTCGAACAGCGCGACGTCCGCCTCGGCCAGCCGTTCCAGCGCGGAGCCGTCCTTGATCAGCACGCCCGCCCGCATCAGTGCACCCGCTGCGACCACCTGCGCCACCGGCACCGCCAGCCCCAGCGCGCAGGGGCAGGTGATGATCAACACCGCGACGGCGATCAGCACCGACTGGTGGATCCCGGCTCCCGCCAGCATCCAGCCGAGAAAGCTCAGCGCCGCCAGGCTGTGGACCGCCGGGGCATAGAGGCGCGCCGCACGATCGGCGATGCGGACATAGCGCGACTTGGTGCCGCCTGCGGCTTCCATCAGCCGGGCGATGTCGGCAATCGCGGTATTTTCGCCGGCCGCGGTCACCTTGACGATGAGCGGCCCGTCCATGTTGATCGTCCCGGCCAGCACGCGGCTGCCGGGAGACACTGCCTCGGGCAGACTCTCGCCGGTGATCAGCGCACGGTCGACGCTGCTGACGCCGCTCTCCACCACCCCGTCGGCGGCGAGGCGGTCGCCGGCCGCGACGAGCATGCGCATGTTGGGCGCGAGCTCCTCGGCGGTGCGCCAGTGCAGGACGCCCTGCTTGTCGAGCACCTGCGCACCCGGCGCGGTCTGGCGCAGCAGCGCGCCGGCGCTGTCCTGTGCCCGTGCGCGCATCACGCTGTCGAGGAAGCGCCCGGCGAGCAGGAAGAACAGCAGCATCACCGCGCCGTCGAAATAAGCGTCATGGCCGCCGACCGCGGTCTCATAGAGGCTCAAGCCACAGGCGAGAACGACGCCGATCGAGATCGGCACGTCCATGTTGGTGCGGCCATGGCGCAACGCCGCCCAGGCGTTACGAAAGAACGGGCGGCCGGAATAGGCGACGGCGGGCAGCGCGATCATCGCCGACAGCCAGTGGAACAGCTGGCGGGTCGCACCCTCGGCCCCCGACCAGACCGAGACCGAGAGCAGCATGACGTTCATCGCGGCAAAGCCGGCGACCGCCAGTGCCTTCACCAGTTCGCGGCTCTCCCGGCTGGCAGCGCCGTCGGCCTCGCCCAGGAACGGCTCGGCAGGGAAGCCGATGCGGACGATCGCGTCGCGGACCGCGCCCGTATCGAACTCAGGCAGGTGCGTGACGCGAACTCGCCGGGTCGTGAAGTTGACGCGGGCGTCGACCACGCCCGGTGTTGCCGCCAGGCCGCCCTCCAGCTTGGCGATGCAGCCCGCGCAATGCAGTGTCGGCACGCTGAACTGGCTGATGGTGCACTTCTCGGCCTGGCCGAGCGTGCGAGCGGGGGCGTTCATGCGCCGACCTGATCGTCGAAGCGGGCGACGTTGCGACCCTCGCGCACCTCGATGCGCAGCAGCCAGCGGCCGTCCGGCAGCGGCCGGTCGGAGGCGAAGATGCCGCCGCCTGTGTTGACGAAGTGCAGCCGCTGCTCGGGTGCGCGACCGAGCGGATGCGTGGCGACCGCGTCGATGGTGGCGCCGTAAAGCGGCCCCATCGGCGAGCGGGTGGCGATGCGCACCGCCCGGTCGGTGCCGACGTGTACGTCGAGTTTCCAGCCGAGTGTTTGCTGGGCACGGGCCTCGGCAAGCCAGCGGTTGAACTTCTGGCTGGCCACATAGCTGTTGTCGACGACCGTGCCGCCGAAGGTGCCCAGGGCGTATCGCGCCATGACGAAGTTCACCGCGATGATCGTGCCGAACATCGCCAGCAGGATCGCGAACATGTGCCAGCCGGTAAAGCTGCGGGTGGGGGCGGGGCGGGTCATTGTCCGGTCTCCGGGCGTTCGAAGAAGTTCTTGTCCAGGTCCTGGCCCCCTTCCTGATCGAGGGCCCGCACCGTGAAGGTCACGTCCTCGCGCGCGAGCCCCTCCGCGGGGGCGGCCACGAACACCCGGGTGCGGGCGACCTTGTCGGCCGGGACCTTCAGGCGGATCGCAGGGCCAGCGACCTCCCGGCTGCCGCCCTCGTTCCACATCGCGGCGCGGGGGAGGCCGGAGAGACCGATCTCCACCTCACGCGGGCGGTTCTCCATGTTCCGAACCTTGATCGTGTAGGTATTGCGGATGCTGCCGTCCGACAGGCGGACGTAGAGCGGGTTGCGCGTCTGGCTGACCGACAGGTCGATGCGCGTGCGCGTGCCCAGCGCGAACATCATGCCCATGCCGATCCCCGCCCACACCAGCGTGTAGAGGATGGTGCGCAGCCGCAGCAGCCGGCGGAGCGGGTGCATGGGCTCACCGCCTTCGCCCGCGATCTGCTCGTCCGTCATGGTGCTGTAGCCGATCAGGCGCGGGGGGCGGCCGATCTTGGCCATGATCTGGTCGCAGGCATCGATGCACAGGCCGCAGGTGATGCAGCCGATCTGGCTGCCGTTGCGAATGTCGATGCCGGTCGGGCACACCGCGACGCACGCGTTGCAGTCGATGCAGTCGCCGATCCGCGGCGTCTTCTCCGGATTGGCGGCGAGCGCCACGAGCGAAGGGATGCCGATCTGTGGTTCTGCGCCCTGATCCTGCACCTCCGGCCGGCGTGCCGCAGGGGCGGCGCGCTTGAGGCCATGCGTGCGCGGCTCCCCCCGCCAGTATTTATAGGTGACCAGCAGCGACTTCTCGTCGAGCATTGCGCCCTGGATGCGGGGCCACGGGCACATATAGACGCATACCTGCTCGCGCATCAGCCCGCCCAGCACATAGGTGGTGCCCGTCAGGATCGCGATGGTGGCATAGGCGGCAAGCGGCGCCTCGCCCGAGAAGACCTGGGCGAACAGCGTCGGAGCATCGTCGAAGTAGAAGATCCAGGCGCCGCCGGTGGCGACCGCGATCAGCAGCCAGATGGCGTGCTTGGCCACGCGCTTGGCGATCTTGCCCGCACCCCATGGCGCCTTCTGCAGGCGGATCTGGGCGTTGCGGTCGCCTTCGATCGCGCGCTCTACATGGACGAACAGGTCGGTCCACACCGTCTGCGGGCAGGCATAGCCGCACCAGGCGCGGCCCACCGCCGACGTCACCAGGAACAGCCCGATGCCCGCCATGATGAGGAGACCGGCCACATAGTAGAATTCGTGCGGCCAGATCTCGATCGAGAACAGGAAGAAGCGGCGATGGGCGATGTCCACCAGCACCGCCTGGTCGGGGGCGTAGGGCCCCCGATCCCACCGCAGCCACGGCGTCCCGTAGTAGATGGCAAGGGTGATCGCCATCAGCGCCCATTTCACCCGGCGGAAGCTGCCATCCACTGCCTTGGGAGAGATTTTGGTCCGGGCCTCGAACAGCTTCTGCTTGGGGCCGGTGAGATCGTCAGGGCTGGACATTTCGCGGTTGCGCGGCCGGTGTGGCCGCCTCCGGGTTGGACGTGGCGGCCTCTACCGCTGCCGGCGTCTCGGGTACGAACGCCTCGCCGCCACCCAGCGAGTGGACATAGGCGGCGAGCATCTTGACGGTCACCGGGTCCAGGCGATGACCCCAGGCGGGCATCACGCCATAGCGCGAGTTGGTGATCGTCTGCGTCAGCGTGTCGCGGTCGCCGCCGTACAGCCAGATGCCGTCCGTCAGGTTCGGCGCACCGAACTCGCGCAGCCCCTTGCCCTGCGGCCCGTGGCAGGCGACGCAGTTGTTGGCGAACTGGGCGGCACCGCGCCGAGCGGCCTCGCTCGGCTTCTCCTGATGCGAGAGGACGCGGACATAGCTCACCACGTCCTGCACGTCGGCCGGCTGGAGGATGCCGTCGCGGCCGAAGGCCGGCATCACCGACATGCGGGTGGCGTCGTTGCCCGGCTGGCGGATGCCGTTTGCGAGCGTCTGCTGGATGGTCTTGAGGTCGCCGCCCCACAGCCAGTCGTCGTCGTTGAGGTTGGGATAGCCCTTGCCGCCGGCCGCACCCGCGCCGTGGCACTGGACGCAATGCACCTTGAAGGCGGCACTGCCACCCGCGACCGCCGCCTGGAACAGCGCGCTGTCCTCCGGCAGGCGCTCGATCTGGATGCGGGCGAGTGCCTGTTCGATCGGTGCCTTGCGGTTGCCGTCCTCGGCTACTTCCCTGGCGAGCTCGCCCCGGCTGCTCCAGCCGAGCACGCCGGCGGTCGCGCGGTTCACCAGCGGCCATGCGGGATAGAGCACCACATAGACCGCCGCGAACACGATGCACGCAAAGAAGGTGATCAGCCACCAGCGCGGCATCGGCGTGTCGAGCTCCTCGATGCCGTCCCATTCATGCCCGACCGTGCTGGTGCCGGTCTTGTCGTCGATCCGCTTGCGCTCAACCATCGGAGCGGTCCTCTTCCTCGAAGATGCTGTGGGCGGCCTGGTCGTGGTGCTTCCCGGCATTGCGGCGGAACGTCCATCCGACCAGCACGAGGAAGACCATGCTCATGAAGACCAGGCCGTAGCTGTCTGCGAAATGCCGCAGATCGGTGTAGGTCACCGGGGCTGCTCCTGTGCCTCCGCCGAACGGAAATCGACGGTGGTGCCCAGCATCTGGAGATAGGCGACCAGCGCATCCATCTCGGTCAGCCGGTTGGGATCCCCATCGAAGTCGCGGGCCTGCGACTTGGGATAGCGGCGGGCGAGGTCGGCGGCGTCGCCGTCCGCTAGCGCTTGGAGCGACAGGTCCTGTTGCGCCTTCTGGATGTCCTCGTCCGTGTAGGGGACGCCGACCCGGCGCAATGCCGTCAGGTGCTTGGACATGTCGCCCGCATCCAGGTCCCGCTCGGCCATGAAGGCGTAGGGCGGCATAATGGATTCCGGTACGACCGAGCGCGGGTCCTTCAGGTGCTGGACGTGCCATTCGTCCGAATAGCGGCCGCCGACGCGCGCGAGGTCAGGCCCGGTGCGCTTGGAGCCCCATTGGAACGGGTGATCGTACATGCTCTCGGCAGCCAGGCTGTAGTGGCCATAGCGCTCGACCTCGTCCCGGAAGGGGCGGATCTGCTGGCTGTGGCAGTTGTAGCAGCCTTCGCGGATGTAGATGTTGCGGCCGGCGAGCTCGAGCGGGGTGTAGGGGCGGACCCCCTCCACCTTCTCGACCGTGGAGTCGATCCAGAACAGGGGAGCGATCTCCACGATGCCGCCGATGATCACCGCCAGGAAGGCGAGGACGCCGAGCAGCGTCACGTTGCGTTCGATCTTCTTGTGATCGAGGAACTTGGAAGCCATCGTCCTGGTCCTTACTCGGCGGGGGCGGGCTGGGCGGCGCCGGCAGCAGCCGGCACCACGGGACGATCGGCTGCCGGGTCATAGGCAGCGTCGGTCATCGGCGCCTCCTGGCGCAGCTCGCCCTTGATCGTCTTGTAGATGTTCCAGGCCATCACCAGCGAACCGGTGAGGTAGAGCAGCCCGCCCGTCATGCGGATCACGTAATAGGGCTTCACCGCGGAGACGACTTCGGCGAACGCGTAGACGAGGTAGCCGTCCTCCCCATATTCGCGCCACATCAGGCCCTGGGTGATCCCTGCCACCCACATGGCGGCGGCGTAGAGAACGATCCCCAGCGTCGCGAGCCAGAAATGCCAGTTCACCATCCGCAGCGAGTAGAGCCGCTCACGACCCCACAGGCGCGGCGCCATGTAGTAGATCGCCGAGAAGGTGATCATGCCATTCCAGCCGAGTGCCCCGGAATGCACGTGGCCGATGGTCCATTCGGTATAGTGGCTGAGCGAGTTGACCGACTTGATCGACATCATCGGACCTTCGAAGGTCGCCATGCCGTAGAAGGCGAGCGCGAAGACCATCATGCGGATGATCGGATCGGTGCGGATCTTGTCCCAGGCGCCGTTGAGCGTCATCAGGCCGTTGATCATGCCACCCCAGCTGGGCATCCACAGCATGATCGAGAACACCATGCCGAGCGTCTGCGCCCAGTCGGGCAGCGCGGTGTAGTGAAGGTGGTGCGGACCCGCCCAGATGTAGAGGAAGATCAGCGACCAGAAGTGGATGATCGACAGCCGGTAGCTGTAGACCGGGCGCTCGGCCTGCTTGGGCACGAAGTAATACATCATGCCCAGGAAGCCGGCGGTCAGGAAGAAGCCGACGGCGTTGTGGCCATACCACCACTGGGTCAGCGCATCCTGCACGCCCGCGAATGCGGCATAGGATTTGGAGCCCAGCAGCGACACCGGCATCGACAGGTTGTTGACGATGTGCAGCATCGCGATGGTGATGATGAACGACAGGTAGAACCAGTTGGCCACATAGATGTGGGGTTCCGACCGCTTCACGATCGTGCCGACAAAGACCACCAGGTAGCAGACCCAGACGACCGTCAGCCACAGGTCGATGTACCATTCGGGCTCGGCATATTCCTTACCCTCGGTGATGCCGAGGATATAGCCGGTCGCCGCCAGCACGATGAACAGCTGATAGCCCCAGAACACGAAGTTCGCGAGCTTGGGAGCGAACAGCCGCGCGCGGCAGGTACGCTGCACGACGTAGAAGCTCGTCGCGATCAGCGCATTGCCACCGAACGCGAAGATCACGGCCGAGGTGTGGAGCGGCCGCAGGCGGCCAAAGGTCGTGAACTCGCTGTGGAGGTTCAGCGCCGGGAAGGGGAGCTGGAGCGCGATGACCACGCCGACCAGGAAGCCGACGACACCCCAGAAGACGGTTGCGATCACGCCCCAGCGGATCACGTCGTCATAGTAGCGGCTTTGCAGCGCCGCTGCGCCGGCAGACCGGCCGGGCAGGGCGTTGAAGTCGCCCTTGGCCATGGTCAGGAACGCGGCCGCCAGGCCGGCCAAGCCCATGATCCCCATGTGCACGGCAAAGCCGGCATCGGCGGCGAGCGCCGCCCCGAATAGCGCCAATATGGCCAGGAATAACCAGGCCCCGGCATTTGTGATGATATTGTCCATTGCCCCTCGCCCGAACAGCGGTTCCAGCTAGCGGAGGCCCTCTGCTTTCCGGGCCCCGGCATCATTGATTCTCATCAACTTGGTCGGCGCCCGTCTCGACGGCGCCGGTGTCGGCAGTCAGGGCCGCTGCACGGTGACGTCCTGCGACTGCACGAGCGTGGAAAGCGTGCCGCTTGCATGCAGCCCGATCAGGATCATCAGTCCGATCCATCCAAGGTGGAAGACGATCACCGCCAAGATGGATCGTCGCGCCCGACCGCGACGTCCCACCGGGCGGCTCCGCCCGGCGACGACATCATTGCCCGGCGTCTCGGACTCGCGCGCCAGCGTGTTGGCGTGCAGGAACGCGAAGTACCCCGCGACCAACGTCACCAGGATCAACAGGCCGTAGGTACCGGCGACAACTCCGATCGGCATGCGCGACTTCCTCCCTGCGCCCAAAGTCCCGGCGCAGATGTGACGCCTGGGATCGCAGCGTTGCAAATGGCACGGGCGGGACGCGCGGGATTTGATGGCGGTCAAACAAGCGGATTTGATGCGCGTCAAAGAAGATCTGTACGACCCGACCTAGACAGCTGACCTTCGGGAAAGCCGCGAAAGGGTTGCGGCTGCTTGCAGCGGGTGCGCGATGTTACACCCGGAAAGATCCAATCATCGTGCCAAGGTCGCTGCGCAACTGCCGCTTGTTCGAGGCGATCCCGGACGAGTTGAGCACGCTGTTGCTCCGAACCGCCGGGGTTCGCGCCTATCGGAACGGGCAGGTGCTGATGTATGAGGAGGACCTGGCCGAGCACTTCCTGTTGCTGACAGAAGGCCGCGTGCGGGTATGGCGGACGTCGACGAACGGCACGGCGATGACGGTGCACCTGCTCGGGCCGGGCACGATGCCGGGCTGTGTCTCGGCGCTGCGCCAGATCGCCTATCCGGCCACGGTGACGGCGCTCACCGAAGTGCGCGCCCTGAGCTGGCCTTCGGAGCGGATGCGTCCGCTGATCGCCGAACATCCGGCGCTCGCCAGCAACTTCGTGCACATGATTGCCGAGCGGAACGAGGAAATGCTCCAGCGCCTCCATGAAGTGTCCACGCTTCCGGTCGCGCAGCGTGTGGCGAGGGCGTTGCTGCGGCTCGCCGAGAACGAGGGGGCGGCTCAGGTGGCACTTTCCCGGCAGGATCTGGCAGAGCTGACCGCCACCACGCTGCATAGCGTCAGCCGCCTGGTGAGCCGGTGGGAGCGCGCCGGCATCGTCGCCGCCGGGCGCAAGAAGGTCCGGATCCTCGACGCGGATCGGCTCGCCGCCGAGGGGTGATCGACTCCACGGATCGCGGTGCCGCGCCGGCCGTTTCCATGTCCGAAGGAGATCGGCATGGAATATCGCAAGCTTGGCAGCACGGGTCTGGATGTGTCGCGGCTCTGCCTGGGATGCATGACCTACGGCGTCCCCGACCGCGGAACCCATCCCTGGACACTTGACGAGGAACGCAGCCGGCCGCTGCTCCGGCAGGCGGTCGAGGCCGGGATCAACTTCTTCGACACGGCCAACATCTATTCGGACGGCACCTCCGAGGAGATCGTCGGGCGTGCGCTCAAGGAGTTCACGCGCCGCGACGAGGTCGTGATTGCGACCAAGGTGAACGGCCGAATGCATGAAGGGCCAAACGGCGCCGGACTCAGCCGCAAGGCGATCCTGCAGGAAATCGACAACTCGTTGCGGCGGCTGGGCACCGACTATGTGGACCTCTACCAGATCCACCGCTTCGACCCGGATGTTCCGATCGAGGAGACGATCGAGGCGCTGCACGACGTCGTGAAAGCGGGCAAGGCGCGCTACATCGGTGCATCGTCCATGTACGCCTGGCAGTTCGCGACGATGCTCCACGTCGCGGAGGCAAATGGCTGGACGCGGTTCGCGACGATGCAGAACTATGTGAACCTCCTCTATCGCGAGGAAGAGCGCGAGATGCTGCCGCTGTGCGAGGCGGAAGGTGTCGGGATGATCCCGTGGAGCCCGCTTGCCCGCGGCCGCCTGACCCGCCCTTGGAATGCGGAAACCGAACGGACGCAAAGCGATGCATTCGGCAAGACACTCTACGAGCATTCGGCCGATGCCGACAGGCGAGTGATCGAGGCGGTCGCAGAGGTTGCGGCGGGGCGCGGGGTAGCGCCTGCGCAGGTGGCGCTCGCCTGGGTGCTGGCAAAGCCGATGGTCAGCGCGCCGATCATCGGCGCGTCCAAGCCGGGGCACCTGGACGACGCGGTCGCCGCCCTGGACCTGGTGTTGAGCGAGGAGGAGATCGCGCGGCTGGAGTCGCCCTATGTGCCGCACGCGGTGGTTGGCTTCTCCTGAGCCCACGGCAGCAGGGCAAAGAAAAAGGCGGCGGGGACCAGGTCCTCGCCGCCTTTTTCGTAGGCTCGGTGGAACGCTGCCTCAGTCGAGGCGGCGCGCCAGATTGCGGTTCAGGCCCAGTGCCACCAGCGTCCCGATCGCGCCCGACAGCAGATAGCCGCCTGCCGCGATCAGCCCGAAGGTCTCGGCAAGCCACAGCGCGGCGAACGGCGCAAAGCCCGCACCGAACAACCAGGCGAGGTCCGAGGTCAGCGCCGCACCCGTGTAGCGCGCGCGCTTCGGGAAGTTGCTGGTGACCGCACCCGACGACTGGCCGAACGAAAGGCCCAGGAGGATGAAGCCGACGATCATGAACGCGGTCTCGCCACCTTCGCCGACGTCCAGCACCATGGGGGCGCCGCAGGCGAAGATCGCGATCGCACCGGCGGTCCAGCCGAGCACCGAGCGCCGACCAATGCGGTCCGCGAGCAAGCCCGAGCAGACGATCGCGAGCACGAAAAAGAGCGCGCCGATCATCTCGATCATCAGGAAGCGGGTGACGCTCTGCTGGGTGAACACGTGCACCCAGGACAGCGGAAACACCGTTACCATGTGGAACAGCGCAAAGCTTGCGAGCGGCGCGAATGCGCCGATGATGATGTTGCGCCACTGGCTCTTCAGCGTGGCCGGAACCGGCGACGCGGTCAGTTCGCGCGACTTGAACAGCTCGGCATATTCCGGCGTGGACACCATGCGCAGGCGCGCAAACAGCGCGACGACGTTGAGCGCGAATGCCACAAAGAACGGGTAGCGCCAGCCCCAGCTCAGGAAGTCCTGGGTGCCAAGTGTGCCCAGAAAGAAGGCGAACAGCGCGCTCGCCACGATCAGGCCGATCGGGGCGCCGAGCTGCGGCACCATGGCGTACCAGCCGCGACGCTTTTCCGGCGCGTTGAGCGCCAGCAGCGAGGCGAGACCGTCCCAGCTGCCGCCAAGCGCAATGCCCTGGCCGATGCGGAAGATCGCCAGCAGCACGGCGGAGGCCGCCCCGACCTGCGCATAGCTGGGCAGGAAGGCGACCGACACCGTGGAGGTACCGAGCAGGAAGAGCGCGATCGTCAGCTTGACGCCGCGGCCGTGGCGCCGGTCGATCGCCATGAAGATCTGGCTGCCGATCGGTCGCGCCACAAACCCCAGCGCGAACAGCGCGAAGGAGGCGAGGGTCGCCGACACCGCGTCCATATAGGGAAAGACGAATCGCGGAAACACGAGCACGGACGCGATCGCGTAGACGAAAAAGTCGAAGAATTCCGACGTGCGGCCGATGATCACGCCGACGGCGATCTCTCCGGGGTGCACGTCATCATGGCCGCGGGAATTCACGACACGGGCATCGCGCTCTACTGGCGCGGACGAGGCATGGGCCTGAGCCATTACGTATTCAACTCTCCGAACGTTCCCGGTCCCGATAGGCTTCGGGGCGCCGGACGGGGATAGGACAAATTGTCCTATTCCGCATGTGCGAAGGGAGGGGTAGGCGCGCCGGTGATGTCCCGCCTATTGCCTTCTGTTGCCGCGCGATGCGGCATGAGTCTGCCGCTCGTCGCTCTTCTCGGAGGATGCGACCTGGTGGTGTTCAACCCCTCTGGCGACGTGGCGCGTCAGCAAGGCGACCTGGTTCTCTGGTCGACCGGGCTGATGCTGCTGATCATCGTTCCGGTGATGGTGCTCATCGTCCTGTTCGCCTGGCGCTACCGCGCCAGCAACAAGGATGCCGAGTACAAGCCCGACTGGGACCACTCGATCATGCTCGAGCTGGTGATCTGGTCGGCGCCGCTGCTGATCATCATTGCGCTAGGCGCACTGACGTGGACCTCGACCCATCTTCTGGATCCCTATCGCCCGCTCGGGCGCCTTTCGCCGACTCAGGTGGTGAAGGCCAGTGATCGGCCGCTGGAGGTCGACGTCGTGTCGCTCGACTGGAAGTGGCTCTTCATCTATCCCGAGCAGGGCGTCGCCACGGTCAACGAACTGGTGGTCCCGGTCGGGCGCCAGGTGCAGTTCAGGCTCACCTCGTCGAGCGTGATGAACGCCTTTTACGTGCCTGCGATGGCCGGCATGATCTACACGATGCCCGGCATGGAGACGAAGCTGCACGCGGTGTTGAACCGTCCGGGCCAGTTCCAGGGCATGTCGTCCAACTACAGCGGCGCGGGCTTCAGCCACATGCGCTTCACCACCCACGCGGTGGACGATGCCGGCTTCGCGCGCTGGGTTTCGGAGACCAAGACTGCCAAGGGCGCGCTCGATGCGGCCACCTATCTGAAGCTCGAGAAGCCGTCGGAGAAGGTGCCGGTGATCCGCTTCGGCGGGATCGAGAAGGGCCTGTTCGACCGCGTGGTGCAGATGTGCCCGGATCCCAAGCGCCCGTGTGGCGGTAACACCATGGGCCACGGGATGGGGCATGGCACGGGGCACGAAGGCCAGCCTGGCGTGAACAACCGCGGTGCGGCGCCCGGCGAGCCGGAAGGCGCGCTGTTCAAGGGCAATGAGGAGAAGACTGGTGGCGAACACCAGTCGAAGCCTGCCGGCCCCGCCAAGGGCACCCAGGATCCCGGATCCAACGCCAATCGCAATATGACCCAGCTCCTTCGCCCCCGCCTGCCGGGCGCGAGCGCGGCCGACCGCGCATAAAGGCCGAACCATGTCAGACAGCATACTCAAGACCATCTTCGGGCGGCTGACGCTCGAAAGCTTTCCGATCCACGAGCCGATCCTGCTGGTCACCTTCGCAGGTGTCGCGCTGGGCGGGCTCGCGGTCGTGGCGGCGCTCACCTATTTCAAGCTCTGGGGCTATCTCTGGAAAGAGTGGTTCACCACGGTCGACCACAAGCGCATCGGGATCATGTACATCATCCTGGCGCTCATCATGTTCCTGCGCGGGTTTGCCGACGCGGCCATGATGCGCATGCAGCAGGCGATCGCGTTCAACGGCAGTGAGGGCTATCTGCCCGCGCACCACTTCGACCAGGTCTTCACCGCCCATGGCGTCATCATGATCTTCTTTGTGGCGATGCCGTTCGTCACGGGCCTCATGAACCTGGTGGTGCCGCTGCAGATCGGCGCACGCGACGTGTCCTTCCCGTTCCTGAACAACTTCAGCTTCTGGATGACGGCGTTTGGTGCGGCGCTTGTGATGACGAGCCTGTTCGTGGGTGAGTTCGCGCGCACGGGCTGGTTGGCGATGGCGCCGCTGTCGGGGCTCGACTATTCGCCCGATGTCGGCGTGGACTATTACATCTGGGCCTTGCAGGTGGCGGGCGTCGGGACTTTGTTATCCGGCGTCAACCTGATCGCGACCATCGTCAAGATGCGCGCGCCGGGCATGAACATGATGAAGATGCCGGTGTTCGTCTGGACGTCGCTTGCCACCAACATCCTGATCGTCGCAGCCTTCCCGGTCCTGACCGCAGTGCTCGCGCTGCTGTCGCTCGACCGCTATGCCGGAACCAACTTCTTCACGAACACGCTGGGTGGAAACCCGATGATGTACGTGAACATGATCTGGATCTGGGGTCACCCGGAGGTGTACATCCTGATCCTGCCGGCGTTCGGCATCTTCTCGGAGGTGACCTCCACCTTCTCGAGCAAGCGCCTGTTCGGCTACACCTCGATGGTCTACGCGACCCTGGTCATCACCATCCTGTCGTACCTCGTCTGGCTCCATCACTTCTTCACGATGGGCTCGGGCGCGAGCGTGAACTCCTTCTTCGGCATCACGACGATGATCATCTCGATCCCGACGGGTGCGAAGATCTTCAACTGGCTGTTCACCATGTACAAGGGGCGCGTGCGCTTCGAACTGCCGATGATGTGGACGGTCGCGTTCATGCTGACCTTCGTGATCGGCGGCATGACGGGCGTGCTGCTGGCGGTGCCGCCGGCAGACTTCGTGCTCCACAACTCGCTGTTCCTGGTGGCGCACTTCCACAACGTGATCATCGGCGGCGTGCTGTTCGGCCTGTTCGCGGGCGTGAACTACTGGTGGCCCAAGGCCATGGGCTTCCGCCTCGACAAGTTCTGGGGGACGGTAAGCTTCTGGTGCTGGGTGATCGGCTTCTGGGTCGCGTTCGCGCCGGTCTACATCCTGGGCCTGATGGGCGTCACCCGTCGCCTGCGCGTGTTCGAGGACCCGTCGCTCCAGATCTGGTTCATCATCGCCGGTATCGGCGCGGCGCTGATCGCATGTGGTATCGCCGCCATGCTGATCCAGTTCGGGGTGAGCATCTGGCGTCGTGACCAGCTGCGCGACCTGACGGGCGATCCCTGGGGCGGCCGTACGCTGGAGTGGGCGACCTCGTCGCCGCCGCCGGCCTACAACTTCGCGTTCACGCCCGTGGTCCACGACCTGGACGCCTGGTACGACATGAAGAACCGCCAGGCCGCTCGTCCGACCGGTGGCTATCGCGACATCCACATGCCCAAGAACACGGGTGCGGGCATCATCATCGCCGCCTTCTCGGCGATCTGCGCCTTCGGCCTGATCTGGTACATGTGGTGGCTCGCAGCCCTCGGGCTGCTGGGTGTGATCGCCTCGACGATCATTCACAGCTTCAACTATGACCGGGACTTCTACATCCCGGCAGCCGAAGTAACCGCGACCGAGGAGGCCTATGGCCGTCAGCTCGCTGCGGCAGGAGCAGCATAACCATGGCTGAGGCCACCATTCCGCCCGGCGCAGAGGCGCCGATGTTTTACGAGCTCGATGAGCATCATCACGACGCCGGGTCCAGCACCATGCTGGGCTTCTGGATGTACCTGATGAGCGACTGCCTCATCTTCGCGATGCTGTTCGCCTGCTATGGGGTGTACAGCGGCAGCCTGGCAGGCGGTCCCGGACCGCACGAGTTGTTCGACCTGAAGCTGGTCGCGGTGAACACTGCGATGCTGCTGCTGTCGTCGATCACCTATGGCTTCGCGATGATCTCGGCGGGCGAGCAGAACAAGGGCGCGACGCTCGGCTGGCTGGCCGCAACTGGCCTGTTCGGCCTCGCGTTCCTCGGCATCGAGCTCTACGAATTCTCGCACCTGATCCATGAGGGTGCGGGTCCGTGGACCAGCGCGTTCCTGTCGGGCTTCTTTACCCTGGTCGGCACGCACGGGCTGCACGTTACCTTCGGCATCCTCTGGCTGGTGGTGCTGATGGTGCAGGTGAGCCGCGGCGGCCTGATCCCCGCCAACCAGCGTCGCCTCCAGTGCCTGTCGCTGTTCTGGCACTTCCTGGACGTTGTCTGGATCGGCGTCTTCACCTTTGTCTATCTGTTGGGAGTGCTGCGATGAGCGCGGAACCCGTCGCCCATCACGCCAGCGGCGAAGCACATGGCTCGCGTCGCGACTATGTGATCGGCTTCCTTCTCTCGGTCGTGCTGACGGCGATTCCCTTCGCGCTCGTCATGACCGACGCCTTCTCGGATCCGCGGGTCACCGCGGGTATCGTGACGGCGATGGCGATGGTGCAGATCGTCGTCCACATGATCTACTTCCTGCACATGAGCTCGAAGTCGGAGAGCGGCTGGACGCTGATGGCGCTGATCTTCACGATCATCATCGTCGTCATCGTGGTCGCCGGCTCGCTGTGGGTCATGTACCACATGAACCTGAACATGATGCCCGAGATGGCTGCCGAGGCCATGGAAGCGATGTGAAGCAGCGGATCGCCCGGCTCGCGCTGGGCACGCTGATCGGCCTGGTCTTCCTGGCGCTGGTGGCGCTGGGGATCTGGCAAGTCGAACGCCGTAGCTGGAAGCTGGCGTTGATCGCACAGGTGGAGCAGCGACTGCAGGCTCCACCTGTCGCGG
Organism: Sphingomonas sp. PL-96; assembly: GCF_020707215.1. Taxonomy (GTDB): domain Bacteria; phylum Pseudomonadota; class Alphaproteobacteria; order Sphingomonadales; family Sphingomonadaceae; genus Sphingomonas. The sequence goes on from NZ_JAJFET010000001.1 coordinate 905,551, forward strand.
CCCCCGGGCCCAGGGCCTGGCCGGGCATTGACGCCGACGACGTCTATACGCGCGTTGTCGCGCAGGGGCGGTACCGCCCCGCCTCCGACACCTTTGTCCAGGCAAGCACCGCGATGGGCGCCGGTTACTGGGTGCTCACCCCCCTCGACACGGGCACGTTCACGCTGCTGGTCAATCGCGGGTTCGTGCCCCCGGCGCTGCGTGGCAAGGTGTCGCCGCCGCAGGGCGAGGTCACGGTCACAGGCCTGCTCCGCCTCAGTGAGCCCAACGGTGGCTTCCTGCGCAGCAATGACGCGCGCGCCGACCGCTGGTATTCGCGCGACGTGGCGGCAATCGCCGCCAAGCGCGGGCTGACGAATGTCGCACCCTATCTGATCGATGCGAGCGAGCCGCGCAGTGGCTGGCCGCGCGGAGGGCTGACGGTGGTGACGTTCCGGAACAATCACCTGAGCTACGCCTTCACCTGGTTCGGGCTTGCGGCCGGGCTTCTTGTGATGGTGGCAGTCGCCCGGCGCTGGGGTAAGGAGCCGCGGCAGGGGCCTGATGACGCGTAGCATCGCCTTTCGCTCCGGCGCGGATGCGGGAAGCCGTAACCAGCGGCTGTTGGTGCAGTTGCGCTGGATCGCGGTGGCGGGACAGCTGGCGGCGATCCTTGCGGTGCATTTCGGCCTGGGCATCCGCCTGCCGCTGCAACCCATGCTGGCGACGCTCGGAGTGCTCGTCGCGCTCAACCTCTTCACGCTGTTTCGCGGGCGGCTGACCAGCAACCCGCAGATGTTTGCTGCGATGCTGGTGGACGTCGCCGCCCTGACGACGCAGCTCTACCTGGCGGGGGGATCGACCAATCCCTTTGCCACTCTGTATCTGCTGCAGGTGGTGATCGGCGCGGTCTTGCTGCCGACATGGGGAAGCTGGGCGCTGGTGGCGATCACCAGCGTCGCCTTCGCCGTGCTGGGGGTGACGCACCGCCCCCTGCCGCTGCCGCGGGCGCTGGCGAGCGAGCTTTCCCCGGCCTTCCTGATGGCCAGCTGGTTCAACTTCACGCTGGCATCGATCCTGCTGGTCGCGTTCGTGACCCGCATGGCCCGCAACGTGCGCGCCCGCGACGCGCATCTGGCGGCGATCCGGCAGCGCGCAGCGGAAGAGGACCACATCGTGCGGATGGGGCTGCTGGCGAGCGGCGCCGCGCATGAGCTCGGCACGCCGCTCGCCTCGCTGTCGGTAGCGCTGGGCGACTGGCGCCAGGAACCGGCGATCGGCGGCAGCCCGCGCCTCGCCGCCGAGGTCGACGAGATGCGCAACGAGATCGCTCGCTGCAAGAAGATCCTGAGCGGCGTGCTGTTCGCCGCCGGCGAGGTGACCGGCGAGGCCCCGGTACGCACCAGCATCCGCCGGTTCCTGCAGGGCGTCGTCGCCGACTGGAGCGCGAGCGGACCCGTGCCGCTGACGTTCGAGAACCGGCTATCGTCCGACCGCCCGATCGTGGCGGATCGCGCGCTTGCCCAGGCACTGACCAACTTGTTCGACAATGCGGTGGAAGCGGGTGCGGGCACGATCACCCTGGCAGCGGTGATGGACGGCCCCATATTGGTGCTGGCCGTGCGGGACAACGGTCGCGGCTTTCGGGAGGATCTGCTCGCCACGGTGGGCCAGCCGTATCGAAGCAGCAAGGAGACCGGCGGGCTGGGGCTGTTCCTGGCGACCAACGTGCTGCGCACGTTGGGCGGCGCGCTGGAGGCGCATAATCGCGTCAGCGGCGGTGCGGAGGTGACCTTGTCGCTGCCGATCGCATCGCTGGCGCTGGAGGAAAGCGAGTGACGGAACGCAGGCTGCTGATTGTGGAGGACGACGCCGTCTTCGCCCGCACGCTTGCGCGCTCGTTCGAGAGGCGCGGCTATCGCGTGGAGATGGTGGCCGAGCTGGAGGGGCTCGACGCGCTCGTGGCGTCCTTTGCGCCCGCGTTTGCGGTGGTCGACCTGCGCCTGGGCGGCGCTTCGGGACTCGCCTGCGTCGAACAGCTTCATGCCGCCGATCCGGAGATGCGGATCGTCGTGCTGACCGGCTTTGCCAGCATCGCCACCGCGGTCGAGGCGATCAAGCTCGGCGCCACGAACTATCTGACCAAGCCGTCGCACACCGATGAAATCGAGGCGGCGTTTGACCGGTCCGACGGCGATGCGCAGGTCGGGGTCTCGGCCACCCCCACCTCCATCAAGACCGTGGAGTGGGAGCACATCCACCAGACGCTGGCCGCCAGCGACTTCAACGTGTCGGAGGCGGCGCGGCGCCTGGGCATGCATCGGCGCACGCTCGCGAGGAAGCTGGAGAAGCGCCACCTGTCTTGACCGCTGCCGGTTCCGCGTCGACTGCCTGCACGAACCTTCGGCAGGAGCAGGACTTGGAACAGGATCGGGACGCGCGGCACAATGCCAGGATGCGCAAGGTTCAGCTCGCGCGTCAGGCGATGATGGCGACCAAGACGATCGAGAAGGGGTTGCTGATCGTCCACACCGGCGCCGGCAAGGGCAAGTCCACCGCCGCCTTCGGCATGGCCGTACGCGCGATTGGTCACGGCATGAAGGTTGGCGTCATCCAGTTCGTGAAAGGCGCAATGGACACGGGCGAGAAGGCGGTGTTCGACGCGCTTTCCGACCATATCGAGTTTCGCCCGATGGGGGAGGGCTTCACCTGGGACACGCAGGACCGGGCGCGCGACATCGAAGTGACCCGCGCCGCCTGGGAGGCGGTCAGGCGCATGCTCGACGATCCCGAGGTGGACATGGTGATCGCCGACGAACTCAACATCGTCCTGCGCTATGATTATCTGCCGGTGGAGGAGGTGCTTGCCGCCGCTGCGGCGCGCGATCCGATGAAGCATTTGGTCATCACCGGCCGCAACGCGCCCCAGCCGCTGATCGACATGGCCGATCTGGTCACCGAGATGGTGCAGGTGAAGCATCCGTTCCGCGATGGCGTGAAGGCACAGGCCGGCATCGAATTCTGATCCGTGCCGGACAAACGGTTGCGCGAACGCGATTGACCGTGCCTGGGTCCACAGCTACCGGGGCAGCTTGCGACAGGTTCCCCGGAAACGGGGATGAAAAGGGAACGGGTAAACCCCGGCTGCCCCTGCAACTGTACGCGGCGAGCGAGCGTGCCACATGCCATTGGGGGCTTCCCTGAGAAGGCGGCGCGACCCGCGATGACCCGCGAGCCAGGAGACCTGCCTGACGCAGTCGTCCTCTGATCGGCCAGGGTGCGCCGAACGGACGGGGTAACCCGAGCGACGACATCGCCAGCCTGCATGCTTGCGGGGGCGAGGGCGTGCGTCCTCCCCCCTCGCGAGCCTGGAGGCGTTGCATGTTGAGGGGGGTTTCATGATTCGTATTCTCGCACCGTTGCCGCTGCTGCTGTCGCTTCCCGCCGTTGCGCAGGAAGCGCCCGTGCCCGATCCTGCGACCGACGCCGGTTCCGATAGCGTCATCGTCACCGCCACGCGGTCGCCGGTCGATGCCGACCGCGTTGCGGCCTCGGTGACCGTGCTGGACAAGGCGGCGATCGACCGCGCGCAGGACCTGAGCGTCGCCAGCCTGCTGGCGCGGACGCCCGGCGTCTCGCTGTCGAGCAACGGCGGCTATGGCACTACGACCTCGGTCCGCATCCGCGGCGCAGAGGCGGACCAGACCGTGGTGGTGATCGACGGCGTCAAGCTCAACGACCCGTCGTCGACGGGCGGCGGCTACAACTTCGCCAACCTGCTGGTCGGCGACGCCTCGCGCATCGAGGTGCTGCGCGGCGTGCAATCGATCCTGTGGGGCAGCCAGGCGATCGGCGGCGTCGTCAACGTCGTCACGCCGTTGCCGCAGGCGGAGCTGGAGGGCAGCTTCGACGTCGAGGGCGGATCGCGCGACACGGTGAGCGCGCGTGCAGCAGTGGGCGGGCGCACCGGCCCGCTGGCATGGCGCGTGGGCGGCCAGACTCTGACCACCGATGGTATCTCTGCGGTGACGCCCGAGTTCGGCGGTGGAGAGCGGGACGGCTATCGCAATCACAGCGCACAGGGGCGTGCGGTGCTCGACCTGGCGACCGGCGTCAGCGCGGAAGTTCGCGGCTATTATGCCGACGGCCGCGTCGCCATCGACGGCTTTGCCGGCGACAGCCTGGAATATTCGCGCAACCGCGAGTTCGTGGGCTATGCCGGGCTGAACGTCGACCTGCTCGACGGACGCCTGCGCAACCGCTTCGGCTTCGGCTACACTGACACCAACCGCGACAACTATGATCCGGAGCGCGAGCGCCCGCAGACCTTTGATGCGGCGGGCCGCAACAAGCGCCTGGAGTATCAGGGCAGCCTGGCGATCACGGACGAATGGAACGCCGTGTTCGGGATCGAGAACGAGCGGTCGCGCTTCCGCTCTGTCTCGCCGTCAGGCGCGCTGGCGGATCCGATCCCGGAGCCTGCGCGCGGCAAGGCGGAACTCACCGGCATCTATGGCCAGGTCAACGGCACGATCGTCGACGGCCTGACGCTGACCGGGGGCATCCGTCAAGACGATCACAGCCGCTATGGCAGCAAGACCCTGTTCGCCGGCGGCGCGGCTTGGGCGCTGCCCTGGAACATGGTGGTGCGCGCGAGCTATTCGGAAGGGTTCAAGGCGCCGACGCTGTACCAGCTCTATTCGGAATACGGGAATCAGGCGCTGAACCCGGAGCGCGCGCGCAGCTGGGAAGCAGGCGTCGAGCAGCGGCTGCTGGACCGCGCGGTCACGGTTGCTGCGACATATTTCGAGCGTCGGACTCGCAATCAGATCGACTATGTGAGCTGCGGCGCGGAAGCGGATCCGCTGTGCGTGATGCCGGGCACGGATACCGCGCGCTGGGGCTACTACGACAACATCGCGCGTGCCTTTGCCCGTGGTGTGGAGGCAAGCGCCGCCGCCCGGCTCGGCACCCGCGTCGCGCTCGATGGCAACTTCACCTGGACCGAGGCCGAGAACCGTTCGAGCGGCAGCAGCTATGGCAACTGGCTGGCCCGTCGCCCGCGCTACACCGCCAATGCCTCGGCCACCTACAGCCTGCCGAGCGGCGCATCGCTGGGTGCGGCGCTCCGCTGGGCCGGCAAGAGCTATGACAACGCCAGCAACACGACCCGGCTCGACGACTATACCTTGGTCGACCTGCGGGGTGAGTTGCCGGTCAGCGAGAGCGTGCGGCTGTTCGCGCGCGTCGAGAACCTGTTCGATGAGGAGTACGCCACTTCCTATCGCTATGGCACGCTTGGCCGCAGCATCTATGCTGGCCTGCGCGGGCGCTTCTAAGGAGCAGGGGGCATGACGGAACAGGGTTCTTCGCGACGCGCATCGGCGCTGTGGATCATGCTGCTGACGCTGGCGAGCGTCGCGACGACCCTGGTCTTCAAATGCGCCACGCCGTTTCCGGCACTTGCTGCGCTCGCGGCAGTGCACATGCGGGCGAGGGACGGCGTGTCCCTTGCCCTTGCCGCCTGGGCCGCCAGCCAGCTCGTCGGCTTCTGCTGGCTGGACTATCCTACCACCGCGAACAGCCTGGGGTGGGGCGGCATCATGGGGGTTGGCGCCATCGCCGGGGCGCTTGCGGCGCATGCCGCCTCGGCACGGTCGTCCGGTTCCTGGGGCCTGCGACTGGCCGTCGGCTATCTCGCCGCCTTTGTGGCCTTCAAGCTGGTGATCCTGCTCGGCACTCTGGGCATGGACGGGGGCGCCGGCGCCTTCACCATGGAGGTCCTGGTGCGTCAGTTCGTCCGTAATGCCGCCGTGCTGCTGGGGCTGCTTGGACTCTACCGGCTGCTGAGCGCGGCCGGGGTGCCGGCGCCTCGACCAACTGCCGTGCCGGCATGATGCTGAAGCCGGCAGCGGCCGGTCCCGCGGTGGTGGCCTGCAACACCTGCCGCCGGTCGGATGGCGCGGGCGAGGGCACGTCCGGGCAGCGCGACGGTGCGCTGCTCGTGGAGGCGTTGCGCGCGCTTCAGGCCCAGGATCCGGCGTATCAGGGCGTCGCCGTGCAGGAGATGCCGTGCCTGTTCGCATGCGGCGACTCCTGCACCATCCACCTGCGCGCTCCGGACAAGGTCGGCTATGTGCTTGGCCGCTTCACGCCGGACGTGGAAGCCGCGCGGGCAATCCTGGACTATGCCGTCCTCTATGCCGAGAGCGAGGCGGGTCAGGTGCCGTATCGCCAATGGCCGGAAGGTGTGAAGGGGCATTTTCTCACCCGCACGCCACCGCCGGGGTTCGTCGTCGAGTGAGCCCCGTCTTCGAGTCCGTGGCTGCATTCGAGCAGGCGCTGCACCAGCTCCGCACGGTCGACGCCGCGGCCTGTGCCGATGCTGCAGCCCGGCAGGACGTGCTGACCAAGCCGCGCGGATCGCTCGGCCGGCTGGAAGATATCGCGGTATTCCTGGCCGGCTGGCAGGGACGCGCGCGTCCGCGGCTGGACCATGGCCGCGTCGCGATCTTCGCGGGCAATCACGGCGTGGCCGCGCGCGGGGTCAGCGCCTATCCCGTCGAGGTCACCGCCCAGATGGTCGCGAACTTCCAGGCCGGGGGCGCCGCGATCAACGCGCTGGCAGGCGCGGCCGGACTGGAGCTGATGGTCGTGCCGATCGAGCTCGACCGGCCGACCGCCGACTTCGTCGACGCACCCGCCATGTCCGTGGAGGAATGCCTTGCCGCGCTGAACCTGGGTGCGGCGGTGGTCGCGCCCGATCTCGACCTGCTGGTGCTGGGCGAGATGGGCATCGGCAATTCCACTGCGGCGGCAGCGCTCAGCGCCGCGAGCTTCGGCGGGAGCGCCCGGGATTGGGTTGGGCCTGGAACCGGCGTTCATGGCAGCGCGCTCGACGCGAAGCTTGCGGCGGTCGAAGGCGCGCTGGAGCGGCATCGCATCGCGACGACGAGCGCGTTCGAGCTGCTGCGGCGGCTGGGCGGACGGGAGATCGCGGCAATCGCGGGAGCCGTGCTGGCGACGCGGCAAGCAGGCGTACCGGTGCTGCTCGACGGCTTTATCTGCAGTTCCGCTGTGGCGCCGCTGGCAATGGAGCGGCCGGAGATCACCGAGCATTGCCTGGCCGGCCACTGTTCCGCCGAACCCGGCCATGCGCGTCTGCTCGAACGGCTGGGTCTCGCGCCAATCCTGTCGCTGGGCATGCGGCTTGGGGAGGGGAGTGGCGCTGCCGTCGCCGCGGGCGTCGTGCGTGCGGCGCTTGCCGCGCACGACCAGATGGCGAGCTTTGCCGAGGCCGGCGTGGCCGAGGCGTGACTGCGCCGATCGACCTGCACCTGATGCGGCATGGCGAGCCGGAGCTCGCCGGGCGCCTGCTCGGCCGCACCGATTGCGCGGTCCTCGACAGCGGCGTGGCACGGTGCCTTGCGGCCGCGGAAGCGCTGGACGTCGAACGGGTGATCGCGTCCGACCTGCGCCGCGCAACGGATTGCGCGGCGAGCATCGCACGGGCGCATGGCGTGCCGCTGCACCTCGATCCGCGCTGGCGAGAACTGGATTTCGGCGCCTGGGATGGCCTCTCGCCGAGCGAAGTGGACGCCGCCGCGCTGCGGGATTTCTGGGACGATCCGGACGCCGCCGCGCCCCCTGGAGGAGAACGATGGTCGCCGTTCCTTGCGCGCGTGGCCGCGGCATTGTGGGAGATCGAGGCACCGACGCTGGTGGTGGCTCATGCCGGATCGATCCGCGCCGCGCTGGTCGCCGCTTGCGGCTTCAGCCGGAGCCAAAGCTGGGCATTCGGCCTGCCCTATGGCTGCGTTCTGTCCTTGCGGATCTGGCGTGGCGAGACTCCCACGGCACAGATCGTCGCGTTGCGGCCATGAGGCGCCTGTTGCTTGCGATCGGGTTCCTCACCCGGCTTCCGGTTCCTTCGATCAGGGCCGATGCCAGTGACTTCGCAGGGGCGGTGCGCTGCTATCCGCTGGTCGGGCTGATCATCGGGGCGCTCGTGGCGGGGGCGGGGTGGCTCGGTGGAGCGGCCGACCCGTGGATCGGGGCGCTTGCCGCGCTCATCGCCTGGGTGGCGGTTACCGGAGCGCTTCACCTCGACGGCCTGGCGGACTTGGCGGATGGGATCGGTGCCGCGCATGGCGATCGCAACCGGCTGCTCGCGGTGATGGCCGACCCGCATGTCGGAAGCTTCGGGGTGGTCGCGATCGTGCTCCAACTGCTGGCGAAGATCGTGCTGCTGCACGACGTGGTGGCGGGGGGGTGGCTCGCGGTTGTGCTGGTGCCGTTCGCCGCGCGCATGGGGCCGCTCGTGTGGGCGCGCTGGCTGCGGCCGCTCCGGCCGAGTGGGTTGGGCGCTCAGATCGCCTCAGCAGTGCGGGCGCGCGACCTTTTGGGTTGGGGAGCGGTATGGGCGGCCGCCTGCGCTGCCGTGCCGGCGCTGCTCCTTGCGCCCTTGTTGGTCGTGGCGGTGGGCGGGTGGCTGCGACACCGGCTGGGCGGCGTCACGGGCGACGCGCATGGCGCCGGGATCGAACTGGTGGAGACAGGCCTTCTGGTGGCGCTAGTCGCGATCGGCCAGGGCTGACAGCGCGACCAGCGCGTCGATGTCGACGTGGCGCTCCAGTTCGTCAGCGATGCTGTCGAGCGCGGCGTCCACGGAAGCGCGGTGATCGGGACCACGCCCTGCCACCCCCAGCCGGGCGAGCCAGGTGCGTCGCTGCCCTGCCACACCCAGCAGCCCGTGCACATAGCTTCCCGTGACCAACCCGTCGGCGCTCACCGCCCCGTCCACCCGGCCGCTGTCGAAGCGAACCGCCGGACGTGCCGTATCCGGGCCGGTGGTCGTCCCCAGGTGAATCTCATAGCCGTCAAAGGCTGCGCCATTGGCAGTGCCGCGCACCTCGACCAGCGTCTTGTCGCCGCCAAGAACGGTGTCGACCACAAGCAATCCCAGCCCGGCGACCGCTTCCGCAGGGCCTTCAACGCCCAGCGGATCGGCGATGCTGCGGCCAAGCATCTGATAGCCCCCGCAGAGCCCCAGCACCGGACGTCCGCGCCGATGATGCGCCAGGATGTCGATGTCCCACCCCTGTTCGCGCACGAAGCGCAGGTCGGCGATGGTCGTCTTGGACCCCGCAAGCACGATCAGCGCCGCCTCCGCAGGGATGGGCCGGCCGGGCGGCACCATCACGAGCTCCACCTCCGGCTCAAGCCGCAACGGGTCTAGATCGTCGAAGTTCGCGATATGGGCGGTGATCGGACAGGCGATCACTACGCGGCCGTCGGCAGGTGCCGGCGGGCGTTGAAGGACGACCGCATCCTCGCTCGGCAGACGGGAAGCGTCCTTCAGCCATGGCACCACGCCAAAGCCGCGCCAACCCGTCCGCTCTGCAATCGCTCGATAGCCATCGGTGAACAGCGCCGGATCGCCGCGGAACTTGTTGACCAGGAAGCCGTGGATCATCGTTGCGTCCTCCGGGTCGATCACGGCGCGCGTGCCGACCAGCGATGCGATGACGCCGCCCCGGTCGATGTCGCCGATCAGCACCACTGGCACACCGGCTGCACGGGCAAAGCCCATGTTGGCGATGTCGCCCGCGCGCAGGTTGATTTCGGCCGGCGAACCGGCGCCTTCGATCACGACAATGTCGGCTTCTGCCGCCAGCCGGCGGTAACTCGCCAGCACTTCGTCCAGCAGCCCCTCGCGGCCTTGGCGCCATTCCGCCGCCTTGAGGATGCCTCGCATCTGGCCGCGCACGATCAGCTGCGAGGTCCGGTCGCCCTGCGGCTTCAGCAGCACGGGGTTCATGTCGACGCTTGCCGGCACCCGCGCGGCCAGCGCCTGGGTCGCCTGAGCGCGGCCGATCTCCCCACCGTCAGCGGTGACCGCGGCATTGTTGGACATGTTCTGCGGCTTGAACGGACGCACGCGCAAGCCGCGGTTGGCGAGCGCCCGGCAAAGCCCCGCCACCAGCACCGACTTGCCGACATCCGAGCCGGTCCCCTGCAGCATCACAGCAGCCATGCGAACGCTCCTGCAAGGATCCAGAGGAAAAGGCACGCGCGACGGTAGACCCGCAACGCTCGGCCGAGATCCCGAGCATCTGGATCCCGGAAGGATCCACCGATCCACGGCTTGTCGGAAACCACCCCGTCATAGGCGACCGGCCCGGCCAGCCGCACGCGCAGCACGCCCGCCATCGCCGCCTCGGTCCAGCCGGCGTTCGGCGAGGCATGGCGATGCGCATCGCGCCGCATCGTGCGCCAGCCGCCCCCGCCGGCGAGGCACAGAACCGCGCCCCCGAGCCGCGCCGGGACCAGATTGGCGCAATCATCGATGCGCGCGGACGCCCAACCAAAGGCGCGCCATCGCTCCTCGCGATGGCCGATCAGGCTGTCGGCGGTGTTGATCGCCTTGTACGCCCACAGCCCCGGCAGCCCGAGCAGCAGGAGCCAGAACAGCGGCGCGGCGACACCGTCGCAGAAGCTTTCCGAGAGGCTTTCAATCGCGGCGCGGGCGACCCCCGGCTCATCGAGTGCGGCAGTGTCCCGCCCGACGATGCGGGCGACGGCGGGGCGGGCGGCCGGCAGATTGCCCTCCGCGAGCGCGGCTGCGATCGGACGGACATGATCGTCCAGGCTGCGTTGCGCCAGACCGGGTGCGGCGAGCAGCGCAACGCCGATCCAGGCATAGGGGCCGAGGAGGTGGCGGAGCAGCACCTCCGCGGCCCAGGCACCGCCTGCGCCGATCGCGATCGGAAGCGCGATCGTGGCGACGCCCGCCAGACGCCTGCGCCGCTGCGAGTGGTGCGGCCGGTTCCATCGCCGCTCGCACGCGTGGATGAGCCGCGCGAAGCCGCCTACCGGGTGGCCGACGCGCGCGTACAGCCACTCGGGCCAGCCGATCGCCGCATCGGTCGCCAGCGCGAGCAGGGCAACGGGCTCAGCGATCGGAGAGCGCCTGGTCGAGCCGCTGCAGGGCGCCGGTGTCCGCGGGCACGCCGATGCGCAGCCACTCGGGTGCATAGTCGAACGGCCGCGTCAGGATGCCGCGCTGCGCCAGATAGGTGAAGATCGCGCGCGCTTGCGGCGTCTCCACCAGGCGGAACAGCGGGCTCGCGCCGCGCGGTTCCAGCGCGTGGCGGCGCAACAGCGCGTCGAGCGCGGCGCAGCGTTCGGCCAACGCCAGGCGGGTCCGGGTGGTCCAGGCGGTGTCGCGGTAGGCGGCGGTGCCGATCGCGATCGCGGTGGCGGACACTGGCCAGCTCCCTAGCCGCTTACGAAGCGCGGCGACGATGTCGGCGGCCCCGCAGGCAAAGCCCAGGCGTACGCCAGCCAGCCCGAAGAACTTGCCGAACGAGCGGAACACGAGCACGCGATCCTCGCGGCGGAGGTGCGGCAGGATGCTCAGCCGGGGCGTCGCATCCGCAAAGGCCTCGTCGATCACCAGCATGCCGCCTCTTTGCGCCAATCGCCGGCCGAGGCCGAGCAACCTATCGGGGGCGAACACGCGGCCATCGGGATTGTTCGGGTTGGCCAGCAGCAGGGTGCCGTCCCGCACGTCCTCGGCCGCATCGGCATGGATGGCAGCAGCGCTCGGCAGCGCATCGGCATGCGTTCGGTAGCCGGGGGCAAGGTACCGGAAGGGCTGGGGCAAGCCCGCAAGCTCCAGCAGCCGAAGCCCCATTTCCGTGCCGGGAAGCGCGGCGACCGCCAGTTCGCCGGCGCCAAAGGCTTCCGCTGCGGTTGCTTCCAGCATCGCCAGGGAAGAGGCCGAGGGAAGCGCCCGCAAATCGACTGCGGGCAGGTCCCGCGGGGTCCAGGGCAGCGGGTTGATACCCGTGGAGAGATCGAGCCACGGCTGCGGGGCGTCAGGGAAGCATCGCGCCGCTTCGTCTAGGCAGCCGCCGTGGAACATCAGTGAGTGCAATGCGAAGTCTCGACTTGAGGGACGCTGGCCTCCATCTGCATTGGCGCCACAAAGGCCAAGGAGCAAGGATGCGCATCACCGGACCGGATCGAACCATGCTGGTGCTGGGCGGCGCACGTTCGGGCAAGAGCCGCTATGCGCAGGCGGTGGCCGAGGCGGCTGGTGGCAGACTGGTGTTCGTGGCGACAGCGCAGGCGTTCGACGATGAGATGACCGACCGCATCCGTCGCCACCAGGCGGATCGCGATACACGCTGGACCACGGTGGAAGCGCCGCTCGACGTCGCGGGTGCCATCGCCGCCGCGGACGGGGAGGAGGCGGTGCTGCTGGTCGACTGCCTGACGCTCTGGGCATCCAATCTCCTGCTTGGCGAGGAAGACGCGGATGCGCGGCTGACGGCGCTGCTGGAGGCCATTGCCGGTGCGCGCGGGCAGGTGGTGCTGGTGGCCAATGAGGTCGGGCTCGGCATCGTGCCCGACAATGCACTTGCCCGTCGCTTCCGCGACCTGGCCGGCACCATCAACCAGCGGGTTGCCGCCGCCGTCGACCGCGTGCACATGACCGTCGCCGGCATCCCCATCGTCGTGAAGGGTTGACACTCGGCCAGCGCCAGCGGAAGCATCGGTGCGACGACATGGGAGAGATCGGGCGGCCAGCCCGGCGCCGAAGGAGCAACCGCCCCGGAAACTTTCAGGCAGAAGGACCGGTCGTCATCAACATCTGGAGAGAGGCGCCCTGGCGTCCGCCGACGGGATAGCATTCTCAGGCAGGAAGGACAGAGGGGGCATGGAACCGCCGGATGGCGGGGAGTTCATCATGCCGGACGTTTCTGCCCAGGAAAGTCGAGCCGACGCGCGCCGCGCGATCAGCGTCACCGAATTGTTCACCATCGGCATCGGCCCGTCGAGCTCGCACACGGTGGGGCCGATGCGCGCGGCCCATGCCTTTGCCGAGGCGGCGCTGGAGGCGCTGCAGCCGGTGCGCGTCCACTGCGAGCTGTTCGGCTCGCTGTCGCTGACCGGGCGCGGCCACGCCACCGACAGCGCGGTGCTGCTGGGGCTCGCCGGGCATCTGCCCGACACGGTCAATCCGGACGCGGTGCCGGGCATCCTGCGGGCTGTGCGCGAGGCCAGACAGCTGGACCTCGCCGGGCGTGTCGCGATCCCGTTCGCCTGCGACGACATCCTTTTCTCGCATGAGTTCCTGCCCGGCCACCCCAACGCGGTGCGCTTCACCGCCGTCGCAGCGGACGGCGCCGAGTTCACGCGCACCTATTTCTCGATCGGCGGCGGCGTGGTGGTGGAGGCAGGCGCTGGACTGCAACTGGCCAACGCCGCTGTCGTCCACCCCTTCGCCTCGGGCGCCGAGCTGCTGGAAGTCGGCGAGGCAACCGGGCTGACGATTGGCGAGATCGTACGCCGCAACGAATGCGCCTGGCGCAGCCGTGGCGAGACCGACGCGTTCCTCGATGCGGTCCGCAGCGCGATGCTCGCCTCCATCGAGCGCGGCTGCGCCGCCGATGGGATCCTGCCGGGTGGCCTCAACGTCCGCCGCCGGGCGAAGGCGCTGCATACCACGCTGGCCGCGCGCAGCGACCGTGCCGCGCCCGCTTCGGTCATGGAGTGGATCAGCCTCTGGGCGCTTGCGGTGAACGAGGAGAATGCCGCCGGCGGCCGTGTCGTCACTGCCCCCACCAATGGTGCTGCGGGCGTGATCCCGGCGGTGCTCAAATATTACGAGCACTTCATCGAGGACGCGACGCCGGAGGGTTCGCGAGTCCTGCTCGCCACGGCCGCGGCGATCGGCTTTCTCTACAAGAAGCGCGCGTCGATCTCGGCGGCCGAGATGGGATGCCAGGGCGAGGTCGGCGTCGCCTGCTCGATGGCGGCGGCGGGACTGGCGGCGGTGCTGGGCGGCACCAACCAGCAGATCGAGAACGCGGCAGAGATCGGCATGGAGCACAACCTCGGCCTCACCTGCGACCCGATCGGTGGGCTGGTGCAGGTGCCCTGCATCGAGCGCAACACCATGGGCGCAGTGAAGGCGGTCAACGCCGCCTATCTCGCGCTGCATGGCGACGGCAGCCACATCGTGCCGCTGGACGCGGTGATCGAGACGATGCGCCAGACCGGCGACCATATGCGCTCCGAGTATAAGGAAACGAGCCTGGGCGGGTTGGCGGTGAACGTCGTCGCCTGCTGAGCCGCTTGCCGCGCCCGTCGTTCCGGTCCATTCGGCCGCCATGCCCAAGATCCGCGCCGACCAGCTGCTCGTCGACCGAGGCCTCGCCGAAAGCCGCACCCGTGCCCAGGCGCTGGTGATGGCCGGGCTGGTGTTCGTCGGCGACCGCAAGATCGACAAGCCCGGCCAGCAACTTGCCGATGATGCCGTGCTGGACGTGCGCGGCCGCGACCACCCCTGGGTCTCGCGCGGGGGCATCAAGCTCGCCCACGGCCTGGACCATTTCGGCTGGGGCGTGGAAGGGGCGGTCGCGATCGACGTCGGCTCCTCGACCGGCGGCTTCACGGACGTGCTGCTCACGCGCGGCGCGGCGCGCGTCTATGCGGTCGACAGCGGGACCAATCAGCTCGCCTGGAAGCTGCGGCAGGACCCGCGCGTCGTTGTGCACGAACAGACCAGCGCCCGGCTGCTGACGGCAGCGCATATTCCCGAACCCGTCGACCTGATCGTGTGCGACGCAAGCTTCATCGCGCTTGCCAAGGTGCTCGACGTGCCGCTGGGCTTTGCGGGACCGGGCGCGCGGTTGCTCGCTTTGGTGAAGCCGCAGTTCGAGGCGGGGCGGGCGGAGGTCGGCAAGGGCGGGGTGGTGCGCGACCCGGCCGTGCACGCGCGCGTCTGCGAGGAGGTCGCGCAATGGCTCACCGGCCGCGGCTGGCGGGTCGAGGGTGTCGTGCCGAGCCCGATCACCGGTCCCGAGGGTAATGTCGAGTTCCTGATCGCGGCGCACGCTCCGGAGGCGGGCGATCCCGAATAGGGACAGGCCCGACCGGGGTGCCGACGCTTGCAATGGTCGCAGCCGCACCGCAGACACGGCACCGATCGAACGACAGGATGGTGCGGGTGAACGAGATCGCTTCCAGGTCCCAGCTGCGCGCAGGCTTCCTGCGCTGGGCGATCGTGACGGTGCCGCTGGTGCTGCTGCTCGGGCTGGCGGTCGGCACGCTGGTGCCGGCAGGATCGGAAAACGCCTGGTATGCCGCGCTCGACAAGCCGTCCTTCACGCCGCCCGACTGGGCGTTTCCCGTCGCGTGGACGCTGATCTACCTGCTGCTCGGCATTGCGGTCGCGATGGTGCTGGACGCGCGCGGCGCCCGCGGGCGGCGCGTCGCGGTCGCCGTGTTCGTGGTGCAGCTGGTGCTCAACCTTGCCTGGATGCCGCTGTTCTTCGGCGCGCACCGCGTGTCGGCGGCACTGGTGCTGATCCTGGTGCTGTTCGCGCTGGTGCTGGTGACGACGTGGCTGTTTGCGCGCATCCGCCCGCGCGCGGCGCTGTTGTTCGTGCCCTATATCGCCTGGCTCGCGCTCGCGACGGCGCTCACCTGGCAGATCGATCGCCACAATCCCGATGCGGAGACCCTTGTGCCCGCGACCTCCTCCGCCCAAATGGCACTCTAGACGCGGGAAGGACCTGACACATGCAATCCGAAAACCGGATCTTCGACGATTTCGCCAAGTTCGTGAACGGCGCGGCTGGCACGCTGGCCGGCATGGCTCGCGAGGGCGAAAGTGCTGCGCGCGAGCGGGTCCGCGAAATGGTCGGCGGGCTCGACTTCGTCAGCCGCGACGAGTTCGAGGTGGTCAAGGCCATGGCGGTCGCCGCGCGCGACGAGGCCGACGAACTGAAGGCGCGGCTGGAAGCGCTGGAGGCGCGACTTGCAGGGTCGACGACGCCGCCGGCCGCAGCGGAGCCGCTGGCCGGCGACAGCATCGGCTAACGGGTTTTCCCCAGCTTTCTGGCCAGCGGCGTGCATCGACCTTGTGTCGGTGCGCGCCGCTTGGCATTTCTGAACCATGACGACTGCCCATCCGGAAAGGACCTGATGCTCGACGAAGCCGAGGAGGACCGCGACGCCGCCGCTCCGATCGACATGCTGGAGCGCTACTTTGCCGCACACGGCTGGTCGCACCAGCGCGACGAGGACGAGATCGTCGCCAAGGTCAAGGGAAGCTGGACCGAGTTCGAGCTGCGCGCGATCTGGCGCGCGGACGATGGCGTGCTCCAGTTCCTGGCCTTCCCGGACGTGCGCGTGGCGGACGACCGCCGCACCGCGATCTATGAGGCGATCGGGCTTATCAACGAGCAGCTTTGGATCGGGCATTTCGAGCTCTGGTCGTCGAGCGGCATCCTGCTGTTCCGCCATGCGGCGATGATCGACGTCGAGGAGGCTGCGCTGTCGCTCGACCAGGCCGAGGTGCTGGTCGACACCGCGATCGACGAGTGCGAGCGCTTCTACCCGGTGTTCCAGTTCGTGCTGTGGGGTGGAAAGTCGCCCAAGGAAGCGATCGCCGCCTCGATGATCGAGACGCGAGGCGAGGCGTGATGCCGCTCCCGGCTGGTCCGCTGCTGCTGGTCGGCTGCGGCAACATGGCGGGCGCCATGCTGCGCCGCTGGCTGGAGGCCGGCACCGTGCCGGCCGATGACGTGACCGTCCTCAACCGCAGCGGGACGCGGGCGATTGAGGGCATCCGCGTCGTCACCCGGGCCGAGGATGCGCCCGCAGCGGCGACGGTGATGCTGGGCATGAAGCCGCAGCAGCTCGATGCGATCGCCCAGACCGCCGTCGCACGGCTGCAGCCGCGGCTGCTGCTGTCGATCCTGGCCGGAGTGGAGAACGCCGCGCTGGCCGCGCGCTTCCGGGCCGACGCGATCGTGCGCGCGATGCCGAACCTGCCGGTGGCGATGGGCAAGGGCGTGGTCGCGCTGCACAGCGAGAGCCAGGACCAGGCGCTGCGCGGTGCGGCGACCGCGCTGATGGCGCCGCTCGGCCTGGTCGAGTGGATTGCCGAGGAACAGCTGTTTGATGCCGTCACCGCGCTGTCGGGCTGCGGCCCCGGCTTCGTGTTCCGCTTCATCGACGCAATGGGCGCGGCCGGTGCGGCGCTGGGCCTGCCGGAGGATCAGGCGCAGCGGCTGGCGATTGCAACCGTCGAGGGCGCAGGCTTGCTGGCGGGAGCGGCCGACGTGTCGCCCGCGACGCTCGCCGACCGGGTGGCGAGCCCCGGCGGATCGACGCGCGAGGGGCTGAACGTGCTAGACCGTGAAGACGCGCTCCGCCGTCTGATGGCGCAAACGCTTGCTGCTTCCGCCCGCCGCAACGCAGAGATGGCGGCTGCTGCGCGCGGGTAAGGCCGGTCTGCACCACCAGCGACGTCGCGGTCGCCTCCTCTTCCGTTTGTCTCGAGCAGGGATCGAGCTTGTCGAGAGCCCGTGTCGAGAGATCCTTCGCAGCCGGTTGTCGATACGCCGTCTCGACGAGTTCGACGACAGCTCGGGAGGAACGGGCGATCGACCCGCGCTACCGGTCCCCCAACGCCCGGATCATCGCGCGGTCACTTTCGGGCACAAGACTCTCCAGCACCGTCCAGAAGCCCGCAACCGCCTCCGGCCCAGCGGCCTGATACGCCCGGGCAAGCCGCTCCCGCACCAGCTGGTACAGCCGCGCCTCCAGCGCCGCCCCTTCCGCCGTCAGCCGCAGCAGCCGCTTGCGCGCGTCGCGATCGTCGCTGCGGCTCTCCACCAAGCCGCGTTCCGACAACTCCCCCAGCACCCGGCCCAGCGACTGTTTGGTGATCGCCAGCAGCCGCAGCAGCTCGCTCACCGACAGGCCGGGCTTGCGCGCGATGAAGTAGAGCGCGCGATGGTGCGCCCGCCCAAGGCGATGCGCCTCCAGCGCCGCGTCCGTCACTCGGCTGAGGTTCGACTGCCCGAAATAAAGAAGCTCGAAGCCGCGCCGGATCTCCGTCTCGCGAAGGAATTGCGCCGAGGCGGCATGGGTTGCGGCAGTCATGTTGACCTGTTCTGCCAGCGGCCCTAGGCCACGGCAAGCCGGAACGGCGCAGCGCCGTTGCCGCTTGCGGAGCAGACCATGACCGACCAGTTCGAACCACGCTTCCCCCTGACGCCGAGCGCCTCGCCGCTTCCGGCCAGCGAGCGTGCGGAAAAGCTGGTAAGCCCCGGCTTTGGCCGCGTGTTCACCGACCACATGGCGATCGCGCGCTGGTCGGAGGAAAAAGGCTGGCACGACGCCCAGATTGTCGCCCGCGGCCCTGTGCAGATGGACCCGGCAGCGGCCGTGCTCCACTATGCGCAGGAGATTTTCGAGGGCCTGAAAGCCTATCGGCTGGAGGACGGCGGTGTCGGCCTGTTCCGTCCAGACGAGAATGCCAGGCGCTTCCGCCGCTCGGCCAAGCGCATGGCGATGCCCGAACTGCCGGAGGAGCTGTTCCTCGCCTCATGCCGCGAACTCTCCCTGGTCGAGCGCGACTGGATCCCGGAGGGCGAGGGCGGGGCGCTCTACCTGCGCCCGTTCATGTTCGCGAGCGAGGTGTTCCTGGGGGTGAAGCCCTCGGCCGAATATCTCTACATCGTGCTCGCCTCTTCGGTCGGCGCCTATTTCAAGGGTGGTGCTCCCAGCGTGTCGCTGTGGGTGTCGCAGGAATATACGCGTGCGGCCGCCGGCGGCACGGGCGAGGCCAAGTGCGGCGGCAATTATGCCGGCAGCCTCGTGGCTCAGGCGGAGGCGATCCGCCAGGGCTGCGACCAGGTGGTCTTCCTCGACGCGGCGGAGCGCCGCTGGATCGAGGAACTCGGTGGCATGAACATCTTCTTCGTGTTCGATGACGGCAGCATGCTGACGCCGGCGCTGACCGGCACGATCCTTCCCGGCATCACGCGCGATTCGATCCTCCGCATCGCCCGCGATCAGGGCATCGCCGTCCGCGAGGAACGCTATGGGATCGACCAGTGGGAGGCCGACGCGAGGAGCGGCCGCCTGCGCGAGGCATTCGCCTGCGGCACCGCCGCGGTCGTGACGCCGATCGGCAAGGTGTCGTCGCCTGAAGGAAGCTTCTCCATCGGCAACGGCGGTGCCGGCGAGCGCACGCTCGCGCTGCGCGACACGCTGGTCAACCTCCAGCGCGGCCGGTCCGAGGACCCGTACGGCTGGCTCGAGCGCCTGGGCGCATAACCCCCTTTCCACCACGCCCGGGGCCGGTATAAGGCCCCGGCTGTTGGGGCGTCGCCAAGCGGTAAGGCACCGGTTTTTGGTACCGGCATTCGCAGGTTCGAATCCTGCCGCCCCAGCCAACCGATTTTATTCACTTTCTTCCCCTTTTTCGGTGTGCGCTTCGGGCGCGTTCTGCACTTGCGCGCTTCGAGTTTTGCGACCGCAGAATCGCTCAGCGACGCGGTCATCGCCTGGTAGAGATCGAGCATCCGGGCGACCGTGGAGACGGTCCAGCCAAGCATCGCGGCGATTTCGGACGGCGTTGCGCCGGCTTGCCCGAGGATCGTGCAGGCGGTGCCGCGCAGGTCGTGGAAGTGCAGGCCGTCGCGACCCGCGCGGACAACCGTCTCGCGCCAGCGGTGATCGCAGTTGACCTTGCCCACGGCTTGCCGTCGCGGGTGAGGATCGTCTTTGCGGTGCGCGGCTGCGCGTCCAGGAGCGCCTTCAGCGACTGGGTGACCGCATGTCGATCACGCGGTTGCGTTTGGCCTGGCGCAGCCGGATGCGCTGGCCGTCATAGGCCGTCGACGGCAGCGCCAGGAGGTCGCCCTTGCGCTGGCCGGTGCCCAGCGCCAGTTTGAAGGCGACGCTGGCGGACGGCGCGGCTGCTCTCGGCGGTCGGGGCGCCCTGGCGTCCGCCTCGCTGGCATAGTGCGTGGCAGCTTGCGGGCGCCGTCCGCGTTGCCGACAGTCACCGTCTTCTTCGCGGCGCCGCGATCGTGCCAGTGGGGCTTTGACGCCGGTAACCTCTTACTGCTTCTGCAGCTGATAGTCCTGCCTATCGCAGTCGCTGCGGTGGATGGTCAGCGCCGGCAGGCTGACGCCGGAGATGGTCGTCGTCTTGCCGAGCAGCGCCAGCTTTGCCAGTCCATGGCCGGCGGGCGGCGCACAGAAAGGGAGCCCCGATGTTTCTGACGATTCTGGCGGCCGGTCTGGATGAGCCTAGCCTGGCCGATAGCGTGCGATCCTGCTCGGCGGCGGTGCATAGTGCCCAGCTTGAGGATGCGATCTACGCTTGTTCGCGACAAATAGAGGAGGACACCGCTTGCGCCGCCGCTCTCGCGCTGAGGCGAACCGCGCCATTCGCGCTCCCGATGCTGCCTGCAGAGAAGAGAGCCGGTGCTCTCGCCTCTTTCGACGCCAGAGTTACCGTCTGCATCGAGCATGAGGAGGGCTTATAAGGTCGGGCGAAATCGTCATGCTGGCTGCGGCCAGCCGGCCATGGAAGTTGGCACTCCAAGCGTGACAAGCCTCAGGCCGCAACGGCGGAGGTAAAGTGTGTCGTTTCGACTGTCTGCACCCGCGGCCGGCGCTACACGTGGATGATACCGCCGAGCAACAACAGTTGCATCGCCAGTTGGCACCCTAGGAAGGCAACGCCCGTCAACGCCACGCTCTTTAGGCTCAACATCGGAGCTGGTTTGCAAGTCGGCGAGCAATAAACCCCGCGAGGACTGAACCCCAAAACGCAAAGCAAGCCTCTGGCTTTGGCAACAGGCTCCAGGCCGGAAGCGCAGAGGCACCGAAGCCCGCCAGCAAGATGAGGACGCGACTGGTCTAGCAAACCAAGAGGGATTCACGGAGCGCGAGTTCATCTGAGGTCCGCTGAGCGTAAGATCCATGGTGCCCTCTCGACTTCCCGCCAAAATGATTCGTCAGAGCCGCCCCAAATGCAATGTGCGGCACACTCTTCAGAAGGGCAGCCACTCCTAGCGCGGAAACCGGATCAGATCCCATACTGGCCGGATAATTCGAGCCGCCGGTATGGCGGGACGAACTGATGGCTCTGCTCGCCCATAATCAATCATGGCGGGATATCCTGGAGAGCTTTATCACCGCGGCACGCCACGAAAAGGCAGCACTGCCCTTTATGAAGAGGGCGCTGCGACCTGCTGTTCTTTGGTGTGCCACCCTAATGCCCGCTCATGGGAAGCCGGCGCGCGCCAAATAGCAGATGCTCAAATTATGTGCACTAAAAGTGCAGTGATGCTGCTTAATTGAGCAACATTATTTCTTGTATATACATTAAGCGCGCGGCATCATGTGATTCTTCGTGGGGGAAGTAGATGGCGCCGGCCTCCTTCTCCGTTTTTGGGGGGACCACCAGATGCGCTTTGACCATTCGCCTCTTCGCGTGACACTGCAGTGCGGGATTGCTTCCGCCGCGCTCTTGATTGCCACAAGCCTCACCCCGGCTGCAGCCCAAGACGCGCAGGATCCTCCCGCAACAGAGGAAACCAACGACGTCGTCGTCACGGCACTGCGCCGCGACACCACGGTTCAGACGACCCCGCTCGCTATCACCGCACTGACCGGCGAGACGCTGACCAACGCCGGCGTCACGAACATCACCGATTATGCCAAATTCGTGCCGTCGCTGCGCATCCAAGACAACGGTCCCGGCCAGCGCCGCGTCAGCCTGCGCGGCGTTCAGGCGTCGGGCGAGGCAACCGTCGGCACTTATTACAATGACGTGCCGGTGACCGGCTCGGTCGGCGTGTCGAGCGACGCCGCCGGGCGCACCGCCGATTTCACCCTGTTTGACGTCAACCGCATTGAGGTGCTGCGCGGACCGCAGGGCACGCTCTACGGCGCGAGCTCTATGGGCGGCGCGATCCGCGTGCTCTTCAACAAGCCCAGTCAGGAGTACGAGGGCGAGGTCGAAGGCCAGGTGCAGACCACCAAGGGCGGCGGCTTCGGCTATTTCGTCAACGGGATGGTCAACGTGCCGCTCGTCACCGACGTGCTGGCTGCGCGCGCGGTTCTCTATCGCCGCGACAGCGACGGCTATGTCGACAACAGCTTCCTTGGTCGCAAGAACGTCAACGATTATACGGCGACGGGCGGGCGGCTGATGCTGCGCTTCACGCCGACCACCAACTTCTCGATCGATGCCACCGCGATGTTCGAGAACACCGACGCGGTCTCGGCGAGCTGGAATCCCGAGGTCGGCGACTACAAGTCAGCGGCGCAGGTCATCCTGCCCTATACCGACAAGTCGCAGTTCTACAGCGTCAACGCCGAGTGGGACCTGGGCGGCGTGACGCTGACCTCGATCACCGGCTATCAGCATCGCAGGTCTGCCTATGCGGCCGACGACAGCTACTACATCGGCACCTATCGTACGGAGGCGCGCTGCGCCTCCTATGTCGGCACCGATGCCTGCTCGGCGGATCAGCTCGGTAGCTACTACGACTATATCGACAGCCTGAGCCCGGCGGCCATCTACTATCCCGGATCCACCACGGACTTCACGCAGGAGGTCCGCCTGAGCTCGACCGGCGATTCCGCCCTCGACTGGACCGTGGGCGCCTTTTACCAGAGCCGCAAGAACCAGGTTACGTCCGAGGATGCGCGCGCCGACGTCACCACCGGCGGGATCATCATGCCCGAGCAGATCTTCTACCGCCGCCAGATCTCGGACAGGCTCAAGCAGGTCGCGGTGTTCGGCGAGGGCACCTTCCACGTTACGCCCGAGCTCGGCCTGACGGCGGGCATTCGCTACTATGACTATGACAAAACGGTGTCCGGATACACCGACATCGGCTGGACGCTGATCGGCGCGCCGGTGCGTCCGCTCAATACGGTGGACTCGTCGGAGGACGGCACGTTGCTGAAGTTCAACGCGTCCTGGCAGGCCAACCGCAACATGCTGTTCTATGCCACCGCGTCGCAGGGTTTCCGCCCGGGCGGCGCGAACCAGGTGATCGGGCTGGCGGCGGACCTGACGCCCTATGAGTCGGACAAGCTCTGGAACTACGAGATCGGCACCAAGTTCGGCTTGCTCGACCGCAGGCTGACGCTCAACCTTGCAGCCTTCCAGATCGACTGGGACAATATGCAGGTGAGCGGGCGCACCACCAACGGCGCCTTCTCATTCCTCTCCAACGCCGGTGCAGCGCGCATCCGCGGCCTGGAGGCTGAGGCCTTCATCCGGCCGGGCGGTGCGCTCCAGTTTACGCTATCAGGCAACTATCTCGACGCCAAACTAACCGAGGATCAGGTCAATGACTCGGTCGTGGCCGCCGGTCGCGCCGGGGATCGCATCCCCTATATTCCCCACTTCAGCGGTTCGGTCGGCGCGGAATATCACGCGCCGGTCAGCGATGCGGTAGACTTCTTCGCACGCGCCGACCTGAACTATGTCGGCTCGTCCTACTCCGAATTCCGGCCAACCAACGTTTATCGGGTGAAGATCGACGATTACGCCCTGGCGAACCTGCGCGTCGGCTTCGAGCTGTCGGAAAGCGATACGGGCATCTACCTGTTCGTGAACAACCTTTTCGACAGCGTGGCGATCAACCGTGCCTCAATGTCGTCCACGCCCAACAGCTATTCGGCGGTTTCCGCCGCGCCGCGCACCCTGGGTCTTAACCTGCGCCGTCACTTCTGATTGCATCGGAGCAACAAGCGACATGATCAAGAACACCCCGGTGGTGCGCACTGTGCGCACCCTGCTGGCCGCGTCTGCCCTGGGACTCTGCGTGCCCGCGATGGCGCAGGACGTGCCGGATCCGAAGGCAGTGCTCGGCCATGACGTCGGCGAGGACTACTACCTTGCCAACTACGAGGACTCTATCCGCTACTTCCAGGCGCTTGCCCGCGCGTCCGACCGCATCAAGCTGTTCGAGACCGGCAAGACCACCCACGGTAAGACGATGGTCTACGCGGTCATATCGAGCCCGGAAAACGTCGCCAACTTCGACAAGTACAAGGCGATCTCCAAGCGGCTGGGCGATCCGCGCGGCTTGAGCGACGAACAGGCGCGCCAACTGGCCAAGGACAGCCCGATCATTGTCCACATCGACGGCGGCATGCACGCCAGCGAGGTGTCGGATCACCAGCTGCCGCTGGCGCTCGCGCACAAGCTGCTGTCCGCGAAGAACGATGCCGAAGTAGACGGCATCCTCAAGAACGTCATTCTTGTCCTGTGGCCGACGCTCAATCCCGACGGGCAGGACATCGTCGTCGACTGGTATCGCAAGCAGCGCGGCACCCAGTGGGAGACCAGTCGCACGCCCTGGCTCTACCAGGAATATGTCGGCCACGATAACAACCGTGACGGCTACATGCTGAACATGAAGGAAAGCCAGGTCGTCAACGCGACCGAGCAGGAATATGCGCCGGTGATCTGGTACAGCCAGCATCAGGTGGCGCCGTTCCCGGCCCGTATCTGGGTGCCGCCGTTCGCGGACCCAGTGTCGTCCAACATCAGCCCGTACATGCGGATCTGGACCAACGCCATCGGCACCAACATCATGACGCGGATGGAGACGGAGGGAAAACCGGGCGCGATCGCCCAGGCCCGCTTCGACAACTGGTACGCAGGGTTCCTCGACTATATCCACGTCTTCCGCAACACGATCTCCTTCTTCACCGAGACGGCGCACGACAGCGCGACGCCGAAGACCTACTCGCTCGACGACTTCCCCAAGCAGACCCGCGATCTGAAGGCGCAGATCATGTACCCGCATCCCTGGCGGGGCGGCGAGTGGCACCTGAAGAACTCCGTCGACTATATGCTGACAGCGTCCATGTCGGTGCTGGAGACGGCGCAGAAATATCGCGATACGCTGCTCTACAACCGCTACCAGGCAGGCCGCGACATGGTTGCCGCCGCGGCCGTGGATGGTCCCGCCGCCTATGTCATTCCGGCCGGTCAGGCGGACATGCCCGAGGCCGCCTCGCTTGCCCAACTGATGATCCGCCACGGCCTCGACGTGCTGCAGATCGGCGCGCCGACTGCGCTCAACGGCCAGACCTATGCCGCGGGAAGCTGGGTGGTGCCGATGGACCAGCCATTCGCTGGACTAGCGCGCGAACTGCTCGACAAGCAGAAATATCCGGATGCCGTGCTGAACGGCGACGGCCAACCGGCCGAACTGCCCTATGACGTGACCGGTTGGACGCTGCCGATGCAGATGGGCGTGCGCGTCGACCGGGTCGAGAAGCCGATCGAGGCCGCCGCCCGCGCGGCCATGCAAAAGGTCGCTGCCGCCACTCCGCCCGCCGGCGGGGTGAGCGGATCGGGCAGCACCTATCTGATCGATCGACGCGTGAACAACGGCTACCGCGTTTTGAATGCGGCACTTGCGGCTGGCGGCGAGGCGCGCTGGACGACCGCATCCTTCCAGCCTGGGGCAGCTCCGCAGGAGGCGATCGCCATCACCGGCCTTCCGCGTTCGGTGATGGACAAGATCGCCTCGCAGCATACGGTCGCCGTCACCGCGTCGGCCGAGGCGCCCGCGGGCGCAGCGGTGCGCAAGGGGCGCGTCGCGCTCTATCGGCCCTGGGGCTCCAACATCGATGAGGGCTGGACCCGCTGGCTGCTGGAGCAATATGCCTTTCAACCCAAGAGCCTGTACAATGCGGACGTGAAGGCCGGGCTGTCGGGCAAGTACGACACGATCGTGATCCCCGACATCGGTGCGCCGCAGTCGACGCGGCCCGGCGACACCGCGCCGCCGGCGAACTTCACGTCGAAGTACAAGGGGCCGCTCGCCTCATTGATGGACGGGTTCAGCCCGAACCAGATGCCCGCACCCTATAGCGGCGGCATTGGGGAGGATGGCGCGGAGAAGCTGAAGGACTTCGTCCGCAACGGCGGCACGCTGGTCGCGCTCAACAATGCGTCTGACGCAATCATCGACCTGTTCCAGCTGCCCGTCACCAACATCCTGAAGGACGTGAAAAGCGACACCTTCTTCTGCTCCGGCGCTCTGCTCCAGGTCAGCCTGAACCCGGCGGCAAGCGTCAATGCGGGCATGCCGGCCGACCCAATCGTGATGTTCGAGCGGGGACCCGCCTTTGCGCCCAAGCCCGGCTTCCAGGGTCAGGTGCTGGCGTCCTATACGCCGACCGGCGATCCGCTGCGCAGCGGCGTGCTGCTGCACCCCGAGGCAATCCAGGGCAAGGCGGCCGCGGTCGAGGTCCAGTATGGCAAGGGCAAGGTCTACCTCTACGGCTTCCGCCCGCAGTGGCGCGGCCAGTCGCACGGCGGCTACAAGCTGCTGTTCAACACGCTCTACGCAGGCGGCGCAACCAACTGACCGGGGAGGGCGCCGTGCCGGACGGCGCCCCTCCTACCTGCCCGAAGCGCCGGGGCCGAAGCGTGCCACCATGTCATAGGCGTCCGCCAGGAACAGCTGGCGCACATAGGTGATCCGTTCGCTGCCCCGCCAGGTGCGGCGCTCGACGCACAGGCACGGCGCGCCCGCGGATACGCCCAGCCAACGTGCTTCGTCGTCGAGGGCGGCGACCGCGGAAATCCGTGTCTCCGCCTCGGTCCATGGCACATGCTGCAGCAGCCAGGTACCGGGCGGCACGCTTCCCAGATCGGCTTCCACGATCTCGGGCACGGCGGCGGCGCTCACCAGGCGGAACTCGATCGCAAGCGGCGCGCCATCGGCCAAGTGCAGCCCGTCGACCTGCATCAGCGCGCCGCGGCCGGCCAGCAGCTCCTCGTCTGCATCCTCGCCTGCCGGACGCAGGACCTGCGTGAGCGCACGATAGGCATAGTCCTGCCCGCGGTCGCGTACTTGCGCCGCCAGATCAGGGACGTCGAGCACCATGCTGTGGACCTTGGGCCGTGCGACAAAGGTGCCTGCGCGCTTGCGCCGGTCGATCAACCCCGCCGCCGCCAGCGTCGACAGCGCCTTGTTCACGGTCATGCGCGAGCAGTCGTATTGCAGCATCAACTCCTGCTCGATCGGCAGGCGGTCGCCGGGCGCGAGATCGCCGCCCAGGATCCGCCCTTCGAAATCCGATCGAATCCGTTCGTGCAGCGGCATCCTCACCTGATCAGCCTCTCCAGCGCGGAACGGTAGTTCTGGACAATGCGCGCGCGCGCGCGATGCCGACCGTTGCTCACCAACTTGTCCCCATAGCGCCAGACGCAGTCAATGGCGGACCGGCCGGCCGCAAAGACGAAGCTGTCGGTGATCGCATCGCCCTCCCGGTGCAGCAGTGCCGGATGGTCGAGATCGAGGCTGACGATGTCGACCGCGGCGCCGACCACGATGCCGCCCTGGGCCCCCAGCGCCGCCGCGCCGCCGGCAAGAGCCGCCGCGTGGAGATCGGCTCCGGTCGAGCGGTCCGCGCCGCGCGCCAATACGTTACGGGCGCGCCGGGTCAGCCGCTGGCCGTATTCGAGCAGGCGCAGCTCCTCGCTGCAGTCGATCCGCACGTTGGAATCGCTACCCACGCCATAGCGCCCGCCCGCATCGAGGAACGCCTCCACTGGAAAAAGGCCGTCGCCCAGATTGGCCTCGGTGATCGGGCAGAGGCCGGCGACGGCGCCGCTGTGCGCCAACCTGCGGGTCTCCGCCTCGGTCATATGGATGGCGTGGATCAGGCACCAGCGGTCGTCGACGTCGGCATGGTCGAGCAGCCACTCAACCGGGCGCTGCCCGCTCCAGGCGACGCAGTCCTCCACCTCCTTCACCTGCTCGGCGATGTGGATGTGCACCGGGCATCCCTTCGACATCGTCGCAAGCGCCTGCAACTGTTCCGGCGACACCGCCCGCAGGCTGTGCGGCGCCACGCCGACCACCGCGTCGGGCAGCGTGCCGGCGTGGCGCTTCGCGCCCTCGATCAGGCGCGCATAGCCCTCGATATCAAACAGGAAGCGCGCTTGCGCGGGCTGGGCGGGCTTCGCGCCGAAGCCGGCATAGCTGTAGAGCACCGGCAGGAGGGTAAGCCCGATCCCGCTCTGTGCGGCGGCCGCGACGATGGCGCCGCTCATCTCCGCCACATCGGCGAACACCGCTCCGGCGCGATCGTGGTGGAGATAGTGGAACTCGCCAACGCGGGTGAAGCCACCCTCCAGCATCTCGAGATAAGCCAGCGCAGCGATCGCCTGCACGTCGTCGGGCGTCATCCGGTCGACGAAGCGGTACATGATCTCGCGCCACGTCCAGAAGCTGTCGCTCGAAGGGCCGCGCCGCTCGGCAAGCCCCGCCATGCCGCGTTGGAACGCATGGCTGTGCAGGTTCGGCATGCCGGGCAAGCCGCAACGGTGCCGCTCGTCGTCCGCCACCGCATCCGCGCCGGTCTCGACGGCCGAGATCCGGCCGGCGGCGAGCCGCAGGCGCACATCGCGCGCCCAACCCGTCGGGAGGAGCAGATGCTGGAAAAACAACGACTTGGCATTGTGACTGGATGTGCTCGGCATGAATCCTGCTCCCTGCTCTTTTTTGTCTATACATTAGGGAATGATGGTGCAATCTTTCGAATGCAACGGGTGGGGACCATGCGCATGCAGTGCGATACGGTTTGGAAAGGGGCGCGGCTGGCTACGATGGTCGGCGAGGCGCTCGGCGTGGTCGAGGACGGTCTGGTTGCCGCGCGGGACGGTCTCATCCTCTACGCGGGGGCACGCTCGGATGCGCCCGACCTCGAGGCGAAGCGGGTCGTAGATTGCGAAGGCCGCTGGATCACACCCGGGTTGATCGACTGCCACACGCATCTGGTCCACGGCGGCGATCGTGCGCAGGAATTTGAGCTGCGACTGGAGGGCGCCTCCTATGAAGCAATCGCGCGGGCAGGCGGCGGCATCGTCTCCACCATGCGCGCCACCCGCGCCGCGAGCGAGGACGCGCTCGTCGCCTCGGCGCTGCCGCGCCTAGACGCGCTGATTGCCGAAGGTGTCACGACGGTGGAGATCAAGTCGGGCTATGGGCTCGACGGCGAGACCGAGATCCGCATGCTGCGCGCGGCGCGGGGGCTGGCGGCGGAGCGGCCGGTGGAGGTTGCGACCACCTTCCTGGGGGCCCACGCGCTTCCGCCCGAGTATGTAGGGGATGCGGACGGCTATATCGGCATGCTCTGCGACACGATGCTGCCGGAGGTTGCGCGACTGGGCCTCGCCGACGCGGTTGACGCCTTTTGCGAGGGGATCGGCTTCACGCCTGAGCAGACCGAGCGGCTGTTCGCGGCCGCCGCGCGCCACGGCCTGCCGGTAAAGCTCCATGCCGAGCAGCTGTCGAACCTGCACGGGGCGGCACTCGCCGCAAGCTTTGGGGCGCTTTCCGCCGATCACCTCGAGTATCTCGACGAGGACGGCATCGCCGCCATGGCGCGTGCCGGCACCGTTGCGACGCTGCTGCCCGGAGCCTATTATTTCGTACGCGAGACCCGGTTGCCGCCGATCGAGGGGCTGCGTCGCGCTGGCGTGCCGATCGCGCTTGCGACCGACTGCAATCCGGGCACCTCGCCGCTCACCTCGCTGCTGCTGGTGATGAACATGGGCGCGACGCTGTTCCGCCTCACCGTCGCCGAATGCCTGGCTGGCGTTACCCGCAATGCGGCCCGCGCGCTGGGTCTTGCCGACCGCGGCACGCTGGAGGCGGGCAAGCGCTGCGACCTTGCCATCTGGGACGTCGAGCGTCCGGCCGAACTTGTCTATCGCATGGGGTTCAATCCGCTCCATGCGCGTATCTGGAGTGGTCAATGAACGAGATCGTGCTTCTTCCCGGCGCCGTTTCGCTGAAAGATTGGCGGAACATCTATCGCGGTGCCTCGCTGCGGCTTGATCCCGCCTGCGGCCCGCGCATCGTCGAAGGCGCCGCCGCGGTGTCGCGCATCCTTGCCAAGGGCGCGCCGGTCTATGGCATCAACACCGGCTTCGGAAAGCTCGCCAGCGTCCGCATCGGCGACGACGACCTCGCCACGCTCCAACGCAACATCGTGCTGAGCCACGCCGCCGGAACCGGCGCGCCCTCGCCGGTTCCCGTCATCCGCCTGATGATGGCGCTCAAGCTCGCCAGCCTCGCACAGGGTGCGTCGGGGGTGCGGCCGGAAACCGTGGCGCTGCTGGAAGCGATGCTGGCCATGGAGCTGACGCCGGTGGTGCCGTGCCAGGGATCGGTGGGCGCCAGCGGCGACCTCGCGCCGCTGGCGCACATGGCCGCGACCATGATCGGCGTAGGCGAGATCTTCGTGCGCGGCGAGCGTCTGCCGGCGGCCGACGCGCTGGCGCAGGCCGGACTTGCCCCGCTTGAGCTTGGCCCCAAGGAGGGTCTCGCGCTGCTCAACGGCACGCAATTCTCAACCGCG
Source organism: Sphingomonas sp. PL-96 (assembly GCF_020707215.1). GTDB lineage: Bacteria > Pseudomonadota > Alphaproteobacteria > Sphingomonadales > Sphingomonadaceae > Sphingomonas. Next base: position 935,773 of record NZ_JAJFET010000001.1, read on the forward strand.
AACGCGCTGGCGGGGCTGTTCGAGGCGGAATTGCTGTTCCGTTCCGCCCTGGTTACCGGCGCGCTCTCGACCGAGGCGGCCAAGGGATCCGACACTCCGTTCGACCCACGCATACATCAGCTGCGCCGGCAGAAGGGGCAGATTGAGGTTGCCGAGGCGCTGCGCACGCTGATGGCCGGCAGCGCGGTCCGCGCCAGCCATCTGGAAAACGACACGCGCGTGCAGGATCCCTACTGCCTGCGCTGCCAGCCCCAAGTGATGGGCGCCGCCTTGGACGTGTTGCGGCAGGCCGCGACCACGCTGGAGGTCGAGGCGAACGGCGTGTCCGACAATCCGCTCATCTTCCCGGAGACCGACGAGGCGCTGTCCGGCGGCAACTTCCATGCCGAGCCGGTCGCGTTCGCCGCCGACATGATCGCGATGGCAATCTGCGAGATCGGCTCCATCTCCGAACGCCGCGTTGCCATGCTGGTGGATCCTGCGCTGTCGGGCCTGCCTGCCTTTCTCACGCCAAAGCCGGGCCTCAACTCCGGCTTCATGATCCCGCAGGTGACCGCGGCCGCGCTGGTCAGCGAGAACAAGCAGCGCGCCTATCCGGCAAGCGTCGATTCCATCCCGACCTCTGCCAATCAGGAGGACCATGTCTCCATGGCGGCGCATGGTGCGCGCCGCCTGCTCGACATGGCGGAGAATGCGATCGCGGTGATCGGGATCGAATGGCTGGCCGCGGCACAGGGCGTCGACTTCCATGCGCCGCTCGCCTCGGGCGCCGCGCTGGAGGCGGCGCGTGCGTGCCTGCGCGCGCGGGTCCCGGCACTGGCCGACGACCGCCATTTCTATCCTGACATGGAGGCGGCCAACACGCTGATCCGCTCAGGCGCGCTCGCATCGACGGCAGGCGGTCTGCTCCCGGGCGTGGCATGAGCGACTGGCTGCACGTCGTTCGCGGTGACGCACCGCTGATCGTCGCCATGCCCCATGTCGGCACGGGCCTCGCCGATGTGGAACCGGGTTTCCGCTCGCCCTGGCTGGCGCGGCGCGACGCGGACTGGTGGGTGGACGCGCTCTACGCCTTTGCCCGCGATCTCGGCGTCACGCTCATCTGGTCAAGCATCTCGCGCAGCGTGATCGATCTTAACCGCGATCCTTCCGGCGCATCGCTCTATCCGGGCCAGGCGACCACCGAGCTTTGCCCGACGACCACCTTCGATGGCGAGCCGCTCTACGCGGGGGCAATCCCCGACGAAGCGGAGATCGCCCGCCGCCGCGCGCGCTGGTTCGCCCCCTATCATGCCGCGCTGGCCGGGGAGATCGAGCGGCTGCATGCCCGGCACAGCCGGGTGGTGCTCTATGACGCACATTCGATCCGCAGCCATGTTCCGCGCCTGTTCGAAGGCGAGTTGCCGCAGTTCAACATCGGTACCAACGGCGGCGTCACCTGCGACCCGGCGCTTGCGTCCGCGGTGGAGGCGATCTGCGCGGCGAGCGACGAGAGCCATGTGCTCGATGGCCGCTTCCGCGGCGGCTGGACAACGCGCCATTACGGCCGGCCGGACAGGGGCATCCACGCCATCCAGATGGAACTCGCCATCCGCGGTTACATGGACGAGCCGGAGACCCCGACCGAGGCGAACTGGCCGCCCGCCTTCGATCCCGCTCGCGCGAACCGCATCGCGCCCGTCCTCACCGAAATCATGAAGGCGTGCATCGCTTTCGCCACTCAGAAAGCCTGATCCCATGACCCGCATCGACAACACCCGCGTGATCAAGCCGGCGACCGGCACGGAGCTGAGCGCCAAGAGCTGGCTCACCGAAGCGCCGCTGCGCATGCTGATGAACAACCTGCATCCCGACGTGGCCGAGCGCCCGGAGGAACTGGTGGTCTATGGCGGGATCGGGCGCGCGGCGCGCGACTGGAAAAGCTATGACCGGATCGTCGAGACGCTGAAGCGGCTGGAGGCCGACCAGACGCTGCTGATCCAGTCGGGCAAGCCGGTTGGCGTGTTCCGCACCCATGCCGATGCACCGCGCGTCCTGATCGCCAACAGCAACCTGGTGCCGCACTGGGCGAACTGGGAGCATTTCAACGAGCTCGATCGGCGCGGTCTGGCGATGTACGGGCAGATGACCGCGGGCTCGTGGATCTATATCGGCACCCAGGGCATCGTTCAGGGCACGTACGAGACCTTCGTCGAAATGGGGCGCCAGCATTATGGCGGCGACCTCGGCGGCAAGTGGCTGCTGACCGCCGGCCTCGGCGGCATGGGTGGCGCGCAGCCGCTCGCCGCGGTGATGGCCGGCGCCTCCTGCCTGGCGATCGAGTGCCAGCCGAGCCGCATCGAAATGCGCCTGCGCACCGGCTATCTCGACGTCGCGGCCTCGACCATCGAGGAAGCGATGGCGATCCTCGAGAAGAGCTGCGCCGAGCGGAAGGCGGTTTCGGTCGGGCTGCTCGGCAACGCCGCCGAGCTGCTGCCCGAGCTCTATCGCCGCGGCATCCGCCCCGACCTGCTCACCGACCAGACCAGCGCGCATGATCCGGTCAACGGCTATCTTCCGATCGGCTGGACCGTCGCCGAATGGATCGAGCGGCGCGAGCGCGAGCCCGAGGCCGTGGCAAAGGCGGCCAAGGCGTCGATGGCCCAGCACGTCCGCGCCATGCTCGACTTCCAGGCGGCCGGCGTGCCCACGACCGACTATGGCAACAACATCCGCCAGGTGGCCAAGGACGAGGGTGTGGAGAACGCCTTCGACTTTCCCGGCTTCGTTCCCGCCTATATCCGACCACTGTTCTGCCGGGGTGTCGGACCGTTCCGCTGGGTCGCGCTGTCGGGCGATCCGGAGGACATCTACAAGACCGACGCCAAGGTGAAGGAGCTGCTGCCCGACGACGCGCATCTCCACACCTGGCTCGACATGGCGCGCGAGAAGATACAATTTCAGGGCCTGCCCGCACGTATCTGCTGGGTGGGGCTGGGCGATCGCCATCGCTTGGGCATGGCGTTCAACGAGATGGTCGCCAAGGGCGAGCTGAAGGCGCCGATCGTGATCGGCCGCGACCATCTCGACAGCGGCTCGGTCGCCTCGCCCAACCGCGAGACCGAGGCGATGCAGGACGGATCAGACGCGGTGAGCGATTGGCCGCTGCTGAACGCGCTGCTCAACACCGCGTCGGGCGCTACCTGGGTGTCGCTGCACCATGGCGGAGGGGTCGGCATGGGCTTTTCGCAACACAGCGGTGTCGTGATCGTGGCGGATGGCACGCCTGAGGCCGCCGCGCGGCTGGAGCGCGTGCTGTGGAACGACCCGGCCACCGGCGTCATGCGTCACGCCGACGCAGGCTATGACGTCGCGCAAGCCTGCGCGCGGGAGAAGGGACTCGACCTGCCCGGCATCCTCGGATGAGCATCGGGCGGATCCTCCAGGCGGCGGACTGCCGGGAGACTGCCTGGAAGAACGGCGTTGGAACGACGCGCGAGATCGCCGTATTTCCGCCCGCTGCAGTTGCTGGAGACTTCCTCTGGCGTCTCAGTCTCGCGAAGGTCGAAGTGGAAGGGGCCTTTTCGACCTTCGCTGGTGTCGACCGCGTTCTTGCCATCGTGCAAGGCTCGTTGCGACTGGTGGGCCCCACCGGAGGACTGGTGCTGCACGAAGGGCGAGGTGTTCACGCCTTCGACGGCGGCGTGCCGTTGCGGGGTGAACCGAGTGAGGGCGGCGCGCTGGTCCTGAACGCGATGACAAGGTCTGGCTCCTATCGAGCCAGCATCAAATGGCTGGGAGCCGGCGATACTGTTCAGGCGCGCGGCGCCACCTTCCTGTTCGTACTTGAAGACCAGCGGCTCGGAGAAGTCGATTTGCGGCGGCTAGACTGTTTAATGCTGGACTGCGCAATCAAAGTGTCCGGCGTCGCGCTGCTGGTCACCTTTGCTCGGAGGTGACGTGATTGCAGGCCGCAAGAAGGCGACGGAGAAGGCCTGGGGCGGCGTGGTTGACCTACAAGGCGTCTAGCTACGGCGGCGGCTCTTCGGGACCAGCCGGTCGGCGCGGTATGGAACCTAGGAAGCGCGCAGGAAGCGTCTAAAGCCTTTGGCGTTCAGACTACAGCGGATTCTGCCGCGCTTGCGGCGATCGCCCGACGTCGGAACCGTCGTGCTGGAACGCCTCATCCGCGAGCTGGCGGCATCGGATGTGAAAACCTCAAGGTTGCCCCGGAACCGCTCGAGGCAACTGCGGTGACACGCCAGTGCGGGAACCCTGTCACCCCGCTCGACGGCCCCGGCCGTAGATGGACACGGCGTGCATTCAAAGGTGGGCTCCCAGGTCAAGCTCAGCGCTGTTCCGGAGTCTAAGACCGAGCGTAGCGTGCCGCCGGGGCGACGAAAACTGGTCCCCATCCTCGATCCGATCTTGGACGTTGGCGGGGCCGAACGCGTGCGCGATGCTAGTGCGAACTCCATCGCCAGGCACAAGGGGAAGGGCCATGTTTGATCGTCGGCAGTTTCTGGGCGCAGGTGCTGCGCTGACCATCGCGGGCCGTTCGATCGCCGCTGAGGCACCGCTCGATTGCGCATTGGTGGGGGGCAGCATCTGGACGGGACGGCCCGGCGGCCGGACGGACGCGGTGGGTATCGTCGGAGATCGCATCGCCGCTGTCGGCGCAAGGGCAGTGCGCGCGCGCACCGGCCGCTCGACCCGCATCATCGGCCTTGGCGGCGCATTCGCCATGCCCGCCTTCATCGACAATCACACCCATTTTCTGATGGGTGCCAGTGCGCTTGGGCGCCCGGACCTGCTCGAGGTGAAGACCCGAGCGGACTTTGTCGCGCGCATCGATGCGGCGGCGCGCGCGCACCCTGATCGCTGGCTGCTAGGCGGGCCGTGGGACGAACAGCGCTTCGGCGGCGCGCTGCCGACGCGCGAGTGGATCGATCCGGTCACGCCGAACACGCCGGTCGCGATCCCGCGTACCGACCTCCACTCCTACCTATGCAATTCGGTGGCGCTGAAGCTGGCCGGCATCACCCGCAACACGCCTGATCCCAAAGGCGGGGTGATCGTGCGCGACGCAGCGGGCGAGCCGACCGGCGTGCTCAAGGACAATGCCAAGGAACTGGTCGAGCGAGTGATCCCGCCGCTCAGCCCGTCACAGGCGGAAGAAGCGCTGCGGGCCGGCATCGCGCACGGCCTGGCGCGCGGGATTGCGCAGGTCCACATTCCCGATCCGTTCGGCTGGACCAACTTCGACGCGCTCCGCCGCCTGCGCGCCAAGGGCGAGACGGATATGCGCTTCTACAATTTCGTGCCGCTGCAGGATTGGGAGAGGATGGCGGCGCTGGTGAAGAGCGAGGGGCGTGGCGACGACTGGGTGCGATGGGGCGGGCTGAAGGCGCTGGTGGATGGTTCGCTCGGCGCACGCACCGCGCTTTTCCGCGAGCCGTATAGCGATGATCCGGCGACACGCGGTGTTCGTGTGATGCCGCTGACCGAGTTGCGCGACGCGGTGATCGGCGCCGATCGGGCGCGCTTGCAGGTGACCGTCCACGCCATCGGTGACGAAGCGAACGACGACATCCTGGACGTCTATGCCGAAGCCGTGCGGGTGAACGGTGCGCGCGACCGGCGCTTCCGCGTGGAGCATGCCCAACACATCCGCCCGGCGACCATTCCGCGCTTCGCCCGCCAGAAGGTGATCGCGTCGGTGCAGCCCTACCATGCGATCGACGACGGGCGTTGGGCGGTGAAGCGGATCGGCGAACGGCGGCTGGATGGCACCTATGCTTTTGCCTCGCTGATCAACAGCGGCGCCACCACGACTTTCGGCTCGGACTGGCCGGTTGCGCCGATCGATCCGCTGATCGGCATCTATGCGGCGGTGACGCGCGAGACGATTGACGGCGCCAACCCACGCGGCTGGCTGCCTGATCAGAAGGTCACGGTGGAACAGGCGCTGATGGCCTATACCGTCACCAATGCTTTCGCGGGCTTCCAGGACGATCGCCTCGGCCGGATTGCGCCGGGCTTCCTTGCCGATCTGGTCGTGCTCGATCGCGATCCGACCACCACGGATCCTGAAGCGCTGCCCAAGACTCAGGTGCTGCGCACGTTCGTCGGCGGGAAGGAACGCTACACGGGAGCAGCGGCCTAAGTGTTCCAGGAGGAACGCGCCTGACCGTGCTGCTGGTCGGCGCGGGCGCATGGGCGGCGCGCTGGCGCGTGCGTGGAGCACCGGGTGCTCGTCCATGATCCGCAGTAGTGGCCCGGCCTGATTCTTCCGCTTCGCCGAGGCGCTCGCGGCGGCGGGCGAAGCGGCCGGACCGGGCGCCGGGGGACGCCATGGCGCTCGCGCGCGCGACCTTGGAAGGGGCGGAGGCGCTTGCCGCCGCCGAAGGCGCCAGCCCGCTCGCCCTTCTTCGCGCCGCGCGCGACCGGCCGCTCGAGCTCGGCCGGTAGAACTGTTCCCGCCCACATGGCCGCAGAAACGGGCGCGCCCTGGCTGACCACACTGGAGCGCTGCCCGGTTCTGGTCCGGTGCGGCGCCCGGGATCAAGTCGGTCGCGGGGCGCTCTTGGTCCCCTCAACTTCCAGAAAAGTGGATGTTCCGCTGGGTCGGCCTTCCGTTTCATCTGCCGGATGAGGCCATTGGGCCGGGTTGGGTCGCTCCGCAGGACGAGGCGATCTTCATTGGGGGGATTAAGGGTGGAACAGCTTCTCCGCACACGTCGTCGGTCGGTTCTGGCGAGCACCGCGCTCATTGCGCTGAGCGTATCGGCCATGCCGGCGCTTGCCCAATCCACCGCGCAATCGGAGACGACCGAGGCGCCCACGGCTGCCACGTCATCCGGCCAGGGCGACATCGTCGTCACCGGCTCGCGTATCGATCGTCCCGGCTATGAGTCACCTACCCCGCTGCTGCACATGACGCAGGAAGACCTGCAGGTCGTCAGCCGCACCAACATCGGCGCGGCGCTAGCCGATCTGCCGCAGTTCAAGGCGAACCAGTCGCCGCAGACCTCGGGCACCAACGCCCAGGCCGGCCGCTTCCCGATCAACATTCGCGGCCTGGGCGAAACACGCTCGCTGGTCCTCGTCGACGGGCGCCGCTTGGTCAGCGACAACGACCTCAACACCGTGCCCTCGATCATGGTCGACAGCGTCGACATCGTCACTGGGGGCGCCTCCGCCGCCTGGGGCTCGGACGCGGTCGCCGGCGTGGTCAACATGATCATCGACAGCGACTATGAGGGCGTCCGTCTCGGAGCAGAGGGCGGGATTTCTTCGCGCGGCGACGCGGGACAGATCCGCTTCGAAGGGAAATATGGCACCAGCTTCGCCGGCGGCCGCGGCCATCTCGTCGTCGGCGGCGAATATGTCGACAACAAAGGCATTTTGAAGAAGACCAACCGCGAGAACACCGGGCGCTTCGCCACCGTCAACAACACGCTGACGGGCGACGTGGGGCTCGCCACGCGCCTGATCGGCGGCTACATCACCTCGGGCGCGCTCCGGGGCTTTGGCTTCAACCCGGACGGCACGCTGCGCACGCCGGAGATCGGCACCGTTGTCGGCAGCAACATGGTTGGCGGCGAAGGCCCGTCCGACGACGAGCGCAGCCCGCTGATCACGCCGCAACAGCGCTATGCCGTGATGGCCAAGGCCTCCTATGACCTGACCGACACGCTCAAGCTCAGCGCCGACCTGCGGTATTCGCGCTATTACAACAGCTACACCTGGTTCGGTGACCACACGGGCAGCGTCACGATCCGGTCCGACAATGCCTTCCTCAACGAAGACATTCAGCAGGCACTCGCTGCCGCCGGGCAAACCAGCTTCACCATGGCCCGCTACAACGCGGACCTCGCCTATTCGAGCATCAACCTCGACCGGCGCAGCGTTCAGGGCACGCTGGCGCTCGACGGCAGCTTCGGCGAGGGCCGCTGGCGCTACGGCGGCTATTACAGCCACGGCGAGTATCGCAACAAGATGGAGACGCCCGGCTTCCTGATCACCCAGAACTTCGCCAATGCGGTGGACTCGGTGATCGATCCAGCGACCGGCGAGGCCGTGTGCCGCTCTGGCGCGGCTGGCTGCGTGCCGATCAACCTGTTCGGCGAAGGCGCGCCGTCGCAGGCGGCGATCGACTATGTCACCGGCACGCCGCGCTACAATGGCGTTAACAAGATAGACACCTATGGCGTGTCGCTGCGCGGCGAGCCGTTCGACCTGCCAGCGGGTGCAGTGTCGATCGCCGTGGGCGCCGAAGGGCGCAACCTCTCTACCTCCTCGGAAGTCGGCGAGCTGGATGCCGCCAAGGCTTTCAGCACCTTCTACTTCAACGCCTACCGCGGCGAGTATGACGTGCAGGAAGCGTTCGGCGAGATCGTCGTCCCCGTGATCAAAGACGTGCCGCTGCTGCGCAAGCTGGAGCTGAACGGCGCCGTGCGCGCGTCCGACTATAGCACCAGCGGCACGATCTGGTCGTGGAAGCTGGGCGCTACCAACGAATTCTTGCCCGGCGTGATCGGCCGTGTGACGCGCTCGCGCGACATCCGTGCGCCGAATCTGAGCGAGCTCTATTCGAACCAGACGGTGAGCTATGTCGGCGTGGTCGATCCGCAGTTCACTGCGGAAGGCAGCCGCAACGTGCTGGTCTATGGCGGCGGCAACACCGCGTTGAGGCCGGAGAAGGCGGATACCTGGACCGCAGGCTTCACCGCTGCCCCGCTGCGCGGGCTGACTGCCTCGATCGACTATTTCAACATCGCCATCAAGGACGTCATCACCAGCATCGGCGCGCAGGTGCTGGTCGATCGTTGCGCAGGCGGCAACACCAGCCTGTGCGACTACATCACCCGTGACAGCAGCGGCCGGCTCGAAAGCGTGGCCTCATCCTCGGTCAACCTGTCGGAGTTCAAGACCGACGGCGTCGATGCCGAGCTGGCTTACCGGATGCCGGTGAACAACAGCACGGACGGGCACCTCACCTTCCGCCTTGTCGGCACCTGGGTGAACCACTTCACCACCGATGACGGCGTTTCCAAGGTCGAGTACGTCAAGTCGCAGGGCTATGCATTCGTCAACGGCGTTCCGCGGATCCGCGCCAACGCTACGATCGGCTATGCGAGCGACAGCTTCAGCGGCCTGGTCCGTGCGCGCTACATCTCCTCCGGCTATTGGAACCGCACCAGCACGGCGCTGACCAACAACCGCATCCCGGCCTACACCTACGTCGACCTGCAGCTGAGCCAGAAGGTGCCCTTCGGCGACGGCAAGCACTTCGAGCTCTACGGCAACGTGTCGAACCTGTTCGACAAGGACCCGCCGCTCTACTCGACCTTCTCGCCCTATTACGACGTGATTGGCCGCTACATGACGGTGGGAGCGCGTCTGGAATTCTGACGGCCCGGTTTCCAGAACAGAAGAAGGCGGCGAGTGCGAACTCGCCGCCTTCTTGGTGAATATTCGCGGCGCCGGCGACGTCAGCTGTTGAAGCGGCGCATCCACTCCACCAGCGCGGCATCGGGGTGCGAGGCGAGGATATGCGCGAGAACCTCGGGGCGCTCGTCCTGCCCCAGCTTGAATATGCCCGCGCATGAGCGGATCTCGGCGCGGAAGCCGATGATCGCTCCTGCCATGCCAACGTACCGACTGCCGAGTTCCTCCTTGCGCCAAGGGGACGGCCGGCCACGCTCCATCTCGTCGATCAGCACGTCCAGCGCCGGCCCCGTCAACGCGTCGTCGAACTGCAGATCGGCCGCGATCCGCAGTAGCACGTAATTCCAGGTGGGGCCCCAATCGCGCAGGCCCGCATGTTCGGGCGAGACATAGCCCTGAGGACCGTTGAACAGGATCGTCGCCCGGCAATTGCCTCGGAGCGCCTCATGCAGCGGATTGCGCCGCGCCATGTGCCCGATCAAAGCTATCAGCCGCCCTTGTTCATCATACTCGCCGACGAGCGGGAGCAAGGATGCCTCGATCGCACCGTCGGCGGCGCACGATTGAACCCACGCGAGCGGATAGCACTCGACGACGAGGCGGACATCCTGTGGACCATAGGCCACGAATGAACTGTTCACTGCATTGCTCCCCGTTCACGGCGCCGCTTGCCGTGGCTGCCCGCTCGATGGGTCAGACGCTGGTCCATCTCAAGGTCCAGTCCCATCAATCGTCCGGGTCCAGTCTGTGCGCCTTTGCGTTTGCTTCTACGCCGGTGAGCGCCTAGCGCGGCGCAGGCACACACTAGAACAGCGAGGCTCCTACCAGCGGCGCATGCTTCGGCCCCTTCACCTCATGCTTGGCGACCGGATCGATCCCGCGCTGCCAACGCCGATCTACCTTCAGGTCGTCTCTGCCATCATCCGCGACATCGAGCGTGGCCGCCTGACGCCCGGCACCTTCCTGCCCGGCAGTCGGCAGCTCGCCGCCGAGCTCAACCTCAATCGCAAGACGTTCGTGCTCGCTTATGAAGAGCTGATCGCGCAAGGCTGGCTGGAATCTTCGGGTACGCGCGGCACCATGGTGGCAACCAGCTTTCCCGATCCCGTCGGAAGCGCGCGCGCAAAAGCTCCCGCCAACAAGCCACCGGAAAAGTCGCAGCCTCAATATCGCATCCTGCCAGTGCCCGAGCGCCCGCTCGCACTGCCCGGCGGCAGCGGCATCAAGCTGGACGAAGGCGCACCTGACGGCCGGCTCTTCCCCAAAGATGTGCTGGTGCAGGCCTATCGCACAGCCCTGCTGCGCTCGCCTCCGGACGGTCACCTGCAATACCGCGATCCGCTCGGCACCACGCGGCTGCGGTCCGCTATCGCCGAGATGCTGCGCCACCAGCGCGGACTTACGGTGGGGCCCGAAGAAGTCTGCATCACCCGCGGAAGCCAGAACGGCGTTTTCTTGACGGCACAGGCCTTGATCCGCCCCGGCGACGCCGTGATCGTCGAGGAACTAACCTACGAGCCGGCGCTAGCCGCCTTCCGAATGATGGGCGCCAAGCTCATTGCCGTACCCTTCGACGGGCCGGCAATCGACATCGGCGCAGTGGAGCGGGCGTGCCGCAGCCACAAGGTTCGGGCGATCTTTCTCACGCCGCACCACCAGTTCCCGACCACCGCCGAGCTGCGCCCGGGTAGGCGGCTAGCGCTGCTCAATCTCGCCAAGCAGTTCGGCTTCGCGATCATCGAGGATGATTACGACCACGAGTTCCACTTCGCGTCGCAACCGCTCCTGCCGATGGCGGCTTATGCGCCCGATCACGTGATCTATCTCGGCTCGCTGTCGAAGCTGATCGCGCCGGCGCTTCGCGTCGGCTATGTGGTCGCACCCGAACCGATGATCCGCGCGCTGCGGCACTATGTCTCGCTGACCGACGGAATGGGCAACACGGTAACTGAGGATGCCGTGGCCGAGCTCATTACGGGCGGCGCGCTGCGGCGGCACGCCCGCAAGGTACGTAGGGTCTACGGGGAGCGCCGGGAAACCTTTGCCGAAAAGCTACGCGAGGCCTTTGGCGAGCGCATTGCCTTCGATAAGCCAAACGGGGGCCTTGCCTTCTGGCTGCGCTTCCCCGGGGTCGACCTCTTGGCGCTGGAAAACGAAGCCAAGCTGGCGGGCCTGCGCTTCGCCTCGTCCGCATCCTACATGGCCCGCCCGGAGGCCGAGCGCGGCCTGCGCATCGGCTTCGCCAGCCTCAACGCCGCCGAGACCGACAGCGCGATCAAGGCGTTGAAAGCGGCGCTCGACCGGGCAGGCTAGCTCAATATTCGAACGAGGCGGCGTTCCCCTGGGCTTCGTCGAACGCACTGGCCGTCGCCATCGCGGCCGCAACTTCGCGCTTCGACATCTCCTCGAACCATTGTGGCTCGCGCTGCTTGCGCCGTGGCCATTGCTCGTCCAGCGTTGCGGCGTCGTACAGCCGCCCGTTCTGCATCACGAGCTTGAGCGAGCGAGTGTTGCGGATGTCGGCAAGCGGATCCCTGTCGAGCACCAGCAGGTCGGCGAGCTTCCCCGGTTCGATCGAGCCGAGATCCAGCGCGCGCCCGATCACCTCGGCCGAACCGATCGTTGCCGCCTGCAGGATCTGCATCGCGCTGGCTCCGCCCGACGCCATCGCTTCCAGCTCCCAGTGATAGGATAGTCCTTGCACAATGCCATGCGCCCCGACCCCGAGCAGTCCGCCGGCAGCGCCGATATCGCTCGCCTGTTTCGCGAAGAGCGTGAAGCCTTGTCCGTCGCCGCGGTTCCATTGCGCCGAGTCGCGCTTCGCCGCGAACGCAAATTCGGGAACAAAGCGGCTGAGTTTCCGGTCGAAATCCTGCTGATGGCCCGCCGTCATTGCCCCCAGCGGCCCTGGCGCGCCGTAGAGCACCAGCATGGTCGGCACGGTGGCAATGCGCGACCGCACGAGCAGCTGGGTGAGATCGTCATGGATCGGCGCGATCGGCAGGCTGTGCTCGTTGCCGGCGTAGCCATCGAGCAGCTGGGTCAGGTCCAGGCGATAGTCGCTGGCGCCCTCCGTTGTCGGCATCAGGCCAAGCGCCTGCGCCCCTTCGATAAGGTGGCGCCGCTCGGTCCGGCCGCCGACCATATATTGCTTGATGTTGGGCGTCCGATAATAGTCCGAATAGCGGCGCAGCGTGGCGATCGCGTCTTCGCGGCTGTTCATCGGGCTGGTGCGGAACACGCCCTCGCCGGTCGAGAAGGCGCGCTGGCCGATCATCATCCCGGCATCGATCATGTCGGCATAGATGAACACGTCGGGATCGAAGGTCTGCACGTCCAGCCCGGCGGTCACCCCATAAGCGAGGTTGGACGAAAAATCCCAATGCCCGATGTCGAGGATGCGGCGGCGCGTCTCGAACCAATGGGCGTGCGCATCGATGAAGCCGGGCACGATGAACTTGCCGGCTACGTCGCGCACCTCGGTGCCGGCGGGTATCCCTACGCTGCCGCGCGGGCCGATCGCGGCGATACGGTTGTCGACGATCAGCAGGTCCGCGTTGTCGATGACTTCGCTGCCCTTCATCGTAGCAACACGCGCGCCGCGCAGCAGCAGCCGGCCCTTGGGTACGTCGCGTGGCAGGACCACGTCCATCAGCGCGCTCTTTGCCCGCTTCTCGATGGCAGCGGGCGTGCCTTGCTGCGCGGCGCCCAGCGGCAGCCGGCGCACGGTCGAGCCGACCGACCAGACGAGCGACCGCATGTCGGGTGCCCAGTCCATATAGTCGGCGCCGATCGCGGTGATCCGCCGCGCACCCGACGCCGGGTCGCTGACGGTGACGGTCGGCGCCTTGCCGCCCTTCGCCTCGGGAACCGGGACGAGGTACAGTTGCGAGGCGTAGCGCACCAACGCCGTCTTGCCGTTCGCGTTTAGTTGCGCGTTCTTGAGCGGGGCGGGCGCGTCGAAATACTGGCTGTCTGGCCGCGCGACGAGCTTCACCACGTGCCTTGCCGCGTCCTTGCCCTGGCGGCTGCCGTCGACGGCGTGCGACGAAATCCACCCGTCGGCGTAGTAACGCACCCGCGCCGGATCGGCATCGCGGCGCAGGTCCATTGCCGCGCCGACCTCGCCCAGCGCGGTCATCCGCCCGTCCTTCACCGACAGACGCACCAGCGTCGACGGCGTCGGCCCAAGGCTCTCAGCGGTGCGGTAGAGCCGATCATGCTGGCTGGCGGAAAAAGCGACCACGTCGTGGCCACCGGCGAGGAACAGCGGTTCCGAATAGTAGGCCGGCTGAGTCGTGATCCTGCGCGGCGCGGTCTTGCCGTCGACCGCCGCGACCCAGACGTGGCCGCCTTCCTTGGCGGTCCAGGTGACGTAGGTGACGAAGCGGCCGTCGTCGGACCAGCTCGGCTGCCATGCCGTGCCCGGCACGTCGAGCCGGCGGGGCTTGGCACCCTTGCGACTGTCGGCCAGATAGATGCGCCCGACCGCACCGAAGACCAATTGTTTGCCATCGGGCGAGAGGCGAGGGGTCTGGATGACCCGGACATGGACCGGCCCCGTGTCGATCCGGTGCTGGCGCCGCAGGTCGGGGCCCATCCCGTGCCGGACATGCGCCTCGAAGGGGATGTCGCTGAGCGCCCCGGTGGCCGGGTCGAGCCGCTTCAGCCCGCCGCTCAGCCCCAGGTAGATGCTCCGGTCATCGGCGGAGAAGACCATGCGCGGGAGCAGATCGACATAATAGCCGCCGGACTGCCCATCCGGGTCGAGTGGGCCATGCAGCAGGCGATCGCTGCCGGTCGAGAGATCGTGCAGGCGAAGCACCGTTCGCTCGCCTTCGCGCGTGACATAGGCAAGCTGACGGCCGTCGTGCGACAGGGTAGGGCGCATGCCGCCACCGGGCGTCGTCACGACCGGCTGTCGCTGGCGCGTGGCGAGGTCGAGGCGCTCGATCGTCCAGTGCGGCAGCGGGCCGCTGGTCCAGGTCGTTCCCGCCTTCGTCGCGTAATAGAGGCTCTTGCCGTCCGGTGAGGCGACCACGCCCATGGCGTTGCGCCGCTGGGGGTGCGGATCATCGCCCTTTGGCTGCGCTTTCACCAGCACCTCGCTGGCACCGCTAGCCGCGTCGTACGACCATAGCTCGAATGCCAGCACGCCCCAGATCATGCGCGAGACGTAGAGCGTCCTCCCGTCGGGAGACCAGGCCGGCGAGGAATAATGGGGGGCACCGCTAGAATCCTGCGAGAGGCGGCGCGCGTTGCTGCCGTCGGCATCGGCGATCCACAAATTCTCACGCCCATCGCGATCGCTGACAAAGGCGATGTGGCGACCGTCGGGCGAAAAGACCGGCTGCGTATCGAACGCTGCACCGGTCATCACCGGCCGGGCCTTTCCGCCCTGCGGCGGCAGGGCATAGATATCGCCGAGCAGGTCGAAGAGGATGGTCTTGCCGTCAGGGGCGATATCGAGCGCCGGCCAGGTGACTTCGCTGGTGTCGTATTCGATCACTCGCCCGGTGAGCGGAGGCAGCGTTTGGGCGAACACAGGCGCCGCCGAAAGCGCCGTCATGCATGCTACCAGCGCCGAACCTGCAAGCCATTTGCTCACATCATCACCCTTTGTGCCCTCACCGTCGGGGACTTAGTCGCTTGGCTGCCGGGTACGTGAAACATCCAGTTTGCGGCAAGCCGGTGGGACCACCCAAAGAACGCGGCCAGGCAGGCGATCAGACGGTGCTCAGCAGCAGGCTGGTCTCGCTGTTCAGCACGGCTTCGATCATGCGCACCTGCCGCAGCGCGTGATCGAACTCGGACAAGCTGGCCGCCCGTATATCCGCCACGAGATCCCAATCGCCGTTGGTCGTGTGCAGCGTGCGTATCTCCACGATCCCTCTTCCAGCACCTCGACCTTCTTGCGGATCCGGACGATCCGCGCGACCTGTTTGGCATGCTTCAGCGTGCTGCCTGACCGAAGCGCGGGCTTGGTCCCGCGCCTCACGACGACACTGGACCTTTACGGTCCAGCGGGCGGGGCCAAGAACGCACACATCCAGCACCGGGGAAAAGAAAATGGGCGACACGATCTTCGAGCGCATGACGATGGACCGCAGGACGGTTCTGGCGGCAGCCCCCGCCGTGCTGGCCGCGGGCGCCGCGCATGCTGCCGACCGCTCCGGAACGAGCGAGATCGTGACGATGAACGCGACCGACCTTTCCGCCGCGATCCGGCGCCGCGACCTTTCCAGCCGCGATGTGATGCGCGCCCATCTTGCGCAGATCGACCGGCTCAATCCGCGGTTCAACGCGATCGTGTCCCGAGTTGATGGCGATCAGTTGCTGCGCCGGGCGGCGGCGATGGACGAGGACGCCGCTGCCGGGCGCTTCCACGGCCCCCTGCACGGTTTCCCCCACGCCGTGAAGGATACCGCGCCGGTCAAGGGCATCCGCAGCACGCAAGGATCGCCGATCCTGCGCGACAACATCCCCACCGCGGACAGCCTTGTCGTTGCCCGCATGCGCCAGGCCGGCGCCGTGTTCGTCGGCAAGTCCAACGTGCCCGAGTTCGCGCTGGGGTCGCACAGCTTCAATCCGCTCTTCGGCACGACCCACAATGCCTATGCGCACGGCCGCGCCGCCGGCGGCAGTACCGGCGGCGGCGCAGTCGCGCTGGCGCTGCGGATGGTGCCGCTGGCCGACGGCAGCGATTTCGGCGGCTCGCTGCGCAACCCGCCGGGGTGGAACAACGTCTTCGGCCTGCGCCCATCGTTCGCCCGGGTACCCTCGGTCCCCAACAGCGATCTGTTCTGGCAGAATTTCGCCACCTCCGGGCCGCTCGGCCGCACCGTGGCGGATCTTGCCATGCTGCTGTCGGTCCAGGCCGGCGGCGACGCGCGTTCGCCCTTCTCGCTGGGCGACGATCCCGCCATGTTCGCGCGGCCGCTCGACCGCGACTGGAAGGGCGGGCGGATCGGGTGGCTCGGCGACCTGAACGGCGTGCTGCCGATGGAAGCCGGCGTCCTTGATACCTGCACCAAGGCGCTCAAGGCGTTCGAAGCGATCGGCATGCGAGTAGAGGCCGCAACGCTTACCGAGCCGGCAGCAGATATGTGGCGCACCGCGAAGATCCTGCGGCACTGGTCGGTCGGCGCCGATCTCCAGGCCTTCTACGACGATCCGGCCAAGCGCGCGATGATGAAGCCCGAGGCGATCTGGGAAGTCGAGGGCGGCATGAAGCTGACAGGGCCGCAGCTGGCGGAAGCCTCGGCGGGGCGAACCCGCATCTACCAGGCATTCGAGGCCGCGTTCGCGCAGTTCGATTTCCTCGTCCTGCCCAGCGCACAGGTCTTCCCGTTCGACGTCAAGCAGCGCTGGCCGACCGAGATCGCGGGCAAGCCGATGGACAGCTACCATCGCTGGATGGAAGTGACCCTGCCTGCCACCATGGCCGGGCTGCCAACCTTGGCGGTTCCCGCAGGCTTCGGCGGCGCGCACCGGCTCCCCATCGGGCTCCAGATCATCGGCAAGCGCCACGCCGATCTCGCGGTTCTGCAGGTCGGTCACGCCTATGAGCAGGCCTCGCCCTGGATCCGCGCGAGCTTGCCGCCGGCAATGAACGGCGCCGGCTGATCCCGCGGCCGGCGCGAAAGGATTTCAGGTGGCCTTCAGCCTATTCGAGCTCTTCAAGATCGGTGTCGGGCCCATGGCGCCCATGACGACTGCGTGCCAGTCGTCCGGCGGCTTGAGGCACCGGGGCTTCTGGCTCGCAACGCCAGGGTAACCACGGTGCTATACGCGTCGCTGGCGCTTACCGGGCAGGGCCAATGCCAAGCAGATTGTGGAGGTCGAGCCAGCGGACGCGGCGGCTACGGCGTGTGCGGCCTCACC
The DNA here is from genome assembly GCF_020707215.1 of Sphingomonas sp. PL-96. Classification (GTDB taxonomy): domain Bacteria; phylum Pseudomonadota; class Alphaproteobacteria; order Sphingomonadales; family Sphingomonadaceae; genus Sphingomonas. Next base: position 953,089 of record NZ_JAJFET010000001.1, read on the forward strand.
AAAGGCCAGCTTGCGCATGAAAGGCGCGTAGACGACGATCCCCGACACGATCGATGCACAGAACAGCAGCCCCATGAAGTCGAGGAAGAGGTTGCCCGGCAACCCGGCGAACATGTCGACATGGAGGCGCAGGATCACCGCCATGATACCGGCATCTTCGTCGAGCGCGCCGACGGGCTTGGCCGTGCGACGGTCGATTGCCGTGATGTGGAGGTCGCCGCGTCCGGGCTGCGCCACTTTCCCCGTGGTGACGTTAGTGACCGGGCGGTCGTTGTCGAAGCTCATAAACAACGGCCGCTCGCCGGGGTACATGGCCATTGCGGTGCGTACGAACGCGTCAAGCGGCAGCGTCGGCGCATCCTCCGGCAGCGCCGCAAGCGGCGACCGATCATCGAAGGCTGCATCGATCTCGTCATGGAAGATCAGCGGCACGCCGGTCAGGCACAGCATCAATAGGAACAGCGTGCAGACGAGGCTGGCCCATTTGTGAACCCAGCACCATGCCCGGACCGTCGCCGCGCGCATCAATACTCGACCGTGACCGATGCCTTGACGGTGCGCGGCTGCCCCTGGAGCAGATAGCCGCCGAACGCTGACGTCCAATAGCGGCGGTTGTCGATGTTCTCCGCGCTGACGCGCAGCGTGAGCGGGTGCTCGTCCGCGACCAGGATGTAGCGCAAGCCGAGGTCAAAGCGCGTCCAATCGTCCAGCCGTTGGAGGTTGGTCGCATCGAGATACTGGCGCCCCGTCCGGACGACCCGCCCGGTCAGCGTCGCGGCGCGAAGGAAGGGGGGCACCACCTCCAGCCCCAGGTTCACCTGATAGTCGGGCACGCCGATCGCGTCGTTGCCGTCCGTCAATCCGCCCGCGGTGCGGCGGAGTTTGGCGTCCGTGATCGTGCCGCCACCGATCACACGCAGCCAGTCGGTCGGCTCGCCGTTAAAACCCAGCTCAATGCCCTGGTTGCGCTGGCGACCGTCGACCACGAAGGTCGTGGCGGTGGGGCGTGTCGCGGTGGGCGTGGCGATGCTGTAGCCGTTTGGCTGCGTCGTCCGGTAGAATGCCAGCGTCGCGGTAAGACGACGGATCTCCCATTTGGCGCCGACCTCGTACTGTGTCGTTCGATAGGGCGCGAAGATCTCGCCCGGGTTGAGGATAGTGTCGTTGGTTGGCGCGGTGGGACCTTGGACGAGGCCCTCGATCCGGTTGCCGTAGAGCGAGAAAGTCGAAGTCGGTCGCACCACGATGCCGATCACGGGGGTGGTCGCCGACCGGTCGTAGCGGGTCGCCCGCGCGAAGGTGGCGCGGTTGAAACCCTCCACAATCAGATTCTGCTGGCGGACGCCGCCCGTGACCAGCACCCGGTCGTCGAACAGGCCGATCGTGTCGGAGGCGAAGAGGCTACCAAACTCAGTATAGGAGACGCGCGGCGGGTCAGCGAGATTGCCGCCGGTGCCGGTGCCCGGCAGGTTCGCCGGCTGCGACGCAGCAACGGGCGCGTAGATGTTGGTAGGGGTCGTCGTCGTAAAGCCGCCGGTCGCGGTGCGATAGCCGCCCGAAGCGAAAGCGTTGCGGTTCTCGGCCAGTACCAGCGTGCCACCAAGACTAACCGCATGGGTCGTGCCGGCGAGCGCGAACTTGCCGCGCAATCCGAGCTGACCGCTCTCGTTATTGTCCTCGCGCGGGACAAACAACCGCGCCTGGGTGGCGGCGCCGGTGGCCGAGTTGGTGACCGTCGGCGTGGCGTAGTCGCCGTCCTCACGGCCGTCGCGCAGGCCGCCCGCGAGATAGACCGTCCAGTCGGGTGCTACATCGACCTCGGCGCGGGCGAGGACATAGACGTCGCGCAGCTTGGTGAACGCCCATGGCTGCGCATAGTTGGCGTCGGCGCCGGGCACGCGCGGTATTGCCAGGCTGGTGTTGGCGAGCCGCACCTGCGGTCGGGGTGAGTAGACGCGCTGATCCTCGTAGCCGAAATCCAGGAAGAAGCGACCCGGCCCGGAGCGAAAGTCCAGATCGGCACCGACGACGCGAACGCTGCGGCGTTCGTCGTCCACCGCTGTATCCCCGTCACGGTAGACGCCGTTGACCCGGAAGCCAAAAGCGTCGTCCGCGCCGAAGCGCGTGCCCAGGTCGATCGCGCCGCCCCAAAGGCTGTCGCCAGCGTAGCTGGCGGTGGCGCGCAGCAGCGTCTTCTCGGCGCGTTTGGGGATCAGGTCGATGCCGCCGCCCAGCCCTGATCCGCCGGGTGCCGCGCCGAAGAGAAAGGCGCTGGAACCATTCAGCACCTGAACCCGCTCGTAGAGTTCAGGCGAGACCAGCTGGCGCGGGGTAATCCCGTAGAGACCATCGAGAGCGACGTCGTCACCGGCCAGAGGAAAGCCGCGGATCACGAACAGCTCCGACTGATTGCCGAACCCTTGCGTGATGCGCACCGACGGATCGTTCTCCAGCACCTCGCCCAGCGTCTCGGCTTGCTGATCAAGGATCAGCTGCGCAGTGTAGTTGCGGACGTTGAACGGCGTCTCGAGCGCTGGACGATCTCCGAGCGCTCCGAGCGAGCCCTCGCTCGTCACCTGCGGCCGCTGCTGCTGCGCCGTGACGACGATCTCTTGCTCGGAAGCGACTGTCTGATCTTGCGCCTGTGCCGCGGTCGTTCCGATGGCGATCACGATCGTAGATGCCGTGCACCAAACCTTGTTCATTAGTGAACCCCCAAGCTCTATGACCAAGCCCTTTAAGCTATTGCGTATCGTTCGCAAAGCTTTTCCAACTGGGGTGGGAGAGCCAAAGATTGTCGCTGTCTGGTGCCGCCGGACTTTTGACGAGAGGGGGTCAGGGGCAAAGCGCGATCGGCCTGAGCTGACCAAGATGATCGAGCAACTGCGTGGTGACGCGGCCAAATCGGCTAGCGCGATCGATCAAGGATCTGCTCGATATCGCCGAAACGCGCAGGGAAGCCGGGGCGGGGCTCCGATGCGACCGGGACTGCGCGCGCGAGCCCGGATCGCTCGATCCGCTGCTCTCTGACCCGATCTGCCGACATCGGGTAGCCAGTCCAGACTGCGGACCTTCTCGACGATACGCTCGAAACCTGCCTTCGCTACGCGTCGCTTGCGGCATGCGACTGCGCGTGTCAGGTTGTGCCGAAGAACAACAGGGAGGGGCGGCGATGATCCGGGCGGCGTTGACGCTGCTGGTCTTGTTTGCGGGCGGATCAGCGACGATCCCGGCCGCGGAGCGGGACATACGGCCGCCGATTACGGGCGTTTCGCACCTTGCCGTCTATGCGTCGGACCTCACGGCATCGGATGATTTCTACAGGCGGGTGCTTGGCGCCCGGAAAGCGGCGGATCCTGAAGATCCAGCGGGCGTGCGCTATTTCTTCAGCGGGACGCAGTTTGTGGAACTCCTCCCGCTGCCGCCCGGACACGGCCCGGGGCGTCTCGCCCATGTGGCCTACACGACCACGGACGCGGCGGCGCTGCGCCGCTTTCTGCTTCGACATGGGGCAAAGCAGGTCACCCGCTTGTCCACTGCCGATGATGGCGAGCGGGCGTTCAGCATGCACGACCCGGAAGGGATCGAGGTCCGCTTCGTCCAGCCGCCGGTCCGTACCACGCCGGTGGAGCCCGCACCTGTAAGCAGTCGCCTGCTCCATGTCGGCCAGGTGGTGCACAACCGCACAAGGCAGGACGCCTTCTACCGCGACCTCCTCGGCTTTCGCCCCTACTGGCATGGCGCGATGCAGGAAGGGGCGACCGACTGGGTGTCGCAGCAGGTTCCGGACGGCTCGAACTGGCTGGAATATATGATGGTGGGACCGGGCTCCACGGTGGATGCCGGGCGGATGGATGCGCGCCTTCTGGGCGTCCTCAACCACCTGTCGTTGGGCGTCGTCGACATGAAGGCGACCGTCGCACGCCTCACGGCCGAAGGGCGAATGCCCCCGCGCCATGACGGCCCGCAGCTGGGACGCGACGGCAAATGGCAGGCGAACTTCTACGATCCGGATGGAACACGCGTGGAGCTGATGGAGCTTCGGCCCGTCGCTGAGCCCTGCTGCTCCCCGTACACGGCTGAACATCCTGAGAGATAAAAAGGGGAGAGCGATGAAGGACGGGAATGGCGGGCTGACCCGGCGCGGTTGGCTGGGTGGTGCGGCGGCCAGCGCCGGGCTGCTGGCCCTGCCACAGCAGGCGGCGGCTCGGCGGATTGCGCCTAGCGACCGCGTGAACGTGGCAGTCATCGGCGCCGGCGGCATGGGCGCGCAGAACATGGCCAAGCTCACCAGCCAGAACATCGTTGCCCTGGCCGACGTCGACTTCGCCCATGTTGCCCAGGCCTTCGTCGACGACAAGGGCGTGGCGAAGCCGGAGATGCAGCCTCTGAAGGCCGCCTACGATCGGGCCGAGAAGTTCGCGGACTATCGGCGCATGTTCGATGCCCGTAAGGACATCGACGCGGTCGTGATCGCCACGCCGGACCACCACCACGCCGTCGCCGCCAAGACCGCGATGGAGCGCGGGATCCACGTCTATGTGCAGAAGCCGCTGACCTATACGGTGCGGGAAGGTCGGACCCTGCTCGACGTTGCGCGCCGCAATCCCAAGCTGGTGACTCAGATGGGCAACCAGGGCCATTCCGGGGACGATGGTCGCCGGGTGGTGGAGCTGATCCGCGGCGGCGTGATCGGCCGGGTGCGTGAAGTACATGCCTGGACGAACCGGCCGCTGTGGCCGCAGGGGGAGCCGCGCCCGGCAGCGGTCGCAAAGCCGGCGACGCTGGACTGGGACCTGTGGCTCGGGCCGGCGACCGTCAACTGGGGCTACAACCCGGATTACGCGCATTTCAACTGGCGTGGCTGGGTGCCGTTCGGGATCGGCTCGCTGGGCGACATGGGCGCGCACCTCGTCGACTTCCCGGTCTGGGCGCTCGAGCCCGGCCTGCCGACGCGGATCGAGACTCGGCACAGCCGCTGGGGTGGCGACGACAATATCTGGGACGGCAAGTCGCCGGCGGAACTCGGCAGCTACCCGCTCGCGAACGTCACCACCTATGAATTCGGCCATGCCAAGGGCGGACCGCTGACGATGACCTGGTACGACGGCGGATTGATGCCGCCGACGCCCCGGGAGATGCCGGCCACCGCGCGGATGAACCCCGATGGCGGTGTGCTCTATGTCGGCGACCGCGGCATGCTGATGCACGACACCTATGGGCAGCAGCCGGTCCTGATCGGCGAAGGCGTGGAGGCGCACGCCGCAGCAGTGCCGGTGTCGCTGCCGCGGATCCTGGGCGGACGCGACGGGCACGAGATGAACTGGATCCGCGCGATCCGCGGCGAAGAGGCGATCTCCTCGCCCTTCTCGGTCGCGGTGCCGCTCAACGAGACCATGCTGCTTGGCATGGTCGCGATGCGGGCAGACCAGCCGATCGAGTATGACGGGGCGAGCGGACGCGTCACCAACGTACCCGAAGCCAATCGCTTCCTCGATCGGGAGTATCGCGCGGGCTGGACCTTGTGATCGACGCGGGTCCGGCACGGACCATCCGTTAGAGCGGGAGCATCAAGGAGCCGTTCGTGCCGAGTAGGGGCTGAGCTTGTCGACGCCCCGCATCGAAGCACCCGGAGCCGGTCCTGCGATACGCCATTTCCACTGCGCTCAATGGCACCTCAGGACGAACGGACATCCTCTCGACCATCATGCTCTGGACGAGGCCTGACCGCCGCTTGCTGTCCGGGAGGGCGGCAAGCGGCGGAGATCCAGGCACCGGGCAGTTAGCGGTTCTCCACCGTCACCGCGCGGCCGGGGCGGCGTCCGTCCGGCGAGCGGGTGCGGATGGAGACGGAACCGCGCACCGCCACCGGTCCGGCATAGGGCTGCCACGAACCGCTGCCCGAGCGATATTCGATCGGCACACCCGGCAATTCGCTGTTCGCCTCCAGCCGCCCGGCCGCGATCCGCGCGCCTGGAGGCGCCAGGCGATAGGCGACGCCGCTTCTGTCCAGCTGGCGGAGCGCCGCACCGGCACGGCCGACGAACTCGCGCCAGTCGGCCTGGACAGCGGCGAGGTTCACCTTGCCATCGCCAAACGCAAAGCTCGTCCCTGCAACATAGGCCGGTTCCCACCCGGGCTTCGCCGCCCAGGAGCGTTCGGCGAGGCCCAGCAGGCGCGGGAAGAGCATATAGTCGACCTGCGCGTCGCTGCGCACCGTCTCGCTCCACAGCTGCGCCTGCATGCCCATGACGTTTCGGTCTGGTTGGCGCGGCTTCTCGTCCTTCAACGGAACCGGCTGGTTGAGGATGTTGGTGCGCAGCGAGCCGTTGGCCGGCAGATTGTCCGGCATGAAGGCAAACATCTGGAAGAGTTCGACTTCGCGTGCCGCCCAGTCATAGCCGCGTTCTTCGGGGTCGGGCGCATAGGGCATGTCGAGATAGCCCATGTCGGGGATCGACAGCACCACGCGCCAGCTGCGGTTCAGCTGGTCATGCGCTTCCGCCACGCCCCCGGTGAACAGTCCGCCCCAGATGTTCGACTGAACCTGGCGCGGCATGCGTGCCACGGCCGTATGGCCCAGCCCGTCGCTCCAGCCGGCGACCAGGATATGCTTGGCGGCCAGATCGTTCGCCACCCGCTCTATGAAGTGTGCGCCGAGCTGCTGCGGTTTCAGGCCGGTCCTGGCCATCATCGCCTGGCAGGACGGGGACTCGGACCAGGCACCCGCGGTCTCGTCCGCGCCGATGTGATAGGTGGTGAGCGGCGTACCGGCGCGGCGGTGCAGGGCTGCAACCTCGTCCATCACCACGTCGAGGAAGCGATAGGTCTCCTCGCGACAGACGTTCAGCGTGTTGTCGTCGTAATTCTGGATGCTGCGATAGCGGGTGGTGTCGGCGGGCTCGCGCAGGCGGAACCGCTCCGCTTCGGCCAGCTGCCCGGCCGCCCGCAGGCGTTCGTAGCGCACCTCCATCGACCGGATCGCCGCGCGCGAATGGCCCGGCATGTCGAAGGACGGGATCACCTCGATCTGTCGGGCCTTGGCGGCGGCAAGGATGTCGAGATAGTCGGCCTGGCTGAAGAAGCCGTTGGTCGGAGCGTCGCGGGACGGGTCTGCGCCCAGCTGTGGCTGCAGGCAGCTGCGCTCCGACGGGTCGAAACAGCGGAAGCCGCCGATCTCGGTCAGTTCGGGCAGCTGCTTCACTTCCAGGCGCCAACCCTCGTCGTCGCCCAGGTGAAGGTGCAGCTTGTTGAGCTTGTAGCTGGCCATCTGCTCGAGCAGCTTCAGGATCTCGGCCTTGGAGTGGAAGTTGCGCGCCACGTCGACGTGAAGGCCGCGAAAGGCGAGGCGAGGTGCGTCCTCCACCAGCAGCGGGCGCACATGCCCCGCTTCATATCGCGCCTGTTGTGCGAGCGAGCGCAAGGCGTGGTTCGCGCCGGCTGCGTCGGCTGCCTCGATGCGAATGGAGCCGTCTGCGACGTGCAGGCGATAGCCCTCAGACTGCAGGTTCCGCGCCCTCGTGATCCGAACCGGAACCCCGCCGCGGGCAACTTCACCGCTGACAGCGGCCAGTGCCGGGGCCAGGTCGGCCCGCGAGAAGCCGCTGACCGTGACGCGCATGCCACGAGTGAGATCCGTGGCAGCCCCGTCGAGGCGGCGAACCGAAGCGGGCTTGGGCAGGATCACCACGTCGGGGGTGACCGCTTGGCCGCGGGCGGCATAGCGCTCGAACGCGCGTTCGGGCGTCAACCACCGCGTCTGGTCCGCGCTGCTGTTGTTGGCGAGCGCTGGGTCGCGCATCGGCGGAACGAACGGCAGCGTCTCCAGCCCGGTCTCCGCATCCACACCCGTCCGGCTCGCCGCGATGACCCGTGGTTCCAGGCCGGGCACCACAAGGTGCGCGTTCGGCATCGCATAGACGCGGGCGAAGTAATGGCCCGAGCCCAGGATCCGGACGCGATAGCTGCGGCCCGGCTCCAGCCGCTTGCCCGGCTTCAGGGTGAGCGCGTTGAGGTCGCCGTTGATGAGGCGGCTGTCAAAGGTATCGCTGTCGATCGACAGGATGCGGCTGACAAAGCCGAACCGGATCTCCGGTCGTTCCATGCCGGCGGGCAGATCGGCCGGGATGGTGAGCGTCACATCCGAGAGGAAGCAGCCGCCGCTGCCAGGGCAGTTCTTCGGCTGGTTGTCGACGATGGTGAAGCGATAGCCGAGCGCGTCTGCCAGTCGGTCGAGCGATGCCTGTTCCTGTGCGACAGCCGGCGCGGCAACACCCAACATCAGTGCCAAGGCCAATCGTCGCATGTGCAGCTCTCCCGTCAAGCCGCTGGAAGTGCCACCGACGCCGGTGCGGGTCAACGATGGGGCGTGCCGCCGCAGGGCCGGGCGCAGGCAGCCACCCGTCATCAGCGACGCCGCGTGACACTATGGACGTCGCAGATGTTTTCTGTTTCCTTCTTCCGCGGGGAGGCGGCAAGACGATGACAGCAGCGCCGGAGAAGGTGGGAAGCAACGGGCAGCTATCGGCGCACCGGCCGGTCGCCCGAAGTCCTAGACTGGTCTCTCTGGACCTGTTGCGCGGACTTGCCGTGATGGGCATGATCCTCGTCAATTCGGCAGCGGGCATGTTCTATTCCGCCAAGGCGCCGGTGTTCCCGCTGCTGCTGCACGTCAGGTGGGACGGACTGACGCTTGCGGACATGGTGTTTCCCGCGTTCCTGATGATGGTCGGGGTCTCGATCCCCTTTTCGCTCGCGCGCGAGCAAGGGCAGGTTGGCACCCGCGCAGCAGTTGAGCGGCGGATCTGCGCACGGGCGCTGCGCCTGATCGTCCTCGGCTTCCTGCTCTCCAACATCTATTGGTTCGCCGATTTCGCAAGTGGGTCGTGGCGGCTCTTCGGCGTGCTTCAGCGCATCGGGCTCGTCTATGGTGCCTGTGCGCTGCTGTACTGGTGGTGCAAGCCCCGGACGCTTGCGACCGTCATTGTGGCGACGCTGATCCTGTATTGGCCGCTGACGCTGCTGCCGGCGCTGGATGGGCTTCCGAACGACCTTTGGGTTCGCGGGCATAATTTCGTCGTGTCGGTCGACCGCGTGCTGCTGGGAGCCGGCGGGCATAACTATGTGCGGGGGCCGGAGGGCTATGATCCGGAAGGGCTGCTGGGAACGATCCCCGCGATTGCGCACGGGCTGATCGGGGTCTTGATCGGGATCTATCTGCAAGCGCGACCAGAGCGTGGTTCGGGCAAAGCCCTGGCGGCTGCCGGTGCGGCGATGCTGCTGGCCGGCCTCGTCTGGGGCCTGGCGTTTCCGGTCGTGAAGGACATCTGGTCCTCCACCTTTGTGCTGGTGACGTCCGGGCTCACAACTCTGGCGCTTGCGGCCCTGCACGGACTGGCAGACGGACGCGATCGTCTGCCGGGAGGCTGGCCGGCCACCATTGTCCTGGGGTTCGGTTCGAACGCGGTAGCCGCCTATGTTCTCCACATGCTGACGTCGAGCATGATTGGGTGGGACCTGTTGCAGCGTCCCTATCTCTGGGCGGCAGGCGTGCTGCCGGGGCAATGGGCGTCGCTGCTGCCTGTCCTCTTGTACATGGCCCTGATCGGCTGGGCGATGATGTGGCTGCGCCAACGAGGCTGGTTCATCAAGGTTTGAGGCGTTTGCACGATCGGGCCACGGCGGCCTGCATACCGGGATTGATCGAGGTCCTGCCGAATACATCCGGATCGGACCCGCCGGGTAGTTGCCTCCGCCATGTTCAAGACCAGGCAAAGTCCCCGGTAAGTACTCTGGGCGCTTGACACCCCTGATGAACTGCAGAATGATCCGGTTGCTAGCGAACTGGGGAAGACAACCGGTCGCGTGGGGAGGGTATATGCTCGCACGAAGCGTACGCGTGCGCCGTTTGGCGCTTACGGCATCGTCTGCACTTGCACTAAGCTTCGGGCATATCGGCGCAGTCCATGCGCAGGATGCATCCGCCGCCAGCGATCCCGAGGCGAGCGAGCGCGCGCAGGACTCGGTCGCGGCGCCTACCCAGACGGATAATGAGGGCGGCGACATCGTCGTCACCGGTATCCGCGCCGCCCAGGCCCGCGCGATCGAGGTGAAGCGTGAGGCGGACAGCGTCGTCGACGCGATCAGCGCACAGGACATCGGCAAGCTGCCGGACGTCACCATTTCGGACTCGCTGCAGCGGATTCCGGGCGTCCAGATCCGGCGCGAGGCGGGCGAGGGTGGCGCCATCAACATCCGCGGCCTGCCGCAGGTGACGACGCTGCTGAACGGCGAGCAGTTCCTGGGGGCCAATTCGGTCACCACGGTGCAGCCGAACTTTACCGACATTCCTTCGCAGCTGTTTTCGGGCGCGACGGTGTTCAAGTCGCCGACCGCCTCTCTCCAGCAGGCGGGTCTTTCGGGCACGGTCGATCTGCTCACCCGTCGGCCGTTCGACCTGAAGAGCGGACTGACGGTCGCGGGCGCGGCAGAAGCGCAATATGGCGACAAGACTGAGAAGTGGAGCCCGTCGGCAAACGGACTGATCTCCTACAACTCCGGGCGCTTCGGCGTTCTGGTTTCGGCAGCCTATAGCGACCTGACGCTGTCCAACAGCTTCCGCGGCATCCAGGACTATGGGGTCACGCTGCGCAACGAAGGCGGCAGTGCAACCAATCCCGGCGACTTCGCGGTCGGCAATTACCAGCGGGACGCCACGGGTGCGATCCTCTACAACACCAGCCCGAATACGGACAGCGACCCGGCTACGTCGTGCGTCGTGCCGATCGCCAACAGTGCACCGCCGGCAGTGGGCGGCACACGCTGCTCCCCGCTGCTGGCCAGCCGCGGCACTGCGGTCCGCAACGGCGCGGGCGAAATCATCGGCTTCGACGTCAACGGCGACGGAGACGCGAACGACGCGTTCATCACGCCGCAGTCGCATACCGCCTGGAACCGCATCACCAGCCGCGAGCGCTTCGGCGCGAATGCGTCGTTGCAGTTCGAATTCTCGGACGCGCTGCGCCTGACGGCCGACGGCTTCTACACGAAGCAGACGCAGTATGATCGCACTGCAGGCTTCCAGTTCCAGATGGTGGATTGGCAGTCCTCGCCCTTCCTGCCGACAAATTCGCGCGACACAGGCGCCGTCGTCGACGGCTACAATCTGAACACCGTCCAGACCTATGCCTATGACCTGCCGAACTTCGACAGCTATGCGGAGACGTTCCGCATCCGTTCGGAGTCGCAGAACTACAATGTGCAGCTCGACTGGAAGCCGAGCGAGCAGTTCAGCGCCACCGTCCGCGGCATCTATGGCAAGGCCAGCCGCAAGCTCGACCAGTCCTACGCGCAGTTCAACCTGACCGATGGCTATCAATGGGCCTATGACGGCGTCGGCAACTATCCCGGCGGCGACATTCGCTTCAACCCCACCGGCTATCGTGCTTACAGCCAGCCGGCGACCGTCGACTATAGCAGCGGCAAGCCGGTGTTCAGCTTCTCGCAGGCGTTCCTCGACCAGGTCGGCGACGTGTCGCGCTATGGCCTCAAGACCATCTCGTCGGAAAACAACATCTACCAGGACGGCGACCTGTGGGCGCTGCGCGGCGATGCCGAGTGGAAGGCCTCGGACGATTTCCGCCTGAAGTTCGGTGCGCGCTACGGCGAGCGCAGCGTCGACCAGTTCACCTTTGAGCGTATTTCGCCCTTCTATGCCGGCAACACCGACAATCCCGCGAACCCGGCTGCCGGCTGCTACGTCAAGTGGAAGGCGTTCGACGTCAACCTGGGCGATCAATATTGCCCTGTCCGCGATGCCGCAGGTGTTGCCTATACGGCGGGTCTGACCCGGCAGGGCAATGATCCCGTATTCGACGGGCTGATGAAGCAGTATAACCTGCCCGCCGCCGGCGCGCCGACGCTGTGGGTGCTCGATCCCAAGGCGATGGACGACTCCGAGGCGTTCCAGAACAGCTTCTATCCGGGCAGCGTCAACAACGTGAACCCGGCGGACTCGTTCGGCATCAAGCTGCGCCAGATCTCCGGCTATGCCGAAGTGGCGGGCGAGGGCGAAGTGTTCGGCCTGCCGTTCAAGGCGAACGGCGGCGTCCGTGTCGTCAACACCCGCTTCACCGTGCGGCAGAACATCGTCGGCGTGCCCCAGCCCTATGGCGTCTCGGGCGTGGATGCGGGCGATTTCTTCACCACCCGCGACTTCACCGACTTCCTGCCGGCGTTCAACGTGGCGGTTGACCTGAGCCAGGGATTGCGGTTCCGCGCCGCCTTTGCCAAGACGATGACGCTGCTCGACTTCCTGCAGTGGGGCGGCGGCCTCAACGTCAACTATGCGATCAACACTGCGACCGGCCTCTTCGAGGCTCGCGGCGCCAACGCGCGCGGCAACCCGCAGCTGGACCCGTGGCGCGCCGACAATGCCGAGGCGAGCCTCGAATATTACACGGGCCAGTCCAGCCTGGTCGCGATCGGTGCCTTCTACATCAATGTCGCGAGCTTCATCGAAAATGCGACCGTCATCCGCAACGACATTCCCGACAACGATGGCGTGATCCGGCGCCCGGTGCCGGTCAGCACCACGCAGCAGGGTGAAGGCGGTACGCTGAAGGGCGTGGAAGTGTCGGCGCGCCAGGCGCTCGCCGATTATGGCGTGGACGGCTTCCTGAGCGGCTTCGGCGTGGACGCCAACTACACGCTGTCCCTGGGCGACACGGGGCGCGTGGACCTGGCCGGCAACGATCAGCCGTTCCAGGACAATTCCAAGCATCAGGTGAACGCGGCGCTCTGGTACGAGAAGTACGGCTTCCAGGCGCGCGTGGCGTACAACTATCGCTCCAAGCGGCTCGTTTCGTCGGACTATGGCGGCATCGCCGGGCTCGCCCAGTACCAGCGGCCGACCAACTATCTGGACGCGTCGATTTCCTACGACGTGCTGCCGAACATCACCCTCTATGGCCAGGCGTCGAACCTGACCGCGGAGACGGAACGCTACTATCTGACCTACAGCGACCAGGTGCTGTTCGAGAACATCTACGAGCGACGCTTCATCGCCGGGGTTCGCGCCCGCTTCTGATCGGCCTTGCAGAGGTCGTCACCGCCGCACTTGCTCGACAGGTGCGGCGGACTTCTTTTCGGCTGTAGGCGGGCGAGGAACTGACAGGATGCACCCGATCCGCAGCATCGTGATTGTGGGTGGCGGCACGGCCGGCTGGATGGCTGCGGCCTATCTGAGCCGGCAGCTCGGACATCTGCGCCCAGCGATCACGGTGGTCGAGAGTTCGGCGATCGGGACGGTCGGGGTCGGCGAGGCGACGGTGCCTGCCATCCGCGACTTCTTTGCTGCCGTGGGCCTGACGGACGCAGAGGTGCTGCGCGAGACAGAGGGCACGATCAAGTACGGCATCCGCTTCGACGGCTGGAAGGTGCCGGGGCATCGCTTCTTCCATCCCTTCGGTCTCTATGGCGTGCCGGCGCGCGGCGTCGCCTTCCATCATTACTGGCTGAAGCTGCGCCAGACCGGAGATCCGACGCCGCTGGCGGCCTATTGCCTGGCTGCCAAACTGGCCGAACAAGGAAGGTGCCTGGAGCCCGCTCGGCGGCCTGCCAACGATCTTGGCGTCTTCGACTTTGCTGTGCATTTCGACGCAAGCCGGTTCGCAGCGCTGCTGCGCCGGCACGCGATCGCGGCGGGCGTGACCCATTTCGACGCGCGGATCGGGCGGGTCGAGCGCGACTCCCTGACCGGCAATGTTGCGGCGGTGGTGCTGGACGATGGTCGCCGCATCGAGGGTGAGCTGTGGATCGACTGCTCGGGCTTTCGCAGTCTGTTGCTGGGCGAGGCGCTCGAAGTGCCCTATGTCGACTGGCGCCGCTGGCTTCCGGTCGATCGCGCGATCGCCGTCCCGTGTCGTCTCAGCGGTGCCGCGCCCAAACCCTTTACCATCGCGACCGCGCGGCCTGCCGGTTGGCAATGGCGCATCCCGCTGCGCCACCGCATCGGCAACGGCTATGTCTATTGCTCCGATTTCGTCGACGATGCGTCGGCGGAGGCGATGCTGCTGGAAGGGCTGGACGGCGAACCCCTCGCCGAGCCGAACCGGCTGCGGTTCACCACCGGTCATCGCGCACGCTTCTGGGACCACAATGTCGTCGGGCTTGGCCTGGCGTCGGGCTTTCTGGAGCCGCTGGAGTCGACCAGCATCTCGTTGATCCAGACGGGGCTGGAACGGCTGGTGCGCTTTTTCCCCGACCGCGGCTTCGACCCGCGGCTGGCGACGATCTTCAACTATCAGTCGGTGCTGGAGTTCGAGCGGCTGCGCGACTTCCTGCTGCTGCATTACCAGGCGAACGGACGCCGTGGCGAGCCCTTCTGGGATCAGATGCGCGCGACGGTGCCGACCGAGGGGCTGCAACTGAAGCTGGACACCTGGCGCGCGAACGGTGAGTTCGTGCGCCGCGAATGGGAGACCTTTCAGGATCCAAGCTGGCTGAGCCTCTACGCGGGCTTCGACGATCTGCCCCAGCGTCCGTCGCCGCTTGCAGACCAGTTCACGACCGCCGAACTGACCGCCACTCTGGCGCGCATGCGCGCTGCGATCGATGCGACCGTGGCACAGGCGGAGCCCCATGCCGCCTATCTCGCACGGATGGTCGGCGAGCCGAGCTCAAGCGCGCGCTAGGCCGGGTGCGGATCCCGGGGGCTGCCTGCAATCGGCCTCCCGCAAAGGCGGAAATCTCTGCCTGTAGCCCAGGAGCCGCAGCAGCCCCGACGGGCAAGGGGCGGCGACGGATCACCGGGCGACGGGCACTGCCTGTTGCGGCACATTCCAGCCTCGCAGGGTGAGCGACGGCGTCGCAGCAGTGCTTGCGGGATAGCGCACCTCGATCCGCTTGCGCTCGCCGGGCAGCAACACGGCGTAGTTGTCGCTGTAATACGCGGGCAGGATGCGCTCGCCGCGCTGGTCCACCAGCGTCAGCTTGGCATTGAGCACCGGCACCTGGCTGGTGTTGGCCAGAGTCACCGCAATCATGCGGTCGTCCCCGTCGGTGACCGGTGCTGCGGCGCTGGCCTCCAGCACGACGGGCGCCAGGTCGTTGAGCGCCCGATAGGAACCCGCGTCGCGCCCGCGCCAGTAGAAGTTCTCCGCCACCACGCGGTCCTTGCCGTCGAGCAGTTGCAAGCTCACGAGCACCATCGGGTTCCCGCCAAAGATCCGGTCGAGCGGCACGGCGGCCAGCGTCGTCGCCTGGTTGGCGGCGGCATCCACACGATCGGTGCGCGTGAACAGCTCGCGATTGTCGAGGCTCACCACCCGCGTCCGCGCCGTGAGCCCGGGCACCGCCGCCTGTGTAGTATTCAGCACCACCAGCTCGTTGCCCGGCAGGTTCAGCTGGACGTGCAGCGGCTCGGCGGCCTTCTTCGCCCCATAATAAGCAGCGTGGGTGTCATAGTCCCAGCTGTAGATCTGCCATGCGTTGGAAGGCCACGCCGGATGCGTCATCCACAGCAGCCGGCCGGAGTTCTTGGTCCACAGATGCCCCAGGAACCCCTCGTACATCGCCTTGTGCGTTTCGAGGTTCATCATCTGCGCCTTGCGCTCGAAATCGGCGAAGCTGCTCGCCTCACCGAACATCGTGGCGAGCGTCTGCATGAAGGTCTTGGTGTCGCCGTTCCCGGCGAAGTGCCAGTCGTGGTAGGCCAGCGTGTCGCTGAGCGGCCACAGCTCACTGTCCGGCATCGACGCGCGTACCGATTCCAGCGTCGAGAGCGACGGCGTGCCCGTCTCGACCGAAAAGCCGGTGGCAAGATCGGTGAAATAGCCGACCGGCGGCCGATAGTTGTACGGGCCGGAGCCTTGCAGGTTCACCACGTTGGAGCTGCCGGTGAACCAGCGCGTGCCGTCGTGCTCGGCGATCACATCGTCCAGCCCCTCGTTCAGCGCGGGGTAGGGGACACCCTCGTTGCGGCCGAACCACAGCACGATCGACGGGTGGTTGCGATAGCGCTTCACCGTGTCCACCGCGTTGGTGAGGAACAGCTGCGGGTCCTGCGGCTCGACCTGGAAATTCTGCGTCGACTGCCAGAAGTCGTTGAGGATCATCATACCGTTTTCGTCGGCAAGCTCGAAGAACTCATCCTCGTTGTTGTTGCCCATCCAGTTGCGGATGACGTTCATGTGCGCCTCCTTCTGGAGGCGGAAATAGGGTGCGAGCCGATCGCGGCTGACCTGTTTCATCGCATCGTCCATGCCCCAGTTGCCGCCGCGCGCGGCGATCGGCACGCCGTTGACGCGGATCGTCAGGTGCGGCTCGGGCATCTGCTGCGGCACGGGGGTGACCGCGGGCGACCGCTCGCCGGCGGCGGTGAGCGACTCCGCCCAGCCGCGGGGGCTCTGCTTGATCCCCTCGTGGCGGACGTCGATCAGCTTGGTGCCCGCCAGCTTGCCGTCCGTGGTCTGCACGTTGACGCGGCGCAGCGCTCCGGCATGGTCGAACAGCGACAGGTCATAGCTCACCTCGCGGATGCCGAAGCGCTGGGTCCTGGTATCGGAGAGTTGCCCGTCGGCGAGTGCTTCCAGCGACAGCTGATAGAGCGCCGCCTCACCATAGCCGTTGGGCCACCACAATTTCGGATTGCGGACGCGCAGCGCGGGAAACTCGGCAGGCGTGAACGCGACCCGGCTCTCGCCCGGCGGCGCGGACACGGTTTTCTCGACCCGCACGGTGCCGAAGGCGGCGCGCACCGTCACCTGGCGAGCGGCAGTGCCGTCATTCTCGACGGGCACGGTGACATACACATCGGCGGTGTCCGTGCGCGGCAGGGGAAGATCAGTGATGACCTGTGGGTCGAGGATGCGCACGTCGCCGTGGGCGAGCAGTTCGACCGGGCGCCAAAGGCCGGTGTTGCGATCGCGGATGCCGGGGATCCAGTCCCATCCCTCGGTCGCAATGAAGGTGGGACCGTCGATGGCAAGCTGCCCGCCGTTCTCGCCCACGCCGGCCGTGATCGACTGTTCGTGCGGGATGCCGGGATGCGGCGGCGGTGAGACGCGGATCGCCAGCCGGTTCTCGCCGGCGACGGGTACGAAGTCGAACTGGCCGCGAATAAAGGCGCCCCTGGTGGTCCCCAGCCGCAGGCCGTTCGCCCAGATCTCAGACGCATAGTT
Organism: Sphingomonas sp. PL-96; assembly: GCF_020707215.1. Taxonomy (GTDB): domain Bacteria; phylum Pseudomonadota; class Alphaproteobacteria; order Sphingomonadales; family Sphingomonadaceae; genus Sphingomonas. Next base: position 970,269 of record NZ_JAJFET010000001.1, read on the forward strand.
GATGCCGCCGAACACCAGCGTCAGCCGCTTGCCCGCAGCTTCGGGAGGCACGGTGAAGCTGGTGCGATACCAATAATCCTGCCGCGACAGGCTTTCGGGGATTCCGAGGTTGTTGAGCCCGTAATAAGGATGCGGATAGACGCCGCGGTCGACAAGCGTGGTCAGCACGGTGCCCGGCACCGTGGCCGCGCGCCAGGTCCCGCTCGCCCGCGTGGACCGCGACAGGGCGGCGCCATCCTCCTTGACTTCGGGTGCTGCGGCTAGTTGCCAGCCGTGGATCGTCCAGCGACCGTCGGCGCTGCGCGTCAGCGGCGGCAGGGCTTCTGCGGGTCGTGCCGCCGGCGGCCGTGTCGCCGTGCCGCGCGCCTTAGGCAGCGTCCACGGATCCTGCTGCCGCCACAGACCCGTGTTCGCCTGCTTCTGCCACTCCCAGCCCACGCCGACGCGCCAGATCTGTACGAGGTCGAAGTTCGGGCGGTTGCGAACCGCAGCGGCGATCGCCTCCGCCGAAAGGGCGGCTGGGGTGAAGCTTGCGTGGACCAGGGTGCCGCCGAAATGGCCTTCCTGTGCCGCAGGGGCGATGGCGAGCCGCGGTGCCACCGCCGCGGACGAAGCAGAGATCGAACCTGCCCGTTTGCCATTGATGTACAGCGTCAGCTGCCGGCCATCGGATACCGCGGCGACGTGAGTCCATTCGCCGGCGCGCAAAGCGGAAGACGACGCAACACTGCGGCCGCCATCCATTGCGGTCGGGGTGCCGCGACGCAGCTTCAGGCTGCGCGCAGCATCCGGACCACCGATGGTGATGAGCGGCGCATCCTGCCGCGTCGCGTCCGGCCGAACCCATGCGGAAAGCGACCAGCCGGCACCGGCCGCAAGCGAGGCATCGGCGCCGAGCAGATCGCGTTCGATCCCGATCCCTCCCTGGAGGAAGGCGGCATTATAGGGCCCGGTGTTCGCGATGGATTGCCCGAAGATGGGACTTGCGGCGCCGGCAAGCAGCGCGGCGACGACGACGGGCAACGCACGCATCTTATCTCTCCCTGTCGGTGCGGCGTCTGGTGCCCCGCTCTTTCCCCGCACGGATGGTGCTGTTTCCCGCCCGCCGCGTCAACAAATCTGCGTGCGCGCTGGAGCCGCAGATCGCCGACGTCGGGACGTTGCTTCGCCGACACGGAAGCAAGGGGTCGGCAGCCTGGATACTCAAGGATCGGCAACCTGATTTTATTGTCGCAGGCGATCTGCAGAGTCCCTGAAGAGCTGCGCGAGCATCGCCGCAGCCGAACCTTCAACAACCGCGCCTAGCCGGACGCAACAGTCAATCTCTGGGCTAAACTGGTCTTCGGTATCGCTACCAATCATGGTTGAAGTTGCGTTGGGGTGAGTACCAAAATGCCACACCCGCCAATTATCGCAGCATCCAATTGACAACTTACTTTTTGTATTATGATATCTCGGTTGCGGATCGAGGGCGCTGGAGAGCAATCAGGACTGGTTTTCGGCAGCCCCTAGTTCGCCGCAGGAGATGAACCGTGTCAGGGGGAGGGCACTTGTGCTCTCTTAACTAGGAGGGGATAGACATGAACGCTCGTCAGCATTGTCGACCGAACACCGCTTCGCGCACCGGGCTGGTGCGCCACCTGCTTGTTACGGCGAGCGTGATCGTCGGCATGAGCGGGGTGGCTCATGCACAAGACGCTGGAGCGCCTGCCGGGCAGGAATCTTCTGGGCCCACGTCTGATGTTCCGCAAAGTGGTTCCGGCGATGCCTCATCGCCTCAGAACCAGTCAGTCGATCCCGGCGTTGGCGCGGATCAGGACGCTGCCGGCGGAGATATTCTTGTTACCGGCTACCGCCGCTCGATCGAGGAAAGCCTCAATCAGAAGCGCGAGGCGAACGCCTTCGTTGACGTCATCACTGCCGAGGACGTCGGCAAGTTCCCTGACAAGAACGTAGCAGACTCGCTGCAGCGTGTTCCGGGTGTTATCATCGAACGTAGCGGCGGTGAAGGGTCCCGGGTCAGCATCCGCGGCCTGAGTTCCGACCTCACGCTGACCGAGTTGAATGGAAACTTCATCGCGTCCGCGGACTCGGGAGATCCGTCCCGCTCGTTCAACTACCTGCTGCTTCCATCGAACCTCATTGGAAGCGTCGAAGTCTTCAAATCTTCGGAAGCGCGCCTGGATGAGGGTGGTGTTGGCGGTGTCATCATCAATCACACCCGTGAACCATTCGACCTTGATCCCTGGTCTGGCAATATCTCTGTCGAAGGCACCTATGCCGACGTGACGGAAAAGGTGGAGCCGCAGATTTCTGGCTTGATCTCGTGGAAGGATCCAGAAGAGCGGATCGGCGTCCTGCTGGGCGCGACCTACCAGCAGCGCACCAACCGTTCGTTGAGCGCCAATGCGAGCAGCTGGCAGTGGTGGACCGACGACAAGACGACGAACCCGGCGACCGACGTCAACGGCAACACCTTCGCCAACGACGACGCAATCTCCTATTGGAACAGCGGCGAAGACGCAGGCACCACGACGCAGGGCGGAACGCACTACAGTGGCTATTGGGCGCCGCAGTCTGTCAGCGAAACCATTACGGATCAGAAGCGTAAGCGCCTTGGCATTCAGGCGACGGTGCAACTGCGTCCGTTCGACGACCTCACGATCACGGCCAACTACTTCCGATTCCAGCTGAACGGAAACTATACCTCGAGCACGATCAAGGTGCCGGAGTGGGGCTATGGCAACTTCTTTACCGACGCGACCTTCGACCCCAGCGGGACGATCCTGACGGGGGCGACGTTCCAAGTGCCTGCAGAGGGTAGCGGTTGCCGTGTCGGCACCTCGCCCTGCACCATGGAGACACCCGCCCCTCAAGACACCTACACGCGCGAAAAGAGTGTCTCCAACACCTTTGACGTACAGGGGGAGTGGGACCATGACCGGCTGAAGGTCAACTTTGCGGTCGGCAAGACTCGCGCGACCGGCGGACCGTCGTTCCAGTTCTATGCGCAGGCGAAGCCTCGCAACGGCAGCGTCAACGGCAATAGCCTGAGCGCGTGGAACTTCACAGACCAGTCGATCGCGATGCAGTTCTCGCCCGACGTGTTGCAGAACATGTTGAACGGCGTGGCCCAGATCGACCTCGGATCGACCGGCTCCGGCTTCACGAACAGCGCGATTTCGCAGCGGTACGCGCAAGTCGACGTAACGCGTGACTTTGACAGCTTCATCGACTCGATTCAGGTCGGCGCGAAGTGGCGCCAAGGACATGTGCACCGTGAGACTGGTCGCTTCGAATGGTATTCGGACGCCGAAAACGAGCTGCGCTTCCAGGACACTCCGGGCGGCGCGCTTGCATTGCCGGAATTTTTCTACCCGGAGTCGCTGGGCAACATCGCGGGCGGTTTCTCGGCAAGCGCCTTCCCGGCAATCAACATCAAGCAGTACATCAACTATCTCAGCGAGACCTACAACGGCCCGTTCCGCGTCGCGGAGCCGGAGAACGTGTATAACATCGACGAACGAATTCTGGCGGGATATGCCCAGCTTAACTTCAAGACGGATACGGTCCGCGGCAACTTGGGTGTTCGGGTCGTTCATACCAAACAGAGCGGCGTTTCTACCGACGTGCTCTACTATGAGAATGACTATTGCCAGAACACCAATGGCGATCCGTTCACCCCGCCTCCGGTGGGCGAAGATGGCAACTGCCTCGTGCTTCCGCTCGACGACCGCGAGGTCAAGGTGTTCAGCCCGGTCAACGAGACCAAGTCGTACACGGACATCCTGCCGAGCCTGAACGTGGCGTGGAATGTAACTCCGGATCTGCTCGTCCGGGGCGCTGCTTCCAAGGTAATTGCCCGGCCTGGCTATGGCGACCTTGCTGGATCGCGCTCGCTGACCTTTAACTCCGACGCTTTTGTGTACGATCGGGCACAGTTTGGTGCGCTTCCGGGCTGGTTTGGCAGCGGCGGCAACTTCGACCTGAAGCCCTTCAACGCTTGGCAGTATGACCTCGGCATCGAGTGGTACTTCCATCCGGGATCGGTGGTCGGTGCGACCCTGTTCCGCAAGGACGTTGGAGACTTCATCGTTCCGCTGGTGCTCGACGTGCAGCAGACGGTTGCGGGCGAGGATGTGACGATCCAGCAATATTCGACGCAGGCGAACGGCTCGAGCGCAGTGTCGCAGGGCGTTGAAGTCTATGCGCAGCACACGCTCGACTTTGGTCTCGGTGCGCAGGTGAACTTCACCTACAACGACACCTCGGTCGCCGACGTAAGCCTCAATGGAACCAAGGTCGGAACCTCGCCGCTGGTCGGCAGCGCCAAGACACAGTTCAATGCATCGATCTACTACGAGCACGGACCGGTGCTGGTGCGCGGATCGTACAACCGTCGTGGTGAAGTGGTTCGCGGCTTGTCTTCCGGCCTGAACGTCTATGACGATCCGTACGAACAGTTCGACCTGAACGGGGCCTTCGATCTGTTCGAAAACCTGCAGATCACGGCATCGGTCATCAACCTCACCAAGTCTGAGCAGCGTCAGCATCTGGGCAATGACACCAAGGACCGTTTCATCTCGAACGTCTACGCCGGTCGTCGGTTCTACATGGGGCTGTCTTTCAAGTTCTGATCACTGGTTTTTGGCGGAAGGTGGCTCTGCATGAGCCATTTTCCGCCGAAGTGCTAAGCGATCGACAAGCAACAGCGAGACGGCAGCAGAGCTGGGACGTCAGCGATAAGGGAAGACATGGTGAAGCGCGTTGGCGTCAAATGGTTGCTTGCGGCTGCCGCATTCATCGGAAGCGGCACTGCAGTGGCGGAGAACCCGATCGTGCCGGGCTGGTATGCCGATCCGGAGGCGCGGGTGTTCGGGAACCGCTACTGGATCTACCCCACCTATTCGGACGACTGGGGCAAGCCCGACGTCTCGCCCAGCTTCACCCCGCACCAGCAGGAACTGCGCAAGCGCAAGACGGTGCGCCCGTCCTATGTGCAGCAGACGTTCTTCAACGCCTTTTCCTCGCCTGACCTGGTCCATTGGACCAAGCATGCTCATGTCTTCGATGTCGCGAACGCGGCCTGGGCGGCCTATGCGATCTGGGCGCCGTCGGTCATCGACGCGAACGGCCGCTATTACATGTTCTTCAGTGCCAACGACATCCAGAGCGACGCGGAGGTGGGCGGCATCGGCCTGGCGGTCAGCGACAAGCCGGAGGGGCCGTTCAAGGATGCGCTCGGCAAGCCGTTGATCGGCGCCTTCCACAATGGCGCGCAGCCGATCGATCCTTTCGCCTTCCGGGACGACGACGGACAGATCTACCTGTTCTACGGCGGCTGGGGCCACTGCAACGTGGTGAAGCTCAGTGCCGACCTGAAGACCGTTCAGCCCTTTGCGGACGGTACCAGCTACAAGGAGATTACGCCCCCCGGCTATGTCGAGGGGTCGTTCATGATCAAGCGGAACGGCACCTATTATCTGATGTGGTCCGAAGGTGGCTGGACCGGACCGGATTATAGCGTCGCCTATGCAACGGCGCCGAGTGCGACCGGGCCGTTCAAGCCGATGGGCAAGATCCTCTCACAGGACTTCCGCGTCGCGCGCGGGGCGGGGCACCATTCGGTGGTGAACGTGCCGGGTACCGACGACAGGTACATCGTCTATCACCGCCGGCCGCTCGGCGACGACAAGGGCGAGCACCGGCAGGTCGCGATCGACCGGCTGGAATTTGCCGCAGACGGTTCGATCAAGCCGGTGGTGATGACGACCACGGGCGTCCAGCCGCGCCCGATCGGCAAGGCGCGCGCGCGACAGTGATCGCGTTCCATCCGCCGTCCGTACACCGCTGTGTTGTGATGCTGCTGTGCGCTTGCGCAGTGCAGGATGGTGGCAATCAGCAAGGCATCCGTCAGACGAGTGCCGGACCAGAAGACGGCGACGAAATCAGGGGAGTTACGAAAACGTGAGGAAGTTCATCGGCGCGCTCAGCGCAACCGCCATGCTGCTCACCACGGCGCTCGGCACCGCAGTCGTGCCCGCCAGCGCGCAGGAGCGTGCGGCTGCCGACGAGGCGCTCGTCGACCTGGTCAATCCGCTGATGGGAAGCGATTCCACCTACCAGCTGTCCTATGGGAACACCTATCCGGCGGTGGCGGTGCCGTGGGGCATGAACTTCTGGACGCCGGTCACCGGCAAGATGGGCAACGGCTGGGGCTACACCTACTCCGAACACAAGATCAACGGCATCAAGCAGACCCACCAGCCCAGCCCCTGGATGAACGACTATGCCGCCTTCGCGCTGTTCGCGGAGACGGGACCGCTCAAGGTCAAGGAAGCGGAGCGCGCCTCCTGGTTCAGCCACAAGGCTGAGGACAGCCGTCCCTATCGCTACAAGGTGTATCTGGCCGACTATGACGTGACGGCAGAGGTGACGCCGACCGAGCGTGCCGCCCAGTTCCGCTTCACCTTCCCCAAGGCCGACGACGCGCACATCATCCTGGATGCGTACAACGGCGGGTCGATGGTCCAGATCGACCCGGTGAAGCGCCGCATCACCGGCTACGTGCGCAACAACCATGGCGGAGTGCCGGACAACTTCCACAATTACTTCGTCGCCGAGTTCGATCACGACTTCACCGTCTCGCGCACCTGGGACGACAATGGCCAGGTGACGGCAGAGCGCTCGCGCGAGGGCGACCATGTCGGCGCGGTCGTCAGCTTCAAGACTCGCGCCGGCGAGCAGGTGGGGGTGAAGGTCGCCTCCTCCTTCATCAGCGCCGAGCAGGCAGTCCGCAACCTGGAGCGCGAGATCGGCCGCGACAGCTATGACCAGACGGAGGCCAAGGCCAAGCAGATCTGGGAGAAGGAGCTGCGCCGCGTCCAGGTGACCGACGCCAGCATCGACAACCGCCGCACCTTCTATTCGGCGCTGTGGCGGATGCTGCAGTTCCCCCGCATGTTCCACGAGACCGATGCCGCGGGGAAGACCGTTCACTACAGCCCGTACGACGGCAAGGTGCACGACGGTGTGCTCTATACCGACAATGGATTCTGGGACACGTGGCGCGCGGTGTTCCCCTGGTTCGCGCTCATGTACCCGGAACGCGACGGCGAGATCATGCAGGGGCTGGTCAACACCTACAAGGAATCCGGCTGGCTGCCTGAATGGGCGAGCCCGGGGCATCGCAACGTGATGATCGGGTCCAACTCGGCCAATCTGATCGCCGACGCCTATCTGAACGGCGTGCGCGGCTTCGATGTCGAGACGCTGTACGAGGCGATGGTCAAGAACGCGACCACCTCCGAAGGGCGGCCGAAGGACAAGCGCGGGAACGTCGTGGAGGCGGTCGGCCGCGAGGGCGTCGAATATTACAACCGCCTCGGCTACGTTCCGTACGACGTGGGCATCAACGAAAATGCCGCGCGCACGCTGGAATACGCGACCGCCGACTTCTCATTGTCGCGCCTCGCGGCCGCGCTCGGCAAGACCGGCGACGCGCAGAAATACGCGCAGCAGGCGCAGAACTATCGCAAGCTCTACGACACGCAGAGCGGGTGGATGCGCGGCCGCAACCAGGATGGTAGCTGGTCGACGCCGTTCAACCCGTACAAGTGGGGCGATGCCTTCACCGAGGGCAACTCGCTGCATTACAGCTGGTCGGTGATGCAGGACGTGCAGGGGCTGATCGGCCTGACGGGCGGCGACCAGAAGTTCGTCGACCGGCTGGATTCGATCTTCACCACGCCGCCGATCTTCGACGACAGCTATTATGGTCAGGTGATCCATGAGATCCGCGAGATGCAGATCGTCAACATGGGCCAGTACGCCCATGGCAACCAGCCGATCCAGCACATGCCGTACCTGTACGACTGGGCCGGCGCGCCGTGGAAGACGCAATATCACGTCCGCGACGTGATGAAGAAGCTCTACTCCGCCGCCCCGGACGGCTATCCGGGCGACGAGGACAATGGCCAGACTTCGGCCTGGTATGTCTTCTCGGCGCTGGGCTTCTACCCGGTCACGCCGGCGGTGGGCGAATATGCGATCGGCAGCCCGCTGTTCCGCACGGTGCGCATGACGATGCCGAATGGCAAGGTGCTGACGATCGAGGCGGTGAACAACAGCGCCGAGAACGTCTACATCCAGTCGGCCACCTTCAACGGCAAGTCGCATGACAAGGCATGGCTGTCGCGCGAAGCGCTGCAGGGGGGCGGTACGCTCCGCTTCGTGATGGGAGCCAAGCCGAACCAGGCCTGGGCCAGCAGCAAGGCGGCGGCGCCCTTCTCGATGAGCACACAAAAATAAGAAGGATTGGATAGGATATGGCGATGACCTGGGGCCGACGCGACGTGATGATGGGCGCCGGAGCGATGGCGCTTGCCGCTGCCGTTCCGGCGGGCGCGCAAGGGACGGCGTTCGTGAGCAAGCGGCCGCCGCGCAGCCAGCGCAAGTTCGTCAGCACCGCCGTGGAGGCGGAGATCCGCCGGGTGAAGGCGAAGATCGCCGACCCGGAGCTCGCGTGGCTGTTTGAGAATTGCTACCCGAACACGCTCGACACGACGGTGCAGACCGGCGTGGTGGACGGCAAGCCCGACACCTTCGTAATCACCGGCGACATCGACGCGATGTGGCTGCGCGACAGCTCGGCCCAGTTGCAGACCTATGTGCACCTGGCGCCCAAGGACGCGGCCCTGCGGCGCGTGTTCCAGGGCGCGCTCCAGCGCCAGGCCCGCTGCATCCTGGTCGACCCCTATGCCAACGCGTTCATGAAGGACACGTCGGCCAAGTCGAACCTGGGCGCGCGGGACGACCTGACGGAGATGAAGCCGGGGGTCGCCGAGCGGAAGTGGGAGATCGACTCCCTGTGCTATCCGATGCGGCTGGCGCACGCCTATTGGATGGCGACCCGCGACAAGACGCCGTTCGACGATTATTGGGCGCGCGGGATGATGCAGGCGGTTGCGACGCTGAAAGAGCAGCAGCGGCTGGATGGGCCGGCGGCCTATCACTTCCAGCGCAACAACCCGTCGCCGACTGAGACGCTGATGTTCGGGGGCTTTGGCGCGCCGACCCGCAAGGTCGGGCTGATCCATTCCGGCTTCCGTCCGTCGGACGATGCCTGCGTGTTCCCGTTCCTGATCCCGTCAAACCTGTTCGCGGTATCGGCGCTCGACATGCTCGCAACCGTGCTGCGCGAGGCACGCGGCGACACCGCGGGGGCGGCGCAGGCGGAGACGCTGGCGGCGAGCGTCCGCGACGCGCTCGACAAGCATGGCAAGATGTCGGACGGGCAGGGCGGTGAGGTCTGGGCGTTCGAGGTGAACGGCTTTGGCGATGCGATTTTCATGGACGACGCCAACGTGCCGAGCCTGTCGGCGCTGCCGCTGCTCGGCGCGGCCGACCGCAACGATCCGCTCTACCGCCGCACGGCTGCGCTCGCGTGGAGCCCGCGAAACCCTTATTACTTCGAGGGGACGGCGGCCAAGGGCATCGGCGGGCCGCACATCGGTATGGACATGATCTGGCCGATGTCGATCATCACCCGCGCGTTCAACAGCGACAGCGACGACGAGATCCGCGAGTGCCTTCGCTGGCTGAAGACCACGCACGGCGGCACCGGCTTCATGCACGAGAGCTTCCACAAGGATGATCCTACGAAGTTCACGCGCAGCTGGTTCGCCTGGGTAAACGGCCTGTTCGGCGACCTGATCCTGGACCTGGAGCGCCGCAAGCCGGCGCTGCTCGCCGCTCGCTACTGAATGCCGGGGAAGATGCGATGATCGTCACCAATCGCCGCAACATGCTTGCCGGTACCGGGCTCGCCGCGCTGGGCGGCGCGGTGCCTGCCACCGGCTGGGCCCAGGCACCTGCCGCCGGAAAGGCGGATGTGTTCGTCGGCACCGGCGGCCACGGACACACCTTTCCCGGCGCGTCGCTACCGTTCGGCATGGCGCAGCTGAGCCCGGACACCGACAACACGCGCTGGGATGCGTGCTCGGGCTATCACCGCACCGACCGCTCGATCATGGGGTTCAGCCACACGCATCTTTCGGGAACCGGTATCGGCGACATGCTGGACGTGCTGGTGGTGCCAACGCGCGGTCCGCTCAAGCTCAAGCCCGGCAAGCTCGGCGACGCGGACCTAGGCTATCGCCAGCGCTTCTCGGACGAATATGCCGAGCCCGGCTATTATCGGGTGCGGCTTGAGTCCGGGGTGTTGAGCGAGCTCACCGTGACCGAGCGGTGCGGCATCAGCCGTCACCGGTTCCCCACTGGACCAGGGCATGTGCTGATCGACTTCGCGCACATGATCCTGGACGTCTGGGACAAGGGCGTGCTGCTTGAGAACGCCTCGCTCAGCTGGGGCGCGGACCATGTGTTGACCGGCAGCCGCCAGGTGAACCGCTGGGCCAAGGGTCGGCGCATCCACTTCGCGATGCAGCTGTCGCGCAAGCCCGACCGGATCGAGTTCTTCGGTGACGACGACAAGCCGGCGGCCAAGGGGGCAAGCGGCGTGTCGGGCGGCAAGGTGAAGGTCGCCTTTTTCTTCGACGACGCCGGCGGCGATCCGATCGTGATCAAGACCGGTCTGTCCGCGGTGTCGCAGGACGGCGCTCGGGCAGCCTTGGCGGGCGAGGTCCCGGCCTGGGATTTCGATGGCACTGCGGCCAAAGCGCGCCGGACATGGGCGGCCGAGCTGCAGCGGGTGCGCGTGAAGGGTGGGACCGAGGCGCAGCGCACTATCCTGGCAAGCGCCCTCTACCACGCATTTCTTGCCCCCACGCTCTTCACCGACCGCGACGGCCACTACATGGGGCTCGACCGGCAGGTGCATCAGGCGCCGGCGGACTCGCCTGCCTTCAGCACCTATTCGCTGTGGGATACCTATCGCGCGCTGCATCCGCTGCTGACGCTGGTGCAGCCGGAGCGGGCGACGATGTTCACTCGCGACCTGATCCGACAGACGGCGCAGAGCCCCTATGGCCCACCGACCTGGCCGCTCCAGGCGATCGAGACCGGCTGCATGATCGGCTGGCATTCGGTGTCGGTGATGGCCGAGGCGAAGGTGAAGGGGATCGAGGCGGACTATGCCGCCGCCTGGCCGAACATCCGCCGCCGCGCGTTCGACCCGACGTTCAAGGACAGCGATGCTTCGCTTGGCCGCGAGGACTATTACAAGCTCGGCTACATCCCGGCCGACAAGGTCTGGGAGTCGGTCAGCCGCACCCAGGAATATGCCTATGACGACTGGGCGATGGCGGTGCTCGCCGAAGCGGCGGGCGCGACCGACGATGCCCGGACCCTGCGCGCGCGCAGCCGCAACTATCGCAACGTGCTGGACGCTTCGATCGGGTTCGCCCGGCCGAAGTTCTCGGACGGCAAATGGTGGGCGCCCTATGACCCGGTCCACATCGGCCACATGCCCAAGCCCTGGTGGCGGGATTATACCGAGGCGAACGGCTGGCAGGCGACCTTCCTCAACCAGCACGACGTTTATGGCCTGATCGAGCATTTCGGTGGCGAGGCCGCGTTCGAGCAGAAGCTCGACAGCTTCTTCAACGCGCCCTCCACGCTGCCCGACAATGCGCCGCCGGACATTTCCGGGTTGGTCGGGCAGTATGCGCACGGCAACGAGCCGACCCACCATGCGGCGTATCTCTATGCCTTTGCAGGCGCGCCGTGGAAGACTCAGGCGATGGTGCGCCGCCTGCTGACCGAGATGTACAAGGACGACCCGGACGGCGTGATCGGCAACGACGACTGTGGCCAGATGAGCGCGTGGTTCGTCTTCAGTGCGCTCGGCTTCTATCCCGTAGACCCGGTGAGCGCCCTTTATGTGTTCGGCTCCCCGCTGTTCGACGAGGCGGAGGTGGCGGTCGGCAACGGCCGGACCCTGCGCGTGCTGGCGCGCGGCAACGGCCCGGACAGCCCCTACATCCAGTCGGTGCGCTGGAACGGTAAGCGCTGGACCCGGAACTGGATCGCGCACGCCGAGCTGCAGAAGGGCGGCACGCTGGAGTTCGAGATGGGGCCGAAGCCCTCTCGTTTCGGCACCGCCAAGGCCGACCGGCCGCCGTCGTTCGGACGCACCCTCGCCTGACGAAAAAGACCCCGGAAGATGGTCCTCCATCTTCCGGGGGAATGTTCCCGCTGGGCAGGGGAGTAGGGCCAGCGGAACCGTGGATCAGGAGGCGGAAGTCATCGACGGCGGCGCGTCCGCTGGCGCGCTGCCCCATGTGGGGTTCGGCTTCGCACCCATCGTCAGCACCAGCCTGGCACCATCCTTTACATCGGCGTGGCGGAACCACGGCTTTGTCCAGGGGCGACCGTTCAGCGTCGCCGACTGGATGTAGAGGTTCGTGGCCGAGTTGTTGCGGGCGACGATCTCCAGCGCCTTGCCGTTGCCCATCGCCAGCTTCACCGTGTCGAACACCGGGCTGGAGAGGATGTAGACGTCGCTGGACGGGTCGACCGGGTAGAAGCCCATCGCGGTCATCGCGTACCAGGAGGATGTCGCACCCTGGTCGTCCATCCCCGGATAGCCATAGCCGGACGCATCGCTGCCATAGAGCGTGTCGAGGATCTGGCGGGTGAGCGCCTGCGTCTTCCACGGCTGCCCGGACCAGGCATAGAGGAACGGCGCCTGCTGGTCCGGCTGGTTGCCGTGGACGTACTGGCCGATCATGCCGGTGCAGTCGCGGCAGATACCTTTGGGCGTGTAGGGGGTCGCAAAGAAGCGGTCGAGCTTGGCGTTGAACGCGTCCCGCCCGCCCAGCAAGCCGGCGAGGCCCTGCACGTCATGGGGCACGAGCCACAGCGTCGACCAGCCCGACGCCTCCTTCATCATGAAGTTGTAATAGGGCTCCTGCGGGTCAAATGGCGCGATCCATTTGCCGTCGGCAGTGCGCCCGCGCATGAAACCGATCGAGGGATCGAAGACGTTGCGATAATTGGCCGCACGCTTGCGGAACAGCTGTGCGTCCTCGCGGCGCCCAAGCATCTGCGCCATCTCAGCCAGGGCATGGTCGTCCCAGGCGTATTCCAAGGTCTTGGCGACGCCCGCCTTGCCGTCTGCATAGGGCGGACTGGGGTTGCCCGCGGGCACCTCGTCCGAGATCCAGCCGTTCTGCTGATACTCCGCCAGGTAGCCGCGGGGCCCCTTCGGATCGAGCGCGTTCTTGCGGAGATATTCGTACGCCGCCGCATAGTCGAACGGAATGCCGCGTCGGGCGGCACCCAGGTACAGGAACACCGCATTGTCGCCGTGGAAGGACGTGTTCATGAAGCCGCGCTCGCGCGCCATGTCGAGCTCGGACTGCATGATGTCCTGCACCGTCCTGGGCTCGAGCAGTTCCAGCAGCACGATCTGGTTGCGGCCCGTGTCCCAGAAGGGCACCGGGCCATAGCGGTCGTACCCCGCTGTCTGCACCTTGCCGTTGCTATCGGCAAAGCTCTCTCCCTTGCGGGCGACCAGGCGCGGGCTCGCGAAGGACTGGAACAGGGTCGAATAGAACAGCATCCGCTGCTTGGGCGTGCCGCCGGTCACGTGGACGCGGTCGAGCAGCTGCGCCCATGCCTCCCGCGCCTGGTTGCGGGTGCCGTCGAAGTCCCAGCCGGCACTTTCTGCGCGAAGGCGACGCTCGGCGGCAGCATAGCTCGCGCCATGGGCCATGCGCACCAGCACGGGCTCGTTCGCCTTGGTCGTGAAGTCCAGGTAGGTGCCGGCATAGCTGCCGGTGGTGCGGCGGGTGTCCGGCATCACCTCCTTGTCGCCGATGCCATAGCCGCGGTTGTTTCCGGCCGACTTCCGGAACGTGCCAAAGGTCGTGAACGGCCGCGAGAATTCCGCGACGAAATATTGGCTGTCGCCCTTTTCAGCGCGCCTGGCGGCGATGCCGCGAACGGTGCGGTCGCCGACGATCTCCACCTCGCCCCCGCGTAAAGGCAGGTTGAGGAGGATGTGGGCGCGGTCCGTGGTCGGGAAGGTGAACCGCATCAGGCTGGTCCAGCGGGTAGCGGTCAGCTCCGCCCGGACCTTGAAGCTGTCGAGATAAGCCGAATAATAGCCGGGTGCGGCGACCTCCTTGGCCTTGTCGTACCAGCTTTGCGTGTAGACCGGCGGCACGGTCCAATCGCCGACGATCGGCATCAGGATCGGCTGCGCACCGCCGCCATAGGTCGCACCGCCGCCCCCGGTGAAGCCGATCATGGTGGGCGCGGGATAGTAATAGGGTGTCGCCACGCCGGTCGGGTACGTCTGCTCGATGTTGACGTTGACCGGCGCCGCCTCGACCGCGCCGTGGGGGAGGCGCGCACCCGGGGAGGTGATGCCGGAATAAAGCGGTTCGCCCGCCGGCGGCGCGTTGCCGATCAGTTCCTTGCGGTCGAGCGGCGCGGTGCCGACAAGGGGATTGGCCTCGTCCACGGGACGGGTGGCGCTGGTCTGCGCGAGAGCCAAACCGGAGTATCCTGCCAGCAATGCGGCCGATGCCAGCAGGACGCGGCAAGTCTGGATGTGCATGAAACCTCCCCTGGTTCGCGTTCCATCTTTGCAGGGCAGCGGCCGTTTTCGGCTCGTCTATCCAGCGATGCGGGAAGGTCAGTTAAACAAAGTAATTTGTCAATTGATTAGGCAGCGACTTGGTTCGGGGAGGCTGTGCGGCAAGACGGGCAGGGCGGTGCCAAGTCAAAGAAAAGCTTGCGCGGCCGCAAGGAGGTTTCTGCTCCCTCGTTGCCTGGATGCGCGTAGCTGGAGTGAACGCCGTCGGCCGCGCCGCCGAGTCGGCGCGTGGCGTGCGTCCCGCTGGGACGTGGCCGCGACACTCCGCCGCCTGTGCTCGGGCGGCGACCATCAACGGGGTTTCCATGGATCGTCTTCGCCTTGCCGGCCTGCTTACCGTCTCCTTCCTGGCGCTGACCGCCGCGCCTGCAATGGCGCAGGAGACCAGTGTCCCGTCGCAGGAGGCGGAGAATGCGCCCACGGCAGGTGCCGCGACGCCTGCAGACGAAGGCAATGAGATCATCGTCACCGGCACTCGCGCCGAAGGGCGGACCCGCCTCGACAGCGTCTCGCCGGTGGACGTGCTGAGCGCGGCAAGCCTGCAGCGGCAGGGAACGACCGAGCTTGGTGCAGCCTTGGCGGCGGTGGCGCCTTCAATCGACTTCCCGCGCCCGGCGGCGAACGACGGCACCGACGCAATCCGCCCGGCGACGCTGCGCGGCTTGTCACCAGACCAGACGCTGGTGCTCATCAACGGCGTGCGCGGGCACACCTCGGCGCTGCTCAACACCAACGGCACGGTGGGCCGCGGCTCGGCCGCCGTTGACCTCAACACCATCCCCGTAACTGCGCTCGACCGCATCGAGGTGCTGCGCGACGGCGCGTCGGCACAATATGGCTCGGACGCGATTGCGGGCGTCGTCAACCTGCGCCTGCGCGAAGCGCGCGAGGGCGGCGGCGCGTCGGTGACCTACGGCTTCTACAACACCCAGATCGACACCGCGCGCGGCAGCCGCCACACCAATGGCGAGCCGACGGTGACGGCTTCGGCATGGCAGGGCATCGGCTTCGGCAGCGACGGCTTCCTGACCGTCTCGGGCGAGTACACCAAGCGTGAGCCGACCAACCGCGCCGATTTCGACCCGCGCGTGACGCCGACCCGCGTCACCGGCCGCTATGGCGATCCCGAGGTCGATCAGTATTCAATCTTTGCCAACGCCGGCACGTCGATTGGCGAGAACTTCCAGCTTTACGGCTGGGCCGGCTATCAGAACCGCGAGTCCGAGAGCGCGGCCTTTCCCCGGCTTGCGAGCACGGCAACGACGCTGGCCGGCTACCCCGACGGATTCCTGCCGCTCATCAACAGCCGCTCCAAGGACATCAACTCGGCGGTCGGCGTGAAGGGGGATGTCGCCGGCTGGAACGTCGACCTGAACGTCAGCTATGGGCGCAACAAGATCGAGTTCCGCACGCTCAACTCGGCGAACTATGCGTTCGGCGCCGACACGCCGACTGACTTCTACGACGGCGCACTGGTCTATGATCAGTGGGTCGCCGGCCTGGACGTCGCGCGGAGCTTCGACGTGTTCCAGTCGCTCAACGTCGCGTTCGGCATCGAGGGCCGGCGCGAGGGGTACAAGATCGAGGCGGGCGAGCTTGCCTCCTATGGCTACCCGACGACCGGCGCGGTCGCGGGTGCAGCCCCGGGTGCGCAGGGCTTCGGCGGCTTCTCGCCGCTCAACGAGATCGAGCGCAGCCGTCGCAACGGCAGCCTCTATGTCGATGTCGAGGCGCAGGTAACCGACAAGCTTCTGCTTGGCATTGCGGGTCGGGCGGAGAAATATTCGGACTTCGGCTCGACGGTGAACGGCAAGCTGTCGGCGCGCTATGATCTGGCCGATTGGCTGGCGGTGCGTGGCACCGCCTCGACAGGCTTCCGCGCGCCGTCGCTGCAGCAGCAGTATTTCACCCAGATCGCGCAGGTGGTGCAGAACGGTTCGCCGGTGCAGACGGGTACCTATCCTTCCGTCGACCCGGTCGCCCAGGCGCTGGGCGGGCTGCCGCTCGATGCCGAGAAGTCGACCAACCTGTCGGCGGGCTTCGTGGTGCGCGCCGGCGGCTTCGACCTGACCGTCGACGCCTATCGCATCCACATCCGCGATCAGCTGGGCCTGTCGGAAAATCTGAGCGGCGGCGCCGTTGCCGAACTGCTGCCGACCGGCGTGCAGGCGGCGCGCTTCTTTATCAACGGACTGGCATCAACGACCAAGGGCATCGATGCGGTCGCGCATTACCGTCTGCGCACGGCTGCGGCAGGCAGCTTTGACTTCACGGTCGCCGGCAACATCAACGACGTGAAGGTCACGCGCGTGCCGACCACCACATCCACGCTGGACCCGGCGCCGACGCTGTTTGCGCGCACCCGCATCCTGTCGCTGGAGGAGGGCACTCCGCGGGAGAAGGTGACCGGCACGATCGACTGGTCGCTCGACCAGCTCGGCGCGCTGGCACGCGTCACCTACTATGGCGACGTCACTCAGCCCGGCACGACCGAAGCGGCCGACGTGCACACCGGCAAGCGCGCGATCACCGACCTGGAGCTGCGGTATCAGGCCAGCAAGGGCGCGCAGTTCGGCCTGGGCGTGAACAACCTGTTCGACGTCTACCCCGACCAGATCATCCCGGCGAACAACACCAGCGGCGTGCTGGGCTTCCCCTATTACTCGCCGTTCGGCTTCAACGGCCGCTACATCTACGCGCGGGCCGGCTTTAACTGGTAAGGCGGTGCCGGGTCGGGCGCGAAGGCGGCCGACCCGGCAACTCTGCTATTGGAAGGTCAGCGTCGCGCCGACCGGGAAATGGTCGGATGCATAGGTGATGCCCTCGTGGTGCGTGTCGACCACCGCATCCTTCACGGTGAAGCCGCGCACGAAAAGATAGTCGATCCGCTTCGTCGGCTGGCCGGTGAAGTCGTGGAAGGTGGCGTCGGGTCCCTGCTTGCGCGGCGCGGCGGTCCAGACGTCGGTCATGGCCCGGGAAAGCGCGGCATAGACCCCGCTGTCAGGCTCGGAATTGAGATCCCCGGCGAGCACCACCGGCAGGTCCTTGGCGATCTCAGGCAGGCGAGCCAGGATCAGCGCGATCCCCCGTTCGCGTGCCTGCGCATCCTTGTCGCGGTGCGGCAGGTGGGTGTCGACGAACAGGAACCGGTGCGGCGTGCGCCCGATCGTCTCGAACACCCCCCAGTTCGCCATCCGCGGCAGGTCGGTGCCCCAGCTCATGCTGCCCGGCTGTTCCGGTGCGTCCGACAGCCAGAAGTCGCCCTGCTCGACCAGCCGCAGCCGATCGGTGCGGTAGAAGATGCCCATATGCTCGTCCGCCTCGCCACCGCGGCGATCGCGGCCGAACCAGCGATATTCCGGCAGGGCGCGCACCAGATCATCGCCCTGGCGCTTGAACAGTTCCTGGGATCCGATGATGTCCGGCTTGGTGTCGCGGATCGTGGCAACCATCACGGGCTGACGCGCTTCCCAGCTCTTGAAGCCCTTGTCGACCGGAAGGCGGACGTTGAACGTCATCACCTTCACCGATGCGGTTGGCGCGCAACCGGCGACCGTTCCCAGCAAAAGCAAGCCCAGCGCTCGACCCAGAACCCGCATCCCCACTCTCCTTTGGTGACGCCGCGTTCGACCGTATCCGGCGCTGCCAGTCAACCGGAATGGACGCGGGGAGGGGGACAGTGGCGGCCGTCCCACCGCTGCCTTCAACTGCAACAAAATGTTGCCGGAGGGACTTCCATTTAGTTAGCTACCTAACTATCTGACGCCGCATGCCGGATCAACAACTCCAGCGCGGGTTCACGCACCGCCTCATGCCGCTCGCGCGCGCGTATCGCCGCTACATCGACAAGGGGCTTTCTTCCCTGGAGCTGTCGCATACCACGGCGCTGGCGGTGATGCTGATCGGCCGAATGGGCGACGGCCTGCGGCAAGGGGCGCTTGCGGAGGAACTGGGTGTCGAAGGCGCCTCGCTGGTGCCGCTGATCCAGCAGTTGCTGCATGCCGGGCTGATCGACCGCCGCCCGGATCCGGAGGACGGCCGCGCCAAGACGCTGCACCTGACCGAAGCAGGGCGGTCGCTTGCGGCGGAGGTGGAAGCGCGCTCGGCGGCCCTGCGCGGCCATGTCTTCGCCGGCATTCCCGACGAGGACGTTCAGGTCGCGCTGCGCGTCATGGACCGGGTTGCAGCGACGTTGCAGGAAGGCGTCGAGCGGACCTGCGCAGCATGACCATCGGCTTCCGGCACATGATCTTCTCCGCCAATGCGTTCGCAGGGGCGCTGCTGGCGCTGTACCTGTCGTTCGCGATCGGGCTGGAGCGCCCGTTCTGGGCGATGGTGACCGTGTATATCGCGAGCCAGCCGCTGTCGGGCGCCTCGGTGTCGAAGGGCGTGTTCCGCCTGATCGGGACCGTGGTGGGCGCAGGGGCGGCGACGTTGCTGGTCCCCGCGTTCGTGAACGCGCCGGTGCTGTTGACGCTGGTGCTGGCGCTCTGGGTCGGCGTCTGTCTGTTCGTCTCGCTGCTGGACCGTACGCCGCGATCCTATCTGTTCATGCTTGCCGGCTATACGGCGGCCTTCGTCGGCTTTCCGGCCGCCACCCATCCCGAAACCGTTTTTGCGACGGCGGTGCTTCGCTCGCAGGAAATCGGCCTGGGCGTGCTGTGCGCGTTGGTGTTCCATTCCATCGTGCTGCCGGTGAGCGTGGCAGACGCGGTGCGTGCGCGCGTGGGTGGGGTGCTGCGGGATGCCGAGCGCTGGACGGCGCACGCGCTGGGGGGGCGGGTCGCTCCCGAAGTGGACGCCGAGCGCCGACGCCTCGCCAACGACACCACCGATCTGCACCTGCTCGGCACCCATCTTCCCTATGACACCGCGCGCGTGCGCCCGGAGCGCAGCACGCTGGCGGCGCTTCAGGACCGGCTCGTCCTGCTGCTGCCGATGGTGTCGGCGATAGAGGATCGCATCGCGACGCTTCGGGCCGAAGACGCGATGCCACAGCCGCTCGACGCACTGATCGCCGACGTCCGTCGCTGGAGCGAGGATCCTGCGTCCGCCGAACCGGATTCGCTGCGCGAGCGATGCGAGCAACTGGCCGAGGACGCAGCACGCGAACAGAGCTGGCACGCGCTCCTGCGAACCAATCTAGCGGGTCGCCTGGGCGAGCTCGTCGTGCTGCTCGCGACCATCCGCCAACTTGCGCGCGTCATCCAGCATCCGGACGAAAAGCTGCCGGAGAGCCTCAGGCCGGTGATCCGTGCCGCGCAACCCAGGCGCTTCCACCTCGACTATGGTCTTGCGCTGCGGTCGGCGTTCGCGACCGTTCTCGCGATCCTCGGCTGTGCTGCGTTCTGGATCTTCAGCGGGTGGCCCGATGGCGCGACTGCGACGATGATCGCTGCCGTCATGTGCTGCTTCTTCGCTGCCATGGACGATCCGACCGTCGCCCAACGCGGATTCCTGTTCGGGACCGCGGCAGGGGTGCCGATCGTCGGCCTCTATCTGTTCGCGATTCTGCCAATGATCAGCGGATTTCCGATGCTCGCCCTGGTGCTCGCACCCTTGTTCCTGCCGCTGGGCGCGGCCTTGGCCTTTCCACCGCTGCTGGGCGCGGTGATGCCGCTGCTGATCGGCATCGCGGGCGGGCTTGCGCTGAACAACAACTATGGCCCGTCCGATTTCGCCACCTTCGTGAACAGCAACTTCGCGCTTTGCGCAGGCGTGCTGGCGGCGATCTTTGCCACGCGCCTGGTCCGGGTTCTCGACCCGGCTGCCGCCGTGCTGCGCGTCCTGCGGGCGGGCTGGCGCGACCTTGCCGATGCGGCAGAGGGGCGGGCGATCCGCAGCCCGGCGGATTGGACCAGCCGGATGCTCGACCGGGTCGGGCTGATCCTCCCGCGGCTGCCGCGTGCGGCGGCAGACCTCCGCCTTGCCGGCACCGACGCACTGCGCGATCTGCGTGTCGGCCTGGGCGTGCTCCAGGTCCGCGATGCAGCGCGAGGTACCGCATCGGGCGCTGGGCGCACGGCGCTCGAAGTCCTGGTGGCGACGCTCGGCCGACACTTCCGCCGGCTCGGCAATGGTGGGAGCGAACCGCCGCCGCTGCTGCTGCTCGACCAGATCGATGCAGCATTGAGCCGGGTGCTGGACGAGCCCGCGGACCTTCAGAGCCGCGCCCCGACCCTGCATGCGCTGGTGGGACTCCGCCGCAACCTTTTCCCTGACGCAAACGCCTGGCAACCGGAGGCAACCGCCGCATGAACGGCCAGATCGACATCAACGGCATCTATGTCCATCCGCTGCTGATTGCGGCGATCCTCGCCTATGCGGCGTCGCTGCCGCTCGAATGGGCGCTCGCTCGCGTCGGCTTCTATCGCATCGTGTTCCACCGCGGCCTCTTCGACTTCGCGCTGGTGGTCGTCCTTTGGGGACTGATCGCCATGGGGCTCTCCCGCGGTACGCCCTTCGCGCTTTCCTTCTGAGATCGTCATGAAACCCGTCATCATCCTTCGCGTGCTTGTCACGCTCGCCATCGTCCTTACCGCCTATTTTGTCGGGGAGGCGTTGTGGCGCCACTATGAGACCGATCCCTGGACCCGCGACGGGCGCATCAGCGCCGATGTCGTGCAGGTCGCACCCGACGTGTCCGGGCTGGTGAGCGAAGTGCTGGTGCACGACAACCAGCAGGTGCGCGCCGGCACGCCCTTGTTCATCATCGACCGGCCGCGCTACCAGCTTGCGGTGCAGCAGGCGCAGGCGGCGATGGCTGCGCAGCGCGTGCTGATCGCCCAGGCGCAGCGGGAAGCGCGACGCAATCGCGCCCTCGGCGACCTGGTTCCCGCCGAGGAGCGCGAACAGGGCGATGCCAAGGTGGCGCAGCTGGGTGCCGAGCTTGCCCGGCTGCAGGTGCAACTGGAGACGGCGCGGCTGAACCTTGCGCGCACCGAGGTGCGTTCGGGCGTGGACGGCACCATTACCAACTTCGACCTGAGGCCCGGCGATTATGCCACCGCTGGCCGCCCCGAGTTCGCGATCATCGATCGCAAGTCGATCCACGCGGTCGGCTATTTCGAGGAAACCAAGCTGCCGCGCATCGCACCGGGAGATCGGGTCCAGGTGCATCTGATGGGTGAGAGCCGGATCATCGAGGGGCATGTGCAGAGCATCGCCAGCGGCATCGACGATCGCGATCGTTCGGCCGGCGACAAGCTGCTGCCCAATGTGAACCCCACCTTCAACTGGGTGCGGCTGGCCCAGCGCGTGCCCGTCCGCATCACGCTGGATCGCGTGCCGGCAGGCCTGTCCCTGGTCGTGGGGCGCACGGCGACGGTGAACGTGATCCATCCGGACCGCGACAAGAACAAGCCGCCGGTCGGCGTGCCTGGGCGGAAGGTAGCGGCGGAGAAGGCAGCATGATCGCGCGTGGATTTCGCCGAGTGGTGCCGCTGCTGGCGACGGTCGCTGCGGCGGCCTGTGCGCCGGTCGGCCCCAACTATCACCGCCCGGCAACGGCGATTGCCGAGCGGCCGTCCGCCAATGCCCCCTTCGTCAGCGGCAAGGAGGCGGCGTTTGCCGCGACCCCGGTGCCGGCGGACTGGTGGCGCCTGTACCGCGATCCGGTGCTCGACAGCCTGGTACAGGAGGCTATCGCGGCCAACACGGATCTGCGCGTGGCAGCGGCGAACATCGACCGGGCGCAGGCGCAGCGCACCATCACCGAGGATGCCCGCAACCCACAGACAGGGCTTGATGCAAGCTTTGCGCGGGGGATGCGATCGGCGCAGGAGGAACTGCGTCCAGGCGAGACGCTACCGTCGGCCTGGGTCTACTCACTCGGTGCCTCGGTCAGCTATCAGGTCGATCTCGCCGGGCAGATCCGCCGCGCGATCGAGGCATCCGATGCAGACGTCGCCGCGACACAGGCGGCCTATGACGCGACCCGCGTCACCGTCGTCGCGCAGACCACGGCTGCCTATGTCGAGGCCTGTGCTGCGGGTCGGGAGATCGGCGTCGTCCAGCAGGCGCTGGACCTGCAGCGCCGCAGCACCGAACTTACCCGCCGGCTCGTGCGCGGCGGCCGGGGGAGTACGCTCGACGTGACCCGGTCGAGCGCGCAGGAGGCCCAGGTGCGTGCCAACATGCCGACGTTGATCGCTGAGAAGCAGACTGCGTTGTTCCGGCTCGCCACGCTGACCGGGAAGCCGCCAGCCGAGTTCGACCAGCGGGTCGCTGCCTGTGCGCATGAGCCGCGCATCGAGGCGCCCATCCCGATCGGCGACGGTGCCGCGCTGCTGCGCCGCCGCCCGGATGTTCGGCAGGCCGAGCTGCTGCTGCGGGCCGCGACCGCCCGGATCGGGGTGGCGACGGCTGACCTCTATCCCAAGATCCGGCTGGGCGCTTCTGCGGGCTCGGTCGGCGTGGCGGAATCCTTCCTCGGTTCCGATACGTTGAAGTTCGGACTGGGGCCGCTCATCAGCTGGGAGTTTCCGAACCGCAGGCGGGTCCGTGCGCGCATCGGCATGGCTGAGGCAGAGGCGGATGCAGCTTATGCCCGCTTCGACGGCGTGGTGTTGACGGCGCTGCGGGAGGCGGAGACTGCGCTCACCGTCTATGCGCGCGATCTCGACCGGCGCACCGAACTGGAGGCGGCCCGGAGCCAGGCTGCCCGCGCGGCCAAGGATGCCCAGACGCTCTTCCGGGCCGGGCGCCAGGGCTTCCTGCCGGTGCTGGACGCGGACCGCGTGCTCATCAACGCCGAGCAGGCGCTCGCTGCGCAGGAAAGCCGCATCGCGGACGACCAGGTACGGCTCTTCCTGGCACTGGGTGGGGGGTGGCAGGCGACTCCCGCAGCATGACGTGGGAGCCTGCGCCGGCCTCGGCAAAGACACGCTAATTCCATTCGCCTCCCGCAGGGGATGCCGTTAGGCTTCCGAAAAAAGGGAGGATCTGATGGTGTTTTCGCGCACGTTGTTGCTGGGCTCTGCCCTGGCGCTGGTTGCAGCCATGCCTGCAGCCGCGCAGCGCACCGTTCCCGCAGCGCCCGAGGCGATCGTCTACAAGACGGCGCTGACGACCCGTTGGGGGCAGGCGGTAACACCGGAGAACGCCTGGCGCAGCTACCCCAGGCCGCAGCGCGTGCGCGATCGTTGGCTCAACCTGAACGGCCAGTGGGATTATGCCATTGCCAAGGCAGGCACGCCCCAGCCGACGCAAATGCAGGGCAAGATCCTGGTGCCGTTCGCGGTCGAATCCAAGCTGTCCGGCGTGCAGCGGCCGGTGCTTCCGGACGATCGGATCTGGTACCGTCGCAGCTTCGCCGTGCCCGCGGACTGGAAGGGGCAGCACGTTCTCCTGAACTTCGGCGCGGTCGATTACGAAGCGGCGGTGTGGGTCAACGGCGCCTATGTCGGCGCGCACAAGGGCGGCTCGGCCACCTTCGGCTTCGACATCACGCCGCATCTGCGCAGCGGAGACAATGAGCTGGTCGTCCAGGTAGCCGACCCCACGTCGGACGGAACCCAGCCGCGCGGCAAGCAGACGCTGGCGCCCCAGGGGATCTGGTACACGCCGGTGAGCGGCATCTGGCAGACCGTGTGGCTGGAGCCGGTTTCGGAGCTGCACATCGCCGACGTGCGCGCGACCCCGGACATTGACCGCGGGCGCCTGGAGGTGGACATCGCGCTCAACCGCTCGGCCAACGACACCGATGCCGTGCGCGTCACTGCCAGCAAGAACGGGCAGGTGATCGCATCCACGGTGGTGCGGGCAAACCGCCACGCCAGCCTTCCGATATCGAACGCGCATCTCTGGTCGCCGGATGATCCGTTTCTGTACGATCTCACGACCGAGCTGCTGACGGTGAAGGATCCCTATGCCACCGCAAAGGATCGCAACCGCAGCGCCTATGACGCGCGCTTTACGGAGCGTGAGCGTGCCACCTACGCGCGGGCGCAGGTGGTGGGGGAGCCGATCGATCGTGTCACCGGCTATTTCGCGATGCGCAAGGTGTCCATCGGAGCGGGGACGCTGCGCGGCCAGCCTGCCATCCTGCTCAACAACAAGCCGCTCTTCCAGAACGGCACGCTGGACCAGGGCTGGTGGCCCGACGGCCTGCTGACGCCCCCTTCGGAAGAGGCGATGGCGAGCGACATCGTCTTCCTGAAAAAGGCCGGGTTCAACATGCTGCGCAAGCACATCAAGGTCGAACCGGCGCGCTACTATCATGACGCCGACCGCCTGGGCATGCTGATCTGGCAGGACATGCCATCGGGCGGCGACGAAGACCAGTTCGTCACCGGCTCCAGCAAGAGCCAGGCGGTGTTCTCGTCGACCGCAATGACCGAGTTCCAGCAGGAACTGACCGCCATGATCGGCGATCTGCGCGCTTTCCCCTCGATCGTGACCTGGGTCGTCAACAACGAGGGTTGGGGGCAGTATGACTCGACCACCCTTGCCAAGCTGGTGAAGGGCATGGACCCGAGCCGCGTGGTCAACGCGGATAGCGGTTGGCTCGACGTCGCGCCCGAGGCCTCGGACATGGTCGACATCCATACTTATGAGGACAAGCCCAACGTCCCTCCGCGCTCGGCCACGCGTGCCATCGTGATCGGGGAATATGGCGGCATCGGCCTGCCGGTGAGCGGCCACATCTGGCGGACCGGCAAGCGCAACTGGGGCTATCAGGTGGCGACCGACCGGCAGGACTACCTCACGCGCTATCGCATCAAGTTCGACGAGATCATCCGCCAGGCGCGCGAGGAGGGCCTGAGCGCAGCCGTCTACACGCAGACCACAGACGTGGAGGACGAGATCAACGGCCTACTCACCTACGACCGTGCCGAGGCGAAGGCGCCGCCAGAGGATCTGGCGCGGATCGCCGCCCCGCTCACAGCGCCGGGCGTGGACCCGTACCAGGGGCAGTGATGCAGAGGCGGCCGGCGTTCCACGGAGCGCCGGCCGTGTCATGGGACTCGGCTTTACGCGGAATTCGCGGCTCAGCCGAGCGCGCGAACCGGCGCGATGCTCCGGGTTTGCAGGGCGGTCCGTTCGGTCACGAAGCGCTGGATCGCCTTGTCCAAGGATCCCAACGACCTACCCTTCTCGCTGCCAAGCCTTGCGGCGCGAGGGCGGGGGGCCTGCCATTGCGGCGGAGGACCCGCGAACGGCTTGATCTGAGCGGGATCATGGCCCGCACAGCTTGCGATCCGAGCTGCGAACTCCGCCCAACTCAGCGCCTCGCCGTTGGTCAGGTGCCAGATACCGGTCTCGCCGTCGATCAGCAGATCGAGCGCCGCATCAACGAGTTGCGGCACGAAGCTGGGCGTCACCCTATAGTCTTGCGACGCCGCAACGCGCCGCCCCGCCGCCAGGCTGTCCAACACCGCCGCGGCGAAATTGGCCGGATCATGCGGCGAAAAGCAGACCGCGGTTCGGATCAGCAGCGTGTTGCCGAGCGTGGCGCATTCCGCCTCCAGCGCCGCCTTGCTTCGGCCAAAGGCGCTGAGGGGTCGGACAGGATCGGACTCGACATAGAGGCCAGCCTTGCTGCCATCGAACACCAGGTCGCTTGAGAACCCGAGGTACGGGATGCCTCGTGCGGCGGCGGCTTGGGCCAGAGACACGGGGCCTTGCACGTTGCTGTGGCGGCATTGCTCTTCCGCGTCTTCGGCGGCGTCGATGTCGCTCCACCCGGCAGCGTTGACGATTGCCCAGGGAGAGGTCGCCTCCAGCACGCCGGTGGCCGCTTCCACTGGGTTGCTCACGAAGGCGCTTTGATCCGCGAGGGCATAGCGGATGTGGCGCACGTCGCAGGCACGGACGATCGCCTGACCCAGCATGGTCTCGGCACCGCAGATCATGAGGGGTGGTGCAGGCTCATGAACGTCGGACCGTCTTGCCGTCCCAGGATGAGGCAGCGGGTAGAGCAGCCGTTCCGGGCGGCGCCACCAGCCCGGTTGCCGCGCAAGCGGGTGACGCGCGGCGTCGTTCGGAAGCCCCCGCCAAAGATCGGCCAGTGCCGTCGGGCGTGGCAGACCGCTGGAGGTATCGAACACGCCCGGCTCATAGGTTCCCGGCCGGGTGAGCAGCGTGTCCCAGCTGTGGCTGCCCAACAAGGACCAGGCAGTGACGGCCTGAAGATCGACCCCGTCGGCGCGGGCTGCACAGGCGGTGTCCCAAGCCTCTGCAACCCAGCGCAACTGTTCTTCGCGGGTGCATCCATTGTGCACCTCCGTGATCGCGATCGGCGTGCGATAGCGCTGCCAAGCCTCCCGGATTGCACCGCCAAGGCCTGCGGGAGGCGGATCCAAGACGCGGATCGCCTCCGTATCCGCATAGGCGAGCCGGCCGTTCCCGCCGTGGGTCGACGACGGATAGCGCTGCAGACGATGGTCCAGGAACCGGTCGCTGGTGAGATAATGGTTCAACCCGACGACATCGGGAGGGCAGGGCGCATCGGCGATCTGCCGCAGGCGATCGCCCAGTCTGAATGCCGCCACCCGCTTCCACAGCGGATGCTGCGGCGTGACGCGGCCGAACAGCAGATCCCAGCTTGCCCAGCGTCGCAGATTGTCGAATGCGGCCTGCTGTGCCAGCTGCGTGGTCGCATAGGTGCGTCCAAGGTCATCGGTCTGGATCAGCCGCGCGGTCGGGTTGATCCGGCGGATCGCCTGCATGGCGAAGCGCGTGGCGTCGACCTGGTTCAGGAGCGCCATCCAGAAACTGCCTTCTTCCGCCGCATGCGGATACCAATGGCCATAGAGCGCGGAAAATCGCGCCGTGGTCAGGGGCTCGTTGACCGGCGTCCAGTCCTCTACCCAGGGGTAGCGCTCGGCAACCTGCTCGGCGAAGCGGCCCAGACCCGGTGCGAAACCCGGGTCCAGCAGGTTGGTGTAGTGCGGCCCGCTGCCATGGTGAACGAGGCCCACGATCGGCCGAATGCCCAGTTCGCGCAAGCGGTTCAGCCGCTCGTCCGACCAGCGCCAGTCCGGCTGTTCCGGATCATCGGGCGCGACCCGCTCCCACAAGACGGGGTAGCGGACTGCATCGAGCCCCAGCTCCGCAAAGCGGTCGAGGTCTGCCAACCGGTCCTGGTGTCCGTTCAGGCGGGACTGGTCGAGATAGCCTCCGCGCGTGCGGTTCACCGTGCATTCGATTCCACCCCAAAGCTCGATCTGCTGCATCCGGCACCTCTAGCTCATCCTCACCCCAACCCGTGGCGGACGGCGTTCGTTCCGTGTATTTTCGGATCTCCCGGCAACATTATGGAACAATCGACGGAAAACGTAGTTTCATCCTAGTTGTACATAGATGTCTTGGAGGGACGCGCATGGCCAATCAGTTGCCGTCGAATGGTAGCGTCCTCGAATTTGCCAGGGCACGCGGTGATCGACCGACGTTGATCTGCTTCAGTCATCTTCGCTGGGCCTTCGTCTTTCAGCGACCGCAGCATCTGATGACCCGCTTTGCCGCAAGCCATCGGGTGATCTTCTGGGAAGAGCCCGAGTATCTGCAAGGGCTGGGCGCAGCGCGATTGCGGCGGGAGGTCTGCAAGGACAGCGGCGTCGAGGTTCTGACGCCGCAGCTGGATGCGTCCGCTCGTGGACCGGGTGAGGAGGCGCAACTGGCGTCGCTGCTGGACGACGCGCTTGCCGGAACACGGGGTCCGGTCGTCCGGTGGTATTATACGCCGATGATGCTGCCCTTCTCGCAGCACCTTCCTGCCGATTGCATCGTCTATGATTGCATGGATGAGCTGTCGGCGTTTCGCGGCGCTCCGCCCGAGCTGCTGGAGCGCGAACGCCTGCTGCTGGAGTGCGCCGACCTCGTTTTCACTGGCGGAACAAGCCTGTACGAGGCGAAGCGAAGCCGCCATTCGAACGTGCACGCGTTCCCGTCCAGCATCGACGTTCCGCATTTTGCCCATGCGCGCCACGGGCTGGAAACGCCGCTGGACCAGGCAGGTATCCCCGGCCCGCGGCTGGGCTTCAGCGGCGTGATCGATGAGCGGATGGACCTTGATCTGCTTGCGGCGGTCGCCGACACGCACCCGGAGTGGTCGCTGGTCGTCGTCGGCCCCGTGGTCAAGATCGCAGAACAGGATTTGCCGCGCCGCGCCAACATCCATTATCTGGGCGCCAAGACCTACGCCGAACTGCCTGCCTATATGGCTGGCTGGGACGTGGCGCTCATGCCGTTCGCGATGAACGAAGCCACGCGGTTCATCAGCCCGACCAAGACCCCCGAATATCTCGCCGCCGGATGTCCCGTGGTCTCCACGCCGATCACGGATGTGGTGCGGCATTATGGCCAGCTGCCAGCGGTCGGGATTGCCGATACGCCTGACGCATTCGTCCGGGCGTGCGAGGCAGCGATGCGCCTGCGTGGCGAGGGGACGGCATGGCGCGACGAAGCGGATGCGCTGCTCGCGCGCGCGTCCTGGAACAGCACCGCGTTTGAAATGATGGCGCTGATCTCGGCGGAGATCGCCGCGCGCGGCCGTGTCGAGGCAGTCGTGTCGCCGACGGTGTGGCCTGCGTCCCGCGACCGCTATGACGTGATGGTCGTCGGTGCCGGCTTTGCGGGCGCGGTGATGGCGGAGCGCCTGGCCGCGGACGGCGGGAAGCGCGTGCTGGTCGTGGATCGGCGGCCGCATGTGGCCGGCAACGCCTATGATCGTCTCGACGATGCCGGCATCCTGATCCACCAATATGGTCCGCACATCTTTCACACCAACTCGCCCGAGATCTTCGACTATCTCTCGCGGTTCACCGAATGGCGGCCGTACGAGCATCGGGTGCAGGCCTCGGTCGGCGACCAGCTGGTGCCGATCCCGATCAACCGGACCACGCTGAACGCGCTCTACGGGCTCGACATGCAGACCGACGAGGAGGTCGCGGCCTTTCTCGCGGCCCGTGCAGAACCGGTGGAGCCGATCCGCACCTCGGCCGATGTGGTCGTGTCGCAGGTAGGCCAGGAACTCTACGAGACGTTCTTCCGCGGTTATACGCGCAAGCAATGGGGCCTTGATCCGTCCGAGCTCGACAAGGCCGTGACTGCGCGCGTGCCCACCCGCACCGGCACGGACGACCGCTATTTCACCGACCGCTTCCAGGCGATGCCGCTGGAAGGCTATACCCGCATGTTCGAGCGGATGCTGGACCACCCGAACATCGATCTGATGCTGGGTGTCGACTACCGCGACGTGCGGGACTCGTATCCACACGACCATCTGGTGTTTACCGGCCCCGTGGACGAGTATTTCGAGCACCGCTACGGCCCGCTTCCGTATCGCTCGCTGCGCTTCGAACATCAGACGCTGGACGAGGTGCAGCATCAGCCGGTCGCCGTCGTGAACTATCCCGACGAAGGCGTCCCGTACACGCGCGTGACCGAGTACAAGCACCTGACCGGGCAGGAAGCCGACCGCACCAGCGTCACCTATGAATATCCCAGTGCGACCGGTGATCCCTATTACCCGATCCCCCGCGAAGAGAACCAGGCGCTGTACAAGCGCTACGAAGCGCTGGCGTTGGCGGAGCCGTGGGTGAGCTTCGTCGGGCGGCTGGCGACGTACCGTTACTACAACATGGACCAGGTCGTCGGGCAGGCGCTGGCAACCTACCGCCGCATGGCCGGAGCGCAAAAGTCGCGGCAGGCCAGCGCGCCATCTATGCCTGTGGCACTCGGACGCACCGCCGCCTGAACCGGTACGTCGGCGGGCCGGGGCCGGAAGGTCCTCGCTCGCCGCGTCGCCGCAGCCGAATCGTCGAACAGGTGGAAGGCTGCGTCCATCCCTTGTCTCGCGTGCTTCCCTCGACGATAGGCACCCGCATGAAGCCTCATCCTGCGCCTGCCGGCATGCACCCCCGTGAGTTTGTCGCCTTCATCGCCGCGGTGATGGCGGTGAATGCGCTGGGCGTCGACCTCATGCTGCCAGCGCTTGCGGATATCGGCCGCGACCTGTCGGTAAGCACACCGAACCACCGGCAGTGGATCGTCACGGCGTACATGATCGGGTTCGGCGCCGGCCAGCTGGTCTATGGCCCGCTCGCCGATCGCCTCGGCCGCAGGCCGGTGCTGATCGGCACGCTGGCGGGGTTCGTCGCGGCCGCCATCTTCGCGGCGGGGTCGGTGAGTTTTGCCGGGCTGCTCGGGGCGCGCCTGTTGCAGGGGCTGATGTCGGCCTCGACGCGAGTGCTCGCAGTGGCGATCGTGCGGGACGGTGCCTCCGGGCGCCAGATGGCGCGTACCATGTCGATCGCGCAGATGATCTTCTTCCTGGTGCCGATCCTCGCCCCAACGATCGGGCAGGCGTTGCTTGCCTTTGGTCCCTGGCGGTTCATCTTCTATGCGCTGGGGGCGTTCGCCGCACTGGTCCTCGCCTGGACGCTGGTCCGCCTGCCGGAAACGCTCCCGGTCACGCGCCGAGTTCCGATCTCGCTGGCTGCGCTGCGGACGAGCTATGCGCTCACGCTCACCAACCGCTTTTCCATCGGCTATGCCATTGCCGCATCGCTTACCTTTGGCGGCATCCTCTCCTTCGTCTCCTC
The DNA here is from genome assembly GCF_020707215.1 of Sphingomonas sp. PL-96. Taxonomy (GTDB): domain Bacteria; phylum Pseudomonadota; class Alphaproteobacteria; order Sphingomonadales; family Sphingomonadaceae; genus Sphingomonas. Next base: position 1,001,382 of record NZ_JAJFET010000001.1, read on the forward strand.
CGCGCAGCAGATTTTCGTGGACGAGTTCAACGCCGCGGACCGGTTCACCCTGTTGTTCGCGGTGTGCGCCGGCGCGATGGGGATCGCGTCCTTCGCGAACAGCCGCCTGGTCGAACGACTGGGGACGCGCCTGATCTCCCAGACGGCGGTCTTGGTGCTGATCGGGCTTTCGCTTCTCCACGTGCTGCTGATCCAGGCCGGGGTGGAGACGCTGACGAGCTATATCGTCTTTCAGGCATGCAGCATGACCTGCATCGGCCTGTGCGGCTCCAACTTCGGGGCCATGGCGATGGAGCCGGTCGGCCACATTGCGGGCACCGCGTCGTCGTTGCAGGGCTTCATCACCAGCATCGGTGCGGTGTTGGTAAGCCTGGTTATCGGCCAATCCTACAGCGGCACAACCTTGCCGCTGGCGATCGGCTATCTCGCCATCGGGATCGCGCTGCTGGCGATCATCTATGTCATTGAGGGCGGGCAGCTGTTCCGGGCCCGGCTGTCGCCACAGTAGGCTCACAGCCGCCCGCCGCACCTCCGGTCGGAGCGACGACGGACTGGATTTTCCGCGCCGCTGCCTTATGTACCGGTCATTATGAAACTTGCTTGTTCTGTCAGGGGTCGCCCCCGCGAGTTCGATGCCGATGCCGCGCTAGCCGCGGCGCTGCGCGTCTTCTGGAGCAAGGGCTATGAAGGCGCGTCGCTCAGCGACCTGACGGAGGCGATGGGGATCACGCGCCCCAGCCTCTATGCCGCCTTTGGCAACAAGGAAGCGCTCTTCAAGCAGGCGCTCGACCTCTATGAGCGCGAGAAGCTGGACTATATCGGCGAGTCGTTGAAGGAGCCGACCGCACGCAAGGTCGCAGAGCATCTGCTGCGCAGCGCGCTCGAAATGCAGAAAAGCAGCTGCGACCCCAGGGGCTGTATGGGCGTGATCAATGCCGTCGCCTGCGGGGCGGACGCCGAGTCGATCCGCGCAGAGGTGATCCACCGCGGTCGTATCGCCAAGCAAGCGCTGATCGAACGGTTCGAGCAGGCCAAGCGCGAGGGCGACCTGCCGCCAGAGACGGACGCAGTCGGGCTCACCAGCTTTCTGATCGCCATCATGCAGGGCTTGGCGGTGCAGGGCGGGGCAGGCGCGTCGTGCCAGGACCTCACATCGCTGATCGACACCAGCCTGGCGATGTGGCCGGGCAAGTGATCCACCGGGGCCCTTGCAGCGCCCCGGCTCGCAAAAAATACCGGCCGGTACGAAAAGGCTCTTGACCCTTCTTCCGCCGTTTCTATACTGCACAGTATAGAAGAGGAAGCGTGGACCGGGGCGAACCCGGCAGCGGCTTCGGTACAGCGTTTCAAAAACAGCATTGGTTCGGACGAGACGCCGCTGGGACCCTCCTGCGCGAAACGTAGAGCCATGTCCTTGGACAACAAGGGACCGGCAGGCCGGCGGAGGGGATCCGCGCGGCACGGGGGCGTGCGCCCGCGATCGGTCGGACAGGAGGAGACGAGTCATGGCCTATCTGAACTTCAGTGAGCTACAGGGCACCCCGATTGCCGCACCGGCGGACGTCGTCGCCCAGGTCGCGCGCGCAACCGGCTTTACCGCACTCGAATGGTCCGTGGTGGCGATCGCGCAAAAGGACCGGCTGTCGAGCCTGGCAACCCCTGGTCGCCTCTCGATCGCCTTCGGTTCGATGTTCGGAGCCCAGAGCGGCAGCTCCCGTCTCGCCGACACCCGGCTCGAGGCGCTGCGGCGGATGGCGGTGCTCGCCTGGCATCATGGCGACGCGGTTCCCGGTCACGAAATCCGCTCTTTTCACGAGGCCGGCTTCACGCCCGAGCAGTATGAGACGCTGCTCGACAGCATCAGCCGCGGCCGCTCAGCCCTGAACCAGGGAAGGCGCTTCCGATGAACATGATTTCTCCAATCCACTCCGACGACACGCCGCGCGCAGGCGTTCGGGGACGCTTCCGCCGCCTGCCGCTATGGCAGCGCGCAGGAGTGGTCGCCCTGCCGGTTGCGCTGGTCGCCGCCGGCACGGGCATCGCCTTCAAGGACGCGCCTGCCGCGCCCGCGGCACCTCCGGCACCCGTGGTAACCGTCGCTTCGCCGCTCGTGCGCGAGGTCAACGAATGGGACGACTATGTCGGCCGGTTCGAGGCAAGCCGCGCGGTCGAGGTCCGACCCCGCGTTGCCGGTGCGATTACCGGCGTGCATTTCACCGACGGCGCGGTGGTCCGCAAGGGCCAGCTGCTCTTCACCATCGATCCGCGGCCCTTCACCGCTGCGCTTGCGGAAGCCCGCGCCGGTCTGGCCAGCGCCGAGAGCGACCTGGCGCTGGCGCGGGCCGATCTCGGCCGGGCCGAGCGACTGGTCGCGGTCGACGCGGTTTCGAGGAGTGACCTCGAACGGCTGCAGGCACGCGTTCGCGCCGCCAATGCAGCGGTTGCGGCGGGGCAAGCGCGGGTTCGCAGCCGAGCGCTGGACGTGGAGTTCACGCGGGTCCTCGCGCCGATTTCCGGCCGGATCTCGGACCGCCGCGTCGACCCCGGCAATCTCGTCGCCGCGGGAGAGGGGCAGGGCGGTTCGTTGCTCACCACGATCAACGCGCTCGATCCGATCTACTTCACCTTCGACGGGTCGGAGGCGCTGTTCCTGAAGACTCGGCGTGCGCAGGAAGCGGGCGGGGCGGCGTCACCGGTCGAAATCCGCTTGCAGGACGAGGCCGAGTACAAGTGGAAGGGGCGGCTGGACTTCACCGACAACGGCCTCGATCCGCGCTCCGGCACGATCCGCGGCCGCGCGGTGCTGAGCAATCCGGGCCTGTTCCTGACGCCCGGCATGTTCGGGAACATGCGGCTATCGGCCGGCGGCACAACCCGTGCGCTGATGGTGCCCGACGCCGCGATCCAGACTGACCAGGCACGCAAGCTCGTGCTGACCGTTGGTCCGGACGGCACGGTGGCGCCTAAGCCGGTCGAACTCGGCCCCGTTCTCGACGGCCTGCGCATCATTCGCTCCGGCCTCACGCCACAGGACAAGGTGGTGATCGCCGGCTCCCAGATGGCGATGCCCGGCGCCAAGGTTCAGCCAAAGCCCGGCCGCATCGCGCCGGTCGCGGCTGCCGACGCGCCGGTCGTCACGGCACCGGTCACGGGCGAGGCAACCTTCGCCCGGTGACCCGTCAGCCGCCGGGACGCCCCCAACACCCGGCGGCTGACACCCCCAGTTTTCGACCTCTCTGACGAGGAGTGGCCCCATGCGCCTCTCACGGTTCTTCATCACGCGCCCGATCTTTGCGGCAGTGATCTCGGTCATCATCACGATCATCGGGGCGATCGCCTATCTGGCGCTCCCCATTTCCCAATATCCGGACATCGTGCCTCCGACGGTGACGGTGACCGCAAGCTATCCCGGCGCATCGGCCGAGACGGTGGCCGAAACGGTTGCCGCCCCGATCGAGCAGGAGATCAACGGCGTCGATGACATGCTCTACCAGTCGTCGCAATCGACTGGCGATGGCAATGTGACGATCACCGTCACCTTCAAGTCGGGCACCGACCTCGATGCCGCGCAGGTGCTGGTGCAGAACCGCGTCGCCGTCGCGGTGCCGCGCCTGCCCGAAGAGGTGCAGCGGCTGGGCGTCGTGACCCGCAAGACCACGCCCGACTTCCTGATGGTGGTGAACCTGATCTCCCCCGACAAGTCGGTCGATCGCAGCTATATCTCCAACTACGCGCTGACGCAGGTGAAGGACCGGCTGGCCCGCGTCGACGGGGTTGGCGACGTGCGGATGTTCGGCGCCCGCGACTTCGCGATGCGCGTGTGGATCGATCCGGGTCGTGCCGCGGCGCTCAACCTGACGGCGGGCGATATCGTCCAGGCGCTGCGCGGGCAGAACATTCAGGTCGCCGCGGGTTCTCTGGGACAGCCGGGCTCCACCCCCAGCGGCAGCGCTTTTCAGCTCAACATCGAAACGCAGGGGCGCTTGAAGGATCCGACGGAGTTCGGCCGGGTGGTGGTCCGTACCGACACGGACGGTCGCCAGGTGCGGGTGAGCGACGTTGCGCGCGTCGAACTCGGCGCCGCTGATTATTCCTCCAACACCTACCTTTCGAACCAGCCGACCGTCATCCTCGGCGTGTTCCAGCGCCCTGGTTCCAACGCGCTCGCTGCCGCCACCGCGGTCGAGGACGAGCTCGAGGCGATGTCAAAGGACTTCCCCAAGGGTCTGGAATATCGAGTTATCTACAATCCCACCGAGTTCATCGCCCAGTCGATCGACGCGGTCTACCACACCCTCGGCGAAGCGGTGCTGCTCGTCGTGCTGGTCGTGATCGTATTCCTCCAGAAATGGCGAGCGGCGATCATCCCGGTGGTGGCAATCCCGGTCTCGCTGATCGGCACGATGGCGGTGCTGCTGCCGCTCGGCTATTCGCTCAACAACCTGTCGCTGTTCGGCCTGGTGCTGGCGATCGGCATCGTCGTCGACGACGCAATCGTTGTGGTGGAGAATGTCGAACGCAATCTGGCGCGCGGCATGACGCCGCTTCAGGCCGCGCAAACCTCGATGGACGAAGTGTCCGGCGCGCTGGTCGCCATCGTGCTGGTGCTGTTGGCGGTGTTCCTGCCGACGCTGTTCCTGAACGGGTTGTCGGGCGCCTTCTACAAGCAGTTCGCCGTCACCATCTCGGCCGCGACCGCCATCTCGCTGCTGGTGTCGCTCACCCTGTCGCCCGCGCTCGCAGCCGTGCTGCTGAAGGGGCATGAGGGCGAGCCCAAGGGGCGGATCGGGCGCATCGTCAACCGCGCAGCCGATGCGTTCAACCGCGGCTTCGAACGGATGAGCCACGGCTACAGCCGCCTGACCTATGCGCTGGTGACCCGGCCCAAGCGGATGATGGTTACCTATGCCGGGCTGATCGCCGCCACGGTGGCGATGTTCTGGGTGACACCAGTCGGCTTCATCCCGGCGCAGGACCAGGGATATTTCCTGACCGTCATCCAGTTGCCGCCGGGCTCGTCGCTCGAGCGCACGGACGAGGTGATGCGCAAGGTCGTCGCCCGCATCCTGCCCATCAGGGGCGTGAAGGGATCGGTGATGCTTGCCGGCTTCGATGGCCCTTCGCAGACGCTCGCGCCCAACAGCGCCGCGGCCTACGTCCCGCTGCAGTCCTTTGAGGAGCGCGCGAAGCTCGGCGTCACCTATGCCGGCATCATGGACGAGGCGCGCAAGCGCACCGCCGACATCAACGAGGCGATGCTGCTGGTCGTGCCGCCCCCGCTCATCCAGGGCATCGGCTCGGCGGGCGGCTATCGCATGATGGTCGAGGACCGTGGAGAGCATGGCTATGCGGAGCTCGGCAAGACCGCGTTCGGGCTGATCGGGAAGGCCAACCAGACCGAGGGGCTGCAGCAGGTCTACACCTTCTTCAACACGGCCACCCCGCGCGTCTTTGCCGACATTGACCGGCGCAAGGCGGACCTGCTGGGCGTGCCGCCGGAGCGGGTGTTCGAGGCGCTGAACGTCTACCTTGGCTCCACGTTCGTGAACGACTTCAACATGTTGGGACGCACCTATCGCGTCACCGCGCAAGCCGATGCCCCGTTCCGCACCACCGAAGCGGACATCGCCAACCTGAAGACGCGCTCGAACACCGGGGCGATGGTGCCGATCGGCTCGGTCTCTACCTTCGAGAACAAGACGGGTCCCTACCGCGTGACGCGCTACAACCTCTTCCCTGCGGTCGAGGTCGATGGCGACACGGCACCAGGATACAGCTCGGGCCGGTCGCTGCTTACGATGGAGAAGCTCGCGAGCGACCTGCCCACCGGCTACGAGGCCGAGTGGACGGGCATCGCCTTCCAGCAAAAGATGGCCGGCAGCACCGCGGGCCTGGTATTCGCGCTGGCCGTGCTGTTCGTCTTCCTGGTGCTGGCAGCGCAATATGAGAGCCTGACGATGCCGCTGGCGATCATCCTGATCGTGCCGATGTGCCTGCTGGCGGCGATGGCCGGCGTGAACCTTCGGGGCATGGACAACAACGTCCTGACCCAGATCGGCCTGGTCGTGCTGATCGCGCTTGCGGCCAAGAACGCCATCCTGGTGGTGGAGTTCGCCAAGCAGGCCGAGGAGGATGGGTTGTCGATCGTCGAGGCGGCGGTACGCGCCGCGCACGACCGGCTGCGGCCGATCCTGATGACGTCCTTCGCCTTCATCCTCGGTGCCGTGCCGCTGCTGATCGCGAGCGGGGCGGGTGCCGAACTGCGGCAGGCGCTGGGGACCGCAGTGTTCTTCGGGATGATGGGCGTCACCGCCTTCGGCCTGTTGTTCACGCCGACCTTTTACGTCGTGTGCCGGGCCCTTGGCGATCGCATCGCCCGCGCCCGCACGCGCAAGGCTGCGGACGATGGCGCCGCACCGCACTTCCAGCCCGCTGAATAAGGAGCGGCACCATGCGTTCAATCCTGATCACCGCCTCGGCACTGGCGCTTGCCGCCTGTGCCGCAGGTCCGGACTATGTGGCGCCCCAGCCTCCGCAAAGCGCCAGCGGAACCTTTGTCGCCGCCACCCCCGCGGTCACGCCGGATCCTGTGAAGGGCGACTGGTGGCGGCTCTATGACGATCCCGTGCTCGACCAGCTGGTCGGCGACGCGCTCGCCGCCAACACCGACGTTCGCGCCGCTGCCGCCCGGATCGAGCGTGCCCGCGCACTGTTGCGCGGCGCGCAGGCGGATCGCCTTCCGCAGGCGACGCTGGGTGCCGGCGCCAACTACGGCCGCGTCCCGCAGATCCAGCGGCTGCCGGGAACAGCGCGCGAAAACTGGCAGATCGATGCCGGATTGGACGTCAGCTACGAAGTCGACCTGTTCGGCCGCCTGTCGCGTGGCGTGGAGGCTTCCCGTGGCGACGTCGGCGCAGCCCTTGCCGACGCGGAAGCGGTACGGGTCGCCGTCGTGGCCGAGACGACCCGCGCCTATGCCGATGCCGCGTCCGCCGCAGAGCGGATCGCGGTCGCCGAGCACATCGTCCGTCTGCTCGACCAGTCGCTCGATCTCACCGAGCGGCGACGGACCGTCGGAGAGGGGACGCGGCTCGACACCGCCCGGATCGGCGCATTGCGCAACGAGCGACAGGCGCAGGTTCCCGCGCTTCGCGCCGAGCGCGACGCGGCCTTGTTCCGGCTCGCGCTGCTGACCGGTCGCACGCCGGCGGACCTGCCGCCGATCGCGGGGGCGCGAACGACGACGCTGCGCCTCGACCGTCCGATCCCCGTCGGCGACGGTGCGGCCCTGCTCTCGCGGCGGCCGGACGTGCGTGCGGCCGAACGGCGCCTTGCTGCCGCCACCGCGCGTATCGGGGTTGCGACCGCCGACCTCTACCCGCGCATCTCGCTGGGCGCCTCGGGCGGGTCGACCGGCACCGACATCGGCGACGTGTTCGGCGCCGGTCCTTTGCGCTGGCTGGTAGGCGGGCTGCTCAACTGGGCGGTAAACCCGGGTCCGGCGCGTGCGCGGGTCGCGGCCGCGGAGGCAGACAGCCGCGAGGCGCTCGCCGACTTCGACGGCGCCGTGCTGCGCGCGCTGCAGGAGACGGAGACGGCGCTTTCTTCCTACGCAAATGCGCTGGACCGCCGCACGGCGCTGCAGGCGGCGCGCAACGAGGCCGAGGCGGCCGTAACCATTGCGCGCGCTCGCCAGCGCGAGGGCGACATCAATTCGCTGGAGCTGCTGGATGCGGAGCGGACCTTTGCCGATGCTCAGGCGGCGCTGGCCAATGCCGATGCCTTTATCGCGGACGCCCAGGTCGATCTGTTCCGCGCGCTCGGCGGTAATTGGCAAGCGTGACCAACCGGGGCGGCATGATGGTGTCGCCCCGATCCGCGACGTTGCCGCGCTTCCCCTCTTGAACCGCGCGGCTAATTTCCCCAACTTGTCGGTGCGGGCCGGGCCCCTCTGACACCCACCTTGTGGTTGTGATGTCGGACCGCGTGAAACTCGGGCCCGGCACTCTCTCAATCTTGCGGCCGGTCCCCGAACGTGGAGTTTGCGATGACCACCGCCGTTGGAATGCCCTGTCCGATCTGCCGCGTGCCGCTGGTGATGAGCGAGCGGCAGGGCGTCGAGATCGACTATTGCCCGCAATGTCGCGGCGTCTGGCTCGACCGCGGCGAGCTCGACAAGATCCTTGAGCGCAGCGCTGCCGACAGCGGTGCGATGGCCCCGCCGCCGCCGCCCCGGCAGCCGAACTGGCAGGCGTCTCCGGCGTCTCCTTGGCCGACGCAGCAGCACTCCGGCTATCACGGCGGCCAGGGCAAGCCACACAAGCGCCGCAAGTCGTTCCTGGAAGAGCTGTTCGACTGACGCACGCTCCTATTCGCCCCCCAATCGTTATTCTTTCTCGAGGACCCTCAATGATCCGCTTCAAGACCGGGAACCTGGCCGCACTGGCCCTTGGCCTGAGTACGGTGGTGATGCTCGCCGCGCCCGGGGATGCCGACGCGCGCCGTCGTGGCAGCTTCGGCAGCCGGGGTGCCCGCACCTATCAGGCGCCGCCGACCACGGGCGTGGCGCCGCGCCAGACCGCGCCGGTGCAGCGTTCGATGACCGAGCGGCCCAATGCCTCGACCCAGGCGACCCAGGCCGGCCGCGGCGCGCCCGCACGTCGCGGCGGCCTGGGCCGGGGACTGATCGGCGGCCTGATCGCCGGCGGCCTGATCGGTGCGCTGCTGGGTGGCGGGCTCGGTTCGCTGGCCGGGGCGGGCATGCTGCTGGCGCTGCTGCAGGTGGCCGTGATCGGCGGCATCGCATGGCTGCTGTTCCGCATGTTCCGCCGCAAGCCTGCACTTGCCGGTGTCCCTGGCGGTTCGGTGGCGTCGCCCTTCACGCGACCGGAGCCGTACGCGGCACCGGCGCCGGCCCGCAGCTTCGCCGCCTCGGGCATTCCAGCGACCGCGCACCAGGACATCGCGATTGATCACGCCGATTGCGAGGCGTTCGAGCGGCTGCTGATCGAGGTGCAGGATGCGTTCGGCAAGGAGGACTATGCACGGCTGCGCGAGCGCACCACGCCCGAGGTCATGTCCTATTTCGCGGAGGAACTCGGCCAGAACGCCACCAGCGGCCGCCGCAACGACGTGGTCGGCACCCGGCTGATCGACGCCGAGGTGGCGGAGGCGTGGCGGGAAGGCACGAGCGACTATGCCACCATCGCCATGCGCTACGAGAGCATCGACGTGATGCGCGACCGCAGCACCGGTGCCGTCGTCGAGGGCGACCCCGACCGGCCCAGCCAGGCGACCGAACTGTGGACGTTCAAGCGGGATGCGAACGGGGATTGGCGCCTCTCCGCGATCCAGGAGGCGTGACCGAAGCGCAGGTTCGCTAGACGACAAGGGCGGGGCGGGAGCAATCTCGCCCCGCCCTTGTCTTTTAAATCGTCTGAGCGTTGTCATGCTCGTCCGACGGGATTGCAGAACCGCAGCGGAAAGCGCCGGCCGCAAGACCGCGCCGCTGCGAATACAAACAAGCTGCTGGGTAGATCTCACCTTCCGGAAACTTCCGGAACTTCAGGTGCACTGACCTGGAATGGTGACCCCTACGAGAATCGAACTCGTGTTTTCGCCGTGAGAGGGCGACGTCCTAACCGCTAGACGAAGGGGCCAATCGCTTGGTGAGGTGGCCGTTTACGGTCGGAGGCCGGGCACGTCAAGCGACCAATTTGCTCGGGTAAGTCTTTTTCGCAAGCCGCTGAGATTGCGCGCGAAAAGCCGGCTTCTTGGTCTCGCCCCCCGGAGCCGGGGGCTGATGCGTGACCGCGACTTGCCGTTCACCTTCTGGCAACCTTTCTTTCGGTGGCGCATTGAACCAGCAACAACCTTGTAGGTGATGCGATGTTCAAGTTCGTTCCGGTCGTCTTTGCTTCGGTTCCCCTGGTAGCGGTGGTCAGCGCCTATGTGATGGTACACTGATCGCCGCGGCCGGAAGCACCGGCAAGGCGCGCAGGCAAAAAGAAAGGGCCGTCGGGGAGTACCCGGCGGCCCTTCTTGTTTTCGGCGTTGCCGCGAGAAGCCTTAGGCCTCTTCGCCCACGGCCGGCGCGTCGTCGCGCGCGATCTCGCCCGGCTCGGCGTTGGGATCATAGTCCTCGGTGAAGCCGGCGGTGTCCTGCTCGAACATCGCAGCCATCACGTCGACGCCCTGCGCCTGCATGTCTGCCTCTTCCGGCGAACGTGCGACGTTGACCTTGACGGTCACCGCGACTTCCGGGTGCAGCGCGACACGCACTTCGTGCAGGCCGATCGCCTTGATCGGACGGTCGAGAACGACCTGTGCCTTGTTGACCTTGTGGCCATCGGCAACCAGCGCCTCGACCAGGTCGCGAACCGCGACCGAGCCGTAGAGCTGGCCGGTATTCGATGCCTGACGGATCAGGGTCACCGAGACGCCTTCCAGCGTCTTGGCTTCGGCCTGTGCGTCGGTGCGGCGCGACGCGTTGTCGGCCTCGATCCGCTCGCGGTTGGCTTCGAAGACCTTACGGTTGGCTTCGTTGGCGCGCAGCGCCTTCTTGCGCGGCAGAAGGAAGTTACGGGCAAAGCCGTCCTTCACCTTCACCACGTCGCCGATGTGGCCGAGCTTCTCGACCCGCTCCAGCAGAATGACGTCCATGTCGGGCGCTCCTTACTTCACGATGTAGGGCAGCAGGCCCAGATGGCGCGCGCGCTTGATGGCCTGGGCCAGTTCGCGCTGCTTCTTTGCGCTCACCGAAGTGATGCGCGACGGGACGATCTTGCCACGCTCGGACACGAAGCCCTGCAGCAGACGGACGTCCTTATAGTCGATCCGGGGAGCATCCTTGCCCGAAAAGGGGCAGCTCTTGCGGCGGCGGAAAAACGGTCGTGCCATGATGATGCTCCTTTACGCTTCTTCGCGGCGCGGGCCGCGGTCTTCGCGGGGACCACGATCGTCGCGGTCGCGGCCACGACCACCACGGTCGCCACGCTCCGAACGCTCGCTCTTGCGCATCATCACGGTCGGGCCGTCTTCCAGCTTGTCGACCTTGACGGTCATGAAGCGGATCACGTCCTCGTTGATCTGGGTCTGGCGCTCCAGCTCGGCGACCACGCCAGCCGGCGCGTCGATTTCGAGCATGACATAGTGCGCCTTGCGGTTCTTGGCGATCCGGTAGGCCAGCGAGCGCAGCCCCCAGGTCTCCGTCTTCACGACGCGGCCGTTGTTGTCTTCGATGATTTTCGTGGCGGTTTCCGCCAGCTGGTCCACCTGCGCCTGTGCCAGATCCTGGCGCGCAAGGAACACATGCTCGTACAGAGCCATGCTGTTACCTTAATGTTGGCCGATCGCTGACGCCGCCCCATGCGACGCCCCTCCGACTGTCGTCCGTATTCAAATCGGGGGCGGAAAAGCAGATGCCTTCCACCCCCGAGGACCCGTGCCTGTACCGTGTAAGCGGCGAAAGGCAAGGCATTTAGTTGGCAAGGGCGCCGCCGAGCACGGCACCGATCAGGCCACTCGCCAGCGCGACCAGTACGGCGTCGTTACCGGACTGCACCCACTGGTAGCCACGCGGCGGCGCATAGAGGCGGCCGTGGGTCCGGTAGTCGACCTGGCGATAGTTGCGGGCATAGCGGCTGTCGAACCGTTCGCCGCGCTGCCAGTTGCGGTTCTGCTGCGCCTGGGCGTAGCCGCGCTGCGGCGTGCGGGTGACCTGCTTGTGGACGACGGTGGTCCGCTCGGTGCGGGCCGGCCCATGGTCCCCGCGCTGCGGCGCGGCCATGGCGGGCGTCGCGAGCAGCGAAGCGGCGACGGCGGCGAGAACGAACTTCTTCATGGGAACCTACTCCTTCATCACCCTCAGTGGCGATGAAGACAATCTGGGGGCTGGCTGTCGCAGGCGTTTGTCGCGGAACGGGCGAAATGGTCGCAAGCTGTCGCGGCGCGCGGGCTTGCGTTCATCTTGCCGCTCGGCCTAACCGGCGGGTTCGAGATCCAAGGAGAGGCACGTGCGCGCTTTCATCTTTCCCGGCCAGGGGAGCCAGTCGGTCGGCATGGGGGCGGCACTCGCTGCCGCATCGCCCCATGCCCGCGAGGTGTTCGGGGAGGTTGACGAGGCGCTCGGGCAGAATCTCTTCCGCCTGATGTCCGAAGGTCCTGCCGACGAACTGACGCTGACCGAGAATGCCCAGCCGGCGATCATGGCCAACGCCATCGCCGTGCTGCGCGTCCTGGAGAAGGAAGGCGGCATCCGCCTTGCCGACAAGGCCGACTTCGTCGCGGGCCATTCGCTTGGCGAATATAGCGCATTGTGCGCGGCGGGGGCGTTCGACCTTGCCACCACCGCGCGGCTGCTGAAGCTGCGCGGGCAGGCGATGCAGGCTGCGGTGCCGGTGGGCGAGGGCGCCATGGCCGCGCTGCTGGGCGTCGACCTGGAAAAGGCGCAGACGATCGCGGGCGCTGCCGCCGACTCGATCCTCGCCGAAGGCGGCCCGCAGCTGGTCTCCACCGTCGCCAACGACAATGATCCGAGCCAGGTGGTGATCTCCGGCCATCGCCAGGCGATCGAGCGCGCGGTCGCGCTTGCCAAGGAGATGGGCGCCAAGCGCGCGCTGCTGCTGCCGGTCTCGGCGCCGTTCCACTGCCCGCTGATGCAGCCGGCGGCGGAGGCGATGGAGAATGCACTGCTCGACGCCGATCTGCGCGCGCCGCTGGTGCCGGTCTATGCCAATGTCGACGCCGTGGCGATTGCCGATCCCGGCGCGATCCGGGTCGCGCTGGTCCAACAGGTGACCGGCATGGTGCGGTGGCGCGAATCGGTGCTGGCGATGCAGGACGCCGGCGTCAGCGACTTCGTCGAGTTCGGCGGCAAGGTGCTCGGCCCGATGGTCAAGCGGATCGCACCCGATGCGACCCCCACCAGCGTGGTGACGATGGACGACATCGAGGCGCTCGTCGCGCGCCTCTGAACAGGAACCAGGATATGTTCGACCTTACAGGCATGACCGCGCTGGTGACCGGCGCATCCGGCGGCATTGGCTCCGCCATCGCTAAGGCGCTGGCAGGGCAGGGTGCCCGGCTCGCGCTCTCGGGCTCCAACCTCGACAAGCTGGAAGCCTTCAAGGCGGAGCTGGGCGGCGATCACGTCGCGCTGCCGTGCAATCTCTCCGATGGTGCGGCCGTCGACCAGCTGGTGCCGCAGGCGGTGCAGGCGCTCGGCAAGCTCGACATTCTCGTCAACAATGCCGGCGTCACGCGCGACAACCTCGCCATGCGGATGAAGGATGACGAATGGGATCAGGTGATCCGCGTCAACCTGGAAGCCGCGTTCCGCCTCGCACGCGCTGCCGCCAAGCCGATGATGAAGGCCCGTTTCGGACGCATCGTGTCGATCACCTCCGTTGTCGGCCAGACCGGCAATCCCGGCCAGGCCAACTATGCCGCGTCCAAGGCGGGGCTGGTCGGTCTGTCCAAGGCGCTGGCCCAGGAACTGGCGAGCCGCGGCATCACGGTGAACTGCGTGGCACCGGGCTTTATTCGCTCGGCGATGACCGACGTGCTGCCCGACGCGCAGAAGCAGGGCCTGCTGGGCAAGATCCCGGCCGGCGATCTGGGCACGGGAGAGGACATCGGTGCTGCCGTTGTCTATCTCGCGAGCCGCGAAGCGGGATACGTCACCGGCCAGACGCTGCACGTGAACGGCGGCATGGCAATGATCTGAGCTGCTGCACGCTCCGACGCGCTCGGCCCCTTGCAAGCGAACGGGCGGCGTTCTAGGTGCGTTCAGGAATTCGCGTTACAGCATTTGAAGAGGAACAGGGAATGAGCGAGACCGCCGATCGCGTGAAGAAGATCGTCGTCGAGCATCTGGGCGTCGAGGCCGAGAAGGTGACCGAGGACGCCAGCTTCATCGACGACCTGGGCGCAGACAGCCTCGACATTGTCGAGCTGGTGATGGCGTTCGAGGAAGAGTTCGGGGTCGAGATTCCCGATGATGCCGCCGAGAAGATCACGACCGTCAAGGACGCGATCAACTACATCGACGAGCACAAGGGCTGAGCCCTGCCGGTCCGGTCGCGGTGACGCGACGGGGCCGCGGCTGACGCCGATCAGGAACGGCCCTCCGTCCCGCCGCGACAAGCGAGGGGCGGGGGGCCGTTCGCATTTGAAGAGCACAGACGGAGAGTTGCCATGCGCCGCGTAGTCGTGACCGGCCTCGGCCTCGTCACCCCGCTGGGTGCCGATGTCGAAACGGCCTGGAAGAACATCATCGCCAGCAAGTCGGGCGCCGGGACGATCACCCGCTTCGACGCGACCGACTTCCACACCAACTATGCCTGCGAAGTGAAGCCGGCGGATCATGAATATGGGTTCGACCCGAACAAGCGCGTGGACCACAAGGTTCAGCGCCAGGTCGATCCGTTCATCGTCTTCGGCATCGACGCCGCAGGCCAGGCGATCGAGGACGCCGGCCTCACCGACATGAGCGAGGAAGCGCGTTATCGCGCCGGCTGCTCGATCGGCGCGGGCATTGGCGGTCTCCCGGGCATCGAAAGCGAGTCGCTGGTGCTCGCGGCCAAGGGCCCGAAGCGCGTGTCGCCGCACTTCGTCCACGGCCGGCTGATCAACCTGATCTCGGGTCAGGTCTCGATCAAATACGGGCTGCTGGGTCCGAATCATGCAGTGGTCACCGCCTGCTCGACCGGCGCGCATTCGATCGGCGATGCCGCGCGAATGATCGCGATGGACGACGCGGACGTGATGCTGGCAGGCGGCGCCGAGGGTGCGATCTGCCCGATCGGCATCGCCGGCTTCGGCCAGGCGCGTGCGCTGTCGACGGGTTTCCGCGACGATCCCACCAAGGGCAGCCGCCCGTACGACAAGGATCGCGACGGCTTCGTCATGGGCGAAGGCGCGGGCGTGGTGGTGCTCGAGGAATATGAGCATGCCAAGAAGCGCGGCGCCAAGATCTATGCCGAGGTGATCGGTTATGGCCTGTCGGGCGACGCCTATCACGTGACGGCGCCGCATCCCGAGGGGTCGGGCGCGTTCCGCTCGATGGAAATGGCGCTGCGCAAGTCGGGCCTGGCGCTCTCCGACATCGACTATATCAACGCGCACGGCACCTCGACGCCGCTCGGCGACGAGCTCGAACTCGGCGCCGTTCGTCGCCTGTTCGGCAGCGCCATGGACGGCGTATCGATGAGCTCGACCAAGTCGGCGATCGGGCATCTGCTCGGCGGCGCCGGCGCCGTCGAGTCGATCTTTTGCATCCTGGCGATGCGCGACGGCATCGTCCCGCCGACGCTCAACCTCGACAATCCGAGCGACAATTGCGCAGGCGTCGACCTGGTCCCGCACGTCGCCAAGGAGCGCAAGGTGAAGGCGATCCTGAACAACTCGTTCGGCTTCGGCGGCACCAACGCCTCGCTGGTGATGAAGGCGATCTGATGCGGGTTGGCGCATCGCCGCAGTCCTGGAGCCGCGGCTGATGCGTCGTCTCGGATGCCTGGGCATGGTCCTGGCTCTGGTGCTGCTCGTCACCCTGTTCGGGGTGGCGAGGAGCTGGACCGGAGCGGGACCGGCCGAAAAAGACCTGGCAGTGGTGGTGCCGAACGGCGCCACCTTGTCGCGCGCTGCGACCGAGCTGGAAAAGGCCGGCGCGATCCGCTCGGCCAGTCGCTTCCTCTTGTTCGCGCGCGTGCTGGGCTCCGACGCGCCGATCCGCGCGGGCGAATATCGCGTGCCGGCACAAGCCAGCCAGTCCGACGTGCTGGAACTGCTGCAGAGCGGCAAGGTCATCCAGCGCCGGGTGACGGTGCCCGAGGGCATGCCCTCCGTGCTGGTGCACGAAGCACTGATGCGCGCGCCGCACCTGACCGGCACCGTGGCGGTGCCGGAAGAGGGCAGCGTGCTTCCCGACACCTATGATTATCAGCGCGGCGACACGCGCCAGGCGGTGCTGGACCGCATGCAGGCGGCGATGCGCGACTATCTCGCCGCTGCCTGGAAGCGGCGTAAGCCCACCGCGGTCGTGCGCAGCCCGCGCGAAGCGCTGACGCTCGCCTCGATCGTTGAGAAGGAGACCGCCAAGGCAGCGGAGCGGCGGGCGGTCGCGGCGGTCTACAGCAACCGCCTGCGCCAGGGCATGCCGCTGCAGGCGGACCCAACCGTCATCTACCCGGTCACCAAGGGGCGGCCGCTCGGTCGGCGCATCCTGCGTTCCGAACTGGACGCGAAGAACGGCTACAACACTTATGCGTCCGCCGGACTGCCGGTCGGCCCGATCGCCAATCCGGGGCGCGCGTCGATCGATGCGGTGCTCGATCCCGCCGCGACCAGCGCGCTCTACTTCGTCGCAGACGGCACGGGCGGCCATGTGTTCGCGGACACGCTCGAACAGCACAACGCCAACGTGCGCAAATGGTACGCGATCCGCCGTGCGCGCGGGGAGATGTAGACCGTCTAGTTCGGTCGGTTGGCGCTGGTGAGCCGCCGGCGTACTTCGGCGGTGAGGGCTTCCATGCTGTCCACCTGCCGGATGCCGTAGCGTTCAGCAGTGATGTCTACGTTGCCCTTGCGCCAGAAGCCCGGCGGACACAGCACGATCAGCTTCCCCGACCGCGCATGTAGCCCCATCTCCAGCAAGCTGACGGGGCTTTGGGTGCCGGGTGCGAGGTAGAGGACGATCACGTCGGCGGACTCGAGCGCGCTAAGTTCCCACTCGACCTGTTTGCGGAAGTGGGGTTGGCTCGCTTCGGGCTTCCAGGCCGGGTTCCAGTCCGTGCGACGCGGATTGAGGATCGTCACATCGAGGTCGCCGAGTGCTTTTACGAACTCGGCTTGCCAGTCCGTCGCCTTGCCCATGTCGATGCTGCCGGCCAGGAACACACGCGGGTGCGCATGATCCTGCGGGAGCGGTGCGGGCGACGTGATCAACCGCGGCTGGGCCGCAGCCGTCCCGGAAAGGACGACCGCGAGCGCCGGCAGCAGTGCACACAGCAGGCGACCCACGCCTGGTTTCAGCGCTTCAGCTCGGCAGCCGCACGCGCCTTTGCCTCAACTTCTTCCATTGTGCCGGTCGCAAGCCAGCTCCCGCCGACGCAGAGGACCGGATCGAACGCCAGCCACTCCGGCGCGCTTGCCAGCGACACGCCGCCGGTCGGGCAGAAACGTGCCTGGTAGAAGGGAGCCGCCAGCGCCTTCAACGCCTTCAATCCGCCCGAGGCTTCCGCCGGGAAGAATTTGAAGTGCGTGAGCCCCAGGTCGAGGCCGCGCATGATGTCGCCGGCATTGGCGATGCCCGGCAGGAACGGCACGCCGCTTTCGATCACCGCCGCACCAAGCTTTTCGGTAAGGCCCGGCGAGACGATGAACTCGGCGCCGGCATCCACCGCCTCGGCGAACTGGCCGGCGTTGACCACGGTGCCCGCCCCGACGATCGCGTCCTCAACCTTCTTCATCTCGCGGATCGCGTCGAGGGCGGCGGGCGTGCGCAGCGTGACTTCCAGCGTGCGGATGCCGCCGCGCACCAGCGCCTCGGCCAGCGGGCGGGCGGTGGCAGCGTCTTCGATCACCAGCACGGGGATGACCGGCCCGGTGTTCATGATCGTCTGGATGTCGGGATAGGTCATCGTGCGTGCTCCTGCGCGAATGCCGCCGCGGCGCCGAACAGGCCGGGCTGGGGATGGGTGATGATCTTGACGGGAATGGTGTTCATCAGCTGCTGGAACCGCCCCTTGGCGACGAAGCGCTGCGCAAAGCCGGATTCGATCAGCCGGTCCTTGAGTCGCAGCCCCAGGCCGCCGGCGATCACCACACCCGTCGGGCCGTGCGCCAGTGCCAGATCGCCCGCGACGCCGCCCAGCGAAACGCAGAACCGGTCGAGCGCCGCCACGGCCAGCCGGTCGCTGCCCTCGAACGCGAGCTGCCACAGCCGCTTGTCGTCGAGGTGGACGAAGGGCTTGCCCTCGATCTGTGCTAGCGTCTCGTAGATGTGCACGAGGCCCGGGCCGGCGCAGACGCGCTCGGCGGAGACGCGGGTGTAAGTTGGGCGCAGGCGGCGGATGATGGCGTCGTCGATCTCGTCGAGCGGCGCATAATCCTGATGCCCACCCTCTGTGGGAATGACGTGGTACTCGCCCGCCTCGCGAAACACCTGGGCGACGCCAAGGCCGGTGCCCGGGCCGCAAACGGTCAGCGAGCCGCGATCCGGGAACGGCACGTCCGGGCCGCACAGATGAACATAGGCGTCGCCGTCGAGCTGGCCCACCGCATGGCCGATCGCGCCGAAATCGTTGATCAACGAATACGCGTCGACGTCCAACCGCTCCTTGATGAGCGGCGGGCGGATGATCCAGGGATTGTTGGTGAGCTTGATGAGCTCGGGGTTGATCGGGGAGGCAAGCGCGATCGCCGCGGCGCGCGGGACCGGCCGGCCCAGCTGCTCGGCAAAGGCCGACCAGGCGAGCGGGAAGGTGGCGTGTTCGGCCACCTTCTGCGTCACCGGCTCGCCCAGGCTGATGACCCGACCGGCTTCCACCTCGGCGATGGCGAAGCGCGCGTGCGTGCCCCCGATATCAACCGCAACGACTTCCATTCCGCATCCCCTCCCTTTGCCCGTTTTTCGGGTCCTTGTCAGAAGCCTGCCATTGCAAGCATGGCCGAGGCTCCCGCCTCCGCCTCGCTCGCGCCGTGGCGCATGAGCGCGAACAGCTCGCGGCCGGTGCCCTGCGTAGGCGCTGGTGCCTCGGCAAGTTCGCGGGCCTCCCACTCGGCCGGATCGACCAGCGCGGTGAGCACGCCTGCCTCAGCATCGAGCCGCACGATATCGCCATCGCGCACCTTGCCGATCGGGCCGCCGCCCAGCGCCTCTGGCGACAGGTGGATCGCGCACGGCACCTTGCCGCTCGCGCCCGACATGCGGCCGTCGGTGACCAGTGCAACGCGGAAACCGCGGTTCTGGAGCACGCCCAGGGGCGGGGTCAGCTTGTGCAGTTCCGGCATGCCATTGGCGCGCGGACCCTGGTGGCGGACGACCACCACCACGTCGCGGTCGAGCTCGCCGGCCTTGAACGCCTCCTGCACCTGTGCCTGGTCCGAGAAGACGCGCGCCGGCGCCTCGATCGTCCAGCGGTCGCGCTCGACTGCCGACACCTTGATGCAGGCGCGGCCGAGGTTGCCCTGGAGGATGCGGAAGCCACCCTCGGGCGAGAAGGCTGCGTCGGCGGTGCGGACGATATTCTCGTCGCCCGATTGGGCGCCATGCTCGTGCCAGACCAGCGCGTCCGCCTCGATCCCGGCCTTGCGGCCATAGGCAGCCATGCCGTCCTTTGCGATCGTCAGCACGTCGCCGTGCAGCAGGCCGGCGTTCAGCAGTTCGCGGATCACGAAGCTGGGACCCCCCGCATCCTCGAACATGTTCACGTCCGCCGCGCCGTTCGGATAGACGCGTGCGAGCAGCGGCACGCTCTTCGACAGGCGATCGAAATCTTCCCAGTCGAGGACGATGCCGGCGCAGCGCGCGATCGCGGGCAGGTGGATCAGGTGGTTGGTCGAACCGCCGGTCGCGAGCAGCACGATGGCTGCATTGACGATCGCCTTTTCATCGACGCACCGCCCGACCGGGCGATAGTCGTCGCCGTTCCAGCCGATCTCGGCCAGGCGATGAACGGCGGCGCGCGTCAGTTCCTGACGCAGCTTGGTACCGGGGTTGGCAAAGGCTGCGCCGGGCACATGAAGGCCCATCGCCTCCATCATCATCTGGTTGGAATTGGCCGTGCCGTAAAAGGTGCAGGTGCCCTTGCCATGATAGGCGGCGATTTCCGCGTCGAGCAATTCCTCGCGGGTCGCCTTGCCCTCGGCATAGCGCTCGCGCACCGCCGCCTTGTCCTTGTTGGCGAGGCCCGAGCGCATCGGGCCGCCCGGCACCATGACCATCGGCAGGTGACCGAAGCGCAGCGCGCCCATCAGCAGGCCCGGCACGATCTTGTCGCAGATGCCGAGCAACGCCGCGCCCTCGAACATGCCGTGGCTGAGCGCAACCGCAGTGGAGAGGGCAATGGTGTCGCGGCTGAACAGCGACAGTTCCATGCCGGGATAACCCTGGGTCACGCCGTCGCACATCGCCGGCACGCCGCCGGCCACCTGCGCGGTGATGCCGGCCTCACGCGCCCAGACCTTCATCTGTTCGGGATAGCGGTAATAGGTCGCGTGCGCCGACAGCATGTCGTTGTAGGCGGTGACAATGCCGACGTTCATGTTCTTGGCGGGCCGCATGAAGTCGCGATCCTCGTCCGTCCCTGCATAGCCGTGCGCCAGGTTGGCGCAGCCGAGCATCGGGCGATCGACGCCGCCCTCCCGCTCGCGCTGGATCAGGTCGAGATAGGCCGCGCGGCGCTCGCGCGAGTTGGCGATGACGCGGTCGGTGACGGCCGCGATTTCGGAATGCAGCGTCATGATTCGCTCCAGTGGACGTCGACCGGCAATTCAACCTCGGACAGCACGCGCCCGATCGGCAGCGTCGAGCCGGCGCCCTCGCTGATCGCGCGCTCCAGCACTTCGCGCTTCTTCGGCCCGGAGATGGCGATCATCAGCGCGCGGGAAGAGGCGATGGCGGAGTGGGAGAGGGTGACGCGCGCGACCGGTGCCTCGGGCGGCAGCGGGTCGGGCATCACGCCCAGCGCGCGGCGCTCCTTGGGACCCTGCAGCGCCTCGTCCAGGTCGGGACCGGGGAAGATCGAGGCGGTGTGGCCATCGGTGCCGATGCCCAACAGGCAGAGGTCCAGCGGCCAGTGCACGTCCTGCAGCCGGGCGTCGGCAGCGCGCCCGGCGGCACGATAGTCGCTCGCCTTTTCGCTGGTGAGCGGCAGCACGCGCGCGCCCTTGGGCAGGAACACCTTGGCGATCCCGGTCACGTTCGACAGCGCGTCGCCCATCGGCACGAGGCGGTCGTCGGTGGGTACGATCGTCACCCGCTTCCAGTCGAGCTTGGCCGATGCCAGCTTCTCATAGATGGGCAGGGGGGTCTTGCCGCCCGGCAGTGCGATTACCGCCGCGCCGCGTGCGTCGATCGCGCTTTCGATGATGAACTGCACGTCACCGGCGACGGCGCCGGCCATCTCGGCCGCGTCGTCATATTCCCACCATTCAATCTCGGTCATTCGATCATCCTGCTTGCCAGCCGCGGGCGCAGGACCGGAGCTGGTCCTGCGCTCCCTTCCGAACCAACGGAAAGGGGCGGGGTAAGGTTCACTCGTTCCACGTCACGCCGTCACGCTCGGTAAGCGCGACGCTGGCGGTGGGGCCCCAGCTGCCGGAGGCGTAGGGCTTGGGCTTCATGTCGTTGGCCTCCCAGCCGGCGCGGATCGCGTCGATCCAGGTCCACTGCGCCTCCACCTCGTCGCGGCGCACGAACAAGGTGGGATCGCCCTCGATCAGGTCAAGCAGCAGGCGCTCATAGGCGATGCGACGGCGGGTGCCAGCAAAGGCTGTGGTGAGCGACAGGTCCAGCGGCACTTCGCGCAGGCGGATGCCCTCGCGATCCAGCCCCGGCTCCTTGGCCATCACCAGAAGACGCACATATTCCTCCGGCTGCAGCCGGATCACCAGCGTGTTGGGCTGGAGCATGCCGCCACGATCGGCAAAGATCGAGTGCGGCACCGGCTTGAACTGGATCGAGATTTCCGACTGTCGCGCCGACAGCCGCTTGCCGGTGCGCATGTAGAAGGGGACACCCTGCCAGCGCCAGCTGTCGACATGCGCCTTCACCGCGACAAAGGTTTCGGTGTTCGACGGCTTCTCCAGCTCCTCGACATAGCCGCGCACGATCTCGCCGTTGACGGCGCCGTCGCGATACTGGCCGATCACGGTCTCGGTCTGTACCTCGGCCGGGCCGATCGGACGCAGCGAGCGCAGGATCTTCACCTTCTCGTCGCGGATGGCGGTGCCGTCGAAGCGTGCCGGCGGCTCCATCGCGATCAATGCCAGCAGCTGGAGCATGTGGTTCTGCACCATGTCGCGCAGCGCGCCGACATCGTCGTAATAGCCTGCACGGCCTTCCAGCCCGACGGTTTCCGACACGGTGATCTGGACATGGTCGATGCCGCGGGCGTTCCAGATCGGCTCGAACATCGCATTGCCGAAGCGCAACGCCAGGATGTTCTGCACCGTCTCCTTGCCCAGATAATGGTCGATCCGGAAGATGCGGTCCTCCGGAAACGCCTCGGCAACGATGTCGTTGATCTCGCGGCTGGATTTCAGGTCGTTGCCGAGCGGCTTCTCCAGGCTGATGCGGACGTTTTCGCCGGCAAGCCCCGCGGATTTCAAGCCCTTGATGGTCGGGGCGAACAGCCACGGCGCCGTGGAGAGAAAGATCGCGAGCCCGCCCGAGATGTCGCCCAGCTTTTCAGCGAGCCCGGTGAACCCGTCGACCTGCGACGCGTCCATCGGGTGATAGTGCAGACGCTCCAGGAAGCCGGTAAGCGCAGCCTCATCCTGGCGATCGGCGGGCAGGTGCTCGTCCAATGCCGCCTTGGCAAAGGCGCGGAAGCCGGCGTCGTCGTGGTCGTGCCGCGCCGTCCCGGTGATCGTCAGGCCTTCCGGCAGCAGCCCGTCGGCATGAAGGCCGTAGAGCGACGGCAGCAACATGCGCTGCGACAGGTCGCCCGTTGCCCCGAACAGCAGCAGCTTGCCGACCGGCTGTCTCATAGTAACTCCCTCGCTCTAACTTCGCACATGCGCTTAGCCCGCCTGCGGCGCCATGCAACCCGCAGGCTGGTCGAACGGCTGCCCTTAGAGGACCAGCCCGGCGGCGGGATCGAACCCGGCCATGATGTTGAGGTTCTGGACAGCGGCCCCCGCCGCGCCCTTGCCCAGATTGTCGAGTGTCGCGACCAGTCGCGATTGGCCGACCGCGGCGTTGCCGAAGACCCGCACCGTCAGCCTGTCGGTACCGGCGTTCTCCTCGATCGACACGGTCGGCGCTTCGGCAGAACCGACATGGATCACCGGGGAGCCGCGATAGGCCTCCTGAAGCGCGCTCTCGATCGCCGGAAGCGCGGAACGCGGCGTCATCGCGTGCAGTGGCAGCGGCACCTCGACGACCATGCCGCGATAGGTGTTCGCCACGGCTGGCGTGAAGATCGGCGGATGTGCCAGCCGCGCATGGCGCTGCATTTCGGCCACGTGCTTGTGTCCCAGCGCCATCGCATAGGCGCGAAACGCCGGCGGGTTCGGCTGCTGATATTCCTCGATCATCGACCGACCCCCGCCCGAATAGCCGGACACGGCGTTGACGCTGACCGGCCAGTCGTGCGGGATCAGGCCGGCCCGTACCAGCGGACGCACAAGGGCCAGGAACCCGGTCGGGTAGCAGCCCGGATTGGCGACGCGCGCAGCCTCGGCAATCAGCGTCGGTTGCACCGGCTCCAGTTCGGCCATGCCATAGGTCCAGCCTTCCACGGTGCGATGAGCGGTGGAAGCGTCGATCACGCGCGTGCGATCGTTGTCGATCAGCGAGACCGCCTCGCGCGCTGCGTCATCGGGCAGGCAGAGGATGACGAAGTCGGCGTCGTTCAGCGCCTCGCGCCTGGCCGCAGGATCCTTGCGGCGGCTGTCTTCCAGAGTCACGAGGCTGATTTCCGGGCGACCGGTGAGCCGCTCCCGGATCTCAAGGCCGGTGGTGCCGACGGCACCATCGATGAATACGGTCGCGGTCACGGCTGCCGCCTCCTCACGATGGTCCCATGTGCGGCAACAAGCGCCGCAATCGGCGCGCGTGCGACACCGTCCGGGGAAACATGGATCGCGTTCTCGGCGTCGACCACGACGGCGCTGTGGTCTTCGAAGAAGAGGACCTGGCCCCGCACGAACGGAGCCTCCGGGATCAGGGCCATGCCCAGCATTGCCCCCTGAAGGTCCAGGAAGCGCGGTGCCTCGACGCCGGCAAGTTGCAGGCACAGGAACACCAGGCCTGCAGCATCGACCCCGGCGCCGGACCGGCCGCCTGCGCGCGCCGGTGCTCCGATCAGGCGCTCCGCGACGGTTGCAATGTCGAGCGCCAGCGCGTCGAGGGGCAGCAGAGCGTCGGCATCGACATAGCCACCGTCGACCTCGAACGCCGACTCACCGGCACCGGTGGCTGCAACCCGGCTTCCCATCGCGAGCGTTCCCAGCACCTTGCTGTCGCTGGAGGGCAGGGCACGGATGCTCGCGTTGCGGACTGCGACGATATGGGTGGGAGCATAGACGGCGGTGAAAGCGGCTGCCTCGACGAAGCCGACGCTGCCGTCGACCGGAGAGAGGCCCCAGATATGGTCACCGGAAAACTCGAGTGCGTCGAAGGGTTCACCTGCAAGCACTTCCGACTGAACCGTTTCCGGCGCATTGCCGCGGGCGAGAAGAGGCACTGCTCGGCCTGCGGTACGCGGCACCGCAAGGGCATAGTGCGGCGCGAACACGCGATCCGCCAATCGAACATCGGCCAGGTCGCGACGCGCGGCATCGACACGCACGTCTAGTGTCGAAGAGCGCCCCGCGAGTGAAAACCGGCTACGCGGTTGCCCTTCGGGCAACGAGCTCGCTGACCCGGTCGTCCGCGAGAAAATGCCCGAACTCTGCAAGAAAATCTGCCCCTTCGCTGGTCTGTGCGACGAAGATGTTGCGTTTGTCCGCCTCATCGCGCTGGCGGCGCAGATAGCCGAGCGTGCCCAGCCTGTTCAAGGCGCGCGTGACCACAGGCTTCGACACGTTCAGCGCCCGCGCCAGCCCGCGGACCGTATGCGGTCCGGGTTCGAGATAGACAAGCAGCATCAGCGCCATCTGACGATTCGTCAGGTCGGGCTCCCCGGACCGGACGTAATCGACCAATCCGCGCATCCACTTCCCGAGGGATTTCTCGGAGAACGGTTTCACGTTTTCTCCCATGGCGTTAAGCTTCGTCCGCAAAGGAGCTGACCGGAAGGGGAACGCCCCTGCTGGTGCAAGTTTCCCGCGGTTTGCGAAATGTTACGGCCCCGTCGATCCGTTCCGGTTGATCCCCCGTCTGCGCTCGCCTATGTCGCCGCCACACCAGAAAAATCGGATCGCTTTCTCCCCATGTTCACCTTCCTGCTCGTCGTTCATGCCATCATCGCTGCGCTGCTTGTGACGGTGATCCTGATGCAGCGTTCGGAAGGGGGCGGCCTGACCACGGGCGGCAGCCCGTCCGGCCTGATGTCGGCACGCGGTGCGGCCGATTTCCTGACGCGCTCGACGGCGATCCTGGCGGGGCTGTTCATCGCGATGAGCATCCTGCTGGCGGTGCTCGCAGCAACGCGGCACGACGCGATCGACACCTCGCTCGCCCGGCCGACCGCCCCGGCTGCGGCGCCGGCAGTACCCGTCGCTCCGGTCGATGCCGGCGTCCCCGGCAACGTCGCGGCACCGGCTTCGGCCGACAATGGCGCGGTTCCGATCGCCCGCTAACTTCATTTTTTCAAACCATTGGTCGCTTTTGCGGGGTGCGCGAGTCATCGCGCGCTTGCGCAAGGCGGCTGCTACACGTTAGGCGTTTCCTCCCATGGCGCGGTATATTTTCATCACCGGCGGCGTGGTATCGTCGCTCGGCAAGGGACTCATGGCAGCCAGCCTCGCGGCGCTGCTTCAGGCGCGGGGCTACAAGGTCCGCATCCGCAAGTTCGATCCGTATCTGAACGTCGATCCCGGCACGATGTCGCCGTACCAGCACGGCGAAGTCTATGTGACCGATGACGGGGCGGAGACCGACCTCGACCTTGGCCATTATGAGCGCTTCACGGGCGTTGCCGCGCATCAGTCGGACAACGTCACCTCGGGCCGCATCTATCAGCAGATCATCGCGCGCGAGCGGCGCGGCGATTATCTGGGCGCGACCGTTCAGGTGATCCCGCACGTGACCGACGCGATCAAGGCGTTCGCGCTTGCCGATACCGACGACCTCGACTTCGTGCTGTGCGAGATCGGCGGCACGGTCGGCGACATCGAGTCGCTGCCGTTCATCGAGGCGATCCGCCAGCTCAAGAACGAGATGGGCCGCGGCCAGTCGATCAGCGTCCACGTGACGCTGGTCCCGTATATCTCGGCCGCTGGCGAGCTGAAGACCAAGCCTACCCAGCATTCGGTCCGCGAACTGGCAGCGCTTGGCGTGCAGCCGGACGTGCTGGTCTGCCGCTGCGAGCAGCCGCTGCCTGAGGGCGAGCGCGCCAAGATCGCGCTGTTCTGCAACGTCCGCAAGGAAGCGGTGATCCCCGCACTGGATGCCTCCAGCATCTATGCGGTGCCGCTCCAGTATCACGGCCAGGGCCTCGACTCGGAGGTGCTGCGCGCTTTCGGCATCGAGCCGGGCGAACTCCCCAAGCTCGACCGCTGGTCGACGATCATGGAGCGCCTGTCCAACCCGGAAGGCGAAGTCACGATCGGCGTCGTCGGCAAATATGTCGGCCTGCCGGACGCGTACAAGTCGCTGCACGAGGCGCTGGTCCATGGCGGCATCGCCAATCGCGTGAAGGTCAACGTGCGCTGGCTCGACGCCGAGCTGTTCGAGCGTGACGAAGCGACCATCGCCAGCCAGCTCGAGCCGATGCACGCCATCCTCGTCCCCGGCGGCTTCGGCGAGCGCGGGTCGGAGGGCAAGATCGCCTCCGTCCGTTTCGCACGGGAGCGCCAGGTGCCGTTCTTCGGCATCTGCCTCGGCATGCAAATGGCCTGCGTCGAAGCGGCGCGGGACCAGGGCATCGACAAGGCATCGACCACGGAGTTCGGCGCGACGGAAGAGCCGGTGGTCGGCCTCATCACCGAATGGATGTCCGAAAAGGGCCTGGAGAAGCGCGAGGCCGGCGGCGACCTGGGCGGCACGATGCGGCTCGGCGCCTATCCGGCGAAGCTCGCCGGCAACAGCGTTGTCGCATCCATCTATGGTGGTACCGAGATCAGCGAGCGGCATCGCCACCGCTATGAGGTGAACACGCACTATCGTGACGTGCTGGAGCGCGGTGGGCTCGTGGTGTCGGGGACCTCGCCCGACGAGACGCTGCCGGAGATCGTCGAGCGGCCGGACCATCCCTGGTTCGTCGGCGTGCAGTTCCACCCGGAACTCAAGTCCAAGCCGTTCGACCCGCACCCGCTGTTCGCGAGCTTCATCGAAGCGGCGGTGCGCCAGTCGCGGCTGGTTTAAGGCTTCCGCCTGCTCATACGGAGGCAGGACGCGTGCAGCACCTGCTGACCGTTCGTCCTGAGTAGACATTGAGCGTAGCCGAAATGGCGTATCGAAGGACCGGCGGCGGTGCTTCGATACGGGGCTTCGACACGCTCAGCCGCCTACGCACCACAAACGGTTGTTCTTAGGCGTCTGTCGCTCCGCATGGCCGGCGCCAATTGGATACGCAAAGGGCGCCCGAGCCATTGCCCGGGCGCCCCTGCTTCGGCGCGCAAGGGAGCAACGCGCCTTAGTCGGTGACCTCGATCAGGCGGCCTGAGCTACCTGAGAGTCGTCCGGCCGGTGCTCGACCGCCGGAGTCGTGCTGGTCGACACAGCGATCTTGCGCGGCTTCATCGCCTCCGGAACCTCACGCACCAGCTCGATCACGAGCAGGCCGTCAGCCAGGTTGGCGTTCTCGACGCGCACGAAGTCGGCGAGCTCGAACCGCCGCTCAAAGCTGCGGTTGGCGATCCCGAGGTGCAGGAATGCGCTGCGCTGCGCATCCGTCTCGGCCGCCTTCTTGCCCGTCACCAGCAGCATGTTCTGCTGCGCGGTGATGTCGATCTCCTCGGACTTGAAGCCTGCGACCGCCAGCGTGATGCGATAGCGATCCTCGGCAATGCGCTCGAGGTTGAAGGGGGGGTAATTCTCCGACGACGCCTGGCGCGCCGATGCTTCGAGCATGTCGAAGAGGCGGTCGAAGCCGATCGTGGAACGACGATAGGGGGTGAAATCAAACTGGCGCATGCAAATCCTCCAATGAGCAAAATGCTTGGATGGAAGCCGGCATCTGCCCGGCTCCCGAGCGGCCCCGAAGGCACCGCTCACCAGAGGATTTGGTGGCCGTAATCGAGCTTTCAAGAGGGTCTGAAAGCAGCAAATCTGCGCGCAAACGACAAACGCTCGAACCGTTTCCGGTTCGAGCGCCTGCGTGACGATCGCTCGTCAGCCCCCTTGTCAGCTTCCGGCCCGCACGCTGCTTCCCCACAAGGACAGCGGGGCCTGAAAGCCTCCCCGAACCACGGCCTTTTTTGCCTGCGTTTCGTGGGGACTTGCTACGTCGCCGGCGGCACCTTGTCACCAGCCCGGACAGCCGGTGCGCGAGAATCGCTTCACCATGTGTTCATTCGGCAACAGGGCAGATTGCCTCTCCCCGCCACCCCACCTACAGGCGGGGGACCTTCTCCACGACGGGACCTGCCCAGCCGATGCTCCTTTCCAGCTACGAGCGCATGATCGCCCGACGCTATCTTCTGCCCGGGCGCGGGGAGGCGTTCATCGCCCTGGTTGCCGGCATCAGCCTTATCGCCGTCATGTTGGGCGTGGCGGCGCTGGTGATCGTCATGAGCGTCATGAACGGCTTCCGCGCGGAGCTGTTCGACAAGATCGTCGGGCTCAATGGCCATGCGGTGGTGCAGGGCTACAACGGCGTGCTGCGCGACTGGCGGCAGGTGCTGGACGACGCGCGCAAGACGCCCGGCGTCACCTCTGCCACGCCGCTGATCGAACAGCCGCTGTTCGCCACGCTGGAGGGGCGGTCGGACTTCGTGCTGGTCCGCGGCATGCAGCTGCAGGACATTCTGAACACCTCCACGATCCGCGACAATGTAAAGGCAGGCTCGCTCAGGTCGCTGGTGCCGAACAGCGGGACGGTCGCGATCGGCTCCCGGCTCGCGGAGTCGCTCGGCGCCACGGTCGGCAGCGACATCTCGATCATCAACCCGCAGGGACCGGCGACGCCGTTCGGCACGGCGCTGCGCATGGTAAGCTATCGCGTCGGCGCGATCGTGGAGGTCGGCGTCTATGATTACGACAAGGCGTTCGTGATCATGCCGATCGAGGATGCGCAGACTCTGCTGATGCTGGGCGACGGCGTGAACATGGTCGAGATCAACACGGCCGATGCGGACAAGGTCGAGCAGATCGTCACGCCGCTTGCCGAAAAGGTCGGATCGCGCGGGCGCCTGGTCGACTGGCGCCAGCTCAACTCGCAGCTGTTCGAGGCGCTGGCGGTGGACCGGATCGTCACCTTCACGGTGCTGTCGATCATCATCCTGGTCGCGGTGTTCAACATCCTGTCGTCGCTGATCATGCTGGTGCGCGCCAAGACCCGCGATATCGCGATCCTGCGGACGATGGGCGCGAGCCGGGCCAGCCTGCTGCGGATCTTCATGACCGTCGGCACCACCGTGGGCGCGCTTGGCGTGGGGGCAGGGCTGGTGCTCGGCTTCGTCTTCCTGCACTTCCGCCAGAGCGTCGTCGGCTTCATCGGGTTGGTGACGGGGCAGAACATCTGGGATCCCACCGTTCGCTTCCTCACCACGCTGCCGTCGAAGGTCGATCCCGTGGAGATCACGACCATTTCGATCGTAGCGCTGCTGCTGGCGTTCCTCGCCACGCTCTATCCGGCTCTCAAGGCCGCCAACACCGATCCCGTGCAGGTGCTTCGTTATGACTGATCCCGTCCTGCAGACCCAGGCGCTGCGCCGCAGCTTCACCCAGGGCGAACAGACGATCCATGTGCTGCGCGGTGTCGACCTGAAGGTCGAGCCCGGAGAGATCGTGGCGCTGCTCGGGCCCTCGGGCTCGGGCAAGTCGACGCTGCTCCAGGCCGTCGGCCTGCTGGAGGGCGGCTTCGAGGGTTCGATCCGGGTCGGCGGGACCGAGGCAGCGCGGCTCGACAGCGCCGGTCGCACGGCGATGCGACGCGAGAAGCTGGGCTTCATCTACCAGTTCCACCACCTGCTGCCGGACTTCAACGCGGTCGAGAACGTCGTCCTGCCGCAGCTGATCGCGGGGAGTGATCGCCCGCACGCCGAGGCGCGCGCACAGGCGCTGCTGACGGCGCTCGGTCTTGGCCACCGCCTGGGTCACCGCCCGAGCCAGCTTTCGGGTGGCGAGCAGCAGCGGGTCGCCGTCGCCCGTGCGCTAGCCACTCAGCCGGCGCTGGTGCTGGCGGACGAGCCGACCGGCAATCTGGACGAGGCGACCGCCGACGTGGTGCTGGCCGAATTCCTGCGCCTGGTTCGCCACGAGGGCTCTGCCGCCCTGATTGCGACGCACAACGAACGCCTGGCGCAGCGGATGGACCGGGTGGTCCGTCTCCATGATGGCGTGCTGAGCTAAGAACCAGGAGCCGCAACCATGACCCCGATCACCGACATCGCCGTTACCTGCGCGGATGGCAGCAGCAGCACGCTCGCCGACCATGCAGGCAAGGTCCTGCTGATCGTCAACGTGGCGTCCAAGTGCGGCTTCACCCCGCAATATGAGGGGCTGGAGGCGCTGCACCGCCGCTATGCCGATCGCGGCCTGGCGGTGCTGGGCTTCCCCTGCAACCAGTTCGGCGCGCAGGAGCCGGGCGACGCGGCGGAGATCGCGAACTTCTGCTCGCTGACCTACGACGTGACCTTCCCGTTGTTTGCGAAGATCGACGTGAACGGCGAGCATGCCGCGCCGCTGTTTCGTGCGTTGGCGGCCGAGGCACCCGGGCTGCTCGGCAGCAAGTCGATCAAGTGGAACTTCACCAAGTTCCTGGTCGACCGCTCGGGCCGGGTCGTGGCGCGATACGCGCCCACGACCAAGCCCGAGGCGCTGGCGGCAGATATCGAGCGGCTGCTCGACGCTTGAGGGCTCAGACGCCCGTTTCGAAGGCGGGCGCGCCCTTGCGGTGGTTGAGGCCGCTCAGGATTGCCGTGATCCCGCCCAACAGGAAGCTGAAGCCGAGGATATAGCCCGGCAGGGTCAGGGCCGAGAACGGCACGGTTGCCAGGATCAGGATCGCGAGCACCAGGTTGACGACGCCCAGCGTGATCATCAGCCCCTTGCTGCGGCGCAGCTTCAGGCCCCAGCGGATTTCCATCAGTCCGCGCACTGCGAGCCAGATCGCCACCAGCAGGGTGAGCGAGATCGCACCGGCAAGCGGGCGGAACACCAGCATCAGTCCGACGACCAGCGACAGGACCCCATAGCCGATCGAATAGCCGCGCACGTCATGACCGCGACCGGCGAACCCCGCGACGATCGCCAGCACGCCCGAAACCAGGAAGAAGCTGCCGACGACGATGGTGACCGCGAGCGTGGCCGAAAACGGCCAAGCGAAGGCGAGCAGCCCCAGCACCGCCGAGGCGATGCCGTAGAGAAGGATCCA
The DNA here is from genome assembly GCF_020707215.1 of Sphingomonas sp. PL-96. Classification (GTDB taxonomy): domain Bacteria; phylum Pseudomonadota; class Alphaproteobacteria; order Sphingomonadales; family Sphingomonadaceae; genus Sphingomonas. The sequence goes on from NZ_JAJFET010000001.1 coordinate 1,032,752, forward strand.
CCCCCAGCCGGCTCCAGCGCGCGGTAGCGCCTGCGTTGCACCGTCGGAAGTGGTTCGAAAGTCCGTCATCGCCAAAGCCCCTTTTCGGTTCGCAGCAGAAACGATGCGCCGGAACGGACGTTCCGTGGCCGCGGCCGCTGGAAGAATCACGCAATCTGGGCTAGGCGGAGGCAATGCCGCATTCCGGGTTCGTACCGCTTCGTACTTTCTCCTCCTTCACCATGCTCGAAGGGGCGATCGACCCCAAGGCGATCGCCAAGAAAGCGGCCAAGCTTGGCTTCCCCGCAATCGCGCTCAGCGACCGCAACGGCCTGTATGCCGCCATGGCCTTTTCCGACGCCTGCAAGGCGGAGGGCGTGCAGCCGATCATCGGCACGCTGCTCAGCGTCGCGCGTCCGGTGCCCGAGGGCGTCGAGCCGCCGCTCGACTGGCTGGCGCTCTATGCGCAGGACATGCGCGGCTATGAGAATTTGTGCGCGTTGGTGTCCAAGGCCCATCTCGACCGCCCGGTCGAGATCCCCGCGCATGTCGAGCTATCCGCGCTGGAGGGGTTCACCGATGGCCTGCTCGCGCTGACCGCGGGCGGTGAGGGGGCGCTGGCCCGGCTGTTCGCAGAAGGGCAGGATACGGCCGCCTTTGCCTATGCCGACAAGCTGCAGGCGCTGTTCCCCGGCCGGCTGTACGTCGAGTTGTGCCGCCGCAACGAGGACATCGAACAACGCGCCGAGGCGGCGCTGCTCGACTTGGCGTACGACCGCGACCTGCCATTGGTCGCGACCAATCCCTGCTGCTTCACGGACCCGGATTTCCATGAGGCGCATGACGCGATGCTCTGCATCGCGAGCTCCAGCTATGTGGCAAGCGAGGATCGCCAGCGCAGCTCGCCCGACCTCTGGATGAAGCCCGCCGACACGATGCGGGAGATGTTTGACGATCTGCCGGAGGCGATCGCCAACACCCTGGTCGTGGCGCAGCGCTGCGCAGTTGCCGCCCCCAAGCGCAAGCCGATCCTGCCCAGCCTCGCCGGCGACCGCGAGGGCGAAGCCGCGCGGCTTCGCGAGGATGCCTGTGCCGGCCTCGTCATGCGGCTGCGCAAGATCGTGGAGTTGGAGGACGGCGAGGGGCCGGAACTCGACGAGGCGGCGCTGCGCGCGCGCTTCCCGGAATATTTCGAACGACTGGAGTTCGAGGTCGGCATCATCATCCAGATGGGCTTTCCCGGCTATTTCCTGATCGTCGCGGACTTCATCAAATGGGCCAAGGACCACGACATCCCCGTGGGCCCGGGGCGCGGCTCGGGCGCGGGCTCGGCGGTGGCCTGGGCGCTCACCATCACCGACCTGGACCCGATCAAGCTCGGCCTGCTGTTCGAACGCTTCCTGAACCCGGAACGCGTGTCGATGCCCGACTTCGACATCGACTTCTGCGAAACCCGGCGCGGCGAAGTGATCCGCTACGTCCAGCAGAAATACGGCCGCGACCAGGTGGCGCAGATCATCACCTTCGGAAAGCTGAAGGCGCGCGCGGTGCTCAAGGACACCGGCCGCGTGCTGCAGATGAGCTACGGCCAGGTCGACCGGCTCGCCAAGCTCGTGCCCAATCACCCGACCGACCCCTGGACGCTGGAACGCGCCATCAACGGCGTGACGGAGCTGGCCCACCAATATGAGCGCGAGGACGATGTCCGCCGCCTCCTCGACCTGGCGATGCGCCTGGAAGGGCTGCCGCGCCACAGCTCTACCCACGCCGCCGGCGTGGTGATCGGCGATCGCCCGCTTGCGGAGCTGGTGCCGCTCTACCGCGATCCGCGCTCCGACATGCCGGTCACCCAGTTCGACATGAAATATGTCGAGGGCGCGGGGCTGGTGAAGTTCGACTTTCTAGGCCTGAAGACCCTGTCGGTGCTTCAGAAGGCCGTCCAGCTGCTCGCCAAGCGCGGCATCACCGTCGACCTGGACAGCCTCTCCTGGGATGACGAGGGCGTTTATGCGCTCCTGCAGCGCGGTGACACAGTGGGCGTGTTCCAGCTGGAATCCGAAGGCATGCGCCGCACGCTGACGGCGGTGCGCCCGACCAACTTCGGCGACATCATCGCGCTCGTGTCGCTGTATCGTCCGGGCCCGATGGACAACATCCCGAGCTTCGGCGCACGCAAGGCGGGGCGCGAGGAGATCGTCTATCCGCACGATCTTCTGGAGCCGATCCTGAACGAAACCTATGGGATCTTCGTCTATCAGGAACAGGTGATGCAGGCCGCGCAGATCCTTGCCGGCTTCTCGCTCGGCGGCGCCGACCTGCTGCGCCGCGCGATGGGCAAGAAGGTTCAGGCGGAGATGGACGCGCAGCGCTCGATCTTTGTCGAGGGCTGCGCCAAGGTGAACAACATCCCGGAGGCGAAAGCCAACGAGCTGTTCGATTTGATCGACAAGTTCGCCGGTTACGGCTTCAACAAGTCGCACGCCGCCGCCTATGCGCTGCTCGCCTATCAGACCGCGTGGCTGAAGGCGCATTACCCGCACGAGTTCTTTGCCGCGTCGATGTGCTTCGACATGGCGCAGACCGACAAGCTCGCGATCTTTGTCGATGACATGAAGCGGCTTGGCATCCCCTGCCTGGGACCGGACCTGAACGCGAGCGAGGCCGAGTTCGACGTGCAGCCGCACGGCGAGGGGCTGGCAGTGCGCTATGCGCTCGCCGCGCTGAAGGGCGTGGGCGAACGGGCGATGGAGCTGCTGGTCGAGGAGCGGCGCGGCAACGGCCCGTTCGAGACGCTCGACGACTTCGCCCACCGCGCCGACCCGCGGCTGCTCAACAAGCGCCAGCTGGAGACGCTGGCCTCGGCCGGCGCGTTCGACAGCATCGTGGCGGATCGGCCGGCGGTCGCTGCGGCGGCGGAGACGCTGCTGGGCGTCGCCGCCCGCACGCAGGAGAACAAGCTGAGCGGGCAGGGCGGTCTGTTCGGCATCGGCGGCGGTGCGGCGGAGCCCGCGATCCGTCTGCCGCGGGCGCATTGGTCCATGACCGAGGCGATCTCTGCCGAGCGCGAGGCGTTCGGCTTCTACTTCTCGGCGCACCCGCTCGACCGCTATGCGCATCTTGCCAAGGTTCATGGCGCGCGCAGCATCGCAGCACTTGCCGACACGCCGGTGCCGGAAGGCGGCCGTTCGGGCGCAACCGTGGCCGCGCTGGTCGAGGACGCGCGTTGGCGTACTTCGGCCCGGGGCAAGCGCTACATGATGGCGACGTTGTCGGACGCGAGCGGCCAATGCATCGCCACCTGCTTCGAGGACGCGGCGGCGGAAGCGCTGGAGGAAGCGGGCAAGCTGGGTGGCTGTGGTCTCATGACGCTGGAGCTGGACCGCCGCCCCGGCGACGAAAGTGCCCGCGTGACGGTGAAGGCGGTCAAGCCCTTCGAGGCGCTGGCGAACAGCGTCCGCCTGACGATGGAGCTGGTGGTCGAGGACGCAACGGCATTGCCTGCCCTCGCCACGCTGCTGGCCAACCATCGCGGCGCGCGCGGCGAAGTATGGGCCGAGGTAGCGGCGGCAGGCGGCACGACCGCGCACCTGCTGCTGGGGCGCGACTATCTGCTCGATGGCGAGCTGACGAGCCATGTCGAGCGGCTGCCGGGGATCGTGTCCGCGCAGCTGCGGGCGGCCGACGCCAAGCGACTCGCGGCGGTCGCCTGAGGCTCAGCCCGCCACGACCAGCTTCACCAGCCGGCCCGGCGCCAGCGTCGTTGCGTCCTCCAGGCCGTTGAGCGTGACGAACCGCTCGCGCTGGTAGTCCGGATACGCCATTCGGCGTGCAAGGCTGTCGATGGTGTCGCCGGCTTTCACCGTGGCGATGCGGATGCGCTTGCCGCGGATGCTCCCTGCCGCTTGCGGCGACAGTTCGGCGACGCTCGACACCATGCTTGCGAAAGCGCCCAGCCGGCTGCCCGAAGGCGTCACCACCAAAAAGGAATAGGTGGCCGAGGGGAAGCGGTACGCGATCACCGTCGCGTCCACAGCGCGGCCGTTGCTCGTCGCCGATACGGTGCCTTGCACCGTCTGCAGGCCATTCGCCTGACCCGACCGCAGCTCGACCGCGCCGGCATCGCGGGCTCCAAGCTCCGACAGCCGCCCGCGCACGAAGCCGGCGAGATCGGTGGTGGCCGCCGCCGCGCGGAACTGCGCCTGTCCGCCGCTACCGGCAACCGTCACGGCATCGCTGCCATTGTCGATCTTGTAGCCCTCCGGTGCGGTGAACTGGAGCCGCAGCTGCGGGTGGCGGAACGTCTGACCTTCGATGATGCCCTGCGCCGGATTGTCGTCGTACGGCATGCCGTCCAGCATGCGCAGAAAGGTCGTGTCTTGTGCCATGCTAGGCGCAGCCGCGCGCATCTGCTGCGCGAGTTGGCGCGCGCGTGCGACACGATCGGCGCCATTGGGGTGGGTGCTGGCCCAGCCGGGGACCGCATCGGCCTGCCGCCCCTCGATCTGCGCAGACAGGGTCTGGTCGTCGTTGAGCTGGCGAAGCATCGCTGACATGCCATAGGGATCATAGCCCGCAGCGGTGGCGTAGCGCACGCCCAGCCCGTCCGCCTCATATTCCTGAGACCGGCTGAACCCCAGCGTGTAGAGCTGCGTGCCCGTGCTGGCGATCCGTCCCAGAATGTCGCTGCCGGTCAGCCACCCCACGCCTGCCGAAAGCAGGCCGCCCAGGGTGGCGCGCGTGTTGCGCTTGTTGGAGTGCCGTGCCGCGACATGCCCGACTTCATGCCCAAGCACCGCGGCAAGCTCCGCCTCGCTGTTCATGAGCGCGAGCAGCTGGCGCGTGACATAGACGTAGCCGCCTGGAATGGCGAAGGCGTTCTCGACGGAGGAGTCCAGCAAGGTGACCGTGAAGTCGCCCTGCGCATTCGAGAGGCCGGACTGTACCGCGACCCGCTTGCCGACGCGTTCGACATAGGCAGCCTGCGGGCCGGAATAGGCGCCGCCGAACTCGGCCAGCAGCTGCGGATGCGCCTGCGCGCCCTGCGCTTTGTCGGATCGGGATATGGTGCGCGCGGTCTGGGCGGATGCCGGCAGGGTTGGCGCGACCAGGAGAGCGGCCGCGGCAGCGGCGGTGATGCAGGTACGGTTCATGAGTCCTCCCGGCATGCTTGAGCGTTTGTTGGAACATCCGGTTCCACGTGCCAAGTCGGTCAGTCGAACAGCTCCCCCTGCGGCCCGCGCGGCGGGCGGAACTGGTCGCAGCGCAGGGGCATGCGCCCCTTGTCCAGGCCGTAGCGGTGCACGGCGATGCGGAAGCGGGTGCGCATGAGCTCGGCCCAGGGGCCCGACCCCTGCATGCGCGTGAAGAAATCCGGGTCGTTGACGCGCCCCCCGCGCAGGGAGCGGATGATCGCCATCACCTTGTCAGCGCGGTCGGGAAAGTGCGTGTCGAGCCAGGCGCGGAACAGCGGTGCTACTTCCCAGGGAAGGCGGACGGGCAGGAAGAAGGCGCCGCGCGCGCCCGCCGCCGCCGCCTGCTCCAGGATCTTCTCCATCTCACCATCGGTGATTGCCGGGATCACGGGCGCGACGGAGACCGAGCAGGGGACGCCCGCTTCGGTAAGGGCGGCGATCGCCGCGAGCCGCTTGCGCGGGTGCGGTGCCCGCGGCTCCAGCGTACGCGCGATCACCGGGTCGAGCGAGGTGATCGACATCGCCACCGACACCAGCCCCTTTGCCGCCATCGGCGCCAGCAGGTCGAGGTCGCGGACAACGCGGTCCGATTTGGTGGTGATGGTCAGCGGATGGTTGCACTCCGACAGAAGCTCGATGCAGCCTCGCGCGATCCGCCACTCGCCTTCGATCGGCTGATAGGGATCCGTGTTGGTGCCAAAGGCGATCGGCCGCACCGCATAGCTTCGCTTCGCGAGTTCGCTGCGCAACAGGGCAGGGGCATCCGGCTTGGCAAACAGCCGGGTCTCGAAATCAATGCCGGGCGACAGGTCGTGATAGGCATGGCTCGGCCGCGCGAAGCAGTAGATGCAGCCATGCTCCCAGGGACGAGTAGCGTGTCACTCTGAGTGAGGGGCAGCGGACAGGGGTTGCCGGTGAAACTGACGCTCGGCGTTTGTCTCATCGCATTACCGTGAACCCCTTCGCGGAGCTCAGGGGCACTGGCGGCAGACCCGCCCAGTGCCCCGTCGCCTCAGCGTCGAGATGCCCTTTACGCGGACGCAGCTTTCTTCAAGAACTCGGCGATCTCGATCTCTTTTGATTTCGAAAACACCCATCCACCCAAGGTCGCATTGAACCTGCCGCCTAGCCCCTTCAGATCATCTTTGATCGGTTTCGTATCGCCCTTCACGACGAATGACTTAACCTGACCATCCTTTTCATAGTCTTCCATGTACAGCTTGCCGGACTTGGCAATCGCCGTGATAGACTTAACGCGATCCCGCACCTCCTTTGGAGTTGCAGTCGGCGTAGCGTTTCCGCTCATGTAATTTCTGACATTAATGGATAGCTGGTTGAAGAGCTGTTCCCGGAAATCGGCGAGATTTGCATAGGCGCCGGTCAGGCCAATTTTCTGCATACGCTTCTCGAACTCTTTAAGTCCCTTATATTGATCGATATCAAGCTTGGTTGGATCAATACTACGCGACGAGAAGTAGAGCATAACCGGCTTGCTGTTTTTAATGAACCAGTCGATCTCTTCGGCGGTTCCGCTTTCGCTCGCGCCAGTAGGAGACCCCAAGCGCGTCCAAAAAACACCGATCGCCATATCACACGTCGTGACCATCTGATCGTTTATCACGCCCTGAGCTCGGTCACCCATCAACGGAGCCGAATGCGTCTCCCATTTTACGGGTAAAAGAACCACTTTGGATGTTTCAGAGTTGGTGTTGTTCCAGCGCGCGATGACTTCAGGGATCGCCTGCCGCTCCTCGTCGACATCGCCTGGGCTGGCAATCAAGATCTTTAGAACTTTAGCATCGAACGCCACTTCAACATCCCCTGATTTAGTTAACACGCCATGTAGTTCGGTATCCTTGGCGTTTTGATAGATGGCGAGATGCAGCACGCGAAGTCAATGCTTGCATATTGGCACTACACAACCGTGTATGCGTGGTCGCAGCCGTTGTATGGATTAACCGAGCGATCGAAGCCGATGTCCGGCGAGCGATTATAGCTGAGGATCGTGCGCGGTGTGAGCAGCGCGACGCTGGTCCGCACGGGCGGCGGAGCGCCGTCGACCGCCTCCTGCGCGTCGAGCCAGTCCCCATCGGCCTCGCGCTCGGGCAAGCCGAAGCGAGTGCTGGTTCGGTTCAGAGTTGCGCCACGAGCCATGACGCAAGGAGAACATAAACGGAACGCCGGATCAAGCCTGCTTGATCAGCGCTCCCGCAGCCGCGGCATCAGCTCGACGAAGTTGCAGGGCGTATGCCGGCTGTCGAGCTGTGTGGCGAGAATCCCTTCCCAGCCGTCGCGCACCGCGCCGGTCGATCCGGGCAGCGCAAAGACATAGGTGCCGCGCGCGACGCAGGCGCAGGCGCGGGATTGCACGGTCGAGGTGCCGATCTTGGCGAAGCTCAGCCAGCGGAACAGTTCGCCGAAGCCGGGGATCATCTTGTCCGCGACTCGCTCGACGGCTTCGGGCGTGACGTCGCGGCCGGTCACGCCGGTTCCACCCGTCGTCACAATGCAGTCGATCGCCGGATCGTCGATCCAGCCGTGCAGCCGGCCGACGATCGCCGCAACATCGTCCGGCAGCAGCGCGCGGTCGGCAAGCGTGTGTCCGGCTTCCGTGAGCAGCGAGACCAGCGTGTCGCCGGAACGATCCTCCGCCAGCGTGCGCGTGTCCGATACCGTGAGGACAGCGATGCGGACCGGGATAAAGGTCCGCGCAGGATCAATTGGCATGGGCGAAGGGCGACCGGCCGGCACTGCTGATCTTGACCGCGCCGCCACCCTTGGCGCCGGGGAACTTCGGCCACATGCCCTGCGCGAGCGCAGCGCGGCTGGCAGAGGCCTTGCCCTCCTGCTTTTCGTACATCCAGTAGTTGCGCAGCACCGACATGACGTAGCCGCGCGTCTCCCAAAAAGGGATCGACTCGATGTAGAGCAGCGGATCGCCGCCGTCGTGCGCCTGCAGGTCCCAGGCCTGAACCGGGCTGGGTCCCGCATTGTAGGCGGCGATCACCTTGGGCAGCAGGCCGCCCGTCGCCTGCATGTCGCGCAGCTTTTCGAGATAGCTCTGCCCGACCTCGATGTTCGTGGAAGGCCGGGCCAGCGCCGAGCGATCAATGGTGACGCCGCGCGCACGGCCGAAGTCGCTGGCGGCAGCCGGCATGATCTGCATGAGGCCGAAGGCGCCGGCGGGACTCACGACCTGCGGGTTGAACTTTGATTCCTGCAGCGCGTGGGCATAGACCAGCGCCTTGTCGACCCGCCAACCGCCATCCGGAGTCCAGTCGGGCGCCGGATAGCGCGCCTCCATCACCGGCCGCGTACCCGCCGGGCCATTGTGGGAGAGCCAGAGCTGAGTCGCCGGAAGGTTCATGCTGCCCGCAACTCGGGTCAGCGCGGCATAGTCGCCGGCGCCGCCGATCTTGGCCTGGTGGCGCAGCACCGTATCCGCCAGTGCGGTTTCGCCGATCTCCGCGAGGGCGGCGGCAACGCGGACGTTCGGCCGCCGCTCCAGCATCTGCCAATCCGCCGTCACGCGTTCCGGTGTCGACTTGCCGTCGATCATGCCAAGTGCCTGGCGGGCCAGCAGCCCGTAATAGGTCTCGCCATATTGCGCTGCGCTCTGCAGCCGCGGCTGCACGAGGTCGGGGCGACCGCAGGCGATGTCCGCGCGGGTCGCCCAATACAGGCCGGCGGAGCGCAGCTCGGTATCCGTTGCCCGGCGCGCGACGTCGCCGAACGCGACCTGGGCGGTTGCGCAGTCCTTCTGACGCCAGGCGGCAAGCCCCTGCGTCCAGTCCGCCTGCGCTGCCCACTCGCCCTGGCCCGCCTGGGCAAGCCGAGCGACCCGGCGCGCGTTGCCGTCGTCGCCGGCCACGAAATAGATCCAGGCGACGCGCTGCTGCCATTCGGTCAGCGCCTCCGGCGTGAGTTCGCCCCCGCGCTGGTTGAGCAGCGCCTCGGCCGACGGACCGTCGTCGAGCTTCACGAAGGGCTTCATCGCCACCATCAGCTCGGCCGACACCTGATCGCTGCGGATCGCACGGGTGCGGACCCGCGTCGGCGCACCGTCGAACCAGGTAAGGCGCTGTTGCATCGGCAGGACGGGGAGCGACGAGGCCCCACGCAGCTCGGCCAGTCGCGCGAGCTGCGGCGCTTCCGGAAGCTCGGGAGCCTCGGCCAGGAGCGCGAGCAACGGGTCGAGCGCGACCTTGGGAGAGTTGTGCGCGGTATAGAGTTCGGCGCGGGCGATCGCGTGCAGCGGGCCAGGCTTCAGCGCATCGAGCTGCAGCTGCGCGTCCGCCCAGCGTTCTCCGCGGATCGCCTCGAAAATGGAGCGGTAGCTCGCCCGTTCCTCGGGCGTGAGCTGGCTTGGCACGCCCTCTGCCCGCAATTGTCGGGCGGTTCCGTGCGCCGGTATCCGGCCTTCGTCGACTTCGTCCGCATGCGCGGCAAGAGGTGTCGCCATCAGCATGGCGCCCATCGCGAGAGCGATCTTCACGCGTCGTTTTCCTCAATCAGCGGCTGCAGGTCGCGCCAGGCTTCCGCCTTGCACATCGGTCGCTCCAACAACACCCGCGGGTGGTAGGTCGCGACCGCCTTGCATGCCGCATTGCCATGGTTGAGCGCGGACGAACAATCCCCGTTCGCCCCGCCGGCTGCCCCGAGCACGGCCCGGCTTGCCGTCTGTCCCAGCAGCAGCAGCCGCCGGGGTTGTACGATGTCGATCAGGTGGCGGGCGAGCGCCCCAAGCTCGCTGGCGCTTTCCCGCGGCACACGACCCGCAAGCGGCCGTGCGACGCAGACTGAGGCGAGCAGCACCTCCTCTGGCGCGACCCCGATCGCGGCCAGCATGCGCGCGAGCAGCCGGCCCTCGGCCCCCGACAACAGCCGTCCGGCCGCCGCGTCGCAGTCTTCGGGAAGGTCCGTCAGCACCATCATCTTCGCGGTGGCGGGATCGCCGAACGGCCCCACGCGCTGCGCAGCCCATTTCGCGTCCGGTGCGGTGTCGCCCAGGCGGAAGGTGAGGAATGCCGCATAATCGATTGGATAGCCGGGCGCCGCCTCCGGCTCGGGAGCGGGTGCCGCAGCCAGGGTGACGGCAGCCGGGACTCGCTCCTGGGGAACCAACCAATCGCGCGGCAGTTCGTCCACCAGCGTGTCCACGCCCGCCTCGACCCACCAGTCGAGGGTGCTTGCCGCGGCGTTTCGCCAGTCCAGATGCTGATCGGCCCCCATCGCGCTATATAGGGCACCGGGTTGACGCCGCGGTCAATCTGAATGAATTCCGCCACCGACAAGGCGTTGCAGGTGCGCGACGACACGGTGCCGCGGCGAAACGGGAGTTGGAGTGCATGAGCGAGCGGGAATCGATGCCCTATGACGTCGTGATCGTCGGCGCGGGCCCCGCAGGCTTGTCCGCGGCGATCCGGCTGAAGCAGCTGGCGAACGACGCGGGCCGCGAGATCGCAGTCTGCGTGTTGGAAAAGGGCTCGGAGGTCGGTGCCCATATCCTGTCGGGGGCGGTGATCGATCCGCGCGCGCTGGACGAGCTGCTGCCGGACTGGCGCGAGCAGGGCTGCCCGCTGGCCGAGGTGCCGGTGACGGAGAACCACCACTGGATCCTGAACGCGACCGGCAAGACGGAGATGCCGCATGCCGCGCTGCCGCCGTTCATGTCCAACGAGGGCACCTACACCGGATCACTCGGCAGCCTGTGCCGCTGGCTGGCCGAGCAGGCCGAGGGACTGGGCGTCGAGATCTTCCCGGGCTTTGCCGCAGCCGAAGTGCTGTACCATGATGATGGTTCGGTGAAGGGCGTGGCGACCGGCGACATGGGCGTGGCACGCGACGGCACCCGCAAGCCGGACTGGCAGCCGGGCCTGGAGCTCCATGCGAAGTACACCTTCTTTGCCGAAGGCGTGCGCGGGCATCTCAGCAAGCAGATCATCCGCACCTTTGACCTGGCGCGAGATTCGCAGCCCCAGGTCTATGGCATCGGCATCAAGGAATTGTGGGACATCGCGCCCGACAAGCATGTGCCCGGCCGGGTGATCCACACCCAGGGCTGGCCGCTGTCGGAAACCCGCGGCACCAACGGCGGCGGGTTCCTCTACCACCAGGCGAATGGGCAGGTCGCTTTGGGCCTGGTCACCTGGCTCAACTATGCCAACCCGTACCTCTCGCCGTTTCACGAGATGCAGCGCTGGAAGACCCACCCCGAGATCGCAAAGATCCTGGAGGGCGGCAAGCGCGTCTCCTATGGCGCACGCGCGATCAACGACGGCGGCTGGCAGTCGGTGCCCAAGCTCGTCTTCCCGGGCGGGGCGCTGATCGGCTGCTCCGCCGGGTTCGTGAACGTGCCGCGGATCAAGGGCACCCATACCGCTATGAAGACCGGCATGCTCGCTGCCGAAGCGGCGTTTCAGGCGGTGACCGCCGACCGTGGCGGAGACACGCTCGACGCCTATGCGCAGGCCTATGAAACAAGCTGGGTCTATGAGGAGCTGCGCAAGGTCCGCAACGTGGTGCCGCTGGTAAAGAAGTTCGGCGACTTCGTGGGCTCGGGCCTGTCCGGCGTCACCATGTGGGCCGAGCATTGGGGCATCCGCATGCCCTTCACCATGAAGCACCATCCCGATCACGAAAGCCTGTGGCGCAAGGACCAGGTGCAACCGATTGCCTATCCCAAGCCGGACGGGAGGCTGACCTTCGATCGCCTCTCCTCGGTGTTCCTGTCGAACACCAATCATGAGGAGGACCAGCCGGTCCACCTGACGTTGCGCGATCCGGACATTCCGATCGACTATGACCTGCCGATGTTCGACGAGCCGGCGCAGCGGTATTGCCCGGCCGGGGTCTATGAGGTGGTGGAAACCGAGAGCGCGAAGCCGCGCTTCGTGATCAACGCGCAGAACTGCGTCCACTGCAAGACCTGTGACATCAAGGACCCGACCCAGAACATCAACTGGGTGGTGCCCGAGGGCGGGGGAGGGCCGAACTATCCGAACATGTAAGGGCCTGCTCGTCGCAGCGGTCGCGTCGGGAGCGCTGTTCGGAACCTCGCCAGCCGCAGCAGGCGGGGACAATCTGCCGGCGTACGTCCGCGCGCGTGCAGCGGATGCGGACGGCGCCGTCGACACGGCGGCGCGCTATTATGCGCTTGCTCTGGCTGCGCGCCCGACCAGCGAAGTGGTCGCGATCCGCGCCTACCGCGAGGGTCTGGCGAGCGGCGACATGGCGCTCGCCCGCCGATCGCTGGCGGTTCTGGAACAGGCAGGCGTGGCGCCGCCGGACGCAGCGGTCCTGGCGTTCGCGGACGCGCTGGCCGCCGGCGACCGCGACCGTGCCGGGCGGGCGCTGGAAAGCCTGGGCGAGGGCCCGCTCGATTTCCTCCAGCCGGTCCTCGCCGCCTGGCTCGCGGTGGATGCGGGGGATGCCGCGACGGCGCTTGGGTTGCAGGACGAGGAAGGGGACGCGCTCGACCGGCGCTACGCGTCCGAAAACCACGCGCTGATCCTGCTCGCAACCGGCCGTACTGCCGAGGGGTTGGCCGCGGTTCGGGCGCAACTGGGCGCGCTGGATCCCGACCCGCAGTTTCGCATGGCTGCGGCGTCGCTGCTGGCAGGGCGCGGCAAGCGCGATGCGGCGCAGACGCTGCTGGCGGGCGAGGATCCGGTGGTGTCGCTCTACCGCGCGCGACTGGGTCGTGGTGCCAAGGGCAACGCGCGCTTCGGCGCGTCCCGTTTCCTGGTGCGTGTTGCGAGGGATCTCGCTTCGGGCGAAACAGCGCCGCTGGCAATCACGCTGGCGCGTTCGGCGCTGATCCTCGACCGCGGCTATGATCGCGCCAGGATCGAGCTGGCAGATGCGCTGCTGTCCGAAGGGGCCGGTCCGAAGGCGCGGATGGCACTGGCCGGAGTTTCACCGGATAGCCCCTTTGCGCGCGAGGCCCGCGGCGCGGAGATCGCGGTGCTCGCACAGGATGGCCAGGAAGACGCGGCCATCCAGGCAGCCACTGCACTCTCCGCAAGCAAGGGGGCGAGCGGCGAGGATGCCCGGCTGCTCGGCGACCTGCTGGCCGAGCAGGCGCGCTTCGCGGAAGCAGCGACCGCGTATCACACTGCGATCGAGCGCGAGGGAGAGCCCGCCGACTGGACGCTGCTGCTCAAGCAGGGCGCTGCCCTGGAGCAGGCAGGACGCTGGAGTGATGCCGTGGCGGTGTTGCAGCAGGCGGTCCAGATTGCGCCGGCGGAGCCGCTTGCGCTCAACTACCTGGGCTATGCGCAGGTCGAGCGCGGCGAGAACCTTCCCGCCGCTACCGCCATGCTGGAACAGGCACATCGCCTCGCGCCAGAGGATCCGAACATCGCCGACTCGCTTGGCTGGGCCTATTATCGTCAGGGTAGCCCTGCCCGGGCACTGCCGCTGCTGGAGCAGGCGGCGCGGGCGGAGAATGTGAGCGGCACCGTGCAGGAGCATGTCGGTGACGTGCTGTGGCGGCTGGGGCGTCGCTATGAGGCGCGCTATGCCTGGTCGGCGGCGCAGCTCGATGCCGATGAGGCCATGGCGGTGAGGCTGACGGATAAACTCGCGCGCGGTCTGTCTGCGGTCGAGGGGCGAGGCGCATGATCCAGGAGATTGCCCGCGCGAAGCTCAACCTTGCCCTGCACGTGCGCCACCGGCGGCCTGACGGCTACCACGCGCTGGAGACCTTGTTCGCGTTCGTGCGCGATGGCGATCTGCTGGCGCTGTCGGATGCGGAAGAGGATAGCTTCGCCATCACCGGTCCGTTCGCAGCGACGCTGCTGGCAGAGGGCGACAACCTCGTCACCCGGGCGCGAGACCGGTTTCGTGCCGTGTTCCCGGACCAGCGTCCGTGTGCGATCCGCCTCGACAAGCAGCTTCCGGTCGCGTCGGGGATCGGCGGCGGGTCGGCTGATGCGGCAGCTGCCCTCCGCGCGATGGCGACGCGCGCGAACGTGCCGCACGATCATCCCGACCTGCTTGCCTGTGCCGACGGGCTCGGATCCGATGTACCCGCCTGCCTGTTGAGCCGCACGGCTGTCGGCCGCGGCCGCGGCGAGGAACTGATGCCCGTGGACGGACTGGCCGGTACCCCGGTCCTGCTCGTGAACCCTGGGGTGGGCGTTTCGACCGCGGCGGTGTTCGGGCGCTGGGACGGGGTGGATCGGGGGGCGATCGGCTCGGGCGATATGCTCGAGGTTGCTCGATCCGGCCGCAACGACCTTGAGCCGCCGGCGCGATCGCTGGCGCCCGTGATCGACAGCGTGCTGACGGCGTTGAACGAGCAGTCTGGGACTCGCCTGGTCCGCATGTCTGGTTCCGGAGCGACCTGCTTCGCGCTGTTCGACGAGGAAGAGGCTCGTGCGACAGCGGCTGCTGCGATCCAGAAGGCTCAGCCGGGCTGGTGGTGTCTCGAAACGACACTGGTCTGACCCGGCAATCCCGAGACGGGACGGGTTCCTGGGCGCCGCCCCGGTTTCCCGCATTGCGGTTGCCCACGCTCTGCGGCCTAAGCGGAGCGCGGATCAGACGCCGAATGCGGACGTCCGTGGATGGCCCCTGCCGCGCGCAGGCGCCATCCTCCCGTCCGGGGGGTGACAGCCGGGCGATCCTGGGGCAGGTCGCTCCCATGTCCACCCGCAGCCCTGCCGCGCCGCCGCCTGACTTGCCAGACCTGCCCGCAGCCGAGCAGATCGACGGGCCGCCGGGCGGTGTCCTGCTGTTGTGCGATCACGCGTCGAACCACGTGCCGGCGGACGTGGCGCTTGGCGTGCTCCCGGCCTTGCTGGATCTGCACATCGGCTATGACATCGGTGCCGCGGCACTGACCCGCAGACTGGCGGCCGCTTTGGATGCGCCCGCGGTCCTCGGCACGGTTTCCCGTCTGGTGATCGACCTGCACCGCGAGCCGCACCATGAGGGGCTGATCCCCGTGCGCAGCGACGGGCATGCGATCCCCGGCAACGAGGGCATCGACCGCGACCGACGGATCGAGCGCTTTCACATGCCCTATCACGCCGCAATCGAGCAGGCGGTGCTCCTGTATCGACCCCGCCTCGTCGTCGCGATCCACAGCTTCACACCGCGGCTGGCAAGCGACGGGCGCGAGCGGCCGTGGCAGGTCGGCATTCTCTACAACCAGGACAGCAGGGCAGCGCACCGGGCGATTGCCGCGCTCGAGGAACGCGGCCTGATCACCGGCGATAATGAGCCTTATTCAGGGCGCGACCTCAACGCGACGCTCAACCGCCATGCCGAGGCGCACGGGATCCCGAGCATGTCCGTGGAAGTCCGCAACGATCTGATCGCCGACGACACAGGCGTGGCGGAATGGACGGCAACACTGAGTGACGTGATCGCCAGCCTGCAACGGGAATTCGCGCAATGAGGAACGCGTTCGGGAAGCTTGGCGGCGTCTGCGCGCTCAGTGCGATGCTCGCCGGGTGCGGCGGCAGCAAGGACGCCGCGACGCCGCCGGGGGGGCTGCGGATCGCGTGCGCCACCCGAGACGCGACGTTCGAAGATGCCTGCTTCGTCGAGCGGAGCAACACCGAGCAGGGGCTGGTTCTGACCCTTCATCGCCCCGATGGCGGGTTCCGGCGCCTGCTGGTCGCCAGGGACGGTAGCGGCGTTGCTGCGGCGGACGGCGCCGATCCGGTCACCGTTACCCTTCGATCGCCGACAGAAATGGAAGTCGCGGTCGATGGCGTCCGCTATCGGCTGCCGGCCCGCAGCGTCCCCGGGAAAACCGCGTGAGGATGCTGCCGCCGGGTGCGCCAATTCTGCGCGGGGAAGCCATGCGCGCAGCCGAGCAGCGCTGCTTTGCGGCAGGCACATCGCAATCCGAACTGATGGCACGCGCGGCGCGGGCCGTCGCCCGGGAGGTCGCGCGGCTGGGTGCCGGGCAGCCGGTGCTGGTGCTCGCAGGTCCCGGCAACAACGGCGGTGACGCCTATGCCGCCGCCACCATGCTGCGCGAGTGGGGGCACGATGTGGCCGTGGCCGCACTCGGCCGGCCAACCGCCGGAGCCGCAGCCGATTATGCGGCGGCATGGTCCGGGCCGGTGCAGACACTGGAGCAGGCGACACCGCGCCCGGTGCTGGTCGACGGGCTCTTCGGTATCGGCCTGTCCCGCCCCCTGGACGAAATGGTCGCGGCGCAGCTGGCGCGGCTGGTTGCCGGGGCTGTCGTGTCGGTGGCGATCGATCTGCCTTCCGGGCTTGCAACCGACAGCGGCGCCGATCTGGGCGCGCCTGGCGGCATCACGGCAACGGTCGCTCTGGGCGCTTTGAAGCCTGCGCATGCGATCGGCGCCGGCGCTGCGAAGTGCGGTCATGTCCTGCTCGCCGACATCGGCGTCGAGGCAGCGACAGACTGCCGCACCCTGGCCCGCCCCCGGCTGTCCGCGCCCGGGGCAGAGGCGCACAAATACGCTCGCGGTCTAGTGGTCGTGGTGGGCGGGAGCATGACGGGCGCCGCGCACCTGGCTGCGCGCGCCGCGCTCCACGGCGGCGCCGGCTATGTCAGCCTGGCGACAGCGACCCCGCCGGCCAGTGGCCCCGACGCCATCGTGCACCGAACGATCGCGAGCGGGGATGCGCTGGCCGCGCTGCTCACGGACGACCGCATCGACGCGGTCGTAATCGGGCCCGGCCTTGGCCGCGACGCTCCGGCACGGGATCTGCTAGAGGCAGCGCTCCGAAGCGACCGCGATCTGGTGGTCGATGGCGACGCGCTCAGCCTGCTCGCCGGCTCGGCTGCCGAGCGCCTGCGCACGCGGACGGCCAAAGCACTTGTTACTCCCCATTCCGGTGAATTCTCCCGCATGTTCGACACCGCCGACGACAAGATCACGGCCACGCGCTCCGCCGCAACCGCTTCGGGCGCGACGGTGATCCACAAGGGATCGGATACGGTGATCGCTGAAGCTTCGGGCAGCGTCGTCGTCGCCTCGGGCGCGTCGTCATGGCTTTCGACGGCCGGGACCGGCGACGTTCTCGCGGGCCTGGTCGCGGCACGGCACGCTGCCGGCGGCACCGCAGACCAAGCCGTTTGGCTGCACAGCCGCGCTGCCCGACTTGTCGGTCCCGCCTTTGCCGCGGACGACCTGATCGCCAAAATTCCTGTCGCCCTTGGAGAATGCCTGTGAGCGGCGACGGAATCGTGCGGGTCGCCGCGCGCGGCGAAGGGGTCTCGGGCGATGGGCGCCACGTCCCGCTCGCTGCGCCGGGCGACCGGCTGCTCGCGGACAACAGCATTGAGCCGGGACCGCATCACCAGCTGCCGCCCTGCCGTCACTTCCCGGAATGCGGCGGCTGCCAGCTTCAGCATCTCGACGATGCGAGCTATGCCGAGTTCGTGCGCGACCGGGTGCTGGGCGCCCTGGCGAGCCAGGGACTGACCGCAGAGGTGCGCCCGGCGCTCGTCTCGCCTCCGCGTACCCGCCGCCGCGCGACGCTGCACGCGGAGCGTCGCGGTCGGCAGGTGCTGCTCGGCTTCACTGAGACGAGCAGCCACCGCATCGTCGACATGGTGGAATGTCATATCCTGCTGCCGGAACTGTTCGCGCTGGTCGCCCCCTTGCGCATGCTGCTGGCAGCGATGCTGGGGGACCGCCGCGCGGACGTGCATCTGGCGCTGACCGACCGCGGCGTCGACGTGCTGATCACCGGTGCCTTGGGCGACAAGCTCGCCGACGTGGAGGCGCTGACCGCCTTCGCCGAGCGCCACAGTCTCGCCCGGCTATCGGTCGATGACGGCTATGGGCCCGAGACGCGCTGGGAGCCGGAGCCTGCCACCGTCAGCTTCGCCGGCGTGCCGGTTGCGCTTCAGCCGGGCGCCTTCCTGCAGGCCACCCGCGAGGGGGAGGCGGCGCTGGTGGCGGGCGTGCAGGAAGCGGTCGGCAGCGCGCCGGTCGTCGCCGATCTTTTCGCGGGCCTGGGCACCTTCTCGCTGGCGCTGGCCGAGCGCGCGAAGGTCTATGCCGGTGAGGCTGCGCGCGAGCCGATCCTGTCGCTGAAGGCCGCTGCGGGAGCTGGCGGCCGTCCGGTTTTTGCCGAACACCGCGACCTGTATCGGCGTCCGCTCGCTCCCGCCGAACTCGACCGGTTCGCCGCAGTGGTCATCGACCCGCCGCGCGCCGGCGCCCGCGAACAGGCGGCGGCGATCGCCAGCAGCAAGGTGCCCGTCGTCGCCTATGTTTCCTGCAATCCCAGCAGCTTCGCGCGCGACGTGAAGACGATGTGCGAAGGCGGCTATCGCATCGACTGGATCCAGCCCGTGGGCCAATTCCGCTGGTCCACCCACGTCGAGCTGGTCGCGCGGCTGAGCCGTCAGCCGGGGTAGACAGCCCCAGTGAAGTAAAGCCCGTCAGATGGAGCGTTGAGGCCGAGCTGCGCACGATCCCGCGCGGCAAGTACCTCGGCGACCCTTTCCGGGCTCCAGCGGCCTTGCCCGACCAGCGCCAGGCAACCGACCATCGAGCGGACCTGATGGTGGAGGAAGGAGCGGGCGGCGGCGCGGATGGCAAGCCGGTCGCCGTCGCGCACCACATCCAGGCGATCGAGCGTCCGCACCGGGCTTTCCGCCTGGCAATGCGCCGAGCGGAAGGTGGTGAAGTCATGCCGCCCCACCAGCAGCTGCGCCGCGGTCTGCATTGCCCCCGCATCCAGCGGCTGCGGGATCTGCCAGGCGAGCCCCGCCTCCCAGGTCAGCGGCGCACGGCGATTGGCGATGCGATATTCATAGGACCGCCCGACGCACGAGAAGCGCGCGTGCCAGTCGTCCGCCACCGCCTCGCAGGCGAGGATCGCGACCGGATCCGGCCGCAGATGCGCGTTGAGCGCCTCCATCAGCCGGAAAGGGGGGATCGCCTTTTCCACCTCGACATGCGCCCGCATCGCAAGGGCGTGGACGCCGGCATCGGTGCGGCCGGCGGCATGCACCGCCGCTGCTTCCCCGGTGATGCGCCACACCGCCTCCTCGATCGCCTGCTGGACGCTCGGGCCATGCGACTGTCGCTGCCAGCCCATGAAGGGGCGACCGTCATATTCCACCGTCAGCGCAAAACGAGTCACAACAGGCGCGTTCCCGCGGCGATCGGAAAGCCGCGCAGCAGGTCGACCGCCGGCATCGCACCACGTCCGGCGCGCTGGAGCAGGGTCGCGCGGATCGCGTGAGTGCCGCAGGCGATCGTCAGCTCGCGGTCCAGCACGGTGCCCGGGACCCCGCCATTGGGCACCACCTCCGCCGCCAGAACCCGGAAACGCTCGCCTTCGAGTTCGAAAAAGGCAGTCGGGTGAAACGCGCGGACCTGCCGCTCGACTGCGTCTGCCGGAAGGTCGAAGTTCAGCCGAGCCTCGGACTTGTCCAGCTTTGCGGCATAGGTGACGCCGGTTTCCGGTTGCGGGACAGGCGGATAGGCATCGACATTACCAAGCACTGCGACCATCGCAGCACCCCCCAGCTGCGCCAGTCGCTGGGTCAGTTCGCCTGCGGTCGCGGTACCGATGGGGGTGCGCACTTCGTGCCGTACGGGTCCAGTATCGAGGCCCGCCTCCATCTGCATGATGCCGACGCCTGTTTCCGCGTCGCTGGCCAGGATCGCGCGCTGCACCGGCGCTGCGCCTCGCCAGCGCGGCAGCAGAGAGGCGTGGACGTTGAGGCAGCCGAGCCGCGGCGCGTCGAGTACCGCCTGCGGTAGGATCAGGCCATAGGCGGCAACCACCGCCACATCGGCGTCCAGCGCCGCGAAATCGGCCTGTGCCTCCGCAGTCCGCAAGGTCGTCGGGTGCCGGACCGGGATGCCGAGCGCCTCCGCTCGCGCATGCACCGGGGTCGGGGTCGGCGCCTTGCCGCGGCGGCCGCCGGCCCGCGGGGGCTGGGTATAGGCGGCGACGAGTTCGTGTCCGGCATCGACCAGCGCGTCGAGAATGGTGACGGCGAAGTCGGGCGTGCCCATGAAGATGATGCGCATGGCCGCTCTCGACACGCTGGCGGCGCGGCACGCAAGCCCCTATCTGGGTTGGCGATGGCTTCCCCAGAGATTGAGGCGCTGACGCAGGCGCTGTCCCGGCTGCCCGGCCTTGGGCCCCGCTCCGCGCGCCGCGCGGTGCTGCACCTCATCAAGAAGCGCGAAACCGCGCTCGTCCCGCTACTGGGCGCGCTGGAGCGGGTAAGCGAGCGGCTGTCGACCTGCTCGACCTGCGGCAACGTCGATACCAGCGACCCGTGCGCCGTTTGTGCCGACCCGCGCCGCGATGCGCGCGCGCTGTGCGTGGTGGAGGAGGTGGCGGACCTGTGGGCCCTGGAGCGCTCGCGCCTGTTCCCCGGGCGCTTCCACGTGCTCGGCGGACGATTATCGGCGCTGGAGGGGGTGCGGCCGGAGGATCTCGCGATCGACCGGCTCGTCGCGCGCATCGCCGATGGCGGCATTGACGAGGTCGTGCTGGCGATGAACGCCACCCTGGAGGGGCAGACCACGGCCCATTATCTGGCCGAGCGGATCGAGGCCTATCCGGTGCGAATCACCCAGCTGGCACACGGCCTGCCCGTTGGTGGTGAGCTCGACTATCTGGACGAGGGCACGCTGGCGCAGGCGCTGCGCGCACGCCGCCCGGTCGGCTGAGCGGATCGCTTGACGGGGAAGGGGGGCTTACCTAGCTAGCGCCCATGGCCATCCTGCCCATCATCGAGATACCCGATCCGCGCCTGCGGCTGATTTCCACGCCCGTTGACGCGGTGGACGACGAAGTTCGCACGCTTGTCGCCGACATGTTCGAGACGATGTACGATGCGCCCGGCATCGGCCTTGCCGCGATCCAGGTCGCAGTGCCCAAGCGCGTGCTGGTCATCGATCTTCAGGAACAGGAGGACGAGGAGGGCAAGCCGATCAAGGAACCGCGGGCCTTCATCAACCCCGAGATCCTGGAAACGTCGGACGAATATTCGGTCTACAAGGAAGGGTGCCTTTCCATCCCCGAGCAGTTCGCCGACGTCGAGCGCCCCGCGCGCTGCCGCGTCCGGTGGCTGGACGAGCAGGGTGCCGAGCATGAGGAGTGGCTCGACGGGCTGCTCGCGACCTGCCTGCAGCATGAGATGGACCATCTGAACGGCGTGCTGTTCATCGACCATCTGTCCCGGCTGAAGCGCGACATGGTGATCAAGAAGCTCAACAAGGCGCGCAAGGTCGCCTGATCCGACGGGCCGGCGGGACAGTCCCGCCGGCCGCCCGTCTCACGACAACCCGTCGATCTGGCCTGCGGCGTTGACGCGGATGCCTTCGGCTGCCGGGACCCGCGGCAGGCCGGGCATGGTCATGATCTCCCCGCAGATCGCCACCACGAAGCCGGCTGCGGCGGCGAGCCGGACCTCACGGACATGCACGATATGGCCGCTCGGTGCGCCGAGCCGGGTCGGGTCCGTCGAGAAGCTGTACTGCGTCTTCGCCATGCATACGGGAAGGTCGCCGAACCCGTCCGCCTCCCAGCGACGGAGTTGGGCGAGCACGCTGGCGTCGGCCACCGCTTCCTCGGCGCGGTATATGCGCTGGGCCACCGTGTTGATCTTGTCGAACAGCCCCATGCGATCGTCGTAAAGCGGCACGAACCGCGCCGTTCCCGAATCCGCCAGCCCCGCGACCGCCTCGGCAAGGTCGGCAGCACCCGCGCCGCCTTCGGTGAAATGCGTGCAGACAATCGCCTCGCAGCCGTTTTCGGCGGCGATGGTGCGGATGACGGCGATTTCCGCATCCGTGTCGGTGGCGAAGCGATTGATGGCGACCACGGCAGACACGCCGAACTGCGCGACATTTTCCAGATGGCGGGCGAGGTTCACGCCGCCGCGCGCGACCGCCGCGACGTCCGGTTCGGCGAGCTCGGCCTTGGCAACGCCGCCGTTCATCTTCAGGGCGCGTACGGTTGCCACCACGACTGCGGCATCCGGCGCCAGGCCGGCCTTGCGGCATTTGATGTCGAAGAACTTCTCCGCGCCCAGATCGGCACCGAACCCGGCCTCGGTCACGACATAGTCGGCAAGGTCGAGCGCGGTACGGGTCGCGATCACCGAGTTGCAGCCATGGGCGATGTTGGCGAAGGGGCCGCCGTGGACAAAGGCGGGGGTGCCTTCCAGCGTCTGGACGAGATTGGGCTTCACCGCCTGCGCGAGCAGTGCCGCCATCGCGCCGGCGGCGTTCAGGTCGCGCGCGGTGACGGCGCGCCGGTCCGTGGTGTAGCCGACCACGATCCGCCCGAGCCGTGCCTCAAGGTCGGCCAGGTCGCTGGCCAGGCACAGGATCGCCATGACCTCGGACGCTACCGTGATGTCGAAGCCGGACTCGCGCGGATAGCCGTTGCTGGCGCCGCCCAGCGACTGAACGATGCTGCGCAGCGCCCGATCGTTCATGTCGACCACGCGCCGCCAGTGGATGCGGCGCACGTCGAGCCCGAGCGCATTGCCCCAGTAGATATGGTTGTCGACCATCGCCGCGAGCAGGTTATGCGCGCTGGTGATGGCGTGAAAATCGCCGGTGAAGTGCAGGTTGATGTCCTCCATCGGCACCACCTGCGCATAGCCGCCGCCTGCGGCCCCGCCCTTGGTGCCGAAGCAGGGGCCAAGCGACGGCTCGCGCAGGCACAGCGCGGTCCTGCGGCCGCTGCGCGACAGCGCGTCCGCCAGCCCGACCGACGTGGTGGTCTTGCCTTCCCCTGCGGGCGTCGGATTGATCGCGGTCACCAGGATCAGCTTGCCCCGCGCCGCACGCTTCGGCAGCGCGTCCACCGCGATCTTCGCCTTGTGATGGCCATAGGGCTCCACCGCCTCGACCGGGATGTCGAGTTTGGCGGCCACTTGGGCGATCGGGAGCAGGCGGGCGGCGCGAGAGATTTCAATGTCGGTCAGCATGGCCGCCGCTTAGGCGAGCGAGCCGGGCGCGGAAAGTCCGTGCGGGATGTTCTGCTTGTGACCTCCTTCATGCACGGGTAAGTTCCGGGTTCGTTCGCGTTGAGGGACTTGAGGAATGGACGCTGTGGTTCTGCTGGTGATCGTGTTGGCATTGATCGCCGGGCTCGCGCTCGGCTGGTATCTCAGCCAGCGCGGTGTCGCCGAAGCGCGCGGCGAGCGGGATCGTCGGGAGGGGGACTTCAAGGCGGCGATCGCCGACCTGGCGCTGGCGACCGAACGCGCCAAGGACGTCGGGCCGCTGCGCGAGGAGGTAGAGGGGCTCCGCCGCGAACTGCAGGTCGAGCGACTGGAGCATGCCAGCCTCAAGGCGACTGCGGCGGCGTTCGAGGAACGGCTGAACGAGTTCAAGGATGCGCGCGACGCGATGACCGCGCAGTTCAGGGAGACGGCGCAGGTGATGCTCGACGGCGCACAACGCAGCTTCCTGGAACGCGCGAACGAGCGTTTCCAACAGGCGGGCGAAACCAACGAGATGAAGCTGAAGGCGCTGCTCGCGCCCGTCGAGCAGACGCTGCAGCGCTATGAGCAGAACGTCAGCAAGGTCGAGGGCGAGCGCAAGGAGGCCTATGGCAACCTCGCCGGCCTGATGGAGGCGATGCGCCTCGGCCAGGAGTCGGTGAAGAGCGAGGCGGCGAAGCTCGTCAACGCGCTGCGCTCGGCGCCCAAGGCACGGGGGCGCTGGGGCGAGCAGCAGCTGCGCAACGTGCTCGAGACCTGTGGGCTCGCCGAGCACACCGACTTTGCCATGGAAGTGAGCGTCGAGAGCGAGGGCGGGCGGCTGCGTCCCGACGCGATCGTCAAGGTACCGGGCGGCAAGAGCCTGGTGATCGACGCCAAGGTATCGTTGAACGCCTATCAGGACGCGCATGGCGCGCTCGATGAGCGGGAACGCGCAACGCATATGCAGGCGCATGTCGGGTCGATGAAGACCCACATCACCCAGCTGGGTGCCAAGGCCTATCAGGCGCAGTTCGACGACACGCCCGACTATGTCATCATGTTCGTGCCCGGTGAGCATTTCCTGTCGGCGGCGCTGGAGCATGCGCCGGACCTGTGGGACTTCGCCTTCGATCGCCGCGTGCTGATCGCGACGCCTACAAACCTGATCGCGATCGCGCGCACGGTGGCTGCGGTCTGGCGGCAGGAGAAGCTGGCTGGCGAGGCACGCCAGATTGCGGAGCTCGGCAAGGAGCTCCACGCGCGGCTGTGCACCATGGGCGGCCACGTCGCGAAACTCGGCAAGAACCTGGAAACGGCGACCAGCGCGTATAACGCCTTCGTCGGCAGCCTGGAGTCGCAGGTTCTGACCTCGGCAAAGCGGTTCGAGGCGCTCAACATCGACACCGCGGGCAAGACGCTGGACCCGCTGCCGGTGGTCGAACAGGCTACGCGTCCGCTGACCAAGCTGGCGGCGGTGCTGGAGGCGCGGGAGCCGGAAGCGGCGGAATGACGAGTTTCAGGCGAGCGGCTGTGGCCATGCGGCCTCAGCCCGCATTCTCCAGCCGGTCGAGCACCGTATAGGCCATCACCGCGGTGGCCACCGCCGCGTTCAGGCTGTCGGCCTTGCCGCGCATCGGGATCTTGACCAGCAGGTCGCATTCCGCGGCCATGTGCGCGGGCATGCCCTGCGCTTCATTGCCGGTCAGCAGGAACGCCGGCGCCGCATAGGCCGGGGCGCGGTAATCATGCTGGGTGTCGAGGCTCAGCCCGATCAACTGGCCGGGTCCTGAACGCAACCACGGCTGGAATTCTTCCCAACGCGCCCGAGCAAAGGGCACGGTGAAGATTGCCCCCATGCTGGCGCGCACTGCCTCGACCGAAAACGGATCGACGCAGTCGTCGAGCAGGATCACGCCGCCCGCACCGGTCGCGTCCGCCGTGCGCAGGATGGTGCCGAGATTGCCGGGGTCGCGCAGGCGTTCGGCCACCAGCCATAGCGGCGCGGTGTTCCGGTCGATCCGGTCGAGCTCCGTCGGCAGTTCGTCGTAAACGCCCAGCACCGCGCCGGGATTGTCCTTGCCTGACAGCTTCGACAGGATGTCGGCATTGGTTTCGATCGCCTCGCCGCCTGCAGCCTCGCACGCCGCAACCAGGGGCCGAACAAGGGCGTGGTCAGCGCTGGCGCGCGTGTAGAACAGGTAGTGCGGCAGATGGCCCGCCTCGCGCGCTTCGGTCAGGATGCGCAGGCCCTCGGCCAGGAACATTCCTTCGTCGCGGCGGTGCTTCTTGTCGCGAAGCGTGCGGACCCGCTTCACCAGCGGGTTCGAAAAGGCGGTGATTTCTCTGGGCATGGCAGTCGAAACGAGGATCAATCCTCGCCGAAACGATCCTCGACAAGGGCCACCATCTCGCCAACGATGCGATCTGCCTCAGGCCCCTTGGCGCTGATGACAATGGTGTCGCCCATCGCGGCGCCCAGCATCATCAGCCCCATGATGGAGGTGGCGGTAACCTCGGTGCCGTCCTTTTCGACCGTAAGCGAGATCGGCTGCGTGGAGGCGAGCGTCACGAATTTGGCGCTGGCGCGCGCGTGCAGGCCGCGCCGGTTGCAAATGCGGACTTCGCGACGAACTTCGCTCATGCGGCCGCTTCCCCCAGCACCTCGGACGCGACGGAAATATACTTGCGGCCCGCGTCGCGCGCGGCGGCGACCGCCTCGACGACCTTCATCGTCTTGCGCGCGCCGCCCAGGCGGATCAGCATCGGCAGGTTGATGCCCGCGATCACCTCGATGCGGCCCGTCTCCATCAGCGAAATGGCAAGGTTGGACGGCGTGCCCCCGAACAGGTCGGTCAGCACGATCACGCCGTTGCCGTCGTTCACTTCCTCGATACCGTGCGCGATGTCCGCACGGCGTTCTTCCATGTCGTCTTCCGGGCCGATGCAGACGGTTGCGATCCGTTCCTGCCGGCCGACGACATGCTCCATCGCGACGACGAACTCTTGTGCGAGCCGCCCGTGCGTCACGAGTACCAAGCCGATCATTTCTCTCGAGCCCCCGAGCGATTCATGGAGCCTGCGGTGCATCCTCCAGCGAGTTCTGGGGCAAAGTCCCCAGGTCGCGGTGGGTCACCGTGGGCGAAAAACCTGCGTCGCGCAACCAAGACGCCATCCGTTCTGCGACGTGGACCGAACGATGCCGCCCCCCGGTACACCCGAACGCGACCGTAACATAGGCCTTTCCTTCGGCCCGATAGCGGGGGAGCAGGGTGCCGAGCAGCGTCTCGATCGCCTGCATCGCCGCCGGATAGGCAGGATCCTGCGCCACATAGGCAGCGACATCGGCATCCTTTCCCGTTCCGGGACGCAGTTCGGGAACCCAGTGCGGATTTTGCAGGAAGCGCATGTCGAGGACGATGTCCGCGTTGCGGGGGAGCCCGCGAGCGAAGCCGAAGGACAGAACGCTCAGCGTCGGCTCGCCATGCCCGGGCGTGGTATAGGTAGAACGGATCTGCTGCGCGAGATCGGAGGCCGAGAGATCGGTCGTGTCGATCAGCTGGCTTGCCCAGCGGCGAAGGGGCGAGAGCAGTTCGCGCTCGCGAGCGATGCCGTCGCGTGCCGGGCGGTCGAGCGCGAGCGGGTGGCGTCGCCGCGTCTCAGCGTAGCGGCGCTCCAGCTCCGTGCCGGCGCAGTCGAGGAACAGCGTGCCGACGTCGCGTTGTCCGCCTTCGTTCAGGAGCTTGATGCGGCGCACGATGCTCTCGGCGTCGAAGCCGCGGGTGCGCGAGCCGATGCCTAGCGCCAACGGCTGCCCGCCCTCCCGGTGAGTCACGGGCTGCTCTGTTGCCAACAGCCGGTCCAGGAGCAGGAGCGGGAGGTTTTCGACCACCTCCCATCCCAAGTCCTCGAGCGTCTTGAGCACGGTCGACTTGCCGGCACCGGACAGGCCGGTGACCAGCAGGATCCGCTGCGGGTCCTTGCTGTCGGTCATACAGCCTCAGCCAGCATGCGCAGCGCGAGTTCCACCTTGATCGGGGCGGAAGGCTCAAGCGCCGGGAGCGCGACGACGGGCACATCCACGCCGGCGATCCGGCGCTGCTCGGGCCGTTCGGGCAGTCGGTCGGGATTGGGTTCGATGCGCACCATCATCTGAACAGCGACCTCATGGCGGAAGGGCAGGCTGACAATGCCGATCCCGCGCACTTCGATCCGTCCGGCAATCCGGTCGGGCGCGCAGCCGACGAGGCCCGCGTCCGCTCTTGTGAGCAGGGTATAGTCGTCGCTCACCAGTTCGGCACCGCGGTCGATGAGGCGCAGCGTCAGGTCCGATTTGCCGGCGCCGGAATTTCCCTCGATCAGCACGCCCCGCCCCCCGATCGCGACGCAGCAGGCGTGAAGCGTCTCGGACTCCGCGGTCACGCCGCCACCTGCGGCAGGCGCACGACGAAACGCGCCCCACTCAGGCGATCTTCACGGGATTCGACGGCGATCATTCCCCCATGTCCTTCGACAATGGTACGCGCGATGGCAAGCCCCAGCCCGGAATGGGTGCCAAACGCCTCCTCGGCAGGACGCACCGAGTGGAAGCGGCGGAAGATGGCATCGCGGGCCTCCTCGGGCACGCCCGGACCTTCGTCTTCGACGCGCACGACCACGCATTCGTCTTCCACCGTAGCGGAAACGCCGATCAGCCCCTCGTCGGGAGAGAAGGAGACGGCGTTGTCGAGCAGGTTCTCGAATACGCGCTCCAACCGCGCGCCTTCGCCCAGCACCAGCATGGGCCCGTCGTTCAGCCGGTCGAAGCGGATGCGCACGCCGCGAACCGGGCTGCGTTCGGCGCGCAGCCCCACCAGCGCGTCCAGCAATGCGGCTACGTCGATCGGCTCGAACTTCGCCCGGCTGAGCTGTGCGTCGAGGCGGGACGCATCGGAGATGTCGCTGATGAGGCGATCGAGCCGATGCACGTCGTCGCGCATGATCGCCATCAGCCGCTCCTGCAGCGCCGGATCCTGGACATGGGCGAGGCTGTCCATCGCCGAGCGCAACGAGGCGAGCGGGTTCTTGAGTTCGTGGGTGACATCGGCGGCAAAGGCCTCGGTGGCGTCGATACGGGCGCGCAGCGCGCCGCTCATGTCGGACAGCGCCCGCGCCAGCATGCCGATTTCGTCGCGGCGGTAGGGCAGGCGGGGCACCACCACCTCGCGCGCGCGCCCCAGCCGCACCCGCACCGCGGCGCGTGCCAATCGGCGGAGCGGCTGCACGATGGTGCGCGCGAGGAAGAGCGACAAAAGCACCGAGACGAGCGCCACCACCGCAAGCACGACGCTGAGTCGCAGTCGTTCGGCCCGGACGCTCTGCAGGATGTCGCGCGCGTCCACCGTCGAGTGGAGCGTGGTCTCGGCGGTCAACGGCGCGGCCGCGGTGATGACGGGTGAGCGATCCGGCGCCCGCCACACAGTCGCTGCACTCCGGCCGGTGGCGGCAGCACTGCGGACCTCGGGCCAGCTCCGCCCGGCGGCATTGCCGCGCTCGCGGTACAGTGGCGCGCGGCGCGTGCCGGCGACGGTGTCGATCATTGCGTCGAGCAGGCGCGCCGCGTCCTGCTGCCATGGCTCCTTGTCGGGGTCGCGCAGACGGAAATTGTGAACGCCGGCCGCGCGGCTGTCGAACCGTTCGACGCCGGCCGCGTCATAGACACGCAGACGCGCACCCTGGGCGCGCGCCATGCGGAGCAGCAGCGCGGGACGCGCGGCCGGGACGACAGCCCGCAGCGCCTCACCGGTGAGCGCAACCTCCCGCTCCGTCTGGCTCACCCGCTCGTCCAGGATGCGGGCCCGGAAGCTGTCCAGGTAGAAGAAGCCGCCCGCGACCAGCGCGAGGGCGAAGATGTTGACGAACAGGATGCGCGGGGTGAGCGAGACCTTCCCCGACCAGCGGGGGGTCAGCGCCTCCTCGTCACTCCTCCGAGAAACGATAGCCGGCGCCATACAGCGTCTCGATGGCGTCGAACGCGTTGTCGACCTGCCGGAACTTGCGCCGGATGCGCTTGATGTGGCTGTCGATCGTCCGGTCGTCGACGTAGATGTCGTCCTGGTAGGCCGCGTCCATCAGCTGGTTGCGCGTCTTCACGATCCCGGGCCGCTGCGCCAGCGTCTCCAGGATCAGGAACTCGGTCACCGTCAGCGTTACCACGCCGCCGTCCCAGGTGACGCGGTGACGGGCCGGGTCCATTGCCAGCCGCCCGCGCGTCAACACCGGCTGTGGCGCATCCTCGCCTTGCTCCTGTGCGGCGGCGGGCGCCTCGGCCCGGCGCAGGATGGCGCGGATGCGCGCAATCAGCAGCCGCTGGGAAAAGGGTTTGGCGATATAGTCGTCGGCGCCCATCGCCAGGCCCAGCGCCTCGTCCAGCTCATCGTCCTTCGACGTGAGGAAGATCACCGGCACCTGGCTCTTCTCGCGAAGCCGGCGCAGCAGTTCGAGGCCGTCCATCCGTGGCATCTTGATGTCGAGCACGGCCAGGTCCGGGGCGTTCTCGATCAACGCCTTCAGCGCAGCCTCGCCATCCGAATAGACACGCGTCGCGAAGCCGTCCGCCTGCAACGCGATCGATACCGAGGTGAGGATGTTGCGGTCGTCGTCGACGAGCGCGATGGTCGCCGTCATCGCCAGTCCCTTGGTTCCGCTGCCATCCTCAGGCGGTATCGCAAAGGCGCAGGCTGCTCAACTGCAACCATGCGGCCGTCGAAGTCTGCGACGCCCGGTGCCTCGTTCCAGGTTCGGAACGACATCGGCGAATTGCCGTTGTGGTCCGAATGGAAGATCTCAGCCGAACGATCGTCCGCACCTGGCGCGACCTGCCGGAGCCGCTTGTCGACACGGCCGTCGTGCTGGCGGCTGTGGCAGCTGCGCTGATCCTCCACGCCATCGCCCACCGCGTGATGCGCCGGTTCGCCGCGCGCACGCCCGGCAGCGCGGACGACGTCTTCGTCGAGCAAGGTCGCCGCCCGAGCCGGTGGATCATGGTCGCACTGGCGCTGGCCTTCGTCCGCCGCGCGCTCGATCTGTCCGAGCGCGCCGACGTCCTGTGGAACCAGCTCGCAGGATTCATCATCCCGGCGCTCCTGGGCTGGTTCGCCATCGCCATGATCCGGGCGGGCGGGCAGGCCGTGGAGATCGCCGCCGACATCAGCGTGGCAGACAATCTGCGCGCACGCCGCCGCCGCACCCGCAGCGCCATCCTTGGCCGCATCGCGATCCTGGGCGTAGGCTTTGTTACGATCTGCCTGATGCTGCTGAGCATCCCCAGCGTCCGGTCGGTCGGTGTGACCCTCATGGCTTCTGCGGGTCTTGCAGGCCTTGCCGTTGGCGCAGCAGCACAGCCGGCGCTCAAGAACATCATCGCCGGCGTCCAGATGGCGTTTACCGAGCCGATCCGCATCGACGATGTCGTCATCATCGAGGGGGAATGGGGTCGCATCGAGGAAATCCGCCTCACCTATGTGGTGGTGGCGATCTGGGACGAGCGGCGCCTGGTGGTGCCGGTGTCGAAGTTCCTGGAGGATAGTTTCCAGAACTGGACGCGCCACTCCAGCCAGCTGCTAGGCTCCGCATTCTTCTGGCTCGATCCGACCGCGGACATCCCGCGGCTGCGCAACCGGTTTGAGGAGGTCGTGCGCGCCAATCCCAAATGGGACGGGCGCGCGCTAACGCTGCAGGTGACCGATACGAAGCCGGACGCGATCGAGGTGCGCGTGCTGGCAACTGCCGCCGACGCCGGCCTGACCTTTGACCTGCGCTGCGACATTCGCGAGGCATTGCTGGCCTATATTCGCGATGCCATGCCGGAGGCGCTGCCGCGGCGTCGGCTGGAGTGGCACGACGCCGCGGGCAACCCCGACAAGGCGACTAGGCCCGCGACCGCTGGATGAAGGCGTCGATGTTGCGTTCCAGCACCGTCATCGGCACGCCGCCGCCGGTGATGACCGCGTCGTTGAACCCGCGGAAATCGTAGCGACCGCCCAGCGCTTGCCGAGCCTTGGTCCGCAGCCGGTTGATCTCCGAATGACCGACCTTGTAGCCGCAGGCCTGGCCCGGCCAGGAGCAGTAGCGGTCGACCTCGCCGCTGACTTCCTCGACGCTGGAGCCGTTGGTGGTGGCGAACCATTGCACCGCCTGCTCGCGGGTCCAGCGCTTGGCATGGAGGCCGCTGTCCACCACCAGGCGGCACGCGCGGAACGCGATCGACTGGAGGTAGCCGAGCCGTCCCACCGGATCGCCTTCGTAGACGCCCAGTTCGTCGCCCAGCTGCTCGCCATACAGCGCCCAGCCTTCCGAAAAGGCGTTGAAGCCGAGCAGCGACCGGATCAGCGGCAGGCGGAAGGTATATTCCCCCTGCCAGACGTGGCCGGGAATCGCCTCGTGATAGGCAAGCGTCGGCAGCGCATAGCGGGGCCAGATCTCGGTGGTGCGCAGGTTGATCCACAGCTTGCCGGGCACGCTGCCATCGATCGAGCCGGGGCCGCCATAGGCGCCAGGGGCCCCGGCTTCCTCGACCAGCGGGATGCGACGCACTTCCGCGCGGCCGGGCACCAGCGTGTGAAAGGCGCGCGGCATGCGGGTCCGCATGTCGTTGAGACGATCGGTCAGCAGCGCCACGATCTGCTCGCGGCCCTTGTCGTCGTCGGGAAACAGGAAGCGCGGGTCCTTGCCCAATGCCGTCATCCGCTCGCCGACCGTCCCCTTGGTGTAGCCCAGCGGCTTCAGGATCGTGTCCATCTCCGCCTGCAGCCGGGCGAGCTCGTCGCGGCCCATTGCGTGGACTTCGTCGGGTGTCATGTTGGTCGTGGTGGAGGCTCGCAGCGCCCAGGCGTAATAGCCGTCGCCGCCGGGCAGCTTCCAGACGCCAGCGTCGGCGGTAGCCTTCGCCCGCTGGTCCTTAAGCGCCGCTTCCTGCCGCAGCAGGGCCGGGCGGACCTTGTCCTCCAGCAGGCGCGCCACCGCCTGGAGGTCCGCGCCCGGGACCTTGGCCGTGCGGCTCGCATAGCTTTTGTAGAGGTCCCAGTCGGTCACTGCACCGGCATGGCTCTTGCCGATCTGGGTGAGGGTCTTGTCGAGCAGGAAGTCGGGCGGGATCACGTTCAGCGCCGTTGCCGCCCGCAGCCGCTCGGCCTCGCCGTCGAGCTGCCCGGGATAGGCCTCCAGCCGCTCGACGAATGCCTCGGCATCCGCCCGGCTCTCGATCTTGTGGTCGCTGTCGAGGAAGCGTGGCGTGTCGAGATAGGCGCCGACGTTCTGGGCGACCACATAGGGGTGTTGCGCCAGCCGCCGACCGCAACGTCGCCATAGGGCTGGGCGAAGCCCCCGAGCGCGGTTTGAAACGCAGTGCGGACCACGTCCACGTCGGTGCGCGTGGCGGGCGAAAGCGACGCCGGATCGATCGTCTTCAAACGGGCGACATGCTCGGCCAGGTGGCGGCGCACCAGCGCCTGTCCAGCCGGCGAGCGGTCTCCGAGCCTCGACTTGAGCCCCGCGCGCTTGCCCGTGTCGATGCCGAGGCCAGATGCCGTTTCCGGCATGTCCACCAGCAACGACTCGGCGATCTGTTGCAGCATCGCTTCGGCCGCAGCATCCGCACCGGAGGCGGCGCGGGCAGCGGCCGGAAGCGCCTGGATCGCGACGGTGGCGGCGCCTGCGGCCAGGAGTTCGCGGCGAGTGACGGTCATGCAGCTTCCTTGTCAGGAGGAGGCAGGCGGGAGGTCGAACGAAGCGCCCGCTTGGAAAGGAGCCGCTTTGCTAGCATGACCGCTGCATGAGAACAGCCCATCCTGCCTGCCATCTGAAGGCCCGCCCATGATCCGTCGCGTCCTCTTCGGCGAGCATTCGACCCAGGCGCCCGCGATCGCCCAGTTCATCGACCGCAGTCGCTTCGATCCCACCTTCGCAGAGCTCGCGATGGCGGATTTCGAAGCGTTCGATCTGGTCGTGCCCCTCAGTGTCGCACAGATTGATCAGGTGCGGCCCGCCAATGCGAACGGTGTCCGGCGGGCGGTGCTGCCAAGAGCGGAGCTGGTAGCGCTGTGCGACGACAAGCTCGCCTGCAACCAGTGGCTGATCGCCCAGGGCTTCGGGGCGCATGTGCCCGCGTTGCTGGGACCGGAGCCGCAATCCTTTCCCTATATCCGCAAGTCGCGGCAGGGGAACTTCGGCGCAGGTTGCGTGATGGTTCGGGACGCAGCCGCGGCCGCGGCATTAGGACCGATCGACGAGACCTCGTTCCACCAGCACGCGGTTGCAGGCGCCGATGAATATGTCCTTCACTTGGTCCGCATCGACGGGCAGATCCGTTTCCGGCTCTGCTACCGCTACGACATGGGCACGCCGCTGGCCGTTCGGGGCGGAGCCGAGAGCGCCAGGACGGTCGTGCCGGCGGAGGCAGGCGACGCGCTGCCGCTGTGCACTGCGATCCTGGGCGCGATGGGCTACGAAGGCACCTGCTGCTTCAACTACAAGCTGGAGGACGGCCAGCCGCAGATCCTGGAGATCAATCCGCGGTTCGGGGGTTCGCTGGTGGGGGAGGTGAGCGCCTATCTCCAGGCGCATGTGGACGCGCTGGGACCAATCGCCCCCTAGCGCGTCGGGGCCGCCTTGGTTACATGGGCCGCCAACTTCCGACTCCCGCAGGATCTGGCGCTCCCATGGACATCCCTCTCGGTCTCACTTTCGACGACGTTCTCCTGTACCCGGCAGAATCCGACGTTCTGCCCAGCCAGGCGGACACGCGAACCCAGGTGACCCGCGGCCTTGCGCTCAACATCCCGGTGCTCTCCTCGGCGATGGACACGGTGACCGAGGCTGACATGGCGATCGTCATGGCGCAGCTGGGCGGCATCGGCGTGCTTCACCGCAACCTCGACATCGAGCAGCAGGTCGCCGCCGTCCGGGCGGTCAAGCGGTTCGAGTCGGGCATGGTGGTGAACCCGATCACGATCCTGGCGGACGCTCCGCTTGCCGAAGCGCAGGCGCTGATGCAGCGCCATCGCATCAGCGGCATCCCGGTCACCGATCCGTCCGGCAAGCTGGTGGGCATCCTCACCCACCGCGACGTGCGCTTCGCCGAGAACCCTGCGCAGCCCGTTGCGGAGCTGATGACGCGCGACAATCTTGCGACGGTTCCTGCCGGTGTCAGCCAGGAGGATGCGCGCCGCCTGCTGCACCAGCGCCGCATCGAGAAGCTGCTGGTGGTGGATGAGGCCTATCGCTGCGTCGGCCTCATCACCGTCAAGGACATCGAAAAGGCGGTGACCTATCCGTCGGCAACCAAGGACGCGGCCGGGCGCCTGTGCGTCGCCGCCGCGACGACGGTCGGCGACAAGGGGTATGAGCGCACCGCCGCGCTGGTCGATGCCGAGTGCGACCTGATCGTGATCGACACCGCCCACGGCCACAACCGCGAGGTCGCGCGCGCTGTCGAGCGGGTGAAGAAGCTTTCCAACTCGGTCCAGGTGATCGCCGGCAACGTCGCGACTGCCGAGGCAACCCGCGCGCTGATCGACGCGGGCGCTGACGGCATCAAGGTCGGCATCGGTCCGGGCTCGATCTGCACCACGCGCGTGGTGGCCGGCATCGGCGTGCCCCAGCTAACCGCGGTGATGGAGTCGGCCAGGGAAGCACGCAAGTCGGGCGTGCCGGTGATCGCCGACGGCGGCATCCGCACCTCGGGCGATGTCGCCAAAGCGCTGGCTGCCGGTGCGTCGGCGGTGATGATCGGTTCGCTGCTCGCAGGGACCGAGGAAGCGCCGGGCGAGACCTTCCTGTACCAGGGCCGCGCCTACAAGTCGTACCGCGGGATGGGCTCGGTTGGCGCGATGGCGAAGGGCTCGGCCGACCGCTATTTCCAGCAGGACATCAAGGATCAGCTGAAGTTGGTGCCGGAAGGCATCGAGGGTCAGGTGCCGTACAAGGGCCCGGCCCGCGACGTCATCCACCAGCTGGTCGGCGGCGTGAAGGCGGCGATGGGCTATACCGGCTCGCGCACCATTCCGGAGCTTCAGGAGCGTGCGCGCTTCGTGCGGATCACCGGCGCGGGCCTGAAGGAAAGCCATGTTCACGACGTAACGATCACGCGTGAAGCACCCAATTATCCGACCCGCTGATCCAGCAGCGGAGACAAGGGCATGACACCGGCGGCACGCGCTCAGGCCGCGATCGACCTGCTCGACGCAGTGATCGAGGCCGCGCGGAGCGGCGGCGCTGCGGCGGACACGGTCGCCCAGCGCTTCTTTGCTGCGCGACGCTACGCCGGGTCCAAGGACCGGCGGGCGATCCGCGCGCTGGTCTATGAGGCGATCCGCAGCTTTGGCGAGCGGCCGGCGAATGGCCGCGCGGCCTTGGTCGCGCTCGCGCGGGTGCAGCCCGAGCTTGCTGCCGCGTTCGACGGCTCCGGCTATGGTCCGGCCGTGATCGAGCCGGACGAGGTTGCGGCCGAACCGGGCCTGGCGCCGGCGTGGTTGGTGGAGGCGCTTGCGGCATCTGGCCTCGACACGCACGAAGTCACCGCGCTGCTGGAGCGTGCGCCCGTCGACGTGCGGGTGAACCGGCTGAAGGCAGAGGTCGCGCAGGTACAGGCCGAGATCGGCGGCGAGCAGCTGGCGTTCGCGCCGGACGCGCTGCGGCTCGGCACCGACGCGCCGGTCGAGCCGCTGGCCGCCTGGCGCGAGGGGCGCATCGAGGTCCAGGACGCCGGCAGCCAGCTGGTCGGCAGCATCGCAGGCGCCGAGCCAGGCATGGGTGTCGTCGACCTGTGCGCCGGTGGCGGCGGCAAGACGCTGTCGCTGGCGGCTGCCATGGACAACCGCGGCCGCATCGTCGCCAGCGACACCGATCGCGGGCGGTTGTCGCGGCTGCCGGAGCGCGCCGCGCGTGCCGGCGTGACGATCGCCGAGACCCGGCTGCTCGACCCCAGGCGCGAAGTCGAGGGTCTGGCCGACTTTGAGGGGCAGGCCGACCTGGTGCTGGTCGACGCGCCCTGTTCGGCAACCGGAACCTGGCGGCGCAATCCTGAGGCCCGTTGGCGGCTCACCCCGGAGCGGCTGGCGCGCTTTGCCGAGGTACAGGGGCGATTGCTCGACGTCGCCGCAGGGCTGGTGCGACCGGGCGGGACCCTCACCTATGTCGTTTGTTCGCTGCTGGACGTGGAAGGGCGGGATCAGGTCGCCGCCTTCCTTGGCCGCCACGCCGGATGGTCGGCGCTTCCGATCGACGCACAGGCAGGGCGGTCGCACGGCGACGGCGTGCGGCTGACGCCGGGACACGACGGAACGGACGGCTTTTTTGTCGCGAGGCTCGCCCGGCCATGATAGCCGTGCGCTTGTGACGCCAATGGAGAAGATCATGCGCCTCACCTCTCTGACGGCGGCAGCCGCGCTGGCGCTCGTCAGCATCTCCACGTCGCTCAGCGGGCAGCGTCCGGACGACCAGATCAACCCGCGCTCGATGGCGCTGCTCCAGCAGGGTGAGGCGGCACGCGCCGCCGGGCAGCTGGACCGCGCCGCCGGCCTGGTTGAGACCGCGCTGACCGTTGATCCGCGCAACCGGCAGGGCTTCATCGTGCTTGCGGAGATCGCCCGCGCGCGGGGCCTGCCGGGTCAGTCGATCCGCCTCTATCGCGAAGCGCTGACGCTCGAGCCGGCCGACCTGCAGGCACTGCGCGGGCAGGGAGAGGCGCTGGTCGCCAAGGGCGCCGTCACCAAGGCGCAGGAAAACCTCGCCAAGATTCGCAAGCTGTGCGGCAGCCAGTGCACCGATGCGACCGCGCTGGCAGCAGCGATCGCCAAGGGGCCGCCGGCCACCGCGACTGCGCAGCAGTCGGTCACACCGGCGCCGGCCGCTACGCCCGCAAAGCCGTAAGCGCGATCAGGCGCGTGCCGCGTCCAGGGCGCGCGCCAGTTCGACGAACTCCTCGACGCTGACCGTTTCTGCCCGGCGGGTCGTGTCGATGCCGATGCGCTCCGCAGCGGCAAGCGCACCAGCCACCGGCTTCAGGCTCTGCCGCAGCATCTTGCGCCGCTGGCCAAACGCGGCGGCAGTCAGCCGCTCGAGGGTCTGCATGCGCACGCCATCGGGCATCACGCTTGGCAGGATGTGCACCACCGCCGACATCACCTTGGGCGGCGGCGTGAAGGCGGAGCGATGCACCGGCATTGCGATGCGCGCCGTCGAGCGCCACTGCGCAAGGACGGCCAAACGGCCATAGGCGTCATCCCCCGCACTCGACACGATGCGCTCGGCGACTTCCTTCTGGAACATCAGCGTCAGGCTTTGCCACCACGGCGCCCAGTCGCTGGACAGCCAGCCGATCAGCAGGGCCGTCCCGACGTTGTAGGGCAGGTTGGACACGATGTGCGGCTTGCCGTCGAACAGCGCAGGCGCATCGATCTCCAGCGCATCGCCCTCGATCAGGCGGAGCTTGCCCGGATAGGCGGCGGCAAGTTCCTCAAGCGCCGGAATGCACCGATGATCGCGCTCGATCGCCGTCACCCGCGCCCCCGCGGCAAGCAACGCCCGGGTGAGGCCGCCCGGGCCAGGACCGACCTCCAGGACTTCCTGGTCGGCCAGACCGCATGGCACGCGCGCGATGCGGGCAAGAAGCTGGCCGTCGAACAGGAAGTTCTGGCCAAGCGCCTTGCTCGCGCTCAGCCCGTGGCGCTGGATGACCTCCCGCAGCGGAGGCAGGGTTACGTCCATGGGGGTTACTGAACGGTGCTGGTGCGGCGCGTGGCCGCCGCCGTGGCCGCCATGCGGATCGCCGCGATCATCGCACCCGGCTCGGCTTCGTTGCGACCGGCAATGCCAAAGGCGGTGCCGTGGTCGGGCGAGGTGCGGACGATCGGCAGGCCAAGCGTCATGTTGACCCCTTCGTCGAAGTGCAGGGTCTTGATCGGGATCAGCGCCTGGTCATGGTAGAGGCACAGCGCCACGTCATAGAGCGCACGCGCCCTGGGGTGGAACATGGTGTCCGCCGCGAACGGCCCGACCGCGTCGATGCCCTCGGCCTTCAACTGCTCGATGGCGGGGACCAGGCAGTCGATTTCCTCGCTGCCGATCGCGCCGCCTTCCCCGGCGTGCGGGTTGAACCCTGCAAAGGCAAGCCGGGGCGCGGCGATGCCGAAGTTGCGTTGAAGGCCCCGGGCAGTGGCCCGCGCCTTGGCGACGATCAGTTCGATGCTGATCGTGGAGGCAACGCTGCGCAGCGGAATATGCGTCGTGACCGGCACCACGCGCAGCGTGGGACCGGCGAGCATCATCACCGCATTCTCGCGAGCCACGCCGCAGCGTTCGGCAACGAACTCGGTCTGGCCCGGGTAGGTGAAGCCGATGTCGTAGAGCTGTTTCTTGGACACCGGGCCGGTGACCACCGCGCCTGCGCTGCCCGAGCGTGCAAGGCCGGCGGCAAGCTCCAGCGACTGAAGCGCGCAATGTGCCCCCCGGATGTCCGGCGCACCCGGAACGACCTCACCCGCATCGGCGGCCGAAATCACCGGCAGTCCCTGCTCGAACGCCGATATCGCTTCGGAAGGGTCGCTGATGGCCACGACCGTGCCCTCCCAGACCTGGCGAACCGCGTCCGGGTCGCCGACCGCAAAGAACGGGCTGAGCATGTGCGGTGCGCGTGCCGCCCAGGCCTTGGCAATGATCTCCGGCCCGATCCCTGCCGGGTCGCCCATCGATACAGCCAGCGGGGGAACGTCGAGCGCCCGCTGGCCAGGAGGCGATACGCTGGCGATCAGCGATACTCCACGATGGCGTCGCGACGCAGGTCGCGCAGCATGCGCTGGGCACGCAGGTTCACGCGCTCCTGCTCCACCTGCTGCTGCACGGCCTCGGCGGACGGCAGGCTGCCGGCGCGGGCGTCGTCGCGGCCGCACAGGACCAGCACGCGCACGCCCTCGGTCGGGCTGCCGAACGGCTGCGTCGCTTCGCCGACCTGCAGCTTCACCATCAGTTCCTGAAGCGCCGGGGGCAGGTCGCGAACGCGCACCGAGTCGTTGTCGACGACCTCGACGCCCAGGTCGCTGGCGACCTTGCTCACTTCACCGCAACCGCGGATCTTGCTGGTGGCTTCCGCGAACTGCGCCGCAAGCTTGGTCGCCTGCGCCTGGCTGGTGCCGGCCGGGAAGTTCTTCGTGAGCTGGCGCAGGCTGAGGCGAGCATCGCGCGGGTCGGCCATCAGCACCTGGCGCTTGTCGGCAAGGTAGAGGATCGAATAGCCGCCGGGGGTCTCGATCGGGCCGGCGATCTGGCCGACCTGCATGGTTTCGGCGGCCTGGGCGATCGGCGCGGGCAGCGTTGCCAGGCGGATCCAGCCGAGGTCGCCCTGCACCGCGCGCGTCGACGCCTCGGAGAAGTTTCCGGCAAAATACTCGAACGGCGCGCCCTTGCGGATCTGCTCGATGATCTTCTTGCTCGCCTCGACCACTTCGCCGGCGCGGTCCGGAGTGGCGGAAAGATAGATTTCTTTCAGATGATATTCGTCGGTGCCTTTGGCCGCCTCAAGCCGGTCGAGGATCGCCTTCACCTCTTCGTCGCCCACGTTGATGAACGGCTCGACGCTGCTGCGGAGCAACCGGCTCCAGGCGAGTTCACCCTCGATCTGGCGCTTCATCGATTTTTCGGACGAGCCGACTTCGCGCAGATAGGCGCGCATCTGGTCGGGCGTGCGCTTGAAGTTGCGCGACACACGGGCAAAGCCCTGGTCGATCTCCGTCGGGGTGACGACGATGTCCTTGGCCTTCGCCTCCTGGATCTGCAGCGTCTCGTCGATCAGCTGCCGGACGATCTGCAGGCGCAGCTGGTCGCGGTCCTGGGGGCTGAGCTTGATGTTGTTGAGCGCCACCACCAGCGCGATGCGCTGATCGACGTCGGTACCGGTCAGCACGGCGTTGTTCACGATCGCCGTCGCCTTGCGGACGTTGGGGTCCTGCTTGCCGAAGATGGTCGGGTTCTCGGGCAGGTTGAGGTTGGCCGCCGGGCTCGCCTGCTCGTCCGGAACGGTCTGCGCCGACAGGGTCGAGGCAGTCGCGGCGCCAGCGAGCAGCAGCAGCGTGGCGGCGTTCCGGATCCGGCGCCCGTTCACGAAATTCTTGATCACCAAGTGTTCAACCTCATCAACCACGGGTCGCGTTGCAGACACGTCTCAGCGTCTGCCTTGCCCCTATGCCCCTGAACCGCGGCTTAGCGGCCCAGGTTCTTGAATGCCAGAGTGAGCAGATAGCTGCTGCCGCTGCGGGCGTCGCCATTGTCCTGATAATCCCGCTTCCAGGTCGCTCCCAGGCGAAGGCAATCATCCTCATAGGTGACGCCGATGCGGTGACGAATGGGATCAAAGCCGTCGGCAGCGGACAAAATGTCCTCGCCGCGGTCCGTAAGGTCGATCGTGGCCGAGCCGAACAGCGACCAGAAACGCGCGAACTGCACGCGGCCGCCGACGCGCGCCTC
Source organism: Sphingomonas sp. PL-96 (assembly GCF_020707215.1). Classification (GTDB taxonomy): domain Bacteria; phylum Pseudomonadota; class Alphaproteobacteria; order Sphingomonadales; family Sphingomonadaceae; genus Sphingomonas. The sequence continues at coordinate 1,073,336 of NZ_JAJFET010000001.1, forward strand.
CTCGCGGTCCTGCAGATCCTCGACCTCGTCGATGTCCCGGTTCAGGCGAAGATAGCCCAGCAGCAGATAGGTCTTGCGCGAGCCGATGGTGGCATCGAGCTCGTTGCGGCGAACCGAAAGCCCGTCCTTGTCGAGCCGATACCGATGGGTGAGCTGCACGAAGTCGCGGAAGCGGACCTCCGTTCGCCCGACGATGTCGGAAAGCCGGTCGTCCAGGCCGGTGCCGTCCGGCAGGATCGTCTCGCGATTGGAGAGGCGATAGCTCTGGCCGACCGTGGCGTTCACCTCGATCCCCGGCACACTCAGCGCATAGTCGATGCCATAGGTGAAGCGAGTCGAATCCTCGAAGCGGTCGTAGCCGGCAAATCGGTTCAGCGCGAAGAGGTTCGAATCCTCCAGGTCGACGGCCCGGGCATCTTCGTTGGGCAGCGACAGGTTGGCGATGTGCGGCGACACCACCGCCTGAACCCGCGGCGTGATCCGCTGGGTGCCGCCGAACGCCTCGCCGATGAAGGGCCACTGCACGTCCAGCGCGACCGCGCCGATGGCGCGCGTGCTGATCCCCTCGTCGCCGCGATAGCTGGCGATCGCCGTCTCCAGCGTGTCGTTGGTGTTGTAGATGTCGCCGCGTGCATAGGCGGTGAGCGTCACCTGCTGCCCCCAGTCGGTGACGCGCCGCAGGTCCCACTGGGCCGACGCGAACGCGCGCTGCGTGTCCTGACCCTCGGACCGGAACAGCGCCAGCGAGTTCGCCTGCAATTGCAGCACGCCGCCGGCAATGTCCTGGAACCGCCGGCGATAGTCGATTGCGGGAAGGGCGATCGGCTGCATTTTCTGGCTGTCGCCGGTGCGCATCGTCTGCACCGCCCAACCGTCGATGGACAGATAGCTGTTTTCGTCGATCCGCTCGACCTTGATGTTGTTGCGCAGGCGATCCTCGCGCGAGATGTCGTAGCGGCGCAGGAAGGTGTCGTCGGTCTGGAGCCGCAGTGATCCGCTCACGCTCCAGTTCGGGTCAAGCTGGAAACGTCCCACCGCGTCGATGTAACCGCGGAAGCCGCGCTCGCTGTCCGCCGCTTCGCTGGTGTTGAGCACCGTGTCCGTACTCCGGCCATAGGTGCCGTAGCCGAGCACCCGCAGCGCGCCCGTGTCGGTCAGCTGGCGATATTCGGCCTCCAGCATCGGCAGCACGGAGGTGAAGACGTGCGGCGTGAGGGTCAGGTCGCGATTGGGCGCCAGCGCGAAGTAATAGGGGACCACCACCTCGACGCCGTTCACCCGGTCGATCCGGAAGGATGGCGTCAGCACGCCGCCGGCGCTGCCGCCGCCAACCGAGTGGCTGAACGAGGGCAGGGGAATGCCCGGCAGGCTGAAGAGCTTCAGCTGGGCCCCGGAATAGCGGATCCGCTGGTCCGCCGGGTCATAGGTCACGCGGACGGCGGTGATCTGCCACGACGGCTGCTTGGGACATCCCTCGGACGTCGTGACGCTGCAGGGCGTATAGGCGGCCTGCTGGACCCGGATGACGCCATTCGCATCCCGGCTTCCCTGCTGGGCGGCCAGGCGACCGCCCTCGTCCAGCACGACCAGCATGTTCTGGATCATGCCGTCCTTGAGCGAGTCGGTCAGCTCGATCCGGTCGCCATAGGCTGTGTCGCCCTGCGGGTTGGTGACAGCGATATCGCCTTCCGCCACCACCTGGCCCGATTTGCGGTTCCAGGTGACCCGGTCCGCGCGCAGTCGGTCGCCCTCGCGGAACATGCGCACGTCCCCGGTTGCGGTGACGACGTCGCCCTCGCTGTCATAGTCGAGCCGATCGGCCGTGAAGCGGATCTCGTTCTCGGCTGCCGGAGTGGAGGCTGCCTGGGGCGGAGGCGGGGTGATGGAACGGTCCTGAAGGTCCTGCGCCATGGCGGCGCCACCGCACGCCAGCCAGAACTGCACCGCACCCGACAGGAGGAGGACGCTACGCTTCACCTAGAATGACTCTCCATGTGGCGGCCGCAGCGCGCGGGGGTATCCGTAAGCGCGCCCTATCGCATCCGCTTTCCGGAACCGCAATCGCTCTCCGGTCGCTTTGCGTGTGCGCCGCGCCTGGCCTAAGGATGGGGACTCGCCCCACGGCGCCCGTTTCACCACAGGGAAAGTTTCTTGATGCAGATCCGTTTCATCTCCTCGCGGCCCGCCGACGCGGCGGCGCTGGTGCTGCCGGTGGGCAAGGGCGGCGTCGCCAACCTGGGCGACGCGGGCCTGGACGGCGCCACGGCGGCGCTGGTGCGCGGAGCCGCCGAAAGCGCGCGCTTCGATGGCGAGCCGGGGACGATCGCCGAAATCTTTGTGCCGCAGGGCGAGGGTGCTGCCCGCGTCATCCTGCTCGGCACCGGCAATGGTGAGGGCGCGGACTTGGAGCGTGCCGGTGGCGCCCTGACCGCCCGCTACCTGACGGCAGCAATTCCCACGCTGGTCATCGACTTCTCGACGCTGTCGGCGTCGACGAGTGCCACCGCCGTCGCACGGCTGCTGGGTGCAGCGGAACAGCGCGGCTGGCGCCACGACATCTACCGCACGCGCATGCCTGCGGCCGCCAAGCCGACGCTGGAGCGGATCGAGGTCGTCGCGGCTCCCGAGGGCATCGACGCGGCCTGGACCGATGCCAAGGCACTGACCGACGGTCTTGCGCTCACGCGCATCCTGGTGAGCGAGCCGCCAAACGTCCTGTATCCCGAGAGCTTCGTCGAGCGCTGCCGCCATCTGGAGGAGCTGGGCATCGAGATCACCGTCCTCGACGAGGCAGCGATGCGCGAGCTCGGCATGGGCGCGCTTCTGGGCGTCAGCCAGGGCTCGGTGCGTGAGGCGCAGCTGCTCGCCATGCGCTGGAACGGCAAGGGCGAAGGCGACATCGACGTCGCGCTCGTCGGCAAGGGCGTGACCTTCGACACCGGCGGCATCTCGCTCAAGCCCGGTGCCGGCATGGAAGACATGAAGTGGGACATGGGCGGCGCCGGTGCGGTCGCTGGTGCCATGAAGGCGCTGGCGCTGCGCAAGGCAAAGGCGAACGTCATCGGCGTGTGCGGCCTGGTCGAGAACATGCCGGACGGCAACGCCCAGCGTCCGGGCGACATCGTCACCTCCATGTCCGGCCAGACGATCGAAGTGCTCAACACCGACGCAGAAGGCCGCTTGGTGCTGTGCGACGCGGTCACCTGGGTCCAGCGGACGCACAAGGTGAAGACGATCGTCGACCTGGCGACGCTGACCGGAGCGATGATCATCGCGCTTGGCAACGAGCATGGCGGCCTGTTCGCCAACGACGACTCGCTTGCCGATCAACTGCTCGACGCCGGCAAGGCGACGGGCGACAAGCTGTGGCGCTTCCCGCTGTCGCCGGCCTACGACAAGCTGATCGACTCGCCGATCGCCGACATGAAGAACATCGGCGGCCGCGGCGCAGGCTCGATCACCGCCGCGCAGTTCATCGGCCGCTTCATCGAGCCGGAGGTCCGCTGGGCGCACCTCGACATCGCCGGCATGGTCTGGGCCGACAAGCCGGGCGTCGCCTGGGACAAGGGCGCGACCGGCTTCGGCGTGCGCGTCCTCGACCGCTTCGTGCGCGACCAGTTCGAAGGCTGATCGCGCAGCCGCCATGCAGGTCGACTTCTATCACCTGACCCAGCTCCCGCTCGACCGTGCGCTGCCGCGCATTGCCGAGCGGGTGGTGACGGGGGGCGGTCGCCTGCTGGTGGTGGCCGAGCAGGAAGAAGCGCGGCAGGCGCTCGACCGCTGCCTTTGGGCCTATTCCCCCGAAAGCTTCCTGCCGCATGCACAGGCGGGCGGCGACAACGACGCGCGGCAGCCGGTGCTGATCGCCGCCGGGATCGAGCCCGCGAACGGGGCGCGCAACATCGCGCTTGCCGATGGTGTGTGGCGGGACGGCGCGCTCGACTTCGACCGCGCGTTCCACTTCTTTGACGAGGAGCGCATCGTTGAAGCGCGGCAGGCGTGGCGGGCGCTTGGCGAGCGGCCTGAGGTCGCGCGGCGCTATTGGAAGCAGAACGAGGGCGGCCGCTGGGAACAGGCGGCCTGACGCGCGGCGGGCTCTCGCTTGCATCCGATCGGTTGGGCGACTAGGGAGCCGCGACTTTCCAAACAGCCACCATCCAAGGAGCCGCATGGCCATGGCCGCGACCCGCACGTTTTCGATCATCAAGCCCGACGCCACCCGCCGCAACCTGACGGGCGCCGTCACCAAGATGCTGGAGGAAGCCGGCCTGCGCGTCGTCGCGTCCAAGCGCATCCAGATGACCCAGGAGCAGGCCGAGGGCTTCTACGCGGTCCACAAGGAGCGCCCGTTCTTCAACGACCTCGTTTCCTTCATGATCTCCGGCCCGGTCGTCGTGCAGGTGCTCGAGGGTGAAGACGCCGTGAAGCGCAACCGCGACATCATGGGCGCGACCAACCCGGCGAACGCCGACGCCGGCACGATCCGCAAGGAACTCGCCGAGTCGATCGAAGCCAATTCGGTCCATGGTTCGGATTCGGAAGAGAATGCCGCGATCGAGATCGCCTATTTCTTCAAGCCGGAAGAAATCGTCGGCTGATCGGGCCGCCGCTCGCACGGGCGGCGATCGAGACGAGAAAGGGCGCTGCTCCGATCTGGAGCGGCGCCCTATTTCGTTTGGGGAAGCCCGAGGCGACGGCGTTCCGCCGCCCACAGGCTCTCGAGCCGGGCATCCGACTGGGCGCCGGGCTTGCGCTGCTTGAGGGTGACGCCCTGAAGCTTCAGCGTACGACCGCCGATCAGGTGGCCCTCGGTCGCGAACACGAGTTCGTAGATCGCGCTGTCCTCGCGCTGGACGTCGCCGTCCCAATATTGGCTGTCGATGCGGACGGGCAGGCGCCCCTGGATTGCGTCCGCGCCCCCGTCCGTCAGCTTGAGCAGCGGCGCTGCGATCCGGTCCGAATCGATCCGGGTGTCGAGCACGCCGTCCTTGGCCGGCACCTTCAGCGACGGCGGGAACTGCACCTCGATCCGCTCGATCCGGTGGTTGGCATCGCTGAGTTGAAGGGTGCGGCCGCTGTTCCCCGGCGTCCCCACCAGCGTGACGAGTTGCGCGACGTGCGCCTCCGCACTGGCAGCCGCTTCCTGACGCGCGGCTTCCTCGGCGCGCTCGATCTGGCTATCCTTGCGCGACGAGACGTTGTTCCACAGCGTCAGTGCCGAGATCACCAGCGCGGCCACGCCGACAATTTCTGCCAGCGTCAGCCAGCGCCAGCGCTTGCGGGGTGCCTCGCTCACCGGCCGCCGGCCTCCAGCAGCGCCGCGGGAGCCGTCACCTCCCACCCGTGTGCGATCGCGTCTTCCACGGCCGTCCAATCGACTTCGCCGGCAAGTGCGATGCTGCGCCAGCCGTCCGCGGTACGGACCTCCAGCGTGTTGTCGTCTGCCATGCGCGCAAAGACTGCGTGTTCGACGGTGAAGCTCGGCCGCCCGTCGGTGGGCGCTTCCTCGGCACCAGGGAGCACGAGTGCGGTGCTGCGAATGCGATCGAGAGGCTGGTCGGTCATGCTCCGCACGAACTCCGCTAGGATCTGGGGGTAGAGCCGATGTTCCTCCACCAGCACGCGCGCCGCAAGCGTCTCCGCGGTATCCCCGGCGTGGATCGGGACCTCGGCCTGGCCAAGCACTGCGCCCGCGTCGAGCTCCTCGGTTACCACATGCACCGAGCAGCCGGCGACCGCGTCCCCGGCCTCGATCGCCCGCGCGTGCGTGTCGAGCCCCTTGTACTTGGGCAGCAGCGACGGATGGATGTTGAGGATCCGCCCCGCCCAGCGTTCGACGAACGCCGGAGACAGCAGCCGCATATAGCCAGCGAGCGCGATCAGCTCGACGCCAGCGTCGCGCAAGGCGGTGTCGATCCGTGCCTCATACTCCGCCTTCGGCATGCCCTTGGGGCTCTGTGCGAAGGTCGCGATGCCGCGTTCCGCCGCCCAGGTCAGACCGGCCGCTTCGGGCTTGTCACTGGCGACCAGCGCCACCGCAAACGGGCAGTCCGGCGCCGCAGCAGCCTCGACCAGCGCCGCCATGTTCGACCCGCGACCGGAGATCAGGATGCCGAGCTTGCGCCGCACAGCGTCAGCCAAGGTGAGTCGCCGACCAGTCGCCGCGCGCGCTCCAGGTGCCGGCGCTGCCGGTCACCGTGCAGCCGCAGTCGCCGGCCTCGACCGAGCCGATGCGGAACACCTGCTCGCCGGCTCCGGCCAGGGCCGTCGCCACGCCCTCGGCCTCGTCCGCTGCGACCAGCACGGCCATGCCGATGCCGCAGTTGAAGGTTCGCGCCATTTCCTCCGGCTCGATCGCGCCCTGCGCCTGCAGGAACGCCATCAGCCGCGGCTGCGCCCAGGCATCGGCATCGACGCGAGCGTGGCAGCCCTCGGGCAGGACGCGCGGGATATTCTCGAGCAGGCCGCCGCCGGTGATATGGGCGAGGCCGTGGATGCGTTCCGCACGCAGCAGCGGGAGCAGACTCTTCACGTAAATGCGGGTCGGCGCCATCAGCGCGTCGATCAGCAGTCGCTCCTGATCGAACAGCGCCGGGCGGTCGAGCTTCCAGCCCTTGTCGGCCGCAAGCCGGCGGACCAGCGAGAAGCCGTTGGAGTGCACGCCCGAGGACGCGAGACCCAGGATCACGTCGCCCGCCTGGACACGTCCCTTGGTCAGCAGCTGCTCGCGCTCGACCGCGCCCACACAGAAGCCCGCGAGGTCATAATCGTCGGCGGCATACATGCCCGGCATCTCCGCGGTTTCGCCGCCGATCAGCGCGCAGCCGGCCTGGCGGCACCCTTCCGCGATCGAGGCGATCACGCGCTCGGCGACGTCCGCCTCCAGCTTGCCCGTCGCGTAATAGTCGAGAAAGAACAGCGGTTCGGCGCCCTGCACGATCAGGTCGTTGGCGCACATGGCGACCAGGTCGATGCCGACGCCGTCATGCGAATTGTGCTCGATCGCCAGCTTGAGCTTGGTGCCGACGCCATCGTTGGCGGCCACCAGCAGCGGGTCCTTGAAGCCCGCGGCCTTGGGATCGAAGATGCCGCCGAAGCCGCCCAGGTCGGCGTCGGCGCCGCTCCGGCGGGTGGAGCGGGCAAGCGGCGCGATGGCACGGACCAAGGCGTTGCCTGCGGCGATCGAAACGCCGGCTCCGGCGTAGGTATAGGGCGTCGCGCCCGCGTCTTCGGTGCTCATGGGCGAGCGACTAGCCATATCCTGCTTGGATTTCCACGCCCGCTTCGTCAAAAGGCGGCCGATGTCTCGCTTTCCCCGAACCCTGCGTGCCGGCCTGCTGGTAGCACTCCTTGCCAGCGGCGGTGCCGTGATCGCGCAGATCGAGGACGGCGGCCGCGGCGTCGCGCCGATCGCAAGTTCCGGGAGTTTCGAGGTTTCCGGCGTCCGCGTCGATGTTTCCGGCGCCAATGCAGAGGCTGCGCGGACTGCCGGCTGGCGCCTCGCCCAGCGCAAGGGCTGGGACATGCTGTCGCGGCGGCTGACCGGCCGGGCGGGGTCGTTGTCCGACTCGGCGCTCGATTCGCTGGTCAGCGGAATCGTGGTCGAAGACGAGCAGATCGGCCCCAATCGGTACATCGCGAAGCTGGGCGTGCTGTTCAACCGCGGCCGGGCGGGTTCCATCCTGGGCGTCGCCGGCGAAACGCTGCGCTCCCCCGCACTGCTGGTCGTGCCGCTGCAGATCTCCGGCGGCGCGGGCACCGTATTCGAACGCGCCACGCCCTGGCAGGAGGCTTGGGCGCGCTTCCGCACGGGCAACAGCGTGATCGACTATGTCCGCCTGACCGGAACCGGCCCCGACGCGCTGCTCGTCAACGCCGGCCAGGTGAGTCGCCGCGGACGTGGCTGGTGGCGCACGATCCTGGACCAATATGGCGCGGCCGATGTGCTGGTGCCGCAGGTCAAGCTGCGCCGCCAATGGCCCGGCGGCCCCGTCATCGGCGAGTTCTCGGCCGGTTATGGCCCCGACCATCACGTACTGACTCGCTTCACCCTGAAGGTCGATCGCGCCGAGACGCTGCCGGCCCTGCTCGACGAAGGCGTGCGCCGCATCGATGCCGCCTATCAGCAGGCGCTGCGCCAGGGGCAGCTGCGCACCGACGCCGCGCTCAGCGCGCCGCCGCCGGGCCAGCCGCTGCCGACGCCGGTGGTGCCGACGCAAGGTACCGACCCGACCATGGGAGACCTCGCGGTCACGCCGCCCGATGGCCGCGCGACATTGTCGATCCAGTTCGACACGCCCGGTGTCGGGGCCGTTGCCGCTTCAGAAGCCTCGGTGCGCGCGGTGGCCGGCGTGCGCTCGGCCGTGACGACGAGTCTGGCGCTCGGCGGCGTGTCGGTGATGCGCGTGGTGTTCGACGGCGACCCCGCGGTTCTGGCCGCCGCGCTCCAGGCTCGGGGCTGGCAGGTGACGCAGGGCGGGGGCGTGCTGCGCATTCGCCGTGCGGCCGGCACCCCGACGCCGACGCCCTCTGCCGCGCCGGCGGCACCTGCGGGCGGCTGATGCAGCTCGACTTGCCCCTCGGCCAGCCGGTGGGTGCGCGGGCGGACGAATTCCTGGTGAGCGACGTGAACGCGCGCGCCGTCCAGCACCTGGAACATTGGGGCAGCTGGCCGGTGATGGCAGCGCTGCTGGTCGGCCCGCGCAAGTCGGGCCGGTCGCTCCTGGCCCGGTTGTTCGCGCTGCGTACCGGCGGCGCGGTCGTGGACGATGCCGAGCGCCAGGGCGAGGTCGACATCTTCCACGCGTGGAACCAGGCCCAGGCGGAGCACCGGCCGCTGCTGATCGTAGCGGATGCGCCGCCGCCCGATTGGGAAATCCGTTTGCCGGACCTTCGCTCGCGCATCGGGGCCACCCCGGTGCTCACCCTCGGCCTGCCGGACGCACGGCTGGTGGCGTCTCTCCTCGACTATCTGTTTGAACGTCGCGAAATTGTCGCAGGCCCGGGGCTAATCGACTGGATCACTCGGCGGGTCGAACGGAGCTACATCAGCATCCTCGGCGTTGTCGAAGCGTTGGAGGAAGACGCCATGGTTCGACAGAACCGGCGCCTTTCGATCGCGACTGCCCGGCCGGTGCTGACCAAGGCGGGGCTGGTACCGATCGGCCCGGCGGCGAGCATGGAACACGAGGGAGCCTGAAGCGTGGCGGATACTGGCCAAGGATATTTCAACCGAGAACTTTCCTGGCTAGCGTTCAACCGGCGCGTTCTGGAAGAGGCCTGCAACACCGCGCATCCGCTGCTGGAGCGGCTGCGGTTCCTGTCCATCTCCGCAAGCAATCTGGACGAGTTCTTCATGGTCCGGGTGGCGGGCCTGAAGGGGCAGATGCTCCAGGGCGTGGAGCTTAAGTCGATCGACGGCCTCACCCCGGCGCAGCAGCTGGCCGCGATCGTCGAGGACGCGACGGCACTGGTCGCCAGCCAGCAGCGGATCTGGGACGATCTGGCAGAGGCGCTGGGCGAAGCCGGCATCTTCGTGCTGGAAGGCGACGCCATCACCGGAGAGGCGGAGACGTGGCTGCGGCGCCACTTCCAGGATCAGCTGTTCCCGATGATTACCCCCCAGGCGCTGGATCCGGCGCACCCCTTTCCGTTCATTCCGAACCAGGGGTCGAGTGTGATTTTCGACCTCATCCGCATTGCGGATCGCGTCGAAGTGCGCGAGCTGGTGCTGCTGCCCACTGCGGTGCCGCGCTTCGTCCGCCTGCCGGGGATGCCCGCCCGGTACGTGCCGATCGAGACGGTGATCAAGCGTTTCTCCTCGCTGCTGTTCCCGGGCTATGAAGTGGTCGCTTCGGCCGATTTCCGAGTGTTGCGCGACAGCGACATCGAGCTGGAGGAGGAAGCCGAGGACCTGGTCCTGTACTTCCGCTCCGCCATCAAGCGCCGCCGGCGCGGCCGGGTCATCCGGCTTGAGGTGGAAAGCGACATCAGCGACGACCTGCTGAGTGTCCTCAAGGAGGAGCTCGGCGGCAGCGACGCGTTGCTGATCGAGAAGAGCGGGTTCCTGGGGCTCGGCGACCTCTCCTTCCTGGTCGAGGAAGACCGGCCGGAATTGAAGTTCCCGTCGTTCAGTCCACGCTTTCCGGAGCGGATCCGCGAGTTCGGAGGCGACTGCTTTGCCGCGATCCGGTCCAAGGACATCGTCGTCCACCATCCTTACGAGACCTTCGACGTGGTGCTCGCCTTCCTGAAACAGGCGGCGGTCGACCCGGACGTGCTCGCGATCAAGCAGACGCTGTACCGTGCAGGCAAGCAATCGGCGGTGGTAAACGCGCTGATCGCCGCGGCAGAGGCGGGCAAGTCCGTCACGGCCGTGGTCGAACTCAAGGCGCGATTCGACGAGGAGCAGAACCTCTATTGGGCATCCGCGCTGGAGCGGGCAGGGGTGCAGGTCGTCTATGGCTTCATCGACTGGAAGACCCACGCCAAGATCTCGATGGTGGTCCGGCGCGAGGACGGCGGCGTGCGGACCTACTGCCATTTCGGCACCGGCAACTATCACCCGGTGACCGCCCGCATCTACACCGACCTGAGCTTCTTCACCGCAGACCCGGTGATCGGACGGGACGCCGTTCAGGTGTTCAACTACATCACCGGCTATGTCGAACCTGCGCATCTTGAGCGGCTGGCGATCTCGCCGCGCAACCTGCGTAACCGGCTGATCGAGCTTATCGAGGGCGAGATCACCCATGCAAAGGCGGGGCGGCGGGGCGCGATCTGGGCGAAGATGAACTCGCTCGTCGACCCGGCGGTGATCGACAAGCTCTATGAAGCCAGCAACGCAGGGGTCGAGATCGAGCTGATCATCCGCGGCATCTGCTGCCTGCGGCCGCGCGTGCCCGGTATGTCCGAGAACATCCGGGTCAAGTCGATCGTCGGGCGCTTCCTTGAGCACAGCCGCATCTGGGCGTTTGGCAATGGCGATGCCCTGCCCAACGACGATGCCCTGCTGTTCATCTCTTCGGCCGACTGGATGCCCCGCAACTTCGACCGGCGAGTGGAATATCTGCTGCCGATCACCAACCCGACCGTGCACGAACAGGTGCTCGACCAGGTGATGCTCGCCAACCTCATCGACGAGGAACAGAGCTGGGAGCTTCAGTCCGACGGCAGCTATCATCGGGTGGAGGTGGAGGGGCCGGGCTTCAACCTGCACCGCTATTTCATGACCAATCCGTCGCTTTCCGGTCGTGGCGCGGCGCTCGACGACACCATGCCGCAGGAGCTATCGCTGCGGCAGCATCTTACCGAACAGGACGGGTGATCATGGCCCTGCTTACCCGCCTCCGCAGCCCCGCACCGCGCCCTCTGGAAGGTGTTCGCGCGCGCAACGCGATCATCGACATCGGCTCCAACTCGGTCCGGCTGGTAGTCTACAACGGCCCCCCGCGGCTGCCCTCGGTGCTGTTCAACGAAAAGGTCCTGGCCGGGCTTGGCGGCTCGCTGAGCCGCACCGGCAGCATCGATCTCAAGGCCATGTCGATGGCCGCGACGGCACTTGCGCGGTTCGCCTGGCTTACGCGCGAAATGGAGGTTCCGGACGTCCGCACCGTCGCGACCGCAGCCGTGCGCGACGCCAGCAACGGGTCGGAGCTGATCGCCCTTGCCGCGGCGGAAGGACTGGAGGTCGAGATCCTGCCCGGCGAGGCCGAGGCGGTAGGCGCGGGCTATGGCGTCCTTTCGGCGTTTCCCGAGGCGGACGGGATCGTCGGTGACCTGGGTGGAGGAAGCCTGGAACTGGTGCGCGTGCGGGCTGGACGGGTGTGGGAACGCACGTCCTTTCCATTGGGCGTCCTGCGGATTGCCGCAATCCGCGACAAGGGCAAGGATGCGCTCGAACGCCATGTGGCACAGGTGCTCAAGACGAGCGGCTGGACGGGGCAGGGCAAGGGCCTGCCCTTCTATCTGGTGGGCGGCTCCTGGCGCGGGCTGACGCAGCTCGACATGCACCTCACCCGCTACCCGCTGCCGATCGTCAACGGCTATGCCATGTCGGCGGCGCGGATCCGTGCCCTCGCGAACATGCTCACGACCATGCCGCGACAGGATTTGAAGGCGGTACCGAAGCTTTCATCCGGGCGTATCCCGATGCTGGGCGACGCTGCGGCACTGCTTTCAACCGTGCTGTCGGGCCTCGGGTGCGACCGGACGGTCACGTCCTCGTTCGGCTTGCGGGAGGGGTTGCTGTACCAGTCGCTCGATCCGGTCGCGCAGCGGGAGGATCCGCTGCTTGCGGCGGCGCGGGCGGAAGGACGGCGTCTGTCGCGCTTCGAGGAGCATGGCGATCTGCTCGATCAGTGGATCGCCCCCCTGTTCACCGACGAGGCGCCCGATCTTGCGAGGTTGCGCCACGTTGCCTGCCTGCTGGGCGATGTGGGCTGGGATGCGAACCCGGACTTTCGCGCGGAACGCGGCGTAGAGATTGCGCTGCACGGGCAATGGGTGGCGATCGATCCCGCCGGGCGGGCGATGGTCGCGCAGGCGCTGCATACGGCATTCGGAGGCGGCAGCGACGTACCGGAAGTGCTCGGCACGCTGGCACCGCCCGCGGCATTGGAGACTGCGCGGCGGTGGGGCTTGGCGATGCGCCTGGGGCAGCGGTTGAGTGGGGGCGTCGCCGGCCCGCTCGACCGCACCCGGCTGGCGCGCAGCAGCGAGACGATCCAGCTCGGCTATGCTCCCGCCGACGCGGCGCTCTATGGGGAGGCCGTGGAGAAGCGCCACAAGACGCTGGCCGCAGCCTTCGGGTTGAAGGCTGCGGCGGGCTGCTGAGGCTTAGCCGCAGCGGAAGTGGGTGACGGTTCCAGCGGCATCCGTGTGGATGTTGAGCCGGTCCGGCTTGAAGTCCATCGTCACCATTGTGTCGGGACCGATGCTGCGCGACGACCTGGCACCTGAGCGCTTCAGGGCATCTGTGACCAGCGCTTCGCTGGCGTGCTTGCCGACCAGATCGGTCAGGCCGTCGATCCGGCACGCACCCTGCGTCGGGGCAGTCTTGTCCGTGCCCGGCTGCAGCGCCCCGTCCGCCACGGTGGGCGTGCAGCCCGCCAGCATCAGCAATGGCAACAATGGGCGGATCATTCCGTATCCTCCGTCAAGGTCATCTTGAGCTTCCCGCCGCCGACGGAAAAGGCCATGCGGCCCTCCACCAGCGCCAGCGCGTCGCGGCCGAACTGTTCGTAGCGCCACCCCTGCAGGATGGGCAGCTTGTCCCGCTGGCCCGCCGCCAGTGCCTCAAGCTCGTCCGAACGGGCGAGCAGGCGGGCCGCCACGTTGATGTCGCGCGCGCGGATCTTCAGCAGCAGCTTGAGCAGGTCGGCAACCAGCGCGCCTTCCTTGCCGAGCGAGGGGCCACGCTCCTCGCGCGCCGGCATCTCGGCGGCCGGAAGCGGCGTTGCGTCGGCGAGCGCCGCCATCAGCCGTCCGCCGATGTCGTTGCCGGCCCAGGTGGCCGACAGCCCGCGCACCTTGGCGAGATCGGCCTGCTTCCTGGGCGGATTGCCGGCCAGGTCGGCGATGGCCTCGTCCTTGACGATGCGGCCGCGCGGCAGGTCCTTGCCCTGCGCCTCCAGCTCACGCCAGCGGGCCAGCGCCTTCAGCCGCCCGAGCACGTCAGGCTTGCGGCTGTTGATGCGCACCCGCTGCCAGGCGGCATCCGGATCGTTGAAGTAATTGGCGGGATCGGCGATTCGATCCATTTCCTCGTCCAACCAGGCGCCGCGGCCGGTCTTGCGAAGGCGCGCGACCATCTTGGGAAAGATCTTGGACAGGTGCGTCACGTCGGCGATGGCATAGTCGAGCTGGCGGCTGTCGAGCGGGCGCCGGCTCCAGTCGGTGAAGCGCGCGCCCTTGTCGACGCTGATGCCGAGGTATGCGTCGACGAGGTTGGAATAGCCGACCTGCTCTCCCTGGCCGAGCGCCATGGCCGCCACCTGGGTGTCGAACAGCGGATGCGGCGTCTTGCCGGTCAGGTTGTACACGATCTCCAGATCCTGGCCGCCGGCATGGAAGACCTTCAGCACGTCCTGGTTGTCGACCATCAGGTCGAGCAGCGGCTTGAGGTCGATGCCAGGCGCCATCGGATCGATCGCGGCCGCTTCCTTGTCGTCGGCGATCTGGATCAGGCACAGCTCAGGATAATAGCTGTTCTCGCGCATGAATTCGGTATCGACGCAGACATAGTCGGCGGTGGCGAGACGCGCGCACAAATCGGCAAGGGCAGCGCTGTCGGTGATCAACGGATGGATGTGCATCGCATGCCCATAGGCGGTGCGGCGGGTTGACAAAAGGGGGATGGGGAGGGAAGCGGCGGGCCTGCCTTTCCCCGCCACTCCAGCAAGGCCTGGGGTCCATCGAGATCCCGGCTTCCGCAGGGGCGGCGCAATCAGAGATTGCATCATGCACGCCTATCGTACGCACAACTGCAGCCAGCTCGATGCCGATGCCGACGGCCAGGAAGTTCGCCTGTCGGGCTGGGTGCATCGCAAGCGCGACCATGGCGGCGTGCTCTTCATCGATCTTCGCGACCATTATGGCATCACGCAGATCGTTGCGGATAGCGATTCTCCGGCGCTCTCGACACTTGAGTCCCTGCGCACCGAATCGGTCATCACGATCGACGGCGTGGTGAAGCGCCGCAGCGAGGCGACGGTGAACCCGAACCTCGCCACCGGCGAGATCGAGGTGTTCGCGCGTGCCGTGACCGTCCAGTCGATGGCGCAGGAACTGCCGATGCCGGTCGCTGGCGACGCCGAATATCCTGAGGATATTCGCCTGCGCTATCGCTTCCTCGACCTGCGCCGGGAGAAGGTGCACGCCAACATCATGCTGCGTGCGCAGGTGATCGCGTCGCTGCGCCAGCGCATGATCGAGCAGGGCTTCACCGAGTTCCAGACGCCGATCCTGACCGCGTCTTCGCCAGAGGGCGCGCGCGACTATCTGGTCCCCAGCCGCGTTCATCCCGGCAAGTTCTACGCGCTTCCGCAGGCGCCGCAGATGTTCAAGCAGCTGCTGATGGTCGCGGGCTTCGACCGCTACTTCCAGATCGCACCCTGCTTCCGCGACGAAGACGCGCGTGCCGACCGCAGCCCGGGCGAATTCTACCAGCTCGATTTCGAAATGAGCTATGTCACGCAGGACGACGTGTTCGCCGCGATCGAGCCGGTGCTGCACGGCGTGTTCGAGCAGTTCGCCGACTGGCAGGGCAAGGGCCGCAGCGTCAGCGCGCTGCCGTTCCGCCGCATCCCGTACCGGGAGTCGATGCTGAAGTACGGCAACGACAAGCCCGACCTCCGCAACCCGCTGATCATCACCGACGTGTCAGAGCTGTTCAAGGGCTCTGGCTTCGGGCGCTTCGCCTCGATTGTGGAAGCGGGCGACGTCGTGCGCGCGGTGCCAGCACCGGCCACGGCCGAGAAGAGCCGCAAGTTCTTCGACGACATGAACAGCTGGGCGCAGTCCGAGGGCTTTGCAGGCCTGGGCTATGCCACCCGCAAGGGTGGCGAGTGGGGCGGCCCGATCGCCAAGAACCACGGTGAAGAGGGCATGGCCAAGATTGCCGAGGCGCTTGGTCTCGGCCCGGACGACGGCGTGTTCTTCGCCGCGGGCAAGGAGGCGCAGGCCGCCAAGCTCGCCGGCCTCGCCCGCACCCGGGTCGCCGAACAGCTCGGCCTGATCGACCAGAGCCGGTTCGAGTTCTGCTGGATCGTCGACTTCCCGATGTTCGAATATGACGAGGACGCCAAGAAGGTCGACTTCAGCCACAATCCTTTCTCGATGCCGCAGGGCGAGCTGGAGGCGCTGGAGACCAAGAACCCGCTCGACATCCTCGCCTATCAGTATGACATCGTCTGCAACGGCATCGAGCTGTCGTCGGGTGCGATCCGGAACCACCGTCCGGAGATCATGTACAAGGCGTTCGAGATCGCCGGCTATTCGCAGGCCGACGTCGACGCGAACTTCGCGGGCATGATCAACGCGTTCAAATATGGCGCGCCGCCGCACGGCGGCTCGGCGCCGGGTGTCGACCGCATCGTCATGCTGCTGGCTGACGAGCCGAACATCCGCGAGGTGATCACCTTCCCGATGACGCAGAAGGCCGAAGACCTGATGATGGGCGCGCCGAGCTTCGTCTCGACCAAGCAGCTGCGCGAGCTCAACATTCGCGTGACGGCCGACACGCCCAAGAAGGATGTTGCCGAAGTCGTCGCGCCGAACGCCGGCGGCTGATCTACTATGGCCGGCACGCCGCGTGGCGTGCCGGCCCGGGGCTCGGAACGTCTGCGGCCGGTCATGCGCTTAGGGTTCATGACCCTTTGCCTTTCCGACCTCGAAACGGGGCGTCGCTATCATGGCGACTATGCCACGGACCTGAAGAAGCTCCAGAAGCGCCTGCAGCGCATCCAGGTTGCCCACATCCTGGCCGGCCGGCCTGCGATCGTCATGCTCGAGGGATGGGACGCCGCCGGCAAGGGTGGCATCATCCAGCGGCTGACCGCACGCTGGGACCCGCGGCACTTCCGGATCCATCCGATCGCCGCGCCGACGGACGGGGAGCGGGCGCGTCATTTCCTCTGGCGGTTCTGGCGCGACCTGCCTCGGGCGGGGTCGATCGCGCTGTTCGACCGCAGCTGGTACGGGCGCGTGCTCGTCGAGCGGGTGGAAGGCTTTGCCACCCCCGCCGAATGGCAGCGGGGCTATGACGAGATCAACGCGTTCGAGGCGCAGCAGGTCGCGTCCGGCACCACGCTGGTGAAGCTGTTCGTGCATGTGACGCAGAAAGAGCAGGACAAGCGCCTGCGCGCGCGGATCGACGAACCCTGGAAGCGCTGGAAGACAGGGCACGACGATTTCCACAACCGCAGCCAGCGGCCCGCCTATCTGGAGGCGATGGCGGAGATGTTCGCCCGCACCGACACGCCAAAGGCGCCATGGATCGGCATCGACGGCAACAACAAGAAAGCGGCCAGGATCGCGGCCCTGACCGCGATCGCCGACCGCCTGGAAGCGGCGGTCCCGATGGAGCCGCCGCCGCTGGCCGACGAACTGGCCGCCCTGCGCGACCAGCTTGCCGGAGGGTAAAGGTCAGGCGGCCGAGAAGACGTCGTTCTCGTCGCGGATGCGCAGCTTGCCGTCGGCGATCGCAAACACCGCGCCATGGATGCTCAGGCGACCGTTCTCGACCCGCTCCTTCACGAAGGGGAAGGTCAGGAGGTTTGCCATGGAGACACGGACGCCTTCCTGCTCCAGGGCGGCCTGGCCCTCAGGGCCGTCGCCATGCTTGGCGACCACGCGATCGCGTGCTTCGTCGAGCAGGTCGATCCAGTGGGCGACGAAGCCACCCTCACCGGGGGCGGTGTTCTCAAGGCTACGGGTGAGCGAGGCGTGCACGCCGCCGCAGGCGCCATGGCCCAGCACCAGGATTTCTTCGACTTCGAGCTTGGTGACCGCGAATTCGAGTGCCGCGGAAACGCCGTGACGACCGCCGCCGAGTTCATACGGCGGGACGAGGTTGGCGACGTTGCGCACCACGAACACCTCGCCGGGGCGGGTGCCGAACACCGTGGCCGGATCGACTCGGCTGTCCGAGCAGGCGATGATCATCACCCGCGGGGACTGTCCCGTCTTGAGCTCCGCCCAGCGCTCGCGTTCTTCCTGCCATTCGCCGCCGCGGAAGCGGTAATAGCCTTCGATGAGATCGTTCATGCGTGTCATGGGCATCGAACTAACAAAGCCCGCGGCGGGAGGCGAGTAACAAAGAATTTCCGCGCGGGCGCCTTGGATGGATGCGCGCAGGGCATCTTGCGTTGCTGCGCGCGACAGTTGTGGGAACGCCCTGCGAACGCTATCTGGCGACCATGAACGAGATGACGCCGCTCGCCCGTCCGCCCCGCGAACGCAAGCCCGACTGGATCCGCGTCAAGGCGCCGACCTCGGCCGGTTTTGCCGCGACGCGGGCGCTGATGCGCTCCAAGAGCCTGACCACCGTCTGCGAGGAAGCAGCCTGCCCCAACATCGGCGAATGCTGGTCGAAGAAGCATGCGACGGTGATGATCCTGGGCGACACCTGCACCCGCGCCTGCGCCTTTTGCAACGTCAAGACCGGCATGCCGCGGGCCGTCGATCCGATGGAGCCGCAGAATGTGGCCGATGCCGCCGCGCAGATGGGGCTGAACCACATCGTGATCACCTCGGTCGATCGCGACGACCTGCCGGACGGCGGCGCCAAGCAGTTCGTGAAGGTGATCGAGGCGATCCGCAGCGCGAACCCGACCACCACCATCGAGATCCTGACGCCCGACTTCCGCAACAAGCACGAGGCGGCCGTCGAGGCGATCGTCGCGGCGCGACCGGACGTCTACAACCACAATCTCGAAACGGTACCGCGGCTCTACCCGACGATCCGGCCGGGCGCGCGCTACTATGCGTCGCTGCGACTGCTGGAGAGCGTGAAGAAACTCGATCCCTCGATCTTCACCAAGTCGGGCGTGATGCTGGGCCTGGGCGAGGAGCGTCTGGAAATCCATCAGGTCATGGACGACATGCGTTCGGCCGACATCGATTTCCTGACGATGGGCCAGTATCTGCAGCCGACGCCGCGCCATGCCAAGGTGGCGGAGTTCGTGACGCCCAAGGCGTTCGACGCCTATGCCGCAATCGCGCGTGCCAAGGGCTTCCTGCTGGTCGCTTCCTCGCCGCTCACCCGCTCCAGCTACCATGCGGGCGACGATTTCGAGAAGATGCGCGCGGCGCGCGACGCCAAGCTGGGCGTGGCGCGGGGCTGATACGATGCCGCGCCACTCCGAAACCCGTCACCTGCCGTACACGCCGGAGCAGATGTTCGAACTGGTGGCCGATGTTGGCCGCTATGGCGAGTTCCTGCCCTGGGTGAGCGCGACGCGAGTCCGCTCGAACAGCGAGACCGAAATGGTTGCCGACATGATCGTCGGGTTCAAGGGACTGCGGGAGACCTTTACGTCCAAGGTCGCCAAGGAGCGGCCCGGACATATTCGGGTCGACTATCTCGACGGGCCGCTGAAGTACCTCAACAACGACTGGACGTTCCGGCCGGACGGGCAGGGCGGCACGCTGGTCGACTTCTGCGTCGACTTCGCGTTCAAGAACCGCATGTTCGAGCTGCTCGCGGGCCAGGTCTTTGACCGCGCGCTGCGCAAGATGATCGGCGCGTTCGAGGAACGCGCCGCTGCCCTTTACGGGGCGGGGGGCGCCACCTCTTCCAACCCGGAGACGCCGGGACGCAGCAGTTCGAGCGCACACAGCGCCGCCTGAAGCCGGACGTTGCCACGGCCTTCCACCGGGAAGAACCGCGAGTCGGCCACCACGTGCTGCGGATCGCCCCCGCGCTCCGCACGCGCGAACACGACGGTGCCCACCGGCTTCTTCTCCGTACCGCCGCCCGGCCCCGCAATGCCGGTGATGGCAACGCCCACATCGGCTTCGGTCACCTCGATAAGACCCTGGGCCATGCTCCAGGCGGTGGCGATCGACACAGCGCCGAAGGTTTCGAGCACGTCCGTGCTCACGTTCAGCACCTTGGCCTTCAGTTCGTTCGAGTAGGTGACGAGCCCGCCCTCGAACACGTCCGACGAGCCGGCGATCGCCGTGATCGCGGCCGAGACAAGGCCACCGGTGCAGCTTTCCGCGACGGCGATGCGCCGGCCGGCAGCCCGGTTTTCCTCAACCACCCGCTGGGCAGCGTCGAACAGTTCGGAAGGAAGGATCGTATCCATCGTCTTATTCCTTGCCCGCCGCACAGATCGGCAGGCGCATCATCGGGCGGGGGCTGGCGGCATCGGCCTGTGCGAACAGCACGAGCAGCGCCGCGGTGTTACGGGCGGGGAGCGGCTGCACCAGGTTGAGCGCGCGCTCAACCGTCGGGCAGTCCTTTGCCTTCAGCTCCCCGGTGACGAGCGGTGCTACCAGCGCGCCGATCATTGGCTTGGCAAAGGCCGAGTCGAGCATCTGGCTAACGTCCGGCCCCGCAACCTTCAGCAGCGCGCTGCGCGCCTGGGGCCAGGCACGTTCCGACTCGGCCGCATATTTCGACAACAAAGGTCCGCTGGTCTGCCGCAGCAGTGCGTTGGCCGGCAGCGCGGCGGCACAACGCTGGCCGGTCTGGCGGATGAGGTCGGGTGCCACGAACAGCACCAGCGCCTCTGCTTCCGCGCGAGTTACGCAGGCAGTCGTCTGCGCCTGCGCATGGCCGGCGGTCGCGAGCAGCGCTGCCAGCGCCGCGGAGAAAAAGCGCGTCATCCTGCCTCCGGGATCCGGACCGTGGCGATCGCTTGTGCCGCGATGCCTTCGCTGCGGCCGGTGAAGCCGAGCCGTTCGGTAGTGGTCGCCTTGATACTCACCTGGTCCTCCGCAATCTCCAGCAGCGCCGCAATGCGGGTGCGGATCGCCTCGCGATGGGGGCCGATCTTGGGCGCTTCACAGATAAGCGTGAGGTCGACAAAGTCGAGGATGCCGCCGCGGGCCCGGATCAGGTCGGCGGCGTGGACCAGGAAGCGATCGGACGCCGCGCCCTTCCACTGCGGGTCGCTGGGCGGGAAGTGGGTGCCGATGTCGCCGGCGCCGATCGTGCCAAGCAGCGCGTCGGTCAGTGCGTGCAGGCCGACGTCGGCATCGCTGTGGCCGGACAGGCCGCGGTCGTGCGGGATCAGGATACCGCCCAGCCAAAGCTCTTCCCCGGCTTCCAGGCGATGGACGTCGTAGCCGGTGGCGCTGCGCACGCGGAACCGGGTTGCGGCGCGCGCCTCCGCTGCGGCGAAGTCGGCGGGATAGGTGATCTTTTCGAGCATGGGATCCCCCGGGACCAAGGCGACGCTGCCGCCGGCCGCGCGCAGCATCTGCGCATCGTCGGTCGGCTCATCGCCCGACCAGCCGCGGTGTGCGGCAAGGATGGCGTCGAAGTGGAACGCCTGCGGAGTTTGCACCCGGACCAGCCCGTCGCGCGGGACCACCTCGCCGAGTGCGCTGTCCGCACGAGCGACGGTATCGGCGACCGGCAGCACCGGCACTGCGCCGGGAGCCTGCTCCAGGGCCAGGAGCAGCCGCTCGATGACTGCGGGTCCAAGGAAGGGACGGGCCGCATCGTGGATCAGCACCCGGTCGGCGCCGCCGCTTGCGGCAATCGCCTCCAGGCCCGCGCGCACCGACTGGCGCCGGGTCTCTCCTCCGCCGACGCAGCGAACCGCTCCCAGCGTCGCAGCCACCGTCTCGAACTGCTCGGCGGCGGTGACCACGATCACCTCATCGATGGCCGGATGGGCGGTGAGCGCGTCATAGCTGTGCGCCACCATCGGCCGACCGGCGACCGATGCGAATTGCTTGGGAAGCGCGCTGCCCGACCGTTCGCCACGACCTGCGGCGACGATCAGCGCGACCGTGCGATGGCCGTTCATGCGGCGCCGCCTAGCGCAAGCGGCTGCGCGCCGCCAGCCTTGCCTCGGCACCGCCCTTCGCGTACGGGCTGCCCGTTTTTCAGGCACATGTGATGCAGACCCTCGCTCCCATCCAGATCGGTCCCGTGACCGTTTCCGCGCCGGTGATCCTTGCGCCCATGACGGGCGTGACCGATCTGCCGTTCCGGCGCATCGTGCGCCGTTATGGTTCCGGCCTCAACGTCACCGAGATGATCGCCAGCCAGGCGGCAATCCGGGAGACACGCCAGTCGATCCAGAAGGCGGCTTGGGATCCGGCGGAAGAGCCGGTTTCGATGCAACTCGTCGGCTGCACGCCAAGCGAGATGGCAGAAGCGGCCAAGCTCAGCGAAGAGCGCGGCGCGGCGATCATCGACATCAACATGGGCTGCCCCGTGCGCAAGGTGACCAACGGCGACGCCGGTTCGGCCCTGATGCGCGACCTGAAGCTCGCGGCCGCGCTGATCGACGCGACCGTCAAGGCCGTGAAGCTGCCAGTCACTGTGAAGATGCGGATGGGCTGGGACCATGCCAGCCTCAACGCCCCCGAACTCGCCCGCATCGCCGAGGATCTGGGGGCGCGAATGGTGACGGTGCACGGCCGCACCCGCAACCAGATGTACAAGGGCGAGGCGGACTGGGCCTTTATCCGCAGCGTCAAGGATGCCGTCTCGATCCCGGTGATCGCCAACGGCGACATCTGCTCGGTCGAGGATGCGCGCAACGCGCTTGCGCAGTCAGGCGCGGACGGGGTGATGATCGGCCGCGGCGCCTATGGTCGGCCGTGGCTGTTGCGCCAGGTAATGGACGCGCTGAGCGGCGAGGGCGAGCGCGCCGACCCGTCGCTGGACGAGCAATATGCCCTGATTGCAGAGCATTACGAGATGATGCTCGAGCATTATGGCGATGAAGTCGGCGTCAACATGATGCGCAAGCATATTGGCTGGTACACGCGGGGGCTGCATGGCTCGGCTGAGTTCCGGAACAAGGTCAACCAGGAGGCAGACCCGACCGTGGCGCGCCGGATGCTTGCCGAATTTTATGCGCCATGGCGCTCGCGCGCGGCCGCTTGAGTATCCCGGACCCTGGGGGCGGCGTGGCACGGACTGCGCACGACGCTCCGGGGCCTGCTGACTGGTTTGCGGCGTTGCCGGTGGCGGCGCTCGTGGTCGGACCGGACGGCAGGGTCGCGCATGCCAACAGCGCATGCGAGAACCTCCTCAACCATTCCGAGCGCGCGATGCGCGGCCAGGCGATCGACTCGCTCGTGCGACTGCCGGCAGGGGCGGTCGCACGGCAGGATGGGCATGGATTCGCCGCCTATGACGTCGAGCTGGTGCTGGATCGCGCAGGGTCGATCCGCGCGGATTATGTCGAGGGCAGCCTGCCTGACCAGCCGGGCTGGCGGATCGTCACCATTCATCCCGAAGGCGCGTCGCTTCGCTTCGCCAGCTCCAGCGAGCGGGGCGGGGCGCGGGCCGCGATCGGCGCGGCGGCGATGCTGGCGCATGAGATCAAGAACCCGCTTTCCGGCATCCGGGGCGCAGCGCAGCTGCTGGCCCAGGTCGAGCAGGCGGAGGAACGGCGCGAGCTCACCAGCCTGATCACGGCCGAGGTGGATCGAGTCGCGGCGCTGATCGACCGCATGGAAGATTTCACCGATGAGCGCCCGCGGGCGCTCGAGCCGCGCAACATCTATCCGCTGATCGCCCATGCGCGCCAGATCGCGGCCGCCGGGTTCGCGAGCGGGATCGCGATCGAGGAGCGCTTCGACCCGTCGCTCCCCGACGTCCTGCTCGACGACCATGCGTTCGTGCAACTGCTCCTCAACCTCCTGAAGAATGCGGCCGAGGCGCTGGGCGCAACCGCTGCACCGCGGATCACTTTGGCGACCGCCTATCGCCATGGCGTATCGGTCGGCGGCGGTCGCGGGAAGGCCCGCCGGCAGCTTCCGATCGAGCTGTGCGTGATCGACAATGGCCCGGGCGCGCCCGCGGATCTCGCCGACCATCTGTTCGAGCCGTTCGTCTCCGGCAAACGCGAGGGGCGGGGACTTGGGCTGCCGCTCGTCGAGAAGCTGGTGGGAGAGCTGGGCGGGGTGATCCGCTATGCCCGCGAGGGCGAACCGCCCGCGACCGTCTTTCGTATCCTCCTCCCGAGAGCGCCTGACGCATGACCGACGCCTCCATCCTGGTTGTCGACGACGACGCCAGCATCCGCACCGTGATCGCGCAGGCACTCCGCCGCGAGGGCTATGACGTCGTTGCCGCCGCATCGCTCGCGCAGCTGCGCGTGGAGCTCGATGCGTCGATGCCCGACGTCCTGATCACCGATGTCGTGCTTCCGGACGGCGACGGGCTGGAGATGGCCGGAACGTTGCGAAGCGACTATCCGGACCTGCCGATCATCGTGCTTTCCGCCCAGAACACGCTCACGACCGCCGTGCGCGCCAACGAAGCGGGCGCGTTCGACTATCTGCCCAAGCCCTTTGACCTGGACGCGCTCGGGCTGGCGGTGCGCGCCGCGCTTGCGCGGCGAACGAGCACGCCGGCCGACATGGGGGAGGCGATCGACGCCAACCTGCCACTGATCGGCCGCTCGCCTGCGATGCAGGACGTGTATCGCGTTATCGCGCGCGTCGTCTCGACCGATCTGACGGTGCTGATCTCCGGCGAGTCGGGCACCGGCAAGGAACTGGTGGCGCGGGCGCTGCACGACCTGGGCCCGCGTCGCAGTGCGCCCTTCATCGCGCTCAACATGGCGGCGATCCCGCGCGAGCTGATCGAGGCGGAGCTGTTCGGCCATGAACGCGGCGCCTTCACCGGCGCGGCGCAGCGGGTTGCGGGGAAGTTCGAGCGTGCAGCCGGCGGCACGCTGTTCCTGGATGAGATCGGCGACATGCCCCTGGAGGCCCAGACGCGGCTTTTGCGCGTGCTGCAATCGGGCGAGTTCACGACCGTAGGCGGCGTTCGCACGATCCGCGCGGACGTGCGCATCGTTGCCGCCACCAACCGCGACCTCGCCGGTCTGGTTCAGGCAAACGCCTTTCGCGAAGATCTGTTCTACCGGCTCAACGTGGTGCCGGTGTCCTTGCCGGCGCTGCGCGCGCGGCGGCAGGATATCGCCCTGCTCGCACGCCACTTCCTCAACCGGGCGGCGGAGGAGGGCCTGCCCAGGCGCTCGCTTTCCGCCGAGGCGGTTGCCGCGCTTGAGGGGCACGACTGGCCTGGCAACGTACGCGAGCTGGAGAACCTCATGCGCCGCTGTGCCGTGCTCGGGCGTGACGCGCGCATTGGTGCCGAGGAACTGCGCGGGTCGTTTGGGGACAACAGCAGGTTCGTCGCGCCGCCCGAAGGAGAAGGGGCGATCGACGCCGCCGTCCGCGCGTTTCTGCGGCGGCTCGCCAACGATGCGCCCCAGGCGCTCGACGACGGCACCCTCTACGACCGCGTCATAGCGGAGGTGGAGCGGCCGCTGATAGAAGCGATGCTGGAGCGGCATGGCAACAACCAGCTGCGCGCGGCGCGGGCGCTGGGCATCAACCGCAACACGCTGCGCAAGCGGCTCGATGTGCTGGCGATCGAGCCGGGACTGGTGCGCACCGTTCCCCGCTGAAGCGGGTCGTCCCGTCCTGATTGCGCGTTTCTGTGTTTTCTTGGCAACAGTATCGTTGTACGCTTCCACGGATGGGCGACAGCGCGAGGATGGAGGATCGGCGGAGCTTCACGCTTCCCACGCGTTTCGTTCCCGCTATCGAAGTCGGGGTACTGGCGGTGGCCGTCGCAATCGCGACAGGCAGTTATTTCATCCTTGCGGGAGACGCTGAACATCAGCGCTTGCTGAAGCCGCCGCTCGTCGCCCTCCTACTCGTCGCAAACCTTATTCCAAACATGGCGCTCTTGGTGCTGCTCGGGCGTCGTGCGGCAATGCGGCGAGCGGCGCGATCGTCGCTTGGCGGGTCCGGGCAATTGCATGTGCGGCTGGTCGGGAGCTTCTCGCTGCTTGCCAGCGTGCCGATGCTACTTGTGACGATCTTTGCGTCACTGTTGTTCCAGATTGGCGTGGAATTCTGGTTTTCGGACCGGGCGCGTGGAATGCTGGAGAACGCACAGGCATTGGCCACCCAGTCATACGAGGAGATGCTGAGCTACGTAGACAACGAGAACGTAGCCATGGCGGTGGATCTCTCGAAAGCACTGAACGAGTTCGGGTGGGAGATCGACAGCACGCAGTTCACGGGATTGTTCGGTCAGGACGTTTACCAACGCAGCCTTTCTGAAGGCATTGTTTTTTCCGTCGGGCCCAAGGGCGAGATCAACGCCTTGGCGTTGGTGAACCCCTATGACCGACCGCTGGAACGTACGATTGATCCAGCGGCTATCGCCAAACTCAAAGCCGGCGCGAAAAGCGTCGTGAGCACGAGCCGCGAGCGGACACAGTCGATCACCCGGATCGGCGGGACCGACCTTTTCCTCTATGCCGCGCGGATTTCTGGCGCTCAGGAGATGGCAACGAGAATGACGCGAGCACAGGCCGTGCTCGCGGATTATCAGGCGCTCCTCGATCGATCACGGTCTTTACAGCTGCAGTTCAACGTCGCGCTGCTCATCATCTCACTGGTGATCGTGGGAGCGGCTGTCTACGTCGCGCTCGGTGTGGCCGACCGGCTTGTGCGTCCGATCGGGGACCTGGTCGACGCAGCACAGCGGGTAGCAGGCGGTGACCTAAGCGCGCGAGTGCGCGAGCAGCCGTCACGCGATGAAGTGAGTGTGCTCGCGACTGCGTTCAACCGCATGACCGAGCGTCTGAACGAGCAGACCAGCGCCCTACGGGCTGCAAGCGGCGAGGCTGAGAGCCGGCGCGCGTTGATTGAGGCTGTGATGTCTGGTGTCAGCGCTGGCGTGATCTCGGTCGATCCGAATGGGTCGGTTCGTCTCGTCAACGCGTCTGCAGCATCGTTGTTGAAGACGACTGCCACGATCATGGTTGGACGACCACTCGGCGATGTCGCTCCAGAGCTGCATGTTCTCCTCTCTGGGGATCAGCGGGAGGCGATCGTTCAACTTTCGGTAGGGGGGGAGAGTCGTACCCTGGCCGTTCGGGTCACGCGGCAGAGCACGAACTTCATCCTCACATTCGACGACATCACGCAGCAGCTGCTCGATCAACGCCGGGCGGCCTGGTCTGATGTCGCGCGCCGCATTGCGCACGAGATCAAGAACCCGCTGACGCCGATCCAGCTTGCCGCGGAACGGCTCAAGCGACGCTACAGCCGCCAGATCGAGAATGACGACGGCACCTTCGTGAAGCTGACCGACACGATCGTGCGCCAGGTCGGCGACCTGCGCCGCATGGTGGACGAATTCTCCTCCTTTGCGCGCATGCCCAAGCCGGTGTTCCGCGCG
Source organism: Sphingomonas sp. PL-96 (assembly GCF_020707215.1). Classification (GTDB taxonomy): domain Bacteria; phylum Pseudomonadota; class Alphaproteobacteria; order Sphingomonadales; family Sphingomonadaceae; genus Sphingomonas. The sequence goes on from NZ_JAJFET010000001.1 coordinate 1,100,244, forward strand.
GAGTCGATGCTCGACATCGCACGGCAGGCGGTGTTCCTGCACGAAGTGGCGCATCCCCAGGTCGCCTTCAACCTGGCAGCGGAGGATGCCGTTCCACCGGTCGTCTGCGATCGTCGCCAGTTCGGCCAGGCGCTCACCAACATCGTCAAGAACGCCGTGGAAGCCATCGAAGCCCGCGGCGAAGGCGCTCCCGAGGGCAGGGTCGATGTCGCGCTGAGCGCCTCGGAGGGGGGCCAGCTTCAGCTGACCGTGAGCGACAATGGCATCGGCCTTCCGGTCGAGCGCGACCGGATCGTCGAGCCCTATATGACCACGCGCGTGCGCGGCACCGGGCTCGGCCTCGCGATCGTGAAAAAGATCGTCGAGGAGCATTTCGGCACCATCACCTTTGGCGACCGTCCCGGCGGCGGCACCGTCGTGACCATTACCCTGGATCTGAACGTCCTTGCCGCGCTGGAGGGTGAGGATGCCGGATCCGCGCTTGCCGGGGCCGAAGAAACCCAACGCCAGGCCATGCTTACCCGTACTGGAACAGCCCGCTCATGAAGCTCGATATCCTTGTCGTCGACGACGAAAACGACATCCGCGACCTCGTCTCCGGCGTGCTGGAGGACGAAGGCTATGACACGCGGGGTGCCGCCGACAGCGACGCGGCGCTGGAGGCGATTGCCGCGCGGCGTCCATCGCTGGTGCTGCTCGACGTGTGGCTTCAGGGATCGCGGCTCGACGGCCTCGAACTGCTGGACGTCATCAAGGAACGCGATCCCACGCTTCCGGTGCTGGTGATCTCCGGGCACGGCAACATCGACACGGCCGTCGCGGCCATCCGACGCGGCGCGGTCGATTTCATCGAAAAGCCGTTCGAAGCCGAGCGGCTGTTGTTCCTCGTGGAGCGCGCGACCGAGACGGAGCGCTTGCGCCGCGAAGTCGCATCGCTGCGGGTGTCGGCGGGCCGCGAGGAGGACCTGACCGGCAGCTCGGCCGCCATCAACACGGTGCGGGCGACGCTCAAGCGCGTTGCGTCGACCGGCAGCCGGGTGCTCATCACCGGCGGGGCCGGGATCGGCAAGGAAGTGGCCGCCCGGCTGCTTCACGGGTGGAGCCAGCGCGCATCGGCGCCGTTCATCATCGTGAGCGCTGCGCGGATGACGCCGGAACGCGTTGAAGAAGAGCTGTTCGGGGTGGAGGAGGGGGCCGAGCTGGTCCGCCCCGGCCTGCTCGAACAGGCGCATGGCGGCACGCTGTTCCTGGACGAGATCGCCGACATGCCAGTCGCGACTCAGGCGCGCATCCTGCGCGTGCTGACGGACCAGAGTTTCACGCGAGTCGGCGGCCAGCGCGTGGTGAAGGTCGATGTCCGCGTCGTTTCCGCGACGTCGCGCAACCTGCAGGACGAGATTGCCGAGGGACGCTTTCGCGAGGATCTCTACTATCGGCTCAACGTCGTGCCCGTCGCCATTCCGGCCCTCACCGAGCGGCGGGAGGACATTCCCGCACTGGTGGAGCATTTCGTCGCCCATTACGCCTCGGAACGACGCGTGCCCACGCCGGAAATCGCGCCCGACGCGATGGTGGCGCTGCAATCCTATGAGTGGCCAGGCAACGTCCGCCAGCTGCGCAACGTGGTGGAGCGGACCGTCATCCTGGCCCCGGGCAACCGCATCGGCCGGATCGACGTCGACCTGCTGCCGCCCGAAGTTCTCGGGACTCCGAGCGAGGGAAGTGGGGGCCTTGGCGCCAATGCGATCATGGGAGCGCCGCTGCGCGAGGCTCGCGAGTCGTTCGAGCGCGAATACCTACGCGTGCAGATCCGGCGTTTTTCCGGGAACATCTCGCGCACTGCGAGCTTCATCGGAATGGAGCGATCGGCGTTGCATCGTAAGCTCAAGCTGCTCGGCATCACGGAAACGCGCGGCGACGACTAGCAAGGTGGACGCGGCGGCTTCCGCGTCCTAAATCGCCCCCCGCACCGTCGTGGGGACGGGGCATTGCGGGGAACCCCGCCAAGAACAAAGGGCAGGACATGGCCGAGAAGCAGAGCTCGCTCCAGGATCTCTTCCTCAACGCGCTGCGGCGCTCCAAGACACCAGTGACGATGTTCCTCGTGAAGGGCGTGAAGCTCCAGGGGATCGTGACCTGGTTCGACAATTTTTCCGTGCTGTTGCGGCGCGACGGGCAGTCGCAGCTGATCTACAAGCATGCCATTTCCACGATCATGCCGGCCGCCCAGGTCGATCTTGACCCCATCGTCGCCGCCGCGGCCGAGCAGAGCGCGCGCAACGCGCTGCTGCAAGAGATTTTCCTGAACGCAGTGCGCAAGAACCAGGAGAGCGTGACCATGTTCCTCGTCAACGGCGTGATGCTGCAGGGGCAGATCGCGGCGTTTGACCTGTTCTGCATGCTGCTCCAGCGCGACGGCGTGTCGCAGCTGGTCTACAAGCATGCGGTGTCGACGATCCAACCGGCGCATCCCCTGAACTTGGCCGAGGAACAGGCCGGATCGGACGCAGATTGAGCGCCGGGTTCGACCGCGACGTCGAGGAGTTCTCGCGCGGCGCGCGGGCCCTCGTGGTGTTTCCCGACATGGGCGGCTCTGCGCGCGACGCGGATGCACGCCTGGCCGAGACCGCGGGCCTGGCGCTTGCAATCGGGGTCGAGGTGGAAGAGCGGGTGGCGCTGCGCGTGCGGCAGCCGCGCGCCGCCACGCTGATCGGCAGCGGCCAGGTGGACGCGCTTGCCGAGACCGTGCGCGATCGGGAACTGCAGCTTGCCGTGTTTGACGCGGCGCTGACGCCGATCCAGCAGCGTAACCTGGAAAAGGGGCTCGGCTGCAAGGTCATCGACCGCACCGGGCTCATCCTCGAGATCTTCGGCGAACGCGCCCGTACGGCCGAGGGCCGTTTGCAGGTCGAACTCGCCCACCTCGATTATCAGGCCGGTCGACTGGTCCGCAGCTGGACCCACCTTGAACGTCAGCGCGGCGGCTTCGGCTTCCTGGGCGGGCCGGGCGAAACGCAGATCGAGGCCGATCGCCGGCTGATCCGGGATCGCATGGCGCGACTGCGCCGCGAGCTCGATAGCGTCTCGCGCACGCGCGGGCTGCACCGCGATCGGCGCCAGCGCGCGCCCTGGCCGGTGGTCGCACTGGTCGGCTATACCAATGCCGGCAAGTCGACGCTGTTCAATCGCCTCACCGGCGCCGAGGTGATGGCGGAGAACCTGCTGTTCGCCACCCTGGACCCGACGCTGCGGCAAATCTCGCTTCCGGGCGTCGACAAGGTGATCCTGTCCGACACCGTGGGCTTCGTCTCCGAACTGCCGACGCAGCTCGTCGCAGCGTTCAAGGCGACGCTTGAGGAAGTGGTCTCCGCCGACCTCCTGATCCATGTCCGCGACATCGCGCATCCGGACACCCAGGCGCAGGCTGACGATGTCGAGACCGTTCTGTCCGAGATCGGCGTCGATGAGACCACGCCCCGAATCGAGGCGTGGAACAAGCTGGACCTGCTGGAACCGGAGGATCGTACCGAGCTGGAGGGCGAAGCCTCCCACCGTGACGATGTGGTAGCGCTGTCCGCCTTGACCGGGGAGGGGGTGGAGACGCTGCTCCGGACGATCTCCGATCGCCTGACCCAGGGCCACCGCCGCTACCGGGTGGCGCTCGCGCCTGAAGATGGCGCCAGTGCTGCATGGCTGCATGCGCACGGCGAAGTCCTGGATCACTGGATGGAGGATACGCGGGCGCTGTATGACGTGCGCCTGTCCCCGGTCGATTACGAGCGGTTCCTCACACGCTGAGTGAGGAACCGCTCGCGGCGGTCACGCCCGTTCGGCTGCCTTGGCTGAACCCCAAAGTGCTTCTTTCTCGTCCAGCGACATGCCGGCAAACTGTTCGCCAGCACTGGCTTCCATGGCGGCAAACCGACGCTCGAACTTGACGTTGGCGGCACGGAGTGCCGCTTCGGGGTCGACGCCGAGGTGCCGAGCCCAGTTCACGACCGCGAACAGCAGATCGCCGACTTCCTCGGCGCGCTCGGCGTCGCTTGCGCTTTCGATTTCAAGCAGTTCCTCGTCGATCTTCGCACGCGGTCCGCTTGGATCGGGCCAGTCGAAGCCGACGCGTGCAGCGCGCTTCTGGAGCTTCTCGGCCCGGCTGAGTGCCGGCAGGCTGAGTGCGACGCCGGCGAGCGCGCCGTCGTGCTCGGGCTTTGCGCTTCGCTCGGCAGCCTTGATCGTTTCCCAGCCAGGGCTCGCATCGGCGCCGCCGAAGATGTGCGGGTGGCGACGCTCCATCTTGTCGCTGATGGCGGCGACCACGTCGGACAAGGCGAACTGACCGGCTTCCTCGGCAATGCGGCTGTGGAAGACGACCTGGAGCAGCAGGTCGCCGAGTTCGTCCTTGAGATCGGCGATGTCGCCGCGGGCGATCGCGTCGGCAACCTCATAGGCTTCCTCGATCGTGTAGGGCGCAATGGTCGCGAACGTCTGGGCGCGATCCCATTCACAACCGGTCTCAGGATCGCGAAGCCGCGCCATGATCGCGACCAGGCGCTCGATCATGGAAGCTTCTCCTGGAACCACCTGTCCGTAAGTCCGGTAATCTGCATTATGTAAACTCCGGTGCTGTTTGTGCGACGGCTGCGGCCTCATCCAAGCCCGCTGATACCCCTTGCCGCGCTTCCGAGTTCTTCACGCAACAGCACCGCAATGAGGATCAGCGTGCCGATGATTGCCCAAGCGAGCAACGAGCGGCCAATCGTGCGGCGATCGGGGCGCTGTGCGGCCAGTGCCGAGATCACGAGAGTCAGCGCGCCGATGCCCCAAAGCAGGTGCACGGCGCTTTCCTGCTTCATGCGGTGCGTTCCAGCCCGTCATGGCCAGGCTCGACATGATCCGGCAGCCGCGCCTGCAACGTGCGATAGTCCAGGCTGTGGTCCATATGGATGAGCACCGCCCGCGGATCACCGCATGCCTTCACCAGGGCGAGCGCTTCGTCGACGGTCGGATGCGTTGGGTGCGGCGCATCGCGCAGGGCGTCCACGACCATCAGGTCGCATCCGCGATAGAGCGCCAGCATTTCGTCGGTCACGATGTTGAAATCGGTCGCATACACGATCGAGCGACCACCGGCATCGAAGCGGAGGCCAGCGGAAAAGATCGCGCCATGCGGTTGATCTGTCGCGGAAACTTCAATGTCGCCGATGCGGAGCCGGTCCGGCAGTTCTTCTGCCTCCACGGTGGCATGATAGCCGTTGCGACCGAAGAACACATAGCCGAACCGCTCGCGTAATACCTGCAGCGTATCCGGCCGTGCATAGCCGCGCACAGGCTGGCCGCGGACATGATAGAGCTGCCGAAGGTCGTCGATCCCGTGGCAGTGGTCGGCATGGTCATGCGTCCACAGGACCGCGTCGACCTCGCTGACGTTTGCGTCGAGCAGTTGCTGTCGCATGTCCGGGCCGGTGTCGATCAGGATCCGCGTGGTCGCCGTCTCGACCAAAGCGGAAACGCGGGTGCGGCGGTTGCGCGGGTCGGTGGGATCACACGCACCCCAGTCGCCGCCGATCCGCGGCACCCCAGACGACGTGCCGGAGCCGAGGATGCGGATTTTCACGCCCGGGTTTTCGCAAACAGGCTGTGGAAGTTGGCGCGCGTGGCGTCGGCGAGTTCGTCCGGATCTTCGCCGCGCAGCTCTGCCAGGAAGCGGCAGGTGTCCGCCACAAAGGCAGGCTCGCCGGGCTTGCCGCGATGTGGCACCGGCGCCAGGAATGGAGCATCGGTTTCCACCAGCAGTCGTTCGCGCGGTAGCCAGCGCGCGGTTTCCTGCAGTTCCCGCGCGTTCTTGAACGTCACGATGCCCGATAGCGAAATGTAGAAACCCAAGTCGAGCGCCTTGCGAGCGAATGCGCCGGTACCGGTGAAACAGTGGATGACCCCGGGGAACGCCCCCTTCCCCAGTTCTTCGCCCAGGATCGCGGCCGTATCATCCTCGGCATCGCGCGTGTGGACGATCACCGGAAGCCCCGTCTCCCGGCAGGCGGCAAGATGCGCCCGGAAGCTCGCCTGCTGCCCGGCTCGGTCGGAGTGCTCGTAGTAATAGTCGAGCCCCGTTTCACCGAGACCCACGACGCGCGGATGGGCGGCCCGGGCGACCAGGCGCTCCGTACCGATGTCGGGGTAGCGATCCGCTTCGTTGGGGTGGATGCCGACGGTCGCCCAGACGTCCGGCTCGCGTTCGGCAGTGGCGATGACGGCATCCCACTCATTCTCACGCGTGGAGATGTTCAGCATCGCCACCACGCCCGAAGCCCGGGCGCGCGCCAGCACTTCGGGCTGCTGCTCGGCAACGCCCTTGTAGTTCAGGTGGCAATGGCTGTCGGCGAGTTTCATGCGGGCTCCACGACCTCTTCCAGCACCAGCCGCGGAAAAATGGGGGTTGGCGGCGCCATGCGGAAGCCTGCCTGCGCTGCCCGCTCGTACCACTCCGCGTCCGCGAGCGCGGCATGGTCGCGCGCGTCCTGCCCAAGCTGGTCGAGCACCCGCCCGGCCGAGGTCGGGATCACCGGCCATATGGTGATCGCCAGATCGCGGATCGCCCGCACCAGCGTGCCGAGCACGGCGTGCATCCGCTCCGGATCGGTCTTGCGCAGCGCCCAGGGCGCCTGCACGTCGATATACTGGTTGCAGGCAAAGACGCCGCGCATCCAGCTTTCCAGCGCCTGGCTAAGCGACAGCTCGGCAAATTCCTTACGGAATGCCGCGCTCGCGTCGGCGACCTGCGCGAGCAGGACGGCATCGGCGGGATCGCTGCGCCCGGCCAGCGGCAGCGCGCCCTCCAAGTTCTTCGCGATGAACGACAGCGTCCGCTGCGCCAGATTGCCGAAGCTGTTCGCAAGATCGGCGTTGGCGCGGGTGACGATCGCCTCGTCCGAGAAGGTGCCGTCCTGGCCGAAGCTGATGTCACGCAGCAGGAAGTAGCGGAGCGCGTCGACGCCATAGAGGCCGGCGAGCGCCATCGGGTCGACGACGTTGCCGGTCGACTTCGACATCTTCTCGCCGCGGTTGAGGAGGAAGCCGTGGCCGAACACCTGCCGCGGCAGCGCGAGCTTGGCTGACATCAGGAACGCCGGCCAATAGACCGCATGGAAGCGGACGATGTCCTTGCCGATCAGGTGCAGGTTCGCCGGCCAGAAGCGCGCCGTGTCGCCGCCGTCTGGATAACCCGCGCCGGTCAGGTAATTGGTGAGCGCATCCACCCACACATACATGACATGCCCGGGGCTGCCCGGTACCGGCACGCCCCAGTCGAAGCTGGTCCGCGACACCGACAGGTCGGCGAGCCCCCCCTCGACGAAGCGCAGCACTTCGTTGCGCCGGCTCTCGGGCTGAATGAACTCCGGATTGGCGGCGTAGAAATCGAGCAGCGGCTGCTGGTATTTGGACAGGCGGAAGAACCAGGTCTCCTCTGCGGTCCATTCGACGGGCGTGCCCTGCGGCGAGAGGCGAACGCCCCCTTCCCCGTCGGTCAGTTCCTTTTCTTCGTAGAAGGCCTCGTCGCGGACCGAATACCATCCCTCGTAGCGCGACAGATAGAGGTCGCCGGCATCCGCCATCGCCTGCCAGATCGCCTGGCTTGCGGCATAATGCTCGGGCTCCACCGTGCGGATGAAGCGATCGTACGAAATATCAAGCTTGTCGGCCATCTCGTGGAAATGGCCCGACATTTCGTCGGCCAGCGCGCGCACTTCCATGCCCCGCTTGCGCGCGGTCTGCACCATCTTGAGCCCATGCTCATCGGTGCCGGTCTGGAAGCGGACGTCGCGGCCCGCTTGCCGGTGGAAACGCGCGATCGCGTCAGCGGCGATCATCTCATAGGCATGGCCGATGTGCGGCTTGCCGTTGGGATAGTGGATCGCGGTGGTGATGTAATAGGGCTCGGCCATGCCGTGTCCCTAGTGCATCGCTCCGCGCGATTGAAGCCCGTCCTGCTCTGCCAGACGCGCAAGAATGCCGCCCATCTCGAACACGGTCGCCTGTGCGTCCAACGACAGGGCCGGCGCCGCCGCCGCGAGCGCACGGGCCGCCTGATAGGCGTCGAGTGCGGTCTGCAGGGCCGAACCTGTCCGCTCGCGCGCCCGGATCGCGATGAAGCTCGGCGCACGCTCCAGGAAGGCCTCGTACCGCGCCTGCGCAGCCTTGCCCGCAAGCGCCTTGGCCAGTTTGCTGCGCTGGACGTTGCTGGGATCCCCTTCGCCCGCGATCACGGCCATTGCCCGCTCGAGCGCTGCGACGTCCAGCCCGGCAAAGGCAAGCGCGCGCCCCGGCGAGCCTTCCCCGCCCCGGACGAGCGCATCGCACTCGACGTCGCTCACCTCCGGCATGACACCCCGAATAACGCGAGCGACATCAGCATCGGACAGCCGCTCGAACCGCAGCAGCCGGCAGCGCGATCGGATGGTCGGCAGCAGCCGGCCGGGCGCATGGCTTACCAGCAGGAAGATCGTCCCCGCCGGCGGCTCCTCCAGGTTCTTCAGCAGCGCATTGGCCGCGGCGGTCTCCAGATCGTCGATTGCGTCGATCAGTACCACCCGTCGTTCCGACAGCGACGGCTTGGTCGCGAACAGCGGTTGCAGCGCGCGAACCTGGGCGATCGGGATGCTGCGCGCGAGGTTTTCGTCCGGTTTGGCCGGGTCCTTCGGCTGGCGCGCCAGTTCGCGATAGTCCGGGTGCGATCCCGCCGCGATCAGCGCCGCGGTGCGATCCTCAGGCGGCAGCGACCCGCCCCGCACCGGGATGCGAGGCTGGACGCCATGGGCGAGCAGCCGACTGGCGGCGAGCCGCGCGAAGCTTGCCTTGCCGACGCCCTCTGGCCCGGCCAGCAGCCAGGCATGGTGCAGCCCGCCGCGCTCGGCCGCCGTGAAGAAGGCGTCGTGCGCGGCACCGTTGCCGACCAGGTCGATCATGGCAGCAGGTCGGCGAGCGCTTCCATCAGCCGATCGGTGACGGCTTCCGGCGCACCGCTGGCGTCCACCGCGCGCACGCGGTCGCCCTCCGCGGCTGCAATCCGGTCGAAGGCGGCAGCGACCTGCGCATGGAAGTCGCGCCCGCGCGCGCCGAAGCGATCCGCCACACCCTGGTCGCGCACCAGCGCCCGCTCCTCGCCTGCACCCTGGGGTAGCGTCAGCAACAGCGTGCGGTCAGGCAGCAGCCCCTTGGACCCAAAGCCATGCAGCGCCAGGATGGCGGCGTCGTCGATCCCCTGCCCGCCCTGATACGCGCGGGTGCTGTCGATGTAGCGGTCGCACAGCACCCACTGTCCTGCCTCCAGCGCCGGGCGGATGCGCTTTTCGACATGATCCGCGCGCGCGGCCGCGAACAGCAGCGCCTCGGTATGCGGGCTCCAGCGCGTGACCTCGCCTTGCATCAGCAGGCCGCGGATCGCCTCCGCGCCCTCGCTGCCGCCCGGCTCGCGCGTGACGAGCACATGCACGCCCCGCGCCTCCAACGCGGTGGCGAGCCGGGCGGTCTGGGTCGACTTGCCGACGCCTTCGCCGCCCTCCAGCGAGATGAACTGGCCGATCAAGCGCCGAACAGCGCCATCAGGCCGGCCCAGGCGCGCCCGAAGAAGCCTGCCTCGTCCACATCCTTTTCCGCCACCAGCGGCAGGCGCTGGGGATCCATGCCGGGCGAGGTGATGACCAGATCCGCGATGTGCTGGCCCGCCTTGATCGGCGCCTTGATCGGGCCTTGATAGACGACCGTGCCGGCGAGCTCGGTTGCCGCACCGGCGGGCACGGTCACGGTCAGGTCGCTCGGCGCGACCAGGCCAACCGTGCTGCTATCGCCCATCTGGACATCGGCCGTCTCGACGCGCTTGCCCTTCTTCGCGATGGGCCGGGCGCGCCAGGCGCGGAAGCCCCATTCCATGAAGCGGACCGACTCGCTGATGCGCTGGTTGGCGCTGGTAAGCCCCGCCAGCACCATCACCAAACGGCGACCGTTCTGCTCGGCCGAACCGGTGAAGCCGTATCCGGCCTCCTCGGTATGGCCGGTCTTAAGGCCGTCGGCGCCTGCAACGCGCCCCAGCAGCGGATCGCGGTTGGCCTGGGTGATGTCGTTGCCTGCACCCAGCGTCTTGCCCCAGGTGAAGCTCTCGAGCGAGTAGAAGCGCTTGTAGAGATCGGGGAAGTTCTGGATCGTCGCGGACGCCAGCTTCGCCAGGTCGCGCGCGCTGACATAGGTGCGGCCTTCGTCCGGCCAACCGTTCGACGTGCCTAAGTGGCTGTTGGTCAGCCCCAGTTCCTTGGCGCGCTGGTTCATCAGGCTGGTGAACGACTCTTCGGTGCCCGCGATACCCTCTGCCAGCACGACGCAGGCGTCGTTCCCCGAAAGCGTGATGATCCCCTTCAGCAGATCGTCGACGCTGACCTGCTCGTTGACCGACAGGAACATGGTCGATCCCGCCGCGGGACCATGCCAGCGCTGCCAGGTCTCCGGGCGCACCTGGAACTTCTGGTCAAGCTTCAGCTCACCCTTCTTGATCAGGTCAAACGCCACATAGGCGGTCATCATCTTGGCCATGGAGGCCGGCGGCATGCGCCGGTCGGCATCCTTGGAATACAGCGTCGCGCCCGAGGAAAGGTCCGTCAGGAAGGCGACCGGCGCCGGCGTGTCGAACGGGGGCGCGGCAGCGACCGACGGCGTGACGGCGACGGCGGAGAGCAGGACGGCGGTAAGCAGCTTCTTCATCGTTGGTTGTCCAGGGCCTTGGTCAGTCGTTGCGAAGAACTTTTGCGTCACCATAGCCGCGCGCGGCGGCTTTCGCACGCCCCTGTTCGGCGCCGGCGACGCTGGAATATGGGCCGGTGCGCACGCGCACCAGCGTGCCGGCGCGATCCGTAAAGCCGCCCAGCGCGTGCGCCAGCGCCTCCGCTCGGCCCAGGTTCGACAGCGCCGCGACCTGCACCACCCAACCGCCAGTCCTGCGGGGTGCTACAGGAGCGGCAGGTGTCGGCACATGGGTGACCGGCGCCGGAGGCAGCGGGGAGACCGTAGTCGGCGGCAAGGCGACGGTCTGGATCGGGCGTGCACCCGCAGGTGGCGGCGCTTGCTCTTCCGAGGCGGAGGCAGCGGGTGCAGTCGCGCCATCGCCGACTGGCGCCGGCGGCAACCGCTTGCGCAGTGCCGCCAGCAGCACCTGCGGCGCGTCCATGCGCGCAAGGCTCCCGCCCTCAGCCGCCGCCTGCTCGTGCAACGCCGGCAGGACCTGCCGAACGCGCATTGGTACGGCCTGGGTGCCGACCCCCAGTGCCTGTGCCGCGACCGGCGACAGCGTGAGCAGATAGCCAGGTGCGACCGCGCCCTGGCGAGCAACCTTGAACACGGTCGTCCGGCCGCTTTCCAGAAGCGTCAATTCCACGAAGCTCCCCGCCGGCAAGCTCGGATGGGTGACGAACACCCCCGTGTCCCCCCCTCCAGGCGCGGCTGCGCCTGCCCAGCCGACGGCGTCATAGCGCGCCTCCAGCGTTGCGGATGCGCGGGGCGCGGCCGCGTCCAGGCTGCCGATGGCCGGCTCGGCCGGCGCGGGCGGCAGGCTGCCCGTCGAGCAGCCCGCCAGCAGCACTGCCGCAACCGCGCTACCGTGCGACTTCATCGGCCAGCAGCCCCACAGACAAGGCGTAGAAGTTCGAGCAGTTGTAATCCAGGATTACCCGGTAGTTGCCGGTGAGCAGATAGGCGGTCTTGCCCGGACCATCGGGCTCGAGCAGCGTCGCCTGGATGCTGTCATCGGGCCAGCGGCCGGCTTGGGGCAAGACGCCAAGCTGGCGCCACTCCGCCATGCTCCGCCAGCGCGTATGGCGCTCGTGCACCCTGGGGCAGCGTGGCGAGCGCGTGGGCGACGTCAGCGGTCCGCGGTCGAGGCTCGCCGGCACGTTCACGGCGACGCCCCAGGGCTGCCCCGGCCGCCACCCGGCGTTGGTGAAATAATTGCCGATCGAGGCCAGGGCGTCGGCCGGGCTGGTCCAGATATCAGCGCGCCCGTCCCCATCGCCGTCGCGTGCCAGCCGGAGGTAGATCGACGGCAGGAACTGCGGATAACCGGTCGCGCCGGCCCAGCTTCCCAGCAGCCGCTCGCGCGGCACCCCGCGATCGACCATCTTCATGGTCGCGATCAGCTCGGGCTCGAACAGCGCGCGGCGGCGCCCTTCATAGGCGAGCGTCGCGAGCGAACGCGGCAGGTCGAAATTGCCGGTATAGCCGCCATAGTTGGTCTCATGCCCCCAGATCGCGACCATGATCGATTCGGGAACGCCGGTCTCCTGCTCGATCCGCATCAGCCGGGATCGCTGCGCGCGATACGCGTCGCGGCCGCGGTTGATCCGCGCCGTGTCAACATGCTGCGCCTTGTAGGGAGCAAAGGTCGGGATGCTCGGCGTGGCATTCGGCCCGCCGCCCGGCTGCCCGCGATCCAGTTCGACCACGCGTGGATTATAGGTGAGCCCGTTCAGCACCGCACCGATCGCCCGCTCACTGACGCCCTCCGCGCGAGCCTTGGCGGCAACCCCCTGAAGATAGGCCTGGAACCCTGCTTCGTCCTGAGCGGCGGCCGAACCGCTGACCGACATCATTGCCGCAAGGGCGAGCAGCCCCTTGCTCCATCTACGCATACTCGGCTCCCGCACGTGAAGCGGCTCTGTGCCACAGCCGAGACGCCGGGCGAAACCCCCTAACCGCCTTCGGGCTTGCACAAACCCGACCAGCCGCCGTAAGCGCACCATATCCGGAGAGATGGCCGAGTGGTTTAAGGCAGCGGTCTTGAAAACCGCCGTGGGTTCACGCTCACCGTGGGTTCGAATCCCACTCTCTCCGCCACCCCCAATCCGAATTGCAGAACACCGCCGCCTCCGGCGTGCCGAACTAACCTTCAAAGGGTCTGGAAGTGGTGGAAAGCGGCCATCCCCGGAGGCGGCTACACAGAGCCGAGCACGTCACCGATGAAGCCGATCAATCCAAGGATCACGACTGCCAGGGTTGCAGGAAGCATCCACGCCCAGAGCCAGGCATAGCGCCGCGTGGTGCCCTGAGCAGGGCGGCAGCGAGCAAGCGCGTAAACGGCGACCATAGGAGTAGAGCCGGTAACCAGAACAGCAGCAGGATGACCGGCAGGAGCACGCCGCCAAGATGGCAGCGCTGCGGAGTGTCAGCAAGTGGGCGTTAGCGCGCGTCAGCCTGCTCAGTAGAACGCCTAACTCTCTCTGCCCATTCGAGGGTTGTCAGAGCCAAGAGCCCGATCACTAGGGATGCGAACATCAAGCTCTCTAGGGAGGAATCGAGTTCGATCACTGACCAATACGAGGCGGCCAGCGCTACGGTGACCAGAAGGCCGGCCAATCCGATCACTCGCCGAGACGCACCCATACTCCGCCCCTTCATGTTGGTTGCCGCAGTATGAGCTAGCTGAACCAACGGCCGCAAGTGGGCGTTAGCAGGCGTTCCTGTCTATGGCGTCAGGGCCTAAATTTTGCTTCATCGTCGATACTCAGTCCGCACTTCGGACAGGGATCTACCACCCACGGGTAAAAGCTCGCCCCGCGCTGGTTGATGAATCCGTGCTGACACGGTCGCCTCTTGATGGAGCCGATCAGCAGCACCGCGCAGACACAGGACGTGGCAACCCAGATAAACCGCCAGGGCATCGGTAATGCCAGAGACCACACACCCGTCGCGCCTACGATACTGTAGAACATCATTTTCAACGAAGAACTGGTGGAACGTCGCATCAGACACTCACTTTGGTGGCCGCCGTCCGACTGGAGCGATGGCGTCAACACGACAATCAGGCCCCTTACCGCCTTTGGCGCAGTTGCCCCCTCGGCTGAAAGCGTACCGTCCGCTTTCGGCCGAGGCGTTGCAAGCGACGAATGTCCGCCTCTGGGCGGAAGCGGACCGGCAGCTTGTGGGGCGAAGGACCCGAGTTAAGCCACTCAGGCCCAGTCGGCCGGTGCTCAGAACCGGTCCTCCATTCAGGTGGGGTCCGTCGCCGATCACCGGAACGCAATTTCCAACCCTCACAACAGCTTGTCGAGGGTGATCGGAAGGTCGCGCACCCGCTTGCCGGTCGCGTTGAATACGGCATTGGCGACCGCCGCCGCCACGCCCGTGATGCCGATCTCCCCGATGCCGCGTGCGCCGAGGGGAGAGCGCGGATCCGGGATGTCGGTCCACATCACCTCGATCTCCGGTACGTCCATGTGCGCGGGGACATGGTAGTCGGCCAGCGTCGGGTTCATGATCCGGCCGCTGCGTTCGTCGAACAGCGTCTCCTCGGTCAAGGCGAGGCCGAGACCCATGATCATGCCGCCGCGAAACTGGCTCGCCGCCGTGCGCGGGTTGAGGATCGCGCCGCAGTCGAACGACCCGAGGAGCCGGTCCACCCGCACCTCCCCCGTCACGTCGCTGACGCGCAGCTCGCAAAACATCGCGGCGGTGCTGTGCATCGCGAACTTCAGCATCTCGAGCGGCGGCGTGCCGGAAGCGGTGACGCTCACCTCGTCACGGTTGGCGCGCGTCAGGATCGACCGAAAGCTCTCGTGCCGGTCCGGTGCGTCGGCACTGGAGAGGCCGCCTTGTCCCAACCGGACCTCGCCCGGCCACAACCCGGCTAGCGGGCTGTCGTTGCCCGCCAGGCGCAGCAGTTCGACGGGCAACTTCTCGGCCGCGGCCAGGATCGCGCCGGCGATTGAAACCGTCTGACCCGACCCACCCGCCAACGGCGCGGCCGGCAGCGCGGAGTCGCCGATTTCGATCGTCACCGCGTCCAGCGACAATCCGAGCCGGTCGGCAACCTGCTGGGCGAGCACCGTCGCCGTTCCCATCCCCATCTCCTGCCCCGAACAGGCCAGGCTGGCGGTGCCATCATGACGAACCGAGAGGCGAACGGCAGCGCCGGGCATCCGCACATAGGGGAAGCTGCCGCTCCCGCAGCCCATGCCGATCCGCCACTCGCCTTCGCGCCGCGCGCCCGGCGTCGGCGACCGGCGCTCCCACCCGAAGCGAGCGGCACCGTCCGTCCAGGATTTGGCCGGCGCATGTTGCGAAAAGGGGGCGCCGGTGATCGGATGCTTGTCCGGCAGGTTGCGCAGACGCAGCTCGATCGGGTCGAGCGCCAGCGCATGCGCCAGTTCGTCGACGGCGCTTTCCAGCGCAAAGGTGCCGATCGCCTCCCCAGGCGCGCGCATGAAGGTGTTGGGCACCACGGCCATGTCGACGTGCCGCTGAAGGATCTCGAAGCTCTTTGCGCGATAGGCGGCACGCGTGCCCAGCGTATAGGCTTCCGGGCACGCACCATAGGGCGGCATCACCGACCAGCCGTCGTGCAGCAACGCGGTGAAGCGGCCGTTTTCGTCGGCACCGATGGCGACCCGCTGTTCCGTCGGGCTGCGGCCGCCGATAATGCGGTACACGCCCTCGCGGCTCAGCTGGAGCCTGAGCGGTCGGCGAACCATGCGCGCGGCCGCGACGGCAACGACCTGGTGGTCCCAGAACCCCTTGCCGCCGAACCCGCCGCCGACAAAGGGCGAGAGCACCCGCACCTGCTCGCGCTTGAGCCCGAACAGCTTGGCCAGCGTCGCAGCTTCGGGTGCGATCATCTGGGTCGTGTCGTGGACGGTGAGGTCGTCCTCTCCCCAGGCGACGGTCAGCGCGTGGAGCTCGATCGCATTGTGGTTCTGCCACGGCGTTCGATAGCGATGGTCGACCTTGTGCGGGGATCGCGCCAGTTCGCGCTCGGCGCGCCCGAACGACAGGTGATTGCGCTCGATCAGCAGCGACGGGATCACGCGGGCGCCGGCCTTCGCCTCTTCGAAGCGCGTTTCGGCCGGCGCGGCTTCATAGTCGATCGCGATCAGCGACGCGGCATGGTCCGCCTGCTCCTGCGTTTCAGCCACCACTGCGGCGACGAGCTGGCCGTTATAGTGCACCTGATCGTCCTGCAGGATCGGTAGGCTGCTGTTGCCGGTGGCGGTTGGGTCGGTCATCGAGATCAGCGACGGGCTGGCGACCCGCAGCATGTTGCGATGGGTGACGACCAGCAGCACGCCCGGTGCCGCTTGCGCCGCAGCCGTGTCGAGCCGGGCGATCCGCCCACGCGTGATCGTGCTGTGCACGAGGGCGGCGTAGCACAGCCCGTCCATCGCCACTTCGGCGGAGAAGCGTGCCTGCCCCTGCACCTTCAGCGCACCATCAACCCGCGGTGCCTGCCGGCCGATCTCGCCGCGCCGCCCGATCAACGGGTCGGGGGTGCCGCCGGGCAGCCACTGCGCCGGAACCCAGCCAAGCGCCGTGCGGACCGAGCCGACGAGGACGTTCTGTACCCTGCTCATGCCTGCTCTCCGCTGAGCTCGGTGAGGACTGCCGCGATTGTCCGCGTCGCCAGCGGCACCTTGAATGCGTTGCCCGGCAGCGGCGCCGCGTCGGCAAGCTCCACCTCCGCAGCGTGCGCAAATGCCTCGGCCGTGGCCGGGCCGCCGCGCAGCGCCGCCTCCGCCCGCAACGCGCGCCACGGCTTGGCTGCAACGCCACCCAGCGCGATCCGCACGTCGACGATCCGGTCGCCCTCCAGCGCGAGCCCTGCTGCCACCGAGACGAGCGCAAAGGCGTAGCTCGCCCGATCACGCACCTTGCGGTACGTGGAACGGGCCGCGACCGACGACGGCGGGAGTTCGACCGCGACGATCATCTCGCCCGGCGCCAGCACCGTCTCCAGGTCCGGGCGATCGCCCGGCAGCCGGTGCAGATCAAGCAGGGACAGCGTGCGCACGCCCTCCCCGCTGGCGAGATGTACGCGGGCATCGAGTGCCGCCAGCGCGACGGCCATGTCGGACGGGTGCGTGGCGATGCACGTCGGCGATGCACCCAGGATCGCATGGTAGCGCGTGAACCCGCCGCGGGCGTCGCACCCGCTGCCGGGTTCTCGCTTGTTGCACCGCGATCCGGCGGCATCGGCGAAGTACAGGCACCGCGTCCGTTGCAACAGATTGCCGCCGATCGTCGCCATGTTTCGGATCTGTGCGGAGGCGCCGCCGAGGATCGCGCGCGACAGCATCGGGTAGCGCGTCCGCACCAGCGGGTGCGCCGCCACGCTGCTGTTGCGCGCAGCGGCACCGATCACGACGCTGCCGTCATCCGCCTCTTCGATCCGCGTCGACAGACCCGTGACATCGACCAGCACCGCAGGTTGCTCAACACCCTTGCGCATGAGGTCCACCAGGTTGGTCCCGCCGCCCAGGAGCCGGTGCCCCTGTGCCGCGCTCAGCCGGACCGCATCGGCAGCGCTGGCCGCCCGCAGGTAGGAGACCGGCGTCATGCAACGCGCTCCGCTGCGACCGCCAGGATGGCGTCGACGATGCCGTTGTGCGCCCCGCACCGGCACAGGTTGCCGCTCATCCGTTCGCGAACCTCGTCGCGCGAGAGCCGGACGGGGCCGGAGAGGTCGCGCGTGACGTAGCTCGGCACGCCCGCCTCGACCTCCGCCAGCATGGCCGACGCCGCACAGATCTGCCCGGGCGTGCAATAGCCGCACTGAAGGCCGTCATGCTCGAGGAAGGCCGCCTGAAGCGGGTGGAGGCCATCGGCGCCCAGACCCTCGATCGTGGTGACCGCGCGACCGTCTACCTGCGCGGCAAGTGTGAGGCAGGAGAGCACCCTGTTGCCGTCGACCAGCACGGTGCACGCACCGCAGGCGCCCTGGTTACAGCCAATCTTGGTGCCGGTCAGGTGCAGCCGTTCGCGCAGAAGATCCAGCAGCGACACGCGCGCGTCGTCCGGCGGCGCGACGTCGGTTCCGTTTATCCTGATAGCCATACGCCACTCCCGGTCGCGCGTGATCTGCGCTGCGGAAATGATACGGCGAACTTCGTACTATTCAAGGGTCGTATGAGATGATCTTTGCCATCATCGCGATGAGCTGTCGCCGCTCCCCTGCGCTCAGCGGTTCCAGCATACGCCGGTGAAGTTCGCCGTACATCGCCGACATCGTGCTCACCCGCTGCTGTCCGGCTGTGGTGAGGCGAAGCGCCACGGAGCGGCGATCCGCCTCGGGCCGGTGGCGTTCGAGAAGGTCGCGCTTGGCGAGACGATCGGTCGCCGAGGAGATGGTGGTGTTCGCGACCCCGATGAAGCGCGCTGCGTCGGACGGCCCGCAATTCGGGTGTCTGGCGACGTAGAACAGCACCTGCTTGTCCAGTTCGTTGAGCGGCTTTTCGGGGGAAAGCGCCTCCGCCAGCTTGTAGCGGCGCGTGAACAGGTCGAACGCCTCCCCCAGTGCTGCGAGTTCCTCATCGGTCGGCATCGTCATGGCAGCGGCATAACCGTGCACGCCCCGTTCTTGCTAGCCACTTCCCGAAAGCATGTCCCCGCGCTCACCGAACAGGCAAGCCGTGGCCCCTTCGACCTTCGCCCCGGGCTCGTCTTCAAACTCGCACGGCCCCTTTTCGCCGTGGCGCAACCCGGGGCGACCACGTCGCCGGCACGCTGCGCCCTTGGCCAGGGAACCTCTGCTTCCCTCCGCGCGCTTTCAGCGGGCAACGATAGGAGGTGCCCATGGCAACCACGAACGAAGTCATCCGTCCGCTTTTCATCACCGGCCTGCGGGACGTCCACGCAGTGGAGCATCAGGCGCTGGCGCTGATCGATCGGCAGCTGGACCGTCTCGCCCACTATCCTGACGTCGAGGCACGGCTGCGCAGCCACCGCGCCGAAACCGAAGAGCAGATCACGCGCGTCGAACAGATCCTGGCTGACCTGGGCGAGAGCCATTCCGGCCTGAAGGACCTGGGCCTGAGCATCTCGGGCAACCTCGCCGCGCTCAGCCACACGGTCGCCGGTGACGAGATCATCAAGAACAGCTTCGCCAACTTCGCGTTCGAGAACTTCGAGATCGCGAGCTACACGGGCCTCATCACCTTGGCGCAGGACGGCGGCTTCGGCAGCGTCACCTCGTTGCTCGAGCAGTCGCTCGCCGAGGAACAGTCGATGGCCCAGTTCGTGATCGGCGGCATTCCGCACGTGATGCGCACCTTTGTCGACCTGCGCGTCGCCGGGGAAGATGCGAGCCACTAAGCCGCTGTGAACCTGCGCCCCTGCCGAAGGATACCATCATGCCCGTGCCACCCGATCCCCGGAAGCGACCACCGATCCGGCGCTTTGCGATCATCCTGGTGATCATCGCAGCCCTCTGGGCGATCATCTTCGTGGGGTACAACATGCACCACGCCAAGCAGATGGGCGTTGAGGGGTCCTCGGGACAGGTCTCGCCGACCGACACGACGAGGGCGCAGTAGCCGGCGTGCCGCCTGCGGAGCTTTTCGGCTTCCGCAGGCGGCATGCGCTCTCCCCGATCAGACCTCGACCGCGCTTTGAACGCGGTCCATGCCCCCGAACACCCGCAGATACCGCGCGATTTCGTCTGGCTCGCCGGTGGCCTTCGCCTTGTTGTCGGAAAGCTTCACGGCGGGCCGCCCGTTGGCGCGCGTCACCTTGCAGACGAGCGAGATCGGCTCCAGGCCGTGCGCCCCGTCAGGATCGCAGTCGCGGAAGTCGTTGGTGAGGTTGGTGCCCCAGCCGAAGCTCATCCGCACGCGCCCGTCGAAGTGGCGGTAGACCTGCTCGATCGTGTCGACATCCATCCCGTCCGAGAAGATCAGCAGCTTGCTGCGCGGATCGACGCCGTGCTGCTGCCACCAGGCGATGATCTGCTCCCCTGCCTGGATCGGCGGCGCGCTGTCCGGTCGAAAGCCGGTCCACTCCGCCACCCAGGCCGGAGCGTTGGCAAGGAAGGCGGTGGTGCCGAATGCATCGGGAAGCGCCACCAGCAGATTGCCGCCATAATGCTGACGCCACTGCTCCAGCACGCGATACGGCGCCCCGGCGAGCTCCGCATCGCTGTTCGACAGGGCAGCCTCCACCATCGGCAGCTCATGCGCGTTGGTGCCGATGGCCTCCAGATCCGCGTCCATCGCCAGCAGTACGTTGGAGGTGCCGATGAACCGGTCGCCCAGTCCTTCCTTCAGCGCATCCACGCACCAGCGCTGCCACAGGAAGCCATGCCGGCGGCGAGTGCCGAAGTCGGAGAGCACCAGGTCCGGCAGCGTGCGCAGCCGCTCCACCTTCTGCCAGAGCTTCGCCTTGGCACGCGCGTAGAGAACGTCGAGCGCGAACCGCCCCTTGTCGCGCATCGCGGCGCGCGCGCGCAGCTCGTTGATAATGGTGAGCGCCGGGATCTCCCACATGGTCGTGTGGGTCCAGCGCCCGTCGAAGTGCAGGACATATTGTCCGTCCTGCTTCTCCAGCTCGTAGGGCGGTAGCCGGAAGTCGGCGAGCCAGCGGATGAAATCCGGGCTGAACATCCGGGCGGTGCCGTAGAAGCTGTTGCCGGCGAGCCAGATCAGCTCCTTCTTGGCAAAGCGGATCGTGCGGGCG
Organism: Sphingomonas sp. PL-96; assembly: GCF_020707215.1. Lineage (GTDB taxonomy): Bacteria > Pseudomonadota > Alphaproteobacteria > Sphingomonadales > Sphingomonadaceae > Sphingomonas. The sequence goes on from NZ_JAJFET010000001.1 coordinate 1,120,722, forward strand.
TGATCGAGTTGCGCGCGCAGTTCCGCCTCGTCGATCACTTCGGCGAGCCGGACCGACTTGGTGCGGTTGATGACGGAAAAGGTTGCGTCGACGTCCGGGTGCACATGCCGGATCATCTGCAGCATCAGCAGCTTGTAGAAATCCGTATCGAGCAGGCTCCGGACGATCGGGTCGAGCCGGAAGTTATGCTCGTAGGTGCGGGTGGCGATGTCGTTGACGGCCATCGGAGATCCTGTGCAGGGACGCGCGCGGGAAGCCGCGCCGGCACCCCTCGTCGTGGTTCAACGCCCCCGCCGCAAGCCCCTTCAATCGATCGGCAACCGTCCTGCTCCCGCCGGGAGCAGGACGGGCCGGATCAGAGCGCGCGAACGGTGACCTCGGTCTCCGCGTCGCGTGCGAGCGGGTTGCGCAGCGGCAGGGTGAACGGTGCCGCCTCGATCTCGAACACGTCGCCCGTCTGCGTCGTCACGCCGTCGCTGAACGAAAGGGTCGCCGTGCCGAAGAAGTGAATGTGGATGTCGCCCGGGCGGCGGAACAGCGCATATTTGAAGTGATGCGCCTCCAGGTTCGCCAGGGTGTGGGACATGTTGTCCTCGCCCGACAGGAACGGCTTTTCCCACAAGGCCTCGCCGTCGCGCAGGATGCGGCTGGTGCCGCGCACGTCCGACGGCGGGGTGCCGACGACGATCTCCGGCCCAAGCGACGCCTGGCGCAGCTTGGAATGCGCCAGCCACAGATAATTGTGGCGCTCGGTCACATGGTCGCTGAATTCGTTGGCGAGACACAGGCCCAGGCGGAACGGCGTGCCGTCCGGCCCGATGAGGTAGATGCCGGCGAGCTCCGGCTCCTCGCCGCCGTCCTTGGCAAACGCCGGCATCGACAGCGCTGCGCCCGGATCGACCAGCTGGGAGCCGTCGCCCTTGTAGAACCATTCCGGCTGCTGGCCGATTTGGCCGGCGGCGGGCTTGCCGCCCTCCACGCCTTCCAGGAACATGCGCATCGAGTCCGTCTGCTTTTCGGCAGAGGCAGCCTCGCGGTGCATCTTGTCCCGCCCCTCGGCCGAGCCGAGGTGGGTGAGGCCGGTGCCCGTCATCACGACGTGCGCCGGATCCTCATGATCGATCGGCGCGACGAAGCGGCCAGCGGCGAACTCCGCCGCCAGGTCGATCGAGGCGCCCTCGCCGCATGCGGCGACTGCATCGGCCAGGCTGGTGCCATCGGCGATCGCGCGGGCGGCGAGCGCCCGCACGCTGTCGACACCCGGCACGACCGCAGCCCGGTCGCCCTCAGCCGCGATCACCGATCGCGTGCCGTCGGCCCCACGGTGCTGCAACAAACGCAACGTCATCCTAATACCTCCCCAAATGGAACGCCGCGATTGCGGTCGCCGGGATTGATCAATCGTTGTGGAGCTGACCGTCGATCAGGCGCGGCAAGCCGGCCTGAGCGCCGTCGCGCAGGTCCTGCGGCAGCAGCTCCGGGATCAGGTTCTGGTACGACACCGGCCGCAGGAAGCGGTCGATCGCAAGACTGCCGACCGACGTCGTGCGGCCATCGGACGTCGACGGGAACGGACCGCCATGCACCATCGCATGGGTCACCTCGACGCCGGTCGGCCAGCCATTGGCAAGGATGCGGCCCGCCTTGCGCTCCAGCACCGGCACCATGCGCGCGGCAAGTGCCGCATCGTCGGCGTCCATGTGGATCGTGGCGGTGAGCTGACCCTCGGCCGCCACCAGCACCTGGCGCAACTCTTCCTCGTTGCGGCAGCGCACCAGCAGCGATGCGGCACCGAACACCTCATGGCCCAGCGCCTTGTCGGCCAGGAACGCCTCGGCCGTGGTCGCGAACAGCGCGGCCTGGCCCTGGGTGACGCCCTCGCCCACCTTGCCGCGTGCGATCGTCTCGACCTCGGCATGGCCGGCAAGCTGCTCGACCGCCTGGCAATAGGCCTTGTGGATGCCGGGGGTCAGCATGGTGCTGGCGCCCGCGTCGGTGAGCGCGGTCTTGGCCGCATCGACGAACGCGTCCAGCCCGTCGCCCTCGATCGCGAGCAGCAGGCCCGGGTTGGTGCAGAACTGGCCAGCGCCCATCGTCAGCGAGCCGACGAAGGCAGTGCCCAGCGCCGCGCCGCGGGCCTTCAGCGCTTCCGGCATCAGCAGGACGGGGTTGATGCTCGACATCTCGGCATAGACCGGGATCGGCACTTCGCGCGCCTGCGCCAGCTTCATGAGCGCGAGGCCACCGCCGCGCGAGCCGGTGAACCCGACTGCGGTAATGCGCGAGTCCTGCACCAGCTGAGAGCCGAGCTCATTGCCCGGACCCACCAAGTGCGAAAAGACGCCGTCCGGCAGACCCGAAGCGACAACCGCACGGCGGATCGCCTCGGCGACCAGCGCGCCGGTGGCCGGATGCGCAGGGTGGCCCTTGACGACAACGGGGCAGCCCGCGGCGAGTGCGGAGGCGGTGTCCCCACCCGCGGTCGAGAAGGCGAGCGGGAAGTTGGACGCGCCGAACACGGCAACCGGGCCAAGCGGGATCATGCGCAGGCGCAGGTCGGGGCGCGGCAGCGGCTGGCGATCCGGCAGCGCCGGGTCGAGGCGCAGGCCGAGCCAGCCACCCTTGCGGACGACGCTGGCAAACATCTTGAGCTGGCCGACCGTGCGGCCACGCTCGCCCTCCAGACGAGCGCGCGGCAGGCCGCTCTCGCGCATCGCGGTCTCGATCAGCGCGTCCCCGATCGCCACGATTTCCTCGCCGATCTTCTCGAGGAACGCTGCGCGAGTTTCGCGATCGGTCGCGCGATAGGTGTCGAACGCAGCCTCAGCTGCGGCGCAGGCAGCCTCCACGTCCGCCGCACCATGGACGTCGAACGGCTTGCCAAAGGGTTCGCCGCTGTCTGCCGAAATCGAATAAAAGCCGGTCGCGTCGGTCCGATCGAGGGTTGCCGTGTCGTTCATCATGGGTGGCTCCTTATTTACTCTGACATATTAAAGCCGTGCCGGCTTGGCAATCGCTCGATCGCCCTTCAGAACACAAGCATAGCCTAGCGGGGGAGATAGGGATGACCGATGCAAAGGGCGAGGCCAAGCCGGTCGATGCAGCCACGCCCACAACTCGCCAGCCGCGTGGCACGGGTCGGCGGCTGCGCGGCGCGATTGCGCATAAGCTTGGCCTGGCGATCGTCTCGGGCGAATACGCGCCCGGAGATACGCTGTCCGGCGAGATCGCGTTTTCGGAAGCGCTCGACGTCTCGCGCAGCGCCTATCGCGAAGCGGTGCAGGTGCTGACCGCCAAGGGTCTGGTCGAAAGTCGCCCCAAGGCGGGCACGCGTGTGCTGCCGCGAAGCCGCTGGAACCTGCTCGACCCCGATGTGGTCGCCTGGGCGTTCGCGGGCGATCCCGACGTACAGTTCATTCGCAGCCTGTTCGAACTTCGCGCGATCGTCGAACCGGCAGCGGCACGGCTTGCGGCCGAGCGCCGGGACCGCGCGGATCTGAAAGCGATGAAGGACGCGCTTGGAGCGATGCGCCGGCACACGCTCGCTACCGAAGCCGGCCTGGCTGCAGACCGTGACTTTCACGACGCCATCCTGCGCGCCACCCGCAACGATGCGCTGGTGGTGCTGAGTGCCAGCATTGGCGCGGCGGTGAATTGGACCACGCAGTTCAAGCAGCGCGCGCGCGCCCTGCCCCGCGACCCCCTCCCCGACCACATCCGCGTTTATGACGGCATCGCCGCCGGCGACCCGGAAGCAGCAGGCGCCGCGATGCGCGCCCTTGTCGAACTGGCGCTGGAGGACACGCGCCACGCGATGGAATGAAACAAAAAGGGCGCTCCCGCGGATGTGCGGGAGCGCCCTTCGAGTGCAAAGGATCGGCCTGTTAGCCGACGACTTCCGGCTCCGGCAGCGCGTGGGTCGGCTTCGACCCCCACAGTGCGTAGAACAGGATGTAGAGTTCGCAGGCGGCGGTCAGCAGGAACGAAGTCTGCAGGCCGACGGTATCGGCGAGCCAGCCCTGCACCACCACCAGCGCGCCACCGGCGATCGCCATGATCAGCAGGCCCGAACCCTCTTCGGTCAGCGGGCCAAGGCCCTTGATGCCGAGCGTGAAGATCGTCGGGAACATGATCGAGTGGAACAGGCCGACCGCGATCAGCGACCACATGGCGGCGTGACCGGTGGTGAAGGTCGCCAGCAGCATCACGATGAACGCGCCGACGGCAAAAGCGGCCAGCACCTTGTCGGCCGGAACCTTCTGCATGATGAAGCTGCCGGCAAAACGGCCGACCATCATGCCGCCCCACAGGATCGCCAGATAGCGCGATGCCTCCTCATGGGTGATCGCGGCGATTTCTGGCTGCGACACGAAGTTGATGAACAGGTTGGCGACCCCGATCTCGGCGATCAGGTAGATGAAGATCGCCGGGACGCCCCACACGAGGTTCCGGTGCTTCCACAGCGACATGCCGCGGCGCTCCTCACGCGACACGCGCTGCGTGGACTGGCCGATTGCGGGAAGCGGGAAGCGGGCGATCACGAACGCAAGCACCACGAGCACCGCCGCCACGATCAGATACGGCAGGATCACCGACTGCGCATCCGCATAACGCTCGGCGGCGGTCAGCGTGACGCCGGCCCCTGCCGTGCCGCCCTTGGAGCGGCCCAGGATCAGATAGCCCGCGAACAACGGCGCGAGCGTGGTGCCGAGCGAGTTGAACGCCTGCACCAGGTTCAGGCGCGAGGATCCGGTCTCCGGCGGGCCGATGACCGCCACGTACGGATTGGCTGCAACCTGCAACAGGGTGATGCCGCTGGCGATGATGAACAGTGCGGCCAGCACCATGCCATAGGAAGGAAGCTTGGCCGCCGGGACGATCAGCAGCGCACCGGCGGCCATGATCAGCAGGCCGGTGACGATCGACTTCTGATAGCCGATCCGCTCGATCAGCTTGGCCGAAGGAATGGACGCCACGAAATAGGCGATGAACCAGACCGACTCGATCAGCGTTGTCTGGGTGTAGTCGAGTTCAAACACGCTCCTGAGATGCGGCAGCAGCGTATTGTTGATGACGGTGATGAAGCCCCACATGAAGAAGAGGCTGGCAAGCAGCGTCAGCGCGGGCTTGTAGCTGGCGCCTGGCGCGTGGTGCGCGCCGGGCGAAGCGACGGAAGAGGTTGGCGGCAACGCCATGCATCCTGTCTCCTGTGTGGAAGCCGAAGCAGATGCGCTGTTGCCCAGCGTCTGATGCGCGGCTTGCCCTGTTGAATATTGTCTGACTATATAGCCCCGAAAGGCGCGTCAACGGCGTCGATACACAAGGATTGGATGATGCGGAAGGTGGGTAGCGATCGGGTTGTGCGGGCGCTGGCAGGTGTCGCGGCAGCGGCGCTGACGGCCGGAACGGCATCGGCTGGGCAGGTGCAGCGCGCGCCGGCAGGAACCCTGAAGGATGGGACGGCGATCGAGGCGGTGACGCTTACCGGCGCCAACGGGGTTTCCGCCCGCATCCTCACCTATGGCGCGACGCTCCAGTCGCTGATCGCGCCGGACCGCGACGGCAACAAGGCGGACGTCGTTCTCGGCTATGACGATCTTGCCGACTATGTGGATCATCCCAACTATTTCGGCGTGACCGTGGGGCGATATGCCAACCGCATCGCCGGTGGCAGCTTTACGCTCGACGGCAAGCGCTTTCAGCTGCCCCAGAACGACAAGACGAATTCGCTTCACGGCGGCGGCAAGGGCTTTGACAAGCAGGTCTGGCGCGTCGTCTCGGTGAAGGACGGCCCGGTCGCCAGCGTCGTGCTGGCACATCGCAGCCCCGACGGCGACTCCGGCTACCCGGGTCAATTCGACGTGACCGTCACCTATTCGCTGGACGACAAGGGCGCACTGACGATCGCGTTCGAGGGCAAGACCAGCAAGCCCACGGTGGTCAACATGACCAACCACGCGATCTTCAACCTGGCCGGCGAAGGATCGCCCATGGGTGCGACCGGTCACCGCCTCACCATTCCGGCGGCTGCCTATACGCCGGTCGACGCAAAGCTGATCCCGACCGGCGAGCGCCGCCCGGTCGCCGGCACCGTGTTCGACTTCCGCAGCCCGCGGGTGGTCGCCGACGGCATTCGCGACGGCCACGACCAGCAGATCCGCTACGGCCAGGGCTACGATCATAATTTCGCGCTCGACAAGGGCCTCACGGCGCAGCCCGAACTTGCCGCCCGTCTGGAAGATCCTCAGTCGGGCCGGGTGCTCGAAGTGCTCACCACCGAACCGGGCGTGCAATTTTATACCGGCAATTTCCTTGACGGCACCTATCTGGGCAAGAAGGGGCACCTCTACCGCATGGGCGACGGCATCGCCCTGGAGCCGCAGAAGTTTCCGGATTCGCCCAATCATCCCGATTTCGTTTCCGCCCGAGTGGATCCCGGCAAGCCGTACCGGCATGTCATGATCTATCGCCTTTCCACGACCCGCTGACCGGACATCCTCTCATGACTGCCACCCCGACCAACACGCTTCGCTCCCGCGCCTGGTTCAACAATCCCGAGAACATCGACATGACGGCGCTCTACATCGAGCGCTACATGAACTTCGGGATCAGCCAGGCCGAGCTTCAGTCCGGCAAGCCGATCATCGGTATCGCCCAGACCGGCAGCGATCTGTCGCCCTGTAACCGCCACCACCTGGTGCTCGCCGAGCGCCTGCGGGAAGGCATCCGCGAGGCCGGCGGCATCGCGCTCGAATTCCCGGTCCACCCGATCCAGGAGACCGGCAAGCGCCCCACCGCCGGGCTCGACCGCAACCTCGCCTATATGGCGCTGGTCGAGGTGCTCTACGGCTATCCGCTCGACGCTGTCGTGCTGACGATCGGCTGCGACAAGACCACCCCCGCCTGCCTCATGGCGGCAGCGACCGTGAACATCCCGGCGATCGCCCTGTCGGTCGGTCCGATGCTCAACGGCTGGCACAAGGGCGAGCGCACCGGTTCCGGCACCATCGTCTGGAAGGCGCGCCAGATGCTGGCCGCCGGCGAGATCGACGATGCAGGCTTCGTGAAGCTGGTCGCCTCCTCCGCGCCGTCGACCGGCTATTGCAACACCATGGGCACCGCGACGACGATGAACTCGCTCGCCGAGGCGCTGGGCATGCAGCTGCCGGGTTCGGCCGCGATTCCGGCGCCGTACCGCGACCGGCAGGAGGTCGCCTATGAGACCGGCAAGCGCATCGTCGAGATGGTGGCGGAGGACCTGAAGCCTTCCGACATTATGACCCGGGAGGCGTTCCTGAACGCGATCGTCGTCAACTCGGCGATCGGCGGCTCGACCAACGCGCCGATCCACCTGGCCGCCCTCGCCCGCCACATGGGCGTCGAGCTCGACATCCGCGACTGGCAGGAGCACGGCCACAAGGTGCCGCTGCTGGTGAACCTGCAGCCGGCCGGCGAGTATCTGGGCGAGGACTATTACCGCGCCGGCGGCGTGCCGGCCGTGGTGTCGCAGCTCATGGATCAGGGCCTGATCCACGAGGACGTCCTGACCGTGAACGGCAAGACGATCGGCGACAACTGCCGCGGCGTCGCGATCGAGGATGAAAAGGTCATCCGCCCGTTCGACCAGCCGCTGAAGGAAGAAGCCGGCTTCATCGTGCTGTCGGGCAATCTGTTCGATGCCGCGATCATGAAGACCAGCGTCATCAGCGAGGAGTTCCGCGCGCGCTACCTGTCCAACCCGAATGACCCGGAAGCATTCGAGGGCCCGGCCATCGTGTTCGACGGTCCGGAGGATTATCACCACCGCATCGACGATCCCTCGCTCAACATCACGCCCGAAACGTTGATGTTCATGCGCGGCGCCGGCCCGATCGGCTATCCGGGCGCGGCCGAGGTCGTGAACATGCGGCCGCCGGCGTATCTGATCCGCGAGGGCATCCATGCGCTTCCGTGCATCGGCGACGGCCGTCAGTCGGGTACCAGCGGCAGCCCCTCGATCCTCAACGCCTCGCCCGAGGCAGCAGCGATGGGCGGCCTGGCGCTGATCCGGACCGGCGACCGCGTTCGCATCGACCTCAACAAGGGAACGGCCGACGTGCTGATCTCCGACGAGGAACTGGCGGATCGCCGCGCCAAGCTGGAAGCCGAAGGCGGCTACAAGTACCCCGCCTCGCAGACGCCGTGGCAGGAGATCCAGCGCGCCGTCGTCGGCCAGATGAACACCGGCGCCATTCTGGAAGGTGCCGAGAAGTACCAGCGCATCGCCCAGACCATGGGTCTGCCGCGCGACAACCACTAAGCGCCACCGGCATGGCGGGGGTCGGCATCGTGCGACGATGCGGCTACAGCCCCCGCCATGCCGAGCTTTGCAGCCCATCGCGCCGATCTGGCGCAGCTGACGGAACACCATCGTATCCGCCGGCTCCTGCCCCGCCGGGGCATCGACTTCGCCTCCAACGACTATCTGGCGCTCGCCGGGTCAGCGCGATTGCGCGCGGCGGTTGCGGCTGCGCTCGCGGAGGGGGTCCCGGTCGGTTCGGGCGGCTCCCGCCTGCTTCGGGGCAACTGCGACGAGCATGAGGCGCTGGAAGCAGCGGCAGCCGCCTTTTTCGGCAGCGAGACAGCCTTGTTCTTCGCAAGCGGGTTCGCCGCCAATGCCGCGCTGTTCGCCACCCTGCCGCAACGCGACGACCTGGTGGTCTATGACGCGCTGATCCACGCCAGCGCGCACGAGGGGATGCGGCTCGGCCGAGCGCCTTGCTTCCCTGCTGCGCACAATCGGCCCGAGGCTTTCGAGGACCAGATCCGCCGCTGGCGTGAGGCCGGGGGGATGGGCACGCCCTGGATCGCGGTCGAAAGCCTCTACAGCATGGACGGGGATCGTGCGCCGCTGATGGCGCTGGCCGACGTCGCCGATCGCCACGACGCGATCCTCCTGATCGACGAGGCGCATGCGACCGGCGTGTTCGGCATTGGAGGGCGCGGGCTTGCCGAAGCGCTGGAAGGGCGAGAGAACGTGGTCACGCTGCGCACCTGCGGGAAGGCGATGGGCTGTGAGGGCGCGCTCGTCTGCGGGCCGCGGATCGTTCGCGACTTTCTGGTCAACCGGGGGCGCGGCTTCATCTTCTCGACGGCCCCCTCCCCGCTGATGGCGCGCGCGGCGCAGGAAAGCCTGCGCATCCTGGCCGACGAGGAAGATCGGCGGGACCAGCTTCGCGCCCTGATCGCGCATGCGGAACGGGCACTTGCGCCTGTGGGCGTCCAACCGACAGGATCGCAGATCCTGCCGCTGGTGATCGGTGACGACGCAGAGACGATGCGAATGGCAGAGGCGCTGCAACAGGGCGGCTTCGACGTCCGGGGGATCCGCCCGCCGACCGTGCCCAAGGGCACATCCCGGCTCCGGCTGTCGCTCACCCTCAATGTGACGCCGGACGACGTGGACGCGCTTGCCGCGCTGCTGCAAGAGGTCGCGCGATGAGCAGGACCTTCGTCGTCACCGGCACCGACACCGACATCGGCAAGACCGTCTTTGCGGCCGGCCTCGCCGCCGCGCTTGACGCACGATATTGGAAGCCGGTGCAATCCGGCCTCGACGGCGGCAGCGATGCCGCACGCGTCCAGGCCCTCGGCGTAGCGCCCGGGCGCATCGTTCCGGAGGCGTATCGGCTTGCCACTCCCTGCTCGCCACATCTGGCCGCCGAGATCGACGGGGTGCTGATCGACCCGGCGCGTCTGTCCCTTCCCGAAGATGGAGTCCCGCTGGTGGTGGAGGGTGCCGGCGGCGTTCTGGTGCCGGTCACCCGAACGCTGTTGTACGCGGACCTGTTCGCGCGCTGGAGCCAGCCGGTGGTGCTGGTCGCGCGGACGGCACTGGGGACGATCAACCACAGCCTCCTGTCGATCGAGGCGCTGCGGTCGCGCGGCGTTCCGATCCTGGGCATCGCCTTCGTCGGTGACGCGGTAGAGGACAGCGAGGCGACCATCGCCGAGATCGGCGGCGTCCGCCGGCTGGGCCGCCTCCCCTGGCTCGACCTCCTGGATGCGCAGACGCTTGCCGCCGCCTTCCGCCACCATTTCGATCTGGAGGACTTCCGGTGACCTCCCCGGTCTGGCATCCCTTCACCCAGCACGGCCTGGGCGAGCCCATTCCGCTGGTCACCCGCGCCGAGGGTGCGGTGCTCCACACCGCGGACGGGCGGCGGATCGTGGATGCGATCTCCTCCTGGTGGGTGACGACCCATGGCCACGCGCACCCGCGGATCGTCGCGGCCATTCGCGAGCAAGCGGAAACGCTGGACCAGATCATCTTTGCCGGCTGGACCCACGAGCCTGCGGAGGCAGTCGCGCGCGGTCTGCGCGCCATCATGCCGCAGGAACTGACGCGCGTATTCTTCTCCGACTCCGGCTCCACCAGTGTCGAGGTCGCGCTGAAGATGGCGCTCGGCTACTGGCGCGAGCATGATCCGGCGCGCACCCGCATCCTGGTGCTCGAACATGGCTATCACGGCGACACGATCGGCGCGATGTCGGTCGGCGCGCGTGGCGTGTTCAACCGCGCCTACGAGCCGCTGCTGTTCGATGTCGGAACCATCCCCTTCCCGCGCCCGGACCGCGAGCAGGAGACGCTCGACGCGCTGGAGCAGGCCTGCGTGTCTGGTGCCGCCGCCTTCATCGTCGAACCGCTGGTGCTCGGCGCCGGCGGCATGCACTTCTACTCGCCCGACACGCTGCGCGAGATGCGCGCGATCTGCGCACGCCACGGCGTCCTGTTCATCGCCGACGAGGTGATGACTGGCTGGGGACGCACCGGCACGCTGCTCGCCTGCGAACAGGCGGGGGTGGTGCCGGACATCCTGTGCCTGTCCAAGGGGCTGACCGGCGGCGCGGTACCGCTGGCCGTGACCATGGCGACCGAGCCGATCTTTGCGGCGCATTATGGCCCCGAGCGCGCCCGGATGTTCTTTCACTCGTCCAGCTACACCGCCAATCCGATCGCCTGCGCCGCCGCCCGCGCCAACCTGTTGATCTGGGAAGAAGAACCCGTAGCCGAGCGGATCCGCCTGCTGAGTGAACGCCAGCAGCTGCGGCTCGACGCGCTTGCGCGGCACCCGCGGGTGCGGGGCGCCCGCCGCCTGGGAACGATCGCAGCGCTCGAGATCGACGGCGACGAGGGCTACCTGTCGGACCTTGCTCCCCGGCTGCTGGCGCACTTCCGCGAGCGCGACCTGCTGCTCCGTCCGCTTGGCAACACCGTCTATGTCATGCCGCCCTTCTGTATCGACGAAGCCGACCTCGACCGTGTCTATGCTGCCATCGCGGAAGCGTGCGACCTGCTTTGAGGGATCGTCTCGGCACCGTAACCGTTGAGGCGGTATCTGACCGGCGCCGGCCGGTGCGTCATTCGGGAGAGCCGGTGCAGTGAAGCGTGGATGGACTGGGTGGATCGCGGCAGGCGCTGTCGCCGCCGGCCTGTGGTGGCTCAATCGCCTGCCTGCCAACGTGAGCCAGCCTGCACCGAAAGATGTCGGTGACACCGCCGACACGGCGCTAGGCCGCGGGGTCGCGCGGGAGCGGGCCGCCAACCCCAACCTCTCCGGCATCCAACTGCTGGCGGACGCGCGGGAAGCATTTGCGGCGCGGGTCGCACTGGCCCGCGCTGCGGAGCGCAGCCTCGACCTGCAATATTACATCTGGCACGGCGATCGTTCGGGCACGTTGATGCTGGAGGCGGTGCATGCCGCAGCGGAACGTGGCGTACGCGTCCGGCTCCTGCTCGACGACAATGGCATTTCCGGCCTCGACACCGCACTCGCCGCGCTCGACCTGCATCCCAATGTCGAGGTGCGGCTGTTCAATCCCTTCCGCATCCGCTGGCCCAAGCCGATCGGGTACCTGACCGAGTTCACCCGCCTCAACCGGCGAATGCACAACAAGAGCTTCACCGCCGACAACAGCGTGACCATCGTCGGCGGGCGGAACATCGGCGACGAATATTTCGGCGCAGCGGATGGCGGCTTGTTCGCGGACCTCGACGCCCTGGCGATCGGACCGATCGTCGCGGACGTGTCCGCCGACTTCGAACGCTATTGGTGCTGCGGTTCCGCCTATCCAGCGGCCGAGATCCTGCCGCCGGTGCGCGAGCGCCAGCGCCGCCGCCTGCACAAGCGCGCCTCCATCGTCGAACGCGACCCGTCCGCCCGCCGCTACGTCCAGGCGCTGCGCGACCTGCCGCTGGTCCACCGGCTCATCGAGGGCCACCTGCCCCTCACCTGGGCGGAGGTCCGCATGATCAGCGACGATCCCGCCAAGGCGCTGGGTCGCGCCCGCAAGCGCGACCTGCTCAGCGACCGGCTGCGTGCCGTCCTGGAGACATCCGAACGCGAGCTCGGGCTGATTTCCAGCTATTTCGTGCCGGGGAAGCGCGGATGTGCCGAGTTCAGCCGACTGGCCAAGCAGGGTGTCTCGGTCTCAGTCCTCACCAATGCCTATGAAGCGACCGACGTGGGCGTCGTCCACGCCGGCTATGCTCCGTATCGCAAGCGGCTGCTGGAGGCCGGCGTGCGCCTGTTCGAGATGCGGCGCGAGGCCCGCGACGCGCCCCGCCGTCGCGAGCGCCGCCGCGGTGTCCGCCTGGGCGTCGCGAGCAACTTCCGTGGCTCCGGCACGGGATCGACAGCCGCGCTGCGCTCGGGTGCCTCGACGCTCCACGCCAAGACCTTCACCGTGGATCGCGAACGCCTGTTCATCGGCTCCTTCAACCTCGATCCCCGCTCCATCGCGTTGAACACGGAACTGGGGTTCCTGATCGAAAGCCCGGAACTCGCCGGCCAGGTGGCGGACGTGTTCGCGGACCAGGTAGCGCATCTGGCCTATGAGGTTCGGCTCGACGAAGCGGGAGAACTCGTCTGGGCCGAGCAGGACGATGCCGGCGAGCGCATCCACCACCGCGAACCCGGATTGGGGCCGATCCCGCAGCTGGCACTGCGTGCTGTTGCCCGTCTGCCGATCGAGTGGCTCCTTTGAGCGCGATGAACTGTTCTCATGTCCGGCCGCCCGCTAGGCACGAGCAGGTGCAATGAAGGTTTGTTGATGCTGGTTTTCAAAAGGTTACTGGTCGTTCTGTGGTTCGCGCTGGCGACGTCGGCGCCCGCCCTGGCGCAGGAGGCAGCGGGCAACCAAGCCGCTGCTGCGCCCACCGTTCTCGCCGACACCTATGGGCGCGAAACGCCACGATCGTCCATCACCGGGCTGGTGCGTGCGCTTGGCGAACAGGATTATGCGCGAGCCGCCAATTACTTCGACCTCGCGCCGCCGACCAGCCCCGCCGCGGCGAAGGCAGCTTCGGACCTCGCCCTGCGGCTTCAGACCGCGCTGGACAACGGCGGATCGCTGATCCCGTTCGGCGGCCTCTCGAACGAAGCTACCGGCCGGATCGATGACGATCTGCCGCCGGAGCAGGAACAGGTCGGCACCCTGAAGGTGGACGACAAGGACGTTCCGCTCCTTCTCACGCGCGGGCAGGTTGCCGAAGGGCAGCAGCTCTGGCGGATTTCCCGCCAGACGTCGCAGCTGTTGCAGACCCAGACCCCGAAGCCGGCGGCGCCGGCGCCGGCCGAGAACATCACCGAGACCAATGTCGCCGGTGCGCCGCTTGTGGACTGGGCCTTGCTGCTGGGCCTCGCGGCGGCAAGCTTTGTTGCGCTTCGCCTGCTCGCCGCCCTGGTCCTGTTCATGCTCCGGCGCGTGGTGCGCAACCAGGAGCAGAGCCCTGCCTACCGCTTTTCGCATGCAGCACTTCCGCCGCTCAGCCTGTTTGTCGCCGTAATAGGCTTCTACGCCTATGCGGACACGCTTCCGGTCTCGATCGTCGCGCGCCAGACGCTGCTGCGCTACGCCGGCATCGTCGCATCGATCGCGCTGGCCTGGTTCGCGCTTCGCTTCATCGACGCGCTCAGCCGGCTGATTATCGCGCGAATGCAGCGGTCGCAGCGGCGGCAGGCGGTTTCCGTCATCACCCTGCTGCGCCGATCGGCCAAGGTCCTCCTCCTGGCCCTTGCCACCGTTGCCATCCTGGACACCTTCGGGATCGACGTCACCACGGGCATTGCGGCGCTTGGCATCGGCGGCATCGCCCTGGCCTTGGGCGCGCAGAAGACGGTCGAGAACCTCGTCGGCAGCGTCACCGTCATCGTCGACCGGCCGGTGCAGGTCGGCGACTTCTGCAAGGTGGGCGACGTGACCGGCACCGTTGAGGACATCGGCATGCGCTCGACCCGGATCCGCACCAATGACCGGACCGTGGTGACCATCCCCAACGGCAGCTTCTCGTCGCTCCAGATCGAGAACTTCGCCACCCGCGACCGGTATCTCTTCAACCCCACGATAGGGCTGGAGTACGGCGTCTCCGCGGAAAAGCTGCGCGAGGGCGTCGCCATCATCGAGGGGGTCCTGAAAGAACATCCGAGCATCGACCAGGACGGGGCACGCGCGCGCTTCAGCAGCTTCGGCGAAAGCGCGCTGATGATCGAGGTCTTCTCCTACATCACCGTTGCGGACTTTGTGGAAGGTCTGAATGTCCGTCAGGACCTGTTGCTGACGATGATGGAGCGACTGGAAGCGGCCGGGCTCGGCCTCGCCTTTCCGACGCGCACGCTGCATTTGCCGGAGCCGCTGACGATCGCACGGGAGCCGAGGGACACGAACAAGCGCGCGGACTCATAGGCGACAGGCGGCACCCGGCTGGCCGCCTGCTGCCCACCCCCGGGGCGCTAGCCGGCTTCGCCGATGCTCCCGCCGCGGGACGGGCTCGGCCATGCTTCCAGGCCGCCTTCCCGCTCCATGCCGTCCGCGGCACCCGCGAGCTTGGCGAGTATTTCGCGGAGCTGCGCTTTCTCTTCTGCATCTAGCACGCCGAAGATCGTCTGGTTCAGCTGGGTTCGAAGCGGTTCCGCTGCGGTGATGACCGCCTGCCCCTCCGGCGTAAGCGAGATCCGCTTTACACGGCCGTCCAGCGGGTCCGGCACCCGTTGGACCAGACCGTCTCGCTCAAGGCCTTCGATCGCTTCGCTCACCGTTCGCGGGGAATAGCCGAAGAAGCTGGCGATGTCCGCGGCGCGGGCGCTGCTGTGCTTGCAGTTCAGGTGCATCAGCAGCTTCATTCGCGCCAGCGACACGCCCTCCCGCGCGAGCTGCGCATCGGCGATGCGCCGCAGGCGGAGGAACAAGCGACCAAAGTCGCTGATGAGATCGTCTGGAGCAGCCATTTGATGAGGGGCCTCCATAAAGTCCCTTGCTTTGTTTCGCAACTGCGAGCACGTCCCCGCCCGGGACTGAAACCGAAGGCAGGTACATGGCCGATCGACACGAGCAGCCGACCGACACGCACGAAGACGCCACCCGCGACGACGAGCAGAACGACAGCACTCCGGCCTCTCCTGCCAAAAAGCGGCGGATCCGGATCATCCTGTTTGTCATTCTGGCCGTCATCCTGGTGGGCGGTCTGCTGTGGTACATTCAGTATCGCAACGTCGGGCGCTTCATGCAGAGCACGGACGACGCGTATATTCAGGCCGACGCGGTGATCGTGTCGCCCAAGGTCGCGGGCTATGTCGAACGCGTCTTTGTTGCCGACAATCAGCAGGTTCGTGCCGGACAGCCGTTGCTGCAGATCGATCCGGGCGATTATCGCGCCCGCGCTGAGCAGTATCAGGCGCAGATCGACGTGGCCGAGGCCAATGCCGAAGGCGTCCGGGCGCAGATCCGCGAGCAGGGCGCCGCGATCGAGCGTGCCCAGGCCGACCTTGCGGCCGCGCGCACTCGCGCTAGCTTCGCCAACGCGGAGGTCGCTCGCTACCGGCCGCTCGCCGCAAGTGGCGCAGAGAGCCGGGAACGCCTTGCCCAGCTGGAGAACGACGCGCGCCAGGCGAATGCCCAGGTCGCGAGCGCAGCCGCAGCCCTCACCAGCGCGCGGCGCCGCGTGGGTACGCTTGAGGCTCAGGTCAACCAGGCGCAGTCGCAGGGCAAGGGCGCCCGCGCCCAGCTCGCCAGCGCGCAGAGCGACGTCGGGTCCACGCTGATCCGCGCCAGCATCGATGGCCGCATCGGCGACAAGACGGTGCGTGTCGGCCAGTTCCTCCAGCCGGCGACCCGGACCATGTCGATCGTCCCGACCCGCCAGCTCTATGTGGAGGCGAACTTCAAGGAGACGCAGCTCGGCCTCATGCGGGTCGGGCAGCCGGTGACGCTGGAAGTCGACGCGCTTCCGGGTGTCGAGATCCACGGGCGGGTTGAAAGCGTGTCGCCGGGAACGGGCGCACAATTCTCGGTGTTGCCGCCGCAGAATGCGACCGGCAACTTCACGAAGATCGTTCAGCGCGTGCCGGTCCGCATCGCAATCGACGCCGGGCCGGAAACGCTGAAGCTGCTGGTGCCGGGCATGTCGGTGAGCCCGACGGTCGACACCCGCGCGGCCCGCGACGCACGCGAGCGGATCCGCAAGGAGCAGGAACGCTACAACGAGCAGCGGGGCCATGACTAAGCCTGGCGCCGGCGCCGGCAGCCAGCCGGCCAACGCCGATGCGGCTGCCTGGATGGCGGTGGGTGCCGGCAGCCTGGGTGCGCTGATGGCGACCCTCGACATCTCGATCGTCAACTCGGCGCTGCCGACCATCCAGGGCGAGATCGGCGCGAGCGGGACCGAGGGAACCTGGATCGCGACCTCCTATCTGGTGGCCGAGATCATCATCATCCCGCTGTCGGCGTGGCTGGAGCGCGTGCTGGGTCTGCGCACGCTGCTGCTAATCGCGGCCGTGCTGTTCACCGCTTTCTCCGTTTTGTGCGGCATCTCGACCAACCTGACGATGATGATCATCGGCCGTGCGGGCCAGGGCATCACGGGGGGCGCCTTGATCCCCACGGCGATGACGATCATCGCCACTCGCCTGCCCCCGCATCAACAGCCGATCGGCACGGCGATGTTCGGGGTCACCGCCATCCTCGGACCAGTGCTGGGACCCTTGATCGGCGGTTGGCTGACCGAAAGCATCAGCTGGCACTATGCCTTCTTCCTGAATCTGCCGGTGGGTGTGCTGCTCGTCACGCTGCTGCTGGTCGGGCTGCCGCATCAAAAGGCACATCTCGACGATCTGCTTCGCGCCGACTGGCTTGGCATCGCCGGCCTTGCCCTGGGGCTTGGCGGACTGACGGTGGTGCTGGAGGAAGGACAGCGGGAGCAATGGTTCCAGTCCAGCGAGATCCTCGAGCTTACGGCTGTTTCGATCCTCGGCTTTGGCCTGCTCTTCGCCGGCCAGTTCGTCGCCCATCGCCCGGTCATCCGGCTGCGCCTGTTGCTCGACCGTCAGTTCGGCAGCGTGGCGTTGATGGGCGTCGTCATCGGCATGGTGATCTACGGCACGTCCTACGTCATCCCGCAGTTCCTGGCGCAGGTGGCGGACTATAACGCGCTGCAGTCGGGCAAGATTGTGCTGCTGTCGGGGATCCCCAGCCTGATCCTGATGCCGTTCACACCGCTTCTGATCCGGCACCTGGACATCCGGATTGCGGTCGGCGCAGGTCTCGCGATCCTGGCGACCAGCTGCTGGATCGATACGGCGCTGACCGCGGAATCCACCGGCGGCGCGTTCGTGGACTCGCAGCTGCTGCGCGGCGTCGGCACGATCCTGGGCTTCCTGTTCCTCAACCAGGCGGCAGTGTCGTCGGTCAGTCCGAAATATGCCGGGGATGCCGCTGGCATCTTCAACGCGGCTCGCAACATCGGCGGATCGCTTGCCCTCGCCGCGATCGCGACGCTTCAGGACCAGCGCAACTGGCTCCACACGCGCCGGATCGAGGAAACGTTCAACGCCAATTCGGTGGACGTGCAAAGCTATCTCGCCGGGCTGGGACAGGCGCTGGGCGGGCCGGATGTGGCGATCCGCCTGGCCGCCCAGACGATCCAGCGCGACGCGATGGTGATGACCTACAACGACCTGTTCTGGCTGCTCGCCATGGGCATCCTGGTGGTCATGCCGCTCGTCCTGTTCCTGCGCCCGCTTCCCAAGGGCGTCGCCCTTGCCGCCGGTCACTAGAGGCTCGCCCATGCGCACCCTGCCCCTCCTCGCCCTGCCGCTGTCGCTCGCGGCTTGTACCATGGGCCCCGATTATGCCGGGCCGCCCGTGGCCCCTGCCACCGCTTCGGGCAGCGGCTTCGTCCGCGCACCCGCCGGCATGCCGGTGACTGCGCCCACGGTCGCCAGCTGGTGGACGTCGCTGGGCGATCCTCAGCTCGATGCACTGGAACAGCGCGCCCTGGCGGCCAATCCGTCGATCGCGATCGCCCAGGCGCGTCTCCGCCAGGCTCGAAGCGCCCTGCGCCTGGAACGGGCGAACCGGCTCCCGAACGGCAGCGCAAGCGCCAGCTATCTGCATGCAGAGCTGCCGGGCATCGACCTTGGCTCGCTCACCGGAGGCTCGGACGAGGGCGGCTCGTCGGAGGAGGGCAGCGGCGAGTCGAGCGGCGGCAGCACCGGCGTGGACTTCTTCAACCTCGGCTTCGATGCCAGCTGGGAAGTCGACCTCTTCGGCCGCCAGCGTCGCACGGTAGAGGCCGCTCGCGCCGCTGCGCAAAGCGCCGAGGCAAGTCTCGCCGATGCGCAGGTCCAGCTCACGGCCGAAGTCGCCCAGACCTATGTCGCGCTTCGCGACCGCCAGGCGCGCGTGGCGCTTTCCCGCCGCTCGTCGGAGATCCAGCGCCGGACGCTGCGGCTGATGGAGCAGCGCTTCTCGCGTGGCACCGTGTCTGCGCTCGATGTCGAGCGGCTGCGGCTGCAGGTGGAGAACACCGACGCCGAGCTGGTGCCGCTTGATGCCGAGGTGGCAAGCTACCTGAACGCGCTGGCGGTGCTCGTCGGCGACGCGCCGGGCGCCCTGGACGCGACACTGACGCCCCCTGCCGCCATCCCGCTCGTGCCTGCGCAGGTCGCGATCGGCGATCCCACCTCGCTGCTTCAGCGTCGCCCGGACATCCGCGCGGCCGAGCGCCAGCTCGCCTCGCGGTCGGCGCGCATCGGTGTGGCAGAGGCGGCGCGCTTCCCCAGCCTCAGCCTGCAGGGGCTTCTCGGGCTCGGCGGCACTTCCGTCGCCGATGTTGTCGATCCGGACAATCTCGTTGCCTTGGCAACCCCGATGCTGCGCTGGAACTTCCTCGACTTCGGGCGCGGCCGCGCGCGCGTCGAGCAGGCGCAGGGCGAGCGCGACGAGGCCGAGGCGCAGTACCGGCAAGCCGTGCTTGGCGCCCTGCGCGATGCGGAAGATGCGCTGGCCCGCTTCGGTGCCCGCCGACAGACGCTGGTCAGCCTGGTCCGCGCCAAGGCTTCGGCGGATCGCGCTTCGGCACTGATGCAGCAGCGCTTGCGTGCAGGCACCGCGACGCTGATCGACACGCTGGACGTGGAGCGGCAGCGGGTTGCGGCCGAGCAGCAGCTGTCGGTGGCGACCGCGGGGCTCACCACCGACTATGTCGCGCTGCAAAAGGCGCTGGGGCTGGGCTGGTCGGAACCTGCCGCAACCCCGGCGTCCTGAGCGCAGGCTTAGTGGCGGACCTTGTGGAGGATCGTCGCGATGATCGCGCCGACCGCCACGCCCAGCACGCCGGACAGCAGCGCCGTCACCAGCCACGCCACGACGCTGCCCAGCGGCATGGCGTGGTGGACGCTCTCCGACAGGTGATGCACGAATTGCGCAGGGGCCGCGAACCCGAGCACCTCGGCGCCGTGCAGCAGGATGCCGCCGCCGACCCACAGCATCGCGGCGGTGCCGACCACCGACAGGACCTGCATGATCACCGGCATGCTCTTGACCATGCCGCGGCCGAGCGTGCGCACGAAGCTTGAGGAGCGCTGCGCGAGGTGCAGCCCGATGTCGTCGAGCTTCACGATCAAGGCCACCACGCCGTAGACGCCGATGGTGATCGCCAGGCCGACCAGGATCAGCACCAATGCCTGGTTGAGGATCGGCGCGTCCGCCACATCGGCCAGCGCAATCGCCATGATCTCGGCGGAAAGGATCAGGTCGGTGCGTACTGCGTCGCCCACCTTTGCCTTTTCAAGCGCCGCAGCATCGACCGGGGTTTCCTCGACGGGCGTTGCCCCGTGATGCTCGCCCTTCACGGCGGCGAGTACCTTTTCAGCACCCTCGAAGCACAGGAACGCGCCGCCCACCATCAGCAATGGCGTGATCGCCCAGGGCGCAAAGGCACTCAGCAACAAGGCAGCGGGAAGCAGGATCAGCAGCTTGTTGCGCACGGAGCCGAGCGCGATCTTGGCGATGATCGGCAGTTCGCGCTGCGGCGTCAGCCCCGTCACATAGCGCGGCGTCACGGCGGCGTCATCGACGACTACGCCCAGCGCCTTGGATCCCGCCTTCCCAGCGGCGGCCCCGACGTCGTCCAGGGAAGCGGCTGCCAGCTTGGTCAGGCCGGCGATGTCGTCAAGAAGGGCAACCAGTCCACCGGGCATGTGCTCACCTGTAGCAAGAGGAAACTCGTGCCTTGCCGGGGAAGTGTTGCTGGCTCAAGTACGCGCTTGTGATCGGCGGAAGCTAGAGAGGTCGATCCCGTGGCGCTGGACCTTGGAGTAAAAGGTCTTGCGGGGCAGCCCCAGCAGCTCGATTGCGCGGACGACCTCCCCGCGTGTCTCCGTAAGCACGTCGCACATCACCCGCTTCTCGAACTCCGCCACGCGCTCGGGAAGCGTGGCTGCGTCTGGGGTGCTGGACAAAGGCGCGGCGCGTGCATCGAGCCCGATCAGGCAGCGGTCGGCGAAATGGGACAGCTCCCGCACGTTCCCCGGCCAACGATGCTCGCTGAGATGGCGGCGGACTTCGGCCGTGAGCGGCGGCACCGGCATGCGAAGCCGCGCCGCTGCTGCGTCCAGCAGGTGCGCGAACAGCAGCGGTACGTCCTCAAGCCGCTCCCGCAGCGGCGGCACGCGCAGCTGGACGCCCGCAAGGCGATAGAAGAGCGCCGGCTCGATCGCACCCGGGGCCACCCCGTCCCCGCCGGTCGAGACGACACGCACGTCCAGCGGTATGGGCTCGCGTCCGCCGACCGGCCGCACCTGCCGCTCCTCGACGATCTGGGTGAGGCGCGCCTGGAGCATCGGCGACGCGCGATCGACGTCATCCAGAAACAGGGTACCGCGGTGCGCCGTGAGGATACGGCTGTCGCTGCTCCCCAGTTCGCTGCCGATCAACGCGTCCGGCAGCGCCGCGCAGGCGATGGGCACGAAGCGATGGCGCGCGCGAGCGCCGCTGGAGTGCAGGAGCCGCGCCACGAGTTCCTTGCCCGTGCCCGTCTCCCCTTCCACGAACACGTCGATCTGCGCGTTTGCCAGCGCCGCGATCGTCTCTCGCAATCGTTCGATTGCAGGCGATCTTCCGATCAGCGGCGAGGCCTCCGGTGCCGCGACCAGCGCGCGCAGACGACGGTTCTCGAGCGCCAGGCTGCGGGAAGCCGCAGCCCGCGTCACCGCCGCGAGCAGCGCATCCGGATCAAACGGCTTGGTCAGGAAGTCCCAGGCCCCGTGCTTGAGCGCGTCGACGGCCATGGCAACGTCGCCGTGGCCGGTCATCAGGATCACCGGCAGCGTCGAGTCCGCCGATCGCAACCGCCGGAACAACTCGATGCCCGATATGCGCGGCATGCGCACGTCGCTGACCACAACACCCGGAAAGTCCGGTCCGATCACAGCCAGCGCCGGCTCCGCCGCCTCGAACGGCCGCACGACGAAATCGGCCAGTTCCAGGATCTGGGTGATCGAAGTGCGCAGGTCAGCATCGTCTTCGACCAGCGCGACCGTGCGGATCGCTTCCGCGTTCATGCCGCGGCCCTTCGCAACCGGACCTGGAACCAGGCGCCGCCCGAAGAAGGCATCAGGTGCAAACTCCCGCCCATGTCGATCATGATGTCCTGCGCGATCACGAGCCCGAGCCCAAGTCCGGCGGTGCGGCTCGTCACAAAGGGGGTGAAGATGCGCTCCGCAATCGCCGGGTCCACCCCGGCGCCGTTATCGCGCACATCGATCCGGACGCAGTCGTGCGCGGTGTCGAGGTCGAGCGTGATCCTGGGATCGACCACGCTTCCGGTCGCATCCAACGCGTTCTGGAGCAGGTTGATCAGCACCTGCTCCACTCGTACCGGATCGCCGAGCACCGTCAGGTCCGGCGGCACCGTCGGACGCACGAACGTCACTCCCGACAATCGCTCGCGCAGGATCAGCATGGCGCCGTCGATCGATCGCGCCAGCGGCATCGGCGCAACCGGCCCGCTCGCCTTGCGGGCGAAGCCGCGAAGCTCGGCGGTGACCGCCCCGACCCGCTCGGTCAGCCGCTCGATCTCGGTGAGGTTCGTGTCCGCATCCGTAAAGCGGCCGCGCGCGATGAAGGCGCGACCGGCACGCGCATAATTCCGGATCGCGGCGATCGGCTGGGCGGTCTCATGCGCAACGCTGGCGGTGACCTGACCCAGAGTAGCCAGTCGGTTGGCCTGGCGCAGCTCTTCCCGCAGAACCTCGGCCTGTGCTTCGGTCTCTGCGCGCTCCTCGATCTCCCGGCGCAGCGCCGCGGTCCGAGCCTCCACCAGTTCAGCAAGCTCCGCCGCCCGGGCTTTCGCCGCACCAGCGGCTTCGGTCCCGCGGCGCGCCCGCTCGCGAAGGATCCAGCCAAGCGTCACAAGCACCAGGGCAGCAAAGAGCGCGGCGGCCTGCGCGCCGCGGGTTTCCCCCACCACACTGCGCGTGGGCATCAGCAGCGACAAGCGCCAGCCACCTGCCTGCGGTGGCAGGCGCACGGCGAGGTACCGCTCGCCATTCACGAAGACGGAGGGCAACCCGGCCCGTCGGTTTGCGACAGGGACCGGCAGGGGCGCCAATGTGTGCGGGCCGAGCCGCATCTCCCTGCGAATGCGCTGCGCGGCGGCCGGTTCGATCACGTGCGTGGTGCGGAACCGCCATGCCGACTGGCTGGTCACCAGGATCACCCCTTCGCCATCGGCCACGAAGGCGATGCCGCCGGCTCGTGCCCATCCGCGTTCCAATGCGTCGAACTCGACCTTGACGACGACGAACCCGCCGCCGGCGACCCGCCGGGAAAGGTACAGGCCCGGCTTGTGACTGACCGTGCCAAGTGCAAACTGCCGATACGCACCGCGGTCCCGTGCTTCCTGGTAATAGCTCCGGAAACCATAGTCTTGCCCGACGAAGCTCTGGGGCGATCTCCAGTTGCTGGCAGCCAAAGCGACGCCGTCCAGCCCGAGCACATAGATGGTTGCAGCACCTGCCTCCACGGCCAGCGCTTCGAGCTTGCGGTTGAGCGCTCGCAGTGCGGCCGGATCCCGCCGCATCGCTGCCGGCAGCAGCGCGTCGTCCGACAGCGCAAGCGGCAACAACTGAAATCGCTGCAGCTCACTCGTCAACAGAGCCTGGCGCAGCTGCGCCGCGGCGTGCGCCTCATGCCGCAACCTGCCCCACGCATTGCGCTCGGCCATCTGTCCGGCGATCCACGCAGCGAGCAGCGGTAGCGCCAGGGCCAGCAGAATCCAGGCTAAGGATCGGGTCCGCGATGCCATGGTCGCTTCTACCGGAGCGTTGCCGAATGGGCAAGAAACGGCACAAACGGCGCAGCCATCGTGTCACCAGCGGCACGTACAACCTAATTACCTACATCAGGCGTATTCCGTAAGTGTTTGTGATACGGACCTTCTCCCAGCTTCCCGCACTTAGCATTGGGGAATGGCTCGACATGCGTCAGATGAAGGGTGCGCGTACCGCACTTGCAGATGCGGCCGTCGCAACGAGGATGAAAGGTCACCCAATGCTGCCAGCCCCCGCCCCCGGTGAGTCGACCCCGCTCGCAGTCCCGCCCTGGTATCGGCACCTCTATGTCCAGGTGCTGGTTGCGATCGTCGCAGGCGTCCTGCTCGGCCACTTCTATCCGGAAACCGGTGCGGCGCTGAAGCCGCTGGGCGACGCCTTCATCAAGCTGGTGAAGATGGTGATTGCGCCCGTCATCTTCCTGACGATCGTCACGGGCATCGCGGGCATGCGCGACCTGGCGTCGGTCGGCCGCGTCGCGGGCAAGGCCTTTGCCTATTTCCTCTTCTTTTCCACCCTGGCGCTGATCGTCGGGCTGATCGTCGCCAATGTCATCCAGCCAGGCGCCGGCCTCAACATCGATCCGGCCACGCTGGATGCGTCCAAGGTCGCGAGCTACGCGGAAAAGGCGCATGAGACGACGCTCACCGGGTTCCTGGTCGGCGTAATCCCGGACACTGTCTTTTCGGCGATGACCGAAGGCAACATCCTGCAGGTGCTGTTCGTCGCCATCCTGTTCGGCGTCAGCCTGGCGATGATCGGCGAGCGCGGCGAAGGCATTCTCGACCTGCTCAACCAGTTCTCGACCGCCTTCTTCAAGCTTGTGGCCCTCGTCATGAAGGCGGCGCCGATCGGCGCATTTGGCGCGATGGCGTTCACGATCGGGGCCTATGGCGTCGGTACGCTTGCCAACCTCGCGATGCTGGTGGGCACCTTCTACCTGACTTCGCTGCTGTTCGTGTTCGGCGTCCTGGGCATTGTCGCCCGGCTGTGCGGCTTCTCGATCTTACGCCTGGTCGGCTATCTCAAGACCGAGCTGCTGCTGGTGCTCGGCACCTCCTCATCCGAAAGCGCGCTTCCAGCGCTGATCGAGAAGATGGAGCGCGCCGGCTGCCCCAAGTCGGTGGTCGGCCTGGTCGTCCCGACCGGTTATTCGTTCAACCTGGACGGCACCAACATCTACATGACGCTGGCCGCACTCTTCATTGCCCAGGCGACGGGCGTTCACCTTTCGCTGGGCGAGCAGCTGCTGCTGCTGGGCGTTGCGATGCTGTCGTCCAAGGGGGCAGCCGGCGTCACGGGCGCGGGCTTCATCACCCTCGCCGCCACGCTGTCGATCGTGCCGTCGGTGCCGGTCGCCGGCATGGCGCTGATCCTGGGCGTCGACCGCTTCATGAGCGAGTGCCGCAGCCTGACCAACTTCATCGGCAATGCCGTGGCGACGGTCGTGGTCTCCCGCTGGGAAGGCGCGCTCGACCGCGAGCGATTCAACGCGGCGCTGCGGGGTGAGATGCCGCGGGTTGACGAAGTCGCGCCTGAGGCCATCCCCGCCCAGTAAGCCGGGCCGGGTTCCGCCCCGCGCACCCACCACCTTTACCGTTGTTGGAACCGATCATGACCAGCCTGCTGCGGCGCACTCTGTGCGCTGCCCCCCTTGCGTCCGTCCTGACACTCCTTCCCGCGGCTGCGCAGGCGCAAACCAGCGTCGCGCCCAAGGAGGAGACTCAGGCTCCTGCCCCCGCGACCCCGGTCGCGAACAGCTATCCCTCGGCCGCCGCGGGCGACGGCGCCACGAGCGCCGGCTATAATCTTTCCCGTTGGGCCGAGGACTGGCGCGGCATGTGCGATCCGGCCAAGCGCGACGATCCGATCGACCGGTTGAAGTGCCTGCCGCTCGACAGCGACGGCGATGTCTATCTGACGCTGTCGGGCGAACTGCGCCTGCGCGTCAACGAGACCACCAACCCAAATTTGCGCGAAAGCGGTGCGCAGCGCCAGGACATCAACCGCATCGTCGCCGGCGCGGACCTGCACGTCGGACCGCACTTCCGGGCTTTCGGTGAGATCGCGCATGGCGGCCTTGCCGGACGCAATCTCGGCACCATCGCTGGTACGATGCGCAACGATCTTGTCGTCCAGCAGGCCTTTGTCGAAGGCGATGCGACGGTCGCAGGAGCCGACGTTGGCGTACGCTATGGCCGGCAGGAGTTCACCGACGGACCCAACCTGCTGACCTCCCAGCGCGACAACAACACCATCCGCTTCGTCCTGAACGGTACGCGGGCCTGGGTGCGCGGCAAGGGCGTGCGCGCCGACGTCTTCGACTATAAGCTCACCAGCCTCGGGACCGAGGGCACTGACGACGATCGGGTCGACGATGGCCGCCGCTTCTCCGGCGCCACCTTTGGCGTGGTGCTGCCGCCGGTGGTCGACGGCGCCAAGCTCTATTTCGACCCGTTCTTCTGGCGCCTGCGCAACGACACGGCATCCTGGGGCGGCGTCACCGCGCGGGAGGTGCGCCACTATCAGGGCGCGCATCTGTGGGGCGATGCCGGCCCGCTGACGCTCGACTGGACGGTCAACCACCAGGGCGGCAGCTTCGGCAACCGCGACATCGACGCCTGGCAGGTGCTGCTCGCCCAGACCTACCGCATCGGCGGGAAGGACGGGCCGCGCGTCGGCTTCCACTTCGACTATGCAAGCGGCGGCGGCGCGTATGACGAGGGCAAGCTCAGCAACTCGCTCGCTCCGTTCGGCAACAACGTCTATTACAGCTACCAGCTGGCGCTGACGCCGACCAACCTGGTCGCGCTTGCGCCCAACGTCACCTTTGCGCCCGTCAAGAAGCTGCGGCTGACGGCCGAGTATCAGCTGAGCTGGCGCGACAGCGCGTCCGACGCGGTGTACCGCGCGAACGGAACCGCCTTCTCTGGAACGGAAGTCGTCGGCGGGCACAAGATCGGCGACGTTGCCCGGTTGCAGGCGATCTACACGGTGAGCCCGCGTGTCTCGCTGACAGGCCGCTACGAGCATCTGTCGGCCGGTCCGGTGCTGACGCGCGCCGGCTATACCGACTCCGACTTTCTGGCAGGCTGGATCAGCTTCCGCTTCTGAGCCGCACGGATCGGGGAAGCCTCCCCTCCCGACACACGAACGCCCGCCAGCTTCGCAGCTGGCGGGCGTCGTAGTTCGTGGAGAAGGACGAAGCGGGTGAACCCGCCTCGACTTACTTCTTGCCGAGGGTGAGGCCACCGAAACGCTTGTTGAAGCGTGCGACCTGGCCACCCGCATCCAGCAGGCGCTGGTTGCCACCGGTCCATGCCGGATGCGCCAGCGGATCGATGTCCAGCTGCATCGTGTCGCCTTCCTTGCCCCAGGTGGAGCGGGTCTCAAACACGGTCCCGTCGGTCATCTGCACCTTGATGGTGTGATAGTCGGGATGGATATCATTCTTCATCGTCAAGCTCCTGTGAATGGCTGGTTTCCGACCAGCCGGAACGAAGCGGTGCCCCTACACGCTAGGGCGGCCCACCGCAAGCAGTGGGCCGCCCTGAGGCACCGGAAACTGGGTGTGCTCAGGCGGAGGGCGGATCCGCGATCATGGCGGTGAACTCGCATTCCGTCGCGACTTCGCCATCGAGCAGTGCCTTGCCTGCGAACTTGCAGACGCGCGACCGCTTCTGGACGAACTCGACCTGGAGCTTGAGCAGCACGCCTGGCTCCACGGGCTTGCGGAACTTCACGCCATCGATCGACATGAAGTAGACGAGCTTGCCCGAGCCGGCGAGGCCCAGGCTCTCGACCGCCAGCACGCCGGCGGCCTGTGCGAGCGCCTCGACCTGGAGAACGCCCGGCATGATCGGCCGGCCAGGGAAATGCCCCTGGAAGAACTCCTCGTTGATCGAAACCGCCTTGATCGCTGTGATGCGCTGGTCGACCACGAGTTCTTCTACCCGGTCGACCAGCAGCATCGGATAGCGGTGCGGCAGCGCCGCCATGATCCGCTTGATATCGTACGTCTGGGTCATGGCACCGTCTGCCGCCATTCTCAGCGGCCCCGCGGCTTTGCTGCCGGTGCAGCAGGCGCGGCTGCGGGAGCTGCCGCACCCTGCTGCTGACCACCCGGCTGCCAACCGGCCGGCGGGGTGGTCTGCACGCTCGGCACCGAACGGTTGAGTTCGGCGATCAGATCATTGGTGACCTGAGCAGCCGGCAGCGACTTCACGGTCGCGTCCGGGGGCAGGATCACCGACAGGCGGCGTGCAGTCATGACACGATCGAGCGCGGGCTCGAGCTGGCGCACGATCTGCTCGTTGACATAGGCCTGGGCCAGCTGAACCGGCGCGAGGATGCGGCCGAGTTCCTGCTGGGCGGCCTGCTCGCGCTGCTGGATGCCCTGATACTGGGTCTGGAGCGCCTGCTGGTTGGCGTTGGGAGCGCGACGGGCCGCCTCGAACGCGTCGACCTGCGGCTTCAGCTCGGTCTGGATCGCGTTGCGGCGGGTGTTCGCCTGGTCGATCTGCGCCTTGTAGGTGGTCTGGATCTGGGTCATCGCGGTCGTGAATGCGTTGGAGCGGCGGACCGCTTCCTGCAGATCCACGACGCCCAGGCCAGCGACCTGCGCGAATGCCGGCGCTGCCGCCGACACGGAGGAAACGGTGACGAGTGCGGCGAGCGCCGCCTTGGTAAAGCTACGCATCAGAATTGAGTCCCTACGTTGAAGGTAATGAGCTTGGTGTCGTCGCCCTTTTGCGTCAGCAACGCCTTCGCCACGTCGATCCGGAGCGGGCCGAACGGCGAGTTCCAGTTGACGCCGATGCCGACGGAGATGCGCGGCTTCCAGGTGTCGCTGAGATATTCCTCAACAAACGGCGAGGTGGTGGTCACCGCCGCCGAGTTCGTCTCGCCACCCGAGCAGGTCCCGCCATAGGTTGCCGAATAGCCGGTCGCGCAGGTGGTGTAACGCGTCGAGGTGGTCCCTGAGGAGTTGGTATAGCTGTTGAGATACAGCGCAGCCCCATCCGTCGTCGTCACCGGCGTCGACAGCGGCAGCAGCGAGGGCGAGCCGTCCGAATTGTACAGCAGGTTGCCGCTGGCATCCGTCGCCTGCTCGAACGTCGCGGTCGGCAGCGGCTTCTTCAGGCTGAACAGCGAACCGAACTGCATGAAGATCGAGGGCCGCAGACCAAGCTCGGAAATGCCGGAACCGAGCGGCGGCTCAAGCTCCAGCTTGCCCAGGTAATAGGCCTTGCCGCCGAGCGGATCGTCATAGCGGTTGTCGGTGGTGAGGGTCTGGGTGCCCGAAGCCGCATCGCCGGTCAGGTAGGTGCGGCGGATGCGCGGACCGATACCGCGGATGTCGAAACCGCGGAACTGCGGTTCGCCAAGGTAGAAGCGGTCCGTGATGCGTACCGGATCGACACCCTCGCCAGGGCTCTTCTGGAGCGAGTGGATGTAGCCACCCTCAAGCCCGGCAGAAAGCACCCAGCCGCCCAGGTTCCAGTATTTGTCGCCATCGAACGTGCCGCGAATATAGCGGACGTCGCCGCCCAGGCCCGCAAAGTCCGCGCCCAGGACCAGTCGCGAACCGCGGCTCGGGCGGATGCGGCTGTTGAGGCTGTCGTAGATCAGCGAGGCGCCGATCGACGAGGTCAGGCGGTTGCCGATGGCTTCGCACAGATAGCGGCCGGCCTTGAGCGGGTCGCAGACGCCGTTGGTGTAGTAGGTGCTCTCGTCGAGCGAAACATCGTCCTGCTGCAGCGTGTAGCGGCCGGAAAGCTGCCAATATTCGGTGAGCGGAACGCCCACGACCAGGCGGCCGCCGGTCGAAACCTGCGAATACAGCTCGTTGCGGTCGCTGTTGTAATAGTTGAACGAGTTGTAGTCGCGACGGAACAGGGTGCCGCCCAGCGCGATGTTCTTGTCGAACAGATAGGGCTCGGTGAAGCCAAGCTCTACCGACTTGGAATAGCTGGAATAGCTGGCGCTGGCCGAGAGGGTCTGGCCCTTGCCGCGGAAGTTGTTCTGGCGGATCGAGGCCTGGAGGATGAACTTCTCCAGGCTCGAGAAGCCGGCCGACAGCGACAGCTCGCCAGTCGACTTTTCCTCGACATTGGCGGCGAGCACGACGCGGTCCGGCGTCGAGCCCTGCTGCTGCTTGATCTCGAACTTGTCGGCGAAATAGCCGAGCGAGTTGATGCGGTCCTGCGAACGCTTGACCAGGAAGGCGTTGAAGGCGTCGCCCTCGGCCACGCGCATCTCACGCCGAACCACCTTGTCCTGCGTCTGGGTGTTGCCGGTGATCTCGACCCGCTCGATATAGGTGCGGTTCGCTTCGGCGAGGTTGAAGTTGACCCCCATCGTCAGCGCTTCGCGATCGCGCTGGATATCCGGCCGCACGTCGGTGAACGCGTAGCCGTAGAGGCCGGCATATTCGCTCAGGCTGGTGATCGAGTCCTCGATCAGCTTGGCGTTATACTGGTCCCCCTTCTTCATCGGCAGCGTCTTGGCGAGCTTCTCGCCGTCAAAGTCGCGGATCGCGCTTTCGACGGTCACATCGCCGAACTTATAGCGCGGACCTTCCTCGATCACATAAGTGATGATGAAGTCGCGCTTGTCCGGGGTAAGCTCCGCGACGGCGGAAATCACGCGGAAGTCGGCGTAGCCCTCGGTCAGATAGAAGCCGCGCAGCTTCTGCTGGTCGGCCGCGAGGCGGTCCTGATCGTAGCTGGTCGCCGAGCTGAAGACGCGGAAGAGGCGCGACTGCTTGGTATACATCTCCTTGCGGAGATCGGAGTCGGAATAGACATTGTTGCCGATGATGTTGATCTGACGGACCTTGCTCTTGGGTCCCTCGTTGATCTCGAACACCACGTCGACGCGGTTCTGGTCGAGCATGACCATCTGCGGCTCGACCGAGGCAGCGAAGCGGCCCTGGCGGCGGTACAGCTCGACGATGCGCGCGACGTCGGCGCGAACGGCGGTACGGGTGAAGATCTGCCGCGGGGCGAGCTTGATCTCCTTGGTGATCTTGTCGTCCTTCAGCCGCTTGTTGCCTTCCAGCACCACGCGGTTGATGATCGGGTTCTCGCGCACCACGACGACGATGTCGCCGGTCTCCACGCCCTCGATCTGTGCATCGGCCAGCAGGTCCGACGCCAGCAGGTCGACGATCGCCTGGTCCAGGCTTTCGGTCGTATAGGGCTGGCCCACGCGCAGCTTGGTGTAGGATAGCACCGTGTCCGGCTCGATCCGCTGCGATCCGCGCACCGTCAGCGTGCGGATGTTGCGAACCGGCGCCGAAACGACCACCGGAGGAGTGGCGCTAGGCGCGGCCTGCTGCGCCTGGGCAGCGGGGGCAGCCGGCGTTGTCTGCGCCATTGCAACACCCGACAGCATCGTGCCTGCCATCAGCACGGTCGCGCGCACGCCGTAGTTGGAAACCTTCTTCACATCCCACCCCAGTCGGTAAGCCGTACAACACACACAGCATGCGGTTCCGGCCCGCCCTGCCCTAAGCCGCTCACCCGATCAAGCCGGACAAGCCGCGCCAAAGCCCTAGCGACCCGAGATCATTCGCGGTCACCAGAAGCATCAACGCCAAAATTGCCATCACACCGCCCCGGAACGCCCATTCCACCACCCGCGGGTCGGTGGGACGGCGACGTACGGCTTCGATCGCATAGAACAACAGGTGGCCGCCATCGAGCATCGGGACTGGCAAGAGGTTGATGAACCCCAAGTTAATCGAGATGAGCGCCACCAGGAACACGAATGCCTGGGGCCCGAGCACCAGTTGCTCACCCGAGGCGCGCGCGATGCTGATCGGGCCGCCGAGCTCCGACACAGGCCGGCGGCCGGTGATGATCTGACCAAGGGTATCGACCATCATCCCCAGCATCTCGGCGGTCTGGCGGACGGCCACAGCCGGTGCCTCCAGCACGCCGACCGGCTCCACGACGCGTTCGGCAGGACCAATGCCAAGCTGGCCCAGCTTGAAGACATTGCCGAAGCGGTCCTGCTCCGTCGTGGTGCCAAGCGTCACAGGAAGGGTCTGCACCTGTCCGCCGCGTTCCAGCTGCAGCGTGCTCACCTCGCCGGGGCGGATGCGCGTGAAGCGGGCGATGTCGTCGAACGTTTCGACGCCGCGCCCGCCGATCGAGAGGATCTTGTCGCCGGGTTGGAGGCCAGCGGCAGCAGCCGCGCTGTTCGGCGCAACCAGGCCGACGGTGGCGGGCGTGCGGCTCTCACCATAGGCGAGCGCGAAACCCGCCAGGATCACGATCGCGACCGCAAAGTTGATAAGCGGGCCGGCCGCGACGATGATCGCGCGCTGCCACAAGGGTTTGGCCTGGAAGGTGGCACGGCGTTCGGCGGCGGGAAGCGACAGCCAGTCGGCGGAAGGCTGGCTCGCCGGGTTCATGTCGCCGGCGAAGCGGACATAGCCACCCAGCGGCAACCACCCGAACTTCCACCGAGTCCCACGACGATCCGTGAAGCCGCCGATCTCGCGCCCGAACCCGACCGAGAATGCCTCCACCTTCACGCCGAAGCGGCGACCAGCGAGATAATGGCCGAGTTCGTGGATGAAGACGAGGGGTCCGAGCGCCAGCAGAAAGGCGAGGACACTCAGCAGGAAGCCGGGGCTTTCGATCAAGCGACGCAGTCCTTCACACGCTCTCCCGCAAGCCGCCGGGCCTCTGCATCGACCGCGAACACCGCGTCGAGGCTGGCCGGTGCCTCCGGATCATAGCGCTCCAGCGTATCGGCCACGATTGCGGCAATTTCGAGGAACCCGATGCTCCCGGCCAGGAAAGCAGCGACCGCGACTTCGTTGGCGGCGTTGAGGATCGCCGGCCGTGCACCGCCGGCCTGAAGTGCCGTGCGCGCGAGTGCGAGCGCCGGGAATCGCACCGGATCGGCAGCCTCGAAGTCGAGTCGGCCGACGCTGGCAAGATCGAGCGGCGCGCACGGCGTTTCCATTCGGTCCGGCCAGGCGAGCGTGTGCGCGATCGGCGTGCGCATGTCCGGCGTGCCCATCTGCGCCAGCACCGAGCCGTCGACATATTCGACCATCGAATGCACCACCGACTGGCGGTGGACGATGACGTCGAGCTGGTCCGCCGACACAGGGAAGAGGTGGAACGCCTCGATCAGCTCCAGCCCCTTGTTCATCATGGTGGCAGAATCGACCGAGATCTTGGCGCCCATCGACCAGTTGGGATGGGCGACCGCCTGGGCCGGGGTAATGCCGCGCATCGCCTCCAGGCTCCACTCGCGGAACGGGCCGCCGCTGGCGGTCAGCACGATGCGGCGCACGCGCTCGGGATCGGCGAAGTCGAAGCATTGGAAGACGGCGTTGTGCTCGGAGTCGACCGGCAGCAACGTGGCACCATGCGCGCGGGCGGCGGCGGTCGCCACTTCGCCGGCGGTGACCAGCGCTTCCTTGTTGGCAAGGGCGACGGTGGCGCCGGCCTGAAGCGCGGCCATGACGGGGCGGAGGCCGGCCGTGCCGACGATCGCGGCCATGGTCCAGTCGGCGCCCATTGCCGCTGCTTCCGCGACGGCCTCGGAACCAGCGGCGACTTCGGTGTCGGAACCGGCAAGCGCGTCCCGCAGCGCGTCCAGGCACTCGGGATCGGCGACCACGGCCCGACGCGCGCGCGTGCGGATCGCCGCCTCGGCCAGCTTCTTGACGTCGCGGTTGGCGGTGAGGGCCAGCACCTCGAACTGCTCGGGTGCGCGGACGATGAGATCGAGCGTCGAGGTGCCGATCGACCCCGTCGCACCGAGGATGGAGACGCGTTTCATGGCAGGAACTTTGCGAGCACGACCATCAGCGCAGCGGCCGGGGCAACGGGTACGAGACCGTCGAGCCGGTCGAGCACGCCGCCATGGCCAGGGAGGACATTGCCGGAATCCTTGACGCCGGCGCGGCGCTTGAGCTGGCTTTCGTAGAGGTCCCCCATCTGCGCCAGCACCGCGAGCAGCGGCGTTGCGAGCACCAGATGGAGCGGCAGGCCGAACTCCTGGAGGATCGCGCCGAACAAGGTGGCCGCGATCACGCCGCCGATCAGCCCGGCCCAGGTCTTGTTGGGGCTGATGGTGGGCGCAAGCTTGGGGCCGCCGATCGAGCGGCCGGCGAAGTAGGCGCCGATGTCGCACGCCCACACCAGCGCCATGGCCCAGAAGCTCAGCAGTCGGCCCTGCGGCTCGTGGCGCAACAGCAGCAGCGCAAGCACGGGCAGCCCTACATAGACGATGCCATGCGCAAGCCCCTGCCGACGCGTGACGATCACGATGAAGAAAGCGGCGCCGGCAACCAGGCCGAGCGCGAGAAACCCGGGACCCGCGGCGACCGGCGCCATGATCGTGACCGGCACGAAGAGCGCCAGCTGCGCAAGCCGCTTGTCCTTGGGAACGACGTGGTGGAGGTCGGCCCACTCCGCCATCATGAACAGCGCGGCGACCGCAACCAGCAGCCAGAACAGGAACCCGCCGACATAGAGCGCGACCGCCGCGATGGCGATCATGGCGACGCCGGCAACCGCGCGGACGCTGAGGTCAGAGCGCCGCGGCGGCACCGGCTGGTCGGTCACAGGCCACCGAAGCGGCGCTGCCGCTGGCCGAAATGCGCGACCGCGTCCGCCAGCGCGTCTGCCCCGAAGTCGGGCCAGAGCGTGTCGACGAACAGCAGCTCGGCATAGGCCGCCTGCCAGAGCAGGAAGTTCGACAGCCGCACCTCACCCGAGGTACGGATCATCAGGTCGAGCGGCGGCAGGTCGCGCGTGGTGAGCGCGTCCTCGATGGCCGCCTCGTCGATCGCCTCCACCGGCATCTGGCCGTCGCGCACGCGCGTCGCGAGCTGGCGGGCGGCAGCGACGATCTCGGCCTGCGCGCCATAGTTGAGTGCGATCGCCAGCTGGCAGCCGGTGTTGCGCGCGGTGCGCGCCATCGCGTCCTCGATCAGCCGGACGAGATCGGGCGACAGTCGCCGCCAGTCGCCGATGACGTGCAGGCGGACGTTCTCGCGCGCGAGCTCGTCGATCTCGCTGCGCAGGAAATGGCGCAGCAGGCCCATGAGGTCGCTGACCTCTTCCTCGGGCCGGCGCCAATTCTCGGACGAAAAGGCGTAGAGGGTGAGCGCCTCGATCCCGAGCTCGCGCGCGGCGCGGGCGGTACGGCGTACGGCCTCCACGCCCTGGCGATGGCCAGCAATGCGCGGCAGCCGCCGGGCCTTCGCCCAGCGGCCGTTCCCGTCCATGATGATCGCGACGTGACGGGGCATCGCAGCACCCGCCCCCCCCGATGCCGTAACCGGGGCTGCAAGCGACGTCACTTGCCCAGGATTTCCTTTTCCTTGGCAGTCGCAGCGGAATCGACGTCGGCGATGGTGGCGTCGGTGAGCTTCTGCACCTCCGTCTCCAGGCGCTTGCGCTCGTCCTCGGAGATGACGCCCTTCTTCTCGTCGGTCTTGAGGCTGTCCATGCCGTCGCGGCGGACGTTGCGGACGGCGACGCGCGCCTTTTCCGCATATTGGCCAGCGAGCTTGGCGAGTTCCTTGCGGCGCTCCTCGGTCAGGTCCGGGATCGGCAGGCGCAGCGTCTGGCCGTCAACGATCGGGTTGAGACCGAGGCCCGCCGAGCGGATCGCCTTGTCGGCCGGACCGACGTTGGACTTGTCCCAGACCTGCACCGACAGCATGCGCGGCTCGGGCGCGGAGACGGTTGCCACCTGGTTGAGCGGCATGTGCGCACCATAGACCTCGACCGTAACCGGATCGAGCAGCGCGGCGGACGCGCGGCCGGTGCGAAGACCGCCCAGATCGCCCTTCAGCGCCTCGACTGCGCCGGCCATGCGGCGTTCGAGGTCGGCCTTGCTATATGCAGCCATGAATCAGGCTCCTGTTCTTTTTAAGCGTTGGTCTGGTTCTGGACGACGGTGGCGGTACCCTGACCGCGCAGCACGGCTGCCAGATTGCCCTCGTCGCGGATGTTGAACACCACGATGGGGATGTCGTTGTCGCGGCAAAGCGCCACGGCGCTTGCGTCCATGACCTTCAGGTCGTCGGCGAGCACGCGACCGAAGCTCAGCGTGTCATAGCGCTTGGCGGTGGGTACCTTCTTGGGATCGGCATCATAGACGCCGTCGACGCTGGTGCCCTTGAACAGCGCGCTGCAGCCCATTTCGGCGGCACGCAGCGCGGCAGTCGTGTCGGTGGTGAAGTACGGGCTGCCGGTGCCGGCGGCGAAGATCACGACGCGACCCTTCTCCATGTGCCGCACGGCGCGGCGGCGGATATAGGGCTCGCATACCGACGCCATCGGGATCGCCGACTGGACGCGCGTCTCGACGCCGATCCGCTCCAGCGCGTTCTGCATGGCGAGCGCGTTCATCACGGTCGCCAGCATGCCCATGTAGTCGGCGCTGGCGCGATCGAAGCCCTGCGCCGCGCCCGCCAGGCCACGGAAAATGTTGCCGCCGCCGACGACCAGGCACAGCTCGTGCCCCTCATCGCGCGCGGCCTTCACCTCACGTGCGACGCGGTCGCAGGTGGCGGGATCGATACCGAACTGACCCGGCCCCATCAGGACCTCGCCCGAGAGTTTCAAAAGGATGCGATCAAAGCGAGGCAGGGTCATGACACCTTGTACATAGGGTTCGGGAAACGGCGCGAACCTTAGGGCCGGGCGGCTTGGATGCCAAGCGCCGATCCCGTGCAGATCCGGTGAATACGACAACGGGCGCGGCCACCTGGGTGGCCGCGCCCGCGTCAAAAACGTCTCGCGAGAACGAGCGCTTACTTGGAGATGCCGGCGGTTGCCGCAACCTCGGCCGCGAAGTCGCTCTCTTCCTTCTCGATGCCTTCACCGAGCTGGAAGCGGACATAGTCCTTCAGCACGATCGTGCTGCCGGCTTCCTTGCCGGCCGCGGCGATCACGTCCTGAACCGGGGTCTTGCCGTCCATGACGAACGCCTGGGTCAGGAGCGCGTTCTCCTTCTTGAACTTCTCGATCGGGCCGTTGAGGATCTTCTCGGCAACTTCGGCGCTCTTGCCGACGATCTTCTCGGCGTTCTTCTCCCGCAGAACGGCGGCTTCACGCTC
This sequence comes from Sphingomonas sp. PL-96, assembly GCF_020707215.1. Lineage (GTDB taxonomy): Bacteria > Pseudomonadota > Alphaproteobacteria > Sphingomonadales > Sphingomonadaceae > Sphingomonas. The sequence goes on from NZ_JAJFET010000001.1 coordinate 1,157,475, forward strand.
GACGACTTCCGGATCGAGATGTTCAACCGACAGCGCCAGCGGGAAGGCAGCGGCGATGTGCATCGCAATCTGCTTGCCGAGCGGCTCGAGCACGTCGGCACCCGCTTCGCTCTCCAGCGCGACCAGCACGCCGATCTTGCCGAGACCGGCCGAGGCGGCGTTGTGCACATAGGGGACGATCACGCCGCTGGTGACTTCAAGGCGCTTGGCGCGACGGATCGACTGATTCTCGCCGATGGTGGCGATGTTGTGCGTCAGCACGTCGGCGACGGTGGTGCCCGACGGCATGGCTGCCGCCTTGATCGCTTCGACATCGTCACCGACCGAGAGCGCGACCTGAGTCACTTCGCGGACGAAGTTCTGGAACTGGTCGTTCTTGGCGACGAAATCGGTCTCGGAGTTGACCTCGACCGCAGCACCCACGGTGCCGGCAACCGCAACGCCCACCAGGCCCTCTGCCGCGGTGCGGCTGGACTTCTTGGCGGCGGCGGCAAGACCCTTGGTGCGCAGCCAGTCGACGGCGGCTTCCATGTCGCCACCATTCCCGGCCAGCGCCTTCTTGCAATCCATCATGCCTGCGCCCGAACGCTCGCGCAGTTCCTTGACGGCGGCGGCGGTGATCTCTGCCATGTCGTGGTTCCTTGTATGTCAGTCAAAGTTACGGGCGGGGTAGAGCATGATGCCCCGCCCCGCCCGAAAATCGTTCGATCCGCGCCGATCAGGCGTTGATCTGCTGCTCGCCCTCGGCAGCGACGGTCTCGTCCGAAGCCAGTGCTTCCTCGACCGGCGGCTCGTCCATCGCGCCGACGTCGAAGTCAGCCTGCTGCATCTGCTGCTGGCCACCGCGGGTCGCGGCGATCGCAACGGCTTCGCAATACAGGCGGATCGCGCGGCTCGCGTCGTCGTTCGCCGGGACCGGGAACGCAATGCCTTCCGGCGAGACGTTCGAGTCGAGGATGGCGACGACGGGGATGCCGAGCTTATTGGCTTCCTTGATCGCCAGCTCTTCCTTGTTGGCGTCGATCACGAACATGATGTCCGGGATGCCGCCCAGGTCGCGGATACCGCCAAGCGACAGCTCGAGCTTGTCGCGCTCGCGGGTGAGCTGCAGCACTTCCTTCTTGGTGAGGCCGTGCGTGTCGCCCGACAGCTGCTCCTCAAGCGTCTTGAGGCGCTTGATCGAGTTGCCGATGGTCTTCCAGTTGGTGAGCATGCCGCCCAGCCAGCGGTGGTTCACGAAGTGCTGGCCCGACTTGCGCGCGGCGTCAGCGATCGGCTCCTGCGCCTGGCGCTTGGTGCCGACGAACAGCACCTTGCCGCCGGCGGCGACGGTCGACGAGACGAACTCAAGAGCGCGCGCGAACAGCGGCACGGTTTGCGACAGGTCGAGGATGTGAACACCGTTACGGTCGCCGAAGATGTACGGCTTCATCTTCGGGTTCCAGCGGTGGGTCTGGTGACCGAAGTGCGCGCCCGATTCGAGCAGCTGCTGCATGGAGACGACAGGTGCCGCCATAGGGATAACTCCTTCCGGTTGAGCCTCTGGGAAGCAGGAATTCGGGGACCTTGAAGGCCCGGAACACCGGTATGTGCGCTTCCCATGCGGGGTTGAGGCGGCGCGCTTAGCCCAGCCGCCTCGTCAGATCAAGCGTTGACAGATGGAACGAATGTGGAACATACCATGTTCACAACAGGATTTCGGAACCAAAGCGGCCAGCGCTTCTTGTGTCTTAAAGAAGCGTTACCGTGTTCCGGCAAGCGTTCGGAGGTTTTTCATGGCCAGTCTGTTTGCTTCACTGCTTTTCGCGCTCACCCTCTCGGTGGCGATCTCCACGATCGTGGCAACGGTGGCGCCACAGTGGCACCGCATCGTTCGCCTGCTCCGCCACGGGCCGGAGACGCCGATGGAGCGCCTGCCGGCCATCCGGTTGTCGTCGCGCCGCAACCTTATCCGGCAGCGGGCGACGGCGCGGACGGTTCGCGCAGCCGCCTGACCCGGCGGTAGGAACGGATGCTGAACGGCAGCGTCGCGAGATAGCCCAGGCAGACGACGGTCAGCGTCTGCCAGGGCGCAGACACCAGCGCTGCCGCGACAATCACCACCACCACGATCGCCTCGAAGCGGATGTTGCGCCGAAGCTTCAAAGACGACCAGCTGTAGGTCGCCAGGCTCGACACCATCAGGAAGGCGATGAACGCCACCCAAGGGGCGACGATCCAGGGTGAGCGGAACACCGCCTCGTCCGACCACAGCCAAACATAGATGGGCAGCATCGCCAGGCCCGCCCCCGCGGGTGCGGGAATGCCGGTCAGGAAGCCGGCGGACTTGTGCGGCTGTTCCACTATGTCGATCTGCGCATTGAAGCGCGCAAGGCGGAGCGCGGTGAAGACGGCATAGACCAGCGCGCAGATCCATCCGATCCGCGGCGCCTCCACCAGCGACCAGAGGTAGAGGATCAGCGCGGGCGACACGCCAAACGAGATGGCGTCGGAAAGCGAATCGAGCTCAGCACCGAAACGGCTCTGGCCGTGGACCAGCCGGGCGATGCGGCCGTCGATGCCGTCCAGAACGCCGGCTACCAGGATCATGATGATTGCCCGCTCCCACTCGCCGGCAATAGCGAAGCGGATGCCGGTAAGGCCGGAGCACAGAGCCAAGGCGGTAACCGCATTGGGCGCGACGGCGCGCAGCGGAATGCCGCGGGCGGTTCGGGGTCGGCGCATCGGGCCGCCTTACTGCGCGACGCCGGCGGGCGCCGGTACGGCAGGGCGGCCCAGGATCGTCTCGCCCGCGATGCTCCGCTGCCCCAGGATCACCTGCGGCTCGATGCCATCGGGCAGGAACACGTCAACGCGGCTGCCGAAGCGGATCAGGCCGACGCGCTGGCCGGCGGCGATGATATCGCCGGGCTTTACGAAGCCGACGATGCGGCGGGCGACCAGTCCGGCGATCTGGGTGAAGCCGATGCGGCGGCCGTACATGTCCTCCACCACGATGTGCTGGCGCTCGTTCTCGTCGCTGGCCTTGTTGAGGTCGGCGTTTAGGAACTTGCCCGAGATATAGACGACCTGCCGCACCGTGCCTGCGATCGGCGAGCGGTTGATGTGGACGTCGAACACACTCATGAAGATCGACACGCGCACCAGCGGCTCTTCGCCAAGCCCGTTCGGACCGCGCAGTTCGGGCGGCAGCGGCACGCGCTCGATCATCGTGACCAGGCCATCGGCAGGTGCCACGATCAGGTCGGCGCCCTGTGGCGTCACCCGGATCGGATCCCGGAAGAAGGCAGCGACCCAGATGGTGAAGCCGACCAGCACAAAGCCGAGCTCGTCCCACACGAAGAACAGGAAGATTGCCGCAACGATCGCGGAAATCGCTACATATTTGCGCCCCTCGGGGTGAACCGAGGGCCAGCGCCATTTCACCGTCGTCGTCACGATCGGCGGTTTTTCCAAGGATGCCATGCGCACGGGTGTACCCGCGCCCCGTTCGCCTGACAACACGCGCGCTTGGTCGAACCCGCCTTCCCGCCCTTGTCGCGGCCGTCCGGTGCCGGTTGATCCATGCCCGGCTTGCTCCTAGACGCAGGGCAACCCTTCCCTGCCAGACAAACGGAAAGCGAGATCATGGCCAAGATCAAGGTGAAGACGCCCGTCGTGGAAATCGACGGCGACGAGATGACCCGCATCATCTGGGCATGGATCCGCGAGCGGCTGATCCTCCCCTACCTCGACATCGACCTCGAGTATTACGACCTGGGTATCCAGAAGCGCGACGAGACCGACGACAAGATCACCGTCGATTCGGCCAAGGCGATCCAGAAGTACGGCGTCGGCGTGAAGTGCGCGACGATCACCCCGGACGAAGCCCGCGTCGAGGAATTCGGGCTCAAGAAGATGTGGCGTTCGCCGAACGGCACGATCCGCAACATCCTGGGCGGCGTGATCTTCCGCGAGCCGATCGTGATCCAGAACGTGCCCCGCCTGATCCCGGGCTGGACCCACCCGATCGTCGTCGGCCGCCACGCGTTCGGCGACCAGTACAAGGCGACCGACTTCAAGGTGCCGGGCGCCGGCAAGCTGACCATGAAGTTCGAGGGCGTCGACGGCGAGGTCATCGAGCACGAGGTGTTCGACTTCCCGGCAGCGGGCGTCGCGATGGGCATGTACAACCTGGACGAATCGATCCGCGACTTCGCCCGCGCCAGCATGAACTACAGCCTCGGCCGCAACTGGCCGCTGTATCTCTCGACCAAGAACACCATCCTCAAGGCCTATGACGGCCGCTTCAAGGACATCTTCGAAGAGGTGTTCGCGACCGAGTTCGCCGACAAGTTCCAGGCCGCCGGCATCGTCTATCAGCACCGCCTGATCGACGACATGGTCGCATCGGCGCTGAAGTGGAACGGCGAGTTCGTCTGGGCCTGCAAGAACTATGACGGCGACGTGCAGTCGGACCAGGTGGCACAGGGCTTTGGCTCGCTGGGTCTCATGACCTCGGTGCTGATGACGCCCGACGGCAAGACGATCGAGGCGGAAGCGGCGCACGGCACCGTCACCCGCCACTATCGCCAGCACGAGCAGGGCAAGGCGACCTCCACCAACCCGATCGCGTCGATCTTCGCCTGGACCGGCGGCCTGAAGTATCGCGGCAAGTTCGACGGCACGCCGGAAGTGACTCAGTTCGCCGAGACGCTGGAGCGCGTCTGCATCGAGACCGTCGAGAATGGCCACATGACCAAGGATCTCGCGATCCTGATCGGGCCGGACCAGCCCTGGATGACGACCGAGCAGTTCTTTGAACAGGTCCGCGTCAATCTGGAGAACAAGATGGGCGCCATCGGCGCCTGATCTTCCGGAACAGCGGACACAAGGAAGGGCCGGCGGAGCGATCCGCCGGCCCTTTCCCGTTGCGCGCTAGCGGATGCCGACCAACGCCTCGTCCACCATGCGGCGGGCGATCTCCGCCTCGCCCATGAAGGTGCAGCTGGCGCCGCGCTGGGCCATCGCTTCCACCTCCTCGTCGGAGTGGGCACGCGCGACGATGTGCAGCGCCGGATTGATCGCGCGCGCCTGCTCGATCACCTGCCCTGCCTCATAGCCCGCGGGGATCGACACGAAGAGCATGCGCGCGTCCGTCAGGCCGGTGCGTGCAAGCGTCGCGGGATTGGCGGCATTGCCCAGCACGATCGTCGCCGCCTCCGGCAACCCCTCATGACGGTCCTCCACCTCGACCAACGTCAGCCGCTCGCCTGCCTCCAGGAGCCGGCTGGCCACCCGCGCGCCGACCCTTCCATGGCCCACCAGGACGATGTGCCCGGCTGCCGGCATCGCAGGCGCGCCGCCGATCGGGGCCGCCTCTTGCGAACGACGGCCGAACCGGTCGATCAGGTTGAAGAGCAGCGGATTAAGCAGGATCGACAGGATCGCGGCTGCGAGGATCAGGTCGCGACCATCGCGAGGAAGCAGGTCAAGTTCGGCCCCGAAGGTCGCGAGAATGAAGGAGAATTCGCCGATCTGCGCCAGGCTGGCGGCGATGGTCAGCGCAGTGCGGCGATCGCGGCCAAACGCCCGCACGATGCCGAAGGCGGCGATCGACTTGCCGACCAGCACGATCGCGAGCGCCGCCAGCACTGGAAGCGTGTGCTCGATCAGGATCGACGGGTTGAACAACATGCCGACCGAGACAAAGAACAGCACCGCAAAGGCGTCGCGCAGCGGCAGCGTCTCCTCGGCAGCGCGGTGGCTGAGCGGAGTCTCGGCCAGCACCATGCCCGCAAAGAAGGCGCCCAGCGCGAAGGACACGCCGAACAGCATCGCCGCGCCGAAGGCGACCCCGAGCGCGATCGCAAGCACCGCCAGGCGAAACAGCTCGCGCGAGCCGGAATGCGCGATGAGGTGGAGCAGCCACGGCACAAACCGCCGGCCTCCAAGCAGCATCACCGCAACGAACACCGCGACCTTGCCGATGGTCAGCGCGATCGTGCCGAGCAGCGCCATCGGATCGCCGCCACCGCTCGCAAAGGCGGGGATCAGCACCAGGGCGAGAACCATCACCAGATCCTCGACGATCAGCCAGCCTACCGCGATGCGACCGCGATCGGTGTCGAGCAGCCGGCGCTCCTGCAACGCGCGCAGCAGGACAACGGTGCTGGCGACGGAGAGCGCCAGGCCGAAGACGATGCCTGCGCCGATCGACCATCCAAAGAAGCTGGCAAGCCCTGCGCCCAGCAGGGTCGCGACCAGAATTTGCACCAGCGCGCCGGGGACGGCGACGCGGCGTACCTCCATCAGGTTGCGAACCGAGAAATGCAGGCCCACCCCGAACATCAGCAGGATGATGCCGAGTTCGGCCAGTTCGTTGGCGAGCGGCTGGTCGGCGACATACCCGGGCGTGAACGGGCCGATGACAACGCCCGCGAGCAGATAGCCGACCAGTGGAGGCATGCGTAGCCGCTGCGCGACGGCGCCGAAGATAAAGGCGATGACGATCCCCGCGACGACGGTGGCAATCAACGGGGTGGCATGCGGCATTCGCGCTCCTCTCGGCTGGTTTCTTCGTTCAACCTAGGAAGCGTCGCCGGGATTGAAAGCACCGAAGGCCAGCGGCGTTGGCATCTGCGCCGTCATCCGCAACAAGGACGCATGCCCCTACCGATCGATTCGACGCCGTTCAGCGACTCGCTGGTGATCCTGGGAGCCGCCGGGCTGGTGATCCCGGCGTTTGCGCGCTTTCGCGTCAATCCGGTGATCGGGTTCATCCTGGTGGGCGTGCTGGTGGGTCCAGCGGGCCTCGGCGCGCTGGTCGACCGCTTCCCGTGGCTGTTCCACGTCACGATCACCGATCGGCACTCGATCGAACCCTTTGCCGAATTCGGCATCGTGCTGCTGTTGTTCTCCATCGGGCTGGAGCTGTCGTTCCGGCGATTGTGGGCGATGCGCGTGCAGGTGTTCGGGCTCGGCGCGTCGGAACTGCTGGTGTCCGGCCTCTTCATCGGCGGGGCGCTGTTCCTGCTGGGCCAGGGGCTGCCGGGCGCCCTGGGGCTGGGCATGGCGCTGGCGCTGTCGTCGACCGCCCTGGTGCTGCCGATGGCAGGCACGACCAGCGTCGTCGGGCGCACGGCCTTTTCCATGCTGTTGTTTGAGGATCTGGCGCTGGTGCCGATCATCTTTGCGCTGGGTGCGCTTGCGCCCAACGCGCAGGATGCTGGCTGGAGCGGCATCATCCAGACGCTCATCTGGGGCAGCGTGGCGATCGCTGCGCTGTTCGTCGGCGGGCGATTGATCCTGCCGCGGCTGTTCGCCCAGGCTGCACGCACCAAGAGCCCGGAGCTGTTTCTCTCGGCGAGCCTGCTGGTGGTGATTGTCGCCAGCATGGTCACGACTGCTGCCGGTCTCTCCCCCATCGTCGGGGCGCTGCTCGCCGGCCTGCTGATCGCCGAAACCGAATATCATACCGAGGTCGAAGTCATCACCGCGCCGTTCAAGGGGCTGGCGCTGGGCGTGTTCCTGATCACGGTCGGCATGAGCCTGGACCTGCGCTCGATCGCCGAGAACTGGCTGTCGCTCGCGACCGCGGTCGGCGGCGTCGTGCTGGTAAAGGCGCTGGTGACGGGCGCGATGCTGCGGGTGGCCCGTTTGCGTCGCGGCGTTGCGGCCGAGACGAGCCTGCTGATGGCGAGCCCGTCCGAGACGACGCTGATCGTGCTCGCGACCGCGGCTCAGGCGCAGCTGATCCAGCCCTCGACCGCCGCCTTCTGGCAGACGGTGACCGCGATCGGCCTCACCATCACGCCGCTGTTGGCGATGGTGGGCAAGCGGGTGGCGCGCCAGATCGATCTGCGGAGCGGCGTCGAGGAACCGCAACCGAGCGCCGAGGGACCAGGTGCGGTCATCATCGGCTTCGGCCGGGTCGGTCGGATGGTCGCCGACATGCTGCGCGCCCATGACAAGCCGTTCGTCGCGGTGGAGTCCAACATCGACACGGTCGCGGCCGCGCGGCGCGACGGCTATCCGGTGATCTTCGGCGACGTGGTGCGCCCGGAGTTGGTCGACCGCCTCAACCTGGGCCGGGCGAGCGCGCTGATCCTGACCATGGACGAGCCGGTCCTGACCGTGCGCATCGCCCGGCGGGTACGCGGCTGGGTGCCCGACCTCACCATCGTCGCCCGCGCGCGGGACGCGGCCCATGCGGCCGAGCTGTATGCCGCCGGGGTGACGGAGGCGGTGCCGGAGACGCTCGAGAGTTCGCTGCAGCTCTCGGAGGCCGTACTGGTGGAAATGGGCGTGGCGATGGGCCCTGTGATCGCCTCTATCCACGAGAAGCGGGACGAACTGCGCCGGGAGATCCGCGAGGGCGCTGGATTGGAGCGCGAGCCGAGGCTGCGGCGTACGCGACGGAGCGAGGTTGCGGGGTGACCCGCCGGGGGTTTTGTTTGAAACTAATGACTTAGAGGCGGCTTCTCACGCGTTTTCACATAGCGCTAGGCATCGCCCGAAACCCTGAGCCTGCGGCTGCGCTGAACGACCGCTTCGCACCCGACGATCGGCGGGTCCGCCCTTTGCCCTCTCCGCTCAGATTCTGTATCCCTGCGCAGGCAGGGATACAGGGCCAAGCAGAACAACCGCTGTCGGAGCGTGTGACCCTGGGCTCCTGCCTTCGCAGGAGCACGGGACAGGGCCTTTGATGTCTCGCGAGGCAGGGACTCAGTGCCACGGCCGAACCGATGGCGACCTGCCCCGCCTGATTCAGGCCGCGACCAGCTCCAGCGCTGCGCGTACCGCCGCGATGGCAGCATCGCCCTTGTCGCCGTCCGGACCGCCGCCCTGGGCCATGTCGGGACGGCCGCCGCCACCCTGCCCGCCCAGCGCGGCGACTGCCGCCTTGACCAGATCGACCGCGCTGTGGATGGCGACCAGATCGGCGGTGACGCCGACTGCGACCGAGGCGCGGCCTTCGTTGACCGCGACCAGCGCAACGACGCCGGAGCCGATGCGCTGCTTAGCCTCGTCGACCGCACCGCGCAGAGCCTTGGCCTCGAGCCCGTCGAGCACCTGGCCGACAAAGGCGACGCCGCCGACCGTCTCCGGTCCTGCGGGGGCTGCACCGGCACCGCCGCCGAGTGCGAGCGCCTTCTTGGCCTCGGCAAGTTCGCGCTCCAGACGCCGGCGTTCCTCAACCAGGGTAGCGACGCGACCCGGCACCTCGTCCGGGGTCGCCTTGAGCAGAGCAGCCGCTTCGCGCAGCTTTTCGTCGCGGCCGGCCAGCCACTGGCGGGCCGCCTCGCCGGTCAGCGCCTCGACGCGGCGGACGCCGCTCGAAACCGCACCTTCGCCGACGATCTTGAACACGCCGATCTCGCCAAGCGCATTGACGTGCGTGCCGCCGCACAGCTCGATCGAATAGGTGCCCTCGGCATCCTCGCCCATCGAGACGACGCGGACTTCATCACCGTACTTCTCACCGAACAGCGCCATGGCGCCCATCGCGATGGCGTCGTCGGGGGTCATGAGGCGCGTGGTGACGGTGCCGTTGCCGCGCACCTGTGCGTTCACCTGCGCCTCCACCTCGGCGATGTCGGCGGGCGTGACGGGGGTGGGCTGCGAGAAATCGAAGCGCAGCCGCTCGGGCGCAACCAGGCTGCCCTTCTGCGCAACATGGGTGCCGAGCTGCTCACGCAGCGCCTCGTGCAGCAGATGGGTGGCGGAGTGGTTGGCGCGGATCTGGCCACGACGTGCGGTGTCGATCGCGAGGTGGACGCTGTCGCCCACGGCCAGCGCGCCAGCGTCGATGCGCGTGCGGTGGACGTGGAGCTTGCCGAGCTGCTTGGACGTGTCGAGCACGGTTGCCGACAGGCCCTTGTCGGTGTCGATTGTGCCGCTGTCGCCGACCTGACCGCCGCTTTCGGCGTAGAAAGGCGTCTGATTGGTGACCACAAGCACTTCCTCGCCCGCTTCGGCGCGGTCGACGCGCGCGCCGTCGCGGACCAGCGCGATCACCTCGCCCTGACCTTCAGCCACGGCATAGCCGGTGAATTCGGTGGCGCCGCTTTCCTCGACGATGTCGAACCACACTTCGTCCGAGGCCTTGGCGCCCGAGCCCTTCCAGGCGGCACGCGCGGCGCGCTTCTGCTCGGCCATCGCAGTTTCGAAGCCGGCGCGGTCGACGCCCAGGCCCTGGCTGCGCAGCGCATCCTCGGTCAGGTCATAGGGGAAGCCGAAGGTGTCGTAGAGCTTGAACGCGGTCTCACCCGCGAGCGTGTCGCCTTGGGCCATGCCGGCGGTCGCCTCGTCGAGCAGGCGCAGGCCCTTGTCGAGCGTCTGGCGGAAGCGGGTTTCCTCCTGGAGCAGCGTCGCCTCGATCAGTGGCTGCGCGCGGACGAGATCGGGATAGGCGGCGCCCATCTCGGCCACCAGCGAGGGCACCATGCGGTGCATCAGCGGCTGCTTGGCCCCCAGCAAGTGCGCGTGGCGCATCGCCCGCCGCATGATGCGGCGAAGCACATAGCCGCGACCTTCGTTCGCCGGCAGCACGCCGTCGGCAACCAGGAAGCCGGAGGCGCGCAGATGGTCGGCGATGATGCGGTGGCTCGCCTGCATCGGCCCGTCGGTGGCGGCACCGGTGAGCGCGCCCGATTCGTCGATCAGCGCGCGGAAGGTGTCGGTGTCGTAGTTGTCGTGGACGCCCTGCAGCACCGCTGCAACGCGCTCCAGCCCCATGCCTGTGTCGATCGATGGGCGCGGCAGTTCGCCGACGATCTCGTTCGCCTGCTGCAAATACTGCATGAAGACGAGGTTCCAGATCTCGACGAAGCGGTCGCCGTCCTCGTCGGGCGATCCCGGGGGACCACCGGCGATGTGATCGCCATGGTCGAAGAAGATTTCCGAGCACGGACCGCAGGGGCCGTCGTCGCCCATCGCCCAGAAATTGTCCTTGGTAGCGATACGGATGATGCGGTCGTCGGACAGGCCGGCGATCTTCTTCCAGAGCTCTGCCGCCTGATCGTCGGTGTGATAGACGGTGACGAGCAGCCGGTCCTTGGCGATCCCCCATTCGCGGGTGATCAGGTTCCACGCGAGCTCGATCGCGCGATCCTTGAAATAGTCGCCGAAAGAGAAGTTGCCGAGCATTTCAAAGAAGGTGTGGTGGCGCGCGGTGTAGCCCACGTTGTCGAGGTCGTTGTGCTTGCCGCCGGCGCGCACGCACTTCTGCGACGAGGTCGCGGTGCTGTAGGGGCGCGTTTCCAGGCCCGTGAACACGTTCTTGAACGGGACCATGCCTGCGTTCACGAACATCAGCGTCGGGTCGTTCTGCGGCACCAGCGGGGCAGACGGGACGCGCGCATGCCCCTCCTTCTCGAAAAAGTCGAGGAACGAGCGGCGAACATCGTTGGTCGAGATCATGCGCGCTGATTAGGGGCAAGCCGCGACCTTGCCAAGCGATCCGCGCGGGACTTGCTGCGCCGCCAGGAAAAGGTCGCAGAGACGTTGCACGAAAGCGCGCCGGCGGTGGCGCGGCAGAAGCGTTCGGGGACAATCGGCTTGACCCGGGCGGCGCATTCCCCTTGGTTGCGCGGCCTGTTCCCCGGGGGTGTTTTCTGAATGGCCAAGCGGCTTACCGCCTATATTCTTGTCGGCCTGGTGCTCGGCCTCGTGGTCGGCTGGGTGCTGAATGCGTCGCTGGATGACGGCGGCGGCGCCGGCACTGCGCAGCTGAAGGACATCGCCGGCTATTTCTCGATCGTGACCGCGCTGTTCCTGCGGCTGATCAAGATGATCATCGCGCCGCTGGTGTTCTCGACCCTGGTGGTGGGCATCACCCATATGGGCGACACGAGTGCGCTTGGCCGGGTTGGACTGCGGGCGTTCGCATGGTTCGTGGGCGCGAGCCTCCTGTCGCTGACGGTCGGGCTGATCCTGGTGAACCTTCTGCAGCCGGGCGTCGGCCTGGGGCTGCCGATGCCGCCGGCGGATGCGTCGGCCGGGCTCGCCAAGGCGTCGTTCAACCTCAAGGACTTCATCAGCCACATCGTGCCCGCCTCGATGGTCGAGGCGATGGCGACCAACGAAATCCTGCAGATCGTCGTGTTCTCGGTGTTCGTGGGCGTGGCGATGACGGCAGTCGGCGAAAAGGCCGCCCCGCTCACCCGCGCGCTTGAGGCGCTGGTGTCGGTGATGCTGCAGATCACCGACTATGTGATGCGGTTCGCGCCGATCGCGGTGTTTGCCGCGGTCGCGGGCACGCTCGCCGAGCAGGGCCCCGGTGTCATCGGCCAGCTCGCCTATTTCATGGGCAGCGTCTATGCGGGCCTCGCCTCGCTGTGGCTGCTGCTGTTCGGCATCGCCTTCCTGATGATCGGGCCGCGGGTCGGCCAGCTGATCCGCTACCTGCGCGAGCCGATCCTGGTGGGCTTCTCGACTGCCTCCTCCGAAGCCGCCTTCCCGCGCACGCTCGAGGCGCTCGACCGGTTCGGGGTGCCGCCGCGCATCGCCAGCTTCGTGCTGCCGCTTGGCTATTCGTTCAATCTCGACGGCTCGATGATGTACATGACGTTCGCGTCGCTGTTCATCGCCCAGGCCTATGGCATCGACCTGTCGATCGGCCAGCAGATCACCATGCTGCTGGTGCTGATGGTCACGTCCAAGGGCATCGCCGGCGTGCCGCGCGCCAGCCTGGTGGTGATCGCGGCCACGCTGTCGATGTTCAAGATCCCGGAGGCCGGCCTGCTGTTGATCCTGGCCGTCGATCATTTCCTCGACATGGGCCGCACCGCGACCAACGTGATCGGGAATGCGATTGCGGCGACCGTGATCGCCAAGTGGGAGGGCGGGCTGGATCCGGCGGAACCGGCAGAGATCGAGCCGGCGCACGCCCCCTCCGGCACCCCGCGCGGCGACGCCCCGGACAGCTTCCGGGACATCGGCTAAGCGGCGTTATGCATAGGCATAGGCATAGGCATAGGGTCCGCCCTTTGCCAAGGCAGCGCCATAGGCGGGGCGGGCGTGGATCCGCTCCAGCCAGTCGATCGTCGCCGGGCGCGTTTCATCGAGCCCGGCTCGATTCCGCGCTGCCTCCAACGGAAAGCTCATCATGATGTCTGCGGCGGTGAACACGTCGCCCGCGAACCAGTCGCGCCGCGACAACTCGCCCTCCACGAAGTCGAGGTGGACGTCGATCATCGGCTGGATACGACGCTGCGCCGCCTTGCCGAGCAGCGGTACCCGGCCGAGCACCAGCTTCACCAGAAGCGGCGGCATCAGCGATCCTTCGGCATAGTGGAGGAAGTGGCGGTAGTGCAGCGCGGACTCGCGATGTGCCGGCGCGCCCAGGCGACCATCAGCTTTCTCGACCAGATACTCGACGATCGCCCCCGTCTCTGCGACCACGACGGGCGTGCCCCCGGCAGAGGCGGCGTCCTCGATCACCGGCGACTTACCCAGGGGGTGCACCTGGCGAAGCTCGGGCGGGGCGAGCATCGTCGCCTTGTTCCGCTCATAGCGTCTCACCGCATAGGGGAGCCCCAGCTCCTCCAGCAGCCAGAGCACCCGTTGCGAGCGGCTGTTCTCAAGATGGTGAACGGTGATCATCCAGTGCCTCCTGCCTGAAACGCCCAACGTCGAGACCGCGCGCTTGGCTGCATGGCGATTGCGCCCGTGCCGGTCCCGAGGCTAACCGCCGCACTGCAAACCGGCGTCGCGATCCTGACGTCCTATCCGGAAGACACCATGGCCTTTGAACAGCTCTCGCTCCTGCCCGCAGATCCGCTGCTGGCGCTGATCGGCGCCTATCGCGGCGATCCGCGGCCCAACAAGCTGGACCTGGGAGTCGGCATGTTCCGCGATGCGGAGGGCGGCACCCCGGTCATGCGCGCCGTCAAGGCGGCGGAGGCGCGGCTGCTCGCCCATCAGGACAGCAAGTCCTATCTGGGCCCGGAAGGCGATGCCCGCTTCGTCGCCGCGCTCGCGCCGCTGGTGCTGGGCGATCCGGTGCCGGCCGAGCGCACGGCCGGCATCCAGACGCCGGGCGGCACCGGCGCGCTGCGGCTGGGTGCGGAACTGCTGGCGCGGGCCGGCGTGACCCGCATCTGGATGGCGACGCCAAGCTGGCCCAACCACGCGCCCATCTTTGCCGCTGCCGGGCTGGAGCCCAGGGCGTATGACGCCTTTGACGTGGCAAGCCAGACGCTGAACGGCGCGGCAATGCTTGCGGCGCTCGACCAGGCGGCCGCTGGCGACGCGGTGCTGCTGCACGGCTGCTGCCACAACCCCACCGGCATCGACCCGGACGCAGCGCTGTGGGCGGAGATCGCCGCTCGAGTCGAGGCGCGCGGGCTCGTGCCGTTCGTGGACCTCGCCTATCAGGGACTGGGCGACGGCTGGGACGAAGATGCGGCCGGTGCGCGGGCGGTGCTGGCGCGCTGCACTCACGGCCTGCTCGCCTATTCGTGCGACAAGAACTTCGCCCTCTACCGCGAGCGCACCGGCGCGCTGTGGACCGTGGCGCCGACCGCGCAGGAAACCGCGATCCTTTATTCCAACCTGCTGGCGCTGGCGCGCGCCAACTGGTCGATGCCGCCCGATCACGGCGCCGCCGCCGCCCGCATCGTGCTGGAGGATGCGGCACTTGCCGCCGAGTGGCGCGCCGAGCTGGATTCGATGCGTGAGCGGCTGTGCCTGCTGCGCCGCGGCGTAAGCGCCCTGGGAACGATCGGGAGCATCGACCTGGCGCCGATCGCCTGCGGCAAGGGCATGTTCGCCACCCTGCCCCTCTCCCGCAGCCAGGTGGCGTGGCTGCGCGAGGAGCATGCGATCTACATGGCAGCCTCCGGCCGCATCAACATCGCCGGGTTCAGCGAAGCCGGCATCTCGCAGTTTGGCGATGCGTTGAAGGCGCTGGTCGCGGCGGGAGTCGCCTAGGCTGCGGCTATTGCGTACTTTCTGCGGAGACGAGTCCCTTGCTCGAGGTGCGAGAGGCCGCCCCGGAGCAGAACCGCGGGCGTTGGTACGGGATACCCTGGGCTCCTGCCTCCGCAGGAGCACGGAGGGCTCGATTGGCCATCGAGTTGTGGCCGCATCCGGGCTCCGACCTTGGCCTGGGGTACGATCGGGCCGGGGAAGCTCGTGAGCGGCGCGCGGGCCGCGTGATGGGCTGGCGCTTGGGGCGGCGGCGTGGGAAGAGCCGGCGATGCGCAGCACCGTTGAACCGTTTCACGCCATCGCCATCAGCCAGCTTGCCCATCAGCTGAAGCGCGAAGGCCGCTCGATCATCCATATGGAATTCGGCCAGCCGTCCACCGGCGCGCCGAGCACCGCGATCGCCGCCGCGCACCGCGTGCTCGACAGCGACGCGATGGGCTATTGGGAGAGCCCGGCGCTCAAGGCGCGGATCGCCCGGCATTATGCCGATCGCTATGACGTGGCAGTGGACCCGGAGCGCATCCTGCTGACCTGCGGAGCGTCCCCCGCCCTCGTCCTGGGGCTGGCAACCGCCTTCATGCCAGGCGACCGGGTAGTGACCGCGCGGCCGGGCTATGTCGCCTATCGCAATACCTTGCGCGCGCTGCACATGGAGCCGGTGGAGATCGACTGCGGCGCAGAGGTTCGTTTCCAGATGTCGCGGATGCGCTGGCGGCAGTTGATCCGGCGCCTGCGGGACTGATCCTCGCGAGCCCCGCGAACCCGACCGGCACGATCATCCCGCCTGAGGAACTGGCCGAGATCGCCGAGCTGTGCCGCGCCAGAGGCATTCGCATCGTGTCAGACGAGATCTACCATGGGCTGAGCTACGACCAGCCTGCGGACACGATGCTGCGGCACTCGGCAGACGCGATCATCCTCAACAGCTTTTCCAAGTATTTCAGCATGGCGGGCTGGCGACTGGGCTGGATGGTCGCACCTGCCGACCTTGTGGAGGAAGCGCGCAAGCGGATGGGCAACCTGTTCCTCACCCCGCCGTCCCTGAGCCAGCATGCAGCCTTGGCAGCGTTCGACGCACCGGAAGAGCTGGAGGGGCACCTCGACACCTACAGGCGCAACCGTGCACTGCTGCTTGCCGCGCTGCCGGAGTTGGGACTGGGCGAGATCGCGCCTCCGGACGGTGCCTTCTACATCTATGCGTCCGTTGCCCATCTGACCGACGACAGCATCGCCTTCTGCAAGCAGATGCTGAGCGACACCGGCATCGCGACCGCTCCGGGCATGGACTTCGATCCGATCCGCGGCGGGCGCTTCATCCGGTTCAGCTTCGCTGTCGCGACGCCGCTCGTCGTCGAGGCAATCGCGCGGCTGCGGGCTTGGCTCCCCACGGTTTCAGCCCAGCCCGGCCAGCCGCGCCTGTGACGAAACCGTTACAGAGAAGCAACACTTTGAAACTCACGAGAGCTCTGCCGACAAGAATCGTATAACGTATTTGACATTCGGTATTCGATCATGTGTTCTCCTTCCCAAGGGCTATCCAAGGGGAGTAAGAAGATGCGTCACCGCGACATCCGACGGTTCACGTCGATTTTCGCCGTTGCGGCAGTGCTGGCGGCCGGGGGGCAGGCAGCAGCACAGACCACCGGTCCCACGATCGAGGACACTGCGCCGCCATCGGAATCGGACGCCGCATCCGAAACGATCACCGTCACCGGCACCCGCATCCAGCGCCCGGACCTCACCAGCAACAGCCCGCTCACGGTCGTCGGTGCGCAGGAAATCCGGCTGCAGGGCGCGACCAACGTCGAAAGCGTGCTGAACCGCCTGCCGCAGGTGACGGCAGACGCGAACGAGAACGTCTCGAACGGTTCCGACGGCACGGCGCGGGTCAACCTGCGCAACCTGGGCAGCAACCGCAACCTGGTGCTGGTGAACGGGCAGCGGCTGCTGCCGGTGCAGGCGAACGACCTGAACCTGATCCCGTCCGTGCTGGTCGAGCGGGTCGACGTGGTGAGCGGCGGCGCCTCTGCCGTCTATGGCTCCGACGCGATCTCGGGCGTGGTCAACTTCATCCTGAAGCAGAACCTCAACGGTGTGCGCGCCGATGTCCAGTACGGCTTCTCCTTCCACGACAACAACAATGATGCCGCGCGCCAGATCGTGGAGGACGCCGGCTATGACCGCGCGAACCGCAACGTGCTCGACGGCCAGCGGCTGAACCTCAGCCTGGCCGCTGGCAAGGACTTCGCCGACGGCCGCGGCAACATCACCGCCTATTTCGGCTATCGCAGCGTCAAGCCGATCCTGCAGTCGGATCGCGACGTCTCCGCCTGCGCGTTCGATCCGAACGCCGACTCGACGGGCCTGATCTGCGGCGGTTCGTCGAACAACCAGTATGGCCTCTTCAATCCGCTGTCGGGACCCGGCTTCGGCACCACCTATGTCAACACCAAGGATGGACAGAAGACCTGGGCGACCTACGGCCCCGAGTATCGCTACAACACGGCGCCGCTGAACTATTTCCAGCGTTCGGACGAGCGCTACACGGCCGGCGGCTTCGCGCATTTCGAGATCAGCCCGGCGGCCGAGGTCTATGCCAGCGGCATGTTCATGGATGACCGCAGCTATTCGCAGGTCGCACCCTCCGCCCTGTGGCAGGGCGATACCTACACCATCAACTGCAACAACCCGCTGATGAGCGCGCAGCAGGGTCAGACCCTGTGCGGCGACGCCTATGGCACGTCGGCAACGCAGGACCTGTTCATCGGCTATCGCCCGGTCGCGGGCAACGCGCGGCCGCGTCGGGATGACCTGCGCCACACCGACTGGCGCATCACGGGCGGCGTGCGCGGGCAGATCGCCGAGGGGATCCGCTACGACGTGAACGCGCTCTACTCGCGCGTGCTGTTCCGTGAGAATTACCAGAACGACATCGACGCGCGGCGCGCGAACCGCGGCCTGCAGGTGGTGGACGTCAACGGCACGCCGACCTGCACCTCCGTCGTCGACGGCACCGATCCCAATTGCGTGCCGCTGGACGTGTTCGGCTATGGCGCGATCTCTCAGGACGCATTCGACTATATCTACGTACCGAGCTACACCCGCGGCCTGGATACCGAGCAGGTCTATAGCGGCAACGTCAGCGCGGACCTGACGAGCTATGGCGTTGTAAGCCCCTGGGCCACGCACGGCATCGGCCTGGTGCTGGGCGTGGAGCATCGCCGCGAGACCCTGAAGTTCGAAGCGGACGAGGTCGCGCAATCGAAGGGCACGACGGAGTCGCAGGGCAAGTTCAACGTCAGCGAGGTCTACGGGGAGCTTGAAGTGCCGGTTCTGGAAGACCTGCCCTTCGCCAAGTCGCTGACGCTCAACGCCGGCTATCGCCTGTCGGACTATAGCAGCCAGGCCAAGAAGATCTCGACCTACAAGTTCGAAATCGAATACGCGCCCGTGTCCGACATCCGCTTCCGGGGCAGCTACAACCGAGCGATCCGCGCGCCCAACATCTCCGAACTCTACGCCAGCCAGTCGATCGGCAACGTGTCCGCACAGGATCCCTGCGCCGGCACCAACCCGGAAGCATCGCTCGAGCAGTGCATGCTGACCGGCGTGACGGCGGCGCAATATGGGACCATCCTGGAATGCCCGTCGGAAACGTGCAGCGCACTGGGCGGCGGCAATCCCGACCTGAAGCCGGAAAAGGGCGACACCTTCACGATCGGCACGGTGCTGACGCCACGGTTCCTGCCGCGCTTCTCGCTCTCCGTCGATTACTTCAACATCAAGGTGAAGGACTATATCAGCTCGGTTCCGACCTCACTGACGATCAGCCAGTGCTTCGCCACCGGCGACCCGTATTTCTGCGGGCTGTTCAACCGCGATCCGCGTACCGGCACGATCTTTGGCCGGCAGGGCTATATCGTCTCGACGAACCTCAACACGGGTTCGCTCAAGACCTCGGGCATCGACGTGGTTGGGAGCTATTCGATCCCGACCGCATCCATGGGCACGTTCGGCTTCGACGTGACCGGCACCTGGCTGAACGAACTCGTCACCGAGCCGCTTCCGGGCCTCGGCTCCTATGATTGCAAGGGTCTGTTCGGTCCGACCTGCGGCCAGCCTTCGCCGGAGTGGCGCCACCAGGCCCGCTTCACCTGGACCGATGCGCAGAACGTCGGCAGCCTGTCCCTCAACTGGCGCTATATCGGCAAGACCAAGCTCAGCACCAACACCGACGATCCGTTCCTGACCAGCGGCAGCTATTCGGAGCTGAACAACCACATCAAGGCGTTCAGCTACTTCGACCTGGCGGGCACGCTGAAGGTGCAGGAGGGTGTGGTGTTTCGGGCCGGCGTCAACAACCTGCTCGACAAGGATCCGCCCGTGCTGTCGCAGGGCAACCTGTATTCGTTCGGCAACGGCAACACCTATCCGGGCGTGTACGATGTCGCGGGGCGGACGCTGTTCGTGGGCATCAGCGCCGACTTCTAAGAAGCCTGAGCGGGCGGCAGGCTCCCCGTCGGGACCTGCCGCTCCACAACGACAGAGGCGGTCCACGCGGATCGCCTCTGCGCGTCTGACGCCTGTTGGAGAACGAGCTTGACCATCGCCGCCCGCCGCATTGCGCTTCTTGGAACGCTGACGTTGGCGGCGCTTGTGGGAGTTCCCGCCA
>NZ_JAJFET010000019.1:2500-5694 GCF_020707215.1 Sphingomonas sp. PL-96
TGAGGTAAGGGCAATTCGTGGATGCCTTGGCATGTACAGGCGATGAAGGACGTGGCACGCTGCGATAAGCGTCGGTGAGGTGTGAGCAACCTTTGACCCGACGATTTCCGAATGGGGGAACCCACCTTCACCATTTAATTCAGCCGGTGTGCAAACATCGGCCGGGTTAAATGGGAAAGGTATCACCGAAGTGAATACATAGCTTTGGTGAAGCGAACCCGGTGAACTGAAACATCTCAGTAGCCGGAGGAAAAGACATCAACCGAGATTCCGTTAGTAGTGGCGAGCGAACGCGGACCAGGCCAGTGCCTGACATTCAACTAGCAGAACACATTGGAAAGTGTGGCCATAGCGGGTGACAGCCCCGTATGCGAAAGTGATGTGTTGGGACTCGAGTAGGGCGGGACACGTGAAATCCTGTCTGAACATGGGGGGACCACCCTCCAAGCCTAAATACTCGTACATGACCGATAGCGAACTAGTACCGTGAGGGAAAGGTGAAAAGCACCCCGATGAGGGGAGTGAAACAGTACCTGAAACGGATTGCCTACAAGCAGTGGGAGCCTCTTTATGGGGTGACCGCGTACCTCTTGCATAATGGGTCTGTGACTTAATGTATCAAGCAAGCTTAAGCCGTTAGGTGTAGGCGCAGCGAAAGCGAGTCTGAATAGGGCGACGAAGTTTGATGCATTAGACCCGAAACCCGGCGATCTATGCATGACCAGGATGAAGGTGCGGTAACACGCACTGGAGGTCCGAACCGATTAACGTTGAAAAGTTACCGGATGAGTTGTGCTTAGGGGTGAAAGGCCAATCAAGCCGGGAAATAGCTGGTTCTCCGCGAAAACTATTGAGGTAGTGCCTCGAGCGAATACCCTAGGGGGTAGAGCACTGGATGGGCTAGGGGGTCGCGAGATCTACCAAACCTAACCAAACTCCGAATACCTAGGAGTACTACTCGGGAGACAGACGGCGGGTGCTAAGGTCCGTCGTCAAAAGGGAAACAGCCCTGACCTACAGCTAAGGTCCCCAAGTCGTGTCTAAGTGGGAAAGCATGTGGGAATCCCAAAACAACCAGGAGGTTGGCTTAGAAGCAGCCATCCTTTAAAGAAAGCGTAACAGCTCACTGGTCTAATCAAGGGTTCCTGCGGCGAAGATGTAACGGGGCTCAAGACACGCACCGAAGCTTAGGGTGTGATCTTTGATCACGCGGTAGCGGAGCGTTCCGTACGCCTGTGAAGCGGGAGGGTAACCGACCGTGGAGGTATCGGAAGTGCGAATGCAGACATGAGTAGCGATAAAGAGGGTGAGATGCCCTCTCGCCGAAAGACCAAGGGTTCCTGCGCAAGGCTAATCCGCGCAGGGTGAGCCGGCCCCTAAGACGAGCCCGAAGGGGGTAGTCGATGGGAATGCGGTTAATATTCCGCAGCCTGGTGGTGTGTGACGGATGGCGTGTGTTGTCAGCTCTTATCGGATTGAGCTGGCTTCGAAGCTGTCCCGGGAAATAGCCCCACCGTATAGACCGTACCCGAAACCGACACAGGTGGTCAGGTAGAGTATACCAAGGCGCTTGAGAGAAGTGTCCTGAAGGAACTCGGCAAATTGCCTCCGTACCTTCGGAAGAAGGAGGCCCCAACTAAGCGCAAGCTCTGTTGGGGGGCACAGGCCAGGGGGTAGCGACTGTTTAGCAAAAACACAGGGCTCTGCTAAGTCGGCTTCAAGACGACGTATAGGGTCTGACGCCTGCCCGGTGCCTGAAGGTTAAGTGGAGGGGTGCAAGCTCCGAAATGAAGCCCAGGTAAACGGCGGCCGTAACTATAACGGTCCTAAGGTAGCGAAATTCCTTGTCGGGTAAGTTCCGACCTGCACGAATGGCGTAACGACTTCCCCACTGTCTCCAGGACATGCTCAGCGAAATTGAATTCTCCGTGAAGATGCGGAGTACCCGCGGTTAGACGGAAAGACCCCGTGCACCTTTACTGCAGCTTCAGAGTGGCAGTGGAGAACAACTGTGTAGAATAGGTGGGAGGCTTTGAAGCACCGGCGCCAGCTGGTGTGGAGCCACCAAGTGAAATACCACCCTGTTGTTCTTTACTGTCTAACCTGCGCCCATGAAACTGGGCGAGGGACCCTCTGTGGCGGGTAGTTTGACTGGGGCGGTCGCCTCCTAAAGAGTAACGGAGGCGCGCGAAGGTTGGCTCAGGCCGGTTGGAAACCGGCTGTTAGAGTGCAATGGCATAAGCCAGCCTGACTGCGAGACTGACAAGTCGAGCAGAGACGAAAGTCGGTCATAGTGATCCGGTGGTCCCTCGTGGAAGGGCCATCGCTCAACGGATAAAAGGTACGCCGGGGATAACAGGCTGATAACCCCCAAGAGCTCATATCGACGGGGTTGTTTGGCACCTCGATGTCGGCTCATCACATCCTGGGGCTGGAGCAGGTCCCAAGGGTTTGGCTGTTCGCCAATTAAAGTGGTACGTGAGCTGGGTTCAGAACGTCGCGAGACAGTTTGGTCCCTATCTGCCGTGGGCGTCGAAATTTGAGAGGAGTTGACCCTAGTACGAGAGGACCGGGTTGAACGTACCTCTGGTGTACCTGTCGTCGTGCCAACGGCGCAGCAGGGTAGCTATGTACGGACGGGATAACCGCTGAAAGCATCTAAGCGGGAAGCCTCCCTCGAGATAAGATTTCATAGGACGGTCGGAGACCACGACCTTGATAGATCGGATGTGGAAGCGCGGTAACGCGTGTAGCTAACCGATACTAATTGTCCTATTCGCGCTTGAGAGTTGCACACCATCAACGACAACCCTGGGTTGTCACCCGATGCGGATGTACTCCCAGCCTTGAACCAATCGATTTGAAAAACTTGTGTGCACCGGCTTCATTGCTTGGTGGCTATAGCGTCTGTGACCCACCCGATCCCATCCCGAACTCGGCCGTGAAACCAGACCGCGCCAATGGTACTATCGCTCAAGCGATGGAAGAGTAGGTCGTCGCCAGGCATTGAAGCCCGTGCTCACAAACCCATTCACAATGCAAATCCACACCTGTCGCGGGGTGGAGCAGCCCGGTAGCTCGTCAGGCTCATAACCTGAAGGTCACAGGTTCAAATCCTGTCCCCGCAACCACACACAAAACAGCCCCGTCTCACCAGAGACGGGGCTGTTTGCGTTTGAGCCGTCAGCAGCAGG
>NZ_JAJFET010000020.1 GCF_020707215.1 Sphingomonas sp. PL-96
GGAAGGTTGAGCTCGGCTCCACCTAGGATTAGGCCGACGAACGCACCGGCTAGCGACAGCGGTAGCGCCGCCAGGATGGTGATGGGCTTGAAGAAGCTACGGAACAGCAGCACCAGCACACCGAAGATCAGGGCGATCCCCGCCAGCATGGCGCCGCCGAAGCTGCCGAACAGCTCCGCCATGTCTTCTGCGGCGCCGAAGGCAGGCTGGTGCACGCCGGCCGGCAGCGTCTTCAGAATGGGAAGCGCCTTGACCCGCTCAATCGCCTCACCCAACGACACGCCGTTCAGCTCCGCCTCCACGGTTGCCCGCCGCTCGCGGTCGAACCGCTCGATGCGGGTGACGCCAGGATCGAAATCAAGGTCGGCCACGGACGACAGTGGTACCGAGCCACCCGAATTGAGCGGCACGCGCAGGTTCGACAGCGTCTCGAGATCGCTACGCGCTTCGTCGGACAGGCGGACGCGGATCGGCAGGCGCTGCTGCCCGGCGTTGAACTTGGCGGTGTTGGCGTCGACGTCGCCTAGCGTCGCGACCCGGACGATCCCGGCCAGCGTTTCGGCCGTGACGCCCAGCCGCGCGGCCTCATCGGGTTTGGGGCGTATCACGAGTTCGGAACCGGGACGCGGCGTCAGCTGGTGGACGTTCGCGAGGACCGACAGCCCACGCATCTGCTCTTCCAGGGTCAGCGCGGCGCGTGAAAGCGCGGCGCCGTCCTCGCTCGCCAGGATGATCTGCACCGTGGAACTGCCACCGGCACCGCTCTGTCCGAAGCCGAAACGGACATCGGGAATGCGGAGCAGCAACGGGCGGATGTCGGCCTGGAACTGCTGGGTCGTCCGGTCGCGGTCGGCAGCGAGCAGCACCGTGACCTCGCCCCTCCCGACATCGCCGCCGGCGCCCACCGATGAGAACACGAGCTCGACGCCGCGCTGCTTGTGCAGCAAGTCGGTCAGCTTCGTGGCCGCACGGCGCATGTCGTCCAGCCTGGCACCCGGCGCGCCCTCCATCGTCATCTGGACGATGCCGTTGTCGCTGACGGGCGTGAAGCCGGTGGGGAGCGTCGAGGCGAGGAACAGCGAGCCGGCGAACAGCGCGCCCGCAGATCCAAGCGACAGCCAGCGATGCGCCAGCGCCCATTCCACGGAACGCCGGTAGAAGCCGGTGAACGGCTTGCGCTCCTTGGCATGCTGCGCGGGACGCAGGAAGTAGGCTGCCAGCAGCGGCGTCAGCAGTCGCGCAACGAGCAGCGAGAACAGCACGGCGATCGCCACCGTCAGGCCGAACTCGCGAAAGAACTGCCCAGCGAAGCCCGGCATGAAGGCGACGGGCAGGAACACCACCACGATCGACAGCGTAGTCGCCATCACCGCCAGCCCGATCGCGTCCGCTCCGACCAAGGCGGCATCATAGGGCGCCTCGCCCGCCTCGATGCGCTTCTCGATGTTCTCGATTTCCACGATGGCGTCGTCGACCAGGATGCCGATGACCAGCGTCAACGCGAGCAGCGAGATGATGTTGAGGCTGAAACCCAGCATCGCCATCGCCGCGAAGGTCGGTACGAGCGAGATCGGCATGGCGATCGCCGCAATCACGGTGCTGCGCCATTCGCGCAGGAACACGAACACGACCAGCGCGGCCAGGATCATGCCCTCGATCAGCGTGTGAACGGTCGCGGAGAAGCTCTCGCGGGTGTTCTGCGCCGTGGACACGATCTTGCGAAAGGTGACGCCGGCATGCTGCCGCGCCAGCGTGTCCACTGCCGCGTTGACGGCATCCTCCACGGCGACGTCGGACGCGGCCTTGGTCTTCATAACCTGGAACGCCACCACGGGCCGGTGGTCGAGCTGCGCGAAATGGGTTCGCTCGGCAGCACCGCTGGTCACGGTGGCGATGTCGCCCAGCCGCACCTGCCGCCCATTGCCGGTCGGGATCACGGTATCCGACAGCCTTGCGACCGTATCGGCCGCGCCCAGCACGCGCACCGTCTGCGTACGCCCGCCGATGTCCGCCGTTCCGCCCGGCGCATCCAGGTTGAAGCCGCGTAGCGCGTTGTTGATCGCGGGCGCGGTCAGGCCGAGCGCGTCGAGCCGCGCGGGATCGAGCGTCACGTTGATCTCGCGATCCACGCCGCCCAGCCGCTGCACCTGCGCGACGCCCGTCACCGTGGCGAGACGGCGGGTGATGGTATCGTCGACCAGCCAGCTGAGATCCACGTCGGACATGGCGGGCGCGGACACCGCATAGGTGACGACGGGTGCGGCGTCGAACTCGACCCGCTCGACAATCGGTTCCTCGATGTCGCGTGGCAGGTCGCCACGGATGCGATCCACGGCCGCGCGAACCTCGTCGGTGGCGCGTTGCGTATCCTCGCCGATGACGAAGGTGACGGTGGTGCTCGAAGAACCGAGCGCCACTGTCGACTGAACGTGGTTGACCCCGGCGATGTTCGACACCGCCGCCTCCACCTGACGGGTGATCTGCGTTTCGACTTCGCTGGGCGCAGCGCCGGGCAGCGTCACCGCGACCTGCACGGTGGGGAAGCTGACGTCCGGCAGCAGCTTGACCGGCAGCGTCCGATACCCGATCCCGCCGGCGATCATCAGCAGGATGAAGAGCACCGCGACCGGAATCGGATTGCGGATCGCCCAGGCGGAAATCTTCATCGTGGCTGCTCCCCCGTCGGGGCGGCGACCGGCTGGACCGGGTCGCCTTCGAGCAGGAAGGCGCCGCCGCCCAGCGCGACGCGCGTGCCGATCGGCGGTCCGTTCACCAGTTCCACCCAGCCGCCCGTGCGAGTGCCGGTGCGGACCGTGAGACGGTGCGCGCGGTTCTGGCGATCGATCGTGGTGATCGAGGTGCCGCTCGCCTCGAACTGCACGGCGGCTTCGGGCACCGCCGCCACCTGCCTCGCGGCTCGCGCGAACTCGGCGCGGGCGAATCCGCCCGGCCGCAACTGCGGGTCGACCGGCAGCCTGACGCGCGCGCGGCCGAGCTTGGTATCGGGATCGATGCGTGGCGAGACGAAGCGCACGCGCCCGTTGAACGATCTGCCGGAGGGGAGCGTGACACGTGTCGTCGTGCCGGGAATGATGGTGGCGAGAACGTCCTCGGGCACCTCGGCGTCGAGTTCGATCAACCGATCGCGCGCGATCCGGAACAGCGGGTCACCACCCCCGCCGGATACGCCGCCAGGGCGCACGTTGCGCTGGAGCACCACGCCGTTCACCGGCGCGCGTAGCGTCAGTCGGGCCTGCTGCGTTAGAAGGTCGCGCAGTTGCGCCCGTGCGACATCGGCCGCCGCAGCCGCGCTCTGCGCCTGGAAGCGGCGGGTCGCGATCTGCTCGTCGGACAGCAAGCCGGAGCCGTCGAGCCCCTTCACCCGGGTCGCTTCCGACTGCGCCTGCGCGGCCTGCGCCTGCGCCTGCGCGAGCTGCGCCCGGCCCTGTGCGATCTTGGACTGGAGCAATGCGGGATCGAGGATCGCGAGCGGCTGGCC
>NZ_JAJFET010000002.1:0-320159 GCF_020707215.1 Sphingomonas sp. PL-96
GCGCGCCGCCACCACGACCGTCAGCGCCGGGTCGTCGGAGAAGCGCACCTTGTGCCCGGCCAGTCGGCCCTCGGCAGTCGCCAGCATGATCTCCAGCAGGTCGCTTTCCAGCCGCATCATCAGCACCTGGCATTCGGGGTCGCCGAAGCGCGCATTATATTCGATCAGCTTGGGACCGAGCGGCGTCAGCATCAGCCCGGCATAGAGCACGCCGCTGTAGGGCATGCCTTCCTCTGCCATCTTCTCGATCGTGAGGCGCACGATGGTGTCGATCGCCAACTGCTCCAGTTCGGGCGTCAGCACGCGTGCCGGGCTATAGGCGCCCATGCCGCCGGTGTTCGGCCCCACATCGCCGTCGCCGACGCGCTTGTGGTCCTGCGCCGATCCGAAAGGCAGGTAGCTGGTGCCGTCGGTGAGGACGAACAGGCTGGCTTCCTCGCCGGTCAGGAACTCTTCGATCACCGCCTCGGCACCCGGGCCGTCGAACAGCGCGACCAGCGCCGCTTCCGCTTCCTCGGGCGAGCTGGCGATGGTCACGCCCTTGCCCGCGGCCAGGCCGTCCGCCTTGATGACGACGGGCAGTCCGAAGGTGCCGAGCGCGTTGCGTGCAGCCTCCAGCGAGGTCACGCGGACATAGCCCGCGGTCGGGATGTTCGCCCGCTGGCACAGATCCTTGGTAAAACCCTTCGACCCCTCCAGCTGCGCCGCGGCGGCAGACGGCCCGAACACGGCGATGCCGGCCTCCCGCAGCCGGTCCGAAAGGCCTTCGACCAACGGCTGTTCGGGGCCGACCACCACGAAGCGCACGTCGTGCTCGCGGCAGAAGGCGAGCAGCGCCGCCTGATCGGTGGCCGCGATCGCCACGCATTCGGCATGCTCTGCGATGCCGGGGTTGCCTGGCGCGGCATAGAGCCTATCGAGGAGCGGAGATTGTGCGAGCCGCCATGCGAGCGCATGTTCGCGCCCCCCCGAGCCCACCAGCAGGACGTTCATGCCCGATCCTTTTTCCGGCTTTTCATCGGGGCGGCTCGTAGCCGAGCCCATCCCCGGCGACAACGCCGCACCCGTCAGCGTCAGCGAACTTGCCGGCCGGCTGAAGCGCATGGTCGAGGGCGAGTTCGGCCATGTCCGCCTGCGCGGCGAGATTTCGGGCTACAAGCGCGCCGCCTCCGGCCATGTGTATCTGTGCCTGAAGGACGAGAGCGCGGTCATCGACGGCGTGATCTGGCGCGGTGCCGCCGCCGCGCTGCCGTTCCAGGCGCAGGACGGCATCGAGGTCGTCGCGACCGGCAAGCTCACCACCTATCCCGGCCGCTCCAAGTACCAGATCGTGATCGATCGCATGGAGCTGGCGGGCGAGGGCGCGCTGATGGCGCTGCTCGAAAAGCTCAAGGCGAAGCTCGGCGCCGAGGGGCTGTTCGACGCGGCCCGCAAGAAGCCGCTGCCGTTCCTGCCGCGCGTGATCGGCGTCGTCACGTCGCCCACGGGTGCGGTGATCCGCGACATCCTCCACCGGCTGGAGGATCGTTGTCCCAGCCATGTCATCGTCTGGCCCGTGCAGGTGCAGGGGGAGGGCGCGGCCCAGCAGGTGGCGGCGGCGGTGCGCGGCTTCGATGCGATTGAGCCCGGCGGCCCGGTGCCGCGCCCCGATCTCCTTATCGTCGCGCGCGGCGGCGGCTCGATCGAGGATTTGTGGGCGTTCAACGAGGAGGCGGTGGTCCGCGCGGTCGCCGACTGCTCGATCCCGGTGATCTCGGCGGTGGGGCATGAGACCGACACGAGTCTGTGCGACCATGCCGCCGACCTGCGCGCGCCGACGCCGACGGCGGCAGCCGAACTGGCGGTCCCGGTGCTCGCCGACCTTCGCCACACGGTGCAGAGCCATGCGATGCGCACAGAGCGCTGCGCGCGCCGCTATCACGGCCGCGGGGCCGAGCGGCTGGCGGCGCTGGTGCGCGTGCTGCCCCGGCGCGACGCGCTGCTGGGCCCGCAGCGCCAGCGGGTCGACGATCTTGCCCAGCGACTGGGCCTGGGGCTGGAGCGGCGGCTGGGCCAGGCGCGGCGGACGCTCGATCGCCAGTCCGCGGTGCTGCGTCCGGCGATGCTCGACCGCCAGCTCGACCGCAGCCGCCAGCATCTCGCCTCGGTCGGCCGGCTGCTCGAAAGCGTCAATCCGGACAATCTGCTCAAGCGCGGCTATGTCCGCGTCGAGGCGCGTGGCACGGGCAAGACGATCGACTCGGCCGCCGCTGCCCGCGCGGCCGGGGGCCTGAAGCTCCACTTCCGCGACGGGGTGGTGGACGCGCGGGTTGAGCGTGCGGGCGGCAAACCCTATCCTTCGGACAAGCCCGAGCAGCCGAGCCTGCTCTGACGCCTCTTTGGAATATCGAATGCTGATGTCGAACAGTTCGCGCCAGGCGCGCCTTCACTATCTTTCGGGCGGGTTCCGCGTCCTGTCGCCGGGCGATCATGTCGTCTGCGCGCGCACCGGCGAGAAGATCCCGCTTGAAGAGCTTCATTACTGGAGCGCCGAGCGGCAGGAGGCGTATGCCAGTGCCCAGGCCGCAACCGCGGCGATGCGCACGGCGTGAGGGTCGCGGGCGGCGCGAGCCTGGCGGCGCTGATCGCGGTGCTGTCGGGCGGCTCGATGGTGCCGCACGCGATCGGCAGCCCCGCTCAGGCTGTCGCGCCGGCGCCGTTTCGCTATGAAGGGCAGCGCATCCAGGGCGGCATACTGGTCGGCACCGCACCCGCCGGGGTGGTTTCGCTGACCTTCGAAGGCGATCCGGTGGCACTGGCGCCCGATCGCCGCTTTCTGATCGCTTTCGACCGCGACGCCGGGCCGACCGCGCGGCTGGTCGCGCGCTTCGCCGACGGGCGCGAGCAGGTCGAGACGCTGAGCGTGGCGCCGCGCGCGTGGCAGATCGAGCGGCTGCCGACCTTGCCCAAGGTCAGCCAGCCGAGCGCCGAGTTCCAGCGGCGCCGCCCGCCCGAACTCGCCCAGATCGCTGCCGCCCGCAAGCAGGAGACCGCTGCCCAGGGCTGGTCACAGCGCTTCCAGTGGCCGGCGATCGGTCGCATCTCGGGCCGGTTCGGCTCGCAGCGCATCTATGCGGGCGAACCCGGCAGCTACCATTCGGGCGTCGACGTGGCGAAGCCGACCGGCGCGCCCATCAAGGCGCCGGCAGACGGCGTCGTGATCCTGGCCGCGGACTCGCCCTTTACGCTGGAGGGCAATCTGCTGATGCTCGACCATGGCATGGGGCTCAGCAGCGCGTTTCTCCATTTGTCCCGCATCGATGTGAAGCCGGGCCAGCATGTCCGCCAGGGCGAGGTGATCGGCGCCGTCGGCAGCACCGGCCGCGCTACCGGCCCGCACCTACACTGGGGCATGATGTGGAAGGGGCGGCGACTCGATCCGATGCTGATCACGGGGCCGATGCCCAGCTGACGCGGAACTGCCGCATGGGTGGGCCATTCACCTGTGCAACAAACAAGGGGAACGACGATGAAGACGCACCTGGCCCTGCTTGCCGCAACTGGACTGATGGCCGCCTGCACGCAGGGCGCGCCCGCCGACACCGCCAGCGCCCCCGCCGCTGCGCGCGTCGCCACCGCCAGCCTGCGCACGGCTGCAAACGCCTCGGTCGGCACCGCCACTGCGACCGAAGTGCCCGGCGGCGTCCGCATCGCGCTTACCGTCAACGGCCTGCCGCAGGGCCCGCATGGGGCGCATGTCCACACGGTCGGCCGCTGCGACGCGCCGGACTTCACCACCGCGGGCGGGCACTGGAACCCCACGGGCATGAAGCACGGCAGCAAGAACCCGGCTGGGCCGCATGGTGGCGACATGCCCAACCTGCTGGTCGGCACCGACGGCACCGGCTCGATCGAGTTCACCCTGCCGGCCGGCAGCTTCGACGGGCTGTTCGATGCCGATGGCTCGGCGTTCATGATCCACGCCGGCGCCGACGACCTGATGACCGACCCGGCCGGCAACAGCGGCGGGCGCATCGCCTGCGGCGTGTTCAGCCAGGCCTGATCCGCGGGTGACACGGGTGGATGGCGGCATGCTGCCGTGAGCGGCTGGACGCTTGGCATCATCGGGGGCTCCGGCCTCTACGGCGTGGCCGGCGTCGAGGAGGGGCGGTGGGAGACGGTGGAGACGCCGTGGGGCCTGCCGTCCGACGCCTTTTACGTCGGGCGGATGGGGCATGTCCGTGTCGTGTTCCTGCCGCGCCATGGCCGCGGGCACCGCATTCCGCCGTCCGACCTCAACGCGCGCGCCAACATCGATGCGCTGAAGCGGCTGGGGGTGACCGACGTGCTGGCGATCTCGTCGGTGGGGTCGCTGGTCGAGGATCGGCCGCCGGGCAGCTTCACGGTGGTCGACCAGTTCATCGACCGGACCCGCGGCCGGGTGTCGAGCTTCTTCGGCCCTGGCCTGGTGGCGCATGTCTCGATGGCGGACCCGGTATGCCCGCGCCTGTCGGCCCTGACGGTCGATGCCGCGCGGGCGGCGGGCGCGTCGGTGTCGCCGACCGGTACCTATCTGGCGATGGAGGGGCCGCAATTCTCCACCCGCGCCGAAAGCCGGCTGTATCGCAGCTGGGGCTGCGACGTGATCGGCATGACAGCGATGCCGGAGGCGAAGCTCGCGCGGGAGGCGGAGCTCCCCTATGCGCTGGTGGGCATGGTCACCGATTATGACTGCTGGCGCGAGGGGGAGGCGGTGGATACCGCCGAGATCCTCGCGCAGCTCGGCGCGAATGCGGAAAAAGCGCGGGCGCTGGTGCAGCATCTGGTCGCCGCACTGCCGGAGGAGCGGCCGGCGTCGCCGATCGACACGTGCCTGGATGCGGCGCTGCTGACGCCGCCGTCGATGCGCGATCCGGGGTTAGTGGCGCGCCTGGATGCGGTAGCGGGAAGGGCGCTGCGGCTGGTCTGACGGCTCGGATGCCGTATTTGATCGTATCCTCGCGCATGCGGGGATCCAGGGCGAAGCAGAAGAACGTCTGTCAGCGCGCGGAACCCTGGACTCCTGCCTGCGCACGAGCTCGGGTGGATGCGGCTTGTCGGGCCTAAGCGCCGTCAGCGCCTCCGCTTCACCCCTCCAGCCGCTTGCTCAGGAAGAACCGCCGACTGCCGCGGGGGTGGTCTTCCAGCGTGCCGAATACGGTGAAGCCCAGCTTCTCGTAAAAGCCGCGTGCCTGGAACGCGAAGGTGTCGAGCCAGATGCCGCAGCAGCCGCGTTCGCGCGCGATCCGCTCTGCCTCGGCGATCAGTCGGCTGCCGAGGCGCTGGCCGCGCATGGCCTCCGGCAGCGCCAGATATTCGACAAACAGCCAGTCATAGTTGCTGCGCCCCCACAGGCCGCCGATCGTGTGCCCGTCCTCGTCGTGGAGCAGGATCGCGAGCGGCTCGGCGCGGCCGGGGCCGAACGCCGCCTCATTATAGGCGCGCAACGGGGCCAATACCGCCTCACGGTCTTCGGGGGTCGGCTGATCGGGAACGTGTAGTCGGATCGTCATGGCGCGACTGTACCGCCGTCAAGCGCCAGGCAAAGCCGTTTGCTTCGATCCATTTGGCGATGGCTGAGGAAGGTCGCCGTGGGGGAGAGCAGGCGCTGCGGCAGCTCCATCCCCCACGCTGCATCCGCCGTAGTGCCGGTTTACCGGCGGCTCCACTCCCGTTGATCATTTTCGTAGGGCGGCTGCAGTGCGACTCGCATAGCAGAACGCCGGACAAAAAAAAGGGCCGACCCGAAGGCCGGCCTTGAAAGGTTTAGGAGAGGATGCCTGAAAGGCACGTGCTTTGTGCGCCGCAGCACGACTTTGCGCAATTGCGAAGGTTTGCTGTTGCAGTTGCAATCCTTGCAACGGTCGTGTGCGCGGAAATTCCGCAGCTCTGCGGGGGAATTAAGCACCTGCCCTGAGCGCTGCCCGTTTGCTGGGCAGCAGGCAAAAAGAAGGGGCGCGGGATTGCTCCCACGCCCCATTTCTCGTTCGGTGACTGCTTACGCGGCGAGCTTGCGCAGCACGTAGTGCAGGATGCCGCCGTTCAGGAAATACTCCAGCTCGTTGACGGTATCGATTCGGCAGCGGGTCTGGAACGTCTCGGTCGTGCCATCGGCGCGAACCATGGTGACTTCCACGTCCTGGCGCGGGCGCAGGCCTGCGACGTTCTGGATGGTGAAGGTCTCGTCGCCGGTCAGGCCCAGAGACTGGCGGGTGACGCCCTCGGCAAACTGCAGCGGCAGCACGCCCATGCCGACCAGGTTCGAACGGTGGATGCGCTCGAAGCTCTCGGCGATGACGGCGCGGACGCCCAGCAGGTTGGTGCCCTTGGCCGCCCAGTCGCGCGACGAGCCGGTGCCGTACTCCTTGCCGGCCACGACCACCAGCGGGGTGCCGTCGGCCTTGTGACGCATCGCTGCGTCATAGATCGGCATGACCTCGCCCTCGTAGCGGCTCATGCCGCCTTCGACGCCCGGGACCATCTCGTTCTTGATGCGGATGTTCGCGAACGTGCCGCGAACCATGACTTCGTCGTTGCCGCGGCGCGCGCCGTAGCTGTTGAAGTCCTTGCGCGCGACCTGGTGCTCCTGGAGGAAGCTGCCCGCCGGGCTGTCGGCCTTGATCGAACCGGCCGGCGAGATGTGGTCGGTGGTGATCGAGTCGCCCAGGATCGCCAGCGGCTTTGCCTCGATGATGTCGGCGACCGGCGCCGGCGTCATCGACATGCCTTCGAAGTACGGCGGGTTGTGGATGTAGGTCGAGCTGGTCGGCCAGCTGTAGGTGTCCGAACCCTCGACCGAGATCGCGCTCCAATGCTCGTCGCCGGCATAGACGTTGCCGTAGCGGGCACGGAACATCTCGTCGTCGATGTTGGCCGCCATCAGGTCGGCGACTTCCTGGTTGGTCGGCCAGATGTCCTTGAGGAACACGTCCTGACCGTCCGAGCCCTGGCCGATCGGGGTCTCGATCAGATCCTGGGTCACGGTGCCCTTCAGCGCATAGGCGACCACCAGCGGCGGCGAGGCGAGGAAGTTGGCGCGCACGTCGGCCGACACGCGGCCTTCGAAGTTGCGGTTGCCCGACAGGACCGAGGCGGCGACGATGTCGTTGCCGTTGATCGCCTGGCTGATCGGCGCCGCGAGCGGACCCGAGTTGCCGATGCAGGTCGTGCAGCCATAGCCGACCAGGTTGAAGCCGATGGCGTCCAGGTCCTCAGTGAGGCCAGCCTTGTTCAGATAGTCGGTGACCACCTGCGAACCCGGGGCGAGCGAGGTCTTGACCCACGGCTTCGGGGTGAGGCCCAGGGCGCGCGCCTTGCGGGCGACCAGGCCGGCGGCGACCAGCACGGACGGGTTGGAGGTGTTGGTGCAGCTGGTGATCGCCGCGATCACGACGTCACCGTCGCCGATGTCGTGGTCCTTGCCCTCGACCGCGACGCGCTCCGGCTGCTCCTTCTTGTAGAGCTTGGTGAGGTCGCCGTTGAACACCTCGTCCACCTTGTTCAGGCTGACGCGGTCCTGCGGGCGCTTCGGGCCGGCGAGGCTGGGGACGACGCTGCCCATGTCGAGCTCCAGCGTGTCGGTGAAGATCGGGTCCTCGCGACCCGCTTCGTGCCAGAAGCCGTTGGCCTTGGCATAGGCCTCGGTCAGCGCGATCACTTCCTCGGGACGCGCGGTTAGGCGCATATAGTCGATCGTCTTCTCGTCGATCGGGAAGAAGCCGCAGGTCGCGCCATATTCCGGCGCCATGTTGGCGATGGTCGCACGGTCGGCAAGCGTCATCGACGACAGGCCCGGGCCATAGAATTCGACGAAGCGGCCGACGACGCCCTTGGCGCGCAGCATCTGCGTGACGGTCAGCACCAGGTCGGTGGCGGTGATGCCTTCCTTGAGCGCGCCGGTCAGCTTGAAGCCGACGACTTCCGGGATCAGCATCGACACCGGCTGGCCGAGCATGGCCGCTTCCGCCTCGATGCCGCCCACGCCCCAGCCGAGCACGCCGAGACCATTGACCATGGTGGTGTGGCTGTCGGTGCCGACCAGCGTGTCGGGATAGGCGATGGTGGCGCCGTCCGTCGCCTGCGACGACCAGATCGCCTGCGACACATATTCCAGGTTCACCTGGTGGCAGATGCCAGTGCCCGGGGGGACGACCTGGAAGTTGTTGAGCGCCTTGGAGCCCCACTTGAGGAACTCATAACGCTCCATGTTGCGCTGATACTCCAGCTCGACGTTCTGTTCGAACGCCTTGGGGCTGCCGAACTCGTCGACCATGACCGAGTGGTCGATGACGAGGTGGACGGGAACCTGCGGGTTGATCTTGGCCGGGTCGCCGCCGAGCTTGGTGATCGCGTCGCGCATCGCGGCCAGGTCGACCACGCACGGCACGCCGGTGAAATCCTGCATCAGCACGCGCGCCGGGCGGTACTGGATCTCGCGGTCGGAGCGCGCATCCTTCTGCCAGTCGACGATCGCCTGCGCGTCTGCCGGGGTGACGGTGGTGCCGTCCTCGAAGCGCAGCATGTTCTCCAGCAGCACCTTCATCGAGAAGGGCAGGCGGCTGACGTCGCCCAGCTTCGCCGCAGCCTTGGCGAGGCTGTAGTAGCTGTACGTCTTGCTGCCGACCGTGAGCGTGTCACGGGTGCCGAGTGTGTCCTGGCCGATGGCGGTCATAGGGGGACTTGTCCTTCCAGTCTGCGCGGCGCGGACGGAGGGGCGGGAGGGGGTCCCGCTCGGGCGCGCCGCCATCAAAAGCGAATGCGAGATTCGGCCGGGCTGTAGCAAGGGGGTGCGGCTGTGGGAAGGGTGGGCACGCACCTGCGAAACGGTCGCAAAAGGAAGCGGTTCGGAACTCGCGCGCGGGTTCGCCGCTTCAACCCTGCCCCCCTTGCTGCAGGAGCTCTTGTCCATGCCGACCGCCGCCCACAACGCCGCCTGGCCCGAACAATTGTGGATCGTGCGCCACGGCGAAAGTGCGGGCAATGTGGCGCGGGATGCGGCCCATGCGGCGGGCGCTGCGCGAATCGCACTCGACGCGCGCGACGTCGACG
Source organism: Sphingomonas sp. PL-96 (assembly GCF_020707215.1). Classification (GTDB taxonomy): domain Bacteria; phylum Pseudomonadota; class Alphaproteobacteria; order Sphingomonadales; family Sphingomonadaceae; genus Sphingomonas. Next base: position 9,067 of record NZ_JAJFET010000002.1, read on the forward strand.
TGCCGCTGTCGGCGCGGGGCGAGGAGCAGGCGCGGGCGCTCGGGCGCTGGTTCGCGCGCGGCGACGCGCATGGCCGGCCGGAGGTGATGCTCGCCTCGCCCTATGTGCGCGCCATGGAAACCGCGCGGCTGTTCCGCGAACAGGGCGGCACCGCGGTTCCGGACGAGCCGATCTGCGCCGACGAGCGGCTCAGGGAAAAGGAGTTCGGCATCCTCGACGGGCTGACGACCAGCGGCATCAGCACGTTGCAGCCCGAACAGGCCGAATTCCGCCGGATGCTCGGCAAATTCTACCACCGTCCGCCGGGCGGGGAGAGCTGGTGCGACGTGATCCTTCGCCTGCGATCGCTGATGGACACGGTCGGGCTTCACTATGGCGGCCGGCGCGTGATGATCGTCGCGCACCAGGTGGTGGTGCTCTGCCTGCGCTACGTCATCGAGCGGATGAGCGAGGAGCAGATCCTGGCGATCGACCGCGAGGGCGATGTCGCCAATTGCTCGGTGACCGAATATCGCTTCGATCCGACGCAGGGCCGCGACGGCGGACTGGCGCTGGTCCGCTACAACGAAACGGCCCCGGTCGAGGAAAGCGCCGTCGCCGTGACTGCCGAGCCCGACCGCAGCGAAGGAGTGCGCCGATGAGCACGCCGACCCCGATCGACAGCGGCTGGCTCGCCGCCCATCCGCTTCCGGTGCATGGCGAAGGCACCACCAAGAACAGCCGCGGGCGCGTGCTGGCGGTCGGTGGCTCGCGCCGGGTGCCGGGCGGGCTGCTGCTGACCGGCGAGGCCGCATTGCGTGTCGGCGCGGGCAAGTTGATGCTGGCCACCATCGCTTCGGCCGCGCCGCTGCTGGGCGTGGCGATGCCCGAAGCCGGGGTGACCGGGCTTGCCGAGGACGAGGCCGGGGAGATTGCGGGCGACGGCAACGCACTGGCGGAGGAGACGCGGCGCTGCGACACGATCGTGCTCGGCCCCGCCATGTCGGAACGCGACGCCGCGGTGCGGCTGGTGGAACAGCTTTTGGCTGACCCGCCCAAGGATGCAGCGCTGGTGCTGGACGCTGCCGCGGTTGCCTGTGCCGGGCCGTTCGCCGATCGGCTCAAGGCCAGCTTTGGCGGTCGGCTGGTCCTGACACCCCATCTGGGCGAGATGGCGGCGCTGTGTGGCTGCGACGCCGAGGAGATCGACAAGGACCGCGAAGGCGCGGCACTGGCCACGGCGAAGCGCTTCGGCGCGGTGCTGGTGCTCAAGGACAGCAGCACCCTGGTCGCGACGCCCGATGGCGACCCGCTGCTGCGCTATGAGGGCGGCGGCGTGGGTCTTGCGACCGGCGGTTCGGGGGACGTGCTCGCCGGCGCGATCGCGGGGCTCCTCTCGCGGGGTGCTGCGCCGGTGGTCGCTGCCGGCTGGGGGGTGTGGCTGCATGGCGAGGCCGGGCGCGCGCTTGCGATGTCGGCGGGCCCGCTCGGCTTCCTTGGCCGCGAGCTGCCGCCGCAGCTTCCCCGGCTGCTGCCGCGATAGCGGCTCGAAACATCGCAGCAACAATCCGGCCCTTTAGCCCCGGTCTCTTCGATCAAGGGGTTCATGATGCGGATTGCTGCAGTTTCGTTGATGGCGCTGGCGCTCGCCGCCTGTGCGGACCGGGCGCCGCCGCGTTTCGGTCCGGGCGGACCTCCACCGGGCCCCTTCGGCGGCCCGCGCGGCGAAGGCCCGCCCCACGGCGGCCCGCGCGGCCGGCTGTTCATCAGCCCAATGGGCGAGCCGTTCCGGGAGGACGAGGGCAGCACCGATCTTGCGCGGCGCTGGTTCGACGGGGCCGACGCCGATCACGACGGCCGGCTCACCGCAGCCGAAATGACGGCGGATGCCGCCCGCGTCTTCAAGCTGCTGGACGTGAAGGGCGACGGCGAAATCGATCCCGACGACATGATCCGCTATGAAACCGAGCTGGTTCCCGAGATCAGGATCCCCGGCGACATGGGTGGCGGTCCGCGCGGCGGTGGCGGTCCGCGCGGCGGCCGCGGTGGCCCGCGTGGCGGCGGCGGGCCTGGTGGCGGCGGGCCTGGCGGCGGCGGCGGTCCGGGCGGGCCAGGCGGTCCGGGCGGTCCGGGGGGCGGTCCCGAAGGCTCCGGCGGCGGTGCCCCCAAGCGCGGTGGCGAGGGAAAGCGCGGCGCGAGCCGCTTCGGCTATCTTGACCTGCCGCAGCCGGTCGCGGCGACGGATCGCAACTTCAACCGCGGCATCGATCCGATCGAGTTCGCCCTGGCGGCGCAACAGCGGTTCGCCCTGCTCGACCGCAACGGCGACGGGGCCGTGGACTGGAACGAGTTGCCCGAACTCGGCAGGCCGCATGGCCGGGGGGAGAAGTCCCCGGGCCAGTGAGCGAAGGATTGCCTGTGCGCGTTGTCGCGCAGGCAATTCCGTTTGGCGCAGAGTTGGAGTATCGCGCGGCCCCATGAACCGCCCTGCGCTTTCGATCGTGATCCCCTGCTACAATGAAGAGGCATGCCTGGAGGCGCTGCACGGGCGTGTCTCGGCCGCCGCCCAAGCCGCCGTAGGCGGGGATCACGAGATCGTGCTGGTCAACGACGGCTCGCGCGACGGCAGCTGGCCGGTGATGCAGCGCATCGCCGCCGCCGACCCCCGCGTGGTCGCGATCAACCTGTCGCGCAACCACGGCCACCAGCTGGCGCTCACCGCCGGGCTGGACCTGTGCGCAGGGCGCCAGATCCTGATCCTCGACGCCGATCTGCAGGATCCGCCCGAGCTGCTGGTAGAGATGCGCGCCACGATGGTGCGCGAGGATGCCGACGTGGTCTACGCCGTCCGTCGCAAGCGGGAAGGCGAGTCGCTGTTCAAGAAGCTGACCGCCGCCATCTTCTACCGCGTGCTCGACCGCGTGACCGACACGCCGATCCCGCTCGACACCGGCGACTTCCGCCTGATGAGCAGGCGTGCGCTCGACGCGTTCCTGAGCTTGCCCGAACAGGCGCGCTTCATCCGCGGCATGGTCGCCTGGGTCGGTTTCCGCCAGGTGCCGTTCCTCTACGATCGGGCGGAGCGCCATGCCGGCGACACCAAATATCCGCTCGCCAAGATGATCCGCTTCGCCTTCGACGCGATGACCGGCTTTTCGACCGCGCCGCTCAGGCTCGCCAGCCACATGGGGCTGGTGCTTACCGGCGCTTCGGTGCTGCTGATGGCCTATATCGCGATCGGCTGGGCGATGGGGAATGCGGTGCAGGGCTGGACCTCCACCATGCTGGTGGTGGTGTTCCTGGGCGCGGTGCAGATGTTCGTGCTCGGCATGATCGGCGAGTATCTCGGCCGGCTGTATGTCGAGTCGAAGCGGCGGCCACTGTATCTCGTCGCCGACGTGGCTGGGCCGGTGCAGGGCCGCGCGTCGCTCGGCTATCGGGCGGGCGAGCCGGGCGAAGTTACCTACGCCCCGCGCGCGCCGGGCGCGGAGTAGAGGCGTCGCCGGATCGGCGATCCGCCATACCCCGTTTGTCTCGAACAGGGATCGAGCTCGTCGAGAGCCCGTATCGAGAGAGCCACGACCACCGGTTTCTCGATACGCCGTCTCGACAAGCTCGACGGCTACTCGAAACGAACGGATGGGGAGGCGAATATCCGCTTCAGCCCCGCCGCGACAGCAGGGTGATGATCGACAGCCCCGGCGGCAGCGGCAGGCGGCCGACCAGGTGGCGCTCCAGCGCAAAGATCTTTTCGAACGCCAGGTTGAGCGGCTTGGCCGGCGGCGAATCGTCGCTGTCGTCCTTGCCGGTCAGCTTGCCGGCCGCGCGTGCGGCCAGAGCGGCCGGAAACAGCAGCGAGTTGAAATAGCGCAGACCGTTGTGGGTTAGCCCGGCTTCCGCGATCGCCTCCGCCAGACTCGCCTTGGAATAGCGGCGGTGGTGGTGGTTCACCACGTCATGCGCGCTCCACATCCACGGGTGTGCCGGCACCGTCACCAGGATCTTGCCGCCCGGCTTCAGCCGCCGCGCCATGCCGGCAAGGGCTGCCACATCGTCCTCGATATGCTCGACCACGTCGAGCACCGCGATCATGTCGTAGCTGGCTTCCGGCACGCCCGGCAGGTCGGGGAGCGGCGCCTCGCCGACCGGCTTGCCCAGCCGGCTGCTGGCGATCTCGCGCGCAGCCGCGTCGATCTCGATCGCGTCGACGGCGCCGAACTGCGCGAGCATCGGCAGGTTGTGGCCGGTGCCGCAGCCGATCTCCAGGATGCGCGCGACCTTCGGCAGGCTGGCATAGCGCGTGACGTAATCGGCCAGGATGTCGCGGCGGGCGCGATACCACCAATGGGTGGAATCATGCGCGGCCATGCGGTCGTAGATGACACGGTCCATATCAGCCAAACACCAGCCAGCGGTTGAGAATGAAGGTGAAGATCGTTGCAAGCGCCACCGCGGGCAACAGCGGTGCCCAGGCCGGTAGTCCGAACAGCGCGGTGCCGACCCAGGTGATCACGGCGTTCAGCGCCATGCCCGACCCCTGCACGGCCACGAACTGCAGCTGCTGGCGCATGCCGGGATGGCGCGTGCCATGGCCCTTGAAGCTCCAGCGGCTGTGGAGGAAGAAACCGGCGGTAACCGCCACCGCAAAGGCGAAGGGCACGGCATAGACGGCGTGCTCGCGCGCGAAGACCCAGGTCGTGAGCGGCAGATAGACGGCGGCATAGATGAGCGTGGAAAGCCCGCCCGCGATGCCGAAGCGCACGAGCTGGCCGAGCATTCCGCTCTCCCGCAGCGTCTCGACCCGTCTCAGGATGGTGTCCAAATGCCCTCGCTCTTGCCCTTTGCGCGCCCGTCACTAGACCCGACGCCGAGCGCGCGGGCAGTATCGTGCCCGCCGGGGTGAGGGAAGCGGTTTTGAACGACGGGTCGGTCTGGGTCCAGCTGCTGGAGCGGTTGGACCGCCATTGGATGCGCCGGGTCCTGCTGTTGTGGGTGGTGATCGCGGGCGTGTATCTGTGGCAGCGCTGGCCGCAGATCCACTGGCTGGTGCTCAACGACACCGACGACAACATGCGGCTGATGCAGGTGCGCGGGCTGCTGGCGGGCCAGGGCTGGTACGACCTGCGCCAGTACCGCCTGAACCCGCCCGCCGGCCTCGACATCCACTGGTCGCGGCTGGTCGACCTGCCGATCGCGGCGCTGTTCCTGCTGCTGAAGCCGTTTGCCGGCGCGGCATGGGCGGAGCGGCTGGCGTGCGGCATCGCGCCCTTGCTGCCGTTCGGCGTCGTGCTGGTGGCGCTGGCGGTGACGGTGCGGCGGCTGGTCGCGCCGGTCGCCTGGCCGCTCGCGATCCTGTTCCTGTTCGGCTGTTCGTCGACGCTGCCGATGTTCATGCCGATGCGCATCGACCATCATGGATGGCAGCTCGCGTGCCTGAGCGTCACGATCGCCGGGCTGTGCGATCCGCGCAAGGGCAGGGGCGGCGCGCTGGTCGGCCTGTCGAGCGCGGTGTCGCTGACGATCGGACTGGAGCTGCTGCCCTATTGCGCGATGGCCGGCGGCCTGGTGGCGCTGCGCTGGGTGTGGGATCGGGCGGAGGCGCGGCGGCTGGCCGTCTATGGTGCGACGCTTGCCGGCGGTAGTGCGCTCGGCTTTGTCGCCTTTGCCTCCGACGCCAATTACGCGATGCGCTGCGACGCGCTGACGCCGGTGTGGCTGTCGGTGACGGTCGCGGGCGGGGCTGCGCTGTTCGCGCTGTCGCGGCTGCGGCTCGAAACGCGGCTCGCGCGCTTGCTGGCGGGTGCTGCGGTCGGCGGGGTGATCGCGGGCGGCTTTGCGCTGGCCTTCCCCCGATGCCTGTCGCGGCCCGAGGGCGTGTCGCAGGAGCTGGCCGACCTGTGGCTCAACAATGTTCGCGAAGCAAAGCCGATCTACAAGCATCCGCTCCGTCTTGCGGTGCCGATCGCGATCGTGCCGGTGCTCGGGCTGATCGGCGCGATCATCGCCAGCTGGCGCGCGCGGCGCGATCCGGAGCAGCTGGCGGGCTGGGCGGCGATCACGCTGTTCACCGCCTTCGCCGGCGCCATGCTGCTGTGGCAGGTCCGGGCCGGCCCGGCCGCGCAGCTGTTGGGGGTTGCGGGCGAAGTTGCGCTGGGGTGGCTGGTGCTGTCGTGGTTCGCGACCCACCGCTCGACGGCGGTCAAGGTAGCGGGCGGGGTGCTGGCGGCGGTGCTGGTGCTCGCCGGGCTGTTCACGGCAACGCTGATCCAGCAGTTCCGCTTCGATCCGCCCAACCGTCGCACCCAGGTGGTCAATCGCGCATCGGCACGCTGCATGAGCCTGCCGGCACTGGCGCAGCTGAACCGGATCCCCGCCGCGACGATGTTCACCCACGTCGATCTCGGGCCGCGGCTGATCGTTGCGACCCATCACAACGGGATCACTGGCCCGTATCATCGCAACGAGCAGCCGATCCTGGACGTGCACCACGCCTTCCAGGGCAGCGCCGACGCGTTCCGGCCGATCGCGGCGCGGCATGGCGCGGCCTATCTGCTGGTCTGCCCGAACATGGCGGAGACGACGCTCTACCGGGCTCGGGCGCCGGGCGGCTTCTATGACCAGCTGGCGAAGCGCGAGGTGCCGGATTGGCTGGAACCGGTCGCGCTGCCCAAGGGCTCGCCGTTCCGGCTGTGGCGCATCCGCTATGGAGCGAGTGCCGATCGGACCAACACCGTTCGGTCCGAATAGCGATCGAGCGAAGTCGAAACGGCGTCGAAGATGCTTCGATCCGGGTCTTCGGCTTCGCTCAGCCCCTACTCAGCACGAACGGAGTGGGTGGGATCGACCGATGTCCCACCACAAGCGTGGGCGAGATTCCCAGGGTTCTCGCCGAGGTGGGCCTTTTCCAAAGCCCTTTCCGTGCTCCTGCGCAGGCGGGAGCCCAGGGCGTCATAGATCCCGAGCCGTTGTTCTGCTTGGCCCTGGATCCCTGCTTTCGCAGGAATACAGCGGGTCCGGCGGCGAGGCTTCGCCCTATTCCGGGAGGAACCGGCGTACCACGTCGCGGGCGAGGCGCGACGGGCGGAGCGTGTCGGAGTCGAGCGAGCACCAGGTGCTCTGCACCTCGGCCAGCACGTCCTCCCCGCGCTTGATCAGCGTGGAAAAGAACGCGCGCGCGCCCTGGACGCGCTCGGCGACGACGGTTGCGATGATCGCGTCGTCGAGGAAGGCGGGGCGGCGGTAGGTGATCTCGTGCTTCAGCGCGACCCACAGGTGCTGGGCCACGGCCTCGCTCGGCGCGACCTTTTCCCAATAGGCGACCACCGCCTCCTGCACCCACGACAGGTACACCGCGTTGTTCACATGACCCATGTGATCGATGTCGGCGGGCGCCACGGCGAGGGGGTGCTGATGCATGCGAATGGCCTGCGCCGCGCTTACATCCATGTCAATTGCTCAGACCGGAAGCGTCCACGCGCTGGGCTGCATTCACGACGTCCGCCGCCCGCAATGCGGCCAGCAGCCGCATCAGGTGCGTAGCGTCCCGCACCTCCAGGTCGATGGTGTTGGTGTGGAAAGTGGTGTCGCGGTTGTCGAGCCGCAGCCCCAGGATGTTCGCCTTGTGCGCGCCGATGATGGTCGCGATCGCGCCCAGCGCGCCCGGCTCGTTCTTCAGCGTCACGGCGATGCGCGCGGTGCCCCCTTCCGCGCCGTCGCCCCACGAGACGTCGATCCAGTCGGCATCGTCATGGTCGGCAAGCGAGGGGCAGCTGATCGCGTGCACCTCCATGCCGCCGCCCGGCTTGCGCAACGCAATGATGCGGTCGCCCGGAACGGGGCGGCAGTCGCCCGCCAGGTCGAAGACGAAGCCCGGCGTTAGCCCCTTGATGACGATGGGTGCGCGCTGGCCCAGCAGCTGCTTGGCCTTGGCGCCCGCGGCGGTCCCGGGCATCAGCGCCTCGATCACCGCCTCGTCATCCAGCTTGCCCTTGGCGATGGCGTCGCGCAGCGCATTTTCGTCCGACAGGCCCAGCCGCTTGAGCGCGTCTTCGACCGCGCCGGCACCCAGCGCCACCGGCAGCCGCGCGACCATGTCGTCGTAGAGCTTGGCACCCAGCGCCAGCGTCTCGTCGCGTTCCTTGTGGCGCAGGTGGCGGCGGATCGCCGCCTGCGCCTTGCCGGTCACCGCGAAGTTCAGCCAGTTGCCCTGCGGCTCCTGCGCCTTGCTTCGCAGGATCTGCACCTGGTCGCCGTTGCGAAGCTCGGTGCGCAGCGGCACGACCCGTCCGTTGACCTTGGCGCCCACCGCCTGGCTGCCGAGGTCGGTGTGGACCGCATAGGCGAAGTCGATCGGGGTCGCGCCCTTGGGCAGCTGGTGCAGCTCGCCCTTGGGCGTGAACGCAAAGATGCGATCCTGGTACATCGCCATGCGCGTGTGTTCGAGCAGCTCTTCCGGGCTGTCGGCGGTGTCGAGGATCTCGACCAGGTCGCGAATCCAGCTGACCTGGGTATCGGGCCGCACGGCATCCTGCTTATAGGCCCAATGGGCGGCCATGCCGAACTCTGCCTGGGCGTGCATGGCGCGCGTGCGGATCTGGATCTCGACACGCATGTTCTCGGCATGGATGACGCTGGTGTGCAGCGACCGGTATCCGTTGCGCTTGGGCGTCGAGATATAATCCTTGAACCGCCCCGGCACCATCGGCCACCTCCGGTGGAGGATGCCGAGCGCGCGGTAACATTCCTCCTCTGTCTCGACGATGGCGCGGAATGCCATGATGTCGGTCAGCTGCTCCATGCTGACATGGCGCTCCGACATCTTGCGCCAGATCGAATAGGGGTGCTTCTCGCGGCCAGAGACTTCCGCCTCGATGCCGCTGCGCCCCAGCAGTTGCTTCAGGCCGCCCGCGATGTTCTCGATGCGCTCGCTGCCGCCGGTCTGCAGCTGTTCCAGACGGCGCGTGATCGACTCATACGCCTCCGGCTCCAGCTGCTGAAAGGCGAGCGTCTGCATCTCGTTCATGAATTCGTACATGCCGATCCGCTCGGCGAGCGGGGCATAAATCTCGATCGTCTCGCGCGCGATCCGCCGCCGCTTCTCCGGCTTCGCGATATGGTGCAGCGTGCGCATGTTGTGCAGCCGGTCAGCCAGCTTTACCAGCAGCACGCGGATGTCGTCCGACATCGCCAAGAGGAACTTGCGCAGGTTTTCCGCCGCGCGCTGGTTCTCGGTCTGCGCCTCGATCTTCGACAACTTGGTCACGCCGTCGACCATGCGCGCCACCGACGGGCCGAACTTCGCCTCGATTTCCTCGGGCGTCGCGACCGTGTCCTCGATCGTGTCGTGGAGGATTGCGGTAGCGATCGTCTCGTCGTCGAGGTGCAGGTCGGTCAGGATGCCGGCCACCTCGATCGGGTGGCTGAAATAGGGGTCGCCCGACGCCCGTTTCTGGCTGCCATGGGCATGCATGGAAAACACATAGGCGCGGTTCAGCAGCGCCTCGTCGGCCTCCGGGTCATAGCCCTTGACCCGCTCTACCAGTTCATATTGTCGCAGCACCGCCACTAAATGGGGTGGCTCGCTGCTGCTTTGCAACGAAATTCTCCCGGTTCAGGGGGAGTTTCGCTCTGGCGCAACTCGGGTGATGCCGCGCAGCATCACCCGATTGCTGCAGCGGCGTCAGCCGGCTGCCTGGCCGGGGGTGTTAACGCCCATCGACTGAAGGTAGCGCTTCACGTTGCGCGCGGCCTGACGCAGCCGCTGTTCGTTCTCGACCATGGCGATGCGGACATAGCCCTCGCCGTTCTCGCCATAGCCGACGCCGGGTGCGACCGCGACCTTGGCATGGGTGAGAAGCTGCTTGGAGAACTCCAGGCTGCCCAGATGCGCGAGCGCCGGTGGCAACGGCGCCCAGGCGAACATGGAGGCGGGCGGGGAGGGGATGTCCCAGCCCGCGCGCGCAAAGCTCTCCACCATCACGTCGCGGCGCTTATGGTACAGCTGTCGGTTCTTTTCGACGATGTCCTGCGGGCCGTTCAGCGCCGCGCACGCCCCCGCCTGGATCGGCGTGAACGCGCCATAGTCGAGGTAGGACTTCACGCGCGTCATCGCGGCGATCAGCTGCTTGTTGCCGACTGCAAAGCCGATACGCCATCCCGCCATCGAATAGGTCTTGGACAGCGACGTGAACTCGATCGCGACGTCCTTGGCACCCTTCACCTGCAGGATGGAGGGCGTCGGCCGGCCGTCGAAATACAGCTCCGAATAGGCGAGGTCGGACAGGATCCAGACCTTGTTCTCCTTCGCCCAGGCGACCAGCCGCTCGTAGAAGGCGAGATCGACGGCCTCCGCAGTCGGGTTGGACGGATAGTTGACGACCAGGATGCTCGGCCGCGGAACCGTGAAGTTCATCGCCCGCTCGAGGCTCTCGAAATAGGCGTCGTCGGGCGTCGTCGGCACTGCGCGGATGGTGGCCCCTGCGATGATGAAGCCGAAGGTGTGGATGGGATAGCTGGGATTGGGCGCCAGCACCACGTCGCCGGGCGCGGTGATCGCGGTGGCGAGGCTGGCGAGCCCCTCCTTGGACCCCATCGTCACGACCACCTCGGTCTCCGGATCGATGTCCACGCCGAAGCGGCGGCCGTAATAGTTGGCCTGCGCACGCCGCAGGCCGGGGATGCCGCGCGACGCCGAATAGCCATGGGCGTCGGGCTTGCGCGCGACTTCGCACAGCTTGTCGATCACATGCGGCGGCGGCGGCAGGTCGGGATTGCCCATGCCGAGGTCGATGATGTCCTCACCGCCCGCGCGCGCGGCCGCTCGCATCGCGTTCACTTCGGCGATGACATAGGGCGGCAGGCGCTTGATGCGGTAGAATTCCTCGGACATCGGTCCCTCGTTGCTTGATGGAGCGTTCTTCTACGCCATTCGCAGCGTTGCGGGAAACAAAGATGGCGTGGTCCCCCTCGCGTTGGCAACGAAAACACACGGGCGAACGGACCTGACGCGACCCTGCGCATGCGCTAGGCTCGCCCGTGGCAGCACAGGGAGAGACGCTCATGGCCGATGATGCCGCACCGACCCCGCCGGAATCGCCGACGACACCGTCGCTTGCCGACATGCAGCATTGGACCGCGGTGTTCGGCCGCGCGCAGCAGATGCTGCTGGAGCATGGCTTCGCCTTTCCGGGCGACAAGCCGGCAGATGCGGCGACGCCCGCGCCGACCCTGCCCGGCTGGGCCGACCCGATGGGCATTGCCCAGGCGAGCGCTGATTATTGGAGCGACTCGCTCAAGCTATGGCAGCGCTTCCTGGATCCTGCCCATGCCGAACCTTATGTCGAGCCAGAGGCGCAGGCGCGCGACCGGCGGTTCAAGGCGCCGCAGTGGCATGAACAGCCGCTGTTCGACTTCATTCGCCAGAGCTATTTCCTCGCTGCCGAGCACATGATGAAGGGCGTCGACGCGCTTGAGGGGCTGGAGCCGCGTCAGAAGGAGCGGCTGCGCTTCCTGACGCGCGGCTTTGTCGATGCGATGAGTCCGACCAACTTCCCGGCCACCAACCCGCTGGTGCTGGAGCGGATCGTCGAGACGCGCGGCGAGAATCTGCTCAAGGGGCTGCAGAACCTGCTGTCGGACATGGCGCGCGGCCAGCTGACCCAGAGCGACACGTCCGCGTTCGAGGTCGGGCGCAACATCGCCACCACTCCCGGCAAGGTCATCAAGCGGACCGAGCTTTACGAGCTGATCCACTATGCGCCGACCACCGAGACGGTGCTCGCCACCCCGCTGATCATCTTCCCGCCCTGGATCAACCGCTTCTACATCCTCGACCTGACCGCCGAGAAGAGCTTCATCCGCTGGGCGGTGGAGCAGGGACTGTCGGTGTTCGTCGTCTCCTGGCGATCGGCCGACGCCAGCATGAAGGATGTCCGCTGGGACGACTATGTCCTGAAAGGACAGATCGACGCGATCGACACGGTGCGCGACCTGCTCGACGTGCCGGCGGTGCACACGGTCGGTTATTGCGTGGCGGGCACGACGCTCGCGGCGACCTTGGCGTTGCTCGCAGCGCGGGGGCAGGCGGACAAGGTCGCCAGCGCCACCTTCTTCACCGCCCAGGTCGACTTCTCCCAGGCGGGCGAGCTGTCGCTGTTCGTGGACGACGACCAGCTGGAGATGATCCGCTCGCTGTCGTCGGAAGGGTTCCTGGACGGGCGGGTGATGGCCGCCACGTTCAACCTGCTGCGCGGGCGCGAGCTGATCTGGAACTATGTCACCGCCAACTACCTGATGGGGGAGGACGCGCCGCCGTTCGACCTGCTGCACTGGAATGCCGATGTCACCAACCTGCCGGCGACCTGGCACCAGAGCTACCTGACCGATCTCTACCGCGACAACCGCCTGGTGCAGCCCGGTTCACTTGCGATCGACGATACGCCGCTCGACCTCTCGACCGTTCGCACCCCGAGCTACATCCAGGCGGGTCGGGAGGATCATATCGCGCCGGCCGAAAGCGTGTGGCGGATCACGCATCATTTCGCTGGCCCCTTGCGCTTTGTGCTGGCGGGCTCCGGCCATATCGCGGGCGTCGTGAACCCGCCGTCTTCGGGCAAATACCAGTATTGGCTCAACGACACGCCGGGGGTGGCAAGCCTTGCGGACTTCGTGGCCGGCGCACGCGAAGTGAAGGGCAGCTGGTGGCCCGATTGGGTCGCATGGCTGCGCGGCATCGACGCGACAGAGGTGGATGCGACCGGCGCCCGAGTCCCGGGTGAAGGTGGGCTTCCCGCGCTTGGCGCAGCGCCTGGGGAGTACGTACGAAAAAGATAAGGCTTTGTCGGCAGTTACCCTCAACTACGTAGGTATGCTGCGGTGCACAATGACGATTGCGTTGCAGCAACAACGGGCGTATTTGTTGCGCCGCAGCAGCGCACAGCAGGAGACCGTACGCATGGCAGGCAAGGAACCCAGGACCAAGGCGCCCGCGCCCGCGGCTCGCAAGGCTCCGGCCCTTCGTGCAAAGCCGGTCGTGTCCCCGCCGCCTGTTGCCACCGCCGCCGAAGAGAAGTCTGTCCAGGTTCCGTTTGCGGCTGCTGCCGTACCGGTGCCTGCCGAACAGATCGTGGCTCCGGTGAACGCACAGTTGGAAGCTGCCTCCGACACGCCGGCCAATGCCGCGCTGGTCGCCGCAGAGGCCGCTAAGACGCTTGTCGAGGAAATCAGCCCGGTCGCAGAGCCGACCGCGCCTGCGCCAGAGGAACACAGCATGATCCACACCAACGATGCACCCGAAGCCACGACCGCAAAGGCGCAGGCCATGTTCGCCGACATGAACGCCCGCACCAAGGCTGCGATGGAAAAGAGCACCAAGGCCGTCGAAGAGATGACCGACCTTGCCAAGGGCAATGTCGAGGCGCTGGTCGAAGCCAGCCGCATCGCCGCCAAGGGCCTGGAGTCGCTCGGCCACGAAGCAGCGGACTTCGGTCGTCGCAACTTCGAGAGTGCGACCGCGACCATGAAGACGCTGGCGTCGGTGAAGTCGCCGACCGAGTTCTTCAAGCTGCAGTCCGATTATGTCCGCAGCACCTTCGACGCGCTGGTCGCGGAGACCTCGAAGAACACCGAGGCGATGCTGAAGCTCGCAGGTGACGCGGCCCAGCCGCTGTCGAACCGCGTTGCGATCGCAACCGACAAGTTCAAGGTCGTCGGCGCCTGAACCAACCCGCCTGTCCGAGGACAGGAAGGAAGGGGCGACCGCACGCGCGGTCGCCCCTTTTTTCGTGCGCGGCAGGTCGGGCCTTGCGAAGGGCATGCAATTGCTCCCCCGCCAACCTGGCGAACGTGAGGATCATGGCCGCTCCGCTCGAGCTTTTCGGCGTTTGCGCGTCTGGATGGGCCCTTCGTCCGCATGACGAGCGTGGCGGGTTTTCGCGCGCGCCTCGCCTCTGCTGGATCGGGATGCAAGTGCGGCAGGCGAAGCCACTGCAAATCCGTGCCGGTCTGGCGACGTGGCCTTGCCCTTGGCACTTGCGATGCCATATTCGCCCCTCGTGATGATCGACGCCCCCGACCTCAGCCCCCGCCTCTCCGAAGGCGGCGAGAACGACGACGATTCCGGCTCTGTCTCGGGCGTCGCGACGCGCACCCGCACGCGCACCAAGAAGCCGACGCCGTACCGCGTGCTGATGCTGAATGACGACTACACGCCGATGGAGTTCGTCGTGCTGGTGCTGCAGCGCTTCTTCCGCATGAACATGGAAGAGGCGACTCGCGTCATGCTCCACGTTCACCAGAAGGGTGTCGGGGTGTGCGGCGTGTTCAGCTATGAAGTGGCGGAGACCAAGGTCGGGCAGGTGATGGACTTCGCCCGCCAGAACCAGCATCCGCTGCAGTGCACGCTCGAAAAGGCATGATCGCCACGCGGAGGCGGTAATCGTCTCCGTGCTCCTGCCGGGGGCAGGAGGCCAGGGCCGCACACACCGCCGATCGTTGTTCTGCTTGGCCCTGGGTTCCCGCCTGCGCGGGAACACGGTGGAAGGGGCCACCACCCGCTTGCGCAGCGGCTGCAACTGAGTAAAGCCACGCCATGGACCGTATCCTCATTCGCGGCGGCAACCGTCTGAAGGGCCGCATCGCCATCTCGGGCGCGAAGAACGCTGCCCTTACGCTGCTCCCCTGCGCGCTTCTGACCGAAGAGCCGCTGACGCTGCGCAACCTGCCGCGCCTGGCGGACGTTGACAGCTTTGGCCACCTGCTCAACCAGTTCGGGGTGTCGACCACGATCGAGGGCGCGCATCCGAGCGACTTCGGCCGCGTGATGACGATGCGCGGCCAGCGGCTGACCTCCACGGTCGCCCCCTATGATATCGTGCGCAAGATGCGCGCCTCGATCCTGGTGCTGGGACCTCTGGTCGCGCGTGCGGGCGAGGCGACGGTGTCGCTGCCCGGCGGCTGCGCGATCGGCAACCGTCCGATCGACCTCCACCTGAAGGCGCTGGAAGCGCTGGGCGCGGAAATTGAGCTCGCGGCGGGCTATGTGAAGGCGATCGCGCCGAACGGCCGTCTGCCGGGCGGCCGCGTGACCTTCCCGATCGTGTCGGTGGGCGCGACCGAGAATGCGCTGATGGCCGCCGTGCTCGCCTCGGGCTCGTCGGTGATCGAGAACGCCGCGCGCGAGCCCGAGATCGTCGACCTGTGCCGCTGCCTGGTGGCGATGGGCGCGCGCATCGACGGCATCGGCACCGAGCGGCTTGAGGTCGAGGGCGTCGATCGCCTGCACGGCGCGACCTACTCCGTCATGCCCGACCGCATCGAGGCGGGCAGCTATGCCTGTGCCGCCGCGATCACGGGCGGTGCGGTGGAACTGGCCGGGATTGGCGCGGATGACATGCGCGCGACCATCGACGCGCTGGTCGAGGCGGGCGTGACCGTCGAAGAGCGC
This sequence comes from Sphingomonas sp. PL-96, assembly GCF_020707215.1. Lineage (GTDB taxonomy): Bacteria > Pseudomonadota > Alphaproteobacteria > Sphingomonadales > Sphingomonadaceae > Sphingomonas. The sequence goes on from NZ_JAJFET010000002.1 coordinate 24,488, forward strand.
CGCAACGCGCTGTTCGTCGAGGCGACGGGGCCGATCGGTCCGCTGACGCTGTCGACCGCGCCGTTCCCGGGCTTCGCCACCGACATGCAGGCGCAGTTCATGGCGATGCTGACCAAGGCCGACGGTGCCAGCGTGCTGACCGAGACGATCTTTGAGAACCGCTACATGCACGTGCCGGAACTGGCGCGCATGGGTGCCGACATCCAGGTGCGCGGCCGGGTGGCGGTCGTGCGCGGCGTCGACAAGCTGGTCGGCGCGCCCGTGATGGCGACCGACCTGCGCGCCTCGATGAGCCTGATCATCGCCGGTCTCGCTGCCGGGGGCGAGACTTCGGTCAGCCGCATCTATCACCTCGACCGCGGGTATGAGCGGCTGGAGGAAAAGCTGCAGGCGGTCGGCGCCGACATCGAGCGCGTCGGCGGGGAATAAGGGGAGCGGGGGGCGGCCCTTCGTCCTCCCTTCACCACGGGATCCTGACGGAAATCAGGATCCAGGCAGGCGCCGCTTGCGCTTCCTGCCGTAGCGGCAATGGAGCCCGACTTCCGTCAGGACGACAGGCGGGGGCATCGCGCCCCAGCCTTACACCAGCCGTTCGCCCATGCCGCACTCGGCCTCTTCGGACAGCTCGATCTGCAGTGTGGCATGGCCGATGGCGAAATCGTGCGCCAGCCGCTGCTGGGTGGTCGCCAGGAACGCGTCGCCCGGATGGCCGCCCGGCATCACCAGATGGGCGGTCAGCGCCGTCTCGGTGGTGCTCATCGGCCAGATGTGGAGGTCGTGCAGCCGTGCGACGCCGGGCAGCGCCTCCAGCATCGCGGCTACCCGGTCGGGGTCGATCCCGGGTGGCACCGCCTGCAGCGCGAGCACCATGGACTCCTTGAGCAGTCCCCAGGTGCTCCACAGGATCACCGCCACCACCAGCAGGCTCACCGCCGGATCGATCCAGGCCGCGCCGCTCCACAGGTAAAGCGCGCCGGCGATCACCACGCCGGCCGATACCGCAGCGTCGGCGGCCATGTGCAGGAATGCGCCGCGAATGTTGACGTCGCCCTTGCGCCCGCTCGCGAACAGCAGCGCGGTGCCAAGGTTGACGGCAATGCCGATGGCCGCGACCAGCATCACGGGCCCGGCCTCGATCGGCTGGGGATTGGACAGGCGCCGGGACGCTTCCCAGGCGATCGCGCCGACCGCCACCAGCAGCACCAGCGCGTTGAACAGCGCCGCCAGGATCGACGAGCCGCGCAGCCCATAGGTGAAGCGCTTGGACGTCGGCCGCTTGGCAAGCTCAGCGCCGCCCCAGGCGATCAGCAGCCCGAGCACGTCCGACAGGTTGTGGCCCGCGTCGGCCAGCAGCGCGACCGAGTTGGTAAGGAACCCCGCGCCGCCCTCGATCGCGACGAACAGCAGGTTGAGCGCGGTGCCGATCGCAAAGGCGCGGCCGAAGTCGGCGGGGGCGTGGTGGTGGCCGTGGCCGTGGTGATGGCCGTGGGAATGCCCGTGATTCGCGTGGTCGTGTGCCATGTGGCCGCAGTAGCGGGCGCGGGGCAGGGGATGCTAGCACCTGGGGGGATGAGGATCGCGGAAGTGCCCGGCGTTGCGAGACCTTTGCGACACCCGTTTCCGGTGCTCCCGCGTAGGCGGGAGCCCAGGGCTCGACACGCCGCAAGTCGTTGTTCTGCTTGGCCCTGGATCCCTGCCTGCGCAGGGATACCGCAGGGATTAGAGGAACGCTCCTGGTATTCTCGCGATGCCGGGAGGAGCCATCCGCTGCGTCCTCTCTCCCGGTCCCCAGCCGTTCGTGCCGAGTAGAAGCCAGCTAGGGCCGTCAGGCGCGTATCGAGGGCTCGTAGCGAGGTGCGATTCCGCGCGGCCACCCACCCTCGATACGCCTCTCGATACGATGGCTACTCGGGATAGCCGGGGTGGGGGAGAAGGAGGAGGCCGGGGGACATCGCGGCCGCTAGGCCGGAGGCGCGCTTCTCCCCGTCGCCGATCAGGCGCTGCCCTTGCGGCCCATCTGTTCGACGCGGGCGGCGACGTCCGCGCGGACGGCGGGGCTCACGAACTTGCCGATTTCGCCGCCGTAGAGCGCGATTTCCTTCACCAGCCGGCTGGCGATCGGCTGGAGCGAGACGTCGGCCATCAGGAACACCGTTTCGACCCGCGGATTGATCTGCTGGTTCATGCCGGCCATCTGATATTCGTATTCGAAGTCGGCAACCGCGCGCAGGCCGCGCACGATGACGCTGGCGTGCTCGCGCTCGGCAAAGTCCATCAGCAGCGAGTCGAAGCTCACCACCTGGATGTCGCCGCCGATGTCGGCGACCTCGCGCTCCACCATCGCCAGCCGCTCGGGCAGGGTGAACATCGGCGACTTGGACGGGTTGGTCGTGACGCCGATCACCAGTCGGTCGACCAGCTTGGCGCCACGTCGGATGATGTCCATGTGCCCGCGGGTCACGGGATCGAAGGTGCCCGGATAGACGCCGACGCGCAGGCTCACCGGTCGCGCTCCAGCACATAGCGGGCGATGGTGCGCAAAAGGTCCGCCTCCGCGCCGAAGCCGTGGAGATGCGCGACCGCCTGGTCGATCAGCATGCGCGCCTGTTCGCGCGCGCGCTCCCGACCCAGCAGCGAGACGAAGGTCTCCTTGCCGGCATCGCCATCCTTGCGCAGCGCCTTGCCGACCGCCGCCTCGTCGCCTTCCACGTCGAGCAGGTCGTCGGCGATCTGGAAGGCGAGGCCGAGGTCATGGGCATAGCCGCGCAGGCCCCGCCGACCCTCAACCGGCAAGCGGCCCAGGATCGCGCCGGCCTCGACCGAACAGGCGATCAGCGCGCCGGTCTTGAGCGCTTGCAGCCGCGTGACGGTGGAAAGGTCGAAGCGCGTGCCCTCCGCCTCCAGGTCCATCGCCTGGCCGCCGGCCATGCCCGCCGGGCCGGCCGAGCGCGCGAGATCGGCGATCAGCTCGACACGCACGCGCGGATCGGCGTGCGTTGCCTCGTCGGCAAGCAGCTCGAACGCCAGCGCGTGGAGCGAATCGCCGGCCAGGATCGCGGTCGCCTCGTCGAACGCCTTGTGCACCGTCGGCTTGCCGCGGCGCAGGTCGTCGTCATCCATCGCCGGCAGGTCGTCGTGGATCAGGCTGTAGACGTGGATGCACTCGATCGCCGTCGCCACCCTCGCCAGGCAGCTGCGATCGACCGCGAACAGCTGGCCGGTCGCGAACACCAGCAGCGGGCGCAGCCGCTTGCCGCCGCCGATCGCGGCGTGGCGCATCGCTTGATACAGCGGTGCGCGCGCATCGTCGGGCACCGGCAGCAGCAGGTCGAACTGGCGGTCGACTTCGGCGCCGACGTCGCGAAGTGCCGTCTCCAGCGTGGGCGAGGGGGCGCCGTCCGCCACGTCAGGCTGCGGCAAAAGGGGTGGTGCCGGTGGGACGCCCGTCAGCGCTCAGGCGGATCGCCTCGATCCGCTCCTGCGCGGCATCCAGGCGGGCGGCGCAATGCTGGCGCAGCTTGTCGCCCCGCTCATAGAGCTGGATCGCGGTGTCGAGCTCCTCGTCGCCCGTCTCCAGACGGCCGACGATCTGCTCGAGTTCCTTGAGCGCCTGCTCGAAGCTGAGCCCTGCCACGTCCTGTTCTTCTGTCATGCGCGAGCTATGCGGCAGGTCCGGCAAAGGCGCAACCGGGGGACCGAACCGAACCCTGCCGCGTTGTTCGAGCAACCCCGGAACTTCGCGAGAAAGCCCCCATGTTCACCAGCATCAACCCCGCCACCGGCGAGACGGTCGCCACCTATGCCGAGCTGACCGACGCCGAGGTCGAGAAGAAGGTCGGTGCCGCCCACGCCGCCTTCCAGCAATGGCGTACGACGGACCTTGCCACGCGCACCGCGCTGCTGTCCGCCATCGCCGACCAGTTCGAGGCGAACACGCAGCGGCTGGCGGAGATCGCGACCAAGGAGATGGGCAAGACGCTCAAGTCCGCGATCGCAGAGGTCGAGAAGTGCGTCACGGGTTTCCGCTATTATGCCGAGCAGGGGCCGAAGTTCCTGGAGCCGGTCGAGGTGCCGCTCGGCAAGGGCACCGGCACCGCGCGCTGGCTGCCGACCGGCGTGGTGCTCGCGATCATGCCGTGGAACTTCCCCTATTGGCAGGTGGTGCGCTTCCTGGCGCCCTGCATCCTCGCGGGTAACACCGGCCTCCTGAAGCACGCCTCGCTGACCCAGGGCTGTGCGCAGGCGATCGAGGAGATGGTGACGGCCGCTGGCGCGCCGGAGGGGCTGTTCGCCAACCTCGGCATCCCGTCGCGCCGGGTCGCCCCGCTGATCGAGGACGATCGCATCGTCGCGGTTACGCTGACGGGCAGCGAGGGGGCCGGCATCAAGGTCGCCGAGGCAGCCGGCCGGGCGCTCAAGAAGGTGGTGCTCGAACTCGGCGGCTCGGACCCGTTCATCGTCATGCCCTCGGCCAACCTCGACGAGGCGGCCAAGGCGGCGGTGACCGGGCGCATCCAGAATGCGGGACAGTCCTGCATCTGTGCCAAGCGCATGATCGTCCACGCCGACGTCTATGACGCGTTCCTCGACAAGTTCGCGCAAGGCATGCGCGACGCCAAGGTCGACGATCCGATGGCCGAGGACACGACCATGGGGCCGCTGTCGAGCGTAGAGCAGCGCGACACCGTGCTCGAACAGGTCGCAACCGCGCAGCAGAAGGGGGCGCGGCTGCTGATGGGTGCCGAAAAGATCGACCGGCCGGGCGCCTGGATGACGCCGGGCGTGCTGGTCGACGTGCCGCTGAACGATCCGGTCGCGCAGGAGGAATTGTTCGGCCCGGTGGCGATGGTGTTCCGCGCCGAGGACCTCGACGCGGCGATCCGCATCGCCAACGACGTGCCGTTCGGGCTGGGTTCGAGCGTGTGGACCAACGAACCGGCAGAACAGGAGCGCTTCGTGCGCGACATCGAGGCGGGAATGACCGCGATCAACCAGGTGCTGGCATCGGTACCGGAAGCGCCGTTCGGCGGCGTCAAGCGCTCCGGTCACGGCCGCGAGCTGGGACCCTGGGGATTGCACGAGTTCATGAACCTGAAGGCGGTGCTCAACGCGTCGGACGCCGCCCCGAAGGATCCCGGCAGCGCGGCCAGCGAATAGGCGGCAGCGGTGCCTCCCCTCGGCTTGGAGCGGCCACGGCATCGGCCTGATGCCGCATGGCCCCCAAGTCGCAAACCCTAGCGCCTGAGACCCTGGGCTCTTGCCTTCGCAGGAGCACAGCAGTGCGGCAAGGGGCTGGTCACCCGCCCCAGGACGGTGACCCGACCTCCCGGCGCCAGGATGTCAGGCGCATTCTTGCGCCCCGACCCTGTTCCTGCGCAGGCAGGAGCCCAGGGCCAGGCGGCACCGTCCCGACGCCACCGAACCCGCGCAGGAACACGCCTGCGCAGGAACTAAGGCGTCGCTACCCCCGTCCAGCCGCCGCCCATCGCCTGGTACACCGCGACCAAGGCCGTCAGCTGATCGGCGCGTGCCTGGGCGAGGGTCAGCTGGGCGTTGAACAGGCTGCGCTGGGCGTCGAGCTGCTCCAGATAGGGGCTGTAGCCGGCGCGGTAGCGATTGGTCGCGTGGCGCAGCGTCTCGGCGAGGGCGACCCGCTGTGCCTCCAGCCGGCGCTGCTGCTCGCCCAGGCGATCCACCCCGGCGAGCGCGTCCTCCACTTCGCGGAAGGCGGTGAGCACCGTGCGCTGGTACGTGAAGGCGGCCTGGTCGCGCCGCGCCGCGGACGCCTCGACGCCGCCGCGTAGTCGCCCGCCCTGAAAGATCGGGGCGAGCACGCTGGCACCGAGCGACCAGATGCCGACCGGATTTCCCAGCGCGCTCGAGAATAGCTCCCCCGTCGATGCGGCAAGGTTGAGCGATGGAAGAAACGCCGCGCGCGAGGCGGCGAGCGTCGCGTCGGAGGCGGCAAGCGTGCGTTCTGCCTGGGCGATGTCGGGTCGCCGGCGCAGCAGATCGGAAGGGAGCACGGCAGGGATGGCAGGCGCCTGCAACTGGGCGAGCGTCGCACCGCGCTCCAGCGCGCGGGGTGATTCGCCGATCAGCACCGCCAGCGCATCCTCCTGGCGCCGGGCGGCGAGTTCCAGTGTCGGCAGCGTCTGTGCGACGCTTTGATATTCCGCCTCCGACTGGCGAAGCTCCAGTTCGGACGTGTAGCCGACCCTGGCGCGGCCGCGGGCGATGCGCAGGGCCTCGCCGCGCGACGCGATCGTCTCGCGCACGATGGCGATGCGAGCGTCGAGCCCGCGCAGGGTGATGTAGCCCGAGGCGGTTGCCGCGGCCACGCTCAGCCGCGCGGCGTCGGCGGCAGCGGCGGTCGCTTCGGTGGAGAGCCGCGCCGCCTCGACCTGATTGGCAAGGCGCCCGAACAGGTCGACTTCATAGGCCGCCTGGAACACCGGCTGGGCGGAGGTGCCCACCGCCGGCTGACCAAGCGCGTTGACGCTGCGCGATTCGGTAAGGCTGCTGCCGGCGCTGAGCGTGGGCAGGCGGGCGGCGCGGGTGATGGTCTCCTGCGCGCGGGCTTCCCGCACGCGGGCGACGGCGACCGCGATGTCGCTATTGCGGGCAAGTGCCGCCTCGACCAGCCGGGTCAGCACCGGGTCGCCGAAGCGCTGCCACCACGCCGTATCGATCGTCGCGTCCGCCGGCAGCTGCGTACGCCACGCTGCGGGCGGCGCGACCCCGGCACCGGCCGGTGGCGGTGTGTCGGGCGGGGTGCAGCCGGCGGCGAGCGCGACACCAGCCAGCGCCCAGGTCCGGCGCTTCATCGGCCCACCTGCGCGGGACCGCCGCGGGTGTCGACGCGCGCCTCGACCGACATGCCCGGCCGCAGCCGCTGGAACAGCGGGTCGTTGCGGTCGATCGCGATCCGCACCGGGATGCGCTGCGCCACCTTTACGAAATTGCCCGTGGCATTGTCCGGACGGATCACGGTGAATTCATTGGCCGCGGCCGGAGCGATGCGTTCCACCCGCCCGTGCAGCTCGGCGCGGTCAAGTGCGTCGACGCGGATCGTCGCCGGCTGGCCCGGCGCCATGCGCGCGGTCTGTGCTTCCTTGAAGTTGGCGGTCACCCACACCGTCGGCGGCACCAGGAACACCAACTGCGTCCCGGCCGTCACATATTGTCCCAGCCGTACGCCGACTTCGCCGAGCCGACCGTCCTGCGGCGCCCGGATCACCGTGTTCGCAAGGTCGATCTCGGCCAGGCGCAATGCCGCGCGCGCACCTTCGACCGCCGCCTCCAGGCCGCCGCGGCCGACGGTGACGGAACGGACCTGCTCGGTCGCGACGCTGCGCTGCGCTTCGGCCTGGTGGACCGCCGCCTCCGCCTGGCGCAGGGTTGCGAGCGTCTGGTCGCGCTCGCGCAGCGACACCGAACCCTCGCTCACCAGTTCGTTGACGCGGCGCATGTCGGCCTGGGCGCGTGCCAGCTGTGCGCGGGCGCTTTCCACCGCCGCCGCCTGGCCGCCGAGCGTCGCCTGGCTCGAGCGCTGGCTCTGCGTCGAGTTGCTGAGCGTCGCGATCTGTGCCGCCACCTGCGCGCGCGCCTGCTCGACCCGCTGGCGATAGATGCGGTCGTCGATGCGGACGAGCACCTGACCTTTCTTCACCACCTCGAAATCGCGGACCAGCACCTCGGTGATATAGCCGTTGACCTGCGGCGCGATCACGGTTGTCTGGCCGCGGACATTGGCATTGTCCGTCTCCTGCATCGTGCTGGTGAACGGCGGCAGGCCCCAGGCAAAAAGTGCCAGCAGCACCCCCGCCACCAGCATCGCCACAAAGGCCAGGGTCGACCGCAGGCTGCCGCGCGGCGGCGCCCAGCCGCGCGAGGCGGCGGGCGCCGCGTGCGGCTCGGAAGGAACCTCGATCGGGTCCTGCAGCCGTTCGCGCGGCTCGGGCGCACGGGTGTCGGTCACGTCGTCTGTCGCATGCGTTGCACTGCCGCCATGTCCTCCGCCAGCGGGTCGATGCCCCGCACCTTGAGATAGATCCATCGTCCCCCCAGCCACGCCGTCAGCACCGCTGACAGCACCGCGACCAGCAGGAACACGTCGTTATAGGCCAGGATGTTCGCCTCACGCGTTACCTGTTGCGCAAGCAGGCTGGTGCCCTGCGCCTGTTGTCGCACCGGGTCGCCGATCGCGCCAGCATAGGCGCCGCTCAGCTGGCGGATGCGGGTCGCCACCTGCGGGTCGGTGAGGGTAAGCGCCTGGGTGAGTTCAAACGCGTGGAACTTCTCCCGCACGATCTGCAGGCTCCCGAGCAGCGCAGAGCCGATCAGCCCGCCCATTGTCTGCGACATGCCGAACACGGCCGAGAAGCTGATGATGTGGCTCGGCCCCCGGGCAAGCGCGCGAAAGATTCCGATCATGATCATCGGTCCCAGAAAGAACAGCGCCGCAAAGGCGATCAGCGCCTGGCTGACATAGAGGTTCATCGGCCGGGTAAGATTGGTCGCATGGCTGTCCATCCACGCGCCGATCCCGATCAGCGCGACCGAGACGACCACCGGCAGCAGCAGCTCCGGGGGCTTGAGCGTGGCGAGGCTCACGCAGATGCCGGCGATCGAGGCAATCACCACCACCAGGTTCAAGGTCACCAGCTGGTCGTTGCCCATGCCGACGACGGTCAGCAGCCCGATCGACCCGAAACTCTGTTCGGACATGAGGATGCGCAGCGATGCCGCCACCACGGCAAAGCGCACGATGTTGCGGTTGCGCATCCAGCGGGTGTTGAGCAGCGGATTGGCGCGGTTGTGCTCGACCAGCAGCGCGGCCCCGATCAGCGGGATCGCGGCTGCGACCGCATAGCCGAGCCAGTCGGTCGACCACCACAGGATGCGCCCCTGCACCAGCACCGCGCACAGCAGCGCCATGCCGGGCGCGAACAGGGCAAAGGTCAGGAAGTCGATCCGCTCGAACGCCTGAATGCGCTCGCTGGGCGGCAGGCGCAGCAGGCCCACGCAGGCGAGCGAGGCGAGGGTGAGGCCCAGTTCGAACAGGAACAGGTTCTGGATGTGTCCGCTGTCGAGCAACAGGGGCGAGATCACGCGCGCCAGCGGCAGCGCCACCGTCGACGAGCCGAAGCCGATGATCATTCCCGACAGGCGTCTGGCGGCCGGCAGCGACTGCATGATGTACATGAAGCACAGGGTCGTAAGCGCGCTGCTCACCACCCCGGCCGCACCGCGCACGAGCAGCTGCGTCCCGAAGTCATGGACGAACAGCTGGAACAGGTTGAGGCACAGGAACGCGGCCAGGAACACGCGGGTGAAACGCTGCAGGCCGAATTGCTGGCGGAACTTGATGAGCAGCAGCGCCATGCACACGCTGGTCATCGCGTTGATCGCGGTCAGCCAGCCGCCCTGCACTGGCGTCAGGCCGAGGGCGCCCTGGATCTGCGGCAGATTGGCGGTCAGCAGCCCGTTGTTGAGCCCGCCGGTGATCCCAAGCAGCGTTCCCACCGCGAAATAGCCGATCCGCCGGCCGAGCGGGTGATCGGGCGTCGCAGGCGAGCCCGGCAGCAGCGGGCGTTCGTGCGGCTTGAACGCATAGGCGCTGGCGACGGCTCGGCTCCGCGTGGGAAGGGAGGTGGACGGGCAGGTTCAACCCTTCTCGGGCGGACTCGTTCCGTTGCGAAGCTGAAACGCGGTGTGGACCACGGAACCTTGGCCCATCTCGCGCGTCGCAAGAGCGAGTGCAGGAACCCGTTGCCACGAGGCTTCGGGGTGCGCTTGCCGGCAGGAGAGAGACATGGCGGAAGAAAACTCCGGGAACGACACGAACGAAACCGGTTCGGCAGCAGGCGCGAGCGGTAGCGGCGGCGCCACCAGCGGCGGCGGATCGCAGGCAGGTGGATTCGCCGGCGGTTCCGCGGGCATGGCCGATGGGCTGCGCGCCGCGGGCGAGCGCATGCGCGAAGCTGGCGGCCAGATCGCGGGGCAGGGCAGCGAGCTCGGCCTTCGCATGCTCGACCAGGCCGAAACCAACACGCGCGAGGCGTTTCGCATGATGCGCGCCGCGGCGCAGGCCAAGGACATGACCGACGTCATGCGCCTGCAGAGCGAATATATGCGCGAACAGAGCAACCGCTCGATCGCCCAGGCGCGCGAGATCGGCGAGCTGATCGCGAGCTTCGGCCGCAGCACCATCGGGCAGATGACCGGCAAGTCCTGATCCGGGCCCGCTGAACCACAGCCGGTGCGGGGCGACCCGCATCGGCCAGGTGGCAGGTGCAACTGCTCCCGTCTGCGGCTAGGACCGGCGGCATGACGGAGAAACGCATGTTGAGACGAACCCTGCTCGCCGCTCTGATGCTGCTTGGGGGGGCGGGCTTGACCGCCCCCGTGCCGCTCGCCGCGGCACCGCGACCTCCACTGGTGCTGGCGGCGGCAAGCCTTCAGGAATCGATGAACGCCGCAGCCGATGCCTGGGCACGGCGTGGGCACCCCCGCCCGCAGCTTTCCTTTGCCGCCAGTTCGGCGCTCGCGCGGCAGGCAGCCTCTGGCGCGCCCGCCGACCTGTTCGTGTCGGCCGATCTCGACTGGATGGACGATCTCGAGCGCCGCAAGCTCGTGGTGCCCGGCACGCGGACGAACCTGCTGGGCAATCGCCTCGTCCTGATCGCACCGAAGGCCAGCAGCGTGCGGGTGGCCCTGCGTCCCGGCGTCGATCTGCGCCGTGCCCTTGGCAGCAACGGGCGGCTGGCGATGGCCAACACCGATGCCGTGCCCGCCGGCAAATATGGCAAGGCCGCGCTGGAGAAGCTCGGCGCCTGGACGGCGGTCGCGCCGCTGGTGGTGCGCGGCGAAAGCGTGCGCGCGGCCCTTGCGCTGGTCGAGCGCGGCGCCGCCCCGCTCGGCATCGTCTATGCGACGGACGCGCGTGCGTCCGCCAAGGTGCGGATCGCAGGCGTGTTCCCGGCCGCCAGCTATCCGCCGATCGTCTATCCGGCGGCCCGCCTCGCGAATGGCACCAGTCCGGAGGCGGAGCCGTTCCGCCGCTTCCTGAACAGCCGGGAAGGCAAGGCCATTTTCGCGCGCTTCGGCTTTTCGACCCGCTGACCGTGGCGCTCTCGCCCGAGGAATGGACCGTCGTCTGGCTGTCGCTGCGCGTCGGTGGGGTGGCGGTGGCGGTGGCGTTGCCGCTTGCCTTCGCACTCGCCTGGCTGCTTGCGCGCGGGCGCTTTCCGGGGCGGGTGCTGCTCGACGGACTGGTCCACCTGCCGCTGGTGCTGCCGCCTGTGGTGACGGGCTGGCTGCTGCTGCTCGCCTTTGCACCCGCAGGACCGGCCGGGCAGTGGATCGAGCGCTGGACCGGGACGACCGTGTTGTTCCGCTGGACCGGCGCGGTGATCGCGGCCGCGGTCATGGCGCTGCCGCTGATGGTACGCGCGATGCGCCTGTCGATCGAGGCGGTGGACCGCCGGCTCGAATCCGCTGCCCGCACGCTGGGCGCAGGACGCGCGCGGGTGTTTGCGACAATCACGCTGCCGTTGAGCCTGCCGGGCGTCCTTGCCGGCGCGGTGCTCGGCTTCGCGCGTGCGCTTGGCGAGTTCGGCGCGACGATCACCTTTGTCTCCAATGTGCCGGGGGAGACGCAGACGCTGCCGCTCGCCATCTATGATGCGCTGCAGGTGCCGGGGCGGGAGCCGGTGGTGCTGCGGCTCGCGCTGGTTTCGGTGGCGCTGGCGCTGGGCGCGCTGATCCTCTCCGAGGTGCTGACGCGCCGATCCGGGCGGAGGCTGCATGTCCTTTGACGTCGACGTGGCGCTGCGCCGCGGTGACCGCAGCTTTGCCTGCCGGATCGCGCCTGCGGCCGGGCTGACGGTCTTGTTCGGACCCTCCGGCGCGGGCAAGACCACGGTACTCAACATGATCGCCGGGCTGGTGCGACCGGATCGTGGCCATATCCGCGTGCGCGACCGCACGCTGTTCGACCCGACAGCCGGTATCGACGTGCCGATCGCCCGGCGGCAGGCGGGCTATGTCTTCCAGGATCCGCGGCTGTTCCCGCACCTGCGCGTCGCGACCAACCTGCGCTACGGCGCCCGCCGGGCTGCCCGCGAAGGCGCGCTGATCGGCTTCGACGAAGCGGTGGCGCTGCTGGAGCTGGCGCCGCTGCTCGACCGCTGGCCGCGCACGCTTTCGGGCGGCGAGGCGCGGCGGGTGGCGATCGGCCGCGCGCTGCTATCGGGCGCGCGCTTCCTGCTGCTCGACGAGCCGATGTCCTCGCTCGACCGCAACCGGCGCGAAGAAGTGATGCGCACGATCGAGCGGCTGCGCGACGAACTTGCGCTGCCGATGCTGATGGTGACGCACGATCCGGCCGAGGTCGACCGCCTCGCCGCCGCGGTGGTGGCGATGTAGGACGCACGGAGCTTGGCTCCGATCACCCCCTCTGCGCTGGGGTGCGGCCGCTTAAAGCCGCGGCAAGGTGACGCCGCGCTGGCCCATGTATTTGCCGGCGCGGTCGGCGTAGCTGGTCTCGCAAGGCTGCTCGCCCTTCAGGAACAGGAACTGGCACGCGCCTTCGTTGGCGTAGATCTTGGCCGGCAGCGGCGTGGTGTTGGAGAACTCCAGCGTGACGTGCCCTTCCCATTCGGGCTCGAGCGGGGTCACGTTCACGATGATGCCGCAGCGTGCATATGTCGACTTGCCAAGGCAGATCACCAGGACGTCGCGGGGCACGCGGAAATATTCCACCGTCCTGGCCAGCGCGAAGCTGTTGGGCGGGATGATGCACACGTCGGTCTTGCGATCGACGAAGCTGTTGGCGGCGAAATCCTTGGGGTCCACCGTCGCCGAGTCGACGTTGGTGAAGATCTTGAACTCGTCCGCTACCCGCGCGTCATAGCCGTAGGAGGACAGGCCGTAGCTGATGCAGCCCTCGCGCCGCTGCGCTTCCACGAACGGCTCGATCATCCGGTGGGCGAGCGCGTGCTCGCGGATCCAGCGGTCGGAAAGAATCGCCATGGTGTCCCCCTTGTTGCGGCGGCGCAGCCTTCGCGACGTTTTGGGCTGCGGGCAAGCCTTGTGTGGCGATCCCGCCATGCGGCGCGAGCGAAGGGCGGCTGGGACGCCCGCGCGTGGTAGCCGCAGCGTGCCTGAAATGGTTGTGCCGGAAGTCGCGGAGTGAGACAAACATGCCAGGCCCAAGACGCGTCGCCGTCCGCAATTGTCGAAGGAGGCCAGGATGTTGCGCCACCTGCAGGAACATCATGGCTGGATCTTGGCGCTGCTGAGGGACGCCGACGCCTTGTACGCGCAACCGCAAACGCCGCCGTCCGCAAGCTATCTGGCCACAAGGCGCAATGCGATGGGGCGACTGCTCACTGCCTATCAGCGATGCGTCCACCGCGAGTTGTTCGATCCCGCGATCGACACGGGGGATGCGCAGGACGCGGCGCTGGCCCGCGCGGTGAAGATCGACTGCATCGACCTCGTCGAAGGGTTCCGGGCGTTCAATCGACGCTGGATTGCAGAGGATGCCGTGGAGCGCTGGGACGAATATCGCCCCGAGGCGCTGCGCATAGTCGAACGCCTGCGCCGCCACGTGCGCGAGGTCGACGCGATTGCGCGGCGCCTGTCTGCGTCCAACAAGGAGAAGGGTGGCGGACGCCTGAGAGGCAACGAGGGGTGAGGTCGGCCGTGCGGGGCGGTTCCGTCTGCCCCTTGCCATGCAGCGGCCGCTCCGTCATAGGGCGCGCGGGAGTCGGGCGGACGGTGCCGTCGCCAACCCGGTCAGGTCCGGAAGGAAGCAGCCGCAACGATTCCGTACCGGGTCGTTCCGGCTCCCACCTCAACCCAGCGCTGGTTTTCTGAAGCCGAAGGCGTCGGCTTTTGCCCCCTCTCGCTTCGACAGCCGCGGTGCTTGTCGCTAAGGATCGGCCGACATGTCCGATTCCTTCCTAGACCTGGGCGAGACGCCGCAGCCCGCCGCCGCCAAGGGTGACGCCTATCGCGTGCTGGCGCGCAAATACCGGCCGCAGACCTTTTCGCAGCTGATCGGCCAGGACGCGATGGTCACGACGCTGGGCAACGCGATCAAGCGCGACCGGCTGGCGCATGCGTTCCTGCTGACCGGCGTCCGCGGCGTCGGCAAGACCTCCACCGCGCGGCTGATTGCGAAGGCGCTCAACTGCATCGGTCCGGACGGCCAGGGCGGGCCAACGATCGACCCGTGCGGGGTGTGCGAGCCGTGCCGCGCCATCGCCGAGGGGCGCCACATCGACGTGATCGAGATGGACGCCGCCAGCCACACCGGCATCGACGACATCCGCGAGATCATCGAGGCGTCCCGTTATGCCGCCGTGTCGGCGCGCTACAAGATCTACATCATCGACGAAGTCCACATGCTGTCCAAGGCGGCCTTCAACGGCCTGCTCAAGACGCTGGAGGAGCCGCCGGGTCACGTGAAATTCCTGTTCGCCACGACCGAGGTGAACAAGGTGCCGGTAACGGTGCTGTCGCGCTGCCAGCGATTCGACCTGCGCCGCATCCCGGCCGAACTGCTCGCCGAGCATTTCGCGCACGTAGTGGCGGCCGAGGGGTTCGAGGCGGAGCCCGAGGCGCTGGCGCTGATCGCACGCGCGGCCGAAGGGTCGGCGCGCGATGGCCTGTCGATCCTCGACCAGGCGATCGCGCATGCCGGCATGGAAGGCGAGGGCGTGCGCGCCGATGCCGTGCGCGCGATGCTGGGCCTGTCCGATCGCGGCGCGATCCGCACGCTGTTCCGGCTGCTGCTTGGCGGTGAGGCCGCGCCGGCGCTGGCTGCGCTGCGTGGACAATATGACCTGGGGATCGATCCGCAGGCGGTGCTGCGCACGCTGCTGGAGACGGTGCACGGCGTGACGCTGGCCAAGGTCGGGGCGACGCCGCCGGCCGGTCAATCGTCAGAGGAGCGCGAGGCGCTGGCCCATTGGGCCGAGTCGCTGTCCTTCCCCATGCTGCACCGGCTCTGGCAGCTGCTGCTGAAAGGGCATGACGAGGTCGCGCGTGCGGCGCTGCCGATCGAAGCGTGCGAGATGGCGCTGCTGCGGGTCATCCACGCGTCGACCCTGCCGGATCCCGGCGAGCTGGCGCGGGCGCTTGCCGAGGGACGCGGCCCGGCGCTGGCGCCGGCCACCCCGAGCCTGGCGAGCCCTGCCGCACCCGCTGCGGCTCCAGCGGCGGTGGCCGAGCCCGAACCGGCGCCGCCCGCGCTGCCCGACTCGGTCGAGGCGATCGCCGAACTGCTCGAAAAGCACGGCCGCCACACATTGCAGGTGCAGGTGCGCAACCATGTCCGGCCGATCCGCCTGGAGCCGCCGGAGCTGGAAATGTCGGGCGCGCGGCCGCTGCCGACCGACTTCACCCGCGACCTGGGGCTGGCGCTGCGCGAGATCACCGGCGAGAGCTGGCGCATCCTGATCGGCGAGGGGGCGGGGAACCCGACGCTGCGCGAAACGCTGGCAGCACAGGCCGAGGCGGAGCGCGCGGAGATACTGGCGTCGCCCCTGGTAATGGCGGCCATGGCGGCCTTTCCGGGCGCCGAACTCGATCACTGGAAACGCAAGGACGGGAGCATCGCTCGATGAAGGACATCAACGACATCATGGCCATGGCGCAGAATGTGCAGGCCGAACTGGAAAAGGCGCAGGCGAGCCTCGACACCATCGAGGTCGAGGGTCAGTCGGGCGGCGGGCTCGTGAAGATCCGCGCGTCGGCCAAGGGCCGCATCCTCGGCGTCGACATCGACGATTCGCTGATGCAGCCGAGCGAAAAGCAGATGCTTGAAGACCTGATCGCCGCCGCGCTCAACGATGCGCGGGCGAAGGCGGACACCGCCAGCCAGGGCGAGATGTCGAAGCTGACCAGCGGGCTGCCGCTGCCGCCGGGCTTCAAGCTGCCGTTCTGATCGCACGCGCGGTCGCACGGCATTCGGGAACTTCCGTTTCGGCGGCGGAGTTGAACCGCCACCGAAACGGTAAGGGAGAAGATGCCATGTCCGACGATCGCGTGGATACGACGACCACCACCACCACCGGTACTGCCCCGCACACCACTGTGGTCGAGCGCCGCAGCGGCGGCGGCGGCACGGCGATGCTCGCCATCGTGCTGCTGATCGCGGTGCTGATCGGCGGCTATTTCCTGCTGCGCGCCAGCAACAACGACACGATCCAGACGCAAGCGGTGTCGGGTGCGGCCAAGAGCGTCGGCGACGCGGCGGACAAGGCCGGCAGCGCCATCGAGGGTGCCGCAGACGGCGCCGCGGACGGGGCGAAGTAAGGGCCTCGCCCGGACACTGGCGTTGCGCGGCCAGAATGGCGCGTGATTGCTTAGCCTGATGTCTACCCCGGCGGAGGCCGGGTCCGTTGCGGCGGTTCGCGGGCTGCGGTCCTGCGCAGCCTCGGCAACTGGACCCTGCCTTCGCCGGGGTATGCGTCAGGGGATGAGTTGCTCCCGCAAGGGTTGCGCTTTCGAGGATACATTCCGCTCGGCCGCGCCGCGGTGAGTGGAATGGCGTTTGTCGTGCTCCTGCGGAGGCAGGAGCCCAGGGCGTCATACGCCGCGCACTGTTGTTCTGCCTGGCTCTGGATCCCGCCTGCCGAGGAATGCGGCGGCATCTGGGTGGTCGATGCGCGTTCGCACCCGTGAGCCTTGAAGCCATACAGAACTCAAGAGCGCCCCTTCAGGTGCCCCTTATTTCAGGCAGGCATCCAGGCCCTGGCGGCGCACCACCCCCACGCGTGCGGCAATGGTATTGCCGTGGCGGCGGGTAAAGCCGTGCGGGGAGATCGCGGCGCGCTTCTTGGGCAGCGGCAAAACGGCAGCGATGCGTGCCGCCTCCGAAGGGGAGAGCGTGTCGGCGCCGTGCTTGAAATAGCGGCGGGATCCGGCCTCCACGCCATAGGTGCCAATGCCGGTTTCAGCGACGTTGAGGTAGACCTCCATGATCCGCCGCTTGCCCCAGAGGTTCTCGATCAGCAACGTGAACCAGGCCTCCAGCCCCTTTCGCACATAGCCGCCGCCTTGCCAGAGGAAGACGTTCTTGGCGGTCTGTTGGCTGATGGTGGAGCCGCCGCGGATGCGTCCGCCCTGGGCATTGCGCCGTGCCGCGTTCGCGATCGCTTTGAAATCGAAGCCGTCGTGGGAGCAGAATTCCGAATCCTCGCCGGCGATCGCAGCGCGGGCCATGTCCGGGTCGATGCGCGACAACGGACGCCAGGACTTGGTGACGCCATGGCCCGTGAACACGTCGCCCAGCATCGTCCAGGTGATCGGCACGGGCACAAAGCGGTAGACCAGCGTCATCGCCACCGACAGGGCGACGAAGCCCAGGGCCAGCTTGACGATCCAGCCGATCAGGCGGCGGGGAAGGGAGCGGGTGCGGACTGCGGCGGCCATGCGGAAACCGCTAGAGCAGTTTGCGGCCGGCTTGAACCGTCCTGTGTGCGAAAGTTGGGGGCGAGCGGCGCGAGAGGTAGTGCCGCTGCCTCCCTTCTTCGTCAGCATGACAGGAATGGGCGGTCGGCCGGGTCCGGCCGATCCGCCATTTGCCGGGCCAGGCGCTGCCGCCCGCGCCGCTTAGGCGGTCGCGAGCAGCCGCTTGTCGCCGGCCAGGCGCATCATCGCCTTTTGCAGCTTTTCGAACGCGCGCACCTCGATCTGGCGGACGCGCTCGCGGCTGACGCCATAGACCTGGCTCAGCTCTTCCAGCGTCTTGGGATCGTCGGTCAGGCGCCGCTCGGTCAGGATGTGCTTCTCGCGGTCGTTGAGGTCGTCCATCGCCTCCACCAGCATGCCGTGGCGGACGTCCGCCTCTTGCGCTTCGGCGACGACGCTGTCCTGCAACGGACCCTCGTCAGCCAGCCAGTCCTGCCACTGGCTCTCGCCATCTTCGCGCATCGGCACGTTAAGCGAGGTGTCGCCGCCCATCGCCATGCGGCGGTTCATCGAGGTGACCTCATCCTCGGTCACGCCCAGGTCGGTCGCGATCTTGGCGAGGTGTTCAGGGCTGAGGTCGCCGTCCTCGAACGCGTCGAGCTTGGACTTCATCCGGCGCAGGTTGAAGAACAGCTTCTTCTGCGCCGCAGTGGTGCCCATCTTCACGAGCGACCAGCTGCGCAGGATGAATTCCTGGATCGAGGCGCGGATCCACCACATCGCATAGGTGGCGAGGCGGAAGCCCCGGTCTGGCTCGAACTTCTTGACGCCCTGCATCAGGCCGATGTTCCCCTCGGAAATCAGCTCGGACACCGGCAGGCCATAGCCGCGATAGCCCATCGCGATCTTGGCCACGAGGCGCAGGTGGCTGGTCACCAGCTGGGCTGCCGCCTCAGTGTCGCCATGCTCCTGGAAACGCTTGGCGAGCATATATTCCTGCTCGGGCGCCAGGATCGGAAACTTCCGGATCTCCGACAGGTAGCGGTTGAGGCTCGCTTCGCCGCCCAGTGCGGGAATCGTCGCGGGGACGTTGCTGCCGCTAGCCATGATCGCTTCTCCCTTGATTTGCGCAGGCTTTTCTCGAAAAGCGCGCGCTCAGCTTAACCGTGAAGATGATGCAACAGTTCCTGCATGTCTGCCGGAACTTCGCTATGAAACGCTAAAGCGTGCCTTAGCACCGGGTGGATGAACCCAAGATGTGCCGCATGCAGCGCCTGGCGCCGGAAACCGAGGGTTTCCAGCAAAGCGCGATGCTGCGGGCGCGCCCGGCCATAGACGGGATCGCCGACCAGCGGGTGGCCGATCGAGGCCATGTGGACGCGCACCTGGTGGGTGCGCCCCGTCTCCAGCCGGCATTCGACCAGCGCGGCGTCACGCAAGGGGCGGACCAGCGACCAATGGGTCACCGCGCGCTTGCCGCCCTGCACGATCGCGATCTTTTTGCGGTTGGTCGACGAGCGGGCGAGCGGTGCATTCACCGTGCCGCTGCCCGTCATCACTCTGCCCGACACGATCGCCTGATAGCGGCGGTCGATCGAGTGCGCCTTGAACTGGCGGGCAAGCCCTTCATGCGCCTGGTCGTGCTTGGCCGCGACCAACAGTCCCGACGTGTCCTTGTCGATCCGGTGAACGATGCCCGGCCGCGCGACGCCGCCGATCCCCGACAGCTGCCCGGCGCAGTGGTGAAGCAGCGCGTTGACCAGCGTGCCGTCGGGGTTGCCCGCCGCTGGATGGACGACCAGCCCCGCAGGCTTGTCGACCACGATCAGATGCTCGTCCTCGAACACGACGGTGAGCGCAATATCCTGTGCCTCGCTGGTGGCCGGTTCAGGCGCGGGGATATGAATGTCGAAGCGGTCGCCGGCGCGCGCCTTGCGCGAGGGATCGTTCGCGGCGGTGCCGTCGCTCGCCAGCACCTTGCCGGAGGTCATCAGCGCCTTCAGCCGCTCGCGCGACAGGTCCGGCAGCGCGTGCGCGAGTGCGCGGTCGAGACGCCACCCGTCCGCTGCCTCGGCTACCTCAGCCGCAATGATGGAATCCCCCCGGATCATGTTCTAGCTAGATGGGAATGACGGTGGAGATTGCAACCAGGATCGCACAGGCGATCCGCGACGCGGCGGCAGCATCGCCGGACGAGGAAGTCTGCGGGCTGTTGCTGGGCACGGCAGAGCGAGTCGAGGCGCTGCAGCCCGCCCGCAACGTCGCGGCGGATCCGCGGACCAGCTTCGAGATCGACCCACAGGCGCTGCTCGCCGCCTATCGCGCCGCGCGCGCAGGCGGCCCGGCCGTGGTGGGCCATTACCACTCGCATCCGGCCGGGCCGGTGCGCCCGTCCGCAGCCGATGCCGCCGCCTCGCATGGCGATGGTGCGCTGTGGATCATCGCCAATGCGGAGACGACAGGCTGCTGGCGGGCGGTGGCCCGCGGCCCGGTCGCCGGGCGGTTCGTCCCGGTTGCATTACGCTTCGTCGGCTGAGGTTGCGGAGACCGCAGCGCAGCGTCAGAAGGCGCGGAACAGCCATTTTCGATCGGACTACGCCCATGCAGATCAGCGCCACCGATTTCGCGAGCCTGTTGTGCTCCCGGTTGTGCCACGACCTGCTCAGTCCGGTCGGCGCGCTCAACAACGGGCTGGAACTGCTCGCCGACGAACAGGACCCGGCGATGCGGGCACGCTGCCTGGAGCTGCTGGCCGAAAGCGCGCGGGCATCAGCCAACAAGCTGAAGTTCTTCCGCCTGGCGTTCGGCGCAGCCGGCGGGTTCGGCGACGTGGTCGATACGAGGGAGGCGCGCGCCGCGATCGAGGGGCTGTTTGCCGAAAACCGCCGCGTGAAGCTGGGGTGGATGGTGGCGGAGCCGACGCTGCCAAAGCCCGTGATCAAGGCGCTGCTCAACCTGGCGCTGATCGGCGGCGACGCACTGGTTCGCGGCGGGCAGCTCGACATCGGGGCGGAAGCCAATGAGGGGGGCATCGAGATCGTCGTGCGCGCCGATGGCCCGCGCATCGTACTGGATCCGGAGCTGCGCCACGCGCTGTCGGGGGAGGGCGACCTGCTCGCGCCGCGCGCCGCCGCGGCCTTTCTCGCCCATGCGCTGGTCGAGCAGAGCGGCGGGTCGCTGCAGGTGTCGCCTGCCGATGCCGAGGTGCTTCTGTTCGGCGCATCTTTCCCGCGCGGCTAACCCCCTTTTAACTCCCGCCCGGCAAGGCTGACCGACAGGACGGGGAATTAATGGACGATCTGCTCCGGGACTTCATCGCAGAGACGCGCGAGACGCTGGAAGCCTTGTCCGGTGAGATCGTCGCATGGGAGGCCGCACCGGCCGACCGGCCCAGGCTCGATGCGATCTTCCGCTTCGTCCACACCGTGAAGGGAAGCTGCGGCTTCGTGGATCTCCCTCAGCTCCAGCGGCTGAGCCATGCGGCCGAGGACGTGCTGGCCGATGTGCGTGCGGGCAAGCGCGTCCCCGACCGTGCGCTGGTCAATGCGGTGCTCGCCGTGGTCGACCGGATCGGAGCGACGGTGGAGGCGCTGGACGCGGGCGTCGCGCCGCCGGATGCCGGCGAGGAAAGGTTGATCGCAGCACTGGCGCCGGGCGCGATCGAAGCGGCCCCCGCCGAGCCGACGCCACCGCCCGTGCAGCCGCGCAGCATGCGGCTGGACGTGGATCTGCTCGACCGCATGATGGGCGGCATGTCGGACATGGTGCTGGCCCGCAATGAACTCGCGCGGGTGCTGCGCGAGGGCAAGGTGGACCCTGCCGTGGAGGTCGCCCTGGCGCGGCTGTCGGTGTCGATGGCCGAAATGCGGGAGACGGTGACGCGCACCCGCATGCAAAAGATCGAGCGGCTGTTTGCGTCGCTTCCGCGGATGGTACGCGACACCGCCGCCTTGCTCGGCAAAACCGTCGAGCTGACGCTGGAAGGCCGCGACGTCGAGATGGACCGCGACATGGTCGAGGCGATGCGCGATCCCCTGATCCACATGATCCGGAACGCCATCGATCATGGCATCGAAAGCGCAGCCGAGCGGCGCGCTGCCGGCAAGCCGGAGGCAGGACAGCTGCGGATTGTCGCGCGCCAGGCCGGCAACCAGATCGTGCTGGAGGTGAGCGACGACGGCCCCGGCATCGACATCAAGCGGCTGGCGGACAAGCTCTCCGCATCGGGCGCGGCAGGCGGTGGCCTGTCGGGCGCCACCCCCCGGGGCGCCGAGCTCATCTTCGAGCCGGGGTTGTCGGTCCGCGATGCTGCGACCGCGATTTCCGGCCGTGGGGTGGGCATGGACGTGGTGCGGACGGCGCTGGAGCGGATCGGCGGGCGGATCGAACTCGACAATTCTCCGGGCCGCGGCTTACGGATCCAGGTCCAGGCGCCGCTGCTGCTGTCGATCGTTCCGGCCGTGCTGGTCACGATCGGCGGTCAGCGCTTCGCTATTCCCCGCCAGATCGTGGAGGAGATCGCCATCGGGACGCCGGAGTGCATCCAGCGGCCCGCAAGCGAGATGCTCGGCGTTGCCCAGGTTCGCGAACGGCACCTGCCGCTGGTGGATCTGCGGCGGCTGTTGGAGGTCGAGCCGGAGGGTGCCGATCCCATGCTGATCGTGGTGGAGGTGCCCTGCGGTTGCTTTGCACTGGCCGTGGATGCGGTGCTCGACCACCAGGAACTGGTGGTGAAGCCGGCCTCCGCTTCAATCACGGCAACAGGGACCTACGCGGGGACGACCCTGCCGGACCATGGGAACTCGATCCTGCTCCTCGATTGTGTGGGCATCGCCAGCGTGGCGGGTGTGCGCTTCGATCCCGCGGCGGAGGCGGCGCCCTTGTTGCACGCTGGGGAAACGGGACAGGACTCGTCCGGCTTGGTGCCCATGGACGCCCTTCGGGCACCTTCGGCTTCGGAGCAGGACGACCATGCCGCGGCACCGACGGGGCAGGACGCGGACGGAATGTCGCTGCCCGTCGCCAACCGGCATGCCGAGTCCGCCGCGGAGGGCATCGATGCCGGACGGTCGACCGAAGCGACCGAGCCTGCGAAAGCCAGAGGCCATGGCGCGGGGACCATGCTGTTCGACCGGCAGATGACCGAGCTGATCGACGTGGATTGGCTGCTTTCGCAGCTGGGACGGGCAAGCCCGGCCCATTCCGCCACTGGCCCGCTTTGCCTGGTCGCGGCGCCGGCATCCGGGCCGCTCGCCACTTTTGTGGGCACCTTGCTTGAGCAGCAGGGATATCGCGTGATCGTCGGCCGTGGCTCGTCGGAGGTGCCGGCGGTGGTGTTGATGACGGACGCAGCCGCAGAGGCGGATGCGGTGGCTGCACGGGTCGACGGGGTGCCCGTCATCCGCCTGCGCAACGGCGCGGAACGCAGCGGACCCGGCGACACCAGCATCTATCGCTACGACACGGGCGCGCTGCTGGCGGCGGTTGCGCAGCGGACCGGGACGAGCTTGGCAGTCGAGCGTGGCTGAGGCCCCCTCGAAAGTCACCGGCGGGCGTGCGATGCTGAAGGGGCAGGGGGATGCCATGAAAAGCTGCTTGGTAGTCGACGATTCAAAGGTGATCCGAAAGGTCGCGCGCCACATCCTGGAGGCGCTGGGGTTCACCGTGCGCGAAGCGGCCGATGGCCGGGAGGCGCTTGCCAGCTGTATCGAGGCCCTGCCGGCCGTGATCCTGCTCGACTGGAACATGCCGGTCATGAGCGGCATGGACTTCCTGCGCGCGCTGCGCGACGCCGGACTGCCCAAGCGGCCAAAGGTGGTGTTCTGCACCACCGAGAGCGACATGGCCCATATTCGCGCGGCGATCGAAGCCGGTGCCGACGAATATGTGATGAAGCCGTTCGATCGCGACACGCTCGAGAGCAAGCTCCAGATCGTGGGTCTCGCCTGATCGCGGAGAGCGGCGGTTGCGGGCGGCGCGACGGCGGCAGCTTGCCTTTGCGCGCCGCTCGACGCATCGCTGCCGGATAGCTTGGGGACAAGGGCGCATGCAGTTTATCGACAGGCCGTCGCCGAACTTCGACGAACGGTCGCTGCCGGTCACCATGGTGGTGCTCCATTATACCGGCATGCAGGACGCCGCCTCCGCCATTGCGCGGCTGGCCGATCCGGAGGCCAAGGTGTCGTGCCACTATCTGGTGGCAGAGGATGGCACGGTGGTGCGCATGGTCGACGAAGCCAATCGTGCCTGGCACGCGGGCCGCTCGCACTGGCGCGGCGTGACCGACGTCAATTCCGCCTCGGTCGGCATCGAGATCGTCAACCCGGGCCATGAATGGGGCTATGTCCCATTCCCCGACGAGCAGATCGACGCGGTGATCCGGCTGGTCGCGGACATCAAACAGCGCCATGCCATCACCCGCGGCAATGTGGTGGGACATTCCGACATTGCCCCTGCGCGCAAGCAGGATCCGGGCGAGCTGTTCCCCTGGGGGAAGCTCGCGCGGCTGCGGCTGGCGCTGCCGCGGCCGACCAAGAACCTAATGGATCCGGGCTGGACCGATGCCGGTTTCCTGCTGGCTTTGGAGCGGTTCGGCTATGACGTGGCGGAGCCGGTTGCCGCGGTCACCGCCTTTCAGCGCCGCTTCCGCCCGGAGATGGTGGACGGGGTGATCGACGGCGAATGCCGGTCGCTGCTGCTCGCGCTGCTGCTGCCAAAGCCGCAGGGAGATGATTGAGCGGGTTCCCCCTTGGCCGAAGCTGCGCTAGGCGGACCGGGTCAGAGGGTCGGGCGGCCGCGGCCCCGTTGCGAAACGGGGGCGAGGAAAGTCCGGGCTCCACGGAATCGACGGTGCCGGGTAACGCCCGGCGGGGGCGACCCCAGGGAAAGTGCCACAGAGAGCAAACGGCGACGGCTTCGGCCACGCCACGGTGAAAGGGTGCGGTAAAAGCGCACCGCGGGCCTGGTAACAGGAACGGCATGGCAAACCCCACCGGGAGCAAGACCGAATAGGGACGGCACATGGGCCTCGTTCCGGCCCGTCGTCCGGGTTGGTTGCTGGAGGCGGCGCGCAAGCGTCGTCCTAGAGGAATGGTCGCCTATCCCCGCAAGGGGTGGACAGAACCCGGCTTACAGACCCTCTGACGTTCCTTTTCGCCGATTGGGCGCCCTTGAAGAGGCGACGCATCCCCAATCCGGGCTCCCGCGCTGGCGGGAACCCAGGGCCATGCAGAACAACCGCTGACCGCTGACCGGCGCCCGGAACCCTGGGTCCCGCTTTCGCGGGAGCACAAGGCGGAAGGACCGTTGCCACCAGAAAAGTTGCGCCGGCCCGCCACGATGCCAGGGACTAGGGCGGGACGGGCCGGCGCGCCGGATGCAGGAGGAGGCGCATCCGGTAGGGCGTATGGGGTCAGACCAGAACCGGCTCCGGCCGGGGAACGGTCCCCAATGACGTTGCGGCGTCGATCTCCATCATCGGCTTGATGAGGCCGTCGCGCAGGTCATAGACCCAGCCGTGCAGGTAGAGCGTCTGGCCCGCGGCAAAGGCGTCCTGCACGACCGAGGTGCGCGCCAGCCGCACGAGCTGGTCGCGGACGTTGAGCTCGACCAGCCGGTTTGCGCGCTGGTCCATGGGGAGCGCGTCGATCTCGTCGGCATGGTCCCGATAGACCTGCTCGGCATTGGCGAGCCATTTGCCCAGATAGCCGGTGGCGCCGCCGGCCAGCGCCGCGTTGATGCCGCCGCAGCCGTGATGGCCGCAGATGATGATGTGCCGGACCTTGAGCACGGTGACCGCATATTCGAGCACCGACATCAGGTTGATGTCGTCCTCGTTCACCAGATTGGCGACGTTGCGGTGGATGAACATGCCGCCCGGCGGCGTGTTGGTCAGCTGTCCCGCCGCGACCCGGCTGTCGGAACAGCCGATCCACAGGAATTCAGGCTGCTGGCCGGCGATCTGGCGCTCGAAATAGTCGGCGCGCTCCTCCAGCCGCTCGGCAGCCCAGGCCTTGTTGGCGAGGAGCAGGTGCTTGTACTCCCTCATGCGAACACGACCTCCTTGCGCGGTGCCTGGATCTTGGACACCGTCTTTTCGCCGACGTCGCCGCGCACGATCACGCCAATGTTCCGGAACTGCGCGTTCTTGGCGAAGGCGTTGATGATGTCGATGTTGTCGATGTCGACATAGCTGGTGGCCGAGAGGTCGATCAGCACATGCGTGTCGTCCGGAACCTTGGCGAGTTCCTTCTGCAACTCATACTTATGGATGAAGTAGAGGTTGCGGCGTGCGCGGATCATGCAGCTGTCGCCGTCCTGCACGAAGATGATCGCGGGGCGGAAATTGCGGCCGATCACGAAGACGAAGCCGACCGCCAGGCCGATGACGATGCCTTCCAGAAGGTCGGTCAGCAGGATCGCCAGGATGGTGACGACGAACGGCACGAACTGCGTCCAGCCCTGCTTGAAGCGCTTGGTGAACAGCGACGGCTTGGTGAGCTTGTAGCCAGTCGCGATCAGCACTGCGGCGAGGGCCGACAGCGGGATGAGGTTCAGCATCGCCGGGATCAGCAGCACGCTCAGCAGCAGCCAGCAGCCGTGCAGGATGGTGGAAAGCTGGCTGTTGGCGTTGGCATCGACATTGGCCGAGCTGCGCACGATCACCGAGGTGACGGGAAGGCCGCCGATCAGCCCGGCGACGATGTTGCCGCCGCCCTGGGCCAGCAGCTCGCGGTTCTTGTCAGTGGTGCGGCGCTTGGGATCGATCTCGTCGACCGCCTTCACCGACAGGAGCGATTCGAGGCTGGCGACGATCGCCAGCGTGACCGCACTGGTCCAGACAACCGGATTGCCGATCTGGCCGAAGTCCGGTGTCGTGAAGAGGCCGACAAACTCGCCAAGTCCGCTTGCGACCGGCACGCGCACCATGTGCGACGGCTGCACCTGCCACTGGGGCGCGAACATCCCGAAGAGCGTGTTGATGAGGACCGCGCCGAGCACGACGACCAGCGGGCCGGGCACGAAGCGCAGCGGACCGTCCTTGGGCTTGGCGTGATCCCACCAGAAGAGAAAGGCGAGCGACAAGGCCGCGATGATGGCAGCGCCCCACACGATCTGCTCCCGCAGCACATGGGCGAGCGCCGAGAAGGTGTTCTGGCCGTCGCCCTGCGAAAAGGAGAAGCTGCCCTCCGGATCGGCGTCATAGCCGATGGCATGGGGTAGCTGCTTGAGGATCAGGATCAGCCCGATCGCTGCCAGCATGCCGGTGATGACCGACGAAGGGACGAACTCGCTGAGGATACCGCCGCGGGAGAAGGAGAACAGGAGCTGGATGCAGCCCGCCAGCACAACGGCGAGCAGGAATGCCTCGTAGCTGGGCATGCGCTGGATCGCATCGAACACGATCACGGTCAGGCCGGCGGCGGGGCCGCTCACCGACAGCGGCGACTTGCTGAGCATGCCGATGACGATGCCGCCGACGATGCCGGAGATGAGCCCCGAGAACAGCGGAGCGCCCGAAGCGAGCGCTACGCCCAGGCAGAGCGGCAGTGCGACCAGCGCCACGACGATCGACGCGGGCACGTCCTGACGCCAGCTCGTCTTGATGTTGGAAGCCAGGCTCACGTGGCAACCTCTCCGTTACTTGGGACACGTCGATGCGTATTTCCCCACCTCTATACGGCAGCCCGGGTCCGGGACGGCAGCGACAAATAATTACGTTTTGTTTCCCGCGAGGGTGCCTTGTGCCACGCAGCAGGGCGGCTATCTGGGGAAGGATGGTCCGATCAAGTCGATCCAATGATTGGGGATTTCCCCGCTGGCGCGGTTATGAAGCCGAGCGCCAGGCAAGCCGCGTGCGCCTGTGCGACCGCCACGGGTGCGAGGCGCCCGGCGACCGGCCGGCCCCGAAATCGCCCAACAGCCCCGACCGCTGGTATTTCTGCGAGACCCACGCCGCAGAATACAACCGCAACTGGAACTACTTCGAGGGGCTGGACGAGGAGGAGGCCAAGCGCCGCGAAGCAAGCGAGCAGCGCACCGCCAATGGCTATGCCAATGCCTCGCACTATGCCTGGGGCGGTTCGGGCGACGGCACCCGCTCGCGCGACGAGATGCGCGCACTGGAAGTGCTGGGGCTGGAGGTCGACGCCGATTTCGAGGCGGTGCGCGGCGCCTGGCGACGGCTGGCCAAGGCCAACCACCCCGACGTCCGCCCCGGCGACAAGGAGGCGGCGACTCGCTTCCAGGGCATCCAGGCGGCCTATGAGGTGCTGCGCGTCGCCGAGGAACGGCGCCAGTGGAAGCCCGCGTGAAGCCGTCGGTCCGCGCGCGCTGGTCGCGGGCGGTGCTGGTGTGCGGCAAATGCTCGAAGAAGCTCGACGGCGGATTCGGCCCGGACGGCGATCAGCCGCTCGCCAAGGCGCTTCGCAAGCAGCTGGGCCTGAAGAAGGGACCGAAGGCACGCGCTGGCGTGGTCGAAACGCGCTGTCTGGGCGTGTGTCCCAAGCGTGCGGTGACGGTGGTCGATGCGGCACGGCCCGGCGAGTGGCTGCTGGTGAGCGCGGGCACCGACCTGGACGCCCTCGGCCAGGAGTTGGGCCTGGTTGAACCAGAAGGCGCCGCAAAGGCGTGAGCCCTCGGGGGGCGGGCGCGCTTGACCCAGTCCGCTGCGCAAGCTTCTCTCGGTCGGTTGCGAACCTGCTCCGGAGGCTGCCCTTGCGCGTCGTTCCCGCTCTTGCCGTCCTGCTGACTGCCTCGCCCGCCCTCGCGGGTGCCGAGGCCCCGCGAAGCTATGCGGGGAGCGCCGGGCCGACGCGCATCGTGCTGACGCTGGAAGGCGACGCCACCGGAGAGGATGTCTGGGGCCGCTACTTCTACCAATCCGTGCGCCGGGACATCGAGCTGCAGGGCACGCGTCGGGGCGAGGTGATGACGCTGGAGGCGCGCTACACGGGCGATCGCATCGAGCTGCGGCCCGAGGGGGCGGCGCTGGTGGGGACCCTGACCACGGCAGCGAAGCGTCGCCTGCCCGTCCGCCTGACGCGGGTTACCGCTGCTGCCGATCTGCCCGCGGACGTGCCGCCGGATTTGTCGCTCCACGAGCGCCTGCAACTGGCGGGGCTCCGTTTGGAGCCGCAAGCCACCGAAGCCCTGGACGGAAAGGCCATCCGCTGGTTCCGAGAGGCGAAAAGCGGCGTCCGGCTGTTCCGCGTGCAGGGCGGCTATCCGGCGCCCGCGCTTGCAGCAATGAACGCGGCGCTCACCCGGAACCAGTGGCGCGAGGTCAGCAATGCGCTCGGCTGCACCAATGGCGACGGCGAGGCCGGGGTGGACGGCGGCGTCGACGGCAAACCGTGGCTCGGGCCGCGCTATGCCAGCTATCGCTGGCAGGCGAGCTGGGATTGCGCAGGGGCCGCCCACCCGGACTTCGCCGTGGAGGGGCACAGCTTCGATGGTCGGACGGGGCGGGAAATGACCCTGGAACAGGTTCTGCCCGTCGGACCCGCCCCCGTCACGCGGAAGGCCGGGGACCGCTGGTACAGCTACCGCAGCGATGTCTTCGCGCCGGCCGTGGTGAAGCTCCTCCAGCGACACCATGCCGACGAGATGGAGCCGGTCGATCCCGAAGGCGACGAATGCAACTATGCCGATCCGGACGTTTGGTCGTTCCCGGCCTGGCGGCTGACGCCCCAGGGGCTGTGGCTGGGGGCAAGCTTCGCCCGGGTCATGCGCGCCTGCGACGATCCCGATTGGTCGGTGCTGCCCTGGTCGGCGCTTGCGGTGAAACCGGAGTAGCGGCTCGCTCGCTGTCCAGCGTTCCTGCGAGGGCGGGGCACCTGCTCTCCCCGTCTTCCTGCGGAAGCAGGAATCCAGGGCCAAGCAGAACAACGCTCTGCGGGGCGTGTGGCCCTGGGCTCCTGCCTGCGCAGGAGCACCGGAAGAGCAGGCGGACCGGTACTATCCCGCGTAGCGCTCCGCTTCATGGCGGATCAGGGCGATCATGTTGGGGATGCCCTGGGTGCGGTTGGAGCTCAACTGCTTTGCCAGGTCGAACGGTGCGAGCGCGGCGGGAACGTCGGTGGCCAGGATCGCAGCCGGGCTCTGGTCCTGCACTGCCGAGAGCACCAGCGCGATGATCCCTTTGGTGATCGCGGCATTGCTGTCGGCGAGGAAGTGGAGCGTGCCGTCGTCGCGCCGCGTCGGATAGACCCACACCGAAGCCGAGCAGCCGCGCACCAGCGTTGCATCGGTCTTCAGCGCCTCGGGCATCGGCTCCAGCGCACGGCCCAGCTCGATCAGCAGGCGGTAGCGATCGTCGGGCTCCAGGAACTCATATTCGTCGAGAATGTCGGAGAGGGGCTGCATGCGCCGCCGGTAGCAGGTGGCGGCGGCCGGCAAAAGACCGGCGCGCATCCACTCGCGGCGCGATCAGAGGTCGACCCCCGCGGCAATCGCCTCCAGCTTGCGGATGCGTTCCTTGAGATCGGCCAGCTCGATGCGGGTGCCGGCGTTGCCGAAGTCGTGCGCTTCGGCCGGCTCGACCGCCGAAAGCGCCTGCCGCTTGAGCGCCAGCCATCCGCGCCAGCCGGAAAGCGCGGCGGTGGTCACCATCGCCACGGCGGCGAGACCGCTGGTGGCGAGGATGAGGGTGAGGTTCGGGTCCGTCATGTCGCTGCTCCGATGGGGCGTGGA
Source organism: Sphingomonas sp. PL-96 (assembly GCF_020707215.1). Taxonomy (GTDB): domain Bacteria; phylum Pseudomonadota; class Alphaproteobacteria; order Sphingomonadales; family Sphingomonadaceae; genus Sphingomonas. The sequence continues at coordinate 54,611 of NZ_JAJFET010000002.1, forward strand.
CGTGGATGGGGTGGGCGGGTCAGTTGAGCGGCGGCTGGTCGCGCAGCCGCTCGATCTCGTCGGAAAGGTCCAGGCCGCGGTCGGTGACGATGCGTTCCAGCACGCGCACCCGCTGCTCCAGCCGCTCTGTCTGCGCGGCATATTGCGCCGCCTTTTCGGCCAGCTTGTTGGCCTCGACCTCCAAGGTGCGCTCCCGATGCGCGAGCCACGGCTTCACAAAGGTCCGGCCGATGATCGCGACGATCGGGATCATCAGTGCCAGGATCGGAACGAGAATGGGACTCATGGTCGCTGCTTTCAGTTCGCGCGGTCGCGCAATTGATCGATTTCGCGGGAGAGAAGGACGCCGCCGTCGGTCACGATGCGCTCGACGTTGGCGAGCCGGTCCTTGACCGAGCCGAGCTCGGCGCGCAGCTGCGCATTCTCCTGGCTCAGCAGGCGGACGCGCTCGGTCGTTTCCTCGCTTTTCTGCGGATAGACCGCCTGACCCCAGGCGCCGTCGAGCGGATAGCCATGCTTGATGCGCATCCAGGTGGTGATGACCCATCCGGTGACTGCGACCGCAACGATGGTGACGACCAGGGGGAAGAGGCCTTGGAGCAGGCCGTATGTCTCCGGGCTCATTTCAGATCTGCTCTCGCGGGCTTAGCGCAGGGCGTCGATTTCGCGGGCGGTGCGGGCGGCGGGGTCGGTGGCGATGCGCTCGAGCACGGCGATCCGCTCCTCCAGCCGGCCGATCTTGCCGGTCAGGCGCTCGTTCTCGCTGGAGAGCAGCGCGATCTTGCGATCGGCGTCGGGGCTCTCCTTGTGGCTCGTACCCGACCATTCATTCTCCACCGGATAGCCGTGCCGCGCCCGGATCCACGTGGTGAAGATCATCCCGAAGGTCGAGATCGCGATCAGCGCGATGACGAAACCCGGTCCACTCCAGCTCATGCTACTTCCCTCCCTGTTGATGCCTGGCGATTTGCTCAGCGCAGGCTGTCGATCTCGTCGGCCAGGCGCGTGTTGCGGCTGGTGTAGAACATCTCGATGTCGGCCAGACGCCGGTCGATGTCGCGGAAGGTGGAGCGGATCTCCGCCGTCGAGCGCTTCGGGTTGGAGCGCACGCCCTGCCAGAACTTCGCATCCTCCTCGCTGTCGTAGAGGCCGATCGGCTTCTTGGGCGCCATCCAGGCAATCATCGCATAGGCGATGAGGGTCCAGGGGAAGCCGCCGGCCAGCGTCAGCAGGACGGCGCCGATGCGGATCCACATCGTCTCGACGCCGGTATAATCCGCGATGCCGGAGCACACGCCCGACCACTTCGCATTCTGCTTGTCGAGGTAGAATTTGGTGCGTTGCGCGGTCATCTCAGTTCCTCCGGGAAAAGTCGATTTCACGGTCCGCAGCGTCCGGCGCGGAAGGACGGAAATCCGGGTTGTCGGCAGCGACGATGCGTTCGATCGTCTGGAGGCGTTCCTCCAGCCGGCGGGCCGTGAAGTGCATCTCGTCGAGCAGCTTCTCGTCCTCGCCGGTCAGGGTCGGCGCCTGCTTCCACCGCGTGATGTAGTGCAGGATCAGCCACGGCAGTCCGATGAACAGCGTGACGATCGGCACCGCGATGGAGATGAAGTCGTCCATCTCAGCCCTCCTTGTTCATGCGCGCCTTGAGTGCGGCGAGCTCGGCATCGATCTTTTCGGCCGACTGGAGCTCGGCGATCTCTTCTTCCAGCGTCTTCACCTGGCCCATGCCCAGTGCGTCGGCACGACCTTCGGCCAGATCGGCGCGGCGTTCCAGCACCTCGAAGCGGCTGAATGCCTCGTTGGTCTTGGAGCCGGCATACATCTCGCGCAGGCGGCTGCGGTTGTTGGCGCTTTCCAGCCGGGTCATGATCGCGTTCTGGCGGGTACGCGCCTCGCGCAGCTTGTTCTGCAGCTTGGCGATGTCTTCTTCCGAGCTGCGCAGCGAGTCGTCGAGGACGCGGATCTCGCCGGAAAGCTGCTCGACCATGTCGGCCGCCTTCTTGCGCTCGACCAGCGCAGCCTTAGCCAGATCCTCGCGGTTCTTGGACAGGGCGAGCTCGGCCTTTTCGGTCCAGCTTTCCTGCAGACCCTGCAGCTTGGTGATGTGGCGACGCATCTCCTTCTGGTCGGCGATGGTGCGCGCCGCGGAAGCCCGAACCTCGACCAGCGTCTCCTCCATCTCAAGGATGATCATGCGGATCATCTTGGAGGGATCTTCCGCCTTGTCGAGCAGGTCGGTGACATTGGCGGCGATGATGTCTCGGGTGCGGGAAAAGATGCCCATCGAATGCTACTCCTGTGTTGTTCTGGTTGGGCCGGGACGAGGGGGTAATTTCGTCCCGGCCCGCCACCGGTCACGCGATTGCGGAGCCGGCGGATTGGAAGGTCGAAGCCGGGCCGGTGCCGGTTGCTGCCGTCAGCGTCACGGTGCTGAGCACCAGGGCTGCGATCAGGCAGGCGAGGGTCTGGCCGAGGCTCTTTGCGTTGGTGGTCGTCATCGTCTTGCTCCCTGAACCTGTTGTGCTGCCCGTTTCGCCGGGCTTGCCCATTGCTTTGCAGGAGCCGTGCCAGTTTGAAAAACGGCGGAAAACCGCCGATATTGCCCAGGCAGGGATCAAACCGTCACAAAGCCGTTGCCAACAATTGGCAACCTGCGCCAAGCTTCCGGAATGGAGCGCGCAACCCAGGTCATCGGCCAGTCCACAGCCTTTCTCGACACGCTGGAGCGCGCCAGTCGGGCGGCCGCGCTGGACCGGCCGGTGCTGGTGATCGGAGAGCGCGGAACCGGCAAGGAGCTGGTCGCCGAGCGTCTCCACCGCCTGAGTCCGCGCTGGGACCAGCCTTTGGTGGTGATGAACTGCGCGGCGCTGCCGGAGACGCTGATCGAGGCGGAACTGTTCGGGCACGAGGCGGGCGCCTTCACGGGTGCGACCAAGGCGCGGGCGGGCCGGTTCGAGGAGGCGGATCGCGGGACGCTGTTCCTGGACGAGCTCGGCACGTTGTCGATGGCGGCGCAGGACCGGCTGCTGCGCGCGGTGGAATATGGCGAGGTGACCCGGATCGGATCGTCGCGGCCGCTGCACGTGGACGTACGGATCGTGGCGGCGACCAACGAGCATCTGCCGGACCGCGTGGCGGCGGGCACGTTTCGCGCCGACCTGCTCGACCGGCTGTCGTTCGAGGTGGTCACGCTGCCGCCGCTGCGTGCGCGGGCCGGCGATATCCCGGTGCTGGCCGAGTTCTTTGGCCGGCGCATGGCGGCGGAGATCGGGCGGGAGGTGTGGCCGGGCTTCGGCCCTGCGGCGCTCGATGCGCTGACGAGCCACCCGTGGCCGGGCAACGTCCGCGAGCTGCGCAACGCCGTGGAGCGCGCCGTCTATCGCTGGGAGCGGCCGGGGCCGATCGACGCGATCGAGATTGATCCTTTCGCCTCGCCCTATCGGCCGCGCGGGCAGGCGCCCGCGATGGTGCCGCTACCGGCGTCGGAGCCGGTGGCTTTGCCGGAAGCGTCGGCGCCGCGGGATTTCGAGCCCGCCGACTTCAAGACCCGGGTCAATCGCTTCGAGCGTGAGCTGCTGTCGCGCGCGCTGGCGGAGAATCGCTTCAATCAGCGCACCACGGCAGAGGCGCTGGGGCTGAGCTACGACCAGCTTCGCCATGCGCTGCGCCGGCACAATCTGCTGGGGCAGGGTGGGGGCTGAGTTTCCGGCGATCCGAGGTTGCGCACGCCGCATCGCGGCTTACCTAGAACGCGACCGTAACGACCGGAGAAATTCGGCCGCGCCCGCGTTCGCATCGCAAACCCACATAAGGAGGAACCGCCATGGCTTTCGAACTTCCCCCGCTGCCCTATGCCTATGACGCGCTGGAGCCGACCATCGACAAGGAAACGATGACGCTTCACCACGACAAGCATCACAAGGCCTATACCGACAAGCTGAACGAGGCGGTCGGCGAAGACCCGAGCCTTGAGGGCAAGACGATCGAGCAGATCCTGGCCAACATGTCGGGCGCGCCCGCCAAGCTGCGCAACAACGGCGGCGGCTATTGGAACCACGACTTCTTCTGGAAGTCGATGAAGAACGGCGGCTCGCAGCCGACCGGCGCCCTGAAGGACGCGATCGACGCCAAGTTCGGCTCGGTCGACGCATTCAAGGAGCAGTTCAACACCGCCGGCGCGAACCAGTTCGGATCGGGCTGGGCATGGCTGATCGTGGGCGAGGATGGCGAGCTGGCCATCACCTCGACCCCGAACCAGGACAATCCGCTGATGGACGTGGCCCCGGTGAAAGGCACGCCGATCCTGGGCAACGACGTGTGGGAACACGCCTATTACATCACCTATCGCAACGCCCGGCCGGAATATCTGAAGGCCTGGTGGAACGTGGTCGACTGGGATGTCGCCAATCAGCGCTACGAGGCGGCAAAGGCCTGAGGCGAGGGGCGGGAAGGAAACTTCCCGCCCTTTGTTTTCGTACCTACGTAGAATTCTGCCGAGAGCCCGTGAAATAAACAGGAGCGCTGCCTTGTTAATTTTGCGCTGCTCTGCTACATAAGGGTTGCTACAGTCGCATATTGACGGTTTTCGGCGCTTTGCGGCTCCTCTTTCCTTCTTTCCCTGTGTTTGAGCGCAAGCGCTCCCGACACGCGGGCGCGCCTCCAAGAAGGAAATACCCATGAGCATTCTCGGCACCGTCAAGTTCTTCAACGCCGACAAGGGCTATGGCTTCATCGCGCCGGATACGGGCGGCGACGACGCATTCGTCCACATCACGGCGGTCGAGCGGGCCGGCATGATCACCCTCAACCAGAACCAGCGCGTTTCGTACGAGCTGGAGCAGGACCGCCGCGGCAAGATGGCAGCGGTGAACCTTCAGCCGGCCGACTAAGTCGGACGGCGACCCGGCGGCGCCATTCGGCGCCGCCGTGCTCTTATCGGGAGACCGTCCATGGCACAGCTAAGCTTTCGTGAGCACGCCGCACAGGCCCATGCCGATGCGGAATCGGCAACGCTGGACATGGTGCGCGATCGCTGTCTTCGGGCCGAAGCGGCCTGGACGGCGATGGCCGAACGCCAGGAACGCGTGGATCGGCTTCGTGCCGAGCGTGAAGGTGGAGCGGGACCCGCCCTTTTTCAGGATATTGAGTGAAGTTCTTCAGCAAGCAGAATACGACCGACTTTCCCATTTCCGATAGCGCCGTCGCAACGGCCCGCCGACAGTCGGCCGCGGATCGCCAGATGCAGGCGATCGCCCGGGCTGCGGTCCGCGAAGTGCTCGGATAAACCAAAAAGGCGCGCCATCGCTGGCGCGCCTTTTTGTTTGTGGGCCTCCCGTCGCCATCATCCGGTCAACTGCCGCCCCGCTGAGTGGGATGACACCAAGTAGAACCGTTCATGCTGAGTAGGGGCTGAGCTTGTCGAAGCGCCGTATCGAAGCACCTGCGGCGGTCCTTCGATACGCCAATTCGACTGCGCTCAATGGCTACTCAGGACAAACGGGGTGGCGGAAAATATGGGGGCAGCCCTCAACCCTCCGGCGGAACCGGCGTTTCCTTTTCCGTGGTGAGCCCGTGGCGCAGCAGCATCGGCACATTGGCCATCGCGAACAGCAGGGTCAGCGGCACCGCGCCCCACAGCTTGAACCCGACCCAGAAGTCCCAGCTGCTGTTGCGCCACACGGCTTCGTTCAGCACCGCCATGAAGGCGAAGAAGCCGGTCCAGTTGATCGTCAGCTTGCGCCAGCCTTCGGCCGAAAGTCCCGGGTAAGCGCCCTCCAGCAGCGACTGGAGCAGCGGTCGGCCAGTGGCGAGCCCGAAGCCCAGAATGGCCGAGAACATCGCATAGACGATGGTCGGCTTCACCTTGATGAAGGTGTCGTCGCGGAAATAGAGGGTGAGGCCGCCGAACACGAGCACCAGCCCGCCCGTGATCCACAGCATCGGCGAGATGCGGCCGGTCTTGATGTGCGACACCAGGATGGCGACGAAGGTCGCCACCATGAAGGCCGCCGTCGCGATCAGCACGCGTGCCAGGCTGTCGACCATGTTGGGCAGGTGCAGCTTGCCCGCGAGCAGGTTGGCGGCGAAGAATACGGCCAGCGGGCCATAGTCGAGCGCCATGCGCAGCCCGGGGCTCGCCTCCTGGTGCGGTGCGGTCGTGCTCATCGCAGGTTCCTTCCCTGATCGACCCCGGCGATGATGCGGGCCACTTCATTGGCATCGAAACCGCGCAAGTCGTCGGCAGTCTCGCCGACCCCGATCGCATGGATCGGCAGGCCGTAGCGCTCGGCCGCCGCGACCAGCACGCCGCCGCGGGCGGTGCCGTCGAGCTTGGTCATGACCAGGCCGGTGACGCCTGCGGTCTCCTTGAACACCTGGATCTGGTTGAGCGCGTTCTGGCCGGTGGTGGCGTCGAGCACCAGCACGACGTCGTGCGGCGCCTCCGGGTTGAGGCGGCCGAGCACGCGGCGGATCTTCGCAAGCTCGTCCATCAGCTCACGCTTGTTCTGAAGGCGCCCGGCGGTGTCGACGATCAGAACGTCGATGCCGGTCGCGGTTGCCTGCTTCACGGCTTCGTAGACGATGCCGGCCGCGTCGCCGCCCTCGGCACCCGAAACGATCGGCACGCCGATCCGCTCGGCCCAGGTGCGCAGCTGGCCGATGGCGGCTGCGCGGAACGTGTCGCCGGCCGCCAGCATCACGCCATAGTCCTGGTCGACCAGCGTCTTGGCGAGCTTGGCGATGGTGGTGGTCTTGCCCGATCCGTTGACGCCGATCACCAGGATCACCTGCGGGCGCGGGAATGCCTCGATCTCGAGCGGCTTTGCGACCTTGGCGAGCGAGCGCTCGACCTCCTCGGCCACCACCAGGCGAATGCCGAGCTCCTCCATGTTGCGCTCATACTGACCTTCGGACAGGCGGGTGCGCACGCGGGCCGCGGTTTCGGGCCCCAGGTCCGAGGCGATCAGCGCCTCCTCGATCTCGTCGAGCGTGTCCTCGTCGAGTCGAGCCGCCGACAGGCCGGCGAGGTTGCCCATCAGCCGGTCGGAGGTCTTGCGGAACCCCCCGAGCAGCCGGTCGTGCCACGAGGTGCTCATGCCGCCACTCCCACCAGCCGGCCCTGCTCGACGCCGGTGATCGCCACGTCGGCGATGGTGCCTGCCTGCATTGTTCGATCCAATCCTGTTTCCGCAAAGGCTTCCGCATGGCCGCGGTTGCCGGGACGTTCCACCAAAACCCGCTGCCGCGTGCCGACGAGGCCGCGCAGCCATGCCGCATGCCGCTCGGCCGCACGTGCCCGCAGCCGCGCCGCACGCTCGCGTGCCACGGCCGGGTTCACCTGCGGCATGCGTGCCGCGGGCGTTCCGGCGCGCGGCGAAAAGGGAAAGATATGCGCGTGCACGATGTCGCAATCATCGAGCAGCGCCAGGGTATCCGCAAACATTGCCGCGTCTTCGGTCGGGAAGCCCGCGATCAGGTCCGCGCCGATCGCAATTTCCGGCCGCGCCGCCTTCAACCGCGCGACCATTGCGACGGCATCGGCGCGCAGGTGCCGGCGCTTCATGCGCTTGAGGATCAGGTCGTTGCCGGCCTGTAGCGACAGATGGACGTGCGGAAGCACCCGCGGCTCGCCGGTGAGCAGCGCCATCAGCCGGTCGTCGATCTCGATCGAATCGAGCGACGACAGCCGCAGCCGCTCCAATGCTGGCACATGGGTGAGGATGCGCTCGACCAGCTGGCCCAGGCTCGGCTGGCCGGGCAGGTCCTGGCCGTAGCTGGTGAGATCTACGCCGGTCAGCACCACTTCGCGATGGCCTGCGGCGACCACCTCCGCCACGCGCGCGACCACGGCGCCGGCGGGCGCCGAGCGGGCAGGGCCACGGCCGAAGGGAATGGCGCAAAAGGTGCAACGATGATCGCAGCCGTTCTGCACCTCGACAAACGCGCGGACGTGCGCGGCAAAGGCGGGGGCGAGGTGCGGCGTGTCGCGCTGCACGGCGCTCCAGTCAGAGACGCGGACCGGCTCGCTGCCCGCCCACGCCTCCGGCAGCAGCTTGTCGGCGTTGCCGACGACGCGATCGACCTCGGGCATCGCCGCAAACGCCTGCGGGTCGATCTGCGCGGCGCAGCCGGTGACGATCAGCTCCGCCTCCGGCCGTTCGCGGCGTGCCCGGCGGATGGCGCGGCGGGTGCCGGCCACCGCTTCGTTGGTGACCGCGCAGCTGTTGACGACCACCGCATCCCGGCGCCCCAGGAGCGTGCGGATCGTCTCGCTTTCGGCGATGTTGAGCCGGCAGCCGAGGGAAATCACCTCGGGCAACGCGGAAGAAGGGGGTGGCATGGCGGCTGATCTAGGGGCGGGACCGGACGAAGTCCAACGTGTGGCGGATGCCGTGCTGCACTTCTGGTTCGAGGAACTGTCGCCCGAGCAGCATTTCGCCAAAAGCGACGCGCTTGATGCCACCATCCGTGAGCGCTTCGGCAGCCTGCGCGACGCCGTGTTCGCGGCGAATGCGGAAGGATGGCGCGACACGCCCGACCGGCTGCTGGCTGCGATCCTGTTGATCGACCAGTTTTCGCGCAACCTCTTGCGCGGCACGGCCGAGGCGTTTGTCGCCGATCCGCTGGGACTGGAGCTTGCGCTGTCCGGCATCGCGGCCGGGTTTGCCCCTCGATTGTCGCCGGAGCGCCGAGCATTCCTGTACATGCCGTTGATGCATGCCGAGGACCGCGGCGTGCAGCGGTTCGCGCTCCGCTGTTTCGCCGAGCCGGGACTGGAGACGAACCTCGCCTTTGCAAAGGCGCATGCCGAGGTGATCGAGCGGTTCGGGCGCTATCCGTCGCGCAATGCCGCACTCGACCGCGACTCGACCGCGGAAGAGCAGGCCTACCTCAGCCAACCAGGCGCGGGCTGGTGATCCCGAGCGGAGGCGGCGGTCCGATGTCGAACTCGGGCCGGGGAACGAGCTGGCGACGCTCGGCCAGCATCTGGCGCACGGCCGCGGTCGAGAGCGGCGGGCCATAGCGCAGGCCTTGCGCCTTTGCGCAGCCAAGCGCGCGTAACCGGCCTTCGGTGGTCGCGTCGGGTACACCTTGCGCGGTCACGGGCAGGTTGAGGCTTTCGCCCAGGCGGCAGATCGCCGTGACGATGGCGGCCGCATCGGCGTCCTCGGCCATGGCGCCAACGAGCCGCGCGTCGATCTTGATGCGGTCGAGGGGCAGCGCGCGCAGGTGCGCCAGGCTGGAAAAGCCGGTACCGAAACCATCCAGCGCGATGCACACGCCCTGGTTCTTGAGGCTGCCGATGATCGACTGCGCCAGCGGCAGATTGTCGAACAGCGCGCCCTCGGTGATTTCCACTTGCAGGCGGTGGGCGGGAAAGCCGGTCTCCGTCAGCAGCTTGAGGATCTTCTGCGCCAGCCAGGCATCGCGCAGCTGGCGCCGGGACAGGTTGAACGACAGCGACAGCGACGGGTCCCAATCGCGCGCGGCTTCGAATCCGTGGCGCATCAGGCAAAGCGATAGCTCGGCGATCAGGCCGGTGTCTTCCGCAATCGGCAGGAACGACTCTGCGTCCAGCACGCCGCGCACCGGATGCTGCCAGCGCGGCAGTACCTCGAACCCATCGAGATCACCCGTCGACAGGTCGATCTGCTGGTCGAAGAAGGGCAGGATCTGCCCCCGCGGGATCGCGATCCGCAAGGCTTCCTCAACATCGTTGCGGCTGTGCAGCTCGCGCTCCATGGACCGGTCGAACGTGACGGCGCGATCGCGGCCTGCGCGCTTGGCGCTACCCAGCGCGATGTCGGCGGCACGCATCAGCGCCTTGACGGTCCGGCAATCGGGACCCGACCGGGCCACGCCCATCGATGCGGTGACCTGGCCCGGCACGCCGCCCAGGTCCATCGGCCGCGACAGGCGCGCGAGCAGTCGTTCGGCGAGCCGGTCGACCTGGTCCGGCCGGCGCGGATCGACCGGCAGCATGCAGGCGAACGCGTCGCCGCCGGTGCGCGCAACCTGGGTGCCGGGCGGCATGGTCTCCAGCATCGCCGCCGCGACCTCGCGCAGCATCGCATCGCCTGCGGCCTTGCCGTGCATGTCGTTGACCGCTTTGAAATGGTCCAGGTCGAGCAGCAGCAGCGCGACGGCGCCACGGCTGCGCTCCGCATGCGCGACCAGGGCCGCGCCTTCCGACGCGAATGTCGTGCGATCGAGCAGGATCTGGAGCGGATCGGGCGCGGCGAGCGCGCGAGCGTGCCGCTCTGCGGCAGCATCGGCGCGGGTGGCGTCCCGTTGCGCCTTGTGGCGGCTCCAGGCGAGCAGCAGCAACGCGAGGTTGAGCAGCAGGGCGGCCACGTGCAGCCCGTCAGGGGCCGGGCCTGAGCCGAACCAGCCCTCCAGCGTCTCTGCTGCTACCAGGCTGCCCACGCCCACCAGGAGCAGGGTTGAGGCGATCCCGACACCCAGCAACACCGCCTCCGACGGCAGGCGTAGCCGGGTGGGCCGGCGCGTGCCAAGGATCCTGGTGAAAGGGGGGCGGGAAGACATGACTCCTTGTCGCTGGCAGGTATGTAGATCGGGTTAAGCGGCCCCATTTGCTCGCAACTCTTGCCCAGTTCGGCGCAATCGGCTATCGGGCCTCCGTCGTTCCTCAATGGGACGGCATCCATGCGAACGCCCACGGGCGACGCCGGCCGACGAGGTTTCGTCCGCCGGCGTGTTTTGCTTGGGCGCCGGACGGAGGATGTGGGAAGTGGAGCAGGTACGTGTTCGATAGCTTGAGCGACCGGCTGGGAGGCGTCTTCGATCGCCTGCGGGGCCGTGGTGCGCTGACCGAAGCCGACGTGCGTACCGCCATGCGCGAAGTGCGCGTGGCGCTGCTGGAGGCCGATGTCGCGCTTCCGGTGGCGCGCTCCTTTGTCGACAAGGCTACCGACGCCGCGATCGGCCAGGACGTGCTGCGCTCGGTCACGCCGGGGCAGCAGGTCGTCAAGATCGTCCACGACACGCTGGTCGACATGCTTGGGCCGGACACGGCCGAGCTCGACATCGCGGTCACGCCGCCGGCGGTGGTGATGCTGGTCGGTCTCCAGGGATCGGGCAAGACCACAACGACGGCGAAGCTCGCCAAGCTGCTCTCGGGTCGCGAGCGCAAGAAGGTGCTGATGGCGTCGCTGGACGTCAATCGTCCGGCCGCGCAGGAGCAGCTGGCGGTGTTGGGTACCCAGGTCGAGGTGGCGACGCTGCCGATCGTGGCGGGGCAGCAGCCGGTCGACATCGCCCGGCGCGCACTCCAGTCGGCGAAGCTCCAGGGCTTCGACGTAGTGATGCTCGATACGGCCGGTCGCCTCCACGTCGACCAGGCACTGATGGACGAGATGAAGGCGGTGTCCGACATCGCCCGTCCGAACGAGACGCTGCTGGTGGTCGACTCGCTGACCGGCCAGGACGCGGTCAATGTGGCGACCAGCTTTTCCGAGCAGGTGCCGCTCACCGGCGTGATCCTGACCCGCATGGACGGCGATGCGCGCGGTGGTGCGGCGCTGTCGATGCGCGCGGTCACCGGCAAGCCGATCAAGTTTGCGGGCGTCGGCGAAAAGCTCGACGCGATCGAGCCATTCCACCCCAAGCGCGTCGCCGGCCGCATCCTGGGCATGGGCGACGTCGTCTCGCTCGTCGAACGCGCGGCCGAGAGCATCCAGGCGGAGGATGCCGAGCGCATCGCCAGCCGGATGGCCAAGGGCCAGTTCGACATGAACGACCTGCGCGCGCAGCTCCAGCAGATGCGCCGCATGGGCGGACTGGGTGCGCTGGCCGGCATGATCCCGGGCATGAAGAAGGCGCAGGCGGCGATGGCTTCCGGTGCGGTCGACGAAAAGATCCTGCTGCGCATGGACGCGATGATCACGTCCATGACGGTGAAGGAGCGCGCCAAGCCCGAACTGCTCAACGCCAAGCGCAAGATCCGCGTCGCCAAGGGTTCCGGCACCACGGTGCAGGACGTCAACAAGCTCCTGAAGATGCATCAGGAAATGTCGACTGCCATGAAGAAGCTCAAGAAGATGGGCGGGCTGAAGGGCATGATGGCGATGCTGGGCAAGGGCGGTCCGGGGGGCGGCATGGCCGGCCTCGGCAATGCCCTCGGCGGCGCCGAGCTTGGCGACATGATGAGCAAGGCGGGCGGCGCCGGTGCGTTTCCGGGGGGCGGCCTGCCCGGCCTTCCCGGGGGCGGCAAGGGCGGCATGCAGCTGCCCCCCGGCTTCGAGAACCTGATCAAGAAGAAGTGAGCGCCCCGACGGGGCAATCAGCAACCCAACGGTCCGGCAGCTGCCGCGGCCACGAGTAGAAAGAAGAAGGAAATCCCATGGCAATCAGCATGCGTCTGTCGCGCGGCGGCTCCAAGAAGCGCCCCTACTACCGGATCGTGATCGCGGACGCCCGCAGCCCGCGCGACGGCAAGTTCATCGAGAAGGTCGGCACCTACAACCCGCTCCTCGCCAAGGACGACGAAAAGCGCGTCGTGCTCGACACCGAGCGTGCGAAGCACTGGCTGAGCGTTGGCGCGCAGCCGACCGACCGCGTCCTCCGCTTCCTGGACGCAGCGGGCGTCAAGGAGCGCGCTGCGCGTAACAACCCGAACAAGGGCAAGCCGGGCGAAAAGGCCACCGAGCGCGCCGAAGAGCGTGCGACCAAGGCGGCTGAGGCAGCTGCCGCTGCCGAAGCTCCGGCCGAGACCGCCGAGGCCTGAGCCCAAACCGGCGTTCGTGCGTTTCTTCTGCCGGACCCGCTCTTATCGGGCGGGCTGGCAGAAGGAGCGGCACGATGACCATCGACCCCGAACAGCACGGCGCCAACGACCATGACGACTCGTCGTCCCCGAACACCGGTGCGGGCACCGGCGTCTCGACGCCCGATCCCGCGGAGGGTGCCGACGACGCCCCCGGCGGCGGCGACGGATCTCCCGACGCCTGAGGCGGAGCCGGACGCCGACGGCGAGCGCCGTGTGGTGCTCGCCGCGGTGGTGGGCGCGCATGGCATCGCGGGCGAGGTGCGGCTCAAGGTCTTCGCGGAGGACCTGGGCGCGCACCGCGTGCTGAACGGCGGCGCGCTGACCGTGAAGTCGGTGCGGCCGGGCAACAATGGCGCCATCGTCCGCTTCGCCGAGGTGTCCTCGCGCGACGCGGCCGAGGCGTTGCGCGGTACCCAGCTGTGGGTGTCGCGCGACAGCCTGCCTCCGCTGGAGGAGGGCGAATATTATCATGCCGACCTGATCGGCCTGGCGGCAGTGTCCGACACCGACGAACCGCTCGGCAGCGTGGTCGCGGTCGAGAATTTCGGCGCAGGCGATGTGATCGAGATCGAGCGGCCCACGGGCAAGCGCTTCATGGTGCCGATGCGTGCCGATGCCGTGCCTGAGTGGAACAGCGAGCGGCTGGTGGTCGCGAGCGCCTTCATCGAAGCCTGAGGCGTCCGGCGATTCTCGCCGGGAGGCTCGCAGAACTGCCATAAAAGGTCGCTTGTCGTGCGGCCGGCCCGTGGCTAGGCGGCCGGCGATGCTGCGCAAGCCTGCTCCCCTGCTGCTTCTGGCGGCGCTGACGCTGTTCGTGCTGGCGGCACTCGTTCTGCCGACCAACCGCGACGAGAGCCAATATGTCGCGGCGGTCGAACTGATGCGCTACGGCCTGCCGTTCCGCGACTTCATGTACCTCCAGACGCCGTTGCAGCCGTTCCTGCTGGCGCCCTTCGCCTATGTCGAGGAGGGCTGGCTGTTCCTGGCGCTGCGGCTGGCGAACGCGGTCGTCGCTGCCGGCGCAGTGGTGTTCGTCTACCTCGCCGCCAAGGCGGCCGGCGGCACGCCCCGCCGGGCACTTGCCGCCGCGGCCATGCTGACCCTGTGCGACGCGATGATCTTTGCCGGCGGCGTCGCCCGTAACGACGCGCTGCCGGTGTTCTTCGAGGCGCTAGGCATCTGGTTGCTGGTGGCGTCTCAGCTTCCGCTGCGCGCCGACTGGCGACGCTTTCTGGCGGGCCTGGCCTTTGGCGCGGCGGTGTCGGTCAAGATCAGCTACATCGTGCCGGCCGGCATCCTGTTCGGGGTGATGCTGTATGAGGGGCGCACGGATCGCTTCGGGGGCGCCATCGCCTATGCGCTGGGCGGGGCGCTCGGCGTGCTGCCGACGCTGCTGCTGCTGGCGATGGCGCCCGAGAGCTTCCTGTTCGGCGTGTTCGAATATTCGCTGGTGGCGCCACAGCAATGGCGAATGCTCAACGAGCAGGCGCACATGCTCGCCTTTCCGACGACGCTGGGCAGGCTCGCCTGGTTCCTGGTGCAGGGGCCGGCGCTGGTGGTGCTCGCTCTGGTCCTGTGGCGGCGCTTTCGCCATGGACGCGACCGGCATGGGCTGGCGCTCGACTGGCTGATCATCGCCGGGTGCGTCGCGGCGATGCTGCCGCAGCCGACGTTCCGCCAATATGTCATCCCCATCCTGCCGCCGCTGTTCGTGCGGTTCGGCGCCATTCACGGGCCGATTGCGCCCAGGCGCGGGCTGCAGCTGGTGTTTGCGGTGACGCTGGTGCTTGGACTGGTGCGGATCGGCAGCGACTCCGTGTCGGCGCTGCGTCGCGGTTCGCCCATCTTGCTGGCGGTGACCGATGGCGACTGGCTGGGCGAGCATCTCGATGACAGCGGCGCCCCGGGCAAGGCGGTGAGCCTGTCGCCGGAGCGCTTCGCCGGCGGCAGGCTCGACATCGACCCGCGGTTTGCAATGGGGCCGTTCGTCTACCGGATGCGTGGGCTCATGACCCCGGCCGAGGAACTGCGGATGCACGTCGTCACCCGCGAGCGTCTGGACCAGGCCTTGAACCGCGCGCCGCCGCCCGCGATCGTGACGGGTGGGGAGGGGCGCTCGACCCCCGGCGCGCCGGGCGGCCTGGACGCGCCGCTGCGACAATGGGCGGAGCGCCACGCCTATCGCCGGATGCGCTCGCCCTCGGGAATTCTTTCGCTGTATCTGCGTCCGGTCCAAACCGCCGCGCGCCGCTGACCACAGGCCGTGGCACAAGCTGCGCGCTGAAGGGTTGAACTGGTGCCGACGAGGTCCCTCCGTCGCGCTGCCGGAGGTCACCCTTGGAACTCGTCCCCACCGCTTGCCCTTCCCGCGGCCGTCACGTGCGCATCAACGGCCTGCTGGAACAGGCATGGCGCCGCGGCTGGCTGTCGCGACCGGTGCTGGAGCCGGACCATCTGGTGGCGACGGCGCGCGCGCGGACGGGGCTGCAGGATCTGGGCAGCGGACCGGGGTGGCGCGATCGGTTGGAGCGGCTCACGGAGGCGCTGCATGCGCAGGCGGCGCTGTCGCCGCTGGGCACGGTCATTGCCTATGGCCAGCTGGTGTCGGCGCTTGCCGATCGAGCGCGGGTTCACGCGCTGTGGCGCCGGCATCCCGAAATCCTCGAGCAGCCGATCGCGCAGCCGATCATCGTGCTGGGCCAGATGCGGTCGGGGAGCACCCGGATGCAGCGGCTGCTCGCCTGCGATCCCGGGTTTGCGCACACGCGCTTCTTCGAAAGCTGGAACCCGGTGCCGATACAGCGCCGCAACTGGCTGGACGACCGTCGGGTACGCGCCTGGATCGGCCTGCGCTGCGCGCAGTGGCTGAATCCGGAGTTCCGCGTCGTTCATCCGACCGGCCTCACCCAGCCCGACGAGGAAATCGGGCTGCACAATGTCTCCGTCTTCGGGGCTGCGTTCGAGGCGCAGTGGCGCATCCCGAGCTTCGCTGCCGCCGGCGAGCGCATGGACACGCGCGCGGTCTATGCCGAGTTCCGGCGGCTGCTCCAGACCGTGGCCTGGCTGCGCAAGGACAGGTCCGCGCGCCCCTGGGTGCTGAAGCTGCCGCAGTTCAGCCAGGATCTCGACTCGCTGCTGGCCGCCTTTCCCGACGCGCGTCTCGTCTGCCTCGACCGGCCGGCGGGGGCACTGGTCGCCTCTTCCGCATCGCTGGCGCATGGGCAGATGACGGTACAGTCCGACGCGGTCGACCGCCGCTGGATCGGGGCGGAGTGGCTGCGCAAGGTGGCGCTACGCCAGCAGCGGATGACCGAGGCGCGGGCACGGGCGGATGTGCCGCAGGTGGATGTCGGCTTCCACGCGATGAACCAGGACTGGGAAGGCGAAATGCGCCGCGTCTATGCGATGCTCGGCCTGCCGCTGACGGAGGCGGTGCGCGGGCGCATGGCGCGCTACCTGGCCCAGCCGCGCCACAAGCGGCTGGCGGGACATCGCTACACGCTTGCCGACTTCGGGCTGAGCGAGGGGCAGGTCCAACGGGCCATGAACGCCGCGACCGCGCCTGTGCCGCCGCGGCGGGTACGAGCGGTCGCTTAGCGCCGCCTCAGCGCCACAGCGGCGTCTGTTCGCTCAGCGTGTTGCGGATGGTGGTGGCGGCGACGCCGGCCTCGCCCATCGCGTGGCTGATCTGGTCCAGACCCTTCACCACGTCGCCCGCGGCGAACAGGCCGGGCACCGACGTGCGCTGGTGGTCGTCCACTTCCAGGCAGCCGTCGTCGCTTGCGCGTGCACCGGCCTCCACCGCCAGGTGCGAGCGGATGCGCGAGCCGAGCGCGGGATAGACGCTGTCGAACGCCATGCGCCCACCGGCGGTGTCGAGCGCCAGCTGGTCGCCCTCGATCGCGAAGCCGCCGCATGGGCCGTCGACTCGGGCAATACCGGCAGCGTCGAGCTTGGCCGCGCACGCATCGTCCAGGCCATGCTCGGCTTCGGGGGCAATCAGCGTCACGTCGCGGGTATAGCCACGCAGGAACAGCGCCTCGCGCATGCCATGGTCGCCAGTACCGATCACGCCCACGCGCTTGTCGGTGACTTCATAGCCGTCGCAGATCGGGCAGTAGCGCAGCAGCCCACGGACAAGCGCGGCGTCGTGAACGTCGTTTGGCAGGCTTTTGGGTCGATGGTTCACCACGCCCGTCGCCAGCAGCACGGTGCGCGCGCGGGCCACACGATCGCCGATGCGCACTGCAAAGCCGTCCTCGTCGCGCGAGAGGCCCGTGACTTCCGCCAGTTCCCGGTGCGCGCCGTAGCGTTTGGCCTGGTCGTGCATCAGGCGGAGCAGTTCGGTGCCCTTGATCCCCTCTGGATAGCCAGCGTGGTTGTGGGTGCACGGAATCATCGCCGCGCGGCTGGAGCCGCAGTCGAACAGCCGGATCGAGAGGTGGAAGCGCGCCAGGTAAATGGCGGCGGTCAGCCCGGCCGGACCCGCACCGATAATGATGCAGTCGTCGGGCTGCGTCTGGGAACTTGTCATCCTGTCTCCACCGGTCAATGGGCGGCGCATGACCTTTGCCGCTACCGTCCTAACGCTTTACCCGGAGATGTTTCCCGGCCCACTCGGCACTTCGCTTGCCGGCCGTGCGCTGCGCGAGGAACGCTGGTCGCTGGAAACGGTGCAGATTCGCGACTTTGCCACCGACAAGCACCGCTCGGTGGACGACACGCCGGCCGGCGGCGGGGCGGGGATGGTGATGCGCGCCGACGTGCTTGCCGCCGCGCTCGACAGCGTCGCCGACGACCGTCCGGTGATCGCTATGAGCCCGCGCGGTCGCCCGCTCGACCAGCAACGGGTGCGGGCACTGGCGCAAGGGCCGGGGGTCACCGTGCTGTGCGGGCGCTTCGAGGGCTATGACGAGCGGCTGTTCGAAGCACGCGACATCGAGCTCGTGTCGATCGGCGACTATGTCCTGTCGGGCGGCGAGATGGGCGCGCTGGTGCTGCTCGATGCTTGCATTCGACTGCTCCCCGGCGTAATGGGCGCCGCTTCCAGCGGGGATGACGAGAGCTTCGAAACGGGGCTGCTCGAATATCCGCAATATACCCGACCAGTGACATGGGAAGGGCGCACGATCCCCGAAGTGCTGCGATCGGGGGATCATGCGAAGATCGCGGCCTGGCGAAAGCACAGGTCCGAGGTCGATACACGGCTACGGAGGCCGGATCTGTGGGAGCGCCATGAGGGCGCTCGGGTCCGACCTCCCTCTGGCGCGCGGCGACATGACGAGGAAGACTGACATGAACCTCATCCAGACGCTCGAAGCCGAGCAGATCGCCAAGTTCAACGAGGCGAACAAGATTCCGGAATTCCGCGCGGGCGACACGCTGCGCGTTGGCGTGAAGGTCGTCGAAGGCGAGCGCAAGCGCGTCCAGAACTACGAAGGCGTGTGCATCGCGCGTTCGAACAAGGGCATGGGCTCGTCGTTCACCGTCCGCAAGATCAGCTTCGGTGAGGGCGTCGAGCGCGTCTTCCCGCTGTACTCGCCGAACATCGACTCGATCGAGGTCGTGCGTCGCGGTGTGGTGCGTCGTGCGAAGCTCTATTATCTGCGTGGCCGCACCGGCAAGTCGGCGCGTATCGCCGAGCGTCGCGATCCGCGTCCGTCCGACAAGGCTGCTGCCGCCGAGTAATCGGCCGGCGCCATCGGCACCGCTTGAGAGGGGCGTGGGAGGCGAGAGCTTCCCGCGCCCCCTTTTGCGTGCGCGCCGTTTTCTTTGGTTCGTCCGTGCTTTACCCGAGGGACCGGGGTCGCGATAACGCGGGCCTGGCGCCTGCGTCCGCAGGTGCGTTCCACGGAGATGCGGCGGGATGTTGAAATGGGTGTTGGGCGTTGCGATGCTGTCGAGTGGAACCGCTGCCATGGCCGCTGATCTGGCGCAGGCGCCGCAGCCCCCGGCGGTGACGCAGGCGGCCCGCGACGCGCAGCAGACGCTGACGCTCGCGCGCGTGTTCGCCAGCCCCGACTTGAACGGCACGGCGCCGCGCAACCTGCAGATCTCGCCCGACGGCCGCTATGTGACCGTGCTGCGCAACCGGTCGGACGAGAAGGAGCGCTTCGACCTCTGGGCGATGGACACGACCAGCGGCGAATGGCGGATGCTGGTCGATTCCAAGAAGGTGGGATCGGGCGCCGAGCTTTCGGAGGCCGAGAAGATGCAGCGCGAGCGGGCGCGCATCGCAGGGTCGCAGGGCATCGTCGCCTATGACTTCGCGCCCGATGGTCGGTCGATCCTGGTTCCGCTGGACGGCGACCTGTTCCTCGCGACGCTGGACGGGCAGGTCCGCCGGCTGACCGAGACCCAGGCGGGCGAGCTCAACCCGCTGGTGAGCCCCAAGGGTCGCTTCGTGAGCTTCGTGCGCGACCAGAATGTCTTCGTGCAGCCGCTCGCCGGCGGGGCCGCCCAGGCAGTGACGACCGAAGGCGCGGGCACCGTCCACTTCGGTGAGGCCGAGTTCGTCGCGCAGGAGGAAATGCACCGCACCACCGGCTATTGGTGGTCGCCCGACGAGCGCTACATCGCGGTCGAGCGCTTCGACGAGGCGCCGGTCAAGGTGTTCAGCCGTGCCGCGATCGGCGCCACCGGGACCAAGGTTTATGACCAGCGCTACCCGGCGGCGGGCACCCCCAACGCCCTGGTCGACCTCTATGTCCTGAAGCCGGACGGCTCGGGCAAGGTGAAGGTCGACCTGGGGAGCGATCCGGACATCTATCTCGCCCGCGTCGACTGGCTGCCGGACGGCTCGGCGATGCTGGTCCAGCGCCAGACCCGCGACCAGAAGCGGCTCGACATGCTGCGGGTCGACCCCGCCACGGGCAAGTCGACGGTGCTGTTCACCGAGACGGCAGGCGAGCGCAGCTGGATCAACCTGTCCGACGCCTATCGCGTGATGCAGGACGGGAGCCTCATCTGGCGGTCCGAGCGCGACGGCTTCGGCCATCTCTACCGCTGGAAGGCGGGCAAGTGGACGCAGCTGACCAAGGGCGACTGGGTCGTCCAGGCGCTGGTCGGCGTGGACGAGGCCAAGGGACGGCTGTTCTTCACCGGCAACAAGGATGATGTGCTCGAGCAGCACCTCTATGCGCTCGACCTCAAGCGGCCGGGCAGCGTCACCCGGCTCACGGAGAAGGGCTGGTGGAACGGTGCGACCATGGACGGTGCGGCGAGCCGCTTCCTGATCACGCGCTCCAACCCCGGCCAGCCGGCGCAGGTGTATCTCGCCGACGTCACCGGCAAGCGGATCGCCTGGGTCAACGAGAATGCGATTGCGCCGGACCACCCCTATTATCCGTTCGCGGCCAGCCACCGGGAGACCCAGTTCGGCACGATCAAGGCCGCCGACGGATCGACGCTGCACTGGGAGATGATCACGCCGCCGCTGGAGCCGGGCAAGAAATATCCCGTGTTCTTCCAGCATTATGGCGGCCCCGGCACCGGACAGCAGGTGACTCGCGGCTGGCAGGGGGCGCTGCCGCAGTATCTGGTCGACCAGGGCTGGATCTTCTTCCAGATCGACAATCGCGGCTCGTACAACCGCGGCACGGCGTTCGAGAACCAGATCTATCACGCGATGGGCACGGTCGAGGTCGAGGACCAGCTGGCGGGCGCCAACTATCTCAAGACGCTGCCGTTCGTGGATCCGGCCAAGATCGCGACCTATGGCTGGTCCTATGGCGGGTACATGTCGCTCAAGATGCTGGAGAAGACGCCGGGCGTCTATGCAGCGGCAGTGGCGGGGGCGCCGGTCACCGACTGGGGCCTGTATGACACGCATTACACCGAGCGCTACCTGGGCGATCCGCGCACCGATCCGCAGAGCTATGCCGGATCGAGCGTGGTGACGGAGGCGTCGAAGATCCGCGATCCGCTGCTGCTGATCCACGGCATGGCCGACGACAATGTCTTCCTCGATAACTCGACGCTGTTCGCCGCCGAGATGCAGCGCACGGCGACGCCGTTCGAGATGATGTTCTACCCCGGCAACACCCACCGGGTGGGCGGACCGGGGGTGAGCGAGCATCTTTGGAAGACGATCCTGTCGTTCCTCGACCGCAATGTTGTTGCGCCAAAGCCGCAGGAGGCGGCAGGAAAGTAACGCTTGGTTGCCGCGGCGCGCGAGAAGGTCTAGCGCCGCGGCATTGCATGCGAGTGGAGTGAGTGATGGGGTATCGGGTGGTGGTCGCGGGCGCGACGGGCAATGTCGGGCGCGAGATGCTCAACATCCTGGCGGAACGCGAGTTTCCGATTGACGAGCTGGCGGTGCTCGCCTCGTCGCGGTCGGTCGGCGACACGGTCGATTTCGGCGAGACCGGCAAGCAGTACAAGATCCAGAACATCGAGCATTTCGATGCCACCGGCTGGGACATGGCGCTGTTCGCGATCGGCTCCGAAGCCACCAAGGTCTATGCGCCCAAGTTCGCCGCCGCCGGCTGCACGGTGATCGACAATTCGTCGCTGTACCGCATGGACCCGGACGTGCCGCTGATCGTGCCCGAGGTGAACCCGGAGGCGATCGACGGCTATCGCGCGAAGAACATCATTGCGAACCCGAACTGCTCGACCGCGCAGATGGTGGTGGCGTTGAAGCCGCTGCATGACGCCGCCAAGATCAAGCGCGTGGTCGTCGCGACTTACCAATCGGTGTCGGGCGCGGGCAAGGCCGGCATGGACGAGCTGTTCGAGCAGAGCCGCAACATCTTTGTCGGCGATCCGGCCGAAGCGAAGAAGTTCACCAAGCAGATCGCCTTCAACGTGATCCCGCACATCGACAGCTTCCTGGACGACGGTTCGACCAAGGAAGAGTGGAAGATGGTGGTCGAGACCAAGAAGATCCTCGACACCAAGATCAAGGTGGTCGCGACCTGCGTGCGCGTGCCGGTGTTTGTCGGCCATTCGGAAGCGATCAACATCGAATTCGAGAACGAGATCTCGGCCGAGGAAGCGCAGAACATCCTGCGCGAAGCGCCCGGCGTCATGCTGGTCGATAAGCGCGAGGACGGCGGCTACATCACGCCGATCGAATGCGTCGGCGAGTTCGCGACCTATATCAGCCGCGTCCGCGAGGATTCGACCGTCGACAACGGCCTGGCGCTGTGGTGCGTGAGCGACAATCTGCGCAAGGGCGCGGCGCTGAACGCGGTGCAGATCGCCGAGCTGCTCGGCCGCCGGCACTTGAAGAAGGCGGATTAAGAGCGGTACCGCGCCCGTGCTCGGGCTCCCGCGCAGGCGGGAGCCCAGGGTTCCACGCGCCTGAGGTGCGACGTTCTGCTTGGCCCCGGCTTCCCGCCTGCGCGGGAACACGGGTCGCTCAATATCCCGTGTAGCGACCCGGCCGGTGCCAGGCGATCAGGATGCCGCTGATGGCGGCAGCGCTGAGGATCGACCACCCCAGCCGCTCGGCCGAGACTACCGGGATCGCCAGCGCCAGGATGACGACGTCGAGCGCGATCTGGGTACGGCCGGCGTTCCAGCCGCGTTCGCGCTGCAGCCATAGCGTCAGCACGCCGGTGCCGCCCACGGCAGCGTCATGGCGGGCGAGCGACAGGATCCCCATGCCGATCACGGTCCCGCCCACCAGCGCTGCAAACAGCGGGTGCACGTTGCTGACGTCAAAGGCATAGGGCCGGATCGCCGAGAACAGCGCGATGCCGGCGTTCACGGCGATCGAGCGCAGGGTGAAACGCGCGCCCATCACCTTCCAGGCGAACGCGAAGAAGGGGAGGTTGATGATCGTGAACAGCACCCCCGGGGGCAGCGGCACCAAATAGGAGACGAGCAGCGCAACCCCTGCGATGCCGCCCGTCACCAGTCCTGCCGCCTTCAGGAACACCAGCCCCAGCACCAGCAGCGTGCAGCCGACGAACATCGCATAAAGATCCTCCGCACGGCTGTGCGGGATGCCGTCGGGGCGGGGGCGGCGGGCAGACGTCATCAAGAGCTTTCGAAAGGAGCCGGAAGCCTGATGACGTTGCGTGTAGCCGCTCGTCCTGAAGTGCCATCGCGCGAAGTCGGAATGGCACATCGAAGGACCGCAATCGGTGCTTCGACACGGCCCTTCGACACGCCCAGTCGCAGCTCAGTACGAACGGTTCCACGTGCAGTCATCCTGCTCAAGGCAGGTTGCGCCTCTCCCAAAGCGTCTGTTTCGACGCGGCCCCTATCGCGGGCCCGGCGCGGCGTCCATGGGATGTCCGCGGGTCGCGGGGGGAGCGGTGGCCAGCCGCTCCCGAACCTCCACCTTTACTTGCGCTGCGATGCGCTTTCCTCACGCGTGGCGCGGAACTCGCTGTCCGCGGACCAGTTCGGCCAGACGCGGCTGTTCGCCAGGCGGTCGCCGAGATTGTAGAGCAGGGTCAGGTCTCCCTGCCAGCTGCCGGTGTTCCAGCTCGCATCATATTCGTCGGCCGGCTGGTGATAGCGGTCGCGCGTGTAGAGATCGGCCAGTTCCTTGCCGCGCGCGGCGCCGCCGTTCACCAACTCCTGGCCCGCGTCATAGGAGATTGCCGGCACGCCCCGCTTGGCGAAGGGGAAGTGATCGGAGCGGTAGAAGCTGCCCGCCTCCGGTCGCGCGTCGGGCGTATAGTGGCGGCCGAACTTGCCGGCTTCCTCGGTCAGCATGGTGAGCAGGTCGAGCTTGGCCGCGCCCGAGATGCTGAAGTCGCTGGTCTTTTCGACCGCAAACGGTCCGTCCATGTTGATCGCGCCGACCGTGGTGGCGAGGGGGCGCAGCGGATTGGCCGCATAATATTCGGAGCCGAGCAGCCCCTTTTCCTCCGCCGTTACGGCCAGGAACAGCACCGAGCGGTCGGGCTTGGGACCCGTGCCATAGGCGCGGGCGAGCTCGAGCAGCGCGGCCACGCCCGAGGCATTGTCGAGCGCGCCATTGTAGATGGTGTCGCCCTTCGCGTCTGCCGCGCCAACGCCCAGATGGTCCCAGTGCGCCGAATAGATCACCGTTTCGTCCGGGTGGCGGCTGCCGGGCAGGACGGCCGCGACATTGTGCGAGGTGATGACCTCCGGCTTCACCTGATAGTTCGCGGTCATGGTCGCCTTGAGCGGCATCGGGCGGAAGTCCGCCTTGCGCGCCGCCGCCTTGGCCGCCTCGAGGCTGGTGCCGGATGCCTGGAACAGCTGGGCCGCCAGATCCTTCTGGATCCAGCCCTCCATCGGCGTGTGCGCCTGCGTCGGATCGGCGCGGACGATGTCGAACATGGTGTTGGTGTTGGAGTTCTTGACCGTGGCCCAGCCGTAGGAAGCAGGCTCGCTCTCGTGGATCACCAGCACGCCGGCCGCGCCCTGACGCGCGGCTTCCTCATACTTGTAGGTCCAGCGGCCATAATAGGTCATCAGCTTGCCGCCGAAATCACCTTCGCCGCCCTCGAAATCGGGGTCGTTGACCAGCACGACCAGGATCTTGCCCTTGAGATCGACGCCCTTGAAGTCGTCCCAGTTGCGCTCGGGCGCCTTCACGCCATAGCCGACGAACACCAGCGGTATCTGGTCGAGCTTGACCGAGGTCTGGCCGGTCGAGGCGGCGCGCACGGCGATCTGATCGCCCTGGGTCAGCGTACGGGCGGTGCCGCCGATCGCCATCGCCAGGCTGGGCGTGCCGACGATGTCGGAGCGCAGCAGCGGCACGTCCTGGAAGAAGCTGCCCTTGTCTCCGGCCGGCTTCAGCCCCGCCGCCTTGAACTGGGCGGCGATGTAGTCGATCGTCTTGGTCTCAGCGCGGGTGGCGGGGCCTCGGCCTTCATATTCGTCGCTGGCGAGTGTCCGGATGTCGTTGGTGACCCGCGCGATGTCGAAGGCGGGCTTCTTGGCCGGAGCCGCGAACGCAGCAGGCGCGGTGCCGATCAATGCTGCGAGCACGAGCAGGCGCATCGAAGGGCGCGAAAAATGGAACGGCATGGGTGGAACGACTCCTGTGCGAAGCGACGAACGGCGGGCAGGGCGGACGCCCTTGCCCCGCATGATGCCGAAGCGTCCGACAATGTCGAGGTGCAGCAAGCCGGAACAGAGGGAGAGATGCGATGCAGGAGACGGTTTCCGGCGGATGCCAGTGCGGACGGGTGCGCTATCGCGTCACCATCCACGACGACGATGCCTATCTGTGCCACTGCCGCATGTGCCAGCGCGCGACCGGCGGCGTGTCGATCGCGTTCAAGAATGTGAAGAAGGCAGACGTTGCATGGGAGCGCGAGCCGGACCGCTACGCATCCTCCCCGATCGCGAACCGCGGCTTTTGCCGCGACTGCGGCACCCCGCTGACCTTCGAGTTCCCCGACGGCGACAACCTCGACTTGACGATCGGCAGCTTCGATACGCCCGGCCGCTTCCAGCCGCGCCACCATTTCGGGGTGGAGAGCTGGCACCCGCAATGGCTCGACACGCGCGGCCTGCCCGAATATCGCGCCGACGAGAACCCGGCCACGCGCGACAGGTGGATGAAAACCCTTGGCAGACTTCCCGACTGAGACGCACCGCTTTCAAAGCTTCGACGGTACCGAGATCGCGTGGCACGAGGGCGGCGCGGGCCGCCCGCTGCTGCTGATCCACGGCTATTTCAGCGACGCCCACACCAACTGGATCCGCTACGGCCATGCGGCGAAGATCGCGGCCAAGAGCTATCGCGTGATCATGCCGGACCTGCGCGCGCACGGGCAGAGCGCGCGGCCGCACGATCCCTCCGCCTATCCGCCCGACGCGCTGGCGCTGGACGGCGAGGCATTGGTCGCGCACCTCGGCCTCAACGACTATGACCTCGCCGGCTATTCGCTGGGCGGGCGGACGGCGGTGCGGATGGTTGCGCGGGGCGCCACCCCGACAAAGCTGGTGGTTGCGGGCATGGGACTCGAGGGGCTGACCGGCACCAGCGGCCGGGCTGGGCATTTCCGCAACATCCTCACCAACTTGGGGCAGCACGAGCGCGGCACGCCGGAATGGCTGGCCGAGGCGTTCCTGAAGACGACTAAGGGCGATCCGGTCGCGCTGCTCGGTATCCTCGACACCTTTGTCGACACGTCGCGTGAGGAAATCGCCGCGATCGCCCAGCCGACCCTGGTCGTCGCGGGCGAAGAGGACAGCGACAACGGCAGCCATGCGGCGCTTGCCGCGCTGCTGCCCAACGCCACGCTACGCGAAGTGCCCGGCGGGCACATGAGCGCGGTGACCAAGCCGGAGCTGGGACAGGCGATCGCCGACTTCCTCGGCGCTTGACCCCGGGCGGGGCGGGGGCGCAGTCTGGCGCCTTCGTTCCGACCCCGGGGGTTTCATGTTCCGTACCGCTGCCTCGACGCTTGCCGTCGCCCTGTCGCTCGCCGCCGCCGCGCCGGCCCTTGCCCAGACTGGGCCCGCCGCGCCGGCCACCACTGCGCCGACAGCGGCCGATGCCGATGCGCTGGTCGCGCGCGCCGAAAAGGAAATGGCCGACTTCTCCGTCGACGCGGCGCGCATCGCCTGGGTGAACGCGACCTACATCACCGACGACACCGACGCGCTTGCCGCCAAGTCGGGCGCGATCGGCACCGAGATGGGCGTGCGCTATGCGCTGGAGGCGGCGAAGTTCGACGCTGTGAAGGGGCTGTCCTACGACACCCGCCGCAAGCTCGACATCATGAAGAACGGGCTGACGCTTCCCGCACCGACCCGCCCGGGTGCTGCACAGCAGCTGTCGGATCTCGCCACCCGCATGGCCTCCTCCTACGGCAAGGGCCGCGGCACGAAGGGCGGCCAGCCGATCAACGGATCGGACATCGAGGCGGCGATGGGCAGCAGCCGCGATCCCAATGAGCTGAAGGAGATGTGGGTCAGCTGGCACGACAATGTCGGCGCGCCCATGCGGCAGGACTATGCCCAGATGGTGGGCATCGCCAACCAGGGCGCCGAGGAGCTCGGCTTTGCGGACGTCGGCGCGATGTGGCGCTCGGGCTATGACATGCCGCCCGAGCAGTTCGCGCAGATGGCCGACGCGCTGTGGAAGGAAGTCGAGCCGCTTTACCTGTCGCTCCACACCTATGTCCGCTGGAAGCTCAACGAGAAGTACGGTGACGCCGTCCAGTCCAAGACCGGCCCGATCCGCGCCGACCTGCTCGGCAACATGTGGGCGCAGGAATGGGGCAACATCTATGACGTGGTCGCGCCCAAGGGAGCGGGCGACCTGGGCTATGACATCGGCGACCTGCTGAAGGCCAAGAACTACGACGCGGTCAAGATGGTGAAGGCGGGCGAGAACTTCTACTCGTCGCTCGGCTTCGCACCGCTGCCCCAAACCTTCTGGCAGCGTTCGCAGATCGTGAAGCCCGCGGACCGCGAAGTGATCTGCCACGCATCGGCCTGGGACATCGACAACAAGGACGACCTGCGCATCAAGATGTGCACCAAGGTGGCATCCGACGACTTCGTCACCATCCACCACGAGCTCGGCCATAATTACTATCAGCGCGCCTACAACAAGCAGCCGATGCTGTATCTGAACGGTGCGAACGACGGCTTCCACGAGGCGATCGGCGATTTTGTCGCGCTGTCGATCACGCCGGACTATCTGGTCAACATCAACCTGCTCGATCGTGCGCAGGTGCCGGGCGCCGACAAGGACATCGGCCTGCTGCTGCGCCAGGCGATGGACAAGGTCGCGTTCCTGCCGTTCGGCCTGCTGATGGACAAGTGGCGCTGGGGCGTCTTCTCGGGCGAGATTCCAACCGGCGGCTACCAGAAGGGCTGGGACGCGCTGCGCCTGCAGTATCAGGGCGTGGTGCCGCCGGTGGCGCGCGACGAGACACGCTTCGATCCGGGCGCCAAGTTCCACATTCCGGGCAACACGCCGTACGCGCGCTATTTCCTGGCGCGCATCCTCCAGTTCCAGTTCTACAAGGCGGCGTGCGACCAGGCCGGTTGGAAGGGGCCGCTCCACCGCTGCTCCTTCTTCGGCAACAAGGAGGTCGGCGCGCGGCTGAACAAGATGCTGGAGATGGGCGCGTCCAAGCCCTGGCCCGAGGCGCTGGAGGCGTTCACCGGCACCCGCAAGATGAGCGGCAAGGCGATGGTGGATTATTTCGCGCCGTTGAAGACGTGGCTCGACCAGCAGAACAAGGGCAAGCCCAAGGGATGGTGAGGTCGGCTCTCCTGGCGTTGGCATTCTCGGCGGCGGCAGCGGGCATCCAGCCCGCCGCCGCCCAGCCGCAAGGAGCTGCTGCAACCCTGCAATCGGGCGAGACCCTGCTGGAGGTGCAGAGCCTTGGGGAGACGTGGGGCGTACCCGACCGGGCGAGCTTCACGGTTGCCGTGGATACGCCCGGCACCACGCCGGCCGCGGCGATGGAGGCGAATGCTGGCGCCAGCGCACGGCTCGCCGCGGCGGCAGCGACTGCTGGCGTACAGGCCGCAGCGTTGCGCACCAGCGACCTGTCGGTGCGACCCCGCTACCGCCACGACCGCGACGGCAACGACACCGAGGAGGTGATCGGCTATCGCGCGACCAGCCGGTTTTCGCTGCACGAGATGCCCCTGCCGGTGGCGGAGAAGGCTGTAGCGGCGCTGATCGAGGCGGGAGCCACCGAGGTCGATGGGCCGAACTTCGCGTTCGCGGATGCCGCGCCGCTGGTCCGCGCCTCCCGTGCCGATGCAATCCGGAAGGCGCAGCAGCAGGCACAGGACTATGCCGCAGCGCTCAACCTGCGCGTTGTGCGGGTGCTGCGGGTCAGCGAACGTTCCGCCTCGGGCGGCGAGGGGCAGGAAATCGTCGTCACCGGCGCCGTGCGCCGCAGCAAGGTGCTTCCGGTGCTGGCTCCTGGCGAGCAGAGCATCATGACGCGAGTCTGGATTGACTTCGCGCTGGCGCCGCGCTGAGGCGGCGCCAGCGGCACCTTACCGGAACGGCGGCTCGTTGAACGCGCGGAGCTTGCGGCTGTGGAGGCGATTGCCTTCGCGGCGCAGTTCCTCGCAGGTTTCGATGCCGATGCGCATGTGCTCGTTGATCGCGCGCTCGTAGAAGCGGTTGGCCTGGCCCGGCAGCTTGAGTTCGCCATGCAGCGGCTTGTCGGAGACGCAGAGCAGCGTCCCATAGGGAACGCGGAAGCGATACCCCTGCGCCGCGATCGTCGCCGACTCCATGTCGATGCCCACCGCGCGGCTGAGCGAGAAGCGCAGCGCCGAGCGGGAGAATTGCAGTTCCCAGTTGCGATCGTCCGTGGTGACGATGGTGCCGGTGCGCAGCCGCCGCTTGAGTTCGTCGCCAGACTGGCCGGACACCGTCTCGGCGGCACGCGCCAGCGCCTGCTGCACCTCGGCGATCGCGGGGACCGGGATTTCGGGCGGCAGCACGTCGTCCAGGATGTGATCGTCGCGCAGATAGGCGTGGGCGAGCACATAGTCGCCGATCCGCTGGCTGGGGCGCAGGCCGCCGCAATGGCCGATCATCAGCCATGCCTCCGGCCGCATGACGGCGAGGTGATCGCAGATCGTCTTGGCGTTGGAGGGACCGACGCCGATGTTGACCAGCGTGATGCCGCTGCGATCCGGCGCCATCAGGTGATAGGCCGGCATCTGGTGCCGCCGCCACGCGCTGTCGGTCACCAGCTTGTCGATGTCGTCGCCCGCGGTCATCATCAGCCCGCCGGCGCCCGACACGCCCGTGTAGCGGCTGCCCTCGCCCAGCTGTGAACAGGCCCAGCGGACGAACTCGTCGACATAGCGGTGATAGTTGGTGAACAGCACATAGCGCTGGATGTGCTCGGGCGGGGTGCCGGTATAATGACGCAGCCGCGCGAGCGAGAAGTCGGTGCGCAGCCCGTCGAAGAGCGCCAGCGGGCGGTTGCCGTCGGCGTCGATCCACAGCCCGTCCGCGATCTCGTCGCCGATATGGGCGAGTTCGGTGGCCGGGAAGTGGCGGGCGAGTTCGGCCGCCGTCACCTGGTCCAGGCTCAGCGCGTGGCCGGCGTCGAGCACATATGGAAACGGGATCTCCTGGCGACTCGGCGCAATGCTCACCTCGACGTCATGGCTTTCCATGATCAGCGACAGCTGCTCGACCAGATAGTCGGAGAACATCGCCGGCCGGGTGACGGTGATTCGATAGTCGCCGGGCACATTGAGGCGTGCGAACGAGCGCATCGGCGTCGGCAGGTCGCCACCGCCGCGGTAGCTGAGCCGGAGCTCGGGATAGGCGAAAGAGCCGTCCAGCCGCGCGGAACTCGGCGGCGGGGTCCGATCGCGCAGATAGGTGTCCAAGGCGCCCCGAAGCCGATCCACGGAAGCATTGTAGAGTCGATCCAGACGATCGACGATGTCTGAGGCTTGCGTCATCCTCTGCCGCTAAAGCGTTTGGGGCCAGGGCGCAAGTGTCGGGCCAGCATTGTCGCGAACCGCCGACGCCCATCGTGAGGCATCGGCGGCCGGATTCGGCGCGCGCGGGTCGCGCGCGTCGCGTTACTTGCTGGCCGACTTAGTGTTGCCAGTGCTCTTGCTGGCCGTCGACTTGGTGCCGTTGGCGCTGCTGCCACCCGAGGTGCCGCCGGTCGACTTGGTCTTGGAGGCCGCCTTCTTCTTGTCCAGCAGCTTGGAGGCACCGAACGCCGCACCCGCGATCGCCGCAGCCGCGCCCGCGACGATGGCCGCCGTGGTGCCCGGGTTCTGCTTCACGGCAGCCGTGGTGCTCTTGGTCGCGCCGCTGATCGCTTCCTTGCTGCGCGCGGCCGCGCCGGCAACGGCTTCCTTGCTCTTGTCGAGCTGGACGTGCGCCTTGTCGGCGAAGCTCGTCTTTTCGGCTTCGTTGCTGTTGGTGTCGGTCGTGCTGGTGCTGGTCGTTGCGTTCATCGCGTGCCTCCCATTCGATCAATGTGGTTGCGTAACGAGGAAACCAACTCGTGCGGCCAGCACGGGTTCCGACCTGCCGCCAAGGCTCAAAGCGTGTCGAGCAGATGCTCGGCCGAACTCACGCGGAACTCGCCCGGCTCCTCGACGTGCAGCGCCTCGACCACGCCGTCGTTCACCACCATCGCATAGCGCTGGCCGCGAAGCCCCATGCCGAACTTCGATCCGTCCAGCTCCAGTCCGATCGCGCGCGCAAAGGTGCCGTTGCCGTCTGCCAGCATGGTGATCCTGTCGCCCACGCCGCTCGTCTCGGCCCAGGCCTTCATCACGAACACGTCGTTGACGGCGGTGCAGGCGATTTCATCGATGCCCTTGGCACGCAGGTCCGCCGCCTTGTCGATGAAGCCGGGGAGGTGGCGTGCGGAGCAGGTCGGGGTGAAGGCGCCCGGAACGGAGAACAGGATCACGCGGCGACCTTGGAAATAGCTGTCGGCATCGACCTGCTCGGGGCCGTCGGCGGTCATCTTGGCGAGCGTGGAGGCGGGCAGGCGGTCGCCCACTTGGATGGTCATGCGGTTCTCCGTCGTACGCGCGCCAGGGCGGCGCGGCGCCAGCCAGCTATGGCCCGGCTCCAGCAACTTTCAAGCGGTGGCGAAGCATGGTCGGGCGCGCTATGTCCTCAAGATATGGATAACACAGCGTTTCTGGTCGGGCAGTTTCTGTTGGCGATGCCGGGCATCGGCGACCCGCGGTTTGAACATGCGGTCATCGCGATCTGCGCGCATGACGAGAACGGCGCCATGGGGGTCGGAATCGGCAACGAAGTCGACGGTCTGGGGCTTCACGACCTCTTGCGCCAGTTCGAGTTGCGGACCGATCTGGTTCCCGACCGGCCGGTGCATCTGGGAGGACCCGTGGAGCCCAGGCGCGGCTTCGTGCTGCACAGCAAGGACTGGGGCGGCCAAGACACGATCGACGTGGCCGGACGCTGGTCGCTGTCCGGCACGATCGACGTGCTGCGCGCGATTGCAGAGGGCGTGGGTCCCCAGCAGTTCCTGGTGGCGCTGGGCTTTGCCGGCTGGGAAGGCGGGCAGCTGGAAGGCGAATTGTCCGGCAACGGCTGGTTCAACACCGCGGCCGATCCCTCGCTCATCTATGACGTGCCGGCCGCCGACCGCTGGAGCCATGGATTCACCTCGGCCGGCATCGATCCGCGACTGCTCGTATCCTCGGCCGGGACGGCTTGATCACCGCCCGCTGGGGCAACTTCGCGTCCGTTCAGGATGCACATATAAAGAACTCTTTATATAGCTGATTGCACCTCGCAGGCCGGTCGGGTAGGGCGCGGAGTATGTCGCGCGCCGGGTCCGGCGCGCCGGTTCGACAGGAGACAAAGCGTGGCCACCGTGCTCGACACCCAGGATTACGTCATCAAGGACATCAACCTCGCGGGCTTCGGCCGCAAGGAAATCGAGATCGCCGAGACCGAGATGCCCGGCCTCATGTCGCTGGTCGAGGAATTCGGCGCATCGCAGCCGCTGAAGGGCGCGCGCATCACCGGCTCGCTGCACATGACGATCCAGACCGCCGTGCTGATCGAGACGCTGGCGAAGCTCGGCGCCGAGCTGCGCTGGGCATCGTGCAACATCTTCTCGACCCAGGACCATGCCGCCGCCGCGATCGCCGCGTCGGGCATCCCGGTGTTCGCCGTGAAGGGCGAGACGCTGGAGGAATATTGGGACTATGTCGTCCGCATCTTCGACTGGGGGCAGGACACCACCTGCAACATGATCCTGGACGACGGCGGCGACGCGACCATGTTCGCGCTGTGGGGCGCGCGCGTCGAGGCGGGCGAGACGCTGTTCACGCCGTCCAACGAAGAGGAAGAGATCTTCGTCGCCACGCTGCAGCGCTTCCTCAAGGAGCGTCCGGGCTACCTCACCAAGACCGTCCAGAACATCAAGGGCGTGTCGGAAGAGACCACCACCGGCGTCCACCGCCTCTATGAGCTCGCCAAGCAGGGCAAGCTCCCGTTCCCGGCGATCAACGTCAACGACTCGGTCACCAAGTCGAAGTTCGACAACCTCTATGGCTGCAAGGAATCGCTGGTCGACGCGATCCGTCGCGCCACCGACGTCATGCTCGCCGGCAAGGTGGCATGCGTCGCCGGCTTCGGCGACGTGGGCAAGGGTTCGGCGGCGTCGCTGCGCAACGGCGGCGCGCGCGTGCTGGTAACCGAAGTCGATCCGATCTGCGCACTGCAGGCGGCGATGGAAGGCTATGAGGTCGTGACGATGGAGGACGCTGCCAAGCGCGCCGACATCTTCGTGACCGCAACCGGCAACGCCGACGTCATCACGCTCGACCACATGCGCGCGATGAAGAACATGGCGATCGTCTGCAACATCGGCCACTTCGACAGCGAGATCCAGATCGCGGGCCTCAACAACCTGAAGTGGACCGAGATCAAGCCGCAGGTCGACGAGGTCGAATTTGCCGACGGCAAGAAGATCATCGTCCTCGCCAAGGGCCGCCTGGTGAACCTGGGCTGCGCGACCGGCCACCCGTCGTTCGTCATGTCCTCGTCCTTCACCAACCAGGTGCTGGCACAGATCGAGCTTTGGACCGGTGCCGACAAGTACAAGAACGAAGTGTACGTCCTGCCCAAGCACCTCGACGAGAAGGTCGCGGCGCTGCACCTGGAAAAGCTGGGCGTGAAGCTGTCCAAGCTCAGCCAGAAGCAGGCCGACTACATCGGCGTGCCGGTCGAGGGTCCGTTCAAGCCGGACCATTATCGCTACTAAGCGGACGCACCCTCGGGTGAACGCTGGGAGGGCGAGGTGTCATGCACCTCGCCCTTTTTCGTGCGCGACGAAGCGACGCGCGAGTGCTGCGGTGCGCATGGCGCTTGTCGGTCAGATCGCCTAGACCGCGGGGGATGAAGGCAGGCTGCTTCGACCGGCCGCGGGAACGCTCGCGGCGATGATCATCTTGAACCCCGTCTCGGCGATCCTTGCCGGGGCGGTTCTGGCACTGGTGCTGATCGCGGCCGTGTGGATGCTGGCGGCCGGACTGCTGCTGCGCCGGCGTGCGCGAGCGGGAATCCGGGCGGCGGCGATCGACGCGACGCTGGTGCACGCCGCGCCCGCACAGGCGATGCTGGTGCGGGCCGACGGGCGCGTCGAAATGCCCCCGCTGCTGGCGGAGTGGCTGGGGCTGTCGGCGATGCCGCAGACGCTCGCCGACCTGACCGGGATGGACGAGGGTCTCGACCCGCCCAGCGCCGAGGCGCTGCTGCGCGAGATCGGCGGGGCGCAGCGCGCTGCGCGCCCGTTCCGCATCGAAGTGCGCGCCCGTGGCGCGGCGCGGACGCTGACGGCGGTTGGCGAGCGTGCGCCGGCTTCGCTGGAGCCGCATGGCGGCGCGTTGGTGTGGTTCTTCGACGCGACCGAGTCCCAGGCCGAAATCGGCACCCTGTCGCGCGAGATCGAGGAATATCGCACCGGCTTCGATGCCCTGTCCGGGCTGATCGAGGCGGCGCCAATGCCGATGTGGTATCGGGACGGCGACCTGCGGCTGGCGATGGTCAATTCCGCCTATGTGCGGGCGGTCGATGCGTTCGACGCGCGCGAAGTCCTGTCGCGCCAGGCCGAACTGGTCGACGGCGACGGCATGGGCGGGCCGCTTGGCAGCGCGCTGATCGCGCGCGACACCAGCCAGCCGCAGGCGACGGTCATGCCCGCGACGATCGGCGGAGCGCGGCGCATGCTGCGCGTCCACGACGTGCCCCTGCCGGAGGGCGGAATCGCCGGCTTCGCGGTCGACATCCACGACGTGGAAGAAGTTCGCACGGGCATGAAGCGCTCGCGCGCCGCCCAGCGCGCGGTGCTCGACCGGCTTTCGGCAGGCGTGGTGCAGTTCGGCGCGGACCGCTCGCTCGACTTCTGCAACCAGCCGTTCCGCCGCATCTTTGGCATGCGCGGCGAGTGGCTGGCGGACCGGCCCGAGTTCGACCGGGTGCTCGAACGCATGCGCGAGGCCAAGCGCCTGCCCGAGGTGCGCGACTTCCCGGGCTGGAAGCAGGAGCGCCGCGCCTGGTTCCGCGCCGCCGAGGCGGTGGAGGAGCCGTGGCACCTGCCAGGCGGAACCTATCTGCGCGTCGTGGCCCAGCCGCTGCCCGAAGGCGGCCTGCTGCTGATCTTCGAGGATCGCACCGAGCAGGTCCAGCTGGCGAGTGCGCGCGACACGCTGCTGCGGGTGCGGACCGCGACCTTCGACAATCTGTTCGAGGCGCTGGGCGTGTTCTCCGCCGACGGCCGGCTGCAGCTTTGGAACAGCAAGTTCCGACAGCTCTGGGGTCTGGAGGAAGCGTTCCTGAACGACCATCCGCGCGTCGATGCACTGGCCGAGCGTGCGGCGCCGATGCTCGCCAACCCGTCGCGCGCCGTGCTGATCCCAGAGCTGATCCGCTTCGCCACCGTCCAGCGCATCCAGCGCGGCGGCCATTTCGCGATGGCCGATGGCCGGCACTATGAGTTCGGGGCGGTGCCGCTGCCCGATGGCAATGCGCTGCTGACGATGCTCGACATTTCTGACAGCCGCCGCATCGAACAGGCGCTGCGCGACCGCAACGAGGCGTTGGAGGCGGGCGACCGCACCAAGACCGCGTTCCTGGCCGCAATGAGCTACGAACTGCGCACGCCGCTTACCTCGATCAAGGGTTTTACCGAGATGCTGCACGGCGGCTATGCGGGCAAGCTCAGCGAAGATGGCACGCGCTACACTGGCGCCATTCTGGAGTCGGTCGATCGCCTGGGCGAGTTGATCGACGACGTGCTCGACCTCACGGCGAGCGAAGGCGCTCCGCTCCAGCGGGGCGAGATCGAGCTGGCGCCGCTGGCAGAGGCGATGGCCGCCGAGATGCTGGCCGCGGCCGCTGCCAAGCGGATCGAGCTGGTGGTGGAGATCGCGCCCTCTGTCGGCAGCATGGTCGGGGATCCGCGCCGGATCGGCCAGGCCGTCCGCCATCTGCTCGATCATGCCATCGCCGGCACACGCGATCGCGGCCGGGTCTTGCTGCACGCCGATGGCGATGCGGAGGCGGCGCGCATCATCGTGTCCGACGATGGTCCCGGCATGGACGCCGATGCGGCCGCGCACGCGCTCGACCGGTTCGCACCCGGCGGCGCGCTGCGCCGTGGCGAACGCGCGCTCGGCCTCGGCCTGCCGCTCGCGCGGCGCATCGTCGAGGCGCATGGTGGCACCATCGAGCTGGTGTCGGAAAAGGGCGCGGGGACATTGTTGACGATCGAGCTGCCCCGCGGATGACCGACATGTTGCTCAACAGCCCCGAGGAGAGCCACGCGTTCGGCGCCGCCCTGGCGCGGGTCGTGAACCCGGGCGATGCCATCGCGCTGTCCGGCCCGCTCGGCGCCGGCAAGACCAGCATCGCGCGCGGGCTGCTCGCCGCGCTCGGCCTGATGGAGGAAGCGCCGTCGCCGAGCTTCGCCATCGTCCAGCCCTATGACCCGCCCGAGACGCGCTTTCCGGTGCTCCACGTCGACCTCTATCGCATCGAGCACGCGGACGAGGCCGAGGAACTGGGGCTGGACGAGGCGCGGCTAGACGCGCTGCTGCTGGTCGAATGGCCCGAACGCCTGCCCGAGAGCGCCTGGGAAGACGCGCTCTGGCTCACTCTCACTCCCCAACCCGATGGGTCCCGCCGCTTGACAGCGAAGGTCCCGCCGTCATGGAAGGCACGATGGCCGCTGACATGAACCCGCCCGCCGCGGCGCCCGCGTTTCTTGCTGCACATGGATGGGGAGGGGCCGAGGTGGTGCCGCTTGCCGGGGACGCATCCTTCCGCCGCTATTTCCGCGCGCTGGATGCCGGACGCAGCGCAGTGCTGATGGATTCGCCGCCCAAGCTGGAGGACCAGCGCCCGTTCGTGGAGCTCGCCCGCTGGCTTAACGACCGCGGTTTCCGCGCCCCCGCGATCCTGGCCGAGGACGCGGTCGAGGGCCTGGTGCTGCTGGAGGACTTCGGCGACGCGCGGCTGCGCGAAACGGCCGACGCCGCGCCGGAAAGCGAACTGCGGCTCTATGAGCAGGCAATCGACGTGCTGATCCGTCTGCGCGACCATCCGGCCGCACCCGTGCCGCCCTACGACCGCAGCGTCTATCTGCGCGAAGTGATGCTGCTGCCCGAATGGTATTGCCCGGCGATCGGCCTGGAGGTCGACGTGCCCGGTTATCGCGCGGCGTGGGAGGCGGTACTCGACCATGCCGAGCAGAGCGCGGCGGTGACGGTGCTGCGCGACTATCATGCCGAGAATCTGATGCTGATCGCGGGCGAGGCGGAGACGCTGGGGCTGCTCGACTTCCAGGACGCGCTTGCCGGCCATCCGGCCTATGATCTGGTGTCGCTGCTTCAGGACGCGCGCCGCGACGTGGCGCCGGCGCTGGAGGCGGCGATGCTCGACCGCTATTGCCGGATCACCGGCATGGGCGAGGATTTCCTTGCCGCCTATCATGTGCTCGGTGCGCAGCGGAATGCGAAGATCGTCGGCATCTTTGCCCGGCTGTGGCAGCGCGATGGCAAGCCGCGCTATGCGGCGCTGTGCCCGCGCGTGTGGGGCTATCTGGAGCGCGACCTGGCGCAGCCGGTGCTCGCGCCGGTCGCCGCCTGGTTCGACGCCAACGTGCCCGCCGACCTGCGCGGCGATCCGATGCTGGTGCGCGCATGAGCGAGGCGATGACCCTGTCGCTGCGGCCGAACCCGGATGTGGTGGTACCCGAAACCGCGATGGTGATGGCCGCGGGGCTGGGCAAGCGCATGCGCCCGCTGACCGCCACCCGGCCCAAGCCGTTGGTCAGTGTCGCCGGCAAGCCGTT
Source organism: Sphingomonas sp. PL-96 (assembly GCF_020707215.1). Lineage (GTDB taxonomy): Bacteria > Pseudomonadota > Alphaproteobacteria > Sphingomonadales > Sphingomonadaceae > Sphingomonas. The sequence continues at coordinate 92,162 of NZ_JAJFET010000002.1, forward strand.
GATCGACCATGTCTTCGACCGGCTGCGGGCGGCCGGGGTGAAGCGCGCCGTCGTCAACGTCCACTATCTGGCGGACGTGCTGGAGGCGCATCTGCGGGCACGAGTGAAGGATCTGGAGGTCCAGGTTTCGGATGAGCGTGGCCAGCTGATGGAAACCGGCGGCGGGCTGGTGCAGGCGCGTGGCCTGCTTGGCGACAAGCCGTTCCTGTGCGTCAACAGCGACAATCTCTGGATCGACGGACCGGTCGACGCCATCCGCCTGCTCGCCGATGGGTGGGACGATGACCGCATGGATGCGCTGCTGCTGCTGGTGCCGCTGGCCCGCGCGGCAAGCCACCGCGGGCAGGGCGACTTCCACCTCGATCCCGCCGGCCGCATCACGCGCCGTCGTCAGGCCGGGCGCCTGGCGCCATTCGTCTTCACCGGCGTGCAGATCCTGTCGCCGCGGGTGATCGCCGACTGGCCGGAGGGGCCGTTCTCGACCAACCTGTTCTGGGAGCGCGCGCTCGACGCCGGTCGCCTGTGGGGCATGGTCCACCAGGGGCTGTGGTTCGACGTCGGCACGCCGGGCGCGATCAAGGAGACGGAGGCGGCGCTCGCCGATGGCTGAGGCCCCGCGGCTTCGGCTCTACTCGATCCCGCCGCACCGGGCGTTTGCCGACGCGCTCGCGAACGGCCTGCTGCGCCGCTACGGCCGCGATCCGATGGCGCTGGCGCGGGGCTTCGTGCTGCTGCCCAACAACCGTGCCAAGCGCGCGATCACCGACGCGTTCGTGCGCGCAAGCGACGGCGGCCTGCTGATGCCGCGGCTGGTCGCGGTGGGCGACCCGGAGATCGACGAGGCGGTGGGGCCGTTTGCGGACCCGGCTGACGACCTCGACCCGATCCCCCCCGCTGTCGCACCGCTTGCGCGCCGCATGATCCTGTCGCGGCTGGTGGCCGAGGAACGCGCCCGCGCCGGCCGGCCGGTGGATGCGGCCGAAGCGGTGCGGCTGGCCGGCGACCTCGCCCGGACGCTCGACCAGCTGCTGGTCGAGGAAGTCGCGCCCGACGCGCTCAAGACGATCCGTTTCGACGAGCCGCTCCAGACCCACTGGGAGCGCTCGCTCGCCATGTTCGAGACGGTGCTGGTGCGCTGGCCGCAGGAGCTGGCGGCGCTCGGTCGCATCGACCTGGCCGTGCGGCGCCGGCGTCTGCTCGACCGGCTGATCGCCCGCTGGCGCGCGACGCCGCCGCCGAGCTTCGTTTGTGCGGCCGGCATCGCCAGTGCCTCGCCGGTCATCGCCCGGTTGCTGCGCGCGATTGCGGAATTGCCGCAGGGAAGCGTCGTGCTCTCCGGCCTCGCCATCGACATGGACGATGCCGAGTGGGACCTGCTCGGCCCACATGAGCCGGACCCCGTCACCGGCCGCCGCAACCGGTCGCTGGAGACGCATCCCCAGTTCCAGCTCAAGCTGCTGCTCGACCGTATGGGCGTAGGCAGGCGGGAGTTCGAGACATGGCGAGCGGGCAGCGAGCATGATGCCAAGCCCGCGCGCAGCCGCACGATCGAAAGCGCGCTCGCCCCGGCCGAGCGCACGCACGACTGGATCGACCTGCCTGCCGACCGCCGCAGCCTGGCCGGCGTGCAGGCGCTCGACGTGCCGACCCCAGCGGAAGAGGCGCAGGCGATCGCGATTGCGCTGCGCCAGGCACTGGAGACCGAGGGCAAGACTGCGGCGCTGGTGACGCCGGACCGCGCGCTGGCGCGGCGCGTGTCGGCGCATTGCGCGCGCTGGGGCATCACCGTGGACGACACCGCCGGTCAGCCGCTGTCGGTGCTGCCACCCGGCACGATGTTGCTCGCGCTCGCCGATGTTGCCGCGCAGGACTTTGCGCCACTGCCGCTGCTGGCACTGCTCAAGCATCCGCTCGCCTGTGCGGAGGAAGGCCGGCTGGAGTGGCTGGAGGGCGTGCGGCGGCTCGACCGTGCGCTGCGTGGGCCGCGGCCGGCGCCGGGACTTGCGGGGCTCGACGTGTTCCTGGCCGATGCGGAAGGTCGCGAAGGCGCGCTGCGCCGCGCGGCGGCACCCTGGTGGGAAAAGACCCGACCGATGCTGGCGGCGCTGGGACAGGCCTATGCCGGCGGTCCGCGACCGCTGCCAGAACTGCTCGGGGCACTGCGCGATGCGGCGACGGCGTTGGGCGGCGACGCGCTCTGGTCACGGCCGGAAGGACGCGCTGCGGCCGAACTGCTCGACACGCTGGAGCAGGAGGCGGTCCACGGCCCGGCGCTGGTGGAGCCGGAATCGATCGGCGCGATGCTGCGCACGCTGATGGACGAGGTGGCGGTGCGCCCCCCGCGTGGCGGGCACCCGCGGCTCTCCATCTATGGCCTGCTGGAAGCGCAGCTGCAGACGTCGGACCTCACCATCCTGGGCGGGCTCAACGAAGGCGTGTGGCCGGGGCTACCTTCGCCGGACCCGTGGCTGGCGCCGCGCATCCGCGCCGAGCTGGGCCTGCCGGGGCTGGAGCGGCGCATCGGCCTTGCCGCGCACGATCTCGCCAACAGCCTGGGTGCGCGCGAAGTGCTGCTGACCCGCGCGCATCGCGACGCAAGCGGGCCGACGGTGGCGTCGCGCTTCTGGCTGCGGCTGGAGGCGTTGTCCGGTGGCCTCACGCGCGCCCAATCGCTGGCACGCTGGACGCATGCGATCGACGACCCGGGCGGCTATGCCCCGTCGCCGCGCCCCGAGCCGTGCCCGCCGGTCGCACTGCGGCCGCGGCAGATTTCGGTGACCGAGGTCGATCGGCTGAAAGCCGATCCGTTCGCCTTTTACGCACGGCGGATGCTGCGGCTGGCAGCGCTCGATCCGGTCGATGCCGACCCGAGTGCGGCATGGCGGGGGACTGCGGTGCACGGCGTGCTGGAGGATTGGGCGCGGCAGGACGGGTTCGATCCCGCCAAGCTCGCCGGTCGGGTGGAGACGCTGGCGGCCGATCCGCGCACCCATCCGTTGCTGCGCGCGCTGTGGGTGCCGCGGCTGCGCGAGGCGGTCGGCTGGATCGCGGGCCAGGTCGCAGCCCAGGTGGCCGGCGGCCGCAGCATCCTGGGCGTGGAGGGAGAGGGCAAGATCGACCTCGCCGGTGTCGAGCTGCGGGGGAAGTTCGACCGCATCGACCGGCTGGAGAATGGCGAGCTCGCGGTGGTCGACTACAAGACCGGCCAGCCGCCCTCGACCCGTGCGGTGCGCGACGGGTTCAGCCTGCAGCTGGGGCTGCTCGGCATCATGGCCGAGCGCGGTGCATTCAAGGACATCGCCGGCACCGCCACCGGCTTCGAATATTGGTCGCTTGCCAAGAAAGGCGACAGCTTCGGCTATGTTGCGACCCCGGTCGATCCGGCGGGCAAGTTCAACCGCGTGCCGACCGATCGTTTCGTGGCGCTGGCGCTGCACCATTTCACCGAGGCGGCGGGCAAGTGGCTCACCGGCGGGGAGCCGTTCACCGCCAAGCTCAAGCCCGAATATGCCCCCTTTGCCGAGTATGACCAGCTGATGCGCCGCGACGAATGGTATGGCCGTGAGTAGCGCCGGCCTGCTTCCCGAACTGCGCGGCAACCAGGCGCGCGCCAGCGATCCGCGCCGCCACGTCTGGCTCTCCGCCTCGGCCGGCACCGGCAAGACGCAGGTGCTGACCGCCCGCGTGTTCCGCCTGCTGCTGCGCGGCGTCGAGCCCTCGGCGATCCTGTGCCTGACCTTTACCAAGGCGGGTGCCGCCGAAATGGCGGAGCGCGTCAACGCGCGGCTCGCGCGCTGGGTGCGGCTGCCCGAGCAGGATTTGCGCAAGGACCTGTTTGCGCTGGGTGAGAACCCGAACGACGACGCGCTGATTGCCCGCGCCCGCACGCTGTTCGCGCGGGTGCTCGATGCGCCGGGCGGCGGCATCCGGATCCAGACGATCCACAGCTTCTGCCAGACCTTGCTGTCCGCTTTCCCCGTCGAGGCGGGGCTGGTCCCCGGCTTCCGCCCGTTGGAGGCGCGCGAGGAATCGGCGATGGCGCGCGATGCGCTCGCCGCGATGCTGGTGGAGGAACAGCGGCAGGGCAGGGTGACGCTGGGCGATGCGATCGCCGCGCTCAGCCTGCGCCTGGGCGAGGGACGCGCGGAGGCGTTCCTGGCCGAATGTGCGCGCCGGCCGGACGCGATGGAGGCGCTGCCCGCCGATCTCTCCGGCTTCCTGCGCGACACATTCGAGCTGCCGCGGGGCGACCTCGATGGGGCGATCTGCGACGGCTGCTGCGACGACGCCTTCGACGTCGAGGCGCTGCGCGACCTGATGGAGGCGAACCGCGCCTGGGGCACCGCGACCGGCCTCAAGGCGGCGGCGGCGATCAAAGCTTGGCTCGAGGGCGAAGCACCAGCTCGCGCTGCCGGATTGGATGCGCTCTACAAGCTTTTCTTCAAGAAAGACGATACCCTCAGGACCGCATCGACCAAGATCCTAGCGGCGATGCCGGACTATGATCTGGCGGCGGAGGCGATCGGCAGCCGCTGTGCCGAGCTGGTCGCGATGCGCCGCCGCGCCGCCTATGCTGACCTGCTCGCCGCAGCACTGGAGGCCGGGCGCCGCTATGCGGCCGCCTATGCCGAGGCGAAGCGGCGGGCTGGGGCGGTCGACTTCAACGACCTGATCGCGCGCACGCTGGCGCTGTTCGCGCAGCCCGGCATCGGCGAATGGGTCCGCTTCAAGCTCGACCTCGCGACCGAGCACGTCCTGATCGACGAGGCGCAGGACACCAATCCCGAACAATGGGCGATCGTCCGCGCGCTGGTGGACGAGTTCTTCGCCGGCGAAGGCGCGCGTGTGGCGGGGCTGCGGACGCTGTTCGTGGTCGGCGATTACAAGCAGGCGATCTTCGGCTTCCAGGGCACGGACCCGGTGTACTTCAAGGCGGCACACCAGCTGTTCGACCAGCGCGCCGCCGTCGCACCCGAGTTCGACACCGAGGCGCAGCCACTCGACACGCTGTCGCTGACCGAGAGCTTCCGCTCGACCGCGCCGGTGCTGGAGTTCGTGGACGCCGCGATCGACGCCTTCCCGCAGCCGGGCATGGGCGACATGGAGGAACGGCTCCAGCACGCCAGCCGCGTGGCAGGCCCGGGCACGGTCACTTTGTGGGCGCCGACGGTCGAGGAGGCGGGCGAGGGCGAGGACGGCGAGGAGCAGTGGATTGCCGACACGACCCGCACGCTCGCCACCCGCATTGCGCGCCAGATTCGCGACTGGGTCGGCACGCTTCCGCTGGAGAGCAAGGGACGGATGCTGGGCGCCGGCGACGTCATGGTGCTGGTCAAACGCCGCGGCGAACTCGCCTCGCTGATCGTGGCGCGCCTCTATGCCGAGGGGGTGCCGGTCGCCGGCATCGACCGGCTGCGGCTGAACGCGCCGCTGGCGGTGCAGGATCTGCTGGCGGCGATCCGCTTCGCGCTCCAGCCCGACGACGATCTGTCGCTCGCAAGCCTGCTGGTGTCGCCGCTGATCGGCTGGAGCCAGGACCAGCTGCTGGCGGCGGCGCTGCGGGAGCGCGGGAGCCTGTGGCGGCACCTGCGCCTGACCCAGCCGGACGAAGCGCTCGCGCCGCTCCACCAGATCCTGCGCCGCGCCGACATCGCCACGCCCTACCGGTTCCTGGAAGAGCTGCTGTCCGGGCCGCTGGAGGGCCGGCGCAAGCTGGTGCTGCGGCTGGGTGAGGAAGCGCGCGATCCGATCGAGGAACTGCTGAACGCCGCGCTCAGCTTCGAACAGGTGTCCACGCCGTCGCTGCAGCGCTTCCTCGACTGGTTTGATCGCGGCGACGTGGAGATCAAGCGCGATCCGTCGCAGGGCGGCGGTGCGGTGCGGGTGATGACCGCACATGGTGCCAAGGGGTTGCAGGCGCCGCTGGTGATCCTGGCCGACGCCTGCATCGATCCGAGCCAGAACCGCCGCGAGACGTTGTTGTGGACGCCCGAGGGATACCAGGGCCCGGCGTTTCCGGTGTTCCGCCCGCGCGCAGGCGAGCGCGACGGGCCGCTCGATGCGGCCCTGGCCGAGGCGGATGCCAAGGAGCTCGCCGAGCATTGGCGGCTGTTCTACGTCGCGGCGACGCGTGCCGAGGAGCGGCTGGTAATCGCCGGCGCTCCTGGCACGCGGGCGCAGGGCGTGGCGCCGCCGCTCAGCTGGCATGCTGCGGCCGGTGCGGCGCTCGACGCGCTGGCGGTCGGCATCGAGGAGGACGGCACGCGCGTTTTCCGGGGCCGAACCCCTGCCAAGCCGGTTCCGCAGCGTGCCGGAGCTATCAAGTCCGTTGGCGCGGATGCAGAGCCTGTGCCGGCCTGGCTGCGCGCGCCCGCACCCGAGGAAGCGCGACCGCCGCGCCCGCTGGCGCCGTCTTCGCTGGGCGAGGACGAGGTTGCCGATCCGCCGCCCACCCCGGCGATGCGCGCCGCCGCCCAGCGCGGGCGTCTGCTCCACCAGATGTTCGAGCGACTGCCCGGCCTGCCACCCGCCGAGCGTGCGGCTGCGGGCGAACGCTGGCTTGCGGGCGCCGCCCAGGTCGAGGATGCCGCCGAGCGCCGGCGGATCGTGCGCGACGCGCTCGCGATCCTGGAGGAGCCGCGCTTTGCCTCGCTGTTCGGCCCGGACGCGCTTGCCGAGGCACCGATCGCCGCCACCATCGGCGGCACGGTGGTGTCGGGCACGGTCGACCGGCTGCTGATCGAGGACGACCGCGTGCTGGTGGTCGACTTCAAGACCGGGCGGCGCGCGCCTGAGAATGCTGCCGAGGCACCGACCTATCATCTCCGGCAGATGGCGGCCTATGCGGCGGCGCTTGCGGTGATCTTCCCCGGCCGCCGGATCGAGGCGGCGCTGCTCTACACGGCGGTGCCGCGGCTGATCGAGCTGCCGGTCGCGCTGCTGGACGAACACAAGCCGCGCTTGGCCGCTCGGGAGCAAAGCTTGGCCCCGGGCGGTTGAGACGCCGCCCGCCCCAACCTAGGTAACGAAGCGACAAAGGAGATTACGACAATGGCGACCAAGGCGATCACCGATTCCAGCTTCCAGGCCGACGTCCTCGACGCGGGCAAGCCCGTGCTAGTGGATTTCTGGGCGGAATGGTGCGGCCCGTGCAAGATGATCGGCCCGTCGCTCGAGGAAATCTCCGAGGAGCTCGGCGAGGAAGTGACCATCGCCAAGCTCAACATCGACGAGAACCCCGACGCGCCGGGCAAGTACGGCGTGCGCGGCATCCCGACCATGATCCTGTTCAAGAACGGCGAGCCGACCGCCACCAAGGTCGGTGCGGCGCCCAAGGGACAGATCAAGGGCTGGCTTCAGGGCGAGCTGTAAGAACGAGAAGGGCCGGCCCCACGCCGGCCCTTCTTTTATCCGAATATCAGCGGCGCAGCCTGTTCCCACAGCGCCGGTGAGGAGGCGCCCAGCATGCCGCGGCGATTGTCGCCGACGCGGTAGGGTGAGCCATCGGCGCGCGCGACATGGCCGCCGGCTTCCTCAAGAAAGAGGACGCCCGCCGCATGGTCCCAGGGCAGGGTGCGCTGGAACAGGGCGAGGTCGTTCTCGCCGAGCACCAGCCGTGGATATTGTTCGGCAGCGCATCGCGGGATTTCCACCAGCGTGAGCTTGCCGGCGACGCGATCCGCCAGTGCGGCGCGATCCTCGTCCGACATGAAGTAGGTCGCGAGCGCCGCGACCGGCTCCGCCGCACCCGTTGCCCGGGCGGTCACCGGCGTTCCGTCGATAAAGGCGCCGCCGCCGCGCACTGCGTGGCACATGCGGTCCGCCACCGGATCATAGAGCCAGCCGGCCTGCGGCACGCCGTCCTCGACCAGCGCGATCATCATCCCGAACGGCGTGCGGCCGGCCGCGAAATTGTTGGTGCCGTCGACCGGGTCGATCAGCCACACGCGGCCGTCGCCCACCGTGTCGAGCAGCGTCGGATCGGCTGCACACGCTTCCTCGCCGACGATGCGCGCCCGCCCGTCGATCTCGGCCAGGCCCTTTGCCAGCGCCACCTCCGCCTCGCGGTCGGCGATCGTGACCAGATCGTCCTTGGCCTTTTCCTCGATCTCCGCGGCATCCAGATGCTGGAAGCGGGGCAGCACGACCTCTGCGGCAACCTGGCGCAGCAGGGCAGATACCGCAATGTGACGGGCGTCGGTCATGGGCTTCAGCTCCGATAGTCGGCGTTGATCGAGATATAGCCGTGGGTCAGGTCGCAGGTCCAAACCGTCGCGCGGCCTTCGCCAAGTCCCAGGTCGACGCCGATCTCGACATTCTGGCCCTTCAAATGCTCGGCGACGGGCGCCTCGTCATAGCCGGTGACGGCGAGCCCGTCGCGCGCCACCTGGGTGGTGCCGAAGCGGATCGAGAGCCGGTCCCGCTCGGCGGGCTCGCCGGCCTTGCCGACCGCCATCACCACGCGGCCCCAATTGGCGTCCTCGCCCGCGATCGCGGTCTTCACCAGCGGCGAGTTGGCGATGCTCATCGCGATGCGGTGGGCGCTGCGGTCGCTCTCCGCGCCCTCGACGTCGATCTGGATGAACTTCGACGCGCCCTCGCCATCGCGCACCACCTGCTGGGCGAGGCTCAGGCACACGTCGAACAGCGCCGCGGCAAAGGCATCGGCACCGTCGCTCTCGGCATCGACCAGCGGCGCGTTGCCTGCCTGGCCGGTGGCGAACGCCAGCACCGTGTCGCTGGTCGAGGTGTCGCCGTCGACCGTGATGCAGGAGAAACTCTTGGTGTTGGCAGCCGACAGCGCCGACTGGAGGAACCCCGGTTCCACGGCCGCGTCGGTGAAGACGAAGCCCAGCATCGTCGCCATGTCGGGCGCGATCATGCCCGAGCCCTTGACGATGCCGACCAGCGTCACGGTGCGCCCGTTGACGATCGCCGTCGCCGTCGCAGCCTTGGCGAAGGTGTCGGTGGTCATGATCGTCTCGGCAGCGGCTTCCCAGCTGCACGGCTCCGCCACGAAGGCGGCGTCGAGCCCGGCCTCGGCCTTGTCGATCGGCAGCGGCACGCCGATCACGCCGGTGGAGGCGACGAACACGTCCGAAGGCTGGCAGCCGAGATGCCCGGCCGCGCGGGCCGCCACGGCTTCCACCGCCTCTCGTCCGCGATGACCGGTGAAGGCGTTGGAGTTGCCCGCATTCACCACCAACGCCCGCGCCTGGCCCAGCACCAGCGCCTTGCGGCACCATTCGACTTCGGGCGAGGGGCATTTGCTCTGGGTCAGCACGCCGGCAACCGCGGTGCCGGGCGCCAGCGTGACAAAGGTGAGGTCAGTGCGATCCCAGGCCTTGTACCGCGCGCGGGCGACCCGCAACGTGGCCCCGGCGATCGCGGGCAGGATGGGGAAGGCAGCGGGGGCGAGCGGGGAGCGGGCAATGGACATGGCCGTTCCATGCGATCCTGCGTTCGATCCGTCGAGTGGTTTGTGCCGTACCTTTCCCCGCACGCGGTCGTACGGGCTTTCAGGTGGACGGATGGACCCGCGCCCATTATCTCCTCCGCTGCCCGGCGCCGTTGCGGCCCGGGCGATTTCTTCGCCGATGGATGGTCGCTTGCGTCTCCTGTTGTTCCTCTCTGCGCTGCTGACGGGCCTCACCGGGGCCCTGGTCGGCGCGTCTCCGGTCGAGGCGCGGCAGGTCGAGCAGGTCGCAGGCCGGTTCGCGGCAGAGGTGGCGACCGACGTCGCCGACCATGCGCCGCTCGTCCGTCGCGCCACCGGCGCGCTCGACGGTGCGCGGCTTTCGCCGGTGCCGGCCCCCTATGTCGTCCCGCCCGTCGACGTCCGCTCGCGGGTCGACAGCGCGCTCGAGTAAGCGTGCCGCCCGCCTGCCGCGCGGGCGTCCTCCACTCCAGTTTCCGCCGCGCCATCCTCGGCGCGCCCCCGGGATGCCGCGCATGCGCCGCGGCTCCGCTTCCCCATCATGAAGGAACAGCCATGTTCGGCGGCCTTGCCAAGTCCCTCTTCGGTTCTTCCAACGATCGTTACGTCAAATCGCTGGGCTCCATCGTCAGCAAGATCCACGGCTTCGAACCCAGCATTCAGGCCATGGACGACGAAACGCTGTCGCAGCAGACCGTCCGCTTCCGCGAGCGGCTGGCCAATGGCGAGAAGCTCGACGCGCTGCTGCCGGAAGCCTTTGCCACGGTGCGCGAGGCATCGAGGCGCGTACTCGGCATGCGCCACTTCGACGTGCAGATGATCGGCGGCATCGTGCTCCACCGCGGCGAAATCGCCGAGATGCGCACGGGCGAGGGCAAGACGCTGGTGGCGACGCTCGCCTGCTATCTGAACGCGCTGCCGGGCGAGGGCGTCCACGTCATCACCGTGAACGACTATCTGGCGCGCCGCGACGCCGAGCAGATGGGGCGCATCTACGGCTTCCTGGGGCTGACCACGGGCGTGATCGTCCCGAACGTCTCCGACGGCGAGCGTCGCCAGGCCTATGCCGCGGACATCACCTACGGCACGAACAACGAGTTCGGCTTCGACTATCTGCGCGACAACATGAAGTATGATCGCGAGTCGATGGTCCAGCGGCCGTTCGCCTTCGCGATCGTCGACGAGGTCGACTCAATCCTGATCGACGAGGCCCGCACGCCGCTGATCATCTCCGGCCCGACCGACGACAAGTCCGACCTGTACATGGCGGTCAATGCCATCGTGCAGCAGCTGGACGAGGCGGATTACGAGAAGGACGAGAAGCAGAAGAGCGTCACGCTGACCGAGGACGGCACCGAAAAGGCCGAGCGACTGCTCGAGGCCGCCGGGCTGCTCGAAGGCGCCAACCTCTATGACTTCGAGAACACCCAGGTCGTCCACCACCTGAACCAGGCGCTGCGCGCGAACATGATGTTCCGCCGCGACGTCGATTACCTGGTGAAGGACGGCAAGGTCGTCATCATCGACGAGTTCACCGGCCGCATGATGGACGGGCGCCGCTGGTCGGATGGCCTGCACCAGGCGACCGAGGCCAAGGAAGGCGTGACGATCGAGCCGGAGAACCAGACGCTCGCCTCCATCACCTTCCAGAATTATTTCCGCATGTATCCCAAGCTGTCGGGCATGACCGGCACCGCGGCGACCGAAGCGGCCGAATTCTTCGACATCTACAAGATGAACGTGGTCTCGATTCCGACCAACGTCGAGGTCAAGCGCATCGACGAGGAGGACGAGTTCTACAAGACCACCCAGGACAAGTTCCTGGCGATCGCGCGCAAGATCCGCGAGCATGCCGAGCGCGGCCAGCCGGTGCTGGTCGGCACCGTGTCGATCGAGAAGTCGGAGATGCTGTCCGAGTTCCTCACCCAGGAGAAGGTCGACCACAAGGTGCTGAACGCGCGCTACCACGAGATGGAAGCGCATATCGTGGCCCAGGCCGGGCGGCTGGGGGCGGTGACCATCGCCACCAACATGGCGGGCCGCGGCACCGACATTCAGCTGGGCGGCAACCTGGAGTTCCGCATGCTCGACGAGCATCCGGAGCTGGAGGAGGGCACGCCCGAGTTTGAGGCGGCTGCCGAGCGCATCCGCGGCGAGATCGTCGCCGAAAAGCAGGCGGTGCTCGCCGCCGGCGGCCTGTTCGTGCTGGGTACCGAGCGCCACGAGAGCCGGCGCATCGACAACCAGCTGCGCGGCCGTTCGGGCCGCCAGGGTGATCCGGGCCTGTCGCGCTTCTACCTGAGCCTGGACGACGATCTGCTGCGCATCTTTGGGCCCGACACGCTGTTTGCCAAGATGATGCGCTCCAACATCGGCGACGGCGAGGCGATCGGCTCCAAGTGGCTGTCCAAGGCGATCGAGACCGCGCAGAAGAAGGTCGAGGCGCGCAACTATGACGTGCGCAAGCAGGTCGTCGAATATGACGACGTGATGAACGACCAGCGCAAGGTCATCTATGAGCAGCGTGCCGACATCATGGATGCCGACACGGTCGGAGACGTGGTCGCCGACATGCGCGCCGAGACGGTGAACGCGATCGTCGGCGCTGCCGTGCCGCCGAACTCCTATCCGGAGCAGTGGGACGTCGCCGGCCTGACCGAGCGTGCGGCCGAGGTGCTGGGTGTCGACGCACCGGTTGCGCAGTGGGTCGCCCAGGAAGACGGGCTGGAAGCGGAGACGCTGGAAGAGCGCATCCGCACCATGGCCGACGAGCTGGTGAACGCGAAGGCCGCGGAGCTGGAGCCGACCGCCTGGACGCAGATCGAAAAGGGTATCCTGCTCCAGAACCTCGACCATCACTGGAAGGAGCATCTGGCGATGCTCGACGCACTTCGCGCAGTGATCCACCTGCGGGCGTACGCGCAGAAGACGCCGATCAACGAGTATAAGCAGGAGGCGTTCGCGCTGTTCGAGCGCATGCTGGGCAGCATTCGCGAGGACGTGACCCGCACGCTTGCGGTCGCGAACTTCAACTTCGCGCCGCCGGAACTGCCCGAGCTGCCGGACTTCCTGACCAGCCATTTCGACCCGCTGACCGGCGACGATGACACATGGGACCAGGATGCGGGCAGCGGCTATCTGACCACGCGCATGCCGCCGATGCAGATGCCGCAGCCGAGTGCCGAGGCACTGGGCGAGGATCCGGCCGAGTGGGTCGGCCGCGTCAGCCGCAATGCGCCGTGCCCGTGCGGCTCGGGGCTCAAGTACAAGCACTGCCACGGGCAGCTCTGACGGCAGGGTGGGGGAAGCTAGGCTGGCAGCCGGCGTCTTCCCCCACCCCGATCGTGCTGAGTAGGGGCTGAGCGACGTCGAGGTCCCGTATCAAAGCATCCCCGCCGGGGCGACGCGCAGACACGAAAAAGGGGGCGCTGCCGGCTGGCAGCGCCCCCTTTCTGTTCAAGCCGTGGCGCTTAGCGCTGCTCAGGCATCTGCACGCGCGGGCCCAGGTTCTCGATCACCGCGCGGGCATCGAATGCACGCACGTTGTTCGCGGGCTTCGGGCCACGACCGACGAGAATCTCCGCCATCGCCTCATATTTGTCGACCGTGCGGACGTCGTTGAAGCCGCCGCCGTACGGACCCCAGCCGCCCCAGCCGCCACGCCAGCCGAAGCTCGGGCCGTGGAAGCGCCAATAGGGGCTCCACGCGCCGAAGCCGCCATAGCCACCGCCCCAATAGGGGTCGGGCGTGGCATAGGTGCGCGTCCGGCGCTCGGTATCGCGGTCGACCAGGACGAAGTGGTCGAAGCCACGCTCCACCGTCAGCTGCGCCGCACGGAACAGCAGGTACCGCTCCACCGTCTCCCGCGAGGTGAGGGTGTTGCCCGCGAAGCTGACCTGGAAGCGGTTCGGCTCGATCTGCTCGTCCGAATAGCCGGTGCGGGCAAAGCCGTTGCCCGTGGCCGGGCGGTACGGGGTGGGGGTGGCGCAGGCGGCAAGCACCAGCGCACCAACGATCGCAGTGCCAAGGCTGGCGATACGCTTGCGATCAACTCTGGAAGACAGCATCGAAGGTTCTCCACTGCCGCATATATTCGCCGACGAAGGGGGTGGCGGCACAACCTAGGAACGATCGTCGGAGCGTTTGGGTTCTTGTGACCCGCTACGATGAGTTGTGCAACTTCATAGCTTAGCCGTTGCTGAACGACCGCAGGGCGGCCCGCGGAAAACCTCGCCATGCCAGCAACTTAGCGGGAGCCGAACGCCTGGGATCAAATAGCAGACGTGCATCGGACGAGCTGCTGATACAGATTGACCGGCCGCGCCGGTTGCTGGCTTCGTTTCTGCTGGAGGTCCGTGGCTCCCCGGGCCTGATTCGAACAGGCGACCGATCGATTAACAGTCGATTGCTCTACCGCTGAGCTACCGGGGAACGCTTCGGAGGCGCGCCTATAGCAGCGGGTTTTCGGATCTGGCAAGCGTCCGCTGCCGCTTTTTCCGAACTTTCTGCCAAGCCTTTGAAAACAAGGGAGAGTCCGGAGAAAATCCCACGCGTCAGGCGATGAACTGTTCCATCGTGATTCGGTCGTCAAGTGCATGTTCGGGATCGAACAACAGGGTCAGGTCGCGCATGCGATCGATCTCCACCACCACCCGCGCGACATCGCGTACCTCGCGCTGGTCAGCCACCGCACTGACGGGGCGCTTCTCCGCCTCCAGGATGCGCAGCGCGATGCGGGCGCGGTCGGGAAGGATGGCGCCCCGCCAGCGACGGGGACGGAACGGGCTGATCGGCGTCAGCGCGAGCATGGCGGAGCCGAGCGGCAGGATCGGGCCATTGGCGGAGAGGTTATAGGCGGTCGACCCGGCGGGCGTGGCCGCAAGGATGCCGTCGCACACCAGCTCCGGCATCACGACACGTTCGTTGACGCTCACTTCGATCTTTGCCGCCTGGCGCGTCTCGCGCAGCAGCGACACCTCGTTGATCGCCGGCAAACGCCGAACCTCCCCGCCGATCGTCTCTGCGGTCATCTGGAGCGGCGAGACCTTGAACGGCTTGGTCCGCGCCAGCCGCTCGTCGAGGCCGCCGAGGTGCCACTCGTTCATCAGGAAGCCGACCGTGCCCAGGTTCATCCCGAACACCGGCACGGTGGAGCGATGCTCCAGCAGCTGGTGGAGCACCTGGAGCAGGAAGCCGTCGCCGCCCAGCGCCACGACCAGCTCGGCGTCCTCGATCTCCACCCAATCATAGTGCTCGCGCAGTTCGCGTTCTGCCTCCTGAGCGGCAGGGGTCGGCGAGGCGAGCAGCGCCCGGCGCAACGTCGCCGTCATCCGCCGGTCACGCTCATGTGGCGCGCCACGGCCGGTGCTGCGCCCGGGGTGATCGAGAAATTGTGCGCGGCGGGCTTGCGGGCCATTGCCGCCTCGATCGCGGCGTCGACGGCGGCTGGCCCGCCCTCGCGTAGTGCCGCGCGGAGGTCGACATGCGCGTCCTGGCCGAGGCAAAGGTAGAGCAGCCCCTCGGTCGTGAGGCGAACGCGGTTGCAGCCGTCACAGAAATTGGCGGTCAGCGGCGAGATCAGCCCCAGTCGCGTGTCGGTGCCGGTGAGGCGCCAGTAGCGCGCCGGTCCGGAGGTACGGAACGCGTCGCGTACCAGCGGGAACTGCGCCTGCAACGCCTCGAACACCTGCGGCAGTGGCAGGAAGCGGTCCGCGCGATCCTCGTCGATCGCGCCCAGCGGCATCGTCTCGATCAGCGACAGGTCGAAGCCCTGTTCACCGCACCAGGCAAGCATCGGGGCGATCTCGTGCTCGTTGAGGCCCTTCAACGCCACCATGTTGATCTTGATCGCGATGCCGGCCGCGCGCGCCGCGGCGATCCCCTCCAGCACGCGGGCGAGGTCGCCGGTGCGGGTGATGTGGCGGAAGGTGTCAGGATCGCGACTGTCGAGGCTGACGTTGATTCGGCGGATGCCGGCCGCGGCCAGCGCGTCGGCATGGCGCGCGAGCCGGGTCGCGTTGGTCGTCATGGTGAGCTCGTCGAGGCCGTTGCCCAACCGTGCGCCCAGCCGCTCGGCCAAGGGCACCGCATCGCTGCGCATCAGCGGCTCGCCTCCGGACAGGCGGATCTTGTGGACGCCGCGCGCGATGAAGCATTCAGCAAGCGTCGCGATCTCGTCGACGCTCATCAGCCGATCGCGCGGCAGGAACTGCATCGTCTCGGACATGCAATAGCGGCAGCGCAGGTCGCAACGGTCCGTCACGGAAATACGCAGATAGCGGATGGCACGGCCATGCGCGTCGATCAGGGCGGAGGCGCTTGCCATGCCCTTGAGCTAAGCCTTCCCCCCGGGCCGCACAAGGCCACCAGACGCAGGGCAATGCGATTGGCGAACGGTCGCAGTCCCGCTAGGATCGCGCCATGGGGCAGATGAACGCAGTAGGCACAAGCCGGGACGTCGGAAATCCGCTGCTGTTCCTGCTCTCCTTTCGACAGCGTGACGAGCTCTCCAGCGTCTATGCCCAGGCCGGCTGGCAGGTGATCGCCGCACGCCGCCGCGATGCCGCGGCACAGCGGTTCCGCACCAGCGGCGCGCAGGTGGCGGTGGTCGATGCCCGCGGCGCGCTGGAGGATGGGCTCGCCGCGCTGGGCGATCTCGCGATGCCAGTGGCCGATGCTCCCGGCGCGCTGCTGGCGCTGCTGTCCAAGGGCGACGCGGATCGCCTGGACGACGTGCTTGCCGCCGGGGCCACGCATTTTCTGGTCAGCCCGGTGACCGAGACCGAACTCGCGCATGCGGCGCGGTTCGCGTTTCGCCATGTCGAGCGGCTGGGGGGCGGCTGGCGGGATGTGGAGGCGCGGAGTGGTACACTTGCCTGGTCCTATGACCCGGCAAGCGGCCAGCATCGTGTTTCGCAGGGCCTGGCAGCGATGCTCCATGTCGATGCGGCGCCGCGCACGCGGGCGCTGCTCGCAGCGCTCCCCCGAGCAGCGCGCGCCAGCCTGCGCGAGGCACGCCGCAGCCTTGCGGCAGGGCGACCGGCGGTAGCCTTTGCACACAGCGTGCCGGTGCTTGGCCGGGTCGTCGTGCATCTGCAGCGTGCCGAGCAGGGCCGCATCCACGCGTTGATCGAACCGTTGAGCGCACAGGAGAACGACAGCACGGGTGCGGCCGGGCCGCAGCTGGCGGATCTTGCCGGCGCGCACGCCTGGATGGACGGGCGGCTCGCGGCAGGGCAGCCCGTGTCGCTGTCGCTGGTGGCGCTCGGCGGGATCGAGGCGATTAACCGCGATCTCGGCCGCGAGGCCGGCGATTGGCTGTTGCGCGCGGCGCTGCGCCGGATCGAGGCGGCGGTCGCCGAACCGCTTGGCCGCCGGGCGGTGGTGGCGCGGGCGGAAGGCGCCGAGTTTCTGGTCGCGGCATCCGGCGCGGGGGACACGCGGCTGCAGCGCGCGGACGCGGCGATCCGCCAGACGCTAGGGCGGCCATTCGTCGCCGGCGAGCAGGTCGCCCGGCTCTCGGCGCGGGTGGGGCGGGTCGACGGCGCCGCCGGCGATACGGCGGCCCAGCTGCTCCAGCGGGCGCAGCTGGCGATCGACGCGGCCGAAGGCGATCGACGCCAACGGGAGGCGCTCGACGAACTGGCGCTGGAGATCCCGCAGGCGATCGAGCGCGACGAAGTCGAGATCCTGTTCCAGCCGCAGGTGGCGATCGGAGGCGGCGCCATCGTCGGGGTGGAGGCGCTGGCGCGTTGGCGGCACCCGCTCCGCGGGGAACTGGGCGCGGAGGCGTTGTTCGGTGCCGCCGAGCGAGCCGGGCTGACCGTGGCGCTGTCGGAACATGTGCAGCGATGTGCGCTGCGTCGAGCGGCGAACTGGCCGGCGACCCTTGCGGCGCTGCGTCTGTCGATCAACGTGACGGCACAGGACGTAGCCCACGGCGGCTTTGCGGACCTGCTGCTCGACCGGGTAGACGCCAGCGGCTTCCCACGCCGCCGCCTGACGGTGGAGATCACCGAGGGCGGCCTGATCGAGGACCTGGCAGATGCGGCAGGGCTGCTGGCAGAGTTGCGAACCGGGGGCTGCCGAGTGGCGATCGACGACTTCGGCACGGGCTATTCGAGCCTCGCCTATCTGAAGGCCTTGCCGCTCGACTATCTCAAGATCGACAAGCGGCTGACCCAGGACATCACCGGCTCGCCCCGCGACCGCGTCGTGGTGCGCGGCGTCATCGACATGGCCCGCTCGCTTGGCCTGGCGGTGGTGGCGGAAGGGGTGGAGACCGAAGAACAGCTCGACCTCCTGGCCAAGGAAGGATGCCAGTTCTTCCAGGGCTATCTGTGCGCCGAACCGCTCTCGATCGACGCGCTGGAGGCGCTGGTGGCAGGGCGCTCGACCGTGATCACTGGAGGTAGAACCGTTTGTGCTGAGTAGGGGCTGAGCTTGTCGAAGCGCCGTATCGAAGCATTGGTGGCGGTCCTTCGATACGCCATTTCGACTTCGCTCAATGGCTACTCAGGACAAACGGGTACACGCAACGTCGTCACACTCTGAAGTGTTCGGCCGACACCGATCGGCTCCGCGGGCGTTCTCCCACCGATTTCTGAGATAAGGGAGAGCAACATGGCCGAAACGCTGCTCCAACCCGGCTGGCGGGAGTCGACCCGCACCGTCAACGGCGTGGCCCTGCACGTGGTCGAGGCGGGCGACCCGGGCAACCCGTTGCTGGTCCTGCTGCACGGCTTTCCGGAATTCTGGTGGGCGTGGCGCCACCAGATCACGCCGTTCGCCCAGGCAGGCTATCACGTCGTCGTTCCCGATCAGCGTGGCTACAACCGCAGCGATCGGCCGCAGGAGATTGCCGCCTATCACATCGACACGCTCGCCGCGGATGTGGTGGCGCTCGCCGATGCGTTTGGCGCCGACCGCTTCGATCTGGTGGGCCACGACTGGGGCGCTGTGATCACCTGGTGGGTGGCCGCGAACTATCCCGGCCGGCTGAAGCGGGTCGTGGTGATGGACGGCCCCCATCCCGACACCTGGGGCAGGCAGATGCTCAAGCATCCGACGCAGGCACTGAGAAGCACCTACGCTGCTTTCTTCCAGCTGCCGTGGCTTCCGGAAGCGACACTCGGCGCCTTTGATTTCGCTGGCTTGAAGACGATGATGCAGGGCAGTGCGAAGCCGGGCGCGTTCGAGCCGGGTGCGCTCGACCGCTATGTCGAGGCCTGGAGCCACGACGGTTCCTTGACCGCGATGCTCAACTACTATCGCGCGCTGCGCGACCGGGCGGCGGGCAAGGAGCCGGCGCGGATCGCCCCGCCGACGCTGATCCTGTGGGCCGAGCACGACGTCGCGCTGGAAGCGCATGTTGCCGAGGCAGCGCTGGCGCTCTCAGACCAGGGAACGCTCGAGTTCGTCGCGGACGCGAGCCACTGGCTCCACCTGGAGCAGCCCGAGCGGATCAGCAGGCGCGTGATCGAATGGCTGCGGGAAGGTCGCTGAGGCCGGAGTTGCCGTAGCCTATTTCGCCGCCTGCTCCGCCTGATAGCGTTCGATCGCTTCCGAGCGGCGGAGGATGCGGGCCATCGGGTCCAGCACGATGTGCGCTCCGGCCGGGACCGCCAGGCTGCCTTGGTTGCCCGGCATCGCGACCGTCTCCACGCGGCCGTCGACCTGCACCTCCACCGGCATGGGGAAGGGCCGGTCGTTCGGCGTCTTCCAGCGCAGGTGAAGCTGGTTGCCTTCGCGGGTGTCGATCAGCTCCGGCAGTGCTGCCTCATGCAGGTAGACGCCGAAGAACCAGTCCAGGTCGCGGCCGGCGGCCTGCGCCGCCAGCTGCTCGAACTCGGGCGTGGTGGCGAAGCGTGGGGCGAAGTTGCCCGGCCGCGGATCGGGGCGGCCATAGACCAGCCGGCGGGTGGCGTCGAAGAAGGCGACGTCGCCGATCAGGTTGCGCAAGCTGTGGAGCACCCACGCGCCCTTGAAGTAGATGTCGATCCCGGGGCCGCCGTTGCCATCCTCATAAACCTCCTCGCTTGTGCGGGAGGTGCCGGACACCAGCGGCGCCTTGTTGAAGATGCGCAGGCGCTGCTGCGCCATCATCGCCGCATAGCGCGCCTCGCCCTCGCGCCAGCGGCCGTAGAGCGGTTGCATGTACTGGCCGAACCCCTCGTGCAGCCAGAAGTCGTCCCAGTCGGCCGCCGTCATCTGGTTGCCGAACCATTCGTGGCTCAGCTCGTGCTGGAACAGCCAGTCGAAGCCCTCGGGCGCCTGGGCATAGTTGTTGCCGTAGGCGTTGATGGTCTGGTGCTCCATGCCCATGTGCGGAGTCTCGACCACGCCCAGCTTCTCGGCGCCGAAGGGGAAGGGGCCGATCAGCGTTTCGAAAAAGTCGAGCGTCGGCGCGAATTCGGCGAACAGGCGCTTCGCCTGCGCCTCCTTGCCTGGCAGATACCAGTAATGGAGCGGCACGCGGTTGCCGAAGCGGCTGGCATAGCTGCCCGACAGCTCGGCATAGGGGCCGACGTTGAGCGCCACGTCATAGGGGTTGATGGTTGTTGCGCGCCAGTTCCAGGTGGTGCGCCCATCGCTGCGACGATCTACGCCCAGCAGCACGCCGTTCGACGGAGCCTTCAGCCCCTTGGGCACGGTGATGTGGAGGGTGACCACCGCCGGCTCGCCCTGTGGGAAGTCGAGGCACGGCCAGAACAGGTCGCAGCCATAGCCCTGCGCCGTGGTCGCCACCCAGGGCGCGCCGCCGGGTGCCTGCGACCAGACCAGGCCATCGTCCCAGGGCGCGCGCACCGCCACATGCGGCGTTCCGGCATAGCGGATACGCAGCGACACGCTGGCGCCGGCTGCAAGCGGCTCACCGGGGACGACCGTCAGGACGCCATCGGCGTGGTTCCACGCGCGGCGCGGCAGGGTCCTGCCGTCGAGCGCCACTTCGGAAACCGGCAGGTTGGTGTCGAGATCGAGGCGTAGCTGCTGCACTGGGGCGAGCGTTCGCAGCTCCAGCGTTGCGAGCCCCGACAACTGCTGGCGGCTGGGCAGCACTTCGATCGCAAGATCGGCCGTCTGCAGCCGCAGCGCCGCTCGCTCCGCGCTCAGCTGCCCGCCCGATCGTTTGGTCTGCGCGCTGATCGGGGGCATGCCCTTTTCGATCTGCTGGGCGTCGGCGGCGAGGGGGAGGAGCAGGGGAAGCAGCAACGCGGCGATCTTCAGCATGGTCCCCTCATGCGCGACGGGGCAGTGGCCGACAAGCGACCGCAACGGGATCCTTACGGGAGAACCGCGATTGATGCCGCCGCGCCACATCCCCATATATGCGGAAAGGCGCCGGCGTCCGGCGCTGCCGGAGTTTGCATGAACAAGTCCTATCCTGTCCTGCCGCTGCGCGACATCGTCGTCTTCCCGCACATGATCGTTCCGCTGTTCGTGGGCCGCGACAAGTCGGTCGCGGCGTTGGAAGCGGCGATGGCGGCCGACAAGGAGATCTTCCTGGTCGCCCAGCTCGATCCCGCCCAGGACGATCCCAGCCGCGACGACCTGTACGACATGGGCGTGACCGCCGAAGTGCTGCAGCTGTTGAAGCTGCCGGACGGCACCGTGCGCGTGCTGGTGTCGGGCAAGGAGCGCGCGTCCCTTGAAACGCTTGAAGAGACCGACGGCTTCCTGACCGCAAGCGTCGCCCCGGCCGAGGACGTCGCTGCCGAAGGCGCCGAGGTCCAGGCGCTGATGCGCTCGGTGGTCGACCAGTTCGAGAACTATGCCAAGCTCAACCGCAAGCTGCCGTCCGAGACGGCAGGCCAGCTCGGCGAGCTGGAGGATCCGTCGCGGCTGGCGGATGCGGTCGCGGGCAACATCGCGGTCAAGGTCGCCGACAAGCAGACGCTGCTGGTCGAGGCAGATCCGGTCAAGCGGCTGGAGATGGTGTTCGCCTTCATGGAAGGCGAGCTGGGCGTGCTCCAGGTCGAGAAGAAGATCCGCAGTCGCGTGAAGCGGCAGATGGAGAAGACGCAGCGCGAATATTACCTCAACGAGCAGTTGAAGGCGATCCAGCGCGAGCTCGGCAACGAGGGCGAGGAAGGCGAGGGCGACGAGGTCGCCGAGCTGACCCAGAAGATCGCGACCCTCAAGCTGTCGAAGGAAGCGCGTACCAAGGCGACCGCGGAGCTCAAGAAGCTCAAGACCATGGCGCCGATGTCGGCTGAGGCAACCGTCGTGCGCAACTACCTGGACGTGCTGCTGGGGCTGCCCTGGGGCAAGCGTTCCAAGCTCAAGAAGGACCTGCCGACCGCACAGGCCGTGCTCGACCAGGACCATTATGCGCTGGAGAAGGTGAAGGACCGGATCGTCGAATATCTCGCGGTCCAGGCGCGCACCAACAAGCTGAAGGGGCCGATCCTGTGCCTCGTCGGCCCGCCGGGCGTCGGCAAGACCTCGCTCGGCAAGTCGATCGCGAAGGCGACCGGCCGCGAGTTCATCCGCCAGTCGCTGGGCGGCGTGCGTGACGAGGCCGAGATTCGCGGCCATCGGCGTACGTACATCGGCTCGCTGCCGGGCAAGATCGTCACCAACCTGCGCAAGGCAGGGGCAAGCAATCCGCTGTTCCTGCTCGACGAGATCGACAAGCTCGGCCAGGATTTCCGCGGCGATCCCGCCTCGGCGCTCCTGGAAGTGCTCGATCCGGAGCAGAACGCCAAGTTCAACGACCATTATCTGGAGATCGACATCGATCTTTCGGACGTGATGTTCGTGTGCACGGCGAACTCGCTCAACCTGCCGCAGCCGCTGCTCGACCGCATGGAGATCATCCGGCTGGAGGGCTATACCGAGGACGAGAAGGTCGAGATCGCCGAGCGCCATCTGATCGCCAAGCAGATCGACGCACATGGGCTGAAGGAAGGCGAGTTCGCACTCACCAACGAAGGCCTGCGCGACCTGATCCGCTACTATACCCGCGAGGCCGGCGTCCGCACGCTGGAGCGTGAGATTGCCAAGCTCGCGCGGAAGGCGCTGCGTCGCATCCTGGAGGGCAAGGCGGAGAGCGTCACCGTGACGCCGGAGAACCTGCATGAGTTTGCAGGCGTTCAGAAGTACCGCTTCGGCGTTGGCGAGGAGGAGCACCAGATCGGTGCCGTCACCGGCCTCGCCTGGACCGAAGTGGGCGGCGAACTGCTCACGATCGAGTCCGTGACCGTGCCCGGCAAGGGTGCGATCAAGACGACCGGCAAGCTGGGCGACGTGATGAAGGAGTCGGTCGAGGCAGCGATGAGCTTCGTCAAGGCGCGGGCGCCGACCTATGGCATCAAGCCCAGCCTGTTCCATCGCAAGGACGTCCACGTCCACCTTCCCGAAGGTGCGGTGCCCAAGGATGGTCCGTCGGCAGGCATCGGCCTGGTGACCTCGATCGTTTCGACGCTGACCGGCGTGCCGGTGCGGCGTGAGGTGGCGATGACCGGCGAAGTGACGCTGCGCGGCCGCGTGCTGCCGATCGGCGGACTGAAGGAAAAGCTGCTCGCGGCCCTGCGCGGCGGCATCAAGACGGTGCTGATCCCGCAGGAGAACGAGAAGGATCTGGCGGAGATCCCGGCGAACATCCGCGAGACGCTGGAGATCGTGCCCGTCAGCCATGTCGACGAGGTGCTTCGCCTGGCGCTCACCGGCCCGCTGGAGGCGATCGACTGGACCGACGCGGACGAGCTTGCCGTGCAGCCGCCGGCCGCAGTTCCCGGCATCGGCGAGGTGCGCCACCACTGATCCGGCCTCTGCTGGGGGCGGGCGGGATGCGAGACATCGCACCCGTCCGCCCAGGCACTCCATGCGGTTGGGTGGCAGCTCCGCGGGCCAAAGCGCGGCGAATTGCTTTGACAGGGGTGGGGGGAGACGCATTAACTGACCCCGCTGCCGGGGGGGCGGTCGGCTTTGCCGTGCCCTGCTCCCCAACGACAAAAAGGGGTTTGAACGAATGAACAAGCAGGAGCTGATCGGTCAGGTCGCCGATCTGTCGGGGCTGGGCCGCGGCGATGCGATAAAGGCGGTCGAAGCGGTGTTCGAGTCCATCTCGGCCGCGCTCAAGAAGGGTGACGAAGTGCGTCTGGTCGGTTTCGGCACCTTCTCCGTCAGCAAGCGCAAGGCGTCCACCGGCCGCAACCCGCGCACCGGCGAGCCGATGACGATCAAGGCATCCTCGCAGCCCAAGTTCAAGGCGGGCAAGGGCCTGAAGGATTCGGTCAACTGATCGACCTTGCGGGTTTTTGAGGCGAAGGGGCTGGACAGCCCGGTTTCCACCGCCTAAAGGCCCGCTTCCCGGTTTCGCCGCAAGGCGCACGGGCGCGTAGCTCAGTGGTAGAGCACTGTGTTCACACCGCAGGGGTCGCTGGTTCAATCCCAGCCGCGCCCACCAGGTTAAGTCATTGCTATCCGGTCATTTTTAGGACCTCCTTCGAAGGGCCGGATAGCGAGACTTCGGCGCAGGTTCTGCGCATCGCGCCAGGCGCGGCCGCATCAATTTCGCCGATGACTTCCTCAAGCGCCGCTCGCACGGTGTCGAACCGGCCGATCGCGTAGATCTCGGTCGTGCTGCCGGCGCCGTGACCCATGAAGCCCTGCAGGTCCCACTTCGCCACGCCGCGGTTGCGCAGGATCGTCGCGAGGCTGTGCCGCAGGATGTACGGCTTCCATTCACGCCCGACGGGGAGGCGGAGCTCCTCGAGCATCGTCCGCCAGGACGTGTCGACGTCCTGCACAGGCCGGCCGAAGTAGTTGACCAGGTAGCCGGCCCCCGCGCGATCGGTGCGGTCCAGCTTCTCATAGACGGCGAGCTCTGCCGCGAGCCATTCCGCTAGCACCGGCAGGACGGGGAGGGTCGGGCGAAACTTCTTGGTTTGCGCGCGACCGAACGGGTTCAGGTCGATCGTCGGCGACTCGGGAAACCATTGTTCGCGTTCGGGCGCGACGCAGATGTCGACGACTGCGTCCGGCCGGGCGAGGGTGCAGATCGAGCCCACCAGAAAGGCGTGCAGCGATGCCCGCCTTTTACCGGGTTCGGCCGCATAGCGGACCATGCGCGCCAGAACCGGCACGTCGACGCGGTGGCGACGGGGGCGAGATACCTGCTTGCGCGGCAGTGGCTTGTACACAGGCCGGCGCTCCGATCGCGGCGGATCCGCGTCGGCCGCATGGTTGAGCACGGCCGACAGCTGCAGCACCGACTCCTCGGTGCTTGCCGCCGATCGCGGGCGCGAGGTTGTGATCTCGCCCTTCTTGTTGCGCCACACCACGGGCTGGTCCTTCGACCAGGCGCGGAAGGCGGCAATGAACGGTGTGCCGCAGGCAACTGCGCAGCTGGTCTCCAGGCCGAACATGCCGGCGCGGGCTTCCTCTGCCTGGAGGAAGTCGAGGACGTGCTTGAGGCGCGCACGAATGGTATCGGCCGACGCCTGCAGGTCGCCCCACTCGAGACGGTAGTCGGCGATCGCGTCGCTCAGCAGATAGGCGGCGGCCGATGCCAAGGGTTGGCCACAGACGTAGCAGAAGGCGGGCGCTTCATCGCGATCAGCAAGGTAACGCCGGTCGCATGCTACGATCGCTTGATCGGCGTCGTCAGTGCCCGTTGATGCGCTTGCCTCGCGTCGCGCTTCGGGGTCGTACCAGAAGACATACCAACGAGGCGAACGTTCGGAACCGTCCGCGCGGCGGAGCTTGTCGACCCAATATTTCCCGCGGCGATAGAGCGGCGGCGGGCGTCCCGGCATCGTGTCTGTTCCTCAATGTACTTGGTCTTGGCTTCGTGGGTCAGGCGAAAAAGCCCGAGGCTGGCGAGCAGGTCGAGGTCGGCCGGCTCAAGCCGGATCCCCCTGCCGGTCTCGGCGGCTCGACTGAGGCGGTGGTCGAGCCGGGTGATGGATGGGGCGTTCATCCGGTCTTTCCTTCTGCTGGGGGGCGCCGCCGGCGCTTGCGGTTCTTGGGGGGCGGGATGAGGCACAGCTGCTGTCCTTCGCCCGGATGCCGGCCGTCCAGCGACTGGCACTCTGGGCAGCGGCAGCGCTGCGGAGTGGGAGCGAACTTCACCACTCACCACATGTCCGCAGGACGGCGAGGGATCGGGTGCAGATCCTTGACGAGCGTCAGGATCGGGCGGCCGCGGTCGAACCGGACGGAGGCGAAGCCGCGCCGCATCACGGCCACGACGTCGCCGTGCCGGTTGCGCGGGCCGAGGCCGAGGAACAGCACGCGATCGCCCGCCACCAATCCGGCTCGCTCGGTCATATGCCCAGGGCTTGCTTGTAGGTCTCAAGCAGCATGTCCGCCTCGTCGCGGTGGTGTTTCTCCATGCGGCGCAGGCGGACGATGTTGCGCATGGTCTTGACGTCGAAGCCGGTGGACTTCGCCTCGGCGTAGACATCCTTGATGTCGTCGCTGATGCCCTTCTTCTCTTCCTCGAGCCGCTCGATGCGCTCGATCAGCAGGCGCAGCTGCTCGGCCGAAATGTTGTCGGACATGGATTAGCTCCAGATCAGAAGGGCGACGCCAGCGGCGACGAGAAGGCACAGAGCGACGAAGATGCGCTGGGCGATTTCGGAGGCTTCAGCCTCGCGTGGATCAGGCATGGCGCGTCACCCGCTTTCCGCATCGAAGGCGTCGCGCATGCTGAGGTACGGCTGACCCGTCAGTGGGTTGCGCTTCGTCGTCGCATCCGCGTCCGCCATGATCTGCGGAGCACCGGCCAGGGCGGCGCGATTTTCACGCACAATGTCCTCCAGGGTGAGACGCCAGACGGTTTCGCCGAGCTCGCGCCCGTCTTCGATGCGGGTCTGAACATGGATGATGTGCTCGCGTAGCCGGGTGACCTCCGCATCTTCGTGCTTTCGAGTAGGATCGGCGGAGGGAGGATAGGTCGGGTCCGCGCCATCGAGCACCAGCTGCGCGACGTGGCGGACTTGGGCCGGCGAAGCGCATGCCACCTCGGCTTCGGTCCAGCGGGCGATGCGCTCGAGCAGCTTGCGGAAGCGCGCCTCGTTGGCGTCGGCCTGCGGGATCCCTGCCGCGTCGGGGGCTTCGTGAGCCGCAGTCATAGCTGATAGCTCCGGACGCCGTCTTCCTCGACACAAACCTCTGGGTAGAGGCACCTGGGCGCGTTCCGGTCCCGTTCGGCTGCCGAGTAGGTGCGCTCGATCCACGCCTGAGCCGCCCATGCGGTGCCGAACGTGCCCACGTCGTGCTCGCCCACCATGCCGGCATTCTCGACAGCGATGTACTGGCGCTTCGCACGTCCGGCGGCCGCGACAATCAGACGTTGATCAGCCATTGGCGAGCTCCTGCTCACGCAGGCGGCGGATCCCGACGCCCATTCTACCGACACGCGCCAGCGCTTCAGGGGGAACGCGCCGCCGGGGGGGTGTCCCCTTTTCGTTCTTGCTCTGGCGCGAGTTGGTGGTAGCCTGCGCGCCTCTCCGGTCCTGTGAGGGGATTTGGACGATCCCGGCCCGCCGCCTGCCTGCGGCGGGTCGGTGATCAGCAGCGCTGCGGCGCACGCCAGCGATCATGCGGCGATCCTCCATACCATCGACACCAGCTGGGCCGCGCCGAGCGCGGCGATCGCGATCGGCACGGCGGTTTCGAGCGCCCGGCGCGTGCGCCCGGTCGGGATCAGCCATGCGCCGTGAACTGCCCCCGCATGCACCAGCTGGCGATCTGCCTTTCGCCAGTCGGGCACCCGCCGAGGACGCGGCGGCCGCGCGACAGGGCACGCGCGGGCGGGGAAGGGGGTGTCGGCGGCCGGAGCAGCGGCGGCGCGCTCCTGGACGACGGGAAGGGGGTTCACAGCGCACCGCCGAGGTCGAGCGCGGCCGCCGGCACAAAGCGCAAGGTGCGGGTGTGGGGCAAGCCAGGACGGGCGTGCTCGAGCACGGCGATAGCGAGCCCCCTCATGTCCTCGGTCTCGCCCACCTCGTCCGCGATCTGAATGGCGTGGACGCCTTGGAAGCGCCCGGTCACCTCGCGCAGCCGATCGCCAAGACGATCAATCAGAACGGGGATCGGTTCAGCCGCGTTGCCGGCCGCGAGCTCGATGAAGGCCAGCAACGTGGTGCGGGTACCGTCTTCGGCAATCTCGCCGGTGCAGCGGGTGCAGCAGTCCTCACCATCACCCCTCCGCCCAGTCCAGGAGCAGGGGATACCTCCGACGATGCAGGCGTCGTTCCAGCTGCAGCCGCAGCCGCGACAGATCCGGCCGGACGGGATGCCGTCGCGAAGGCAGCGGTACACGAAGGGGTCGAACTGGAAGATGGCGAATAGCTGCTCGAGCCCGTTATCGGTGAGCGGACGATCATTGCGCTCGGCGGCCGCGATCAGCTTCTCGGCCAGCGGGGAGGGGCCGAACGACAGCCGGCCGACGACCTGCGCGATCGTCAGACCTGCCGCCTGGCGGCGCAGGCACAGATAGTCGCCGGCCGTGAAGGGCGCGGGGCGGGCAACTTTGACGGGGACGGGAGCGGGTGAGGGAGGATCGTTCGACATGGCTTCTCTCCGGACAAAGGGGGACTGTTCCCGCCGGTGAGGGGTTCGGCGGGTCGGTCGGTTGGGAAAGGGAACGGTGAGCGGCTAGAGGATCTGCGCGTCGGCCGTGGTGTCGTCGTTGGCGGCCGGCGGCGGCACCTCCGGGCCGCCTGAAAGGATCTCGCCGGGGGCGAGCGGGTGGGTATCGTTGGCGGGTACGCGAGCACGGATCGGCGTCTGCTTCAGCCCGGTCAGAACCTTGGGGTTCGGGGTCAGCGACGGCGAAAGCTGGTGGGTGATGACGTGGTCGACGGCGAAGCTGGCGCCGCAGTTCTCGGCGTCGAGGCAGGCGATCACCGCCTGGCGGAAATACTCACTTACCGCGCGGCTCGTACGCGAGCGCGTGGGACCTTGGCAGTGCGGGCAGGCGAAACCGATCTTCTGCTGGTGTGGGACGTGGCTCTTCACTTGGATGCCCCCCCTTGGGGCTGCACCCTGGCGACCGACGCCCCCCCCGGGGCATCCAGCATCGGCAGGGTGTGGCTGAGGGCGGTCATCGCCTGCTCAGTCTCACGCTTTGCCAGCGCCAGATCGGCAGGGGAGGCGCCCGGTCGCGTTGCTGCGATGAGGTGGGCGATCGCGTCGCCGGCCTCCTTCGCTGCGATCGAGGCGAGGCGCGCGAGCGCCTCGGGGTCATGTCCGGGGGTCGCTGCCTCGACCTCCGAACGGAACATGTAGGTCTGCAGGATCGGCAAGCCTTCGCCACCTGCCGCGCGATAGGCGCAGTCCAGGGTGAAGGCGTCCGCCAGGCAGATGCCCGTCGCGACGTCGGGATCCCCGTAGTCGCGCAGGGTCTTGCCCTTCTTACCGATTAAACCGGCGGCTTCTTCCCAGCCCAGCAGACCGGCAATCCGCGCGATCGCTTGCTCGAAACTGAGCGGTGGACGCTGCTTGGTCATCGTGCCGTCACCGCAAAAGCGCGCGCCGATCGCGAAGGACGCGCCGTGGGCGCCGCGCTACCTGCATGCACCGAAATGAGGTCAGCAGGATCAAGCATCGGAGAGCGCCAGGGTGGGCTGCGGTTCGTGGGCCGGGTTGATCTCGCCATCCTTGATGTCGAGTTTTACCGCTATGTTGTGGCTGATGCCGAAGTCGCAGTTCAGCCGCCCGCCGAGCACCTTGTAGACAGTGCGGCGGTTGTAACCCTGGGCATCCGCCCAGTCTGCCACCGTTACGCCCTGTGCCTTGAAGCGCGCCTTCGCCGCGTCACGGCGCTCTGACATGGAGCGTTCCGGGCGCGCGACGATGCCGCCCGCGGGGGCGGGGCCTTGCATCGAATCTCGCGCGACCGAATCGGCCATCATGTGCAATGCACCTTCTTGGATACTGTTGGTGCAAAATGCCGAGGATTGTCGCGCTAGTCAATTACTTTGCCGAGGATGCTCTGCTGTGAGCGGAGGCGTCGGGTTGCGTCTGCGCCACGAGCGGAAGCGCTTGGGACTGAATCAGGCCGATTTCGGCCGTTTGGGCGGCGTCAGTCGCCACAGTCAGACGGAATATGAAGCCGAGCGAACGCCGTTCAATTCGGACTACATGCTGCGCCTTCAAGAGGGCGGTGTGGACGTTGCCTTCGTTCTTACAGGTGCTGCGGCAGGCGCCGCGTTGCCCGAGTCGGCACGACCTTTGATCGATCAGTTCATGCGGCTTGACGCGCGGGGACAGCAGATCGTCCTCGAGCTTGTGAACCATATGGCGAACCAACGGGCGTAGATGATTGCCGAGGATTCTCGGGAGGCGGCGGTACTTGCGGGCGAGGGGCATGACGGGAGTGTTGGAAGAGGGTTCGAGCGGCGCCTGGCGTACCGGGGCGGACGGCAGCGCAAGCAAGTCGGTGGCTATCACCTATGCGTTCTGGCTGTGCCTGGGCGCATTCGGCGCGCACCGGTTCTATGCGGAGAAGCGTAGAAGCGCTGTCGGCCAATTGCTGTTGACGATCGCCTGTATCGCCGTGCCGGACGTCAACATTGGGGCCGCGCTCCTGGCCGCGGTGATGCTATGGCTCCTGGCCGACGCCTTCCTCATCCCGAGGTGGATCCGCGGCTACAATCAAAGCGCCAAGCCGCGGGCGACGCCTGCCGGATCAGATCGTGGCGGAGGAGCCGATCGCGACAGCAGCAGGTGGAAGCGTGCTCCAAAACCCCAGGCGACGTACGTTCCGGCCTTCGGAGCATCGTCTGCTGGTGGCCCGGCGCCGAGGCCGTCGCAGACCGCATGGGCGCCGCCTTCAACGCCAGCACCGACACTAGCGGCAGCGGCAGCGGCGTCGCCGTGGGACGATGAGGACGACGAGGATCTAAACGGCGACGTCGAGCGAACCGTGCCGCTGTCGTTCGAATATGCCGACGCCGACGGTATCGTCACCGAACGCACGATCATCAACTGGATCGACACCCGCTACTACGTGAAGGGCCTCTGCCTGAACCGCCACGCGGTACGAACCTTTCGAAAGGATCGTGTTCTAATATGGACAGCGGGAGCCGAAACCCTGCGCCACCAGATCAGGCAGATTTGAAGCGAGAAACCTTGGTGATCAGGTTCTTGTACATGCTCGCGTTGCCAAGGCTTTCCGCATCGTAGTTGAAGCGGTCCTCCCCAATTTCGTTGTGAACATAGGTGTTTCCGCTCGGATTGTTCATCAACTCGATGAGCTGGTCCCGTGGCATCAACACTGCGTTCTCGTAGTCTTGAGCCAGCCCGTCGATGTCCCGGTCCACCGCGTCGCTTCCCGCCGAGTAGTGCAGGCGGAAATGCCAGTTTGGTTTGCGCGACGTTTCTAGAAGTCCGGTATGACCACGTACATGGCTGATGATGAGAGGGACCAGGTAACCAAGATAGAGCCGACGGGTCCCTGTCAACGCGAAGCAAGTTTCGAGCGTCTCCATGATGGTAAAGGTTTCCCGAGCCGTTACTTCGTACGCCTCTAGGTAGCGCGTCAGCATGTCCCGAACATCCGCGCGGCCGTAGCCGCGGGACTCTTCTGAGGTAGAAACTGGAAAGTGAAGCCGTCCGCGATGCAAGCTGAGAGCATCAAATAGATGTCTCACGAGTGCCTGGATCGGCGCCGGGTCTAAGGTGTAGCGACGATTGAGGAACCGCTGCAAATACGCCTTGGAAGCAAAGCCGGCCCCATAGGTCGCCGACACCGAGTGAGCGAGTTGGTCGCCGTTCATGCCCAGAACGAAGACGATCCCTTGAACGTCGAAGAGATGCTTAACTTCTTCAAGAAACTTGATGGCGTAGGTGGGGCGGCAGCGGTCGAGCTCGTCGACCACGATAATGATTGGGGGTGGCAGTGGGCTCTCCGCCAGTGTGTCGACGATCGCGCGGAGCCCGGCCTTCATTCCGTGGATTGCTGCCTCGCTTTCGCGGAAGTTCTGGATGCGTTGGGCCAGGGATCCTGTTGACAGGTCCGCGATACCTCTTTCTGCGTCCGCCACGATGGTGTCGCCTAAGTTCTTGGCGGACTCCATTCCAAGTTCGTGTGCAGTCTTGGATGTTTCACCAACTGCCTCTTCTATGGCATCGACGGCGATCGCGCCCAATAACAAGCCGGCGCCTTTCCGCAGTAGTCCGATGCTGCTCAGCCTGACGACGGCGCCAGCTTTTCGACGGAATTCGGCAAGGCGGTCCTTAAGCTGCGGCGTCTGGTCGAGGTAAGGCTCAAGCGCCCGTTCAAGGGTAGAAATCAGCGCGATTAGCGGATCGTCGCTTAGGTCGTCATGCCATGCATCGATATAGGCGACAGGGTGTGACCTGTGCGCGTTTTCCGCGAACCTCTTGAGGAAGTATGTTTTCCCCTCCCCGTAATTACCATCAACGGCTATCACGAAGCCTTCGTTGTCTTCGCGCAGGGAAGGGCGCTTGGTCACTACCTCCAAATAACTGAGAAGGTCTTCGGCTTCTTGGCGTCGGCCGAAAAGGTCTCCAGCCCAGATTTCTTCAGGTGTTCGCACTGCATGCCCCTTGCTGAGCGTGCGAGAATGGAAGCAATCGGGTGATGGAGCAAGCTGGTCACGATGTTCGACCTCGTCAGGCAGTCTCTAGCCCTAGCGACGTCGTGAGCCCGCCGCGGCCGTCCAGCGCGTGATCTGCCTTGGCGATGATCCACGCCGCCGCGTCGATTGCGGCTTTGAAGCCGGCGACCTTCACGCGCTGCTCGGGGTACAGATCGGGTCGGCCAAAGCCGAGGTCCAGTGTGAGCTCGGCGCCGCGGCGGGCGACGCGGCCGGCCTCGGCCTGGGCGGCGGCGCGGGCATCGGCCTCGGTGTGATAGGTCTTCTTCAGCCGGCGCACCTTCTTGTCGTCGCTGCCGCCGGTCCGGCCGGCGACGTCGGCCGCGACCGTCTTGCGGGTTGCGCCGTCCTGATCGTGCCAGCGCGCCTCCACCTTGGTGTAGGCGTCGCGATCGACGGTGCGCCAGGTCGCGCGATCGACGTCGCTGCGCAGGATGGTGGCCGTAGGCAGCTCGCGGCCCGAGCTCGTGCTGCCGGCGCCGATACGCTGCAGGATGAGCCGGCCGTTCTTCACCGTGGCGACAGCATCGTGCTGGCGGCCGAGCGTCCGGATCATCGCCATGTCGGAACGCTGGTCCTGCACCAGGACGTCGACCGGCACCGACGCGAGGGCCGCGTCGACGTGGGGCGTGTAGCCGTGCGCCGCCGCGACCTGGGCGACGATCGCGCCCAAGGTGGTAGCGCGGTGGCTGCGCTCCCGCCGTACGCGATAGCCGCCGGTCAGGTCAGCCGAGCGCGCGCGGATGGTGATGGTGTCCGGCGCGCTGTCCCAGCTGGCCTCGTCGACGGTGAAGCTGCCCTTGTCGACCATGCCGATGTTGACGTCCGCGCCGCACCGCCACCCGAGCACCAGGTGGATCCGCACGCCCTTGCGCGGGATCACCAGCTTGCCGTCGCTGTCGTCCAGCACCAGGTCGAGATCATCCGCCTCGCCGCCACGCTTTTCGCTCAGGCGCAGCGAGACCAGGCGCGGGCGCACGCGATCGGTGAAATCCTGGCCGTCCATCGTCAGGCGAAAATCCGCGACGTTCTGGCGGCGCTCGCTCGACATCGATCGCGCCAGCGGGCCAGAGGCGGTGAGCAGGGCGGGACTCACGACACGCGCTCGAGCTCGATCACGAAGTCGGTGCGCCGCGGGACGCCGTCGAGCGTGAAGAATTTCTGCCGTTCATCCAGGGCGACCAGGACGAAGTTGCCGAGAACCTGGCCGGTGCCGGCGGTGAGCGGCCATGCCTCGCCCTCGTCAGCCATGGTGCGCAGGGTGCGGATCGAGGCGAAGCTGCCGGCGACCTCGGGCAGCAAGGTGCCCGAGATCGAGACGTGGTCCTTGCCTGGGCCTAGGAACTGGCTGGCAGCACGCGCGCCCACGCGCTCGTTGCTGGCGTGGCGCCAGTCGGTGCGACGCTGCAGTTCGTCGAAAAGCAGGGAGGGGAGTTCGAACACGAACAGGCCGTAGGCGAGCAACATGGATCAATCGTCCTCGTAGGAGGCGGTGCGCTCCTGCGCGTCGAGCCGCGCGAGCTCCGCCTTCAACTCGCGCGCCATCGCCCGCACGTCGCCGGCGGCGCCATCGATGCGAATGTGGTAGGTGTTGTAGTTGATGGTCGGAGCGCCACCCGTAGCAGCGGCCGAGCCGCCGGCGGCCGGCGACGCCGCCAGTGCGGGGGCAGTGCCACTCAACGCGAGCGCGCCGGCGACCGTGCGCGCGGATCGCGCCAGGCGGCCCGGCGTGCCGGCCTCAGCGCCGGCGGACGCCATCTGCCCCGCGACGCTGCGGATCCGGGCGAGTGGCTGAGCGGCGCCGCGGTCGACGCCGATCGCCAGCCCCTGGGTGAGGAAGCCGCCAAGCCCCATGAAGACCCGGCTCGGGGAGTGGATGCCGAGCGCGGTCTTGAACCAGGTGGCGACCGATCGGGCGACGCCGAGCACCTTGCTCTTCAGCTGGCCTGCCTTGTTCATCAGACCGTTAATCAGGCCGGAGATGATGTTGCTGCCGAATTCGCTGAACTTGGCGGGCATGCTGACGCCGAACCAACCCATCACCCCTGCGAAGGCGCGGTAGAACAGGCCGAGCGGCGACCAGTTGACGATCAGCGCGGCGATGCCGCCGATGCCTCCCGCGAACGCCGCGCGGATCTCCTGCCATACGCCGACAAAGAACGCCTTCACCTGGTCCCAATGCGTGTAGATCAGGTAGGCGGCGAGGATGAACCCGCCAATGAGGGCGAGGAACGGATTGGCCATCGCGAGACGGGCGAGCCAAAGGAAGCCGCCTCCGAGGAACCGCAGTGCGGTGAAGGCAAGCCGGAGCACCGGCACCAGGCGGGTGATGCCGTTCCACATCATCGCCAAACCAGGGGCCATGAACCCGATTGCGATCGCGAGCGGGCCGACGATCGCGAGCACGGCGGCGGCGGCCGCGGCGAGGGTCACCAGGCTGTTGAACAGCGCAGGATTGCGGTCTCCCCACTCGATGAACCTATTAAGCGTTCCTGCTACGTTGAGCTTCAATTGGTCAATTTGGGGAGCAACAATGCGACCAACCTTTGCGCCGACCTTTTCCATGCTGGCGTCGAAAACCTTCGTCGCCGCGGCGCTTTCGTTCATTCGGTCGATGAAGTCCTGATGGACTACGTCGCCGGCGCCAGCGGCTTCCGCACGGATGCGCTTATAGTCTTCCAGGTTCTGAATGAGGGCGATGATGCCGGCCTGGGCCTGCATGTCGCCGAACAGGAACGGCAGCCTGTTCAGGTCACCTTTCAGCGCCTGGTTGGTCAACTCTGCGATCGCTTCAAGCGGGGTCTTACCCTGCCCATAGGCACGCTTCAGGGCCTTGGGCAGATCGATCCCGAATTTTTTGAAGTTGTCGATCGTGTCCTTCATGTTGATTTTGGCGAGCACGTTCTGGACGTTGGTCGCCGCCTCATCGGCGTCGCCGGCACCGCGACGCGCGATCTGCAGGGCGGCCGATAGATCCGCGACCGCGCCGGCGCCGGATTGACCCAGAGCCTGTGCGCGCGCCGTCAGGGACGGAAAGTGCTTTGCCATGTTGGCAAGTTCGAAGCCGCCTCGCTTTCCAGCGACGGCCATGATGTCCAGCGCCTGCGCAGTCCGGCGCTGCTGCTCGGCCGCGTCGCCTTCAGCGCCGGCGAACAGCTTCAGGTTGGAGGTGGCGGCGTAGACCGCGTTGGATAGGTCGTCGACGTCGGCCTTGTACGCCGTAGCGGTCTCCCCAATCGGACGAAGCGCCGCAACGGCCTGCGGTACCGCCATACCCAAGCCGGCGAGGGTGTCCAAACCGTGCTGAAGCGTCGTCGGCAGCTGCCCCAGCTGCGGCCCCATGTCCAACACCGTGTCACCGATGCCGCTCAGCGCCTCACGCGTCGTGTCGCCCTTCTGAGCGACGTCGGTCATGCCGCTTTCAAACTGCCGCCAAGTTTCGGCCGCAGCAAAGAGCGGGGCGCCGATTGCCGCACCTGCGGCAGTGGCGCCGATCCCGGCCGACTGCAGCTTTCCACCGATCTCGCCCGCCTGCGCGACGCGGGCGCGGCGGGCGTCGACCTGACCGAGCCGGCGCTGCTGCTGGGCCAAGCGCTCGGTCGTGTCATGTGTCGCCCGTGCGAGCTCGCGCTCGTGGTCGATCAGGCGGCGGGTGTCGACGCCGGCGGCGGTCATCTCCGCCTGCAGAGCGCGCAGCTGGACCGCCTGCTTGGCGCCGGACGCCGTTAGCCGGGCCTCTTCGCGCTGTGCGGCAAGCAGGCTGTTCTTCAGCCGTTTGGTGGGCGCGTCCGCCTGGGCGATTTCCTGGCTGAGCGCGCGGATCCGCCGGCGGCTTTCGTCCAGCTTGGTGTTGTTCGCCTGCAGGCCGGTTTGCAGCGTCTTATGCCGGCCGAGGCGATCCTGCGCCTTGCCGAGCTCCGCGAGCTCGCGCGTGGTCCTAGCCACGTCCCTAGCAGCGTTGCGGCTACCGAGCGCCATTTTCTTGAGCGGGCCGCTCAGCTTGTCGAGCCCGGTGAACTTGACTGCGAGGCTGAGCGTCCGGTCCATGCGGCTATTCCTTGGATGCGCGGTCCAGCGCGCGATCGTGCCAGCGCATCAGATCGGCCGGGTACATGGCGCAAAGAGCTTCGTAGGAAGGTCCCCCGAGGACGGCGAGGATGTTGGCCATCGCGTCCTCGAGGTCATCGATCAGGCGGTGCGCAGCCGCCTCGGCAGCAAAAAATCCCCGACCTCGCCGGCGATTTCCATCCAGTCCGCAAAGTCGATCTTCAGCAGATCCTTACGGGTGAGCTTCTCGGTACAGATCCGCGGTAGCAGCGTGAGCAGCGCGCGAACCTGCAGCTGGCCGACGTCTGACAGCGACAGGTTGCGCAGGGCGCCGGCGTCGGGGCGGCGGAGCTCGAGCTTGTCCAGGGCCGTGCTGCCCTCGCGCGCGATCGGCACCGACAGCATGGCGGTCGTGTTCATCTTGCGCGGAGCGTCCGCGTCCGCGTCATCATCGCGCTCGACGGTCTCGCCCTTGTCCATGAAGGTGGAGATCTCGCGCGCGATCAGCAGCATGTCGTCGGCGCCGAGCTTGTCCACTTCCTCGGCGATAAGGCCATCGGCGCTGATGCGCGGCAGCAGCTTGCGAAGCTCGTCGACGTTCATCTGACCCAGCTGCACCAGGGAGAGATCGATAAGGGCGGGCGTCTCGGGCCGGCGGAAGGTGAGGCTGGTGAGCTCGGCGTCGCCGCGCTTCAGCGATCCTTCGAGCTCGACCGTGCAGGTCATCTTGCGGGCGTTCGTCATCGGGTGGTCTCCGGAAGATTCGGGCAGGTGGTCGAGCCATCCTTGCCGGCGACGCAGATCGGCGCAGTCTCGTCGCATACGGTTTCGGTCATCATCGTAATCGTAGTGGTCGAGCCGCCACGGCCGTCCGCCACCATCGTCGGCATCGGCATGAGCTCTTCATGCGAGCGGATGCACTGCGACCGCCATTCGGCATGCTCGGGCCGCATGTCGCAGCCGGCGAGAAGCGCGGATGCGACCACGGCGAAAGTGACGGCGACGTGGCGCATCGCGTTAGCGGCCGAGCGCGGCGCGGATCTCGGCCATGCGGTCGATGCCATCCACGATGAAGATGTTGTTGATGACGTCGATCTCGACCTCGGTGCGGCCGTTCACGCGCCAGCGCAGATAGCTGAGCGTCGACTTCACCGTCCATTCGGTGTCGTCGCCGGTCTTCGCGGTGCCGGGATCGATCTCAATATGCTTGCCACGCACGACGAGCTCGGCCGACACGACGCCGCCGGCGACGTCTTCCTGGTAGGCGCCGACGAAGCGGATCATCGATGCGCTGACACCGACGGCGCCGAACTGGCGGAGGATGCCGAGCACCAGGCCGCCGTATTTGTGCTCGAGCTCGAGCTTTTCGAGCCCCATGCTTACGTCGACCTCTGCGAGCATGCCGGCGCCGCGCCACGACTCGGTCTTTTCGGCCAGCTTCGGCAGCGTGATCTCAGCGGCGACACCGGCGTAATCCTCGCCGTTGGAGTAGACATCCCAGTTCTTGAGTTTTGCGGGCAGGCCCATGGGTCAGCGTCCTTGCGGATGGAAAAGGGGAGGGGCGGCGCGGCCGATCAGACCGTCAGGCTGTCACCGAAGCCGGCGTAATATTTGTCGGTGATGCGCTGGTTCAGCTGCAGACCCTCGAGCGGCGCGCAGGGCGTGTAGTCATAGTCCAGGACCAGGTTGCCGCCCGTCAGGTTTGCGGTCGGATTGGACGCCGGGTCGTACCAGCAGCGCGCCCCGATCAGGCGGCCATTGGTCGTCCAGTCGGACAGCTTGCCGTTGATCTTGTCGACCAGGAAGGTGACGAGGCCACGCGTCAGCGGCTTGTCAATGTACGGGGCGCAGGCGTCTGCGATCACGTCCTGGATCGCCTGCGACGTGCGCACGGATACCTCGAAAGCGAAGGCCGCTTCGTCGCTGCAGGTGCGGTTGCCCCAGAAGCGGAAGCCGTTCGGCCGGACGATGGTCGTCACCTGCGCGGCGTTGAGGACGCCGGCGTCGGTCGACATGTCGCGGATGTCGAAATGCACGTCCTTGGTGATGCCGGTGATGCCGGCGACCACGTTGTTGGACAGCGACTGGTGCCACCCGACCTGTTCGTCGAGCATCGCGCGCAGGCCCAGCGCGGTGGCGATCGCCTGGCCGTCCCAGGCAGTGCCGTCCGGCCACATCAGCATGAGCTCGCGATCGGCGAAGGTCTTGCGATAGGTCACGGCCGCGTCGCGAGTCTCGGCGCCGGCGCACGACGCATAGACGAAGCCGCGCAGCTTCTTTGCGATCCCGACGAGCTCCTGGACGACGTCGAGGTTATCGAGGCCGGGAGCGCCAAGGATCCGCGGTTTGACGCCGAGCACGCCCTCGGCCGCGAGCAGCGCCTGCAGGCCGGTGTAGACGCCGTCGGTGGTGCCGCCGATCACATTGGCGGAGGTCGCCTCCGCATCGGCGCCTTCGGCCACGCGGACGACGACCACCAGCGGCGAACCCTGCTTGCCGATCGTCGCCAGCGCCGGCGCCAGGGTGCCCGTGGTGCCCGCGAGGCCCGCGGCCGCGCGGGCGTCGGTCACCAGGACCGGGCGATTGAGCGGAAGGGCTTCCTCGAGCTTGGCGATCGCCTCTGCGTCGGCGGCGCCTGCGGTGGCGACCAGGCCGATCACAGCGGTCGATTTCTCCAGCGTCGTGGTGACGCCGTCAGTGGGTTCGGTGACGATGATGCCGTGGAAAAAGGCCATGGGCGGGATCCTCAAGCGGTAACGGGACGAAGGGGGATGGTGAGGGTGGTGAGGCCGTTGCGCCCGGCGGTGTCGGTGCGCTCGCCTTCCAGCGTCAGCACGCCGCGGCCGAGCGCGGCGCTTTCCTGGCCGTCGATCGACACGCGACTGAGCTTCAGGCGCGGTTCCCAGCGCGCGAGCGCGACGGCGGTCGCGGCGAAGGCGCGCATGCGGGTGAGCGGGTTGAGCGGCTTGTCGACGAGTTCGAACAAAGCCGAGCCATAGTCGCGACGCATCACGCGCGTGCCGATCGGCGTCGACAGCAGCTTGCCGATCGACTGCGCGAGGTGCGCGTCGCCGTCGAGCGGCTTGCCCGTTTCCGCGTCCATGCCGGTCATTCCGGAGCCCCCGACTTATCGGTGCCGAGCTTGACCAGGCCGTGACGGTGCGTGGCGAGCGAGACGCCTTTGCCGACCACGTCCTCGGTCGCGGAAATCTCGCCGTCGACGAATAAAGGGCCAGTCAGGTGCAGGCCACCGCCAGCCTCGATGCGGACAGTACCGGTGGAGGGCAGGATGGCAGTCAGCGCGTGCGCGGTCGCGTCGTACGCAAGCACGGCGCCGTCGGGAAATTCGATCAGTTCGCGGGTGGCGTCGCCGATCGGCGGGTGCGCCGCGCTGGATACGCCGCGCAGCGCGATCGCGCCGGCGGGATCCCCGCCTGGGCACAGGAGCAGGACCTGCTCGCCCGCGCTCGGCGGCGACCAGGTGCGCGTCTTGCCGGCACGGACCTCGATCCAGCGAATGGGTTGGGTGGCGATCTCGCCGGACGCGACGACGCAGCGGCCGGCAGCCAGGTCGACGGATACGACCTGGCCGTAGCGGATCAGCCCCTCGAGTGCGTCGTCGTCGTCCATCGCGGCGACCGTGCCGCAGGCCGGAGCGGGTCGCGCGGGTGGGCTGTTGTAGGTGCGCGACCTACAACAATCGCGACGACAGGGGCCGGTGGGTCTGGCGTCAGGCCGCAGCCAGCGCGACGAGTTCGAGTTTCGCCTCGAGCCGGTCCATTCGACGGCGCTGGTAGGCCGCCTCAACCGCGAAGGCTTCGGTGTACCGCACACCCCACAACTCACCGGCCTCCCGGATCAGCTTGCGCCCGGCCTCGCGTACAAGCACCCGGCCCGCCGGGGTCTCGACGACAGGCCCGTCGTCGTCAAAAACGTGGCGGCCTTCCTCATCGAACGCATAGACTGCCGCCCGGTCCTCGTACTCGTCCTCCCATTCCTCCCATTCTTCGTCCCAGCGGTCGAAGCACAGGAGGCCATAACGGGTGCCATCGATGCCGTGCGCCAGCAGCGCGTCGCGCACCTGCTGCGCCACGACGCCCGTGTGGATGCGAGCCTCGTCACCCTTTGCGTCGACTGCGTCCGCCATGCGAAACTGGCGCCACTCGACATCGGCCCAGGCATCGAGCAGCGCGTCGTCGATCGGCGCGACGTTGCTCTTCTGCCGAGCGTCGGACGTGTTGATGGTCGCATTGGCAGCGAACACCTGCGAGAAACGCCGCGGAGCCGACCCGAGCGCGATTGTGCTGTCCGCACCGG
This sequence comes from Sphingomonas sp. PL-96, assembly GCF_020707215.1. Taxonomy (GTDB): domain Bacteria; phylum Pseudomonadota; class Alphaproteobacteria; order Sphingomonadales; family Sphingomonadaceae; genus Sphingomonas. The sequence goes on from NZ_JAJFET010000002.1 coordinate 132,539, forward strand.
GTAGGATGGCGGCGCTCTGCAGCAGCAGCTTCGTCAACCATGCAGCGGCCGAGGGGTCGTAAAGGTCGAGCTGCATCTCGCCGAACACAGATGCATTGGCGCCGCTGCGCGCAGCGTAGCGAGCCACCGGATGGGGCGTCACTCCGTCCGCTTCATACCCGACGTTGATCTGCAGCGCAGAGCCGCGGCTCGTGCCGATGTTGCCCGTATTGTGCAGGGTGGCCTGCGCGCCAAGCCCGCTGACGCCGCCCGAGGCCGTGAGCGAAGCCCCGGCGATGCCATTGCGGCCATAGATGCGGACACCGGTCGGCCCGAGATACCCGCAGTTGCCGTAGATCCCGCCGGCGTCACCACTCAGCAGGCCGCCGATCACCCAAGTCTGGGTATCGACCGCGCTGGTGACCACCAGCGGGCCACTGCCACCCTCGGTGTAGGGATTGACCCACACGACGCGCCCGGTGTTCGATCCCGACACATAGCTGCCACCGTGGAGGTACGGCTTGCCGCTGACCCAGCTGTCGGCCTGCGTGGTCGCGTCGCCCTTGAGCCACGCAGTTCCGGTCCCCGGCGCCTGGGTCGAGGCGAGCGTCGGGTCGAGACACCACCAGCGGAAGCCGCCATAGTAGGCGAGGCCGTCACGGCCCGCATTCGCGGTCTGCGGCGTTTCGTGCACGTTGCCGAGGAAGCTGAGCTCGGCGATGCAGGGACCGCCATGCATCGCACCGTTCACGCCGGTCGAGCGCGATGCGTTCATGTCGGCGCCCTCCCAATGAAGCGGGGAGCCGGTAAGCTGCTCGGCGCGGATGACGCTGACGGTCGATCCGTTCGCGTTGCCGACCACAAGCGGGTCGTTGCTGACGGCGGTCGCGCGACCATAGATCGCGTGGCCCATCGTCCCGCGGATGCGCAGGTACTGCATGACGCCGCGGCACTTGTGCCAGATCGAGTGCTCAGTGAGATTCGAGCCATCGTAGGGAATGCGGTCGGCCTGCCCCATGACGATCTCGATATTCGCGATCATGAAGCCGTCGGCGGACGCGGTGGTTGCGCGCGTCTGGATGAAGGGCGTCTTGCCGGTTTCGTCGGCATTGGTGTTGAAGCGATGGAAGAACCAGCCCACGCAGCCGCGGTCGAACCGGACACGGGTCGTGTAGATCCCCGCCTCGGCGCCGGCTCGGCCCAAGATCATCACCGTGCGCACCACGTTGATGCACTTGCTCGACCGATACTTGCCTGGGAGCCGGATCAGGTTGAAGTAATTGACCGCCCGCTGGAGGTACGGCCAGTCGTCGTTCCCCTTGTTCTCGCTGTTGACAGAAAACCGTCCGTCGTCGGCGAACGCGCCGATCATCTCCGGCGTGCCCTCATCACGCGGGATGAACCACGTCTTTGCGCCACCGTTCGTGGTGATCCACTCCATGCCCTCACCGACCGGCTCCAGGGCCTCCATGGAGGCGTCCCAGAGGAACATCTGGTGCGGCCCTTGTCCGTGCCGGCGAAAGCCGGAGAATTGGATGCAACCGACACCATCCGGGATCGACATATCCGCGTCGACTTCCGTGCGCAGTCCGACCGACATCACGTTGCCGCCGGGAATGCCCCGCTCGCCCTTGTACCAATACTGCAGGAACGGGACGATGAGCGCGCGCAGCGACGTCATGGTCGCACGGCGGGTGGAGTTTCCCTGGACGATGGGCAGGAACTCGTCGCCGGTAAGCTGGTCGACAGCGTCGAGCGCGGTGATCTTGGCCATAAAGGTCAGCGTCCGATGAGGAGGAGATTGATGCCGTCGATGCGGCGGTCGTTCTGGTCATCCGCCTGCACCTGGACGAGACAGGAGGCGGGGCCGGGAATGCCGACGATCTGGGTCCATCCGTCGCGCGCCTGGCTGGCGGCCGAGATGGTCGGGCAGGTCATCGCGAACAGGCAGGCGTTCGGAAACGGCACCGGATAGGCGATCGAGACGCTGGGCTCGTCTGCCAGCAGCGCGCGATAGCTGACCCATTGAACGATCAGCCCGCCCGGCAGCGTGTAGTAGCCGTCCGTCCCGAACAACTTCGCCAGGCCGCCGAAGCTCGCCGGGGTCAGCGCCGCATCAGCCGCGGCAGCCGCGAGCAGCTGCTCGGGGGTGGCGGCAGGCACCGAGATCGTCCGGTCGGCCGCGAGCGAGCCGCCGCCCTGCACCAGACCGCCCGTGTCGATGCGCCGAGCGAGCGTCACGCGGAGGGCGATCGAGGCGAGGACGTTGGCGATGCTCGCCGGCGTCAGCGCCTTGGTGGTGAGCGCGCCAGCGTCGGCCTCCGCAGCGGTCGCGGCCGGCACGGTGATGGTGCGGTCGGCGGACAGGTCACCGCCACCGGTTGCGAGGCCAGCGGTTGCGACCCGGCGGCCGAAGATCGAGGTGGTGAGTGCCGAGAGGCGCTGCGCCAGCGTGCGCGGAGTGACGATGCGCACGGCGTCGGTGCCCGCGTCTACCTCGGCCTGCGTTGCCAGCTCGGCGACACCCTTGGTTTCGGTGGTGGCCGGCGGGTTGAGGAAGTTCGTGTCGCCGAAGCTGAGCGCGGCGACCTGGTCGGTCGGAAACGCAATGTCGAGCGCGAGGTGCATCTCGCTGACCGTCGACTTCTCGAACAGCGGGGTATCGTGGCAATAGGCGGCGAGCAGCGTGCCGTCCGCGAGGAACAGGCCGAAGCCGCGCACCGTGTACGCTTCCGGCTCGGCGTCGCGCACGATCATGTGCACGACGTTGTCGCCGACCGCCTCGCCCGAGACGGTGTCCACGCTGCGGAACTGGCCGGGGAGCCGGGTCAGTGTCGGTGCGGCGACGAACGGCTGCGCGGTCAACCCGACGCGCGCGACCTTCAGGTCGATCGCATCGCCCAGCTGCGCAGCCGTGAAGCGCGCCTGACCCGCCTGGGTGATGACGAGAACGAGCTTGCTCATGGGGTGGTGTCCAGAAAGTCGCCGGTTTCGGCCTGGAGCGGTTCGCCATCCTCGGTCTGAAGATAGAAGCCCCAGGCAGGCGAGGTGTCGAAGTCGGGGGTGGTATCGGCGCGGCGCACGTCGACCAGGCGGCCGGCGCCCTGCAGGCCGACCGCGCTGGTGAGCGCGAGCGTCTGGGCGAGGATGAAGTGCTCGCGCGCGGGCTTCACGCGCGACACGTCGCGGATGATTGCCTCGGCGAAGGCGGCGGTGGCGCGGCGGCCGCCCGGCTCTACGCCGTCGCCGGCGATGGGCAGGCGAACCTCGAAGGTGTGCGGATCCGCACGCGGCGTGGCCTGGTGCCATTCCACCAGCTTGAGCAGCTGGTCGAAGCGGGCGAGCACCGATTTCACCGATGCCGGCGTGCCTTTGATTCGGTGAAGAGCGATCGAATTGGCGACGGCGTCACGCCGTTCCTGCTCGCTCCAGTCGGCGTCCCAGTTGTCGACCGACAGCCCCCAGGCCAGCCACGGCAGAGCCTCGGCCGCGCACCGCTGTGGATCCACGACCAGGTCGAGCGGATACGGCACCTCACCCAGATGCGCGATCCCCTGCTCGAGCGCTCGCTCGAGGGGTGTAGCGTTGGGTGGTAGCAGCGAGACGCGATCAGTCGTCATAGCCGCCATGGGTCAGGGTTACGTCGGTGCAGTAGGCAGCCTGGGTGGCATCGCAGACGACGTCTGCGGCAGGCGCCAGGATCTCTACGCGCATCACCCCGGAGACGTGCAGCGCCGCGTAGAGGCCCGAACGGGTGATGTCGCGGCCGAGGCGCCGGCTCGCTGCCAGGTATTCGTCGAGGGCCACTCGCGCGGCAGTGAGCACGACGCCGACGTCGGGACCGCTGAAGGTGACGAGACGCGCGACAACCTCGAACCGCCGGATCTCGGCCGAGGCCACCGTCACCAGGTCGCCGAGCGGGCGCACGTGGTCACTGCCGACCACGGCGGCGACCTTGGCGAGCAGGACCGCCGGCGCGGTGCCGTCCCCGTCTCGGGCGAGCACCGACACCAACACTTGGCCGGGTGCCGGGGACGTGGCACTTGCATCGCGCACGGCGCCATCGGCGGAAGTGGCGTGGTAGACGTAGGCGAGTTCAGGACCGGCAACCGAGAAGCTCTCGGGAGCTAGGACGATACGCTGCCGCAGCGCCGCGTCGCTTTCCAGCGTGGGCACGATGCCCTGCGCGGGATCGCCGGCGTCGATCGTCAGCCGGGCAACGCCAACCAGCGCCGCAAGCTGGTCGAGGTTGGCGCCCGTGGCCGAAGCTACCATCACCTGGCGGGCGGCGTCGTTCACAGCCGCGCGCAGCAGCTGCACATGATAGGCGGCGACCTGCAGAACGATGACGGCCGGATCGGAATCGACGGTGGCATCGAAGCTGGGCAAGCGCAGCTGTACGTCGGCAACCATCTGGCCGACGATGGTGTCGAACGGCAGGCGCTCGATCAGATCCGGCGCGGGAAGGCTGGACAAGTCGAGGGTGGAGGCGGTGCTAGCGGGCATGCCGCCATGTCGTGGGTGCGCGGGCGCTGCGGCTAGCAGGGGCTGTTGTAGGTCCCAGACCTACAACATTGGTAGTCGAGTGCCCTCAGCACGTATCGCTGTCCGATGTTGTTAGCTTGAGCCAAGTTTGTGCTGAAGGAAGATAGGGGTGCGTTGCTGCTTCACAGCATGGCATCTTTATGCGATTATCGGCGTGCGTTTCGACCGAAAGTCGGTGCGCAGCGGCGGAAGCTGCAACCTCCAACGAAATTGGAACGAATATGAAACAGAACCAAACTTACTCGACGCTCTTCTCATGCCTGCATGACGAAAAGGAGCCGATCGGCTATCTCGGTCGAGGCACGCACTATTCAGTGTTTCGCAGCATCGAATGGCTTGATGTCGAACGAAGGCAGCTGGTCAAGCCCCAGATCCATGATTTTGCGGTGATCTGGGATGAAGACCATGATGAGCGAATTATCAATGTCGTCGAGCGCATCTACATGGCCGGGCTTCTTTCGCCGGTGCAGTTCATCGGTGAACGCAAGGGCGGGCTCTCAATCGTGCTGGCTGCAAGGTATTACTGCGGATCGGGCGACGATTACCGCGGCGCAGAGTTCGCGAAGCTAGTCAGCCCGATCGTGTCAGACGTTGATGGCGATTCTTGGAATTTAGAGCTTGGGTGTTTTGATCGGCACGATACGAGCGCGCGGGGCCATCAGACGGAGTTGCCGAGCATCATCCAAGACAAAGACGAGGTCGCTTTTACCTACCTTAAGAACATCGATAACCTGTGGCGGCTAGGCACGAAGGAATGGAATGCCGCGCCCGCGAGCATTGACCTTGCAAGGCTGGCACCTCGTCCGTCATTATTCGGCACGTCGCCAGAGACCGTCTAAGTGTCCTCCTTTTGAAGTTGTCTAGGGTCCGGCGCGGTCGCGCCGCAGGCGAGGTCGTGCGTAGTGGAAGGTGCTTTCAGGGCTCCAGATGCTCCGCTACGCGCTCCAACACCTGGGCACGATCGGCGTCGGCGAAGCCGATCACCTGGCGAGCGGGATAGTCGGCGGCCGGGGATGATGGATCGCGGGTGACGGTGTCGCGCAAGCCGTACTGGTGGACGCGCATGATGCGAGCCATGGCTCCGACGAAACCGACCTGCGCCTCTCCAGCGCTGGTTTCCTTGCGCAGGTACCGGGGCGCGGCTGCGCGCAGGAACATCTTCTGCTGGCGCACGGTGCGACGCAGGCCCGTCACGTGATCGCGCAGCCGGCGCGTTCGGGCCTTACCGCTTTTCTTCAGCTTGCGCGGCTCCATCGCGCTGCCGTCCGGCTCAACATTGTGGTGGATGCGGCCGGCGTTTGCCTTCTGCAGATCCACGGCAACGCGGGTGGCGAGGGCCTTCCGCGCCGCCGGCGTCATGCGGCGCGTCAGATCCTCGATGGCGTGATCGAGCGGCGTGAAGTCGCGGAAGGTTTCGTCAGCCATCACCCGATCCGGTCGCGCAAGCCAGCGATCGGCGCGTTTTCATCAACTACAGGGGTGGGAAGGTGCACGAACTTTCCGCCGGCGCGATCGACCGCCTCTTCCAGCTGCAGCGACACCAGGATGTCGACCTTGCTGTCGTCCAGGACGTCGATCTCGAATGGTATCACCGACGAGGGATCGTTGGGGCGCAGCAGGAGGTTGGGCTGCTCGATCGCGAGCCATTCAACAACGGTCGAAAACAGCACGTCCGGATCCCCGGTGAAGTCGAGCAGGAAGAGCGAGAGCTCGTAGGCATATTCCATGCGTGCATCGGCGCCGATGCCGTTGGAGCGCACATGCCCCTTGGAGAGCCAGATCTTGAGCGCCTGCGGATCTCGCGCGAGCTCGGGCAGGGCGGCTGTGACGGCGGCGCGCAGGCTATCGGGCTTCCTCACGACGCGTCTACCGGAACTCGGAGCCACCGAGCGGCGACCTCCAGTCCGGCCCAGATCCCAACCGCGTCGAGCACGGGGTTCAACCAACTGGTCAGCACGCAATAGCGGCGGTTGGCCGTCGGGCGATGATGCTGGGCATGCTGTGCGACAGACTGGATGATCCCGATCTCCTGCAGGATCCGCAACGGGTGGCCTGGGCGCGGTGGCACATGGGTCAGGTAGTGGACCATCGACGTCAGCATGCCGCCCAGCGTCGCTCCAGCCCAAACTGCGGACGGACCGAACGCCAACAGCCACAGTGCCGAGGCGGAGGCGGCGGCGATCCAGGTCGTTCCGTTGCGATGAACCAGGCTGGCCGCAGCGAACGCCATGGGCTTCCGGTGATGGAGCCGATTTGGCGCGACGATTGCCGGGCCGATCAGCAGCATGTCTTCGCGGAGGATCCGGTCCTCGAGCCAGTGAAGAACGCCGCCGAGGAAGTCGGCGATCAACCAACCGAGCAGGAGCTTGGCCGCGACCAGGAGAAGGAAATCGATCACCGGCACGCCTCCGGATCATGCCAGCGGATCAGCCGCACCAGCTGCTCGCCGCGCGCGCGGAACGCCTGTGCGAGCCGGATTGCCGCCGCACGAACGCTGGTCGGCATCTGCGCCTCCGCGTCGGCCGGAAAGCCATCGGGTGCGGTGGTGCAGGCCAGCAGCTCGGCGGGCGGCGTATCCTTCACCTCCAAGGCCACCGGCACCGGCGTGGGGACCGGCACCTCAACGCCGCGCGGCGTGCAGGCCAGCAAGGTCGTTGAGAGCAGCAAACCAATCGCGATCGACGCGGTTCGTGGCGGAAGCTTGGGCATCGGCGGTCTCCATGCGCAGGGCGGCGTCGCGCGCGGCCTCCGCGGCGGTGCGGGCAAGGGCAGAGTCGGCGGCGGCCTTGGTCTCGCGGACGCGCATGGCGTCGGCGAGCAGCTGGGCGGTCTCCTGGTCGGATCGCGCTTTGAAGGCGACGGCCGTGGTCACGGCGGTGCGGCAGCGCTGGCCGCGCTCGAAGGTGACCTTCACCGCCTTGCCGTTGCTGTCGACGCGATCCTCGGCCGAGCCTTCAAACGGGGCACCGGCGCCGGCGCAGGTGACCTCCGCCCACGTCACCAGAGCGTCGCGCTCGGCGCGGGCTTCGGAATACTGGACGTAGAGCCAGGCGCCGACGCCGGCGACGACGAGCAGCGTCAGCCACTCGCGCGCCGCGCCGATCGCGGCGAAGAGCTTTGTCACGGCAGATCCTTTCGGCAGAGGTCGCGCTCGGCGCGGCGGCGGTTGACCAGGCCCTGCACCACGCGGCCGCCGGCCTTGTTCCACATCAGGAACGCGTCGCACGCACCCGACCAATCGCCGGCGTTGAAGCGACGGGCGACGGTGGATCCGCAATAGCCGTTGGTGCCGATGTTGTAGGCGAGCGAAATGGCGGCGGCGAGCTGGTTGGGGTGGCCCTTGAGCCCCGGCGTGCACGCGAGCACCGGCTTTGCATGCGCAGCCAGCTGGCGATCGGTGCTGTCGGCACATTCGGCGGCGGTGTAGCGGCGGCCGACGACGACGTTGCTTGTGTCGCCCGAGCATTTGGTCGCCACACCGACGATGTCGCGGTAGCCGACGCGCTCATCGCCTTCCCATCCGACGATGAACTGCGCGGCGATCGCGGCGGTGGCGGCGCCGACGATCATGAGCAGGCGGGACTTGGGCGCGGACGCGCGCGTGGCGGTGTTGCTCACTTCGGATCCTTTCGGGGCAGGAAGCGGTCGCGGAGCGCCGCGGGCAGGCCGCCGGCGACGTCGGCGGCGGCGGCGATGAAGCGGGGCGTCGATTTGTAGGCGATCATGCCGGCGGTGAAGTTCACGCCCTGCAGCACGAAGGGGTTGAGATCGACGGTGGCGCCGAGCGCGCGAGCGACGAACCACGACACGACCGTGCCGGCCGCCAGCTGGGTGAAGCGCTCGGCCCAGCTGAGCCCCTTCTCATGGGCGAGGCCGACCGCCGAGCCGATCGCGCCAGGCGTGAGGCCGATCACGAACGTCTGCGCGGCGTCGAGCCATTCGGCGGGGATCTTCATGGGCTCAGTCCCACAGCTGGACGAGCTCGATCTGCGGCGAGCTCGTGGAGGTTTCGGGGAGGGTGACGACGGTTCCCTCGGGCAAGGCCGTGCCGATCGCCGCCACGCCCGGATTGAGCGCGAGGACCTGGTCGACGGCGGCCGAGCCGCCGCCGGTCGCGCGCCACACCAACGCGTCGAGCGGTTCACCAGCAAAGGCGGTGGCGGTGGCCATCAGACGAGGCGCACCTTGGTGCGCCGCCTGCCCTGAATGTCGCGGACGCAATGCGTGGCGAGACGGCGGTGCCCGTCGGCCGGGCTGGCCATCACGCCATCGCGCTCGCGTCCGCCATCGGTGGCGGACAGTTGGTGCTGCTGGTCGACGAGCTCGGCCGCAGTCGCGGCGCGCACCGCGCGCGGATAGAGCAGCGCGAGCTCGGCCGCCGAGACGCGATCGGTGCCGGCCGATGCGAGATCCGTGGCGCCGGCCACCTGGCGGGCATCGCGCCAGGTGCGAAGCTGGCGGTTGATCGACAGCATGGCGCCCTGCAGCGCGTCGCGCAGTCGGGCGTCGGGAATGGCGGTGGTGATCGCGAGAATGGCGCGCGTCTCGGACAGCGAGAGCGGCGGATACCAACCGTCATTCGGGACCGCGTCGTCGATCGGCGCCGGCGCGGCCGTGGCGGGCGGAGTGGAGACGAAGGCGGACATGGCGCGATCCTGGAAGGGTGCCGCTAGCGGGGGGTGAGGAGCGGTCTTGGGTTAGGACCTATGGTCCGCCGTCGATCGACACCGCCCCCCGAGCGCTCGCGGGACGAGAGGGTCAACGCCGCCGAAAGGCGGCGTAATGTCGGAGCTTGAACCAGGCGTAGGCGAGCAGCAGCATCGGCGATCGGACGTCCGGATACCGCAGGTAGTAGGGCCACCAGGTGACTGCGCGCCAGATGCGTTTCCAAGCCGGCATCGGATGGTTAGCTTCGACTACCAACCACGCCGCGGCGGTGATCAACCATCCGGTCGCGAGGATCCGCAGGACCAGTAGCAGCAGGAAGGCGATCATGCGTCGTCCCCGTCGATGGCCGCCAGCTTGCGGATCTCGCGCTCGAGGCGCTGGGTTTCCTTTTTGACGCCGCAGCTGGTGTCGAGCTCGAGCGCACGACGCATGTGCTTGACCGCCCGCTCGAGCGCGGCGCGCTTGCCGCCGGCGACGCCGTCGGCGTCGGGATCCATGGCGTCGGCGATACGCGCCATCTTGAAGCCCAGCGCCTTTTCCAGCTTCGCGCGGACCTGGTCCGGCATGTCGTGGATCTCGGTCAGATCGTCGACGCGGCGGAGCACGTCGAGATCGAAGTCGAGGTCCTGCCCGAACGCCTTGAGCGCAGCCTCGGCCGTCTCTTCAGCGATCAGTGTGCCGGCAGTGCGGTTAAAGCGCTCGGGCAGGGTCAGGTTGTGGCGCAGGACATAGTCGGCGAGCGGCAGCGCCGCTTCGTAATCGCCGACGTCGATGCGCCAGATCAGCATGTGGGTGACGATGTCGTCCTGGGCGCCGCCCTTGCCGGCGGCATCGGCGGCGAGCACGCCCTCGATCCAGGCATCGTAGGCGGGCAGGAGCTTGCGCTTCAGTTCGACCTTCGCCTCGGTCGACTGAATTTCCTTCAACTGGCGAAGATCCACGCCAAGCGCTGCCCGCTGGAGCAGATACTCGCCCTGGGCGGGGGTCGGCCGCGCGGCCGCGATCGCCAGGGTGGAGGCGGACCCTGCGCGCGCAGCGGCGCGCGCGAGGTGACGCTTGGCGGGGCTCATCGCCATCGGATCAAGCCTCCGGGGCCGGTAGGATCTCGATGTTCTCGACCATGCAGGCGAGATCGAAATCCTCGACGACATAGCCCTCGTTCGAGGACTGGTAGTCGGCGACGCGGTTGAACTGCGGTTCCTCCACGATGTGGCGGCGGCGCTTGCCGTTCTGGTAGTAGAGCGACAGGTTCTTGAAGGGCGTGATCAGCACGGCGTTGTCGACCATGAACGGCACCTCGGCCGCCTGCCGCCCGCCCAGGCGCTTCGACGACAGGATCAGGTCGCGTGCGATCTGCTCGGTCGGCTTCTCTTCCTGGTTGATCAGCGGGAAATACTTGTCGTGCAGCAGGCCGGCGCCGCAGATCGCGACCAGGTCGGTGCGGCCCTTGGCCCAGCTGGGGAGCAGCGACTGCACCGCGTCCCAAACCAGGGCGTCGACGGTGGCATAGTCGCCGCCGGCGCCGACGGTCACTTTGCCCGCGGTCTTGCCCTCGTCCATGACGCGGATCTGGTTGTGCTTCCGCATCTGCGCGAGCCAACCAATGTTCATGTCCTGGAGCAGCGTCTTTGCCGGATCGTGTGCCTTCGCGGCCTCCACGCCGTTGAAGCCGATCATGATGCGGTCCAGCTGGATCCGCTCGACGATCGCGCCCTGGATGCGCGTCTCGAAGTCGGGGAACTTCGCCCAGGCGTCCAGCTTGCCGTAGGGCAGGAAGGTGTCGAAGTTGGTCTGGGCGAGCTCGTAACCGAGGCTGTCCATACCCGTCGGGTCGACGGGGTTGCGGCGGTTGTTGCCGCTGGTGTCGGTGCGGTTCGCGATCGGCCCGCCCATCGTAATGCCGACCTTCTCGCCCTTGAGCTCGTCGACGGGGAACACGTTGATCTGCGACAGGAACGCGCTCGATTCCTGTGTGCGGGTTTCGAGCTTCTGCTCGACCGACGGGTCGACGGTGAAGGTCTTGTCGACGCGCGTCACGCCGTTGATGGAAGCGATGTTCTCTTCATAGGCGTTGAAGAGCTCGCGGGTATCGTTGCGCATCGTGGTCTCCGGGGGCGGCCGGGGCGGCCGCGAGGGTCGGACGGGGAAGGGGCGGCCTTAGAAGTCGGCGCGGGCGTAGTTGCCGCGGCCGTCAGCAGCCGGACGCCGCGGCGTGCCGCTGTCGGTATTCTCGACCGACGTCTGCAGCGCCGCGTGGTCCTGCTCGAGCTTGGTGAAGCGAGTGGCGAACCCGTCCAGCTTGGTGCTCAGGTTCTGCACCGTGGTGACGAGCGCACCCATTTGCCGGTTGAACTCGTTGTCGTTGGCAGGTTCCGGCGGGGCGGGCGGGGCCGGAGGCGTCGCCGGCGTCTCCGGCGCCTGCTTGCTGCGGCCGCTGAAGAACGCGAGGATCGTGCCGACGGCGCTGGTGATGTCGCTGGGCGGATCGCCTGCAGCTTCGTCGGCAAATTCCAGGATCACGCCTTCGTCGACCGCGCTGAAGAAATTGCCGGGTGCCTGCTTGCGCTTCGTGAAGGGGTTTGCCTCGCCGGCGCCGGCGGCGAACTGCATGATTTCGGTGCCCAGCGACGCGGGGCTGTCCGTCATGGCGAGGCCCTGCAGGTATGCCTTGCCGCTGTCGGCGAAGTTCGGGTTGATCTCGATCGACGGGTAGAGCTTCTGGCCCTTGCCATTCAGCTGCATCAGGTTGTCGAGCGCGTCGACCTGGCCGAGCAGCGCAAGGCGCTTTTCCTTCTTGCCGCCAACCTCGAGCTCGATCTCCTGGGTGGAGAGCGCGACGACGTCGCCATAGGCGCCGAAGTCGCCACCCGGCGTGTAGCCGCGCAGGTGCTCCATGTTCACGCGCGCCGCATAGGTCTGCGTGCGGTAGGTTGCCGCCATGTCGACGATGTCCTGGCGGGAGATCGTGCGACCGTCGCAGGTCGCGCCCTCGGTGGCGATGCGGAAGGGTTTGGACAGCTTGGCCATGGTCGTGCGCGCGCTCCGCGAGATTGAGGTGGACGCGGCGCGGCGGGGAAGGGAACCGCCCGCGTCCTGAGCCTGCAAAAGGGCCGGAAGCGCGTGCTGGCGCAACGCAGGGGTGTTGTAGGTCCGGCACCTACAACAGCAGGCGCGGGAAAGAGGTGGGTGGCCGCGGCTAGCGTCCGCCGCGATGATCCTGGCCACGCCCCCCTTTGATGCACGCCGCAAGGCGAAGCACTTCTACTGGCAGGGCTATGACTGCGAGCAGATCGCGGAAATGCTCGAGCTCAACGCCAATACGCTGCGCAGCTGGAAGGCGCGCGATCGTTGGGACGAGACGGCGCCGCTTGATCGCGTCGACCAGGCGCTGGAGGCGCGGCTGCAGCTGCTCATCTGGAAGGAGCACCACACCGGCCACGACTTCAAGACGATGGACGCGCTCGGCCGGCTGCTTGAGCGCCAGGCCCGCGTGCGCCGGCACGGTGCGCCTGACGGGCACGAGGGCGACCTCAATCCGAATGTCGCGAACCGGAACGCCGGCGAGAAAAAGAAGGCGCGCAAGAACCACCTCACCGCCGAACAGATCCAGGCGTGCATCGACGCCTTCGAAAACGACCTGTTCGACTATCAGCTGAAGTGGCGCGGCCCGAAGGACGACCTGCTCGGATCCAGCGCCCTCACCACCCGGTTCATCCTCAAGAGCCGGCAGATCGGTGCCACCTACTACTTCGCCCGCGAGGCGTTCATCCGGCTGCTGCAAACCGGCAACAACCAGATCTTCATTTCGGCGAGCCGCGCCCAGGCCAACAACTTCCGCGCGTACATCATCGACTTCGTGCTGAAGGTAACGGGCGTCAGCCTGCAGGGCGACCCGATCACCCTGGACCTGGACGATGTCGAGGGGCCGCTCGGCGAGTCGCCGAAGCTATACTTCCTCGGCACCAACTATCGTACGGCGCAGAGCTATCACGGCGACGTCTACGTGGACGAGGTTTTCTGGGTCCACGGGTTCGAGCAGATCGACGACGTCGCCTCGGCCATGGCGAGCCAGGCGCGCTACCGGATCACCTATTTCTCTACGCCGTCGACCGTCGCGCACCAGGCGCACGCGCTATGGAGCGGCGAGAAGTTCAACCGCGATCGCGCCAAGGCCGACCGCGCCAAGTTCGATATGTCGGACGAGGCGCTGCGCCGCGGCGTCGTCGGGCCGGACGGCGTATGGCGGCAGAAGGTCAGCATCCTTGATGCCCAGGCCGGCGGTTGCACGCTGTTCAACCTCGACAGGTTGAAGCTGCGTTATGCGCCGGACGTCTTCGACAACCTCTTCATGTGCAACTTCGTCGACGACAGTTCGTCGATGTTCCCGTTCGCGCTGATGCGCAGCTGCGCCGTCGACAGCTGGGACGCCTGGTCGAAGGACTTCGACCCCTATGCGCTGCGGCCGTATCGCGACGGTGAGGTGTGGATCGGCTACGATCCGGCCGAGAGCGCCGCCGGCGACGACGCAGCGCTGGTGATCGTCGCGGCGCCGAAGACGCCGGGCGGCAAGTTTCGCGTGCTCGAGAAGCACCGCCTGAAGGGGCTTGGCTTCCAGGAACAAGCCGACAAGATCCTGGAGCAGCTGGACCGCTACCACGTCACCTACATCGGCATCGACAGCACCGGCGTCGGCGCGTCGGTGTTCCAGCTGGTCCAGCGCCGTTTCCCGACTGCCAAGCGCATCGACTATTCGGTGCCGGTCAAGACGCAGATGGTGCTGAAGGCGAAAAGCGTGATGCAGGCGAAGCGCCTGGAGTTCGACCAGGGCGCCCGCGACATCATGTCCAGCTTCATGGCGATCCGCGCCGAGCTCACGAAGAGCCAGCGCCAGGTCACCTACGTCGCGAGCCGCGCCGGCGACACCGGGCACGCGGATCTCGCCTGGGCGATCATGCACGCGTTGGCCAACGAGCCGCTCGATCCAACCGAAACCACCACCCGCAAGACCAGAGTAAGGACCTATCCTAATGGCAACGGCCGAAACGAGCCCGGACAATCCGGAGAGCGCACCCGGCGGCGCGATCGTGGCGGCGGGAGCGCCGACGGTGCCGACCGGCCGCAGCATGCGCGCGTTTCGCTTCGGCGACGCCGAGGCGGTGCTCGATCGCCGGGACCTTATCGCGTACGCCGAGTGCCGGGCGAACGGCCGCTGGTACGAGCCGCCATTGCCCATGTCTGGCCTGGCGCGGACCTATCGCGCCACCGCGCATCACTCGAGCGCTATCCAGTACAAGCGCGACCAGCTGGTGCGGCTGTTCGAACCAACCAAGTGGCTTGATCGCCGCAACTTCGGCGAGCTCGTCCTCAACTACCTCACCATGGGCAACGGCTACTTGGAGCGGCGCGACAACATGGCGGGCCGCCCGCTGAGGCTGGTGCATTCGCCGGCGATCCACACGCGCCGGGGTCGGGAAGAGGGCAGCTATTTCTGGGTGCCGCGCTGGCAGGAGGCGACGGAGTTCGCACCAGGCAGCGTGTTCCAGCTGTTCGAACCGGACCTGGCGCAGGAGATCTACGGGATCCCCGAATATCTGTCGGCGCTGCAGGCGGCGTTTCTCAACGAGCAGGCGACGCTATTCCGCCGGCGCTATTACCAGAACGGCAGCCACGCCGGCTTCGTGTTCTACCTCTCCGAACCGACCATGAGCGACGAGGACGCCGACGCGATCGAAGATGCGCTGGAGGACTCCAAGGGCGTCGGCAATTTCAAGAACCTGTTTATCCATGCGCCCGGCGGCAAGAAGGACGGGGTGCAGATCCTGCCGATCGGCGAGGCGGCCGCCAAAGACGAGTTCCTGAGTGTGAAGGAGACGACGCGCGACGACATCCTGGCGTCGCACCGCATTCCGCCAATCCTGCTTGGTGTCGTGCCGAAGAACGCGGGCGGCTTCGGCAACATCGTCGAGGCGTCGAACACGTTTCATTATACCGTGATCGAGCCGCTGATGATGCGGACGCTTGAGATCAACGATTGGCTGGGCGTGGAGGCAGTAAAGTACCGCGACTTTGTGCCAATCTCGAAGAACGGGACCTATCCGGTGGAGGCCTAGGAGCTTCGGTCGCCTTCAATAGTTAGACGGCCTCCAAAATCCTCTCGAGACCTGGCCTGCCCGGGATATTCTGCCGGACGATGCTGATCGCGAGCGAGGAGAACTCCTCGTGTTTTTGCTGCAGGGCCTTGATCTCTAGAAGTGTGCGTCGCGCCGAGTCGGTGGCGATCTGGGCAGCTGCGGAGTTGCCCTTGTCGCGCCACCGAAGGGCGCGGTTCAGTTCGAGGCTAGCCCTCGCGATCCTGTCACGGACAAGGACCGCCTTCTGTTCGCGTCGTCGTTTCGCGAGACCGTGGTTCAGGTGGTAGAGCCTGATCGACGCGCACGCGCGCTCGAAATCGATCGGCTCACTGAGCTTGGACGCGCTCGGCACAGCTCGTCCGAGGTCGTCGAAGGCAATAAGCGGCGGGTCGAGCTCGGCGCATGGATCCAAAAGCAGCGGCCACTCGTCGTCGAGTGAGTCCCCGGTTAGTTCCGCGCGCACACCGCCAGGGCCAAGAGGAAAGCTCGAGCCCTTTCCGCCGCCGGGTTCGCCGTCCATGCCGCGTCGACGCTGGTTGCAGAAGGTGCAGCAGAAGCGAAGGTTCGTCGGCTCGAAGGCCAGCCACCAATAGCCGTCGTGATCGTCGGCGTCCGTTGCGCCCTTAGGGCGGTAGTGGTCGACCTCGAAATCCTCGCGTGACTGCTTGGACTCGCAGTAGAAGCACTTGCGGTCGGTGAGTTCGCCGAGCGGTCCTTTCAGTGAGCCCCATACGCCCGAGTCTGCGGCAATCGTGGCCGACCTGCTGCCGGGAGCGGCCGTCGCCGCTCGCGCGCTAGCGCGAGCGGCGGACGCCTGCCATCCTGCCGGCATGACCAGCTTGGCTAGGTCTACGTGCCTCATTCTTCTTCCTGGCTCCCGAAGATTTCGTCGAGAAACGCGGCGAGGATCTGGTCGCGCTTGTCGATTTCGGCCCGAGTAAGCTCCGAGCGATTCCTGAGTAGCCGCTCGTCTCGCTCGCGGATCCGGCTAAGAAATTCCGCGTACAGAGGGTCGGGCATTGTCGCGGCGAGGTCGACGTCGGCGAGCTCTGCCGAAAGCCGCTCGAGCTCGTCGGTCTCCTCTGGGCTGCGCGTCTGGCCTAGGGAAACCAGCGACCGTCGAGCCTCTAGATCACGCTCGATGTCCGGAGCGACTAGCGAGCTGAGACCGAACAGCTCGCTAGTCAGCACTCCTGGAACGCCGAGCCTCTCAGGCTCTTCGAGGGGCGGCATAGCCACTACGTGACCATCTTCGCGCCTGACCAAGAGCCGGACCTGATCGCGGCTGGCGGACGCCACGGCCACCGGATCATGAGTGACAAGAAGGAGATGTCTGCTGGAATCCTGTCCGACGACGCGTGAGACGAGATCGAGCAGCCTCATCCCCCAGATCGGGTTGAGGTGGGTGTCAGGCTCATCAAGAAGGAAAAGGCTCTCTTCGTTCCTGGTGAAGCGGAGCAGGCCGAGAACCATGAGCAGCTGCTGCTCGCCCTCGCTTAGCTCTCGAAAGCCGACCCCGTCGGGCGCGCCGGCCTTGCGCACGACAACGGCGACGTCATGGATTAGGTCAGACACAAAGGCGCTCTCGAGCAACCGAAAGAGGGTGCGGGACCTCGGCTCCCCCTCGACACGCATCTCGTCTACGATGTCGCGTAGGGTGTGCGCCTGTGACAGGAAGAGATGGAGCCGCTGACGCTTGGCCCTGGCGCCTAGAATCCCACCCTCCTGCACGTCGAGCTGGAGAGGAGCGAGCGAAACGTCATAAAGGCGCTCGAGGAAGTCCCTCACCACGCCCTTAGCCCCCCAGAACTGAGCCTTCTCCTTGACGGTCTGCCGCTTGGCACGCTGCCATTCCGGACGCTGGAGAACGAATAAAGCGCTGGCGAGATCGCTGATGCCAAGCTCGTCTCGAAGCACGTCCAGGGCGCCTGGATCCTCCTCGATGAGGAACGCGAGGAGGACAAAGCGGCTGTGGATCATGCGCCCGTAGATCAGCCGTTCGTGCGCGGCGCTGTCCCCGGCGATCATCGCGTCGCGGAAGCGAAGAAGAGAGTTGTCGAACAGCTTCGCTAGCCTGTCGCTCGGCCCGGAGTAATAAGCGAAGACAGTTCTCGGCAGGAGCGGTTTGTCGGGGTCGTGCAGGTCCTTCAGCCGGGCGGCGCGCCCGTCAATCCGAACGGCGGTTCTGCCGGGCTTGCGGTCGGGCCGATGATCGACGTCGACCTGCCGGCCGGCAATTTCAAACCTGATGGCGAAGGCGAACGGCGTGTCCAGCCTCGATGCGGATACCGCTTCTATCAGGTCGCGGAAGATGGTGACGAGTGCCTCAATGAGGTTTGACTTCCCCGTCCCGTTATTGCCGACGATGAGGACGTCGGGGGTGCTGGGATCGAAGCCGATGCGGAAGCCCCTGAGGTTCTTGTACTCGGGCAGCACAAGGGTGAGCACCCTCACGCGCGGGCGTCCTCAACGAAGGCAAGGCGCCTGTCCGCGGTCTCCCGTATCCGCCCGCGCTCGACCGCCGCGAGCAGCGTCCGGTAGAAGCGCTCGACTTCCTCGGGCGAGAAGCCGGCTTGCGCGAAGAGCTGCTCGGGCGAAAGAGGCCCCTGGTCTGCCAGGACCTCCTCCATTGATGGCACCCCGTCCTTCATGGCTGACCTGGTTCTCCGTGCTTGCGTCGCAGTCTTAGGGGGCGGACTGGGGGCGGTGCGCGATGGCGCGGGATTCTCGTTGATCGCCGCGTCACCTGGCATCGTAGTGGACAGCCGGCCTTGAGCGGCCATGGCGGTGATGGCGGTGCGCACGCCGCCGATCAGCGCTCGCGACTGCTCGATCTCCCGCGCCACGTCGTCGAGGCATCGATCCGAGTGCGCGAGGGTGTGGGCGATACGTTGGGCAACGCCAGGCGGCGGTACCCTGAGCGGCATTGCCGCGACCGCCGCGGCGCTGATCGAAGCGAGGTTGCTCGTCTGCTTGGCGTGCTCGTCGAACCAAGACTGTCCGACGGTGTTGACATAGCGCGACACGTATTCCGGAGTGAGCCGGTCAGAGGGGTGCAACCTCAGCCTGAAGACATGGTTCTGGTGAATGCAGCCGGGCACCTGGTTTTCCCAAACCCAGCCGCGCCCGAGCTTGTCCCGGTCACCGCCCTCGATCATTAGGACGTCGCCTGCGCGGAGCTCGGCGCGCGCGGCGTCGACGTGACGCACCGGCATAATCGAGAGATCATCTAGGACGAGGCGTCCACGCTGAACGTTGGCGACGCGCAGGAACGGTCGCTGCACCAGCTCTTCGCCGGGTTTGAAACGGCGGCCTAGCGCTATCCCAGAGCGCAGCTGCCCGACTTCGCCGAGGGCAGACAGGGTCCAGTCTTCGCCCGGCTCGAAGGCGGCCTCAGCGACACGCGCGTGGAACGCCTCAGCACGGGTCAAGGCGCTGGTCAAATCACGTTCCACTATCCCGACCTTGCTTGCGAGCTGCTCTGCGGCGGCCGCAAGCCTCGCCTGCTCCGTCACCGGCGGCAGCGGCAGGGGAACCTCGCGCAAGTTCCCGATCGACAGATGGCGGACGGTCACTGACGACGTGTGGTCCCGCAGCAGCTCTAGATAAGCAGGGAGAAATTCTTCGATCAGCGGCTGGCTATAGATTTGCACCTTGGCACGCACCCGCGCCACTCTCTGGTTCAGCAGGGCCCGGCCGCCGCTCCAGCGGCGCGCCTTGAAGTCGCCGTCCATCCCGACAAGCAGATCGCCATCCTCGACCCAGAAGCCGTCAGGTACCGGGCCCGAGTATCGGGTCGTGGTTTGTCCCCGGGCTATGTCACGTATCCTGATGATCGGATGACCGTGCTCGTCCCCGAAGAAGCGGGAAGGGAACGCGTAGCCGCTTATCACCTCGGCGGCGTCGCCGAGCCTGATCCTCGTCCAACGTGGCGCACAGTCGAGGCGTGGATCGGCGGACTCCGCGACTAGCTCTGCGACCGCCTTGTCAAGGCTCATGCGGACGCCTCCAGCAGACTCGCAAGCTCATCGATGCCGACCAGCGCTCTTGCGAGATGCCCGCGCGCAGCCTCAAGCATGTCCCACGGCTCCTCAAGGGCTAACTCGCTTGCGTCGATGGAGCTGATCCAGACGGGATCAAGCTTGTCGTCGCGCCGAGCGATCTCCTCGCGAGTGAAGGTCCTCCATCTATCGTTCGCGTTCTGCGCGGCCGTGTGGTTCCCGGCTGCGCCGGCGGCTGAGTGGAAGCCCTCCACGAACTCGTCGAAGTCGGAGCGCCTCAGCGGTCTCGCGCGACCGAACGCTGGCAGGCCGGCCCTCATATCGTAGATACGCACCGCACGCGTCGCGTCTCCGCCGGCCTGCGGGCGCTGGAGAAAGAGCACGCATGTCTTGACGCCCTGCGCGTAGAAGATGCCCGAAGGTAGCCGCAGTAGGGTGTGAACGTCGCATGCATCGAGCATCCAGGTGCGCAGCTCACGTGCGGCGCCGCTCGCAAAAAGGACATTGTCCGGGACGATGACCGCCGCCCGGCCGCCGGGCGCGAGGCCGCGGACGACGTGTTCCACAAACGCCAGCTGCTTATTGCTGCTTCGGGAGGTTACGGCGAAGTCACCACGGTCAGGGCGCCTTCCCTTGCGTGCGACGCCGAATGGCGGATTCGTGAGGATGAGGTCGGCGGGCGGGAGCGTCTCGCCGATCGCGGTGAGTGCATCCCCGAGTCGCACCCCAACAGGATCTATCCCGTGCAGTGTTAGATTCATGACGAGCAGTCGGTAGGTGTCAGGCACCAACTCGACGCCGCAGAATGCGGCATGCGCATCTTCGTCTTTGCGCTTCAGTTGCGCGTGGGCTGCGATCAGAAAGCCCCCTGTTCCCGCCGCTGGGTCCTGGATCGTCTCCCCCGCGGCAGGCTGCATGACTTCAACAATGCACTCGACCAGCGGCCGCGGTGTGAAGTACTGGCCGGTCGAGCTCTTCCGGTCCGTGGCGATCCGCTCCAGCAGCCCCTCGTAGACATCGCCCAAACGCTCGGCGTCTTCGTCAAACCAATCCATTCTGTCGACGGCGGCGAGTAGGGCGGTGACGCTGGAGGGATTGCGAAGGGAGGTTCTGGCACCGTGAAGAACGCCGTTCAGCGGCGGTCCGTCGGCGACTGATAGCCGCCGCACCGCCTCCACATAGGCCTCGAGCGCACGGTCCGCCGCAAGGAGCTCGCTCCACCTAGTGCCCGGAGGCATTTCCGCGTCTCTGCCGGTCTCCTCCATCATCTTGATGAAGAGCAGGAGCGTCAACTCGTTCACGTAGTCCTGCGCGGACACGCCGTCGTCCCTCAACACCCCACAGAGAGACCAGAGCTCCTGCACCGCCTTGTCGGAGTTCTTGCCGGCGTTCACTTCTGTTCCTTCATCTCGTCGCCCCATGCCGACGGAGCCCTCCTCGTCTATCGGTGGGCAGTCTGGCAAGTCCCCGACGGTCAGCGTCGTCAGCAGGCTTCGTAGCCTCGAGCTCTTCCGTCGGGACCGGTGCGCTTCTCGGCCGGACCGGTCAAACCTTGATCCGGCGCGACGCGCTTGCCCCCGCGCCTCGCCCCCCCGCTTTTGGTGTCGATTTTAGTGCAGTTGGTTGGGCCGCGATGCGGCCCGAGAACGGCCGGAGAGACCGATTACCGCGCGATCGTCGCGGATCCTGCGATGGAGCGCCCGTTGCGATTTGATGCGCGCTGTTGCGGTCCTATCCGCGCATGCGCCGCTTGCGATTTCTCGGCACGCTTCGTGCTCGCTGCCCGTCGGCAGCCCGTGGCGGCGCAAGCCGCCGCGCTCCGACAGCCGGTGCTTGGCTGTCGGGTGCGTAGGTTGAGCCGTAGCGGCTCCGAGGGACCATCAAGCTGCGCGTGCCGGAGGCACTCCTTTCTAATTTAATCGCCTGTGAAGGGAGACTCTCTAGGATGCGGAATCGCGGTCAGCCGAAAAGGTGCCCGCGTTTCGCCTCGCGTTCATCCGCTGGATGCTGGCCTCGAGGTAGTGGGCGCGGCGAGCGTCCACCGCCGGGTCGCCAGTTGGCTTGGCGGCAAGCTGTGCCCCGAGTGCAGCCTGCTCCTGCTCGCTTGGTTCACGTGGCGCAGGCACCGGTGGCAGGAACACCTGCGCCACCTTCTTGAGCTTTGAGGCGACGATCGCTGCCACCTTCTCGGGCAAGCCGAGCTCGTATCCGTTGCTGATCTGGAGGGTCGTCGGTTCACCCGGTGCAGGGTTCGGCACGGGGATCGTGCGTCGCCACCGCTTAACCAGGCCGAGGTCCTCGAAGCGGGTCAGCGCCTTCGACAACGTGTCCAATGAGCAGCGCGCGAACTCGGCGATTTGCTTCCAAGCCCAGTCAAGTCGCCCTGTGGTGAAGCACCGCCGATCATGCATCTCGCGCAGGATCACTTTCTGCTTCGGTGTCAGCAGGCCCCACGGCCGCCCCTTCTCCTTATGGTCATCTGCCCACGCGAAAATCTCCTCCAAGCGGGTCTCTTTTTCGATGCGAGGAAATACATTCGATTTCCACCGCTTCAGATCGCCTGGACCAGCGTGATGGCTGTCTCGTCGGACGGCGCTGAGACCGCGTCCGCGGTCGGACATGCCTCGGCCGAAGCCGTGCAGGATGTTCCGGGACTGCGCCCGCTGCAGGCGAGCCTCGTTGGCTGCAGAAAGGCCGGGATTGAGGTCGGAGCGCGCGATCGTGCGTGCATCGGTGGAGTGGGTATCGGACAACGGCGGCCCCCAGGACGGGAAGGCGAAGGGCGCACGACAGGGTCACCCGATGGTCGCTCGGGCGGCGCAGGTCGCAGGTCGATGCTGTCCTGGGGGGCGTATTGCGTTCGGCGCGTTTTCGGCGCAGGCCGTGCAGACGAACGGTTTTCCGCGGCTTTGGGAGCGAAAGGAAAGGCGGTTCGCCGCTTAGAAGTGGCAGAAAACCGAGCTATCTCTTTCGTTCACACCGCAGGGGTCGCTGGTTCAATCCCAGCCGCGCCCACCATCTTAGCTCTCGGCTACCCGGTCTTTCATCGAAAAGGCGGGTAGCGAGGGTGAAGATCTCCCTCCCCATTTCGGACGACAGTCATCGGCGAGTTGGGAAGCAATCCAGCTATGCCGGTCCTGAAAGCCGCTTTCGGTCGGCGCCAGGCCTTAGCTGCGTGCCCGCTTGTTGAAGCGCAGGATCGCGAACAGCACCACCGGCCAGAACCAGGTCGCCAGCGCGTCGCCCGCCGTGTCGCTCCACTTCCAGCTGCCCGCGGCCATCCGGTCCAGGATCTCGTTGGCCACTTCGGCGAGGATGCAGATCGCCAGCGGCACCGGGGATCGCAGCGAACGCCGCAGAACCAGCGCGCTCAGGCACCAGATTGCGAGGCCGACCTGGACATGAATGAACTTGTCCGGGGCGACCTGTATCTGTTCCACGCGAACAGCAAAGGCATGGTAGAGCTTTTCGAACGACACGCGAGCGCCTGTGCCGGACGAAGCGGGAGTTGCCTAGTCCACACGTGGCGGTCCGCGGCGTGTCCCTAAACGATTTTTTCGTCGGACTAGGCTAGCGCCGACGCATGCATCGCCGTCTCTCCTTTGCGCCTTCGGCCGCAGGCTTTTTGTGGACCGGCCTGGCGGCCCTGCTTCTCGTCCTTGCGACGGGCGGAATTGCGTCGAGCTTCTTCGATCCCGACGAGCCCGCGCATTATGTGAACAGCCTGTTCCTGGGCGACTGGATCCGGGCAGGGCTGCCATCGCCGATGGCGTTCGCGCGCGACTATTACGCACACTTCCCTAAGCTCTCGATCGGCCACTGGCCGCCTGGCTGGTACGCGCTGCTGGCGCCGGTGTTCGCGACGGCGCGCCCGTCGCCGTTTGGAGCACTCGCGCTCAGCGCCTTTGTCGCGGGGCTTCCCGGCGGACTGATCCTGTGGGCGGCGCGGCGCACGGGGCTGTGGCGGCTCGGCTGGTTGGTCACGGCAGCATATCTGATCCTACCGCTGGTCCTCGACGGTGCGCGGCGCTTCCTGCTCGACCAGCCGGTGACGCTGGTCGTGGGCCTCGCCGCCATCGCGTGGCTCCGCGCGACCGAGCGCCCGGGCTGGACGCGGTTCCTGATCTTCGCTGCGCTGGCCGCCTACGCGCCGCTGGTGAAGGGCAATGGCGCGCTGATCGCGCTGGTTCCGGCGATCGACATCGTCCTGCGGAAACGCTGGCGATTGCTGCGCGAGCCCGCGCTCTGGGGGGCGGCGATGCTGGCGATGGCGGTCGTCGGCCCCTGGTACTGGCTGTCCTTCAAGATCTCGGCAGGCGGCTTCAACTATGCGCCGGGGCTCGACTATGCGGGGCTCGCGCTGGTGGCGAACGGGAACGCGATCCTCGCCAATGTCGGTTGGGCCGGATTGGCACTTGCCGCCACCGGGTCCGCCGTCGCCTGGGCAGGTCGGGGAGACCACCCGCAGACCGCCCGCATCTCGGCACTGGCGGTCGCCATGATTCTCGCGACCTTCCTCTTCCAGTCGGCGGTGCCGGTCGCCATCGAGCCGCGCTACGTCACGCCGCTGCTTCCCTGGACGCTGGTGTTGGCCAGCATCGGCCTTGCAGCGCTTTGGCGGCGGGGCACGTTGCTCGCCCGTGCGGCAGCAATCGCACTGGGGATCGCCGCACTGGTGCCTGCCGTCGCCAACCTCGCCCGTCTGCCGCAAGCGACCGACATCGATGCTGCGACGCTGAGCGCCCGCATCGGCGCGCGTCCCGGAATCTGGCTGGTGGACGGCCGCTCGGGCGGGGAGGGCGCGGTGATTGCGGCGGCCGCCTATGCCGACAACGGCCGGAGGCGAGTCTGGGTCGCGCGTGCATCGCAGTGGCTGTCGACGAGCGACTTCATGGGGCGCGATTATCGCGTCACGGCCACCAGTCCGGCGGCCGCACGTGCAGTGCTCGACCGGCTCGGCGTGGCAGGCGTGGTGTCGGTCGCCAACCACGGCCGGCTTGCCTATCCGCACAGCGCCATTCTGCGTGCGGCCCTGGCCGATCCGGCGTTCAGCCGAGCGACGATCCGCTTCCGCCGGGGCGACGGAAGCAGCCTGGTGGCCATCCGCCGCCGCCCCGTCGAGCCGAACAGCGACTTGCTCGGCTCGGGCTCCGCCAACCTGGAGAAGATGAACGCGGCGCTGGACTAGCCGGCCGGAAGCACCGCGAGCCCGTTCCACCAGCGGGCGATCGGTGCGCAGGATCCAGAGCGGCCGGCCGGACCCTTCCTCGACGTCGCGGGTCTGCGAACCCAGGCCGAATTGCGCGACCTTGCTCGCCTGGTTGCCGGCGACGCGGACCAGCCCCCGCTGCACGGCTTGAGTCGCGGGGTGTCCCTCCTGGAACCGCCCCGAACCTTGAAGAAGCGCCGCGTCCCGTCCGCATGATGGGGTCCTCGGCAGGTCTTGCCATGACCCCGCCGCCGTGGCTCTATGGTGGAACAGGCAAGCGGATCGGAAACGCACATGCGGACTCGGGATCTCTGGCGGTTCGTGCTTCTCTTTGTTGCGGTGCCCGGCTGGGCGCAAGCGAGCGACGAGGGTGCGCAAGCAAGCAATGAGCAGGCGCGGGACATCGTCGTCGAGGCGCCGCGGACGGGCGAGCGCGCGGCCTTGTGGAACCAGGTGCGGACGGTGACGGGACGAAGCGTGAGCAACGACCCGATCGCGCGGTTTCAGGATCCGGTGTGCCTTGGCTCCCTTGGGCTTGGACGGGATGTTACCGGCGCCATTCTCGATCGCATGATCGAAGTCGCCGAGGAGAGCGGCATCCGAACCGCCGGGAATCCCTGCGACCCCAACGTCCTTGTCCTGTTCGTGGATCACAGCCGGGAGGAAATGCGCAAGCTCGCGGCCAAGGGGCACAGGGCGTTTGCCGGCCTGTCGCACCAGGCGATGCGCAAGCTGATGGCGGAGCCCGGCCCGGCGCAGGCGTGGAACCTCACGGAAGTCCGCTCCCGCGATGGCGATCCAGTAATGCCGGGCACCTCCATGGGGGTGCCGCCCACGCTGAAAGTTGGCTCCATGAGCAGGATGGCGGCTTCCATTCGACAGGACATCGTCGGCGCAGTGGTGGTGATCGACCGCCAGGCGGTGATCGGCAAATCGCCACGGCAGATCGCCGATTATGCCGCGATGCGAACCTATGTGCGGACCACACCTCCGCTCCATCCGTCGGCCGAGACGATCCTCTCGCTGTTCGAGGGAGAGGGCACCGCGCCCACGGGACTTACTGCCATTGATCGCGGCGTCCTGCGCGGGCTCTATGCGGCGCCCGCGAACAGCTTCGCCCGTACCGGCCAGGCCAAGATGGTGTCCGTCACGATGGCGGAGCGGGCGGCGGCTGAAGCACAGGACTAGGCGACCGAACGCGTGGCGCCTCTGGGCGCTGTGTCGCGCCGCGATGAACCAAATCGCCGCGCCGGGGGTAGGCTCGGTAGGCGCGTCCCCACCGCCTGCCGGGGATTGCGCGACTTGGGCGCTGGCGCCGGCGCTGGGCGGCCGTGCGATCGACCGCAACAGCGTCGAGTGTAACCAAGGCTCACCCGGCGCGCGATCGGATCGCGCGCCGGGCCGACCGCATCAGAAGCGGGTACGCACGCTGACGGCGTAGACGCTGTCATCGGTGCGGGTGTCCCGCCACAGATAATCCTCGTTGATGTAGCTGCGGTAGCGCGAGCGCAGGATGTTGCTGCCCTCCACCGTCACGGTGACGTTCTTGTTGAGGTCGTATCCCAGGCTGAAGTCCAGGCGTCCGTTCGGCCGCACATAATTCAGCCACGTCTCCGTACCCACCGGACGCACGTCGCCGGCCCCTGAACGATCCTCGTCAAAATACTTCGAGCGATAGGTGTAGACCACCCGCGCGGATATCCCGCTGCGGTCGTAGAGCAGCCCCGCGTTGAAATTATACTTCGACACATTCTGCAGGCTGTAGCCGGCCAGCGGGTCGTCGCCGCCGACCTTGGAGTCGGCCAGGGTGAAGTTGCCGAACGTCCCGAAGCCGGCGAGGGCACCGGGCAAGAACGAGAAGAAGGTCTGCGCGCTGACCTCGATCCCCTTCAGCTTGGCGCTGCCGACGTTGCGCGGCCGCGTGATGTTGTAGACGACGCCGTCGATTTCCTCGGCGGTGACCCCGTTGATCACCCGATCGCTGATGTCGCGGTAGTAGCCGGCGACCGCGAAGTAACCGTCGTTCCAGTAATATTCGAACGTAGCGTCGAAGCTGTCGGACTTCTGCGGGCGCAGGTCCGGATTGCCGCCCGAGCCGCTGTTGCGGATGTTGGGGTTGGTCGAGATGATATAGTTGAGCCCCGGATTGAGCGAGCCGAAGCCGGGCCGGGCAAGCGTGCGCGCATAGGTGGCACGCAGCTGCAGGCCGCCGCCCAGCTGGAGCCGGGCGCTCGCATTGGGCAGCCAGTCGGTGTCGCTGTTCGAGCTGGTCGTGGTGACCGGATCGCCGCTGACGATGCCGGTGCCGGTGATGTCGCGGTCGGTGCGGGTATAGCGCACGCCGAGCTTGCCATCGAGCACTACCGGGCCGCTGCCGAACGGCACTTCATAGCCGGCCTGGATATAGCCGGCGTAGCTCTTCTCACCCACCTCGAACTCCCGGGTCGGGTCGAACTCGGGCTGGCCTTCGGGTGCCCCGAAGAAGCTGCGGATGGCGGACTGGCCCGCATTCGACAGCAGATAGTCACGGTCGGGCAGCAGGAACGGTGCGCCGCTGTTGATCTGCGGGATTCCCGGCGCGAGTTCGAGCGGCAGGTTGATCGCGCTGATCGGGGTTGCGAACGAGCCCCCGGGAGGCTCGACGCCAAGCTGCACCTGCTGGAACAGGGCGCTGCGATCGGCATAGCGGCCGCCGATCTCGATCGTCTTGAGGATCGAGTCGAGCTCGTAGGTCGCATCGCCTTTTACCGCCAGCAAGCCGCCGCTGGAGCGGACATAGTCCTGGAACAGCGCATTGATGAAGGTGAAGCCGGTCGCGTCCGCCATCGGGTTACCGGGTGCGGTGATCGCCGCCGTCTGATCGCTGTTGGTCAGCGCCAGCGTCGCCTCCGGCACGCGCTTGCCGATGTCGACGATGAAGTTCTCGTTGTTGGCGATCGACCGCTCATAGCTGACGTCGACATTCGCCTTCAGCCGGTCGCGGTCGAACCGGAAGCCGCCGGCGGCGAGCCAGGTGTCGGTACGGTTGTTGTGCGCCTGGGTCGAGGTGAACGACTCCAGATTGTTGAACGTCGCGGAGGAAAAGCCGCAGAGCTGCTGCTGGGTGATGTCCGCAGGGGCGGTGGTGGCGTTCGGGTTGAAGCCGTCGGGCCCCACATTCGCGGTGAAGCAGTCGCCGCTTGCGACGACGTTCGACACGCTCTCGGCGGTGCCGAGCCGATATTCGTAGAAGCCGGTCGTGAACTTGCTGCGATAGGCCGAATAGAGGCCGTCGACATAGACCTCCAGGCTTGGCGTCGCCTGCCACTGGATGGAGCCGTTCGCCTGCGGCCGCTGGTACCGGCCAAATTCGTTGAGGCCGCCGGTCGAGATGGGGAGCAGGATGCCGTTGGCCGTCCCGGTTCCCGCGCGCCGCTCCGCGACATAGTTGTACGGGCGGTTGAAGGGCATGTCGTACCAGGACACGTTGAGCAGCGCGCCGATCTCGCCGACGCCGGTGTCCCAGCGGTCGGTGGCCAGGAAGCTCACCTGCGGGCCCAGCTTTTCGGCGTTCGACGGGTAGTTGAGTTTCCCGCTGATCGCGATCGTCGGGTCGGTGTAGTTGAACGGCTTGTTGAGGCGCAGGTCGATCGTGCCGGCAACGCCACCCTCGATCAGGTTGGCGGTGTTGGACTTGTAGACGTCCAGACGGGCGATGGCCTCGGCCGGAAGATCCTGGAAGGCGAAGGTGCGGCCCTCGGCGGTGAAGATCTCGCGCCCGTCGAGGGTGGTCAGGATGTCGCCCAGGCCGCGTACCAGCGGATTCTGGATCTCGTTGTTGCCGCCGACCGTCACCTGCACGCCGGGCACGCGCTGCAGCGCGGCAGCAGTGGTAGGATCGGGGAACTTGCCGATGTCCTGCGCGACGATCGAGTCGACCACCTGCGCCGCCGTGCGCTTGATCTCGGCGGCGCGTGCAAGGCTGGCGCGGATGCCGGTGACGACGATCTCGGACCCGGCGTCGCCGGTGGCATTGGCTTGTGTCGGCGCGTCGGGTGCCTCGGCAGGCGAGCCCGCGGTCGTCTCGGCCACTCCGGCTTGTGCCGCATCCTGGGCATTCGGGGGCGTGGTGCCGTCCTGCTGGGCCTGAGCTTGGGCCTGAGTAGCAATCGCTAAAGCAATCGCGGACGCGGCGAACGCGGAAATCTGACGCATGGCACACTCTCCTGAAGTCCAGCGTGTTTGTTCTTGTGACGCTCCACTGGTACGTCGGAAGAATACTCCTCTACGACGAGGCCTTCAACCATACTTGTCATATTATTTACTGGAGCCGTAGTTCTCCGCCGCTTTTGAAGACAGCTTCAGGCGGCGGGTTTTGCGGACTCGACCACGACGCCGGTGCTGCCGAGCAACTGCTGCACGGCGGCGGCTTCCAGCGGGCGTCCGAACAGATATCCCTGACCTTCGCCGCAGCCGAGTGCGCGCAGGGCGTCGAGTTCGCCCGCGGTCTCCACCCCCTCGGCAACCGCACCCAGGCCGAGGATCGAGGAGAGCTCGATGATGGCGTGCACCAGCTTGCGCGCCTCCGGATCGGACGCCATGCCCTGAACATAGGACTTGTCGATCTTGAGCTTGTCGAACGGCAGCATCCGCAGGTGCTGCAGCGACGAAAAGCCGGTGCCGAAATCGTCCAGCACCAGCATGGCGCCCTGGTCCTTGAGCTTCATGACGGCACTGCGGGCATTGACCGGCTCGGCAATGATGGCGTTTTCGGTGATCTCCATCGCGAGCCGGCGAACCGGAAAGCCAGTGCGCGCGAGCAGCACTAGGATCTTGTCGCCAAAGCCGGGGTCCTTGAGCTGGACCGGGGAGATGTTGATCGAAAGCGTCAGTTCGGCCGGCCACCGTGCCGCAACCGCGCACGCGCGCTCGAGCAGGTGCATCAGCAGCGTGTCGGCAAGTCCGGTTTCCTCCGCAATCGGGATGAACTGGTCCGGGCCGACCAATGCGCCGTCCGGTCGATGCCAGCGCGCCAGCATCTCGAACCCGCTGATGCGGCCGGTGTCCAGGTCGACGATCGGTTGGTAATAGGGCTGAAACGCATCGGCGGCGAGGTCGCGGCGAAGCTCCCGCTCGAGCAGCGAGCGCCGCGTGATCTCCGCGTCCATGGCCGCTTCGAACCGCAGGAAACGCGAGCGGCCGAGCGCCTTGGCCCGATACAGCGCAATGTCCGCCTGCCGCATCAAGGTGGAGAGATCCGAAGCATCCCCTGGGAACATCGAGATGCCGACGCTCGCGCCAATGTAATGCGACAATCCTTCGATCAGGAAGGGTGCGGAAATATCCTGGACGACACGCGCCGCGAGCCGGAGCGCGCCTTCCTGTTCGCCGCCGACCAGATCCAGCGTGATCGCGAACTCATCTCCTCCCAGGCGATACGCGGCGCCGCGCGAACCCATCATGCGCTGGAGACGTTCCGCCACCCCCTGCAGCAGCCGGTCCCCTGCGGCGTGGCCGTGGACGTCGTTGACGCTCTTGAACAGGTCCAGGTCGAGGATCATCAGCGCAAAGGGACTCGCCGCCGCGCCCAGCGTTTCCAGCGGCGCCAGGCGCTCGTTGAGCGCGCGCCGGTTGGGAAGCCCGGTCAGATGGTCGTGATAGGCGAGTTCCTGTGCAGCCTGTTCGGCGTGGCGTGCGCGCTCCTGCTCCGCGAACATCTCCGAACGGGAGCGCAGCATCTCGGTGAACCGCTCATAGCCGGTCGACACGGTGCCGGCGATCAGCACCGCGATCAGCGCGAAGTTCATGCCGATGCCGACCTGGTAGAGATCTTCCGAGACGATCAGGCAGACGGTGACCGGTATGGTGCCGAGCACCAGCACCAGATAGGCCGCGCGCGGCAGCGTCTGGAGACAGTAGCAGCTGCCGATCGATCCCACGAAGATGTAGAGGATGACGGCAAAGCGGCGGGCCGGGTCGACCCACTGGAACATGAGCAATCCCCAGCCGCCAAAGCCGACGCTCAGCACGGCTGCGACCAGAACGGTGGTCCGCAGATAGCGCTGGACGTCCGCGGGAAGCGGGCTCGTGTTGCGCCGCTGGAACCACACCCAGGTCCGCACCGCTGCCGCCAGGATCAGGATGCCGGGTGCGCCGATCGACAGGAACGGGGGGACTTCCCCCACGGTCACCGCGCTCAGGAAGCCGACGTTGCACGCCAGCAGCACGTACATCAGCGGAATCTGGCGGCGCAGCGAGATATATTGTTCGACCAGCAGCGGCTTGACCGCGTCCTCCACCTTCAGGGGCCTTGGTTTGAAGGGGAAACGGCGGTTCATTCGGGTCGGGGCTCACTGCGCGCGCGCTCAGATGGAAGCGCGAGGTTCCGCCAACGGTTTGGAGGGCCAGAAGTTTATAAACTCTTCTGGAGCTTTCCTCTTTTTGCGCCGATCCCCTTCGCGGCGCCTGGCGTACCATCGCCAGGCTGAACCCTTGTGCAGTGAGCCTGGCTATTTCTGCTGTGCCAGGTAGGCGATCAGGTCAGCGCGATCGACGCCATTGGCCATCCCGGGATAGGCCATGGACGTCCCCGGGGCGAAGCGCTGCGGGTTGGTGATCCAGGCGTCGAGCCGGTCCGGGCTCCAGTGCCCGCCCACTGCTTCCAGCCCAGCGGTGTAGCCGAACCGACGACTTCCGGAGGCGATCGGGCGGCCAACCACCCCGTGCAGATTGGGGCCGTTGCGATCGCCGCCACCTCGGGCCACCGTGTGGCAGGCCGCACATTCGCGAAACAACCGCTTGCCCTTCGACGCATCCGCGCTCGCCAAGCGCTCGGCCAGCGGTGCCCGGGAGCGTGCTTCGGTGCGCCGCGGGTCGCTCCCGCCGCTGCCGCAGGCCGCAAGCGCGGCAGTAAGCGCCAGGGCGGCGGCCATGCGTACGCTCAGGGAGCAGCGAGCGGATTTGTGGACCACCACGCCACCAGCATCCGGGATTGCGGTCCCGAAATCCTGTGGGCGTTCTTGCGGTTCTTGAGTGCCGGCGGAGCGCGTCATGGGCTGGGCCATAGAGCGTCCGGACGCACGAGGCGAGCAAGTCGGCGAGACGGGCTGCCGTTCGGGCTGGGCGGCGCTGCTGATTGTCATCGTTCCGTAACGATTCCGTCATCCCGACGACGCGGAAATCGCATCAGCCTGTCACGTCCGCTCCCTAGGCGGGCGGGGAGGCCGAAGGGGGAACGTCCTCTCATCGGTCACGCCTGTCCTGCAAGCCCGGGTTCGCCCCGGAACGGAGATTTCCATGGCCGACCTGAAGCGCATGAGCCTGATCCTGCTGACGAGCTGCGCCGCGATGGCGCTGGCCGGCTGTGATGGTTCCTCGAGTGTTGCCTCGCCTGGCGAAGGCACCGTGGTGATCCCGGGAACGCCGACGCCGAGCCCCACGCCGACCGCCACGCCGACCCCGACCCCCGGTACGCCGGCCGCCAGCTGCCCCACCGGCACCACCGACGTGGGCGTGATCGGCAACTATCGCAGCTGCCGTCTGCCGTCGCAGATCACCTCGGCGCTGTCGCTGCCGAAGGTCGCCGGCGTCGCCTATGAGATGAATGGCCGCGTCGATGTCGGCGCCGACATCGGCGGCGCGGGCAATGCGCCGGGCGGCATCAGCACGACGCTCACCATTGCACCGGGCGCGATCGTCTATGCCAACAGCACCAACTCCGACAACGACTTCCTGGTGGTCAACCGCGGCTCGCGCCTGATCGCTGAAGGCACCGAGACTCAGCCGATCATCTTCACCGCCCAGGCCAACCTGACCGGCGAAGTGACCGACGAGACCCAGGGCCTGTGGGGCGGCATCATCCTGGCCGGCCGTGCGCCGATCTCCAACTGCAACGCCACCGTGACGCCCGGCACCGCCGAGTGCGAGAACGTGGTCGAGGGCACCAGCACTGCGCTGTACGGCGGCGCAACCGCCACCGACAACAGCGGCACGCTGCGTTATGTGCAGATCCGCTATTCCGGCACCGTCATCAGCCCGAACAACGAACTCCAGGGCCTGACGCTGGGCGGCACCGGTTCGGGCACGACCATCGATCACGTCCAGGTGCACAACAGCTCCGACGACGGCATCGAGATCTTCGGCGGCCGCACCAACCTGCGCTACCTGGTGCTGACCGGCGCCGACGACGACGGCCTGGATACCGATGTGGGCTGGCAGGGCTTTGTCCAGTTCCTGCTCGCCATCCAGAAGCCGACCAACACGCAGTCGGATACCTACGCGACCGAGATCGACTCGAACGGCAACGAGGACGTGCTGCCGCGTCAGCGCTACAACCTCGCCAACTTCACCTTTGTCCACACCTCGACGGGCGTGAACGCCGCGATCCGTATCCGCGGCGGTGCCGACGCGCACTTCGCGAACGGCATTGTGGTGAGCCCGGTCGCCTGCCTCAACATCGTCGCCGGCGCTGACGCCAGCGGCAAGACGACGGTTCGTCCGGCCAACAGCGCGCTCGACGATCAGGGTCCGCCGATGTTCGACTCGGTGCTGTTCGCCTGCAACACTCCCTATGCGGAGACCACGGTGAACGGCATCACCGTCACCAGCGCCGAGCAGAAGGCCGCGTTCACGGCCGGCACCAACAACCTGGAAGCGGGTTCCGGGCTGCTGTCCAACACCTACTTCCCGGCAGGGGCCGCGCTGACGGCGACGCCGTTCGACGCATCCACGCTGAACCCGTCGGGCACCAGCTTCATGGTCAAGACCAGCTATGTCGGTGCGGTCAACGGCTCCAGCGACACCTGGTACCAGGGCTGGTCGTGCAGCTCGAACCGCGCGAGCTTCGCGAACAGCGCCAGCTGCACCGCGCTTCCGAACTAAGGCGTGGGGGCGGGGGCCGCCTGACGCGTCCCCCGCCTGCGCATCCTTCCGACCAGATCGCCGGGGCAGCCATGAAGAACACCGTTTTCCTGACCACTCTGCTCGCCTCGACAGCCTGGGCGCTGCCGGGACTTGCGCAGACCACCACCACCGCCCCGGCGACCCCGCCGGCCGGCACCACCGTGGCGCCCGACGCCGCGGGCGCGGCCGAAGAGGGGGATGTCGAGCTTTCGACGCCGGGCGCGGATGCGGGCAGCGACATCGTCGTCGTCGGCCGCAACATCCCCGATGCGGTGCGCGCGACGCCCCAGGTGGTGAACGTGCTTTCGACCGCCGACATCGCCCGCACGGGCGAAGGCGACATCGCCGGCGCGCTGCAACGCGTGACTGGCCTCTCGGTGGTCGGCAACGGCTTTGTCTATGTTCGCGGCCTCGGCGACCGCTATTCCTCCTCGCTGCTCAACGGCTCGCCCTTGCCCAGCCCCGAGCCGCTGCGCCGCGTGGTGCCGCTCGACATCTTTCCGACCAACGTCATCGCCTCTGCGCTGGTGCAGAAGAGCTATTCGGCGAACTATCCCGGCGAGTTCGGCGGCGGCGTCATCAACCTGACGACCCGTGCGGTCCCCAAGGAAACGTTCCTCCAGATCGGCGCATCCGTCAGCGCCGACACGGTCACCAGCAGCGAACTCGGCTATGTCTATGATGGCGGCCGCTACGACTGGACCGGTTTCGACAGCGGCGAGCGCAAGACCCCCGGCTTCATCCGCACCGCGGGTGCGCAGGGCAGCTCCGTCACCTCCGAGCAGCTGGCCGAGATGTCCAACGCGCCGACGACGCTGTTGCAGGAAAACGCGCATCTTCCGGCCAACTACTCCGGCGAGCTGAGCTTCGGCACCTCCACCGACCTGGGTGGCACCCAGCTCGGTGTGATCGCCGCGGCAGGGTTCAGCAACACCTGGCGGACCCGCGACACCATCCAGCAGGTGACCGACAGCCCCGACGCGATCCTGCTTCGCGACTTCCACACCGTGCTGACCGACAATCGCGCGATCGCCAACGGCTTGCTCGGCTTCGGTGCCGAGTTCGGGGAGAACCGCATCCGCTTCACCAACCTTTATGTGCACGACACGTTGAAGCAGGCGCGGCTGTCGCGCGGTTCGACCGCGAACATCGGCACGCTGGAAGGCGGCATCGACCCCTTCATCACCCAGAACACGAGCTGGTTCGAGCGCCAGCTGATCGACAGCCAGCTGGTCGGCGAGTTCAAGCTGGGCGACCTCTCGCTGGACCTGCGCGGCGCCTATGCCAACACCCAGCGCAACGCCCCCTATGAGCGCGCCTTCACCTACCAATATAACGAGGGGCTGGAGCGCTACACCAACGCGCTGTCGGGCCTGCAGTCGGCAAGCGTGGCGTTCAGCGAGCTCGACGAGGACCTGTGGTCTGGTCAGGCGAACCTGAGCTGGCACGTGCCGGGCGCGCGCGAGATCGTGCTGTCGGCAGGCTATGCCTATAACGACACCGACCGCGACTCGACGCGCTACACCTTCCAATATTCCGCCGCCAACAACGCGGCGCTGGATTCGGTGCTGTCGCAGCTGCGCCCGGACTATCTGCTGTCCGACTACACGGTGCTGACCAACGGCATCTATCTGCGCAACACCTCGACCGGCCAGGGTGCGGCCGCGTACAGCGCCAGCCTTCGCGTCCACGCGGGCTATGCGCAGGCGGAAGCGGAACTCGCCGACGGGCTGCGCGCGACCCTGGGCGTGCGCTATGAGGACGCGGTCGAAGAGGTGCTGCCGTCCGGCGGCGCCGCGGGCACGCGTCTTGGCAATGATTACTGGCTGCCGGCCGCTACCATCACCTGGAACTTCGCCGAGGACATGCAGCTGCGCCTGCACGGCTCCAAGACGCTGGCACGGCCGCAGTTCCGCGAGCTGGCGCCGCAGCTGTACCAGGACTTCGAGAGCGACCGCCTGTTCTTCGGCAACGTATTCCTGAAGGACTCGCAACTCTACAACGCCGAAGCGCGCTACGAATGGTATTTCGCGCGCGACCAGCGCCTGTCGTTCGCCGGGTTCTTCAAGAAGATCGAGGACCCGATCGAGGCGGTGGCCTTCTTCCCGGCCGGTACCGACACGCTCCAGACGGGCTTTGCCAACGCGCCGTCGGCACGGCTGTTCGGTGGCGAAGTCGAGTTCCAGAAATATGTGCCGCTTGCCGGGCTGGGCGGCGACTTCTTCTCGACGCGCCGTCTCGTGCTCATCGCGAACTACACCTACACGGACTCCGAGATCAAAGCGGACGACTCGCTGATCGCCAGCCCGCTCCAGACCGGCACCGAAGCGACGCTGCGGGCTGCCAATGTGCTGTTCCAGGACGGCGCGTCGCTGACCGGCCAGTCGGACCATCTGGTGAACCTGCAGTTCGGCATCGAGGATACCGAGCGGCTGTCGCAGCTGACGGTGCTCTTCAACTATGCGAGCGATCGCGTGACCAACCGCGGGCCGGTGA
Organism: Sphingomonas sp. PL-96; assembly: GCF_020707215.1. Lineage (GTDB taxonomy): Bacteria > Pseudomonadota > Alphaproteobacteria > Sphingomonadales > Sphingomonadaceae > Sphingomonas. Next base: position 168,448 of record NZ_JAJFET010000002.1, read on the forward strand.
GCGGCGGCGGCGGTGTGCGGCTGCCCGACCTGATCGAGCGGCCCGGCATCCGCCTGGATGTGGTCGCGCGCCAGGGCATCGATGTGCTGGGCAAGACCATCGAGCTGAAGGCGGAAGCGCGCAACCTGACCGGCACGCGCTATCGCGAGTTCCAGACGTTCGAGAATGGCGAGCGCGTCTATTTCAACAACTACAAGCTCGGCCGCATCTTCTCGCTGGGAGCCAGCATCACCTTCTGATGCCAGAGCGACGTGCGGAGCGGCAGGGGACCGGTGCGGTTCCCTGCCGCTTGATCGTTGTCGAAGGCTTCGAGACGGACGGAATTGGCGGATCGACTTATTTCCGCGACCAATCTGTCATCTAATCTCCATGTAACCGCCCCAAGCTGGCGGAACTCCACGCGACAGGTCGGTAGAACAACCTAGAGTAAAGCAGCCGTTGCGTCCGAGTGTCATGCTGCCAAGGTAGGGGTTTAGGCCCATGCCGCGGACGGAGAGAGCGATGCAGAGGGACGACGACCTTCGATATTTCTACGGGCGCGCGCAGCTGGAGCTCAACCGCGCCCAGCGCGCGACCGATCCTGCTGCCTCGAAGGCACATTACCGGCTTGCCGATTGTTACCTGGCACAGGGCTCCGATCGGTGCCTGACGGACCATCATGGCCGCTAAGCCGGGACCCACTCCGGAAGAGCTGGAGCGTCGCGCCCTGGCTGCAGGCTCGCTGGCCGAGGCTCAGGCGATCGCGCAGCAGGCGGATCAGTTGCGGCGCCGCACGGGCTCCGGCGGAGAGCGCCTGCGCGGCATGTTGTCGCCGATCTTCCGCAACTGACCGGCGCCGCCGGTCGATCGGCTCACCAGCCCCAGGGCCGCTCGCGAAACCATTTGGTGAGCACATATTTGGTGCCCGCCCGCACCTTCATCCCATGGTGGATGGTGGACGGATTGCAGCTCCCGTCCGGCCGCTTGTTGTTCCACGCGAGCAGCTTGCCGGTCTCCGGCTGCACGATCTTGTCGATCGCCTTGAACCGGGTGGCCCCGCCTGCCTCCGGCTCGTTGAGGTAGAGCATCAGCGTCCAGGTGCGATTGCCAGCCACCGAGCAGAACTTCTGGAAATCGACGCCGCTCGGTTCGAAATAGTCGGTGTGCGCCTTGAACTCCTGGCCCACGGCATAGCGCTGGCCCTGTAGCGGTTCGCCATGCGCCGGGTCGATCCCGCAAAAGGCGTGGAGGCGCGCCTCCACTTCGGCGACCTGCGCGTCGGCGCTGTCGAGATCGCAGGTCTCGCTGGTCCGGAAGGCGGCGTCGCCGTTCGAATCGGAAATGGTCGACGGCCGCCGGTTGGTGTCGATCCGCGCGATCATTGCCGCACAAAGCTCCGGCGGCAGGAAATCGCGCACCATGAACAGCGTGAGCTTGGGGCTGGGCACCCGTTGCACGCCCGGCTGCGAAAGGATGCGGTCGATGACTGGTTCGGCCGGAAAGCCGGAGCCTAGCGAGGAAGTTGCCAGCGTCTGCATGGCGCGTCCCCTGCCAGAATCGGAGGTCTGGCGCCAGACGCGCACGCGCGCGAGGAGCGGGGGGGCGGGCAGAATCTGCGTCCGATGTGCGACACCAGCTTGACGAAACTCGCCTGCCGCGTCTAAGCGGCCGGTCTTCGCGGCGACCGTAGTTCAATTGGTCAGAGCGCCGGCTTGTGATGCCGGAAGTTGCGGGTTCAAGTCCCGTCGGTCGCCCCACTCCCTTCCCTGACCCGCGGATATTCAGCCAGTGCAGACCGACTGGGGCTTCCCCGATTTCGACGATCACGAAGGCGTGCATCTCTTCTCGGATCGGGAAACCGGGCTTCAGGCCGTGGTTGCTGTCCACTCGACGAAGCTGGGACCGGCCGCCGGCGGGGTGCGCTTCTGGCATTACGCCGACAGCGCCGCGGCAGTGACGGATGCGCTGCGCCTGTCGCGCGGCATGAGCTACAAGAACGCGATGGCAGGCCTGCCGCTGGGCGGGGGCAAGGGCGTGGTGCTGGCCGATGCGGCGCGCACCAAGACGCCGGAGATGCTCCAGGCATTCGGCCGCGCGGTCGAGTCGCTGGGCGGCCGCTACATCACCGCCGAGGACGTCGGCATCTCCGAAGCGGACATGACCGCGATCGCCAAGGCGACTCGCTACGTCTCGGGCCTGCCGGCCAAGGGCGAGAATGTCGGCGGCGATCCGGGTCCGTACACGGCAAAGGGTATCTACCTCGGCGTTCGCGCCGCGGCCGAGCGAGCGCTGGGCGCCAGCGACATGCAGGGCGTTCGCGTCGCCATCCAGGGCCTGGGCAGCGTCGGCGGTCGTCTGGCGCAGATGCTGGCAGCCGATGGCGCGGTGCTGACCGTCGCCGACGTCGATGCCGCCCGCGCACAGCGCTTCGCCGACCAGCATGGCGCGACGGTTGTGGCGCCCGACGTGGTCCTCACCAGCGAGGTCGACATCGTCAGCCCGAACGCGCTGGGCGCAATCCTGGATGCGGCGACGATCGACGCGCTCCGCTGCAAGGCGGTTGCCGGCGGCGCCAACAACCAGCTTGCGGCACATGCCGACGGTACGCGCCTGCACGAGCGCGGCATCCTCTATGCGCCCGACTATGTCATCAACGCCGGCGGCATCATCAACGTGGCGCTGGAGTATCTGGGGCAGGGCGACCGCGCCGAAGTCGACGCGCGCATCGGTCAGATCCCGGAGCGGCTGGTCGAAGTGTGGGACGAGGCGGACCGCACCGGCGCGTCGCATGCAGAAGTCGCAGACCGAATCGCGCAGCGCCGCATCGGCCGCTGAGCGCCGCTGGAGCTTCAACGCCAAGTGCATCGAGGTGGAACCGTTTGTGCTGAGTAGGGGCTGAGCTTGTCGAAGCCCCCGTATCAAAGCACGGTTGGCGGTCCTTCGATACGCCGTTTCGACTTCGCTCAACGGCTACTCAGGACAAACCGGGACACGCAACGGCATCGCGCCTACCGCCATCCTGGCGAGCGGTGTGGGATAGGGCGATCACTGTGACACCCCCTCCAATTTGACCGCGCGCAATGTTGCAGGGCGGCTTCTCGCCGAATAAGCGCCGCATCGGGGTGACGCCCCGGGCAATTTCGCTTAACCCTTGTGGCTGATCGTGCCGACCCTTCACGCCTTTGCCAATCCGACGCGCTTCCTGTCGATCGCCCGTCCGCTGACGCCGGTGCTGCTGGCGCTGGGCGTGGCGTTGCTGCTGTTCGGCAGCTGGGCGGGGCTGACGCAGACGCCGCCCGACTATCTGCAGGGCGAAACGGTTCGCATCCTCTACATCCATGTCCCCACCGCCTGGCTTGGCATGGGCGGATGGACCGGCATCGCGATCTCCAGCATCACCTATCTGGTGTGGCGGCATCCGCTGGCGGCGATCGCCGCGCGCGCGGTGGCGCTGCCGGGCGCCGTGTTCGCGGGGCTGTGCCTTGCCACCGGCTCGATCTGGGGGCGGCCGACCTGGGGCACCTGGTGGCAGTGGGACGGGCGGCTGACGTCGATGCTGCTGCTGTTCTTCGTCTACCTCGCCTATCTGGCGCTTTCGCGCGCCGATGCGGAGCGCGACGGCGACGGGCGCATTCCCGCGCTGTTCGGCATCGCCGGCACTGCGCTGCTGCCGATCATCCGCTATTCCGTCATCTGGTGGCGTACGCTGCACCAGGGGCCGAGCATCACGTTGACCAAGTCGAGCGTCGACAATGCGATCCTGTGGCCGCTGGGCTTCACGCTTGCCGGCTTTTCGCTGCTGTTCGTCGCCATCGTGCTGATGCGGATGCGGGCCGATCTGGCGCGCATCAAGGTCGAGGCGCGGTTGCGCCGGATGGCCGCCGCATGAACCCCTGGCCCTTCGTCATCGGCGCCTATGCGCTGACGCTTGGCGGGACTGCGGCGATGGCTGCGGCCGCCTGGATCGCGATGCGACGCGCCGAAGCCCAGGCCGAGCGCCAGAGGAAGAAGTGAAGCCCAAGCATCAACGCCTGACTCTGGTGGGACTCGCCGTCGCCGCCGTCCTTGGCGCAAGCGCCCTCGCGCTGTCGGCGCTGCAGGGGGAGGCGGCGTTCTTCTACGCGCCCTCCGACGTGGCCAAGGCGGCACCGCCGGTCGACCGCGCCGTTCGCCTGGGCGGAATGGTCGAGGCCGGTTCGATCAAGCGGCAGCCGGACGGCGTCACCATCGCCTTCACCGTCACCGATGGCGCCGCGCAGGTGCCGGTGCGGTTCAGCGGGATCGCGCCCGATCTGTTCAAGGAGAATTCGGGCGTGGTCGCCGAAGGCCGCTTCCGGCCCGACGGCAGCTTTGTGGCGGACAATCTGCTGGCCAAGCACGACGAGCGCTACATGCCGCCCGAAGTCGCGGGCAAGATGCACAAGAGCGAGACACTGGAGCAATGATCGCCGAAGCCGGGCTTGCCGCGCTGTGGCTCGCCGCCGCGTTGGCGCTGCTGCAGCTGGTGGCGGCGACGCTGGGCCTGCGCATGACGCGCACCGCCACGCCGGAGCCGGGCGGCGTCCAGCTGGTCCAGGCGGTGCGGCCGGTCGCGGTGGTGCAGGGGCTGCTCACCGCGTTCGCCTTCGGCGCGCTGGTGCTGGTCTTTGTCCGCACCGACCTGTCGGTTCAGCTGGTCGCGCAGAACAGCCACTCGGCCAAGCCGATGCTCTACAAGGTGTCGGCGGCGTGGGGCAATCACGAGGGCTCGATGCTCTTGTGGGTCACGGTGCTCGGCCTTGCCGGGGCGGCGATCGCGCTGCTCGAGAAACGGCTCGACTCGCGCACGCTGGTGGCGACGCTGGGCGGGCAGGCGGCGATCGCACTCGGCTTCTTCGCCTTTCTCCTGATCGCGTCCAATCCGTTCGCGCGCCTCGACCCGGCACCGGTGGAGGGGCTGGGGCTCAACCCGCTGCTTCAGGACCCCGGCTTGGCGTTCCACCCGCCGACCCTCTACTTCGGCTATGTCGGCCTGTCGGTCGCCTTCTCCTTTGCAATCGGCGCGCTGGTGACCCGTGACGTCGGGCCGCAGTTCGCCCGCGCGATGCGGCCCTGGGTGCTCGGCGCATGGGTGTTCCTGACGCTGGGCATCACTGCGGGCAGCTACTGGGCCTATTATGAGCTCGGCTGGGGCGGCTGGTGGTTCTGGGACCCGGTCGAGAATGCCTCGCTGATGCCGTGGCTGGCCGCGACCGCGCTGCTCCATTCGGTGACGGTGCTTGCCACCCGCGACGGCCTGCGCGCCTGGACGGTGATGCTGGCGGTGGTGGCCTTTTCCATGTCGATGGTTGGCACCTTCCTGGTCCGCTCCGGCATCCTCACCAGCGTCCATGCCTTTGCAGTCGACCCCACCCGCGGCAGCCTCATCCTGGCGCTGCTGGTGCTCTACATCGGCGGCGCGCTGACGCTGTTCGGCCTGCGCATCGGCACCGTCCGCCAGGGTTCCACCTTCGAGCCGGTCAGCCGTGAGGCTGGGCTGGTCCTCAACAACCTGCTGCTGTCGGTGATCCTGGGCATCGTGCTGATCGGCACGCTCTATCCGCTCGTCGCGCAGGCGATGGATGTGCAGCTTTCCGTCGGGCCGCCCTTCTTCAACAAGACCGCCGGCCCGATCGCGCTGCTGCTGGTCGTGGCGCTTGCCGCCGGGCCGCTGTTGCGCTGGCGGCGGGACGAAGCGCGCGCCCTGGGCAGGCGGATGCTGGTGCCGGCGATCGTCACAGGCGCTGCCCTTGCCGCGGTGCTGATGTTCGCGCCCGGCACCAGCCTGCTATCACTGCTCGGGCTCGCGCTGTCGGCCGGGCTGGCGGTCGCGAGCGTCGCGCCGTTGTGGGGTCGCAAGCTGCGCCGCACGCCGCTGTTCACCTGGGGCATGGTGATCTCCCACCTGGGCGTCGCCGTCAGCCTCGCCGGCATGGCGAGCGAGAGCGCCTTTACCCGCGAAGTGCTCGTCGCAGCCGGCGTCGGTGAGACCCAGCAGGTCGGGCCGTATCGCGTCACGCTGGAAGGCGTGCGCCCGGTGATCGGACCCAACTGGACCGCGATCGAGGGGCGGATGCGCGTCGAGCGCGGCAGCCAGCGCTTCTGGATCGCGCCCCAGCAGCGCTATTTCTCGGCACCGCCGACCGAGACGAGCGAGGCGGCGATCACCAGCGCACTCGATGGTCAGCTTTATGTCGTGCTGGGGCAGGCGAGTGAGGGCGGCCGCCGCCAGTTGCGCCTGTGGTGGAAGCCGTTCGTGACGCTGATCTGGGCGGGCGGCGCGCTGATCGCGATCGGCGGCCTGCTGTCGCTGGTCGGACGGCTGTGGCGCGAGCGCCGTCCGATCCGCCAGGAGGCGCTGGCATGAAGCGCTGGCTGCTTTGGGTGCCGCTCGCGGCCTTTGTCGCGGTCGCGCTGCTGATTGCGCTCAACCTGCGCCCGACCGACACGGCCGTGCGCTCGCGGCTGGTCGGCAAGCCCTTGCCGGCGTTCAGCCTGCCGGCGTCGGTTCCCGGCAAGCCCGGCCTGTCCGACGCGGCGTTCCGCGACGGCAAGCCAAAGCTGCTCAACGTCTTCGCCAGCTGGTGCGTGCCCTGCCTGGCCGAGGCGCCCAAGCTGCTTCAGCTCCAAAAGGCGGGTGCCGACATCCGCGCGATCGCGATCCGCGACCGGTCGGCGGACGTGCAGCGCTTCCTGGCCGACAACGGCGATCCCTATGCCGCGATCGGCGACGATCCTGCCAGCCAGGTGCAGCTTGCGCTCGGCTCGTCCGGCGTGCCCGAGACGTTCGTGATCGATGGCAAGGGGATCATTCGCGCGCAGCATATTGGCGACATCCGCGACAGCGACGTGCCCGAACTGCTTGCCGCGCTGGAGGCTGCACGATGAGCCGCGCCGCCGCCGCCGCCCTGGCACTGCTGCTCGCCGCACCCGCGCTGGCGCAGTCCGACTTGCCGCCGGCGCCGCTCGCCTATGCCCAGCTGCCCGATCCGGCCCAGGAGGCGCAGGCCAAAGCGCTGATGAGCACGCTGCGTTGCCTGGTGTGCCAGGGCCAGTCGATCGCCGACAGCGATGCCGAGATGGCGGGCGACATGCGCGCGCTGGTGCGCCAGCGTATCCAGCAGGGCGAAAAGCCGGAGGCGGTGCGCGACTGGCTGATCGAACGCTATGGCAGCTATGTCAGCTATGACCCGCCGCTCGATGCGGCGACGCTGCCGCTGTGGATCGCGCCGCTGGTGTTGCTTGCCGCCGGCATCCTGATTGCACGCCGCAGCTTTCGCCGGCGGGGGAAGAACTGATGGGCTGGGTGGTGTTGGGCCTGCTGGCGCTCGCTTCCGGACTGGTCTTGTGGCGCATGCGCGTGGCGCCCGCGCTGTGGTCGCTGGTCGGCGCGGCGATGATGCTGGGCGCAATCGGCTATTCGATCCAGGGCCGCCCCGGGCTCGCCGGCGTGTCGGCACAGGAGCAGCGCGAACGCCGCACCATCGACCCAAGCCTGAAGGAGCTGCGCCAGGCGATGTTCGGCCGCTTCAACTTCGAGGAAAGCTATTTCGTCGCTGCCGATGCGCTTCTGTCCTCCGGCGCAGTTGCCCCTGCCGCGCAGGTGATGCTGGGCGGCGTCTACAAGGCGCCAAAGAGCGCGGCGCTGTGGACCTGGCTGGGCATGATGCTGGTGGAGAAGGACGGCGGGACCCTGTCTCCGGCCGCCAAGCTTGCGTTCGAACAGGGCATGCGGCTGGCGCCAAAGCACCCGGGGCCTGTCTTTTTCTATGGTCTGGCGCTTGCGCGTACCAACGACTTCGCCCGTACTCGCGAACTGTGGCTGCGCGCCCTGACGCTGACCCCCAGGGACGCGTCCTTCCGACAGGACATCGCCGTGCGGCTGGTGCTGGTCGACCGGCTGCTCGAAATGCAGGCGCAGGAGCGTCGCGCGGGCGCAGGCGAGCCGCAGTAGAAGTCAGGCAAGCAGATAGTCGGGCGATGCCCGCAGCCGCTCGACATCGCGGCTGGGGGGCAGGCCCATGGTGCGGGCATATTCGCGACTGAACTGCGACGGGCTGCCATAGCCGACCTGAAATCCGGCGCTCGCAGCGTCGAGCCCCTGTGCGATCATCAGCCGGCGTGCCTCGTGGATGCGAAGCTGGGCACGGTAGCGCAGCGGGCTGAGCCCGGTCACGGTCCGGAAATGCTGGTGGAGGGCAGAGGGGCTCATGCCCGCCACGTCCGCCAGCGCGTCGATCGACACGGGTTCGGCATAATGGTTGCGCAGCCACTGCAGCACGCGGTGAAGCCGGTCGCTTTGCGGCCCCCCGGCCATCTGCCGCAGCAACGGCCCGGCCGGGCTGCGCAAGAGCCGCCAGAGCAACTCGCGCTCGAGCAGGGGGGCGAGGGCATCGCGGTCTTCGGAGGCATCGAGCAAGGCCAGCAGCCGGCAGGCCGCATCCACCATCTCGGCCGTGGTTTCGCCCAGGATGAGGCCCCGGATCGGCCGGTCCGCCGGCTCGCCCGCCGCCGGGTGCTCGGCCACCATCTCGGCGACACGCGCGCCATCCAGGTGCAGGACGAGGCACAGGTACGGCGCGTCGGCGCTCGCGTGCGTGACGGCACCCACCACTGGCAGGTCGACCCCGGCGAGCAGGTAGGTGCCGGGATCATAGGTGAACCGGCTCTCGCCCAGCTGCGCTTCCTTGGCACCTTGCGCGACCATGCACAGCGAAGGCGCATAGACGGTCGGTGTCGGCGTCGTCACGGCGGCGGATCGTACAAGCGTGACCGACGGAAGCGCGGTGGCATGGATGCCGTCCGTCGCAGCGTGGCAGGCGATCCGCCCGGCGAGATCGGTGATGCGGTTCATGTCCGCCTTGCTTCCATGCGGCACGCGCGTGCGCAAGCCGCACGATGTCCCGATGGAGGATCGTGCAAGCATCGAGGACTCGACGCCTACCGCCTGCTGCCCCGAGCGGCGCAAAAGGTTCCGGGGCCAGCGGTGGTCGCTGGCGCACGGAGAAAGCACGATGTCCGATACCAACGAGAAGATCATCCTGATCACCGGCGCCAGCAGCGGCATCGGGGAGGCGACCGCGCGGCTGCTCGCGGGGGCCGGCGCCCGCCTGATGTTGGGCGCCCGCCGCACCGATCGCCTGGAGCGGCTCGCCGCCGAGATCGAAGCGGCTGGCGGCACGGTCGCGTGGCAGCGGCTCGACGTTACCGATGCGGCCAGCGTCGCCAGCTTCGTGGAGGCCGCGGCCGATCGCTACGGCCGGGTCGACGTGCTGGTGAACAACGCCGGCATCATGCCGCTGTCCCCGCTGGCCGCGCTCAAGACCGACGAGTGGGAGCGGATGATCGACGTCAACATTCGCGGGGTCCTGAACGGCGTCGCCGCCGCGCTGCCGGGCTTCGTCCGCCAGGGTTCGGGCCAGTTCGTCAACGTGGCGTCGCTGGGCGCGCACTATGTGGTGCCGACCGGTGCGGTCTATTGCGCGACCAAGTTCGCGGTCTGGGCGATCACCGACGGCATCCGGCGCGAGCACGACAACATCCGTGCCACGATCATCTCGCCGGGCGTCGTCGAATCCGAGCTGGCCGACACCATCAGCCATGCGGAGACCGCCCAGGCCATGGAGGCGTTCCGCGCGTCCATGCTGAAGGCCGAGGCTATCGCGCGTGCGATCCTGTTCGCGGTGAGCCAGCCGGCCGACGTCGACGTCAGCGAGATCATTGTGCGACCGACGGCGAGTGATGTGATCTGACGGGCGGGTCTCCCCTGGCGGGCGTAGCTCTGGCACTCCATCGCTGGTAGCGGTGGAGCGCCAGAAACAATCAAAAGGGGAGAGCGATGCTGATCGGCCGCAGGGACGTATTGACTGCAAGCGCGGCAGGTGCGGCGGTCGCGGCATTGCCGGGCACCGTTCGCGCCGGTACGTCCGCGCCCGGTTCGGTGCCGATGCTCGCGCCGACGCCGCCGATGGGCTGGAACAGTTGGAACAGCTTTGCCACCACGATCACGGAAGCGCAGGCGCGGGAAACCGCGCGCATCATGGCCGACAAGCTGCTGCCCTTCGGCTACGACGTCTTCACGGTCGACATCCAGTGGTATGAACCGAACGCGTCGAGCTACACCTATAATGCCAAGCCCGTGCCGGCGATGGACGGCAACGGCCGGTTGCTGCCGGCGCCCAATCGCTTCCCTTCCAGCGCCGACGGGCGCGGCTTTGCGCCGCTCGCCGCCGAGGTGCACAAGCTGGGGCTCAAGTTCGGCGTCCACCTGATGCGCGGAATCCCGCGGCTGGCTGTCGAGCGGAACCTGCCGGTGCTGGGGACCAGGGTGCGTGCGGCGGACATTGCCGATACCGGCAGCATCTGCCCGTGGAACCCGGACATGTACGGCGTCGACATGGGGAAGCCGGGTGCCCAGGCGTACTACGACAGCGTCTTCCGCCTGCTCGCCTCCTGGGGCGTCGACTTCGTGAAGATGGACGACATGAGCCGGCCCTATGACGCCCACGCGCCGGAGATCGAGGCTGCGCACAAGGCGATTGCCGCGAGCGGGCGGCCGATGATCCTGAGCCTGTCGCCGGGAGAGACGCCTGTGACCCGCGGCGAGCATGTCCGCCGCTTTGCGCAGATGTGGCGGATCAGCGACGATTTTTGGGACGAGTGGCCGCTGCTGGAGGCGCAGTTCACGCGGCTGGAGAATTGGAACCCGTGGCGGCAACCCGGCGGCTGGCCGGATGCGGACATGCTGCCGCTTGGCCGGCTGGCGCTCGGCGAGCGCGACACCAAGTTCACGCCCGACGAGCAGCGCACCTTGATGACGCTGTGGTCGATCGCCCGCTCGCCCCTGATCATGGGCGGCGACCTCCGCCACCTCGACGATGCGACGCTGGCGCTGCTCACCAATCGCGAGGTGCTGGCGGTCAACCAGGCGAGCAGCGACAATCGGCCGCATTTCCTCGCCGACGACGTGCGCATCTGGTCCGCGCGTCCGGCGGACGGGCGCGGCCGCTATGTGGCGCTGTTCAACACGGGCAAGGAGGCGCGGGACATTGCGCTGCCGCTTCGCGAGCTCGGGCTGAACGGCAGCCAGCCGGTGCGCGACCTGTGGGAGGGGACGGCGCTGCCGCCGGTCACGGACCGGCTCACCCGCCGCATCCCGTCACATGGCGCGGGGCTCTACCGGGTCGGCTGAGCAGCGCGGACGGCGGCCACGCCCTGCAGGATGTTCGCGACGACGAACTCGGGCGCCTCATGGGGAAGCCCGTGGCCGGCCGTAGCGGCGATATTCTGCCGCGCGTTGGAAGAGAGCGAGAGGAACTGCTTCTGCATGCGCTGGGTCGCGTCTTCCAGCCGATCGGCGAGCGGCTGGGAAAGGCCGGGCACCATCCGGAAGCGCGGGCTGTGAGTCGCCACGATCACCGGCTTGCTGCCGAGCGATGTCAGCTGGCGCGCCTGGGCCGCGCTGACGCGCCAGTCGAGGCGTTCCTCGTTGCCGCTCGGATCCTCGATCATCCTGGTAAGAAAGGCGCGCGCCTCGGTCAGCGGCTTCTCCTCGCCCGCTGAGGCCGGCGGCAGCAGCGAGCGCCAGGTCGTCATCTGGTCCGGGTGGCTCGAGGAGACGAGCACCAGCCCTGCGACGTCGTGCGGGTACCGGTTGGCGAACACCTGCGCGTGCAGGCCGCCGATCGAGTGGGCGACGAGCAGATAAGGCCCTGTTAGCTTCGCTTGTTGCAGGGCGGCGTGCAGGTCATTCGCGGCGTCGAGACTGGTCCGCACCGCCTGTGGCGCCGGGTCGCTGCTGCCCAACCCGGCTCGATCGTACAGGCAGATGCGGGTGGTGGGGGCGATCCGGGCCGCGATACGCTGCCAGCCGGCATCCTCCACCGGACCGGTGCCCATGCCCGCGTCCACCACCACGGTCGGCGTACCGGCTCCCGAACAGGCGAGTCGGATCGAACGGCCGCCGATGTCGAAGCGCCCGTCGACCTCCGGCGACTTCTTCGGCGCATCCGCGGCGGCGGCTGTCAGCGAAAACGCGGCAAGCACCGAAACAATCAGGCTGGGCATCGCAGGCCTCCCGTTGAGGAGGCCTCAGTCTAATTTACTCGCCGGGATGCACGCAACGCGCGGGTGCTGCCGGAAAAAGGCGCCGCCGCCCTGAAGGGCAGCGGCGTTCCTGTCAGTGCGCGCCCCGGCCGGTCTTTTCCTGCAGCGCGTCGATGCGCTTGGAGGCGTCGGCCTTGGACAGGTTTTCGTCGAACCCTTCGCCAGCCTCTTCGCTCAGCGTCTTGAGATAGGATGCCTGGGCGCCGGTCATCGGCTCGTCGCCGGTGGTCCAGTCGTCCGGGTCCTTCTCGGCATTGGAGAAGGGTTCGGTCTTGGGGTTGTGCTCGGTCGTCATCGGGTTTCTCCTTCCCCGCGACAACGTGCGTGTTCTCATTCCGTTCCGGGCCACGCCTCCAACGGCAGCGACAGTGCCTCGGCTACGGCCGCGTGCCGAATCTTGCCGCCCGACACGTTCAGGCCCGCCGCCAGATGCCGGTCGGCACGCATCGCCGCCTCTGCGCCCAGGTTCGCGATCCGCATCGCGAACGGCAGCGTCGCGTTGTTGAGGGCAAAGGCAGAGGTGCGGGCAACCGCGCCCGGCATGTTGGCGACGCAGTAATGGATCACGTCCTCCTCGACGAACACGGGATCGTCGTGGGTCGTCGCGCGCGAGGTTTCGAAGCAGCCGCCCTGGTCGATCGCGATGTCGACCAGCACGCTGCCGCGCTTCATGGTCCGCAGCATCTCGCGCGTCACCAGCTTCGGGGCGGCAGCGCCCGGTACCAGCACCGCGCCGATCACCAGATGCGCGCGCGCCACCGCCGCCGCGATGGCGGAACGCGACGCATAGGCGGTCTTGATCTGGCTGCCGAAATGCAGGTCCAGTTCCGCCAGCCGCTCGTTGCTGATGTCGTAAATGGTCACGTCCGCGCGCAAGCCGACCGCCATCTGCGCGGCGTTGATGCCCGAGACGCCGCCGCCCAGGATCGCGACTCGTGCGGGCGCGACGCCGGGGACGCCGCCCAGCAGCACGCCGCGGCCGCCCTGTTCCTTCTCCAGATAATGGGCGCCGACCTGGATCGACATGCGCCCGGCGACTTCCGACATCGGCTTCAGCAGCGGCAGCGAGCCGCTGTTCGACGTCACCGTCTCATAGGCGATGCAGGTCGCCCCCGACTGCATCAGCCCTTCTGCCTGGGGCTTGTCTGCGGCGAGGTGGAGATAGGTGAACAGCGTGTGCCGCGGTTCCAGCAGCGCAATCTCCGACGGCTGCGGCTCCTTCACCTTCACGATCATATCGCTTTGCGCGAACACGGCCGCCGCGTCCGTGACGATGCGGGCCCCGGCCGAGACATAATCGGCATCGGTGAAGTCGATGCCGAGTCCGGCGCCGGTCTCGACGACGACTTCGTGGCCGGCCGCTGTCAATTCCGCCACTGAAGGGGGCGTCAGACCGACGCGATACTCATGGTTCTTGATTTCCTTGGGAACACCGACGCGCATAAACCTCTCCGAATGCGTGGATGCGGCTGCTATAGCCGGTGGGGCAGGGCGTGTCCCGTTGCGAGCGCATGTTGCGCATGCTAACTGCGCGCGCTTTCACGATGAAACGAGTAGCGGTTCAGGCAATGGTCATGATCTACCCGATCCAGCGATTGCCGCACCGGTGAGCCCCGCAGCCATTCCGTCGCCAGAGACGGCGCTCCTGCCGTCCGAGCGGCTCGAGGGCGGCCATGCCCATGCTCGCGAACAGGCGACCTGGAAGCTGATGCTGGGCGCGGTCGGCATCGTCTTCGGCGACATCGGTACCAGCCCGCTCTACGCCTTTCGTGAGACGTTCGACGGCCACCACAAGCTGGCGCTCGATTCGCTCCACATCATGGGCGTCGTCAGCCTGATGTTCTGGTCGATGATGATCGTGGTGACGTTGAAGTACGTCACGATCATCATGCGCGCCGACAACAAGGGGGAGGGCGGCAGCCTGGCCCTGCTCGCGCTCGTGTCCGGCCGAACCCAGGGCAAGCGCTGGACCAGCGGCATCGTGCTGCTGGGCGTGTTTGCGACTGCGCTTTTCTATGGCGACAGCATGATCACGCCGGCGGTTTCCGTGCTTTCGGCGGTGGAGGGCGTCGCCATCGCTGCGCCGGCCTTCGGTGGCTTGGTCCTGCCGATCGCGGTGCTGATCCTGGTCGGCCTCTTCTCGATCCAGCGGGGCGGCACGTCGCGCGTCGGCGCCTTTTTCGGCCCGATCATGGTCTGCTATTTCACGGTCATCGCAGGGCTGGGCATCGTCAGCATCGTCCAGACGCCGACCATCCTGCACGCGTTCCTACCGACCTATGCGATCGCCTTCTTTGTCCACGATCCGCTGGCGGCGTTCCTGGCGCTGGGCTCGGTGGTGCTGGCGGTGACCGGTGCCGAGGCGCTCTATGCCGACATGGGCCATTTCGGGCGAAAGCCGATCGCCTTTTCCTGGCTGTGGGTCGTGCTGCCGGCGCTGATGGCCAATTACATGGGGCAGGGCGCGCTGCTGATGCGCGAAGGCGCCGCAGCGCTGGAGAGCCCCTTCTACATGCTGGCGCCCGAGGGCTTCCAGCTGCCGATGGTGTTCCTGGCGACGGCCGCCGCGATCATCGCCAGCCAGGCGGTGATCTCGGGTGCGTTTTCGGTCACGCAGCAGGCGATCCAGTTGGGCTTCATTCCCCGCCTGCGCATCGACCACACCAGTGCCGCGACCGCGGGGCAGATCTACATCCCGCTCATCAACTGGGCGCTGATGGTGATGGTGATCCTGCTGGTGCTGACCTTCCGCACTTCGTCCAACCTGACTGCCGCCTACGGCATCGCGGTCACGGGCGCGATGCTGATCGACACCTGCCTGCTGGCGGTGCTGCTGTTCGCGCTGTGGCGCTGGCCGGTCTATTATGCGCTGCCGTTGCTGGCGGTCTTCTTCCTGGTCGACGGCGCCTATTTCGCGGCCAACCTGACCAAGGTGCCCGACGGCGGCTGGTTCCCGCTGATGATCGGCATCGTCATCTTCGTGCTGCTCACCACCTGGGCAAAGGGGCGCAAGCTGATGATCGACCGGCTGCGGGAGGCTGCGATGCCGATCAAGGTGTTCATCCACTCCGCCGCCAATTCGGCGAGCCGCGTGCCCGGCACTGCGGTGTTCATGACCTCTACGCCCGACGGCGTGCCGCACGCGCTGCTCCACAACCTCAAGCACAACAAGGTGCTGCACGAGCGCGTGGTCCTGCTGACGGTGAAGATCACCGACGAGCCCTTTGTGGCGGAGGAGAACCGGGTAAAGGCGGACGACCTGGGCCAGGGCTTTCACCGGCTGGTCCTGCGCTATGGCTTCATGCAGGACGCGGACGTCCCCGCCGCGCTGCGCCAGGTGCAGATCGCGGGCGGCGATTTCCGGATGATGGAGACGAGCTTCTTCCTGGCCCGCCAGACGCTGCTGCCGTCGGCCCGGCCGGGCATGATGATCTGGCGCGAAAAGCTCTTCGCCTGGATGCTGCGCAACGCCGAAAGCGCGATGGAGTTCTTCCGCCTGCCCACCAACCGGGTGGTGGAGCTCGGCAGCCAGGTCGAGATTTGACGGACCTCGGGGCCTCCGCATCGCCCGAGGCTGCGCCGATCATCGTATCGGCGCTGTTCGGGGCGGAGGACCATGCTTTGCTCGACGGCCTGCGGCGCCGCCATTTCCCGCCCGAGCGCAACCAGCTGGCCGCGCATCTGACGCTGTTCCACCATTTGCCGCCGCAGCTGGCAGCGGAGCTGCGCCAGCGGCTGGCTTCGACGACCCGCGGCGTGGCACCGCCCCGCGCGCGGATCGCTGGGCTGATGAACCTGGGACGCGGCGTGGCGCTGCGCATCGAATCGCCGGAACTGGAGGCGATCCGCGCCGAGCTTGCCGAAGCGTTCGCGACCATGCTCACGCCGCAGGATCGCGCCGGCTGGCGCCCGCATGTGACCATCCAGAACAAGGTCGAGCCGGCGCAAGCCCGCGCGCTGCTGGCCAGCCTGGAGGCCGATTTCCGCCCGCGGCCGCTCGCCATCGCCGGGCTGGCGAGCTGGTGGTACCGGGGCGGACCCTGGGAGCAACTTTCCCGTCACAAGTTCGCTTGACCGACGCCAAACGCCTTCGTATAGGCGCGCCCTCGCCACGGCGAGTGCCCATGGGGCGGAGTAGCTCAGTTGGTTAGAGCAGCGGAATCATAATCCGCGTGTCGGGGGTTCAAGTCCCTCCTCCGCTACCATCTTAATCACCCGTTTGGGGGTGA
Organism: Sphingomonas sp. PL-96; assembly: GCF_020707215.1. Lineage (GTDB taxonomy): Bacteria > Pseudomonadota > Alphaproteobacteria > Sphingomonadales > Sphingomonadaceae > Sphingomonas. The sequence goes on from NZ_JAJFET010000002.1 coordinate 184,779, forward strand.
TCTCTTCCGAACATTGGCGACTATTCAGTCGGCCTGCCGGGAACACGCCGCGACATCGTCCGTTTGGCCCTTCGCGAAACAGGGAGACTACCATGCGGAAGTTGCTGATCACGATGAGTGCGATTGCTCTGGGCGCCATGCCGGCGGCCGGCATCGCGCAGACGATGACCCCGGAACAGGTCGGCGCCGCGCCGATGACCGGTACGCCGTCCGAGAATTATGTGGCCTGGGCCGCCGACAGCGACAAGTATGAGATTCAGTCCAGCAAGATCGCGCTGTCGAAGTCCAAGAGCGACGCCACCAAGGCGTTCGCCCGTGAGATGATCGCGGATCACACGACCACCACCAAGACGCTGATGGCCGCCCTGCCGAAGACTGAGCCGAAGGTGAAGCGTCCGCCGAGCGCGCTGTCCGAGCCGAATGCGGCCAAGATCGCGGCGCTCAAGGAAGCGGATGCCGACAGCTTCGACGCGCTGTACATGCAGCAGCAGGCTGAGGCGCACAAAATGGCCTGGTCGCTGCACAAGGGCTACTCGACCGATGGCCAGGACCCGGCGCTGAAGGCGGTCGCGGACTCGGCCGTGCCGATCATCGAAAAGCACCTGGCGCACGTCCAGGCCGGTGGCGCTGCCGGCGGCATGTAAGCACCCGCACACGCGGTTGTGAGGAAAGGGGCTCGCCGGACCGGCGGGCCCTTTTTCATAACGGCGCTTGAACAGACGGCCGAGCGGTACTTTGCCCTCTGCAACAAAGCGTTGCTCGCCCAGGCGGTTGCGATGCGGCGCATCTGGGCCTAGCGGATTCGGCATCATGACCGATCAGCCTTTTGCCGTCGCCCTTCTTTCGGGCGGCCTCGACTCGATGGTTTCCGCTGCCATGGCGCGGGAGGCCGGATACCGCCTGCTCGCCCTGTCGGTGGACTATAACCAGCGCCACCAGATCGAGCTTGCCGCCGCCGCGCGGGTCGCACAGGCGCTGGGTGCCGAGCGTCACGTCACGCTGTCGCTGGACCTGTCGGCATTTGGCGGATCGGCGCTGACCGCGGACATCGCGGTGCCGAAGGACGGCGTCGCCCCCGGCATTCCCATCACCTATGTGCCGGCGCGCAACACCATCTTCCTGAGCCTGTCGCTCGGCTGGGCAGAGGCGGCCGGTGCACGCGACCTGTTCATCGGCGTCAACGCGCTGGACTATTCGGGCTACCCCGATTGCCGCCCGGAGTTCATTGCCGGGTTCGAGCATCTGGCGGCGCTTGCGACCAAGGCCGGGGTCGAGGGCGAGGGGTTCAAGATTCACGCCCCGCTCCAGCACATGACCAAGGCGGACATCGTGCGCGAAGGCACGCGGCTGGGGCTGGATCTGGGCATCAGCTGGTCCTGCTATGATCCGCAGGGCGACCTGCATTGCGGGCTGTGTGACAGCTGCCGGCTGCGGTCGAAGGGGTTCGAGGAAGCGGGCGTGCCCGATCCGACCCGCTACGCCACCACGGCGGCCTGAGGGACGCGCCTGCGATGAGCTACGCCGTCAAGGAGATGTTCCTGACGCTGCAGGGGGAGGGCGTGCACGCCGGCCGCCGCGCGGTGTTCGTGCGTTTCGCCGGCTGCAACCTGTGGAGCGGGCGTGAGATTGATCGTGCGACCGCCGTCTGCCGCTTCTGTGACACGGATTTCGTCGGCACCGATGGCGAGGGCGGGGGCAAGTTCGCCGATGCCAGTGCGCTGGTGGCAGCGGTGGAGGGCTTCTGGGGCACTGGCACCGAGCGTCGCTTCGTCGTGCTGACCGGCGGCGAGCCCATGCTCCAGATCGACGATGCGCTGGTGGAGGCGCTGCACGCGGCGGGCTTTACCATCGCGATCGAGAGCAACGGGACCATCGCGGCGCATCCGGGCATCGACTGGGTGTGCATCAGCCCTAAGGCCGGCAGCACCGTGGTGCAGCAGCGCGGGGATGAACTGAAGCTGGTCTGGCCCCAGGCCGGGCTGGACCTGGATACGATCGAACGCTGGGACTTCGCGAATTTCCTGGCGCAGCCGCTCGACGACCGCCAAGCCGACGCCAATCGCGAGATGTGCGTGGATCTGGTGCTCGCCCGGCCGAAATGGCGGCTGTCGCTCCAGACCCACAAGCTGTTGGGGCTGCGCTGAGGCGCAGGTCTCCCGGCTTGGGCTGCACCGCGGTGCAGCCCGAACGGCATCAGCCGATCAGCGGATAGGCGCCGCAACGCTTGGCCAGCCACTCGCCCTTCTTCCAGCACTTGGGCCGGGTGAGCGGTTCGACATTGCTGAGCGGGCGCTGGTAGAAGCCGCCGGGGAACTGCTGCTCGCTGGCGGGGCGCAGGCTGTTGCGCAGCTTGCGCATGCGCTGCTCCGCGAGGGCGCCGAACTGGCCCTTGGGCGTGAACACCGCTTCCTGGCCGATCTCGCCCGCCGCCTGGCAGAAGTTGATCTGCGCCGACACGGTCGAGAAGCTGGAATAGACGCGGGTGCCGAACTGGTCGAGCGCGGTCTGCCCTTCCTTCTTGGTCTTGGCGTTGCGCTCAAAATATTTCGCCAGCACGTCGTAGCTGCGCTTGAGCTCGACCGAATGGGTGTCGAGCAGGTCGTTGTAGTTGTTGAGCGTCAGCAGCGTCGGTTCGAACTGGCACTGGAGCGCGGCGACGTTGAGGCCGGCGCGCAGGTTCCAGGCGAGTGCCGCGCGCAGCTCCTCCCCGGTGGCACCAGGCAGCGCCTGGACGACGATGCCGGGCTCCGCGCCGGTCACCGCCGGGCCGGAGAGGTCAGGCGATTTGAAGAAAAACTGGGCCGACGCAGGGGCGGCATAGGTCGCGACCGCAAGGGCGGCACCGGCGATCAGGGTTCGCACTGACTTCATGGGATCCTCTCAAACGCCGATGCGGCGCCACGCTGAGGGGGTTACGGGGTTTTGACGTTTCTCGCCAAGACCTTTTTTCCCGATGTCGGCATCGTTCCGTCGGAACGCAGTCGATTGGAATCCCTGTGATTCTCCGGCCTGTGCGTGCTGCACCGCGGCAGGCGTCGGGCCGTGCGAGACGGCGCGCACGTACCGGTAAAAGCAAAGGCCGCCCGGTCGCCCGGACGGCCCTCGCCACTCAGACGTCGAAACGTCTGATTACATCGCGTTGGTGGTCGCGGTGTCGTTCGACAGCGTGGTGTCGTTCGCGAGCGTGGTGTCGTTCGCGAGCATCGCGTCGTTGCCCATCGCGCCGTCAACGGCGGTCATGTTGTCGGTCATCGTGCCGTCCATCGACGTGTCGGTCGAGTTCAGGTCGGTGACGATGGTGTTGTCGTTGGTCGTCTCGGTCGAATCGCCGCAAGCTGCGACCATCAGCGCCGCGCCGGCGACCATCGAGCTGGTAACGATCTTGGAAATGATTGCGCGCATGTAGAGCTCCCTAAACTAGTGGTTTGGCGGCTTATCTGCCGTTTAATACCCAACCGGGGATGGACATTAGTCGGTTCCCGAGCGCCCCTCAAGCGGGTTTTCACTGGATGCGGTGAGTGACGTCAGCAAAGTCGGAAATTCGAGGAGAAGTGCGGCGTCGAAACTCTCCTGCCGGGCGTCCCGACCGAGCTGTTCTAGACTGGTGACTGGGAATTCGGGAAGGCCGCAGGGAACGATTCCACCGAAGTGGGTCAGGTCCGGCGAAAGGTTCACGGAGAAGCCGTGAAACGTCACCCAGCGGCGCACGCGGACGCCGATGGCGCCGATCTTCGCCTCCTGTCCGCCGTCGCGGGTCCAGATGCCGATCCGCTCGGGCACCGCAAACGCTTCCACCTCCAGCCGGGCGAGCGCGCGGATCACCCATTGCTCCACGCCATGGACGAAGCGGCGCACGTCGCGCCCGCGCTGCGCCAGGTTCAGCATCAGATAGCCGACGCGCTGCCCAGGGCCGTGATAGGTGTAGCGCCCGCCGCGTCCGGCCGGAAACACCGGGAAGCGCGGGTCGAGCAGCTCGGCAGGATCCGCGCTGGTGCCGGCGGTGTAGAGGGGCGGGTGCTCGACCAGCCAGACGAGCTCGGACGCCTGTCCGTCGGCGATCACGGCGGCGCGCGCCTCCATCGCGGCAAGCGCTTGCGGATAGTCGGTCAGACCGGGCTCGATGCGCCATTCCGGGGCGGCGGGCGCGGGGGAGGGATCGGGGCTAAGCATTGGCAACGCCCGGTAGCATGGGTACAGCGACGCGTCATGCAGGCAGTGGGCAATGCGGCGCCGATGGTCGCCACGGTCGAAATGGAGCGGGTGTGGGACCGCACCGCTGCGTTTATCCGCGGCCATGCGGTCGCACTGTTCGCGCTTGGCGGCCTGGCGCTGTTCGCGCCGACGGTTGCACTGGCCATCGCCGAAGCGGCTGTTGACGGCGCCGACGGGGCGACGCGCGGTCTTCTGTCGGTGGTGCAGATCGCCGGTTCGCTGCTGATGCTGTGGGCGGAGCTTGCCGTGGTCGCGCTGGCGATCCTGCCCGGTGCGTTGGGTCCGGCGATGCGCCAGGCGGGGCTGCGCCTGGCGGTGGTGATCGGCTTCGCGCTGTTGCTGACCCTCGCCTTGCTGCTGCTGGGGGTGCCCGTGATCGGGATCCTGGCGGGCTATGGTTTTGACTTCACGGCGGCCGCCGTCGGCGAGGAGGTGATGCCCTCCGCCGCCGCGGCTGCCTGGATCGCGCTCTATGGCCTGGTTCTGCTGCCGCTGCTGCTGTGGGTCGGGGCGCGGCTCAGCCTGCTGGCACCGGTCGTGCTGGCGGAGCGGCGCGGACTCCGCGCCTTTGCGCGCTCCTTTGCGCTCACCCGCGGTCTCGCCGCCCGGATCATCGGCGTGCTGCTGCTGTACGGCGTCGTCAGGCTGGTGCTGACAAGCGCGGTGCGGTTCGCGGCCGGCACCGTGTTCGCGATCGCGTTCGGCAGCGACGATGGGCTGGGCATCGCGTCGATCCTGACGCGGGTGTCGACGGGCTTGGTGGAAACCGCGCTGGCGGTGCTGCTGTGGGCCTTTACCGGCAAGCTTTACCTCGAAGCATGCCAACGACAGGACGGAACGGCGGCGCATCGATGAAGCTGGATTTGGGCGCCGTGGTCAGCGGCGCGTGGAGCTTGTGGCGGCGTGACCGCGCCGTGCTCGTGCCGATTGCCGGGATCTTCCTGATGCTGCCGACGATGGCCGCGACGATCTGGATGGCGGCGCCCGCGCCCGGCGATCCGGGTGCGCCTGCCGACCTGGCGACCATGGTGGAGACGATGCAGCGCTATGTCTCGGCCAACCTCCCCTGGTTGTTGCTGCAGACGCTGCTGGGCCTGTTCGGCACCGGCGCGATCCTGGCGCTGTACCTCGATCCTGCGCATCCGACCGTGGCGGGCGCGATGGGCAGCGCACTGCGGCGGTTTCCGGCGTTGCTGCTTGCGCAAATCGGCATTCAGTTCGCCGTGGTGCTGGGCCTGCTGGCGTTTGCACTGCCGGGTCTCTACGCGATCGGCCGCAGCTTCCTGATCCCCGCAGCGATTCTTGCGGAGCCGCGGCGCGGCGCGATGGATGCGATCGCGCGCGGTATCCAGCTGACGGCGGGCAACGGCTTCGCCCTGCTGGGGCTGCAAGCCATCTTCTACTTTGTCGGGCAGCTGCTGGTGATGCTGGGCACAGGTTTCCTGACGGCGGGCGCGAGCAACCCTGTGCCGGTCACCATCGGCGTCCTAATGGTCGGGTTGGCGAACGGCGGCATGGCGCTCGCCTATGCGCTGCTGCGCGTCACCGCCTATCGTCAGGCGACCGGCAGCCGCGGATAGTGCGGCGCGGCGTCGGGCGAGAGGATGCCCAATGTGCGCGGGTCGGCGAAGGTCTCAACCGTCCGCTTGAACGGCACAAAGCCGCTCGCTCGATAGAAGCCGAGCGCGCGCGGGTGGTCGAGCGTGCAGGTATGCACCCACATGCGTTCGACGCCCTTGCGCCAGCCCAGCGTCAGCGCCTGCGCCATCAGCCAGCGGCCGAGCCCACGTCCGACCAGTTCGGGCACCAGCGCGAAATAGGACAATTCGCATTCGCCGGGACGGCGGTGGTCCAGCTCCAGCATCCCCACCTCAATGCCGTGGCGATCGACAGCGGCATAGACGGAGATGCCGGGATCATGGACGATTGCGCGCAGCCGATCGTCGTCCATCACCAGCCGCGAGAACCACAGCCAGGGCTCGCCCACGCGCCGGAACAGCGCGCGGTAGTTCCCCAGGTCCGGCTGCGGCCAGTGGACGAGTCGCAGCGGCGCGTCGGGCAGCGGCCGCAGCGGCGGCCGGCTGCGCATCTCGAGCGAGGTGACGATCGTCGCGACCTCGTCGGCGCGGACCGGGATCAGCCCCATCGCCTCAGCTCCAGCTCGCCATCGGCGGCAGGCTCATCAGGATCGCGTCGATGTTGCCGCCGGTCTTCAGGCCGAACAGCGTGCCGCGATCGCACACCAGGTTGAACTCGGCATAGCGCCCGCGCCATTCCAACTGGCGCCGCGTGTCGGCCTCCTCGAACGGCTGGTGCATGCGCCGGCGGACCAGCGGCGGATAGGCGGCCAGAAACGCTTCGCCCACGTCGCGGGTGAAGGCGAAGTTCGCGTCGAAATCCCCCTCCAGATGGTCGAAGAAGATGCCGCCGACGCCACGATGGACGTTGCGGTGGGGGATGAAGAAATAGTCGTCGGCCCATTGCTTGAAGCGCGGGTAATAGGCCGGGTCATGGGCATCGCACGCTGCTGCCAGCGTCGCGTGAAAGGCGGCGGTGTCCTCCGCATAGGGGATCGGCGGGTTGAGGTCGGCGCCGCCGCCGAACCAGCGCTTGGTGGTGACCAGGAAGCGGGTGTTCATGTGCACGGCCGGCACGTGCGGATTGGCCATGTGCGCAACCAGGCTGATGCCCGTCGCGAAAAAAGCCGGGTTCTCGCCCGCGCCGTGGATCGACTGGGCAAAGCCGCCCTCCAGCGTTCCCGCGACCGTCGAGACGTTGACGCCGACCTTCTCGAACACGCGGCCCTTCATCAGCCCGCGGACGCCGCCGCCGCCGTGACCGCCGGCCGAATCGACCCGGTCCCACGGGCTGTAGTCGAACACTGCGCTCGACCCGGCCTCGCGCTCGATCGCCTCGAACTCGGCACAGATGCGGTCGCGCAAGCTCTCGAACCAGGTTCGCGCGGCAAGCTGTTGGGGGTCGAGGGGTTCCATGGGAACCGCTTAGCTTCGCGGGGCTTGCGAAGTCGAGAGTGTCAGGCGCCGGTCGGCCAGCCATGGGTCTGGCGCAGAGCTTCGCCCAGCACCAGCGCGGCCGAGACGGCGACGTTGAGCGAGCGCATGGCCGGGCGCATCGGGATGGCGACCGCCAGGTCCGCCGCAGCACGGACTTCGGCCGGCACGCCCGATCCCTCGGAGCCGAGCAGCAGCGTGTCGCCGGGTTCGAATCGCGCCTGCGGCAGGGGAACGGCGCCGCGGGTGGTGAGCAACACCAGCCGGCCGGGAAGCGCAGCGTGGAACGCCTCCCAGTCGACGTGGCGTACCACGGACGCCTGCGCGGCATAGTCCATGCCGGCCCGCGCCAGCGCCCGATCGCTCCACGGAAAGCCCATCGGCTCGATCAGGTCGACGCCCACGCCCATGCAGGCGCCGAGCCGAAGCACCGTGCCGACGTTTCCTGCGATGTCGGGCTGAAACATTGCAATTCGCACTGCACGGCTTTGCCCTGCCTCAAACTCTTGCGCAACAAAGCCGTGTAGGGGCGGCACGCAGGCAGTAGCTTGGGGGCAGTTGGCAAAGTCACACCCCCACGTCTATCACGTTGCGCAGGCGCCGGAGTTCAAGGCCACTTGACGCAGCCGAATAGATGGCAAGGCTGCCTGTAATTCTCTGAGGCGCGTTCGCGCCGAATGGTTTGGGTGCAGGGGCAAATAGCGCATGGCGACAATAGACGAGGTTCCCCCCGGCGGAGCGACCGGCTCGCACGAAGATGTCATCGAGAATCCCCGCCGACGCGATTATCTATCCATTGGCGCAGTGGCATTTGCAGGGGTGGGCGTGGGTGTGATCGCCTTGCCGCTCATCAACCAGATGAGCCCTTCGGCCGACGTGCTGGCGCAGTCGACGACCGAGCTGGACCTTTCGGCGATCGAGCCGGGGCAGGCGATCAAGGCGTCGTTCCGCAAGCAGCCGCTGTTTGTCCGCAACCTTACCCCGCAGGAGATCGAGGCCGCCAACAAGGTGCCGCTGTCGGACCTGCGCGACCCGCAGTCGCTTGCTGAGCGGACCAAGGAGGGCAAGGCCAACTGGCTGGTGACGCTGGGCGTGTGCACCCACCTGGGCTGCGTGCCGCTGGGCGCCGGCGAGGGCGAGAACAAGGGGCCGTTCGGCGGCTATTTCTGCCCGTGCCATGGCTCGGCCTATGACACGGCCGGCCGCATCCGGCAGGGGCCGGCACCGCTGAACCTGGCGGTTCCCGACTATTCGTTCACGTCCGACACCACGATCCTGGTCGGCTGAGGAGAGACACGCGATGAGCTTTCCCTGGGCCCAGCATTATGCGCCAAAGCACCCGCTGATGCAGTGGGTGGACAGCCGCCTGCCGCTGCCGCGCTTCGTCTACAACGCGATCGGCGGCGGCTATCCCGTGCCGCGCAACCTCAACTATTTCTGGAACTTCGGCATCATGGCGGGCGCCGCCCTGATGATCCAGATCGTGACCGGCATCGTTCTCGCCATGCATTACGCGGCCAACGGCCAGGTCGCGTTCGATTCGGTTGAATCGATCATGCGCGACGTGAACGCCGGCTGGTTCCTGCGCTATGCGCATGCGAACGGCGCGTCGATGTTCCTGGCGGTGGTCTACATCCACATCTTCCGCGGGCTCTATTACGGCTCGTACAAGGCGCCGCGCGAGATGGTGTGGCTGTTGGGCGTCGTCATCTTCCTGCTGCTGATGGCGACCGCCTTCATGGGCTATGTGCTCCCCTGGGGTCAGATGAGCTTCTGGGGCGCGCAGGTCATCACCGGCTTCTTCTCGGCAATCCCCGGGATCGGCGAGACGATCCGCATCTGGCTGCTGGGCGGCTATGCGCCGGACAACGCGGCGCTCAACCGCTTCTTCTCGCTCCACTATCTGCTGCCGTTCGTGATCCTTGGGGTCATCATCCTCCACATCTGGGCGCTACACATCCCGGGCTCGGGCAACCCGACCGGCGTGGAGGTGAAGGCCGAGCAGGACACGGTGCCGTTCCACCCCTATTACACCGCCAAGGACGGCTTCGGCCTGGGCGTGTTCCTGATCATCTTTGCCGCGCTGCTGTTCTTTGCGCCCAATTACCTGGGCCATGCCGACAACTATATCCCGGCAAACCCGCTCTCGACCCCTGCGCACATCGTGCCCGAATGGTATTTCTGGCCCTTCTACGCGATCCTGCGCGCCTTCACCGTGGACTTCATCATCCCGGCGAAGCTGTGGGGCGTGCTGGCGATGTTCGGCTCGATCCTGCTGCTGTTCTTCCTGCCGTGGCTCGACCGTTCGCCCGTGCGTTCGGCGAACTTCCGCCCCATGTACCGCACGCTGTTCTGGGTGCTGGTGGCGGACGTGCTGGTGCTCGGCTTCTGCGGCGGTGCGCCGGCGGAACCGGCCTACATCATCGCCAGCCAGATCGCGGCGGCCTATTACTTCCTCCACTTCCTCGTGCTGGTGCCGATCGTCTCCGCCCTGGAGCGTCCGCGCCCGCTGCCCAACTCGATCACCGAGGCTGTGCTGGAAGGGAAGAGCGGGGCCCGCATGCGCCAAACTGCCGTGACCGGTTCGCCGGCGGCCGCCGAATAAGGGGCTTCGACCATGATCTCTTCCCTTTTCCGGGTGGCGTTGCGCAACCTGAACATCCTGGTCGGACTGGCCTTCGCAGGCGTGCTGATGCTGGCGCTCGTCACCACCATCTATGGCCTGGTGACGGAGCCGGCGGCGCCGACTGCCGAGCATGAATTCCACCGCGAGCACAAGCCGCTCAAACTGGCATCGGACGGTCCCTTTGGCCGCTTCGACCAGCAGCAACTGCAGCGCGGCTTCCAGGTCTACAAGGAAGTGTGCGCCGCCTGTCACTCGCTCCGCCTGGTCGCGTTCCGCAACCTGGAGGACCTTGGCTATAACGAGGCTGAGGTGAAGGCGATCGCCACCCAATGGGCGATCCAGCAGCCGAGCATCAATCCGGAAACGGGTGAGCCCGCGACCCGCGCCAACATCGCGTCGGACCGCTTCCCGCTCTCGTTCCCGAACGACATCGCGGCCCGTGCGGCGAACAACAACGCGATCCCGCCGGACCTGTCGCTGATCACCAAGGCACGTGAGGGTGGGGCGGCGTATATCTACTCGCTGCTGACCGGCTATCAGAACCAGCCCGCCGAGCTGGTGCACAAGTTCCCGGGCGCCAAGACGCCGGAGGGGCTGCACTACAACCCCTATTTCCCGAACCTCAACATCGCGATGCCGCCGCCGCTCACCAGCAACGACCAGGTGACCTATCAGGACGGTACGCGCGCAACGATCGACCAGATGGCCAAGGACGTGTCGGCGTTCCTGGTCTGGACGGCCGAGCCGAACCTGCAGACGCGGCATCAGGCCGGACTGGCGACGATCCTGTTCTTGCTGATCTTCTCGCTGCTGACCTATGGCGCGTATCGCAATATCTGGCGAGGCGTGAAGCATTGAACGAACCCACCGGCGCCGCCGAGTTCCTCCGGCGGCGCATCCGGACTATCCCGGACTTCCCGAAGCCCGGGATCCAGTTCCGGGACATCACAACCCTGCTGCTCGATGCCGAGGGGCTTCGCCTCGCCGTCGAGCAGATGGTCGCGGCGGTCGAGGGGCCGATCGACCTGGTGGCGGGGATCGAGGCGCGCGGCTTCGTCTTTGCGCCCGCGGTCGCACTGGCACTGGGGGCAGGAGTGCTGCTGATCCGCAAGGACGGCAAGCTGCCCGGCGCCACCATCGCCGAAGATTATGCGCTGGAGTATGGCACCGATCGCATCACCATCCATGCCGACGCGTGCGCGCCGGGGGCACGGGTACTGCTGGTCGATGACCTGATCGCGACCGGCGGAACCGCGCGGGCAGCGGTACGCCTGCTGCGCAAGGCCGGCGCCACCGTCACCCAGGCAGCCTTTGTGATCGACCTGCCCGACCTGGGCGGCGCGGACGCGCTGCGCGAAGATGGCATCGCCGTTCGCAGCCTGGTGGCGTACGCGGGCGACTAGGCATCCTCCAGCGCACTGGCGGCGGCAAGCTTCTGCCGCCCCAGCCGGTGCTCGCGCCAGACGATGAACAGCCCGCTGGCGATGATGATCGGCGCACCCGCCCAGGTCATCGCGCTCGGCAGGACGCCGAACAGCGCCCAGCCATACAGCGTCGCCCACACCAGGCCGGAGTAATCCATCGGCACCACCACCGACACCGGGGCGTGGCGCAGCGCCGCAGTCAGCGCGATCTGGCCCATGCCTCCGACCAGTCCGATGCCGACCAGGATCGCCCAGGTGGCCGGATCATGGGGCGCGAGATGGAAGGCGTAGGCAGCGCCTAGCGGCGGGATCGACAGGAGCGAGAACCAGAAGACCGTCGTTCCGCTGTTCTCGGTACGGCCGAGCTGCCGCAGCAGGATCGCCACGATCGCGACGAACAGCGCCGCGAGCAGACCTACTGCGGCGCCAAAGCCGGACACCGCATGACCCGCGCCCGGCTGCGCCACCACCAGCACGCCCGCAAAGCCGACGAGCACGGCACCCCAGCGCTGCCAGCCGGTCGGCTCGCGCAGGACGAGCGCCCCCAGGAGGGTGGCAAAGATCGGCACGGTGAACTGGAACGCGGTCGCTTCCGCCAAGGGCAGCAGCAGCACCGAGCCGAAGGTGAACACCATGCCCATCAGGCCCACGGCAGACCGGCCCAAGTGCGCCCGGAACCGCGTCGTTCGCAGTGTCGCGAGGCCTGGACCAACCGCGACGAAGGCGACCACCACCGGCAGCGCGCAAAACTGCCGCCAGAACATGGTCTCGATCAACGTGGCCCCGCGCGTTTCGGCGAGCTTCACCAGTGCCGACATGGTCGAGAGAAAGAAGATCGCGAGCAGCCGCAGGCCGACGCCTTTGAGGATCGTGTCGCCGGGCATGCGCGCGGCTGTACGGGGAGGTGCTGCGCTGCACAAGCGACGCAAGCCGGCACGCCGGTGCCCGCGCGATCAGACGCCCGCCTGCGACGATCACGATCGCGTTCGCGTCCTTTCAGCGGGTACTGCGGTTGTTGAGCAGACCAACTGAAGTTTGAACGTGACGACGAGCGGAAGCCGAATTTCGAACATTGCTTTCCAGGACATGTTGCACTCCATGCACATGGTTAGAACCCACCCCGGAGGTGTTCTTCTTTTGATCTAAAATGAACTCCGGTTCGGAGACAGTGTCGTGCAATTGCCGCTTGTGCACCTTGAGCATCATCCAACCCGGAGCACGATCTGCTTGACGGCGTCTTTCCCCGAGCAAGTTCAACCGATCTGGTTGCTGATGTGAACGAGCCGGCCTGTACAAGCACGCGCAAGCTGATCGAAAGCTCTGCCTATGGACCTTTTGAATTCTTCGAGCAGGCAGTTCAGGCTGCTCGTTTCCGGTGCCTTAGCCTGCTTTCCGCGTCCGGAGTTTTCCGACTCGTTTGTCACCTACGACATCATCACGCCGATCGCCGCCCTTGGGCTGATTGAAGGAATACATTGGAAGCCCGCAATCCGGTGGCGCATCCACACCATTCACCTGCTCGCGCCGCCGCAAATGACGGACCTGCAAGTGCCGCGCGGGGCGGTGCGGGCCATTGCGGAGCCGCGATGGGCGCTGGACTTCAATTTCGAGCTCACCTCGCGCACGGGACCGCGCGACAGCGTGGAGGCGCATGAGGCGATGTTTATCCGCAAGGCGCGGCGCATGCCATCGCGGCAAGGCTTTCTGGGGCTGTCCGACTTTCCCGCGGCAATGCGGCTGGTGCCTACAGTTGTCCCGCTCATCCGGACTGTCGCGGTACCTGACGTGGACTTCGGTTGGCTGCCGTTCGAGCGGGTACCTCAGGACACACGCCGCTTCCGCTACTTCCGCGCGCGTTCCCGCGCGGGGGAAGTGGTGCTTCCGACCGCGGGCGAAAACGTGTTCAGCTGACGCGCTGGCCTATGCCTGGGCGGCCTGGACGCGCCACTCGCGGAACCAGTCGACGAACGCGGACACGCCGCGATCGATGGGCGTGTCCGGCGTGTAGCCGGTGAGTGCCTGCAACAGGCTGGGGTCCGCATAGGTGCGGGGCACGTCGCCGGCCTGCATCTCCATCATGTTGAGCCGGGCGGTGCGGCCAGTCGCCGCCTCGATCGTGCGGATGAAGTCCATCAACGGCGTCGGCTGGCCGCCGCCGATGTTGACGGTGCGGAACGGCGCCTGATGAGACAGCGTGTCGACGACCGTGTCGCCGGTGACGCGATTGTCCTCGTGCGGCGGCACCGCGGCGAGGCGGATCACCGCCTCCACCAGATCGTCGATATAGGTGAAGTCGCGCGCCATCTGGCCATGGCCGTACACGTCGATCGGCCGGTCGTTCAGGATCGCGTCGCTGAACTTGAACAGCGCCATGTCCGGGCGGCCCCACGGGCCATAGACGGTGAAGAAACGGAACATGGTGCTCGGCACGCCGAACAGATGCGCATAGCTGTGCGCCATCGCTTCCATGCCCTTCTTGGTCGCTGCATAGAGGCTGAGCGGCTCGTCGGCGCGATGCGTCTCGCTGAACGGCACGGTCGGATTCGCGCCATAGATCGAGGACGTCGACGCCATCAGCAGATGCTGCGGCTGGAGCGCGCGGGCGAGTTCCAGCACCGCCCAGGAGCCGGTGAGGTTGCTGTCGACATAGGTCTCCGGCGCCTCGATCGAGTAGCGCACCCCCGCCTGGGCGGCGAGGTGGATAATCACCTCCGGCTCCGCAATCTCGGCCGCCTGGTAGAGCGCCGAGCGGTCTTCCAGCATCCCCTCGACCATGCGGAACCGATCCGACTGCGCCAGGATCGCGTTGCGCGCCTGCTTCAGCCGGACATCATAGTAGCGCGTCATCCCGTCGAAGCCGGTGACGCTATGCCCCTCTGCCAGCAGGCGACGCGCGAGATGGAACCCGATGAACCCGGCGGTGCCGGTGATCAGGAACCGCATCAGTCGGCCATCGCCTCTGCCGGCGCCGCCTGGCTGGCCGACGCGGGCTTCGCATGACCCGGGCGCCCGACGCCGCAATAGGTGAACCCTGCCGCTTCGACCGCTTTGGGGCGATAGATGTTGCGCAGGTCTACCAGCACCGGCTGCGCCATGATGCGGTCGAGCCGCTTGAGATCAAGCGCGCGGAATGCATCCCATTCGGTCGCGATCACCACGGCGCAGGCGCCCTCCGCCGCCGCGTAAGCCGAGTCGGTGTAGGTGATATTCGGCATCAGCGCCCGCGCCGCCTCCATGCCCTCGGGATCATAGGCGCGCACGGTGGCGCCCGCGTCCTCGAGCACCTGCACGATCGCGAGCGCAGGCGAATCGCGCATGTCGTCGGTGTTCGGCTTGAAGGTGAGGCCCAGCAGCGCGATCGACTTGCCGCGGACGTCGCCGCCCAGTGCCGCGATCACCTTGCGTGCCATCGCCCGCTTGCGGGTGTCGTTGACCGCGACCGTGGTCTCGATCAGCCGGATCGGTGCCTCATAATCCTGCGCCGTCTTGACCAGTGCCAGCGTGTCCTTGGGGAAGCAGGAGCCGCCATAGCCGGGCCCTGCGTGCAGGAACTTCGAGCCGATGCGGTTGTCGAGACCGATGCCGCGCGACACATCCTTCACGTCGGCACCGACCTTTTCGCAAAGGTCCGCGATCTCGTTGATGAAGGTGATCTTCATCGCAAGGAATGCATTGGCGGCATATTTGATCAGCTCGCTCGTGCGCCGGGCGGTGAACAGCACCGGCGAGCGGTTGAGGAACAGCGGGCGGTAGACCTCTTCCATCGGCGCGCGCGCACGCTCGTCCTCGATGCCCACGACGATGCGGTCGGGGCGCTTGAAATCCTCGATCGCCGCACCCTCGCGCAGGAACTCGGGGTTGGAGGCAACCGCGAACTCGGCGGTCGGGTTCACCTCGGCAATGATGCGCTCGACCTCGTCACCGGTTCCGACCGGAACCGTGGACTTGGTCACGACCACGGTGAAGCCCTGGATTGCGGCGCCAATCTCGCGCGCGGCGGCATAGACATAGGAGAGATCTGCATGGCCATCGCCGCGGCGCGACGGCGTGCCGACGCCGATGAAGACCACGTCCGCCTCCGCAACGGGGCCGGCCAGTTCGGTGGTGAACGACAGGCGGCCGGCCGCGACGTTGCGCGCCACCAGATCGTCCAGCCCAGGCTCGTAGATGGGGATGCCGCCAGCGCGAAGCTTGGCGATCTTGCCCTCGTCCTTGTCGACGCACACCACGTCGTGACCGAAGTCGGCGAAGCAGGCTCCCGATACCAGCCCGACATATCCCGATCCGATCATCACAATGCGCATCGCGTGCTCTTCCTTACTGCCACAGGCTGCTCCGGTCGCGCCGGTCCCTGTCAATCAACCCAGCACATATGGAGGAACGCCACTGCTGGGAAGGCGGGATTAGCTCGGATGCTGCCGGAACGAGCGAAGAGCCTCCCATGATGCGCTGGCTGCAATCAACAAACAGAAAAAGGCCGCCCGGGGATACCGAGCGGCCTTTTCGATCAACAGCCGCAAGCGGCCTACTTAGTTAGAAAGGGCGAATGTCGCTGCCGTAGCTCTTCCGGAAGAAAGCGAAGATTTCGAACAACATAGTAGGCTCCTCTGCTGGTCCGTGGGTGTATTAACACCAAATTAACCCTAACGCAAGCTTAACCAGTCGGCGGGGCGCTATTAACCGGACTTTCAGGCCTGAATGCCAAGGAAGGCACATGACGCGCCCGCCCTTGCCACCAGCCTTGTTTTTGGGCCCTCCCAAGGCGTTGAGTGGCGCCTCGGGCGTTGAGCCGCGGAAGACGCCGGCAAGAGCGGCTGCGGCCATAAGGCGCGGCGCATCGAATCAGATCGCCATGCCGGAGACACTCCGTGTGCAGCTCCTGGCGGAAGTCGAAAATTTCAGGACTTTACGCCGGCATCTTGGCGTCGCACGCGCAGAGACTGCCGCGGGCGAAATCATGGCTCGATGCGCAGTGACAATCCCCGATGCCCGGGTGCGCGCGATGTCCAATCGGCTCGTGTTGCTGGAATTTGAAGCAGGCGGGCTGGAGGACGCGGAGGTGTCGGCTTGCAGACTGCAGGACGGCTTTGCGCACCCGTTCGACTTCGACGGTGAACTTCATCAGGTGCATCTCCGGATCGGCGGCGCAGCAGGACGCAATTGCGACAAAGATGAGGTGCGGCTGTATGAGGGCGCCGAGAGGGCGCTTGCAGAAGCACGGGAGCAAGGACGCGACGTAGTGCGCGATGTCGCGCAGGGCGATCCTGGGATTGACCCCGTCGAACTCATACATGAACTGCCCCGTGCAATCCGGGCGGGAGAGATTTTTCTCCAGTATCAGCCCAAGGTGCATGTTCGTCAGCAGCAGGTGGCCAGTGCCGAGGCGCTGGTGCGCTGGCGCCATCCCACCCGCGGGCTGGTCTTGCCGGGCGAATTCATCCAGGCTGCTGAGCAGAGCCGCGCAATCTGCGACCTGACACTCTGGACGCTGGGGCGGGTGCTTGAGGATCAGCGGGCGTTGGCCCGCTCAGGTCACGACATTCCGATCTTTGTAAATATATCAGGAGTGCTGCTGGCCGATGCGGCATTCGTCGAAAAGGCTTGTCAGATCCTGGGCGACGAAGGCGCAAAGCTAGGTTTCGAAATCACCGAAACGGCCGTCATCCGTGACCCACAAAGTGCCATCCAACACTTGCAGCGCTTTGCCAGCATCGGTGTTGCGATCGCGATCGACGACTATGGTGCGGGTCTGTCTTCCCTTGCCTATCTGAAACAACTGCCTGCCCGCGAGCTCAAGATCGACAAGCTGTTCGTCACGCAGCTTACCAGCAGCAATCGTGACCCATTGATCGTACGATCAACCATCGATCTCGCTCATGCGCTCGACATGGAAGTTACGGCCGAAGGGGTCGAGACGCCAGCCGCAATGGCGTTGTTGAGCGTGATGGGTTGCGACATGATCCAGGGTTACCTTATTAGCCGTCCTGTCGAGATCGACGCCTTCCGTCTGTTTCTTGAAGAGGAGGCGCATCTCCAGGCACTGAACGGTCCGAGGTTCTCCTTCCTCAGGTCCGATCGCCTGTGGAAGAGTGCGTGATTTGACGCCACTCGCCGCACGAGCACGGCTCTATAATCCTGGGTGGATCACGGGTCTGTTGACGCTTTGCGGCTGCATTATCTTTTTGCGGCCGCCACCTCTGCATGCTGCGGTTCGGCAGTTTCAAACATTGAGTGCTGCCGCCGCAGCCAAGATGGTGGCGAATCCCGAAGATGCTATCGTCATCGCGCAGCGCGCAGAGCGGCAAGCGCGCGCAATAAACGGCGATCACACTCAGGAATTAGCACGAGCCCACTGGCTGCAAGGCGATGCGGCAGTCCGGTTAGGACAAGTCGAGCGCGGGCGGCGGCTGGTGGAACTGGCTATGGAGGAGGTCAGGCCGGGAACGGATCGTAAATTCGAGGGGGATCTACTCCTCACACGGGGCGCCGCAAACGCTGCGGAGGGAAGAGTTTCCGCAGCACTTGCGGACTTCCAGCAGGCGCACCGGCGCTTTGTTACAGCGAAGGACCTGCGTGGCCAAGCTCTTGCGCTAGCTTGTCTCGCCTCCTTGTATCGTGAGGGCGGCGACTACAGGGGCGCGCTAAGGTATTACCGCGAAGCCGAGGAGGCTTCCCACCGCGATCCGATCTTGTTGCTCTCGATCTTCAATGGCCGCGGGAACGTGTTGACGGAGATGAACCGCTTCCAGGAGGCGTCGGGCGCATTCACCCAGGCCCTGAAGAATGTGCCGCTGGACAATCTCGGAGCTCGCGCCCGGATCCTCTCCAATCTTGGACGAGCACAACTAAATTCCGGCGACGTGGCATCGGCGCGCGCAACGATCGATGAGGGCGTGCGCTTGGCCAATCGCATACAAAATCCGGAACTTACGTCGCAGGTGTACAGCGTAGCGGCGCGGGTGGCGCTGGAACAGGGCGAAGTCCGCAAAGCGCGGATGCTCATCGAGCGCAGCTTCGAGGGCATTTCCCCGGAGCAAACTGTTCTCGCCATGCGCGACAACCATCTTGTCGCGGCCCAGATCTACCGCCAAGCCGGCGAGCCGGAGAAGGCGCTCGAGCATCTGACGGCGTTGCGGCGGCTGGACGAGCAGGCGCTCGTGATCGCGACGTCCGCAAAGGCGGCGCTGATGGGGGCGCGGTTCGATTTCCAGAACCAGGAATTGCGGATCGCGCGGCTCAAGGCCGAGGAACTGCGCCGCAACGTCGCATTCGAGCAATCAAAGACGCAGTTCCAACAGATCCTGTTCGGCGGAATTGCGGGTGCTGTCGCGATCCTCATCAGCCTGCTGACCTTCGGCCTCATCACGATACGGCGCAGCCGCAACGAGGCGCGGGCTGCGAACGTGGACCTGGGTGTCGCCAACGCGTCGCTGGAAAAGGCGCTTGCCGCCAAGACTGAGTTCCTCGCCACCACCAGCCATGAGATTCGCACGCCGCTGAACGGCATCCTTGGCATGACGCAGGTCATGCTTGCGGACCCCGCGCTGGAGCCTGCCACGCGCGAGCGGGTCGACATCGTGCACGGGGCGGGCATGCGGATGCGCGGCATGGTCGATGACATCCTCGACGTGGCAAAGATGGAGAACGGGAACTTCACCATCGACGTGACCGCCGTCGATCTCCGCGCAACGATCGCGGATGCGACTGAGTTGTGGAGGGCACAGGCTCAGGCGCGGGAGATCGGGTTCACGGTCGCGTTCGACGACGTTCCCCGCTGGATCGAGAGCGATCCCAGCCGACTGCGGCAGATCGTGTTCAACCTCCTGTCGAACGCCTTCAAGTTCACCCACCAGGGCAGCGTTTCCCTCCGCGTGTCCGGCGCTGGCGAGCCGGAAGCGCGGCGCCTGCGAATCGCGGTATGCGACACGGGCATCGGCATCCCGCCTGACAAGCACGCGCAGATCTTCGAGTCCTTTCGCCAGGTGGATGCGGGGACCACGCGGCATTATGGCGGCACGGGCCTGGGCCTTACCATCTGCCGGAACCTCGCCATCGCGCTGGGCGGCGAAATCCACGTCACCAGCGCCGAGGGGGAGGGCGCTACCTTCACCGTCGACCTGCCGCTCGTCGAAGTAGCGGCACCGGCTGCGTCCGGAACCCCGCAGGGCGGCGCCACGGGCATGCTGGTCGTCGACCGGAACCCGATCGTGCGCGGCATGATGAAGACGCTTTTCCAGCCCCATGTCCCGGACCTGCGCTTTGCCGCGACGGTGGACGAGGCGCTGGTGGAACTCGCCGGGGGCGGGATCGCGCGGGTCGTTGTGGACGAGGCGGCCCTAAGCCCGGAGCCATCGGACACGGCAGGGCGGGTGGCACCCCTGGTCGCCGCGGCCAGAGCGAGCGGGGCGGCCACGGTCGTTCTGTGGCCTGAGCTCGATGAACACACCCGCGCCTCCCTTTTGGCGGCAGGGATCGACGAGGTAATCGCCAAACCGGTGTCCGGCGCAAATCTGCTGAAGGCGCTGTTCTCGACGAATCGCGAGAATCAGGAGAATTCCGCCCTTGTTTCGCAAGCGGCATAGCGCAATAGCCTCGGGAGCCATGCTGCATCTGCCGCCCTTCACCACAACCTCCGGGATCCGGGGGCGATGAACATCCTGTTTGTCGAAGACGATGCGATGAACCGTCGTGTCGTGCGCGACATGCTCGACGTTGCAGGCGCCACGATGGCAGAGGCGGATCGCGCGGAGGAAGGGCTCCGCCGGATCGATGAAGAGAATTTCGACGTGGTGCTGGTGGACCTGCGCATGCCCGGCATGGACGGGCTGGAGGCGATCGGCCACATCCGCGCCCGCGAAGATGCCAAGCGCAACCTGCCGTTGATCGTCGTAACGGCCGATACCGCGCTCGACCTGCGCGAGCGCTGCCTTGCGGCGGGCGCGGACGAGGTGCTGTTCAAGCCGGTGGCAATGGAAGCGTTGTTCGATGCGATCGGCCGCATCGTGGCCAGCAAGTCCGGCGAAGACACGATCCTGTTCTGACCAGGGGCGCCGGTGCGCAACATCGCACCGCCACCTGGCACAGGCCAGCCTGTGGTGCCCCGCTTGAGCAAGCCCCCGGCAACGCTGCGGATTTGCCTCCTTTATCCCGTGCGCAACGCCGTTGTGGAAACGAGGGAAAAAGGTTGAATGGCGCGGTTCGCGCTGGTAGGGGCAGCGCATCCCGCCGCGGGCTGTGCTCCGGCGATCTCTTGCTATTGCACGAACGAATCGGAGTTAGACGGCCTCATGCAAATCATCGTCCGCGACAACAACGTCGACCAGGCTCTGCGCGCGCTCAAGAAGAAGCTGCAGCGCGAAGGCGTGTATCGCGAGATGAAGCTTCGCCGCCACTATGAGAAGCCGAGCGAGAAGCGCGCTCGCGAGCGTGCGGCTGCCGTGCGCCGCGCTCGCAAGCTCGAGCGCAAGCGTGCAGAGCGCGACAACGCGCGGTAAGTTTCTTGCATCCGGCGCCTGAATGCAGGTGCCGGATGCTGCCGTTTCGGCGGCAGTGCCTTCTTCCTCATCGCCGTCCCGGCGCCGGTTCGAGCGCCTGACGAAAGCGGGATCGCCGTTCATGTCCGTCACCGCCGTCCCGCTCCAGCCTGTGAAGCGTCGTTATCTCGTCTGGCTTTGGCTGGGGATCGCCCTGATCGTTGCGGCGGCTGCCGCGCTGGCCTGGGCGGGAACCACCCATGGCGAGAGCACGCCGTCGGGCCTGCGCTATGAGGTGATCGAGGCTGGCTCCGGCCCCACGCCGACCGATGACGATGTCGCGCTGATCAACTATGTCGGCAAGCGTCCGGACGGCAGCGTGTTTGACGAGAACAAGCAGACGCCGATGCCGGTTCGCGGTGTCGTTCCGGGCTTTGCCGAGGCGCTCAAGATGATGCCGAAGGGGTCGAAGTACCGCTTCTGGATCCCGCCGCACCTGGGCTATGGCGCGCCGCGCCCGGCGGGTGCGCCGCCGCTCACCGGCGAGCCGGCGGAACTGGCGAAGATCACGCTGCAGTTCGACGTCGAGATGCTCGACTTCATCCCGGAAGCGGTGCTGCGCCAGCAGATGATGCAGCAGATGATGCAGGGCGGCGGGCAGGGTGGCCCAGCGGGTCCTGGCAGCGCGATCCCGGGGGCTCCGGGCCGCTAACGCTCAGCCCCGGCTTTTCAGCAAAGGCCCGGCATGCCGCAACGGTGTGCCGGGCCTTTGCTTTTTGGCAATTGGCGGAGCCGGTTGGGGCACCGGAGACTACCTAGTGCCGCCGAATCGGAACAAGCTTTCCGGCATCTCGGTTGAGTTGACCAAGCCTCCTTGCGTATATCTCCGGCACGCTTGTGGCTGGAGGAACGATGCGCGGAGAGGCGAACGGCTGGTCGATGCCCTCGGCATCCTTGCTCGCGACGCGTCACCCGGCGACGCGTTGGCAACCCTCCCGCGGCGTGCTGCGGACCCGGCTGCTGCTGTATCTTCTCGCGCTCGACGTGGCGGCGATCATCGTGAGCTTCCTTGCCGCAGGGGGAGCCTACGCACCTGGAGGGGAAGAGCACGGGCTGGTCGTCGGATCGGCGATCCTGCCGATCTACCTGGTCTCTGCGCTGAAGAACGGCGCCTATTCGGTCTCCGTCATCGACAACCGGAGCGCGGGTGTTGGAGGCGCGTTGCGGGCAATGGTGTTCGCGGCCGGGACGATCCTGTTTCTCGCCTTCTACCTGCGCGCCAGCGCCGACTTCTCCCGTGCGGTCTTCGCGGCCGGCACCATTGTGACGCTGGCCACCCTGACGATCGCCCGCACATTGTTCCTGCGGCACGCCCGCCGGATCATCGGCGGCAACCCCTACAACGTGGTTGTACTGTCCGACGGAGGCGCCTTGCCGCGTACCGGAGCGGGAGAGTTTTCGACCGTTTTGGCAGCGTCCGGCTTCGATCCATCGGGGCGCGACCCCATGATGTATGATCGCCTCGCGGTGGCGCTGCAGAACGCCGATCGCGTCGTGGTCGCGTGCGCGGCCGAACGTCGGGATGCGTGGGTCCATGCGCTCCAGGGGGCGAATGTCCAGGGCGAGATACTGATCCCCGAGCTCGCCCACCTTGGGCCGCTTGGGATCGCGCGGTTCGGCGACGAGCGCACCTTTATCGTTGCCGAGGGACCGCTTGGGGTCGGCGAGCGAGCGATGAAGCGCCTGTTCGACGTTGCGGTGGCAGCGGTGGCGCTCGTGCTGCTTGCACCCCTGTTTGCGGTGACAGCGCTGGCGATCCGACTTGAGTCGGCCGGGCCCGTGTTCTTCGTCCAGCGTCGGATCGGCCAGGGGAATCGCATGTTCCACATGCTGAAGTTCCGCAGCATGCGGGTCGAACGCTGCGACGGCGACGGCCATACTTCCGCAGCGCGTGACGATGATCGCATCACTCGCGTCGGCAGGCTGCTGCGCCGCACCAGCCTGGACGAACTCCCGCAACTGGTGAATGTCCTGGCCGGGACCATGTCAATCGTGGGGCCGCGGCCCCACGCCTTGGGTTCGCGGGCCGGGGATCAGCTGTTCTGGGAGGTGGACGACCGCTACTGGCACCGACACGCGGCCAAGCCCGGCCTTACCGGACTGGCGCAGGTGCGGGGGTATCGCGGCGCTACCCATCACGAGAGCGACCTGGTCAATCGCCTCCAATGTGATCTCGAATATCTACATGGCTGGACGATCTGGCGCGACATGCTGATCGTCATCCAGACCTTCCGCGTCCTGGTCCATCGCAACGCCTTCTGAGCGGCACCAGAGCCGGACGCGAGTAGGACCATCGCGGATCGAAGTTGCCGGCGATGAAGACCAGGGCTGTGCATCGCTGGCCGCTTCCCCATTGCTAGCCCGGCGACCCTCCGACCCGCGGTCTGGAGCGGCAAGTTGACGGACGCGGCACTGCGCTGATCGAGCGAGCGGCCGGAGAACGGCGGATCACCGCGCGCGTCGCGGATCGGACGCGCAAGGTTCTGCGCAGGTCGCGCGTACTCCGGGTGGCGCGGATTTCCGCCTGGCAGACGCCACCCTTTTTGCCCGCGCCAGACGGAGGGGCCCGTCCGCAGCTCGGATCCAACAGAACTCAGGCTGCCCGGCTGACCTCCCGATCAGCGCCCGTGCACGCCCCCCACGGCTGCCTGCAGCGGCAAGTCGCTGGGCGCGATATGGGGTTGATCGGGCCAAATGCCGCGGGCGTCGTGCACCCGCTTGTCCGCCCGCTCCTCCAGCGGCACCGAGCGGAAGATGTCGTGGTCGACGAGCACGACGAAGGCCGGGCAGCTTTCCAGCGCCGTGTCCAGGTCAACTAGCTCGGCCCCTGTGTCCGCGAAGGCTGCGGGAAGGGAGGTGGCGTAAGGCTCAACGACTCGCACCCGTGGACCGAAGCGGCGGGCGAGGTGCAGCGCCACCTTGAGGGCCGGGCTTTCGCGGAAATCGTCGATGTTCGCCTTGAAGGCCAGGCCCAGGCACGCGATCGGCGCCTCGGGCATTGCTTCCGCCAACGCCTCGGCACGGGCGATGGTGTGGGCGATCTTGGCGTCGTTGACCTCGCGCGCGGTGCGGATCAGGCGGGTGTTCTCCGGGTCGCCATGCACCAGGAACCAGGGGTCGACGGCGATGCAATGGCCGCCGACGCCGGGCCCAGGCGACAGGATGTTGACGCGCGGATGGCGGTTGGCGAGGCGGATCACCTCCCAGACGTCGATGCCCATGGTGTCCGCCACCACCGACAGCTCGTTGGCAAAGGCGATGTTGACGTCACGGAACGCGTTTTCCGTGAGTTTCGTCATCTCCGCCGCGCGCGCAGTCGTGGTGACACAGGCGCCCCGCACGAAGCGGCGATAGAAGTGCAGCGCCTTGCGCGCGCACCGCGGCGTGATACCGCCGATGACCCGATCGTTGTCGATCAGCTCGACCAGGATCCGCCCGGGCAGCACGCGTTCCGGGCAATAGGCGATCGCAACATCGGCGGTGCCGGCGCAGTGGCCCGGAATTGCGAGGTCGGGCCGGCGCTCCATCAGCAGGGCAGCGACGCGCTCGGTCGTCCCGATCGGGGAGGTGGACTCCAGGATCACCGTGTCCCCGGCCTTCAGCACCGCCGCGATCCCGGCCGCGGCTTCCAGCACATAGGTGATGTCTGGCTCATGCTCCGGCCCGAACGGCGTCGGCACCGCGATCACGAACACGTCCGCCGGCTCGATCGTCGTCGAGGCCCGCAGCAGTCCGCGCGCGACAACGCCCGAGACGAGGCCATCGAGGTCGATCTCCTCGATATGGACCTTTCCCGAGTTCACCGTCTCGACCACGTCCCGGTCGATATCGACGCCGAGCACCGATGCGCCCGAGCGCGCGATCACCGCGGCGGTGGGCAGGCCGATATAGCCCAGACCCACCATGCAAACCTTCACTTCAGTGTTCGAAACCACGTGCCACGATCTCCGCGATCCTTGCCGATGCCCGGCCGTCGCCAAACGGGTTATGCGCGCGCGCCATGGCCGCATAGGCTTGCGGGTCGTCGAGCAGCGCCGAGATTCCCGAAACGATACGATCTTCGTGCGGGCCGACCAGCCGTGCCGTCCCCGCCGCGACGCCTTCCGGGCGTTCGGTCGTCTCGCGCATCACCAGCACCGGCTTGCCAAGCGCCGGCGCTTCCTCCTGCACCCCGCCGGAGTCGGTGAGGACGATCTGCGCGAGTTCGAGCGCGCGGATGAAGTTGGGATAATCGAGCGGCGCGATCCTCGCGACGTTCGGCCGGTCGCCGAGCACCACGTCCATCGCCGCCACCACATTGGGGTTCGGGTGAACGGGGAAGATCACCGCCACATCCGGCCGGTCGGCAACGCGCCCCACCGCGCGTGCGATCGCCCCCATGCCATCGCCGAAATTCTCCCGCCGGTGGGTGGTGACGAGGACGATGCGCTTGCCCGCGAAGCGTTCGGCGATGGGCGCGATTTCGGCCGCCAGCGCAGGCTCGCGCGCGATGCGGTCGCGCGTGGCGTGCAGCGCGTCGATCACGGTGTTGCCGGTGACGTGGATGGTCGCAGGATCGATCGTCTCTGCACGAAGCGCAGCCGCGGCCGTCTCGGTCGGCGCGAAGTGGAGGTCGGCGATCGGCGCGACGATCCGCCGGTTCACCTCCTCGGGCCAGGGCTGGTAGATGTTCCGGGAGCGGAGCCCCGCCTCGACATGCGCCACCGGGATCTTGCGGTAGTACGCGGCCAGGGCCCCGACCATCGCGGTGGCGGTGTCCCCCTGCACGATTACCCGGTCCGGCCGCTCGCGATCCATCACTTCGCCCAGCGCCAGCAGCAGCCGGGCGGTCAGCCGGTCGAGCGACTGGCCGGGCTCCATCAGATCCAGATCGATGTCGGGTACCACTCCCGCGATCGAGAGTACCTGGTCGAGCAGCCCGCGATGCTGGGCAGTCACGCAGCTGCGCACCTCCAGTTCCGGCCGCGCGGACAGGGCGTGCAGGACCGGGAACAGCTTGATCGCTTCGGGACGTGTGCCGAATACGACCAGAATGCGTCGATTTGGGTGCGGTGGCATGGCAGCCTCCTATCGCGGATGTTTAGGGAGTGCTAATTCCGCGAGACTATGGGCTGGGGGGCCCGACCGTCCAGTGGCCGTCCGGCCGAAGTAATCACAGGGAGCAAGCATGACCATCAAGCCACTTCGCAAGGCAGTGTTTCCGGTCGGGGGCCTCGGCACCCGGTTCCTGCCGGCGACCAAGGCCATGCCGAAGGAAATGCTCCCCGTCGTCGACCGTCCGCTGATTCAATATGCGGTGGACGAGGCGATCGAGGCGGGCATCGAGCAGATGATCTTTGTCACCGGTCGCGGCAAGTCGGCGATCGAAGATCATTTTGACATCGCCTATGAACTCGAAGCCACCATGTCCGGCCGCGGCAAGTCGCTGCAGGTGCTCGACGCCACGCGGCTGAAGCCTGGCCGCGTTGCCTATGTGCGCCAGCAGGAGCCGATGGGCCTGGGCCACGCCGTCTGGTGCGCGCGCGACATCGTCGGCGACGAGCCGTTTGCGGTGCTGCTCGCCGACGACTTCATGGTCGGCCAACCCGGCTGCCTCAAGCAGATGGTCGAGGCGTATAACAAGGTGGGCGGCAACCTGATCTGTGCGCAGGAAGTCGCGGACGACCAGACCGACAAATATGGCGTCATCACGCCGGGCACGCGCGATGGCACGCTGACGGAAGTGAAGGGCCTGGTCGAAAAGCCCAAGGCCGGGACTGCGCCGTCGAACCTGGCGGTGATCGGCCGCTATGTGCTCCAGCCCGAGGTGATGCGCATCCTGGAAACGCAGGAGACCGGTGCCGGCGGCGAGATCCAGCTGACCGACGCGATGGCGCGGATGATCGGCAACCAGCCGTTCCACGGCGTCACCTTCCAGGGCGTGCGCTACGACTGCGGCGACAAGGCCGGCTTCCTCCAGGCCAATCTCGCGACCGCCTTGTCGCGCGAGGACGTCGGACCAGCAGTGCGCGCCTTTGCGCAGGACCTGCTCGCCTGATTCGCGGTGCCCGGCCGCGAGGCCGGGCGCCGAAGTCGTAGGCTCGTAAGGTCAGGCTGGCGCAAGCGCCTGCTTGCGGACATCTAAGGTCCGGCTAGTCGGTCATCATGAGCCCGGTAGCATACGCCTTACTGTTCTCCGCGTCGGCACCCTCGAAGCAGGTTGAGGAAGCTCTTAGAGCTGCTGCGGAGTTGGGTGCCGTTCCAATTGGAACCAAAGATCGCGAGCACTTCGTGGTTGTCGACCGTTTAGCCGAGCTTCATCGCTTCAAGCGTCTAAGTGCCGAGTGGCAGAAGGCCGAGATAGTTTTCGTTCGGCCTCTCGGATCGTAGTCCGCTTCCATCAATCTCAGCCGTTCGCCAGCGCAAGAGATCCCAAAAGCGGTCCGGCAGGGAACGCCCAATGTGAGCCATCGCGGACGATCGAGCCTCTTCCCAATTGCGGACCTTGTTCACCAGGCTACTCTATAGGGATGGACGCTTCTCGTATCGCAGCAGCTCGCAGCCGCCTTTGCCGTGCTAGGGTGTTTGGCGGCCTAGTCTGGTCCGTCGCTTTCATCGGACTGGCAGCGGGTTGCGTCTGGCTCGTTGGCGCTCCCGGAGCGCAGACCATGCAGCTTGCATTAACGCTGGCGCTAGTTGCCTGCGGCGGTCTGTACGCGACTGTCTACCTCGGCGCCGCGACCTGGGCGGTGATCCGATGGGCGGCAGGACGGCACGCGGACTGAATCGACCGTTATCGCCCAGAGTCGATCATCAACCGGCTTACCTCCTGAGCCGAAAAGCGGACCTTGATCGCTGATGACTTCGGTGCGACGACCGTCCGATGGTACGCCACTACCTTTTACCCGCTGTCCTAGCCGCAGGCGCGTTAACGTTGGTGCTTTGCTTGACCATTATCGCGGGAGGAGTGCACCTCGATCTGTTCTCGGGAGTAACAGTTTTCGCTGTTGCGGTTCTCCCGATCTCGGCGATAGGCCTCTTGGCTCTCATGCCGATAATAGAAGCAGTTCGGCAGCGCCCGTGGTCAATCACCGGCAAGGTTGCAGCTGTATTGACCGCCGGAGTGCTGTTTGGAGCCGCTCTGCTTGCCTGGTTGAGTCTAATCCTAGGCGCTCTTTGCGGCTTATTGTCAGCCAGTGTATGGCTGAGCCTTAACTGGCGGCACCTGCAACCGCGATTGATTTGAACCACGATCTGACGCCTGCGCTGCACACCGGGAACGTCCCTATACATCTAGGCTCCGCCGAAAGCCGCCAGTCCGCTTTCCACCACTTGTCGCCGTTGGCTGGGCCGAAAGCGGACGCCAGGAGCGGACCGGCAGGAAACGCCCCAGTTGCGGACACCCGCGTTGGCCGTATTGTTGAGTGATGCGCAAACAGCCTGCTATAATCATCATGTTCGCATCATGCGTCGCTACAGGTTGCGAGCGCGCGCCAGAGCCCCCCGAAGTAGCATTCCGCCATTGTATGCGAGACCAAGCAGTTCAGCTTGGCAGGCGGCCGACCTTTGACGAGGCCGAGCGTTTTGCACACGGTTGCGACGACCTTGCAGCCAAGGCTTCGAAACTAAGATTTGCGGCTGGGAAGGCCCTAAGCTTGCGCGAAGCAAAGGTGCAGGTCGTGCAGAGCCATGTCTGCGCTTACAGCGAAGACGCTAGTCGCTGTCCTCGCACTATGTGATAGCAACGTCCGCTTCCCATCAAACTCGGACATTCAGCGCTCGCTCCAGAAGCCGTCGTTCATCGGTTCACGACCTAGAACGCCAGCAGGCGATCCTCGCCGAGGGTTCCCAGGAGGCTGACAAGCCCGCCGGCCTCCGCGCCCGCGGAAAGCGTCTCCATCGACAGGCCGGCGCGCGCCAGGCCGGTCTGGCAGACGATCAGCGCCACGCCGCTTTCGCGCGCGATTTCCAGCAACTGCTCCTGCGTCGGTACGCCGGCGGCCGCCAGCCGCGCCGCGTCTGCGTCCGGCCTGGCCACCAACAGGTCTGCCGCCGCCTCGTGCAGGAACACGCGGGCTCGCGCCCCCAGCGCGGCGGCTGCGGCGGCAGTCGCAAGTGCGGCACGAAATCTGGCGGTGTCGTCGGTCGCGACGAGGATTGTCAGCCCGCGCATGCCGGGCATCCGGGGTCCTTGGGCAGCTGCAGCGTCCGGAAACGCAGCGCCAGCGTGTCGATCAGCAGCAGCTTGCCTGCGCTGTCTTCCCCGAAGCGGGTGATGGCGCGGATTGCCTCCATCGCGGCCAGGCTGCCGACGATGCCGGTCAGCGCCCCCAGCACGCCAGTGTCCGCACAGCTGCGATCCGGGCGTTCGGGATCGGCGCCGACGAAGCAGCGGTAGCAGGGCTTGTCCGCCTCCCAGCCGCGGAAGACGCCCAATTGGCCCTCGAACTCGCCGACCGCGGCCGCCACCAGCGGCACGCGGGCGGCAAGTGCCGCATCGGCGACGGCAAGGCGAGTTGCGAAATTATCGGTGCCGTCGACCACCACGTCCGAGCCGGCGACCAGCGACGACGCGTTGCCCGGACCGATCCGGGTGCGGTGTACGGTGACGGTCACATGTGGGTTGAGCCGGGCCACCGCGTCGCGCGCGACTTCTGCCTTGGGGCGCCCCACGTCCCCGGTTCCGAACAGCGTCTGGCGCTGAAGGTTCGACAGTTCGATGTGGTCATCGTCGATCAGGGTCAGGCGACCGACGCCGGCCGCCGCGAGATACTGGATTACCGGGGAGCCGATCCCGCCTGCGCCGACGATGCAGACCTGGGCCTGGGCGAGCCTGGCCTGTCCGGCACCGCCGACTTCCTTCAGCACGATGTGGCGCGCATAGCGCTCCAGCTCCGCGTCGGAGAGCATCATTCGGGCAGGTCGAAGGTCATGCTGGCGCGGTACCACGTGCCTTCGACGGCGAAGCGCCGGCTGAGGTTGTCGCGCGCGAAACCCATCACCAGCCCAGCAGCATATTGCTCGACGGTGGGGCAGTTGATCGCCCGCGGGATGGTCGCGCGCACGCTGGCCGCAGCCCCTACCAAGACCGCCACATCGGCGTGCACGCGGCGCTTGCCGCCGAGCGGGGCGGGCGGCGTGCAGCGGCCCTCGCGCATCTCGTCCGCGACAAAGCTCGCCATTTGGGGCGTCACCTGCGGCTGGATGCGGTAGGGCAGGGGATCCAGCGCCTCCCAATCGATCGGCGATGCCCGCAGCCGGTCCGGCTCGGCCGGGGGCGGCGCGGCCACGAACTGGGGCGCGAGCGCCAGCAGCAGGGCGCCGAGCGCGGTCATCGTCCCGTCGACCCGAAGCCGCCGCTGCCACGCGCGGTTTCGTCCAGGCTCGCGACCTCGTCGAGAGTGGCGCGCAGCACCGGCGCGGGCACCAGCTGCGCGATCCGCTCGCCACGGCGGACCGCAAAGGGCTCCCGGCCCAGGTTGGCGAGGATGACCTTCACCTCGCCGCGATAATCGCTGTCGATGGTGCCCGGCGTGTTGAGGCAGGTAATGCCATGCTTGAGCGCCAGGCCCGAGCGGGGGCGCACCTGCACCTCATACCCCTCCGGAATGGCGAGGGCGAAACCGGTGGCCACCGCATGGCGCGTTCCCGGTGCCAGCGTGCAATCCTCTGCCGCGACGACGTCCATGCCCGCGGCACCGGCCGTGGCATAGGCGGGCAGCGGCAAGTCGCGCCCATGGTCCAGGCGCAGGACCGCGATCCGGATCGATCCGGCGCTCACCGGGGTGCCTGCAACGCGGTGAGCATCCGGGTGGTGGCCGACAGCACCTCCGGATCGCTCAGGATATCGTTGCCGCGGCCGGGCAGGACGCGGAAATCGGTCGCGATGCCGCGCAGCACCAGCGCCTCGGCATAGCCGCGCGAGAATTTCGGCGGGGTGATCGGATCGTCGGAGCCGACAAGCAACGCCGCCTTGGTCTGCGGCCGTACGCCGCCGACGGTCATCAACGGGTCCAGGCTGTCGGACGCGGGGGTCCGCCATGTCGCCGCGGTCTGCTTTTCCATGTGCTTGCGCCATTCGGGCAGCATGCAGGGGCAGGCGGCGAGTACCATGCCGTCGACCAGCTTGGGGCGAAGTCCGGTGAGATCTGCCGCCAACGCCGCCCCGACACCGTCACCGACCACCAGGGTCGGCACGTCCGGATACCGCCGGCGACCGGCCTCGATGCGGTCGGCAAAGCTGGCAACACGATCCCGGCCGAAGCCGCGGCCGGCAGTGCCGACGTCATCTTGCGGAAACGGCTGGGTAAGGGCGACGACACGCACGCCGGGGGCAGCCGCCACCAGATCTCGCGCAAAGCGGTGGTTGTCGTCCGCTTCCGCCGTGCGCTCGTCCCGGTGCAGCACATAGACGAGCGCCTTGACGGAACGCCGACCCTTGCTGCCGAACGCCTGCTCGCGGATCTGCGCGGCGGCGGCACTGTCGGATGCCGGCCGCGCGCCGTTGCCGGCGCAGCCTGCCACCGCAAGCCCCAGCGCGACCGGGAGCAGCTTACGCCAGTGCATGTGCGATCCGCTCCGCGAGCCGCTCGGCTACCAAGTCCTTGTCCATTCGCTCCCAGCTTTCCACGCCGTCTCCCGTCACCAGATGGATCGCATTGGCGGTCCCGCCCATCACGTCCCCCGATACATCATTGGCGACAATCCAGTCTGCGCCCTTCCGTGCGCGCTTGTCGGCGGCATGTTCGAGTATGTCGTGCGTTTCCGCCGCAAACCCGACCAGCAGCCGCGGACGGCGCGCGCTGTGGCCCAGCGTGGCAAGAATATCCGGGTTGGGGACGAGCATCAGCCGGTCGCCCATCTCCGCCTTGGCACGCTTGCGAGGCGCCGGGTCTACGCGCCAGTCCGCAACCGCTGCGACCATCACTGCCGCGTCCGCGGGCAGCGCAGCCTCGACCGCATCGGCCATCTGCTGCGCGCTTTCCACATCGACCCTGGTGACGCCGGCCGGGCTGCCAAGCGCGGTCGGTCCGGATACCAGCGTCACCCGCGCCCCCAGCTTCGCCAGCGCGCCGGCGATCGCATAGCCCTGCCGCCCCGAGGAGCGGTTGGCGATGTAGCGCACGGGGTCGATCGCCTCATGCGTCGGACCCGCGGTCACCAGCACATGGCGGCCGGCGAGCGGGGTGGAGGCGGGGGCCAGCGCGCGATGGATGGCGGCCAGGATCGCCGCAGGCTCGGGCAAGCGGCCGGGGCCGTATTCCCCGCAGGCCATGCTGCCCTCGTCGGGCTCCAGCACCGTCACGCCGTCGCGCCGGAGCTGGGCGACGTTGCGGACGGTTGCGGCATGCTGCCACATGCGGACGTTCATGGCGGGCGCGGCCAGCACGGGCTTGTCGGTAGCGAGCAGCAGCGTGGTTGCCAGATCATTGGCCATGCCGGCCGCCATCCTGGCCAGCAGGTCCGCCGTGGCGGGGGCGACCACCACCAGGTCCGCCTCTCGGCTGAGCTGGATATGGCCCATCTCTGCCTCGTCCTTCAGGTCCCACAGGCTGGTGTGGACCGGCGCCTCGGACAGCGCAGCAAGGGTCATGGGCGTCACGAAATGCGCGCCGCCATCGGTCAGCACGCAGCGCACCGCGATCCCGGCCTTGCGGCACAGGCGGATCAGCTCGCATGCCTTGTAGGCCGCGATGCCGCCACCCACGATCAGCAGGACGCGCTTCATCGCGTGATTCTCTGCACCCGAACGCGTCGCCTGTCGAGCAGCGCCCGCGCGAGGTCGCGCAGCCCATCGGGCACAAAGGCAAGGCCGACCAGCAGCAGCGGCGAGACGAGAAACGCCCAGTAGAAGCTGTCCGCCCGCGCGAATACGGATGTCGCAGCGGCATAGACGGCCAGCGTCACCGTCACGCGCAGCGCCACGCCATCGTCCCACATCGCCCAGCCGAACAGGGCAAGCGCCACAAGCCCTGTCCCCAATGCAAGGGGCAGAAGGTGAAGCGCAGTGGCGGTGAGCACCCCGCGCACGAAGAAGCCGAAGCCGTGCAGGCCGGCGGCATCGCTCGCGGCCGGATCGAGCGGGCCGACCACCTGCGCCACGGCCTGGGCGTGGAATACCAGCACCACGACGAACACGGCCAGCCCTGCGGCCCAGCCCAGCGCCTCGCGGCGGCGCCCCTCGGCAAGCGCGAGCAGCGCCATTGCGACGGCGTAGAAGGCAGCCGTCTCGCGGATCAGCATGGCGGCGGTGGCGATCGCGACCGCCTCCACCCAGCGATCGTCGCGCCGGACCGCCAGCGACAGCGCGATCAGCATGCCGGCCCAGCTCTCGGGAAAGAAAGCGACGTCGGGCGCCAGCAGCGAGACCATGCCCCCGCTCAGCAGCAGCATGCCGCCGACGACCGGCAGCGGGCGGGCGAGCGCATCCCGCAGCCGACGCCACCACGCATAGGCAGTACCCACCGCCAGCAAGAGGAGCAGCAGGATCGGCAGCACGTCGGGCAGCGGGGCGAGGATCACCGGAAGCGTCGGCAGGCGAAACGCCAGAAAGGGTTTGAGCGGATAGTCGCCTGCGCGCAGGATCCGCGCCGTGGCCGGATAATAGGCCTCGCTACCCCTTAGCGCGCCGACCACGCCGTCATGGACGTTGACGTCGCTCTGCTCGATCGCCGCCCGCGGGCCAGGGGCTGCGCCGCCGCCGACGCCTGCAAGCGCGCCGGCCAGGATCAGCAGCAGGAACAGCACGACCGCCACCGCCTGATTGGCCGACAGGCCGGTGATGCGGCTCGGACGGACCAGCCACAGCGGGCGGGCGGGCCGCGCCATCAGCTGGCGAGCAGCGTCGCCGCTACCGCGACCGCGGCGCTGCCCGCTGCCACCACCAGGTAGCGCCAGCCGCCGCCGACCCGGATGACCTCGATCTCGCGCAGCGGCGGGGCGGGGGGGGCGCCACCCGGCGTCGGATAGCGTGCTTCCAGGTTGCGGATCAGCTGCGGCAGCCGGGCAAAGGTGCGTAGGTCGGTGACGATACGATCGGCGATCGCCGCCTCCGGTCCAAGCTCGTCGCGGATCCAGTTGCGCACGAACGGCGCCGCCGTTTCCCACAGGTTGATGTCGGGATCGAGCGCAGTGGCCACGCCCTCCACCATCACCATCGTCTTTTGCAGCAGCAGCAGGTGCGGCTGGGTCTGCATGTCGAAGTCGCGCGTGATGTTGAAGAGGCTCTCCAGCATCATGCCGACCGACATGTCCTTGACCGCCAGCCCGCGCATCGGCTCGCCCACCGCGCGCAGCGCCGTCGCGAACTCCGCGACATTGTGGTGCGCGGGCACATAGCCGGCTTCGAAATGGATCTCGGCGACGCGGCGGTAATTGGCGGTGATCAGGCCATAGAGGATTTCGGCCAGCCACACGCGTGCGCGCCGGTCGATGCGGCCCATGATGCCGAAGTCGATCGCGCAGATCCGCCCGTCCGGCAGTGCGAACAGGTTGCCCTGGTGCATGTCCGCGTGGAAGAAGCCCTCGGCGATCGCCTGGCGCAGGAAGGCCTGCACCAGCTTCCTCGCCATTGCAGGCAGGTCGTGGCCCGCCGCGATCAGCTCGGCGCGCTTCGACAGCTTGATGCCGTCGATCCATTCGGTGGTGAGCACGCGGCTGGTGGTGCGCTGCCAGTCGATGGCGGGTACGGTGAAGTCCGGCTCCGCCTGCATCGCCTCGGCGAGTTCGGAAGCCGATGCCGCCTCGCGCCGCAGGTCGAGCTCGCGCGCGGTCCAGCGCTTCATCGTCTCGATGACCAGGCGCGGACGCAGCCGCTTCAGCTCGCCACCATAGGCTTCGAGCTGGGCGGCGGCCCATTCATAGGTGTCGATCGCCTGGTTGAAGTCCTGCTCGACGCCCGGGCGCAGCACCTTGACCGCAACCGTGCGGCCGTCGGTGGTGACGGCGCGATGGACCTGCGCGATCGAGGCGGCGCCCACCGGCACTTCCTCGATGGACGCGAACACGCTTTCGATGGGCCGGCCGAGGCCCGCTTCGATCGCCGGGCGGATCACGCCCCACGGCAGCGGCGGCAGCGCATCCTGCAGCGCGAGCAGGTCGTGCGCCGGACCCTCGCCGACCAGATCGGGACGAGTCGCCAGCGTCTGGCCGAGCTTGATCGCTGCCGGGCCCAGCGCCTGGAGCGCCTGCGCGTAGCGCGGCACCTTGGGCACGAACGCGCCGAAGCGAGCGATGCGCGCAAGCCGCCGCACACCAGCCGGCGTCGCCGGATCGCGTTCCAGGCCCCGCAGCGCGCCGTGACGCGCCAGCGTGCGGCCCCACTTCACGAGGCGCCAGAGATGAGTCGTCGTGGAGGTCATGCCCGGTCCTCGATGCGGCGGGGACGGGCGCTCAGATCTTCCACCCGCTGTGGATCGCGACCAGCCCGCCCAGGAGCGGCTCGACATGGGTGCGCACGAAGCCGGCCTCGCCGATCATGCGTTCAAAAGTCGGCATGTCGGGGAAGCGGCGGATCGACTCGATCAGATAGCGGTAGCTGTCCTCGTCATCGGCGAGCAGCTTGCCGAGCTTGGGCACCAGCTTGTGCGAATAGGCGTCGTACACCTCGGCAAAGCCCGGCCACTGGGTGGTCGAGAATTCGAGGCAGAAGAAGCGACCGCCGCGGCGCAGCGTGCGATGTGCCTCGCGCAACGCCTTGGGAATGTCCGTCACGTTCCGGATGCCGAAGGCGATGGTGTAGGCGTCAAAGAAGCGGTCGGGGAACTGGAGCGTCTCGGCATTGGCCTCGGTCCACACCAGCCCGTCGATGCCGCGCTGCTGGGCGCGGCCCATGCCGACTTCCAGCATCGCGGGGTTGATGTCGGCGACGGTGATCGAGGCGCCCTTGGCCGCCATGCGGAACGCGATGTCGCCGGTGCCCCCGGCCATGTCGAGGATCTGCTCGCCCGGCCGCGGCTTCACCCGGCGCACGAAGCGATCCTTCCACAGCCGATGCATGCCGCCGGACATGGCGTCGTTCATCAGGTCGTATTTTGAGGCGACGCTGGCGAAAACGTCCCCGACTCGGCGGGTCTTTTCCTCAGGCGCGACTTCTTCATAGCCGAACGAGACGGTGGCGGACGCTTCGGTGCTGTTCATGCCAGCCGCCTTAGCCAAGCCTTGTGGCCCGGGCAAACCCTGCCTAGCTGCCATGCATCATGCCCGAGCTTCCCGAAGTCGAAACCACCGTGCGCGGCCTGCGCCCCGTGCTGGAGGGGCAGCGCATCGCGCGCGTCGTGCCGCGCCGCGCCGACCTGCGCCGCGCCATCCCCGAGGATCTGGGCCAGCGGCTCACCGGCGCGACGGTCGCGGGGCTGAGCCGACGCGCCAAATACGGGCTGATCGCCACCGACCGCGGCGACACGCTGGTGTTTCACCTGGGGATGTCCGGGCGCTGGCGAGTCGATCCGACCGAGCTGCTGCCGCACGATCACCTGATCCTGGAAACGGAGGCGGGACGGTCGCTGGCGCTGAACGACCCGCGGCGGTTCGGCTCGCTCGACCTGCTGCGGACCGATTCGGTGAAGGATTGGGCGCCGTTCCGCGCGCTGGGGCCGGAGCCGCTCGGCCCGGACTTCACCGGCGCTGGCCTGGCCAGGGCGCTGGCGGGGCGAATCGCCCCCATCAAGGCGATGCTGCTCGACCAGCGTGTCGTGGCGGGGCTGGGCAACATCTATGTGTGCGAAGCGCTGAACCTGGCGCGAATCGCTCCCTCGCGCGCCGGCGGCCAGATTGCACGCGCTCGGCTGGATCGGTTGGTGGAGGCGGTGCGAACCGTGCTGCTTGCCGCGATCGAGGCGGGCGGCTCGACGCTGCGCGATTATGCGCGGCCCGATGGCGAACTCGGCTATTTCTCCAAACAGTGGCGGGTCTATGGGCGCGAAGGCGCCGAGTGCCCGTGCGGGGGCATTGTGCAGCGCCGGACCGAGGGAGGACGCTCCACCTTCTGGTGCCCCAAGTGCCAGCGCTGAAAAGCTTGACCTTTTGAGTACCCCGCGATAGAGGCGCCGCTTTCCCGGGCCGTGGAGTTTCTGCGCCCGTTCATGCAGCACAGGATCAGGACGGCACATGGCGAACACGCCACAGGCGAAGAAGCGTATCCGGCGCAACGACCGTCGCGCGGAAATCAACGGCGCGCGGGTCAGCCGCATTCGCACCTTCATCAAGAAGGTGGAATCGGCGCTGGCATCTGGCGATCGTGAGGCGGCCTCGGCTGCCCTGACCGCAGCGCAGCCGGAACTGGCGCGCGGCGTTGCCAAGGGCGTGCTTCACAAGAACACGGCTTCGCGCAAGTTCGCACGCCTGACCAAGGCGGTGTCGACGCTCGCCTGAGCGCACGCACCAACAGGTTAAAAAAGGGCTTCGCCGGAGTGCCGGCGGAGCCCTTTTTTTGTGCCCGAAACCGGCCCGCGTGGGACGAATCAAGTACGCTCGGCCAAGTCACGGACAAGTCACGAATTTGTCACGATTCGAGCGACCCTCAAGCTGCCAGCCCCAGCTAAGCACCTGTTTTCATTGAGGAAAAACAAGAACCCAAGGATTTCCGAGGGGTTCGGGGTGTCAATGCTCTATATTATTTTTTTGGCCGCGCCCGGCTCTTGATCTTCCTTCCGCCAGCTTTCTAAACAGCCCGACGCCCCGGCTCCGGGGCATTGGTTCGCGGAGTTTCGCGAGCGGTCCCGACCTTTAGGCCGGGGTACCGCTGGAGCTTATCGCTAGTTGGATTGAAGGGCTGAAAGCGGTGCTTTCAGCCACGGGAGAGGTGTGTTCGCGTGACGGGAACGGGGGAAACCGCAGCAGTCGTGGAAGCCGCGTGGGGGCGCGTGCGCCAGAACCTGCGCCTGTCCGCGGGACAGCGGCTGTTCGACCGCTGGCTGAAGCCGATGGTGCTGCTGCCGAACAGCGACGCCGACATGGTGCGCCTGGGGCTGCCCTCGGCGTTCATGACCAACTGGGTGAAGAGCCACTACGCCGACCGGCTTTTGTTCGAGTTCCGCGCCTGCCTGCCCGAGATCCGCACCGTCACAGTCGAGACCGCCAGCACGCTGGAGCCCGCGCGCGTGCTGACCGGCGAATCGATCGCTGCTGCAGCTCCGGTCCCGGGCGCCACGCTGCTCGCCGATTCGCCCACGGCTGCTGCACCCGCGGCTGTGCCGAGCGTCCCCGCCCAGCCGATCGGCGCGCCCGAGCGGTCGCAGTTCGACCCGCGCTTCACCTTTGACCGATTCGTCGCACATGATTCGAACCGCGTTGCCCGCAACGCCGCCCAGCTACTGGCGGAGCCCGGCGTGCCGCGGTTCAGCCCGCTCTACCTCCACAGCGGCACCGGACAGGGCAAGACTCACCTGATGCATGCGATCGGCCATGCGTTCCTCGCGGCCAATCCGCAGGCGACGGCGATCTACATGCCGGCCGAGCGTTTCATGTTCGAGTTCGTGAGCGCGGTGCGCGCGCGCGACACGCACAGCTTCAAGGCGCGGCTGCGTGCCGTCGACCTGCTGATGATCGACGACCTCCAGTTCGTGGCCGGCAAGGACGCGACTCAGGAGGAATGCTTCCACACCGTCAACGCGTTCATGGACGCGGGCAAGCGGCTGGTGATCGCGTGCGACCGCAGCCCGCATCTGCTCGATGGCGTGGAGAGCCGGCTGGTTTCGCGCCTGGGCGCCGGGCTGGTTGCGGACATCAAGGCCCCCGCGCTTGAACTGCGCCACGAGATCCTGTCGCGCCGCCTGGCGGAGAACACGGCCGTGCCGGTGCCGGCGGACGTCATGGACCTGCTCGCCAGCCGCATCCATGGCAGCGTGCGCGAGCTGGAGGGCGCGTTCAACCGAGTCGTCGCCTATGCGCAGCTGATCGGCCAGCCGGTCACCATGGACTTCGCGATCCAGACCCTTGGCGAAATGCTGCAGGGGCCGAAGAAGCGAATCACCATCGATGACATTCAGCGCGCGGTCTCCAGTCACTTCGAATTGAAGCAGCTGGACCTGATCTCCGCGCGCCGTGCGGTTGCGATCGCGCGCCCGCGCCAGATCGCCATGTATCTCGCCAAGCGGCTGACCACCCGTTCGCTGCCGGAGATCGGCCGCAAGTTCGGCAACCGCGACCATTCGACGGTGATCCATGCGGTTAAGCGCATCGAGTCGCTGCGCGGGCTGGACGGAGAGATCGACGGCGCGGTGCGCCAGCTGATGCGGCAGCTCGAGGGCGCGTGAGCGCTCGCGCCCCAGGTCGGGTCTAGCGGCGCGACGTAGGGCGGGGCCGCAATGCGTCGAGCGCATCGGCATTGTCGCGCCCCCAGGCATAGAGCAGTTCCACAGGCTCCACGAACCGCTCCCCCAGTTCCGTCAGCCGATATTCGACTGCCGGCGGGATCGTGCCCTGCACATGGCGGGTGATCAGGCCACTGTCGGCCATCTCGCGCAGGGTCTGGGTCAGCATCTTCTTCGAAATGCCGGGGAGGCTCCGCAGCAGCACGCCCGTGCGCGCCGCGCCGCCGTGGCGGACGTGCAGCGTGTGCAGCACCATGCTCGTCCACTTGGTGGCAAAGAGTTCCAGCGTCCGGCGTGGCGCGCAATCCTCGCGCCATTCCTCTTCAACCGATCCGACGTCCATGGTGGGTACCTCCCGGTGCCTATGTCCCTGAATGGTGCCGTCTAGAAGCTGTGGCTGCGGCTGCCTAGCTGGGGTGCCAAGCAGACAAGGAAGCGGAACATGGCACAGACGGCATTGGTGGTAGGCGTAAGCGGGATCGTGGGCGGCGCAACGACGGAGCTGCTGCTGGCGCACGGCTGGAACGTCCACGGACTCGCGCGACGCCCGCAGGCACGGCCGGGCGTGACGCCGGTGGCGGCTGACCTGACCGATGCGGGTTCAACCAAAGCCGCGCTCGCCGGGGTGCAGCCGGATGCGGTGTTCATCACCACCTGGGCACGGCAGGATAGCGAGGCGGAGAACATCCGGGTCAACGGCGCGATGGTGCGCAACCTGCTCGATGCATTGCCGGCAGCGACCGGCCCGCGCCATGTCGCGCTGGTCACGGGGCTCAAACACTATCTCGGCCCGTTCGAGGCCTATGGAAAGGGCACGCTGCCGCAGACGCCGTTTCGCGAAGAGCAGGGGCGGCTCGACATCCCCAACTTCTATTATGCGCAGGAGGATGCGGTGTTCGAGGCCGCCGCGCGCGACGGCTTTTCCTGGAGCGTTCACCGCCCGCACACCGTGATCGGCAAGGCGGTCGGCAATGCCATGAACATGGGGACGACGCTGGCGGTCTATGCGACGCTGGCGCAGGAGACGGGCCGCCCGTTCCGCTTCCCCGGATCCTCTGCGCAGTGGGAGGGGCTGACCGACATGACGGATGCCGGGCTGCTCGCGCAGCACCTGCTCTGGGCTGCCACGACGCCGGCCGCGCGCAACGAGGCGTTCAACGTCGTGAACGGCGACGTCTTCCGCTGGAAATGGATGTGGCGCCGAATCGCCGACTGGTTCGGGATTGAGCCCGCACCATTCGACGGCAGCATCCAGCCGCTGGAGGCGCAGATGGCGGGCGATGCGGAGCTGTGGCGCACGATCGCAACGCGTGAAGGGCTCGTGGAGCCGGACCTCGCGCGACTCGCGTCGGCCTGGCACACCGATGCCGATCTGGGTCGGCCGATCGAGGTCATGACCGACATGGGCAAGAGCCGCCGGCTCGGCTTCACGGGCTACCAGCCGACCGACGACGCGTTCTTCGACCTGTTCGCGCGGCTGCGCGCCGACCGGCTGATCCCGTAAGGGACGCCGGCCGGGCTCGCGCGCGGCTCAGACCTGAAGACCCAGTGCCTCCTGAGCCGAGCGCAGCGTCGGCGCGGCAAGCGCGGTCGCCTTGCCCGCGCCCTTGGCAAGCGCCGCCGAGACCGAGTCGCGATCCGTGAGCAGGCCGTTCAGGCGATCGCGGATCGGGCCGAGCACCGTCACCGCGAGATCGGCAAGCGCCGGCTTGAACGTGCCGAAGCCCTGGCCGGCGAACTGCTCGACGACCGCCTGCGGCTTCTGATCGGCGAGCGCTGCATAGATGGTGACCAGGTTCCGCGCCTCGGCGCGGCCTTCCAGCGCGTCGAAGCTGTCGGGCAGCGGGTCGGCATCGGTGCGCGCCTTGCGGAACTTGGCTGCAATCGTGTCGTCGTCGTCGATCAGGTTGATGCGGCTCATGTCCGACGGGTCGGACTTGGACATCTTGGCCGTGCCGTCGCGCAGGGACATGATGCGCGGGGCAGCGGCGGAAATCAGTGGATCGGGCAGGGGGAAGAGCTCGACGCCGGTGTCGGTGTTGAACTTGGTCGCGATGTCACGGGCCAGCTCCAGATGCTGCTTCTGGTCCTCACCCACAGGCACGTGCGTCGCCTTGTAAGCGAGGATGTCGGCGGCCTGAAGCACCGGATAGGTGAACAGACCGGCGCTTGCGCCCTCCCGGTTCTTGCCGGCCTTGTCCTTCCACTGGGTCATGCGGTTGAGCCAGCCCATGCGGGCGGTGCCCATCAGCAGCCAGCACAGCTCGCTGTGGGCGGGCACGCGCGCCTGGTTGAACAGGATCGAGCGATCGGGATCGATGCCGGCGGCAAGCAGCGTCGCGGCCATGCCGATGGTGTTGTCCGCCAGTTCCTTGGGATCCTGGGTGACGGTCAGGGCGTGGAGATCGGCCAGGAAGAACAGGCAGTCGTCGCCCGGCTGCATCGCATCCTGCATTGCCACCCACTGCTTGATCGCGCCCAGATAGTTGCCGAGGTGCAGGTTGCCGGTGGTCTGGATGCCGGAGACGAC
Source organism: Sphingomonas sp. PL-96 (assembly GCF_020707215.1). Taxonomy (GTDB): domain Bacteria; phylum Pseudomonadota; class Alphaproteobacteria; order Sphingomonadales; family Sphingomonadaceae; genus Sphingomonas. The sequence continues at coordinate 226,405 of NZ_JAJFET010000002.1, forward strand.
ACGCATGAGAGTTCCTTGATGGTTCAGGCTGCGCGACGGCGCAGCTTGGTTGTTCAGGCCGCGCGGCGGCGCAGCAGTGCCTTGACGTCCGCCACACCGAACGCGCCGGTGACGAAACAGGCCAGCCCATAGATGGCGCAGCCGGTTCCGACCAGCACCACCAGCGCGCCGTAGCGCATCGCCATCGGGCCGCCGAGATACGGATCGAGGAGGCTTTCAAGGCCGTACACCGCGGCGCCCATCAGCAGCGCGGCGACCGCCAGGCGGGGCAGGCGGCGGCGCAGCTGCGCGTCGGCGGCGAAATGGCCGCGCTTGTGGAGCGTGCGGTAGAGCATCGCGACGTTGATGGTCGAGGCGAGCGCCGTCGCGAGCGGCGGCCCGACATGGCCGAGCAGCGGGATCAGCACGATATTGGCGGCGATGTTCACCCCCACCGACCACATCGCATAGCGCACCGGCGTGCGCGTATCCTGCCGCGCATAGAAGCCCGGGGTGAGCACCTTCACGAGCACATAGGAGGGCAGGCCCACCGAGAAGCCGATCAGCGCCTGGGCACAGGCACGCGTGTCGGCTGCGTCGAACGCGCCATATTGGAAGAGGCCGCGCACGATCGGCTCGGCCGCGACGATCAGCGCGACCATCGCCGGCAGCGTCAAGAACAGCGCCAGCTCCGTGCCGCGGTTCTGTGTCTCCATCGCTTCCACCTCGCGTCCTGCACCCAGCAGGCGGGAGATGGTGGGAAGCAGGATGGTACCCAGGCCAATGCCGATCAGCCCCAGCGGCAGCTGGTTCAGGCGGTCTGCGTAATAGATGTAGGACAGCGATCCTGAGGCGAGCAGGCCCCCCGCCAGCGCGCTGGAGATCAGCAGGTTCACCTGCGATGCCCCGGCGCCAATGGCGGCAGGAAGGATCAGCTTCATCAGCCGCCGCACTTCCGGGTCGATGCGGGGCAGGCGGGGGCGCAGCGATACGCCGGCACGCCGACAGGCGAGCGCCAGCCAGCCGAGCTGCAGCAACCCGCCGACCGGAACCGCGATCGCCTGCGCGCGCGCGGTTTCGTACGGATCGCCGTTGAAGAAGACGAGCGCGGTCACCATCGCGATGTTGAGCAGGATGGGGGCGGCCGCGTTGACCCAAAACTTGTCGAGCGAGTTGAGGATGCCGCCCAATAGCGAGGCGAGCGAGATCAGCATCAGATAGGGGATGGTGATCCGCGACAGCTCGACGGCAAAGGCGAACTGGTCATGGCTCGCGCCGTTGAAGCCCAGCGACATCGCCCAGGTGACCGGCCAGGCGGCGAGCAGCATCAGCGCGGTGAAGCCCAGCAGCACCGCAAACAGCATCGACAGCGCGCGCTCGGCGAAGTCGAGGCCGGCCGACAGCTCGCCCGTCTCCCCGACCTTGCGGTTGAACATCGGGATGAAGGCGGCGTTGAACGCGCCTTCTGCGAACAGCGCGCGGAACATGTTGGGCAGGCGGAACGCGATGGTGAAGGCGTCGGAGGCGAAGCTTGCCCCCACATAGCGCGCCTGCAGCGAATCGCGCCCCAGCGCGAGCACCCGGCTGGCGAGCGTGAGCCCACCGACCGAGCCAAGTGTGCGGACGAGCTTCATGCCCGGTCAGCCGTTCTGGTCAGCCCGTCCGCAGGTCTGGATCAGGCGTGGCCGATCGTGCCGGCGGCGTTGCCCGACAGTTCGCCGGCCGCAGCCGCGGCCTGCTGCATGTAGAGCGCGCCGAAGTCGATCGGCTCCAGCATCAGCGGCGGGAAGCCACCGTCGCGAACCGCATCGGCCAGCACGCGGCGGGCGAACGGGAAGAGGATACGCGGCGCTTCTGCGAGCAGGAACGGCTGCAGATGCTCTTCCGGGATGTTGCGCAGGCCGAACAGGCCAGCATAGCTCAGCTCGATCAGGTACAGCGCCTGACCCTCGACATCGGCGCGCGCCTCGACCTTGAGCACGACCTCGTGCACGTCCTCACCGACGGTGGTGGCGCCGATGTTGAACTGCACGTCCAGCTTGGGCTGGCCCTGCACCTGGTAGATGGCGGGCGCGTTCGGGTTTTCGAACGACAGGTCCTTCACATATTGCGACAGCACGCCGACCTGCGGCTGGTTGTCGGCACCGTTGAAGGTTTCGCCGGCGGCGTCGTTCTGCTCGTCCATGAGAATTTCCCTGGCTAAAGGAGTGCGTTGCGGCGCGCCGCGTTTCGGGTCGGCGCCTAGCAGGCGATCCGCGCCAGTTCAACGGCGGCGCCTGTGCGGTGGGACGATGGCAGCCATTTGAAACTGGCCGCGCATGCTCCTATGTACCAAGTGTCAGATTTGGGAGGCGAAGTGCTGGTTGTTGTTCTCTTGGGAATGGTCGCGGGGTTCCTCGCACTGCGTCTGTACGCGGTGCTGGGCAAGCGCACCGGCCACGAACAGCCCCTCGTCCGCCCCGCCGAAGAGCGCGTCGGCGTTCCGGCAGTGCCGCGCACCATCGACGTGCAGGCAGAGCCGCGCGACGTTGCACAGCGCCACGTCGAGCCGGCTGCGGAATCCGGACTGCGCACGATCGTTGCTGCGGACCAGAGCTTCGACGTCGCCGAGTTCCTGGAGGGCGCCAAGAGCGCCTATCGCATGATCCTGGAGGCGTTCTGGAAGGGCGACCGCGAGACGCTCGCCTGGCTGACCGATGCGGAGGTGCAGTCTGCGTTTGCGGCCGCGATCGACGAACGCGAGGCGGCGGGCCACACGCTCGACAATCGCCTGGTTTCGATCGAGCGCGCGGTGATCTCCGACGCGACCCTCTCCTCCGGCCTTGCCCGCATCACGGTGCGCTTCGATGCCGACATCGCTGCTGTCACGCGCGACGCCGATGGCCAGGTGATCGCCGGGTCGCTTACCGACGCGGTCGAGACGCACGACGTGTGGACCTTCGCCCGGACGCTCAAGAGCGGCGATCCGAACTGGAAGCTTGCCGACACCGACGAGGCGTGACCTCGATGCGAATGTGGGGGGCGGCAGCACTGGCGGTGCTGCTGGCGGGTTGTTCGAGCACCATCGTGCCGCGCGGCGTGGGAAGCCCGCCGCCGGCGCGGCCTTCGTCCACGCGCCCGCCGTCGGCCGGGTTGCCGGTCCGCCAGCCGATTGCCGCGACGCCGATCGCACCGATGGCCGTCGCGCCGGTCGCGGGTGCGGCAACTGCGCTCACCGCTGGCGTCGCCGCAGGACCGGCCACGCTGCCGATGACGCCGGACAGCGCCGAGCGCGCGCTGGCGGCGTTTCGCATCAGCTGCCCTTCGCTGGTCCGTCGCGCCGATGCGAGCGGCCTGACCCAGCCCGGCGATTGGTCGCCCGCCTGCACTGCGGCGTCGGCAGTCCCTGCGGGCGGCGCGATGCAGTTCTTCGCCACGCAGTTCGAACCGGTGCAGGTGGGTGAAGGCCGCGCCTTTGCGACTGGCTATTTCGAGCCGGAGATCGCAGGCTCCCGGCGGCGCGAGCGCGGCTATGACGTGCCCGTCTATGCCAAGCCCGCCGACCTGATCGAGGTCGATCTGGGCCTGTTCTCGAACGACCTAAAGGGCAAGCGCATCCGCGGCCGGGTGGAAGGCAGCGGCTTCGTGCCCTTCTACGACCGCACCCAGATCGAGGAAGGCGCGCTTGCCGGCCGCGGGCTGGAGATCGGCTGGGCGGCGGATCCGATCGAGTTCTTCTTCCTTCAGGTCCAGGGTTCGGGACGCCTGCGCCTGCCGGACGGATCGGTGATGCGCATCGGCTATGCCGGGCAGAACGGCCGCGACTATACCGGCATCGGCAAGCTGATGAAGGATCGCGGGCTGCTGGGCCCGGGCCAGGCATCGATGCAGGGCATCGTGGCGTGGCTGCGCGCGCACCCGGCGGAAGGCCGCGCCATCATGCGCGAGAACAAGAGCTTCGTGTTCTTTCGCGAGCTGACCGGGGCGGGGCCGCTCGGTGCGCTGGGCGTGCCGGTGACCGGGCAGGGCAGCGTTGCGGCCGATCCCAAGTTCGTACCCTTGGGCGCGCCGGTGTTCCTGTCGATGGACCGCACCGACGCAACCGGCCTTTGGGTGGCGCAGGACACGGGCGGCGCGATCAAGGGCGCCAATCGCTTCGACACCTTCTGGGGCGCAGGGGACGAGGCGCGGGCGATCGCCGGCGGCATGTCCGCGCGCGGCACTGCTTTTGTGCTGCTGCCCCGCGGCGTGCTGGCGCGGCTGAACGCAGGGCGCGGTGGCCGGACGACGCCTTAGCGAGGGCGAGTCGGCCCTGTGGGCGCGGGTGACCGCGGGCCTGCGGCCGCTGCACCCCTCGCGCCCCAAGGCAAAGCCGGTTGCGCCGCCGCCGCCCGAGCCCGTCGCCGCAAAGCCGCCGCGCGGGCGCGTGCCCGCGCCGCTGGTGCGCGCCGCACCCGCGCCTGCCTCCCAGGCCCCCTCCAATCATCTCGACGGCAGCTGGGATCGGCGCATCGCGCGCGGGCTGGTGGCGCCGGACAGCATGATCGACCTGCACGGCCATAGCCTCGCCTCGGCTCACGCACTGCTCGACCGCGCCCTGGAGCGGGCGATCGGTCGCGGCGACCGCGTGCTGTTGCTGGTGACGGGCAAGGCGCCGCGCCCGGAGGCCGAGCGGCCCTTTGCGCGCGGTGCGATCCGGGCGGCGGTTCCGGACTGGCTGGCGGCGTCCCGCCATGCCGACCGCATCGCGGCCGTGCGCCACGCGCACCCGCGCCACGGCGGTGCGGGCGCGCTCTATGTGGTGCTTCGCCGCCCGCAGGGACGCGCACAGAAACTTTAACCCTTTTGCGGCACGATGCACCACAAGAGGGGCATGGACGGGGGGAAGGGTTGCTCGAGGCAAAGTCGCTCAAGCGTCGTGCGATCGTCTTCGCCGCCTGCACCGGTGCGGTCAGCTTCTTTCTGGCGCTTCTGGCGACCACACACGGGCGGCTGGATGCGCTGACCGCGTCCAGTGCGCTGATCCCCGCCATCGTCTGCGCGACGATGTGCTGGGCGTCTGCCGAGCGGCATGTCTCCACCACTGCGGGCGCCGTCGACGACGCCATCCTGCGTCTCAGCAAGGCGACTCGCAGCGACTTGGAGAGCCCGATTCCGCGCAGCGTGTGGGCCTGCGTCCCAAGCCTGGCGCGTGCGATGCAGGCGCTGTTCGAGCAGTTGCGGGCGACGCTCGCCGCAGTCGAACGCGCGGCGCAGATCGACAGCATCACCGAACTGCCCAACCGCGCATATTTCCAGCAGCTGGTCGAGGTGCGGCTGGAGCGGCTGGCACAGCGGGGCTCCGACGCGACGGCAGCGCTGTTGTTCGTGGACCTCGACCGGTTCAAGGCCATCAACGACACCTATGGCCATGCCACCGGCGATCTGCTGCTGGCCGAGGTGGGTAGGCGCTTGCGGCGTGCGGTCGAGCACCTGCCGGCCGACAGCGCAGAGGAAGCCGCGATCGTGGGGCGGCTGAGCGGCGACGAGTTCACCATCCTCCTGTGCGGCCGCGCGGCGGCCGAGCCGCAGCGCGTCGCGCGCGGCGTCCTCAACGTGCTGGAGGCACCGCACCAGATCCTTGGGTGCGAAATCCAGGCCAGCGCCTCGATCGGCGTTGCGCTGTGGCCGCGGCACGGCACCGGCTTCGACGACCTCACGCGCGCGGCGGACGCTGCCATGTATGTCGCCAAGGCGGAGGGCCGCGGGCAGGCGCACGGTTTTGACGACAGCCTTGCGTCGGCAATCGTCACGCGCCGGACGCTGGAGCAGGAACTGCGCCGTGCCATCGACACCGGCGAATTCGGGCTGGTGTTCCAGCCTCAGGTGCTGGCGGCGACGGGCCAGCCTTGCGGCGCGGAGGCGCTGCTGCGCTGGCACCACCCCGACGGCGTACGCCTGCCCGGCAGCTTCCTCGCCTGTGCGGAGGAAACCGGGCTGATGGTCGAGATCGGCGATCAAATCGTGCAGCAGGTCGCGGCCACGATGGGCCGCTGGCACGCAAGCGGCTTTCGCCACCGGCTGTGCGTCAACATCAGCGCGCCCGAACTCGACCATGCGAGCTTTGTGCGCAAGCTGCGCGATGCGGTTGCGGAGAGCGGTGCTCCTGCCTCGATGCTCGAGCTGGAACTCAAGGAAGCGCTGCTGATGAAGTGCAGCCAGAACACGCTGGACACGGTTACGCTGCTGCGCCGGGACGGGGCGAGCATCGCGCTCGACGGCTTCGGCACCGGCTTCTCCAGCATCGCCCGCCTGCGCGAGCTGCCGATCGATCGCATGAAGCTCGACCGCCTGCTGACCCTGCATGTCGCCGGCAATGAGGAGGCACGGGCGATCGCGCAATCCTTGGTAGGGCTGATGCACGGCCTGGGCTGCACCGCCATCGCTGCCGGGATCGAGAGCGTCGAACAGGCCCGGATGCTGCGCGTGATCGGCTGCGACGTGCTCCAGGGCTATGCCATCGCCGAACCGATGGCGGAGGCGGCGCTGCTCGCCTGGTTCAAATCATCCGCCACGGAACGCCGGCTGGCGGGCTGACGCTCAATCGAGCGCGCGGCGGGCCAGCATCGCGTAGATCGCCTGCAGGGCGCGCAGGTCGTCCACCGCCACCGCCTCGTCCAGCTTGTGCATCGTCGCGTTGAGCAGGCCGAACTCGACCGTCGGGCAAAGCCGGGAGAGGAAGCGGGCGTCCGAGGTGCCGCCGGTGGTCGACAGTTCCGGCTCCAGCCCCGTGTGGGTGCGAATCGCTTCAGTGACGAGCGACGAAAAGGCGCCAGGCGGGGTCAGGAACGCCTCGCCCGAAACGCGGCCGGTCACGCTGGCGCCGGGCGCGTGGCGCTCGACGATGGCGCGGATCCGCTCGACCAGATCGTCGCCGCGGTGCTGGTCGTTGAAGCGGATCGACAGACGCGCCGCCGCGCGGCCGGGGATCACGTTCGTGGCTGGGTTGCCGACCGTCAGGTCCGTCGCCTCGATGTTCGACGGCTGGAACCAGTCGGTGCCCGTGTCGAGCACCAGCGCATCGATTTCGGCGAGGACCGCGACCAGCCGCGGGATCGGGTTGTCGGCGAGGTGTGGGTAGGCGACATGCCCCTGACGGCCGGTCACCTCGATCCAGATGTTGACCGAACCGCGGCGGCCGATCTTGATCATGTCGCCCAGGCGGTGGGTAGAGGTGGGCTCGCCGACCAGGCACAAGTCGGGGGCAAGTCCGCGCTCGGCCATGCGGTCGATGATCGCGCGGGTGCCGAACACGGCCGGACCCTCTTCGTCGCCGGTGATCAGCAGCGACACCGTGCCTGCATCCGCCGGCACTGCGGCACAGGCGGCGACAAAGGCGGCAACCGCGCCCTTCATGTCCACCGCACCGCGGCCGTAGACCAGGCCGCCGCGCTCCTCGCCCGAGAACGGCCCTGCCGTCCAGCCTTCGCCTGCTGGCACCACATCGACATGGCCGGCGAACGCCAGGTGGCGACCGCCGGTGCCGCGCACCGCGATCAGGTTCTCGACCGGGCCGTCGGGTGCCTCGCCGCAGGTGAAGCGGTCGATTGCGAAGCCGAGCGGACGGAGCGCTGCTTCCAGCACGTCAAAGACCGCGCCACGGGCAGGGGTGACGCTTTCGGCTGCAATCAGTGCCTTGGTAAGTTCGACGACGTCTGCCACGCTGGCCCCCTGAAATGATGGAGGGGGCATTGCCCAAGCTCGATCTCGATACAATCCCGCAGACCAATGCGACGGGCTATCCGGAGCCGTTCCGGAGCGCGGTGCAGGGACGCTGGTACCGGCGGCTGGCGCCGGTGGGTGGGCTGGAGGATTTCGGCGTCAGCCATGTCGTGCTGCGCCCCGGTGCCTGGTCCTCGCAGCGCCACTGGCATGAGGGCGAGGACGAGTTCGTCGTGATGCTGTCCGGCGAAGCGGTGCTGGTGGACGATTCGGGCGAAACGGTGATGCGGGCGGGCGATTGCGCGGCGTTCCCCAAGAACGATGGCAACGGCCACGTGCTGCAGAACCGCAGCGATACGACGTGCGTGTTCATCGCGGTCGGGCGCCCGGCGGCGACTCGCTGCCACTATCCCGACATCGACATGCTGCTGACGCCGGGCAAGGGCTATCGCGTCGGCGGCAAGCCCGCCTGACTGCCCTTCGGTCAGCCCGCGGCGTCCGCCGGCTGCTCGAAGCGCTCGATCACCCAATCCTCTTCCTGGGCGCTGGCGATCCAGTCCTGCATCCAGCGGTGCGAGAGCAGGGCGTGCATATAGGCAGCAGCGAAGGGGGGCACCGGGATCGAGTAGGTGACGAAGCGAGTGACGACCGGCGCGTACATGGCGTCCACGGCGCCGAATTCGCCGAACAGGAACTCGCCCGTGCCGCCGAAGCGCGCGCGTGCCTGTGCCCAGAGCTCCAGCACCCGCGTGACATCGTGCACGACGTCATTGTCGAGCCGGGCCGGCGGATAGACCTGGCGAATGTTCATGCTGTGCTTGCGGCGCAGCGCCTGGAAGCCCGAGTGCATCTCCGCCGCCATCGACCGTGCCATTGCGCGCGCGGCCGGGTCAGCTGGCCAAAAGCGGTCGCCGCCCGACTTCTCGTTCAGATATTCGACAATGGCGAGGCTGTCCCACACCACCACGTCGCCGTCCCACAGGATCGGCACCTTGCCCGACGAGGGAGCGAACTCGTCGCCTTCACGCCTGCGGTCCCATTCGGCGTCGTAAAGCGGGACGACCACTTCCTCGAACGGCAGGCCGGAAAGCTTGGCGGCGAGCCAGCCGCGCAGCGACCATGAGGAATAGGCCTTGTTGCCGAGGATGAGCTTGAGCATGGCCGCGGTCTAGCCTCCCGCTCGCCGCAACGGAACCGCCTTGCGATAATTCCGTTGGCGCAACGATGACGGACCAGAAAAACGACCCGCAAAGCGTCGGCGACGTGCTCGACCGGCTCAAGCAACTCGGCGAAGAGGCTGGCGACGAGAAGGCGAAGCTGGGCGACGCCATCCAGGCAATGGGGCACCGCGCCTATGGCCCGTTCTTTATCCTCTTTCCCCTGATCGACATCTCGCCGGTGGGCGGCATCCCCGGCTTGCCGACCGCGATGGCGTTGGTGATGGCGCTGCTGGCGCTTCAGCTGCTGTTCGGGCGCGAGGACCTGTGGCTGCCGGGCTTTCTTGCGAACCGCGGGCTGAAGGGCAAGAAGCTGGTGACGGTTGCGAACAAGATGCGCCCGGTCGCCAAATGGCTGGACCGCTGGTTCCATGACCGCATGCCGGCTTTCACCAAGGGCCCGATCATCAAGGTTGCCGCGGTCGCGATCATCGCGCTGTGCACCACGGTGCCGCCGCTCGAGCTGCTGCCGTTCGCGAGCACGCTGCCGATGGTGGCGATCCTGTCGTTCGGCCTCGCGCTGCTGGTGCGCGACGGGCTGCTGATGCTGATCGCCTGCGGCTTGTCGGTCGCGGCGATCGGTGGCGGGCTAGGCTGGTTCTTCAACCGCAGCGGCCAGGGCGGCTAGCGGCGGACTTTTGAAGAACCGTTTGTGCTGAGTAGGGGCTGAGCGCAGCCGAAGCCGCGTATCGAAGTACGGGTGACGGTCCTTTGATACGCCGTTTCGACTTCGCTCAACGGCTGCTCAGGACGACCGGCGGATTACGCTCAGAGCGCCCCCCTGCCTTTTAGTCGATGGACTCGACCACCGCGGCGCGAAGCTCGGGGATCCCCATGCCCTTTTCGCTCGAGGTGGCGAGCACCTCCGGGTGCGCGGCCGGGCGCTTGCGCGCCTCGGCGACGGTCGCTTCGTACACGGCGGCAAGTTCGCTGGCCTTGATCTTGTCGGCCTTGGTCAGGACCACGCGGTAGCTGACCGCTGCCTTGTCCAGCATCCCCAGCACCTCGCGGTCGACATCCTTGATGCCGTGGCGCGAATCGATCAGCACCAGCGTCCGCTTGAGCACCACGCGCCCACGCAGATAGTCGTTCACCAGGTAGCGCCACTTGCGGACCACGTCCTTGGGCGCCTTGGCAAAGCCGTAGCCGGGCATGTCCACCAGCCGGAAGCGCAGCGGATCGCCCACGTCGAAGAAGTTCAGCTCCTGCGTTCGGCCGGGCGTCACCGAGGTGCGCGCCAGGCTGTTGCGGCCGGTGAGCGCGTTCAGCAGCGACGACTTGCCGACGTTCGAGCGGCCGGCAAAGGCGATTTCCGGCACCACCGGGTCCGGCAGGTGCTGGAGCGCGGGCGCCGAGCGCAGGAAGGTGATGGGTCCGGCAAACAGCTTGCGGGCCGCTTCGATCGCTTCCGGATCGAACGCCTCGATGGGGGCAGGGACGTCCGTCACTTGGATGCCGCCGCCCTCAGGCCCGGATGCCGCGAATAGAGCAGCTGCTGCTGCGCGACGGTCAGCAGGTTGGACGTGATCCAATAGACCTGCAGGCCCACCGCGAACGGCGCCATGATGAACATCATCACCCAGGGCATCAGGCCGAACACCTGCTTCTGCGCCGGGTCCATCGCCTGCGGGTTGAGCTTGAACTGGAAGTACATCGACACGCCCAGCAGCACCGGCACCACGCCGATCGCCAGGAAGTGCGGCAGCGTGAAGTCCAGATAGCCGAACAGGTTCAGGATCGTCGCCGGATCGGGCGCGGACAGATCCTTGATCCAGCCGACAAACGGCTGGTGGCGCATTTCGATGGTGAGCATCAGCACCTTGTAGAGCGCGTAGAACACCGGGATCTGCAGCAGCGTCGGGAGACAGCCCGCGACCGGGTTCACCTTCTCCTGCTTGTACAGCGCCATCATCTCCTGCTGGAGGCGCGGCTTGTCGTCCTTGTAGCGCTCCTGCAGCACCTTCAGCTTGGGCTGAAGCGCGCGCATCGCCGCCATGGAGGCGAACTGGCGCTGGGCGATCGGGAACATCAGCAGGCGAATGGTCAGCGTCAGCAGGATGATCGCCACGCCGAAGTTCTGGACCATCCGGAACAGCCAGTGGAGATAGGCGAAGATCGGCTTCTCCACGATGCCGAACCAGCCCCAGTCGATCGAGTTGCCGAACTGGACGACGCCTGCATCCTCATACCGGTCGAGCAGATCGACTTCCTTGGCGCCTGCGAAGAAGCGGGCGGTTGCGGTCGACTGCTGACCCGGCTGCACTGTCGTCAGGCCCGCTGGGCGGTAGTCCGCCTGGTGAACATTGTCGCCGGTGTCGCGGAACTGGATGACGTTGCTCTTGGCCTGGTCCGGCACCAGCGCGGTCAGCCAATAGTGGTCGGTGAAGCCGGCCCAGCCACCCTGGGTATCGAACTTCTGCGGGGCTTCGTCGACGTCCTTATAGTCGACGTCGAAGTTCACGCCGCCCTTGACCTCATAGATGGGCCCCGAGTGAATGCTCCAGGTATCCTTGTCGCGCGGCGGCGCACGGCGGCTGAGCAGGCCATAGGTGGCCGCCTGGACCGGCTGCGGGCCGGCATTGCCCAGCGTCTGGCGGACGGTGAACATATAGCCATCATCGACCGCGATCTGGATCTGGTAGCGCTGGCTGCCGACCTGGGTCGTGAGCGTGACCGGGGTGGCGGGGGTCAGGCGGGTGCCGCTTGCCTGCCACACGGTGTCGGTGCCCGGCGCCTGCACGCCGTTGCCGGACCAGCCGAAGCTCGCAAAATAGGCGTCGCCGCTGCCCGAAGGCGACAGCAGGCGGATCGGCGCGCTGTCCTTGGCAATCGTTTCCTTGTGCCGGGTCAGCACCAGGTCGTCGATGCGTGCGCCCTTGAGGTTGATCGAGCCCTTCAGCCGCGGCGTGTCGATGATGACGCGCGGGGTTTCGCGCAGCACCAGCGCGCGGTCGCGAACTGCGGCGGGCGAATCGGCAGCGGGGTCGGCGCCGGGGTTCGGCACGACTTCGCTCTTGCCGTTGACGACCTTGGTCGCCGGCGGATTGGCGGCGGGGAAGAAGTAGCTCGCGATCGGCTGCCAACCGAACAGGATGATCGCGGCCAGCACCGCGAAGAGGACGAAGTTCTTCTGGTCGTTCTTCACCGACTAATCCCTGTGTGCTCGGTCGTCATGGTACCGGATCGTAGCCGTGGCCGCCCCACGGATGGCAGCGCCCGATCCGTCGCGCCGCAAGCCAGCTGCCCTTGATCGCGCCATAGCGGCGAAGCGCCTCGATTGCATAGGCCGAACAGCTGGGGCTGTAGCGGCAGCTGGGGGGTAGGATCACCGAGGGACCCAGTTGCCAGCCGCGCGCGACGAGTATCAGCAGGCGTGCGATCACCGCACGCCGCCGAACGATTGGGAAAGGAGCCGCGCCGGGCTCACCGCGTCACCTTGCGCAACGCCTTGGCAAGCTCGGCTTTCAGCGACTCATAAGGGCGCTCGATCGCGGCGTTGCGACCGATCAGCACATGGTCCGCGCCGGGAATACCCGCCTCCGGCAGGACCTCACGCGCAAGCGCACGGAAACGCCGCTTCACCCGATTGCGGGCGACGGCGTTGCCGACTTTCTTGGATACGGTGATGCCGATCCGAATGGTCGGATCGGCATCCTCGCGTGCGCGCACCAGCAGCACGAAGCCCGGCATCGGCGCACGCTTGCCTCCGTTCGCAGCGAGATACTCGCTGCGACGGGTAAGGCGGGTCAGGCCGACAGCTTCTTGCGGCCGCGGTTGCGACGAGCGCGAATCACATTGCGGCCGCCCGGCGTCGCCATGCGGCTGCGAAAGCCGTGACGGCGCGTGCGTACCAGGTTGCTCGGCTGAAAGGTCCGCTTCATCACTCATTCCCCGGGATATCGAACGTCTACAATAACAGAAAAAGCCGCCCAAACCGGCGGCCGTGTGCCGGGAGCCCATAGGCAAGCTGCCTCCCCAAGTCAACGCGGCTGCGCCCGAAGGGAGGTGGTTCCCGCCATTGCCGCGATGTGGGACATGTGTGTTGCCGACGCAAGACACAGACGCAGTTTCCCTCGCCCCCAAACCGGCTATGCAGGTGCGGGGATCAGGGGGGGCAGCGATGGTCGCGATCGTGTCGACGGCGGCGTATCTGGGGCTGGAGGCACGCGCGGTCGAGGCGCAGGTGCAGCTGGCACCGGGCGTGCCGGCGTTCGTGGTCGTGGGCCTGCCCGACAAAGCGGTCGGCGAGAGCCGCGAGCGAGTCCGCGCCGCCATCGCGGCGATCGGACTTTCGCTGCCGCCCAAGCGGATCACGGTCAATCTGTCGCCGGCGGATCTACCCAAGGAGGGATCGCACTACGACCTTCCGATCGCGCTCGGGCTGCTGGCGGCGATGGGCGTCGTCGATGCGGAGACGCTGTCCGAATATGTCGTCGTCGGCGAGCTGGGGCTGGACGGGCGGATCGCGGCAACGCCGGGCGTGCTGCTCGCCGCCCTGCATGCGTCGGAACGTGGGCTGGGGCTGATCTGCCCCGCCTCGCAAGGCGCAGAGGCCGCCTGGGCGGGGGGCAGCATCGTCGCCGCGCCCGACCTGATCGGCCTGCTCAATCACCTGAAAGGCACGCAGCTGCTGCCCGAACCTGCCCCCGGCGAGGCGGAAGAATGGGTCGCAGGCCCCGACCTGCGCCGGGTGAAGGGGCAGGAGACCGCCAAGCGCGCGCTGGAGATCGCGGCGGCCGGCGGCCATAACCTGTTGATGGTCGGGCCGCCGGGCGCGGGCAAGTCGCTGCTGGCGTCCTGCCTGCCCGGCATCCTGCCGCCGCTCGATTCGGGCGAGGCGCTGGAGGTGTCGATGGTCGCCTCGGTCGCAGGCACGCTGACGAGCGGGCGGATGACACGGGCGCGGCCCTATCGCGCGCCGCATCACTCGGCCTCCATGGCTGCACTGGTCGGTGGCGGGCTGCGCGTGCGGCCGGGCGAGGTGAGCCTCGCCCATCTGGGCGTATTGTTCCTCGACGAGCTGCCGGAATTCCAGCGCGCGGTGCTCGATTCGCTGCGCCAGCCGCTGGAGACCGGCAACGTCAGCGTGGCGCGGGCCAATGCGCATGTGAGCTTCCCCGCGCGCGTGCAGCTGGTCGCGGCGATGAACCCGTGCCGGTGCGGGCATCTCGGCGATCCGGCGCTCGCCTGTTCGCGGGCACCGCGCTGTGCCTCCGATTACCAGGCGCGCGTTTCCGGGCCGCTGCTCGACCGCATCGACCTTCACCTGGAGATGCAGCCCGTCAGCGCCGTGGACCTCGCTTTGCCGCCCGCCGCCGAGGGTTCGGCTGAAGTCGGCGCCCGCGTCGCGGCAGCACGCGCAGTCCAGGCGCGGCGCTATCGTGACGCTTCGGCACGCACCAATGCCGAGGCGGACGGCGACGTGCTGGAGGCGACCGCCACGCCCGACGCCGCCGGTGCCAGGCTGCTCGCCCAGGCGGCCGAAGCGATGCGGCTGTCCGCGCGCAGCTATATCCGCGTGCTCCGCGTCGCGCGCACGATTGCAGACCTGGCGGGTGCGGAAGCGGTCGGGCGCGTGCATGTAGCAGAAGCCCTCAGCTACCGCCGCCAGCCACCGCGCGCCTGAAGTGGCGCCAGGTGCTGGCATTTACGCATCGGCTGCCGTATAGGGCCGCGACCGGCCGCCGGAAGGCGGCTCGCACCGTGCGGGTGTGGTGAAATCGGTAGACGCGCCGGACTCAAAATCCGGTTCCGCAAGGAGTGTCGGTTCGAGTCCGACCACCCGCACCAACGACGATCCTATCTCTCGTTCAGCGCTCCAGGATGCGTGCCGGATTCCCGACCGCGGTCGCGCCCGCAGGCACATCCCGCGTCACCACGCTGCCGGCGCCGATCAGCGCATCGTCGCCGATCGTGATGCCCGGCAGCAGGATGGCGCCGCCGCCGATCCAGACATTGCTGCCGATGTTGATCGGGCGACCCCATTCCAGTCCGGCTGCACGCTCCGCCGGATCGCGGGGATGATCGGCGGCCAGGATCTGCACCCCCGGCCCGATCTGCGTTCCGTCGCCGATGCGGACCTCGACCACGTCCAGGATGACGCAGTTGAAGTTCAGGAACACGCCGGCGCCCAGATGAATGTTGGTGCCATAGTCGCAATGGAAGGGCGGGCGGATGGTGGAACCCGCGCCGACCGAACCCAGCCCCATGCGGAGCAATGCCGCGCGCTCAGCTTCGCCGACCGTGGCGTTGAAGCGCTGCATCCACTCGGCGGCGGCGCGCTGATCGGCCACGATCTCCGGGTCGCTGGCGCGGTAGGGCTCACCCGCCAGCATCTTCTGTTTTTCGGAAGGGGCAGGCATCGCGCCTCTCCGTGTGACCATAGGCGCCGCGGGGGCGGCCCGCAGATATGGTGCCGGTTGCAGGAATCGAACCCGCGACCTTCGGTTTACAAAACCGCTGCTCTACCAGCTGAGCTAAACCGGCGTTGCGCTGCCCTTTGCGTCAGAGAACGCCGAAGGTCCAGCCTTCGCTGCGCCGAATTGCGGGTGTAAGCGCCGCCGGGCGCCAGAGCTCGGGGTCGGGTGCGACCTGCCGGAGCCAGGCCGCGGCCATGATGGCGTCGGTGGCATGATCGTCGTAGCGGGCGATGGGGGTGTGCCGATCGCTGCCAAGCGCGAGCAGGGCGGCATCCAGCGACGCGCCGTCGCGCACCTTGCTCAACCCCTTGCGCAGCCCGGCGGCACGCGCCGCTACGGTGGTGTAGATCTCCACCACCAGGGCACCTGTCGTCGGCACGGGATCGAACGGCCAGACGGGAACGGCGGGTCCCAAATGGTGGAGCAGCCGCATGCCGGCAAAGCTCGCCTTGGCAACCTGGGCCGCGCCGATCGCGTCGTAGAGGGTGGATGCCTTGCCGATCCCGCTGGCGTTATAGGCCGCCTCGCACTGGCGGATGTGCAGGAACTGCGCCTTTGGACCATCGCGGGCACCCAGATAGAAGTGCACGCCGCGCCGCCGTTCCAGGAACGAGGCGGCGCCCAGATCGGCGTCCGGGCAATCGGCATCGACATAGGCCCAGAAGGCACGCGCGGTGCTGGGCGTCGCCTCGCCCGGCAGATAGGCGCCGCGCTCGACCAGCGGCGGCGCGAAACTAAAGTCGAAGCCGACCAGCAGCGGCGTGTCCGCCTGCGCTTTCAGCCAGTGGAGCACGTCGGTGCGCGACCAGACTCCACGCGGCGGCGGCACCAGCTCGGGTGCGGCGGTTCCTGCGCCGCATAGCGCAACGGCGATCCCCTTGTGTCGATGCCCCTTGGCGCCCGACCAGTCGATCGCGGCGAACCGGGTGAAGTGTCCAGGCGGCGGGGCGGAAGCCCTGGTTTCGGTCATGCGGCAGACATAAGCGCGGCTTGCGCGGAGTTCCAACCCGCCGCCTTGAGGCCGCTGGCACCTGCAAAGTGCCCACAGTCCCAGCGTAAAACAACGAGAGTTGCTGCGGCCGGACGCTTTGTAAAGACCGTAAAACTCCGACAATAACTTTGCCCAAGACTAGGTTGGAGCAAGTCCTGGATGATCCAATTGCGACAGAACGCCCTTTTAGGCATCCCGACCCACTTGATTTACTAAATTGGTTTTCAGATACATTAGAAAATAACAAGATTACCAAGCCGAACAACGGCAGCGTTTCACGGGAGAGGAACGACTATGCGACCATCGCTCAAGGTGTGTCTGCTGCTTGGCAGCATCATCGCAGGTAGCCCTGCGCTCGCACAGGTAGCAGCGCCCGGGACGGCGATGCAGGACGGCAGTGCACCCGGTCCGGTGGAACCGACGCCGACGAGTGCAGAGGTGGGGCAGGACGATCTCACCACCGGCGCGGGCGGGGACATCGTCGTTACCGGCATCCGCAGCAGTCTTGCCGCTTCGGCGCGCATCAAGCGCGACTCGCAACAGATCGTCGACACGATCTCGGCAGAAGATGTCGGCAAGTTCCCCGACGCGAACATCGCCGAATCGCTTCAGCGCATCACCGGCGTCGCGATCGACCGTTCGGGCGGCGAGGGGCAGTTCATCACGGTGCGCGGGCTCGGACCCGAATTCAACACCGTGCTGGTCAACGGCCGCGTCATGGCGACCGACAATCCAGGTCGCGAATTCTCGTTCGACACGCTGTCGTCGAACATGATCCAGCGCACCGACGTGTACAAATCCAGCGTGCCGGAGCTGCAGGAAGGCGGCATCGGCGCCACCGTCAACATCATCACCGCGCGCCCGCTGGATGGCGAGGCCGGGTTCAACTTCGCGGCCTCGGCGGGCGCGATCTACGACACGCTGCGCGACAAGATGGGGCCGGATGCGTCGGCGGTGGCGTCCTGGACCAACGACAGCAAGACCTTTGGCGTCGTGCTGTCGGGTTCCTACACCGACCGCTACAGCCAGCTCGATTTCGTGCAGACGGAAGGCTGGCTGTTCGGGCCGCAGCAGATCGTCGCCGGCACGCCGGACCAGACTGGGCTGCCTGCCAGCGCGGTCACGGTCAGCGACCCGATCCACACGCCCCAGAACGTGCAGTTCGATCGGTTCAAGGAGCGGCGTCGCCGCATCAACGTCGCAGGCGCGGTGCAGGCGCAGCTCACCGACAGCCTGCTGCTCACGGTGGACGGCGTCTTTTCCGATTTCGACGTCTTCACCGACCGCAACTATTTCGTGACCTTCTTCGCCCAGCCCTTCATCGGGTTGCAGGCCGACGAGAACGGCACCGTCACCAACTTCAACCGGTTCGGCCTCGACTTCCTGGCCGCCAACCCTGACATCGCGGCGGGAGGCTATCCCGCGGGCGTGATCGACAACATCACCGGCCCGACCCACCGGCTCACCCAGACCTACCAGGTCGGCGGCAACCTCAAGTGGAACCCGACCGAGGATGTCGAGATGCGGCTCGACGTGTCAAAGACGCGCGCGACTCTGCGCAACCCCGGCCAGTTCGTGGTGGTCGGCGCCCGCACCCAGACCGCGCCGGCGTTTGACCTCAACAAGGGCGGCGACCTGCCGATCGTCTCCAACCTGGGCGACATCACCGACCCGGCGATCGCCACCGCCCATTATCTCGACGTGTCGAACGGCAGCGCGCGCGACGACGGGCAGGAATATCACTTCGACACCAACTACAAGGTGCACGACAGCGTGCTGCGCGGGGTGAGCATCGGCTTTGGCTACACCGATCGCCAGAAGCAGCGTTTCTCGCGCAACAACCAGGACGGGCAATGCGCCTATTGCGGCTATGAGATCCCGATCGATCCCTCGCTGATCCAGGCGTTCGAGCTCGACGGCTTCCTGTCGGGCGCCTCGGGCGCGGAGTCGGTGCCAGGGCAGTTCTTCACCTATGATCCCGACGCGATCATCGCCTATCTTTCCGATCCCGCCCGGCTGGCGCTGCCGCGCTCGGGACGGACCGCGGAGGAACAGGCGGCCGAGGCAGCCCGGCTGCTTGCCCTTCCGGGCGGGCCGTTCGGGGTGCGCGAAAACCTCAACAGCCGCCTGGACGTCACCGAGCGGGTGCTTGCAGGCTATATCTCGATGCAGTTCGGCGGCGAGCGCTGGAGCGGCAATGCCGGGGTGCGGGTGGTGCGCACCCAGACGATCTCACGCGGGTTCGAGCTGCCGGTGCTCGCGATCCGGCAGACGCCGGGCGACGACACCCTGCAATATACGTTCGGAGAGGCGAGCCCGATCACGGTGCGCAACAGCTATGTCAACGCGCTCCCCTCGGCCAACATCAAGGTCAACCTGACCGACAAGCTGATCGCGCGCGCGGCCTTTTCCCAGACGGTGACTCGCCCGACGCTGACCGATCTGGGCGTGGACAACAGCTATGGCGGGCGCGTTTCGGTACCGCTGTCGAGCGGCGGCAACCCGACGCTCGAGCCGTTCAAGTCGACCAACTACGACCTGTCGCTGGAATGGTATCTGTCCTCGGTCAGCTATTTGAGCGTCGGCGCCTTCTACAAGGATCTCAGCGACTTCCTTGAGCTCCAGACGCTGCCGGTGGAGCGCTTCGGACGTGTCTTCAACGACACCCGTACGCGCAACGGGCAGACCGGGAACATCCGCGGCGTAGAGGTCGGCGGGCAATATGCGTTCGACTGGTTGCCGGGGGCGCTGTCGGGCTTTGGCGTGACCGGAAACTACACCTATGTCGCGAGCAAGGCCGAACGCGACCAGGCGCTCACCGACTATGAATGCGGCTACAACGGCCTGTCGCCGCATTCGGCGAACGGCAGCCTGTTCTACGAGAAGTTCGGCATCTCCGCGCGCGGCTCGTACAATTGGCGCTCGGACTATCTGCGCGCCTGTCGTTCGGATCAGGGCCGCCCGCGCAACCGCTCGGCCTATGGCCAGTTCGACTTCAGCCTGGCCTATGACGTCACACCGAACTTCCAGCTGTACGTACAGGGCGTCAACGTCACCAACGAGCGCGTCCATGAATGGTCCGCGATCGAGGACCGCTTCCTGCTGCTGCAGGACACGGGCGCGCGCTACAACTTCGGCATCCGCGCAAAGCTTTGATCCGTTCGCGGCGGGGCAACTGCCCCGCCGCGGATCCGCTCAGTGCCGGAACGTTCGTGGATCAACGATCCGCAAGCACGATCCAGACCGGCGCATGGTCGCTGGTCTTTTCCCACCCGCGGACCTGACGATCGACCTGGGCGTCCACCAGTCGATCCTTGAGGGCGGGGCTGAGCAGGAAATGGTCGATGCGGAGCCCGGCGTTGCGGGCAAAGGCGTTCCGGAAATAGTCGAAAAAGGTGTAGATCGTCTCGTCGGGATGGATCGTGCGCAGCGCATCGGTCCAGCCCTGGTCCAGCAGCCGGAAGAAGGCGGCGCGCACTTCGGGCGCGAACAAGGCGTCGTCGACCCAGCGCTGGGGCTTGTAGACGTCCCGTTCGGCCGGCATCACGTTGAAGTCGCCGGCGAGCACCACCGGAGCGCCGGACGCGGCCAGCGTCGCGGCGTGGTCGATCAGCGTGTCGAACCAGACGAGCTTGTAGTCGAACTTGGGTCCGGGCCGCGGATTGCCGTTCGGCAGATAGAGGCAGGCGATCAGCACGCCGTTGACGGCTGCCTCAAGGTAGCGGCTCTGCGACGGATCGGGATCATTGGGAAGGCCACGACGCGTCTCGTGGATCTTGCCTACGCGGCTGAGGAGCGCGACCCCGTTCCAGCTCTTCTGCCCGTGCCAGACGACATCATAGCCGAGGTTTCGGATGGCACCTTCCGGGAAATTGTCCTGCGCCGCCTTGAGTTCCTGGAGGCAGACGATGTCGGGCTGTTCTTCCTCCAGCCAGCGCAGGAGAACGGGAAGGCGGCCGTTGACGCCATTCACGTTGTACGTCGCGATCTTCATCCAGGCCTCCCGCGTCTCGATAGCGGAACGAACGTCCGCTACCGGCCGGAGGTCCCGATCCATGGCGCGGGACCCGCGGCGGGCTCAGTTCTTCAGTCGCCAGCCGCTCTTGAAGATCCAGGCAACGATCGCGAGGCACAGGACCAGGAAGCCCAGCGTCACGCCCAAGCTGACCGCAATGTCCACGTCGCCCTTGCCGAAGAAGCTCCAGCGAAAGCCGCTCACGAGATAGACGACCGGGTTGAACAGGCTGATCGTCCGCCACGGCTGCGGCAACATGTCGATCGAGTAGAAGCTGCCGCCCAGGAACGTCAGCGGGGTGATCAGCATCATGGGCACGAAGTTCAGCTGTTCGAAGCTCTTGGCCCAGATGCCCAGGATGAAGCCGAACAGGCTGAACGCGATGGACGTGAGCAGCAGGAACGCGATCATGGCGCCGGGATGCAGCACCCGGATGGGAACGAAAAAGGCCGAGGTCGCCAGGATGATCGCACCGATCACCACCGACTTGGTGGCCGCCGCACCGACATAACCCAGCACCAGCTCCATCGAGGAGATGGGAGCGGACAGAAGCTCGAAGATCGTGCCGGTGAACTTGGGGAAATAGATGCCGATCGAGGCATTGCCGACGCTCTGCGTCAGCAGTGACAGCATGATCAGGCCGGGCACGATGAAGCTGCCATAGCCGACGCCATCGACGCTCTGCATGCGGCTGCCGATCGCACCGCCGAAGACGATGAAATAGAGGCTGGTGGTCAGCACGGGGCCGACGAGGCTCTGCCACAGGGTCCGGAGCGAGCGGGCCATTTCGAAGCGATAGATCGCCCAGATGCCGTGCAGGTTCATGCCCGTTCCTCCACCAGGTCGACGAAGATGTCCTCAAGGCTCGACTTGGAGGTCTCCAGGTCCTTGAACGCGATGTGCCGGTCTGCAAGCGCACGCAGCAGCGACGGAATGCCCGTATCCTCCTCGGTGGCGTCGAAGACGTAGCGCAGGGTCTTGCCCTCGTTCACCAGGCTGAGCCGCCAGCGCTCCAACCCCTCGGGCACCGCGTCGATCGGATCGACCAGGCTCAGGTCGAGCTCGCGCTTGCCCAGCTTGTGCATCAGCGCCGACTTGTCGTCGACCAGCAGCAACCTGCCCTTGTTGATGACGCCCACCCGGTCGGCCATTTCCTCGGCCTCCTCGATATAGTGGGTGGTGAGGATGATCGTCGTGCCGCGTTCGCGCAGGCGATGGACGAGCTGCCACATGTCGCGGCGCAGCGCCACGTCGACACCGGCGGTGGGTTCGTCGAGAAACAGGATCTCGGGCTCGTGGGCGAGTGCCTTGGCGATCAGCACGCGGCGCTTCATGCCGCCGGAAAGCTCCATGATCCGCGCGTTGCGCTTGTCCCACAGCGACAGGTCGCGCAGCACCTGCTCGATATAGGCGCTATGGCCCGAGCGCCCGAACAGCCGCCGCGAGAAGGTAACGGTGGCGAGCACCGTTTCGAACATGTCGACCGATAGTTCCTGCGGGACCAGGCCGATGCGCGACCGGGCCGCCTTGTAGTCGGCGATCGCATCATGCCCCGCTACCCGGATCGTGCCGCTGGAGGGAGTCACGATGCCGCAGATGATGCTGATCAGCGTCGTCTTGCCGGCACCATTAGGGCCGAGGAGCGCGAAGATCTCTCCCTTGTTGATTGCAAGATCAACGCTGTGGAGCGCGGTGAACCCGCCCTTGTACGTCTTGGACACGCCCGTCACGGCGAGAATTGGTTCCGGCATGAGCCCCCCTTTGGTCGCGCGTAGATAGGAGAGCGAAGGGGCCGCTTAAAGCCGGGGGCCAAACTGGATGACTGCGTTGCGGCCGAACAACCGGAGGATCAATCCGCGTCGTCGGGGGTGCGGCCGTGGCGGCGGGCGTCCCACCATGCCATGCGTTCGCTGAGCCGCTTTTCAAAGCCGCGCTCGGTCGGCGCGTAGAAGTGCTGCGGCGGCAGTTCCTCGGGCCAATAGTTCGCGCCGGAAAAGCCGCCGTCGCTGTCATGGTCATAGGCATAGCCCTCGCCATAGCCGATCTCCTTCATCAGCTTGGTAGGGGCATTCAGGATGTTGTGCGGCGGCATCAGCGAGCCGGTCTCCTTGGCCAGTCGCCACGCCGCCTTTTGCGCCATGTAGGCAGCGTTCGATTTGGGCGCGGTGGCGCAATAGAGGCAGGCCTGCACGATCGCGAGCTCGCCTTCGGGCGAACCCAGATAGTCATAGGCATCCTTGGCGGCCAGGCACTGCACCAGCGCCTGCGGATCGGCGAGACCGATGTCCTCGCTCGCAAAGCGCGTGATCCGCCGCAGCACGTAGAGCGGTTCCTCACCGGCCGTCAGCATCCGCGCGAGATAGTAGAGCGCGGCCTGTGGATCCGACCCGCGCAGCGATTTGTGGAGCGCGGAGATGAGGTTGTAATGCCCCTCGCGATCCTTGTCGTAGATCGCCATGCGACGCTGGAGCAGCGCGGACAGGCTGGCGGGATCGAGCGGTGCGTCGAGCTGGATCGAGAACAGCGTCTCCGCCTGGTTGAGCAGGAAGCGCCCATCGCCATCGGCGCTTGCGACCAGCGCCGCGCGGGCATCCTCATCGAGGGGGAGCGGGCGGCCCTCGGCCTCCTCGGCACGCGCGAGCAGCGTTTCCAGCGCCTCTGCATCCAGGCGGCGCAGGATCAAGACCTGCGCGCGCGAAACCAGCGCGGCGTTCAGTTCGAACGACGGGTTCTCGGTGGTCGCCCCGACCAGCGTCACCGTGCCGTCCTCGACGTAGGGAAGGAAGCCGTCCTGCTGCGCGCGATTGAAGCGGTGGATCTCGTCCACGAACAACAGTGTGCGCCGGCCGAGCCGGGCATGGTCGCGCGCCTCGGCAAACACCTTCTTCAGGTCGGCAACACCCGAGAACACGGCCGAGATCGAGGCGAAGCGCAAGCCCACCGCGTCGGCGAGCAGCCGGGCGATCGTCGTCTTGCCGGTGCCCGGCGGTCCCCACAGCACCATCGATGAGAGCTTGCCCGCGGCCACCATCCGGCCGATCGCGCCTTCCGGCCCGGTCAGGTGCGACTGCCCGACGACCTCGTCCAGGTGACGCGGGCGCAGCCGATCGGCGAGCGGGCCGTCCACGGCGGCGGCCGAGGACGGAGCGGGTGGATCAAAGGCGGCAAAGAGATCGGCCATGCCGCGGATATAGGCGCCGAAAACAAAATGCGCAGCATCGCGCCTCCTCCCCCTTGCGTGATGCAATCTGAGATATATCTTTGCGCTATCGAAGAACGTACAGGAGCGACCATGTTCGGCATGCATCATCATCATTCACATCGGCACGGGCTGCGGGGCGGCGGGTGCGGCCCCCATGGCGGGTTCGGCCGCGGGCGCCCTTTTGCGGGGCCGTTCGGCGGCAGGCCGTTCGACGGCTGGAGCCGTGACGGCGAGGAGCGGGGCGGTCGCGGCGGTCGGCGTCGCCTGTTCGACGGGGGCGACCTGCGGCTGGTGCTGCTCGCGCTCATCGAGCAGCAGCCGCGCCACGGCTACGACCTCATCCGCGAGATCAAGGAGCGCACCGGCGGCGTCTATGCGCCGAGCCCGGGCGTGGTCTATCCGACGCTGACCCTGCTCGCCGACATGGCGCTGGTCGAGGAACAGGCGGAGGACGGCGCGCGCAAGGCCTATGCCATCACGCAGGCGGGCATCGCCCACCTCGACGAACAGCGCGAGCTGGTCGAGGCGCTGCTGGCACGGCTGACTGCGGTCGGCTCGATGACGGCGCGGACCAGCGGCGGCCCGGTGAAACGCGCGATGGGCAATCTGCGGACAGTGCTGGGCCAGCGGCTCGGCGGGGAGGAAGTTGCGCCAGAGACGCTGCATGCCGTGGCCGCGATCCTCGACGAGGCCGCCCAGCGCATCGAGCGCCTGGCATGAGCGCCGCGGCATATGGTGCGGTCGCGCAGGTTCCGACCGCGGAAGGCAGCCGCTATCTCCAGCAGCTGTGCAAGCACTGGAGCCACAACCTCCAGGTCGAGTTCACGCCGGAGCAGGGAAGCGTCGTCTTCCCGCACAATGCCCGGGGTGCCGACTATCCGGGCGACGGCCGCGCGCTGTTCGAGGCCGGAGAGGCGGTGCTGACGGTGCGGATCGAGGCCACCTCGGCCGAGCAGCTCGACAACCTCAAGAAGGTGGTCGCATCGCATCTGGACCGCTTTGCGTTTCGCGAGGCGCCGCTCGCCTTCGACTGGCAGACGGCATGACCGGACGGCACGGGCGCGCGATCAGCGCCCGCGCCGCTCCAGCATCTCGTGATAGGCGTCGAGCACCGCCTGGTTGGCCGTGTCCCAGCGATAGCGCTGCGCTTTGGCACGACCGGCCGCGCCCATTGCGCGGCGAAGCTCGGCATCGTCGACGATCCGCTGAAAGGCGTCGGCATAGGCGGTGACGTCGCGCGGCGGCACCAGCACGCCGGTTTCGCCATCGTCGATCAGGTCCACCGCGCCGGTCGCGCGCGCGGCGACCACCGGCACGGCGGCCGCCATCGCCTCGGACGTCACCTGGCCCCAGGTCTCGGTCACGCTCGGGTTGAACAGGACATCCATGGACGCGACTGCGCGCCCCAGCGCCTCACCCCGTTGGAAGCCGGCAAAGGCCGCGTCGGGGACACGTTCTGCGAACCAGTCGCGCGCGGGTCCTTCGCCGATCACCAGCACCTTGTGGCGCACGCCGCGCTCGCGCAGGCGCGCCACGACCTCTGCAAAGATGTCGAGGCCCTTTTCCAGCACCAGCCGGCCGAGAAAACCGATCGCGACCTCGTCGTCGGCGATGCCGAGTGACTGGCGCCATTCCGGGCTGCGCGCGCCCGGGTGGAAGCGGCTGTGATCGACACCGCGTCCCCACAGCCCGATCGGCGTCGTTACGCCCCAGCCGCGGATCAGCGCCTCGATCGAAGGGGTGGGGACCATCACCTGGTCCGTCCGATTGTAGAAGCGACGCGACAGGCCGGTGAAGATCGGCTCCAGGAACCCCATGCCATAGTAGCTGGCATAGGTTTCGAAGCGGGTGTGGAGCGAGGCAAGGCAGGCGACGTCGTGGCGGCGCGCCCAGCTGACCGCGCGATGGCCCAGCACGTCGGGCGCCGAGACATGGACGATGTTCGGCCGGAACGCCGCCAGGTCGCGGCGGATCGCGCCAGGCAGCCCCAGCGCCATGCGATACTCGCCGCGCCCGCCCGGCAGGCCGAACGAGCGCACGCTTACCAGTTCGCCCACCGGCGCGAACGCCGGCTTGGCAGCCGTCGGCGAATAGACCCGCAGCGTCACGCCCTGTTCGAGCAGATGCCCGGCAAGCAGGTTCAGGGCGTGGTTCGCGCCGTCGCGCACATAATTATAGTTGCCACTGAAAAGGGCGACGCGGAGGTCGGATGGCTGCATCGCGCAGCCCATAGCCCTGCCGCCTCTCCCACGCCACCGGAACGATTTGCGGGCTTTCGCGCTTGGCTTGGCGTCACCCGGGAGATCTGCATGTCGAACAGCTATTCGAAGGGCGCCAGTGTCAGTTGGAAGTGGGGCACGGGAACCGCCCATGGCAAGATCGAGGAAAAGTTCGAACGCCGCGTCCAGCGCACGATCAAGGGCAGCAAGATCGTGAAGAACGGTACCAAGGAGAACCCCGCCTATCTGATCGTGCAGGAGGACGGCGGCACGGTGCTGAAGGAAGGCTCCGAATTGCAGTGACGGCGCCGCTGTCGCGCGGTTGATATTCCCCTTTCGTTCCGCGCGTGCTACGGGCGTTGCATGGCAAAGCCCCGGAAGCGTTACGTCTGTCAACAATGCGGCTCGGTGACCGGGCAATGGGCGGGCCAGTGCGGCGACTGCGGCGACTGGAACACGCTGGTGGAGGATGCGGGCGCGGTCGCCACGCCGTTTCAGGCGCGCCACAACCTGCAATCGGGCGGCCGCTCGATCCAGCTTTCCGGGCTCGACAGCGACATCCCGCTGCCCGACCGGATGGCGACCGGCATCTCGGAACTCGACCGCGCGCTCGGCGGCGGCTTTGTCGAGGGATCGGCGACGCTGATCGGCGGCGACCCCGGCATCGGCAAGTCGACCCTGCTGCTTCAGGCGACCGCCAAGCTGGCGCTTGCGGGCAAGTCGGTCGCCTATGTCTCGGGCGAGGAAGCGGCCGACCAGGTGCGGCTGCGCGCGCGTCGGCTGGGCCTGGGCAACGCGCCGGTGCAGCTCGCCGCGGCAACCTCGGTGCGCGACATCCTCACGACTCTGGGGGAGGGAGAGGCGCCCGACCTGCTGGTGATCGATTCGATCCAGACCATGCACTCCGACCTGATCGAGGGCGCGCCCGGGACCGTCAGCCAGGTCCGCGCCTCCTCGGGCGAGCTGATCCGGTTCGCCAAGGAGCGCGGCACCGCGCTGGTGCTGGTCGGCCACGTCACCAAGGACGGCTC
Source organism: Sphingomonas sp. PL-96 (assembly GCF_020707215.1). Classification (GTDB taxonomy): domain Bacteria; phylum Pseudomonadota; class Alphaproteobacteria; order Sphingomonadales; family Sphingomonadaceae; genus Sphingomonas. Next base: position 253,158 of record NZ_JAJFET010000002.1, read on the forward strand.
GATCGCGGGGCCGCGCGTGCTGGAGCACATGGTCGACACGGTGCTGGCGTTCGAGGGCGAGCGCAGCCACCAGTACCGCATCCTGCGCGCGGTCAAGAACCGCTTCGGCGGCACCGACGAGATCGGCGTCTTCTCGATGGCGACCGAGGGGCTGGCGGAGGTGTCGAACCCGTCGTCGCTGTTCCTCACCAGCCGAGACGAGAGCGTGACCGGGACCGTGGTGTTTCCCGCGCTGGAGGGGACCCGGCCGGTGCTGGTGGAGGTGCAGGCGCTGACGGTACGGCTCGCCTCGGGCGCCACGCCCCGGCGTGCGGTGGTCGGCTGGGACTCCGGGCGGCTCGCGATGATCCTGGCCGTGCTGGAGGCGCGCTGCGGCCTCGCCTTCGCAACTTCCGAAGTCTATCTCAACATCGCCGGCGGCTATCGGGTGCAGGACCCGGCGGCCGATCTGGCGGTCGCGGCGGCACTGGTGTCGGCCTTGTCGGAGCGGCCGGTCGCGACCGACGCGATCGCGTTCGGCGAAGTGGCGCTGTCGGGCGAAGTGCGGCCCGTCGCCCACGGCGCGCTGCGGCTGAAGGAAGCGGGCAAGCTTGGCTTTGGCCGCGCCATGGTGCCGGGCGCGCAGGCGGCGGACGGGAGCAGCCTCACGCTTTCCACCTTCCGCAGCTTGCCGGCGTTCGTGGACCACATGCTGGGCCGCTGAGCGGCAGGCGGCTCGACTTCGTCGACCCGCACCGATAGGGCGGGCCCATGCGCTGGGGAGGGCATCGATGGAACTGACTGCACTCGATATCCTGGTGCTGCTGGTGGTGAGCGGTGCCGCCCTGCTGGGGCTCAAGCGCGGCTTCGTCACCGAGGTCTTGTCGCTGATGGCGTGGATCTTCGTGGTTTTCGCGATCAAGCTGTTCCACACGCCGGTCAGTGCCGCCTTGCTGGGCGTGATCGGCACCTCCGCGGGCGCTGCGACGCTCGCCTTCGCGCTGATCGCGGGTGTCGTCTATTTCCTCGGCCGGATGGTCGCCAATGGCGTGGGCACGCGGACCCGCACCTCCATCCTGGGTCCCGTCGATCGGGCGCTTGGCTTTGGCTTTGGCGCGGTGAAGGGGCTTATCCTGTGCAGCCTGGGCTTCCTGCTGCTGGTGCTGGTGATCGACACGCTTTCCGGCGGGCCGAAGCGCCGCCCCGACTGGATCACCCAGTCCCGCACCTATCTGCTGCTCGACACCACCAGCCGCAGCATCGCCGACCTGGTCGACCGCCGCCGGCGCGGTGAGCCGATGTTTGGTGGAGCCGCGAACGTCGCCGACTAGCGCTTGAGCATCGGCTGGTGGCCCGGGTGGCTCGGTGGTCCGCTGTCGCTTTGGGTGAGGTTCGCGAGGCACCGACGCACGGTGTCCCGCATCAATGTAGCATAGCGCGGGTCGCGCGCCCGGATATCATCATCGTCCGCCCAGTGGCTCAGCGCTTCCCACGCATCCTTCTCGCAGCGGGCAAGGGAGAGAGGATCCGGCACGGCAGCATCGAGTTCCGCGTTGTCGATGTCGCCTCCGTCCGCCACACGGCGAAGAGCCGCGATCAGGAAGGCGCGCGCATCGACCATCATTCCGTGCGGCTTACCGCTTGAACGCGGCAGCGTCACGGTCCGTTCGTCTCTTGGCGCTCCATTTCCCCATGCGGGTCTGCTCGCCGAGGATGGCGATGGCGATCAAGCCGCCGATCATGCCGACATGCTCGGTGGCGGTATGGAAGGCGATGGTGCGGAACGGCTCGGCCGGTATCGCCCAGAAGCGGTGCACGATCAGGATGGTCAGCGCGGTGAAGATGCCCAGCGCCCCGGCGCCCGCCCATGCGAAGCGGTTCAGGATGATGAGCAGCGAGCCGCCAAGCTGCACGACCACGGTCGCCAGCGCGAACGCCGCTGCCGGTTGCAGCCCGAAGTGCGCCATCTCTGCCGCGCCGGCGCGAAAGTCGATCAGCTTGGCCAGGCCGCTGCCCCAGAACGGAAAGGTCAACAGGACCCGCGCGACCCATTGCAGGGCGTTCAGACGCAGCAACCGCTCGATCATATTCATGGCGAACCTCCACGCTGACCACGCGAGGCTAGCGCCTGCGGATAGGTACGGACAACATGGGGGTGAGGCGTCTCTTGCTTGTCCCCAGCGGCTCCTTCCGCGACGCGGCACCGGAACTGGCCGATTTCCGCCGTTTCCACGGGGGCCTCACGCGGTTGGCGCCCTGCCGGGAAAAACAAACCTAGGTAATTTGCCGCCCCTTGCCCCTCGCGCACGCAGCGTCGGGGGGCTACATGCAGGCGCGTGACTGCGCCGCTGTATAACACCGAAATCCTGCGGCTTGCCGCAACCATCCCGCACCAGCAGCGGCTGGAGGCGCCGATGGCGAGCGTGGAGAAACGCTCGCCGGTGTGCGGTAGTCGCGTGACGGTCGACCTCAACCTCGACGCGGAAGGCCGCGTGTCGGAGCTTGGCCTCCTGGTCCGGGCCTGCGCCCTGGGTCAGGCATCGTCGTCGCTGATGGCCGCCCACGCGCTCGGGCGGTCGCCGGAGGAACTGGCCGAAGCACGCGATGCGCTTACGGCGTGGCTGGCCGGCGGCCAGGCGCCACCCGAATGGCCGGGGCTCGCCCTGTTCGAGCCTGCGTTGCCGCATAGTGCCCGCCACGCCTCGATCCGCCTCGCGTTCGAGGCGGCGGCTGAGGCCGCGCAGGCGGCACGGCAAGGGCGGGCAGGCTGATGGAAGCGCACGCCTCCGGATCCTTCCTGCACGACTTCGCCCCGCTGCTGGGCGCGGCGCTGTTCTTCGTGCTGATCTTCCGCAAGCTGAAGCTGGGTGCGACGCTGGGCTATCTCGTCGCCGGCGTCGTCGTCGGCCCGCAGGTGCTTGGCCTGGCCGGGGATGCCGAGGCGAAGATGGGCATCGCCGAACTCGGCATCACGCTGCTGCTCTTCCTCGTCGGACTGGAGCTGAGCCCGACCCGACTGTGGCGGATGAAGCGCGACATCTTCGGCTTCGGCCTGCTCCAGGTGACGCTGTGCGGCGTCGCCATTACGGGCGTCGTCTGGCTGTTCACCCACTTCACCATTCCCGCAGCACTTGCGCTCGGCCTGCCGCTCGCGCTCTCGTCTACCGCGCAGGTGCTGCCGATGCTGCAGTCGGCCGGACGCATGAAGACGCCCTATGGCGAGCGCGCCTTCTCGATCCTGCTGTTCCAGGATCTCTCGATCGTCCCGCTCATCACCATCGTCGCGGCGATGTCGCGCAATCCGGACGATGCGAGCGGCCCGCCGGGATGGTTGCTGGCGCTGTACACGGTGCTGGCGATCACCGGGCTGGTGCTGGCCGGGCGGTTCCTGCTGCGGCCGATGTTCCGGCTGATCGGCAATCTGGGCGAGCGCGAGATGTTCGTGTTCGCCGGCCTGTTCACCGTCATCGCCTCCGCCGCGATCATGGAGACGCTGGGGCTCTCGACTGCGCTGGGCGCCTTTATCGCGGGCGTGATGCTGGCCGACAGTCCCTATCGCCACGAGCTGGAGGCCGATGTCGAGCCGTTTCGCTCAATCCTCCTCGGCCTGTTCTTCCTGTCCGTCGGCATGCTGCTGGACCTGTCCGCCATCGCCGAGCGGCCGGTGTTCGTCGTGGGCGTGGCGCTGGCGCTGATCGCGACGAAGGCGGTGGTGATCGGGTTCCTCGCGCTGCTGTTCGGGATGGACTGGCGCAAGGCGATGGCGCTGGGGCTGCTGCTCAGCCAGGGCGGCGAGTTCGGCTTCGTGCTGTTCGCCCAGGCGCAGCACGCGCTGCTGATCGCGCCCGAGGCCGCAAGCGTGTTCGGCGCGGTGGTGACGCTGTCGATGGCGACGACGCCGTTCCTGATGATGCTGACCCGCCGCTTCCGGGCCGAGCCCAAGCCCAGCACCGACGGGCTCGATGGCCCGCGGCAGGACGGCGCCAGCGCCTTGGTGATCGGCTATGGCCGCTTCGGCCAGACCGTGGCGCAGATGCTGATCGGCCAGGGCATCAGCGTGTCACTGATCGACACCGATCCCGAGACCATCCAGCGCGCCGGCGATTTCGGCATGAAGGTGTATTACGGTGACGGCACGCGCATCGACATGCTGCGCCGCGCGGGCGCCGACGAAGCGCAGCTTCTGCTGTTCTGCATGGACGGCGAGCAGATGGAGCTGGCGGACCTGGAAGCCGTCAAACAGGCGTTCCCGGACGCCGTGATCTTCCTGCGCGTGTTCGACCGCCGCTCGATCCTTCAGCTCAAGGGTGCGCCGGTGGAGGGCTATGTCCGCGAGCTGCTCGATTCCGCCGTGGTCATGGCGCGCAAGGCGATGGCCTGCGTGGGCGTCGATGACGCCGAGATCGACCGGACCGAGGATGCGTACCGCGATCTCGATACGAAGCGGTTGAGCCAGCAGCTGGAGGCACAGGACCTCTACGCCGGGCGCGAGGGCATGTTCAGCCAGGAGCGCGGCAGTACCGCCCGCGACGGCCTGTCGCGCGAAGCATGAGGGGAGGGGAGCGATGAACCTGCTGATGCTGCTGACGGCGCTGTCCGGTGCCTTGGCGGTCGGAGCCGGCGCCTTTGGTGCCCATGGCGCGGAAGGGACTGCACGCGAGTGGCTGCAGACCGGCGGCCACTATCAGCTGGTCCACGCAGTGGCTGCGCTGGTGGCGTTGCGGCTGGAAGCGCGGGGGCCGGGATGGCTGTTCGTGGCGGGCGGGCTGATCTTCGCCGGCACCCTCTATGCGATGGCGCTGGGTGCACCGCGCTGGCTGGGAGCGATCACGCCGATCGGTGGGACGTTGCTGATCGCCGGCTGGCTGTGGCTGGGGTGGCAGGCGGTTCGCGGGTAACACCCCGATTTGCTCCCTTCCATTTGCCTCGAGCAGCCGTCGAGCTTGTCGAGACGGCGTGTCGAGAGGGCGGCGCGCGTGGCGCCCTCGATACGGGCTCTCGACAAGCTTGATCCCTGATCGAGACAAACGGGGTAGGGGATAGCGGGAGAGGTCAGCGCGGCTGGGCGTCAAGGAACGCGGCGATCTCGTCCAATCCGACGCTGCGATCGACATAGGTCTGGCCGATGCCGCGGGCGAGCAGCAGCGCGAGCGTGCCGCCCTCCATCTTCTTGTCGTGGCGCATATGCTCGACCAGTCGCGCGCCGCTCGCCCGGATGCCGGCCGCCGCAAGGCCATCCGGCAGCCCGACTGCGCGCAGGTGGGTGGCGACCCGCGCGGCATCTTCGGGTGAACACAGGCCGCGGCTTGCGGAAAAGGCAAAGGCCAGCGCCATGCCGGCCGCCACGCCTTCGCCGTGCAGCAGGGATCCGTCGAAACCTGCTTCCGCCTCCAGCGCATGGCCGAATGTGTGGCCCAGGTTGAGGAGCGCGCGGCGCCCGCTGGTCTCGCGCTCGTCCTCGCCCACGATTCGCGCCTTGGCGGCGACCGAGCGCGCAATCGCATATTCCCGCGCCTGGGGATCGCCGGCGAGCAGCCGGTCGGCGTTGCCTTCGCACCACACGAAGAACTCGGGATCGTCGATGAGCCCGTATTTCGCGACTTCGGCATAGCCGGCGCGCACGTCGCGCAAGGGTAGCGTGTCGAGCGTCGCGGGATCGATCAGCACGATCGCCGGCTGGTGAAATGCGCCGACCAGATTCTTGCCGGCGCGCGTGTTGATGCCGGTCTTGCCGCCCACCGACGAATCGACCTGCGCCAGCAGCGTGGTGGGGATCTGCACAAAGCCGCAGCCGCGCTTCAGGATGGCGCTCGCAAAGCCGACGAGATCGCCGATCACGCCGCCGCCGAGCGCGATGATGTGGTCGCGCCGCTCGACGCCCAGCGCCAGCAGCCTGTCCATCAGCACCTCGAGCGTGGCCCAGCTTTTTGAACCTTCGCCCGCCGGCAACACGATCGCCTCGCTTGCAATGCCGGCTGCGGCAAGCGACCCGCGCAGCGTGTCCAGGTGCGGCGTCACTGCCTCGTCCGCCACGATCGGCATAGGCCGACCGTTCGCGATCGGGGCCAGCAGGGTGCCGGCATGGGCGAGCAGCCCGGCCTCCACGACGACGTCATAGCTGCGGGGCCCGAGCGGGACGGGGATGGTGGTCACGGGCGGATCGCCTCCAGGATGGCGTTGACGGTGGCTTCGTGCGGCGCCTGCTGGCTGACCACATGGATCGGAGCCATGGCGTAGAAGGGGTTCCGGACGGCGGCGAGTTCGGTCAGCACCGCCTTGGCATCCTTGCCGCGCAGCAACGGGCGGTGATCGCGGCGGCGGACGCGCTCGGCCAGCACCGCGGGCGCTGCGTCCAGCCAGACCGCCAGGCCATGTTCCAGGATGAGCGCGCGCGTCTCTTCGTTGATAAAGGCGCCGCCGCCGGTCGCGATCACCTTGGGCAGACCATCGATCAGCCGCGCGATCACGCGGCGTTCGCCGTCCCGGAAATGCGCTTCGCCGAACCGTTCGAACATTTCGGCGATGGTCATGCCGGCCGCGCGCTCGATCTCGTTGTCGGCATCCACGAAGGGTAGGTTCATGCGGTGTGCCAGCCTGCGCCCGACCGTGGATTTGCCCACGCCCATCAGCCCGACCAGCACGATCGGCTTTCCGCTCCAGTGCGGTGTTGAGGCATGGGTTTGCAGCATCGTGGCCGGCGCTATACAGCGTGGCGGCGCGCGGGCAAAAAGCTTGTGCGTCCGCTTCGCAATCGTGAGTTTTCGTTCGCCATGTCCCGATCGCTCGTCATTCTGATCGTCGTCCTGCTGATTGTCATCGGCGGGCTGTTCTTCCTGGCCGGCCGGCAGACGGAAAAGCAGCCGGTGCAGGTCGAAAAGGCGGTCTCGCTTGAAAATCTCCAGAACTAGCAGCTTCGCTCTGGTTCTGGTGCTGGCGGGCGTCGGCCTGCCGGCGCTGGGCCAGGACGTTCCCGAATCGCTGCTGCCTCCGGGTTTCAACGATCCCGTCGCGCCCGCGCCTGCTCCGCAGCAGCCGGTCGTGCGGCCGTCCGGCGTGCCGCAGGCGCCCGTCACGGGGGTCGTGCCGATCCCGACGCCAACGCCCACGCCAACCGCCACCGCAACGCCAAGGCCCATCGATCCCAGGCTGCTCGCCCGCTACGAGCTGCCCGAATATGCGCGGCGTTCGATTGCGCACATCGGCATCGATGGGGCGGGGCTGGGCCGCAATGCGTTCGGCAGCGCCGATGGGCGGATGCTGGAGACGCTGATGCGCCGGCTCGATGCGCCTGTTGCGTCGCGCTGGCTGTCGATCGCGCTGCGCCGCGCGCTCGCCTCCGACGTGGATACGCCGCTTCGGGTCAACGGCCCGGACTTCGCCGCCGAGCGCGCCTGGCTGCTGCTGCGCATGGGCGAGGCACCCACCGCGCGCGCCGTGGTGCAGTCGGTCGATGCCGAGAATTATACGCCCAAGATGTACCAGGTCGCCTTGCAGGCGGCGCTGGCGACCGCCGATCCGGCCGCAGTGTGCGGGATCGTCGAGCCGGCACAGCGCGTGTCGAACGAGCGCGGATGGCAATTGGCACGCGCGATGTGCGCGGGGCTCGCCGGTGAGCCCAGGCAGGCAGGCACGCTGCTCGACCAGGCGCGCAAGGCGTTCCGCCGCCGCGCGATCGGCGCCGACATCGACCTTAAGCTCGCCGAAAAGGTGCTTGGCGCCGGCGCCCAGGGGCGCCGTTCGGTCACGATCGAGTGGGACGGCGTCGAGCGGATCAGCGCCTGGCGCTGGGGGCTCGCCAATGCCACCGCGGTCGAGGTGCCGGATGCATTGCTCGACACCGCCGGTCCGCAGCTGCGCTATTGGAACGCGTTGCTTCCGATGGTGCCGCCGGAGCGGCGGGCGCCGGATGCGGAGCTTGCCGCGGCACAGGGCGTGCTGTCGAGCGCCGCCCTGGTCGACCTCTATGCCACCATCGGCGAGCTCGACGATTCGCCAAGCGACTTGAGCGCCGTGTCGCGCGACCTGCGCGAGTCCTATGCGGCTGGCCAGGTGGCCGACCGTATGACGGCGCTGCGCCAGCTGTGGACCGGAGGCACCGGCGCGCGGCGCAGCTATGCCCGACGCGTGCTGACCGCACGGGCCGCGGCGGCGATCCCGCCTGCGGCCGACTATGCCGGCGACGCGGATGCGCTGGTCGCCTCGATGCTGTCGGCGGGCATGGACCTGCGGGCACTGCGCTGGCGCACCATTGCGCCGGAGGGCGGCGACGCCTGGGCCATGCTTGCGCTCGCCGATCCACGCGCGCGGCAGGTGTCGGAGCAAGCAGTGTCGCGCTACGCCGATGGCGACGCGCGCAAGGGGCAGCTGCTGTTTGCCGGTCTCGCCGGTCTCGGCCGCTTGCCGGAGGATGCCGCGGCCGATCTCGCCCAGTCGCTGGAGGTTCCGGTCGGCGCCGAGAACGCGTGGACACGAGCCATCTCCCTTGCCGCAGGTCGCGACCAGCCGGGTGCAGTGCTGGTGCTTGCCGCCGCGGGCATGCAGACCGCCGACTGGCGTGGCGTGTCCCCGCAGGCGCTCTTCCACATCGTCGCGGCGCTGCGCGCGGTCGGGCTGGAGGGTGAGGCGCGGATGATCGCTGCCGAGGCGATCGCACGCGCGTGAGCGGGGCGGGAGGCGGAAGCGATCGCATCCTGATCGACCGCTTCCTGGAAATGCTGGCGGCAGAAGCCGGGGCGGCGCGCAACACGCTCCTGGCCTATGGCACCGACCTGCGGCTCGCCTCCGACGCGTTGGCGGGGCGGCTTGGCGATGCGGATCGAGCGGCGCTGGAGCGGCTTGCGGAGGGGTGGGGCGATCTTTCACGAGCCACCGTTGCGCGCAAGTCGGCAGCGCTCCGCCGCTTCTTCGCCTTCCTGGCGGACGAGGGATTGCGGCCCGATGATCCCGGCACCGCGCTGCCGCGGCCGGGAAGCGCACGTCCCTTGCCCCGCATCCTGTCGACCGCGGACGTCGATCGCCTGTTCGATGCGATCGAGGCACGGATCGGCCGCGACCCGCCGAACCCGCTCGACCTGCGGCTCGCCGCGCTGGTGGAGCTGCTCTACGGCTCGGGCCTGCGCGCGACGGAGCTGGTGTCCCTGCCCCGCAACGCGGTCGCCTCCGACCGGCCCTATCTGATCCTGCGCGGCAAGGGTGGGCGCGAGCGGATGGTGCCGGTCTCCGACCGCGCCCGCGCGGCAGTGGCCGCGTGGCGCGCGCACGCGCCGGCGGACAAGCCGTGGCTGTTCCCCTCGGGCAAGACCCATCTGTCGCGTATCCGCCTGTTCCAGCTGCTGAAGGCGCTGGCGGCAGAGGCCGGCATCCCGCCCGACCGGGTGAGCCCGCACGTGCTGCGCCATGCTTTTGCCACCCATTTGCTGGAGGGCGGGGCGGACCTGCGCGCGCTGCAGGCGATGCTGGGCCATGCCGACATCGCCACGACCGAGATCTATACCCATGTCGACAGCCAGCGGCTGGTCGAGCTGGTCAACGCACGCCATCCGCTCGTTGACGCCCTCCGCCGCGCACCGTAACCGACACGCAAAGATCTGCCCGCCGCGCCCTTGTGGCGAGGGACGGCAGCAAATTCATTCGAGACGGAACCCGAGTTGATGGCCACTTTCCTGGATTTCGAAAAGCCGATCGCCGAGCTGCAGGGCCGGATCGACGAGCTGCGCGACACCGCAGCCGAAGGCACCGTCGACATCGAGGCGGAGATCTCCAGGCTCCAGGCCAAGTCCGACCGGCAGCTGCGCGAGACCTATGCCAAGCTCACCCCGTGGCAGAAGACCCAGGTCGCGCGCCACCCCGAGCGGCCGCACTTCAAGCACTATGTCGCCAGCCTGATCGAGGGCTTCATGCCGCTGGGCGGCGATCGTGCCTTTGCCGATGATTCCGCGATCATCGGCGGCCTGGGCCGGTTGCACGGCCGCAAGGTGATGGTGATCGGCCATGAAAAGGGCGACGACACCGCCAGCCGGCTGAAGCATAATTTCGGCATGGGCAAGCCCGAGGGCTATCGCAAGGCGATCCGCCTGATGCAGCTGGCCGACCGCTTCGGCCTGCCGGTGGTGACGCTGGTCGACACCTCCGGCGCGTTCCCGGGTATCCAGGCCGAGGAGCGCGGACAGGCGGAAGCGATTGCGCGCTCGACCGAGGCGAGCCTGGCGCTGGGCGTGCCGATGGTGGCGGCGATCCTGGGCGAGGGCGGTTCCGGGGGCGCGGTGGCGCTTGCGGCTGGCAACCGCGTGCTGATGATGGAGCATGCCATCTATTCGGTGATCTCGCCCGAGGGCTGCGCCTCGATCCTGTGGCGCACCGCCGACCGCGCAGCCGATGCGGCGGAGGCGATGAAGGTTACCGCGCAAGACCTGCACGCGCTGGGCGTGATCGACACGATCGTGGCGGAACCGCTGGGTGGTGCGCATCGTGCGCCGGGCGAGGCGATTGCGGCGCTGGGTGCGGCGCTGGATAGTGCGTTGGGAGAGCTGGAGGGGCTGGGCGCGGATGAGCTGCGGCGTGATCGGCGGGCGAAGTTCCTGGAGATGGGGCGGGGGTAACTCACGTCCCGATGTGAAGAAGGCGAGGCTCATGCCCCGCCTTCTCCTCAACCGCCGTTATGAGTTAGTCGGCGGCGTTATCCATCTGATCGCCGACCCGAGTGAACGTCCCGTTGATCGAGGTGCTGAGGCTCGACATGGCGGCGATCAGCGCAACGGCGATCAGCGCTGCGATCAGGCCGTACTCGATGGCCGTTGCGCCCTTGGAGTTCTTCAGGAATTCGCGCATCTTCTGCATTTGTATCTCCGACGTTCGTGCTTCAACATACCCGGCTGAACCAGGTCACACCCGGTTCAGCACCGTGATTTTACTGATGTGATTGTTGATAAAGGTTTAAGCGGCGAACGGAGGTGTCGGCGAACGGCGGGCTCACAGGCGAATGGCCGCTTTGATGTCCTTGGCGGCGTTATTCCAAATGTCGACAACTCGGTCGGCAACAGGCGCGAGGCTAATCATCATTGCGATCACGATGACTGCCACAATCATCCCATATTCGACGGCTGTGGCCCCCCGCCTGTCGCGCCACAGGACGCGGGCGAGGCTTGCAATGACACGCATACACTGGTCTTTCGCTCGCTTGGCCGACGAAGCTAGGCGCGCTGAGGTAAAGAAATGCTGAGCAAGACGAACAACTTGCTGATGGTGGTTGCCGCCGCGCTGGTCGATGGCGACGGGCGGGTGCTGGTGCAGCAGCGGCCGCAGGGCTTGCCGATGGCAGGCCTGTGGGAGTTTCCCGGCGGCAAGGTGGAGCCCGGCGAACTGCCTGAGGCGGCGCTGGTTCGTGAACTGCACGAGGAACTCGGCATCGAGGTCGAGCAGGCCTGTCTCGCGCCCGCGACCTTTGCGAGCGAGCCGCTGGGCGAGCGCCACCTGCTGTTGCTGCTCTATGCGCTGCGTAAATGGTCGGGGGTGGTCGAGGCGCGGCATGCGACTGCGCTCAAATGGGTGCGGCCGGTCGAACTGCACCGGCTGGAGATGCCCCCCGCCGACCGCCCGCTGATCGGCCTGCTGGAGGCGCTGGTCTGAGGCGGCGAATAGCAAGTCTCGTCAGGATGACGATGAGACACGCCCCTCAACCGCATCCCGTGCTCCCGCGCAGGCGGGAGTCCAGGGTTCCAGGCGCTGCCGTTGGTCTGCTGTGCCCTGGGCTCCTGCCTGCGCAGGAGCACGATTAATCCCGCTTCGGGCGCAGCGCCTCTGCCAGCGACACGGTCGCGCTGCCGCGGCGAGCGGGCTTGGGCTGGTCGGAGGAGGGGGCCCAGCCGGTGAGGTAGATCACCTCGTATTGCTCGGCCACGCGGCCGCCGTCGTCGGCGCGCTCAGAAAAGCGGGTGGCGGCCTCGACAAAGGCCGCGCGCGACAAGGGCGCCCGGTCCACCAGCAAGCTGGTTCCGGCCATGCCGCGCAAGTCCTCGATCAGGCGGCCGAAGCCCGCATAGCGGACGTTGAGCGTCTCCGCATCCGCCACCGGCAGCGCAAAGCCGGCGCGCATCAGCAGGTCGCCCGCGGACTGCAGCTTCACCTGCGGGTGGACCCGGGCGGCGGGGCGATCCCCCTCGGCCTCCATCAGCGTGGCGCGCAACGTGGCGAGCGTCGCCCCGCCGGTGAACGCCGCCAGGAACAGCCCGTCCGGGCGCAGCGCGCGGCGGATCAGGCTGAGTGCGCCGGGCAGGTCGTTGACCTGGTCCAGCGTGCCGGCCGAGACGATCAGGTCGAAGGAGCCGTCGGCGAACGGCAGCCGGTCCTCGTCGCACTGCACGCCCCCTGCGGCACGCGCAAAGGCGAAGCCTGGGTCGGCCCGGACGATCCGCGTGCCCGGCAGCGGCAGCCCCGCATCGAAGCAGCCGAGGTCCAGCACGTCGTTGAATTCGCGGGTGACGGCGTCGAGACGTTCGCTCAGCCCCTCGATCATGAATTGGCGCAGGAAGTTCGCTTCGGCGAAGCGGTTGGCGATGCGGTCGCGACGCAGCCGGCGGGCGGCGCGGTGGAAGATTTCAGGCGGTTGCACGCGGGCGCTTGTGCGCCTTCGCGGACGCGGCGACAAGGATTGCGTGAACCCCGTCGCCGCCCTGGTCCGACGCAGCATCGCGCTGGCGCTGCCGCCGCGCTGCCCGGCCTGCGGGCAGGTGTCGGAGGCGGACCACCGGTTCTGCGCAGCCTGCTGGGCGGGCCTGCGCTTCCTGGGGCCGCCGTGGTGTGCTGCCTGTGCGCTGCCGTTCGACCATGATCGCGGGGAGGATGCGTGGTGCGCGGCCTGCCTCGACACGCCGCCTGCCCATGCCGGTGCCCGTGCGGCGGTGGCGTACGGCCCGGTGCCACGCGATGTGGCGCTCAAGCTCAAATATGGCGGCAGGCTGGCAGCGGCAGAGACGATGGCGCGGCTGATGCTGCGGCTGATGCCGGACGATGCCGAGCTGCTGGTCCCGGTGCCGCTCCACCCGCGGCGGCTGTGGTCGCGCGGCTACAACCAGGCGGTGCTGATCGCAGGCACCTTGTCGCGGATCGGCGGGGTTCCGGTGTCGGTGGACAGTCTGGTCCGCACCCGCGCGACGTCGCCGTTGCGCGGCCTGGGGCGGCGTGCGCGTGCCAGGACGCTGGCGGGGGCCTTTGCCGTACCCGCGCATGCCAAGCCCCGCCTCAAGGGCAGGTCGATCGTGCTGGTCGACGATGTCTATACCTCCGGCGCGACGGCGGAGGCCTGCACACGCCGGCTGCTGGGCGCGGGCGCGCGGCAGGTCACGGTGCTGTGCTGGGCGCGGGTGCTGGACGCGGCGCAAGATTGACAAGCGGCCCTCGCCGCCACACCTCAGCGCGCATGGCAAAGATCGAAATCTATACCAAGGCGTTCTGCCCCTATTGCACCCGCGCCAAGCGGCTGCTCGACAGCAAGGGCGCGGCGTTCGAGGAAGTCGACATCAGCATGGGCGGCGAGCGCCGGGCAGAGATGATCCAGCGCGCGAACGGCCGCACGACGGTGCCGCAGGTGTTCATCGACGACCGCCACATCGGCGGGTCGGACGATCTCGCCGCGCTCGACCGGCAGGGGGGACTGGACCCGCTGCTCGCGCAATGAAGATCGCCTTGCTGCAGATGACGAGCGGGATCGACCCGCTCGCCAATGCGGCCGTACTGACCGATGCAGTACGCAACGCCGCTTCCGGTGGCGCAGCGATGCTGTTCACGCCCGAAATGTCCGGCCTGCTTGATCGCGACCGGGCGCGCGCCGCCGCCTCGATCACTGAAGAGGCCAGCGACCCAGTGCTGGCGGCGGTGCGTACGGCTGCGGCCGAGCATCGCCTGTGGGTGCAGATCGGATCGCTCGCGATCCGGCGTGCCGACGGGCGGCTCGCGAACCGCAGCTTCGTGATCGCCCCGGACGGCAGCGTGGCGGCCCGCTATGACAAGCTTCACCTGTTCGACGTCGCCCTGCCGGACGGGGAGCGCTGGCAGGAGTCGGCCGCCTATGCGCCCGGGGACGCGGCGGTGGTCGTCGACACACCGGCGGGGCCGCTCGGCCTGTCGGTCTGCTACGACCTGCGCTTCCCGGACCTGTATCGCGCGTTGAGCGATGCCGGCGCCGAACTCTTGTCGGTGCCCTCTGCCTTCACCCGACCGACCGGTGCCGCTCACTGGCATGTGCTGCTGCGCGCGCGCGCGATCGAGGGGGCTGGGTTTGTCGTCGCGGCCGCGCAGACGGGCGTGCATGAAGACGGACGCCAGACCTATGGCCATTCGCTGGTGGTCGATCCCTGGGGCAGGGTGCTGCTCGACATGGGAGAGGCGCCCGGCCTTGGCTTTGCCGAACTCGACCGGCAGGTGCTTGCCGACGTGCGCCGACGGCTGCCGGTGCTGCAGCATCGCCGTCCCATCCCTCCGGTCGAGCGGCTCGCATGATCGTGTTCGACCTGCGCTGCGACGGCGGCCATGTCTTCGAAGCCTGGTTCGGCTCCAGCGCCGACTATGCCGAGCAGCAGGCGCGCGGGCTGGTGCGCTGCCCCTTGTGTGACAGCGCCACGGTCGAGAAAGCGGTGATGGCGCCGAACGTCGCGGCCAAGGGCAACCAGCGCAGCCCGGCCGAGCCGGCGGTGCCCGACGCGATGAAGGCCGCACTCGCCGCGCTGGCGAAGGCCCAGGCCAAGGCGCTGGAGGGTTCCGAATGGGTCGGCAGCCGGTTCGCCGATCGCGCCCGCGCCATGCATCTTGGCGAGGAGACCACCGCGCCGATCCACGGCCAGGCGACGATCGAGGAAGCACGGGCGCTGGTGGACGAGGGGGTTTCCGTCGCGCCGCTCCCGCTGCCGGTGGTGCCGCCCTCCGCCCGCAACTGAGCGCCGGAGAGGGTGAGGTGGAGAAACCCGTTCGTCCTGAGTAGCCATCGAGCGCAGTCGAAATGGCGTATCGAAGGGCCGCGTCCAAGTGCCTCGATACGAGGCTTCGACAGGCTCAGCCTCTACTCAGCACGAGCGGTTCTTCCTGATGTCTGCGCGCGCTAGGCGAGCATCTCCCGGATCTTTGCCGAAAGGTCGTGTATGGCGAACGGCTTGGTGATCATCGCCATGTTGGTGCCCAGGAAGTCCGCACGGATGGCGGCGTTCTCGGCATAGCCGGTCACGAACAGGATCGGCAGATCGGGCCGGTGCTGGCGCGCGATCTCGGCCAGCTGGCGGCCGTTCATGCCCGGCAGACCGACGTCGGAGACCATCAGGTCGATGTGCCGGTCCGAGCGCAGGATCGCGATGGCGGCGTTCGGCTCCTCGGCCTCCAAAGCGGCGTAGGAGAGCTCTTCCAGCACCTCGCGCACCAGCAGCCGGACCGAAGCATCGTCCTCGACCAGCAGCACGGTCTGGCCGCTGCCCTCGGCCACGGCGGCGGGCGGGGCAGCCAGATCCTGGTCGGACGGCGCTTGCACCGCGCGCAGGTACAGCGACACCGACGTGCCGGCGCCCGGCTGGCTGTGGATGCGGACCTGTCCGCCGGACTGGCGTGCAAAGCCGTAGACCATCGACAGCCCCAGGCCGGTGCCCTGGCCGATCGGCTTGGTCGTGAAGAACGGGTCGAAGACCTTGCCGAGCAGCTCCGGCGGCATGCCGACGCCCGTGTCGGACACGGCGACCACCACATAGCGACCGGGCTCCACGTCCGGCCGTGTGGCGACATAGGCCTCGTCGAGTTCGACCGCGCGTGTCTCGATCGTCAGCTGCCCGCCCTCCGGCATCGCGTCGCGGGCGTTGATCGTCAGGTTCAGGATGGCGTTTTCGAGCTGGTTGGCGTCCGTTTCCGCCCACAGCGGCTCGGCGGCCGGCACGATGTGCAGCGCGATGTTCTCGCGGATCGAACGCTGCAGCAGCTGTTCCAGCGAGCCGATGAGCTGGTCGATCTCTACCGGCTTGGTGTCCAGCGACTGGCGCCGGGAAAAGGCGAGGAGGCGCGCAGTAAGCCCGGCGGCGCGCTGCGCAGAGGACGACGCCGCATCCATGAACCGCTGGAGATCATCGGTGCGGCCCGTCGCCAGCCGCCGCTTCATGATGTCCATTGCGCCGATTACGCCGGTCAGCATGTTGTTGAAGTCGTGCGCGATGCCGCCGGTCAGCTGGCCAACGGCCTCCATCTTCTGGCTCTGCAGCAGCGCAGCTTCGGCGCGGGCGCGGTTCTCCATCTCCGTTTGAAGGGCGGCCGTGCGTTCCGCCACCCGCGCTGCAAGCTCCTCTTCGGTCTGCTTGCGGTCGGTGATGTCGATCGCGAAGATATGGAAGCCGTCGATCTCGCCGCTCGCCGTTCGTCGCGGCAGGTAGCGGATTTCCGCATCACGCCGCCGCCCGTCCCGGTGCGGTATCGACACTTCCAGCCGCACGACCTCTCCGGCCAGGGCGCGGCGTATGTTCGCCCTGCGGACCGCATAGCCATCCTCGCCCAGGATCTCGGAGATGTGGCGCCCGATCATCTGCTGGGGCGAGGTGTAGAACCAGTCCTCGTAGAGCCGATTGGCGAAGCGATAGCGCCCTTCGCGATCGACAAAGGCGATCAGCACGGGAAGCGCATCCGCGATCCTGCGGAGCTCTTCCTCGCTGGACGCGAGCGCGGCCTGGCTTACTTCGAGTTCCCGCATCCGGTCGCGGGTGTCGAACTGGCGCTGGCGCGAGCGCATCGCGGAATCGGTCGCGCTCAGCAGCGAGGCCGCGCCCAATGGCCGTTCCAGAACGATGGCGTTGCTCGTCAGCCCGAGCAATCGTGCGCGCAGGAGTTCGGATGCGCTGTGCCTGCTTCGCGGGCGCGCCGCGAGCAGGATGAAAGGCACGTCCGACCAGCTTGGTTGCGCGGCCAGCCTGGTTTGCAACGCACCCGTTCCAAAACGCATGGCCTCTTCGGTGAGCAGCACCACGCCGACATGCTCGTCCAGCGTCTCAGCGACGTCGCTCAGGTCCGCGCACGCGTCCGCATCATAGCCTTGCCCGCGCAGCAGCCCCACCACCGCTTCGGCATCGCGCCCGAACGGTGCCACGACCAGGACGCGGTGGCCCTCCGCGGCGGTTCTATGCCCCACGCGCGCGGTTCTCCATCAGCGGCGAACGCTCTCCAGTATATTCGGGCGTGCCGGTCAGGACGCCCTGGAACGCCACCAGCGGTGCGCCGACGCGGACGCCCTCTGCATCGACCCGGAACTCGCGGATCGTGTCCTCATGCGCACCCGCCCGGTTCTTCAGGACCGAGATCGCCTTGCGAATGCGCCCATCCGCCTCGAAGAAGCGCAGCAGCAGCACGGCATCGGCTACATAGGAGATGCTGAGGCTGGATTGCATCGTTCCCAGCAGGCCCTCCTGCGGGTTGATGAGGAAGGTGGCGACCGCCTTCTGGTTCAGGAACGACAGCAGTTCGTGGATCTGGAGGATCAATTGCTGTTCCTGCGGCATAGCGGCCATATAGCCGTTGAGGCTGTCGATCACGATCAACCGTGCGTCGTCCTCCTCGACCTGGCGGCGGACGCGGGCGGTGAACTCGCCCGGCGACAGCTCGGCCGGATCGATCTGCTCAATGATCAGCAGTCCCCCGTCGAGATGCTTTTGAAGGTCGAGGCTGAACGCACGGGCACGGGCCAGCAGCGTCCCGATCCGCTCGTCGAACTGGTAGATGATCGCCCGCTCGCCGCGTTCGCACGCGGCATAGGCATATTGCAGCGCGATGGTCGTCTTGCCCGTACCTGCAGGGCCCGTGATCAGGGTGGAGGTGCCCCGCAGGGGACCCCCGCTCATGAGGGCATCCAGTTCGGGAACGCCGCTTGGGACGGGCTCCCCCACCGAGGCGCGCAGGTGCTCCGCGGCGATCAGCCGCGGATAGATGTCCAGCCCGCCCTTGCGGATCGAGAAGTCGTGAAAGCCCGCGGTGAAATCGACGCCGCGCAGCTTCTGGACCTGCAGCCGCCGCCGCGCCGCGCCGAACTCCAGCGTGACCCGTTCCAGCGTGATCACGCCATGGCACAGGCTGTGGAGGTGGCCGTCCCCACCGCCGTGGGAGGCGGTCAGATCGTCAACCAGCAGCACGGTCGTCTGGCGCCCGGCAAAGAACTGCTTCAGGGCCAGAACCTGGCGGCGGTAGCGCAACGGATCCTGCGCCAGCAGGCGCATTTCGGAAAGGCTGTCAAAGACCACCCGGCACGGCTGCACGCGCTCCACCTCGGTCTCGATCAGCTTGATCGTCTCGCCGAGTTCCATTTCCCAGCTGTGCAGGATCGACTGCTCGCGCCCGGCGCCCAGCACTTCGTCCGCCATGCTCAGTTCGAAGACGTCGAACTCGTCGATGTCCCAGCCATGGGAAGCGGCCACAATGGCGAGTTCTTCCTTCGTTTCCGACAGGGTGACATAGAGCGCGCGCTCCCCGCGCCGGGCGGCCTCGCGCAGGAACTGGAGCGACAGGGTGGTCTTGCCGGAACCTGGTGCGCCTTCGAGCAGGTAAAGCCGATTGGCCGGTAGTCCGCCCTTGAGGATCTGGTCCAATCCTGCGTTTCCGGATGGGATCAGTGCGGCAGTTTCGTTCATGTAGCGGGCGTCCAACAGAAGCGGTGGCGCCCGTGTATCACCGTCTTCCGGGCGCGCACAGCGCACAGATGAAGGGCGCCGCCGATGTGCTGCCGCGCACCTTTGACCGGGAATGATGCCCCGAGAGAGGCCAAAGATGGGCACTCAGATCATGGCCGCCGGTTGGTATGTGGCGGAGGAGGATGTGCCGTGGCAAGGTCGGGCCATGTGTAATCGCTTTCGCATGACAGCTCGACAGGCCGAACTGGCGGCGCGCTACGGCGTCGAGCCGCCATATCCTTCCGACATCACGATCCCGCCGCCTGAGCTTTTTCCGAAGCGCGCGGCCTGCGTGGTGCGGCCGCATTCGATCGACGGTGGCCGCAGCCTGGACGCGATGGCCTGGGGCTTTCCGCGGTCGGTGATGGGCGCGCGGGGGCAGCCGGTCGAGACGCAGGTGACGAACGTCCGCAACCTGGATAGCCCGTTCTGGCGGACGGCGCTTTCCCGTCCGCTGCAACGGTGCCTGGTGCCGGTTACCAGCTTCAGCGAGTATGGGCCGGGACCGAAGGGCGCGCGGCCGTTGTTCTGGTTCGACGTGCCGTCACGGCCGATCTTCAGCTTCGCCGGGATCTGGCGACAGGTGAAGGGCAGGGCGATGTTCGCTTTTCTGACGACGGAACCGAACAGCATCGTTGCGCCGGTGCACCCCAAGGCGATGCCGCTGATCCTGCATGAAGAGGACGAAGAGCGTTGGCTCCGCGGCGAGCTGGACGACCTGGTGGCATCTTTTCCGGCGCAGCTGATGACCGTCGTGCAAGATCCCGACCCCAAGCGGGAGTTGACCTGGTCAGATTAGCCCAGCCCGGCGATCACCCACATTGTTCCTCAAAGGCATCACGTGGTTGGAGATATGGCTGGCCCGTCACAGGGCTGCGGCCATAGATTCGCTCAACAGGTAGCCGCAGCATGTCCGCGGCCTGCGCGTCCCTCGGCGGTCCTCGCCACGCCCGAGGCGCTTCAACAGAAACATCACCCCGCATGGCATCGACAGCTCCGCTACCAGGAGTTGTCGATTATGGCAGCGTGGCTGGTAGACGCGATCCGTACGTATACCGAGGTGATACAAGTGCACCCCTCCGGGAGGTTCATTTGAACCCAGGCGCTGTGTGGCCGGATGGCGCCAAGTTGCTAGTTTAAACTGGTGCCCCGAGAGAGACTCGAACTCCCGACCTGCGGTTTAGGAAACCGTTGCTCTGTCCTGCTGAGCTATCGGGGCAGCCGCAGATTCCCTAGGTTCGCGTGGCGTGTCCGTCAACGCGGCACGACCTGCCGCCGACGATCAGCTGTCGGGCCGCAGGCGGTATCCGACGCCCAGTTCGTTGGCGATGACGCTGCCGACGGGCTCGGGCGCCTCCAGCTTCTGGCGCAGGTTGCGGATGACGATGCGCAGATATTCGATGCGCGGGTCCTCGTCGCCGCCCCAGGCCGCCGCGAGGGCACGGTCGTGCGTGACGACCCGGCCGATGTGGCGTGCGAGAACCGCAAGCACCTCATATTCCTTGCGCGTCAGGTGCAGTTCCTCGCCCCCGCGGCAGACGATCCGCCGGTCGAGGTCAATGCTCAGGTCGCCTCGGCGCACGATCTGCGGCGCCGTCCCTCCCTGGCCCTGGTGACGAAGGGCGACCCGCAGCCGGGCGAGCAGTTCCTCGGTGTCGAACGGCTTGGTCACGAAATCGTCAGCGCCAAGGTCGAGTGCGGCGACCTTTTCATCGACGGCATCGCGTGCGGAGACGACCAGCACGACCGTGCCCTCCCGCCCGCGAAGCTGGCCGATGAGGCCAAGGCCGTCTCGATCGGGCAGCCCCAGATCGAGCAGCACCGCGCTCGGGTGTTCGGCTGCGGCCTGGTGCAATGCCTCGCGCGCATTGCCCGCCTCCACCACCGTATAGCCGGCGTGCACTAGTGTGTTGCGCAGGAGGCGACGGATGGCGGGTTCGTCGTCCACCACGAGGATCTTTGCGGGCATTCAGGACAGGCCTTCAGGGTTGAAATCGCGCACGACGAGGGGCGAGGGGAAGATCAGCGTAAAGACGGCGCCCGCGGCGCCGTCGCGATTGGCCGCCTCCACGGTCATCCCCATGGCATCGGCGAATGCCTTGACGATCGCGAGGCCCAGGCCGGTGCCGCCGACGACCCGATCCGAACCTTCGAACCGGCGGAAGGTCTCGAACACTTCGCCCTCGCGGCCGGGGGGAAGGCCCGGTCCCTGATCGAGCACTGCCAGGCGGAGCTCGCCGAAGCGGTGCTCTCCCTGGATCACGATCTCGGTCCCCGGCGCGCCGTAGCGGCCCGCATTGTCGAGCAGGTTGAGCAGGCAATGATGGAGCAGCTGCGGGTCGCCGCGGACCAGCGGCAGATCGGGTGGAACCTCGAGCCGGATGGGATGCCCCTCCAGCGCGCGGCGGGCGTCATGTGCGGCGCCGGTCACCGCATCGCTCAGGTCGATCGCCTCGACGTTCAGCTTCAGCGCGCCGGCCTCGACCCGCGCCATGTCGAGGAGATTGCCGACGAAGCGATTGAGCCGGGCGGCCTCATTCTCGATCGTGGCAATGAGTTCGTGGGTGGCGCCGTGGTGGAGTTGCGCCGCCGCGGCGATCACGGCGGTCAGCGGCGTACGCAGATCATGGCTCACCGACGACAGCAGCGCGGCGCGCAGCCGGTCGCGGGTGCGCACGGCGTCGACGTCCCGCATCTCGCTTTCGAGCCGCAGCCGTTCGAGCACCAGCGCGGACTGGTCGACCAGGCTGGAGAGCAGCGGCACCTGGTCCGCGCGAACCGGCTCGCCCCCGCTGTCGCGCACGATGCCCAGCACCGCGAGCGGGCGGCCGCCCGCCTTGAGCGGCTGGAACAGCCACTCGGATGCCGCCAGCGTGCCCGAACCGTTGCCGGCGGCAGTGCCGGTGTCGAACGCCCAGGTGGCGGCTGCAGTGTCGATCGTGTCCAGCCTGTAGCGAGAGTCGCTTGCGGCCAGGATCTCCAGTCCCGCGCCGGGCGAGGGGGCGAGAAGCACGGCCTGGACGCCGAGGAGCCGGGCGACATCGTCGCAGATCATCTGCGCGGCGCGCTGCGGATCGTTGACGCTGGTGATCTGGCTCAGGAAGCCGGCAAGCGTCGCGTTGGTCCGGGCGCTTGCGGCGGCAAGATCCGCCTGCGCCCGCACCCGCGACGTGAGCTGGCTTGTGGCGACTGCGATCGCCAGCAAGACGACGACCGAGAGCAGATTTTCCGGGTTGTTGATGCTGAGCGTGCCGACCGGCGGCAGGAAGAAGAAGTTGTAGGCGAGGCTGGAGACGATCCCGGCGTAGAGGCCGGTGCGCAGCCCAAACAGGCTCGCGGCCGCCATCACCGGCAGCAGGAAGAGCAGCGCCACATTGCCGAGGTCGAGGATGTGGGAGAGGGTGCTGCCCGTGGCGGTGACTGCTGCCACCAGGGCGGTCGTGATTGCGTAGCCGGCCGGGCTGCCCCAGCGTCCGCGGCGCGGTCTCGCCCGCTCGGGCGGCGCCGCCTGCGCCAGCACCGGGAGCACGTGGATCGCGACCCCGGGCGTGGTGCGGATCAGCCGGTCGACGACCGAGCCGTGGCGCAGCTCGAACCAGCCCGACCGCTGCGACTTGCCGAGCACGAGCTGGGTTGCGCGCGCGTCGACAAGGAACGCCTGGATGCCGTCCACCACGTTTGCCGCCGGTACCGTGGCGACCACGGCGCCCAGTTGCGTCGCCAGGGTCATCGCCGCGGCGACCCGCTGGTGTTGTGCCTCGGTGAACTGGGCCGCGCGCGGAGTCTCGATGAACAGTGCCGTCCAGGGCGCGCGCAGGCCATCGGCGATGCGCTTTGCCGCGCGCACCAGCACCTCGGCGCCGGGCAGTTCGCTGATGGCGACGACGATGCGGTCGCTTCCGGCCCAGGTGCCGCCCAGCCCCAGCGCACGCACGTCGTCGAGCATGCGCGCGTCGACTGCCTGCGCTGCCCGGCGAAGCGCCAGTTCGCGCAAGGCCGACAGGTTGGACTTGGAGAAGAAGTGCGAAAGCGCCCGTGTCGCTTCCTGCGGCAAATAGACCTTGCCGGCCTTCAACCGCTCGATCAGTTCGTCGGGCGGGATGTCGACGACTTCGATTTCGGCGGCTTCCAGGATGCTGTCGGGTACCGTCTCACGGACGCGCACCCGGGTGAACGACGCGACCACGTCGTTCAGGCTTTCGAGATGCTGGATGTTGACCGTCGAATAGACGTCGATGCCGGCTGCCAGCAGTTCCTCGACGTCCTGGAAGCGCTTGGGATGGCGGCTGCCCGGCGCGTTGGTGTGCGCGAGTTCGTCGACCAGCACCAGGCGCGGCGCACGCGCGAGGATGGCGTCCAGGTCCATCTCGGCCAGGGTGCGCCCTTCATAGGGGATGTGGCGGCGCGGAACGATCTCGTGCGCGCGGGTGAGCGCCTCAGTCTCGACCCGGCCGTGAGTCTCGACGACGCCCACGATCACGTCGACGCCGTCGCGTTTCCGCGCGGCGCCCTCCGACAGCATCTCATAGGTCTTTCCGACCCCGGGGGCCGCGCCCAGGAACAGCTTCAAACGGCCGCGACCCTCCTGCGCCGCCTGGCGCAGAAGGGCTTCGGGATCGGGTCTTCCGTCGCCTGCCGGCATCAGCGCGGCGCGGCGCCGGCCGCGTCGCTGGGCGACAAGGCGTCCAGGGCGCGGTTGAGCGCGAGTACGTTGACGTGCGGCTCGCCGAGGATCGAACCCTGCGTGGCATCGTCGATTACGCTGCGGACCCGCTCGATCGGGATGCCGCGAACCCGTGCGATGCGAGACGCCTGGGCCAGGGCAGCGGCAGGGGACAGGTCCGGGTCGAGACCGGAGCCGCTGGCGGTGACCAGGTCCGCCGGCACCGGACCCGCAACGCCTTCGCCGCGACGCTTCTCGACGTCGGTGCGCACGCGATCGGCCAGCGCCTGGCTGGTCGGCCCGAGGTTGGAGCCGGAGGAGGCCAGCCCGTCATAGCCGGTCGCGCCGGCCGCGGAGGGGCGCGTGTTGAAGTAGCGATCGGAGGTGAAGGCCTGGCCGACCACGGACGAGCCGATCACGCGGCCGCCGGAGTCGCGCACCAGGCTGCCGTTCGCCTGCGACGGGAAGATCGCTTGGCCGATGCCGGTCATCGCCAGCGGATAGGCGATGCCGAGCAGGGCTGCGAACAGGATCGTCATGACGATCGTGGGCCGCAGTGCGGAAGAGAAATCCTTGCCCATGTTGGGAACTCCTTAGGCGAGACCGAGGCCGCCGACCACGACGTCGATGATCTTGATGCCGACAAACGGCGCGACAAGGCCGCCGAGGCCGTAGACGGCGAGGTTGCGGGCGAGCAGCGGCCCCGCCGCCATCGGCTTGTAGCGCACACCCTTGAGCGCGAGCGGCACGAGCAGCGGAATGATGAGCGCGTTGAAGATGATGGCGCTCAGGATCGCCGACTGCGGTGTCGCCAGCCCCATGACGTTGAGCACGCCCAGGTCCGGGTAGAGCGCCACGAACATCGCCGGAATGATGGCGAAATACTTCGCCACGTCGTTCGCGACCGAGAAGGTCGTGAGCGCCCCGCGCGTCATCAGCAGCTGCTTGCCGAGACCGACGACCTCGATCAGCTTGGTCGGATCGCTGTCGAGGTCAACCATGTTGCCGGCCTCCCGCGCGGCCTGGGTGCCGGTGTTCATCGCCACGCCGACATCGGCCTGAGCGAGGGCAGGGGCATCGTTGGTGCCGTCCCCGCACATCGCCACCAGCTTGCCGCCGGTCTGCTCCTTGCGGATCAGCGCCAGCTTGTCCTCCGGCGTCGCTTGGGCGAGGAAGTCGTCCACGCCTGCTTCCGCCGCGATCGCCGCTGCGGTCAGCGGGTTGTCGCCCGTGATCATCACGGTGCGGATCCCCATTTCGCGCAGCTCGCCAAAGCGTTCGCGGATGCCGGCCTTGACCACGTCCTTCAGGAAGATGGCGCCGAGCAGCTTGCCGTCCTGCGCCACCGCCAGCGGGGTGCCGCCGGCACGCGCGATCTCGTCGGTGATGCGGCGCAACTCGGTGGCAGCCGCGGTTTCGCCCAGACCGGGATTGGCCCGGAGGATCGAGTCCACCGCGCCCTTCTGGATCGTGCTCCCGCCAAGGGTCACGCCCGAGATGCGCGTCTGGGCGGTGAACGGAATGACTTCCGCGCCCGCGGGAAGGGCCGCGGTACCGACACCCAACTTCTCGCGCGCGAGAACGACGATCGAGCGGCCTTCGGGCGTTTCGTCGGCGAGGCTTGCGAGCAATGCTGCCTCGGCAAGCTGGGCGTCGGAGGCGCCGGCGACCGTGCGGAACTCGCTCGCCTGACGATCGCCGATGGTGATGGTGCCCGTCTTGTCGAGCAGCAGCACGTCGACGTCGCCTGCCGCCTCAACCGCGCGGCCGGACTTTGCCAGCACGTTGAAGCGCACCAGCCGGTCCATGCCCGCGATGCCGATCGCGGACAGCAGCGCGGCGATGGTGGTCGGGATCAGCGTGATGAGCAGCGCCGCCAGGATCGCGACCGGGATGCTGCCGCCGGCATAGCTGGCAAAGCCCGGGATGGTGGCCACGGCAATCAGGAAGATGATCGTGAGGCCGACCAGAAGCAGCGTAAGCGCGACTTCGTTGGGCGTCTTTTGCCGCTCGGCGCCTTCCACCAGCGCGATCATCCGGTCGAGGAAGCCCTTGCCGGGCTCCACGGTCACCTGGACGCGGATCTCGTCGGAAATGACGCGGGTGCCCGCGGTCACCGCCGAACGGTCGCCACCCGCCTCGCGGATCACAGGCGCGCTTTCGCCGGTGATCGCGGCCTCGTTGACCGAGGCGACGCCCAAGACGACCTCACCATCGGACGGGATCAGGTCGCCCGTCTCCACCAGCACGATGTCGCCGATCTTCAGCTGGCTGGCCGGAACGTCGTCATACTGGCGCCCGTCGCCCTTCAGCCGCTTGGCGGTGAGTTCGGCCTTGGCGGCGCGCAGGCTTGCCGCCTGCGCCTTGCCGCGGCCCTCGGCCAGCGCCTCGGCAAAGGTGCCGAACAGCACCGTCAGCCACAGCCAGGCCGCCAGCTGCAGCTTGAAGCCGGTGGAGAGATCATCCTGCCCGACGACGAGCAGGACGGTCACGAGCGCCGCGACAGCCGCCGTGACGAACATGACGGGGTTGCGGAGAAGCTCCCTGGGATGGAGCTTCAGGAACGATGCCTTGATCGCGGGCACGACGAGGTCGGCCGTGAACAGGCTTTTTGTCTGGGTCTTTGCCATGATGGCCCCCGATCAGAACATTTGCCCGCGGATCATCGCAAGATGATCGGCGATGGGACCGAGCGCGAGGCTCGGGAGGAAGGTAAGGCCACCCAGGATCAGGATGATCCCGACCAGGAGACCGACCCACAGCCCGCCCGTGGTGGGGAAGGAGCCGGCGCTGGCCGGCGTGTGCTTCTTGGCCGCGAGCGAGCCGGCGATCGCCAGCATCGGCACGATGATGAAGAAGCGGCCGATCCACATCGCGACGCCCAGGAGCCCGTTGTACCAGGGCGTGTTGGCGGTCAGGCCGGCAAAGGCCGAGCCGTTGTTCGCAACCGCGCTGGTGAAGGCGTAGAGGATCTCCGAAAAGCCGTGCGGTCCCTTGTTGAGTGGCCCGGCCAGGCCCGCTGCGTTGACCGAGGACAGTGCGGAAAAGCCCAGGATCACGAGCGGCAGCACCGAGATCGCAAGCACCGCCAGCTTCACCTCGCGCGCCTCGATCTTCTTGCCGACATATTCCGGCGTGCGGCCGACCATCAGCCCGGCGACGAACACCGCAAGGATGGCGAAGAGCAGGAAGCCGTAGATGCCCGCGCCGACGCCGCCGATCACGACTTCGCCCAGCTGCATGTTGAACAGCGGGATCATGCCGCCGATCGCGGTGAAGCTGTCGTGCATCGCGTTGACCGCACCGCAGGAGGCCGCGGTGGTGACGACCGAGAACAGGGCGGATGCGGCGATGCCGAAGCGGACCTCCTTGCCCTCCATGTTGCCGCCCGGGACACCGAGCTGGTGGAGGATCGGGTTGCCCGCGGCTTCCGCCCAATAAGTGACGGCGGTGCCGATGAGGAACAGGATCATCATCGCGGCCAGGATGGCCCAGCCCTGGCGGGTGTTGCCGACCGCCTTGCCGAAGCACCAGGTGAGGCCGACGCCGATCGCGAAGATCGAGAGCATCTGGACGAAGTTGGTGAGCGCGGTCGGGTTTTCGAACGGGTGGGCGGAGTTGGCGTTGAAGAAGCCGCCGCCGTTGGTGCCCAGCATCTTGATCGCTTCCTGCGAAGCGACCGGGCCGAGCGCGAGCGTCTGCCGCACGCCTTCCAGCGTATCGATGCCGACACTGCCAGCCAGGGTCTGCGGCACGCCCGAGGCGATCAGGAACAGCGCGTAGACGATCGAGATCGGCAGCAGCAGGTAGAGCGTGATCCGGGTCACGTCGGCCCAGAAGTTGCCCACCGTCTTTGCCTCACGCCGGGCAAAGCCGCGGAACAGGGCGAAGGCGAGGGCGATGCCGGTCGCGGCCGACAGGAAGTTGTGGATCGTCAGCCCCAGCATCTGGCTGAGGTTCGACATGGTGCTTTCGCCGGCATAGCTCTGCCAGTTGGTGTTGGCGGCAAAGCTGATCGCGGTGTTGAACGACAGGTGCTCGCCGACTGCGGGCAGGCCGTTCGGGTTCAGCGGCAGCACCGCCTGCAGGCGCAGCACCGCATAGGTGAACAGCGTCAGCACTGCGTTGAACAGCAGCATGTGCACCGCATAGCGGCGCCAGCCCTGTTCCTCGTCCGGGCGGATGCCCGACAGGGTATAGAAGCCGCGCTCGACGGGGCCGAGCACGAGGTGGAGCGGCGTACGCCGCCCTTCGTAGAGGGCGTGAAGCCACAGCCCTACGGGTTTGGCTAGCGCCAGCAGGATGCCGACGAAGCCAAGGATCAGGAACCAGCCCTGCATGGTCATGGTGCCGCTCCCTTCAGAAGCGTTCGGGGCGGATCAGCACCGCCACGAGGTAGACAAGAAGGCCAAGCGCGGTGAGCGCCGCCAGCCAGAGGTCGAGCGTCATGGCGTGCTCCTCACGCGTGGTCGCACAGGCGGACAAAGGCGAGCGTCAGCGCGATCAGTCCCACCAGGATCGCGATCCAGATCAGGTCCTGCATCTGTCTGCTCCCCCGATCAGAAGGCTGCGGTCAGCGAGGCGACCACGGTCCCGCCAGCGATCGTGCCGGTGCCGTCCTGGCCCTTGCTGAAGCTGGGGCGCAGATATGCCGCCTCACGCCCGGAGATGTCGGTGTCGACGTAGGAGACGTTGAAGGTCACGTTGCGCCAGGTCGCGTCGGCGCCCAGTGACCAGTCCCAATACTCCCCCGTGGGTGCGACGGCGGTGGCGTTAGGGCCGAGACCATCCTGGCCCCAGCTGTGGCCGATATGCGCCTTGGCGGTGAACGGCGTGCCGGCGAGGCCCAGCGCGCCATCGCCCCAGAGGTAGAGGTTGTCGTCCTTGGCGCCGGGCCGGGTGTAGGTGCCTGCGGCCGCGTCCGCGCCGGTGTCGTACCATTTGCCGAGCGCCTGCTGCTTGGGCGCATAGGCGACGCCCGCGGTCAGCGTGGCGGGGCCTGCGGTGCCGCTGAGCTTCACATAGGGCTCGGCGAAGTCGGTCTTATCGGCGCCGCCCGGGTACATGTACCAGGTGAGGCCGACGTCGAGCGTCGCGCCGTTGCCGAGCGCGGCCTTGTAGCCGCCGATCAGGTCGAGCTCCATGTTGGCGCCGCCGAAGGTGCCCCAGCCGGCCAGGTTCGACGCCCAGACCCCGCCGTAGAGGCCGCTCTCATGCGTTGCGGTGATGCCGCCCTGGACTGCGAGCTGGCGATCTGTTTGCGACACGCCGCGGAAGCGATAGTCGGAGGCAATGGCAACCGAGCCGCTGATCGTCAGCGGGGCGGGCGGGGCAGTCTCTGCCGAGTCTCCAGCGGCGGGCGCCGATTGCGCCTGTGCTGCGAGCGGCGTGGTCAGAAACGCGAGGGCCGCGAAGGTGCGACGGAAGTTCATGCTTGCATCCCTTTGACGAGGCCATCGTCAAGGAGACGAAGCCTTCAGGGATGCGCGATTAGGGGCAATGCGCGTAGCAATTCGAGAGCGATTCCGGCGAAGCGCATAGTGCCCGCATAGTGCAGGCGCTTATTCGCCCAAGAAGGCGGGCGCGCGCCCTCGTCAGGAGAGGGTGCGCGCCCGTGGCATCAGAAACGAACGTGGCCGCCGAGCGTGAAGATCAGCGCATGCGCATCTTCCAGCGTGCCGTTGGTCACGATCGGCGTCTGCGCGGCCGAGCCGGCATAGGCCGCGGTGATGCGATCGATCGTCTCGTCCTTGAACATGACATAGTTGGCGCCCGCGTCGATCGTGAAGGCCGGGGTGAGACGGAAGGAGCCGCCCGCGCCGAAGTTCCAGCGGTTCGAATCGGGCACGCGCGCATCCCGGTCCCCGTCGCGGGTCGGGGTCAGCGTGCGCTGGACACCGGCACGCAGCGTCAGGTCGGGCGTCGCGGCATAGTCGAAGCCGCCGGCCAGGCTCCAGGTGTTGCGGTAGTTCTCCGGGATCGCGGAATTGACGGGCGCGCCAAGGCGGATCGCGTCGAAGTCGGCCCAGGTGTAGCGGATCCCCTGGACGTTGAGCGTCAGCGCGTCGGTGGTGCGGAAGCGACCGCCGACGATGATCTGCGCGGGCGTCTTGAACTTCGCCTTGATGCCATCCAGCGAAAGGTTCTGGCCGGCGAGCGGACCCAGCAGGCCGCTGACTTCCAGCGAACCCTTCAGCGTGTGCTCGATGCTCGACTTGTAGCTGATGCCGACGGTCGCCCAGTCGTTGTGCATCTGCACGCCTGCGGTCCACCCCAGATCCCAGCCGTCGCCGCTCAGCACCTGCTGGCCATCGGGCAGGCTTGCGGCGAGGTTGGGCAGCGCGTTGCCGAGCTCTGCATCGGTGTATTCGACGTTGACCGCGGCGCCCACCCGCAGCCAGTCGGTAACGGACACGCCGATCGACGGCTGGATGTCGATGGTGCGCAGCCGGGTCTTGTCGGCGCTGTAGCGCGCCCAGCTGTCGGCATCATAGTTGGTGGTGAAGCTGTAGGGCGAGGTGACCGCAAGGCCGATCGACACGCGCTCGTTGAGCGGCATGGCGACCGCGCCCGAGGGCAGGAAGCCGTTGTTGATCGGGTTCTTCGACACCGACTGGCCGCCGATCGCCGCCGGCGGCTGGCCCGGGCGGACGATCACGGTGCCGTCATCGACGACCTTGCCGCGCGGCAGGATGGCGGAGACGGCGATCGACGCCTCGGCGCTTTCCATGTCGGCGATCGACGCCGGGTTCCACCACAGCGACTGGGGTCCCGTGTCGGCGACTTCACCCGAAAAGGCGCGGCCGGCGCCGCGGGCGGACTGTTCCTGCAGGTAAAAGGCCTGGGCATGGGCGATGCCGCTGGAAGCGACGAGCCACAGCGGAGCGGAGGCGATCAGCGAAAGCTTGAAACGTGGCGACATGGGCGATTTCCTGATGATGAAGCGTGAGGATCAGCGGACGCGAGTCCAGGTCTGGGTCTTGCAGAGCGGCACGAACACGCAGCCGCGGACCTTGAGCTGGTTGGCGCCGACCGGCGTCACCTTGGCGCTATAGGTCTTGCCGTCGTCGGCATTGTAGATCTTGCCGTCGACCCAGTCCTTGCCGTTCGCCGTGAAGCCGCTCAGGATCTGCATGCCCTTGAGCGGGCGGTTGCGCAGCGCCGCGTTGCTGTTCTTCACGTCCTTCAGGTCCGGGTTGGTGCGCAGGTGGTCGGAACTGATCAGGCGGCCGCAGATCGACGGCCCGCAGCGGCTGATCTCCACGATTCCGTTCTTGGTCTCCGCCTTCCAGCGGCCGAGCGCGGCATCCTGCGGCTGGGGTGCGGCAGCGACCGCCGCCGCCGCGAGCAACATCGTCAGCATCATCATCCTCTCCTTACCGCTTGCCTTTGTGGCAAGTCGACTTCCGCGATCTGCGCCGCCCCGAACTATAGGTGCCGGTGGCTGACGCATGCGGAAACTACCTGCACGCTACGGTACCCACTCGAAGTGTCAAGCATCGTCGCACACCGATGTGCAGAGCGAAGGTCGCACATGCTGAAATGCCACAGCTCGAACCCCGCATAAGGGCGAAAACGTTAGGCAAAGGTTAGACCGGGATGCAGGTCTTGGCGGTATCTCGCGACGGGCGAGGGGCGGATCAGTTGCCGGCGAGCTTCATCAGCACCAGGCCGCTCACGATCAGCAGTGCCGCCACGAGGCGCATCGGGGATGCCGCCTCTCCCAGCACCAGGATGCCGACCGCAAAGGCGCCGACCGCGCCGATGCCCGTCCACACCGTATAGGCGGTGCCGAGCGGCAGCGACTTCATGGACCAGGAGAGCAGGCCGAAGCTCACCAGCATGCCCGCGATGGTGACGATGCTCGGCCACAGGCGCGTGAAGCCGTGCGACTGTTTCATGGCGGAGGCCCAGACGACCTCAAACAGACCAGCGATGATGAGAACGATCCAAGCCAAGGCACCCTCCAGATGGTGAGGTGCCGGGCCGTCCCGGTCTTGAACACCCATGACGGGGCGGGAACGTGGTCTCCGCACGCGGGAGATAGCGGCGGGGGTGGGCGGGATCAATGGGCAGACGGTGATGGTGGGTGTGGCACTTCAGCCGGCGAGAACGCAGGTCAGGAGGCCGAGGACAAGGAAGGGCGCGAACAGGGCGGCCGCGCCCGCCAGAAAACCCCATCTGCGGTAGGCTGCCTCTACCGCGCCTTCCCAGAATCCCTCGATCACGATTTCCGCAAACCAAGCCACGCGAGGCTTTTGCCATGGGGGTGCGGCGTCCGCGAATTTGCAAGGACGGGTGCGGGCGTCCCGCGCAAAAGAAAGGGGCGGGATTGCTCCCGCCCCTGTGGCTTACAGCTTTTCGGTCAACTCGGGGACGATCTGGAAGAGGTCGCCGACCAGGCCGACGTCGGCAACCTGGAAGATGGGTGCGTCCTCGTCCTTGTTGATGGCGATGATGGTCTTGCTGTCCTTCATGCCGGCAAGGTGCTGGATGGCGCCGGAGATGCCGACCGCGACATACACGTCCGGGGCGACGATCTTGCCGGTCTGGCCGACCTGATAGTCGTTGGGGGCGAAGCCGGCGTCGACTGCCGCACGGCTGGCGCCGACCGCGGCACCGAGCTTGTCGGCGAGCGGCTCGATGAGGGCGTGGAACTGCTCCTCCGAGCCGAGCGCACGGCCGCCGGAGACGATCACCGCGGCGCTGGTGAGCTCGGGACGGGCGGACTCCTGGGTCTCGGCACCGACGAAGCGCGACTTGCCCTGGTCGCCCGGCGCGGTGAGCGCCTCGACCGAGGCGTTGCCGCCTTCGGTCGCGGCCTTTTCGAAGCCGGTCGCGCGGACGGTGATGACCTTCTTGGCATCGCTCGACTGCACGGTCGCGACGGCGTTTCCGGCATAGATCGGGCGGGTGAAGGTGTCGGCGCCCTCGACCGAGACGATGTCGCTCACCTGCATGACGTCGAGCAGCGCTGCGACGCGCGGGGCGACGTTCTTGCCGATCGAGGTGGCGTTGGCGAGGAGGGCGTCGTGCTCGGCCATCAGCGGCACCACCAGGGCTGCGACATTCTCGGCCAGCATGTTGGCGTATGCCGGATCGTTCGCCAGCAGCACCTTCGACACGCCGGCCACTTTGGCGACGGCGTCGGCGGCCTGCACGGCGGCGTCGCCGTGTCCTGCGACCAGCGCGACCACGTCGCCGAGCTTGGCGGCAGCGGTAAGGGTGGCGAGCGTCGCGTCCTTCACGCGGCCGTCGAGTTGTTCGACCAGTACCAGCACGCTCATGCGATCACTCCCAGGCTCTTGATCTTGTCGACCAGCGCGGTGACGTCGTCGACCTTGATGCCGGCGGCGCGCTTGGCGGGTTCCTCGACCTTGAGGATCGTGATCCGGGGGGTGAGGTCGACGCCGTAATCGGCGGGGGTCTTCTGCGCGAGCGGCTTGGACTTCGCCTTCATGATGTTGGGCAGCGAGGCATAGCGCGGCTCGTTCAGGCGCAGGTCGGTGGTGACGATTGCGGGCAGCGGCAGCGCCACCGTCTCCAGGCCGCCGTCGACCTCGCGGGTGACATGGGCGGTGTCGCCTTCGACCTCGACCTTGGACGCGAAGGTGCCCTGGCCCCAGCCGAGCAGGGCGGCGAGCATCTGGCCGGTCTGGTTGTTGTCGTCGTCGATCGCCTGCTTGCCCAGGATCACGAGCTGCGGCTGCTCTTCCTCGGCCACCTTGGCGAGGAGCTTGGCGACGCCGAGCGGCTCGGGACGCATGTCCGCGGTGATGAGGATCGCGCGGTCGGCGCCCATCGCGAGTGCGGTGCGCAGCGTGTCCTGCGCCTTGGGCTCGCCGATCGAGACCACCACCACCTCGGTGGCGACGCCCTTTTCCTTCAGGCGGATCGCCTCTTCGACCGCGATCTCGTCGAACGGGTTCATGCTCATCTTGACGTTGGCGAGGTCGACACCCGACCCGTCCGCCTTCACCCGCGGCTTCACATTATAGTCAAGCACCCGCTTGACCGGCACCAACAGCTTCATGCTTCTCTCTCCCAAGCACGGGCATAGCCCGCGATCAGATCCGTGCAGATGTCTGCCGCCGGGCGGATGGCGTCGACGGCGCCCACGCCCTGTCCGGCAGACCAGATGGTTTTCCACGCCCGCGCCTCTTCGGCGAGGTCGAGGGTCGGCGTCTCGCCCGGTTGCCAGCCATTGGCCTCCAGGCTGGGACGCAGGAAGTTCGCGCCGACGCCGGTGACGGCGGCGGTATGGACGACGTCGGCGGCAGAAGAACCGACCATCATCGCCTTTTGCTCCGCGCTGGCGAGGCTTTCTTCCGAGGCGATGAAGTGGCTGCCGAGATAGCCGAAGTCCGCGCCCAGCATCCGGGCAGCGGCGATGTGGCGTCCCTCCGACATCGCGCCGGCAAGCGCCAGCGGCCCATCGAAGAAGCGGCGGATCTCCGCGACCAGCGCAAAGGGGCTGAGGGTACCGGCGTGGCCGCCGGCGCCCGCCGCCACCGCGATCAGCCCGTCGACGCCCGCCGCGACCGCCTTTTGCGCGTGCCGGGTCGAGATCACGTCGTGGAAGACGAGCCCGCCATAGCCGTGCACCGCGTCGATCACCTCGGGCACCAGGCCGAGCGACGTGATCACCAGCGGCACGCGGTGGCGAACGATCGCCGCCAGGTCGTCCATCAGCCGTGTGTTGCTGCGATGGACGATCAGGTTGACGCCATAGGGCGCGCTGTCGGCGTCGAGGGCGGTCTCGATCTCCTCGAGCCAGTCGACGAAGCCTTCCGTGGTGCGCTGGTTGAGCGCGGGGAAGGTGCCGACTAGGCCCGCCCGGCAGCAGGCGGTGACCAGTGCCGGGCCGGAGATCAGGAACATCGGCGCGACGATCGCGGGGATCGCCAGCCGGTGTTCCCAGGCGGGGGGCATCATCGCGTCAGCCCCGGCTTCAGAAGGCGTCCTCGGCGAGCGCCATCGTCGAACGCTTGCCGGACTTGATCGCCAGGAAGGCGGCGGTCGCCTGCGGCAGGATGCGGTCGAAGAAGAAGCCGGCGGTGGCGATCTTCGCCTTGTAGAAGCCGGCTTCGTCGGTGCCCTCGGCAAGCCGCTGCTGGGCGATGCGTCCGCTTTTGAGGAAGCAATAGCCCATGCCGACCAGGCCCAGGAGGCGCAGATAGTCGGTGGCGGCGGCGCCGGCCTCCTCCGGATCCTTCATGCCGCGCTGCGCGATCATGCCGGTGGCGAGCTGGAGCGCGCCGAACGCCTGGCGCAGGCCCTGTGCCATCGGCTTGATCGCCTCTTCGCCCTCGTGCGCGTCGAGGAAGTTCGACACCGGGTGGAAGAAGGCGCGCAGGTTGCGACCCATGCGGGCCGGCATCTTGCGGCCGACGAGGTCGAGCGCCTGGATGCCGTTGGTGCCTTCGTAGATCATCGCGATGCGGGCATCGCGGACGTATTGCTCGACGCCATGTTCGCGGATGTAGCCGTGGCCGCCATAGGTCTGGACCGCGAGGTTCGCCGACTCATAGCCGAGGTCGGTGAACAGCGCCTTCACGACCGGCGTCATCAGGGCGATGAAGTCGGTGGCGCGGGCGCGCACTTCCGGATCGGCCGAGGCCTTTTCCGCATCGAGCGCACGGCTGACCCAGGCGCCCAGCGCACGGCAACCTTCCGTATAGACGCGTGCCGTCATCAGCATGCGGCGGACGTCCGGGTGGACGATGATCGGGTCGGCGGGGAGGTCGGGGCGCTTGGCACCGCCGAGCGCACGGCCCTGCAGGCGCTCCTTGGCGTAGGCGACGGCGCTTTGATAGGCGGCCTCGCCGACGCCCAGGCCCTGCACGCCGACCGACACGCGCTCGGTGTTCATCATCGTGAACATCGCGGCCATGCCCTTGTGCGGCTCACCGACGAGCCAGCCCACGGAATCGTCGAAGTTCATCTGGCAGGTGGCCGACGCCTTCATGCCCATCTTGTGCTCGATGCCGGCGACGGTGACGCCATTGGCATTGCCGAGCGTGCCGTCGGCGTTGGGCAGGAACTTGGGCACCAGGAAGAGGCTGATGCCCTTCACCCCCGGAGGCGCGTCCGGCATGCGGGCGAGCACCAGGTGGATGACGTTGTCGGTCAGGTCGTGGTCGCCGGCCGAGATGAAGATCTTGGAGCCGGTGACGCGGTAGCTGCCATCCTCCTGCGGCACCGCGCGGGTGCGCAAGAGGCCGAGGTCGGTGCCGCAATGCGACTCCGTCAGGCACATCGTGCCCGACCATTCGCCCGAGACCATCTTGGGCAGATAGGCCTGCTTCAGGTCGTCGGAGGCATGGCCCTCGATCGCGGTGGTCGCGCCGTGGGTGAGGCCGGGATAGAGGCTGAACGACACGTTGGTCGCGCAGATCATTTCCTCGACCAGCTTGTTGATCGATTCCGGCAGGCCCTGGCCACCCCATTGCGGGTCAGAGGCAAGTGCTGCCCAGCCGGCTTCGCGGAACTGGTCATAGGCCGCCTTGAACCCGGCGGGGGTGCGGACGACGCCGTTCTCGATGCGGCAGCCCTCGATATCGCCAGGCGCGTTCAGCGGCAGCAGAATCTCCTGCGCCATGCGGGCGGCTTCCTCGAGCACCGCGTCGAGCAGGTCGGGCGTGAATTCGGCGTGAGCGGCGAGATCGCCGAACCCATCGTCGCCGTGCAGCTCGTGCAGCACGAAGCGCATGTCGCGCAGCGGGGCTTCGTAGACTTGCATGTCGATCTCCTTTCCGGCCGGGCGCCAGGCGCCCGGCGGCAAAATCAGTTGCGCAGCGGCTTGCCGGTTTCGAGCATCTGCTCGATGCGGGCGACCGTGCGGCTATCGCGGACGCGGGTCATGAAGCCCTTGACCTCCAGCTTGAGGAGATCCGCTTCCTTGACCGTGTCGACCAGGTCGGCCTCACCGCCGGTCAGCACTTCTGCGAGGCTGTCCGACACCACCAGGTCATAGTCGGTGGCGATGCCGCGCTTGTGGAAGCTGTCCGCCGCCATGCGCAGCGCCAGACGGCCGCTGGCGCCAGGCAGCTTGAACTCCGGCGGGGCCGGCGGGGTATAGCCGTCGACCAGCGACAGTGCCTTGGCCTTGGCATCGGCGAGCAACCGGCTGCGATTCATGGTGATGCCGTCCTTGGCGCGCAGGAACATCAGTTCCTTGGCCTCTGCCGCCGACTTGGAGACGGTGGCGGTGCTGACCGTCTCGAACACCTTGGCCACTGCGGGCATCGGGCCTTTGGGGAGCTGGCCCGACTGCTGCCAGCGGTCGATCATCTCGCCATTGCCGCCCCACCCCGGGATCAGGCCGACGCCGGTCTCGACCAGGCCGATATAGGTCTCGGCATGGGCCTGGACCGCATCGGCGTGGAGGACGATCTCGCAGCCGCCGCCCAGCGCCATGCCCGCAGGTGCGGCGACGACGGGGAAGGGGGCGTATTTCAGCGCCTTCAGCGCCTGCTGGCCGGCCGCGACCAGCGTCTGCACCTCGCCATAGGCGGCGATGTTCAGCGCGAAGAGCGCGAGGCCCAGGTTGGCGCCGGCCGAGAAATGGCTGCCGTCGTTGTAGATCACCAGCGCCTTGAAGCGATCCTTGACGATCGGGATCGCCTGCTGGATCAGCTTCATGACCTCGCCGTCGAGCGCGTTCATCTTGCCGGTGAACTCGATGCAGGCGACGCCGTCACCCACGTCCCACAGCGCCGCCGAACCGGTCTTGGCGAGCGGTTCGCCGGCGCGCTTGACGTCCTCGAGCATCAGCACGCCTTCGGGGCGGACGATGTCGTGATAGGCGCCGTCGAGGCCGAAATACTGGCGCTTGCCGCCTTCGATCCGATAGAAGCTGCCGCTTCCGACCTGCTCCAGCAGTGCCGGGACCGGACGGCCTTCCGCCTTCAGCCGCTCGACCAGCTTGGCAGCACCAATGCGGTCGACCAGCTCGAACGGGCCTAACTTCCAGTTGTAGCCGAGCTTCATCGCGTCATCGATCGCGACGATGTCGTCGGCCGCTTCCGGCACCAGCATGGCCGCGTAGCTCAGCACATGGCTGAGCACGGTCCACGCATAGTCGCCGACCTTGCCCTTGGCGGCCAGCAGCTTGCCCAGGTCCCGGTCGGCGCCTGAAGGCAGCGACGCGGGCTTGCGGCTGTCGTGATATTCGCCGGTCTTGAGGTCGATCGACTGCTTGACCTTGCCGCCGTTCGAACGGTCGAGGCGGTAGAAGCCGCCCTTGCCCTTGCGGCCGGTATAGCCTTCCGCGATCATGCGATCGACGAGGGGCAGCGGGCGCACGGTGTCGAAATAGGGATCGCCCTGCGGCAGCGTGGACGTCAGGCTCTTGGACAGGAGCGGCATCAGGTCGACGCCGACGAGATCGATCAGGCCGAAGATGCCGGTCTTGGGCACGCCCATCGGCTTGCCGCCGATCTGGTCGGCTTCCTCGACGGTGAGCCCCAGGTCCATCGCCGCATTGATCGCGACCGCCAGCCAATAGGTGCCGACGCGATTGGCGATGAAGCCCGGCGTGTCGTGCGCGGGGACCACGGTCTTGCCCAGACTCCGGTCGGCGAAGTCCGACACGCGCGCCACCAATTCGGGGTCGCTGTCGGGGCCGGCCACGACCTCGATCAGCCGCATGTAGCGCGGCGGATTGAAGAAGTGGGTGATGAGGAAGTCGCGGCGGAACTGATCCGAGCGCCCCTCGACCAGCTGGCCGAGCGGCATCGTGGAGGTGTTCGACGACACAGCCGTGCCTGGGCGCTTCACCGCCTCGATTCTGGCGTACAACGCCTGCTTCAGGTCGATCCGCTCGACGATCGCCTCGATCACCCAGTCGCACTCGGCGATGCGGTCGAGATGGTCGTCGATGTTGCCGGTCTCGACCAGCTTGGCTGCACGCTTCGACATGAAGGGGGCGGGGTCGGTCTTGAGCAGCTTGGCCACCGCGCCCTCGGCGACCGCATTGCGGTTCGCCTCGTCGCGAACGATGTCGAGCAGCAGCACCGGCACGCCGGCGTTGGCGACCTGGGCGGCGATGCCGGCACCCATGGTGCCGGCGCCGATCACGCAGACCTTACGGATGGCCTCGCTCATTCGGCTGCCTCCAGCAGGGTGGCGATGCCCTGGCCGCCGCCGATGCACTGGGTGGCGAGCGCGTACTTGCCGCCCTCGCGCTTCAGGAGCGACGCCGCCTTGCCGACGATGCGCGCGCCGGTGGCGCCGAGCGGGTGGCCGATCGCGATCGCGCCGCCGTCGATGTTCACCTTGGCCGTGTCGAGGCCGAGGTCGTGGATGCAGGCGAGCGCCTGGCTGGCGAAGGCTTCGTTGATCTCGATGACGTCGAGCGCACCGGCGTCGACGTTGCCGCGCTCCAGCGCCTTGCGCGAGGCACCGATCGGGCCAAGCCCCATGACCTCGGGCTCGAGGCCGGAGATGCCGACCGTTTTCAGCCGGGCGAGGATCGGCAGGCCGTGGGCGCGCGCATAGTCCTCGCTGGTGACGAGCACCGCTGCCGCACCGTCGGTGAGCGGCGAGGAGGTGCCGGCGGTGACCGAGCCTTCCTTGTCGAATGCGGGCTTCAGGCCCGCCAGGCCCTCTGCGGTCGTGTCCGGACGGACGGTGCCGTCTTCGCTCACGACGCCGTTCTTGGTCTGGATCGGCACGATCTCGTCATTGAGGCGACCGCCGGCCTGCGCTGCGGCAGCCTTCTTCTGGCTGTCGACCGCAAAGGCTTCCTGGTTCTCGCGGGTGATCTGGTATTTGGTGGCGACGCGCTCCGCGGTCTCGCCCATGCCCATGTAGGCGCCCGGCATCTTCTCGGCCAGCGCAGGGTTGGGGAGGGGGTTGTAGCCCATCATCGGCACCCGGCTCATCGACTCGACCCCGGCGCAGATGAAGACCTCGCCCGCACCGATCTGGATCTGGCCCATGGCGATGTGGATCGAGCTCATCGACGAGCCGCAGAAGCGGTTCACGGTCATGCCGCCGACCGACAGCGGCAGGTCGCCGAGCAGGCCGACCAGGCGCGCGACGTTCATGCCCTGCTCGCCTTCCGGAAAGGCGCAGCCGACGATCAGGTCCTCGATATCCTTGGGGTCGACGCCCGTGCGGTCGATCAGGCCGCGAATCACCTGGGCGGCCAGGTCGTCCGGGCGAACCCGGGCCAGCGCGCCCTTGTGCGCGGGATGAAAGGGGGAACGGGCATAGCCCGCGATCACGACGCTCTTCATCTCAATCCTCTCCGAGGCTTTGGGCATCCTAACGGCACCTTTCGTTCCTAATGGTGCGAGATTTCCCTATACGTCAACCGATTTCTGTTTAAGGTAGGAACAGGCGCCGACATGTCGAGAGCCCGCGTGAAAGCGAGTCCGACGGAACGAGAGCAGGCGGCGCCGGAGAGGAGGCAAAGGCCGCATGTGCAGTTTGACGCAGCCCCATTGGATGCTGGAGCACGCCCGATGAGCGCGGCGATGCCCGTGACTGAGCGCGCGCCCCTCGGCGCGGTACCGGCGAAGATCGAGCCTCGGCTGATTCCGAGCCTGCTGGAGCGCGCGGCGACCGTGTATCCGCAGCGGACCGCGATCGACTTCCTGGGCCGCACCTGGACCTATGGCGAGATTGCCGAGCAGGTGGAGCGCGCCGCCCGCGGGCTGCAGGACCTGGGTGTCCGCCCCGGCACGCGCGTCGGCCTCTGCCTGCCCAACACGCCCTATTATGTGATCGCCTATTTCGCGGTGCTGAAGATCGGCGCGGTCGTGGTGGCGATGAACCCGCTCTATGTGGAGCGGGAACTGCACCACCTGCTGGTCGATTCGGGCGCCGAGCTGGTGATCGTGCCGGACCTGGTCGCGATCCACGACAAGCTGCTCGCCGCCTGTGCAGGAACCGAGGTGCGCCATGTGGTGGCAGCTTCGCTCGCGGACGTGCTGCCCTGGGCCAAGTCGATCGGCTTGCGCCTGTTCAAGCGGCGCGAACTCGCGCGCATCGGCCAAGATCCCCGGCACGTCCGCTGGAGCCGGCTGGTGTCGAACCGCGCCGCGCCCGATCCGGTCGCGCAATCCCCGAGCGATCTGGCGGTGCTGCAATATACCGGCGGCACCACCGGCGAGCCCAAGGGGGCGATGCTCAGCCACGCCAACCTCACCGCCAACAGCCAGCAGATGGTGCTCCATGTCGGCCGCCCACCGGACCAGCAGGAGCGCACGCTGGGCGTGCTGCCGCTGTTCCACGTGTTCGCGCTGACCACGGTGCTCAACTATTCGGTCGAGACCGCGGCCGAGATGATCCTGCTGCCCCGCTTCGAGATGGACCAGTTCCTGGCCACCCTGAAGCGGACGCGCCCGACGCAGATCTTTGCGGTGCCGACCATCTACAATGCGGTGAACCAGCTCGATATCGCACGCGTGCCGCGGCTCGATTTCTGCCACACCTGCATTTCCGGCGGCGCGCCGCTGCCGCTGGAAGTACGCCAGGCGTTCGAGGAACGCACCGGCTGCCGCGTGGTCGAAGGCTATGGTCTGTCGGAGGCGTCGCCGATTATTGCCTGCAATCCGCTCAACGGCGGCACGGTAAAGGCCAACAGCGCCGGGCCGGCGTTCCCAGGCACGGTGCTGGAGATCCGCGACCTGATCGATTCGACGAAGCTGATGCCGCAGGGTGAGCGCGGCGAAGTCTGCGCGCGCGGACCACAGGTGATGCTGGGTTACTGGAACCGGCCGGACGCGACGGAGGACTGCTTCATCGACGGCGCGCTGCGCACCGGCGATGTCGGCTATTTCGACGAGGATGGCTACCTCTTCCTCGTCGACCGGATAAAGGACATGCTGCTGTGCGGCGGCTACAACGTCTATCCGCGCGTGATCGAGGAGGCATTGTATGAACATCCGGCGGTGGCCGAAGCCGTGGTGATCGGGCTGCCCGACCGCTATCGCGGACAGGCGCCCAAGGCGTTCGTGACGCTCAGGCCCGACCACCCGGCCAGCGCGGCGGAGCTGTGCGATTTCCTGCGCACCCGCATCAGCAAGATCGAGATGCCGCGCGAGGTCGAGATCCGCGAGACCCTGCCCAAGACGCTGATCGGCAAGCTTTCCAAAAAGGAGCTCGTGGCCGAGGAACACGCCAAAGCGGCGTTGCAGGAGGACGCGGCGGCATGAGCCGGGCTGCGTCCTTGCGCGCGCCCGAGGCTGGCGCGCTGCCGGCCGAGGGCGAGCAGCTGT
Source organism: Sphingomonas sp. PL-96 (assembly GCF_020707215.1). Classification (GTDB taxonomy): domain Bacteria; phylum Pseudomonadota; class Alphaproteobacteria; order Sphingomonadales; family Sphingomonadaceae; genus Sphingomonas. The sequence goes on from NZ_JAJFET010000002.1 coordinate 294,698, forward strand.
CGGGCATCCAGGAGGTGTCGGCCGAACTTGGCGTGACGATGCGCACGCTGCGCTTCTACGAGGACCAGGGGCTGATCGAGCCGCGCCGGGTGGGCACAACCCGCATCTACACCCGGCGGGAGGTGGCGCGCATGCAGCTGATCCTGCGCGGCAAGCGGCTGGGCTTCTCGATCCGCGAGATTAAGGAGTTCCTCGACCTCTACGACGCCGATCCGCAACACCATGAGCAGATGCGCCAGTTGGCGCTGCGGGTGCACGACCGTATCCAGCGGCTGCGCCGGCAAAAGCAGGCGCTGGAGGAAACGCTGGGCGAGCTGGAGCGGATCGAGCGCGAGGCGCTGGAGCGCTTGCCGCCCGATGCGCGGCCGGTGGAGCCCGAGGAAAGCCGCTAAACCGGGCAACCTATCGGGCGGGCTGGAACCCGCCGTAGGTGGCGGTTGAGTGAATGCGCCCCGACTTTCCGAACAGCGATCCGGTCAGGCTGGTGTCGGAGGCGGCGGGCACGACCTCGCCACTCGGCAGCAGCGCATAGCGGCTGACCACAACCATGCTCTGCACCGACGCTACCATCATCATCCGGAAGCCCTTGGCGGACGTGAACCGCACGCGTTCAACGAACGGAGTCTTGGCCTTCACGTTCACGAGCGCTTCTGCATGCGTGTCGGCGGAGGCATCGTGAGAGCCGATCTTGACGGCTCCGGCTGGTAGCCGGGCAAACCGGTAGGTGACCTAGCCGGGCGAGGCATCGCTCCGCGTGGCGGGCGCGCCGAACCATTTCGCAAGCTCGGCATAGGCGGGGACAGGACCGCGCTTCGCCTTGCGCGATCCCGCTGCTTCCTTGGCGGTGGGCTTGCGCCCGTCGACGCTGACGAGCTGCCAGCGCTGCGCGGCCGGGCGGCCGGGATCATACTGCTCCACCACCGTCGTGCGGGCTGCGCCGGTCCGGTCGGTGACGCTGGTTCGTTGAAACCGGAATCCGTCCGGCCGGCTGGCCCGCATCGCTGCAAGCACGCGGTTCTGCAGTTCGTCGGCCCTAACCTCCGGCGCGGCGAGGATCACGGCAGCGACAGCGGCCAGGATGGTACGGCTCAATTCCAACCTCCGACGACGAACGGGCGTTGTGCAATCCGTACCATCGCGCGGTTGCGAGTGCCTGGCGAGCGCTGTTTTCGCCCGCGTCTGCCGGGATCCTGCTATCGGAGCGAGGCTCGGCCCCGCTCCGACAGACGTTGGTTACCAGCGATAGCCGCGGCGGTCGTCGCGGTAATCGTCGCGACGGTCGCGGCGGTCATCACGCCAGTCGCGACGAGCGTCCCGGCGCGCTTCGGCAATCTCGCGGCGGCATTCGCGCTGCTCACGACGATACTCCCGGCGGCTATCTGCGCGGCGGAGTTCGCGGCGGCACTCCTGTACTTCGCGTCGAACGTCGCGATCATACCCGCGGTGGTAGCTCTGTGCCGAAGCGACGGTCGGCATAGCGACCATGGTTGCGGCGGCGGCCCAAGCGATCAGCGTACGCATATTGCTCTCCTTCACGAACTTGATGAAGAGAAATTATGCCGCGTCGCCTGAACGGTTTCGGACCGGCGCGTTCATCATCGAGACAAGGGCGAAGGCACCGTCGTAGGGCCGGCCGCATGGCGCAAAGCCATACGGTGAATAGGGAAGGAAAACCGGGTGCAGCGTGCTGAGCAGAGGTGGGGGGCGATCCGGGCCGCGGTGGTGCCCGTTCTTGCCCTGGCGCTGGCGGCGATCCCGGCGGACGCGAACGACTCCACCGCTCAACTGGCGGCCGGCGGCCTGGTGCTGACCCGGAACGACACGATCGAGATGCAATCCGAAGACCTCTACATCTCACGGGAGGCGGTGCGGGTTCGCTATCGGTTTCTCAACAGCAGCGGTCGCGACGCGACGGTTCGAGTCGCCTTCCCGATGCCTGACATTGGCGGGCCGGACTTTTTTGTGGGGGACGTGTCGATCCCCGTCGATGCGCCGGCGAACATCCTCGGCTTTACGACCCTGGTCGACGGCAAGCCGGTCAAGATGGAGGTGGAGCAGAAGGCAATGGTCGGCGACGTCGATCGCAGTGCCTGGCTGATCGCCAACCATGTGCCGTTGGCGGTCCACCTCGACGCAGCCGATGCCGCGATCGCGCGGCTGCCTGCGGACAAGCGTGCGGAGGCGGCGAGGCTGGGCCTGATCGATGCTGCGGGCGAGCCGTTGTGGGTGCTGCGCACCACCTATCACTGGCTGCAGACGTTTCCGGCCGGGCGCCCGGTGACGATCGAGCACCGCTACACTCCGTCGGTGGGTGGAACGGTGATGACCGGCATCGGCCAGGACTGGGACACCGACACCGCCCGCAGCTATTGCGTGGAGCAGCCGATCCTGCGGAGCGTCGCGCGCTCGGCCAAGGGAGGCGACGGTCCGCGCTATGCCGAGAACTGGGTCGATTACATCCTGGTGACCGGGAGCAACTGGAAGAAGCCCATCGGCGACTTCCGACTGGTGGTGGACAAGGGCGCGCCCACGACACTGGTAAGCTTCTGCGGCAAAGGCGTGACCAAGACGGGCGCCACGACGTTCGAGATGCGCAAGCGCAATTGGCGGCCGGAGCAGGACCTGTCGATCCTGTTCCTGACCCCCTATGACGCGGATTGAGCTCGCCTCAATGCGGCACGACGCCCAGTTCGACGCCCGTCTTGTCGTGGAGTGCGAAGCGGTCGACCAGGTCGGCGCTGGCGCGGTTGTAGCCGATCACCTCCACGTCGCGGCCGTCGCGACGCAGGCGGGCGACGATCTTGTCGAGCGCCCCTACGCCCGAGATGTCCCAGAAATGCGCGGCCGACACGTCGATCACGACGCGGGCAGCGCTGTCCTCCGCCTGGAAGGCGCGGGTGAAGCGGTCGACCGAGGCAAAGAAGATCTCCCCCTGGACGCGGTAGGTAGCACTGCCGTCGGCGCCGGCTTCCCGCTCGACCGAGAACATGCGGCGTACCTTGCCGGCGAAGAGGATGCCCGACAGCAGCACGCCCGACAGCACGCCGGCGGCCAGATTGTGGGTGGCGACCACGACGGCCACCGTCACCAGCATTACCGCCGAGGAGGTCGGCGGATGGCGGCGGAGGTTGGCGATCGAGTTCCAGCTGAAGGTGCCGATCGACACCATGATCATCACCGCCACCAGCGCCGGCATCGGGATGCGGCCAACGACGGGGCCCAGCACCGCGAGCAGGAACAGCAGGAAGGCGCCGGCCGTGAAGGTCGACAGGCGCTTGCGGCCGCCCGAGGTGACGTTGATCACCGACTGGCCGATCATCGCGCAGCCGCCCATGCCGCCGACCAGGGCCGCGGCAATGTTGGCGCCGCCCTGGCCCATGCACTCGCGCCGCTTGTCGCTGTCGGTGTCGGTCATGTCGTCGACGATCTGCGCGGTCAGTAGCGATTCGAGCAGGCCGACCGCTGCCATGGTCAGCGAATAGGGAAGAATGATGCGCAGCGTGTCCCAGGTGAGCGGGACGTTCGGCAGCGCCAGGCTCGGCAGGCCTTCGGGCAGCTTGCCCATGTCGCCGACGGTGCGGACCGGGAAGCCCAGCGCAATGCTGATCGCGGCGAGCACGAGGATCGCGACCAACGGCGAGGGCACCGCCTTGGTGATGCGCGGCAGCAGGTAGATGATGGCAAGGCCGGCCGCGATCAACGCATAGCTGTGCCAGGTGACGCCGACGAACTGCGGCAGCTGCGCCATGAAGATCAGGACCGCGAGCGCGTTGACGAAGCCGGTGATGACCGAGCGCGACACGAACTGCATCAGCAGGTCGAGCCGCAGCAACCCGGCGACCATCTGGATCAGTCCCATCAGGATGGTGGCTGCGAACAGATATTCGACGCCATGGTCGCGGACCAGCGGGGTCACGACGACGGCGACCGCGGCGGTCGCGGCAGAGATCATGCCGGGGCGGCCGCCCAGAAAGGAGATCACGATCGCGATCGCGACCGAGGCATAGAGGCCGACGCGCGGATCGACGCCGGAGATGATCGAAAAGCCGATCGCCTCGGGGATGAGGGCGAGGGCAACGACGATACCGGCGAGGACGTCGCGACGCGCCTCTCCGACGCTGGTGAACCATCCGGTCCGGAAGCGGGAAACAATGTCGGTCATGCAGAAACCACAAGCAGGCACATGGCGCCGCACCCGGTGCAGCGTCTTCGCAGTCCATGTGATCTGTTGTCCGGCGGATCGGCGGCCGGAATAGCCACCCGGATTTGCACCGGGTCCTTGCGAGTTGCCTCGCCTCTATGGGGGCGCAGCCGCGCTTGCAAGCCCGTGCTGGAAGGCTGTGGCCGGGCAGGGCGGGAGGAACGAGGACGTCGGCGTGCGAAACCGACGCGGTGGCTGCGGGACCGTCCGGATGGCCGGACGGCCCCGACAGGCTCAGCTCATGTGCGCGTTGAGCAGCTTGTTCATCTCGAACATCGAAGCCTTCTTCTTGCCGAAGAGCTTCTCGAGCGTCTCGTCAGCGAGAATTTCGCGCTTGTCCTGCGGGTTCTGCAGGTCGTGCTTCTTGATGTATTCCCACATCTTGCTGACCACCTCGCTGCGGGGCAGCGGGTCCTTGCCGGTGATCTTCGCCAGGTCTTCCGACGGCGTGACGGGCTTGGCGATACCGCCGCGAGCGGCGCCGGTCTTGGTGGTGGTCGACGTCTTGGCCATTCTGCTTCTCCTTAAATCCTGCGGTCCGAACCCCTGGGCGGCCGCGCGGTTGCCATGCTTATGCGCGGTTTCGGGCAGCTTGTCGCTTGCGAAGGTCGAGCGTGGCCCGGGCAGGGCGTGCAGCGGCGGCGCATCGCGAGCCTGCGGCGTTTCCTGGTCCCATGCGCGCGTCCGTTCCCCCTGCGCCACGCGGCCCGTTACGGCCGCAGTTTCCTTTTGCGCAGTGAGGAATTAACGCTGCCTTCTTCGAGACGTCAACGCGGTCTGCGCCGGGTGCGACGTTTTGTGGGTCCGCAAACGCGCGTCGGACCCGAAAATCGACCAAGGAACACCGCATGCAAGCCGACACCTCCGCGACCGCCGACGGCGATCTGGTCGCATCTCCATCAAAGCCGCCCGTGCCCGAGGAGGTCGCAGACGCGATCCGCACGCTGCTGCGCTGGGCGGGCGACGATCCGGAGCGGGAGGGATTGCTCGACACGCCCAAGCGCGTGGCGCGCGCATGGAAGGAATATTGCCAGGGTTATGGCGAGGACCCGGCCCACCACCTGGCGCGCACCTTCGAGGAAGTGGGCGGCTATGACGAGATCGTGCTGCTGCGTGACATCCCGTTCCAGTCGCACTGCGAGCACCATATGGCGCCGATTATCGGCAAGGCGCACATCGCCTATCTGCCGCGCGACCACGTCGTCGGCATCTCCAAGCTCGCGCGGGTGCTGCACGGCTTTGCCCGGCGGCTGCAGGTGCAGGAGCGGCTGACCGCGCAGGTCGCCGACTGCATCTGGGAGAAGCTGGCACCGCGCGGCGTCGCGGTGGTGATCGAGGCGAGCCACGCCTGCATGACTGCGCGGGGCGTGCGCACCCCAGGGGTGACGATGACCACCAGCCGGATGATGGGCGTGTTCCGCGAGGACGACCGCAGCCGCAAGGAAGTGCTGTCGCTGATGGGGCTGGGATGAGCCTGCCGCCGGGTTGAAACCAGCCGCCGTACTCCTGCGAAAGCGGGAGTCCAGGGTTGCGGAGCGGAGCGCTTGTGGCCCTGGCCTCCTGCCTGCGCAGGAGCACTGGAGCGGTTGAACTACGCTTGAACTCTAACCGTACCCCGGCGGAGGCCGGGGCCCAGGTGCGGTGGTCTGGCTGGCCTGGCGCGGCCTCGCGAAGCCTTCCCAACTGGGCCCCGGCCTTCGCCGGGGTACAGCTTGGGAGGGATCAGGCGGCGACGCGGTTCGCCGCGCTGAGCGCCGCGCGGACCGTGGCAGTTGCCACGTCGGCGTCGATGCCGGCGCCGAACACGCGGGTGCCGTCGGGCAGCGTGCATTCGAGATAGGCGGCCGCCTGTGCGTCCGAACCGTTGCCGATCGCATGCTCGCTATAGTCGACCACGTCGAGGTCGATGCCGCAATCGTCGCGCAGCGCCGAGAGCAGGCTGGACAGCAGGCCGTTGCCCTTGCCGGAAATCGACCGCGTCTCGCCATCGAGCCGCAGTTCGCCCACAAAGGTCCGCGCCTGACCGGCAGCACCGTGGCTTTCCGAATAATCGACCAGCTGGAAGCGGTCGCCCTCGTTCGGCAGATAGGCGGCTTCGAACGCACCCCAGATGTCGGCGGCGTTCAGCTCGCGGCTGGTCTCGTCCGCCACCCGCTGGACGTGGCGGCTGAAGTCGGCCTGCATCCGCTTGGGGAGCTTCAGCCCCTTGTCCTGCTCCAGCACCCAGGCGACGCCGCCCTTGCCCGACTGCGAGTTGACGCGGATCACCGCCTCGTAATCGCGGCCGAGGTCGGCGGGGTCGATCGGCAGGTAGGGGACGTCCCACAGGCCGTCGTTGCGCTGCGCCTGGGCGGCGAAGCCCTTCTTGATCGCGTCCTGATGGCTGCCGGAAAAGGCGGTGAACACCAGTTCGCCGGCATAGGGGTGGCGCGGGTGGACGGGCAGCTGGTTGCAATATTCGACGGTGTTGATGACCTCGTCGATGTTGGAGAAATCCAGCTCCGGATCAACGCCTTGCGTGTACATGTTGAGAGCGAGTGTCACGATGTCGCAGTTGCCGGTGCGCTCGCCATTGCCGAACAAACAGCCCTCGACCCGGTCCGCCCCGGCCATCAGGCCGAGCTCGGCGGCGGCCACCCCGGTACCGCGATCGTTGTGCGGGTGGAGGCTGATGACGACGCTGTCGCGGTTCGGCACGTTGCGGCAGAACCACTCGATCTGGTCGGCATAGACGTTGGGGCTCGATGCCTCGACCGTCGCCGGCAGGTTGAGGATCAGCGGCTTTTCCGGGGTGGGGCGCAGCACGTCCATCACGGCCGCGCAGACCTCTACCGAGAAGTCGAGCTCGGCGGTGGAGAAGGTCTCCGGCGAATATTCGAAGCGCCAGTCGGTGTCGGGGCGCTTGCCCGCCTCGTCGCGCAGGATCTTGGCGCCGGTGATCGCGATCTCGCGCACTTCGTCGCGGCTCATGCCGAACACGATGCGGCGCCAGGCGGGGGAGACGGCGTTGTAGAGGTGGACGATCGCGGTGGGCGCGCCCTCCAGCGACTGGAAGCTCTTCTCGATCAGGTCGCGGCGCGACTGCGTCAGCACCTGGACCGTCACATCGTCGGGTACGCGGCCGTTGCGGATCAGGCCGGAAATGAAGTCGAACTCGGTGGCACCGGCGGAAGGGAAGCCGACCTCGATCTCCTTGATGCCGACCTTTACGAGCAGGTCGAAGAAGCGGGTCTTCTTTTCGGCATCCATCGGATCGATCAGCGCCTGGTTGCCGTCGCGCATGTCGGTCGACAGCCAGCGCGGCGCGCGGGTGATCGTCTGCGACGGCCACTGCCGGTCAGGCAGGTCCACCTGGGGGAAGGGGCGGTATTTGGTCGAAGGATCGCGCAGCATCGCAGCCTCTTTGGCAAGTCGCCGCACGCGTGGCGCGGGCGTCGGTCAGCAAGTTGGTCGGAAAAAGACAGCCCTTAGGGGCATGCACGCATGCGCAACACGCCCCTAAGGGCGGATAAGTCGAAGAAGGCGCAGTGCAGCGATCACGGGCGCCGTCATGGCGCGCGGAGGCGGGCTTGTCCAGCCGGTTTGACGCGAGTGCGAGACGAGGTGCGGTGTGAAGGGGGTGCGGTGTGAAGGGGGCGCGGTGTCGCGCCCCCTTGTGGCTGCTTACGCCTGCTCGAAGGCGGCGCTGATGTCGAGTTCCACCTCGTCCGACACGGCCGGAATGCCATAGGCGATGTTGAAGTCGGAGCGCTTGATCTTGGCATCCGCTTCAAAGCCGATCGTCGGCTTCTTGGACATCGGGTTCGCGCCCGCGCCGGTGAAGTGGGCGTTGAGCACGACCGGCTTGGTGACGCCGTTCAGCGTGAGGTTGCCGGTGATGGTCGCACGGGTGCCGCTGACCTTGACGGCGGTCGAGGTGAAGCGCGCAGTCGGCGTGACTTCCGCGTTGAAGAAGTCCTTGCTCATCATGTGCTTGGTGAGGCCAGCGCTCGCGGTGGTGAGCTTGCTGACCGGGATCGTCACGTCGAGCTTGGCGGCGGCGGGCTTCTTCGGGTCCAGCACCAGCGTGCCGTCGGCGTCACCGAAGATGCCGAAGTAGTCGTTGAAACCCAGGTGGTTGACGCGCCAGCCGATCAGCGTGTGGGCGGGATCGGTCTTGTAGGTGCCAGCCGCGACACGGCTGACGTCGGCAGTGCCGGGGATCGGCATCTGCTGCGCGAGGAGGGGAGCGGCGACCGCGAGAGCGGCGCCGGCGAGGATCAGGGGCATGCGCATGGAAAGTTCTCCAACGAAAAGGACGGCGGATTAGTCTGCCGCCGCCCCTTCGCTGTCAAACCATGCAAGAGGAAACAGGTTGTTTCGCTAGCGTTCTTGCAAACCCGTTTGTTTGTCTCGAAACAAACGGGGTGGGACAGACGGAATCGCTCGCGCGATCCCGTCTGCTGCCTCAGTTCTTGTCCTTGTCCACCAGCTTGTTGGCACCGATCCAGGGCATCATCGCGCGCAACTCGCTGCCGACCTGCTCGATCGGGTGGCGCTTGGCGGCGATGCGGCTGGCCTTCAGTTCCGGCTGCCCGGCGCGGTTGTCGAGCACGAAGCCCTTCACGAAGCGGCCCGACTGGATGTCGGCGAGCACGCGCTTCATTTCCTTCTTGGTCTCTTCGGTGATGATGCGCGGGCCGGTCTTGATGTCGCCGTACTCGGCGGTGTTCGAGATCGAGTAGCGCATGTTGGCGATGCCGCCCTCGTACATCAGGTCGACGATCAGCTTGAGCTCATGCAGGCACTCGAAATAGGCCATTTCAGGGGCGTAGCCCGCCTCGACCAGCGTCTCGAAGCCGGCCTGGACCAGCGCGGTGGCGCCACCGCACAGCACCGCCTGCTCGCCGAACAGGTCGGTCTCGCATTCCTCGCGGAAGTTGGTCTCGATGATGCCCGAACGGCCGCCGCCAACGCCCGAGGCATAGGCGAGTGCGACGTCATGCGCGTTGCCTGACGCGTCCTGGTGCACCGCGATCAGGCAGGGCACGCCGCCGCCGCGTGCATATTCCGAACGCACGGTGTGGCCCGGGCCCTTGGGCGCGATCATGATGACGTCGATATCCGCCGGCGGCTCGATCAGGCCGAAGTGGACGTTGAGGCCGTGCGCGAAGGCGAGCGCCGAACCGGGGCGCAGATTGCCCTTGATATCCGCGTCATAGATCGCGGCCTGATGCTCGTCGGGCGCCAGGATCATCAGGATGTCGGCCCAGGCGGCGGCTTCCTGGTTGGGAAGCACCTTGAAGCCCGCGTCCTCTGCCTTCCTGGCGCTGGGCGAGCCGGGGCGGAGCGCGATCGCGATGTTCTGCACGCCGCTGTCGCGCAGGTTCTGCGCATGGGCATGCCCCTGCGAACCATAGCCGAGGATCGCGATCTTCTTGTTCGACAACAGGTTCAGGTCGGCGTCGCGGTCGTAGTAAACGCGCATGTTCTTCCCTTTCGACTCAATTGCTTGCGGCCCCAAGCAGAGGCCATGTGTGTGGTTCCGGGCTCCCGCCTGGGCAGGAGCGGACGAGGATCAGGCGGGCTCGCGGCCGCGGGCGATGGCGACGACGCCGGTGCGGGCGACTTCGACCAGCCCGACTTCGCGCATCAGCTCGATGAAGGTGTCGACCTTCTGGGTGCCGCCGGTCACTTCGAACACGAAGCTGGAGGTGGTCGCATCGAGCACGCGGGCGCGATAGACCTCGGCGAGGCGCAGCGCCTCGATCCGGTGCTCGCCCGCGCCCACCACCTTCACCAGCGCCAGCTCGCGCTCGACGTGGGGCCCAAGTGCGGTGAGGTCGACAACCTTGTGCACCGGCACCAGCCGTTCGAGCTGGGCGAGGATCTGCTCCATCACCGGGGCCGAGGCCGAGGTGACGATGGTGATGCGGCTGATGAGATCGTCTTCCGAGATGTCGGTGACGGTCAGGCTCTCGATATTATAGCCGCGCGCCGTGAACAGCCCGGCGATGCGCGCCAGGATGCCCGGCTCGTTGTCGACGATGATGGCGAGCGTGTGCCGCTCGCGCACTTCTTCCTTGATGTGCATGGTTCAGCCGATCCGGTTGAAATCTGTGGGAAAGAGGGGAGGCGGCGCCGCCGTCAGACCAGCGCCTTGGCCTCGTCGTCCATCTCGCCCGATACCTCGCTTGCCCACAGGATCATCTCGGTGTGCGCGGCCCCCGATGGGATCATCGGGAAGCAGTTGGCGAGCTTCGACACCCGGCAGTCGACCACGACCGGACCGTCATGGGCGAGCATCGCCTCGATCCCGGCGTCGAGATCATTCGGATGCTCGATGCGGATGCCCTTCCAGCCATAGGCCTCGGCCAGCTTCACAAAGTCCGGCAGGCTTTCGCTGTAACTCTCGGAATAGCGGCCCGAATAGGTCAGCTCCTGCCACTGGCGGACCATGCCCATATATTCGTTGTTGAGGATGAAGATCTTGACCGGCAGCCGGTACTGGGTCGCGGTCGCCAGCTCCTGGATGTTCATCTGGATCGAGGCTTCGCCGGCGATGTCGATCACCAGCGCGTCCGGCTCACCCAGCTGAGCGCCGATCGCGGCGGGCAGGCCATAGCCCATCGTCCCGAGGCCGCCCGAAGTGAGCCACTTGTTGGGTGCCTCGAACCCGAAATGCTGGGCGGCCCACATCTGGTGCTGGCCGACCTCCGTCGAGATGATCGGCGCGCGCGCCTTGGTCGCCTCGTACAGCGCGCGGATCGCCCGCTGCGGCATGATCTCGTCCGCGCGATCCTCGAAGTCGAGGCAGTGCTTGGCACGCCAGCCGGCGATACGAGCGAACCATTCCGTCAGGTCCGGCGTGGGGTAGGCCCGCGCCTTCCACAGGTCGATCATCGCCGCGAGCGCACGGCCGCAATCGGCGACGATCGGCAGGTCGACGCGCACGTTCTTGTTGACCGAGGAACGGTCGATATCGACGTGGATCTTGCGGCTGTGGGGGCTGAACGCGTCGAGCCGGCCCGTCACGCGATCGTCGAAGCGCGCGCCCAGGCAGATGATCAGGTCCGCCTGGTTCATCGCCAGGTTCGCCTCATAGGTGCCGTGCATGCCGAGCATGCCGAGCCACTTGTCGGACGAAGCGGGCAGCGCGCCCAGGCCCATCAGCGTGGAGGTGACCGGGGCGCCGGTGAGCGCCACCAGCTCGCGCAGCAGTTGCGATGCCTCCGGCCCCGAGTTGATGATGCCACCGCCTGTGTAGAAGACCGGGCGCTCGGCCGCCGCCAGCATCTCCACCGCTGTCTCGATCGCCACCGCGTCGGGCTCGATCTGCGGGCGATAGGTCTTGTGCTGGATCGGACCCGGCGTGCTGTAGCGCGCAGTCGCGACCTGCACGTCCTTGGGGATGTCGATCACGACCGGCCCGGGGCGGCCGGAGGTGGCGATGTGGAATGCCTCATGCACCACCGAGCCGAGGCGCTGCGGGTCCTTCACCAGATAATTATGCTTTGTGCAGTGGCTGGTGATGCCGACCGTGTCCGCTTCCTGGAACGCGTCGGTGCCGATCAGCGCGGTCGGAACCTGGCCGGTGATGACCACCATCGGGATCGAATCGAGCAGCGCGTCGGTGATGCCCGTGACCGCGTTGGTGGCGCCGGGGCCCGAGGTGACGAGCACGACGCCCGGCTTGCCGGTCGAGCGGGCGTAGCCCTCTGCCGCATGAGTCGCCGCCTGCTCGTGGCGGACCAGGATGTGGCGGATCTTCGACTGCCGGAACAGCGCGTCGTAGATCGGAAGCACCGCGCCGCCGGGATAGCCGAACACGAGCTCCACGCCGAGATCGACCAGCGCCTCGACCAGGATTTCGGCTCCGCTTTTCTCGACCACGTCACGTCCTCCTCATTTTCGCAGCTGCAGCAGCAGCCCTTCGGACGGAGCGCGCCTACCGGCAGCACCAGGAGGATGCAAGGTTAGTTTGATAATTTTTGTTCAAAAAAACTGCGGAAGTCGTATTTTTCCGTCTCGGCAACGAACTGCCACGTCGGCGGAGGCTGGTTGCGAAACCAGGTATATTGGCGCTTGGCATATTGCCGGGTCGCGAGGCGGGCGGCGGCAAGTGCCTCTTCCCGCGTGATTTCTCCTGCGAGATACGCCGCAATCTGGGGCACGCCGATCGCGCGGCACACCGGTGCATCGGGGGAAAGGTCGCTGCGGGTGAGCAAGGCCGCGACTTCCTCGATCCCGCCGCTCGCGAACATCGCCGCGAGCCGGCGGTCGCAGCGTTCGAACAGCCAGGCGCGGTCGGGGAGCAGCACCACCGGCACCAGCTCGATGCGGTCGGCGATGCCGCCCTCGCGTGCTGCCTGCCAATCGCTGAGCGGGCGGCCGGTCGAGCGCACCACCTCCAGCGCGCGCGCCACCCGCGTCGTGTCACTGGCGCGCAGGCGTTCAGCCGCCGGCGGGTCCAGGCGAGCGAGGTCGGCGTGGGCCTCGGCGACCGGGAGCGCGCGGACTGCAGTGCGGATCTTCGCGTCGATCTCCGGCACCGGCGCAATCCCGTCGAGCAGGGTGCGCAGGTACAGGCCAGTGCCGCCGACGAGGACGGGCAGGCGCCCCTCGGCGAGGGTCGCGTCGATCGTGGCGCGGGCTTCGGCGGCCCAGCGGGCGGCGGAATAGTCCGCGCCGCCGTCGACATGGCCGAACAGGCGGTGCGGGACCTGCGCTTCCTCCTCGGCGCTCGGGCGGGCGCTCAGCACGCGCAGGTCGCGATAGACCTGAGCGGAGTCGGCGTTGATGACGGTGCCCTGGTGGCGCTCGGCGACGGCGATCGCGAGCGCGGACTTGCCGCTCGCGGTCGGCCCTGCAATGAGCGCCACCTTCGGCAAAGGGGTATGCACCATGTTCATCGCGACGCTGATAGCAGACGGGAGCCTGGATCAAGCGCTTCTCTCCGAGATCGCGCATCAATTCGATCAAGACTGCACGGCGGGGACGTTGACGGGGGTGTCCTGGCTCGACGAGGGCTGGGCTGCCGACCTTCTCTTCGATCCTGCAGATGGCGTGACCCAATCGGATTGTGCAGAAATCGCCGAGGCGATCAGGGAGCAGGCTTGCTCGATAGTGCAAGAAGGCTTCGGCCTGGATCTGAAGCTCGACGTCGTAGTGCAGCCCGCCGCGAACCGGCAGAAGAAGCTGCTGATCGCGGACATGGACTCCACCATGATCACGGTCGAGTGCATCGACGAACTTGCCGACTATGCCGGGATCAAGCCACAGATTGCCGAAGTGACCGAACGGGCGATGCGGGGCGAGCTCGACTTTGCCGCAGCGCTGGACGCGCGGGTCGCGCTGCTCAAGGGGCTCGGCGAGGATGCGATCGAACGCTGCCTTGCCGAGCGGGTGCGGATCACGCCCGGCGCCGAGGCGCTGGTGAAGACCATGCGCGCGAACGGGGCGGAGACGATCCTGATTTCGGGCGGCTTCACCCGCTTTGCCGAGCCGGTGGCGCGGCAGATCGGCTTTGCGCGGGCGATCGCCAACCGACTGATGATCGCGGACGGGATGCTGGACGGGACGGTCGCCAAGCCGATCGTGGACTCAGGCACCAAGGAGGCGACACTGGTCGAGGCGATCGCCACGCTGGGGCTCGATCCGGCGGATACGCTTGCGGTGGGCGATGGCGCCAACGACCTGGCGATGATCCGGCGGGCGGGGCTGGGGGTGGCATTCCACGCTAAGCCGATCGTCGCGGCCGCAGCGGGTGCTCGGATCGACCATGGCGATCTCTCGGCGCTGCTGTACGCGCTGGGGTATGCGCGGGATCGGTGGGTGGTGGCGTAGGAGCTGCCGGGACGTTCCGCGACCGCTCCGTACCCCGGCGCAGGAGGGGGGGCAGCTACGGTCGCGCGCAACCTCTGGGTCTTACCGCCAGCAGTCCGGCGTCTGCGGGACCATCGGATAACCCGCGACAACCGCCTCGAAACCTGCCGTATCCCTGCGCAGGCAGGGATCCAGGGCCAAGCAGAACAACGCCTCGCGCTGGATGTGGCCCTGGGCTCCCCCCGGCGCGGGAGCAGGTAACGGCATCCTTGAGCTTTAGCAGACCGGCGGATGGCTGGGGCGACGGCGCAATGGCGTGCGGCGTCGGCGGCTTTCCTGACTGGGCCCGGCCTTCGCCGAGACCCCAAGAGGGCGCTAGCGCTTCACCGGCAGGCAGGACTTTACGGCCGAACAAGCACGGCTGGCTTCTGCGCTCGACGCGTAGGGGCCGACCAGCAGCTTGGTGACGGCGCCGGACTGGACATATTCGGGGCTGCGGCCCGGGAACTTGCCGCGGAGCTGTGACCATAGCGCCTGGGCGCCGCCGGTCTCGCGAAACGCGCCGAGCTGGACGCGCCAGGCGCCGCCGGCGGCTGGCGTGGCGGTGCGAGCCGGGGCCGGCACCGGGGTGGCCGGCTTGGCTGCGACAGGGGCTGGACGCGCCGGAGCGGCCGTTGTCGGCACCGCACGCGCAGGCGTAGCCACTGCCGGAGCCGGTTCCGCCGCCGCCGGTGTAGCCGCCGCGACATTGGTCGCCGTCACCGGCGTGCGTGCCGCCTGTGCCTGGAGTGTGCGGGCCAGTTCCAGCCCGCGCTGGCGATCCTGCAGCGAGACATAGCGGTCCATCTGCGCCAGCGTTTGCGAGGCCTGCGGAAGCCCGGAGCTGGAAGCGCGAGTCATCAGCGCATAGGCGCGGACCCAGTCCTTTGCGACCGCATCGCCGTTGAACAACATGGTGCCGAGCACGAACTGCGCGCGCGCTTCCCCGCGCGAGGACGCCTGCTCCAGCCACTTGGCCGCTTCCTGGCGGCGGCCGTTCTGGAACAGGGCCAGGCCATAGTTGGTCACCGCCTGCGGATGGCCCTGAGCCGCTGCCTTGGCATACCATTGCTCGGCCTGCGCCAGGTCGGCGGGAACGCCGCGGCCGAGCTTATAGGCCTGAGCGAGGTTGAACTGTGCGTCCGGGTCACCCTTGGCCGCAGGTTCGCGCCATTCCTTCACCGCTCGCGCGAAGTCGCCGCGGGTCCAGGCGTCCACGCCTGCCTTGACGTCGGCAAGTGCCGGCTGGCCGAGCAGCAGCAGGGCTGCGGTCCCGAGAAAAAGCTTGGCTCGCATCGTCTTCATCCTTCCGCGTCGCTGCCCGCTTATCGCCGCACGGGCGCTGGCGCCACCCTTGCGGCGACGGCCCGAGCGGCTGCGGCGGCATGCTCCGCCCGGGCGCATTAACCCGATGTTATGGCCGGTCGGGACAGGGTTTGCCGGTAATCCAGCGAAGGGGAAGGTGTGACGTGCTGAGCGGCAGGGGCAAGGGGGCGAGGACCCGCACCGTGCTCGCGCTCGGCGGCGCGGCGGTGCTGCTCGGGACCGGCTGCACAGCTGGAGCACCCGGAGTGGCTTCCTCGGTCGATCCCGAACGGACCCAGACGCGCATCGACACGCTGACCGACAAGGCCGAAGTCGCCATCGCGGAGCATCGCGGCAAGGCGGCGGTGCGCTATGCCGAACAGGCAGTGGCGCTGGCACCGGCGGACCCGCGCTATCGGGCGCTCCTGGGCCATGCCTATCTGCAGGCCGGACGCTTCCGCTCGGCGGCGCAGGCGGCGGGGGACGCGCTGGCGCTCAACCCGCGCGACCCGCGCGCCGCGCTCGATCTGGCGCTGGCGCAGACCGCGCTGGGCGACTGGACCGCGGCGCGCGCCACGCTGGCGACCTATGCGGAGATCCTCAAGCCGGCCGACCGCGGGCTGGCGCTGGCGCTGGCTGGGGACCCTGTCGGCGGTGCGGTGCTGATCGGGCAGGAAGCGCGCGGGGCCGCGGCGAGCGCCACGGCGCGTCAGAACCTGGCGCTGGCGCTGGCGCTTGCGGGCCATTGGCCGGATGCGCGCGCGGTCGCCGCGGTCGACCTGGCGCCGGACGAGGTCGAGCGGCGAATGGCGCAATGGCTTCAATTCGTGCGGCCGACCACCTCCTCGGAGCAGGTCGCGTCGCTGCTCGGGACCAAGGCGGTGGCCGATGCGGGGCAGCCTGTGGCGCTAGCTCTGGTGCAGCCGGCGGTGTCGGTCGCGGTTGCGGAGGCGCACGTCGAAGTTCCGGTGCCGCCTGCTGCCGAGCCTGCCGAGCCGGCCGTTGGCGGCGTTCGCTTTGCAGCACGGCAGGAGATCGTCCAGCCGATCGCGGCGCGCGTCGTGGTGCGGGAGGCAGCGCCCCGGGCCGAACCTCGCGGGGTCCGAGTTGCCGCTTCGGTGACGGCTGGCCGTTATTACGTCCAGCTGGGGGCGCATGAGTCTGCTGCCGCAGCGCAGGGTGCGTGGAACAGCGCACGGCACCGGCATCACGACCTCGCGAGCCTCACGCCCTATGCCGGCGAGACGCGGGCGCGCGGCGGCAGCTTCTATCGCCTGTCCGTGGGCGGGTTCGCCCGGCCAGAGGCGATGGCGCTATGCGCGCGGTTGCGCAGCGAGGGAGGCAGTTGCTTCGTGCGCGAGCAGGCGGGCGAGCGGGTTGCCGACTGGGCAGCGCCGAAGCGGCAGGTCGCCGCCCGCTGACCGGCAGGCCGCTTACAGGAAGCGGCCGCCCTTCATCACCCTGAGCGCCTTGCCCTGAACCGGCAGGCCATCGAACGGCGTGTTGCCGGCCTTGGCGGCCATGCGCTCGGCCGAGATCAGCCAGGGCGCGTCGGCATCGGCGATCAGCAGGTCAGCCGGGTTTCCGGCCGCCAGCGTGCCGGTGTCGATGCCGAGCACCCGCGCCGGGTTGACGGCGAGCAGCGCGAACAGGCGATCGGGCGTGAGGAACTCGTCGCGGACCAGGCTCAGGCCGAAGGCGAGCAGCGTCTCCGCGCCCGCCATGCCTTCGCTCGAATCGGTGAAGGGTAGGCGCTTCTGCTCCGGTCCGCGCGGGTCGTGGCCCGAGCAGAGCACGTCCACGGTGCCGTCGCGCACCGCGGCGAGGGCCGCCTGACGGTCGCTCTCCGACCGCAGCGGCGGCGAGAGATGGGCAAAGGTGCGATAGTCGTTGAGCGTGTTGTCGCTGAGCAGCAGGTGCGCCGGCGTGATGCCGCAGGTGACCGGCAGGCCGCGGGCCTTGGCCCGGCGGACGAGGTCGAAGCCGGCGGCGGTGGTGACCTGGCGGAAATGCAGCGCAGCGCGGGTCTCTTCGACCAGCATCAGGTCGCGGGCGATCGCCAGCGCCTCTGCCATAGACGGCGCGGCGGGCAGGCCGAGCCGGCTGGCGGTCTCACCCTCGGTCGCGACAGCACCCTCGGCGAGGCCGCCGTCCTCGGCATGGGCGATCACGGTCAGGCCGCAGTCGCGGGCGTAGCGCAGCACCTTGCGCATCACGCCGGAGTCGCCGATCCAGCGGCGACCGGTCGCAACCGCGCGCGCACCGGCACCGGCGTTGATCGCCATTTCGGCGAGGTCGGTGCCTTGGAGGCCGCGCGTAGCGGCGGCGATCGGGTGGATCCACAGGTCCGGCTTGCCGGCCTTGGCGGCGCGCTCGACGATGCCGGGATCGTCCAGCACCGGCGACTGGTCGGGCATCAGGCCGACGCGGACGATGCCGCCGGCGCGGAAGGCGGCCGGGTCGACCGCGAACACGCCGAGGTCGACGATGCCGGGCGCGAGCAGCTTGCCGCGCACGTCGATGCGCTCGGCACCTTCGGGGATGGCGACGTCGCCGACCGCCGAGATGCGATCTCCCTCGACCAGCAGCGTGCCAGTGGAAACACCGTTGGTGGGGCAGACGAGCGTCGCGTTGACGAAGGCGAGAATCATGCCCAGCCCTCCACGCCACGCGAGCGCCGGGTCAGCACGTCCAGGCACGCCATGCGGACCGCGACGCCCATCTCGACCTGTTCGGTGATCGCCGAACGCTCAAGGTCATCGGCGACTTCGGAGGTGATCTCGACGCCGCGGTTCATCGGGCCGGGGTGCATGACGAGGGCGCCGGGCGCCGCGCGCTTCAGCCGTTCGGAGGTGAGGCCGTAGCGCATGTGATACTCGCGGGTGGAAGGAATGAAGCCGCCGTTCATGCGCTCGTTCTGGAGGCGGAGCATCATCACGACCTCGGCGCCTTCGAGGGCTGCGTCGAAGTCGGTGAAGGGCGTCACGCCCATGCGCTCGATCTCGGCCGGCATCAGGGTCGAGGGGGCGACGACGCGCACTTCGGCGGCGAGTGTTGTGAGCGCCAGGATGTTGGAGCGGGCGACGCGGCTGTGCAGGATGTCGCCGCAGATCACGACCTTGCGATGGGCGATGGCACCCGTGCGGCGGCGGATGGTGAGCGCGTCGAGCAGCGCCTGCGTCGGATGCTCGTGCCAGCCGTCGCCAGCGTTCAGGACTGGACAGTCGACCTTGCCCGCGATCAGCTTGACCGCGCCCGAGGCGGAATGGCGGATGACGATCACGTCGGCGCGCATCGCGTTGAGCGTCACCGCCGTGTCGATCAGCGTCTCGCCCTTCTTCACGCTAGATTGCGCGGCGTGCATGTTCACGACGTCGGCGCCCAGCCGCTTGCCCGCGATCTCGAACGACAGCAGCGTGCGCGTCGAGTTCTCGAAAAAGGCGTTGATCTGGGTGATGCCCTCCAGCCGACGGTCGCTCTGGGCGCGGCTGCGGTTCGCCTCCACCCATTGTTCCGCCTCGTCGAGCAGGAACAGGATCTCGTGGGGCTGAAGGCCTTCGATGCCGGTCAGGTGGCGGTGCGGAAACACCGCGCCCCCGGGGATCTGGGCGGCGGGGCTGTGATCGGAAATGTGCATCGAGGGGATCGCCTAATCCCCGCGGCGGGCACGCGCAAGGCGTGCCCGGTCTCGGTTCAGGCGAGGCGCAGCTGCGGGCGGCGGCCGAATACGGACGGCGCACCGGCGGTGAGCGCCAGGTAGAGCGCCATCAGGCCGGCGAACCACATCGCGTCGTTGCGGGCGAGCATCCACACAATGGCGGGGGTGAAGTTCTCCGTTCCGCCCAGCACCATCGCGGTGAGGTAGGTCACGACTTCATAGGCGACGAACGCGCCGGCGATCGCAGCGACCATGCGCGCGAGCGAGAGCGTGCCGGTGGAGCCGCGCACCGCATGGGCGACGCCGAAGCCGGCGAGCGTGCTCACCGCGATCGCGACCCCGCGCAGGATCGTCATCGGATCGGTCGGATAACCCAGGAAGCCGAAGCCGATGATCTGGTTGAGCAGCCAGGCGCCCAGCACCGCCATGATGCCTGCGCGGCGCGAGAGCGTGAGCGCCGACGCCGCGGCAAGCGCCGCGAACGGCGTCATGCAGGCGAGCGCGAAGCTGCCGAGAACGGCGGCGCCGTCGATCGCGACGAGCCAGCTGAGGTCGCGGGCGGAACTGCTGCTGCGGGAGGCCATGGGTATCATCCTGTCTGTGTCCGCCGCCCCATAGCGCAGAGGCGGGTGCGCGTCAGCTGTTCACCAGCGCGTCGATTGCGGCCTGCAAGATATGCGCGGCGGCCATTTTGTCCACTGCCTCGGCGCGTTTGGCGCGGCTCATGTCCTGCTCGATCAGCACGCGCTCGACCGCGACGGTCGACCAGCGCTCGTCCCACAGCAGGATCGGCTGGCCCAGGTCGTCGAGGTTGCGGGCAAAGGCGCGGGTCGACTGGGTACGCGGCGAGTCGGTGCCGTCCAGGTTGAGGGGCAGGCCGATGACGAGGCCGACCGTCTGACGTTCCGCGATCAGCGCGACCAGCGCAGCCTTGTCCTTGGTGAATTTGGTCCGGCGGATCAGCACGGCCGGGCTCGCAAAGCTCCAGCCGGCGTCGCAGGCGGCGGTCCCGATCGTCTTGGTGCCGACGTCGAGGCCGAGGAGGCGGCCGCCGTCGGGAAGGGCTGCGCGGAACGCGGCGGAGTCCGTGGTGATCATTGCGCCTTCCACGCCTTCAGGCGGCGCGCGGCGTCGGCGCGCACGCTGCCCCAGAACAGGCTATAGTCATAGACGTGATAGTTGTTGCCCGGCAGCACATAGCTGCCGACGTCCGGCGGGCTTGCGCCGATCAGCAGGAAGCCGCGCCCGTCGCAGCGCGCCGCCACGCGGCCGGGTTCCAGCGTCGCGTTGGTGAGGTTGGCGTTCGGGAACAGCGTGCCGAGGTTCGCACTCGCCGGCGCGGCCGCACCCGGCGTGCCAGTGACCGGGTTGGTGCAGATCAGCGGCGTGCCCTTGCGGGGGGCGCCGGTGAAGCCGGTCGTCGCATCGAAGGTGTCGGTGATCAGGCGCGGGTCGGCGGGCTCGGCGAAGGCCTGCCACGACAGAATGCAGCCGGGCTGGTCCGCGGCGGTGCATTCGGGAAGCCCGAGCGCCGGGAGATCGGCAGTGCGCGACACCGGCCAGCCCACGACATAGGCGGCGACGATGCGGCGGGCGAGCGGGCGGCCGGCCACCCGATCCTTGAGCAGCCGGGTGAGGTGCAGCGAGCCCTGGCTATGCCCGGCAAGCACGATCGGACGGTTCGGGCCGATCTGCGCCAGGAACGAGTCGAACGCCTGCAGCACATCGGCATAGGCGAGGTCGAGCGCGCGCTCGGCGTCGCTGGCGGTGGTCAGAAACGCGCCGAAAGTCGCCTGGCGATAGCGGGGTGCCCACACCTCGCCCATGTCGTTGAAGGCGCTCGCCTGGCCGCGCAGGAACAGCGCCGCGCGCGCATTCGCCTCTTCGTCGGCGAGCGGCGCATTCCACTGGTTCTTGCGGAGGTAGGAGGTCGGATGGATGAAGAACACCGCCGCCTCTGCACGCTCGGGCACGCCCACGCCCGGCGGCGTCCAGCGCGCGGGGTTGTTCGGAATGTCCGGCCGTGCCAGCCACATGTCGGTGTCGGCATAGGCGTCGGGCGCCGCGGCCGGCTGTTCGGCGAAGCGTGCGCTCGGCACCATGCTCCAGCGCAGGATCTCGGCGCCGAACATGCGATATGCAAAGGTGCCGCCGATCGCGAGCATCACCAGAATTGCCACTCCATAGAGGAACTTGCGGGCCACCCGGGGCTCTCCATTGTGCAGTGCAGCATCGCTAAGGCCGACGCAACCGCCTTCCCGTGCGGCATGCGTGCGCATTGCGCAACCGTCCGCACCGCGCGGAGGTGCCGCCGCCCGCTTGTGGCGGGGGTGCGGGGGTGCTAGCCGCACTGCATGTCCGTAGACACTGCAACCGTGAAGCGCGTGGCGAGCCTCGCCCGCATCGCCATCACCGATGCCGAAGCGGAGCGCCTGGCGCCCGAGCTCGGCAACATCCTCGGCTGGATCGAGCAACTGGGGGAGGTGGATACCTCCGCCGTCGAGCCGATGACCGCCGTCATCCCCAACACGCTGCGCCTGCGCGAGGATGTCGTCACCGACGGCAACGTGCGCGACGCGGTGCTCGCCAATGCCCCCCAGGCCGAACATGGCTTCTTCGCCGTGCCCAAGGTGATCGAATAGTGACCGAGCTTACCGACCTGACCGTCGCCGGCATCCGCGACGGCGTGCGCTCCGGCGCGTTTTCCGCGCGCGAAGTCGCCGACGCCTTCGTGACCGCGGTGTCGCGCGCCAAGGCGCTGAACGCCTTCCTGGTGGAGACGCCCGACCATGCGCTCGCCGCCGCCAAACAAGCGGACGATGCGCGCGCTGCCGGCGAGACGCTGAAGCCGCTGGCCGGCGTGCCGATCGGCATGAAGGACCTGTTCTGCACCAAGGGCGTGACGTCCACCGCAGCCAGCCACATCCTGGAAGGCTTCACGCCGCCCTATGAGTCCACCGTGTCGCAGCGGCTGTGGGACGCGGGGGCCGGCATGCTCGGCAAGCTCAACATGGACCAGTTCGCGATGGGCTCGTCCAACGAGACCTCTGCGTTTGGCAACGTGATCTCGCCGTGGCGGCGCAGCGACGGCGGGAATGCCCCGCTCGCACCCGGCGGTTCGTCCGGCGGCAGCTCGTCCGCGATCGCGGCGCGGCTGTGCCCGGCGGCGACCGGCACCGACACCGGCGGCTCGATCCGCCAGCCCGCGGCTTTCACCGGCATCAGCGGCATCAAGCCGACCTATGGCCGCTGCTCGCGCTGGGGCGTGATCGCCTTTGCCTCGTCCCTCGACCAGGCGGGGCCGATGGCGCGCGACGTGCGCGACTGCGCGATCATGCTGGAGGCGATGTCCGGCTTCGATGCCAAGGACTCGACCTCGCTCGACCTGGCCGTGCCGAAGTGGGAGGCGGGGCTTTCGTCCAACCTCGCCGGCAAGCGCGTCGGCATTCCCAAGGAATATCGCGTCGACAACATGCCGGCCGAGATCGAGGCGCTGTGGCAGCAGGGCATCGACTGGCTGCGCGACGCGGGCGCCGAGATCGTCGAGGTCTCGCTGCCGCACACCAGATACGCGCTGCCGGCCTATTACATCATCGCGCCGGCAGAGGCGTCGTCCAACCTCGCGCGCTATGACGGCGTGCGCTACGGCCAGCGCGAGCTGCCCGAGGGCGCGAACCTGCAGGACATGTACGCCGCCACCCGCGCCGCCGGTTTCGGCGACGAGGTGAAGCGCCGCATCATGATCGGCACCTATGTGCTCTCGGCGGGCTTCTACGACGCCTATTACACCCAGGCGCAGAAGGTCCGCACGCTGATCGCGCAGGATTTCGAGCGGGCATGGGCGCAGTGCGACCTGCTGCTCACCCCGACGGCGCCGTCGGCGGCGTTCGCGCTGGGCGAGAAGTCGGACGATCCGATCGCCATGTACCTGAACGACGTCTTCACCGTGCCGTCGTCGCTCGCCGGTCTGCCGGCGATGAGCGTGCCGGGCGGACTGGACGCAGGTGGCCTGCCGCTGGGGCTCCAGGTGATCGGCAAGCCGCTCGACGAGCAGGGCGTGCTCAACGCCGGTCTCGCCATCGAAGAGCGCGCGGGCTTCACCGCACGTCCCGAGGCTTGGTGGTGAGCATCCTCGGCTCCAAAGGGCGCGATGGACGTAAGGCGCGGAACAATGATGGCAATTACACCTCAACGGTGTTACGTCAGTAACACCGGAGTGTGATGATGAACGCGCCAACCCATATCGAAACAGGCACCATGACCAGCAAAGGTCAGATTCTGATTCCGAAAGCGATGCGCGACGCAGTTGGGCTCGTACCGGGGCAGCCCTATAAGGTCGCCGTCAACGATGGCGGACAGGTTGTGGTGACGCCGCTGGGCTTTACGCAGGCAGAGGGTGAGGAGCGCATGCGGCGGGTTCGTGATGCTATCGCGGCTCTCGCGGGCAAGTACGCGACCGGCCAGAGTACAGATGACTACATGCGTGAAGTGCGGGGTGACCGCGAGCCGTGATATTGGTGGATTCCAATGTGCTGATCGACGTGTTCAACCGCGATCCGCAGTGGTTCGAATGGTCGTCGGTGAATCTGCAGCGCGCCGTCTATGGGGCTGATCTGGTGATCAATCCGGTGGTGGTCGGCGAGGCTGCGCCATGGGTTGGGTCGCTTGAGAACTTCAACTTGATCATGGTCGCGCTGCTGATCCGCACCGAGGCTCTGAGCGTGGAGGCAGGGTATCTCGCCGGTGTGGCCTATCAAGCTTATCTGGAGCAACGACGAAAGAACAAGCAGCCGTTCACAGCCAAGGCGGTGCTGCCGGATTTCTTTGTCGGCGGTCATGCCGAGTCTGTGGGAGCTACCATTTTGACCCGCGACTCTGATCGATACCGGAAATATTTCCCTACCGTTCCTCTGATTACCCCCGAAGCGGATCGCATCGAAAATGACTGAGTCCACCTACCGCATCCGTGGCGCGACCGGCGACTGGGAGGTCGTGATCGGCCTGGAGGTCCACGCCCAGGTCACTTCCAACGCCAAGCTCTTTTCGGGCGCCGCCACCGAATTCGGCGCGGAGCCGAACACGCAGGTGTCGCTGGTCGACGCGGCCATGCCCGGCATGCTGCCGACGCCCAACAAGGAGTGCATCCGCCAGGCGGTGCGCACTGGCATGGCGATCGACGCCCAGATCAACAAATGGTCGCGGTTCGATCGCAAGAACTATTTTTATGCCGATCTGCCGCAGGGCTATCAGATCAGCCAGCTCTACCACCCGCTGGTGGGTGAGGGCCGGTTGCTGATCAGCCTGGACGAAAAGGATCCGGACGCCGAGACCAAGGAAATCGGCATCGAGCGCATCCACGTCGAACAGGACGCGGGCAAGCTGATGCACGACCAGCATCCGACGCGCTCCTATGTCGACCTCAACCGCTCGGGCGTGGCGCTGATGGAGATCGTCAGCCGCCCGGACATGCGCTCGCCGGCCGAGGCCGGCGCCTATGTCCGCAAGCTGCGCACGATCCTGCGCTATGTCGGCTCGTGCGACGGCAACATGGAGGAGGGCTCGATGCGCGCCGACGTGAACGTCAGCGTGCGCAAGCCCGGCGAGCCGTTCGGCACGCGCACCGAGACCAAGAACGTCAACTCCGTCCGCTTCGTCATGGCCGCGATCGAGCATGAGGCACGCCGCCAGGTCGATGTGCTGGAGGAGGGCGGCCGCATCGTCCAGGAAACCCGCCTGTTCGATCCGGACCGCGGCGAGACGCGCTCGATGCGCTCCAAGGAAGACGCGCACGATTATCGCTATTTCCCGGATCCCGACCTGTTGCCGCTGGTGCTGGAGGACGCGTTTCTGGAGGAATGCCGCCAGTCGCTGCCCGAGCTGCCCGACGCCAAGCGCCAGCGCTATGAACAGGCGCTGGGCCTGTCCGCCTATAACGCGGCGGTGCTGACGGCCGAGGCCGAGACAGCGCGCTGGTTCGAGGCGCTGCTGGCCGAAAGCGCGCTGGTCCAGAAGAAGGGCGAGGGTGAGGTCGCCAAGGCGACGGCGAACTGGCTGATCTCCGACCTGTTCGGCGCGCTTAACCGCCTGGGCAAGAGCATCGGCGACAGCCCGGTGAGCCCCGCCCAGGGTGCCGAACTGCTCGGTCTGATCGCCGACGGCACCATCTCCAACACGCTGGGCAAGCAGGTGTTCGAGATCATGCTGGAGACCGGCGACGACGCCGGCACGATCGTCGAGGAGCGCGGGCTCAAGCAGACCAGCGACACGGGCGCGATCGAGGCGGTGATCGCCGAGGTCATGGAGAAGAACGCCGACAAGGTCGCCGACTATCGCGGCGGCAAGGACAAGCTGTTCGGCTTCTTTGTCGGCCAGACGATGAAGGCGATGGCCGGCAAAGCCAACCCGGCGGTGGTGAACGAGCTGCTGAAGAAGACGCTCGGGTGATCCGCGCGACC